>CAXXGY010000003.1:0-253418 GCA_963667445.2 Dehalococcoidia bacterium | reverse complement strand
GGAAGATGTACGGGTCCAGCTCCAGTATCGGTACCCGGTCGGGGCCGCGCGCGTAGGCCGCGTTGTTAATGAGGATGTCGACGCGACCGAACTCCTCGATGGTGCGGTCCACCATGTTGCGGACGCTCTCCTCGCTGCTCACGTCCGCTATCAGCGGCAGCGGGCGGCGGCCCTGCTCGCGAATCTGGTCAGCCACGCTCTCGATGTCGCGCCAACCTATCGCCTTCTCGTCGTCCGGGAAGGAGTCCGGGTTGCGGCCCGTGCCCGTCACCACCACGTCCGCGCCCAGCCGGGCCAACTCCACCGCGGCGGCCCTGCCGATTCCCCGCAGCCGACCCGCGCCCGTTACTATCGCAACCTTGCCGTCTAGCTCACCCATCTGGAGCCGGTCCTTTCCGTTGGGGCCGCGGCCCCGTATGTTCGAATGTCGCCCTCAGAGGGCAAACCAGAGTATAGATTGCGAGCGGCACCGATGGCAACCGCCGCGGCGTCACGAGGGACGATACAGGGGACGCCTTCTCTCCCCCGATTGAGAAGATAGAGGTGAGGGCGAATCCACCAGACCGCTGCCGCCTATGGTTCCTCCGGCAGCAGGTTTGTCGCCAGGAAGTCCCGCAGCAGATCCCGAACCTCGTCCGCGCACTCCCGCAGGCCGTGGCCCGCGTCCGGGTAGATAATCTTGCGCTTGGGACGCCGCGCCCACTCGAAGATCATCTCGGTGCAGTAGGGCGGTAGCCGCGTGTCCGCTTCGCCGTGGACCAGCAACAGCGGGCGTGGCGCCACGTCCGCCGCCCTGGACGCGCCCGCGGTCTGGCTGGACAGCGCAGCCACAGCCTTCACCGAGTCGCTGAATGGCGCCGCCGCAATGACCACCGCGCCGCCAAACGAGTGACCCACCAGCGCGATCTCCGTGTGCCCCGTCCCGCTCAGGAACGACACTCCCGCAAGCGTGTCCATCACGGATTCCGGCAGCACCGCCGGGTAGCGGTAGTTCACGCGCAGCGACGTGATGCCGCTCTTCATTTCCTCCGCGAGCGCTCCGTACACGCCGTCTGCCGGGCCGTCGAACCCGCCGCGCGCGCCCCACACCCACACGACGCCCGCCCGCGTCGGCGTCTCCGCGTCGTGGTGCAGGATGGCCTCGATAGGCCCCCGCGTGGTGTGCAGCATCAGACCGTCGCCGGGCTGCCCCTCCGGGACCTGCCACGGCTCAACGCCGCTGATGCTAAGCGTCAGTTCTTCTCGGACGTCGTCGGGCGTCATTGCGTTTGCCTGGGTATGGGGGCGTTCGCAGATTTCATGCCTTCTACGCTTATCGCGGCGCCTCTACGGTTCGTCAAGGGCCTCGGTCAGGATTGCCTGAGCCATCGTGGTGATAGGCAACCCGCGCTTTTTAGCCATGTGCTTTAGCCTGGCGTGCCGCTCCGCGTCGAGGCGGATTGACAGGATGGCCGACAGCGGCGACTGCACCTCGACATTGACCACTTCTCCGTCGGTTTCGTCGATGCCGTGGACATCCCAATGTTCGGCTGTTGCCTTGCGGTGTTGCGTTGTGTCGTGCGTCATAGCGTAGGTCAACAGAGGGTTGGCTGGCTCCTAATCAGCCCACTCTCGCGCTGCCCACTTGAACAGGTCGTTCTCACGGGCAATGATGTCGCTCTTCCGCCACTTGCCACCACTGCAACCGATTCTGGTCGCAACTTCCTGAGCGACCAGCAGTCCAGTTTTCGTGTACTCTGGAGCTTTGGTCTTGGGAGGGTTGTCCTGAAGTTTAGAGTTGAGTTTAGGAGGTAAGATTGTCAGGTTGCCGAGCCAATGGACATACGACTTGCCGGCACTCTGGGGCGAGATGTGCTCAATGGAATCAGCAGTGCTTGCCAGCCAGATTCTGTTCCATTCCTCGTTGCTGAAGTTCTGTCGTGCTTGTTTAGCTAGATGTTCCTCGTACCGTTGGAAGAAGTAGCGCAGTGCCTCTGGCGACAGTGTAGCGGAGTCACCGTAGGCGGACTTTCTACCAATCTCCCTCCGCAGATCTTCTTCTGTGGAAGGGTAATCCTCACCTATTTCAGAGAGGGCGGAGATTATCTGCTTGGCAGAAATTTCCTTATTGTGAATATCCCAAGCCAGGCGAACGTAGTCGCCAACAGCCGATCTTGCGTCCTTGCCGTAGATCCCATAGATGCGAAACGTGACCTTCTCCCATTGGGAGAGTATGCTCTCCCGTTCTACATAGTTAAGGTTATCGCGGAGTCCTACTGCCACGGCTACCAGTCTTGCGTGTGCAATCTGAGTTACTGCGCTCCTTCGACGATCCGCCCTCAACTTATCGACACTTTTCGTCACATCCAAGAGCCATGAAGAAGTCTGCATGACCTGGGAAGCGTTTTGGGACAGAGACAAGAGAGTGTTCACGGATCGTTCTGGGGTTAGCGTTTGGCTTGGGCGGTCTTTTGACCGCAAGGTGGCGGCAAAGCGAAGTGACTCGGTACTGATGACTGGACTAATCCCGACGGCTCTGTAAATGTCGGCCCAAAGTGAGTGAACTTGGTCGATCAGTTCTTCTTTGTTGCAACTGTCGGACTCAAAGACTTTCCCCATCAACATGCTCTTGAGCCTGTCAAACCAAGAGACTTCAAGTCCCCTGCTGTTGAGAACTTCGAACACAGAGTAGACTAAGGATTCATCACCGATTTCATGGAAGATGAACGTGAGGCGATTCTTGAGGTGTCCGACTAGTGCCAGCAACGGCTTTCCGTCGGCAACCCATTCATCTACGAAGCCCTCACACTCCTTCATGGCAGTAAGGAGTTGGCGGTCAGCTAGCGTTGACGCCTCACTGAAATCCGGATAAGTTCCGCCTGTGATGTAATTGCTGAAGTAGTGGCTGGTATCGTGGTTTGTCTGCAACAAGAGCAAGGAGGCTTGGTCTGGCTTAACTAGGGTTTCACGCAGGTCCGCCTTCACCTTTGCTTGTGTTGGGTCCGACCCCTTAAGTGCCTTCTCAATTGCTTTCAGAAGCAAAATGAGAGTGGTAATCCTCTGCTGCCCGTCCACGACCTCTATCACTTGGTGCTCGTCCGTGATGATCAGCCGCTCCCCTATGCGTAGCCCCACAACCGTTGCCATGAAGTGGTCTTTGGCTTTTCCAGCACCAAAGCTGCTCTTCACGTCATTGAACAGATCCCGCCTCTGCTTTGATTGCCAACTGTAGGCGCGTTGATACTCAGGAATCCTGAACAATCTCTTTGACAACACTTGGTCAAGGGTCAGATGTTGTGGATGGATTTGCACCATGAGAGTGTACCTCGTTAGGTTGCCATTGGACGACACGACGTAATATACACCGGCAGATGATTTAGGGTCAACACTTATTGTTCAGAAATTTGATGCGACGCAGGGCGGGCGGTTCGCGAACCGCCCCTACACGGTCAATGAAGTTCGGCTACAACGCCGGCCTGTGCTTGTGTCGCCAGCCGGTCGCCTGCTCGTAGTCGTAGGCCACGCGCAGGATCGTCTCCTCGCCCATTGGCTTGCCCATCACCTGCAGGCCCACCGGCAGCCCGTCGGACAGGCCGCACGGCACCGAGATGGCGGGTATGCCCGCGATGTTGGCGGGCATCGTGAGGATGTCGTTCAGGTACATCTGCACCGGGTCCTGCGTCTTCTCGCCCAGCCTGAAAGCCACCGACGGCGACGTGGGCATAACCAGCGCGTCGAACCGCTCGAACACGTCCATGAACTCGCGCCGGATGATGGTGCGCACCCGCTGCGCCTTCAGATAGTAGGCGTCGTAGTAGCCCGCCGACAGCGCGTAGGTTCCCAGCATGATGCGCCGCTTGACCTCCGGGCCGAACCCCTGCTGCCGCGTCAGCTCCAGCGCGTCCCACATCGTCTCCGCGTCCCGCGCCGAGTAGCCGTACTTCACGCCGTCGTACCGCGCCAGGTTCGCGGACGCCTCGGACGGCGCGAGGATGTAGTACACGGCCAGCGCGTACCCGGTGTGCGGCAACGAGACCTCCTCGACGCTCGCGCCCAGGCCCTCCAGCACGCCGATGGCCTCCCGCACCGATTCCACCACTCCCGGCTCCAGTCCAGCCGCGAAGTACTCCTTTGGAACGCCCAAGCGCACGCCGGTAAGCCCATCGGTCAGCGCCCGCGTGTAGTCGGGAGGAGTGAACTCGATGGACGTGGAGTCCCTGGGATCGTGGCCCGCTATAGCGTTCAGCACGGTGGCGCAGTCGGCGACGTCGTTGGTGATGGGGCCTATCTGGTCGAGCGAGCTCGCGAAGGCTATAAGTCCGTATCGGCTGACCGCGCCGTAGGTGGGCTTCATGCCGACCACGCCGCACAGCGCGGCGGGCTGCCGGATGCTGCCGCCGGTGTCCGAACCGAGCGAGAATACGCACTCCGACGCGGCAACCGCCGCGCTCGGCCCGCCGCTGCTGCCGCCGGGGACGCGGTCGGTGTCCCAGGGGTTGCGCGTGGCGAACAGCGCCGAGTTTTCGGTGGACGACCCCATTGCGAATTCGTCAAGGTTGCCCTTGCCCAGCAGCACCGCGCCGGCGTCGTACAGCCGCTGGGTCACCGTGGCGTCGAATGGCGGAACGAAGCCCTCCAGCATCCGGGACGCGCAGGTGGTCGTCACGCCGCGGGTGGACATGTTGTCCTTGAGCTGCATGGGGATGCCGGTCAGTGGCCCGGACTCGCCGGCGGCGATGCGCTCGTCCGCGCGCGCCGCCTGTGCCAGGGCCAGAGCCTCGGTGACGGTGACGAAAGCCCTCACGCGGTCGTCCACGGCGGCGATGCGCTCCAGGTGGGCCCCGGCCAGCTCGACGGACGACACCGCGCGGCTGTCCAGCAGCTCGCGCGCCTCCCGGATCGTCAGCCCGGTCAGCCCGTCGGCAAGCGCCATGCTACTCAAGCACCGCCTTCACGCGGATGAAGTCTTCGTGCCGCGATGGGGCGTTGGCCAGCACGTCCTCCATCGGCGACGAATCGCGCACCTCGTCGTCGCGCATCACCGAAGTCACGTCCACCGAGTGGCCGGTAGGCTCCACGCCGTCGGTATCTACCTCGTTGAGGACACTCACGTGCTCCAGGATGTTCGAAAGCTGCGAGCGCATCAACTCGACCTCATCGTCGGTCATGGCGACACGGGCCAGCGCCGCCACGTGCCGCACTTCTTCTTCGGTCAGGCGCATGGACATGGTTCGCCTCCGTGGTGTAGTTCGTTGGGCCGTGGGCGAGTGTACCAAAGGGGTAGTGGGCGTACAAGCGGCCGCTTCCCCGCAAGGTCTGAGATGGTATGTGTTACAATCGCACTGCGGAAGCAGAGGTCAGCCAGGACGTGGAGGTTTGGACATGGCTTGGACGCCCGAATTGAGGGAGAAGTATATCAGCGAAGTCATGGCGGGGATGAATGAGTTGGGTTACGAAGTGATCAAACAGAGAGACGAGACATTCTGGGCGGCCTTCAACCGAATGAAGGAGGAGTACGACGGCCTGTTGAAGGAGTATCCCGACAGATGGGTGGCCGTGGGAATAGATGGGCTGCTCGCAATCGGCGACTCTGCTCATGAAGTTACTCAAGAAGTTGAAGACCAGGGTTATAGCGAATGGGAGTTCGTGATCGAGTTCCTGGAGTCCGACCCTGTCCCCCTGGTCCTGTGATTGTCGGCGAATTCGACGGGCGAGGGCACATCGGAGCGAAAGCTGGTAAGCTAAGGGTGTAACACACGGGCGCGATAGCCCCGGCGTAAGGCGGTGAAGATTATGCGCGTCGTATTCGAAGAGGCTGTCAATCTGCTGGAAGAGGGCGACCCGATAGTCGTCGCAACCGTGGTGCGCACCAAAGGCTCTACGCCCCAGAAGCCCGGCTCCAAGCTGCTCGTGCGCAAGGACGGCAGCGGCGTGGGCACGCTCGGCGGCGGCTGCGTCGAGGGCGACATCTGGTTCGCGGCCAAAGAACTGCTCAAGCGCGGCGGCGACACCGAGTACCGCGAGTACGAGCTGAACGAGGACCTCGCAGCCGAGGACGGCCTGGTCTGCGGCGGCACCATGTTCTTCCAGATAGATCCCGTTTACACCCCCGAACAGTACCTGTCCTACGCCCGCGAGATCGAGGACGCCTACAAGGGCGGCGCATCCGTCGCGCTGGCCAGCATCATACGCGCCGGTGGCGGCAGCGCGCCCGCGGGCGCCAAGCTGCTCATACGCGACACCGGCGAGACCGAGGGCACGCTCGGCGCCGCCGCGCTGGACGCGGACGCCGCCGACCGCGCGCTCGGCCTGATGGCGCACGGGCGCAACGAGTACGTGCAGCACGAGAGCGGCGCGGAGTACTTCGTCGAGGCGTACACCACGCCTCCGCAGCTGGTGGTGTGCGGCGGCGGCCACGTCTCCAAGGCCATCGCGCCCCTGGCCAAGCCGCTGGGCTTCCGCCTGTTCATCACCGACGACCGCGAGGAGTTCGCCAACCCCGAACGCTTCCCCGAGGCCGACATCCTGATGCCGCTCAAGCCGGAGGAGGCGCTCCCCAAGCTGCCCATCAACGCCAACACCTTCATCATCGTCGCCACGCGCGGCCACCGCTACGACAACGTCGCGCTGGAGGCCGCCGCCCGCACTCCGGCGAAGTACGTCGGGCTGATGGGCAGCCGGCGCAAGACCATCCTCATTTACGAGGACCTGCTCCGCAACGGCGTGCCCCTCGACCGCGTGCGCGAGATTCGCTCGCCCGTGGGCCTGGACGTGCGCGCCAGGACGCCGGAGGAGATAGCCGTGAGCATCATGGCCGAGGTGCTGATGTTCAGGCTGGGCGGCACGGGCGTCCCGATGAAGCTGGAGGACTGGCGCCTGGACCGCATCGTCCAGAAGGTCGAGGCGGAGAAGTCGGCGGTCCCTGCCGACTAGCCGCGACGTTCCTCTAACCGATGGCTGGTGTGTCCGCCATACTCACCGCCGCGGGCGAATCGACGCGCATGGGCGCGCCCAAGCCGCTGCTCCCCTGGCGCGGCGCAACCCTTGTCGAGCACCAGGTGGCCTGCCTACTGGAGGGCGGCTGCGACGAGGTGGTCGTGGTGCTGGGCCACGCCGCCGACCAAGTTGCCCCGCTCGTCCGAGGCGATGGGGTACGCGGCGTGGTCAACCCCGACTACCGGCTCGGCAAGACCACGTCCATCAAGGCAGGGCTCGCCCACGCGGACCCGTCCGCCTTCGCCATCCTGCTGCTGGCAGTGGACCAGCCGCGCACCGCCGCCATCGTCGGTCGGGTCGTGCGCGCCCACCTGGACGCCGGCGCGCTCATCACGTCACCGCGCTATCAGGGGCGCGGCGGCCACCCGCTCATCTTCTCAGCCAGATTGCGCGGCGAACTTGAGCTCATCACCGAGGAGAATCAGGGCATCCGTGAGGTATTCGAGGCTCACCGCAGCGACGTCCTGGAGGTCCACCTGGACGACCCGATGCTCAGACTGGACCTCAACACGCCCGAGGCCTACGAGGCCGCATACGCCAGGTGGGGGCGATCCAACGGCTGACAAGCGTAGGGAACGATCGCTGCCTCCTCTCCCTTGAGGGAGAGGGTTGAGGTGAGGGTGACGTCGCGCCACACCCCTACCCCCGCCACTCGTCCCACGCGCGCTCCAGGCGGGCCTGCGTCTCGGCGTAGCGTTCGCCGAGCGCCGCGATGTCCTCCACGCGCCGCTGCGACGACGCCAGCGCGAGCTCGGACTCCAGTTCGGCCAGGCTCGCCTCCAGGTCGCTGATTACCTGCTCGTGGTCGACGCGCGGCGGCTGCGGCTTTGGCGGGGCAGACGCTCTGGCCTGTCGCCGACGTCTGCGGTCGCCCCTCGTGCGTCTCGGTTTCTCGCTGTTGCGGGGCGGCGAATGCAGGTTGTCGCGCGCCCACTCATCGAACGTGCCCTCGAACTGCGTGACTGTGCCGTCCTCCACGATCCATAGACGCTCCGCGAGCGTGGAGATGAGTTGCCTGTCGTGGGAGACGAACAGAGCCGCGCCCTCGTAGGAAAGCAACGCTGCTTCCAGCGCCTCGCGGCTGGGAATGTCCAGGTGCGTCGTCGGCTCGTCCAGCGCGAGGACGTTGGGCGCGGTCAGCAGCAGCCGCGCCAGCGACAGCCTGCTGCGCTCGCCGCCGCTCAGCGTGGACACCTCCTGGAACACGTCGTCGCCCCGGAACAGGAACCGCGCCAGGTAGTCGCGCGCGTCCGCAATGGGAATGTTCTTGGCGTCCAGCAGCGCGTCCAGCACGTGGGACTGCATCGGAAGATGGTCCGTGCCCTGGCGGTAGTAGCCCGCCTCGACGTTGTGCCCGAGCCGCGCGGCCCCGGCGAGCGGCGGGTGCAGACCCAGCAGCGTGCGCAGCAGCGTCGTCTTGCCCGCGCCGTTGCTGCCGATGATGGCGGTACGAGAGCCGCGCTCCAGCTTCAGGTCGGGCACGCTCAGCAGCTTCGTCTTTCGGCCGCCCTCGGCGAATCCCACCTCAAGCGCCTCGGCCGATAGCACCACGTGTCCGGTGCGGGTGGCGGGCGCGGCGGTCACGCTGACGGTGTGTGAGCGTTCGGGCGCGCGCAGGCGCTCCAGCCGGTCCAGCCGGCGCTCGCGGCCCTTCGCCTCGCGCGAACGCTGGCCAGCCTTGTAGCGCTGGATAAAGTACTCCTCTTTGGCGATGAACTCCTGCTGGCGTTCGTACTCCTTGCGCTGGCGTTCCTCGCGTTCCGCCTTGAGCGCGCGGTAGCGGGTGAAGTTCGCGGGATAGGATTCCAGCCTACCGTGGTCCAGCTCCCAGACGCGATTGACCGTGCGGTCGAGGAAGTATCGGTCGTGCGAGACGACTACGAAGGCGTGGCCGGAACGCTCCAGGAAGTCTTCCAACCAGGCAAGGCCACGAAAGTCGAGGTAGTTGGTCGGCTCATCCAGTACGAGCAGGTCCGGCTCGGTGAGCAGCGCCCTTGCCAGAGCCGCCCGCGTCCGCTGCCCTCCGCTGGCCGCGCTGGAGGGCGTTCGCAGCGCCTCTTCCGGCAGTCCCACGCCCGCGACCACGCGCTCCATGCGGTTGTAGTAGTCGTAGCCGCCGAGCGCCTCGAAGTCGTGCAGCAGCGACGAGTACCGCCGCTCCGCGCCCCGGCGCTCGCTGGGTTGCGCGCGCTGGATGGCGAGCGCGCTGTCCTCCAGCTCCGCCTCGACGCGGCGCACCTCGCGGAACGCCTCCAGCACCTCATCCTCGAGGGTGCCGCCGCCGGGGGTAGCGGGAAGCTGCGGCACGTAGCCGACCCGCAGGTTGGTCGCGCGCGATACGCTGCCTTGATTCGGCTCCGTGTCGCCGACGAGCAGACGCAGCAGCGTGGTCTTGCCGCCGCCGTTGGGGCCGACTATGCCTATGCGCGCTCCGTCGTCCACCTCCACGTCCACGCCGGAGAATACCTCGACATTGCCGTAGAGCGCTCGGAGTTTCGAGCCGGTTAGCAGACGCATGGGCGGACGCAGCCGGGTAGGGGACTACGCCCCGTTCGCCTCGGGGCCGATTCGCTCGTCGAACCAGGCCATCATGCGGGCGAGGTACTCCTCGCGCATCTTGGGGTGGCCGGTGCGCATGAAGCCGTGCGAGCAGCCGGGGAAGCGCACCAACTCGACCTCTTTGCCCAGCCGCTTGAGCGAGACGAAGTACTGCTCGCTCTGCTCCATGGGGCACCGGAAATCGTCCTCGCCGTGCAGCAGAAGCACCGGCGTCTCCACGTTGGGCGCGTAGGTGAGCGGGGAGTGCTCCAGGAACTTGTCGAGCGCGTCTTTGCGCAGGCCGCCCCACTGCATCTCGCCGAAGCGTATGCCGATGTCCGATGTGCCGTACATGCTGGACAGGTTTATGCAGGGCGCGCCCACCACCGCGGCGGCGAAGCGGGTGGTGTGTCCCACTATCCAGCTGCTCATGAAGCCGCCGTAGCTGTAGCCGTGCACGCCCAT
The DNA here is from genome assembly GCA_963667445.2 of Dehalococcoidia bacterium. Classification (GTDB taxonomy): domain Bacteria; phylum Chloroflexota; class Dehalococcoidia; order Lucifugimonadales; family CATOSD01; genus CATOSD01. Next base: position 243,440 of record CAXXGY010000003.1, on the reverse strand, counting down.
CCGCGAATCGTCAACGTAGGGCCGCGCCGCCAGCTCGTCCACCGCCGCCATGATGTCCAGGTAATCCTCGCCGCCCCAGTCTCGCAGCACCGCCTTGAGGAACTCCGGCCCGTATGACGACGAACCACGCGGGTTGACGCACAGCACGATGTAGCCCGCGGATGCCAGCGCCTGCTGACGAGGCTCGAAGGCGTCATAGAACGCGCCATGCGGCCCGCCGTGAATGTCCACAACGAGCGGGTAGCTGCCGGAGGCGTCGAAATCGGACGGGAACCAGACCCGTGACTCTATCTCCACGCCGCCGCGCTCAACGGAAAACTTCTCCAGCGCCCCCACCGGGTGCTGGCGGAAGAATCCGCCGTTGCAGTTGGTGAGCTGCCGGTGCGTGCCGTCGGTCAAGTCCACGAAGTACAGGTCGCCCGCGCTGTGCGGCGGCACGGAGTGGATGACCGCGCGGCGTCCCGCGGCGTCGAACGCGACGTCGTTGTGCTGTGCGCCGCCGTCGCCGATCCTCCGCAGCCCGCCGCTGTCCAGGTCCAGCTCGTACAGGTGCGACTCGCCCCGCGTGGAAGCGATGAACAGCAACCTGCCGTCTTCCGTCCAGCGCATCTGCGCGCCGGTCGTGACCGTCAGCGCGTCCTCCGTGACACGCATGGGCGCGCTGCCCGGCTCCAGAATGAAGATGGCGCTCTCGCGTCCGTCGGAGATCTCCCTGTCGGGCGAGCCTACGACGGCCAGCATCTCGCCGTCCGGCGACCAGGTGGCGTTGTGGGAGTAGGGCAGGCCCTCGGAAAGCAGGTCGGGAGTGCCGCCGCCCCTGCCAATCACGTAGGTTTCGGTGAAGCCTGTGATGTCGCGGTCCGCACGCCGGTCGGATACGAAGGCGATGCTCTCACCGTCCGGCGACCAGGCGGGCGCGCCGTCCTCACCCTCGCCGGTTGTGAGCTGGTGCGTCGGGCCGCCGTAGGCGTCGACGATGAAGAGCTGGCGGAAGGCGTCGCCGCGCCAGCCCACGCCGTCGAACCGGTAGCGTATGCGCCTGGCGATTCGCACGCGCGGCTCGTCGGGGTCCGCGTCCGCGGGAGGCGCGTCCGGGTCCACGTCCGAGACAAAGACCAAGTTGTCCGAGCCGGGAGACCAGGCGAACGACTCGACGGCCTTGGGCGAGTCGGTTAGCTTGCGCGCCTCGCCGCCGCCGGTGCCGATGGTCCAGAGCTGCATCGTGCCCCTGTCGTCCGGCCTGAGGAACGCGACCCGCTTGCCGTCGGGCGAAAACGAGGGCGCGCTGTCCTTGGGTCCGCTGGTGAACTGCGACGGCACGCCGTCCGGCAGCGCGGTCCGCATTATGCGCGACCGGCCCGACTTGCCCGGCCCCTGCATGTCGGCGCGCACGAACACCAACTCCGAGCCGTCGGGCGAAACGGACGGCTGCGAAACGGACACCATCTCGTACACAAGCTCTTTTGGCGTCATCGGCGATGGCATGGCGTTTCTCCTTTGCTTAAACCGTCATTCCGGCCCCCGAGCCGGAATCCAGGGGGTTACATCTGCCTCCTCTCCCTTGATGGGAGAGGATTGAGGTGAGGGTGAAACAGGCGGCGCACCTACTCGCTGCCGCTCAGATAGACGCCGTTCGGGTCGACCTCTTCGCGCAGCAGGCGAAGGTCCTCCGGCGTGGGCGGGTCGACGCCGATAACCTCCGGCGCGGGCAAAAGCTCGAACCCGGTGCTTTCCTGCACCTGCTCGATGCTCACCCCCGGCATCAGCTTCTCTACCCGCAGGCGACCGGTTGACTTGTCGATGGCGAGCACCGCGAGGTCGGTGAACACGAAGATGTCGGGGTACGCCGAGGGCAGGCCCGCCTTCGCGCGCCCGTCCGGCCCGTCGATGTAGCCCGGACTGGTGATGTAGTCGCAGTGCGCAGGAAAGCGCCGCTTCTCGTGCCGCGTGATTATCAGTATCTTCCGCGCGTGGGACGCCAAGTCGTTCGCTCCGCCGCTGCCCGGGAAGCGCACCTTGGGGCTGTCGTAGTCCCCGATGACGGTCGAGTTGACGTTGGCGAACTGGTCGATCTGCGCGCCGCCCAGAAACGCCACGTCCGCCATGCCGCGCTGAAGCACGCCGCCCAGCGACTCCACCAGCGAGCCGAGCCGGGCCGCGCGGTACATCACCCTGGCGTCGGACACCGAAATGGGGGTGGGGATAACCTCAGGCGAAATCGGCCCCGTCTCCACGACATAGCACATGTGGGGCGCGCCGCTCTTCTGCGCGAACAGGCTCGCCGCGAACGGCAGGCCCGTGCCCACCAGCACGATGTCGCCGTCGTCGATGTGACGCGCCGCCTCAACCACCATCAACTCGTCGAGCGCGTAATCGTTGGCCATGTTGACAGGTATCCTCCGGTTGAATTGAGCGGTTGAGACTTTGGGGGACGAGGTGTTGCCCAGCCCTTCTCACCCCCATCCTAACCTTCCCCCATCAAGGGGGAAGGGACAGTTTGGAAGGCCGCCTCACACCAGCCCGGCCATTATTCTCCGTAGCTCGTTGAGCTTCGTTACGCCCACCAGCTCCAGGTGGTCGTCGAACGTCTCGCAGTCGTAGATGTACTTGCGCAGGTATTCCTGGTAAGCCTCGCCGCCGGCCCTGGCCGCCGCCTGGTACATCCGCAGGTGGTCCTCGTCGTGCTCGTAGTAGCGGTAGGTCGAGGTGGGGTAGGCGCCCCAGGGCTGCTCCACCACCGCGTCCACGAAGATGTACGGGACGGTGGTGCGGTCCGGGTTACGGCGGATCTCGTCGGTGCTGATAAGCTCCTCGCAGGACACTATCACCGCCTTCGATGCCTTGGTCATCTCCGGCTCCTGCGTGGTGAAACCCTCGATGACCACGTTCCCGAACTCGTCGGCCTTCTGCGCGTGGATGATGGACACGTCCGGCGTCAGCGCGGGCAGTAGCACCACCGGCTCTCCCGGATTCCACGGGTTGTCGATCATCTCGAACGGCTTGCCGTTGTCGAAGCTCTTCTTGTTCAGGATGTCCGTGCCCAGCAGGCTCTTGGACGGCATGAAGGGCAGACCCAGCGAGCCAGCCAGGAAGCGGGACGCCATTCCCAGGTGGCTGTAGTCGTCCACCTCGATCTGGCCCTGCTCGATGGCGTAGCGCCACCGGAACGCGGTGCCGAACCGCTCCAGGCTGCCGGTGCCGTTCTCGGTGCGCTTCACCAGTCCGGCGCCCACCATGATGTCCATGGACAGCGACAGGTTGCAGCCCACCAGCGTGAGGTCGCGCTTGCCCTGCCGCACTATCTCGTGGGCGATGGCCATGCTGCACCGGCCGATGCTCTGGCCGCCCATGCCGATGGTCGCGCCGTCCGAAACGAAGCGGCTCACGGCCTCCGACACGCTCATCAGCTTGCTGCCGTACTGTTTGCCCAAAGCGGCCCCCTGAAATGCAAGTTCGGGTGAACGGCCCGTATTGTAGCAAGCCCACCGCGCGCGTGGCTAGTGTGGCGCGCCGCGCGTGGCTGTGCCGGTTCATCAGGCGTCCGCGACGCCGTCAACTCGCCGCGAGAGCGCGAAATCTGCGCATTTCTGCACCGTTCTGCGCAATCCGTAGCTGGCGGCGTCGGCGGTTCTGCTCCAATCTGTAATGCCCGGTGTTGCCTGGCGTCACACAGATGTGGCACTGCGTGACAGAGGAGGACAGGGTCGACTAGCCGTGTCTTCACTGCCGCAGGGTGCCCACAAGGGACGCCCCTACGGATGCCTGGGGCTTACCCCGTTTGGGGATAGGGTTTCCCGGCTGCGGGGTCGGTCCCTCGCGTAAGCGAGGATAGCACGGATGTGCGTATATTTCAAGAGCGTTGGCGAAATTGCGGAATCGGGGCGGATTCGTGGGTAGAAATAGCGCAGGCGTGGAGTGAAGACGGGCTGTGTGTGGGGATGGGTGGGACGCAGACGGGAACGGACGGAGCGGGAGAGTGACGCTTTTGACGGGGTGCGGGCCGAGCGGTATGACGTTAGCCCGCCTCCAGCGCCGTGTGCTACAATGGCCAGTGCGCAGGAGCGTAGCTCAGTTTGGTAGAGCATCGGTCTCCAAAACCGAGGGTCGCGGGTTCGAGTCCTGCCGCTCCTGCCAGAGCTTCTTCAGGGCCACAGTCGCCTTAAACTCCCCTTGGCGGACCCGCCGCTCCCCGTTCAGCCTCCAGGCGCAACCTGCAACGCCGCAAGAAGTGCGGATTCACAATCGACAGTTGCGGGAAAGTACGTACTCTCGCGGAACGGAATCGTCAATCGGCGAATTCTGTCTTGCTTATAACTCTTGAACGGGCCGGCCGCTATCGGGGCGAACCTGATCTCGCGGTCTTCCGGAATCAGTCTTTCCGCGAGTTCGCTACCGGCAGTGAGTTGATTCTGTATTTCAATCCAGGTCTTGCGATGGCCTACGGTCAGCTCTATGGGACTCACCCAAAAGCGTTCAGAGCCAGGAATGCGTCCGAAGAAGAGGAAGTCGCACCTGGCCTGGGTCCGCGACAACGGCAAGTGGCGGCAGTCCAGAGCGACAAGAGCGTACTCCGACAGGTCAAGGCCGCGTAGGGAAAGGCTACAGCCAGCGTCTTCGCAAACCTCGCTGATGCAATCGGGATGCACGTTCGCCAGGATTTGGTTCAGCAATGCCGAATGAGACGTCATTCTTGCAGCAGGTTGTGGATTGCTGCCCACTGGTTGTACGTGAGCCGTGCGGTGTCTTCGTAGCCGGTTGCGAACCCACCCTGGTTAAGGTCGAGTGGCAGTTCTTTAACGTGCGAACCTTCGTCGCCTTCGCCCCGCTCGAACAGCCATACCCCCACGTCGCGCGGGTCGAGCGCGGGTTCGTTTTTGAGTCGCGGAGTGCGTTTCTCCGGGGGCAGTTCCGACAGGCGCACCAGGTTGGCCAGTTCGTCCAAAATCCACTCGCTGTGCGTCGTAATCATGATTCGCACGCCCGCATTGACCACTGCCGCCAACTGCCGCATGAGTTCGACCTGCATGGCCGGATGAAGATGTGCCTCCGGTTCCTCAATGATTAGCACTTCGCCCGGTTTCAAAACGTGGCGCAAGAACAGGACGACCGGCGTGAGTTCCGAGACCATGGACGACGCGTTCATCAGGGGGAGTTCGGTTTTCCAACCTCTTGGTACGTAAAAGTAGTCTGGATAAATCGGGTTTGTCTTGTCCACATGGATCTGACCCGCAAGGACGTGCTTCTCGATGTTCGCACCGAAGTCTCCGGAGAGATTGCCGCCCTGTTGAGAGGGACCATTGCCAATCGACAGTAGCTGAAGCAGAAAGTCCGACAGAACCCCTGGCAATTTTGGCAGAGTCGTTTCGTCCCGCAGTCCCACCATAGATGCTGAAGCGACAAGGGACGAGACCATTGCGCGGTGGCTGTACATTGTTCCCGTCCTGTCTGTCGGAAGAAAGTGTGCAGACTCACTGAGTGGACTGACCATTGTGGCCGCGACACGAGCCGCAATTTCTTCATTGATGGCAGTAAGGAGGCTTGGGCGAATCCCTACCTCGTCGTCCTGCAACACGAGATGGCGCAACAGTCCGAATCGCTTTGCCTGTGCATCAACGAATTCGTTGGCGATCCTCAAACGGAGGGGAGCGTAAATGGCACATACCGACTTGGACTTTGTTGGATCAATGCCAAATTCAAACTTCAGCGCGCCATTGGTGTTTGCCTGATCGTTTTCAACACACGTGATTGTTATCTGGGCACCGCAATCGGCACCGTAACTGATTAGCCGATTGACACTACCGACGCCAAAACACCTGACCAACTCCCCAGGGAACAGTTCATCCCAATCGCTATGGGGCCGCAACTGGCGGCGAACGATGGCGGCAACTTCTTCAGGAAGGGCTTGTGTGGCGCGTAAGGAACCTGGAGTGGCTCTGACGTTCTTGACCCAATTCGTCATCAGGTCGATTTCACGTACAGAATACTCTTCCTCGCCAAAAGGGTCACCAAAAGGCAACCTGAGTAGGTTAGAATACAGATCCGCAGGTATTGCGACTCCCGAAAGCGAAGGAGTCCCACCAAGAAATCGATGCAACGCATACGTCAGCGTCGCGAGGTACGTCTTGCCCGTGTTGCTTGGCCCGATGAACACGGTAAGCGGGCGCAACTCGACGCTGGCCTCCTCGATTGGGCCGAAGTTGGATACGTCCAGCCGCACCTTGTAGGGATTTTCGGGGCTGTCCATGCGACGCCGCTCCTTGCGATGTGCGGCAATTCTACCATGTATGCTCTAGTCAAGGACCCCGCCGGCAGGCAGCACGTGGGCCAATCCTCTGTCATTCCACTCGTCGCGCCAAGTTCACGCACGACCGAACGAAAACCCGCTACCCACATACGTTCGCCGTCATGCGCATTTATGCAATGGCTGTGAGCGTGTGCTAGCATTGAGACAATCCTCATTCCAAAATAGAGCTAAAGAAAGAGGGTTGAGTGATAGAGTCCGCAACCTCGGATACCAAGCGCGAAGAGAAGAAGGAGTAACGCCGGACGCGGCGCTTGGACGTTCGGGAACTCGACCCGTTCGTCCGTGTCCTCCGGTCCAAAGCCGCCAAAGGCTCCACCCCGCGGGGCGGAGCCTTTTTTGCAACTGATACTGTAGTTCGCGGCCCAGCCACTTCCTGGGATCGCACGAAGCGCTGACTCAGCGAGAACCGGATGAACCGACCCAGCGCCCCCGCTGAACGGGTGGCCCAGGAAATCAAGAAGGTCCTCGACCCGGAAAAGAGGGGCAGGCACGGAGTCACGGGAGACGCCGTGCGCTCCGCCGCGCTCGGGGCCGTCAAGGGCACGCGCCTTGTCGGTCGTGGCGCGGGCAACCTCGCGCGGGAGGCCGTCGAGGGCGCGGTCAGGGCCGTTGGCGAAGTGGGTGGCGAGGCCGGCGCGTTCGTCAAAGATACCGTCATCGGTGTGGTGGAGGGCACCGGCCAGGTGGTGACGGTCACGACCCCCGCCGTCAGGGAGGTCGTGGTCGGCGCGATTCGGGGCTCCCGCGAGACTTCCGGCGAGATCGGCGAGGTCGGCCGTGATGCTGTCGAGGGGGCGATTGTCGGAGCGGTATCCGTTGGGATCGACAGCAGCCAGGCCGCGTCCGCTGCCGTTGAAGGCGCCGTCGAGGCCGTCGTCGAGGCGGGCGGAAACCTGCGTGACGCCGCCACTGCCACCGTCGGCGGCGTCGTGTCGGGCGTGTCGGCCATAGGCGGCGACGTGGCCGCCGCCGCGCGAGAGGCCGCGTACACGCTGGTGGCCCATGAGGCCGTCGCCGATCAGGACCTGACCGAAGTCTCGGACGTGGCCGAGGGTGCGGTCGACGCCGCCCTCCAGGAGGTCGCGGGAGTTGACGAACATGCCGAAGAAGTGGTCGTCGCGGCCGCGACCGGAGTCGTGGAGGCCGCCTACCAGGTCAGCCGGTCGCACGGAGACAATGTAAGGCGTTCGGTTGTACGCAGAGTCCTCGAACATCGTGTCGCCCTGTCGCCGGACATGGAGGAACGACTCTCCGAAATCTCCGCGAGACTGTCGAGCGAATTGCCCAGGGGGAGGGCGGCGTGGCGCGGCGTGGCATTGGTCAGAGCGGCGCGACTCCTCCTTCGCGCGGGCGGGATCGATCTCGCCGCTTCTCTCGCCTTCTTCACCATACTTTCGTTTCTTCCACTTATCGCGCTGGCAATCATGGCCGTCGGTCTCTTCGGCGGCCCGGAGACAGTAGGCGAGAACCTCACCGCCGTTCTCGTTTACTACTTCCCCGCATCGGAGGAACTGATACGAGAGGCAGTGCACAATCTGCTGAGCGGATCGCTGGCCTTCGGCATCGTTGCGCTGGTTGGCATGGTGATAGGGGCAAACGGCCTCTTCATGGCCGCGAACAGGTCGGTGAACAGGGTGTTTGGAATCGAAGCGAGAGGAGCCTTGCAGGTAACAGTCACACAAGCGGCCGTCGCGGTGCCCTTGGCGATTCTGTTTCTGCTCTCTCTCGGACACACCGCACTGTTGCAGATCCTCTTGAGCTTCGGCGAGGGGATCGTCGAGTCCACCGGCTGGATGTCCACGGCCACTCTGGTCGTGCTGGGAGTGTCGTCAACTCTGGTTCCGGTGGTGCTCACAGCGGCGGTGTTTTCGGTCGTGTACCACCGCCTGCCCAACGCCCACGTCGAATGGAGAGATTGCACCTTCGGGGCAATGGTGGCAATCGTCATGTTCGAGGCCGGGAAGCATCTGTTCTTCTGGTTTACGGTCTTTTCCAGCCAGCGCAACGCCGTCTACGGGCCGGCCGCGTCGGTGATTGTCCTGATGATGTGGGGCTACATCGCCAGCCTGATATTCCTGTACGGGGCTTCCCTGGCCAAAGTCGCGGGAGACTTGAGGCCAACGCCACTGGTGGGCGGTGGAGGGGTCGAACCTCCGGCCTCTTGCGTGTGAAGCAAGCGCTCTAACCACTGAGCTAACCGCCCCTGTGCGCCGGCATGTTCGCCGCAACCTGCGCGTGGCGATGGGCTGGTGGCAACGGGAGGGCTCGAACCTCCGACCTAGCGCTTATGAAGCGCCCGCTCTGCCTCTGAGCTACGTTGCCGGAAACTGCTCTAATTTTAGCGAACGGCGTGCTTACCCGCAAGCGGAACAACCCGCCCGTGATTGCTCAGAGTAGAAGATGCGAGTGTGGAAGAGGGCTTCACCCCCATCCTAACCTTCTCCCATCAAGGGGGAAGGGACTTCCTGCTATCGCGAAACCTGGATAGCTGCTAAAACTCCCCCGTGAAGGGCCGCCGCACTCGCATTCGACGCGGGATGCTGCCGAAAAAGCCGCCCCACGTCGGCGGGTCCGGCCTCACGTCCAGCAGCTCGCGCAGCCTGCGCGACGCCCCCCGCAGCAGCGGCTCGCCGTGGCCGCCGCACAGGATGCCGAAGTCCATCTCGGCGAGCGACCGTAGCGACGCGACGTAGTCCTCCCGGTTGTAGCCCGGAAACGGCACCGAGCGGCTCACGCGCGCGCCGTCGCTGAACAGCGTGTCCCCCGAAAACAGCAGCCCCTCGCGCTCCAGCAGGTAGCACACGCTGCCCGGCGTGTGACCGGGCGTGTGCAGCGCGCGAAGGCCGCCCAGCAGGTCGGCGACCTGCCCGTGCTCGACGGGGGCGTGGGCCTCGGTAGTCCGCACAATAGGCACTCTCGCCAGGACGCCGCCCGCGCCGCCCAGGTAGCGCCGGTCGCCGCGCCACTTGCGGTGGGTGTCGCTCGTGTGGGCACGCACCGACGCCCCGGTGCGCTTCACGATGGCGCGGGCGCCGCCGACGTGGTCCGGGTGGCCGTGCGTCATCAGCACCAGCTCGATCTCCTCGGGCCGGCGGCCTATCGACTCGACGTAGCTGAACACGCGGCGCGCGCTCATCGGCGGGCCGGCGTCTATCAGCGCCAGCCGCTCGCGCTCCACTAACAGGTACGACTGGGACCACCGGACGCCGGGCACCGCGTGAACGCCTGGAACCACTTCCAACTCTCGAATCCTCCTATGGGCCATTGGCGGGCAGTCGCGTTTGAGTGTATCTTTGTGCGGAGGATTGTCAATCCGAGAGGGCGGGGGAGAAGCCGCCGCCAATCTACTGCAAGGGAGTTGATAATGGACATCGGCATTTCCACTTTTCTGACGGACTACTCGGTGGACGTCGCCACCGTCGCGCGAAGAATCGAGGAGCTCGGGTTCGACTCGCTGTGGGTGCCCGAGCACCCCATCATCCCGGTGAACACGGCGTCGCCCTGGCCCGGCTCGCCGGACGGGGTCATCCCCAAAGTCTATGCCGACATCGTGGACCCGTTCGTCGCGCTGGCGCGGGCGTCCGGCGTCACCACCACGCTCAAGCTCGCCACGGGCATCGTGCTGGTGCCGGAGCGCCACCCGATTCTGCTCGCCAAGGAGGTCGCCACGCTGGACATGTACTCCGGCGGGCGGTTCATCTTCGGCATCGGCGCCGGCTGGAACCGCGAGGAGAGCGAGATACTGGGCGGCGACTTCGACCACCGCTGGACGCAGGCGCGCGAGTCCGTGCTCGCCATGAAGGAGCTATGGACGAAGGTCGAGAGCGAGCACCACGGCAAGTACTACGACTTCCCGCCGGTCTATTCGTTCCCGCGACCGGCGCAGCGCCCGCACCCGCCGGTGCTGCTGGGCGGCATGGCCCGCAACGTGTTCCGCCGCGTGGTGGAGTACGGCGACGGCTGGCTGCCCAACCGCGTGACGCCGGAGGACGTGGCGAAGGGCAGGGCGACGCTGGACGAGTTGGCGACCGCCGCCGGACGCGACCCGGCGTCGATCCAGATAACGGTGTTCGGCCAGCAGCCCGACCGGGACCTGCTCAGGCGCTTCGAGGAGGCCGGCGCCGACCGCGTGACCATCCGCCTGGAGACCGCGCCCGAGGCCGAGTCGCTCGCCGACGTGGAGCGCATCGCGGAGGCGGTGCTGGGGTAGGGAAAGGGGCGCGCCTACCAGGAACCGGGCTGTTACGGGGGATCTGGCGTCCACGGCAGGCTTCGGCCTGCCTCGATCTCAGCTAGCAAGACTTCAATGTCTGCGGTGGGGTGCTGGTGTCGGCTCGCCTCGGCGATTGCCTGGAGCTTAGCCTCAACCGTCTTGGACTTGGTTTCCAGCGCGTCGTGTATCGCCTGCCGTGCCCACCCTGCTACTGTCGTGCCTTGGCCGCAAGCGAATCGCTGGAGCAGCCTGTAATCTTCTTCGTCTAGTGTTACCTGCACTCGTTTGCTCATGTTGTAAGTCTCCTCCTACCCAAACAGCGGCAGCGCCTTCTCGCCGAACAGCTTCATCGACACGCGGACCTTTTCGGGCGGCATTTCGCCGGTGTTGAGCTTGAGCATCAGGTTGCGCACGCCGATGTCCCGAAGCTCGGCTATGCGCTCAGCCGCCTGGTCGGGCGTGCCGACTATCCCCATCACCTACCCAGCCGTTCGATGCCGGGGCAGGCGTCGAAGCCGCTATCGAAGCTGAAGATGCGATTTGTTCCCGCGCTCCGCATAACGGCCACGTGAAGCGCGTCGCGAGCGGAGAGCCTTGGGATAGCCTCAACCAAGGCCCTGGCGGCGAGGACATCGTCCAAATCGAATGGCAGCACTTCGTCCACGATTTCATTGAGGCTGCCAATTGCATCATCCAAGGCAGTCCAGCGTCTGATGGAAGCATATCTGTGGAGAAGCTCTTGATAGACTTCAACACTCGTGAAGAGGCGCATTCTTTGGTCCAACAGCCCCGACACGATGGCGCGTGCGCGTTCCTTGTTGGGGTGCTCCACACCCACCAAGTACATCGGCACATTCGAGTCTACGAAGATCACACTAAATTCCGGCCCTCTTCGATCTGCCGTAGTATGTCCTCTATGTCTCCTGATGGGTGCCGGTGGGAATACGCTCTTTCAACAGCCCGGAGTTTGGCCTCGACTTTCTTTGTGTCTGCTTCAAGCGCGTCGCGTATCACCTGCCGTGCCCACCCGGCTGCGGTTGTGCCCCGCCCGCGGGCGATGCGCTGGAGCAGCTCGTAGTCTTCTTCGTGTAGCGTTACCTGCACTCGTTTGCTCATGTTGTAAGTCTCCTCCTACCCGAACAGCGGCAGTACCTTTTCGCCGAATAGCCTCATCGACGCGCGGACCTTTTCGGGCGGCATTTCGCCGGTGTTGAGCTTGAGCATCAGGTTGCGCACACCGATGTCCCGCAACTCGGCTATGCGCTCGGCCGCCTGGTCGGGCGTGCCGACGATGAACGACTGGCGCAGGTCCTCTCCCGGCGCGGGCGGCGTTCCCGGCGGCGGCTTTGGGAACCCACCGGGGTTGTAGATCTCCCGCGCCTCGCGGAAGTGCTTGCGCTCGCGGTCGAACCCGTAGGCGGCCACTTCCACCGCCTCGTCGTAGCTCTCGGCGAGCATCAGGTTGCGCGCCACCCAGCACTGGTCCAGCGCCCGCTCCGTCGCCTCCTCGCCGTGGCCCGCGCCCAACATCGTCTCGCGGTACTGCTCCAGCCGCAGCCTGGTCGTGTCCATGGACTGCACGCCCATCAGGATGGGACGCCCGATGCGCGCCATCGCCATCGTGGACGCCTCGCTGATGCAGGCGCGCACCAGCGGCGGGTGCGGCTTCTGCACGGGCCGCGGGCGAAGCTGCGGAAACTTCACGTCCCAGTACCGCCCCTCGAAGTGCAGGTCGTCTTCCGTCCACGAGCGCACCAGCAGCTCCTCCGCCTCCGGCAGCCGCTCCACGCCCTCCTCCATCGTCAGCCCGAAACCCAGGTACTCGTAGTGGTTGAAGGCCGAGCCGCGGCCCGTACCCACTATCAGCCTGCCGTGGCTCAGGTTGTCCAACAGCGCGGTCTGCGCCGCGAGCCGTACCGGGTGGTGGAACGCCATCTCCACCACCGCGAAGCCGATGCGGATGCGCTCCGTCCTGGCGGCGATTGCCGCGCCGAACACCAGCGGGTCCGCGTAGGCGGACGCGCCGTCGAAGTGGTGCTCGGTGAGCCACACCGCGTCGAATCCGAGCCGCTCGGCGAGCTCGACCTCGGCCAGGGCGTTGTCGATTACTGCGCCGTCGTTGTCCGGGACGTGGCTGACCGGAAACAGGAACTGCCCAAATCGCATTCGTCGGCCCTCACTCACGGGCGATCTCGCCCTGTTTCATCACCAGCGAGATGCGCTCGATGTCCTGGAGAATCGAGATGTCCGCGACCGGGTCTCCGTCCACGACTATCAGGTCGGCGATCTTGCCCTGCTCCACGGTGCCCACGTCGTCCTCCAGGCCCAGCACCTTCGCGCCGTTGCGGGTACCCGCCTGGATGGCCTGCATCGGCGGCATCCCCGCGTCGACCATCAGCCACATCTCCAGCGCAGACGTGCCCACCGGCCGGCCCGGCCTCGGCCCGTCAGAGCCGGCGGCGATGTTCAGTCCGTAGTCCATGCACGTCTGGAAGTTGTCGCGCTGGCGCTGAGCCATGGGCTGCCCGCGCGCCAGGCGGTAGGCCGGGTAGCGGTCCGCGGCGTCCGGGCCGAGGTAGGAGTGGAAGGCCGTCATCGTGGGCACAAGCGAGGTGCCGCGCTCGGCCATAAGCGCGATGGTCGGCTCGTCGATGAGCGCGCCGTGCTCTACGCTGTCCACGCCCGCGATGGCGCACATGGCCACGCTCTCCGCGGAGTAGGCGTGCGCCGCAACGCGCTTGCCCCAGCGGTGCGCCTCGTCGCACACCGCCGTCATCTCGTCCTGGGTCATCTCCGTGTCCCAGGGCATGGAGTAGGCGTTGGAGCCGACGCGCCCGCTCGCTATCAGCTTGATTACGTCCGCGCCGTTGTACACCTGCCGCCGCACCGCCCGCCGTGCCTCCTCCACGCCCACGAACATACCCGTCTCCGGTATGTGCACCTCCGGGCGCAGGAACCCGCGCTCGCCGGAGCCTTCGGTTATTATCATCTCGCCCGACACCAGCATACGCGGCCCTCGCGCCAGGCCCTTGTTGACCGCCTCGCGGATGGCGACGTCGGAATAGCCGAACGCGCCGAGGTTGCGCATGGTGGTGTAGCCGGAGTCGAGCAGTATGCCCGCCTGCGCAGCGCCCCGCAGCGCCATGAACGGCACCGTCTCGGTGAACTCGGCTATCGGGTTGGGCTCGGGGCCCTGGGTGATGTGCATGTGCACGTCGATGAGGCCGGGCATGAGCGTCTTGCCGGCCAGGTCTATCACGCGCGCGCCCTCCGGCGGCTGCGCCTCGGCTGACGGCCCGATCCAGGCGATGCGGCCCTCGGCGACCAGCGCGGCCATGCCCGGCCTGGGCGGTTCGCCGGTGGCGTCCAGGAGCGTGGCGTTGGTGAACAGCGTTCTCATTGGTGAGTAGTCTCCTACTGGTTGTCGGTGGGCTTGGACGGGAACCTGGCCGCCAGCACGTCTATGATGAGCCGCGCGGCCAGCTGGCTTGTGATTTCGGACGAATCGTAGGGTGGCGCGACCTCCACAACGTCAAACGCAACCAGGTTGTCGCGCCTCACCAGCGCCTCCAGGCAGTCGCGCGCCTCTTCGTAGAACAGCCCGCCAACCTCCGGCGTGCCCGTACCCGGCGCCTGGCTCGGGTCCATCACGTCTATGTCGAAGGTGACGTACAGGTTCTCGCCGCTTGGGATGAGGTCCACCACTCCCTGCGGCCCAAGCTCCTTGAACCGCCGCGTGGAGATGATGAGGCTGCCGTCCCGCTGGGATTCTTCGTAGGGCTTGCGGCGCGCTGAGCGTATGCCGACGGAGGTTATGTGGCCCACGAAGTCCAGTTCTCGACAACGGCGTATGGGGCTGCCGTGCGTGTAGAGGACGCCCTGGGTCTCGTGGGAGTAGTCCATGTGGGCGTCGAAGTGGACGACGTTTAGCGGCCCGAACTTGCCAAGCCCGCGCACGACGGGGAAGGTGATGGCGTGGTCGCCGCCCACGATGACGGGAAACGCTCCGCGCTCGACTATCTTCTCGGTGGCCTCGGTGAGCTTGCGGAAGTTGCGTATGACGTCTGAGGGTACGACGGTCACGTTGCCGCAGTCGGCCATGGTCACACCGCGCAGCCGTTCGTCGTTGTAGTCGATGTCGAAGTAGCCTTCGGCGTTTTGCTGCCGGGCCTTAGGGTCCATGTAGCTGTACACGCGCGGCCAGTCGCGCACGGCGTCCGGGCCGAAGCGCGCGCCCGGCCTTCCGAAGGTGCCCTGGTCGAACGGTACGCCCAGGAAGGCTACTTCCGCGTCCAGCGTGTCCAGGTCGTCGCAAAGCGGCGTCCGAAAGAAGCTGCGCGGCTGCGCGCTGGTGTTGGGCCAGATTGGGTCGGTCGGCTCGGTGTACTGGGATTCGGTGTCTTCTAGGTCGGTGTTCATCACAAGTCCTCCCGGGCAGCGCACTCGCGGCGTGCCACCCAACGACGATTCTACCCTATTTCACCGCGTACTGGGGGAGTGCATTGCGACTCATGAAACTATCACCTTAACAAACAGGGGCATCCTTGTTGGCAATACGAGTGTAGTTTAGAATGGAGGTGAGCGCAGAGGATTGTGTCCGTCTCAAACCTGCGACTGTCGGATAGTTCCGTTGGAGTAAAGACTCGTGAGGGCCTCACATCTTCTCATTGCAAGTCAAGCTCTGAAATGAAGTCAAAGTGGTTGCGTTGGGACATCGCTCTAGTTGTTCTGTCAATTGTCTTTGCGACTGTCATGATTGTAATAGCCTCGTTGAGGCCCCTAACGTCACTGGAGGTGGTGCTGCTCCAATTGTTGACGCTTGGAGCCGGATTGTCCGGTTCGTTCTGGTTGGGAAGAAGCTCTGCTGCGGAAGCGGCCCGCGACGTAGTTCGACCTCATGCACGCTCGGCGCTCCGCACTATCTTGGCCCTTCGGGACAGTCTGTACAGGTTGTCCAGCAGGATTGAAGACTTCAAGGAACAGGGTGAAGACCATCGTTTGGACACAATCCAGTCGATTATCCATGAGCAGATGCCCATCTGCGGCTCTGCTGTTGAGGATTGGCGTGACGTCGTACCTGAAGACGTAGAGGAAGTCATCGGACAGTGGACTGAAGGACGGAAGTCTGAGGAAAATGGCAACCCAAACTAAACCCATACGTGGGAAGATTGCTAGAATACTCAACGCCCGAGAAGTCGCTCTGAATGTTGGTCAAGAACACGGAGTCGAACGCGGAATGCTGTTTGATATCCTGTCTATGAAGGGGCTAGGGATAACAGACCCTGATACTGGTGAAGAACTGGGTTCTGTTGAATTGGCAAAAGCGAGAGTGAAAGTCGCTCGGGTATATGGGAAGCTATCCGTGGCCCGAACCTTCCGCACAACACGAGTGAACGTGGGTGGGTCAGGCATCCTGATGAGCAGCCTATTTCAACCACCAAAGTGGGAGACCCAATACGAAACTCTCAGGGTCAATGAAGCAATCGAACCTGCTGCCGAAGACTTGGAAGAAGTGGACAGCTACGTTGCTACTGGTGACGTAGTCATCCAGGTTCTTGACGAAGATGAGTAGGGAATCCATACTTCCATAGCACTCCCTAGTTTCCCAACTCCGCCTGCTCACGCCAAGACTGGCGGCGGCCTACGCAACCAAGACGGACAAGACCATCACTCGCGACCTGAACGCGCTTATCCAGATGGGGCTGATAACCCGGACTCGGCAGGTCGTGTCCGCCAATAAGCGCGTACTGGACGCCTTCGTAGGCTGACCGGCTACCACTCGGCGCCGCTCATTGTACCCACCCGCTTGTTGTGGTAAGTATTGTCGCGTTATGCGTACTTGGATGGCCCTTCTGGGAATCGCCGTGTCGCTGGCTTTGGCGCTGGGCTGTGGTGAAGAGACCGCGCCCACGCCAAGTCCGCAGCCCGCGCCGCCGCCAACAGCGGATGCGGTGTTGGCGGCCGCCCCCACCGCAATGCCGACCAACACGCCGCTCCCGGCGCCCACCGCCACGCGCTCGCCCGCGCCCATCCCGACGCCCACCGCCACGCCCACGCCGCTCCCGGCACCTACCGCCGCACATTCACCTACGCCGCTCCCGACGCCCACCGCTGCGCCCGCTGACACGCCCACGCCGCTCCCTACGCCCACAGCCACGTACTCGCCCACGCCCATCGCGATACCCACCGCTACGCCCACCGATACACCCACGCCACTTCCTACACCCACCGCTGCGCCCACCGATACGCCCACGCCCACCGATACGCCCACGCCTACCCAGGTCCCCCTGACGCGAATCGATTTCGCGGGCGCTGCCGGAATCGCCAGCGCATCCGGCCAGGTGCAAATGCTGTTCTCGCTACGTGACCAGGACGGCAACCCCATCGTGCTGGACGCCGAAGAGTTGCGGCAGGCCGCCAGCGTTTACGAACGCGCCGACGGCGGACAATGGGAGGAGATAGACTACTCCCGGCGCGGTTACGCTGTTCATACGGCGGAGAGCCTGCGGCGCGAGGTGGTCTTCGCCCTCGACTTCTCGGACGGCATGGAGTGGGCTACTTCGCCCGACGCCATGTTGGGCGCTATCGAGAGCGTTGTCACCTCTCTGCCGGCGACCCACAGAGTGGGCGTGGTCGGATTCCGCGGCGGAAACGTCGCTTCAAGCGTTCTCTCCCACCTGACCACCGACCGCGACGACGTGGTCGCCAGCGTGCGGGAGTTCGCGCAGTCCGGCTTCGTGCGCGGCCCCTCGCACGTGTGGGACGCTGTCACCGCCGGAGCGAATCTCTTCTCCTCGCGGCCGGGTGTGGTCAAGACGCTCATCCTGTTGTCGGCGGTGAGCGACTCCGGCAACCCTGGCGACGGCGAACGGGCGATGAGATACGCAAAGAGCCGCGACGTCCGGTTGTACGCGCTGGGTGTGGGAGAAGGGCCCTGGGAAGATGCGCTGAGGAACGCCGCCGCCGAGTCAGGCGGCGCCTACTACCATGCGAGGCAGGCCGCAGAACTCAAGGAACGTTTGGCGGCGATAGCCAATGACTTGCGCGGCCACTACAGGGTGAGATACGTGACCCAGGGACGGCCCGGCAATCGCCAGTCGGCCGTGAGGGTGGCGCTTCGAGGCGCTGTAGGGCGGTTCGAGACGGCCCCGTACTCCGTCGCCGGCTCTGTCGATACCGGCAACGTGGGCGTGATTCAGTTCGATCCATCGTCCCCGGACAAGAACGCCCGCCGAGCGACCGCGTTCATGCGCGCATTGCACGTGCCCGGCGACATCGACCGGATTCGGTTCAGGCCGAACACGGACAAGCCGCTCTCCGTCGGGCTGGTGTCCGCGCGGGACGGCGGGTTGCTGGATGGCTGGACGCTCTCCGGCCCGGATGCGGGAGGCTGGTTCGAGGCGTCTAACACCACGCCAATCCGGTTCGGCGACTCCGGCCCTCTCTTCAAGCTGACTGTATCCGGCGTGTCTGAGCCGCTGCTGCGGATTCCGGTCGAGTTCGACAACTCCCTGTACCCCGGAGACACCGCCTTCTCGCAGCCGGTGAGCTTGGCCATAGGCCAGCGTCGAATCGCGTTCTCCTCCAACCGAGACGGCAACCACGAGATTTACGTTATGAACGAGGACGGCTCCGGCCAGACCAACCTCACCAACAGCCCGGAGGACGACTACAGCCCGACCTGGTCGCCGGACGGACAGCGCATCATGTTCCACTCGGAAAGCGGCCGGAGCGACGCTTTGTACGTGATGAACGCGGACGGTTCGGGCAAGACCCGGCTCACCAACGACGACTCAAGTGACGACTGCTGGCCGATGTGGTCGCGGGATGGGCTGCGTGTCCTGTACAGCGGGACTCGCGACGGCAACCAGGACGTTTACGTGATGAACGCCGACGGTTCGGGCCAGGCACGCCTGACCGACCACCCGGCGAATGACTGGGCGTCGAGCTGGTCGCCGGACGGAAGCCGCGTCCTGTTCACGTCGGAACGCGGTGGGTTCCAAGACATTTACGTTATGAACGCGGACGGTTCGGGCAAGGCTCTGCTTATGGGCAGCCAGGGGAACGACTGGTGGCCCAGGTGGTCGGCGGACGGACGCCGCATCTTGCTCCACTCCACCCGCGACGGGAACCCGCAGATATACGTGGTGAACACGGACGGTTCCGGGTTGACTCGCATCACCCACAATGCCTGGAGGGACTTCTGGCCGTACTGGTCGCCCGACGAACAGCGTATCGTGTTCCACTCGAACCGCGACGACCCAGCGCCCGATGACGATTACCAGATAAGGAACATATACGTGATGAACGCGGATGGCTCCGACCAGATGAGACTTACCAACAATTCGGGATTGGACTTCGAGCCAATCTGGTCTCCCTAGCGATGGGCGGGCTTGTCCGCGCGCCAAACCCGACATTCCCCACAATGCCGCCGTTCTGATATAATTCGTAGGCTAATCTCTTAGCGATCCCCTGTATCGGCTCGCGGGGAACAGGCCGCGCGCGTCTCGCGCGGCGGGCCTCTTCCGAACGCGGCCGACTTCCGGAAAAGGAGTGGTGATGCCGGCCTACGCAGTTTTGGGCGCCCAGTGGGGCGACGAAGGGAAGGGCAAGATTATCGACGTGCTCTCCCGCGACGCCGACATAGTGGCGCGTTTCTCCGGCGGCAACAACGCCGGCCACACCGTCGTCAACGGCAAGGGCAAGTTCAGCTTCCACATCGTTCCGTGCGGCATATTCTGGCCGCACACGATGAACGTTATCGGCAACGGCGTGGTCGTGGACCCCGACGTGCTTCTGGACGAGCTGGACGGCCTGAAGCACCAGGGTATGGACATCTCCGACCGCCTGATGGTGAGCGAGCGCGCCCACCTCATCATGCCCTATCACGTGGCGCTGGACGCCCTCTCCGAGAAGGCGCGAGGCAAGTCCGCCATCGGCACCACCGGCAAGGGCATCGGCCCCACCTACGCCGACAAGGCCGCCCGCACCGGCCTCCGCGCCGCCGACCTGCTGGACATCGAGGCGCTCTACCCGCGCCTGGAGAGCATCCTCGAGTACACCAACGCCGTCATCACGAAAGTCTATGGCGGCGACCCCGTCGACCTGGAAGAGGTGTACGATAAGTGCCGCCAGTGGTCCGAACGGCTCTCGCCGCTTATCGGCCCCGTGGAGCGCATCGTGAACGACGCGCTGTCGGCCGGCAAGAACGTGCTGCTGGAGGGCGCACAGGGCGCGCTGCTCGACCTCGACCACGGCACGTATCCGTTCGTCACGTCCTCCAACCCCACCATCGGCGGCGTGTCCGTCGGGTTGGGCGTCCACCCCGGCCACATCTCAACCGTGATGGGCGTGTTCAAGGCATACTCCACCCGTGTCGGCACCGGCCCGTTCCCCACCGAGCTGAACGACGACACAGGCGCGCACATCCGCGAGCTCGCCCAGGAGTTCGGCGTCACCACAGGGCGTCCTCGCCGCGTCGGCTGGTTCGACGCCGTTGCCGCGCGCTACAGCTCGCAGGTGAACGGCTACACGTCCGCCATCGTCACCCGGCTGGACGTGCTGGACGGCTTCGACTCCGTGAAGGTGTGCACCGCCTACGAACTGGACGGCGAGATTACGAAGGAATTCCCCGGCGGCGTCGCCGCGCTGGAGCGTTGCAAGCCCATATTCGAGGAGCACCCCGGCTGGGACAGCCCCACCGCGAGCGCCACCACGCTCGAAGACCTGCCCAAGCAGGCCCGTTCCTACGTCCAGCGCCTCGAAGAGCTCATCGGCTGCCCCGTCGACGTCATCTCCACCGGCCCCCACCGCGACGAAACCGTCCTCGTCAAGCGCCTCCTGCGGGGGTAGGGGTGAGATTATCCACGAAGGACACGAAGGGCCACGAATGGGGAACGTGGAACACTACATGGGCCTTCATTATCCGGTTCAGCTTGTGCGACAGGACGAAGGCGGCGACGTGTTCTGGCTTGCCGAGATACCGGAGCTGCCGGGGTGCATGTCGGACGGCGCAACCCCGGACGAGGCGCTGGAAAACATCGAGGACGCTAAACGTCTGTGGATAGAAACCCTGCTTGAAGATGAGTTCGACATTCCGGAACCGGCACAGTAGCGCGAGTACAGCGGCCTCCGCGGCTCCCCCGCGTCGTACCCCGCCTTTCCGGTTGTTCCTTAAGCCACGCGGCGCGGGTCGCCTATCCGCTTTCTTCCACTTGTGTTTCGCTTGCCATCCGTAAGTGTGCGAATCTGGCCTACTCTCGCCGAGTGGATTCACAGCATGTACGGTGGCATGTGCTCGCCCTCTGCCGCCTTTTCCAGGCTCTGCGTAACCGGGTTCACCTTCATCTTGAGATTTTCCAACACTTCGTACCCGATGACGGGTACCGGGCAAATTATGACTATCGCCGGTGCAGAGTCTTTTCCGATCTGCATTCCCACGCCATAGCATTCCCGCTCGGTAACACCCATTGCGGTGATGACTTTGTGCCTGCCGCCAGGTACGACTGGCAGGCCCAGCGCGGCTATCTCCTCATCCGGCAGGCCCACATAGGTAGAACCGATGTCGACGAGAAAATCGTACCGCCGCGCCCCGTTCGGACCGATCGCTAACGCTTCTACGGTAGTGCGTCCCATTGCAAACTCCGAATTGTGTTGGCGGTATTCTAGCACAGAGGTTGGCGCACTCAGCGAGAAAGGTACACCCACGCGCCGGTTCGCTCCCTCATATTCGCCTTCTGACACCAAGAGGCCCGCCGCACGGCGGGCCTCCCCTTTGCTCAGACCACCCTGCGCCTCTACCCCGGCGCCGGCAGGTCTATCGTGTAGTTGGACACCACCGCGTCGATGGCGGCGGCGGTCGCCTCGTCGGGGCCGCACAGCGGCAGCCGCGGCTCGCCCACGTCGTAGCCCGCCTTGCGCACGCAGTGCTTGACCGGGATGGGGTTCGACACCAGGAACAGTATCTTGAACAGCTCCAGCAGTCGGCGATGCTCCGCCGCCGCGTTCTCGATCTCGCCCTCCAGGATCATCCCCATCATCGCCTTGATCTGCCGCCCCACCAGGTGCGACGCCACGCTCACGATGCCGTAGCCGCCCAGACCCATGATGTAGAACGTCTCGTTGTCGTTGCCGCTCCACACGCGGAAGTCGTCGTCGGTGTCGCGGATGATCCGCGTTATCTGGTCCAGGTCGCTCCCGGCCTCCTTGATGCCCACGATGTTGTCGATCCGGCTCAGCCGCACCGTCGTCTCGTTGGACATGTTCAGACTGGTGCGGCTGGTCACGTTGTACAGGATGCCCGGCAGGTGGACGCTGTCCGCGATGGACTTGAAGTGCTGGTACAGCCCCTCCTGCGTCGGCTTGTTGTAGGCGGGCACCGTCAGCAGGATGGCGTCCGCGCCCGCGCGCTCCGCCTCCTTGCTCAGCTCGATGCTCTTCGCCGTGTCGTTGTCGGTCGTGCCGGCTATCACCGCGGCGCGGTCGCCCACGGCCTGCTTGATCTCCGAGTACAGCCGCAGCTTCTCGTCCGCCGACAGCGTCGGCGACTCGCCCGTCGTGCCGGTCACGACCAGCCCGTCGCTGCCGGACTCGACCAGCGCCAGCGCCAGCTTTCGCGCCTCCTCGTAGTTGACCCCGCCCTCCTCGTCGAACGGCGTGATCATCGCTGTTATCAGTCTCCCGATTTCACCCATCGCTAGACCTTCCTTCCTGGCTCGAGCAGCAGCCCCTTCGCCATTACTTCCTCAGCTATCTGCAGCGCGTTCAGGGCCGCGCCCTTTCTCAGATTGTCCGACGCCAGCCACATGGCCACCCCGTTCGGATGGGACACGTCCTGCCGGATGCGGCCCACCAGCACCTCGTCCACTCCCTCGGCGTCTATCGGCATCGGATACACGTTCCGCAGCGGATCGTCCACCACCTTGATACCGGGAAATCCGGACAGGATTTCCCTCACCTCGCCAGCGCCCATCGGCTCCTCGAACTCTATGTGCACAGCCTCGCTGTGTCCCACCATCACCGGAACCCTCACGCACGTCGCCGAGACCGCCAGGTCCGGCTCGTGCAGTATCTTGCGCGTCTCGTTCAGCATCTTCAGCTCTTCGTTGGTGTAGCCGCTGTCCTTGAACGGCTCGATGTGGGGCAGGGCGTTGAACGCGATCCGGTGCGGATACACGCTCGGCTCCGCGCCGTCGCCGTCCAGCACGCTCGCCGTCTGCGTCCGCAGCTCCTCGACCGCGGCGGCGCCCGTGCCCGACACCGACTGGTACGTGTCCGCGATCACGCGCCGCACCGGATTGACGTCGTTCAGCGGCTTGAGCGCCATCACCAGCGGCGTCGTCGAGCAGTTGGGTATCGCGATGATTCCCCGGTGGTCGTCCAGGTCGTCCGCGTTCACCTCCGGCACGACCAGAGGCACGCCCGGGTCCATGCGGAAGGCAGAGCTGTCGTCGATCACCACCGCACCCTGCCGCACCGCCAGCGGCGCGACCTCCCGGCTGACGTCACCGCTCGCGGAGATGAACACGATGTCCACCTCGCTCAGCAGCTCCGGCGTCACAAGCTCGACCTCGACCTCCTGCCCCTTCACCTTGAGCCGCTTGCCCACCGACCGGCTGGACGCGCACAGGCGCACCTCGCTGGTCGGAAAGTCCCTCTGCTCCAGGATGTCGAGAAACACGCTGCCGACGGCGCCCGTCGCGCCGACGACCGCGATCTTGCACTGGTCCAATGTCCGCTCTCCTCCGTGTGCGCCCGGCGCCTTGCACAGTCCCGCTCGCCGCGCGGCCACGTCCTGCGCCGCGCGGCCAAAGTCACACGCAAAATGATACCTATTTCGGAACAATTTTGCCATAGGGAAAATGCGGCGCGACACCAAAGCCCATTTCCCCTCCCGTGCCTGCCATTCCGAGCGGAGCGGAGCCGAGGAATCAAAGGCGGCTTCTCTTGCCACCCACACCGCATTGCGCCCACCACCGCCGCCGACGTATAGTTGACAGCACCCAAGGCTCTGTTATGACACGAAATACCGCCAACACGAACGACGAACTGGCCCTCGTCGCCAACCTCCACGCCGCGCCCTGCGCCGCCGTGTTCGCCGTCGCCGGCGCCGGCACACAGGCCATCGCGTGGCTGCTGAGCGTGGCCGGCGCGTCCCGCAGCGTGCTCGAGCTGAGCGTCCCGTACTCCGCCCCCGCGCTCGCCGAACTCGTGGGCTACGAACCCGACCAGGCCGTTTCCCGTCAGACCGCCCTAGACATGGCCCGCGCCGCCTACCGTCGCGCCCTCCGCCTGCGCGAGGCCAACACTCCCGTCGCCGGCGTCGCCTGCACCGCCACCATCGCCACCGACCGCCCCAAGCGCGGCGAGCACCGCTGCCACGTCGCCTACTGGACGGGCGCCGCCTCCGCCGTGTTCAGCCTGACCTTCGTCAAGGGCCTGCGCGACCGCACGGGCGAGGACGCCGTCGCCAGTCGCCTCACGCTAAACGCCTTCGCCGAGGCCGCGGTCGTCCCAACCGACCTCCCCCTCGGCCTGGACGACCGCGAGCGCGTGGACGTCGAGCGCGCCGCCTACCCCGACCCCGTGCAGGCGCTCGCCGCCGGCCACGTGGACCACGCGCTCGTCTCCTCTGGCAGCGCCGAGGCCGACGCCCTCGTGCGCGGAGGCGTGCTGCCCGGCTCGTTCAACCCGCTCCACCGCGGCCACCGCAGCCTCGCCGCCGCCGTCGCCCGCATCCTCGGCGAGCCGGTGACGTTCGAGCTGTCCATCACCAACGTTGACAAGCCCCCGCTCGCGGAGTCCGAAATCCGGCGCAGGCTGGCGCAGTTCGACGATACGGAAGCCGTCGCCGTGACCAGGACGCCCGTCTTCTACCGCAAGGCGGACCTGTTCCCCGGCTGCGCGTTCGTCATCGGCTGGGACACCGCCACCCGGCTGGTCGACGCCCGCTACTACGACGGCAGCGACGCCCGCCTCGTCTCCGCGCTCGAGCACGTCCGCGCGCGCGGCTGCCGATTCCTCGTTGCGGGCCGCGAGCACGACGGCGCGTTCCGCACCCTGGACGACGTATCCGTGCCCCGCGGCTTCGCGGACCTGTTCGAGGCCATCCCCGAATCGGCCTTTCGCCAGGACGTGTCCTCCACCGAGTTGCGCGGCGCGCTCGAGGCCCGGCGGTAGCCCGGTGCGCTTCAGGGACATCCGAGAGTTCGCCGCCTTCCTCGAATCCCGGGGCGACCTGCGCCGCGTGAGCGTCCCCGTAAACCGCGACCTCGAAATCACCGAGATAACCGACCGCGTCATCAAGTCCGGCGGCCCCGCCCTGCTGTTCGAGAACGTGAAGGGCTACGACGCCCCCCTGCTCATCAACATGTTCGGCACCCACCAGCGCACCGCCTGGGCGCTCGGCGTCGAGCATATCGACGATCTGGTGGCCCGCGTGCGCCGCCTGCTGTCGCTCACGCAGGGCCCGCCCTCCGGCATCGGCGCGCGGCTGGGCGCGCTCGGCGACGTGCTCGGCGTGGCGCGTGCGCGGCCCAAGCGGGTGCGCCGCGCCCTCTGCCAGGAGGTCGTGCTCACCGGCGGCGACGTGGACCTGAACGTGATGCCCGCGCTCCAGTGCTGGCCGGAGGACGCCGGACGCTTCATCACCCTGCCGCTCGTCATCACCCGCGACCCCGAAAGCGGACGCCGCAACGTCGGCACCTACCGGATGCAGATATACGACGGGCGCACCGCCGGCCTGCACTGGCAGACCCACAAGGTGGGCGCGGCCCATCACGACGCGGGCGTGCGCGGCGGCCACGAGCGCCTGGAGGTCGCCGTGGCCCTCGGCGGCGACCCGGCGACCATCTGGTCCGGCTCGATGCCGCTGCCGCCCGACCTGGACGAGCTCGCCATAGCGGGCGTCATTCGCGGCGAGGCCGTCCAGGTGGTCAAGTGCAAGACCGTGGACCTCGAGGTGCCCGCCCACGCCGAGTACGTGATCGAAGGCTACGTCACGCCCGGCGAGATGCGCCCGGAGGGGCCGTTCGGCGACCACACCGGCTACTACTCGCCCGCCGAGGACTACCCCTTCATGCGCGTGACCGCCATCACCCACCGGCGCGACCCCATCTACCCCACCACGATGGTGGGACGCCCGCCCACCGAGGACTTCTTCATGGGCAAGGCCAGCGAGCGACTCATGCTACCCGCCCTCCAGATGGCCGTGCCCGAGGTGGTGGACATGAACATGCCCGCCGAAGGCATCTTCAAGAACTTCATGATAGTGTCCATGCGGAAACGCTACCGCGGACACCCCCAGAAGGTGATGCACGCGCTCTGGGGCGTCGGCCTGCTCATGCTGGTGAAGGCCATCATCGTGGTGGACGACCATGTGGACGTGCAGAATCTCTCTGAGGTCGCCTGGCGCGTGGGCGCCAACATCGACCCCGGGCGCGACATCACCTTGTCCGAAGGCCCGACCGACGACCTGGACCACGCATCCGCCGTGGCCCGCTACGGCGGCAAGGTCGGTATCGACGCCACCGCCAAGGGCCCGATAGACGGCTTCGCCCGCGAGTGGCCCCCCGACATCGTGATGAGCGAAGACATCAAGCGCCTAGTCACCACCCGCTGGGCGGAGTACGGCCTTTGACCACCCACCAAACGCCATTCCCCGCCACGCCACATGCCATTCCGAGCGGAGCGCAGCGAAGCCGAGGAATCTAGTGCCCGTGCCAACCAGACCCCCTTATTCTCGCCCCACAACAACGCCGGACATAGAAGGAATACGGACTTTGACGACCCAGCAAACGCCATTCCCGCGCCACACCACGTGCCATTCCGAGCGATCCCTTCGTCTGCCATTCCGAGCGGAGCGCAGCGAAGCCGAGGAATCTAGTGCCCGTGCCAGCCAGCTTCCCTCTTCTACGCCACTTCACCCACCGTCACCCCCGCCATTTCACTCACCGTCATTCCCGCGAAAGCGGGAACCCAGGCGCGGGGCCGCCATACTGTCCCCCTCTCCCTTGAGGGAGAGGGTTGGGGTGAGGGTGAAAGGCCACGTCTCGCCATGACCACCCTCACAACCCCACTCCGCAAGCTCCCCCTCATGCTGGGCGCAATCAACTTCCAGGAGAGCCTCTACGCCCTTCCGTTCGCCTACACCGGAATGTTGCTCGCCGCCCGCGGACTCCCCACCTGGCACCAGTTCATCTGGATAACCGTCGCCATGGTCAGCGCGCGCACCGTCGGCATGGCCGCCAACCGCGTCATCGACCGCCACATCGACGCCAGCAACCCACGCAACGCCGGACGCCACCTGCCCAGCGGCCGGTTGCGCGTCGCCGACCTCGGCGCGCTCATAGTGGTCTCCCTGTTCGTCTTCTTCTTCGCCGCGTGGCAGCTAAACGCGCTCGCGCTCGCCCTCGCGCCCGTCGCCGTCGGCTACCTCGTCTTCTACCCCTACACCAAGCGATTCACCTGGGCAGCAAACCTGTTGCTCGGCTGGGCGCTCGCGATCGCGCCCTCCGCCGCCTGGATCGGCGTCACCGGCAGCTACGGCTGGCAGCCGTTCGTCCTTTCTGTGGCCGTCGCCACCTGGGCCGGCAGCTTCGACATCCTCTACCACACCCAGGACCGCGACTTCTACGAAGAGGCCGACCTCCACTCGGTGGCGCGACGGTTCGGCGTGGTCAATGCGTTCCGCCTGGCGCGCGCCCTGGACGTGGTCGCCGTGGCGTGCGTAGTCTCGCTCGGCTTCTGGTTCGGCCTCGGCTGGCCCTACTTCGCCGGCTGCATCATCGCCGCCGCGCTGCTCGTGTACAAGCACACCCTCGTCTCCCCCGACGACCTCTCCCGGTTCGGCATGGCCTTCTTCCGCATCAACGCCTACGTCTCCACATCCGTCTTCACCGGGACGCTCATAGCCCTTCTGCTACAATAGACACCACTGAGTCCCTTCCCCCTTGACGGGCTGATAGGGGTATGTTTGAGGCGTAAGCCTTCCGAAAAGTCCCTTCCCCCTTGATGGGGGAAGGTTAGGATGGGGGTGACGTCGCCAGCGCAACGCTGTTATTCTCAAAACATACCCCTGTCAGCCCTCGCAGGGGGAAGGTTAGGATGAGGGTGATGCCAAACCCACCCACAGAAAAACCCGTCGTCGTCGGCATCACCGGCGCCAGCGGCTCCGCGCTCGCCGACGCCGTAATCGACCGCCTGCTCGCCATGCGCGTACCCGTCGTCGCCACCGCGTCCTCCGCTGCGCGTATGGTATGGCGCGAGGAGATGGACGAGTCGTTCGGCGCGGCCCTCGAGCGCTGGGACGCGAGCGGGCCATTCACCTTCCACCAGGTGGGCGACCTGCGCGCGCCCATAGCCAGCGGCACCTATCCCACGCTCGGCATGGTCATCGTGCCGTGCAGCATGGCCACCGCCGCCGCGGTCGCGCACGGCCTCGCCGACAACCTGGTGCGCCGCGCCGCCGACGTCTGCATCAAGGAGCGCCGCCCGCTCGTCATCGTGCCCCGCGAGTCGCCCCTCAGCGCCATCCACCTTCGCAATCTCGCCGAGTTGGCCCAGCTTGGCGCGACCATCCTTCCGCCCGAGCCCGCCTTCTACCTGCGCCAGCGCACCATCGACGACGTAGTCGAGTTCGTAGCCCAGCGCGTGCTGGCCGCCCTCGGCGCCACCGACGCCCTCCCCCCAGCCATGCGCTACGAGGGGCCACGGGGGTGAGGTAATGCCGAGCTTGGGTGTAGGTGGCGGACCGCCTAGTCAATCGTAAATCGACCTCAATTATGGTGCTCGTTGGCGGAAAGGAGAAGGTCGATGAGCATAGGGTCAAAGATGGCTCACAGATTGAAGGATTGGTTCAAATCCAGGCCAGAATGGAAAGTCGAGGAGTGCACCCTGTGGTTCCTTATGGTTTTTGCCTTTGTACATGGAGGGACTGGCGACGGTGTAGAAATAGAATGGTACTTTTGCATAGTCCCTGTGATCTCAGTGCCGATCCTGAGCTGGGCATCAGCCATCTTTTGTTTGACAGTCTCGCTTGTGATTTTCTTTGAGCCAATTCTACCATCCCGAGTATGGGCTTGGACGAAGGAAGCAAGGTACTCCCTAAGCTGGCATATTGTCCGCGGTATCGTCGTGTTGTCAGCGTTTACTTTGGGGTTGGTGAATGGAATTGTCCTCATTGCGAAGACAAGGGATATTTCTCCACATCTGGTGATCTCATTAGTGCTTGTCGGTTTTGCAATCATGTTGGCGATGGTAGTCAAGAACGTCTATTTGGCCGCTAAGGGTCATCCCGGCTAAGGGCCGACAGCGTGCGAAACGTCGCCCAGCGCGCGCTGGCCGCCCTGGGCGTCACCGACGCCCTCCCCCCAACATGCGCTACGAGGGGCCCTCCGAATTCCCCTCGCAGGGGGAAGGTTAGGATGGGGGTGAGGAGCCCCTTCCCAATCCAGCCTGTAGGGGGCGAGTTTGCAACCCGTCCGTCCGTGAGGCAGACTAACCAAGCCCATGACTACCGAACACACCCGCGAGGAGGCCGCCGACGTCCATCTCGCCCAGTTCCTACGCGACAGGGGTATACCCGCGCGCGCCGAGCACCAATGGCGCGCGCGACGTCCGCGCCGACCTGCGGAGCGGCGTTCTCGTTATCCTCAAGTGCAAGTAGGAGGAATCTCGCTCCCTGCTCAAAACCCAGTTAGACGCGCGGCTGTCCGACTTCCCCGACGCGCTCCGCGTCCTCGGCGTTCTCTACTTGCCCGGCCCGCCGCGCCCTTGACGACGGACTCTCCCGCATCCTCGGCCTGCCCGACCTGAGCACGCTCCGCACCCTGCCCGCCACCGAGCCGGTTGTCTCGAATCGGCGGCTGTAAGCGTCCCACTCCGGCGCAACCTCCGGTGCAGCGTCATCCCCTCGTCGTGCCGGCTGCACTACCTGAGCGCGCCCTGTCGACTTCTCACAACCAGGCGACGCGAACTTGTGTCCGGAACCTGTGTCAGTTTACTGGGTGACTTTCCTTCAAGCCCCCCGCCCCTGTGGATTCCCGCTTTCGCGGTAATGACGATTCCGGGGTGCGCCTAGCAAATTGACACAGGCTCCTGCGTCAGCAACAAATTGACAACAAGTAGCACAGTCCTATAGGATACGATTGTCCAGCGACTCCCAGAATATAATAGAGTTGGAGCGTGGACTACCCTGGGGCCAACTTATGGCCCCTTATTATTTGCCCGAGGTATCCCGATAATGCGAGTCGCCGTTTTCGTCGATGCCGGCTTCCTATATGCTCGGTGTTCAGTGATTCTGGCAGGAAGCGCGCTGCGTCGAACCTCTGTCGAATTGAACCAGTCAGCAGCCATAAGTAAGTTGATTGCGGTTGCGAACGAAAAGGCGGCCGGATCTTCCCTGCTCCGTATCTACTGGTATGATGGCGTACTACCCTCAGGCCCCTCAGATGACCAGCGGGCGCTTGCATACATGGATGATGTGAAACTGAGGCTCGGCGTCGTCACCCCTTTCGGACAGCAGAAAGGGGTCGACTCCTTGATTGTCACAGACCTTGTCGAGCTAGCGCGCAACCATGCAATTTCGGACGCCATCCTATTGTCAGGTGATGAAGATGTGAGGATTGGCGTCCAGATCGCTCAGGGCTTTGGAGTGCGAGTCCATTTGATTGGAATAGGGGCCGCTACTGAAAGTCAGTCTAGGTCGCTCTTGCAGGAGGCGGATACCAGGACTGAGTGGAGCCGCGACGACGTAACCGATATCTTAACTCTGAAGGCTGGTTACGAGTCAGGCTATGCGACGGAAGCATCAGATGAGGCGACGAGTGTTGATCGCGGGACCGAGTCCATCTTGGACGAAGTGGTGGATGCGTTTGTCGCGTCCCTTTCGTCCGATCAAGTTCGCGAAATCGCAGGGCTTGACACAGTTCAACCGGTACCCAACGAGTACGATAGGCAGCTTCTATCAATGAGCCTGAATGCAGTCAATCGGTACCTGAGTGAGCCGGAAAAGTACCACGTTAGAAGGCGACTCAAGCAGGCTGCACGAGATGCAGATAGTACGTCCTAGCGCCGCTACGTCCTCAACTTCCCGTGCCATTCAGAGCGCAGCGCAGCCGCGAGGAACCTGGGCGCCACTCTCAAGTCGCCGGTGATTTCTTGACTGAGATGGGCGCGCCTCTGCCTCCACACGCCGCAAACCCATCTTGACAGCCGGCGCACAAATGTACTAGCATCCCCACATGCCAACCTTAACAACCAACCGACCCGCCCACAGCGCCCGCCGCCTCGCCGCGCGCCCCGCCTTCCACCAGCACGGCGTGACAACCCGTCCCATCAACCTCCCAAACCGGCCCAAACCCGGCTCACCGTCGTTTCACCAACCCACCCCAACAAGCCTGTCCCACCACCAAAACGAAACAAATAGAACGGTTCGGAACGGAATGGAACAGCCCCTGGGGAAACCCTCTCCCCCGGGTTGTCCGCAGCCCATACTCTCGGCCCCGTCCAAGTCGTGGAACGGGTCGGCATTCTCAGCGAGCGCGGTTGAACTGGCCCCGCCTTCGCCATACAATACTCCCAGCCAACCGGCCACACCCTGCACAGGAGAACTTTCGCCGTGATTCACTCGCTAGACGCCATCAAGGCCATCAACGACGGCCGCGGCGACGCCATCGTGGTCAGCACCATGACCCCCAACCGCTACTGGGAGTCCGTCTCTTCCAACAAAGACCTGGACCTGCCCATCTTCGGCGCGATGGGCAAGGCGTCCTCCGTGGCCCTGGGCCTCTCGCTCGCGCGCCCCGACAAGCGTGTCGTCGTGCTGGACGGCGACGGCGGTCTGCTGATGAACCTCGGCACCCTCGTAACCATCGCCGACCAGGAACCCGAAAACCTCGTCCACTTCGTCTTCGAAGACGGCATGTACTACACCACCGGCGGCCAGCCCGTGCCCGGCGCGGGCAGGTTCAACCTCGCCGGCATGGCCAGGGACGCCGGCTTCCGCGAGAGCTTCGAGCTGGACAACCTCGAGGACCTCGTCAACGAGCTGCCCAACATCATGAGCGCCAAGGGCCCCGTCTTCGTCTGCCTCAAGGTCTCGCACGGCGAAGAACTCCCCGAGGTCTATATCGGCGACACCGCCGGTCCCATGCGCCGCCTGGCGGCCAAGCTGCGCGAAGAGTAGCCCTCCGTGTTCGACTTCCACACGCACACCTTCCTCAGCGACGGTGTGCTCTCCCCCGTGGAGCTCATCCGCCGCGCGATGGTGGCCGGCTATCGCGTAATGGCCATCACCGACCATGTGGGCGCGGGCAACCTCGAGTACGTGCTGAAGGCCCTGACCATCGACTGCGCTATGGCCTCCGAACGCTGGGACATCCTCGCGCTGCCCGGCGTGGAGATAACCCACACCCCCAAGGAGGACATCGACCTGCTGGCCAGGGAGTCCAGGGCGCTCGGCGCCAAGGTGGTGAACGTGCACGGCGAAACCATCGTCGAGCCGGTGGAGCCGGGCACCAACCACGCCGCCGTCAGCTCGCGCCACGTCAACATCCTCGCCCACCCCGGGCTCATCACGCCCGAAGAGGCCGCCATAGCCGCCGCCAACGGCGTGTACCTGGAAATCTCGTCGCGCAGGGGCCACAGCCTCACCAACGGCCACGTCGCGCGTGTGGCCCGCGCCGCGAACGCGGGCATGGTGCTCGACTCCGACACCCACGAGCCTTCCGACCTGCTGACGCGCGACCACGCGCTCCGCGTGGCCCGCGGCGCCGGCCTCGACGACCGCGAGGCCCTGGCCCTCCTCGACGACAACCCCCGCGCCCTGCTGGCCTCCCTCGGCATCGAACACGACCAGTAATGTTCCTTCCCCCTTGATGGGGGAAGGCTAGGATGGGGGTGATGAAGCCCTGTTTCCCCTGGCCGCAATAGCAACAGGGCAGAGATTGATTTGCTAGAATGTTCAGAGACTACGAAGTCAAGTACGTCGTGGCGTCGGTGGTGGCGGCCTGGATACTCACCATCCTGGTAGGCTACTACGAGATATTCGTCAACCGCGCGGATAGCGTGCCGGCGACTGTGGTGGCGGTGATAATCGGCGCCGCTGGCGCCACCGGATTCACGCTGCTGCTCGTTGGCACCTGGGAGGTATTATCGATGTTGGCGCGAAGAATCAACGAAAGACGCCTGGCCGAGGCGCGCGAAGAAGGCCGCGAGGAGAACCAAAAGAAGTGGCGAGACTGGTACGTCAATCTGCCCAAAGAGGTCAGAGACCAACAGCCACCGCCCCCCGGCGAGGAAACGAAACCCTAGCCTGGTGTAGCCTTCTCACTCGCGCTGCAACGTCGGCATCGCAGCGCGCCACGAATACCTGATTCCTCTGGAGGCTCTCATGGCCCTGAATCGTAAAATCAACGAAAGACGCCTGGCCGAGCCGGGCGAAGAAGGCCACGAAGAAGGCTTGGAGAAAGGTCGAGTAGACGGCAGGGAGGAAGAGCGGCAACGCCTGCGAGAGTGGTACGCCAACCTGCCCCGGGAGGTCAAAGACCGGCTGCCCCCGCCGTTCTAATGAGGGCCGGCGATCGTCGCCGACGCCAGCCCTCTCGCACTCCCTACTCCGGCAGCACCACCGAGTCCGGCTCCGCGCCCGCGGCCACGCCGGTGGTGTTCCGCACCGCGAACGCACGGCTCTTGGCCGTCGCCTCCTGCCCGAACCCCGCCAGGTGCGGCGTGACCAGCACCCTGTCCATGTCCAACAGCGGATTGTCCGGGCTGGTCGGCTCCTCCTCCAGCACGTCCAGGCCCGCGCCCGCTATCTTCCCCTGTCGCATCGCTCGGATGAGCGCCGCCTCGTCCACGACCGGCCCCCGGCAGGCGTTTATCAGCACCGTGTTCTCGCGCATCATGTCGAACTCGCGGTCGCTCAGCATGGCCCGCGTGTGCCTGTTCAGCGGCACGTGCAGCGTCACGATGTCCGACTCCCGCAGCAGCTCGTCCCTCTCCACGCGGCGCACGTTCAGCTCCCGCTCCAGCTCCGCCGGAAAGTTGACCACGTCGCTGTACAGCAGCTCGCACTCCCAGCCCTGCAGCCGACGCGCCACGCTCTGCCCGATGCGCCCGAACCCGATGATGCCCACGGTCTTGCCCGTCAATTCGTAGGCGTCCTCGAACCAGTTCTCGCGGATGTCGCCCGCCCACTTGCGCTCGCTCACGTAGCGTAGCTGAAGCTGCAACTTCCGGTAGACGCTTACCATCAGCGTAATGGTGTGCTCTGCGACCGCGACGGCATTGCCCCCGCCGTTGTTGGCAACCTTCACGCCCAGCTCGCCCAGCGCCTGCAAGTCCATCATGTTGGTGCCCGCGCTGATGGTCTGCACCAGCCGCAGGTTCGGGCACGCACGCGCCAACTCCACCGGAAACACCGACGGAATGGCTATCACCGCTACCGTCTCCCGCATCTGCTCGGCCTGCTCTTCGACGGGCAGCGACGAGTCCACCCAGCCGATTTCGACGCCCTCCGGCGCCAGCCTGCGAAACACCTCCAACTGCTCCCCGTTGGTCGGGGACAGCAGCACCACCTTCGCGCTCATCGAATTCCTCCTGGCCAACTTGTGATGTTGCCGAAGTGGGCGATATACTCTACTCGGCCCCTTCGGAACCCCGCCGTATTGCGGGACCGTGGGCCGGATTATACACCAAACCTGGAGAGCACTCCGCACCATGAACCAGGCCGCCCTCGACGGCGTTCGCGTGCTGGACTTTACCCACCACGTGGCAGGGCCGTACTGCACAAAGCTGCTCGCCGACTTCGGCGCCGACGTCGTGAAGATAGAGCGGCCCGGCGGGGGCGACCCCGCGCGCCGCATGGGGCCGTTCGTCCATGATGATCCGAGCCTGGAAATGAGCCTGCCGTTCCTGTACCTCAACACCAGCAAGCGCGGCGTCACCCTTAACCTCAAGTCCAACACGGGTCGGGACATCGCGTTGAGACTGGCGGCGGAGGCCGACGTGGTGGTCGAGAACTTCAGCCCCCGCGTCATGCCGTCCCTGGGCCTGGACTACGACTCGATTCGCCGGGTCAACCCGGACGTGGTCATGGTGTCCATCTCCAACTTCGGCCAGTCCGGCCCCTACCGCGACCACAGGGCCACCGAGATCGTCGAGTACGCGCTGGGCGGCATGGCCTACATTTTCGGCAGCCAGGACCGAGAGCCGCTCGTTCACGCCTACAACCAGGCCCAGTTCAAGGCTGGCACCAACGCGGCGTCGGCCGCCGCCATCGCCGTCTTCCATCGGATGATGACAGGGCGCGGCGAGTACGTGGACCTCTCAATCCAGGAGTCGATGACCACCGCCCTGCGGGACACCGCGTCCGTTTACACCTACCAGGGCGGCACAAAGGGCAGGGCCGCGACCTACACCGGCGAGATGCCCCGGGGGCCCGTTCCTGCGGGCGACGGCCACGTGGTGCCCATCGTGTTCGGCGGCGTGGACTGGGCGGACCTGTCGGAGTTCCTGGAAGCGCCCGCGCTCGCGGACGAGCGCTTCTCCACGGCGGACGGACGGCGGGACAACGCCCGCCAACTGCGTGAGGAGGTTGTGAGCGCGATTGCTCGGCACGACGCCACCGACCTCTTCTACGCCGCGCACAAGCGGCGCGGCTATATCTTCGGCCTGGTGCAGGACCCGGCCCAACTGGTCGACAACCCGCAGTACAGGCACAGGAGCTACTTCCAGGACGTCGATCACCCGGTCGCGGGCAGCTTCGCTTATCCGGGCGCGCCCTTCGAAATGAGCGACACGCCCTGGCGGGCGCGGTCGCCCGCGCCGACGCTCGGCCAGCACAACTCCGAAGTGTTCGGCGAGTTGGGTCTATCTCAGCACGACCTCATCGCGCTCAAAGCGAGCGGGGACATCTAGGCCGTGAGTCTCCCACTGGCGGGCGTTCGCGTCGTGGAGATGGGCCAGCTCATCGCGGTGCCGCACGCCGTCAAAATGCTGGCCGACATGGGCGCGCAGGTCATCAGGATGGAATCGCACGCCCGCCTGGAGGGATACCGCGCCTCCGCCTTCTACGACAACGACCCGGGCAGCGCCTACTGGAACCGGGGCGCGAACTTCTACGAGCAGAACCGCAACAAGCTCGGCCTGACGCTCGACCTCTCGAAAGACGGCGCGCTGGACGTGCTACGGGAACTGATCGCAACTAGCGACGTGTTCATCGAAAACTTCACTCCCAGGGTCATGCGCAACTTCGGGCTGGAGTACGGCGACCTGCGCGCGCTGAGGCCCGACATCATCTTCGTGTCGTCCACCGGCTACGGCTTCACCGGCCCGTGGTCCTCGTTCGGCGCGATAGGCCCGACCACGGAGGCCGCGTCCGGGCTGTGTCACTCCACGGGCTACGAGGGAGGTCCGCCGGAGCTTGCCGAAATGCCCTACACTGACTACACCGCCGCCGAGCACACCGTTTTCGCGATAGTCGCCGCGCTGGCGCACCGCGCTCGCACCGGCAGGGGCCAGTTCGTGGACGTGTCCCAGGCCCAGGCCGCCAGCGCCACCGCGCCCGAAACGCTGATGGACTACACCGCAAACGGCAGAGTCACGCGGCGAATCGGCAACCGCCACCCGTACATGGCGCCGCACGGCCTCTACCCGTGCGAGGGAATCGACGCCTGGGTCGCTATCGCCGTCTCTCAGGACGAGGAGTGGGCGGCCCTGTGCGGCGTGCTCGGGGCCGACGCGCTGCGCGACGACGAACGCTACTCGGACGCCGCTTCTCGCTGGCGGCACTGGGCCGCTCTGGACGATGCGCTCTCTGCCTACACGCGCGTATGGCAGCACCGCGAGCTGGCCGCCCGACTCCAGGACGTTGGCGTGCCGGCCGGGGTCGTGCTAAACAACGCGGATCTGCTGTTCGACCCGCACCTCACTTCGAGAGGCTTCTACGAGGTGTACGAGCACCACCCGGACGCCGACATGCCGCCTCTGCCATATTCCAGCAGGCCGTGGAAGTTCGCGGAGGCGCCCGCCGTGCCACGCCACCCGGCGCCGCTGCTGGGCCAGCACAACCGCTACGTGCTGGAGGACGTGCTCGGCATGACCGCCGCGGACGTGCGCGCGATGGAGGCCGAAAGCGCCATCGGCAGTGAGCCGACTCGCCCCGCGCCCACGCCATCGGTCCCGGTCGATGAGCAGGTGCATCTGGGCCGCATCCTGTCGCACGACCCCGGTCACAAACGGCGCGTGCGCCAACACTACCGCTAGTCCCTACCCCGTACTCGATACGGGGATGGGGGTGAGACCCCCGCATCAAATCAACCCCAACATCAATGAAGGAGGAAACAGGCATGAAGATTATCAGAAACGGCTCAGGGCCCGAGCAGGACCGCACCGACGCGCCTTTGTTCGTGGGTGGAAAGGTGACCGGACAGTCCATCGTAAGCGGCGACAGCGAATGGTTCAGCTTCAACCTGGTCAGCTTCGCGGCCGGCGCTCGCAACAAGTTTCACACCCACACCAGCGACCAGATCCTCTACGTCACCAGCGGCACGGGTATCGTGGCCAACGAGTCCGAAGAGGTCGAGGTCACCGAGGGTGACACCGCGCTCATCCCGGCCGGGGAGAAGCACTGGCACGGCGCGACCGCCGACTCCGACTTCGCGCACATCTCGCTCACCGCGCCCGACAGCCAGACCGAGATGTTCGACGACTAGGCGCGCCAGTGCGCGCGTGTGGTATCATGGCGCGCAACCCCACTGACGCCGCGCCGCGCGTCTCGGACGACGCCGGGCGCGCGGCGCGCGCGGACTAGGTGGCGCTATGCCGATACTGGCCCTGGACGGATTGCGAGTGCTGGACGCCTCTCAGGGCGTCGCCGGCCCATACTGCGCCAAGCTGCTCGCCGAGTACGGCGCTGAGGTCGTCAAGGTCGAGCCGCCCCGCACAGGCGACGAGAGCCGCCATCGCGGCCCGTTCGCCCCGGACGCCCCTCGCGTGGAGGGCAGCGCGCTGTTCCTTCATCTGAACACCAACAAGAAGGGACTCACGCTCGACCTGGAAAGCGACGAGGGCCGAGACCTGTTTCTGCGCCTCGCCTCAAAGAGCGACGCGGTAATCGAGAGCGGCCCGCCCGGTCAGATGGAATCGCATGGCCTTGGCTACGACACGCTGCGGCGCGCCCGCCCCGACCTCGTGCTAACGTCGGTAACGCCATTCGGCCAGACGGGGCCATACAGCCGACACGAGTTCACCGAGCTGACCGTCTTCGCGTCGGGCGGTGGAATGTTCCGCGAGGGGCTGCCAGACCGCGAGCCGCTCATGTACGGCGGCGAAATCGCCCAGTACTTCGCGGGCACGTCCGCGGCAGCCGCGACGATGGCCGCTTGCGTCGGCGCGGGGCTTACCGGCAGGGGCCGCTGGATAGACGTTTCCATCCAGGAGTGTTTCGCGGGCCATCCCCACCAGATAGGGCGGCGCGCGCCCTTCGCCTACACTGGCGACGCGGATGGCCGCACCACGCCTCACGAGCCGGTCGCGGGCGCCCGCGAGACGTTCGCCGTCGGCACCTTCCGCTGCAAGGACGGCTACTTCAGCTTCTTGCCGCTGGGGCCCAGGATGTGGCCCTACTTCGCGCGCATGATAGAGTCGCCGGAGCTGCTGGACGACCCGCGCATGGCGACGCCGCGCGAGCGCGAGCACCACCACTACGAGCTGCTGGACAGGTTCCAGTCGTGGCTGGACGCCCACACGCGCGAGGAGGTGTTCGCCGCCACCCAGCGCGTGGGGATCCCTGGCGGCCCGGTGCTTACCACCGGTGAGGTCATCGCCAACGGACACCTGGCCTCGCGGGACTACTTCCAGCGCATAGCCCATCCGCAAGCGGGCGAGCTTACCTACAGCGGCGCGCCCTTCAAGCTGGACGGCCTGCCCACGAACGACCCGCGCCCCGCGCCGACGCTGGGCCAGCACAACGACGAGATCCTGGGCGGGCTGCTCGGCCTAAACGCCTCCGAGATAGCAAAGCTGCGCAGCCGCGAGATCATCTAACGCCATGACGGAGCCAGGCATCATGAACATCGACTCGACCGCCCCTCTGCCGCTTGCGGGCGTGCGCTCGCTGGAGCTCGCCGAAATCTGGGCCGGGCCGTTCTGCGGCGTGCTGCTGGGCGACCTGGGTGCGGAGGTCATCAAGGTCGAGTCCATCCAGCGCATAGCGCGCGGCCCCGTGCGTCCGCCGCAGGGTTCGGCGGGCTATCCGGACGGCGACCCCGGCGAGCGACCCTGGAATCGCGCCGCCAACTTCAACGGCCTCAACCGCAACAAGCTGGGCCTGACGCTCGACCTGGGCGACCCGAAGGGGGCCGACGCCTTCAAAGAGCTTGTGAGCATCAGCGACGTGGTGGTGTCCAACTACGCCTACGGCGTGATGACCGAGAAGTTCGGCCTCGATTACGATACGCTGCGGGCCGTCAAGCCGGACATAGTTATGCTGCTGATGCCGGGGTTCGGCAACACCGGCCCCTACAAGCGTTACCGCAGCATGGGCATGACCATCGACGCGCTGTCGGGTCACTCCTCGCAGCGCGGCTACCCCGACCTGGACCTTTCCACGCTGTCGCTGGTGCACCACCCGGACGCCGTGGGCGGCGCGACGGCGGCGTTCGCGGTGTGCGCCGCGCTCCACCGGCGCAACCGCACAGGCGAAGGCCAGTTCATCGACATGGCGCAGGCGGAGTCGTTCATCCCCCACATGGGCGAGGCGGTGCTAGAGTACGGCATGACGGGCCGCCCCAGGACGCGGCGCGGCAACCGCCACCCCGACATGGCGCCGCACGGAGTCTATCCGTGCGAGGGCAAAGACAAATGGGTCGCCATCGCCGTCCGCACCGAAAGCGAGTGGCGCGCGGCCTGCGCCGCCATGGGCGCGCCCGCGCTGGCGGACGACGCGCGCTTCGCCACGCTCGCCGTGCGGCTCGCCAACCACGACGAGCTGGACGCCATCGTCGCCGATTGGACGCGCGGGCTGGACCGCCACGAGGCGGCCCGCCTGCTGCAAGAGGCGGGCGTTCCCGCCGCGGCAGTGGTGGACTGCGGCGCAGACGCCTACGACGACCCTCACTTGCAGGCGCGCGACTACTTCCAGCAGGTGACGCATCCGGAGGTGGGAACGTTCCTGCTGAGCGGCCCCATGTGGAAGCTCTCGGAGCAGGGCGAGCCGCGCCACGAGCCGGCGCCGGGGCTGGGCGAGCACAACGTCCAGTTGCTGCGCGACCTGCTCGGCGTGTCCGATGCCACCTACGCCGAACTGGAGCGCGAACTGGTCATAGGCGACACGCCCCTCGAAGGCTCGGACATGGGCGGCATCCGCCGCGTCCGCCGCGAGGCCGCGCTCAGGGGCGGGTAGGGCTATCGGTCGCGCGTGCGGCTTGCTGATGAGCGACTGTTCCATCGTCCTCTTGCTTTATGACCACACGCGAGCATGACAAGAGCGTCCTCATCACGGGCGCGGCAGGCTTTGGCGGCTCCAGCCTGACCAAGTCGCTGTTGGAGTTGGGCTATCGCGTCACCGGCCTGGACGTCACCGCACCCAGCCACGCTCATCTGCTGCGAAAGGAACAGGCCGACCCACGCTTTCGCTATCTCTGGAAGAGCGTTCAGGACATACAGCCCGCAGACATAGACGGCCATTCGGTGGTGGTGCATTTAGCGGCGCAGCCCGACACGCCGCTCGCCTTCGATTCTCCCCGCTACACCGTCATGCAGAACGTGGAAGGCACGGTCGCGTTGCTTGAGGCGGTGCGCCAGGCGGACTGCGTGACCAAGCTGATGTTCGCCGGATCCGGCAACGAGATAGGGCGCCCACTCTACTTTCCTATCGACGAAGACCACCCGTTGACGCCGCACAACCCCTACGGATTCACCAAGGCCGCTGCGGAGTTGGCGCTGGGCGCGTGGCGGCTGTCCTACGGCGTGCCGTCGATAATCATGAGCACGGGCGTAGTCATAGGCCCCAACATGAGACGTGAAGTGTTCGTATTCAAGTGGTTGTGGAACGCGCTGCACGGGCGTCCCATCGTCGTAGAGGGCGGGGCGCAGACTCGCGACCTGGCTTACATCGACGACGTGGTGAGGGCGTGGACACTCGCCATCGAAGCCCCGGCAGAAAAGGTCGTCGGGCAGAAGTTCTTCGTTGGTTCGGGGCAGGAACTGAGCGTCGAAGAGATAGCGCGCATCTGCCGGGACGCCATCGGCGGCGTCCCGATAGAGCACGTCGGCTACCGCCCCGGCGAAGAGGGCCAGCGGGAGGCGTTCAACGTGGGTAAGGCGCGCCGGGTGCTGGGGCACGCGCCCACTGTGTCGCCAGCCGAGGCCGTTGCGCTAACCGCGCAGTGGGCGCGAACGCTAACGTAGGCGCGCCGCCCTGCCATCCGTTTCGGCGATTGATCGCCTACACGTGCGGGGGCGGCGCGCAGGAGCGGGTAGGGGGA
Source organism: Dehalococcoidia bacterium (assembly GCA_963667445.2). Classification (GTDB taxonomy): domain Bacteria; phylum Chloroflexota; class Dehalococcoidia; order Lucifugimonadales; family CATOSD01; genus CATOSD01. The sequence goes on along the minus strand of CAXXGY010000003.1, from coordinate 202,435 downwards.
GTTCTTACCTGTAGCTAACGTCCCTTCCCGCCTTCTCCGGGTTTTGGTGCTTGTCGTCTCTCTGGTCTTTCTCTTCCTCCTCCCTCTCTTCCCAGTCATCCGGGCGCTCGTCCCAGCCGCGAGACTCCCAGTATGCGTCGTTGTTCGGGTTGAGCTGGTTCGCGTGATTGTCGAGGTCACTCCGTCGGCTCATGTTTGCCTCCTATGGCACCTTAGTTCATTCCCTCCGCGTCTCCAGTTTTAGCACGTGAAACTGGTCACGCTTTTCCTCTCCACCAGCACAGCGGAAGATTCTGTTCAAAAGTAGTGGAGTTACCGGTTGCTCTGGCTTCTACCCCCTACCAGGGCTATTGTGCTTCATACATCGTGTGCCTCCTTTTGTAGACTTTCTTCAGGCGCCCCTTTTTTTCCAAAGACCTAATGGCCTCAATAACCTTGGGGTCTCCGTACCGCCGAAATCTGCCGGCTATCTTACTGCGTGTCTTGGGAGGTTGGCAGTAGTTCCATATGTCCTCCGACAGCAGTTCAAGGGAATCAGGAAGGCGTTTGAGCGGTCGCACAATCGTGCATCCCCGGTTTCCATCAAAATCTTCGCCGGGCGTGAATTCCAGATAGTCTTCGAACCTTGCGAGGAAGTTCCTGAGCCTGGAGCGGAGGACACCACCCTCGCCCGTGGAGCCGTAGCCGTGGATTACTGTAATCAAGGTATTTCCCGGATCTTCAGTCTTGCACATTACGTCATCATACAAGATCATGAATTCGCTGAGAGAATCCTGCCACGTCAGGCCGTGTAGATCTAACTCGGATGTTCCCATGTTGTCTCTCCATACCGCGCTCGTTGGAATGTAGAACAGAACCCTTTCCAAAGAACTTGTTCCAGATTGGTAGGTTCCACCCAGTGCACACCCGGTCATCTCGCTAACCACGCAGTGGGCACGAACGCTGCCGTAGCCCTCGCCACGCGAAACGCAAGCGCCCGGCGCGCTGCCACAGCAGCAGCCCATCCAGGTAGCCGGGCCAGGGAATTGCGTCGATGGGCAGGCGATAGAGATACGCCACCAGCACTGCCAATATGCCGTCGTGGGTGACGTAGAGGCGCAAACGTCCGTCCGAGCGCAGAGGACTGGCCGCGAGTTCAAGCAGCAGGGCCACGCCGTCGGAAGTCGTTCTCATTCCTACTGGCGGCTCGGCGTCGGATAGCTGCCGCCGCGCGATCTCCAGGATGCCGACTTCCAGGAACAGCGCGCCTGCGAGTTGCTCGTCCACCACGAACGGCCCCGGTTCGCCGAGCCGCCAGTCCAGCGCCACCTCTTCTTCGATGCGGCCCGCGCCGCGCAGTATCGCCCGCGCCGTGTCCGCGCAACGCGGCACAGGGCTTGCGGTGGCAGTCACGCTTGGCCGTATGGCGGCCAGCGTCGCGCCCAGCCGCTCGGCGTCGGCGATTCCCCGCGCGGTGAGCGGCACATCCTGCCCGAACGTGCCGGGCGGGATGGCCGCGCGCTCCGCGTGGCGCAGGATGAGCGCGGCGTCCGCTTGGGCGGGGAGGGCACGCAGTTGCGACGCGAGCCACGATATGCTGCAAGGGTAGCTCATAACACGACCTCGTAGTTTCCCCCGCGCTGCTCGAAACGGTCGGCATAGACCACGACGTCTTTGAGTGCGTTCGCCACGCCGACCTCCAGAATCGGCCTACTGTAGGTATGACGCCCCTTTGTATCATCGTAGAACCGCCCAAGCGGATCGACCATGATGTAGCTGCCCGTAATCAAGTCGTTGCTCTCAGGGATGACCGTTATCCCTCTTTGCTCAACGCTGCGGTTGCGTTTCACGTACCGCGCGAACTGCTCGTCAGAGATGGTGAACTGGTCGATGTGAGCGTCGTTCTGGCCGTCCACCGGAAGCACCTGGAAGATCTTCCAGCGCTGAGGTTTCATAGCAATGATGAACGACCGAAAGTCCTCCGCGTGGTTAGCGCGGTTGACCACCGTGTTCACCTTCAGGAAGATGTAGCGTTCGCGGATCATCTTAGCCAACGCGAGGTAGTGTGTGGCATCAATGGGAGACTTGGCCTTGCCTTTTTCGACCCGCCCGATTGTGTGCAGTGTGTCCGAATCCGCGCTGTCGATGCTCAATGCGATGATGTCGATATAGCCCACCAGCTCATCCAGATACTCCTCATCTATGCGTGAGCCGTTAGTTACGAGGGACGTGATGAGGCCGTGGGACTTAGCCTGACGTATCAGGTCGGGGAGATTGGGCAGAAGGGTTGGCTCGCCGCCGGCGAAGTTGATCTTGCGGAACCCTGCTAGGTAGAGACTGGTTACGAGTTCGAGAGACTCTTCCGGCCTCAGCCGACTGCTGGGTATGTCCAGGAATGTGGCAAAACAAAACCCGCAACTCATGTTGCAGGCTTGCAGTAGATGGTAGTTGACTGTCGAAGCCTTCTGAATTACGGGATGGACGCGCTCCTCTAGCATGGTTTCACCCAAGACCTATAATCTGGGGGCTGCCAGTCGCAAGTCTTGGTGAAAGACCTCGTGGCTGCCTAAGGTCATTTATTAGTATAGACTATTCCTGTAAGAAGATGCAAACGGCTCCTGCCGCTCACACCGCTCTCGCGCGGATGACCGAGCTTACAGACTCCGTTCCAGTCACGTCCAACATCTCAAATCCCGCTTGCGCCAGCAACGCGCCGAACTGCCGCTCGGTACGCTCCGATCCGCCCGTCATCACCAGCATGTGCAGGTCCAGCAGGCCGCCCGCGCCGGAATCCTCGTCCAGCGCCATCTCCACCACGTACAGCGCGCCGCCCCTGGGCATCGCCTGCCGCGCCCGTCGCAGTATCCGCAGCGCGTCGTTGTCCGGCCAGTCGTGGAGCACCCTGGCGAGAACTACGGCGTCCGACGACACGGGCCATGGTCTGAACAGGTCGCCCACGACGAAACTACAACGGGCCTTGAGTTCGTCGGGCGCGGCGGCCAATTCGACAACCTCCGGCATATCCATGACCGTTGCCGACAAGCCCGGGTACGAACGCAGCAGCGCGAACGCAAGCTCCCCCGTGCCGCCGCCGGCGTCCAGCAGGTGAGCGTGGCCGCTGAAGTCCACCACGTCGGCAAGGCCGGCGTAGTCGTGTCGCGCGTATGAAGCCATCGCCGTTTGGTAGGCCCGCAGGTTGTTGGGAAAGTTCACCACCCATTCGAAGAAGGGACAGCGGTGCAACTCCTCGAAACCGGCGACCCCCGTTCGCAACGACCTTTCCAGGACCGTCCACGCGCCGTACGCCTCTTCTCCCCAGTGTCCGGCCGCGTCCGCCAGCGAGAGCGGGTGGTCGCGCGTGAGCAGTTCGCCGCGTTCGGTGGGATGGTACACGCCCCGCCCGTCCCGCCGCACCAGTCCCAGTTCGGCGAGCGCGCGCAACAGCCTTGCGCCGTTCGCGCCGTGCAGCCCGCATCGCCGACCGACTCGCTCGGCGGACGCAGGCAGTTCCTCGAACACGCCAAGTTTCACGGCGGCGTGTATGGTCTTCGTTCGCCACAACCCCACCATGTCGCCCGACAGCCCTTCCAACGGCGATTGCGTTGGCCCCCTGAGAGAAAGCAGCGTTCGGCCTATCTCGTTTATAACCGACAGCGAGCCATCGAATCCCTCCACGCGCGCCTGGCCGTTGTAGAAGGGTTCCACGTCCGCGAACCGCGCCGCGTACAGCGGTTCGCCGGCCATGTTCATGTGGTGCCAGCCGCCGCTATCGCGGGCGCGGGCGTGTCGTTTGTGGTAAACGTCCAGGTCCAGGAACCATCGGTTGTGCAACGGCTTGCCGTGCGCGTCTATGTGCGTGTGCTTGCCGTCCTCTCGCTGGATGACCGCGTGGCCGTCCTTGAAGTCGCCGGCGTATCGGTAGCGTTCGGAGTAGGCGGGCGAGCCGTCTGAGGTAACATGGAAGTAGCCGCCATCGGGCAACCGCACCGGGCAGCGCCCCTCTTGAAAATTGCCACACCAGGCGTAGCGTTCGCCGTACAGGGGCCGACCATCCGGCAGCACGTGGAACCAGCCTTCGCGGGCGTGAACCGCCGCGCGGCCTTCGTAGAAGCCGAACGTCCGCACGTAGCGCTCAGCGTAGGCGGACCGCCCGTCGGGGGTGACGTGGTACGCGCCGGAGTCGTCTATCACGGGCGCGAGGCCGGGTTCGTGGAACTTCTCCACGCTGTGGAAGCGGGCGGGATACAACGGTCTTTCGTCTGTGATAGTGACGTGATGAGCGCCGTCCGTCGCAATCTTGCTGGCCTTCCAGTCGTCGTTCCAAGCGGTGAAGTGGTAGTACGGCGAAGTTGGGTCGAACCTTACCGTGTCGGTTACGTGGGGGACGCGGAGCGTGGAGCGACCGTCTCGCAGGCCGGCCAGATACTCTATGACTTCGTTTGGTTCGCTGTCTCCTACGACGTCGCCTTGCGACTGCCTGGCGTGTAACCAAATCGCCCTTCTGCGATAGACCCAATCCGCATCCCAGGGGCCGCGTTCAAGAAGGGCCGCCAAGCTCCTGAACTCAAGATACCAAGTTGCTCTTGGTCTGTCGGACGTGTTCGGTTCGGAGTAGTGCAGCGCGTGGACGTTGTGAATCACTATGTCCCCGGGCTGAGTAAGCACGGGAACGAAAAGGTGGGCACAATCGCGCCGTATCTCCCTTACAGCATCGGAAGTCAAGGGCCCCAACTGGTGACTGCCCGGGAGAAAGTAAACGGGGTTGTCGGAGTCTTCGTGCAAAGAAATGCCCAGGCTATGCACGGTCTGCGGCGTCGGGTCCAACCCGATGTCCTGGTGAGCGCCCACTTCACCGCCTTCCAGGGGCATCTTGATTAGCAGGTCTTCCCAGGTAAGCACCGAGTCGCCGCTGGGGACAAGCTCATCTACGATGTTCCGCACTTCCGCACGACCCAGCAAGGACGCGAACTCGGGGTACTTGTCCAAGGTGTATGCTAGCTTGAGCGGTACGCCGTTCGGAGTCCGGAAGAGGTCGTCGGATTTGGCGTAGTCGTTGACGCATTGAAGGGCGAGCGCGGCCAATCCTTCGACGTCCGCGGGCGATAGCGCGTGGCGGATGTGCGCGAACCCGTCCCTGGCAAGTCGGGTTTTCCAGTCGTGATGAGTCACGCTAAACCTCGACGGCCGGCCTTCTCATGTTGCACCCCTGGCACAACGCATTGCCCATGTAGTTGGCTCGCAGGTCGGCGTACTCCGCGCTGTCCCAGATGTCGTAAAGGCCGGTGTCGTTGACGTTGCCGAAGTAACCGAGCGTGCGGCGCAGCGCGTCGGGGGCGCAGCACGGGTTGAACCTGCCGTCGGACGCCACCCACGCCTCTTGGCCCAGGAAGGGACACTCGCCGTCCGGCGCGATGTCGCCCTCACCGTCCTCGTCCAGCCGGAAGATGTTCTCCAGCAGCACGCGCTCTCCGTTGGGCAACCGGTGGCGTTCGGCGACGTCGTATGCCGCATCCACAATGGCGTTCCAGTGCGTGATGGCCTTTGGGTTGCGCCGCATCGACTGGCCGCGCATCTGCGTGAAGTGGACCCACAGGTGGTGGCCCTTCACCCTGTCCACGCCAAGTTCCGCGGCCAGCTTAACGATGTCCGGCAACTCGGCCACGTTTATCTCCATGAAGGTCAGTTGGAACGTCACGCGGCATCGATTGCCGCCGCTTGCGGCGTGGGCGTCACGGACGGCGATGAAGGCGCGGACGTTCTGGACGACGGTCTCCCAGTTCGAGCCAAGCATCACGTTTTCGTGCGTGCCCTTGGTCGCGCCGTTCCACGAAATCTTGACGTCGGACGCCACCGGCACGATGCGCTCGGCCCAGGCTGTCGCGCCGCGTTGCGGGAAGGTGCCGTTGGTCGTCAGGTTGAGCTTGACGCTGTACTCGGCGCACATATCCAGGATGTCGTCGAAGTAGCGGTAGATGAGCGGCTCGCCCATCGTGGACGGGATAATCTCGCGCAGGCCCGTTCCCCGCGATTCCTCCATCACGCGGCGAATCAGGTCTATGCCCATGCGCCGTTTGGGGCGGCCCGCCTTGCGCCTGTCCGTCTGCGTCGAGCTGTAGGGCGAGTGGTCCTCGCACATGATACAGTGCAGGTTGCAGTCGTCGGGGTTGGTGTCGAACGTGATGCGCCAGGGGCCGGGCCGCTCTTTGGCGGGTTCGCTGGCAACTATAGGATTACGGGTCAAAGGTATCATATCCGTTCCTCCGCCCATTGCACGACGGCTTCCGAGTCATAGAGCACCAACCCTTCTTGAAGAGCGGGTTTGTACACCAGCCCAATACTGTCTTTGTACCGCTCAACGTCTTCGGGTGTAGCCACTACGATGTCGATGGCCGCCTCAACACCGTACAGCCTGCGGCGTATCCTGACGCTGAGCTCGCGCCGGTGCACTCCCGACTTGACGATGAGCAAATCCACGTCGCTGTGCGGCCCCGCGTCGCCTCGCGCGGTGGAACCGAACAGGATTATCTTCTCCGGTGCGGCCACTTCCCCGATGCGCTTTACTATCTCATCAAGGACGCTTTGCGTAACGTTCATCGGCCCCGGCACGGCTTTGTTCATCGTCGCTCACCCCCTGCCATCAGCCCTTCGTAGATGCGCTCCACCGCCAGCGCGTGCGCCTTCATCTCCGGCACGTCGCCGTCGTCCGATTGCGCGTAGCCCCGCGCGCCGAGCCTGCGCGCGAACGCAGGGTCGTCGGCCAACCTCTGCATCTGCCGCGCCAGCGAGCGCGGGTCGCGGTGCGCGAACAGCAGACCGTTGAGTTCGTGACGGACGTATTCGGCCATGCCGCCGTAGTCCGCCGTGACGACCGGCACGCGCGCCTGCAGCGCCTCGTGGATTACGAGCGGCGAGTTCTCGGCCCATATCGACGGCACCACAATCGCGTCGCAGCGATTGAACACGTCCGAAACGATGTCCTGGTTGCGGTACTCCCTCATCCACTCGATGCGGTCGCCCGCCCCATTGGGCAGCCCCCGTGCCAGCGCGCGCAGCCCCGCCGTCTCCACGCCTCGGTCGCGCCCCCATATCCGCAGCCTTGCGTCGCCGGACACCTGGCCGAACGATTCTATCAGGTGGTTGACGCCCTTGGCGGGTATGTGCGTGCCGATGTATCCGAACGTGAACGGCTCGCCCGCCGGCCTTTTGCGGCCTGCCATACGTTCCAGGTGAAAACCGTAGTCCAGGTAGGTCAACTTGCGTTCGGGGATGCCGAAGTCGTCTCGGAAACGCCGCAGCAGGTAGCGGGACGGCGCGATGAATACGTCCACGGCGTCACACACCTCCCGCGCGTGGGCCATGCGTCGGCCCACCCATCCCGTCCAGTAGGCGGCGTCCGTCTCGTACTCGTCAGCATCGCCCGAAAAGTATCGCACGTAGCAGCGCACCGCGCACTTGCGGTCGTCCTGCCCGTCGCACACCGGCCACACCTGCGACGTGTCTTGCGGGTACATCTGGATGAACTGGCCGCGCGGACACATCAGCCAGTAGTCGTGCAGCGTGAACACGACTGGCACGCGCCGCGCCCGCGCCGCGAACACCAGTGAGGTTGACAGGTGGTTGAGGTGGCCGACGTGTACCACGTCGGGGCGAAGGTCGTCCAGAAGCTTGGCGAAAGCCGCGTCAACGGCGGCGTGGCGGTAGCCGTCGCGCGCCCGCGCCATGTTGATGACGTGCAGCGTCACGCGCGGGTCCGACGGGTCGGGTTCCAGGTGCGTGGCGTACTCCGGCAGAAAGGCGTTCTCCTGCCTGGTGAATACGTGGACTTCGTGACGCGCCGCCAACGCCTGCGCCAGCCCCTGCGTATAGACTTCGGAACCGGCGTTGTAGCGCATGGGGTAGCCGTGAATGACTTGCAGGATTTTCACGATGCGCCCGCCTTGCCTAGTTGTAGCCCGGGATGGGTAGGGGAATCCTACCTCCGGAAGGAGATACGCTTGAACGTCTCCGCGTACTGCATCCCCTTGCCCACGGCGCGCTGCCGGCGCACTGGCGCAGCCGCTCGCTCATGCGCTCCACGGTGCCATCTCGGATTTCGCCTATCTGCGATTCGTGCGCCACTATCGCGCGGATGGACGTGTCCATATGGTCGGTAACGTCTATCCACAAGTCCGGGTCGGGATGGCCGTTTATCCACACCTCGCCCACCTTGTGCGGCTCGAAACCCGCCTCCAGCAGTTCGGGGAAGGTGAGATGGTCCCGCGCGGTAGGGAATATGGCGGCGAGCGTAGCCTCACCCGCGGCCATGTGGTCGGGATGGCCCACGCCCCAGTAGCCATCCAGCGTCCTCATGGGGTACTGGCAAATCACCACGTCCGGCTTGTAGCGGCGAATCTCCCGCGCGATGTCGCGGCGCAGTTCCAGCGTGGGCTGCAACATGCTGTCCTCGTATCCCAAAAACACCACGTCCTTCAGGCCCAGCACCTTGCCGGCGTTAATCTGCTCCTGCTGGCGCATTCGGGCGAGTTCGTCGGGGCTGACCTCGCGGTCGCTGGTGCCCTTGCTGCCGTCCGTGCAGAGCACATAGACCATCTCCCAGCCCTCGGCGCACAGCTTGGCCACGGTGCCGGAGCATCCGAACTCGGCGTCGTCGGCGTGGGCCACCACCACCATGCCGCGGGTATATTCGTTGTAGTCGTTCCGGTTCATCTGTCCTCCGTCTATTCGATCCCCGTCGCCTGCGCCACCTGCGCGAAGGCGTTTTGCGAGAACAGCGCGTCGCTCGCGTGCTGTATCGCTTCCATCACCGGCGCGGGATAGATGCCAACCACTATCATGCCTATGAACAGCGCGCCGAGCACCCACAGCGTCAGCACGGGCACCCGAATGGGCGTTGGGTCCTCCGCGCGCTCGATGTACATCTGACGCACAATCGTCAGGTAGTAGTATAGCGAGATGAGGCTGGCGAATATGGCGAGTCCCGCCAGCCAGAGCAGCCCCTGGGCCGCGGCCGCGTTGAAGAGGTAGAACTTGCTGGCGAACCCGGCGAATATGGGCAGCCCGGCCAGCGAGAACAGCGCCGCCGCGAGCACCATCGCCACGGCGGGGGAGCGGCGGGCCAGTCCGGCAAGACCGGCGATCTCCTCGCTTCGGGTCACGTTGTACACCGCGCTGATGGACAGGAACGCCGCCATGTTGGTTATGGCGTAGGCCACCAGGTGCAGCATGATGCCATTGGACGCGAGGTGAGAAATGGACGTCGAAACTCGCCCCTCGCCGTCGACCGCCGCCAGCGCGGCTATGCCCATCATCAGGTATCCCACGTGGCCGATGCTGGAGTAGGCCAGCAGCCGCTTGATGTTGCTCTGCGCGAGCGCGACCAGGTTGCCCAGCACCATTGTGAGCGCCGCGATCACGATGATGATCATCTGCCAGTCCGCCGCGGCCGGCATCAGCGCGTCCACGAACAGCCGCAGCGCCAGCGCGAACGCCGCCGCCTTCGATCCCACCGCCAGGTAGGCCGTGATCGGAATGGGCGCGCCTTCGTATGCGTCCGGCGCCCACATGTGGAAGGGTACCGCCGCGACCTTGAACCCGAGACCCGCCACTATCAGCGTAAGGCCCACCAGCACGCCGGGGCTGAGGTCCGGGGACGCCGCCAGCGCCTCGTTGATTCCGGTGAAGCTGGTCGTTCCCAGCAGCCCGTACACCTGGCTTATGCCGTACAACAGCAGCGCGGAGGAAAGCGCGCCGAGCAGTATGTACTTGGTTCCGCCTTCGTTGGATTTGGGGTTGTACCGGTCGAATGAGACCAGGACGTACAGCGAGAAGCTGAGAAGCTCCAACGCGATGTAGGCCGTCAGCAACTCACCCGACATCGCCAGCAGCATCATGGCCACCACGCTGAACAGCACGATTCCGTAGTACTCGCCCGGATGATCGAGATGGCGGCGGACGTACTCCACCGAGGCCAGCACTACCACCGCGCCCAACCCCAGGAAGAAGGCCTTGAAGAAGAGCGCGTAGCCGTCCACGACCAGCAGTCCGTCGTACAGGTCGTCCTTCGTCGACCAGAGCTGCGCGAGCGCCGCCGCGAGAATCGCCACAAGTCCTATCGCCGAGACGTAGCCCAGCAGGTGCTTGCGCTCGCGTCGCAGCACGAAGTCCAGCGTCAGGACGGCAAACGCCAGTCCCGTAACAAGGAACTCCGGCAGCAGAAGAAGGAAGTTATTGCCCATATTCGTTAAGGATTTCTCCGTTCAGCGCGAAAATCAAGTTCTCGAATGAGTTCGACCGTATTTACGCAACTCACGCCAAGGCCCGCGCACACGTCGGGAATGTGTCGATTGGCTCGCCGCCTACGCGGTTTCGACACTTCGTTTGTCACGACTCTGCGATTCTCTGGATCGGCCAGAGCGTATGCAATGAGGTAATGGTCGTTTCCGATTCTATCCAGCTCTTGCCTGGACAAGTCCACTGCGTAGCCTCTCTCCAGCACCCTGTTCACCACATCTCTCGAAACCGGCTCTTCAAGTAAGAGCGCGTGGGCGTTTCGCCTTATCCACTCCGCCAAGTCGTCATCCCCGGCCGCGACCTCTTCGTAGATTTGTGGTGGCAGTTTTACTAGCTCAAGTTCCCCCATGTACACCAACCAGTCCCAGAACTCCGGCGCATCGCCAATGGGATAGTCGTTCTTGTCTGCGCCTATCAGCACGCTTGCATCCAGCAAGTACAGCAACGGGGTTAGGACATCGTAGGCATCGGCGCGTCTATAACTCTATAGACCTGGTGAGCTTTGACGCCTAGCATCCTGGAGGCTCTCGTCGGCGTCAAGTCGCCCGATTTCAGCGAACGGCCAATCAATCCCACTAGAGCATTTCCTAGTTTGTAACGGAGTCTCGCGTAGTAAATCCGGGAATCTCCAGTCCCATTGAACCCGTCGTAACGCAATCTGCCGCCGTTTGGGAGCGCGCTAACCAGGCTGTCCCTGATTGCCACAACCTCGGAGCAATCGTCGCTTTCAATGCGATTGGGATCCAGTGCGGGAAGAAGAAACTCAACGGCGACGCCCTCGCAAAAACGCTCGGTTTCCTTATCGACGCGGCCGTTGCAGAATCCGGTCTGGCCGAGTATCAGGTGCGCCAATTCGTGCAGCAGGATCAAAGTCCAGGTGGGTCTGGGCGCCCTGTCGTTCACTACGACGTATGGGGCGAGTTCGTCCGAAATCGCAAGTCCCCTGAAGACATCTACGCCGATTGCCGTGTGGTAACTGCCGAGATCACCCTTGAGAAGTACGAACACGCCCGCCTTCTCCGCGAGGTCACGCAGCAAGTCAAAGTCGGCGTACTGCCCCGGGGCGTCTTCGGCGCACACGCCGAGCAATTCCCGCAGCAAATCGACAATTGCCGTCCGTCCACTCTTCATCTGGCCGCTGCCGATGAAGGGTAGGGGAAGCACGTTCTCGTCCTCCCGAAGATCACTGACCATACCTTGGCCGGCCCAAACCTTTGTGGACAGGGTGTTCAGGACTGCCTCTGTGTCGGCGCGCCCTCCATGGGGCAAAGTACGGAAGTCGTAGCCTCGATGGGTTTCAAATGGGGTTTGATCCATGAAGAACACCACAGACGGCACGCGATACTTCTTTCGCATTTTGAAGAGCATGGCGTCCGTAGGCTCGGCCTCGCCCGATTCGAGCGCGGCTACCCGCTCCGCCGCCGTCATGCCGTAGGCGTCGCGGATGCCTAGTTTCCTGGCAGCATCTTCTCGCGTAAGGGCCGCGCTCTTTCGCGCCCACCGCAGATTTTCGTGGTTTACTTTAGGCATAAGTCACCGTCTTTGGAGTTGCGCCAATGCAATTGTACAACAGCACAGCCAAACCGCTTGCAAGCCGACATCCACTCGACATTGGCCGGCCATCACCCAAACCTGCTCAGCACGTCCGCGACGCCGACGTCTATCACCCGTATGAACGGGAAGGGGAACAGGCCCACCAGGAGGATGAATCCCGCAAGCACCACCGTCGACACCTTCTCCAGAGCCCCGGCGTCGGTCTGGTCGCGCCAGCGTTCGCCAAGCGGCCCGAACAGCACGCGCGCGAGCAGACGCAGAATGTACACGGCGGTTATGGCCGCACCTATGACGCCCAAGACGCCGAGTAGGGGGTATGTCTGGAACAGCCCCAGGAACACCAGCAACTCGGCCACGAATCCACTCAGTCCGGGCAACCCCAGCGAGCAGAGGCCGGCGATGACGAAGAAGGCTGCCGTGAATCCCATTCGCTTGGCCAGCCCCTCCAGCGCGGCTATGTCGCGGGTGTGCGTCTTGTCGTATATCACGCCCACGAGCGCGAAGAACAAGGCCGTCATCACGCCGTGCGAGAACATCTGGAGCACCGCGCCGTTCACCCCCAGCGGATGCAGCGTGGCAAGTCCCATCAGCACGTAACCCATGTGGCTGACGCTGGAGTAGCCGATGACGTACTTGAGGTCGGTCTGGCCCATGGCCGAAATCGCGCCATAGATTACGTTGACCGTGCCCAGCGCCACCAGCGCGGGCATCCAGAACTCCGCGCCCTCCGGCAACAGGAACATCCCTATGCGGAGTATGCCGAAGGCGCCCAGCTTCATCAGCACGCCGGCGTGCACCATGCTGACGGCAGTCGGCGCGGCAACGTGGCCGTCGGGCGACCAGGTGTGGAAGGGCCACAATCCCGCCAGTACGCCGAATCCGACGGCCAGGAATGGGAAGAACACCTTCTGGAAGGTCGGCGAGAACTCCGCTTCCTGAAGCGCGATAATGTCGAACGTGCCGAGCCCCGCCTCCGCGAAGATGGCGATTATCGCTATCCAGATGAGCACGCTCCCCGCGACGAGATAGATGGTCAGCTTCATCGCGCTGTATTCCTTCGTGCGCGAGAACGACGGGAACGTGCTGCTGCTGCCCCAGACCCCTATGAGCAGGTACATCGGCAGGACGGACAGCTCGTAGAAGAAGAAGAAAAAGAACATGTCCAGCGTGGCGAACACGCCGAACACGCCCGCGAGCAGCAGGAAGTAGAGAATGAAGAAGTCCTTGTTGCGCTCTTCGAGCTTGCACGACACCAGCACGCCGGTGAACATGACGATGCCGGTGAGCAGGATCATGGGCGCCGATATGCCGTCGATGCCGAGCCTCAGCGTTATGCCGTCGTCGCCCAGCGGCCAGGGGCCGGGGATGCTGAGCCACTGCCACGTTCTCGCGAACTGCAGACCGCCCTCGGCGTGGTCGTAGAAGCCGAAGGCGTAGAAGCTGAGCGCCATGCAGACGAACGCGAATGCCGCCGCGATCCAGCGCACCGCCTGGGCGCGGTAGCCGGGAGTAGCGATGAGCGCCACTGCCCCAATCATGGGCAGCGCGATGAGCGCGATAAGCAGATAGCTGTCGAGTGTCTCCAGCATGGCCTACGCCTGGTCTTGCTCCTGGTCAGTCAGGTTGGTGCCGAACCGCACGCCGAAGCCGTCGGGGTCCGCTATGGTGAAGTCTCGCAGCCCGTAATACTGGTCGGCTATGGGCCGCACTATCCGCGCGCCCATCTCCTGCGCCAGTTCCCAATAGCGGTCCACGTCCGGCACCATCACGCGCACGTTGGCCTGCGGCGCGTCCGGCACGGGGCCGAGACCGCCCGGCTCGTCCAGATACAGGTGGTGGCCCTCCCAGGTAAGCTCCACGAAGTCGCCGTCGTCGCGCAGCAACCGGAACCCCAGTTTCTGGTAGAACTCCGTGGACTTCTTGATGTCGCGCACGAATATCTCCGTAACCAGTTGCTCCGTAGAGTCTATGTAACGCTCCATATCGTTTCCTCGCTACCCCAGCACCAGCCACCACAACATCGCCAAGCCCAGCACGCCCAGCGCCATGACCAGGCCGTAGTTGTACAGCCGCCCCGTCTGCACCAGGCGCATCCGCACCGCCGACAGCATCACCGACCATGCCGGCCCGTCCACGCCGGTGTCGTTGACGACCACGCGGTCGAACACCGCGACGAACCGGCTGAACGCCAGGGCTATCCTATCGATCACCCACTGGTATGCCTCGTCCAGGTAGCACTTGTTCTCCAGCAGCCGCAGCAGCCAGCCGCCGCGCTCCGCGAACGGCGTCGCGCTGCCCCGTCCCCAGGTGCGCCAGCCGTAGGCCAGGCCGGCTATCACCAGCAGCGCGGACACGGCCGGCAGCCACAGCGGGGCGTGGTGCGGCTTGTCGTCCGTCAGGTAGCCCGCGAAGCCGGTGTAGGCGTCGCTCCAGGCGTAGGCGACAAGGCCGAGCAGCAGCGCGAACGGCGCCAGCAGAACCAGCGGCAGCGTCATCAGCCAGGGCGACTCGTGCGCGCCGTCGCCACGGCTGCGCCCAAAGCAGACCACGAACACGAGCCGCGCCATATACACCGCGCTCAGCACAGAGCCGGCCAGCGCGGCGACAAGCAGGATGGGGTGCCTGTGGTCCAGCACGGCCAGCATGATTTCGTCCTTGCTGAAGAAGCCGCTGAGCGGCACCAGTCCGGCGAGCGACGCCGCCCCGATGACGAACGTTATCGCCGTGATCGGCATGGCGCGAACCAGCCCGCCCATCTCCCTAATGTCGGTCTTGTCCGTGCCGTGGGTGACGCTGCCCGCCCCGAGGAACAGTAGCGCCTTGGACACGCCGTGCGCCACGAGGTGAAGCATCGCCGCGGCCACGCTCAGCGCGCCCAGGGACAGCATCATCAGCCCCAGGTGGCTTACGGTGGAGTAGGCCAGCACACGCTTCAGGTCAGTCATCACCAGCGCGAGCGAGCCGGCGAACAGGAACGTCACCAGGCCCACAATCGCCACGCCGTGGAGCACCAGCGGCGCTAGCTCGAACAGCGGCATGAGCCGCGCGACGAGGTAGACGCCCGCGGCCACCATCGTCGCCGCGTGTATCAGCGCGCTGACCGGGGTAGGGCCTTCCATCGCGTCCGGCAGCCAGACATGGAACGGGAACTGCGCGGACTTGCCCATCGCGCCGAGGAAGATGAGCGCCATCGAGACGGTGAGAGTTCCCTGGTCGATGCCGCCCTGCTGGGCAACGTGGAATATGGTCGAAATCTCGAACGAGCCGGTGGCGCGGTACAACAGGATGATTCCGATGAGCAGCCCGACGTCTCCGATTCGCGTCGTAATGAACGCCTTCTTCGCCGCCTCGGCGGCGGACCGGCGTTCGTACCAGAAGCCGATGAGCAGGAACGAGCCTAAGCCAACCAGCTCCCAGGCGACGTACAGGAACACCAGGTTGTCGGCCAGCACCAGCGCCAGCATCGCGGCTGCGAACAGCGCGTGCGCCGCGAAGTACCAGCCGAAGCGCGGGTCGCCCTTCATGTACGACACCGAGTACAGTTGGACGAGCAGAGCCACGAACGTCACCAGGCCCAGCATGGTCACCGACAGCCGGTCCACCGTGACGCCCCACGTGATGCTGGTGTCCCCGATGGCGAGCCAGGTTATGCTCAGGAAGGCGTCGCCGCTGCTCAGCAGGTCGGCGAACACGTACCAGAACAGCAGAAAGCCCAGCGCGATGGCGGCTATGGAGACGAACGCGCCCCTACCGGGAAGGAATCTGCCGACGATGGCGACGATGAAAAATGCGGAGGCGCTCAGGGCCGGAATGACCCACGCCCAGTTCGTGCCTATGGTGTCGGCTAAAGGCATCTGTCTTTACAGGCTCGCTGTATACATAATCGCGCCACCTGAGTGATAGCGCTCATTCCCAATGGTCCTGCGTCTACCACTTCAGCAGGTCCAGCTCGTCCACGTTTACGGACGAACGGTTGCGGTACAGCCTAAGGATTATGGCAATGGCCAGCGCAAGCTCGGCCGCCGCGATGGTGATGACGAACACGACTATCACCTGGCCCAACGCTCGCTGAGGCTCGGCGAAGTCCATGAACGCCGAAAACCCTATCAGGTTGATGTTGACGGCGTTCAGCATCAGTTCGATGGACATCAGAATGAGCACCGCGCTGCGCTTAGCCAGCACGCCATACAGCCCGATGGCGAACAACGCCGCGCTCAACACCTGGAAGTGAGCGAGCTCTATCAATCGCGTCCTCCGGTATGACGTACCAGGATTACCGCCCCTATCAGCGCGACGAGCAGCACGAGAGACGCCACCTCGAATGGCACGGCCCACTGCGCGAACAGAGTGTCCCCGAACGCCTCGAATCCCACGCCCTGCCTCACCGGCTCGCCATCCTCGCCGGTGCGAGTCCGTGTGCTGGTCGCCAGCACCGCGGCGACCAGCAGGCCGAACACACCGAGAGCGACAACCGCCGCTATGGGCCACTGGCGGTTGTCGGTGAGGCGTTCGAAGTCCTGAATGCGTGTCAGCATCAAGGCGAAGAGGATCACTATCACTATAGCCCCGCCGTAGATGAGCAACTGCACCAGGGCGAGAAACTCGGCGAACGCCAGCAGGAATAGGCCGGCGACGCCTATGAGTGACGCGAGCAGGGCGAACGCGGCGTAGACGATGTTTCGAGTGAGCACCACGCCAAGCGCGCCGCCCAGCGTCAAGACGGCGGCGGCGTAGAACAGTATCAGAGATGGCGTTACCATGCTCGGGCGTGTACTCCGTACTGTGTGCGGCGCTCCGGCTCAGGTCTCATGTGCGCGGTTATCGCATCGCGATAGGATAGCGGAGCGCGGATCACGACGTTTCGGACTCCTGCCCCTGGCGCTTTGCTGCGGCGCGGGCGCGGGCCGCGGCCAGCCGCTCTTCTTTGCTCATCGGCGCCGCCTCACCAGCCGGGCCGGACTCCTGCCCCTGGCGCTTGGCGGCAGCGCGGGCGCGGGCCGCGGCCAGCCGCTCTTCTTTGCTCATTGGCGCAGCCTCGCCAGCCGCACCGGACTCCTGCCCCTGGCGCTTCGCGGCGGCGCGTGCGCGGGCCGCCGCCAGCCGCTCCTCCTTGCTCATAGTTGCCGCAGGCGCGGCCTGTGCGGCGGGCGCGGCATCCCTCTGGACTGGCACGCCGCTGTTCTTCTCTGGCTGCGTCGGCTTCCAACTCGTCTTGGCTTGAAACTCCTGGCCCATCTCCAGCAATTTGGGGAGGTCGGCGCGATTGCCGTTGCGTTCGTACTTGCTCAATTCGTGCTCGTGGCTCATTTCGATGGCGTCGAAGTTGCACACGTCGACGCATATGCCGCACAGGATGCAGCGCCCCAGGTTGATCTCAAACTCGCTGATGATCTTGCGCCGCCGGCTGGCGCCCTCCGCGTGCTTCGGATTGTCCATCATCTGCGCGCTCATGCACTGCGTGGGGCAGTTGCGTATGCACACCATGCATCCGGTGCAGTAAGGCTCCGGCACGTCGCCGTCCCACAACAGGGCTGGGAAACCCATGTAGCGGTCCTGCACGGGCAAACGCTTCTCCGGCTCCGGGTACTGGCCCGTAACCGGCTTGCGCCCCGCTGTCTTCAGCGTTATTTTCAGACCTTCGAGGAAACCTACCATCGTTTCTTCCGTACAGTAATCACGTGGCCAACTGCAATGCGATACCCACCAATCCCGAAATCAATCCGCCGCCGCCTATGGCAATGAGCGTTATGAGCAACTTGTGCATATCGTCTTGCCGCCTGTGCATGTCATCAAGACGCTTGTGGACGTCGTCGAGCCGCTTGCTCATCTGGTCCTGGGTGCCCTCGATTCGCTCTATGCGTCCTTCTATGCCGTCGAGCCTGGTCTCTACCCTGGCGATTCTGTTCTCCGTGGTCGTCATGCTCTTGTCCTAACTTGACGGTGGCCGCACGCTGGGAGCCAAACCTTCACATCCGCTCCGCACTTGTTCCCGCGGCGCCGCATCACTCCAGCAAGCCCAGCACACGATTGACGAAGTCGTGCACGTCGGGGCGCACCTCTTCGATTTCGTAGTCCTCGAGGAAGCCGTGGTAGAAGTTGATATGGCACTTTTCCGCCACTGAGAACTTCAAGCGTATCGTGTCATCGGCCTGTTCTTCGGAGACTCGCCGGGCCGCCAGCTTCAACGACCTGTGACTCCTGGAGTCCCACCCGCGCTGTTGCGCGAGCGCCATAATCGCGTGCGTGGTGGCTCCCCACAACTTCTCCGACGCCTGCAGAGAGTCGCCTGCGGCGAACTCGCGGTCTGCATCCCGCAGGAAGTTCCGCGCGACCTCGTCATGTCTCAGTGCAACCATGTGAGTCTACTCATCCTGTAGGCAGTACCGCTCGAAACCCGCTTCTACCTCCGCAGGCTGCTGGCCGCGTGCACCGTGATTGTATCCCGCTCGATTTCGGTGCCCGGCTTCTTCGATATCACGTAGAAAGCGCCCCCCAATACTACCACAGAAACGACGCCCAACACCCACAGCGGCAGGTCGTAGAACATCACCACGCCCGTCAGCACTATGTTGAGGAACGACAGCGGCACCAGCAGCTTCCACCCGAACGCCATCAACTGGTCAATCCTCAGGCGGGGATAGGTGCCCCGAATCCAGAAGATGACCAGGATCACCGCGTAGGTCTTGACTAAGAACCAGGCCACCGAAAGCGCCGAGTGCGCCAGGCCCTCGAACGGCATGGCGGGCCATCGCCAACCGCCCAGGAACAGCAAGACCGTCAGCGCGGCGATGGTGAACGTGTTTACGTACTCGGCGAGAAAGAACACCGCCCAGTGCGCGCCGCTGTACTCCACGAACGGCCCGCCAACCACCTCCGACTCGGCATGGTGAATGTCGAACGGCGTCCTTCCCAATTCGGCCAGGCCCGCCAGCAGGAAGATGAACACGCCCAACGGCTGAATCAGGATGTAGGCGAAGTCGGCCTGCGCATCGACCACCACGCGCAGATCCAGCGACTGCGCCAGCATGGCCACGGCCAGAATCGCCATGATGAAGGGTATCTCGTAGCTGATTAGCTGCCCCGCCGCGCGCAGCCCCCCCAGTATGGCGTACTTGTTCGCCGACCCCCAGCCTGCCATCACCAGTCCCATCACCGACAGCACCGAGATAGCCACGATGTAGAACAACCCCAGGTCCAGGTTGCGCAACACCAGGTCGCGCGTGACGGGTATCGTGACCCACAGCAGCAGCGCGGGCACGAACACCGCGATGGGCGCGAGCCAGTAAACGCGCCTGTCGGCCCAGGAGGGCAGGATGTCTTCCTTTGTCACCAGCTTCAGCGCGTCGGCGATGGGCTGAAGCGCGCCGTGGAAGCCGACGCGCATAGGCCCCATGCGCATCTGGATGCGCGCCAAAGCCTTGCGTTCGAGCCAGGTCAGCGCAAGCACCATCACCGACAGGAACACCAGCAGCCCGGTTGCCGCCGCGCCGTACAGCGCTATCTGCTGGACGCTCACCGGTCCACCTCGCCGAGGATTATGTCGATAGACCCCAAAATCACAACAGCGTCCGCGACGTAGGCGTTGCGGAGCATGTGCTGGAGCGCCTGGAGGTTTGCGAAGGACGGCGCGCGCACCTTTACGCGGTACGGCTTGTCGCTGCCGTCGCTCACCAGGAACACCCCGAAGTCGCCGCGCGGCGATTCGGTGCGAACGTAGGCCTCTCCCTTGGGCGGACGCAGGATGCGCCGCACGTTCGCCATGACAGGCCCGTCCTCCAGCTGCGACATCGCCTGCTCGATGATGCCGATGGACTGGCGCATCTCCTCCACGCGCACGTAGTACCGGTCCCAGCAGTCGCCGTAGGTGCCCACAGGGACGCCGAAGTCGAAACGGTCGTATATCAGGTACGGGTCGGAAACACGCACGTCCTCGACCACGCCGCTCGCCCTCAGGCCTGGACCGGTCACGCCGAGCTCGAGCGCGTCTTCCGCCGAGATGGCGCCGATGCCCTTGGTGCGCGCAAGGAACATCTCGTTCTGCGACAGCAGCTCGTCGCACTCCTCGATGCCGCGCTTGAGCTGATCGAGCAGCGCGGTCATGCGCTTGCCGAAGTCGTCCGGCAGATCCTCCTTCACGCCCCCGATGCGAATGTAGTTGTGCATCATGCGCGCGCCGGTCACGCTCTCGAAAAGCGCCTGGATGCGCTCGCGCTCGCGGAAGCCGTAAAGCACCGGCGTCATCGCGCCCACGTCCAGACCATAGACGCCGTAAAACAGCATGTGGCTGGCGACGCGATTGAGCTCGCACAGGATAACGCGGATGAGATTGGCCCGCTCCGGAATCTCAAGGCCCATCAGCTTCTCGGCGGCGAGGCAGAAGGCCAGCTCGCCGTTCAGGTTCGCTACGTAGTCCAGCCGGTCGAACAGGGTTATCACCTGGCTGTAAAGCTCACCCTCGGACAGCTTTTCCGAGCCGCGATGCAGGTAGCCGATGTGCGGTTCGGCCCGCACGATGCGCTCGCCATCCACCCAGACCACGAGCCGGAACACCCCGTGCGTGCTGGGATGCTGCGGCCCCATGTTTATCATGAGGTCGATGGCGTCGGCTTGTTGGGTAGGCTGTTGTTGAAGTTGCATGGTTGGTTGGCGGGGCCGTCACCCCCATCCTAAGCCTTCCCCCTACGAGGGGGAAGAGACTAAGGCGACGCTATCTTGGGTAACGCGCTCACGCAGTTTCCAGGTGTCGCCAAACTTGTCGAATCCCGATTCGGACAGTATGTCCTCCAATGTTCCCAGTTCTTTGCACCCCTCCAGAAATAGCTCCACGGCCTCTTGGAGGGCGTTCGCGGCGTGTTGGGGCGTGTCGTCAAAGCTGGACACGTTCAAGTCGGGCGACAGTCCCACATATACGTCGCCCTCTTTGAATATCTCTGCCCTGTAATGTACTGTCACCGTTCCCAAGTCTCTCTCCTAATCTAGAATCGCGGTAAGCTACCCGATTGACGAACGTGCGAGCCTACCACTCGTCGTAGTCGTGGAATGGGAAGCTCTTGAGTCCGGGATGGCCCTCAAAGCCTTCGTAGAGCACCAGCGGCGCGAGGTTCGGGTGCCCCTGGAACACCACGCCAAACAGGTCGTGTCCCTCCCGCTCGAACCAGTCCGCGCCCCGCCAGATGGAGATCACCGACGGCACGATGGGGTTGTCGTGAGGCACCGACGTCTTGACCACGAGCTTGTGCCGGGTCTCGCGGGAAAACAGGTGGTAGTTGACCTCCAGCCTGTCTTCGTAATCAACCACGGACAGGCAGCGCAGGTAGTGCAGCGAAAGCCGGGGGTCGCCTCTGAGAGTGCGGCAGGCGGCCGGGACGTCCTGCGGCTCCACGGTCAGCGTCACCTCGTCCACCGCCGCGTCCACACGCGCCTCAACGCCGCGCAGAACTTCCGGCAACAGCCTGGACAGCGCCTCGGCCCTCTCGTCGAGCGAAACCTCGGCGACAGGGACGGGCGGCTCGCGTCTGGGTGGACGGCTAGGACGCTGAGCTTGCGCCACGTTGCCTGGCGTCCTGCGAAATCTTCTCCTGAAGCTGCAATATGCCGTTCATCAGCGCTTCAGGACGGGGAGGGCAGCCCGGCACGTACACGTCCACGGGGATGAGGTGGTCCACGCCCATCACGACCGAATACGACCGGTAATAGGGTCCGCCGTTGGTCGCGCAGCTACCCATTGCGATTACCCACTTCGGGTCCGGCATCTGCTCGTAAAGCAGCTTTATCGGGTCGGCCATCTTCTTGACCACGGTTCCCGCCACTATCATCACGTCCGCCTGCCGTGGCGACGGCCAGGTCACCACGCCGAAGCGGTCGAGGTCGTGGTGCGACATGTGCGTGCTGATCATCTCGATGGCGCAGCACGCCAGGCCGAACGACAGCGTCCACAGCGACGACTTTCGCGCCAGCGCGAACAACTCGTCCGACTTGGCCGTGAGCGCGTTGGGAAGCACGCGCTCGAACACGCTCTCGGCCGGCTGGTTGCCCCTGTCGGGCTGGTAGCCCTGGCCCAGCCTCATCTCCATTGCAGCACCCCCTTGCGCCAGCCGTAGATGACGCCGAAGAAGAGAATGGCGATGAACACGAGCATCTCGTAGAACACCGCGGGGATAGACGTGAGGAAGACCACGGCCCAGGGAAACAGGAACACGGCCTCGACGTCGAAGATGAGGAACAGGATGGCGAAGACGTAGTACCGAATCTGGATCTGCGACCAGCTATAGGGCGCAGGCTCGATGCCGCACTCGTAAGGAATCTCTTTGATGGCCGACTTGCGCTTAGGCGCGAGAATGAAGGAAGCAGCGAACATCCCGACGATCGCCGCCAGTCCGACCCCTGCGACTATGAGCACGGCGGTCCAGTTGGTCTCGAAACCCTCCGGCAAATCACCACCTCGAAGCTATCGCTGCTGGCCCACAGTGTAGCACCGCCCGAAAATGGGTGTCAATCGTGCAGCCGTCGGGGTAACTGTTCAGAGTTGATGATACGAGCCTGGCTTTGGGACGTCACCCCCATCCTAACCCCCTGCGAGGGGGAAGGGACTTTCTGGAATCACGAAGTCTGAGTAGATAACAAGGGCGTTGACACTATCGCGGGGGTTCGTGTAGGGTTGATATTGACTTCACAGACTAAAGCGCCGCAGGCCCATATCCTCAGGATACAAACGACTTGCCAATCTTCAAAGAATTGTGGACATGGTTCATATTCGTTATCCTGGCCATATATTGGGCAACGGCAGCCATAATCTCTACCGATAAAAGCGGTGATTTATGGGAGGTTTCAACCGCCATAGGCCAGAAGGTGTCCCCTTTGTGGGTAGCGTCGGCCATTGCGGTTTACACCATCACACAAGGATATGAAATGCTTGCTGAGAGATATTTGCTGCGGCGGTTCAACGAAGGCAAAGCTGAAGGTGAAGCTGAGGGCGAGGCCAGGGCGAACGAATACTGGAGGCGTATGCTAGACGCCTACCCCGACAAGACAGCGGCTGAGATACGCCGCATGGTGGATAGCGGGGAGTTGCCTAAGGCCCCATAAGCCAGGTGGGGTTCCGACTAAACTGTTACAAGTTCGCCGTCGCGTGCTTCGGCTCTGGCAGTAAGGGGTGCCACGCCTGGATCAAAGGAAAGAGCGCGGTCGTTCGTTGGGTCGGCGTTGCCCGCCGCGTGTGGACTCTACAACAGAACCCTTGAGCAGATAACTGCTCAGATTTCTTGATTACCAGAAGTCCCTTCCCCCTTGATGGGGGAAGGCTAGGATGGGGGTGAAGGCGCTGTTCAGGCTCGTACCGTCGACTCTGAGCCATTACCTGAGCAGTCGCCATTTGACACGCCTGTTGGCGGGTGGTAGTGTCTCTGCCCAGCGACTGTTGACTCTCCTCGAATCCGAGTTGACGAGGTGTCCTAGCACATGAGACTGCCATTATGGCGCCTGGGACTGTTCGGCGTCGCCATCCTCGCATCCGCCCTCCTGCTGCTAACCTCTCCGCACCTCTCAGCCTCTCCAAACCTCCAAGCCCCCCAAGACCAGGCCTCCTTCTCCCAACCCTCCTACAACCCCGGCGACACCGCCGTCTTCCACGTCACCGACTCCAGCCTCGACACCCTCGACTCTTGCACCGCTACCTGGATAGATGCCGACCCCGCTGGCGATACTTGGTGGTGGGACAGCACTTATTGGAACATCTTCAGCGGCGAACCCGCGCCCACAGCCCTTCAAGAGCGCGGCCCAAGCTGCGGTTTCGTATCCACTTCAACCACACCTCTGGTGGACCTGTTTGATTTGGGAAGCAAGCAGTTGTTCGCAACGGTCAATGGGCAAGCCAGAAAAATCTGGGACTTTTCCGTCGATCCTGAGTACGTTGGGGATGTCTTGTTAGACGCACCTGATATAGAAAGCACAAGCACCATCTCGATACCTTTCTACTTCCGCACCCAGAACACCTACCCAGCATCGGATCAGCGGGCGAAAGTAACGAGCATCTCTGACACGGCAGGCGAGTGGGTGTCGCTTGCGGAGGTGGCGAGCACCACGGACGCCTCCCCGTCCGTCGACTCGGGCGTGTTCAGAGGCTCGGTGGAGCTGAGGGCCAACGTCGCCACAGTTGTAGGGGACGGCGTGGTAAGCGTGAACGGCTCCGGCGACGTGTTGCAGCTCACGTACTACGGCCCGTCAGGGCAGACGGGGGTGAGCTCGACGACCGTGCAAGTCGGTGCGCTCCCTCCCACGCCAACACCCACACACACCCCGACGCCCACGCCCCTGCCGGACGTCGCCTTTGCCGCGCCCTCCTTCACGCCCGACCAGTCCGCCGTGTTCTACGTGACCGACTGGAAACTGGGTACCCTGTCATCATGCACCGTGAGATGGGTCGATGCCGAACCCTCGGGCAGTCGCAACGAGCTCACGCCATGGAACATCTTCACGGGCGATCCCGCGCCCTCGGCCTACCAGGGATACGTCTCAGGCTGCGGTTTCGCTTCAACGGCGGTCACACCCGTCGAGTCTATACCGAACCCTTGGCTGAGCCACGAGTGGATCGCCACCGTCAACGGAGGTGAACTGCTCGTCACCGGGTACTACGAGGGTGAAGTCACCATAGACTTTCCCATTCCCGGTTCAACAGGTCCCGGCCCAACGAGCACAACGTCGATTGATGTACCCTTCTACTTCCACGTCCACGATACCTACCCCGCGTCGGCGCGGCGCGCCCGCGTGTCGAGCGGCAAGGATCGGGCGGGGGAGTGGGTGGCATTGACGGAGGTGGTGAGTACAACCGACGCCTCCCCTGCCGCCAACTCTTCCGTATTCAGAGGAACGATTGAGTTGAGGATAGACGACGACGCGGTTGCGGGAGACGGCGTGGTGCGCGTAGACGCTGGCGGCGACACGCTGCGCCTGAGATACTATGGGCCGTCCGGCGACAGGGTGGTAGGCTCGTCCAAGGCGCTGGTGCTGGCGCCGACGCGGATACCCACAGTCGCTCCCACAGCGACCGCGGCCCGCAGAAGGCGACCCACGCGGACGCCGACGCCGACCATCACGCCGACGCGAACCCCGGTACCGGTGGTCAGCCGGATCGCCACCATTACGCCAACGCCGGAGCCGACCCACACACCCGCGCCGACACCGACACCGACCTTGACTCCCAGCGTCACCCCGACGCGGACTGCCGCTCCCACGCTCACGCCCTCGCCCACCGTGATGCCTAGCGCCACGCCGACACCCACACCCACCTTCTCACCTACCCCTACGCCCACTCCGACGGCCACCGCCACGCTTACGCCGACGCCCACTTTCACGCCGACCGTCACGCCCACCCCAACCCCGACGCAGGTGCGTCAGCCGTTGATAATCCAGAGTCCGGCGACAAGAACCCCAACGCCCACGCCGGAAGCGACTCAGCCCGGCGGGTGCGGGCGTCCCGCCGCCGGTACGTCAGCGCGGACCGCGACGGCCAACCTCGTGCTGCTGACCGCGCCCCTCGCGCTGGCGGCGGCGCTACGCCGCAGGCGCAGGGCCGTTTCAAAGTCCCTTCCCCCTTGATGGGGGAAGGTTAGAGCCTGCCCCGTACTCGATACGGGGATGGGGGTAACGCCGCCACCCCTATTGACAATCCTAGAACGCACGTACTACCATTCCCCCATCCCAACAACCAGGACGCCCTACCATGCGCCAAGCCAACCCAACCACAGCCATATCCAACCCGCCCCAAGCCAACCCGCCCGGGCGATACACCCTTGCCACGCCAACGGCCCAAACCGGCCCGCAACAGTATCGCCCTGTCCCGAAATCGGCCCCCGAAACCCCCGAAACACACCGCGAAAACGCCGAAATGCTACAAATGTCACCGAATGAAACAGTTTTCGGCAAGTCCCCCGCCCGCAGGTAGAGGAAGCCCCCAATGACTCGCCGCATCGAAGGCACAGTCCGCAGACTCGAATTGGTCATCGCGCCCTGGGTGCCCACAAACCCGTGGAGCGCCGACCAGGGTGTTACAGGCTCGCAGGCGGCCTCAATCTGGCCCGTTCCGCGCGCGCTGTGCTAAACTCCTCTCGCCCCGCTAACACTCACCACTGGCGTTTGGCCAGCACAGGAGCGCAACGATGGTACCTCCGGAAAACCTGTTCGGCGCCATACCCACCTGGATAGGCGTATACCTGGCAACCCTGCTGGCCTTCGGCGCCGCCGGATACATTCTCCACCGGCGGGTGTTCAGCCTGGTGACGCTGGGCAAGCGGCCCAACCGCTTCGACCGGCCCGTTCGCCGGCTGTTCGGCGCGCTGCCGTTCACCCTGGGCCAGAAGAAGGTGCTCCAGAGCGTGTCGCTGCTCAAGGACAGGGCGGGGCTGGCCCACTTCTTCATCTTCTGGGGCTTCCTCTCATTCACCACCAGCTACCTGCTGTTCATATTCGCGGACTCCGTATGGCCGCCGTTCTCCGAGACCATCATCACCGAGACCGGCGTCAAGATATTCACCTACTACCTGAACATACTGGCCGCCGGCTTCTTCGCCGTGCTCGTGTGGGCGGGAGTCCGAAGGTGGGTCGTCCGGCCCAGCCGGCTTTCGTTCGACCTCACCCAGAAGAAGGAATCGCTGGTCATCCTCCTGCTCATCGCGCTGCTCATGGCGCTGACGCTGCTCACCGAGGCGTTCTACGTGGCAGCTGGCGGCGAAGGCCCGCACGCCTCCGCGCCCATCGGCGGCGCGCTGGGCAGGCTGTTCGAGAGCGCCGGGCTGAGCGTGGACGCCGCAAACCTGCTACAGGGCCTTAGCTGGTGGGCGCACCTCGGGGTGATTCTGGGCTTCTCGGTCTACATACCGCTTTCCAAGCACATGCACCTCGTGGCGGCTCCTATCAGCTTCTTCACAAGGTCGCTCGAAGCCAGGGGCACGCTCAACACGCCAATGGACCTGGAGACCGCCGAGCGCTTCGGCGCTTCGCGCATCCAGGACTTCAACTGGCGCGAGCTATTGGACGGCTACTCCTGCGCGGTGTGCGGACGCTGCACCGACAACTGCCCCGCCAACATAAGCGGCAAGATACTGTCGCCGATGCACATAGTCGAGAACATGAAAGAGCACGTGCTCGAGACCGGCCCGGGCGTACTGCGCGGCGAGGACGAGCAGGACGAAAAGCCGCTCATCGGACGCTGGGTAGAGGAAGAGGCGCTGTGGGACTGCCTGACCTGCGGAGCGTGCGTGCGCGAGTGCCCGGTGGGTGTCGAGCACATCGACAGCATAGTGGATATGCGCCGCTTCCTGGTGATGGAGCAGGCCGAGATGCCCGAAACCGCGATGAACGCCCTGCTCAGCATGGAGCAGCGCGGCCATCCGTGGCGTGGCACGACCTACACGCGCACCGACTGGGCCGAGGGCCTCGACGTGAAGACCCTGGCCGAGCACCCGGAGGCCGAGGTGCTCTTCTGGGTCGGCTGCACGGCCGCGCTCGAACAGCGCAGCCAGAGCGTGGCGCGCTCCATGGCCTCGGTGCTTAAGCGCGCGGGCGTGGACTTCGCCATCCTCGGCCCTGAGGAGACCTGCACGGGTGATCCTGCGCGTCGCATGGGAAACGAGTACCTGTACCAGATAATGGCCCAGCAGAACATCGAGACGATGAAGGGCTACGATGTCAAGCGGGTGGTGACCATCTGCCCGCACTGCTTCAACACCATCAAGAACGAGTACCCGCACCTGGGCGGCGATTTCGAGGTGCAGCACTACAGCGAGTTCGTTGCCGAGCTGATAGAGCAGGGCAGGATACGGCCGCTTGTGACGATTGACGCCGAGGTCGCCTATCACGATTCCTGCTATCTGGGTCGGCACAACGGCATCTACGACGCGCCCCGCCAGATAGCCAACGCCATTCCCGGCGTCAAGCTGGTCGAGATGGAGCGCAGGCGCGAGCGCGGTTTCTGCTGCGGCGCGGGCGGCGGCCACATGTGGATCGAGGAGAGCCGCGGAACCCGCGTGAACCACGTCCGCACCGGCCACTTCCTCGATACCCAGGCGGACACCGTCGGGGTGTCCTGCCCCTTCTGCCTCCAGATGTTCGAGGAGGGCATCGGCTCCAAGGAGGCCCAGGACACCCGCCGTGCCAAGGACCTGCTCGAGATACTGGACGAGAGCCTGGGCTAGCGTGGTCAGTGGTCGGTGACCAGTGGTTAGTGGAGAGTCGGGATGCTCGCATCAAAGCGAATCCTCATAGTCGCCGGGCCTAACGGCGCGGGCAAGACCACCTTCGCCACCGAGTTCCTGCCCAACGAGGCGGGATGCCCGACGTTCATCAACGCGGATATGATCGCGGCAGGGCTTAACCCGTTCGAGCCGGAGCGGTACGCATTCCGCGCAGGCAGGCTGATGCTTGAGATGATAGACGACTACGTTCGCAGAGGGGAGAGCTTCGCTTTCGAGACTACGCTGAGCGGACGCGGCTACGCTCGCATGATTCCGCGCTGGCAGGCGCAGGGCTACGAGATTCTGTTACACTTTCTGCGACTGCCCACGCCAGAGATGGCGGTAGCCCGTGTGAGGCTTCGCGTGCGCGAGGGCGGCCACCACGTGCCCGAAGAGGTTGTGCGCCGGCGACACGCCGCCGGCTGGCGCAACTTTCAGCAAATCTACCGTGATATAGTGGATGAATGGGCGCTG
The DNA here is from genome assembly GCA_963667445.2 of Dehalococcoidia bacterium. Classification (GTDB taxonomy): domain Bacteria; phylum Chloroflexota; class Dehalococcoidia; order Lucifugimonadales; family CATOSD01; genus CATOSD01. The sequence goes on along the minus strand of CAXXGY010000003.1, from coordinate 173,912 downwards.
TACGATGCTACCCATACAACCCCCATACAAATCGAAAGGAAGAGGAACTCATGACGACGAGGCAACCCGCGACTACTGAGCAGCCCGTGCCCACCGAGGAACCCACGACGCAAGAGCAGACTCCCGAACCCGACCACTTCGATCTCGCTCTGATCGCCATGCGCCGCGCCGCCGTCAAGGCCCGCCGCCGCGCGATTGAAACGACCGGCTCCGTCCCAACATGGAGAGACGGCAAGATTGTGTACGACACCGAAGTCTAGCCTCATACCGGCACGGCGACAGCCTTGCGGCAGCGCCTCGACTTCGCCCCTTATTTGGGCAATGCCGGCGCTTTCCAGGGGTTTGCGGCCCCGTGCGCCGAAACTCACCAAAAACACCCCTCAAAATGTAGTTGACAACTCAATCCTTCTCTGCTAGCTTTGCGTTCCGGTTGCTTGAGACGTGTTGATTTTCCACACGCCAGGCACGGAAAGACGGCGGGGCAAGGTCGATGGTATCCACCATGCGCCGATGCCCGGCCGATCGAGATTGTTCAAGTTCAAAGCCGCAATGGAGGTGTCAGCGAAATGATAGAGTTCAAGGCGTGCTCCCGGTGTAGGGGGGACGTCAAGGTCAGCCAGGACATATACGGCGCATACAAGCAGTGTTTGCAGTGCGGGCGGATGCAGGACGTGCAGGTGGTCGCGGCCAACGCGGAGAAGCGCGAGCCCGTGGGCAGCAAGAACAGGGCCGCATAGAGCCCGGGCGCCCGCGGCGCCTTCACACCAACCAGACGGGGAGCTTCCGGAGACGGAAGCTCTTTTGTTTGTCCCGGACTTTCCGGCAGCAGGGTCGCGTTGTTGCGACACGGCCAGGCTTGCGGGATAATGCGCCCGTGGCGAGTATCGCCCGGACCAGCCAAACAGCGAAGGAGCATGGCAATGAAGATGTACATCGGGGGCGAGTGGGTCGACAGGGACGAAAAGGTGGAGGTAATCAATCCCTACGACGGCTCGGTAATCGACACGGTGCCTTCGGCGGGAATCGAGGACGTCGACCTCGCGGTTGCCAGCGCCGAGCGCGGCGCGCGGGAGATGGCGCGGCTGACCGCCTACGAACGCTTCGCCATTCTCCGCAGGGCCGCGGACATCCTGAACGAGCGGCGCGAGGAGCTGGGCCGGCTGATAACGATGGAGGAGGGCAAGGTTATCGCGGAGGGGCGCACCGAGGTGGACCGAGCCGTCCAGACCATCAGCCTGTCCGGCGAGGAGGCCAAGCGGCTGTACGGCGAGACGGTGCCATTCGACGCCGCTCCGAGCTACACCGGCCAGATGGGGTTCACGCTGCGGGTTCCCTGCGGCGTGGTCGCCGCGATAAGCCCCTTCAACTTCCCGCTCAACCTGGTCTGCCACAAGGTCGGGCCCGCGCTCGCGGCCGGCAACTCCGTGGTCATCAAGCCCGCGTCCGACACACCGCTTTCCGCTCTCAAGCTGACCGAGGTGCTGCTGGAAGCGGGCGCGCCGCCCGAGGCGGTGCAGTGCGTGACCGGTCCGGGCGGACGCGTAGGCGACGCGCTCGTGGCCGACCCGCGTGTCCGAAAGATCACCTTCACCGGAAGCAGGGAGGTCGGCGAGCACATCTGCCGGACGGCGGGCCTGAAGAAGGTGACGATGGAGCTTGGCTCCAATTCTCCGCTGATAGTCATGCCCGACGCGGACATCGGCAAGGTGGTGGCCGCAACCATCACCAGCGGATTCGCCAACGCCGGACAGGTGTGCATATCCGCCCAGCGCGTCATAGCCAGCCGCGGCGTGTACGCCGACTACCTCGACGCGCTGCGAGACGGCGTCGAGTCCATCGCCACCGGCGACCCCCTCAGCGAAAGCGTGGCCATGGGCCCCATGGTCAAAGAGGCTGAGGCCGAGCGCGTGAACGCCTGGCTGAGCGAGGCCGTCGGCGCGGGTGCAAGGATGGTCACGGGCGGCGGATACACGGGCGCGATGCACGAGCCCACGGTGCTCGCCGACGTGAGCGCGGACATGCGCGTGTCGTGCGACGAGTTGTTCGGTCCGGCGGTCGCCGTCACGCCCTTCTCGGACATCGACGAGGCCATCGCAATGGCCAACGACAGCGACTACGGGCTGAGCGCCGGCATATTCACCCAGAACATCGACTGGGCGATGCGCTTCGCCCGCGAAGTGGACTCCGGCAATCTGCACGTCAATTCCGGTCCCGGCTGGCGGGCGGACCTTATGCCCTACGGGGGGCTGAAGTACAGCGGCCTGGGCAAAGAGGGTCCCCGCTACGCCGTCCTGGAGATGACGGAGTTGAAGACGGTGGTTATTCACCCTTAGCGGAGCGGTAAGCCGCCGAATCGGGACCGCACTTCTAGGCGAAGGCGGCCCCGCGAATCTGGTAACATGGCCGTAACTCACCCTTACGGAGGACACATGGCCGCGCAACGAAGGCTTCCGGGCTGGCTCAAGGTTAAGATGCCGGGCGGGCCCAACTACCTGGAGCTGCGGGAACGGCTGCGCGGCGCGCGGCTGCACACGGTTTGCGAGGAGGCCCGCTGCCCCAACATCGGCGAGTGCTGGGAGCGCAGGACGGCGACGTTCATGATTCTCGGCGACATCTGCACGCGGGCGTGCGCCTACTGCGCGGTAACCACCGGCAAACCCTTGATACTCGACCTCGGAGAACCCGTGCGGCTGGCGGAGACCGTGGAGCGCATGGGTCTCAAGTACGCGGTGATAACGTCCGTCAACAGGGACGACCTGCCCGACGGCGGAGCGTTCATCTTCGCCGAGTGCATCCGGCAGATACACAAGCGCATCCCCGACTGCAAGGTGGAGACGCTCATTCCAGACTTCGACGGCAACTGGGACGCCCTGGAGCGCGTGATGCAGGCCGGCCCCGAAACGCTGAACCACAACATCGAGACGGTGCGGCGGGTGTTCAGCCGCGTCAGGGCGAGGGGCGACTACGACCAGTCACTGGAACTGCTGAAGCGAGCGAAGCAGCTTGCCCCGGACGGCGTCACGAAGTCGGGCATGATGGTGGGGCTTGGCGAGACCCGGGACGAAATTGCGGAGACGATGGCGGACCTGCGCGGCGTGGACTGCGACCTGCTGACGATTGGCCAGTACCTGCGGCCGTCGGACAAACACGCTCCGCTGTCGCGGTGGTACACGCCGGACGAGTTCGTGGAGCTACGCGAGCTGGGCGAGTCGATGGGGTTCAGACACGTCGCCTCGGGCCCGCTGGTGCGGAGCTCTTATCACGCCGACGAGCAGCACAAAGCGGCGAGCGCAGTCGCGGTGTAGCTCGAACAGGCGCTGGCGTAGCACACGAAAGGGGCGGTCGGTGAACCGCCCCTCAGCTTTGTTGCGAGCGGTCCCGATGACGAGACCGAAAGGGGCCAAGGTGTGCGTCCGGGTGAGCGGACGCGCGCTGGCAAATGCTAGTCGGAGGAGGGGAGCTTGCGGGGCTGCTGCACCGCCATTTCGGCGTCGTGGCACTGGACGACGCCCTGGCCGGCCTTGGTGCAAAGCACCATCGTGCCGCATATCTCGCACTGATACCTTCGTCCGAGCTGGTTCGACAATTTCGCACGTACTCCTGGTATGGATGTTCCGGGAGGCGTCTACTTCAACGGCACCGGCTCGCCGCAGCAAATCATGGTGCCGTCCCCGCCCTTGGTTACGACGAACTCCGCGCCGCACTTGGGACAAGCATAGCGTTTTCCAGTTTCGTTCGCCAACGTAAGATGCACCTCGGTGTGTTTCGTTGAACTGAGATTATAGTGTTGAGACGCTGAGCCGTCAAACCATCGGTAACGGTGGCGCGGCACATTCCGCGAAGACGGCGTGCCGTCCGCGCGCTAACGCGCCGTCCAGCCGCCGTCGATGACCAGCTCGCTGCCTGTGACGAACGACGATTCGTCCGAGGCGAGGTAGAGCACGCCGTAGGCCACGTCGATGGACTGGCCGTACCTGGCGAGCGGAATGCGGGACAGCATCAGCTCGCGCGTGGCCGGGTCGGCGCGCCGCACCTCCGTCATCGGCGTGACGATAGGGCCGGGATGCACCGAGTTGGCGCGAATGCCGTCGGGAGCGTACTGGATGGCGGTGGTCTTGGTGAAGATACGCACCGCGCCCTTGGACGCCTGGTACTGCGGGCTGCTGTTGTCCGTTCCCACGAGGCCGAGCTGCGACGAGATGTTGATGATAGAGCCGCCGCCGGCCTTCTGCATCTCAGGGATGGCGTACCTGGTGCCGAGGAACACGCCCTTGGCGTTCACGTCCATGACGCGCTCCCAGTCCTCCACGGTGGTGTCCTCGACCATGCCGCGCCCGCTTATGCCGGCGTTGTTGACCAGCACGTCGAGGCGGCCGTAGCGCTCGACCGTGGCGGCGATGGCGCGCTCCCAGTCGGAATCGCTGGTCACGTCGAGCGGAACGAACAGGGCGCCGCCGCCGGACGCCGCGATGTCCGCGGCGACCTGCCGGCCCTCGGCTTCGAGCACGTCGCCTATGGCGACCTTCGCGCCGTTCTCGGCGAACAGCCGCGCCTCCGTCTCACCCATTCCGCGCGCGCCGCCGCTGATGAACGCGACCTTTCCTGCCAATCTCATTGGGGGGCCTCCTCTCGAAAGTAGATGGACTAAGCCAGCGCCACGCCGAACCGGTCGAGCCGGAACAGGTCTATGTCCAGCCGGGAGCGGCCGTCCACCAGCAACTCCGCGAGAATCTCGCCTATGGCGCTGGCGAACTTGAAGCCGTGGCCGGAGCATGGGCTGCCGATTAACACCTGTGACGCTTCGGGGTGAAAGTCTATCAGGAAGTGGGTGTCGGGTGTGTTGGTGAACATGCAGACCTGCGCCGAGAGCGCGGGGCCGTTGGCGGACGGCAGGTAGCGCTCCAGCATCGCGCGGACGGCGTCCTCGTCCTGCTGCGACACCTCGCGGTCGATGGAGTCGGGCTCGGCCTCCTCGCCCTGGTGCATCAGCGCCACCTTCACGCCGGCGCCCATGTTTGGGAAGCCGTAGAAGTGGCGGTCCTGCCCGTGGTCCCAGAGGAAGATGGGGCAGCGGTCGGGGGCGAAGTGGCCGGGGTTGTCCTTCGGCTCGAACCAGACGAGCACCTGCCGCTCTACCTCCAGAGGCAGACTGAGGCCGTTCGCGAGGCTTGGGATCCAGGCGCCCGCGGAGAGCAGCAGCTTGCCCGCGCTGTACTCGCCTTTCGCGGTGCGGATGCGGACGCCCTCGCCGTCCGGCTCCCACGACTCGACCGGCTCATCGTACCGGAGGTCGGCGCCGTTCGCGCGCGCTATATCCAGGTGCGACCGCACGCAGTCCTCCGGGAACAGGATGCCGGCGCGGCTGTCCCAGATGGCGATGGTGTCTTCGGCGGGCGTAAGCGCCGGGAACCGCTCGGTGGTTTCTTCGGGGGACAGCCGCTCATAGGGCAGGTGGTGCATCCGTGCGCTCAACTCCGCGCCGGTGACGAGCGTGCTGTCCGGTGGGCCGACCATCACGCCGCCCGATTGCAGGAACAGGTCGCGTCCGCTCTCGTCCTCCAACTGTTCCCAGAGCTCGTAGGCGCGCTGGATGATGGGCACGTAGGAGGGATGCTCGAAGTAGGCTTCGCGTATTATGCGAGTCTCGCCGTGGGACGAGCCGAGCGTGTGGGGCGGGGCGTAGCGGTCCAGTCCCAGCACGGATACGCCCTTCTTGGCCAGGTGGTAAGCGGCGGCGCTGCCCATCGCGCCCAGGCCGGCTATCGCTACGTCGTATGTGTCGGTCATCTGTGTTTCTCCTACTATAGGGCGTCGAATTCGTCTGGTGTCAGGCCAGATTGGCGCAAAATGCTTCTAATAGTTCCGACTTGTACTTCTCGATGGCGTGGAACTATGGTGGTGCGAACGCCGCTCGGCCTTACACTCACCAGTTTGACATGGCTTCCCCTTTGTCCGACTTCGGCAAAACCCACCCGCCTGAGCTTACGAACCACCTCCCGGAACGGCAGTGGCCTAAGCGGCATCTATTTCGACTTCTATGCGGCGCATCTTAGGATCGGGTAGGGGAGTGGACGATTCCGAATACAGCTCTATGGCCTCTCGAAGGTTTGACAGTGCTTCCTCTTCCGATGTTCCCTGGCTCGCCACGTCAACCTCTATGGCTTGGGCGATGTACCAGTCATTCTCTTGCCAGACAGTGGCGGTAAAGGTTCGTTTCATGGGTCTTGAGACTCCTGGCGTCTTGAATGCGGAGCAGGATTGGCAGGCGCCCACGAGGGGCGCGGCTACGGATGTTGTGGCGTCAGTCCAGGACCCGGTCGCGCATGGCGAGCTCGACGTAGCGGTCGGCATCTTCTTGCAACAGCAGCCGCTGCCGCACAAGCCGCTCGCACGCGGCGGCGATGGCCCGCACGTAGCTGGCGCGGGTGGGGTATCGCTCGCGAATCGAGGGCCGGGGGTCGGCGGCGCGTGACCGCTCGTCGTAGTCCGCCGCGAACGGAAGATAGCTGCCGAGCGTTCCTGCCTGCGCCTCGCCGGCGGAGCCGTCCGGCCTGTAGTTCCAGCCGGTGTAGGTGGCGACGGGCGCTTCGACGTGCGGGGTGCGTATGCCTGCGACCTCGTTGCCGTCGGCGTCCACCTGTGACACCAGCACGGCGTACTCGCGGCCCTTGTCCTCGGCGGGCGGCTCGCCCTCCATGATGCCCTTGTCGAACATGGGGCCGTGATCCATGACATACAGCCGGTTGGCTTCGTCCGGGTGCTCAGCGCCCGGGATGGACGGGAAGCGCGACCTGGCGACGTCTGCGGGGACGGCGGTCTCGTCGCGGCGGGTGGGCACGCGGCTGTCGGGCGGCGGCGCGCCGGACGTGGCCCAGTCGTCCAGGCGGTCGAGCAGCGCGCGCAGCAGAGGCGTGGTGTTGAGCGGGTTGGACGTGTGCCGGTGGTTGCCATCTCTGGGTCCGCCGAGCGGGTCGGCGTTGTGCTGGGAGCCGGCGAACAGGAACACGCGGGCGCGCTCGTGGTCCGGCAGGTCGCCGCCGAGCGAGTCGGTGTGCGCCAGCGAGCCGCGGCGGTCCCAGTACTCGGACGCGGTCTGCGTGTGGATGACCAGCGGGTCGGTGTCCGGCCGCTTCAGGATGCCGTCGATCTTGCCGGTGAGGGCGTCCGTGGTCACGGGGTATGCGAACGGGAACTGGTCGGACGGGTAGAGGCGGTCGTTGTGCCCGCGCGGGAAGCGGCCCGGCTGGGCGAAGCGGTAGTTGAGGGTAACGCGTCCGCCGCCTGAGACGTGCGGGGATACCGCGTCGAACACGCGCCGCCCGCTCGCGTCCGCGTTGAACCCTCGATAGACGAACTCGCGCAGGAACCGCCCGCTCTGCGAGCGTCCCCAGCCGTACACGCGATCGATGCCGGCGCCGTTCTCGCTGAGCGGGTTGGGCGTGCAGTCGGAGTCGGCGGCGTCGCGGCGCAGGAAGGCGAGCAGGTCGCGGACTCCTGTGAAGCCGAGTCCGAGCACGCGGGGGGCCTTCGCCTCGTAGATGAGCTCGTAGAGCCAGCCGGGCCGGAAGCCTTCGGGCAGGTGGCACCAGAAGGGGGAGGGCATCGCCTCGCCATCGGCGCCCACGCAAGCGAACCGCCATTCGTCCGGCGGGATGGGTACGCGCGGATCGCGCTCGTATTCGCGGAGCGTGAACGTGCATGCGGACGTGTCGGTGGAGACGGCCTCGTAGCTGTCGGTGTAGTGGTTGCCGCTCAGTGGGATGGCGGTGACGCCACGCTCCTCGACCATGAACTCGGTGCGGACCGCGCCGGTGATCGGCTCACCGTCCAGGCTCGCGACCGGCAATCGCATCGTCAGGCGGCGCGCGCCGGGGCTGATGTCGCCCTGCCAGCCCGACCAGACGACGGTGTAGCCGCGCCGCATCAGGAAGCCGTTGCCGGCGTGCTCAGGCGCGAACGGAGCGTTGTCATGGACGGCGTCGTTGAAGAACTGGAGGCAGCGCAGGTTGCCGCGATTGTTTACGTCGTAGAGGATGCGGCGGTTGCCGCGTTCCATGTCGGCGGGCTTGAGCATGTAAACGTCGGCTGAATACTCGACCAAGCCGTCGGTGTTGCGCGGGGCGTGCTCGAGGTCCACCACGCTGCTGAACTCTGCGGCGGCGGGGTCTATGGCGAAATCTACGCGGCCCGACAGCAACTCGTAGGCGCCGACGTCGCCGAAGGCCAGGCCATCGGCGAACGGTTCGCGGCGGTCGATTACGAGCCTGATTTGCGAGTCCATGTTGTGCGGCCTCCGGCGAACAGGGTAGGGGTCCGGGCGTGAGGCAATTCTAGGCGAACGGCGGCCCGCGCTCAAGCGGGGCCGTTCCGAGCGGGCAATCGAGGGCTATACGTCGAAGTCGGCACGTGTTTTCGCCCAAAGTGGGTCATTCCGGGTCATTCTGGGTCATCCCATAGCTGGGACCGGTGTTGTTTCGGGCTGCCATGAGCCTCGGATGTGCGGTTCCAGGCTTGAAAAGACACGAAACTGCAGGAAAATGACACGTTCCCCGGGGGAGTCTACAGAGGCATCTGTGGTTGCCGGCATGAGATGCAGGTGCGTCATGGACAGCATAGTAGCACGGCTGTTCGGGCGAATCAAGAGGGGTCGGCAGGGCGTAACTGTTCAGAGTTGATGATACGAGCCTGGCTTTGGGGCGGCACCCCCATCCTAACCTTCCCCCTGCGAGGGGGAAGGGACTTTCTGGAATCACGAAGTCTGAGTAGATACGGCGGGGCCGGAGCCTTGTCCTGGGGCGAGTGGCCATTGAACCCTTCGCCACCGGGACAGGCTCCGTCCCTGTGAACTAGAGCGTGGTCTTGGGACGCTCCTTGGTCGGGTCGACGAAGGGCACCCGCACCACCTCCGCGTCCACGGCGCCGCTTGCGGGCAGCATGGCCTTGAGCCGCGTGCCGCGCCGCCAGTGCGGCTTGGGTAGCATGGACAGCGCGATGTTGGACTGGAGGTTGGGCGACCAGAACGCGCTGGTGATGTACCCCAGGTGCTCCCCGTCCTCCGCGCTGAGCACGGGATAGAAGCTCTCGTTGTACCAGACGATGGGGTCGCCGCCGAGCCTGAGTCCGACGAGGCGCTGTGAGACGCCGCGTTCCTTTATGGCGGCCAGCGCCTCTTTGCCGATGAAGCGGGACTTGGCGAGGTCCACCTGCCAGCCGAGCCTGACCTCGTAGGGGTTGTTCTCTATGTCCATGTCCTGGCCGTAGGAAAGTATGCCGGCTTCGAGCCGGCGCACGTGGCTGGGCGCGATCACACGCAGGTTGAACTCTTCGCCCTGCTCCAGGATGTGGGGCCAGACGTCGTCGGCGTGGATGGTGGCGTCGTGGAGGTAGATCTCGAAACCCACCTCGGCCGAGAAGCCGGTGCGCGAGATGGTCACGTCGCGACCGTTCAGCTTGTCGCGCATCAGGCCGTAGTAGGGAATCTGCCGGATGTCGGGGCCGAACATCTTCTCCATGAGGGCCGCCGACTTTGGGCCTTGTATCTGCACGGGCGCGACGTCGATTTCGTTGATTTCGACGTCGTATCCGGCGCCGAGGTTGACGCCCTGCGCCCAGAGCAGCACGTCGGAGTCGGAGATGCTGAACCAGAACTCGTCGTCCGCGACTCGCAGCAGCACGGGGTCGTTGATTATGCCGCCCGACTGGTTGCAGAGGATGACGTAGCGCGCCGACATCGTGGGCAGCACCTTGCCCACGTCGCGCGTGATGAGCAGGTTCACGAACTCCGCGGCGTCCGGTCCTTTCACCTGTATCTGGCGCTCGCAGGCTACGTCCCACATCGTCACGTGGTCGGTCAGGTATCTGTACTCCTCCATCAGGCCGCCGTCCTCGGGCTTGACGTAGGCCCTGGGATGGTAAACGTGGTTGTAGGTGGTGTAGGCCCAGGCGCCCGCCTGCTTGGACAGGTGCCACCAGGGGGACTTTCTTATCCGGGTCGAGATGAGGATGTGGGCGTCGCTGTTACCACTCTGCCGGAGGTTCACCGGCACGCGGCGCCGCTTGAGTTTGTCGATTACGAGAGATTGGGCCATTTCAGCGCCTCCAGACTAGATGGTATGTGGGACACTTCGACAAGACGCCGGTAATCGAGAATCAAACTCGGCTTGGGTTTTGCGTATAGGCGGCCTCCTTCAGTCTGACGCCGGCAGCGCCGCGCTACGCCGCAGGCCCGCCGCCGACAGGATCGCGGGGATGCGGGACTCCCATCCGATGGCCATGACGTGCACGCCCCGGCACATCCCGCGCAGGTCGCGAATGAGGCGGGCGGCGATTTCGACGCCGGCCGCGCCGGCGTCGGCAGCGGCCTCCATCTCGTCGATGAGCGGCTGCGGCACGTGCACGCCGGGCAGCCTCTCGTTGAGGAAGCGGGCCATGCGCGCGGACTTGAGCACTATTATCCCGGCGAGAACCGGAACGCCGGACTGTGTGGCGCGGGACATGAAGGACTCGAACGAGGCCGGATCGTACACGGCCTGGGTCTGGAAGAAGGCCGCTCCAAGTCGAATCTTCTCCTCCATGCGGGCGAGCTCGCGCTCCACGTCGTCGGCGCCGGGATTGACGACCGCGCCCGCGAACAGACTGGGCGCTCCCGACAGCCTGTTGCCGTAGAGGTCTGTTCCGGCGTTCAGCTTGCGCGCGGCCTCGAGCAGCGTCTCGGCCCTGAGGTCGAACACGCCGACCGCGTCCGGGTGGTCGCCCGCGCCGGGCGGGTCGCCGCTCATGCACAGCAGGTTGGTCACGCCCAGGGCGGAGACGGCGAGCATGTCGGCCTCCAGGGCGATGCGGTTGCGGTCTCGGCCGGTGAACTGGACTATCGGCTCGATGCCGCGACCCAGCAACTCGTGGGCGGCGGCAATGGGCGACATGGTCATGTTCGCGCCGGCGGAGTCGGTGAGATTGAGGGCGTCCACCCAGTCACGCAGAAGCTCCGCGCGGTCGAACAGGCGGCGCAGGTCGGTTCCCTTGGGAGGGTTCAGCTCCGCGGTGACGACGAAATTGCCGGAATCGAGAGTTTCAGCAAACGGTTGCAATGGGACACACCTCTAGTGGCTCATTCCGGTGTCAGACCCGCATCTTTTCGCCGGCGGGGTCGTAGAGCGGCTCTTCCGCGACGGTGGCGGGCAGACGCTCGCCGAAATAGACGACGTCCACGCTCGTGCCCGGCGAGGCGTGGGACGTGGGCAGGTAGCCGTACACGATGCCGCGGCCTATGGTGTGGCCGTAGTTGGCGCTGGTCACGTAGCCAAGCGCCGCGTCACCGTCCACGATAGGTTCCTTGCCGACGACCACGGCGTCCGGGTCGTCCAGCGTCATGCAGCACAGGCGGCGCTCCACGCCGCGCGCGCGAATTTCACGCAGCGCGTCGCGGCCGATGAAGTCTCCCTTGCGCATCCGCACTGCGAATCCGATGCCCGCCTCGTAGGGGTTGTACTCGGTGTGGATGTCGTTGCCCCAGAGCCGGTAGCCCTTCTCCAGTCGCAGCGAGTCGAACGCGCCGCCGCCGCCGGCCACAAGGCCCAGCGGCTGGCCCGCCTCCCAGAGAGTGTCCCAGAGCCGCAGGCCCATCTCGGTGGGCGCGTACAGCTCCCAGCCGAGCTCTCCGACGTAGGATATGCGAAGCGCGAGCACGGGCACTTCGCCGACGGTCACGCGCCTGGCCTTGAGGTACGGAAACGCCTCGTTGCCCACGTCGTCGGCGCACACGCGGGCGAGAACGTCGCGCGCCCGCGGCCCCCACAGCCCCAGGGTGCAGAGGGAGGACGACAGGTCGGTCAACGTCACCGAGCCGTCCGTTGGCAGGTGGGAGCGAATCCAGTCCAGGTCGTGCAGGCCCATGGGTCCGCCGGTCACCACCATGAATCGGTCCTCGGCAAGGCGCGTAACGGTGAGGTCGCACTTGATGCCGCCGCTCTCGGTGAGCATGGAGGTGTAGGTCACCGCGCCTATGGGCCGGCGCATCTGGTTGGACGCCAGGCGTTGCAGCGCCTTGAGCGCGCCCGGCCCGGACAGCTCGAACTTGGCGAAGGGCGTCAGGTCGTACAGCGCGGCGCGCTGTCGCGTGGCGGCGTGCTCGGCGGCGACGGCGGGGGACCACTCGCGGGCGGCCCAGCCGTCGCGGGACGCGCCGTGGGGGGTGAGCGAGTCCAGCATCGCCTCGTTAGCGGCGTGCCACTGGGGTCGCTCCCAGCCTGCGGACTCGAAGAATACCGCGCCGAGCTCCTTGTGGCGGGCGAAGAACGGGGTGACGCGCACGTTGCGAGGGCTGGCTGGCTGCTGGCGCGGGTGAATTATGTCGTACACCTCGCGGTACTGCTGGGAGGACCGCGCCCGCACGTAGGGACGCGCCCGCGCGTGCGGGTGGAAGCGCAGCACGTGGGCTTCTCGCAGGTCTTCGGAAGGCTCGCCCTCCGCTATCCACTCGGCGACGGCCTTTCCCACGCCGCCCGCGTGGGTTATCCAGACCGCCTGGGCGGACCAGAAGCCGCGCAGGTCGGGCGACTCGCCCAGCACGGGGAAGCCGTCCTGTGTGAATGAGAACAGACCGTTGAACTTGCGCGTGAGTCCTGCGCCTTCGAGCGCGGGTACGACCTCGCCGGCCACGGCCCGCGCGTGGGCGAAGTGGCGCGGCGTGAACGGCATGTCGGCGGGAGGCGAAGCGGGGTCGGCGAAGTCGGGCACGTCCTCCGGCTCGACGGGCAGGGGATCGTGCCGGTAAGAGCCTATGCCCAGGGCATCGCGCTCCTGGCGGAAGTACATCGCCTCGTCCTGGTGGCGCAGCAGCGGCAGCGAAATTTCTTCGCGCGCTCCCGCAAGCTCCGACAGCGGCTCGGTGACGGCGTAGATGTGCTGCATGGGCGCAAGCGGGATGGGCACGCCGCCGAGCGCGCCGACGCGCGGCCCCCAGATGCCCGCGCAGGACACGACGAGGTCGGTGTCGATCGTGCCGGCGTCGGTGTGGACGGCGGCAATCCGGCCGCGGTCCGTGTCGAAGCCGGTGACGCGCACGCCGCCGAAGAAGGCCGCGCCGCGCCGCATGGCCTCCCGCGCCATCGCCTCGGCGGGCCGCGTGGCCTTCGTGTGTACGTCGGAGGGCACGTAGATGGCGCCGAGGATGCGCTTGGAGAGCATCGGGAACAGGTCGCGGGTTTCCGAAGGCCCCAGCAGGTGCGCCTCGACGCCGGAGGCCATGCCGAGGCCGACCTTGCGCTTGAGGTCCTCGAGACGTTCGGGCGTCCAGGCGACCTCGAGGCTGCCGACGGGCTTGGCGCAGGGTTCGCCGTCCAGTTCCAGGCCCGACCATAGGTTCACGGTGTAGCGGGCGAAGGCCGTCATCATCCTGGAAGGGTTGACCTGGAAGACGAGGCCGGGCGCGTGGGAAGTGGAGCCGCCGGTCTCGAAGAGAGGGCCCTGGTCTAGGACGACAATGTCGCGCCAGCCGAGCCGGGTGAGGTGGAACGCGACACTGCAACCAACGATTCCCGCGCCGATTATCACCGCGCGAGCATGGCTCGGAACTACAACGTCAGGCATTTTCTCTATGCCCCTCGGCCTTGTTCAACGTACCGGCCCGTTTGAAGTTGCGAGATGCTACCACACGCAAGTAGGAATGGGAATAGGTTTGAGACTGTTTTCCGGGAGCAATTTCCGAAGAGCGGCGAGTGTGTCGGCGCGATGGGTTGAATTGTTACTGCAAAAACTTGACGCCTGTCGGCCAATTGTGGCACGTTAATGTATGGGCCTTCCGGCCCCACGAGTACAGTCCAACCCAAACGAAAGGCTCATAAATGCGCTCATTCATCGGCACAACACTTATCGTCGTTATGGCCCTGGCCCTGGTTGCCTGCCAGGGCCCTATCGGCCCAGAGGGGTCGGCCGGCGCGCAGGGACCCACCGGCCCAGAGGGACCGGCCGGCCCGCAGGGATCGGCTGGCGAGCAGGGACCCGCCGGCCCGCAGGGGTCGGCTGGCGAGCAGGGACCCGCCGGCCCACAGGGATCCGCTGGCGTGCAGGGCCCTGCTGGCCCACAGGGCCCCGCCGGCGAGACCGGACCGCCGGGCGCAGCGCCCGAGCCCGCGGCGGTGGACGATGCCGCCATTGCCGCTGTCGTCGAGCGGATGCTTGCCGACTCGGAAGCGGCGGCCGCGCCCGGCAGGGCGAACGCGGCCGAGTACACCCAGCGCCTGGTGAGAGAGGCCATAGGCAGGTACGACTCCGAGGGGATCGACGCGACCGTCGCGTACTACAATACGCGGGAGAGCATGGACGGGCAGTGGTACGTCTTCATATTCGACGAAGGCGGGATCATGCTCGCCCACGCCGCCAACCCCGACTTCGTCGGGTTGCACGCGGACGACATACTGGGGCCCAACGGATACCCGGCGGGCGCCGCGGTCTTTGCGTCGGGGGACGAGGACGGCGCGTGGTTCAGCTACGACTTCCCGAACCCGGCCACGGGCGGCCTGGAGACCAAGCACTCGTGGATGGTCATCCACGACGGCCTCACGTTCGGCACGGGGTGGTACGAGCGCGGCCCGGCGAAGTCCGACGCCTCCGCCTACACACAAGCCTTCGTGCGGCAGGCCATCAACCTGTACAACGCGGTTGGGCTGGACGATACCGTCGCGTACTACAACACGCCGGAGAGCGTGGACGGCCAGTGGTACGTTTTCATATTCGACGAGAAAGACACGCTCATAATCCATGCGCCGAACCCCGCCCTGGTGGGAAGGCACGCCTCGCACGTGCTCGGCCCGAACGACTACCCCACCGGGTCTGCCGTGGTCGCGTCGGCGGACGAGGACGGCGCGTGGTTCGACTACATCTTCACCAATCCCGCATCGGGCGTCGTGGAGACGAAGCGCTCCTGGATGGTGGTGCACGACGGGATCACTTTCGGCTCGGGATGGTACGAGCGCGGCCCTTCCAAGGCCGACCCGCCCGCCTACACCCAGGCGTTCGTCCGTCAGGCCATCAACCTCTATGACGCCGTGGGATTCGACGATACCGTGGCCTACTACAACACCAGAGAGAGCATCGACGGACAGTGGTACATGTTCATCGCGGATGAGGACGACATCATGTCCGCTCATGCCGCTAACCCCGGCCTTTTGGGCAAACGCCCCTCTGACATCGTTGGCCCTAACAACTACCCCACCGGGCAGGCCATCGCGGCGACTGCGGACGAGGACGGCGCGTGGTTCGAGTACACGTTCGCCAACCCGGCCACGGGAGCGGTGGAAACAAAGCACTCGTGGACGGTAGTGCACAACGACATCACCTTCGGCTCCGGCTGGTACGAGCGCGGCCCGGCGAAGTCCGACGCGCCGGCGTACACCCAGGCGTTCGTGCGACAGGCCATCCACCTGTATGACGCCATCGGCCTGGACGACACGCTCGCCTACTACAACACGAAAGAGAGCGTCGATGGGCAGTGGTACGTCTTCATCGTCGATCAAGACGGCTACACGATTGCCCACCACAACTCCGATTTCATAGGGCGGGACCCGAGTCTGCGCGTGGACGCGGTGGGCCATTTCTACGGCGACGACCTGCTGGGCGCCACCGAGTCGGGCCGCTGGGTCGATTACGTGCTCATCAACCCGGCGACGGGAGACAACCGCCAGAAGCACACGTGGGCGGTGCGGCATGACGGCCTGCTGTTCGCGTCGGGCTGGTACGAATAACGCTTCGACATGGGGATTCGCCCATGGACTACTTGGAACACGGCGCCGGCCGGCGTCCGGTCGAGAAGCTGAGCGGCGACGTCGTCTGCTTTGGGTTTCTGACCCACTGCCTGCTTCTCAGCGTCGACAGCCTGCCGCCTCCAAACGGCGGCGCGCCGGTGAGAGACACCGTCGAGACAGTGGGCGACGACGCCGCGATCGTCGCCAGCATCCTGAGCAACTGGGGCGTATCGACACGGCTCATCTCATCCCCGTTCGGGAACGACTACTACGGGGAGAGAGTCAGGCGGCACCTTCAGGGCTGCGGAGTGGACGTTCGGGGACGGTTCGCGGAGGGATACGAGACGCCCCTGGAAGTGGCGATACTGGACGCCGACGGGGGCCGCACCTACTTCCAGCGGCGTGAGCCGTCCGCCCTGGCCACGCTGAGGCCGCCGGACGCCGCGCAGCTTTCGGGGACCGGTTTGCTGTACGTCGATTGGTACGATGGGCCAAGCGTCGCGGAAGCCGCGGCGACGGCCTCTTCCCTCGGCGTGCCCGTGTATCTCAACTTGGAGTCGCGGTACGATGAGGACGACTGCCCTCCGGGCCTGCTTCGCCACGCCGAGGTCTGCCAGGTGTCCTTGGACGAGCCGGATGCTCGCGGCAGCCCCCTCGACGTCGCTCGCTCCCTGATGGAGCGCGGCGTGGGGACCGTGCTGGTGACGCTGGGCAGTCGAGGCAGCCTGGTGGCGCGGGGCGGCCAGGCCTACGGCGTGCAATCTCCGGCGGTGACGGTCGTCGACTGTTACGGGGCGGGCGCGGCGTTCTCGGCGGGCGCAATCTACGGAATGCGAGAGGGCTGGGCCCTGGAGCGGGTCGCCCGCTTCGCCACCGCATACGCGGGGCTGAAGTGCGGATCGCCCGGCATGTCGAAACTGTCCACAAGCGAGATAGAGCGTATCGCGGGAACGCTGGAATCCGGTGAGGTGTCGTATGGCAACCATTAACTCGGTCCTGGGGCCGCTGGACACGGCGAAGCTGGGGTTCACGCTTCCGCACGAGCACCTGGTCGATTCGTCCGCGGGCATCCGGGTCACGTACCCCGAGCTGGAGCAGCGCGACCTGGTGCTGGATATGGCGCTGGAGTCGTTCGGCGAGGCCAAGGCGGGTGGCGTCGATACCGTCGTCGAGGTCTCACCCCTGGACCTGGGCCGCGACGTCGTCCTGATGCGGGAGGTGTCGGAACGGACCGGCGTGCAGTTCATCTGTTGCACGGGCTGCTGGCTGGACATTCCGAGGAGCTTCTGGGGCAGGGACAAGGACTTCATCGCGGACCTGTGGGTGCGTGAGATAGAGCAGGGGATAGACGGCACGGACATCAAGGCGGGCGTCATCAAGGTGGCCACCAGCGACCCGATCACGGAGAACGAAGAGTTGATGCTGCGGGCGTCGGCGCGAACGCACCTGCGAACCGGCGTGCCCATCTCGACGCACACGCCGACACAGTCGCGGATAGGCTTGGAGCAGGTGCGTATCCTGACTGAAGAGGGTGTCGAGCCGCACCGGATTTACGTGGGGCACCTAAGCAACACGCTGGACCCGGACTATCACCACGAGCTGGCGCGGCTTGGCGTCTGGCTGGGCTGGGACATAAACAGCCCCTTCGGCAGCGCGGAGCTTCCCCCGTGGCGGGAGCGGACCGACTACCTGAAGGCGCGGCTGGACGAGGGGTTGGCGACCAGCATGATGCTGTCGCACGACTGGAACGTCGTGCTCTCGCGCATCAGCTTGTCGGGGACGCCCGGCAGACAGCAGAACCCGGACGGCTACCTGTGGCTGAGCCGCGCGGTCATCCCCAGGCTGATGGACTCGGGCGTGCCCGCGGTCGTAATCGACCGGATGATGGTGGACAACCCCCGGACGTACTTCGAGGGTGGGCGTCCGACGGACTGAGCTTGGCGGGAAGTCACCCCCATCCTAACCCCGTATCGAGTACGGGGCAGGCTCTAACCCCTGCGAGGGGGAAGGGACAATTCGGAAGGCTCAGTCCTTCACCCTCACCCTAGCCCTCTCCCGTCAAGGGAGAGGGGAGCGCCAGGCTTGCCGCTACGGGAGATTCTCGATTGCCACCGGCTCCACAGGTTCGGCCAGCTCGAAGCCGAACACCCTGGAGTAGAAGTAGAGCTCCGCGTCCAGCGCGCGCCTGATGTTCGCGGCCATGCGAAAGCCGTGCTGCTCGCCATCGAACGGCACGTAGGCCACGGGCAGCCCCTTCCGTCGCAGCGCGTCCAGCATCATCTCGGCCTGGTTGGGCGGCACGACCTTGTCCTCGAGGCCCTGGAACAGGATGATTGGGCAGGACAGCCGCTCGGTGTGGTGGATGGGCGAGCGCTCGACGTACAGGTCCTCTCTCTCCGGATATGGGCCGATCATCGTGTCCAGGTAGCGGGACTCGAACTTGTGGGTGTCCTGCGCCAGCGCCTCAAGATCGCTTATGCCGTAGTAGCTCGCGCCCGCGCTGAACACGTCGCGGAAGGTGAGCGCCGAGAGCGTGGTGTACCCGCCCGCGCTGCCTCCCTTGATGGCCATTCGGTCAGGGTCCACGTCGCCGCGCTCCGCCAGGAAGCGCGCGCCGTTGGCGCAGTCGTCCACGTCCACGACGCCCCACCTGCCGTTTAGCCGCCGCCTGTAGGCGGTGCCGTAGCCTGTGCTGCCGCCGTAGTTGACGTCGAGCAGCGCGAAGCCGCGGCTGGTCCAGTACTGCACGTCCAGGCGCAGCGTCGTCGACGTCGCCCCAGTCGGCCCTCCGTGACTGATGACGAGCAGGGGCGGCCTTTCCCCCGGCGGCGGGGCGTAGTCCCGGTTGCGCGGCGAGTAGAAGAAGGCGTGGGCGGTCAGCCCGTCCGCGGTAGGGAACTCGATGGCCTCCGGGCCGGATACGTAGCCCGTATCGACCGACACGTCGCTGGAGCTTCGCAGCGTCTCGGTGCGGCCCGTGGCGAGATCGTGAAGCATGAGCGACTCCGGCATGGATGGCGAGCCTGCCGCGAACAAGACCAGGCCGGACGACACCCGCAGCCCGGACCTGCCTACATCGGTGAACGGCGTGGGCACTCTCTGGAGCGTGCCGGTCTCGGTATCCAGGTCGCCGACGTGCCACGTGCCCTGTTGGTTGTAGGCGCAGATGATGCGGCTGTCGGAGGCGAGGCCGTAGGTGGACATTCCGAGTCCCCACTGTGGTACGCCAAACTCGGCTTCCATGGCGCACACCGCCTCCACGTGCCCGTCGCGCCATCGGTACAAGTTCCACCAGCCCGTCCTGTCGGACGCGAAGTAGAGCGCGCCGTCGGGCGACCACTCCGGCTGAAAGACAGACTCGTTGGCCCCGCCCGCCACCAGAACGCGCTCGCCAAGTGCGCCGCTATCGTCCAGGTCGGCCGTCCAGAGCTCGGCGCCGTCCCAGGGCATGTTGGGGTGATTCCAGGTGAGCCAGGCGAGGCGCGTTCCGCCCGCGTTGACGCGCGGGGAGGAGTAGAAGCTGTTGCCGGACACCAGCACGCGGGCCGCGCCGCTGCGGAGGTCGATGCCGACGAGGGAGTTGACAGGTTCGCGCCAGGGCGAGGTGTGGTCCTCGCGCACGCACACCATGCGGTTGCGCGCCACGTCGACTACACCGTCGGCGTAGCGCATGTCTATCTCGGGCGTAACGGGCGAGGGTGATTCGCCGTCCCGTTGGCGGTACAGGCGCTGGTCGGCGTAGTTGGAGAAGTAGATTACACCGTCCGAGACGGCGAAGTCGCCGCCGCCGTACTCGTGTACGGTGGTGCGAACGTTGAAGTCGGGGGGCGTCATATCGCGGGTCTCGCCGTCGGGAGCGCGGCGCACTATCACGCTGCGGCCGCCCTCGGACGCGCGCCGCTCGATCCAGTACACGTCCTCGCCGTCAATCGCGGTCTGGCCGATTCCGGTAGTGCCGGACGCGATGAGATCGGACGTGATGGGTGACTTCCACGAGCCGTAGGGCGCTGCTTTCTTATCGGGCAAGGCAAGTCTCTCTTTCGGACAGTTTCGGCGGCCGGTCAGGCCAGCAGAGCCTCTTCCAGGCTGCGCACCAACGCGGCATCGCCGCCGCGCCGCTCCAGGTAGCCCCGCATACCGCCGTATCTCCGGTTGACCGTGTCCAGCAGGTGCTCCATGGTCTCCGGGCGGGCGTCGTAGATGTAGGGCGGGAGATGCTCGTACCGTGTCGATTGCGTCATGGTGTCGTTCTCCCACCAGTGGTCCAGAAGTCCGGGCATGTAGCGCGCGGTGAGGGCGTAGTCGCGCACTATGTCCTCGTCCTTCACGCCGAGGACGCCCAGCAGGACCGCGACAACAAGACCGGTGCGGTCCTTGCCGGCGGAGCAGTGAACCACCGCCGGCAGCGCTCCCGGTTCGGCGATGCACCTGAGCGCGCTCACGATGCCCTCGCCGTACTGGGGCTGCTCAAGCCGGCGGACGTAGTCGAGCGGGACCGCCGCCGCCGGGGCGCTCCTGTCCTCTGGCATGTCCCCATCGGCGATCAGCGAGATGTTGTGGTAACGCGTGGGCGACTTTCCCAGAAGGCCGTCAGAGTCTCGCGAGGCCACGCCCGGCTGGCGAAGGTCGATCACGGTCTTTACGCCGAACTCGCCCCGCGCACGGGCGGCATCGGACTCGGTCATGGTGTGGACCTCGCTGCTGCGGTAGAGCCGACGCCAGGCGATGACGCGCCCGCCGGACGCCCTGTAGCCGCCCATGTCGCGGAAGTTGAAGCAACACTCGAATGGTATGTGGCGTTTTTCGAATTCGTCAGTCACCGGCCAGTTCTCCCCGCAGACGCTCTTCCTGCTCCGCAAGCTCAAGAGTATACGCATCGCCGAAGTCGGATGCTTCGTATAGCGGGCGAATCTCGATTTCGCTCGGTCCGGGCATGGGATTGGGGCAGCGCCTGACCCACTCGACCGCCTCGTCCATGTCCTTCACTTCCCACAGCCAGAATCCGGCGACCAGTTCGCCTGTCGATCCGAACGGCCCGTCGATGACGGCGCGGTCCGGCTCGTCGAAGGCCACGCGCTTGCCCTGCGACGAGGGCTTCATGCCTTCTCCGGCTTGCATCACGCCCGCTTCCACCAGCTCCTCGTTGAAGCGGCCCATCGCCTCGAGCAGCTCAGTCGAGGGCATGACGCCCGCTTCGCTGTCCTCGGTCGCCTTGACCAAGACCATTACTCGCATTGTCCGGACCTCCCGGTTCCAGTGTACACCCGCCGCAACTGTACATTATCGCAGGAAATCTTACATAATGTCGGGCGGCATTGATGGCATAATGTCGAGGGTGGATGAAGCGGGGGAGCGAGATTTGAAGCGGCCTACGCTGTACCGGAGTTTGGTGCGAATGGAAGGGGGCTGACTTGCGTTACATACACCGGAATGAGTGGTTTGCCTACGGCTTCCTGGCCGGTCTGGTGCTGGTGTTGTCCCTGCCCCTGTTTCCTTACAAGTGGCACACCCTTCTCCACATCGCCGGCGCGGTGGTCTTTCTGGGGAACATCACCGTTACCGCCGCTTGGATGTTGATGGCCGAGAGGTCGAGAAACCTCCCAGTTATCCACTTTTCCGCCAAGGCCGTAATACGGGCCGACCTCCTGTTCACGCTGCCGGGAGTGATCCTGATCCTTCTGAACGGGTTCGCCATGGTGCTGGCCAGCTGGGGCGGGATGGACGCGTTCCACGAGGTGTCCTGGATAACGCTTGCCCTGGCGTTGTTCACAGCGTCGGGCGTTGTATGGGTCGGAGTTCTGATACCCGTCCAGCACAGGATGGCCGTTTTCTCCGATCCATCGGATTACAAGGATAGTCTGCCTGCGGAGTTCTTCTCCGCGTTGCGCAGGTGGTATTTCTGGGGCGCGCTGGCGATAATTCTGCCGCTCTGCTCGCTTTACCTTATGGTCGTCAAGCCTGCCTTTGGTTAGAGCGGGGCGCCAAGCTGATCGTGCGGTCGCTGTTGACTTACACCGCGCCCGTTACCACAATGGCGTTGTCGGCCGGGCGTGAAGACGGAGGAAGGAGCAAGCGTACATGATCGAATGGCTTGGAATCGGCCACCTCTTCGAGCTTTCCGGCACGGAAGCGATCGCGGGGTTTTTCACGCCGCTGGCGATATTCGTGGTGTTCTTCGTGGCGCAGCTAGTCCTGCCGGGACGGCGAGTGACCGGCTACGTCGTCAACCGCGAGACCGGCGAGCCGCGCAGCTACCGGCTGAACGGAGTGCTGGTGTTCGTCATCGCGGTGGCGGTGTGGGCAACCGAGATAACCGGGATGCCGCGCGACTGGTTCTACCGCTCCACAATCTATGCCGTGGCGGGCGGCACGGTCACGTGCCTCGTCATTTCGCTGATTGCGGTGTACAGCCAGCCGAAGGGCGAGATCCAGAACCCGCTCTACGCGCTGTGGGAAGGGCGCTCGCTGGAGTTAGGGATTCTCGGCGACCGCTTCGACGTGAAGATGTACCTGTACGTCGTCGGCGGCACGATGCTGTCGCTGAACGCGCTCTCCGGCGCCGCCTATCACTACGACCTGTTCGGAGACAACTCCAACCCCGGCGTGTTCCTGTACGCGGCATTCCTGACGTTCTACGTGCTGGACTACTTCGTATTCGAGCGCGTCCAGCTTTACACCTACGACCTGATCCACGAGCACCTCGGCTTCAAGCTCATCTGGGGCGGCCTGATAGTGTACGGGTGGCTCTACATCCTGCCGCTGTGGGCGCTGGCCGCGCACCCCGACCCCGGATTCTCGGCGGGGTGGTCGTACCTGTGGCTCATCGGGACGGCGACGCTGTTCCTGGTCGGCTGGGCCATCTCGCGCGGCGCGAACATGCAGAAGTACACCTTCAAGCGATGGCCCGACCGCAAGTTTCTGGGGTTCATCGAGCCGGAGTACATCCAGGCGGGAGACCGCAAGATACTGTGCAGCGGCCTGTGGGGATTCGCACGCCACTTCAACTACCTGGGCGAGGGCTTCCTGTCCTTCTCGATAGGCTTGGTGTTCGGCTACTTCGCCAATCCGTGGGCGTGGACCTACTTCGTCTTCATCGTCTCCCTGTTCACCTGGCGCCAGCGGCAGGACGACACCGCGTGCGCGGACAAGTACGGCGCCGAAAAGTGGGCGGAGTACCGCTCGCGCGTAAAGTACCGGATACTGCCCGGCGTGTACTAAAACTGGACGTCGATAGAGTACGCGAGACCGGTTCGCACAGCGACCTCGGACTCGCCAGAACCGTAAGGAGGTTTGAGCGTGGCGACTGAACAGATAACAGACCAGAAACCCTACGTGATGCAGAACGTGGGCGACGCCTCGGAGGCGCTGCAGACGCCGGGCATGGTGCGCCAGCCGGCGATTCTGCCGGGCAAGGGCGACACCACCAAAATCTGGATGGGCAAGGTGACGGCCGCGCCCCAGGAGAAGGGGCCGCCCCACACCCACCTGGAGGCGGAGACTGCCGTGTACGTGATGCAGGGCCACGTGCGGGTGCTGTTCGGCGAGAACTTCGAGGAGTCGGTCGAGGCGGGACCCGGCGACTTCCTGTTCGTGCCGGCCCATACCGCCCACATCGAGGAGAACCCCTACGACGAGGAGATGGTGGCGATCCTATGCCGCGCGCCCGACAATCTCGTGCAGAACCTGTAGGCGCGGGGCAGCTATGGGCCAGATGAACGGAATGGTGGCCGTCGTCACCGGCGCAAGCCGGGGGCTGGGACGCGCCATCGCCAAAGAGTACGCCAGCGAGGGCGCGAGCGTGGTTATCTGCGCCCGCGCCCAGTCGCCAACCGGCCTGGCGGGAACCCTACAAGAGACGGTTGCGGACATACGGAACGCGGGCGGGGAAGTGCTGGCCGTGGACTGCGACGTTACCGACGAGGCGCAGGTCGACGCGATGGTCCGGCAGGCGCTGGCCCGTTACGGCAAGATCGACGTGCTCTTCAACAACGCCGGCGCCATGGTGCTGGGCGAGTCGATCCTGGAAATCGAGCCGTCTCGTTGGGAACAGGTCATGCGGGTAAACGCGAACGGCCCGTACCTGTGCACGCGGGCGGCGCTACCGTCGATGATGGAGCGGCGGCGTGGCAGCATCATCAACGTCGGTTCGCGGATGGCGAACGATCCCGCCCTGGGCGGCGGCGTCCTGTACAGCGCCAGCAAAGCGGCGGTGCACATGTTCAGCCTGTGCCTGGCCGACGAGGTGCGAGAGTACAACATCGCCGTCAACATACTGAGTCCCGGCTCGCTGCGCAGCGAAGGCTCCGCGGCCATCCCCTGGACGCAGCGGGACTGGCACGAGAGGGTCGAACCCAGCGCGGTCGGCCCGTGCGCGGTGTACCTGGCGCTTCAGGACGCGACCACGTTCACAGGGCAGCTTGCGTTGCGCGCCGATTTCGGCAGGACGTGGGGGCCGGGCGTCGGGGCGTGACCTGCGTTCACCCCCATCCCCGTATCGAGTACGGGGCAGGCTCTAACCTTCCCCCATCAAGGGGGAAGGGACTAATCGGACAGGCGGGGACTACTCGTCCACCGACCGCGCGGCGGGAAGGTAGTCGGCGCCGGTGAAGCCGGCGAAACGGTCGGGCAGGAACCCGGCCATGTCCGAAACGACCTGCGTCGATCCGCGCCGCACGTAGTCGGTGATGATGCGGCCTGTCGCCGGGCCGAGGTGGATGCCCTTGGTGGCATGGCCCGTCGCCAGCAGGACGTTCTCTACGCCGGGCACGGGGCCGATGATGGGCCTGCCGTCCGGGCTGAGCGGCCGGGAACCGGCAAGCTGCTGCACCAGTTCGGCCCGCTCGAGGTCCGGGAAGACGTCGATGGCTCGCTGAAGCAGCTCCAGGCGGGCGGTCTCGGTGGGACGGCGGTCGAACTCCTCGCCCAGAAACAACTCCCTGCGGTCGTAGTCGCGGCCGCCGGTGCTGCCCACGCTGGTGAAGCCGTCCATCCGGCTGATCATGTGGCCGCGCCTGGGGGAGCTTATCAGCACCGGGAGAGGCTCGCCGGGGTAGCTCAGCAACAGCCGCTCCCCCTTCATGGGACGGACGGGAATCGGGAAGTCCAGCCAGGGTGTAAACGCCCGGCTCCAGGTGCCGGCGGCCACAACCACCGCGTCGCAATGAATCACGTCGGAGGCGGTCTCTACACCGGAAACCTTCTGGCTGCGCCTAATGACGCCGGTCACCTCGCGGTACACGATGTCGGCGCCCAGAATCTCCGCGCCCCGCGCCAGGGCGAGGTTGAGCCGGTAGCTGTCTAGCTGCGCGGACTCGTCCTCGTACACGGCCCCGACGATGGACGGGCTGAGGCGCGGCTCGATGGCGTGGACCTGCTGTGCGTCGATCCAACGCATCGGGACGTGAGGTTGCTGCCATTCCATGAAGCGCCTGATGAGGTCCGCCTCGTCATCGTCCAGCGCCAGCCGCAGAGAGGGGCGGCGCTGGTAGAGCAGGTCCATGCCCGTTGCGTCCTCCAACTCCGGCACCAGGCGCTTGAACTCCTCGAACGAGGCGCGGGCCAAGTCGAACGACGGGCCGGGCGAGAACTCCGCCCCCAGCAGGCCCAGCGAGCCGGTGGCGTGCGCGGACGCGCCGCTGCCGATGGCCTCTCGCTCGAGCACGGTGACGCTGACTCCTTCCCGCGCCAGGTAGTATGCGACCGAGCAGCCGACCACACCGGCGCCTATCACGACCACGTCCGCGCTATTGTTCATGTGCTTGCCTTCCTACCGCGGCATGTTGCGCTCGATCCAGCGCCGCTCATCCTGTTCGTCGTCGAAGTAAAAGAAGCGGTGGAAGAGCCTGGGCTGCTCACGCACGCGCCGCAGGTCTTCTCGGAGGGCGTGGGTGCCGGACACGTCGGCCTTCAGCGTGTCCGGGTCGATTACTACGCCGTACTCCGAGCGCGCCGACTGGAGAGAGACGAATCCGCCCCGCACGTCCTTTTCGACGAGATGAATCTCGCGTTCAAGCGGGTCGCCCCAGCCGCCGCCTCCTGCGGTGTGTATGCGCACCAGGTCGCCGGCCTGCCAGGGATTGTCGTCCGAGAAGGGCGGCACTTCTCTTTCGTCTTCTTGTTCCGGGTTGAGTACGACCCTGGACGTGCCGCCCGCCTTGCCTCCAGCTACGCCCCAGGCCGGAAAGCGGTTGTTCTCCACGCGCAGCCCGAACGTGCCCTCCGGCGCCAGCAGGCGCACGTCGCGGATGATGCCGCAGCCGCCGCGGTACTTGCCCGGCCCGCCGGAGTCGGGGTTGATGGCGTATCGCTCCATTCTGAGCGGGTACTCCACGTCCATGAACTCCGCCGGGTAGTTTTCGTTGTGGCGGGCGTACACGGCGTCGATGCCGTCGGCGCCGGGGCGGGCGCCGTGGCCCACCGCGATGCCGTCGCTGCACAGAAGCCACTCGCCCGATTCGGGGTCGATCATGCGCCAGTAGGCGATCACGTACACCGCCATCGCCGCCATGGCGTCGCTGCCGCCGGCCTTGGCCACCACGGCGCGGACGGCGTTCTTCAGCTTGGTGAATGTGTGGGCGCGGCAGCCGAGCGCGGCGGGCCACTGTGGTTGGAGGATGCTGCCGGGACGCAGCTTCACCTCGTCCACGGCGGCGAGCAGGCCCTCGTTCATAGTCAAGGACGGGTCGTACTGGTGGAAGTGCTGTCCGAAGTATGCGCCGATGGCGCCGTCGCTGGCCATGAAGTTGATCGAGCCGGGCGCCTGGTCGTCGCTGCCGGTGGCGTCCAGCGTTATGCGGTCGCCCTCGCGGCTCAATTCCAGGTGGAAGGAGTGCCACCCGGTCCCCACGCCGTCGGTGTCCATGTAGTCGCTGGTTGAAAAGCTCCCCTGCGGGATGATCTCCAGCGTCTTGCGGCGGACGAACTCGGACGTCTCCCACTGGTCCTGGCGGATGGCCGCCAGCGTGGTGTCCTTGCCGAACCGACGGAATATCTCCAGCACGCGCTCCTCTGCGCGCTGGGCCGCCGACATCAGCGCGCGGGTGTCGCCTTCCAGCAGGTCGGGGTAGCGGGAGTTGCGCAGGATGATGCGGTAGGCCTCGTCGTTGAGTGTTCCGCGCTCGATTATCCTGATGGGCGGCACCAGCGTGCCGTCGTGGAATATCTCGGTGTTTGCCGGCCCGATGCTGCCGGGGCGCGAGCCGCCCAGGTCCCAGAAGTGGGCGAAGGAGTGGCAGTAGGCCACAAGCTCGCCCTCGAAGAAGACGGGCGAGATGAACACCATGTCGGGCGTGTGGCTGATGCTGCCTCGCGAGATGTACGGGTCGTTGTACCAGTACACGTCTCCGGCGCGCATCGTCTCCGGCGGGTAGAACTCCCACACGCAGCCGAGTATGTCGCTGCCCATGGTCTCGCCGTAGATCTCGCGGCCCTGGCTGTCCAGGAAGCTGACGGTGTAGTCCTTCTTCTCACGGATGAAGGCGGACATGGCCGTGCGCTCGATTATCAGCTCGCACTCCAGCCGCGCCGAGCGGAGGGATCCCCTGATGAGCTGTAGGGTTATCGGATCTACGGAGTCACTTTTGGACGATTTCGTTGCCATGATGCGGTCCCTCCCGTGTCACCCCCATCCTGGCCTTCCCCCATCGAGGGGGAAGGGACTTTAGCGCGGACCTGAGCCTAAATCGGGCGCATGACGCAGTTGCCGTAGTCGTCGATACTGGCCCGCCATCCAGGGTCAATGACGACGGTGGAGTCGACGTTTTCGAGAATGGCCGGCCCGTCGATGGTGGAACCCGGAGCCAGTCGCGCACGGTCGAAGATGTCGCAGGGTACGAAACCGGCGGCGTCCTCGAAGTAGACGTCGCGCCTGCCCGTGAGGGCGTAGGCGGGTGCGCCAAGGTCGCCGGACAGCCGCGCCATGCTTACCGAATCCAGGTGTCCGAACGCTGTGACGCGCAGCGTGACGATCTCCACCGGCTGGGCCAGGGAGAAACCGAACAGTCGGCGGTGCTCCGCGTGGAAGTTCTTGATGGTATCGTCCAGTCCGGCCGCGTCCACAGCGCCGCCGGCGAACTCCACGCTCACCTCGAAGCCTTGGTGGGCGTAACGCAGGTCCGCGGAGCGCGTAAGCTCGCGCCGGTCGGCGGGAACGGACTCGGCGTCCAGCCAGCGGGCGGCCTCGTCCTCCAGGCCACGGAACACGCGCTCCATCGCCGCAACGTCGTAGTCGGGCGCTTTCTGCACCGAGGTCCTGGCGTAGTCGTTCTTGAAGTCGGCCACCAGCAGGCCGTAGGCGGACGCGACGCCCGGACTTGGCGGCGCGATGACGGTCGCCATGTCCAGCAGGCGGGCCACGCTGATGGAGTGCATCGGCCCCGCGCCGCCGAACGCCACCAGCGCGAAGTCGCGCGGGTCGTGGCCGCGCTCGACGCTGACGTTGCGGATGGCGCCCATCATGTTGTAGTTGACGATCTGGAGTATGCCGTGCGCCGCCCGGTGCAGTTCCAGGCCCAGCGGTGACGCGATTTTCTCCCGGATTGCGGACCTGGCCGCGTCCACGTCCAGGGTCAGCGCGCCGCCCGCTATGGTGTCGTCTATGCGGCCCAGCACCAGGTTGGCGTCCGTGACCGTCGGTTCGGTTCCTCCCAGCCCGTAGCACACCGGGCCGGGCGCGGCCCCCGCGCTGCGCGGCCCCACGTTCAGGTTGCCCGCCGCCGTCAGCCAGGCGATGCTGCCGCCGCCCGCGCCGATGGTGGCGATGTCCAGCATCGGAAGCTGCACCGGCCAGTTGCCCAGCTTGCCGTTCAGCGTGACGGTGGGCGTGCGCCCGCTCACCAGCGACACGTCGGTGCTGGTGCCGCCCATGTCGAACGAGACGCAGTCCTCGACGCCGGTGCTCCGCGCCACGTCGATGGCGGACATGACGCCCGCAGCCGGGCCGGACAGGGCGGTATAGACCGGCTGCCGAATCGCGGTGTCCGCGCCGATTACACCGCCGTTGGACTTCATGATGAGCAGCGGGGCCTCCACTCCGAGCGCCCGCAAGTCCCTGTCCAGGTTGTCGATGTAGCCGCTCACGCGCGGCATGACGTAGGCGTTGAGGACGGTGGTGATGGTGCGCTCGTACTCGCGGAACACCGGCAGCACCTCGGAGGACAGCGACAGGTGGGCGTCCGGCAGGGTGTCCAGCACTAGCTCGCCCGCGCGGCGCTCGTGGTCCGGG
Organism: Dehalococcoidia bacterium; assembly: GCA_963667445.2. Lineage (GTDB taxonomy): Bacteria > Chloroflexota > Dehalococcoidia > Lucifugimonadales > CATOSD01 > CATOSD01. The sequence goes on along the minus strand of CAXXGY010000003.1, from coordinate 144,950 downwards.
TTCGCATACGAGTGGTTCAGCGACACCGCTATGGACTCGATGCCATCCGACCGGAAGCGCGCCGCCGCAGAGCGCACGGCGTCCTCGTCAAGGGCCGACAGCGCCGAGCCGTCGAACGCGGTGCGGCCGGGGATTTCGAGCACGCGCTCGGGCGGCACCGGGCGTTCCGGCTTCACCCAGACGTGGGGATTGGCCAGGCGGTCCATGCTGTGGCGCCCGATTTCCAGCACGTACTTGAAACCCTCGGACACCAGCACGCCGACGGGGGTGCCCTTGCCCTCCAGGATGGCGTTGGTGGCTATGGTGGTGCCGTGGAAGATGCGGCGCACCTGGGAGTAGGCCACGCCGTTTTCTTGGAGTATGCGTGTGACGCCGGTGATGAAGCCGCGTGACGGGTCGTCGGGAGTGGAGGGCGTCTTGAGCAGCCGGACCTGGCCGGTGGCGAGATTCAGGAGGACGACGTCGGTGAATGTGCCGCCCACGTCGACCGCCAGGGCGTAGTCATCCATCCGCGTTCGCCCAGCGCGCGAGCGCCTTCTCCGGGGAGGTTATCTCCTCCACAGAGGTATAGTAGTAGTCCCGCCAGCCGTGTTCGGGCAGTCCGGTGAACAGCATCAGGTTCAGCGGGTACGATTCGCTGTCGGTGGCGCGGCGGTGGTCGTCGCGGAACAGGAACGTCGGCTTCCCCAGCGCTATGGCCATGCCCAACTCCACCATCACGCCCTCGTCGGGGGGAACGCCGTTGACCACCGCGAAGGTGGCGTCGGAGTTCACCACGTCCCGGTAGTCCCGCTGGCCGATCTCGTATGCCCAGCCGGACTGGGTGAAGTCGAGCTGGTTGTTGCGCTCGAACGGCTCCCACACCTCCAGGCCAAGCTGCTCCAGCGCCGCGATAATGGGCGGCAGCAGCAGCGCCTTCTGCTGCGCCGAGAACCCGTAGGGGTTCGCCAGGTAGATGGTCTTGGACATTGGTATTCGTCTTTCCCGTCTTCCCGTCACGCGAGGTTGTAGAGGCGGTTCAGTGGAACCTCGGCCACCGGATTGGAGGCAACGACGGCCCCGTCCACGCTGATACGCCTGCTTTCCAGGTCCACCTGTATGTCAGGGTTCAGGCCGTTTCTCACCATGTTGCGCTTGGTCACGGTGCGGATGCCCTTCACCGGCAGCAGCCTGCGCCGCGTGCCCAGCCGCTTCCCCAGGCGCGAGTCCAGCGACGCGCGGGACACGAAAAACGCGCTGAGCGCGGCGGCGGAGTTGCCGAGCGCGCCGAACGCCGGGCCGTAGATGACCGGCTCGCTCTGCCTGATGGAGGCGTTGCCCTCGCCGGACGGGGACCATACGAACGTGCCGCCCTTTATCACTATCTCCGGCTTGACGCCGAAGAAGGCGGGACGCCACAGCACCACGTCGGCCATCTTCCCAGACTCCAGCGAGCCGACGTAGGACGAAATACCGTGGGTTATGGCCGGGTTGATGGTGTACTTGGCGAGGTACTGGAGGATGCGCTCGTTGTCGTGCTCGGGGTGGGTCGCGCCGCGCTCGGCCTTCATCTTGTGGGCAAGCTGCCAGGCGCGGGTTATCACCTCGCCGATGCGCCCCATGCCCTGCGAGTCGGAGTTGATGATGGGCACCGCGCCCAGGTCGTGCAGCACGTCCTCGGCGGCCATCGTCTCGCGCCGCAGCCTCTCGTCCAGCGCGGCGGCCTCCGGCGGCGCGGCCACGTTGACGTTGTGCACCTGCGCCGTCATGTTGAAGTGCTCCTCGTATGTGCCAACGGTGTAGGGGATAGTGGGCGTGGTGGAGGACGTGATGATGTTGTTCACGCCCGCCAGCCGGATGAGGTCCGGCGCGTGGCCGCCGCCCGCGCCCTCTACGTGGTAGGCGTGCACCGCCCGCCCCCCAATCGCCTCGATGGTGTCGGACACCTGCATGGACTCGTGCAGGCCGTCGGTGTGCAGGGCGACGGACACGTCGTACTCGTCCGCGACGCGCAGGCAGGTGTCGATGACGTCGGGGTACGCGCCCTCGTCCTCGTGTATCTTGAACCCGGCGGCCCCCGCCTCGATGCTCTCCACCATCGGCGAGGGATGGCTCGCGCTGCCCCGCGCCTGGAGCGCGACGTTGACCGGAATGTTCTCGAACGAGCGCAGCCAGCCGTGTATCGTGGCGCGCCCCGTGGTGTTCAGCCCCGCGCCGATGAGCGTCGTCAGGCCCGCGGCCAGCGCCACGTCCATCAGCTTGGGGTTGTTGCCAACGTGCACGTGGCTGTCGACGCCGCCGGGTGTGGCTATCAGCCCGTCGCCGCGGTAGGCGACGGTATTCGGCCCGATGACCAGGTCCACGCCGTCCATGATGTCGGGATTGCCCGCCCTGCCGACGCCGACGATGGCCCCGTCCTTGATGCCGATGCTGCCCTTGAAGATTCCGAGCGCCGGGTCCATCACGATGGCGTTCGTGATGATGCTGTCCAGCTCGCTGTCCCTCGCGGGGCGGTGCGAGTACATCATCCCCGTCCTGAGATTCTTGGCCCAGCCTCCAATTATCTCGTTGCCGTAGTCGGTGTAGTCACGCTCGACAAGCGCGAACAGGTCCGTGTCGCCGAGGCGCACGCGGTCGCCGGTTGTCGGGCCGTACATGGCCCCGTATCTCTCCCTGTCCATCTCGAAAGGCATGATCACCCACCTGCGCCCAGGAATCCACGAGCGCGAGCGCGGGCCAGCGCCTCGCCGGTCTGGGACTCCGACAGGCCGCCGTTTACGAAACCCTGGTAGCCATAGACCCTGCGCCCGCCGCCGATGTCCACCAGCCGCACCTCCACGACCTGCCCCGGCTCCCAGCGAACGCCGCCGCCCGACGGAACGTCGAGCCGCCTGCCGTATGCGGCCCGCCTGTCGAATCGCAGCCGCTTGTTCACCTCGAAGAAGTGGTAGTGCGAGGTCACGTACACCGGATACGGCGACGTGTTCTCCACAGACACGACCACCGCGTCCCGGCCCCGGTTGCAGACGATACCCTCGCCGGTGTGTAAAACCTCTCCTGGCTGCAATTTCGCCTCCTTCCGACATGTGGGTTCCGGCTCGGGGGCCGGAATGACGAATGTGAAAGTTCCGGCCTAGCGAATCGGATTGCGCACGAACACGAGCTTGGTCCCATCGGCAAAACTCGCCTCCACCCTGATCGGGTCAACCAGCTCGGGCACGCCCTCCATCACGTCGTCGCGGCTGAGCACCCTCGCGGCGAACTCCAGGGTGTCCTGGTAGCTGTTGCCGTCCCTAGCGTACTCCATCACCTCGTCGCAGATGAGCGCGGTCGCCTCCGGGTGGTTCAGCTTCAGGCCCCGCGCCCTTCTACGCCGCGCTAGCTCGGCCGCGCTGAATATGGTCAGCCTGTCCATCTCTCTCGGTGTCAGTCTCATGGCGCCCTCGCTGCCCTTGTGCGCATCCGCTTTCCGTTTGCTGCCGCCCATTGTAGCAGCAAAACAGAGTAATGCCGCACCTGGTGATGGTGTAGTATAGCGACACGGCCTCCAGTGACCACAAATGTCGGAGTCGGACCGCTGCGCCAGAACGACCACATACTATACGAGCCGGATGAGGGAAGTCCTCCTCTCCTGACGCTCGGCGGCGCCGTCCAGGGCGTCGTCCTGATGGTGTCCAACACTATCACGGTTTCGACGGTGTACGTGCTGGCGTTCGACGCCGACGAGAGTTACCAGGCCTGGGCGGTGTTTACGGCCCTGCTCATTGGCGGTATCGTCACCGCTCTCCAGGCGGCCAGACTCGGACGAATCGGGGCCGGCCACATACTCATGATGGGCCCGGGCGTCCCTTTCCTCGCGGTCTGCGTGCTGGCGGTGGAGGAGGGCGGCCTGGCCGTGATGTCGAGCCTTGTGGTCGCCTCTTCCCTGGTCCAATTCGCCGTGTCCGCCTGGCTGGCGCAACTGCGCCGGGTCATCACGCCCGTGGTCTCCGGCGTCGCCTTCATGCTGATAGCCGTCTCCGCCATGCCCTTCGCCATCACCCGGCTGGACGACGTTCCCGCGGGCGCGTCCTCCGTGGCAGGTCCTGCGGTCGGCGCGGTCACGCTTGCCGCCGTCGCGCTGCTGATGCTGCGCGCGTCCGGATACCTGCGCTTCTTCGCCATGCCCATCGCCATCCTGACGGGCTGCCTCGCCGCCGCCCTGCTCGGAGCGTACGACCCTGGCCCATTACTGGAGACTTCGTTGTTCGAACTCCCGGACTTCTCGGCCTGGCCCGGCCTCGACACCTCACTGGACGCGGAGTTCTGGGCGCTGCTGGTCATATTCGTCGTCGTGAGCATCGTGGTCGCCGTCAAGGCCAGCAGCGAGGGATCGTCGATACAGCAGGTCTCATGGCGCAGGCCGCGCGCAATCGACTTTCGAGCCGTCCAGGGCACGCTCAACGTCGGCGGACTGGCCACCCTGCTGTCGGGAATCGCCGGCACGATTCCGGTGTTCATCTACCTGCCCTCCAGCATATCGCTCATCGGGTTCACCGGACTGGCCGCGCGGCGAGTGGGTTATACTATGGGCGCCATAGTGGTCGCGCTGGCGCTGCTGCCCGTGATGGTCGCGCTGCTCCTCACGATTCCGCGCCCGGTAACCGGATCGCTGCTGATGATAGTGATGGGGCTGCTGTTCGTGGAGGGAGTCCGCACGGTCGTGCAGGACGGCCTGAACCAGCAGAAGGCGCTCACGGTCGGGCTGTCGCTCTCCATAGCGGTCGGATTGCAGAACTACAACGTAGTAAGCGGATTTCTGGGCGAGCCGTGGGGACTGGCGTTCGGCAACAGCGTCGTTGTCGGCGTGCTGGTCGCGGTGCTGATGTCGGCCGTAATGGAAGTGGCAGTGTTCCGGCGCAGGCGGCACGAGGCGGACCTGGACATGGCGGCGCTGCCCGGCATAGACGCCTTCCTGCGCGGCGTCGGCTCCGGCGCGGGATGGGACCGGGTTTCGACGGACAGGCTGTGCGCGGCGGGTGAAGAGACGCTGAGCACCATGTTGCAGCTACGCGAAGACTACGAAGACGAGAGTGCGCCGCGGCTGGTGCTGATAGCACGCCCCGAAGCTGGATCGGTCGAGTTGGAGTTTCTGGCGGTGTTCGGGGAAGAGAACATCGAGGACAGGATCGCGTTCATGAGCGAGCAGGCCGAGACGCCGGACGTGGAAGAGATTTCGTTCAGGCTGCTGCGCCACTACGCTTCGTCGGTGCGCCACCGCAAATATCACGGCATCGAAATCGTTACGGTGCGGGTAGAAGGCTCGCGCGGTCCCCAGTGACCGGCGGCAGGCTCGGTACGCATTTCAATTTGGGCAAGTGGCCCATCAGACATCAAGGAGAGGAGTTGCACAAATGGCAGGATACGTAATTATCGACATAGAGATCACTGACGAGGCACTGTTCGCGGAGTTCGCGGAAAAGATAGTGGGCATCGTCGAAGCGCAGGGCGGCAGGTACCTGGTGCGCGGCGGCGCGGCGGAGGGCATCACCGGCGGCTGGACGCCCGGCCGCGTGGTCGTGCAGGAGTTCGACAGCCTGGACGCCGCGCGAGGCTTCGTAGAGTCGGAGGCGTACAAGGAACTCGAAGACATCCGGTTGAGGAGCATGAACACCCGCATGATAATCGTCGAGGGCGTGTAGCGCCCACCCCATAAGTCCCTTCTCCCTTGATGAGCTGACAGGGGTATGTTTTGAGAATAACAGCGTTGCGCTGGCGACGTCACCCCCATCCTAACCCCATCAAGGGGGAAGGGACTTTTCGGAAGGCTTACGCCTCAAACCTACCCCTGTCAGCTCTTGATGGGGGTAGGTTAGAGCCTGCCCCGTACTCGATACGGGGATGGGGGTGCTCTACCGGCCCTAGCCCAGCCAGGGCCGGTAGACCACGCCGCCCTTGACGGTGTGGGCGTGCACAAGCCGCCGCTCGGCCTCCAGTGTCGTCCCCGGCTCCCACCTGGTCGGCCCCATGCGGGTCATGGTACTGATCCGGTCGTTCAGCGCGAAGCGCCCCTCCTCCTCGCGCAACAGCGTGACGTCGCCCTCGGCGCCCACCCTCAGCGTGCCCAGAACGCCGTCCAACCCCAGCGCGCGCGCCGGGTTCTCGGTGGAACGCCGCACGACCTCTTCCAGGGACATACCCAACCGCATGAACTTGGTCAGCGTGGTCGCGAAGTCGTACACCGGCCCCTCGATGCTCAGGGTGCTGATGTCGGTGCTGATAGTGTCGGGCCGCACGCCGTTCGCGAGCGCCTTCTGTGCGGCTTTGAAGGAGAAGCTGCCCGCGCCGTGGCCCACGTCTATCACCACGCCGCGGGCCTGCGCCCTCTTCATCCCCTCAACGACCGCGCCGGAGTCTTCCAGAACGCCGTCCTCGAAGCCGTGGAACGCGTGCGTCACCACGTCGCCGGGGCGAAGCATGTCCATCAACTCCGGCAGCGCCGAGGGGTTGTTCCCCACGTGGATCATCACGAAGCCGCCGAAACCCTCGGCCGCCTCGATGGCGCGCCCCAGCGCCTCCACGTCGCTGTTCTCGCCCAGTATCTGGCGGCCCAGCCGCGCCTTGATTCCCTTCACGTAGTCCCTGTTCGCCAGGCCCGCCTCGATCGCGAGTCCCACGTCAGCCCACTTCAGGTACTCCAGTTCCCCAATATCCGGTGAGGGTATGCCCATCGCCGAGATGTTCAGCAGCGCGAAGAGCCGCGTCCGGGCGCGCTCTATCGTGTGCCTGCGAAAACCGCGAAACGTCAGCGCGCCCGCCGAGCCGGCGTCCAGCGCGGTCGTGACGCCCAGCGCCAGGTTGCTGACGTCCGGTTCCAGTCCATAGGTGCACGCACCCCAGTAGGCGTGGACGTGCAGGTCTATCAGGCCGGGCGTGACAATCAGGCCGCTGGCGTCCAGCACTTCCGCCGCCCGGTCTGCGGGTATCGAGTCCTCCACCGCCGCCACCTTGCCCGCGCTCAGCGCGATGTCTTTGCGTGCGTTCAGCCCCTGGGAAGGGTCCACCACCGTCCCGGACTTGATAAGTAAGTCGTATCGCATCAGTCTAAATCTCCCCTCGAAAGTCGCGGTAACTGTTCAGAGTTGATGATACGAACGTAGTCCGTACCGAACGCACATTGACTTGTCATTCCGAGCGTAGCCGAGGAATCTAGGGCTTTTGCCTGGAAGGCCACCCAGTTACAGCAAACAACGTGAAAACCAGGGGCGCGCTGGTGAAAGCGAACGTTAAGGCTGGACGAGGGCCTTAGATTCTTCGACAAGCTCAGAATGACATTGACTCTGAGCAGTTACACATCCCGATGGTCCGCCACCACGCGCCCCTCCTTCACCACCAGCCGCAGGTCCGCTAGGTTCTCCACGTCGTCCAGCGGATTGGCGCCCACGACTATCAGGTCGGCGAGCTTGCCCACCTCGACGGTGCCCAGGTCGTCGCCGACGCCGCACAGCTCCGCCGCGTGTCTCGTGGCGGCCAGCAGCGTCTGCCAGGTCGTAGCGCCGTCCTTGACCCACAGGCCCATCTCCAGCAGCGCCGAGTCGGTCAGCGGGTACACGTCCGACCCCAGCGCCATCCTCACGCCGGAGCGCAGCGCCTGCCGGAACCACTGCCGGTGCGTGTCCACGGCGGCATCGGCGCGCACGATGAGGTCCGGCGCCATGTTCTTCTGCTCGACCCAGCGCTTCTCTCGCTCGGAGGTCGCCTGCGAGGGCGTCAGGTGCGTGATGGCGAGGGTAGGGACGTACCACGCGCCGCTATCCACGAACAGCCCCAGGCACTCCTCGTTCATTATGTAGCCGTGCTCGATGGTGTGCGCGCCCAGCGTGAGCGCGGCCCGCACCGCGTCCGGGTTGGTGGCGTGGGCCATCACCTTGTAGCCGCGCTGCCGGCAGAGCGCGAAGGCCGCCGACAGCTCCTCCTCCAGCAGGAAGGAGTGGGTGTGAAGGTCCCAGAACGGCCCCATCACCCCGCCGGAGAGGTTCAGCTTGATGTGGTCCACGCCGTTCTTTATCTGCTCCCGCACCGCGTTGACGAACCCGTAGGGGCCGTCGCACTCGCGGGCGTGGCCGGACGTGAGGAAATGGCCGCCGGTTGTGGTGAGGAACTCTCCGCTGGCGAACACGCGCGGGCCGTCCACGCCGCCCGACGCGAAGGCGTCGCGCCAGGCCACGTCCATGAAGTGGCCCGCGCCGCCGGTCCGCACGCCGACCACGCCCGCCTCGGTCAAGCCGCTCATCAGGTTCTGCCCGAACCGCGCCGTCTGCTGCGCCACCGTGGTGGTTGGGCCGGCGGGATAGTGGGGGTGGATGTGCACGTCCCACAGCCCGGGCAGCAGGTACGCCCCGTCCACGTCGATCACCCGCGCCCCGTCCGTGCTCGGCGCGCGCCCGCCGCGCGCGATGTCCACGATGCGGCCATCATCCACGACCACGCTCGCCCCCGCGACGGGATTGGGGTCTACGCAGTCGATCAGCGTTGCGTTAGTCAGCACAAGCCGCATGGTGGGCCTCCTAGGTTGTCTGATTCGAGCGGGCCTCCGCCCGCGCGACACATTAGTCCCCTCTCCCAAGACTGGGAGAGGGTTAGGGTGAGGGTTGAAAGCGCACCTCTCATCAAGCCTGAACACTTACCGCCCGCGCTACCCCTTCCGCGATGTTACCACCATCAGCCCATCCCCGCGCTCTTTCTCCCCGCCGCCCATGGACGGGCGAAACCGGACGTCCCCGAAGCCGCACTCCGCCAGCAGCGCCTCGTACTCCGCGTCCGTGTACGCCTGCATACTCGATGCGTACCGGGTGACGCCGCCGGTCTGCGCGTCCACCACGTAGTAGCGTTCGGCCGCCGCCGCGTGATCCGGATGCCAGAAGCTCTCCCGCAGGCACAGGTACGGTTCATCGGAAAACACGCCGCTGCCCGCCGAATACCAGTGCGCGCCCCTCTCCCCCATCTCGCGCACGGCGGCGAACGTGTGCGGTTCGAGAAGCAGCACGCCTCCGGGGGCGAGTGCGGCATGAGCCTTTTCGAGGATGGAGGTTGCGTCGCCGCGTTTGAAGACGTTAACCTCGCCGAATATGAGCATTACGAGGCCGTAGCCGCGCCCGTAGTCGGTGGTCCGCATGTCTCCAAGTAGGTATGAGCATCGCAGCCTGTGCTCGTCGGCCTGTTTGGTGGCATACGCAATCGAGGCGGGCGAGATGTCTATGCCGACGCACTCGTGCCCCAGCCCGGCGAGCCGGCTGGTGTACAGGCCGGGGCCGCAGCCCAGATCGAGGACCCTGGACGGCGCGCCCTTCAGCAGCTCGCGGTGAATCCAGGCCACGTGCCGGTCGATCTTGTCGAACCGGCGGCTGGCCGCGTCGTGTAGCTGCGAGAGATGCTCCGCGAGCATCCGCCTGCTGAACTCCGGCTCGTGCCACGGAATCTTCTCACCCTCCACCCACGGCTCAGCGGCCGGCCGCCGGCTGACGATCTCAGAGAGTGTCATGTCCAGGGGGTTGCTCACTATCTTCACGATTCACGTTCGCCGCGCGCCTGCGGCCTTTGACCTTATTGATTCTATAGCACGCACATGCTATTTTCTACCACATAGGCGCTGCGGCCGAAGGTCTTGGCTTTCTTCGCACAGTAGTTAATGATGAGGATAGTTAGATTTGATGTGTCAGCTCAGATTTAGCATATGGCATACAGCAGGGAGTACCAATGCCTAGAGTAGATCAGACCAACACAAGCAACGCACCCGGCCCCTGGTTCGTTGACACGCGCTGCATCAGGTGCGACGCCGCTCGGCACTGGGCACCCGACCTGATCGAGATGGACGCCGCCGGGCGTTCCTTTGTCGCCCGCCAACCCATCAACGAGGCTCAGGAGTCCGCGCTGTGGCGCGCAGCTGCAGCCTGTCCGACCAAGTCGATAGGGAACCACAAACAGCGCATAGAGCCGGAGGAAGTATTCCCTTACCAGATGACGGATGGGGTGTTCGCCCTCGGCAACAACGCCCTCTCGTCGTTTGGCGGCCACTCGTACCTCGTGGTGCGTACCGACGGCAATCTGATGATAGACTCCCCGCGATTCAGTCGACCTCTGGCCGCGAGCGTTGACAGCTTAGGCGGAATCTCGCACGTGTTGTTGAGTCACAGGGACGACGTGGCAGACGCGGACCGGTGGGCGGAGCGATACGGAGCCAGGGTCTGGATAGGGGAAGCCGATGCAGACGCCGCGCCATACGCAACCGACCTGTTGGACGGCCCCAACGCCACTCTCATTTCGCCTGGCGTGAACGGAATCCCTGCACCGGGACATACGAAGGGCCACGTCCTGTATCACGTGGACGACCGGTGGCTGTTCACCGGCGACACGCTGCTCTGGAACCACCGACGAGGTGAGTTCGACGTAACGCCGGTTCAGACGTGGTACTCGTGGTCAGCCCTCGCCACCACGATGGACAGGATAGCTGCGCTGTCGGTTGAGTGGGTGTTCCCCGGTCACGGCATGTGGCGTCACACCGACGCTGAGGAGTGGATTCGTCTGATGTCCGTGTTGGGAGCGGAGATGCGGAAAGTCGGACGAACCGCCTGGGCGCAACGCCCCAACACTCCGTACGACTGGTACTGACAACCTGCAAGTCTGGCAAGCGCACTCACGGGTGAACAGCAAGACCTAAAGCTGGGAAGTTCCGACTGCGAATGACCAGAAAATCGGGCCGTCCAGCTACGGGATGGGCAGAATGTTGTAGAGTAGTGCGGATTTTTCGTAAAGCCACGTCCAAGGGCGGGTCCCCAGGCGCGCCGCCGCAGCCTCACGCCTTATCCAGCCCGTGGATGCCCCGGTAGTCGCTCGGCGCGGGCGGCTGCCAGCCCTCCAGCAGCTCGGCGCGCGGCTGGTAGATTTCGACGCCCAGCGGGTGGCACGTGTCGATGGGGTCGATGGCGTCCTCTTCGCCCCACACCTGCACCGACAGGTCGCCGTGTGGACATGTCGAGATGGCGCACAGTAGGTCTATCTCGGCGAAGAACTCGAAGTAGTCGCCTCGCCTGCCGGGGGAAGGCTTGACGAAATATCGGTCGTCCGTGGTCAGGCCGGTCACCTGGAAGATGTTGAGCACGTCGTGGACGTCGCTCTCGTCCATGTGGTACGGCGCCACCGCCCGCACCAGGTTGGAGTGGCAGCAGTAGTCGAAGTCCTCGCCGTTGAGCATCTTGTGGACGTAGGGGTCGCAGCGCGTGCCGAGCAGGTCGTGACAGCCCGCGCCGTCCTCGTCCAGGCCGTAGTCGATGGAGTCGCCGGTGACGGTGAGCATGGGCCGCAGGTAGGGCAGGCACGACCACAGCCGGTCGAACTTGCCGACGTGCGCGCTGTGAAGCTGCTTGGTGCGCGCCGCCCAGAATCGCTCCCTGGGGTTGTTCAGGTTCCAGGCGTTGAAGTCAGCGACCTGCGCGCCCTCCACCACCACGATGCGGCATATCTGGCCCGCCAGCACCGGCCACGCCCGTCCGGAGCGTATCGGCACCACGAAGCTATCGACCAGGCTGCGGCTGTCGGTCTCGCTGCCCAGCCGCCCGTAGAAGTCGCGGTCCACGTCGATGGGGCTGCCGGGCTTGGGGATGTAGATGACTCTGGGTTCTGGCATTGGGACTCCTCCTCGGACGACCCTGGAAGGATTGATCGCTTTCGCTCGCGCGGCGAGCGGTGTAAGGTTAACACAGAATGGAAAAGCAACCGGCGAGGCGGGCGGTGCCGTCCTCGTTTTCACCCTCACCTCAATCCTCTCCCATCAAGGGAGAGGAGGACCAGAGGAGGCACGGCATGAAGTACGACTACATCGTCATCGGCGCGGGGTCGGCGGGCGCGATCCTCGCCACGCGGCTCACCGAAGACCCCAACACCTCCGTGCTGCTCCTGGAGGCGGGGCCGGACTACCCCGACGTCGACAGCCTGCCGGAAGAGGTCAAGCACGGCTACCTGTCCACCAAGAGCATCTGGGACAGCGACCATAACTGGCAGTTCAAGGCCAGGGCCACCGACGAGGCGCCGACCATAGACGTGCCCAGGGGCAGGGTGACGGGCGGGTCCAGCGCCATCAACGGCCAGATATTCATCCGCGGCATCCCCGAGGACTACGACAACTGGGCGAAGTGGGGCAACGACGAGTGGAGCTTCCAGAAGCTGGTGCCGTACTTCAACATGGTGGAGACCGACACCACCTACCAGGACGACCCCGGCGACTTCCACGGCGCCAGCGGGCCCATCATCTGCCACCGCTTCCCTCGCGAGGAGTGGCGGCAGGGCAACGTGGCCTGGTTCGAGGCGTGGCGCGACTACGGCCTGCCGTACTGCGAAGACCACAACATGCCCGGCACCACCGGCGTCGGGCCAACGACCCTGAACAACCCCAACGGCATCCGCTGGTCGACGGCGATCGGCTACCTGGGCCTGTCGCGCCACCGGCTCAACCTGACCATCAGGGGCGACGTGACGGTCAAGCGGATACTCTTCGACACGTCCGGCGAGCGACCGAGGGCCACGGGCGTGGAGGCGGCGTCAGGCGACGAGAGCTTCGTGGTGGATGCGGAGGAGGTCATCCTGAGCGCGGGCGCGATAGGGTCGCCGCAGATACTCATGCTCTCCGGCGTCGGTCCGTCGGCCCACCTGGGCGAGCACGGCATCGAGACGCTGATAGACGCTCCCGGCGTCGGCCAGAACCTGGCCGACCATCCGCTCATCAGCATACTCTGGGCCACCAAGCCGGAGGTGGACCTGCGGCGACACGTGCCCAACGCCCAGATACTGGCGAGGTACACGGCCGAAGGCTCGCCGCTGGAAAACGACATGATTGTGTACCTGTCCAGCGGCATGGGCCATCGCCCCAACATGGGCGGCTGGAACGACGAGTTGGTCGGGCTGGGCGCGAACCTGGGCCTGAACCTTGCCTACGCCAAGGGCGAGGTCCGGCTAAACTCCGGCGACTACAGGGACCATCCCTACCTTGACTACAACCTGCTGGCCAACGATGAGGACCTGCGCAGGTTCCGCGACGGCGTGCGGCTGGTGGTGAGCATGGAGGACCACCCGTCGATGGCCGTCCTAATAGACAAGCGCGTGTACCCGGACGACGCCGACCTTGCGTCCGACGAGGCGTTGGACAGGTGGATTCTGAGCAAGATAGGCACCGGCCACCACGTCTCGTGCACCGCCAAGATGGGGCCGCGCTCCGACCCCATGGCCGTGGTGGACCAGTACGGCAGGCTCTACGGCGCCGACCGCCTCCGCGTGGCGGACGCCTCCATCATGCCGGAGTGCGTCCGCGCCAACATCAACGTCACGGTGCTCATGCTGGCCGAGCGCGTCGCCGACTTCATCAAGCAGGGCAGGTGACGGGAGCGGATGGAACGAGTTAGAACCTGTGATTTCCAGAAGTCCCTTCCCCCTTGATGGGGGAAGGTTAGGATGGGGGTGAAGGCGCCCTGTTCAGACTCGCATCATAGACTCTGGGTAGTTGCGCAGCGGCCTCGCCCTACTTGCTAGCGTCGGACAGGCTGACGTACCCCTGGCGGGCCAGGCCCTGGAACAGCGCGAGAACGTGGCGCGGCTCCAGGTCGAAGTCGAACTCCGCCCCCACGGCGTCCGCGATGTCGTTCACGCTGCGGCGCCCGTCGGCGAAGTTCCATATCTCGTCGCCGATGATGCGCAGCGAGTCGTACCGCATCTTCGGGTCCTTGGCGTGCATCTCCTCGGCCATCCGCACCAGGTCCCAGTAGCCGGCGCCGGAAATTCCGGGCGCGTCGCGCTCGACCAGCCGTGTGGGAACGGCGTCGCCGGGAGGATAGGTGTCTGTGGCCGCCGCGCCGCCGGTCAGCCAGCTAAGGGCCTTCTCCAGGCGGTCGGTGATCTCGTTCTGGACCTGTTGACTCGTGAAATCCAGCTCCGGGTGTAGCCTCCGCTCCTCGTCGGTCGCCAGCGCCAGCGCGGACCCCACCGCCTGCCGGTCGCGCTCGGCCAGGATGGCGAGCCGCCTGCGCGTCCGCGCCTCGCTGTCGCCGCCCGCCGCTTCAAGCGCGATGCGGCCCAGCCGGAACTGGCTGCGGTTGCCCACCTCGCGCATTATCGCCCGCGCCTCCGCCGGGCCGGCGTAGGCCAGCTCCAGCGCGGCCAGCGCCGTGGTGATGCCGCACCTGCGGAACACCATCGGATCGAGGTTGTCCGCCGTCAGGTGGTCTGTGTGGAAGTACAGGTCCGGCCAGGACATGAGCAGCGGCGACGGCACGCCAAAAGCCGGGTAGTAGTGATTGTCGCTCCAGGGAGTGTAGGGCAGGTCGGTGAAGTTGACGAAAGGAATGCGGTCGCCCTCGCTGAACACCCAGCGCGTCTCCTTCGGCGTCGATTCCATCAGGCCCACGTAGTAGTCGTTGATGAAGGAGGGCAGGGAGTCCGGGGAGTGGTAGAAGAGCAGGGCGGACTTGGACTTTCGCTGGTCGTGGCCCACGCTGTCCAGGGCTATCGATACGATGGTCCGCTCGATGTCCTCCCGGTGGTTGTGGACGTAGTGCTTGGTGCCGTGACCCTCCACGTTGACCAGGAACCGGATGGTGCGCCTGGGACGGGGGATGCGTCCGCTGGAGACGAGGTGCGACATTACGCGCCCCATCTCGGCCATGAGCGCCGGGCCGGAGGCGCAGTTGGCGCCGGGCTTGGTGCCCGCCGTGGAGTGGGCCACGAACTGGACTATCTGCCCGTCCTCGTCCGTGCCGGATATGTCCGCGAACAGGTTCTGCGCTTCCCCATCGAACGTCCTCGCCTGCACGTCGGCCCAGACCGTGGCCGCGCCCTCACGCGCCAGCGCGGCCAGGCGCTCCGCCGCGTGGTAGTTGACCGCCAGCGCCCACGCGCTCGGCCGGTTGGAGGGCATTCGCAGCAGCTGCACCGGGTCGGGCAGAGACTCGCGCGTGCGGAACGGCTCCGTCTGATAGAGCAGGTAGTCGGTTATGATGCCGGCTGCGCCGTGCTCCATCGCCAGCGTGGCGGCGTGACCGAAGCCGCTTGGACGGGTCGTGCCGCGAATGAGCACGGCCTTGCCGCGCACGTCCCGTCCCTCGTAGTCCTCGGCGCGCTCGCCCGTGCCGACGTCCACCAGCTCCAGCGTCGCGCCGCCCTCCGGCGTGGACGGCGTCCACCAGGGCAGGCACGACGGCGAGTCCTCGTAGGACACCAGCAGCCTGCCCGTGGGCGAGCCGACCCGAAGCTCCGCGCCGAGCGGTTCCCACGCCAGGGGCATCGTGACGTTCATGTACTGCGTCTCGCCGTCCAGCGGATACCTCTCCACCCACACCCTGTCCAGTCCGTTCGCCCGGAAGAGGTCCGCCACGAAGTCGGTGGCCCGGTGATACCCGGACGCGCCCGGTGAGCGGTAGAACCGGGTCATGTGAGCCGCGGACTCCAGGGCCCTGTCGCCCGAAAGCTCACGTCCCAGCATCCGCACAAGCTCTTGTCGATTCATGGCGACGCTCCTTCCGTATCGCAAGAGAGCGCCAGGCCCGCTGCCTGGCTGCGGTGATTGTACCACCTGCCCGTCTCCCAAGGCCTACGGAACCGCGTGTACCGACCGGATACGCTTGGCCACGAATTCTGTTATCCTGCCCTTTCAGAAACCCGGTGATAACAGCCAAGCTGTTGGCGACGCTTAGACACGAGGTAAAGCCGTAATGCCGACCGATGGGGGAATGGCGCCCACAAGAGGACCTTTGGCGGGAATCCGAGTTCTGGACTTCACATGGGTTCGAGCGGGGCCCTGGTGTACCCGCTGGCTGGGAGCGCTGGGCGCCGACGTGATCAAGGTCGAGTGGCCGCAAAGTCCCAACACCCGGGGCGCTGTGAACCTCACCGCCGTCTTCACTACGCCCAACGGTTTGCCGCACAACCTCAACACCAACGGCCACTTCAGCGACACCAACGCCAACAAGCGAAGCATTACCATCAACACCAAGTCCGAACGAGGGATCGATCTTATCCGGCGCTTGGTGACCGTATCAGACATCGTCATCGAGAACTTTGCCTACGGCGTCCTAGAGCGCTGGGGGCTCGGCTACGAGAATATGAGAAGGCTCCGGCCCGACATCATCTACCTCTCGATGTCCGGGTTCGGGCACACGGGGCGGGACCGGGCATACAAGACTATGGGGCCAGTTGCCCAGGCCCTGTCCGGCATGACGCACCTGTCCGGACTGCCGGGCAAGCCGCCCGCAGGCTTCGGGTGGTCGTACCTGGACGACACGGGCGGTATGTACGGCGCGATGTACGCCCTGGGCGCCCTGTATCACCGCAACGTCACCGGCCGGGGACAGCACGTCGACAAATCCCAATGGATTACCGGAGTGGCGCTCAACGGTCCCGTGTTCCTGGACATGCAGGTCAATGGGCGTTCAACGTTCCGAGAGGGTTACCCGCCGGGTAACCGGAGTCACTGGCCCGGCACGCCCATCGTGGACAGTTACAGGGGCAGGACCGCGGCGCCTCACAACGCCTACAGGACCAGCCCCGGAGAGTACAACGACTGGTGCGCCATCGTCTGCCTCTCTGACGAGGACTGGCGGAGGCTGGTGGACGTAATGGACTCCCCTTCCTGGGCTACCCACCGGAAGTTCGACACCCTGGAGGGTCGCTTGGAGCGCCAGGAGGAAATGGACCAGGGTATCGAGGCGTGGACGAAGACCCTGGGCAAGTACGAGATCATGGAGCGGTGCCAGGCGGCGGGAGTGCGGGCCATGCCCGTCCAGAGCAGCCAGGACAGGGTGGAAAACGATCCGCAGTTGCGGTATCGAGAAATATACATGGACGTGGAGCATCCGGCGCTGGGTACCTGGCCCCTCCAGAATGCCCCGTTCAAGATGTCGGAGACGCCGGCGGTCAATAGCCGGCCGGGTCCACTGATAGGCCAGCACAACAGCGAGGTGTTCGAGGATCTGTTGGGCATCAGCCACCAGGAACTGGGCAACGGCTTAGGGGACGGCACATTCTGGCCGAAAGACTTAAGCATGGATCCTTATCCGTATCTTAAGGAGATGATGGACTCGGCCTCGCCCGCAGAGTGGACCGGAATCGAGGCGCCGCCGGATCCCGTTCCGGCGCCAGCAGGGACCCCGTGCCCGGACCCCAAGGGCGCCTACGCGGGGTTGCGGGTGCTGGAGCTCGCCGACGAGACGGGCCAGTGGTGTGGCAAGCTGATGGCCGACATGGGGGCGGACGTCATCAAGATCGAGCCGCCCGGAGGAGAGACCGCCCGGACGGCTGGCCCATTCTACGAGGATGTGCCCCACCCGGACCGGAGCCTCTCCTTCTGGCACTACAACACTTCCAAACGGGGTATCACTCTGGACCTGGAAACCGAGGATGGCCGGCGGCTGTTCCGGCAGTTGGCGGAGAAGGCGGATGTGGTTCTGGAAACGTTCCGTCCGGGCTACATGGCCTCACTGGGGTTGGGGTACGAGGAACTGAAGAAGGACAACCCCGGCCTGATCATGTGTTCCCTGACGCCCTTCGGTCAGCGGGGGCCGTGGAAGGACTACCGAACCAGCGATCTGCTGCACCTGGCCGCCGGCGGGCAGATGGCCTCCTGCGGCTACACCGAGGACGACGCGCCCGATGCGCCGCCCATCGCGCCTGGGGGAGGGCAATCCTGGCACATGGGGAGCCACTTCGCCTGCATCGCCATCGGGGCCGCGCTGATGCACCGGACGGTGACCGGCCAGGGACAATACATCGACGCCTCCGTCCACGACGCGTGCGCCCTGACAACCGAAGCGGCGGTGAACCTGTACATCTACAGCAAGGAGATAGTCCGGCGCCAGACCGGCCGCCATGCCTCTCCGAGGCCCACCCAGACAACGCAACACAGGTGCACGGACGGAAAGTACGTCAATGTCGCCGCCGAGATCAGGAACCGGCTGACCTCGGACCGCCTGGACGTGCTGGGGGAATGGATGGACGAGGTTGGACTGGCGCGGGACCTGCTGGATGAGAAGATGCGGCACCCAGACGCCATAACCGACAACGAGCTGTTCCTCTATCTCATCGAGAATGTCACCCGGGACGAGGTGTACCGCGGCGGGCAGAAGCGGGGCTTCAACATCGGGGCGGTCTGGTCTCCCGACGAGGTGATGGAGGACCAGCACCTCGAGGATCGCGGGTACTGGACGGAAGTGGAGTATCCGGAGTTGGGCGAGAGGTTCCGGCACCCGGGTCCCGCCGGTATCTTCAACGGCTCACCCTGGAGTATTTCGAGGCGGGCGCCTCTTGTTGGGGAGCACAACGAGGAAGTCCTGTGTGGAGAGCTGGGCCTGACCAGGACCCAGCTCGCAACCCTGGCCGAGAGAGGCGCCGTCTAGCGACGCTTCTCTCGGTAGACGCGGCCAGCGCCTATTTGTCCAGCCAGGCGTCCGGCGCTTTCAGCGTTACGTGGTAAGACTCCGCGTTGGCGATGTGACTCCACTCGGCCTTGATGGTGTCGCCGGTATCATGGTGGAGATAGGGGGAATCGAACCCCCAACCTCGGCATTGCGAACGCCGCGCTCTCCCTGTTGAGCTATATCCCCACCGCGCGGGGCGCGGCCCTCGCGGGCCGAACCGTGCGCAGATTATAGCAACCCGCCGGAGCGCGCGTCAATCGACTTGCGCGCGCCCGAGCCTGTATCAGCTTAGTCGGTCATGCACATGTAGGGGCAATCCCTTGTGGTTGCCCCCGTTGGTCATCACGTCCTGGGTGCCCACAAGGGACACCCCTACCCGTGGAGCGCCGACTAGGGTGTTACAGGCTCAGCGGGCGACGTAGCGGAAGTGGAAGTCGGCACCGACGTAGCGCGACCGCCCGATGTTGCGCGGCCCTACGCCGTCAACCGACACCAACTCGCCGTAGGCGACCGCGCCGCGCCAGGTCGGGTCGGCGGCGACGGCGGCCTCTATGCTGGCGGGGCCGTCGGACGATGCATATTGATGCAAAGCGTTGTATGCCTGGGCCTCGCTGGCGGACGCTACGAGCAGGGTTACACGGAAGCGGCCCGTCGTCGCGCCGTCGGCCAGCGTGTTGACGGCTTCGCGGCCCTCGAACGCCACCAGCGCGGCGGGCAACTGCGAGACCGTTTCGGCGGGGTGGGCCGCCACGGTCAGCCCAGGCGCCCCGGCCAACAGCGCCGCCAGTCCGTCGCGGGCGGCCAGGACGTCGCCGTCCATCAGACGCCGACCCCCACCGCGTGCTTGCGGAACGGCGCCAGCATCAGCGCCGCGAGCGGGTCCATGCCGCCGCCGGCGTAAACCCGCGCCGCGTCCGGCCCATCGTGCGCGCTGCCTCCCCGACGCCACAGGATCGCCGCCAGCGTCAGCGCGGCCTCGGACACCGGCAGCGGGTACTCGAACACCGACACCCGCGCGCCCGCGTCGTGCGAGGCCCTGATGGCGCCGTTCACGCCGCGCCGCACCGTCAGCGTGTTGGATGCCCGCGCCTCGACGTACATCTGCTCGGAGCCGACCAGGATCGTCTGGCCGGGCGCGGCGTCCGAGCCGTCCGCCAGCCCGATGGCGGTCTGGCCGACGCCATCGACCGCCGACTGGAGGCTGCCGGCGGGCCGGACGTGCCGCCACCAGCCCCACTTGCCGCTCACCCGCACGCTGCCGCTACCGGCCGGAAAGCGCAACCGCCCGCCCGCCGCCTCGATTGCGGTGTAGGGGCGCGACGCCGGATTGTCGTCGCTGTCCGGGTCGGCGTTGGCGGGCAGCAGCCGGAAGTCGCTCGCCGCCCACACCGTCTCGGGGTGGCCGTCGCCGTCCTCGTCGGTTCGCAGCCCGTCGCGGTTGACGCATACGAGGTCGGGCACGAGCAGTCGCGGCCCGCCGGAGCCGTCGAATCTTCTGGCGGCGCTGAGCACGTAGAACGAGCGGTTGCAGTAGCGGTCCACGGCGCGGCTGGCCGTCTCCGCCACGGCGAGGAGCCGCTCGTCGTGCTCCGCGCCGGTTATGTTCAGCACGCCCGCGCCCTTCAGGGCGTCGAGCGACACGTAAACGTTTGGCATGGTGTCACCCCCATCCTAACCTTCCCCCTGCGAGGGGGAAGGGATTGTCGGTGTTCCCTCCTGCGATGGGAAGGGATTGTTGGTGCTGCCCCATCAAGGGGGAAGGGATTTTTGGCTTTAGGCGACGCCGGTGATGTTGTACTGCAACGCGGTGTGCGTGGCGGTGGCCCGCGAGCCGCTGCGCTCGGTGAGGGCGTGGCGGAAGCTCACCGTCACCACCGTCTGGCGCTTCTGGAGGTCCCTGTCCACGTCGATATTGAGCTGCCGTCGGAATCCCTGCGCCCACTGCGTGCGGTTGAACAGCAGCACGCGGCCCGTGTCCGTGCCGTTGCCGGCGTCCGTCACCTTGCCGTCCACGTCCGCCAGGCGCAGGTGCTCGGACACGATGACGGGTATGCCCTCGATGGCGCCCAACATTCCGGTGAGCACGGTGGCGTTCGGGCCCAGCTTGTCCATCGTCCTGTACTGCGAGATGCCCTGCGCGCGGATGAACGTGTTGACGTCCATCACCCAGGCGAGCTGCGACGGACGGACGCCGTACTTGCCCAGCTTGGCGCGCAGTTCGTTGAACATGTCGTCGGACACCGCGGCGTTGTGGTTGTTCGCCTGGGTCGCGTTGTCCACGAGCGGCAGGTGCAGGATGCCGTCGTAGCCGATGAGCCACTGCGCCTTGCCCGCGCTGGAAGCGGAGATGGTCGCGCCGTCGGCGTTGATGCTGTCCTGCGCGGCGGTGTCGGCGTTGAGGATGATGTCGTCGAGCGTCTCCGCGACGTTGCGCACCAGCCCCGCCCTTATCTCCGGCAGCATGGCGATGACGCCGTCCTCCTCCAGCGTGAAGCTGTAGGGTACCTGGCCCACCAGTTCGTGCGCCGTGAGCGTGGTCTTGCCCGTGCCCAGCCTGGTGTCCGCCGCGGCCACGTTCTCGGTGCCCGGGTAGAAGCTCACGTCGCCAAGCTGCGTGGGCACGTCGAACGGGTTGGAGGGCATGGGGAACGTCGGCACCAGCGGCGCGACCAGCGTCTGGAGGTTCACGTCCAGCCACAGCTCCCGCGCCTCCAGCGTGGCCACCAGCTCGTCGCCGTAGCCCGC
Organism: Dehalococcoidia bacterium; assembly: GCA_963667445.2. Classification (GTDB taxonomy): domain Bacteria; phylum Chloroflexota; class Dehalococcoidia; order Lucifugimonadales; family CATOSD01; genus CATOSD01. The sequence goes on along the minus strand of CAXXGY010000003.1, from coordinate 123,795 downwards.
CGTGGTGCTGTCCATCGCGGCGCGCGTCATCGACTGGAGCAGCGCGCGCCCGAAGCCCTCGTACTGTCCGGTCGGCTTGGAGTCCACCGTGAACCACGACTCCAGCCTGCGCGCGGCCTCCTGGTGCGACGCCTGCACGTCCGCGGCGGTGATGCCGCGCACCAGCGCGCGCCTGGCCTCCTCGGCGCGCTCGACCCACGCCGGGCCGAAGCTCTCGCGCCGCTGGGAGCGGGCGAAGCGGCTCACCAGCGCAAGGTCCAGCACGTCCATGCCCGCGTAAGGGCCTTCCTGCACCTGGTGGCCGGGCGTCTGCTCGACCAGCCTCGCGAGCGCGTCCCGCCGGCGCGTCCGGTCGCGCTGCTGGACGTCGGCGACCTCCCGGCCCAGCCGGTCCATCTCCTCCCGCAGCAGCCCAACCTCCGAGGACACCGGGTCGATGCGCTCGCGCACGAATCCGTTGATCTCCGCCAAGTCCTTCCTGATTGCTTCCATGTCCGTTGTTGCCATTCTTGCTCTCCTTTCCTTGTGTGTGTCGTGCGTGTCTTGCTTGCTTTGGAGCGGCGGGTGCGCGTCGCCCAGAAATTCCTCCAGCAGTCTCGCGTGGCTCTCCCGCAGCGCGTCCGGGTCCGACGGGACGGGAACGATGGACCACTCCAGCAGGTCGGAGCGGGTGTCGAGGTAGCCGCCGTCCCGCGCAGGCGCGGTCTCGACGGGCAGCCAACTTATGGAGGCCGCGCGCAGGAATCCCTTGTCCCAGGCGTTCTTAACGCGGCGCGCGAACGGGTCGTCGCCCAGAAACTCGAACTCCGCCACCAGCCGGCCCGCGTCCGTCTTGGCCAGTTCAAGCGTCCGGCCGATGGGCAAGCCACCCGACGGCGACCGCCCCGATACGTCGTGCGCCCACATCACCACCGGGTTGAGCATGTAGTTGTCCACCGAGAGTCCGTCGAAATCGAGCGCCGGGGGCTGGCGCGCCTCCTCGTTGGCCGCGATGGTCACGCGGTAGCGGTTGGCGTCCACGGCGGCGCTGCCGACGATGGCCGCGGTCGCCGTGCGCGTCTGTCTTGCCATTCCGTCTCCTTTCTCTATCGCCTTCCGTTTCAGGCGCCGCGATGGGGCATGAATTTACATTAGTACGTGCGTTCTGATAGAGTCAATACCCCCTCGGAAAGTCCCTTCCCCCTCGCAGGGCTGACAGGGATATGTTTGAGGCGTAAGCCTTCCGAAAAGTCCCTTCCCCCTTGATGGGGGAAGGTTAGGATGGGGGTGACGTCGCCAGCGCAACGCCGTTATTCTCAAAACATACCCCCGTCAACCCTCGATGGCCGAAGGGTTAGAGCCTGCCCCGTACTTGATACGGGGATGGGGGTGATACGCTCGTCATCCTGGCGGTGTTGGCGCGGCGGGCAATGCTATAATGTCAGGGCAAGGCCGCCCGCCGCGCCCCACGCGGTTCTCGGCAATCGGAAGGAGGCCCCGCCAATGTCCGGACTCAGAACGGTACTGCTCCTGCTGGCGATTGCCGCTCTCGGCATCGTCCTCGGCGCGTGCGGTGCGGGCGACGAAGAAAGCGAGTTCTTCGACGACTCCGTCTCGCCGGGAATGGTCCAGCGGGATATGGCGCTGGCGGCCAGGGAGTCGTCCGAAGAGGGCGCTCAGGCCATGACGGTGCAATCCATGGTCGTCGACGCCATGGCCGCGCCGACCGCGGTCCCCGCCGCGCCGGCCCCTGCCCCGGCCCAACCCGCCGCGCCTGCCGCCGCCAAGGTCCAGGCCGCCGCTGCCGGAGAGTCGAGCGAGAGGCCCGTGGCGTCCCTGGTGGCCCAGCAGCGCATCATAGTCCGCACCGTCGATATGGGCATCGTGGTTGCCGACGTCACCGCCGCCATCGAGGACGCCGCCGGCATGGCGCGCGCCATGGGCGGCTGGCTCGTCGGCTCCGACCACAGCGCCAAGCACCACGGCAGCGTCTCGGTCCGCGTACCCGCCGGATCGCTGGACGACGCCATCGGCAGGCTTCGGGAGTTGGCCGTAGAGGTCGATTACGAGGTAGCCAACAGCCAGGACGTGACGGACGAGTACGTCGATCTCAAGTCCCGTATGCGCAATCTCGAGGCCACCGAGACGGCGCTCCTCGCGCTGTTCGACAGGGCGCAGAAGGTGGAAGACGCGCTGGACGTGCAAAGGGAGTTGACGCACGTTCAGGAGCAGATGGAGATAATCCAGGGCCGCATAGCCTACCTCGAGCAGACCTCCGCCTTCTCGCTCCTGAACGTCTCTCTCCGCCTGGCCCCGTTCGACATGCGTGTCGATGGCGGCGCCGACCAGACCGCCAGCGTCGGTGAGATAGCCAGGTTCAGGGCCACCTTCACCCCGCCGGACGACATCGAAGACTTCACCTTCACCTGGGATTTCGGCGACGGCTCGGAACCCGTTACCGGCCACAGGGTCGCGCCCTCCCTGGACGGCGAATCCAAGGTCACCGCCACCGTCACCCACGTGTACGAGAACGAGCGCGATTCGCCCTACATCGCCACCGTGGATCTGACCGGCACCGGCGACGCGGGCGTGGCCGAAGGATCCGACACGCTGATTGTGTCCGTGACGAGAATCCCCGACATCGAGGTGTTCGCGGGCGAGTCGTTCAGCGTCACCGAAGGCGAAGAGTTCGAGGTCAGCGGCTCGTTCACCCGGCCCGCCGGCCTGACCGACGTCGCCTACGCCTGGGACTTCGGCGACGGCTCGCAGCCCCAGAAGGGTGAACTGGAGGAGGGCCAGACCACCGCGACCGCTACGCACGTTTACGAAAACCACAGGCCCAGGCCCTACGACGTGACGCTGACCATAACCGCGACGAGCGAGGCCGGAGACATCGAGGCCAGCTCGTTCACGAACGTTTACGTCGAGCAGGCGCTCGGCTGGACGGTGGGCGGGTGGAGCCCCGGCGAGGACGGCAAGGACGCCGTGCGCGCGCTGACCGAGCTTCTCCAGGGACTGTCCACGCTGCTCATCTGGCTGGTCATATTCAGCCCCATCTGGCTCATTGCCGCCGTGGTAATCTGGTACCTCGTGCGCCGCGCCAGGCGTTACCAGTCCCGTCGCCAGCCGCCCGACAGCCCGCCCGCGCCCGCCCAGGACTAGCCTTGCCGGAGTTGACGCGGCACTTCACCGCCACCGGATTCGTCGTGCACGATGGCCGCGTGCTGCTGCACTGGCACCCCAAGGTGGGCGCGTGGCTGCCGCCCGGCGGCCACGTCGAGCCGAACGAGGACCCCGTCCAGGCGGTGATCCGCGAGGTGCGCGAGGAGACGGGCGTGGAAGCCGTGGTCGTCAGGCGCGCCGAGCCGCTGGCCCTGGACTATCCGCACCAGGTCGAGCCGCCGTTCACCATCATGGTCGAGGACATCCACGACCCGGTGGACGGCTTCCACCACCACATCGACATGATTTACTTCTGCAAGCTCGCCGGGCCGCCCGGGCCGCTCAACGCGGGCTGGGGCTGGTTCTCGCGTGACACCCTGGCCGACGGCGGCCCGCTGAGCCTGGACGGCTCGCCCGCCGCGCCGCCGCCCGACGACGTGCGGCTGCTGGCGGAGCGGGCGTTCGCCGCCATCGAAGGCTGACGCGCCAAGAGCCGCATATCGGACAAGTCCCTTCCCCCTTGACGGGGGAAGAGCCTGCCCTGAGCTTGCCGTAGGGTTAGGATGGGGGCGACAGCCGCGCCATCGAATGCGTAGGACTTTGCGCTATAATGCTCTCAACGGAGGCAACCCTATGGGAATCTTCTACGTGGACATAGAGATTGGCGACCCGCAAGGCGAGCGTTACGAGACCGTTCGCGCCTTGGTAGATACCGGGGCAGCTTACACAATCCTGCCTGCGTCTGTGCTGGAAGGGCTGGGCGTCGAGCCGCACGACACTAGGAACTTCCAGGTCGCCGACGGGAGGTTTATCACCAGGGGCTTTGGTCGGACGTGGATTCGACTGGACGGAAGAGCGGACGTTTCTCCCGTTGTCTTCTGGGACGAAGGGACGACACCCCTCCTGGGCGCGGTGACGCTCGAGATTTTCGGACTCGGCATCGACACGGTGCATCGTCGACTTGTCCCAGTACCGAACATGATTGCAACGCACTCGATCTAGGCTTTGCCAACGAGAACAAGTGAGTCTTGAAATGGGAATCTTCTACGTCGATGCCGAAATCGGCGACCCGCAAGGCGAGCGTTACGAGACCGTTCGCGCCCTGGTAGATACCGGGGCAGCCTACACAATCTTGCCTGCGTCTGTGCTGGAAGGGCTGGGCGTTGTCCCGGAAACAACCAGGTCGTTCAAAATAGCGGACGGAAGCGACATTGAACGGCCAATTGGTTACACCAGGATGCGCCTTGGCGGCGAATCCATCGTGACGCCGGTAGCCTTCTGCAACGACGGCGAACCGGCTCTGCTGGGAGCGGTGAGCCTGGAGATATTCGGGCTGGGAATCGACCCCGTCAATAGCCGGCTGGTTTCCGTTATGAACATGGCCTAGCCCACAAACCAGGTATGTCATGACGCCCGTCGATCATCCCCCGCCGGACCTGAGTCGCATTATCGTAATTGGCACCACCGGCTCCGGCAAGACCACGCTCGCCCGCAAGTTGGCCCGCGCCCTGGGCGTGGAGCACGTGGAGTTCGACGCCTACCGGCACGGTCCCAACTGGCGCGAGACGCCAGACGACGAGTTCGCTCGCCAACTCGTTCACGCGCTGCGCGGCGAACGCTGGGTGGCCGACGGCAACTACAGCATGGTGCAGCACGCCGTATGGCCCCGCGCGACGGCTATAGTGTGGCTGGACTTCACGTTCGGCCTCGTATTCTGGCGGCTGATAGTGAGAACGTTCCGGCGGGGCATTACGCGCGAAACGCTGTGGAACGGCAACAAAGAGAACCTGTTCAGCCACTTCTTCACCCGCCACTCGCTGTTCCTGTGGGCGTTCAAGTCGCACTGGCGGCGCAGACGCACCGTGCCCCCCACGCTTGCCCTGCCGCAGCACGCCCACCTGCGTCTGGTACATCTGCGCTCGCCCCGCGCGGCAGCCCGCTGGCTCGCCGACCTGCAGCAAGCGGTAGTCCCTTCCCCCTCGCAGGGGGAGAGCCTGCCCTGAGCTTGCCGAAGGGTTAGAGCCTGCCCCGTACTTGATACGGGGATGGGGGTGACGTGCCTCCGCCCCACCGTCTCAGGTGGCATTCGGCGCCCCATACCGCTAAACTTGCCCCATACGCTGGGGAGGGCAAAAACGTGGCAAGCTACAATATCGCGGTCATCCGGGGCGACGGGGTAGGCGTCGAGGTCATCGAAGAGGGTCTCAAAACGTTGCGGGCGGCCGGCAGGCTGTTCGAGATAGACTGGAACTTCGTCGAACACCCCTGGGGTTCCGACTACTACCTTGAGCACGGCGTCATGATGCCCCCGGACGCGCTCGACAAGCTCGCCGAATCCGACGCCATCTACCTCGGCGCGGTAGGCCACCCCGACATCCAGGACCACGTCACCCTCAACGGCCTGCTGCTGCCCATCCGCCGCACATTCGACCAGTACGTCTGCGAGCGGCCCAGCGTGCTCTACCCCGGCGTGGAGTCGCCTCTGCGCGGCAAGTCCCCCGGCGACATCGACATGGTCGTCATCCGGGAAAACACCGAGGGCGAGTACGCCGACGTGGGCGGCTTCCAGTACGCGGGCTTCGCCGAGGAAGTCGGCATCCAGGCCGGCGTCTTCACCCGCCGCGGCTGCGAGCGCGTTATCACCTACGCCTTCGAGCTGGCCCGCAGACGCGACCGCGAGCGCCACGTCACCTCGATAACCAAGTCCAACGCCCAGGGCTACGGCATGATCGTTTGGGACAGGGCGTTCGAGGTCGTGGCCGCGCGCTACCCCGACGTCCGGACCCAGTCGCTGCTCATAGACGCCGCCTGCATGGACTTCATACGCCGCCCGGAGAGCTTCGACGTGGTGGTGGCGAGCAACCTGTTCGGCGACATCCTCACCGACATAGGCGCAATCATCACCGGCAGCATGGGGCTGGCCGCGAGCGGCAATATAGACCCGGAGCGCCGCTTCCCGTCCATGTTCGAGCCGGTTCACGGCAGCGCGCCCGACATAGTGGGGCAGGGCATAGCCAACCCCATGGCCGCCATCCTGTCCGGCGGCATGATGCTCGGCCACCTGGGCCACGCCGACGCGCAGGACGCCATAGAGCGCGCCGTGCTTGGCGTGATAGAGACGGGCGAGACGCTGACGCCGGACCTTGGCGGCAATTCCAGCACCGCGCAAGTGGGCGACGCTGTGGCGGCGCGGCTTGGCGAGGGCTGAGACGATGGACGGGATTGAAAGCGGCGCGGTGTTCTCCCAGGATAGGCGATACCGATACCGGCTGACGCGAAGGGTCGGCGGCGGGAAAGGCGCAGTCATGTTCGTTATGCTCAACCCGTCCAAAGCCGACGAGACCCGTGACGACCCCACCATCAGGAAGTGCAGGGGATTCGCCCAACGCTGGGGATTCGAATGGATGCACGCCGTCAACCTGTCGCCCCTCATGGCCACCCGGCCCGATGACCTCGTAAAGGGCTTACCGGAGCCTGTGTGCGTACAGGACCGAAACAAGCGTGTGATAGTGGAGACGGTCTCCGAGTCCGACCTCATCGTGGTCGCCTATGGCAACGCCGCCCTCTTGTTTTTTAAGGTGGAAGGCGCGCAGAACAGGGTTCCCGAGATAGTCTGGCCCTTCTGGGACGCGGGCCGCTACGTCTATTGTCTTGGAACCACCCAGTATGGACAACCGAGACACCCTTCGAGGATAGCCTACGACACCGAGCCTCAGCCATTCGGCGATGCCCCGCACTGGACGGAGCAGTACCTTAGAGTCTGGGAACCGAGCATGGAATGAGTAACCGATCCAGGAGGTTCACAATGGTCGACGTAATCATCACCGGCGGCACAGTGGTCACGCCCGGAGGAGTCGGCGACTGGGACGTGGCCGTGGAAGGCGAGCGCATCGCCGCGGTCACCGAGCGCGGCGTGATTAGCGCCGAGGGCGCGCGCGTCATAGACGCATCGGGCAAGATTGTCGTCCCCGGCGGCATAGAGCCGCACGCCCACATCGGCGGCCCCCGCCAGCCCGAACGCTCCGGCGCCGAGCCGGTGTCCAAGGCCGCCATCTACGGCGGCACCACCACCGTGCTCGACTTCGCCAACCAGGTGCCCGGCCACGACCTGCACCACGCGCTCGGCGAGGCCGCCGAACGCTGGCGGGGCAACGCCTACACCGACTATTCCTACCACCCCATCTTCACCAACGGCGCGGGCACCGACGCCATCGGCCAGATACCCGAGCTCATCCAGGCCGGCTACGCCAGCTTCAAGATATTCACCACCAGCATCCGGCCGCCCGGCCCCGGAATGCAGGACAACAAGACCGACTTCGGACGGCTGGCGGCCATCATGGACCAGATAGCGCCGCACGGAGGCATGCTGCTGATTCACTCCGAAGACGACGACATGGTCCACTACAACTACTCGCTCGCCCCCGAAAGGGACCTGTGGGACTGGTGGAACATGCACATCATCCACTCCAACATCTCCGAGGACGTCTCTTTCCGCCGCGCCATACGCCTCGCCGAGCTGAAAGGCTCGCCCGTCTACTTCGTCCACGTCAGCGCGCGCGAGGGCGTCAATGCCGTTCGGGAGGCTCGCGCGAAGGGCATACCCATATACGGCGAGACCCTGCACAACTACGCCAGCTTCAACGCCGAGAACTACCGTGAAGAGTACGGTATGCAGTACCACACCTACCCGTCGCTCAAGTCCGAAAGCGACCGCCGCGCCCTCTGGGGCGGCCTGCTGGACGGCACGCTCTCCACCGTCGCCACCGACCTGGTGTCCACCACCTGGGAGGTCAAGACCAAGTACAAGACCGTCGCCGACTGCACCGGAGGACACAACGGCATCGAGACGCGCGTGGGCGTGGCCTACACCGACGGCGTGGTCAAGCAGGGAATGTCGCTCGAACGGTTCGTGGACATAACGTCCGCCAATGCGGCCAAGATATTCGGACTCTACCCACAGAAGGGCGCAATCGCCGCCGGCTCAGACGCCGACATCACCATCATCGACCCGTCCATCGACAAGCGCCTGGAACTCAGCGACCTCCACCTGGAGGACTACAGCATCTGGGTGGGCTGGCAAATCAAGGGCTGGCCCGTGACCACTCTGCTGCGCGGCAAGGTGATGGTCGAAAACGGCCGCCTGCTCGGCTCCGCCAGCGACGGCCGCTGGGTCCCCCGCAAGGTGGCGTCCGACGTGGTGAGCGGCCCGGTGTGTTAAGGGACGGGCCGACGGCAGGATTTGAGGACCGCCAAACCGCAAGGAGGCAGGCTATGAGCGTGTTCACACAGTCCATCTACATCGGCGCCCAGCCGGGAGAGGCAAACCGTAAGTTCAACGCCGTGGTGGATACCGGCACAATCAACACGTCCCTCCCCGCGTCGGTTCTTGACGGTCTCGGCGTCACCCGCACTCGAAGGGAGAGATTTATCACTGCCAACGGTGAAACCGAAGAATTGGACATGGGACTGGCAAGGATCCGCGTCGGCGATAGAGAGGCCTGGACATGGGTACTCTTCGCCGAAGAGGAGTCGCCGGTCAATCTAGGCAGGCTGACCCTGAACAATCTTCTGCTGGAAGTAGCTCCCCAAGGCGGAAAGCTCGTCCAGATGACCCTATACCGGTGATACTCACTAGGTTGGGAATCTGGCGACAGAAGGGAGTTGAGGTTTGGGCATATTCTCGGTGCCTATCCGAATAGGCAACCGGCCTGGACAGGCGCATCAGCAGTTCGACGCCATCGTTGACACAGGCGCCACCTTGACATCTTTGCCCGGATCGGTGCTGGACGCCATAGGCATTGCTCGAACAGATAAGGCTCCCTTTCGCCTTGCCAACGGTGAGACGGGCGAATCGGACACTGGAGAAGCCATCGTCAGCGTTTACGGTAGAGAGACCCCCACGCAAGTACTGTTCGCAGAGGAAGAATCGTCCGTTCTTCTGGGCATAACGACTCTTGAGGACCTCTCGCTGGGTGTCGATCCCCTTAACAGAAGACTAATTCGGTTCTTCGGCCAACACCAAGACCTGCACGCAAACACTGGTTTGGAACCGGCAACTTACGACCACCACATAGGAGACATTACTATGGCAAGACTCTCACTCGCCGACGCGGAAGGCATAATCGCCGGCTGCAAGGCCAAGCTCGACGAGCTCGGCGTGAAGATGTGCGTCGCCGTCGTCGACCCCCGCGGCGACCTCATCGCCATGATACGGCAGGACGGCGCGCCCTGGCGCAGCGTGATGATATGCCAGGGCAAGGCCGTCGCCTCCGTCGCCTGGCTGCGGCCCAGCGGCGAGCTCACCGACATCGCCCAGTCCCCGGTCCAGCGCGGCCTCATGGCCATGCTCGACGGCCGCATGATCCCCGGCCAGGGCGCGCTGCCCGTCTACCGCGACGGCGAAATCGTGGGCGCGGTAGGGTGCAGCGGCGGCACGCCGGAAGAGGACGAGGCGGTCGCCCTCGCCGGCATAACCGCCATCGGCCTCACCAGTTCTCCAGCATAGCCCTCCCTGCCGGCAGTTCGCCCGGAGACTGCCATGTAACTGCTCAGAGTTGGTGATTGCCAAGAGTCCATTCCCCCCTGATGGGCTGACAGAGGGATGCAAGGGGTTTTCAAAAAGGCGCATGACGAATGTTCTCCAGGATAGTGTAGAATGGTAGCCGCAGGACAACGCCTTCACGGAAAGAGTACGCCATGACCACTGCCGACGCCTTCGCCGGGACTGCCCGGGTCCGCAAGCCCTTTGTGTTTCCGGACCCGCCGGAAGACTATGACGACAAGATGACCAATTACGACCAGCAGGCTGCCACCGGGGGAACTCATTTCCTCATCCAACATCTGGGCAATCCGGAAACCACTCTGGTAATTGGCGAGCGTTACTTGGCCCTGGTGCCCACCCGGGATATGACCGGGCTGACTTATCCCGACCTGCTGGTGGCTTTCGACGTGAACCCGGAGGACTACCACCTGCGCAGCGCCTACGTCATCTCGGAGCAGGGGAAGCCGCCGGACTTCGTTTTGGAGGTAGGGTCCCGGAGCAGCGGGCGGCGGGACACAGTGGAGAAGCGGGAGATATACGCCGGGCTGCTCATCCCGGAGTATTGGCGATTTGACGAGACGGGCCGGTATCACGGGACACGGCTGGCCGGGGACCGCCTGGTTGATGGGAAGTACGAACCGATAGACATCGACGAGTTGGAGGGGGGGAGTTTACAGGGATACAGTTCGGTTCTGAAACTGAACCTGCGCTGGTCGCCGTCGGAGCTTCCGCCCTATGCGGAGGGTCTGGCGCGGGGCCTGCCGCGGGGAGTATTGGGTTGGCATGACCCGACCACGGGCCGGCACATCGACACTCTCGAAAGCGAGCGCGCCCGGGCCGACGCCGAGCGCGCCCGGGCCGACGCCGAGCGCGCCCGAGCCGACGCCGCCGAAGCCCGCGTCCGTCAGATGGAAGAGCGACTGCGCCGCCAGTAAAACAACCCAGAATAGAAATAGGAACAGGGGGCTAGTGATCTGAAACAGGCTCCTTGTGAGCCCCGCGCTTGACGCCCCCGCGCGCCCTATGCTACCGTTTTCGCCCACAACACACATACTCTACACATGCCATGATGGGGAGTAGTAGCGGCCCCGCGCGTCATAGCGAGCCGGTGACGGTGGAAGACCGGCAAGGCCCGCTCCCGCGAACTCGCCCCGGAGCATCCCGCCTCAAGCCTATGCGCCCAGGGCGGGACGGGTGGGCGCCGTTACAGCCCCTCGAGGTGGTCCGCCGCGCGGCGGACAACTAGGGTGGTACCGCGGGATTACACACGACGCCAAAGCTCCCGTCCCTTGTGGATGGGAGCTTTTTCTTTGCACGAAAACAAGCATCCGGAATCGACTTGAGAAACGGAGCGCCAAGCATGACAACGGCAAGCCAGGCAGAAGTACGCTACGCACACGCCGAGGTCGAGGCTAAGTGGCAGGCCCGCTGGGCAGCCGACGACCTCTACGCCGTCCGCGACGACGACCCCCGCCCCAAGTGGTACGAGCTCACCATGTACCCGTACCCCTCCGGCGACCTCCACGTCGGCCACTGGTACGCCATGTCGCCCTCCGACGCCCACGCCCGCTACCGCGCCATGCAGGGCTACAACGTCCTGCACCCCATGGGTTTCGACGCCTTCGGCCTGCCCGCCGAAAACGCCGCCATAAGCCGCGGCGTCCACCCCTACAAATGGACCATGGCCAACATCGAGAATATGCGCCGCCAGCTGCGGACGATGGGCCCGATCTACGACTGGAGCCGCGAGGTCGTGACCTGCGACCCCGACTACTACCGCTGGAACCAGTGGTTCTTCCTCCAGTTCCTCAAGTCCGGGCTGGCTTACCGCGCCCACGCGCCCGCCAACTGGTGCCCGTCGTGCAACACCGTGCTCGCCAACGAGCAGGTGGTCGACCAGGGCAACTGCGAACGCTGCGGCTCCGCGGTCTCACGACGCGACCTGAACCAGTGGTTCTTCCGCATCACCCAGTACGCAGACGAACTGCTCGACCATTCCAGGATTGACTGGCCCGAAAAGGTCGTCACCATGCAGAAGAACTGGATTGGCCGCAGCGAGGGCGTCGAGATAGAGTTCGACATATCCGAGTACGGCCTGGAAGAGAGCGTCCTCAAGACGTTCACCACCCGCATAGACACCATCTTCGGCGTCACGTTCGTTGTGCTCGCGCCCGAACACCCGCTGGTCGAAAGCCTCACCACGCCAGAACACAAGGCCGAGGTGGAAGCCTACGTGGAGCAGGCGCGGCACCAGAGCGAGGTAGAGCGGCTGTCCACCGAGAAGGAAAAGACCGGCGTATTCACCGGCGCGTACTGCGTCAACCGGCTGAACGGTGAGCGTGTGCCCATCCTGGTCGCCGACTACGTGCTGCTCACCTACGGCACCGGCGTCGTGATGGGCGTGCCCGCCCACGACCAGCGCGACTTCGAGTTCGCCACCAAGTACGACCTGCCAATCAAGGTCGTAATCGCCCCGCCGGACTGGGACGGCGAGCCGCTGGACGCCGCCTACCTGGACGAGGGCGCGCAGGTCAACTCCGGCCAGTTCGACGGCCTGCCGAGCGCGCAAGGCTGGCAGCGCATAGCCGACCACGTGGAAGAGCAGGGCTGGGGCGAGCGCACCGTCGCCTACCGCATGAGAGACTGGCTAATCTCGCGGCAACGCTACTGGGGCACGCCCATACCCGTCATCCACTGCGACGACTGCGGCGCGGTGCCGGTGCCGGAAGACGACCTGCCCGTGCTGCTGCCCGAAGACGCCCAGTTCCGGCCCACCGGCGAATCGCCGCTGCGATACCACGAAGGCTTCGTGAACGCCGGCTGCCCCGCGTGCGGCAAGGACGCCCGCCGCGAGACCGACACGATGGACACCTTCGTCGATTCGTCGTGGTACTTCCTGCGATTCGCCAGCCCCAACCACGCCCAGGCCGCCTTCCACCCGGAGGCGGTGGGGGACTGGAACCCGGTCGACCAGTACACCGGCGGCGCGGAGCACGCGGTGATGCACCTGCTCTACGCGCGGTTCTTCGTCAAGGCGCTGCGCGACATCGGGCTGGTCGATTTCGACGAGCCGTTCATGCGGCTGTTCAACCAGGGCCACATCATCGCCAACAGCCAGAAGATGAGCAAGTCGCGCGGCAACGTCGTCGCCCCCGACGACTTCGTTCAGAGCGTGGGCGCGGACGCCGTGCGCTGCTACCTGATGTTCCTGGGGCCATGGGACCAGGGCGGCGAGTGGAGCGACGCCGGCATCAACGGAATGTCGCGCTGGCTGAACCGCGTGTGGGACATAGCCCGCCGCGATGACGCGGACCTGGCCGCCGGCCCCATCGACGAGAACGAAGAGCGAGACTTGGCGCGGCTGACGCACAAGACCATCCGCAAGGTGGGCGAAGACCTGGAGCGGTTCAAGTTCAACACGGCCCTGGCCGCGCTGATGGAGTACACCAACGCGCTCAACCAGCACTGGGAGCGCAAAGGTGTGTCGTCCCATCGCTGGAGCGACGCCGTAGAAAAGCTGCTGCTGCTGCTTGCGCCCATGGCCCCGCACGTGACCGAAGAGCTATGGGAGCAGACGGGCAGGGCGTACAGCGTCCACCGCCAAGCCTGGCCCGCCTGGGATCCCAACCTTGCGGCGGACGAGGTCGTAACCCTCGTGGTGCAGGTCAACGGCCGCGTGCGCGACAAAATCGAGGTCGCCGCCGACGTCACCGAGGACCGGGCCAGGGAGATCGCGCTCTCAAGCAGCCGCGTGCAGGCCCACGTCGAAGGCAAAGAGGTCGTCAGGCTCGTCTACGTCCCCGGCCGCCTCGTCAACGTAGTCGTCCGCTAGCCCGCCGGGTGACTTGTCCCTCCCCCCTCGCAGGGGGAAGGTTAGGATGGGGGTGAAACCCCGCATCGGCAGTCACCCGCTCCAGTTCTCCATTTGGATTCCGCGGAAGTTAGCGAAGTCGGACACGTTGGCGGTCACGAGCACCAGGTCGTTTGTGAACGCCACGGACGCGATCTGCCCGTCCACGAACTGCGGCGTCAGACCAATCAGGCTGAGCCGGGCGCGCTCCGCGGCGTGCCACTCCGCTGCGCGGCGGTCGTAGTCCAGTATCTGAAGTGTCGGCGCGAGCCGCTCGAACAGATGGCGCTCCAGCACGCGCTTGCGTCTTGATCCCGGCATACGGTGGAATCCGTAGAGCAGCTCGTTCCACACAGGAGCCGCGGTAGCTATCTCGGACGTGAACCTTTGCAGCCTCTCCACCACAGAGGCGTCAGGGTAACGCTTCGTTGGCTCCGAAAGGACATTCGTGTCTACCAGGTAGCGAAGCGTCATAGCTCTATCTCACGCCCGGGCGACTTGTCGCGCACATCGTCGAACACGCCATCTAAGTAAAGTCCCTCGCGTTCCATAACCGCGCGAAACTCCTGTATGGCTTCCCAAAGATCACCCTTGGCCTCTGGCCTACTCGGCGTGTGGCGCTTGTACCGCTTGAAGTCCTCGCAGGACACCAACACCGCCACCGCCTCGCCCTCCTCGGTCAGTTCCACCGGATCGCCCTCTTCCATCTGCCGGACGATTTCGGACAGGTTGTCTTGTGCATAGGAAAGTGAGTATTTTCGGGTCATGCCGCGCCTCCTTTCGCTTGGCCGCGCGCCCACATGATAGGCTGACGCGGCAAGTCAGTCAACGGCAGGCGTAAGGCGGTATCTACTCAGACTTCGTGATTCCAGAAAGTCCCTTCCCCCTCGCAGGGGGAAGGTTAGGATGGGGGTGCCGCCCCAAAGCTAGGCTCGTATCATCAACTCTGAACAGTTACGCAAGGCGTTGGCGGCTCCTCTTGACCGCTGACAGCATCTCCCCTATGGCCTATACTCTCGCCAATCAATAACGCGGCTGAGGGAGGCATAGTGCGCCCTTACTATGGACATCCACCGGCGTGTACCTGCGCCCAATGCCTGGGCGACCGCCCGCGCACATCCACCCGTTTCGGCGCCGCTCCGCCGCGAAATCGCCCTCCGGCGCCGCCGACAACGGGTTCTCCGACCTATACCTATGGCGATGGAGGCGGTGGTGGAAGACGCTGGGGATGCGGCACGTGGATTGCATTGATAGCTGTGGCGACTATCGTCGTGGGGCTGGTCATCGGCAACAACCCGGGCATTGTCTCTCAAATAGCAGGATTCCTCAACGGGCTAGGTGAACCTGGGCCGCCCGCATCTCAGTCCACAACCACAGCCCAGCCCACGCCGACGGCGCGAGCCGTCACCGATACCACAACGCCCAGACCGGCGCCCAAGGCCATTGTCGTCCCCACCCGCACGCCCGCGCCCACCAGCACACCTGCACCGAGGCCAACGCCCAGGTCCATAATCGTACCCACCAACACGCCCGCGCATACACCCACACCCACGCCTCACCCATCCCCCGCTATGCGCCATCTCGACCTCAAGCAATACATGCTCGAGCTGATTAACGACGTGCGCACCGCCTCAGGTCTCGCTCCGGTCGTCCTCGGCGACAACGCCGCGGCCCAACTCCACGTCGAATCCGCCATCGAGAACTGCTATGGCGCACACTGGGGCATCGACGGACTCAAGCCATACATGAGATACAGCCTCGCGGGTGGCTACCAGTCCAACGGCGAGAACTGGTTCGAGCGTACTGGATGGTATCGGCGCAACGGGACCACCTGGTCGAGTCTCGACTACTGCCTGACAAAGTCCAGCCGAGGATTTCCGCCATCGGTTACGGATATGCGAAAAGAGATTCGTGATTCAATGGTGTGGTGGATGGACAGCCCCGGCCACCGCCGCAACATCTTGAACCCGACTCACAAGAGAGTGAACGTCGGATTGACGACCGACGGATACAACTTCGGCGCTGTCCAGCACTTCGAGGGCGACTACGTGGAGTACCACGTCCTTCCATCTATTGCCGGTAGCCTCCTCTCTATCTCCGGTGCTGTGAAGAGCGGCGTCAGACTCAGCTCTGTGGAAGACCTGGGCGTACAGATCTACTACGACGCGCCGCCTGGCCCACTGACAAGAGGCCAACTGGCCCGAACCTCCTGCTACGACAACGGAAGGCTGGTGGCAGCTCTCAGGCGGCCCCTGACCGGCAACAGCTACTGGACCGAGGACGAGTTCACGCGCACATACGAGCCATGCCCGAACCCCTACGACGTTCCCGCGGATGCGCCTGCCCCAACAACCCATGACGAGGGCCGCGCACTCAAAGAGGCAACGATTCTTGCAAGAAAGCAACTAGGAAGTGTGTCCATCACCGTACCCTGGATAACCGCCTCCGAATGGCGTGTCACCGCCGACGCCTTCTCCGTGAAAGCCGACATCGGCGACGTACCCTCCGGCGTGTACACAATCGTCGTCTGGGCGCCTATCGCCGGCGAACGCGAGGTCATCTCCGAATACTCCATCTTCCACGGCGTCACCCCACCCGACACCTACACGCCCTGACGTTTCCCTCTGCCGCATCTGCCGCCAAACACCGATTCTCGCGTATCTACTCAGACTTCGTGATTCCAGAAAGTCCCTTCCCCCTCGCAGGGGGAAGGTTAGGATGGGGGTGCCGCCCCAAAGCTAGGCTCGTATCATCAACTCTGAACAGTTACGCTCTCGCCACCGCTCTTGATTCCCGCGCACATCCGTGCTAGCCTTTCTCCGTTAACAACCGAATCCGCCAACCGGCGTCCACAGACGGCAACCTCAACGCCCGCGACACCCTGTCCCGCCTCAATCTCACTTTGCCGCATCCGCGTCCCGCACCTCGCTCTATCTGTCCCGCGCCATTGGATCTCCCAGCTAGGGAACGAACCGAAATGAGTCAAAAGAAACGGAATGAAACAGTTATTTTGGGGTTTCTCCTCCCGCGAGCGTTTAGCGGCCCTCACTCACCCGTTCCCTCCGTCCGCTTAGTGTCCTTCGTGCCCTTCGTGGATAGTCCGGCCCATGCCAGCCGTGTTGACGCACCCACAGCCCTGCGGTTAAATTCCCTCTGACACTCGCGGCGTCCGGCGCAACCCTTCGCCGCCGCGCCAGCGAAAGGAGCACCTGCCGAGTTGACCGCGCTGCCCCTGAGGGGGCTGACCGTCGTGGAAGTCGCCGAGGGCGTCGCCGGTCCGCACTGCGGACGGATGCTCGCCGCGTTCGGCGCTGACGTCGTCAAGGTCGAGCTTCCTCCCGATGGCGACTGGTCCCGCCGCAAGGGCCCGTTCCTTACCGACGGCGCCGATCCCGAGGCCAGCGCCCTCTTCCTCTACAACAACACCGGCAAGAAGAGCGTGCTGCTCGACTGGCGCACGCCCGAAGGCTTTGCCCGCCTGTGCGCGCTGACCGCCTCCGCCGACGTGCTAATCGAGGACTGGACACTCCCTCTCCGTGAACGCCTCGCCCTGTCAACCGACACGTTCACTTCGGCCAACCCCGGCCTCGTCCATCTCAGCGTCACCCCCTTCGGCCTGTCCGGGCCGTACGCTCGCTGGAACTCCAGCCCGATGGTCCAGCTCGCCCTCGGCGGCTACATGTACCTCACCGGCGAGGAGGACCGCGAGCCGCTCGCGCTGCCCGGCCGCCAGCCCGACTACCTCACCGCGCTCAGCGGATACGCCGCTGTCCAGTTCGCCCTCTGGGAGCGCGGACGCACCGGGCAGGGCCGCTTCCTAGAGCTGACGATGCTGGAAACCGTCGCCACGCTCCACCAGTACACCTACGTCATGCACACATACGATGGACTCGTGCGCACCCGCAACGGCCACCGCTGGGAGCGCAATGGCCGGTTCGCCGCCTACCCCAACGTGGTGCTGCCCTGCGCCGACGGCCAACTCTGCTGGGGGCTGACCCCCGACTGGCAGTGGGATCTCCTGTGCGTAATGATGGGCCGCGAAGACCTCCAGGACGACCCGCGTTTCGACACCCGCGAGAAGCGCCGCGCGAACGCCGACGAGATAGACGACATCATCGTCGACTGGGCGAAAGACCGCCCGAGGGCCGACCTGTTCGCCGAAACCGCGGGGGACTGGGGACTCATCACCGCGCCGGTGCTCGATCTGAAAGAGGTCCTCGATGACCCCCAGTTCCGCCATCGCGAGCTCTTCCAGCGACTGGCCCACCCCGTCGCGCCCACGGCAGACTACCCCACGCTCCCTTTTCGCTCGTCTCTAGGCACGCCGGAGCTTTCCCGCGCGCCCCTGCTCGGCGAGCACACCCAAGCGGTCCTTGCGTGAGCGCCGGCCATGTTTGACTCCGCGCTCAGCGACATCCGCGTAATCGACATGACCAGGGTCTGGGCCGGCCCTCTCGGCGGCAGAATCTTCGCCGACTTCGGCGCTCACGTCATAAGGGTCAGCGACCCCAGGGCCGCCGATCCGGGCCTGAATCTCATCGACCGGGAGCTCAATCGCAACAAGCCCAACCTCGCCGTCCGCCTCGATTGCGACGAAGGCCGAGAGGTCTTCCTCGACCTCGTCGCCATTTCCGACGCGGTAGTGGAGAACTTCAGACCCCGCGTAATGCCAAACCTCGCGCTGGACTACGAAGTCCTGAGCGCCACCAACCCCGGCATCGTGCTCTGCTCGATGTCCGGCTTCGGAGCCACCGGCCCATACTCCAGCTATCCCTCCCTCGGAACCGCCGCCGAGGCCCAGGCCGGCATTGTCTCTATGCTCGGCTACCCCGACGAGCCTCCCCTGCCCACGGGCATAGCCTACGCGGACCCACTCTCCGGGCTTAACATGGTGGCCGCAGTCATGAACGCCCTCACGCACAAGCGCCGGACCGGGCGCGGCCAGTTCATCGACCACTCCCTATCGGACAGCCCCGTCGGCGTCCTCGGCGAGTACGTCGCCGAAACTTCCGTCACGGGCAGCGCCCCCCAGCCGGCCGGCAATCGGCACGGGGGCCACGCCCCCAGCCGCGCCTACGCCGCCTCCGGCGAGGATAACTGGGTCGCCATCTCCGTCACCTCTGACGACGAATGGCGCGCCCTCCGCCGCGCGATGGGCAACCCGCGGGCGCTGGACAAACCCGGGTACGCCACAGCCGAAGGGCGACGGCAGCACTCGGACGCCATAGACGCCGTTATCGAGGCTTGGATAGCCGACAAGGACCCCCGCGAGGCCATGGAACGCCTGCAGGCGGCGGGCGTGCCCGCGGGCCTGGTAGTCAAAAACCGCGACTTGCTGCCCGACCCGCATCTCGATGCTCGCAGGTTCTTCGTCGAGCTCGATGACCCGGAGTTCGGCCCGAAACGCTATCCGGGCATACACATCCCCGGCAACAGCCTCGACAAGCGCCAATGGCAGCCCGCCTCCGAAATCGGCCACGACTCTGAGGCGATACTGCGCGACCTGCTCGGCTACAGCGACGCGGAGCGCACCCGCCTGCGGCAAGCCGGCATAATCGGCGTTGCGGAATAGGTAGTTTGGAGATTGTCGCCACGTAGCGCGAAATAGACCATTCCCTCTCCCTTGCAGGGAGAACACAAAAGTCCCTTCCCCCTCGCAGGGGGAAGGTTAGGATGGGGGTGAAAAAAGGAGACCCATGAACTACTCGGTAACTGTACTCCCCGGCGACGGCGTCGGCCCCGAGGTCATCGCCGAAGCGACCAAGGTGCTGAAGGCGGTGGAGAGCCGCTTCGGCCACTCCTTCGACCTCAGCTACGGCAGCGTCGGCGGCAACGCCATCGACGCCCACGGCACCGCTCTCCCCGACGAGACCGCCGAGCTCTGCGAGAACACCGACGCCATCCTGTTCGGCGCGGTCGGCGGCCCCAAGTGGGACGACCCCAGCGCCGCCGTCCGTCCCGAAGACGGCATACTCGCCATCCGCAAGATGCTCGGGCTGTTCGCCAATCTCCGCCCTGTACGAGTCTACCCCGAGCTCATCAACTCCAGCCCCATCAAGCCCCACCTGCTCGAGGGCGTGGACATGGTCGTCGTCCGCGAGCTGACCGGCGGCCTCTACTTCGCCAGGCCCAAGCGCCGCTGGCAGACCTCCCGCGGCCGGCGCGGCGTGGACACGCTCCGCTACACCGAGGCCGAGATAGTCCGCATCGTCCGCGCCGGATTCGAGCTTGCGCGAGGACGGCGCAAGCTGCTCACGTCCGTGGACAAGGCCAACGTGCTGGAGTCGTCCCGGCTCTGGCGCGAGATAGCCGACGAGGTCTCGGCCGACTACCCGGACGTGGAACTTGAGCACGTCCTGGTGGACAACGCCGCGATGCAGCTCATCCGCAACCCGGCCCACTTCGACGTCATCGTCGCCGAAAACACCTTCGGCGACATACTCACGGACGAGGCGTCCGTCCTGTCCGGCTCGATGGGGATGCTGCCCTCGGCCAGCCTCGCCGGACTGCCGGGCAGCTCCGGCCGCCGCAGGCGCAGGGCCGTCAGCCTCTACGAGCCTATACACGGCACCGCGCCCGACATAGCGGGGCAGGGCGTCGCCAACCCCATCGGCACCATACTCAGCATGGCGCTCATGCTGCGCTACTCGTTCGGGCTGGAGGACGAGGCGCGCGCCGTCGAGGAAGCCGTCTCCGGCGTCCTCGCGGAAGGCTACCGCACCCCGGACATAGCGGGTGACGGCGGCGACGTAGTCTCCACCACCGAGCTCGGCGGCGTCATCGCCGGCCGCATCTGAGGAGCACCACCGTGACATTCGACATCCTGATAGTGAATGGCACCATCGTCGACGGCACAGGCTCGCCCCGATACTCCGCCGACGTCGGCATATCCAACGGCCGGATCGAGGCCATAGGCTCGCTCGGCCACGCAGAGGCGGCGCGGCGCATCGACGCCGCGGGGCACGTCGTGTGTCCCGGCTTCATCGACATGCACACCCACTCCGACGTCACCCTGTTCGACGATCCCGGCGGCGACAGCAAGGCCCACCAGGGCGTCACCACCGAGGTCACCGGAAACTGTAGCTACTCCCCCTTCCCGGCCGGAAAAGGCGGCCCGAAGGCCCTGCAGGACGAGCTCGGTAAGGCCCTCATCGGCGACGCGGCCTGGGAGTGGAACACGCTGGACGATTGGGCCGTAGCCCTCGAGGCGAACGGCATCAGCATCAACCTGGCCCCCCAGGTCGGAAACGCCGCCTTGCAGATAGCCTCGGGCGCCATCGAGGACCGGCCCGCCACCCCCGACGAGCTGCGCGAGATGAAGCGCCTCGCCGCCGAGGCCGTAGAGATGGGCGCGTTCTCCCTGTCCACCGGGCTGTCGGTCACGCCCTCCGCCTACGCCACCACGGACGAGATAGTGGCCCTCTGCGAGTCCATCAGGCACTACGAGGGAGCTTTCTACGCCACCCACGCCCGCGTCGGCAACGGCCTGCACATATCCGCCATCCAGGAGGCCATCGAGATAGGCCAGAGGGCCGGCATCCCCGTCCAGTTCTCCCACTTGGCCATAACCGACCGCCGCGCCTACGGCGAAGGCCCCACCATGGTCGATCTGCTGGTGAACGCCCGCGACAACGGGCTGGACATCACCTACGACATGTATCCGTACACGGCGGCGGGCGCGGGGTTCAACCAGCTCATGCCCCTGTGGGTGCAGGCGGGCACCATCGAGGACTTCATGGCGCGCCTGGCTGACCCCGCCGTCAGGCAGCGCGTTCGACAGGAAATCGCCGCCGGGCTTGGCGGGTTGGAACCCCAGTGGGATGCCTGGCTCGTGGCCTACATACATACGGAGGGCAACCGCCACCTGGTCGGCAAGAACATCCTGGAGATTGCGGATGAAAGGGAGATCGATCCCGCCGAGGTAGTCATCGAGTTGATGGAGGAGGAAAACGGCTCCGTCCCGACTCTAGTCCACAACCGCGTGGAGAGCGATGTCCGCTACTTCATGGGCCACGACCTGGCGATGATAGGTTCCGACGGCAACGCCGTCTCGCCGAACGGGCCCTACAAGGACGCGCTGCCCCACCCCAGGTTCTACGGCACCCACCCGCGCATCCTCGGCCGCTACGTCCGCGCGCAGCCCGCCGTCCTGACGCTGGAGCAGGCCATCCACAAGATGACCGGCTTCCCGGCGCAGCGCATGGGCATGAAGGACCGCGGCCTGGTAAAAGAGGGGCTGATAGCCGATCTGGTGGCCTTCGACCCTGAAACGGTCATCGACACCGCCACATGGGAGGACCCGCACCAGTACCCCGACGGCATTCCCTACGTGCTGGTGAGAGGCGTGCCGGTAATCGACGAAGGCAGGCACACCGCCGCCCGACCGGGCAAGGTACTCCGCCGTGGCCAGTCATAACCCCGAATGACAAACGACCGCCAAGCTGCCATAATTGGCAACACATAGGCGCGGAACGCGCCGCAATGCAAGAGAGGTGACCGATGGCAACACAGACCGCCATAGACACGCTGGTCGATTCGCTCAACGAGACGAGCGACAAGGCGCCATTCCACGTCGGCTGGTACTTCAAGGACCTCGAGAGCGGCCGCACAGCCGACCACAACGGCGCCGTTGTGGTGCCGTCGGCCAGCACTCGCAAGATAGCCATAATGATGGCCGCGCTCAAGGCCGTCAACGAGGGCAGGCTCTCGCTCGATCAGCCCGTACCGATACAGGCCAAGTACCAGGACAACAACTCCGGCTGCTTCCAGCACCTCCAGCCCGGTTTCGTGCTGCCGCTGAAGGACCATCTCACGATGATGATCATCGTCAGCGACAACACCTGCACCGGCACCGTCGCCGACCTGGTGGGCCTGGACGACGTCAACGCCCTGTGCCAGTCCATAGGCATGGTCGGCACCGCCCACAGGCACGGCATACCGCCCGGAAACCTGGATCGCAACCACCCAGTGGAGGCGTCGAACGCCACCACGCCCAACGACGTGGGACTGCTGCTCGAGCTCATCCTTGATGGCACGAGCGACGAGGAAGCCGCCGCAAAGCTCGGATGCACCACCGAGCTGTGCCAGATGGGGCTGGAAATCCTGCTTTGGCAGAAGCTGAACGCGCGTATGCCGTCCATGCTGCCCAGCGAGGCCAGGGTGGCGCACAAGACCGGCACCGGCGCGCGCAACTACAACGACGCCGGCATCATCTTCCAGGGCGACACGCCACTGTGCGTGCTGACGGCGTACACCGAGAACGTGCCGGTCGATCTGGACGACGGCACGCCCGGCCACACCGCCGCCGCGCAGCTCATCGGCACGCTGGCGAGACTCTGCTACGACGCGCTGAAGGCGTAGCGCAGTCGCTTCAGATATGACCGCGCCGGACCCCATACAGGCCTGGAAGGACAGGGTGCGCAGCCACCACGCCCAGTCGATCAGGGCGCAGGAGAAGAACCCGCCGGACGCGGACTTCTGGCGAACTCGCGCTGCCGCCTTCCGCGCCGACCCTCGCCGCGAGCCGGACGCCGCGCTGCGCCGCGTGCTGGACATGACTGGCCCCAACACCACCGTGCTGGACGTGGGCGCGGGCGGGGGACGCCTCGCCCTGCCGCTCGCGCTGAAGTGCCGGCACGTCACCGCCGTGGAGCCGTCTCCGTCGATGGTCGAGCAGCTACGCGAGGGCGCGGACGAGGCGGGGATCTCCAACCTCTCGGTCGTTCAAGCCAACTGGGAGGACGCCGAGGTCGAGCCGGCCGACCTGGTCATCTGCTCGCACGTCGTGTACGGCGTGGTGGAGATCGACCACTTCCTGCGCAAGCTGGACGCCCATGCCCTCCAAAGAGTCGCCGTGTTCGCGTTCATGGAATCGCCGCCGAGCCGGTTCGCATCGTTCTGGCGGGCGGTCTATCTCGAGGAGCGGCTGAACATGCCCGCGCTGCCGGAGATGATGCAGGTGCTCTGGCAGATGGGCATATACCCAAACGTCGAGATGCTGCCGACCGATGCCCGCTCAGCGTTCGAGAGCCGCGAAGACGCCGTGCGGCAGGTGGCGGGCTTCCTGTGGGTGGTGCCGGGCAGCGAGGAGGAAGAGCGGCTGCGCGCCGCCGCGGACGAGTTGCTGGAGGAGGACGGGGACGGCTACAGGGTCAAGGGCGCCAAGTTCAGACCAAACGGCCTTGTCACCTGGAAACCAAGCCGCGAATGACAATTTGAGCTTGTCCGATAAGTCCCTTCCCCCCTCGCAGGGGGAAGAGCCTGCCCTGAGCTTGCCGAAGGGTTAGGATGGGGGTGATGATCTGGCTGTCGGATAAACTCGTAGTACACGGAACGTTAAGTGATGATGTTCAGGAGGGAGAAATGGTAAAGCCGAAGCAGTTGGGCCACATCGTACTCAGAGTCCGGGACCTCGAAGAATCGGAAAAGTTCTACGCCAACGTGCTGGGGTTGCACGTCACCAACAAGCGCCCCGGCAGCATGACCTTCATGAGCGCGGGCGATTCGTCGTCGCACGAACTGGCGCTGGTGCCCGTCGCGGCGGACGCGCCCGGCCCGGAGGACGACCGGGTGGGGCTGTTCCACTTCGCGTGGGAGATGGAGTCCCTCGACGAGCTCAGGGAGCTCTACCAGCACATGAAGGACCAGAACGTGAACATCGGCGGCATCGGCGACCACGGCATCTCGATAGGCGTCTACTTCTTCGACCCCGACGGCAACCAGATCGAGGTCTTCTACGAGATGCCCAGGTCCGAGTGGCCGGAGGACGGCGACCTGTTCGCGGGCGACTTCCCGATCCCGCTCGAAGAGACCGCCGACGCCACGGCCTAGCGGACCTTCCTGTAAGTCCCTTCCCCCTGGCAGGGTTGTCAGGGGTAGGTTCTGTGAGAAAAGCCTTCCGAGTTGTCCCTTCCCCCTCGCAGGGGGAAGGTTAGGATGGGGGTGACTGCCATGCCAATCGAGCCGTTCGCAGACGCCACCGCCATGCTGGCCGCCCTGCGCGACGGGCGGGTGTCCGCGGTCGAGCTGCTGAATCACCACCTGGAGCGCATCGCGCGGCACAACCCGACGCTCAACGCCATCGTCACGCCCGACTACGACAACGCCCGCGCCCGGTCGCGGGCCGCCGACGAGGCGCGGGCGCGGGGCGAGAGCGCGCCGCTGCTGGGGCTGCCGCTCACCATCAAGGACTGCATCGACGTGGCCGGCTTGGTGGGCACGGCGGGGCTGGAGGACTTCTCGGAGCGTGTTCCTCCCGCCGACTCCCGCGTCGCCGCCCGTGTGCGGGACGCCGGCGCGGTGATAATGGGCAAGACCAACGTGCCGCCCAGCGCCGCCGACTGGCAGTCCAACAACCCGATATTCGGGCGCACCAACAACCCCTGGGACTTGGGACGCACGCCGGGCGGCAGCACCGGCGGCGGCGCGGCGGCGGTGGCGGCGGGACTCACGCCGCTGGAGTTCGGGAGCGACATCGGCGGCTCCATACGTGTGCCTGCGTCCTTCTGCGGCATCTACGGCCACAAGCCCAGCGAGACCGCGCTGACCAAGAGCGGACACTTTCCCGGCTCGCCGCTGCCGAATCCCGCCGCGGTCATGGCGGTGCAGGGGCCGCTGGCCCGAAGCGCGCGCGACCTGGAGCTCGCGTTCGACGCCGCGTCCGGCCCGGACGTGGGCGAGGACGTGGCCTGGACGCTGAACGTGCCGCCCGCGCGCCACGACGACCTGTCGTCGTTCCGCGTCGCGGTCATGCCTCCCATCGAGTGGCTGCCCGTTCACGACGAGATAACCGCAGCGCAGCAGCGACTGGAGGACGGCCTCCGCGCCGCCGGCGCCACGGTGGGGCACGCGCAGCCAGAGGCGTTCGGCGACCTGCGGGCGCATCACCGGCTGTACTCGTCGATTCTGTCGCTGCTCACCGGCCCGCCCAACGTGGAGCACCGCCGCCGCCTGGCAGAAAACATGCGCTCCTCGGGCAACGAGTTCGATATCGCCTCAGCCAACGGCATGGAGGCCAGCGCAACGGACCTGCTCGGATGGCTCAGCGAGCGAGAGCGCTACAGGCAGTCCTACCGCGACTTCTTCCGTGACTGGGACGTGCTGCTCGCGCCGATAACGATAGTGCCGGCGTTCCCGCACACCACCGCACCGTGGCCGCTGCGGACGGTCGACGTAAGCGGCCAGTCGGTGCCCTACGGCCTGCAGGTGGTCTATCCCGCCGTGGCGACGCTGTGCGGCCAGCCCGCCACCGCATTCCCCTTGGGCCTCACGAGCGACGGGCTCCCCATCGGCCTCCAGGCCATCGGCCCCTACCTCGAGGACCGCACCCCCATCCGCTTCGCCGCGCTGGTGCAAGCGCACATCCAGCCGTTCCAGCCCCCGCCGGGATACGAGTAGCGGCGCGAGTCGTTGACCTGCTTCAATCGTCCCACTTCGGAGCGGCTTCTTCTGAACCGTAGCGTATATGTTACTCCAGGAGACGAAAGAGCGCCTGACGTAGGAGTCACCACATGATAGTAAAGATACCCTTAACGGCGACAGTGCCGCTGACTCTCGAACGCCAGCCCGAGGGCGGATACACCGTGACCTCGCCGCTCCTACCGGAACTCATAACGGAAGGCGACACCATCGATGATGTACTTGCAAATGTGCAAGACTGCTTTGCAGGGGTTGTCGAGATTTACGAAGATTTGGAGCTCCCACTTCCAGAGGGCATGTTGTTGGTCGAGCTCGACGGCATCCCGGCGGTCTTGGACACGGATCCAGCCGCTGCCTCTTGAGATACCGGGAGGTCGCGCAGAAGTTAACTCGGCTCGGTTGCCGCGAAGGTTCTCGACCAAGACGAGGTTCACACAGGACTTGGTTCAATCCGAGCACGAATCGGCTCGCAAGAGTTCCGGACTGGAGAAGAAAAGACTTGAAGATAGGAACACTTCGCGCCGTAGTCCGACAGCTTGGCGTGGACTGGCAGGAGTTCAACGAAGCGTAGGTGTGGCTGACCCATATCGATTATGAACTGTCCAAAGTGCGGCCGCGACGTCGATGCTCAGTGGAAGTTCTGCAACTACTGTGGCGAGAGTATAGCCCTCGCGTGTCCGTCGTGCGCTGCGATCAACCCCGCCGACGCGCTGTTCTGCCACGATTGCGGCGCGAAGTTCACGGCCGATGCCGCGCCGATGTCTCCGTGGCGCGCCCTCAACGCGGAACGCCAGGCGCCCGCCCGACAACCGATAACTCCGCCATCGCCAACATTCCCGCCGCCCCCTGTCCACCCATCGCCCAGCCTGGCCTGCCCAAGATGCCGCACCACAAACGAGCCTGGGTCCGCGTACTGCTACAGGTGCGGACTGCCGCTCGATGAGGAGCCAGCCGCGGCTCATGCCCCAGCGCCTTACGCACAGCCTGTGGGCGGGCCTCCCTATCAGTCTCTCCGCACGCGCGCGAACTGGACCGTGGGGCTGCTGATTACCATCTGCATCATATTTGGACTGAGCATGTTGGCCGTGCTCAACGTTTTCGACAAGGCATGGCAAGCAGAGATCGGTGGGGTCACGTCGGCGATTGACTTGGAAGAGGCTTTCGATTACTTCTACGTTCTGTCAGCCCTTTTCTTTCTTGCGTGGATTGGCACAGCTACAGCGTTTTTGATGTGGGTGTTTCGTGCATCCGGGAACCTCCAATTTCTCCAGGCACCTGGACAGCGCTTCTCGCCGGGTTGGGCAGTCGGATGGTGGTTCGTCCCAATTTTTCACTTGTTTCGCCCATACCAAGTAGTGGCCGAGATATGGAGGGGAAGCAGGCCCGACGCGCTTTCGAGGAATGAAGTTGACTGGAAAAGAATGTCCGTCTCACCACTGGTTGGGTGGTGGTGGGGACTGTATCTGATTTCGAATTTTACGTATCCCTTGATTGATATTGATCCCGTGTTTCCCGAAGTTTCCTTTGGAACTCTTTTGTTTTCCGTGGCATCAATTGCTCTTTGGATATCCTCCGCCATCCTGGCGATCTTGGTTGTGGTGAGAGTTACGGGTTATCAGGAAGCAAAACACCGCCGACTGATGGTCGGCTGACCAAGTGTCCTTTGTCGGCCTCATACTCGTCTCCTTCACACCTGGAATCTTCTGGCTCTGGTTCTACCTGCGACGGGGATCATACCGGCCCGCTCCGCGCCGCCTAATCGCCGTCACCTTCGTACTTGGTTGCCTGGCCACCATTCCGGCGGCAATCATCGAGTGGGCGCTGCTCGGAGAATCTTTCATGGCGGAGGGGGCGGGGTTGGGCGGCATAGCCGCCGGAATGTTGTTCGTCGTGGGCCCGGTGGAGGAACTCTGCAAGTTCCTCGCCGTCCGACTCAAGGCGTACCGCTCCCCGTACTTCGACGAGCCCATGGACGGCCTGACCTACGCCGCCGCCGCGAGCCTCGGCTTCGCCTCGCTGGAGAACGCGCTCTACGTCTTTGAGTTCGGCCCCGAGGTGATGTTCGGGAGAGCGCCGTTGTCCACGCTGGCGCACCTGGTTTTCGGCTGCGTATGGGGATACGCGCTCGGCGTACACCACGCCTCCGGCCGCAAAAGGCCCCTGCTTGTGGTAGCAGCCTTGGCCCTGGGCGCGTTCACCCACACCGCGTTCAACGTGCTGGTGTCCGTTCCCCCGACGATTCTGGTCGCCGTCTTGCTGACCGTGGGCGGCGCGATATGGGCTTCCGGCAGATTCAGGTGGGGACAGCGTATTTCGCCCTTCCGTTATCGCCGAAATTACCCGCAAACTGAGTGTCCAGGCTGTGGGCAGCGCATACGGATTGTAAGCCATTTCTGCCGCTTCTGCGGAGTGTCCGTTCAGGCGGGAATAGACCGCCTATTCTGCGGCAACTGTGACACCGAGAACCGGTCAGACGCTGGCTATTGTGTGGCGTGCGGCGACCAGTTGTTGCGTTCGTAACGGATACTGGGACAACGCTGACAACTGACCACTAACAACTGAAAACTGCGAACTATCCAGCGTACAGGCGGTTGATGTTGCCGTGCCTGGCGGGATCCAGGTCGCGGCCTTGAAGAGCGGGATGGTCCGGGCCGTAGCGCTGCGCCCGGTACAGCATGTTGTTGACCCCGCCGAAGCGCCTGTCGGGCACGAAGAAGGGGTTGATGTACTCCCACACGAGCTCCTTGCTCGGCGTAACCTCGATAATCCGGCCCGCGGCCCCCTCGCAGATAAGCGTGTTGCCGTTTGGCAGCCGCGTCACGCCGCTGATGTGGAAGCTGAACAGGTGCAGCGGCTGCATCCCCTTGTACTCCCACTCGATTTCGCTGGTCACCGGGTTTACCTCCACCGCGCGCGAGCCGCTCGGACCCCTACGATGAGGCCCATTGTCGAACAGAAGCACGTGCCCGTTGTTCAGGAAGGTCGCGTTGTGCTGGTGTGATAGCTCGCCCGCGCCCCACTTCCAACGCATCTCGCCCGTCTCGCGACCCAGAATAGCTACCCTGTCTATCTGCCTCATGCTCAGCAGAAAATCGCCGTTCGGCGTCAGGTCCACCGAGTTGGTGTGCGTCCACTCTTGGCGACGCTCCAGCGGGCAGATGACGTCCTCCTCCAGGTCCAGCGCATCCCAGATCGTCCACTCGCCCACGGTGGAGCCGTCGGGTGCGATCTCCCGCACCTTGTCGCCGTACATCGGCTTGCCCTCGTCCTCCTCCCGCACGTAGCCGCCCTGCACCCTGGCGGCCAACTCCTCCGGCATAGGCTCCCACACCAGCGTCAGCGTGTTGCCGTTGTCCAGCCTGAGAAAGTCGTGGTGGACCGAAGCGTCCTCGTACACCCACACTTCGTTGCCGTCCCAGTCCAGCTCGAACAGACCGGCGGAAGACCCGCCGAACCCGGCCACGCCCTCCACGTCCGGCGGCGGCTTCATGCGGCACAGCAGGTTGCCGTTCGGCAGCAGGTAGCCATGCGGTATCCCCCGCTCGGAGTGCCAGCGGTGGCAGATACGTCCCTCCATGTCGATGAGCGTCGCGTGGTCGCCGCCCACGTTGACCACGAGCGTGTAGCCGGGCATGGCGTGTTGGGGCGCGGAGTAAAGCAGCCCTATCGGGTGGTGAACGGACCAGCCCATGTTACCTCCGAATTGTTGGGTGGGTGTGAGGAGTGGGGGAGTGGAAGCGGCTAGGGAATGCCGGCGGAGAGGCGTCTGCCGACCTCGATGAAGCGCATCGCCTGTTCCGTGGCGTCGGCTATCAGCTCGGCGGCGTTCTCGGAAGATTCGTCGAGAGTCATCGGCGCGCTGGTTATGGCCGCCGCGGCGTCGATGCCGTGGTCGTGCACCAGGCCGTAGCGCTCCCCCAGCGAGCCGGACACGCACACCACCGGGATGCCCCTCTCCTTGGCCATCTGCGCCACGCCGATGGGCGCCTTCTTGTAGATGGTCTGGTAGTCGAGGCACCCCTCGCCGGTGATAACGAGGTCCGTCCGCTCCAGGTGGCTCTCCATGTCCACGAGGTCGAGGACAATGTTGACACCCGGCCTAAGCTCGGCGTCCAGAAACGCCACGAACCCGCCGCCGAGTCCGCCCGCAGCGCCCGCGCCCGGCAACTCCTCGATGTCCCGCCCCAGATCGTCCCTCACCACCTCGGCGAAGCGGTGCAGGGCGGCGTCCAGCCGCTCCACGATCTCAGGCGTCGCGCCCTTCTGCGGGCCGTAGATTGCGGACGCGCCCTCCGGGCCGGTGAGCGGGTTGCTCACGTCGCAGGCCACCAGGAACGTGGACTCGCGGGCGCGTGCGTCCAGCCCCGAAACGTCGATGCTCGCCAGGCGCTCCAGCGCCTCTCCGCCGTGAGCCAGGTCGCGGCCCTCCGTGTCCAGCAGCCGCACTCCCAGCGCCTGGGCCATGCCCGCGCCGGCGTCGTTGGTGGCGCTGCCGCCGATTCCGATGATGAACTTGCGAAACCCGTCGTCCAGCGCCTGCCCGATGGCCTCTCCCAGCCCGTAGGTGGTGGTCAGCAGGGGATTGCGCCTCTCGCGCGGCACCAGCGCCAGCCCGGACGTGCGCGCCATCTCGATGACGGCGGTGTTGCCGTCGCCGAGAGCGCCCCACTGCGCCTCGATGCGCTCACCCAGCGGCCCGGTGACGCTCACGCTGCGCACGCTGCCGCCGGTCAGCCCGACCAGCGTCTGAAGCGTGCCGTCGCCGCCGTCGGCCACCGGCGTGACCTCCACCTCGGCGTCCGCGAACACGCGCAGCACGCCCTCGCGCATGGCCTGTCCGGCGTCCTGCGCGGAGATGCTGCCCTTGAAAGCCTGTGGAGCGACTACGATCTTCATACCGGGGGCCATTATATCACCTACAAACCTGGGCGTGCCTCCGCCGGGAGCAGAAGCGCGGCTTGGCGGAGTCGGCCAATCCGCTCCGGACCTGGTTCCCATATTCCAATATCCTCATATCGAGAACGCGAGGATGCCGGTGTACACGGACAAACGGCTTCGGCCCGTCCGGGCCGGGCGGTCTTGGCACGCCAAGTCGATCGGATTTCGGCCGGACGAGGCCCATTTCTGCCTTGCCGATTTTCCGCTATCCGAATAGGGTGATATTACTATGCCGAGAAAGAAGAGCGAAGAACCCACCAGACAGCTATACGCCGCCGTGAGAGAGGACCTCTACCTGGCCTCCAAGGCGAAGGCCGCCGAGCGTCGGATGTCGCTGCGCGAGTTCGTCGAGCACGCCCTCGAGCTGGCGCTGAACGACGTCGAGCCGTCGCCGTCCCTTCCTCCTCCCCCCGAACCGTCGGTGTGGGAGGACGAGTACATCCGCCTCCAGGTCAGGCAACCGATAGGCTCGCCCGTCGAGCTGACAAAGGATGAGGCGGTCCGGCTGCTGAAGGCGAGCCTGGAGGGCTAGCCGGCCGGGGCGCGCGGGTCGACAGGGTAGGGCAGGGGACACAATTCGGGAAGCTCGCCAGCAACGGCGTAATGGGACAAGCATCGCAGCCCCTGCGGCGCAGCGGGGGAGGGGAGGAAACGATGGCCGATATGCTGCTCGACGCCTCGCTGTTTCGAGCCTACCTTGGCGGAGACCGGTCCGCGCGCCGTGTCGTCGATCGTGTGCTGGAGGGCAGCGAGACGGCCGCCGTGTCGTCGGTGACGGTGTTCGAGCTGTGGCGTGACCCCGACCTCGACCGGCGGACCGAAATGGCCCTCGCGGCGCTGATCGGATTCGTCGAGGTGGCGCCGCTCTCCGCAGATGCCGCAAAGCGCGCCGGTCTCCTGCTCGCCGCACGGGGCGATGGCAACGGCGCGTCGGCCGGCGATCACGCGCTCGTCGCCGCGGTCGCCCTGGAGCGAGGCGAGCCGGTCTGCACAATCGACGCCGGCCCTTATTCGGACTTCGGCGTGGAATTCGTCGTCAACTGACCCGACCTGTGCGCGCCGACGCTCAACCGCATTCTCTGGTAGGCTGTCACAATATCACTTTGCGTCTTGGTTAGCTGGATACAGAACCCAAGTTGGAACAATTGCTGTCTCAATCGGCTTCCACTCGTGAACGCACGCGTACTCCGCGCACGCGGGCAGCGCCAGACCGCGCGTCTGCCGCGCGCCGGCTCGCCGCGCTGGCGCTGGTCGTGCTCGGTTTCGGCGGCTTCCTGCTCGGCCAGGCCGCGCCGGCGGGGGCGTCCGGCCATCGCGCCACGCTGATTACCATCGACGGCACAATCGACGAATTGGCCGCCAGCCACCTCGCGCGCGGCCTCGACGACGCCCGCGAGACGGGCGCGCGCCTGGCCATCGTGCGGCTCGACACGCCCGGCGGATTGTACGGCTCCACCCGCGAGATGGTGGAGCTTCTGCTCACCTCGCCGGTGCCGGTCGCCGTCTACGTGTCGCCGCCCGGCGCGCAGGCCGCCTCGGCGGGCACGTTCGTCACCGCCGCCGCGCACGTCGCCGCCATGGCCCCTGGCACGAACATCGGCGCGGCGTCCCCCGTCGGCGGTGGCGGACAGGAGCTGTCCGAGACCCTCAAGTCCAAGGCCTCCCAGGACGCCGCCGCGTTCATCCGCAGCATAGCCGACGAGCGGGACCGAAACCGGGAAGTGCTCGAGCAGACCGTCCTGAACGCGCTGTCGCTCTCTCCGTCCGAGGCGCTCGAAGACAACGTCATCGACTTTGTGGCCGCCGACCTGCCCGACCTGCTGGAGAAGATGAACGGCATGGAAGTGA
This sequence comes from Dehalococcoidia bacterium, assembly GCA_963667445.2. Taxonomy (GTDB): domain Bacteria; phylum Chloroflexota; class Dehalococcoidia; order Lucifugimonadales; family CATOSD01; genus CATOSD01. The sequence goes on along the minus strand of CAXXGY010000003.1, from coordinate 91,060 downwards.
CCGTAGCCGGCACGGACGTGGTGCTGGACACGACCGGAATCGCGGTCTCGGAGCTTCAGCTTACGCCGCTGGAGCGCTTCCTGGGCTTCCTCGTCAATCCCAACGTCGCGTTCGTCCTGCTCACCATCGGCGGCATAGGCATACTCATCGAGCTCATAAGCCCCGGCCTGATAGTGCCCGGTGTGGTCGGCATCGTCGCGCTCGCCCTGGCCTTCACCGCAATCGCGAATCTGCCGGTCAACTGGGTCGGACTGGGACTCATCCTGCTGGCGATGCTGCTTTTCTACCTGGAGGCCGCGGCGCCCGGGTGGGGCGTGTTCGGCATCAGCGCCGCCATCAGCTTCATCGTGGGAGCGTTCCTGTTGTTCGGCGGCTTCGGCGCGCCGCCGATCCCGGAACCCAGCTTCCGCGTCAACCTGTGGGTCATAGGCGTGCTGGGCGCATTTCTCGCCGTTTCGCTGGCGCTCTTTCTCAGGGAGAATCGCAAGGCGAAGGCGGCGGAGGGCTACCCCGGCCAGGTGAGCCTTGTGGGGGAGGTGGGCGTAGTCGTGACGGCGTTGGCCCCGCGAGGGACCGTCCGGGTGCGCGGCGAGTCGTGGAGCGCGGCGTCCGACTCCGGGCAACCCATCCAGCAGGGCGAGCAGGTTATCGTGTCGGACGTGGAGGGACTCACGTTGAAGGTCTTCAAAGCGGATCAGTAATCCAAGAAAGGGGAGAACCCGTTGATTCCATACATAACCATCGTCAAGCAGTACGAGCGTCTGGCCGTGTTCTGGCTGGGCAAGTTCTCGGGGCTGAAACCACCCGGCCTGAAGCTCATGTTCTGGCCGTTCAACACCTACCAGAGAATCGACCTGCGCGAGGCGGTAATCGACATCCCCCGCCAGACCAACATCACGCGGGACAACGCGCCCATCGACATCGACTTCCTCGTCTACATGCGCGTCATGGAGTCCGACGCGGACAAGGCGATCATGGAGGTCGTCGACTACCGCGCTGCGGTAGTCGGCATAGCCACCACGACGCTCCGTGCCGTCATCGGCGAGATCCCGCTCGACGACGTGCTGTCCCAGCGGGACCGTATCAACGAGCTGCTGCGCCAGAAGCTGGACGAGGTGACAGAGCGCTGGGGCATCAAGGTCACGCAGGTGGAGATTCGGGAAGTGGAGCCGGCGCGCGACATCCAGGACGCGATGAACCGGCAGATGTCCGCCGAACGCTTCCGCCGCGCCGCCGTAACCGAGGCCGAGGGCACGCGGCAGGCGGCCGTCACAGTGGCCGAAGGCGAGAAGCAGGCCGCCATCCTGCGCGCGGAGGGCGAACGCCAGGCCGAGATTCTCTCCGCCGAGGGCGACCAGCAGGCCGCGGTGCTGCGCGCGGAGGGTTTCAGCACGGCGCTGGACAGGATCTACGGCGTAGCCCAGAACGTGGACTCCAACACGCTGAGCCTCCAGTACTTCGAAACGCTCAAGCAGCTCGGCAGCAGCCCGTCCACCAAGTTCATCTTCCCGATGGAGTTTACCAACCTACTCGGCCCGTTCGCGCGAATGGCGGGCGGCGCAAATTCCGGCGAATCCGACAGAAACTAGGAGCGATCCCCAGCTAACCAAAACGTAAAGTCGGCGGGAACCCTGTATACAGGAATGCAGATTCTCGGTCGGGCAGAGAGAAATTGGGCCCGACCCAGGGTCAGGCCGCCTTCGGGCAAGCCTACAGGTAGCTCTTGACCCGCTTGGCGAGCTTAAGCGTCATGCCCGGCGCGGCCGCGATCTGCTCGACCGTGGCCTCCCTGATTCCCTTGGTGGAGCCGAACTGCCGGATGAGCATCCGGCGGCGCTTAGGCCCGATGCCGGGCACCTGGTCGATGATGGACTCTGCGCCCTTACGCGATCTGCGCTGCCGGTGATACGTGATGGCGAACCGGTGCGCCTCGTCCCGGGCGCGCTGCACCAGGTACAGCCCCTGGGAGTCGCGGGGCAGCATGATGCCCTCCTGTACGTGGGGCACGAACAGCTCCTCGTTCTCCTTGGCGAGGCTCGCCAGCGGCACGAAGTCGATTCCCAGCTCCAGGAACACCTGCAGCGCCGCTCCCAGGTGGCCCTTGCCGCCGTCGATCAACGCCAAATCCGGCGCGACGCCCCAGGAGCCGCCGTCGTCTGATTTGCCGCCGGAGTCGCCCTCGCCATCCTTCGCGCCATTCGCCGCGTTGCGCGCGTCCGCGAGACGCTTGAACCGCCGCGTCAGCATCTCCCGCATCATCGCGTAATCGTCCACGCCCTCGACGGTCTTGATCCTGAAACGCCGGTACTGGGACGGCGCCGAACGCCCATCCTCGAACACCACCATGCTGCCGACCGCGTTGGTGCCCTGGATGTTGGAGATGTCGTAGCACTCGATGCGCCGCGGCGGCTCGGGCAGACTCAGCGCCTCCTGCAGCTCCGACAGCCCGGCGTGCAGCTTCGCGCTATCGGACGCCCGCCGCACCTCCAGGTGGTCCAGCCCCTGCCGGGCGTTCTCCGAGACCATCTCCATCAACCGTCGCTTCTGGCCGCGCTGCGGCGTGTACACGCGCACGCGGCTGCCGCGCTTCCGCCGCAGCCACTCCGCGATCGGGTCGGCGTCGTCGAGCGCGTGCTGCACCAGGATGCGCGGAGGCACGTAGGGGGTCGCGTCGTAGAACTGCTGGACGAACGCGGTCAGGATGTCGCTGGGAGTGTCGTCCTGCGTGCCCGCCATGATGAAGTTGTCGCGCCCGATGAGCTTGCCGTGCCGCACGAAGAAAACCTCCACCCACGCCTCGCTCTCGGACGGCGCCAGCGCGATGACATCCAGGTTCTCCGAGCTGAGGTTTAGCACCTTCTGGCCCTCGTTGACGCGCTCGATGGCCCTGAGCTGGTCGCGCAGCACCGCGGCGCGCTCGAACTCCAGGCCGTCGGCGGCCTCCTCCATGCGCCGGCTTATCGACTTGACGACGCGGTTGGTCTTGCCCTCCAGGAACAGCACCACCTGGTCGATGATCTCGGCGTACTGTTTCCGGTCCACCGCGCCGATGCACGGGCCAACACAGCGGTGAATGTAGAAGTCGAGGCAAGGGCGCGCGTCGTCGCCCGTGATGGTCTTGGTGCACGAGCGGTAGGGGAACAGCTTCTTGAGCAGGTTGAGAGTGCGCCGCACGCTGCTCGCGCTGGCGAACGGCCCGAAGTAGCGCGAGCCGTCGTTGGGCGCCTTCCGCGTGACGTACACCTGCGGAAAGTCCTCAGACATGTCGATCTTGATGAACGGGTAGCTCTTGTCGTCCTTCAGACGCGCGTTGTACTGGGGCTGGCGCTCCTTGATGAGGTTGCACTCCAGGATGAGCGCCTCTTGCTCGGACTCCGTGACGATGAACTCGAAGTCCTCGACCCTGCGCATCATGTTGCGAATCTTGGGTACGAGGCTCGGCGTGCTGCCGAAGTACGAGCTGACGCGGTTGCGCAGGCTGGCCGCCTTGCCGACGTACAGCACGCTGCCGTCGCCGTCGTGGAACAGGTAGACGCCCGGCGACGTCGGAAGCGCCCTCAGGCGCTCCCCGAACTCGTCCCGCTTCGCTTCCACTACCAAAGGCTGCTCCTACGCGCTGCTGAGTCCCTTCCCCCTCGCAGGGCTGACAGGGGTATGTTTGAGGCGTAAGCCTTCCGAAAAGTCCCTTCCCCCTGCGAGGGGGAAGAGCCTGCCCTGAGCTTGCCGAACGGGTTAGAGCCTGCCCCGTACTCGATACGGGGATGGGGGTGATGCCCTTAGCCCAGCACGAACGACAGCGCCACCAGCGCCGCGGCCATCACCGAGGCCAGTATGCCTATCTGCCGTAGCTCGCGGCCCAGGTAACGATAGACCATCGGCGTGTTCGGCGCCGCCTGCCTTCGCTGGCGGCGAGGCGCGGCCGGTGCCGGTGCGGCGGCTACTGCGGCTACTGCGGCTACTGCGGCTGTCGCAGCCGAGGCGCTACTGACCACGGGCGTCGGCGGCGCGGCCTCCCGCGACTGCGTCGGGCCCGGGTCGAAAGTTCGCGCGTTGGCGCCGGATCGGTTCCTGCGCCTCTTCTGGCTTAGCTGGGCCTGCCTGGAAGCTCGCTTGCGTCCTCTGCTGGGCATCTGGATTCCTCCTAAGGTTCGTCTTAGCGCCTTTCCAATAAATCCCTTCCCCCTCGCAGGGGGAAGAGCCTGCCCTGAGCCTGCCGAAGGGTTAGGATGGGGGTGATGAACGGGTTGTAGGATTGGCTCTAAGTGTGTGTCACCGTTCCCGGCGGATTGGGGCAGGGCAGGGCGGCTCACCTCGCCCGCGGGTGCGCCATATCGTACTCTTCCCTGACGTGCTCGCTGGTCAGGTGCGTGTACACCTGCGTCGTGGAAATGCTGGCGTGGCCGAGCAACTCCTGGACGTGTCGCAGCGGCGCGCCACCCTGGAGCAGGTGAGTGGCGAAGCTGTGGCGCAGCGAGTGGGGAGTTATCCTGGCCGTAATGCCCGCGCGCTTTGCATGGCCCTTCAGGATGAGCCAGAAGCCCTGCCGCGAGAGCCGGTCGCCGCGCCTGTTCAGAAATAGGGCGTTACCGGAGCGCTCGCTCTCCAGCACGGGCCGCGTCTCCTCCACGTATTCGGCCACGGTGTTGGCCGCCCGCCAGTGAATCGGAATCACGCGCTCCTTGCCGCCCTTGCCGAAGCACCGCACCGACAGCTCGTCGATGTCCACGTCTTCGGTGTCCAGCGAGACCAGTTCGCTCACGCGCATTCCGCTGGCGTACAGCAGCTCCAGCATGGACAGGTCCCGCTTGGCCTCGGGCGTATCCTTGCCGGACGCCTCTTCCAACAGCCGGGTGACGTCCTCCACCGCAAGCGTCTCCGGCAGCGACCTGCCGACTCGCGGCGTGCTCAGGTTCTCGGTGGGGTCGCCCTCGATCACGCCCTCGTCGCTCAGGAACGAGAACAGCGACTTCAGCGAGGCCACCTTGCGCGCGCGCGTCGTGTCGGAGTACTCCAACTCGATGAGCCGCTCGGCGTAGGCCGTCGCCACGGTCTCGTCCACACGCCGCCAGTCTCCGACCGGCGCGTCCCGGACCCGGTACTCGTCCAGAAAGTCCAGGAACTGTTTCAGGTCGCTGCGGTAGGCGGCTTGCGTGTTCGGCGAGACGCCCCGCTCCACGGTCATGTAGTTGAGAAACGCTTCGACCTTGTCTTTCATAGCTTCGCCGTCGATGAATCGGCCATCGTCTCCTTCTCACCTACCTCTTCTCTGCGTCTCATTTTAGCACAGCGAAAGGGTGGTACGGGCACAGCCGACACGTCGCGCAAGCCTTGACACAGCCACCCGGCGAACTTAGATTTAGCACGGCTGGAATTTCCATCGGAAGGAACCTGCATGATCGACATAGGCATCGGCCCCAACCTGGTGAGCTTCGGCAACTTCCTGGTGAGCTGGCACGGCTTCTTCAGCTTCGTCGCCGTGGCCACCGCCGTCTTCCTCGTAGGCAGATGGGCGCCGCTCAAGGGCATCGATCCCGACGCGGTGTACTCCATCGCCATATTCGCCATAATCGGCGGCATAATCGGCGCCCGCCTCGTGCACGTAATCGACCACTGGGACTTCTACCAGCAGAACCCCGCCGACGTATTCGCTATCTGGGCCGGCGGCATCGGCCTCTGGGGCGGCATTCTGGGCGGCTTCCTGGGCGGCGCGGCCTACGCGCTTATCGCCAAGCAGCCGGTCGGCGTGATTGCCGACCTGACCGCTCCCGCGATGCTGTTCGTGCAGACCATCGGCAGGCTGGGCGACATCGTGAACGGCGAGCACTGCGCGCGCGCCACCGACTTCATCCTCGGCTTCGTGTGGACGAACCCGGCCAGCGACGCCCGGAACTGCGGCGCGGAGGGCGTGGGCGTCGCGGTCCAGCCCGTCATAGCCTACGAGATGATCTGGAACATGCTCGCGCTGCTGGTCATCTGGAAGCTGCGAGGCAGGCTGCGGCCCGACGGGATGCTTTTTGTGTTGTACTTAGCTTTCTATTCCGTTGGACGCTTCATGATCTCGTTCCTGCGCACCGACAAGGTCTGGGCGCTTGGGATGCAGGAAGCCCACTACATCGCGCTGCTCGTGCTGGCGATAACGATCCCGATTTTGGCGATCAAGGCTCGGTACACGCCGCGAGACGAGTCGTTCGACGAGCCGGCGCCCGCGTACCAGAGCGGCACGCGCGCGGAAAGGCGGAGGAGGAGCAGGTAGCGCAGACTCGCAAGCTACCCGGCGGGGCGCATGTCCAGCACGTTGAGTTGGATCTTCGGCCTGTAGCCCCACGTGTCCAGCTCGGCGCGGTACACCAGGTCCAGCCCGCGCCACACGTCCTCAAGCATCTCGCCCTGGCCGAACGCGATGGCGTCCACCGCGACGCCGCCTTGCTCCACCACCAGCTTCAGGTGCCGGCCGCCGCTTCCCACCCGCCGCGCCTCCACGGCCCTCGCGCCGCGCGTAAGCAGCGCCGGCGCGGGATTCCCCGCGCCGAACGGCTCGAGCGTCCGCATGAACTCGAAGTTCTCGCCGGTAGCCTCGCCCAACTCAGCCTCGCAGTCCACGTCGACCGTTGGTGACAGATCCATACCGTCCAACTCCCGCCGCGCCCGCTCGACCAGCGCCGACTCCAGGTCTCCCAGACGCGAATTGGCGAGCGTGAAGCCCGCAGCCTGCGGGTGGCCCCCGAACTTGACGAACGGCGCGCCGCTCTCCGCTAGCGCGGTTACGATGTCGAACTCCGGTATGCTGCGCGCGCTCGCCCGGCTCACCTCATCGCCGAGCGACACCGCCACGACCGGCCGGTAGTGCCGATCAGACAGCCTGCCCGCTATCAGACCCAGCACTCCCGGGATCCACGTCTCGCTCGCCACCCACAGCAGGGGCGGCGGCCCCCCGGCGTCACTACCACCCTCCACCTGGCGGCGCGCCACACGCATCGCCGCCTCGGTGACACGCTTGCGCTCCGTGTTCAGCTCGTCGAGTTGGCTCGCGATACGCCTGGCCCTGGCGCGGTCCGGCGCGGTGAGCAGGGCAAGGCTCAGGTCGGCGTGCCCGACGCGCCCGGCCGAGTTGATCCGGGGGATGAGTCCGAATGAGAGCGACTCGCTGTCGATGCCGCCCAGCCTTACCTGCGCGGCCTCCGCCAGCGCCCGTATTCCTGCGTTCCGCGTGGAGTTGATGCGTTTCAGGCCCTGCTTCACGATGTAGCGGTTCTCGCCCCGGAGAGGCCCCACGTCCGCCACGGTCCCCAGCGCGGCCAGCTCCAGCAGGTGCCCCGGGTAGGACCGACCCAGCCGCCGGTACAGCGCCTCGGCCAGCTTGAGCGCGGTGCCCGCGCCCGTCAGCCCGTCGAAAGGATAGCGCGAGTCCTCACGTCGGCAATTGATGACGGCGCGCGCGTCCGGCACACTCGTCGTCATGGTGTGGTGGTCGGTGACGATGGTGTCCACGCCCAGCGTCGACGCCAGGCCGATCTCCTCCACCGACGTCGCGCCGCAGTCCACCGTGACCAGCAGCGTCACCGACTTGTTCGCCAACTCGTGGACGGCTCCGGCATTGAGTCCGTGTCCGTCCTTGACCCTGTCGGGAATGTGGGTCTCCACCCGTGCGCCCACTTCACGCAGGGCTATGGCGAGCAGGGCGGCGCCGGTCACACCGTCGGCGTCGAAGTCACCGAAGATGCCGATCGTCTCGCCGGAGCCGACCGCGGCCCCCAGCCGCTCCACGCCCTCGGCCATGTCGGGCAGCAGGGCAGGGTCGTTCCACTCCGACGACCCGCTGCCGACGAAAGCGTCCGCATCCTCGCGGCTGCGCACGCCCCGGTTGTACAATATCCTCGCCTGGAACGGCGGCAGCCCCAGTTCGCTCGCGAACCCGCTCGGCGGAGGCGGTCTGACCTGCCATCGTTTCCTGGCCATGCGGGGGCGCGCTACCCCACCGACTGGAAGATGAGCGAGGAGTTGTGCCCGCCGAATCCGAACGAGTTGCTCATCGCGTTCGTTATGCGGCCCCTGCGCGGTATGTGCGGCGTGTAGTCGAGGTCGCAGTCCATGTCCGGGTTCTCCAGATTGATGGTGGGCGGCACAATCCAGTTGGAAATGGCGAGCACGCACACGCTCGCCTCCAGCGCGCCGCTCGCGCCCAGCAGATGGCCCGTCATGGACTTGGTGGAGCTGATCGGAATCTTGTAGGCCTCCTCGCCGAACACGGACTTCGTCGCCAGCGTCTCGAACTTGTCGTTCAGCGGCGTGGAGGTGCCGTGCGCGTTGATATAGTCGATCTCGTGCGGCTGGAGACCCGCGGACTTGAGCGCGATATTCATCGCCCGCGCGCCGCCCTCGCCGCCGGGAGCCGGCTGCGTGATATGGTGGGCGTCCGCGGTCGCCCCGTAGCCCACCAGCTCGGCTATCGGCTCCGCGCCGCGTCGCTCCGCGCTCTCCACGCTCTCCAGCACCAGCACCGCCGCGCCCTCGCCCATCACGAAGCCGTCGCGCGTGGCGTCGAACGGGCGCGACGCCTTCTGCGGCTCGTCGTTCTGCGTGGACAGCGCGTGGCAGGCGTTGAATCCCGCCACGCCGATGGGGCAGATGCTGGCCTCAGCTCCCCCGGCCAGTGCGACGTCGATTTCGCCCCGCCGAATGGCCTCGTATGCCAGGCCAATGCTGTCCCCGCTGCTCGAGCAGGCCGAAACCGCCGCGTAGTTGGGCCCCTTCGCGCCGAGCAGCATCGAAACCTGTCCGGCCGCCATGTCCGGCAGCATCATCGGCACCAGGAACGGGCTGACCCTCTTTGGGCCGCGCGCGCCCATCACGCCGATCTGCTCCGACAGCGTGATGATGCCGCCAATGCCGCTCGTTATCATCACGGACACCCGCTCGGAGTTGTCCGGCTCGATCTTCACGCCGGACTGCTCCAGCGCCTCCAGCGCCGCGCCGACCGCCAGTTGCACGAACCGGTCCATGCGCCGCGCCTCTTTGCGGCCCACGAGCGTGGTCACGTCGTAGTCCTTCACCTCGGCCGCGATCGTGGTCTCGAACCCATCGGGGTCGAACGCCGTGATGTGGTCTATGCCGGACTTGCCGGCCACGAGGCTCTTCCAGGTCGAATCCGCGTCCAGTCCGACGGGACTCACTATCCCAATGCCGGTTACGACAACTCTATCGTTCATAGTCGGGCATCTCCAGGGTCTCCCGGTTCAGCAAGCGTCACCTCGGAAACGTAGGCGTCCACAAGGCCGTCCTTCAGCTCCGATTCGCTGATAGGGTAGGGCAGGTTTATCTTCTCGTCGGTGGTCAAAGCGTAGATGTTGGCGTCGAAGAACATGGTGCGCGGCTCAACGGCCAGATCCACCTTCACGCCGAGGCCGCGGCCCCATTCGAGCAGCCAGGAGCACTCGTAGAACAGCGCCTCCTCCTCGAAAGTCATGGGGCGAATCGCCGCTCCGCGCGTGGCGTCCATCTCGCCCGAACCGCCCAGCAGCTCGCTGTTCATCACGTCCAGCAGCGAGCAGACCGTCGCGTCCAGCCGGTCGGCCTCGGCCCACAGCTCGCGCACGGCCCGCGCGTCCGCGGGAGCGGCCGGCAGACTCTGGCCTACACGCGACACGAAATCGACCGCCTCGGCATGATACGCCGCCAGACGCCTGGCGCGCTCTATCCACGAAAGCCCGTCTCCCGAACCTGACTCTGCCAATCCAGCTCCTGGCCCGCCGGCCGCGCGGCGTACAAACGGCGAAAGCAGCCAACCACAGTTCGTTGACGCCTCTCAAGCACCGTCCATATAATACCACAGGCCCGACCATGGATACTCTCACCATTCCCAACAGCGAAATTCTGACACTCTCGGCGGACCGGCCCCCTCCCAGCGTGTCCATCGAGACCCACGGCTGCAAGCTCAACCAGGCCGACTCGAACGTGCTGGCCAGGGAGTTCGCGCAGGCCGGCTTCCGCGTCGTCGCCAACGACGAACCCTCCGACGTGTACGTCGTCAACTCGTGCACGGTCACCCACGTCGCCGACCGCAAGGCGCGCCGCTCGCTGCGCGCCGCCAGGCGCCGCAACCCCGGCGCCACCATCGTCGCCACCGGGTGCTACGCCCAGCGCGCCCCCGGCGACCTGGACGGCCTGGACGAGGTGGACATCGTGGCCGGCAACACCGCCAAGCCCGTCCTGGTGCGGCAGGTGGTCGAGCGCATGGGAGGCTCCGTCCAGCCCTGCGCCGTGGGCGACGACGTGGACCTGGCACGTAGCCCCAGGGCCGTCCGCACACGCGCGATGGTGAAGATACAGGAGGGCTGCGACCAGGTCTGCGCCTACTGCATCGTGCCCAGGGTACGGGGCAGGGAGCGCAGCATCCCGTCCGCTGAGATAGTCGCGGAGATTCGCCGCAATCTCGAGCGCGGCCACCGTGAGGTCGTTCTCACCGGCACGCAACTCGGCTCCTACGGTTTCGACCTGGACGGCGAGACGCTGGCGGGCCTGCTGCGGCGCGTCCTGCGGGAGACGGACGTAAGCCGTCTCAGGCTGTCGTCCCTCCAGCCCCAAGACGTGGACGACGAGCTGCTCGATCTGTGGTCAGACCCGCGCCTGTGCCCACACTTCCACCTGCCGCTTCAGAGCGGAAGCGACCCGGTGCTGCGCCGCATGAGACGCCGCTACACCGCCGAACGCTACGCGGACGCCGTGGAGCGGATTCGCGCCGCCGTGCCCGCCGTCTCGATTACCGCGGACGTAATCGTGGGCTTCCCCGGCGAACAGGACGCCGATTTCGAGGCGAGCTACGCCCTCTGCGAAAGCCTGGCGTTCGCGGACGCGCACGTATTTCCGTACTCGGTGCGCCCGGGCACCAGCGCCGCCCACTTCGACGGCCAGGTGGACCCGCGCGTGAAGGCTGGCAGGGTCCGGCGGCTGCTGTCGCTCGCAGAGCGGCACTTCGCGGACTACCGGCGCGCCGCCCGCGGCCAGGTCAGGCCCGTGCTGTGGGAAGAGGGCAGGGCGGACGGCGACACGACCGGGTGGTACGGACTCACCGACAACTACCTGAGAGTGACCGTCGGAAGCCCCCTCGACCTCGCCAACGCCATCACGCCCGCCCGGCTGGGTGAGCTTGGAGACGATGGCGTAGTCCGCGCCGAGTTGGCGTAGAGCAGTCCCCTAGATTACCACGGGCAGAAGCTGCGGCCTGCCGTGCCTCTCCTCCACGTATCCGGCGCGGTGATCGTTCCCGTGTCCGAACGCGACCACCCAGCCGCCTCCCATGATCATGTTCAGCAACTCGCGCTTCTGAACCAGCGTCTCGTTGGGATGCTCGTCGATCGCCGGAATGTAGGGTAGGGGAAGGTGGTAGGGCGTCGGAATCAGGTCGCTGGCATAGACTACCCGCTCGCCGCCCCGCTGGATCATCACTATCTGGTGCCCGGTGGACGGTCCGCTGGTCGCACGAACCGTTATGCCCGGAATAACCTCGTGTTCCTCGTCGATCAGGTCCACCACTCCCTTTTCGTAGAGGGGAAGAAAGTCGTCGGAGTAGATGTAGGGCGCCACGCGCTCGTTGGGGCTGTTGGCCTCTTCCCAGCATGTCCGCTGCACGAGGTATCGCGCCTTCGGGAACGTGGGAACCGCGTTGCCGCTGCGGTCCAGCTTGGTGCAGCCGCCCGCGTGCTCGAACGTCAGGTGCGACAGAATCACGATGTCGATGTCCCGCGCGGTCAGGCCCACCTCTCGAAGGCCCTTCAGCAGCTTGTTTCCGTTCAGACTGTACAGGTCCTTGAGTTTCTCCGCTCGCTTCGACCCCGCTCCGGTGTCCACCAGAATGTTGTGCTCCGGGGTGCGTATGAGAAGGCAGTTCAGCGCGAGCCGGACGCGGTTTCTCCGGTCGGGCTTCACGTGCTGCTCCCAGGTTGACTTCGGCACCTGGCCGAATACGGATCCTCCGTCCAGCAGAAAGGTGCCGTCACTAATCACGTTTATGGAAGTCGTACCGAGTTCCACCCCTAAATACCTCCGTTGCCCTGGCTGGATGCCGCTCGCGCGCCAGGAGTCGGACTGCGACACGTCGCTGGCGACGGCGAGGGCTTTCGTCGAGTAATAGAGAAGGGAGGAGTCTCAACTCAGAACGGGCAAATAGCCGGGGTAACCGCTATCTCAGCAGCCGCTTCGCGGAGAATGTCAAAGGTGACCGGGCTTGTGGCCCGACCGGTCTGACGTATTGCGGCCGGCGCTCCGTCAGCCTTCGACGGGGGCGACGGCTCTCGAGTGCGCCGCCCTTTGCATTCCCGTCGCACTCCCGCGGAAGTGGGGAGTTCGGGGGCATTTCCACAGCCGGATTATGCCCTCACCCCGTCCCTCGATGTGCCCGAAACAGCCGGTGATTCAGGTGTCCGGTCAAGGGTAGCCGACCTCGGCTCGTGGGGTGTTTGCTTGCTCTCGTTCCTCGAAGAAATCCTCTACTCTTCGCTTATGAAGTCTAAGACGAGTCCTATAATTTGTAAAGCGAAAACTCGGCGTCGTTTGCGCGATAACGCGACGGCGAAAGCCGGGGCGGCTTCCCGACTCCTCGAAGGGAAGCCGCCCCGCTTAGACCCAGGGCCTTTTCAAAGTCCCTTCCCCCTCGCAGGGGGAAGGTTAGAGCCTACCCCGTACTCGATACGGGGATGGGGGTGACGTCGCCGAAGCCTATCCGCGCATCTCCGCTATCGCGGACGCCATCGCGTCGATGGTGTGCTGCACGTCCTCCTCCGTGTGAGCCACGGAGACGTAGAACTTGGACGACCCCTTGATCACCCCGCGCTCCAGCAGCAGCCGGTTGAACTCGGCGAACAGGTCCTTGTCGGCCTGTAGCGTCGAGCGGTGGTCTGTCACGTCCTCGGTGGTGAAGTAGACGTCGAACAGCGGCGGCTCGCCGACCACCTTCGCCGGCAGCTCCGCTTCATCCAGCAGGCGTTGCAACTCGCCCATCAGCCGGCGGCCCGTGGCGAACAGCTTCTCGTAGGTGCCCTCGCGCTTCAGGATGTTCAGCGTCGTCAGCCCGGCGACCGCGGCGATCGGATTGCCGCTGAGCGTCCCCACCTGCGGCAGGTGCTCGCCCGGCTGCGTAGCGTTCGGGTCGAACTGCGCCATAATCTCCTCGCGGCCCGCGACCGCCGACAGCGGGTAGCCGCCCGCCACCACCTTGCCCAGCGAGCACAGGTCGGGCGTAACGCCGTAGTACTCCTGCGCGCCGCCGTAGGCGAACCGGAACCCGGTCACCACCTCGTCGAAGATGAGCGGTATCTCGTACTGCTGCGTAATCTCGCGCAGGCCCTCCAGGAAGCCGGGCTTGGGCGGTATGAGCCGCTGGAACGCCTCCACGATGACCCCCGCCAGCTCGTCGTGGTAACGCTCGATGATGGCCGTGGTCGTCTCCAGGTCGTTGAACGGCGCGATGAGCATCTCGCTCTCCACGGCCTTCGGTATGCCCGCGGAGTCCGGGGTGGGCAAGGGGAACTCCAGCGGCGCGCTCGGCCCCATGCTCATCAGGGCGTAGTCGTTCATGCCGTGGAAGCCGCCCTCGAACTTCAGAATCTTGTCCCGCTTGCGGAAGGCGCGCGCGGCGCGCATTGCGAAGAACGTCGCCTCCGAGCCGCTGCTGGCGAACCGCACCTTGTCGGCGCAGGCCATCGCGTTGCAAATCTCTTCCGCGAGTTGGATAGCGTGCTCGTTGTCCGCGAAGAACGTGGAGCCGCGCTCGAGCTGCTCTCGCACCGCCGCGACCACTTCCGGGTGAACGTGACCCAACAGCATTGGCCCCGACCCCAGCAGGAAGTCCACGTACTCGTTGCCGCTCACGTCCCACACTCTGCCGCCGCGCCCCTCGCGCAGAACCACGCCGTTCGACATGTTTCCGATGCTGCCGCCCGGCAGGTAGCGGTTGGCCTTGTCTCTTAGCGCTCTCTCTTCGTCTGTTACGATCCGTTCGGACATCGTCTGCCTCCCAGCACTGGCTAGTAGCCGTCGCGCGCTCCTGGCGCGCCCGTCAGCCCGAATTATAGCAGCACGGCCCTGCTACCGCACATGCTGTCATACTCAGTTGTTCGCCACCACAAGCTCGTATGATTGCGGCTCGGGCGCCGGCAGGCCATCTTCCCTCAGCGCGGCCACGTAGATTTCGATCGCCTCGAGGATAAGGGAATACACCTCTTCTCTGGTCTCGGCGGCCGCTACGCAGCCGGGCAAGTCCGGAACGTGCGCCCCATAGCTTGTCGGGCCCTTCTCGATTATCACTGCGTATCCCACAATAGTCTCCTCGGTTCACTTGAGGCCGGCCTGCTTGAGCACCTCTTGGTATGTCCCCGTCGGCATATCCACCCCCGGATGTCCGGCGATTACGACTATTCCCGGTTTGAGCGGATGTTTGAATACCCTGTGACTGCCTCGCGTACGCGCGTGCTGCCACCCGTCTTCCTCGACTTCTCGAATCACATCCCTGACCTTTGGCATACTTCGATTCTAGCCGGTGTAGCCTCTGTCACGCCACCATTTTCCAATTTAACATCCGGTCCGCTATCGTTCGCCAACACTCCGAGCATACACTATAATGCCGCCAGTACATTTCAGGAGGCGACACGTGGACATAAAAGTAGTGCGCGGCGACATCACCCAGCAGCAGGTCGGCGCTATCGTGGTCAACCTGTTCGAGGGCGTCACGTCCCCCGGCGGCGCTACGGGCGCGGTGGACCGCGCGCTCGGCGGCGCGATCTCCCGGCTCATCGAGGACGGCGAGATAAAGGGCAAGCGGGGCGAGACCACGCTCATCCACACGCTGGGCAATATGACGCCCGCGCGCGTGCTGGTGGCCGGACTCGGCAAGTCCGATGACTTCGACGCCAACGGCGTGCGCGACACCGCCGCGGTGAGCGCCCGGCGGCTGCGAGGCGTCGGCTTGTCCTCGGCCGCGACCATCACGCACGGCGCGGGCATCGGCGGGCTGGACGCCGCGGCTGCGGGGCAGGCGATGGCAGAGGGCATCGAGCTTGGTCTCTACTCCTTCGACAAGTACAAGTCCGAGAGCGGAGATTCGAACCTGGAGGAAATTCTCATCGTCGAGGCCGACGACGCCAAGGCCGCCGAGATAGAGGCGGCTGTCGAGCGCGGACGCGCCATCGCCACCGCCGTCAACCTGTGCCGCGACATGGCCAACGAGCCCGCCAACCACATGACGCCCACGCGCATGGCCGAGATAGCCCTGGACGTGGCCCGCGACACCGGCATCCAGCTCGAGGTGCTCGACCGGCCGCAGATGGCCGAGCTCGGAATGGGCGCTCTGCTCGGCGTGGCGCAGGGCAGCGACGAGCCGCCCAAGCTCATCATCCTCAGCTACGAGGGCGACCCCGACAACCCCGACAACTCGCTGGCCATCCTCGGCAAGGGCATCACCTTCGACAGCGGCGGCCTCGACATCAAGGGCGCGGCGGGCATGGCCACCATGAAGGGCGACATGGCCGGCGGCGCGTCCATCATCGGCTCCATGCAGGCCATCGGCAGGCTCAGGCCGCGCATCAACGTAACCGGCATCGTGCCCGCCACCGAGAACATGCCCGGCGGCAGCGCCCAGCGCCCCGGCGACGTCGTCAGGACCATGAACGGCAAGACCATCGAGATAGACAACACCGACGCCGAGGGCCGCCTGGTTCTCGCCGACGCCGTTTCCTACGCGCGCTCGAAGAACCACACGCGCATCGTGGACGTGGCAACGCTCACCGGCGCGGTGGTGGTGGCGCTCGGCAGCGTGGCCACCGGCGCGTTCGGCAACGACCAGCAGTTCACCGACAGCGTCGTCGCGGCCGGCAACGAGGTAGGGGAGCGCATCTGGCAGCTTCCCACGTTCGACGAGTACAAGCAGCAGTACCGGAGCGACGTCGCCGACATCAAGAACACCGGCGGACGCGGCGCGGGCGCGACCATAGGCGCCCAGATAATCGGCGAGTTCAGCGAGGGCGCGTCCTGGGTGCACCTCGACATCGCCGGCACCGCGCGCACCACCAGCGAGAAGGGCTACGTCCCCAAGGGCGCCACCGGCGTGCCCGTGAGAACGCTGGTAAACCTCGCCCACAAGCTCGCCGACGCCTAACCCCACACCTGTCGCCGGCAGGGGCGGGTCATAGACCCGCCCCTTTCTCCGCACCGTCCCTTCCCCCTCGCAGGGCAGGGGGAAGAGCCTGCCCTGAGCTTGCCGAATGGGTTAGGATGGGGGTGCCGCCCGGCTCCCTTCCCCCATTCCTCAACCGTCATTCCGGCCCCCGAGACGGAATCCAGGGGAGTGACAGCGCCCGCCTATCCGCAAAGCGCCTTCGCCCCCACTGCCATTCCGAGCGTAGCGCAGCGCAGCCGAGGAATCTAAAGTGGTCGCCTTTGCCCCCCACCCCTCGGCGCGATCGTGAGCTGAATGCCAAACGCCGCGAGCACCTTCATCACAGTGCCCATTCTTGGGTCGCGCTCGCCCGATAGCGTCTTATACAGGCTCGGTCGGCCCAGTTGCGTCTCCTGGGCGATGGCGGTCATGCCCTTGGCACGGGCCACGTTACCGACGGCTTTCATGAAAAATGCGGGGTCCTGCTCTTCGAGCGCAGCTTTCAGATACTCGATGATTGCCTCGTCATCGGTGAGGAACTCGGCACTGTCCCAAGGCGTGTAACTTTCTCTGTTCATGTCATCACCTTTAGATTTCACTTACCATCTGCTGAGCGCGTCTCATGTCTCGCTGCTGGCTCGTCTTGTCGCCACCGCAGAGCAGGATAACCACTCTCTGTTGGCGGATGGTGTAGTAGATGCGATAGCCCTGACCAACATTGACGCGCAGTTCACTGACGCCACCGCCGACAGACCTGTAGTCTCCGAAATTTCCTTCCTCAACACGGTCTATGCGAACCAGGATTTGCGCCTGCGCTCGTTTGTCACGCAGCCGAGTCAGCCAGCGCACGAATCCACTGCTTTTGACTACTTCGTGCCTCACAAAGGCACTGTATCCTTTTGGAGACAATACGTCAATGTAGATTACTTTGCGGGGGTTTTGGATTCCTCGGCTACGCTCGGAATGGGGGTGCGTCAAGCGCGAACCTACGGCACAAGCTCCCGCAGCGTCGCCGCCACCGGCCCTGGATCGTCGATCTCCTCGAAGGAACTCGGGCACCCCCTCACACCACCAGCGACGCCCCCCGGGGCCGCGCCTTGCCACCGTGCACGCTCGGCTCGGCGCACCACTTGGCCGACAGGCGGCGGACCGCTTCGTAGGTGGCGCGGTCGAAGCCGAGCAGGTCACACACCACGCGCTCGTCCAGCAGGGCGCGGTTGGGGTCGGCGTCGGCGAGTGCCGATGCTAGGCATGTTCACCCAGAAAGCGGACTAGAAACTGAGACGCCTAGCGGCGTCGGCGAGCTAAACTGGCAGTTTGATTTGGCAACAGCATTGCGCGTCGCAAATGATTGAAAGAACCTGCGAAAGTGGACAATTCGGCCCTAGCGGGATAGGATACACCCATCATTCAATAATCCACGTAATCGTGGATGCGTTCACAGTGTAGGGTACGCCATGTGCGTCTGTCATTGGGACTCTGTCTGACGAACGGACCGCATATGGATGACGAAGAGGATGTGGACTTCGTGTCATCCCAAGCAGTATCAATGGATACATTGCTGACCCCGGCAGCCCCGTTCAACCCTTCAGCGTTGGAGTATTGGTTGAACAGGGTCCATCACGGTGATTGCGTTGAGCTAATGAGGAAGATGCCGAGAGAGTCGGTCGATGTGGTCGTGACCAGTCCGCCCTACAACATCAAGAACAGTACGGGCAATGGGCTGAAGAATGGAAGTGGGGGCAAGTGGCCAAACGCGAAACTGATTGAGGGATACGACGCACACGACGACACCATGCCGCACGAGGATTACGTGAGGTGGCAACGAGACATACTCTCCGCCATGATGCACGTTCTTAAACCTACCGGCGCTATCTTCTACAACCACAAATGGCGAGTCCAGAAGGGGCTTCTCCAAGACCGCGCCGACATCGTAAGGGATTTTCCGGTACGGCAGATCATCATTTGGCAGCGAAAGGGGGGCATTAACTTTAACCCTGGCTACTTCCTGCCGACTTATGAAGTCATTTACTTGATAGCCAATCCCGAGTTTCAGTTGGCTCCAAAAGCCAATGCGCTCGGAGACGTCTGGTCGATTACTCAGGAATCCAACAATCCGCACCCCGCAGCGTTTCCAATTGAATTGGCGCAACGATGCATTGAGTCCACGACAGGCGAGGTCATATTGGACCCAATGATCGGCTCAGGCACAACCGCGGTGGCTGCCGAGTTAGCAGGTCGCAAATGGGTTGGAATGGACATTTCAAAGGCATATTGTGAGTTAGCGACCGAGAGAGTCCTTGAGCAACGTCGTCTGCTATGAGGCTTCCACCTGTTGCCGTTCGAGAGAGGCTGAACGAGATACTTGCGAGAGGTGAGTATCATATTCCAGAGGGTCAGGGGTTCGAGGGAACGGGCGCGCCTGGCTTGTATTTGGAACATCTACTCGGCTTGCAGACTTCCAACGTGGACATCCCTGATGCTGGTGCATGGGAGGTCAAATACACCATAACAGCATTCGCACGAAAGCTGAGCAACCTCATACATGTGAGGGGAAGCTACTCAAGGACCCGGCGTGAGGTCAAGTACGATTCAGTTGAGTTTCTCAGCAGGGCAAGGTCCTCACGATTCGCTCGCGCTGTCGCTTCTGGGCTTGTATGCATTGACTTTGACGCCTACATTAGACCTTCTGGCGCAGTAAGAAATCACGGCACGAAGTTTCGGGTCAAACCCGCAGACCTTCGTTCACTGTATCTTGACCGCCAAGCCTTCGTATGATTCTAGTGGGCCTCTCTCGTACAGGGTAGTATCGCCCCTAGTCTCCCGGGCAACGACGTACACGAGAACAGTTTAGTCAGTCATACGCATGTAGGGGCAATCCCTTGTGGTTGCCCGTGTTGGTATTCACGCCCTGGGTGCCCACAAGGGACACCCCTACCTGTGGAGCGCCGACCAGGATGTTACAGGCTCCCCCGTGTGGAGCCTGTCCCAATTTACTAGGCGCCACCAGTTTACACTTGTACTAACCAAAACAAAGACAGGTGCAAAGCTGATGGCGATAACCAGCGTACACGAGTGGATTGGCGACGAACAAGGCGCAGACGTGGAGGAGACGGCATACCGGGCGGGATGCGCGTTCGCGCGCGAGGTGATGACTTCCCGACTGAAGGCCATCGACGACGACCTGTTCACCCGAAAGCCCAAGGGCTTTCGGGTGATGGGTTCTCACGACAGGACCTTGATGACGCGCTTCGGAGAGATCACCATAAGCCGCAGGCTGTATCGAGACCAACAAGGCCAGAGCGTCTTCGCGCTGGACGAGCGCATGGGGTGGAAGCCCCGGCAACAGGCCAGCCCGTCCATCGCCGAGCGCGTGGTGGAGATGGCGACGTACATGCCGTTTCGGAAGGTGGTGGAGACTGTGAGCGCGCTGACGGCTGGGGCGCTGTCTGCCAACACGGCGCATCGGCTGCTGCAAGGTGTGGGGGAAGAGGCGCTCTTGGAGGAGCGAGAGCGCGTAGAGGCGCAGTTCGGGCGTGGGGAGGAGGTGTGCGAGGGGGATCAGAAGGCGGACGTTCTGTACACAGAGGCCGACGGGGTGTGGGTCCCTCTTCAGAGAGAGAAGGCCAAGCGCTACGAGGTGAAGTGTGCAATAGCCTACACGGGATGGAACGAGTTGAGCGAAGGGCGCTACGAACTGGTGGACAAGAGGGTGTACGCGCACGGCGCGCCATCGGGCGTATCCTTCTGGGAGGGCGCGAGCCTGGAGTGGGGCAAGCGGTTCGCGCTCGGCGAAGTCGAGCTGTTCGTGGTGGGCGGCGACGGCGCCAACTGGATACGCGAGGGTGTGCGCGACTTCCCCAACGCCATCTTCCAACTGGACGGCTTCCATCTCGCTCGCGCGTGCGGCATGGGCTATGGGCAGGAACTGGGACATGCAATCTACGAGGCGATACGCTCGGGGGACGCTCAAGGCGCCCTGGGCCGGATGGCGCAAGCCGCTTGCGCAGAGACCAAGAGCGCGGTCAAGAACAGGAGGTACGCCGAGAACAACGTAGTCGCCGGAGTGGACTGGCGCAACGTGGTCCCCGACGCCCCTGCCGATGCTCGGAGCCTGGGGACGATGGAGTCCAACGGGGACAAGCTGACGGCCAACCGGATGAAAAAGCGCGGCATGAGTTGGACGATACGTGGGGCTAACCACATGGCCAAGGCGATACAGCTATGCCGCAACGGGGAGTTGTCCGTGCGGCGACGCAAGAGCGAGAACACGGAGAGGTCGGCGGTGAGACGCCGTTCTCGCCACAGGCGCGCGAGTGCGGCGCGGGAAGACGGCTTGCCGGAAACGGCAATGCCCGCGCTGACAGGCCCCCACGCATCGAGACCCTGGGCGACCTCCCTGCGACGCCTCACGCAATCCCGCCTAGTAACCAATGGTGCTAGTTTAAGAAATGGTTGAAATGGCCATGGGATTCGCTCATTCTGTGAGTTGGAAGCTTGCAGAGGAGGAATCCCGTGACCATAGACGATATTATCACCGAATTGTTCTGCATGATAGACGACAATATGAAAGATGTGCCCAACCACAGCCAGGCGGCGCTTCATCCGAGCGAACTGGCGACCATCGGCGTCCTGTTCGCCATCAAGGGTGTCGGGTGCAGGGCGTTCTACCGCTGGCTGTCGGAAAACCACATCGACAAGTTCCCCAATCTGCCCGAACGCACTCGGCTCTTCCGCCGCCTCAAGACGCATCGCAACTGGACGACCTACTTTATGGCGTCCCCATCCATGCTGGGCGTGGTGGACACCTACGGCATAGAGCTGATACACCCGGTGCGCGAGGGCAGAAGTCCTTCGCAGATAGGCAAGAAGGGAAAGTCCAACCACCGATGGATAGTCGGCGCCAAGCTGTGTCTTGTGCTGAACAACCTGGGGCTGGTGGTAGCCTGGGACTGCGATACCGCGAACGTGTACGACGCCACGTTCCATCCTGTGATAGAGAAACTCGCAGACCGGATGGTGGTGCTGGGCGACACTGGGTTCCACAGCGCCGCGGGCGATCCTGCCAATCTGAAGGTGTGTCGGCGTGGCGAGTGGAACGAGCGCATGAAGGTGGAGACCGTATTGTCGATGCTCACGGTCATCTGCCACGTAAAGAAGATGCGCCATAGGGTTTGGGACTATTTCAAGTCGCGTCTGGGGTATCTGATGGCCGCCTTCAACATCATGGCGCAGTGGAATGGCCTCAAACCCGATGAGAAAGGCGTGGTCCGCCTCTCCATCAAACAGTTCACCCTCTAACCTTCAACTAGCACCATTGGTTAGTAAACTGACACAGGCTCCCCCGTGTGCGGCCACTTGATTTCTACGCACATCCGTGCTATTCTTCTGCCATGACGCACTCACACCGCTTGCCCGCCACCATGCCCGCCCGGCTTGCGCCCTCCGGCAGCCGGCATCGAGCTTGCGACACACTGTTCTTTCGGCGTTTCAACCCGTTTCTCCGCGGTTTCACACTGGCGCATATAGCCGACACTCCCAGCTAGGAGCCGAAGCAGAAAAGCACAGAAAACACGGAATGAAACAGATATTTTCCTCTGCGCTGCCCTACCGGATAGTCGAACGCTTGGGTTTGGCCGGCAGAAGCCGGATAAGCCGGTGGACTCTCGCCACCCACGACGTGTGCATGGAGTATAATTCGGACGAACCCGAAGCTCTATCGAAGGGGTAGGACATGGTAAACAACATCAAGGCCAAGTACACCAACGGCGCGCTCGTGCCGCTGGAGCCGCTCGACCTGGAAGAGGGCCAGGAAGTGACGGTGTCGGTGGAGGCCGCCTCTGCGGAAGCGTCGCAGTCGCAAAAAACTCCCCGGCCGAAGCGAGGGTTGGCGGGTATAGCGGAAAGGGTCGCAGAGATCCACAAGACAATGCCGCCAGAAGCATGGGAGGGTCTTCCCACCGACCTCGCGAAGAACAAGAAACACTACCTCTACGGCCACCCTAAGGAAGAGGACTGACTGGAGTGGCATTCGCTGACGCGGGCTACTGGATTGCGTTGTGGAACCCAAGAGACGCACTTCACATGAAGGCGATGGCACTTGCCAATTCCTTTGAGGAGACTCACGTCGTAACGACACAGATGGTGTTGACTGAGGCGCTAAACGGCATGGCTGGGATCGGTGACTTCTGGCGGACATTCGCGGCGCAACGGGTCCACGAGCTTGAGACCAACCCATATGTGGAAGTCATCTCGCAGACTGACGCACAGTTCAGGATGGCAGTGGAGCGCTACGCCGCTCGCCCCGACCAGACGTGGAGTCTCACCGACTGCGCCAGCTTCCTCATAATGGAGCAGCGTGGCATCATCGAGGCGCTCGCCCACGACAGGGACTTCGTGCAAGCGGGTTTCGTGGCGCTGCTGAGGTAAGCCCAGGCGGGCAGCCTATGACCGACACCAACTCAGACACGCGACACGACATCATCGCAAGCGTGCACTCCCGCGGACGAGGCCGATATTGACCGTCGGACTGGCGCGGTGCTAGAATCGTTCTTGCGCAGATGGTGAGCGTGGCCAAGCAGGTTAAGGCGCCAGGTTGTGGCCCTGGAGATCGAGGGTTCAAATCCCTTCGCTCACCCCATCCCATCTGAGGCGCCGCCTTCTCAGCCCTGTATCCCGGTAATGGAGGATGCCCGAATGCCCCACGCTTACGAGGATGTCCTGGTCGTGCGCGACGGCGACGCCAGGGGTAACCGCATGGTGGTCGGACTCACGACTTCGGCGGGCCGCCGGATATTCGCCATCGGCGTGCCCCAGCCGGACATCGAGGACCGCCTCGGCCCGACGTGGGCGTACCTGTTCGAGTGCGAGGGCGTGAACCTCGTGGACGCGGGCGCGCACGGCACCCTCTCGGAGCTTGCGGACGGCATCGAGGCGGCGGGCTATTCGCCCCGCGACGTCGATCGCGTCATCATCACCCACGGCCACTCCGACCACGACGGCGCGGCCTTCCGGTTCGTGCGCGAGAACGACGCCGAGCTGTGGGCGCACGAGGTCTATGCCCGCACGCTGCCATTCGACGACGGGCGGATACAGCGCGGCATGAAGACGCCGCTGGCCGCCCAGATGGACGCTCTCACGTCCCGCAACGGTCGCTCGCGCGGCTCAGATTTCTCATGGCGCACCGAACCCGGCTACCGCGAATCCAAGAGGGCCGCCCACGTGCACCGGCGCGTTCTCGACGGAGAGCGGGTTGGCGACATGCGGATGATGCACACGCCCGGCCACTCTCCCGACGAGCTTTGCGTCGCGTTGGACAACGTCGTCTTCACCGGCGACCACGTGCTGCCGGAGATAACGCCCCACCCCACGTGCAGGGTGCGCTTCTCCGAAGAGGTCGCGCAGGCGCTCGCGCCGGAGTACACCGACGCCGACGCGCTGTACGGCCTGGAGACCTACATCCGGTCCCTGCGCGTCGTGGAGGAGCTTGGCCGCGAGGTCCAGGTGCTACCGGCCCACCGGCTCTTCAACAAGGGACGCTTCAACTTCGCCGACGTCGGGCGCATAGGCGAGATAATCGAGCACCACGCCGAGCGCCTGGAGCTTGCGCTGGACGTCATCGACGGGAAGGGCGGCACGCTCACCGAAGTAACGCGCGCCCTGTTCCCGAGGCAGACGCCGGAAAGCCCGGTGTACCACCTGGCGATGACGGAAGCCGTGGCCCACCTGGAGCTGCTGCACGAGTCCGGCGACCTCGAAATCGCCGGAGATGGCGGGCTGCGAGCGACCGGCTCGCGCAACTACCTGCGCATCGTCGGCGAATCGGCCACCGCCAAGCTCGCCAAGTGAACCACACAAGCGGCGCGCGCCTGTAGCTCAACGGACAGAGCATCGGTCTTCGGAACCGAGGGTTGGGGGTTCGAATCCCTTCAGGCGCGCCAACCAACCAGACCAATCCCCTCGAGGTCGTAGCAATGGGCGCGCTTGACGACATAACGGTTCTCGACCTCTCCCGCATACTCGCGGGCCCCTTCTGCACGCAGATGCTCTCGGACCTGGGAGCCACCGTGTGGAAGGTCGAGTCCCCCTGGGGTGACGACACCCGGCGCTGGGGCCCGCCGTTCGTGGAGGGCGAGAGCGCCTACTACCTGTCCACCAACCGGGGCAAGAAGAGCGTCGCGGTCAACCTGAAGGATGAGCGTGGACAGGAGCTAGTGCGCGGACTCGCCCGCAAGGCGGACGTGCTGGTCGAGAACTTCAAGGTCGGTGACCTCGCCCGCTACGGCCTGGACTACGCCAGCCTCTCCAAGTCGAACCCCGGCCTCGTCTACGCCTCCGTCACCGGCTTCGGCCAGACCGGCCCCCGCGCCTCCGAGCCCGGCTACGACGCCGTTCTCCAGGGCATGACCGGCCTGATGAGCGTGACCGGCGCCCCCGACGGCCCGCCGATGCGCGTCGGCGTCGCGGTGGTTGACCTGATGACCGGCCTGACCACCGCCATCGGCGTCCTCAGCGCGCTGCACGAGCGCGCCCGCACCGGGCGAGGCAAGCACCTGGACCTGTCGCTGTTCGACGTGGGTATCATGGCCATGGTCAACCTGGCCCAGAGCTACCTCGCCGACGGCGTCACCCCGCCGAGATTGGGCACCGCGCACGCCCAGATTGTGCCGTACCAGGCGTTCGAGGCGTCGGACGGCTACTTCATGCTGGCGGTTGGCAACGACGCCCAGTTCGTGAGGATGGCTCAGGCCGTCGGCCTGCCCGAACTGGCACAGGACGACCGGCTCAAGACCAACGCGGGCCGCGTGGCCCACCGCGACGAGGTTGTGGCTGCGCTCAGCGCCGAATTCGCCGGCTGGCGCCGCGAGGAGCTGCTGCGGACGCTCGAATGCGCCACCGTGCCCGCGTCGCCCATCTACGACGTGCCGGAGGTGATGCGCGACCCGCAGTCCGACGCCCGGGGCGTGCTCTGGGACGTGGCCCACCCGACGCTGGGAAACCTGTCGCTCATCGCCAATCCGCTGCGCCACGCGAGCCAAAGTCCCGCCGCGCCCGCGAGCCATCCGCCGCTGCTAGGCGAGCACACCGCCGAGGTCCTGCGCTCGGCGATCGGCCTCAGCGAGTCGGACATCGCCGACCTGGAGCGCGACGGGGTAATCAACCTGGGGGCAGGGTAGGGTAGGTCGAGGACCTTTCCAAAGTCCCCTCTCCCCATTGTGGGAGAGGGTTAGGGTGAGGGGGCGTTACATGGCATTGACGTTGAAGGACCTGGACGGGATGACCATCGAGCAGGCGCAGGCGCTGCCGTTCGAGGAGCGCGACGCGCTGCTGGACCTGGTAATCGCCGACGGGCGCAGCGAGGCCACGGACGAGGTATCCTACCGCACCGGCCTGTACTGCGACTACTTCGAGGAGGACCTGACCCGGATGCTCAAGCTCCGCGCGGTGCGCGTCCTCTGCCGAGGCACCACGTCGTCGGGGTTCGACGGCGTGGTGGTGGGCGACACCGACGAGGAGCAGTACCGCGCCGCCTTCCGTCACATCCAGACCTCGCTGCACGCCGCGGGGACCGACTTCCACCGCGTCGTCACGCTGGTCGTGTTCCTCACGGACATGGACAACTGGCCGCTGTTCAACCACATCTACCGTGATTTCATCCCCAACCCGCCCTGCCGAGCCGTCATCGGCACCACTGGCCTCGCCCAGAAGTCCATCACCATCGAGCTGGTCGAGTGCGTGGCGTACAAGGTCTTGCCCTAGCGGAACGCCTTGCAGGCTCTTCCCCCTCGCAGGGGGAAGAGCCTGCCCTGAGCTTGCCGAACGGGTTAGGATGGGGGTGAACTCGCACGCCCACTCACCGCAGGAACCAGCGATCCATGTGCTCGTCCAGGTCGGCCGGGTTCTCGTATACCTGGGCCACCTGGCTCACCAGGTCCTCGGCGTCCTGCCGGCCTGGCCGCAGCCGCTTGACCCAGAATCCGATGTCGTGGGCCGACCGGCCGCCAGTGGGCAGCACCTCGTCGAGCCGCAGGACGTCGGCATTGCGAAGCCGGAGGGCGCGCGCGTACACGCGGCGGTAGATGCGCGGGTCGTAGCCTTCGCCGGAAGTGGCGACGCCCAGCTCCCTCGCGGCACGCAGCACCTCGGCCCACAGCCCGCTCACGACCCGCGGCGCGGCGTCGGCGGCTTCGCGCTCGTGGCCCGGCGACGCTGACGTGCGCCCGCGAGCGCGCTCGATTTCGCGCCGCACCCCAACCGATGGCACGACCACCGCGAACCGTATGTCCGGCGCGCTCATCTCATCCTTTGGCCCGCCTCCGCGGGGCATTGTCAACTCGGCGAACCGGCCCCCTACCAGCGGCGCCTCGACGGCAAGCAGGCAATCGTCGTTGATATGTCTCCTACGCCACTCCGTAGCGGCCCGCCGCGCCCACACACTGGCGGCGTGCCGGATGACCGCATGTGTCACGCCGTCCACCTCCGGGAATCGGGAGAGGACATCGGGCGTCTCGAACGCCAGCCGCGCCACGTCCCATTGCAGCAGGTGGACCGGCCGGCCCGCCGCGTGCGCGAGCCGCGCAAGCTGCCCCAGCATCAGGCTCTTGCCCGTTCCGGGGATGCCGCACAATACCGCGATCCGTGCGTTGAGCGCGAGGCGCTCCACGTCGCGGAACAGCGCCGAGCCGGGCCGCAGGACCAGGCCGTCCGCGTCGCCGGGGCAGGGAAGACTGGCGTCTTTACCGGCTATGGCGCCCCTCGCTGTCAGAGCCGGCGTTGCGCTCCGCGATGTAGGCGTCGAGCGCCTCGGCCAGCCGGCGAACGCCTTCTCGCAGGCCGTCGGAGTCGTAGAGCGCGAAGCTGATGCGGAGGCAGCTCGAGGGCGCGCCGTCCACCGAGAACAGCCTGCCCGGAAGGTACGACACGCCCGCCCGCTGCGCGTAGGGCAGCAGTGCCTCCGTGTCCACGCCCTCGCCCAGGTCCAGCCAGAAGAAGTAGCCGCCCGCCGGCGTGGCGTAGTCGCACCGCCCCGCGAGCAACTCGCGCAGCGCGGCGTCCACCGCGCGGATGCGCTCGGCGTAGGTCGCGCGAAGCCGCGCTATGTTCTCAGCCAGCAGGCCGAGCGCGATGGTGGCGTGGGCGATGTTGGACGCGAAGTGGCTTATCCCGCCGCCGCTGAAGGCGAATCCGGAGTCGGTGAACCGCGCCGCCAGCGCCGGCCGCGCCTGCACCCAGCCCGCGCGCAGTCCCGGCGACAGTATCTTGGAGAACGACCCGAACGACACCACTCGGCCATGCGGCGTGTCGTCAAAGGCGGCGAGGGGCGGAGGCGGCGGGGACGCGGCGTGCAGCAGTTGGTACACCTCGTCGGCGAACACGAAGAATCCGTGCTCGTCCGCCAGTTCCACGAGCCTGCGCCGCCGGTCCTCGGGCAGCACGCGGCCCGTGGGATTCTGATACGTGGGGATGACGTACAAAGCCGCCGGTTTCACACTTTCCGTTTTGGTTAGCTGCTCCTCCAGCGCGTCCATCCTCATGCCGTGAGCATCGGTGGCGACGCCGACAACGTTCAGGCGGTGGTCGCGAAAGATGCCGTGCGCCAGGTGGTAGGTCGGCTCCTCGACGTAGATCGTGTCTCCCGTCTGGGTGAACAGCGTGCTGGCCATGTCCAGCCCCTGGGAGGCCCCGCTCGTCAGGAACAGGTTCTCCGGCCGCACCGTCATGCCGTAGGCGGGCTGGCTCGACAGGAAGGCGGCCAGAGACTCGAGCAGCGGCCCGTAGCCTTGCACGGCGCCGTACTGGAGCGCCGCGACGGACTCGCCGCCCAGCACGAACTCGGCGGCGCGCCGCACGTCCGCGAGGGGGTGCAGCGCCTCCGACGGATGACCCCAACCCAGGTCGATTACGCCGTCCTCTATGGATATGAGCAGCGAGGGCAGGCCGCCTTCGCTCGGTGTGTGGGCTGAGCTCACGCTGTCCTCACTCTATGCGCTCGTCGTAGTCCATGCCGACGTGCCCGTCCGCCTCGAAGCGGGCGTACTCTTCGTCCGAGAACCCAAGCAGGCGCTTGTACACGTACTCGTTGTCCTCGCCCAGCCGCACCGGCCCCCGCCGGAACCGGGGCGACTCGCCCGACAGCCTGTAGGGCGCGCCGGGGTACAGGTGCGTGCCAGTATCCTCCTGGTGCGCCTCCTGGAAGAAGCCGCGCTCGCGTAGCTGGGGATCGGCGTAGGCGTCCGCCTGGTCCAGCACCGCGCCCGCGGCGACTCCGGCGGACTGCAACATCCGCATGACTTCGGTGTGACCAAGCCCGGAAGTCCACTCCGCGATGCGGGCGTCGAGCGTGTCCTGGTTGCGCAGCCGCGACTCGTGGTCGGCGAACGCCGAGTCGCGCGTCCACGCGGGCTCGCCCATAGCAGCGCGTAGACATCGCCAGTCGGCTTCGTCGTACAGCGTGATGACGACCCAGCGATCGTCGCCCTTGCACGGGTAGCAGCCCTGGATTGCGTGGGGATGCCTGTTGCCGCGCGTGCCCCCGTTGCGGCCGTTCATGGAGTAGTCCATGAAGTGGGAACCCAGCATGGGAATGAACGCCTCGGCCTGCGGCAACTCGATTAGCTGGCCCTCGCCGGTATGCTCGCGGTGGTTCAGGGCGGCCAGCACCGCGAAGGCGCCGTGGGTGCCGCCCGCCGCGTCGCACACCAGCACCGGCGTCACCGTAGAGGCATCCATGTCCGCGTAGCCCCTCAGCGCGGTGTGGCCGACCACGCTGTCCATGTGCAGCCCGAAGCCGCGGTAGTCGCGGTAGGGGCCGGTGTTGCCGTAGGCGGGCATTCTCATCATGATGATACGCGGGTTGATCGCCCGGAAGCGATCGTAGGAGATGGACAGCCGCTCCATCGTGCGGGTAGGGTTGTTCTCCACGAACACGTCGCTCACCTCGACCAGCCTGTCCAGAACCTCCTGGCCCTCGGGCCGCAGCAGGTCGACGGTCATGCTCAGCTTGTTGCGGGCGTGGGCGTTGAAGAGGGGAGTGCGGTTCCACGGCCGATCTCCGGGCACGCCGCCGGGCAGGCCGGCAAGGTAGTAGGGGCTGTGGTCCAGCTCCTGCTGGCTTGGCCGCGCCCGAGCGCCGCGTGTGGGCGCGGGCGGGAACGTCTGCGTGGACTCGATGCGGATGACCTCAGCCCCCATGTCCGCCAGGAACGACGTGCAGTACGGCCCCGCCCACACGATGGTCAGGTCCAGCACGCGGACGCCCTCCAGCGGCAAAGGCCCTCTGCGCGGTCCCGCGCCAGCATTCTCAGACAACGCCGTCGTCTCTCAGCCCCGCGGCGTCCGCGGCTGTGTAACCAAGCTCCTCGAGCATCTCCAGGGTATGCTGGCCCAGCAGCGGGGCGGGGCGGCGCACCGACCAAGGCGTCCGCTCCATGACGAAGGGCCGGCCGGGATAGCGCAGACGGCCCGCGGACGGGTGGTCGGCCTCGGCGAAGACGCCGCGCTCCGCGAACACCGGATCGGCGTGCAGGTCCTCCATGGCGTTGATAGGCGCGCTCAGCACGCGGGCAGCCTGCGCCTCGGCCCAGACCTCCCGCTTGGTGCGCGACAGCACCCAGGGATAAAAGAACTCCTCGAACTCGGCCTTCAGGTCGGGGTCCTGTTGCGCGCCCGGCGCGTGCCAGCGCTCCTCCGCGAGGAAGTCGGGTTCGCCGAGCATCTTGACCGAGCGGGGGAAGTATATGCCGCCGCCGGTTATCTCCACGTAGCCGTCCTTGCATGGAAACACGCCCTGCGGGTAGCCGCCGGTGCTCTCCATCGGACGCCTGCCGCTTGTGCCGCCGGTGTACTGGTAGGCGATGAGGGTGCTCATCCGCCGGTCTATCGATCCGGCCTGCGTCTCGAAGATGGAGACGTCGACGTGCTGAGGCTCGCCGGTGCGGCGCGCGGCGAACAGCGCGCCCATGGCCGCCACCGCGCCGACCGCGCCCGCCTGGTACAGCACCACGTCGTCGGCCATCTTCAGCGGCTCGCGCTCTTCGAGGCCGGTCGAGTACATCTCGCCGCCCATCGCGTAGAAGATGGCGTCCGAGCCTCGCCAGTCGCGGTACGGCCCGTCCTGCCCGAAGTTCGAAATGGACACCATCACCAGGCGGGGATTGGACTCCACCAGCGAATCGTAGCCCAGTCCGAGCCGCGCCATCACGCCGGGGCGGAAGTTTTCGACCACCACGTCGGCAGTCGCGGCCAGCCTGCGGGCGATTTCAGCGCCGGCCCCGGTCTTCAGGTCCAGCGTGACGCTGCGCTTGTTGGTGTTGAGGTGCAGGAAGAGGCCGCTGCGTTCCGGGTGCGACTCGTCGTCGGGAAACGGCCCAAGCCGCCGCGCCGGGTCGCCCGTCCTGGGGCGCTCGACCTTCAGCACGTCCGCGCCGTAGTCGGCCATCAGCTTTGTGCAGTAGGGGCCGGCGACGTAGTGGGTGAAGTCGAGGACTCGCACGTTCGAGAGAGCTTCCAAGCCGAAACAGCCTCCAATGGCAGGGCGACGTTGCGGGCGCCCTCCAAAGGGGGCACGGCGAACCGAGTCTATTTTCGCGGGCGCGCGTTGTCAAACGGGTACTGGGACGAGAGCCTGTGTCAATTTGCTAGGCGCACTCCGGAATCGTCATTCCCGAGCAATCGGGAATCCAGCGGGGCGGAGGACTTGGAGGAAAGTCACCTAGCAAACTGACACGGGTTCGTGGATCGAGAGTACGAAGCGCATGATGACCAACTGGTGCAACCACAAGGGATTGCCTCTACGTGCGTGCGGGACGAAAGTGCCCGAAAACTGTCTCATTCCGTTTGTTTTGTCACTCTCTCGCCCGTCCGCTAGTTGGATGCGGGCGGTTGGGGCATGTTGCGTGTGACAGTTCCGGTGGCGGCGGGACTGATTCGAGCCGTATTCAGACCGAGACGGGACGAGTTGTTTCGGGTTGCGGCTTTGGCGGGCTTGGTCGTCGGTTGGTGTATTCGGTTGTTAACGGAGGAAGCGGGGGCTATGTGGAGCGCAGAGCCGGGGCTGTCTTGCGCGGCGGCCACGAAAGACAGGCCGCGCAGCACTTCCCGGCCTGCTGCCGCTTGTTTGGGCCGGAACGCGGTCGGCAGGTTGATGCGGAACCTCGACCGGAAACTCCGCGCAGGCCAGCGGTGTGCGCGGTACGGGTCGGGGACGGCTTTGCGTCTCGGTCAACTGTCCTTTTGCGGGACGGGCGAGAGACTACCGAGCGGAGTCGCGAACGGGCGATGGCAGGGGCCAACTGCCGTGTTAGGTGGTGTCGCGTTGGGTTTCTCTCGCTTTCGCGGGAAAGACGGAAAAAGGATCGCTCCTAACAATACAATCTGATACAGGTTCGATAGGGGTTCCTCATTTGCTTGGTCGGCTACACGAATTTGAGGACAATCCTCTGTGGTCACCTGTGTCGATCATCTTGCCCAAGGCGTTCACAGGAGACGCCCGTTCCTTGTGGGGCGCCGACTAAGGTGATACGGGCTGGATCCCTTATCGACCAGAAACACTCGTTTTCCGGTGATTGCCGGAAGCCCGCCACTGTGTTCGAGGGTGGAAGGCGCTGACTTCCGGGTGTTTCTCGCCACCATACACAGCAGGCCTTTCTAATCCGGACCGGGGCTATGCTATACTTTCGCGCAATCGGTAGGTTACTTCCGCGAATGAAAGGGAAAACATATGGCAGATTTCTACACCACGACAGGCATCTCACATCATCTTGAAGAGATAATCAAGAATGCCGAGGAACGTCTCTGGCTCATTAGCCCGTATCTCAAAGTCAACAGTCGTCTAAAGGAACTGCTGGAGGATAAGAAGGCGTCCGTTGACATCAGGGTAATCTACGGCAAGAGCGAACTTCAGCCGGAAGAAATGAAATGGCTTGAAGAGTTGCCCAAGATCAAGACCAGTTTTCGCCAGAATCTTCACGCCAAGTGCTATTTGAACGAAGCGCAGGCGCTTCTGACGTCGATGAACCTATACGAGTTCTCAGAGAAAAACAACGATGAGATGGGCGTACTCGTATCCAAGGACGAAGACCTTTACCGGAAGATCTTCGAAGAAGCAAAGAGGCTTGTGGACAATAGCGAACAGATACGAGTGACGGTGGCAAGGGTTGCGGCGCCCGCAGGTGACCGCGAGAGCCCGGTGCCCAGGCGGAATGTCAGGTCTCAAGCCAAAGTTGAGAAGCCATCCGCTGCCTTCTGCGTTCGTTGCAGAAACGAACTGCCAGCCAACCCACTTCAACCCTACTGCAATCGTTGCTTCCGAAGTTGGAAGCGGTACGAGAACAAAGACTACGAGGAAAAACACTGTCACACTTGCGGCAAGGAGCACAAGGCGACGATGGCGAAGCCTGTGTGCTTAGATTGCTATAGGAAGTACAGGCGTGTCCTCACGTTTCAGGCTGGTCGGGATGACGACGACGATCTACCCTGGTGAGTCGCAGGAGTGTGGGGGTCCTCATGGTTGAAGGTGGTTGACAAGGAGCGAATTATAGGCCAACTGGACGGCAAGGTTGCGGTGGTTACGGGCGCAAGCCGGGGCATCGGGCGGGACATCGCCCTGGTGTTCGCCAGGGAGGGCGCGCAGGTGGTGGTGTCGGCGCGCACCGAGAACGAGGGCAGGGGAGGGGGCGTGGGGGCTGAATAGTCCCGCTCAATACTGTGCGGGCACGTAGCCTATGGCTAGAGCGACGCCAGAAACAATGCCATCTACGAGGCGGGAGTCTATCGCGCCAATGCGCTCCAGAAAGCGCCCGGTGGAAACGCTGCGTATCTGAAGAAAGTCTGCCGCAGAGTCGTTGTGAAGACCGCTCTGTGCGCCTGCTCCAATATGTAGTTTGTTAGCCCGTCCTTCGAATTCAGGTCTCCAAGTGGATAGCGGCATGATGACTCGAATTGGATGAGAGTCGTAGTCGGTCGAACTGATTACGACGCACGGTCGGTCGCGCTGCGCCTCTACGCCTATGCCGCGCGGCAGACGCACTATCCACAATTCGCCGCGCGTGGGCATTTCCACGCTCATGACGATTCCCCTCGCACGTAGGTATCCTCGTCGGGCCAAGGCAGCGTGTCCCACAACGCCGTCTCTTCTTCGTCCACCTCTATGACAGCGTGGCGCATAATTCGACGTCTGTCCTCGATTGGCAGGCGAGCCATCGCAATCCACGCTTCGTTGCGCGTCTCAGGCGAGGATAAGGCAGCCAGGAGTTCGGACATCATTTCTTCACGCTCGGACGCGTCCTTGTCAGTGGCGGGCGTCGCGTCGTTCGGGCGCCGACCTGCGCCAGCGCCAGCCCGGGCACGACCCGATGAAAGTAGCGAAGGTCTCTGCCGAATGTCCACATCTGCCCTCCGGGACAAGGTTTATCGGCGCAATGGTACCACATGGGTGTGACATACGGGTGAGCCGGAGAAATACGCAGACCGCTTTACGGTAACGGCATGGCGAGACGAGGGCAAGGCGCGGGAGGGGGATGGTGTGCGGGTGGGGTGGGCAGCTCGGCAGGAATGGCCGTTAGACGGCCAGCAGGGCGCGCAGGCGATTCCTTAGCGGGATGAAGTAGTTGTCACGCAGGTTTTGGACGTCGGAACCGGCAAAGCTCACCGGTCCGTACCGCGCCGACTGACTACGACGGCTCAGAAGGGTGTACTGCTCTCGTATCGGACGCAACTGGCGAATCCGCGCGATTATTCTCCTTCGGTCGGCATGAGTCTCCGGATGTGTTGCCAGACTACGGTCTAAGTACGCGTCGATGTAGTGCAACGCTGAGTAGAACATTCCGGTGATGGCCCAATCATAGAATTGCCCGAACGACGGCTCCAGTCCGTCAACAACTGCGAGACAGAAACGTTCGTTGTGTAGAGCTTTGGCAAGGTGTTGCGCTTCACTCGGCATCTTGCTTCTTCCAAAGCAGCGCGCTGCCTTGTGCTATGGCCGACGGGTCGATGTAACTCACCTCGTTTGTGTTAACGGCTCTGAAGTCCAGCAGCGGTTCGTCCAATCTCTCAAGCAACTCGTTTTCAATCCTGATTATCGGGAGTTCTAGCTCATACTGCCCCCGCGGCGCAGCGAATATGGTCCAGACTTCATGGAGATGGCCGCGTTTAAGGCACCGGATCTCGTCCACGTACTCGATGCGGCTAACCTTCTCCACGAACATCTCAACCGCCTCGTCAACCCCCATCGGGTTTTCGGGCCTGGGAAGCGAGTCGCGCTCCGATTCGTCGTGCCTGTGGAGCTTTTTTCGTTCGGTCTGCATCAGAGAAAAGCCTCTCCGCTACTCATTCCGCGTTGCCCCCGCAAGCGAGCCTACGCCAGCACGACACCCGGCCCTATGAAGATAGCGAAGGTCCCCACCGAATGTCCACGCCCGCCATCCTGGGCAAGGTTCGTCGGCGCAATGATACCACACGAATATCCCGACCCCCGAAATTCCGCCCCAAAACCGCGCCATCGAGTCACCACCACTGCCATGCGGCCCCCCGCAACTGCCCTGTAGGTGGCCTAATCCATACCTGTTTCGTCCCACCGCTTCAAAGTCCCTTCCCCCTCGCAGGGGGAAGAGCCTGCCCTGAGCTTGCCGAACGGGTTAGAGCCTGCCCCGTACCCGATACGGGGATGGGGGTGAACGCCCTTCCTTCGCCATGGCTATTGACCTCGCCCGCACATCCGTGCTACCGTCTCTTCATAACGCACCTACACAACCTACAGCCCACCACGGACCGCCTGCCTCGCACCTGATGCGGGGCCCCGTCCGGTCCCGCCCGCCGCCGCCCCAGTCTGCGCCATTTTCACCAAACTGCCCCATAAAATCGCACAGACTGGGACACCCAACCGCCCCAAGTGTCACCTCTCCCAGCTACGAAATGAGCAAAACGGTGCAGTTTGGGGCACTTTTAGCGATTTCCTCGCTCCAGGGCCTTTTCAAAGTCCCTTCCCCCTACGCGCCGGCGAGCGCCCCGCACTTGACGCAACGTGCGAAGTGGCCACATACTCTTGGCCATACTCATACTCACCCAAAGGAGCGAATTATGGGCCAACTGGACGGCAAGGTTGCGGTGGTAACCGGCGCGAGCCGCGGCATCGGGCGGGACATCGCCCTGGTGCTCGCCAGGGAGGGCGCGCAGGTGGTGGTGTCGGCGCGCACCGAGAACGAGGGCGACTTCCGCATCTCCGGCAGCGTCAACACCACGGTCACGCGCATACAGGACGAGGGCGGCAGCGCCATCGGCATCACCTGCGACGTGAGCGACGACGAGCAGGTCAAGGCGCTGCTGGACGGCACCGTGGAGCGGCTGGGACGGGTGGACATCCTGGTGAACAACGCGGCCATCCTCATTCCCGGCAAGGTGGAGGATATGCAGGTGCGACACTGGGACCTGCTGTACCGCGTGAACATCAAGGGGCCGTTCCTGGGCTGCAAGTACGCGATTCCGCATATGCGGCAGCAGGGCGGCGGACACATCATCAACATATCGTCGGTGGGCGCCATCTTCCCGGGCCCCGGCCCCTACGAGTCCGGCGGCGGCGGGGGAATCGCCTACGGCTCCGGCAAGGCGCACTTGGAGCGGTTCACGCAGGGGCTGGCCCAGGAGTTGTGGGACGACGGCATCGCGGTGAACGCGCTGTCGCCGAACAAGAGCATCGCGTCGGAGGGGCAGCGGTGGTTCCGGGGCGACACGCGCAACTACATCGGCGCGATGGAGGACGGCATCAGCATGGGCGACGCTGCGGTGCTCATCTGCGTCCAGGAACCGAGGGAGTGCACCGGGCGGATCCTGTACGACCTGGACATGCTGACCGAGGCGGGCGTGGACGTGTCCAAGTATCCGCTGGTTACGGCGTAGGGGGCGGGCCTCTTTCACCCCCATCCCCGTATCGAGTACGGGGCAGGCTCTAACCTTCCCCCATCAAGGGGGAAGGGATTTTGTGGAAACCCGCCCCTACAATGCCGAGGGGGAAGAGACTTTCTACCCTCTCCCTCAAGGGAGAGGGGACTCTCTTGTAGCGGGCGCGGGGCGTTCCGCGTCGGCAGGCTCTGCCGGGCGGCGGCGCGAGCCGACGCCGGGCGCGGCGTAGGCGACCGCGTCCTCGTCGCGCCAGTTGCGGATGCGCGGCAGGAAGGCCAGCGCGAGCAGGCTGAGCGCGACGGTCATCGCGCCGCCTATCATCACCGCGCCGGGGGCAGTGTAAAGGCGTCCCAGCGCCCCCGCGAAACCCGCGCCCAGCGGGGCCAGCGCGCGGTCCAGCATGTAGATGCTCATCACGCGGCCCCGGTACTCGTCCGGTACGCTCATCTGGAGCAGCGTCTGGGTCATCGACATGGTGAACATCTGCGGGAATCCGGCAGCCACCAGTATCAGCAGGGTGAGCCATAGCTGGCGCGACCAGCCGAACAGCATCAGCGTTATGCCCATGGCCACGCCGCTGAGCAGCAGCAGCAGGCCCTTGCGCTTGCTGCGTCCCAGCGAGGCCACCGTGAACGTCCCCGCCAGCGAGCCGATGCCGGCGAAGGTGTAGAGCATCCCCATGCCCTCCGGCCCTATGCCGTACACCTCGTCGGCGAACACGGGCATGAAGGCCATCATGTAGGGCATGGACACCAGCATGGGGATGAGCGCCAGCACCAGCAGCGCGAGCACGGTGGGGTTGCCCTTGACGTACTCGAAGCCGCCCATCATGCTGCGGAGGATGCTCTCGCGGCGGGCGCGGCGCTGTATGGGCGGCACCCGCATGAAGACGATCATGCCGATGACGCCGACGTAGGCGAGGGCCTTGCCCGCGAACGCGCCCTCCGCTCCCACGCCGGCGATGATGAATCCGGCGGCTATCGGCCCCACCAGGCGGGTCAGGTTGAAGGCGCTGGATGTGAGCGCGACGGCGTTGGTTATCTCGTGGCGCGGCACCAGGTTGGGCACGATGGCCTGGCGCACCGGCTGGTTGAAGGCCCAGGTGAGGCCGGAGACCATCGTGAAGGCGAACACCATCCAGAGCTGGATGACGTCCAGGAAGAGCAGCAGCGCCATCGCGGCGGACAGCAGCATGACCGCGACCTGGGTCAGCAGCATCAGCAGCTTTCGGTCGATGCGGTCCGCCGCGACTCCTCCCAGGGGGCTGAGCAGGAAGGGTATGGCCCGCGCGCCGTTGATGAGGCCCAGCATGAGCGGGTCTCCGGTGAGCTCCCAGACGAGCCAGCTAAGAGCGACCTGCTCCATCCACTGGCCGGAGCTTGAGAAGACCATGCTCCCCCACAGGAAGCGGAAGTCCCTGTATTGGAAGGAGGAGAACGTAGAGATTCTAAACATGAACGCCTTTGCGGCAGTCTGAGCGCGGGGGCCGCACCAGGGAAAATCCCGCGCCAGTATAAGTCCGACCGCGTGCGGGGCGCAACTTGGCCGGATCGTGGTCGGCCGTACCGGCCTGGACCAATTTGGTATGACGGATCACTCGACACGGCGAGTTCGGCGCACGGCGACGGAAGTGATCAGGTGGCGCCGAATCACCGCCCATCGGGTTTCTCACGGCCGCCTGGATTGATAAACCACGCGAAGAGAATTCCGCCGATGAGGCCGAACAGGTGCCCCTCCCACGAGACGTATGCGTTCAGTGGAAGCAGGCCGGACATGATGCCAAATCCGTACACGGCCGCTACCGCTACCGCGACGATGAAGGACACGCAGCCGCGTTCGAAGAAGCCCAGAGCGACGAGGCAGCCGAAGTAGCCGAACACCAGCCCGCTCGCGCCTATATGCGTCGCGGACCTGCCCAGCAGCCAGACGCCGACGCCTGAGAAGAGGACGATAAAGACCGTGCAGAAGACCAGGAATCGCGTTCCCCGCATGGCCGTCAGGCCGCCCAGTATCAGCAGCGGGACCGTGTTCGAGAGCAGGTGCGCGAATCCCGTGTGAATGAACGCATGAAACGGGATGCCGAGCAGGCCGTCGCGGTCGCGGGGCACGACTCCGAACCGGGCCAAGTCCATGCCGGGTATGATGTCGATGAAGGCGAGGACCCACAGCAGCGCTATGAATCCCACCAGCCACATGAGCGGGCGGGGTATTGCCCGGGTCACACGCCCTAGTCCAGGCCGTCGGCCGCCGCGGGATACGATACCGCGCCGTCGCGGCTGCTGACCAGATTGCCGTTGCGCAGCTCCAGGGAGAGGTCGCGGCAGGGGTTGGGGCTGCCGGGTGTTTCGCCGAGGGGCCAGACGCGGGCCTTGAGGTGGTCGGGGGCGAGTTCCAGCAGGCCCACTCCGCCGAGGCGCAGCTCCTTGTGACGGGGGAAGGTAATGCTGCCGGTGTTGATAAGCACCACTCCTTCGCGGTACTCCAGCGCCTCCATGTGGGTGTGGCCCGCGATCATCACGTCCACCGGCGCGGGGAAGTGGCGCTGTAGCTCGGCCATCGGGCGGAACTGCCGGTCGAGGCTGTGCACCATGCCGATGCGCCAGCCGTGCACCTCCAGGGTCTGAACGTCCTGGATGCGCGGGTCGGGGATAGGGTCGTTGTTGCCGGTGGCGCAGAGCACGGGGGCGAACTGCTCGAGCCAGTCCAGCACGATGGGGGAGGTGAGGTCGCCCGCGTGCAGAATGAGGTCGACGGTGGAGAAGAAGCGGGCGGGTTCCGGCCCAAGCTCGTCGAGGGTGCGGATTCGCCCGGGCAGGTGGGTGTCGGCGAGAAGTCCGATGCGCATATAGAGCATGGTAGGCGAAAGGGCGGGGGCCGTCAATGCGGGGCCGTGAGCCGCCGCAGGGTTATCGCGTGCTACTGCTCGGTGGTTGGGGCTGGGACGAAACCAGGATCGCTCCATCCATCCGGGCAAGCCGGGGGTCGAAAGTTTGGAGTGGTATCGCTCCCTCCCGCTTAGCTGCCGAAAGTATCATGAGGTCGGACAGGCCGATGCCTCCTTGGCGGTAGCGGTACGCGGCAGCGGCCACGTCATTCGAATTCTCCACCACGAGGCTGTCCGAAGCCGTCAAGTCCATCAATGCCTCAGCGACTCGCGCTCGCGTTAAGCGGTAACTCGTCTCCAGCACCCAGGCCACCTCGATAACAACCTCCCGGCAGATGAAGCCCGGATCGTCAGGCGTAAATCTATCCAGCAAGGCGCGGGCCGCAGTCTCTCGTTCAGAGTTGTCGCCGACGATATACCGCAGGACTACGTTTGCGTCGAGTGCTTCCATCTTTCAATTGTCCCTTCTGCGGGAGCCCTGTCCATCTCTTCCAAGCTCACGGTAGGTCCGTCGTACTTCAGGCTACGGAACAGACGGCTGGTGGGCCGTACCGGCATTATCAGCACGCCCTCGTCCACGATGACGTAGCGAACCCTATCTCCCGCCTTTATTGCCAGCGAGTCCCTGACAGCCTTGGGCAGCGTGGTTTGGCCGTTGGCGGCTACTGTGGATTCGAACAAGATAATCGCCCCCCTATGGCCCAGTGCAGCTAGTGCCTGCACCATACGCCAGAGTAGTGCTAATGGCAATGGATAAGCGAGCGTGGGATAGGGCTGGCGCGCGCTGCTGCGCGGGCGTTGGGGGTGGGGCGGAATGGGTGTGGGTTTTGGCGCGCGCGGTGTAGGGATGGGGAGTGGCAGTGGTAGGTATGGGTTGGGTGGGTGTGGGGCGGAGGAATCGCCATCTAGCACACCTGTTCCGCGTTGTGCTAAACTATCTCTCAACCGACGTGCGTGCGCCGCGCCGGGCGTGGGCTAGTGAGCAATGCTGTTGCGGCCATAGAAGTTCGGTCAAGCAGCTTCCGATCGTTGAAATACGCCGAGTTCATGGATACAAGAACTCGTAACGCAGAAAGCGAGTGCTTGAGACTTCAGCAACTCATTCTGCGAGCGCCCTACTCAAACGTCCTAATGGATAAACGTCCCGAGCTTTACAGGATGATAGAGGGGGCATCCGTCGATACTTTCAGGGAATTGAGCTTCGCGGCAAGGGTTATCTTGACGCAGATGTCTTCTATCAGGAGATTGTGGATGGAGCCTAATGTAACGGCTTACCTGGATTCGGCGGGGGATGCCCATCGCAAGGCTATGGGGCAGTTCTTCACACCCCCACAGGTGGCGAACTTCATGGTTGGTTGGGTCCTGCGGTCAGGCGTTGACGGCATACATGACCCCGGCTTTGGACTGGGGGCGTTCCTGGATGCCGCGCCGGTGGAAGCGCGAGATGCCTTCACGGGGAGCGAGGTAGATTCCAAGATTTTGGACTACTGGAAACGTGGAGCATCCCCCGACGTATCCGCGATTTCAGTCCGTCAGGAAGACTACTTGCTTTCCTGGGGGCGCAAGTACGGGAACATCGTCTGCAATCCTCCGTATATGAGGTTTCAGAAGTTTCTGAACAGAAAGGAAGTATTCCAAGAGTTTGAAGCGAATCTTAACGTGCGATTGCCGGGCTACACGAACACTGCTTCCGCTTTCTTGCTCAAGTCTTTGTGCGAGTTGCAACCGCGCGGCAGGTTGGCGTACATCATGCCGCTCGAATTCCTGAACACCGGCTATGGGAAAGTGGTTAAACAGAACTTGATTGCCGACGATCATCTGGCAGCGATTATCAGCCTCGACTGTGAGCGAGATATTTTCCCTGACGCAACGACTTCTGTTGGCATTGTTCTATACGACTCAGCGCGAAGATTTTCGCGCGTTCGATTTTTCAAGGCTCAATCTATCGAATCGTTAGGGGCGATTTTGGGCAGTGAACCGACTGCCGAAGTTCCTCAAGTTCAACTTATTCCAGAAGACAACTGGCTGCTTTACTTCGACGACAGCCCAATAGCCGTCGACAAAGCCAGAACCGTCCCATTGTCGCACTATGGGCGATTCAGCAGGGGCATAGCGACCGGGGCGAACAAGTTCTTTGCGCTAAAGCCGTCCAGAGTGAGGGACTTGGGGATAACGGCATCGGAGGTCGTCCACAGCATCACCAAGAGCGCACAGGTCAACGCGCCTGTGTTCACTGCCAGAGACTACGACGAACTCGTGAAGCACGACGAGCCTGTACTGCTTTTGAACGTAGAGGGGCAAGTATCGGACAACGCCGGTGAGTACATCCGATATGGAGAACTGAAGGGCTTCAACAGGGGCTTCATTACCAGAAATCGCAAACCCTGGTACAAGATGGAGAAACGAAGTCCGTCGCCGATACTCTTGGGAGTGTTTTCAAGAGGGGGCTACAAGGTAGTGCGAAACAAGGCGAATGTCTTGAACCTGACTTGCTTTCACGGGTTTCAGCCCAATATCTGGGGAGAGAAGTACATTGACCACCTCTTCTTGTATCTCCATTCTGCAACAGGGCGGGAGATCACATCACTGTCGATGAGAAGATACGGCGACGCTTTGAACAAGTTCGAACCGAACGACTTGAACAAGGCCCTTGTCCCCACTCCGCAAATCTTTGACGAAATACCTCACGGCCATGTTGCGGAAGCGCTCGAGCAACTGGAAGAGCTAGGGACAATGCCGGACTTCGTGGAAGGTTGGTTTGAAAACCTGAAATCGGTTTGACATGGGTGGCGGCGACATGGCTATGGCGGCACCCCCATCCTATCCCTTCGGCAAGCTCAGGGCAGGCTCTTCCCCCTGCGAGGGGGAAGGGACAATTAGGAAGGCTCGTGCCTGAAACGGCACCCCCATCCTAACCTTCCCCTATCAAGGGGGAAGGGACTTTAGGTAGCGCGTTGACTAGGGTGCTGGCGTGTGCTACGTTTTCGGCGCATTTGAGATTTCCCATTTGAGCTCGAAAGGAGCAGCTTATGGCCGGAAGCAGAGACGCAGCCATCGTCGGCATTCACGAGTACCCCCTCAGGGTTACGGGCGGGGGGACCAGCGCGCTCCAGATAAAGGCGTCGTCCGCCGCGAAGGCGCTGGAGGACGCGGGCCTGTCTTGGAAGGACGTGGACGCCATCTACGACAACGGCAGCCACCAGGGTATCGGCGGCCTCGGAATCTCCGAGTACCTGGGACTGAAGCCCAACGTCATCGACAACACCGCGGTGGGCGGCTCGTCCTACGAGTTCCAGGCCAACCACGCGCGGGAGATGATCGCCGCGGGCAAGTGCAAGGTGGCGCTGCTCACCTACGGCTCCACCGCGCACGCAGACCGCCGCGCCATCGGCACCGCGGGCGCGACGGGGCAGGGGCCGGCGAACCCGCTCAACAACATGGAAGACCCGTGGGGGCTGACGCTCATCAGCAACTACGCCATGGTCAAGCAGCGGCACATGTACCAGTACGGCACGACGGACGAGCAGTTCGCGGCCATCTCGGTGACGACGCGCAAGCACGCGATGCGCAACCCGGAGGCGGTGAAGGCCATGACAGACCTTGAGTTCGTGGGCGTGCGCGAGATAACGGTGCAGGACGTGCTCGACTCGCGGATGATAGCCCATCCGCTGCACCTGCTGGAGTGCTGCATGGTGTCCGACGGCGGCGGCGCGGTGGTGATAGCGTCCCCTGACGTGGTGCGGGACACGCGCAAGAAGCCGGTGTGGATAATCGGCACGGGCGAGGCGACCAAGTACACCGAGAACGGTGGCGACATCACCGTGAGCGCGGGCGCGCAGGCGGCGCCGGTGGCGTTCGGCGAGGCGGGGGTTACGCCGGCCGAGATCGACGTGCTGATGGCCTACGACTCGTTCTCGATCACGGTGATGTGCATGATCGAGGACCTGGGCTTCTGCACGAAGGGGGAGGGTGGCGCATACGTGGAGGACCTGCACCTGGCGTTCGACGCGCCGGGCAAGCCGGCGATGAACACGGACGGCGGCGGGCTGTCCTCGAACCATCCGGGCGAGCGGGGCATCTTCCTGCTGCTGGAGGCGACGCGGCAGCTACGCGGCGAGTCCACTTCGCAGGTGGACGACCCCAAGCTGGCGGTGGCGGTGGGCAACGGGGGGCAGTTGGGTTCGCGGCACGCGACGGGCGTGACGATACTGGCGGCGGACTAGAGGGGGCGCACCCCCATCCTAACCTTCCCCCTGCGAGGGAGAAGGGACAATCTGAGTACGAGGAGCGACGATAATGACCAGCACACCTTTGAGGCCGCAGCCCCGCTTTCCGGAGCCGGACACGGAGCCGTTCTGGGAGGCGACCAAGAGCCATGAGTTGACCTACCAGTTCTGCAACGACTGCCCGACGGTAATCTTCTTCCCGCGCCGGCACTGCACGGAGTGCGGCTCGGACAACAACGAATGGAGGGTGTCCAAGGGCGAGGGCACGGTGTACACGTACAGCGTGGTGATGCAGAGCCGGCACCCCGCGTTCAAGGACCTGGGCGCCTACGCGGTGGCCTACGTGGACCTGGACGAGGGGTTCCGCATCATGACGAACATCGTGGGGGTCGAAGACCCGGTGAACGACGTGCAGTGCGGGATGCGAGTGAAGCTGCGCTGGGAGGACCAGGGGGAGGGCGAGATTTCGCTGCCGATGTTCGAGCCAGCGTAGCTGCGGGGCAGCTAACCAAAACGCAAAGGGACGCACCCCCATCCCCGTATCGAGTACGGGGCAGATTCTAACCTTCCCCCTGCGAGGGGGAAGGGACAATTCGGTAGCGCCTGAGGGCATCGGGAGCATCTGGCTATGGCGACATTTACTTCGGCGGACATCGACCGCGTTCGGGCGACGGCGGCGGCGCTGGTGGACGAGTACCACGTGCCGGGCATGTCGATAGGCGTCGTGTGCGGGGACGCGCTGGTCTATTCGCAGGGCTTCGGGTACGCGGACATCGAGTCCGGCAGGCGGCAGGCGCCGGAGCTGCGGCAGCGCATCGGCTCTATCACGAAGACGATGGTGGGGCTGTGCGCCATGGCGCTGGTGGACGAGGGCAGGCTGAGCCTGGACGAGCGGGTGG
Source organism: Dehalococcoidia bacterium (assembly GCA_963667445.2). GTDB lineage: Bacteria > Chloroflexota > Dehalococcoidia > Lucifugimonadales > CATOSD01 > CATOSD01. The sequence goes on along the minus strand of CAXXGY010000003.1, from coordinate 47,014 downwards.
TGGACCGGCTGCCCGACATCCGGTTCAATGGGCCGGGTGAGACGCTGCGGGTGCGCCACCTGATGACGCACACGAACGGCATCGGCGAAGCGCCGACGATGGGGGACTACCGCAACGCCCTGGGCAAGCTGTGGTCGGACAGCGCGACGCCGACGCCGGTGAACCGGATGTACCCGGACGGCATCGACATCGAGGTTCCGGTGGATACGAAGTGGGCCTACGCGAACCACGCCTTCTGCCTGCTGGGCGAGATCATCGCCAGGACGGAGGGGCGGCGCATCGAGGAGGTGCTGGAGCGGCGGGTGTTCGGGCCGCTTGGAATGTCGAACAGCGACTGCTGGGACCAGCAGCGCGCGGACCTGACGACGGGGTATCACCACGCGCCGGACCACGACGACCTGGACGCGATGTCGATCCTGGGGGTGGACGCGCCGGACAAGGCCAGCGTGGACGGGCACAACATACGCGGCGACTACGTGTACGTGGCGACGCGGGCGGCGGGCGCGGTACAGTCCACGATTCCGGACATGGCGCGGTACGCCTCGGCGCTGCTGGCGAAGAGCAAGGGTATCGTTCGCCCCGAAACGTTCGACGAGATGACGTCGCCGCAGTGGTGCCCGGACGAGCGGCTGCTGAGTCTGGGTCTCACGCTCATGCGCGTGGAGCGGTTCGGCAGGCGCAGTTTCGGCCACGGGGGCGGAATCTCCGGCGGGTGGAACACGCACATCGACGTGTTCCCGTCCGAGAATCTGGCCGTGCTGACGCATCTGAACATCAGCTTCGACCGGTCTGACGCCATCTTCTCGAAGGTAATCCAGTCGGTGCTGAACGCGCCGGACCCGGACACCAGCGGTGCGCCTATATCGGCGGAAGCGGCTGCCGCGGCGGTGGGCGTGTACGAGCCGCCCGCGGGTTTCCTGACCAGCTACCGGATCATCCGGGGCGTGGGGCGCATCCAGATAACCGAGAGGGACGGGGGACTGGAGCTGCGCTCCCGGCGTGGCGCATGGCGCGAGGGGGTGCGGCTGTACCAGCCGGACGCGAACGACCCCGGGTTCTTCCGGCTGGATACCGGCGCGCCGGAGCCGCCGGGGCTGGCGCTACAATTCGGGGACGGCGGCGGCAAGGCGACCGGCATACTGCTGCCGCGCATGAACCTGGTGCGCAACGACGGGCTGGCGGCGTGGGCGTAGGGCGACAGCCTTTTCTGTAACTGTTCAGGCTTGATGAGTTGTGCGCTATCAACCCTCACCCTAACCCTCTCCCAGTCTTGGGAGAGGGGGCTGTCAGGAACTTTCCCCCTGCGAGGAGGAAGGGAAGGTCAGGAAGGCGACTCCCAATAGGCCCGGGCCGATGTGCGCTCCCATCACGGGGGTGAACTGGGCCACGAAGGTGTGCTCGCACTCGAACGCGGCCTCCACTGCGGCGCGCAGATCCAGGGCCGCGTCCTCGGCGTCGGCGTGCATGACGCAGGCGCTAATCGGGGCTTCGCCGACGTGCTCACGCATCAACTCCACCAGCCTGCGCATTGCGCGCCTGCGCGTGCGAGGTCGGGCCAGCGTGCTCACGGCGCCGCGGTACAGCTCGAACACGGGCTTTACGCCGAGTAGCGCGGATCCCAGGTGCGCGATGCCGGGCACGCGCCCACTCTTCCACAGGTAGTAGAGCGTGTCGGGGAAGGCGAGCAGGCGAACCCGCTCAATGGCCCGCCACGCGGCGGACGCCACGTCGTCGAGCGTGGCGTCCGCGCACGCGAGCCGCAGCGCCTCCAGCGCGACGAGTCCCTGGCCGCCGGCCGCGCTCTCGGAGTCCAGCACGCGAACCTCGACGCCCGGCAGGACGTCCGCCGCCTGGCCCGCCGCCACGGTGGCCGAGTCGAAGGATGCGCTGACCCTGGAAGCGACCGTCAGGCAGAGGATAGAGGACGATTCGCGCGCCGCGCGGCGGTAGGCGTCGAGAAACGTGGCGGGTGATGGCGCGGACGTGGTCGGCGGGGAGGGTGCGGCCCTGAGCATCCGGTAGAACTCGGACGGCGAAATGTCCACGCCGTCCTGGTAGGTGCGACCGGCGAGCGTGAGGCTCATGGGCGCGACGTGGAGCTGCGGGCTGGCGAGCGCGTCCGAGGGCAGCGTGGCCGCGCTGTCGACGACCAGCGACACCCGGCCGGGGCCGGGTGGGTCAGTCGTCATCGGCGGACGCGCGGGTCAAGCGCCGGTGGGACTGCGACCGCCTGAAGCGGTAGGGCAGCAGCCGCCAGATGGCCTCCAGTACGATGAACGCGCTCATCTTGGAGCGGCCCTTCGTCCGGTCAACGAACAGGATGGGCTGCTCGACGACACGGAGTCCCAGCCGCTGGCACGAGTGGGCCACCTCCGCCTGGAAACCGAAGCCGGCGCAGCGGAACTCGCTCATGTCCAGCCGGGAGAGCGCGGAGGCGCGAAACGCCTTGAAGCCGGAAGTCGCGTCGCGCACCGACAGCCCGCCCACCAGCCTTATGCCGAGGTTGCCCAGCGAGCTGAGCAGCCGTCGGGACAGGCCCCACGAGTCGTCCACGCCGCCGCCCTTCGCGTAGCGGGAGCCGACCACGACGTCGGCGTCGCCGAGGGCGTTCAGCATGGCCGGGAGGTACTCGGGGGAGTGGGAGAGGTCGGCGTCCATCTGCACCACCCGGTCGGCGTCCGACGCCAGCGCGCGGCGGAAACCATCGACGTAGGCGGTGCCGAGGCCCTGCTTGCTGCTGCGCCGCACCACCTCGACGCTGCCGGCGAACTCGCTTTCGAGGTTGGAAGCGAGGTCCGCCGTGCCGTCCGGCGAGCCGTCGTCCACGATGATGAGGCGCAGTCCGGGGACGCCGAGCGAGGACAGCCGGGCGAACAGCTCGGGGAGGTTTTCGGCCTCGTTGTACGTGGGCACCACGACGGCAACATGCCCCTCCGTGTGCGCCGCGCCGTGTGGGGGTGGTTGCGCCAAGCTGCTACTACCTCGCCTGGGGGACTGGGCTATTCGGGGAGGCCCGAAAGCCACCGCCAATGCTAAATTGCGGGCCGCCGCCAAGTCAAACCGCGCCGCACTTTCATTGGCACAAGCCTTCGCGTTATACTTTCTGCGACCTTGCCGAAGCAGGAGCTATTTTTGACCAGACGAACGATAGGCAGGCTGCCCGGAATGCGCGACGTGTCCGCCGAGCAGCGCGATAGCATGAGCGCGCTGGCGTCGTCCACCGAGACCTATTTCGAGCAGCGGGGCTACCAGTCTATTCACACGCCGCTGCTGGAGCAGACGGAATTGTTCGTCCGAAAATCGGGCGGCGACCTGGTCAACAGCCTGTACACGTTTCAGGACCCCGGAGGCAACGCCGTAAGCCTGCGTCCGGAGTTCACGTCCTCGGTGATTCGCCACTACGTCGAGGTGGCGGACAGTCTGGAGACGCCGGTACGGTGGCAGTACGGAGGCCCCGTGTTCCGGTACGAAACGGACGGCGGCGAAGGCTCGCTGCGGCAGTTCACTCAGCTTGGCGCGGAGCTGGTGGGAGCGGGAGGCGTGGAAGCGGACGCCGAGATCATCCACCTGGCCTGGAGCGGACTTGCCCGCGCGGGCCTGGCGCGGTGCACGCTGCGAATCGGACACCTGGGCGCCGTCAACGCACTGCTTGCGGAGCACGACCTGTCTGAGGCGGCCAGGCTGTTCATTGTGGGAAACCTGCGCCCGCTGAAGGAGGGCGAGACCGACGTCGAAGGGCTGAAGCGACGCGCCGAGGACGCCGGCCTACTGAGGGACCGGGCCGAGGACGGCATCGGCGGGGGAACCGGCTCGATGGACCTGCAAGCCGCCCAAGAGGTAGTCCGCCGCGTGGTCGCGGAGCCGGGCGCGTCCAGGATGGGGCAACGGACGCCGGAGCAGATAGCGTCGCGGCTGCTTCGCAAGATGCGCCGCGCCCACGATCCGGCGGTGTTCGAGGCGGCGCTCGATATGGTGGACGAACTGGCGCGAGTCGAAGGCCCGCCGGGAACCGCGCTTGCGGCGCTCGGTGAGACCGCGGGCGGCGCGGCGGTGCGGTGCGGTGCGTATGGCGAACTGGCGCGGCTGCTGGACGCGCTTGGCGAGCGCGGCGTGCCGGAGGACGCCGTGTCGCTGGACGTCGGCCTTGCCAGAGGGATCGCCTACTACACCGGCGCTATCTTCGAGATATACGCGGGACCGGAGGGCGGCCCGTCCCTGGGCGGCGGCGGCCGCTACGACGGGCTGGTGAGGGCGCTGGGCGGCGAGGACGTGCCTGCCATGGGGTTCGCGTACAACCTGGAGAGCGTGGTCGAGGCGCTGACGGGCGCGGGCGAAGCGGCGGTGGCGCAGTGAACCACCGGAAGCAGGTGCTGCGGCTGGCGATTCCCAGCGACGGCGCGCTGCACGAGTCCACGCTGATGTTCCTTCGCTCGTGCGGGCTGGGCGTGCTGCGCGCCAACTCCCGCCGGTACACGGCGGAGATACCCGCTCTCGACGGCGTTACGGTGCTGTTCCAGCGCGGCTCCGACATCACCTCCAAGGTGGAAGAGGGCAGCGCGGACATGGGCGTCGTGGGACATGACCGCTACCTGGACTCGCGGCGCGAGGGCGGCGACGCCATAATCGTCATCGACACGCTCGGCTACGGCCACTCGCGGCTGGTGCTGGGGGTGCCGGACTCGTGGGTGGACGTGTCGTCGCTGGCCGACCTGGCCGAGCTTTCGGTCGAGATGCGGGAGGAGGGCAGGGACATACGCATCGCCACGAAGTACCCGCGGCTGGTGGAGCGGTTCCTGCTCGGCAACGGGGTCAACTACTTCACGCTGGTGCAGTCCAGCGGCACGCTGGAGGCCGCGCCCGCCATGGGTTTCGCCGACGTTATCGCCGACATCACCGAGAGCGGCGTGACGATGCGGGAGAACCACCTGAAGAACGTGCACGGCGGCACGATCATGACGTCCAGCGCGTGTCTCATCGGCAACAAGGCGCTTCTGGACGCCGACCCGGAAAAGCTGCGGCTGGCGAAGGCCATGGCGGAGCTGATGGAGGGGCGGTTGCAGTCGCAGGAGTTCTACAGCGTGACGGCCAATATGCGGGGCGAGGACCCGGAGGAGATAGCGGGTTACGTGTTCAAGCACGCCGAAATCGCGGGGCTGCGCGGGCCGACTATCGCGAAAGTTTATACACCGGACGGGGAGAACTGGTACGCGGTCACGGTGGTGGTGCAGAAGGACAAGCTGCTGGACGCCGTGGCGCACCTGCGCAGGGTGGGCGGCAGCGTGACGGTGTCCCAGCCCAGCTACGTGTTCGGCTCGGCGTGCGAGGCGCACGCCCGGCTGGGCTAGACGGGCGCACAGGAGTAACGGTTGCCCAATCTACGCGCACATATCGACCTGGCGCACCGCGCCGCGGAGCGGCTGGCTCACCCCACGCTCGACGCCAACATGGGCTGCTTCCTGTTCGGCTCCACGTCCCCCGACATCCGCGTCATCACACGCCGCGACAGGTCAGTTTACCACTTCGCGCAACTGGACTTCGAGACGCTGGGCGCGGGCATAGAGGGGCTTTTCTCCGCGCATCCCGGCCTGAAGCGGACCGGCGAGCACAACGAGCAGACCGTTGCGTTCGTGTGTGGCTACCTGACGCATCTGATAGTGGACGAGTCGTGGATTGTGTCGATGTACCGCCCCTACTTCGGCAATCCCGACGTGTTCGCGGACAGGGCCATGGGCAACGTCTTCGACCGCGCGTTGCAGCTTGAGCTGGACCGGCAGAGCACGCGGCCTACTGACGCCGCCGACCTGCTCAGCGGCCTGCCGGTGGACGACATCGACGTGGGCTTTCTGCCGACTCAGACGCTGTACGACTGGCGCGAGTGGGTCGTGTCCGGCCTGAACCGCGAATTCTCGTGGGAGCGGCTGCGCTTCATGGCGGGGCGAATCTCACGCGGCGACGAGTCCCACCCCGCGCACGCGCTGGCCGAGGAGTTCGTGCGCGGCGTTCCCGAGGGGCTGGAGAACCTGTACCGCCACGTGCCCGAAGAGAGCCTGGACGAGTACCGGCAGCGCTCGGTGGATGCGCTGGTGAAGACCATCGAAGAGTACCTGCCATGAGGGTGGTGCGGGGGCTGACCGACGCCCGGGCGCTTCTGTGCGATGGCAGGGGCCTGGACCTCGACGACTCCGGCCCGCGGATCGCGGCCGGCAGCGAGCGGACGTTCGGCGAGCCGCTGTCGGTGTCGCAGGTGGTGGACCGCATCATCACGGAGGTGCGCTCGCGCGGCGACGACGCGCTGCGAGAGTTGGCGGCGAAGCTCGACGGCGCTCAACTCGGCGAGTTGCGGGTGTCTCCGAGCAAGTTGGCGGACGCGCTGGACGCGGTGCCACCGGCTGTTGTGGAGGCGCTGGAGCTTGCGGCGGGCCGCATCGCCGAGTTCCACGAGGCGAGCGTCAGGCGTAGCTGGTTCGACTTTCGCAGGGGCTACGGCGAGCTTATCAATCCGGTCGAGCGGGTGGGGGTCTATGTGCCGGGGGGCACGGCGCTGTACCCGTCCACGCTGCTGATGGCGGCGATCCCCGCCATGGTCGCAGGCGTGCGGGAGGTCATCGTGTGCACGCCCACGCGGGGCGGCGACAGTCCGCATCCGGCGCTGCTCGCGGCGGCGCGGCTGGCGGGCGTGGACGGCGTGTATCGCATCGGCGGCGCGCAGGCGGTGGCGGCAATGGCGTACGGCACGGAGACGGTGCCTAGGGTGGACCTGATTTGCGGGCCGGGCAACCTGTTCGTCACGCTAGCGAAGAAGCGGGTGTACGGCGACGTTGGCATTGACGGGCTGTACGGCCCGACGGAGACGATGGTGATAGCGGACGATACCGCGAACCCCACGTTGTGCGCCGTGGACCTGCTGGCGCAGGCGGAACACGACGAACTGGCCAAGCCGGTGCTGGCGACGACGTCGGAGCGGCTGGCCGCCGCAGTGACGGCCGAGGTGGAGTCGCGGCTGGCGCGGCTGGACCGCTCGGCAATCGCGGCGGCGTCCGTGAACGAGCAGGGGTGCGTGGCGATACTGGACGGGCTGGACGACGCGCTTGAGCTCGCCAACGCGTTCGCGCCGGAGCACGTGTGCCTGATGGTGGAGGACGCCTGGACGCACGTGGGGCGCATCAGGCACGCGGGGGCGGTGTTCGTGGGCGAGATGTCGCACGAGGTGCTGGGCGATTACGTGGCGGGGCCAAGTCACATCATGCCCACCGCGGGCACGGCGCGCTTCAATTCGGGCGTGGGTGTTCACACTTTTGTCAAGACAAGCCCTATACTGGCACTGGACGACGCGACCGCGGGCCGAATATCCGGCGCGGCGTCGGCGATTGCCCGGGTGGAGGGCCTGACGGCGCACGCGGAGGCGGCGGAGGTGCGGGAGGAGTTGGCTTAGAGTCTGACTTAGAATCCGGTGATCACCCCCATCCTAACCTTCCCCCATCAAGGGGGAAGGGACTTGTCGGATAGGCTCTCAGCGCCAGTCCAGCCGGGTGGGGGAGGGACGAGCGCGAGACTTGGAACGAGAGGAAGGGCAATGACGGTGGACCTGACAAAACTGATGAGGCCGCACCTGGCGGGAGACGTGCAGACCTACGACTCGATGGACCCGCCGGAAGTGCTGGCGCAGCAGTACGGCGTCGCTCCCGAAGACGTTATCAAGCTGAACGGCAACGAGAACCCCTACGGCTACTCGCCGAAGGTGAGGGACGCCGTCGCCAACGCGCCGCTGCAACACTACCCGGACCCGCTGCAGCGCAGGATGCGCGATGCGCTGTCGGAGTACACGGGCCTGGGGCCGGAGCACATCATACTGGGCGCGGGCAGCGACGAGCTGATTCACCTGGTGTTCCAGATGTTCGTGTCGCCGGGGGACAAGATACTGGATTTCGACCCCACGTTCGGCATGTACAACTTCTGCGCGCGGGTGGCAGGTGCGACCATCGAGATGGTGTCGAGGGACGAGTTGTTCGAGATCGACCTGGACGCCGCGCGGTCGGCCATCGACGACCGCACGAAAATCATCTTTGTCGCCACGCCAAACAACCCGACGGGCAACCTGGCGTCGGACGAGCAAATTGCCGGGCTGCTGGACACCGGGCGCGTGGTGGTGGTGGACGAGGCCTACTTCGAGTTCTCCGGCGAAACGTCCGCGTCGATGATCGCGGAGCACGACAACCTGGTCATCCTGCGGACGATGAGCAAGTGGGCGGGGCTGGCCGGACTGCGCATAGGCTACGGGATGATGAGCGAGGACCTGGTGAGGCGCATCATCGACATCAAGCCGCCCTACAACATCAACGTGGCCGCGGAGGCCGCGCTGCTGGCCTCGCTGGAGGACGCGCCCGCGCTGCTGGAGAACGTCCAACTCATAGTGGACGAGCGCGAGCGGATGACCAGGCTGCTGAACGAGTTGCCGGGCGTAACGTGCTGGCCGTCGTCCGGCAACTACGTGCTCTGCCAGTTCGCGCCCGGAAGGGCGCCGGAGATGTACCAGGGGCTGGCGCGGCGCGGCATCTTCGTGCGCTTCTTCAACACCGACCGGCTGCGGGACTGCTTCCGAGCCGCCATCGGCACGCCCGAACAGACCGACGCGCTCGTTGACGCGCTGCGCGAACTGGTTTAGGGCCGCGTGAACGCCAGAAACATTCCCTTCCCCCTCGCAGGGAAAGCACCACAAATCCCTTCCCCCTCGCAGGGGGAAGGTTAGGATGGGGGTGTCGGACTTGCCAGAACGCACCAGCAGCCTCAGCCGCAACACCAACGAGACCCAGATAGAGGTCGCGCTGGACTTGGACGGGCAGGGCACTTACGAGCTGGACACGCCGAACGGAATGCTGAACCACCTGCTGGCGCAGTTGGCCCGCCACGGCCTGTTCGACCTGCGCGTGACCGCAAGCGGCGACGTGGACGTGGGATGGCATCACCTGGTGGAGGACCTGGGAATCCTGCTGGGGAGGGCGTTCCGAGAGGCGGTGGGCGAGGGACGGGGCATCACGCGCATGGGGCACGCCTACGTGCCGCTGGACGAGGCGCTAGCGCTGGTGGTGGTGGACTTCGGCGGACGGGGCTACTCGGTTATCGACGCGGAGATGGGCGACAGCGACCTGGGCGGGCTGCCCGCGGACCTGGTGCGGCACTTCCTGGAGTCGCTGGCGCGCGAGGGCGGCTTCAACCTGCACGTGCGAGTGCTGGCGGGGGTGAACAACCACCACAAGGCGGAGGCAATCTTCAAGGCGCTGGCGCGGGCGGCGCGGGCGGCGCTGACGCCGGACCCCAGGCAGGCGGGGGAGGTACCGAGCACGAAGGGGACGATTTCCTGACAGGGGCGGCACCCCCTCCCTGTATCGAGTACGGGGCAGGCTCTAACCCTTCGGCAAGCTCAGGGCAGGCTCTTCCCCCTGCGAGGGGGAAGGGACTCAGTCTGTGGGCTCCAGGTCGAAGGTGTAGTCTTCGATGACGGGGTTGGCGAGCAGACGGTCGCACATATCCCTTACCGTGCGGTCTGCGTCTTCCTGGTTCGGGGCTTGGATTCGCACCTCGATGTATTTGCCCACGCGGACCGAGTCGACGCTTTCGAAGCCAAGCTGGCGCAGGCCGCCCTCGACCGTCTGGCCCTGCGGGTCGCTGACGTCCGACCTGAGCAGTACGCGAATTCTGGCTAGGTACGCCACTATATTCCTTCACTCCCATCTTAACCTTCCCCCATCAAAGGGGAAGGGACATTTTGGAAGGCTCTCTATGGCACGTTGTATTCGGGCGCGTTGGGCGAGCTTTCGTGCGCTTCGATGAAGGCGACAATTCTATCTTCGTCGAACTCGTCGAATGCGTCCAGGTAGTTCCACGCCGTAAGCGCGATGCGTGTCGGCATGGCAGGGTAGGGCGACACAAGAATCTTCGTGCGCGGCTGGCTTTGGATGGCCGCCACCATGTCTTCCACAAGGTCGGCGCATCCCTGCGGGCAGTTGTAGTGCACGCCTATGCCGCCGTGTTCCAGGTTATGAATCAGCACTTCGTCCGGCAGCGGCTCCTCGTACAGCCCCCACGGGGCCGGCGCCGGATAGTGCCAGCCGGAAGTCGCGGGCGTGGAGTTGTACGGCGGGTGAGCGTCGCCCAAGCCGATGTGCGCGTTGCCCTGGCTGGGGTAGCGCTCGCCGGGAATCGTAAACGAAAGAGTGGCTAAAGGCGTAGGCGTCGCGGCCGCGGCTGGAGCGTCCGCGGTCAATCGTCCCGCGGGAGTCGCCGGCGGGGCTTCACCGCCACAGGCGAATACGAACGCCAGCAACGCCGAGCCCAGCAGCGCGCCCAGCGGCTTGGGCGGTTTCACCAACGGACAGGGTGGGGCGGTTGCATCGTTCGCCGCGTGAGCGCCCGAACTCACCGGGCCAGGTTCTCCGGCGCGGTGGGCGAGCTCTCGTGGGACTCGACGAACTCGACAATCCTGCCTTCGTCGAACTCGTCGAAGGCGTCGAGGAAAGTCCACGCGGTGAGCGCAATGCGGGTCGGCATGTCAGGGTAGGGCGAAAGCACCACCTTGAGGTTCTCCGCGAGCGCGCGGTCGGCGATGCGCGACAGGTCTCTCACCAGGTCGTCGCAACCGTCGGGGCAGTTGTAGTGGATACCGATACCGCCGTGTTCGAGGTTGTGGAGGAGGTACTCGTCCTCCACGTAATCGTCGTAGATGCCCCAATCGACGGGCGCGATTGGCAGGTTGTAGTGCCATCCAGACGTGGCGGGACTGGTGCTGTACTCCGGGTGCTCCTGGCCGGGCGCCACGTGTTCGCGGCCCTGGGTGGCTATCTTCCGGCCGGGGCCGTCCGGCACGCTGCCCGTGAACATGTCGCCCAGGGGCAAGCCTGGCAGGATTAGCGCCAGGATGAACAGCCCGGCGATAAGCCCGACGGCGGTGAACGCGGCTATTCGCTTGAGGCGGCTGCGGGAGCGCTGCCTGGCGCGCCGCGCCGCCCTGAGCTGGGTTGGCGTGGGCCTGTTTCGAGAGCGTCGTTGACTGGACGCCATGTATTTACGTCACCCCCATCCTAACCTTCCCCCATCAAGGGGGAAGGGACTTTTGATGCTCCCCCTGCGAGGGGGAAGGGACTTTTGGCGCTCCCCCCTTCAAGGGGGAAGGGACTTGTCGTGTGCGCCAGCCGGCCCCGTCTCCGCTGGATTCCCGCTCCCCGTTTTCACGGGGACAAGCTTCGCGGGAATGACGGATTCGGGACGGATTGCGCTAGGCCGGGTCCACGCCCGTGAGCTTGCGGTGGGCTTCCAGGTAGCGCTCGGTGGTGCGCCGCACCACGTCCTCGGGCAGGTCGGGCGCGGGCGGCTCGTGGTCCCAGCCCTGGTCGTCCAGCCAGTCGCGGACGAACTGCTTGTCGTAGTTCGGCTGGGACTTGCCGGGCGCGTAGCCGTCGGCGTCCCAGAAGCGGCTTGAGTCCGGCGTGAGCACTTCGTCGATGAGCGTAAGCTCGCCGTTTACGAGGCCGAACTCCAGCTTGGTGTCGGCGAGCACGATGCCGCACTCCAGCGCGTAGTCGCGCGCGTGGCTATAGACGTCGATGGTTGTCTGCTCAAGCCGCGACGTAAGCTCCGCGCCCACCATGTCCCGCATCTCGTCCATGGTGATGTTTTCGTCGTGGCCGACCTCGGCCTTGGTGGTGGGCGTGAAGAGCGGCTCGGGGAAGCGGTCGCCTTCTTGCAGTCCGGCGGGCATCTCCATGCCGGACACGGTGCCTTCGCGCCGGTACTCGGCCCAGGCGGAGCCGGTGATGTAGCCACGCACCACGCACTCGACGTCGATGCGCTCGGCGCGCTTGACGACCATGGCGCGCCTGGCCACCTCGTCGGGCAGAGAAAGCTCGTCACGGCCGCCAGCAAGGTGAATCAGGTGGTTGGGCACGATGTGGCCGGTCCGCTCGAACCAGAAGGCGGACATGCTGTTCAGCACGACGCCCTTCTCCGGGATGGCGGTCGGCAGCACCACGTCGAACGCCGAAATGCGGTCGGTGGCGACTATCAGCAGCCGGCCCTCGCCCAGGTCGTAGGTGTCTCGCACCTTGCCGCGGTACAGCATGTTGGCAAGGTTGGTTTCTCTTATCGCGGTCATAGGCCCACCCTTTCAAAGATTGCGTCCACGTGACGCACGTAGTATCCGTAGTCGAAAATCTCGTCCAATTCGGCGGCGCCGATTCTGCACTTCACTTCGGGGTCGTCTCTCACAAGCTGGCGGAAGTCGCTGTCCTCGTCCCAGGTGCGCATCGAATTGGCCTGCACCACCTTGTAGGCGTCCTCGCGGCTCATGCCCCGCTCCACCAGGGACAGCAGCACGCGCTGGGAGAAGAGCAGGCCGCGCGTAAGCTCCATGTTGGCGGCCATGCGGTCGGCGTACACGCGCATTCCGCGCACCACACCCGCCAGCAGGTCGAGCGTGTAGTCCAGCGCCATGCAGGAGTCTGGGAGGATGATGCGCTCGGCGGACGAGTGGCTTATGTCGCGCTCGCCCCACAGCGCGACGTTCTCCAGCGCGGTCACGGCGTGGCCGCGCACCAGGCGGGCCAAGCCGCACACGCGCTCGGTAAGCTCCGGGTTGCGCTTGTGCGGCATGGACGACGATCCGGTCTGCCCCTCACGGAACGGCTCCTCGACCTCGCGTACCTCGGTGCGTTGGAGGCCGCGTATCTCCGTGGCAATCTTCTCCAGGGAGGCGGCGACGAGCGCCAGCGTGGTGACGAACTGGGCGTGGCGGTCGCGCTGGATTATCTGGTTCGACACCGGCGCGGACGCGATGCCCAGCGCCTCGCAGACGCGCGCCTCAATGGACGGCGGCGCGGTGGCGTGGGTACCGACGGGCCCGGAGATTTTGCCTACGGCGATAGCCTGCCGCGCCTGGGCCAGCCTCTCGCGGTTGCGGCGCATCTCGTCCCACCACAAGGCCAGTTTCAGCCCGAAGGTGACCGGCTCGGCGTGGACGCCGTGGGTGCGGCCCATCATCAGCGTGTGCTTGTGCTCTCGGGCGCGCTGCTCCAGTGCGCTCAGCAGGGCGTCGACCTCCGCGTCCAGCAGGTCGGCGGCGTCCATGAGTTGCAGGTTGGTTGCGGTGTCCCAGACGTCGCTGGAGGTGAGTCCCAGGTGAATCCAGCGGCCCTCCGGCCCCAACTGCTCGGTGATGGACGACAGGAACGCGGTGACGTCGTGGCGCGTCCGCGCCAGTATCTCGTTGAGGCGGGCCATGTCGTGCCGCGCGCCGCGCAGCTTGGCCATGTCCTCGGCGGGGATGACGCCCTCCACCGTCCACGCCTCGCAGACTGCAAGCTCGACCTCGAGCCACTTGTCGTACTTGTTCTCTTCGGACCAGACCTGCTTCATCTTCGGCCTGGCGTATCGGTCTATCATCTACCCCCATCCTAACCCATTCGGCAAGCTCAGGGCAGGCTCTTCCCCTGCGAGGGGGAAGGGACTTATGTGGTCGTCCCCTGTCACCCCCATCCCAGCCTTCCCCCATCAAGGGGGAAGGAACAGAGGAAGACTATCTCCTGAGGCCCTCGCGGTAGTCGTCGTAGGCCTTGCGAATGTCCTCGTGCTTGATGCCGACGATCTGCGCGGCGAGAAACGCGGCGTTGCGCGCGCCCCAGCTTCCGACCGCGACCGCCGCCACGGGAACGCCGGGCGGCATCTGGGCGATGGCGTAGAGCGCGTCCACACCCTTCAGCTCGCTGGACGCGATAGGCACGCCTATGATGGGCACGGTGGTCCAGGACGCGAGCACGCCGGGTAGCCCCGCGGAGCCGCCCGCGCCCGCGATGATGACCTCCACGCCGCGCTCACGCGCCGACAGCCCATAGCTGCGCACCTTATCCGGCGTGCGGTGCGCGGACATGACCTCGACCTCGTGGCTCACGCCCAACTGCTCGAGTACGGCAGTAGTTTCGCGCATGATCGGCTCATCCGACGCGCTGCCCATCAACACTCCCACCAGTGGCATTGGCTGTACCCCTTTCTGTCTATCGACGTGGCCCCCGCCGTTCTCGGGGGCTTTACGTTTTGGTTAGCTATCTAAGCAGCGGCCCCTCGGCCGCTATGTCGCCGCGGAACTGCGCGCCATCGAAGTTTATCACTTGTGCCGAGCGGTAAGCCCGCCCCCGCGCTTCGGCCAGGTCATCGCCGAGCGCGCACACGGTGAGCACGCGGCCCCCGTCGGTGGCGACGGTGTCGCCGTCGCCGAGCCGGGTACCGGCGTGGAACACCAGGGCATCTTCGCCCAGGTCGTCCAGCCCGCGAATCTCGCGCCCGGTCAGGTAGGCTCCGGGGTAGCCGCCCGAGGCGAGCACCACGCCCACGCAGGGCCGCTCGTCCCACTCCAGCGAAAGGCCCTCGAGCTTTCCGGTGACCGTATCAATCATAATTGCGGCAAGGTCGGTTTTCAATCTCGGAAGCACCACCTGTGCCTCCGGATCGCCAAGCCTGCAATTGAACTCCACGACCTTGGGGCCGTCGGAGGTGAGCATCAGGCCGCCGTACAGTATGCCCCGGAAGGGCGAGCCGAGCGTCGCCAGCGCTTTGGCGGCGGGAAGCATGATGCGCTCGCGCACCTCGCGCGCCAACTCGTCGTTCCACGCGGCGGGAGGGCTGTACGCGCCCATGCCGCCGGTGTTGGGCCCTTCGTCGCCTTCGAGGGCGCGCTTGTAGTCGCACGCCGACGCCAGGTCGGAGACGTGATCGCCGTCCACGAACGCGAAGACGCTAATCTCGCCCCCTTCGAGGTACTCCTCGATCAGCACGCGCCGTCCGGCGTCGCCGAACTCCCGCTCCACCATCTGCCTGCGCAGCGCGTCGCGCGCCTCGTCCCGCGTGTTCGCCACGACGACGCCCTTGCCGGCGGCAAGCCCGTCGGCCTTGACGACGATTGGCGCGGGGGCAGCGGCGAGGTACTCGAGCGCCTCGCCGTAGTCGGTGAACGCCTCGGCGCGCGCGGTGGGGATGGCGTTTCGCAGCATGAGGTCCTTGGCGAATGACTTGCTGCTCTCGATTCGGGCAGCGGCGGCGGTCGGCCCGAACATGAGCGCGCCCGCCTCCTGGAAGCGGTCCACGATTCCGGCGGCGAGCGGCGCCTCCGGGCCTACGACGGTGAACTCGACGCACTCTTCCCGGGCGAGGGCGAGCAGGCCGTCCACGTCTTCTGCGCCGACCGGTACGTTCCTGCCGAGGGCGGCGGTTCCGGCGTTGCCGGGGGCGACGAGCAGTTCGCTCACGAGCGGGCTTTGGGCCAGCTTCCAGGCGATGGCGTGCTCGCGCGCGCCGTTTCCAACCAGCAGCGTTTTCATGGCGACTCCGCGTCGGGCCGGGGCCTGCGCAGCACCTTGCCGGACGTCTCCTCCAGGTAGTGCGTGTCGTGCGTCTTGGCGTCGTTCTTGGCCGCCACGTCGTGGCAGGCGGCGAGGGCCGGCGCGCCCATGGTAAGCACGCTGCCCGCGGCGACGAAGGCCACGTCTGCGAGCTCCGGCAGCGCGTCGTCCAGGTCGTCGTTGTTCAGCGCCTTGGAGTGCTCGCCGATCTCCTCCACCAAGTATGGCAGGCGCGCCCTGAGCGTCTCCAGGCCCTGTTCGGGGGAGAGTCCGGCGCCGACCATCGGGAGGCCGAACCGGGAGTGGAAGTCGTACACGCTCTCCGCGATTCGCGCCATGGCGGCGACGAACTCTTCGCGCGACGTTCCGGCGTGCTGGTAAGTGCGTTCGCTCATGCGTCGCCCTCCGGCTGGGCCGAGACGTGGTCGTAAGCGGCCTTCAGCCAGGGCAGAACGGCGTCCACGTCCTCCGGCAGCAGCAACACGAACCGCGTCCAGCCGGCGAATTGGGGGTCGTCGGTGGACGCGGCAAGCGGGGAGACGCCGGCGAGGCTGAGCGCCCGTCCGGTCAGTTCGCGGGGCAGGGACATGGCCACGACGCCCTCCAGCAGCGCGGCGAAGGGTTTTCCAGAGACAGCATAGCCTGCGCCGCCCAACAGCGGCACGTCCGAAACGTCAGGCCACGCGAGCAGTTGGGCGTTCAGCGCCTCGCGCACCGAGGGGTCGATTTCGAACTCGTCGTACAGGTAGTCTGCCTGAGTCATGGGAGCACCCGATTCTCTGGCGGTGCGGCGGGCATTATTCCCACTCTATTGTTCCAGGGGGTTTGCTGGTGATGTCGTAGACTACCCTGTTCACGTCAGGCACCTCGTTGGCGATGCGGGTGGAGATGCGGGCCAGCACGTCGTAGGGAAGCCGCGCCCAGTCGGCGGTCATGGCGTCGCTGCTGGTCACGGCGCGGACCGCTATCACGTAGTCGTAGGTGCGGTAGTCGCCCATCACGCCGACGGTGTGGGTGTCGGTGAGCACCGCGAAGCTCTGCCACAGCTCGCGGTAGAGGCCGGCGGACTCTATCTCGCGCATGACGATCCAGTCGGCGGCGCGCAGCGTCTCCAGCTTCTCGTGGGTCACGTCGCCGATGATGCGGATGGCGAGGCCGGGGCCGGGGAACGGCTGGCGGTACACGATGTCTTCGGACAGGCCAAGCTCCAGGCCGACCTGCCGCGCCTCGTCCTTGAACAGGTAGCGCAGCGGCTCGACCAACTTCAGCCTCATGCGCTCCGGCAGCCCGCCGACGTTGTGGTGGGACTTGATTCTCGCCCCTTCCTTGCTTTCGGGCGTCTTGCTCTCGATAACGTCGGGGTAGAGCGTGCCCTGCGCCAGGTAGTCCACGTTGCCGATTCCGGCGGCCTGCTCATCGAAGACGCGGATGAACTCCTCGCCGATGGTGAGCCGCTTGCGTTCTGGATCGGCCACGCCACGCAGCGCGCCGAGAAAGCCCTCGGTGGCATTGACATACCGCAGGTTGAGGTCCAGGCGCTGGAACACGTCCACAATCTGCTCCGGCTCGCCGCGCCGCATCAGGCCGTTGTTCACGAACACGCAGGTGAGCTGGTCGCCGATGGCGCGGTGGACCAGGGCGGCGGTGACGGCGGAATCGACGCCGCCGGAGAGCGCGCAGATGACTTTCCCTTCGCCGACCGTCTCGCGGATTTCGCTCACCGAGCGCTCCACGAAGTTGGCCGCGGACCACTCACCCTCGCAGCCGCAGACCTTGAACAGGAAGTTCTCGAGCAGCGCCTTGCCCAGCGGCGTGTGCTCAACCTCGGCGTGGAACTGGATGCCGTAGGCACCGGTGCCGTTGCCGAGCGCGGCTATGGGGGAGTTGTCGGAGTGGGCCAGCGGCTCGAAGCCGGGCGGGGGAGCGGTGATGTGGTCGCCGTGGCTCATCCACACTGGGAAGGAGGCGGGCAGGCCGTCGAACAGGGGGTTGTCGGCGCCGTTCAGGTGGAGCGTGGCCGGGCCGTACTCCCTGGCGTCGGTGCGTCCCACGCCGCCGCCGAGCTGGTGAACCATCGCCTGCATACCGTAGCAGATGCCCAGCACGGGCAGGCCGCCGTCGTACACCCAGCCGGGGGCGAGCGGCGCGCCCTCTTCGTAAACGCTGGCCGGGCCGCCGGAGAGGATGACGCCCTTGGGGTTCAGGCGTTCCACGTCCTCCCAGGCGGCGTCGTGCGGTACTATCTCGCAGAACACCCGGCATTCGCGCACTCTCCGCGCGATGAGGCGGCTGTACTGGGACCCGAAGTCGATTACCAGCACCGCCTCGCGCGGTGAGCTTTCGGTTGGCTCGACCAAATATCACCCCCATCCTAACCTTCCCCCATCAAGGGGGAAGGGACTTCTGAGGCCAAATCAAGGTACCATTTATGCTACAATCTATCAACCTTGACGCCTAATCTACACCCAACCATCGACCCCGCCGCCAACCCTCTTCCGGCTAACATACGGGCGGCCGCAGAGCACCTGCGCGGCGGCGGCGTGGCGGCGATCCCGACCGACACCATCTACGGGCTGGCGGCGAACGCGCTGGACGAGCGCGCCGTCGAGCGCGTGTTCCGGCTGAAGCGCAGGCCCGCGGGCATGGCGCTGCCATTGCTCATCGCGGACGCCGCCGACCTGGACCGCTGGGCGCGTGACGTGCCGGACGAGGCGCGCAGGCTGGCCGAGCGTTTCTGGCCGGGCGCGCTGACGCTGGTGCTCCGCAAGGCGCCGGACATCCCGCACGTGGCGACGGGCGGGATGGACACGGTGGCGCTGCGAGTGCCGGCCCACGACACCCCGCGCGCGCTGGCGCGGCTGCTCGGCTGTCCGGTGACGGGCACCAGCGCCAACCGCAGCGGACGGCCAGGGCTTACCGACGCCGACGAGGTGCGGCGGGAGTTCGAGGGCGAGTGCTGCATGGTGCTGGACGGCCGCTGCGACGGCGGCGTCGCATCCACGCTCGTAGACCTGACGAGCGCGGAGCCGCGAATCCTCCGCATGGGAGCCGTCTCGCAAGCCGAGCTATCCGAAGTGTGCCCCGCGATTGCCGCCAAAGCGGGGTAGGGCACGGCGCTTTTCGAGGATGCAGTTGACGAACATCGAAGACCTTTCCGCCCAAGTCGAGGACGCGCTCAAAGACGCGGTCACGGGCCGCGACTTGCCGCTGTACGACATGATGGCCTACCACCTGGGATGGACCGGCGAGCCGGGTGAGCCAGTACCGGCCCGTCCGAGAACTCGCGCGCTGGGGGCGCTGTGCCTGCTGGCGTGCCGCGCGGCGGGCGGCGACACGAGGCGCGCGCTGCCCGCGGCGGCGGCTGTGGAACTGGTGGTGAACTTCTGCGAGATACACGCGGACGTGCAGGCCGGCGCGCCGATGAGAGGCGTGCGAGAGACAGTGTGGTGGAAGTGGGGGCCGGCGCAGGCGATCAACGCGGGGGACGGGATGCACGCGCTCGCCAGGCTGACGCTGTTCGGCTTGCAGGACGCGGGGCTTTCGGCTGAGGCTACCTTCCGCGCCGTGCAGGCGCTGGACGAGGCGAGCCTTCGCACCTGCGAGGGGCGGTTTCTGGACCTCCAGGCCCAGGAGCGCATAGACTTGGGGCTGGACGAGTACCTGGAGATGGCGCGGCTCAAGTCGGGTTCGCTCACCGCCTGCGCCGCGCGGCTGGGCGCGCTCGCGGCGTCCGCGGACGCTGCGGTGTCGGACGCGCTGGCGTCGTGCGGCGAAAGCCTGGGCGTCGCCTGGCAGCTACGCGAGGACGTCCGGCTGTTCTGGGACGTGTCGCCCGGAGGGTCGGAGCCGTACCCGGAAGTGGCCAACAAGATGAAGCTGCTGCCGGTTGTGTACGCCTTCGCCAACGCCAACCCGAACCAGAAACGGCGCATGGGAGAGTTCTACTTCCGGCGCGTGCTGGAACCGGACGACGTGGGACGCCTGCGCGAGCTCGTGGACGAGATGGCGGTACGGGACGCCTGCGAGGGGTTGATAGCGCGGTATCGGGAGGATTCCGCGCGGGCGCTCTCAGACGCGCCCGGCGTGTCGGAGGAGGGCAGGGCGGCGATACAGGCGCTGTCCGACGAGCTGACGGGAAGCGGCTGAGAGGGGTGTCCACCCCCATCCTAACCTTCCCCCTGCTAGGGGGAAGGGACCCTTCGGCAGGCTCAGGGCAGGCTTTATGAGAAGGGGCACCACCACAGGAGATAGACTTGGCCACTAAGCAGACGATAGAGGACATCCCGGTCGACGGGCGCACCGTGCTGGTGCGCGTCGATTACAACGTGCCATTCCGGCCGGGCAGCGTGGACATCTCGGACGACAGCCGCATCGCGGCGTCGCTGCCCACGCTGCGCTACCTGCTGGAGCGCGGATGCAGGCTGATAGTGTGCTCGCACCTGGGCCGGCCGCGGGGTCGCGTGGTGGAGGAGCTGCGCATGGCGCCGGTGTCGGCGCGGCTGGCCGAGCTGCTGGGCGCGCCCGTGCGCCAGTTGGACGACTGCGTGGGCCCCGGGGTGATGGACGCTGTGGACGCCACGCGACCCGGCGACGTCGTGATGCTGGAGAACCTGCGCTTTCACGCGGGCGAGGAGGCCAACGACGTGGAGTTCGCGGCGGGCCTCGCTATGCTGGCCGATGTGTTCATCAACGACGCGTTCGGCGCCGCGCACCGGGCGCACGCCTCCACCGAGGGCGTGGCGCGGCTGCTGCCGGCGGCGGCGGGCTTCCTGATGGCGAAGGAGCTTGCCATGCTGGGGCAGGCGCTGGACGAGCCGCGCCGTCCCTTCGCGGCCATCATGGGCGGCGCGAAGGTGTCCGACAAGATAGCGGTGCTCGAAAGCCTGGCTGGCAAGGTGGACAAGCTCATCATCGGCGGCGGAATGGCCGCGACATTCTTCAAGGCGTATGGCCTGCGCGTGGGCGACTCGCTGGTCGAGCACGAGTGGGTACCGTTCGCCCGCGACTTTCTCGCGCGGGCGGCCGGGAGCGGCCTCGAGCTGCGGCTGCCCACCGACGTGGTGATAGCCGACGACTTCGCCCAGGACGCCGCAACCCGCGTTGTGGGCGTGGGCGCGATACCGGACGGCTGGCGCGTCATGGACATAGGCCCGCAAACGGCCGCCGAGTTCGCGGGCGCGGTGTCCGATTGCGTCACCGTGCTGTGGAACGGGCCGATGGGCGTGTTCGAGTGGCCCGCATTCGCGCAGGGCACCGTCCGCCTGGCAGAGACGCTCGCGCAGATGGACGACGCCACAACGGTCGTGGGTGGTGGGTCGACAGCGGAGGCGGTGCAGACGCTGGGGTACGCCGACGCCATGACGCACGTGTCCACCGGCGGCGGCGCGTCGCTGGAGTTCCTGGAGGGTAGGGAGCTGCCGGGCGTGGCGGCCCTGCCGGACCGGGCCTGATCACCCTCACCTCAGTCCTCTCCCTTGATGGGAGAGGAGGACAACTGGAGCTACCTTGATAGACCTTCCCTTCCTGGACGAAATAGCCCGACCGACGCCGTCCCGCATCATCATGCTGGTCGTGGACGGCCTCGGCGGAGCGCCGCATCCCGAAACGGGCAAGTCGGAGCTTGAGACGGCGCGGCTGCCCAATCTCGACGCGCTGGCGGCGGAGAGCGCGTGCGGCCTGACGACGCCGGTGCTGCCGGGGATTACGCCGGGCAGCGGACCCGGCCACATGGCGTTGTTCGGCTACGACCCTGTGAAGTACCTGATGGGCCGTGGGGTGCTGGAGGCGCTGGGCTCCGGCATCGAGATGGCTCCGAGCGATGTCGCCGCGCGCGGCAATTTTTGTACCGTAGACGAACGCGGGCTGATAGTCGATCGCCGCGCGGGGCGCATCCCCACTGCGGAGAGCGCGCCGCTGGTGGAGAAGCTGGACGGCATCGAAGTGCCCAGCGTCGAGGTGTCGGTGTATCCCGTGCAGGACTACCGGTTCGTGCTGCTGCTGCGCGGGGACGGTCTCAGCGACGCCATCACCGGCACCGACCCGCAGGTGGAAGGTGCGGCGCCGCTGGAGTCGCAGCCGCTCGCGGAGGACGCGCGCAAGACGGCCGACGCGGTGAACCGCTTCGCCGCGTCGGCGCGCGCCGTGCTCGCCGGACGCGAGCGCGCCAACATGGTGGTGATGCGCGGATTCTCCGGCGTGCCCGACCTGCCGGACTTCGGGGCGCGCTACCGGCTCGAACCGGCGGCCATAGCCGCTTATCCCATGTACCGCGGCCTGGCGCAGCTCGTGGGCATGAAGATAATCCCCACGGGCGGCGACTTCGACGCCGAGCTCGACACGCTAGAGGGCGTCTCCGCCGACCACGACTTCATCTTTCTGCACTACAAGCCCGCCGACGCCGCGGGCGAAGACGGCGACTTCGACGCTAAGGTGCACTGGCTGGAGGAGTTGGACGCCCGGATTCCGCGCGTGCTGGCCACCGGGCCGGACGTGCTGGTGGTGGCGGGCGATCACGCAACTCCCGCGATCATGGCGAGCCATAGCTGGCACCCAGTGCCGCTGCTCATACGCTCGCGGTACACGCGCGGCGAGGGAGTCGCGGCGTTCTCCGAGCGCGCCTTCCGCGGCGGCTCGCTCGGCTCGCTCGCAGCGGAGAACGTGATGCTGCTCGCCCTGGCCCACGCGGGCAAGCTGAACAAGTACGGGCCGTAGGGGATAACTGTTCTGGGTCGGTGATACGAGTCTGAACGAGGGGCCTTCACCCCATCCTAAACTTGTCAGTCGTAGCATTGCCGCAACCGGTCAGTTATTGCCTGGACCCGACGGCTCATGTACGCTGAATTCATCCGGGGGTTGTGAATGTTTGTCTTTCAGCGGGACGAAGAAGACTGGAAACAGCCCCTGGTCGTCATGGCTTACGCGGTGGTCGGCATTGTCGGCATCGTGTACGCGCTGCTGAACACGGAAGACCCGGCAACCTTCTTGAGCGGACTGGCGGACGTAGGCGGCGCGTTGTTTCTATTCGCGCTGGTAACGGAAGGAGTGGTGTGGAACATGGTCATGGCATTGCAAAAGCTACGAGAGGCAAGAGACAAGGGCCGCGAGGAAGGCCGCATCGAAGGCCGCGCGGAAGAGCACGCAGCGATGATTCAGGCGCTACGGGACGCAGGTGTCTCCGAGGCCGACATCCAGCGGGCGGAGGCTCGACGGAACGCCCGCGCCAACGGAAGTTAAATCAGACAATCGAAGCGCAGCCGCTCGACGATGGCGCACGCAACACCGCCAAGGAGTGGTGTGGAACATGGTCATGGCATTGCAAAAACTACGAGAGGCAAGAGACAAGGGCCGCGAGGAAGGCCGCAGGGAAGGCCGCGCGGAGGGCCGCATCGAAGGCCGCGAGGAAGGCCGTGAGGAAGGCCGCGAGGAAGAGCGCGCGGCGATGATTCAGGCGCTACGGGACGCCGGCGTCTCCGAGGCCGACATCCAGCGGGCGGAGGCTCGACGGAACGCCCGCGCCAACGGAAGTTAAAGGATAAACCCCTGTCAGCCAGAAGAACGGGCCCGGGGTCTGAGAACGTGTACGCCGCCGCTCAGAAGTGGGTTGACGCCGCTCTGCGTAAAGATGACTCGCTGTTTACGCCGGGCGCGCGCATCTGGACATCGGAGTTGCTTGGCGAGCTGCGAGAGCGATTTCTGGATCGCCCAGACGTAGGCGAGGGTAGCTTCTACGACAAGCTGCGCCAGCAGTTGGAAGGCAGCCCACCCGCGGCCTATCAACTCATGGCTGAAGTGCTGTACGTCCACTTCCTCATCGTTCATCGAACGACCTTGAGAGGTAATGCTAAAGAAGACCGACTGAAGGAGGTACTTGGGTGGTCAGGTGAAGACATCGGCATTCCTCCCGACCTCGTAGGCGCTCTCTCTCCTGGCATATCCGCCTCTCAAGCGTTCAACCGGTTCCGTCCATATCATGTTGGGTTTCTCATAGAATTCGTAGAGCGGTGGAAGGAGCAACTGGAATCCAGCGGTCTCGTAAGCCTGCTTAGCGACCCGTGGGCATTCAAGAGACTCGTGATGAGGAGGGGACTGCGTAGCGTTCTGCTCCAAGACAGTCAGACGACACCTAGGAGCCAACGACACGCCCTGCTCCATCTCGTTTATCCCGACACCTTTGAGGGAATCGTCTCTGGGCGACATAAACTGGACATTGCCGCAACAAAAGCCTTTGATCACTTCATTACTGAAGAGACGTCCGACGTGGATCGCAAGCTGGAGCAAGTCCGTCATGGCCTCGAGGACGGTCTGGGAAGAGACTTCGACTTCTATGATGAGGATTTGAAAAGCTGGTGGGACACGTCGATTCCCGCCCCGCGGTGGAACTCGTTTACGTCCAACCCTTGGGACGAGTACATACGTCTGGCCTCGAAGTATCTGGAAACGGGTCAACTTTGGGGGCAAGAGCTAGGCTACAAATACCACATCGCCCAAAAGCTCGCGGCGGCGCGAGAGGACGTACTAGACGGTGCCGACGACTGGGCCGAATCGGTAAAGAGTGGTGTCTCCGGCAACATCATCCACTTCACACAACAGGACAACTTCTGTAGGTGGATAGACAGATCTCCCAACGAGGCGCGGCGAGCTCTGCAAGTGCTGTGGACACGGGACGACTCTTCCGTCTCCGAGCGTATCCAATCTTTCAGCGACCTGTTCCCTAGAGACGTGACTCGTGGCGCCGGAACCCGCACGAACGTCATCTCTCAACTGCTCATGGGGTTGGACGTCGAGCAGTTTCCGCCTTTCAGGATCACCCTGTTCGACGATGCTTACAAACGTACCGGCTACCCGCCACGAGCGAGGGACGCGGACGAGGCCGCGCTGTACGAACACGCCCTCGGATTCCTTGACAGGCTCACGCTAGAAGCTCGAGCTCGTGGAATTCCTGTTCGCCACCGCCTCGATGCCCAGTCGATAGTCTGGCAAATTCAGGGCATGGAATCCGAAAACGGCGAACAGGAACCGCCTGTGCCAGAGGGGGAAATTGTGGAGAATCCCCCTGTTGACCTCGCCACCCTCGCCGCCCAGCTCTTCCTCACTGAACCCGCTAACTTCCTGGAAGAAATCGCCGACCTCCTCGAGGACAAGAAGCAGGTCATATTCCAGGGGCCGCCGGGCACCGGCAAGACATACGTGGCGCAAGCGTTGGCCGAATTTCTCGCCGGGTCGGAGGACCGCGTGACCCTCGTGCAGTTTCATCCGTCGTATGCCTACGAGGACTTCGTGCGGGGCTTTCGGCCCACGCTGTCGGACGACGGGCAGGCGGGGTTCGTGTTGAAGGACGGGCCACTGGTGCGCGCCGCCAAACGAGCGGAGGATGATCCGGACCGGAAGCACTTCATCATCATCGACGAGATAAACCGTGGCAGCATCGCCAAGGTGTTCGGTGAACTCTACTTCCTGCTGGAGTACCGCAACCACGCAATCACCCTCCAATACCAGCGTGACGGCGAGGACGACTTCTCGCTTCCCGACAATCTTTACATCATCGGGACGATGAACACCGCCGACCGCTCCATCGCGCTCATAGACCTGGCGCTACGCCGGCGCTTCTATTTCGTGGAGTTCCACCCGGACGTCGAGCCAGTCAGGGGCGTGCTGCGCCGGTGGCTGGTAGCGAAACATCCCGGCATGGAGTGGGTCACCGACGTGGTCGAGAGCGCGAACGAGCTTCTCCGGGACGACCGGCACGCCGCCATCGGGCCGAGCTACTTTATGAAGGACGGCCTCGACGACGACATGGTTGAGCGCGTGTGGAAGCACAGCGTCCTACCGTATGTGGAGGAACGGCGGTTCGGGGGTGAGCAGGTTGCTGAGGAGTTCGACCTGGAGCGGCTCAAGCGGCAATCTTCTTCGTCTGCCCAGTCCGAGGAAGGCGGCGAAGACCCGGACAGCGAAGATAACGACCCCACTGATGCGTGAGGTTGACCTCAGGGAGTACGAGCGGAGCCAAGCCTACGAGTTCTCGGCCGACGAACGCAGGGCGTTGCGGGGCACGGAACTCTCGTTGACCATCGAGGACGCCGAGGACGGGGACGGCTTGTACACTCTCAGGCCCGGCTCCACCGTCGGCGCCGTCGAGATTGGCGACCTGTCTGTGCTGATACGGCCCAAGATAGGCATACCGCAGCTCCTGTCGTTGGCCTGCTACGCCATCGGCGTGTTCAGGCAACGCTCGGAGATGTTTGACTTCCGGCGTGATGAAGCGCTGCCCGACACGCTGGCGCTCGCGCTCGCCGCCGCGGCCCGCAGAGCGTTCTCGCGGGGACTGTTGCACGGCTACCGCACAGAGGAGGAGGCGCTGTACGCGGTGCGGGGCCGCATCCGGTTCGACGAGCAGATTCGGCGCAGGTTCGGCATCGCCATGCCCGTGGAAGTGCGCTACGACGAGTTCACGGACGACATCCGTGAGAACCGGCTCGTGAAGGCGGCGGTCGCGCGGCTGGGCGAGATGCGCCTGCGCTCGTCGCAGGCCCGCCGGGGCCTGAGCTGGACCGCGGCGATGCTGGAGAACGTGTCGCTCGTGGAGTACGGTCGGACGGACGTGCCCAAAGTCACGTTCGACAGGCTGAACGACCACTATCGCGGCGTGGTGGGGCTGTCCCGTCTCATACTGGAGCACAGCGCGTTCGAGGCGCGGCGCGGCCAGGTGCGGGCCACGGGCTTCCTGATGGACATGAACACCCTGTTCCAGGACTTCGTCACCGTCGCGCTGAGAGATGCGCTAGGTGTCTCGGCCAACGTGTTCTGTTCCGATAGCCAACTCAAGGGCAACCGCCGGATTTATCTTGCCGAACGAAACCGCGTGAGACTCTACCCGGACCTTACCTGGTGGGAGGGCGATAAGTGTACATTCGTCGGCGACGCCAAGTACAAGCTCATCAGGCCCGCTGGCGTCCCCAACGCCGACCTGTACCAGCTGCTGGCATACGTCACCGCTCTGGACCTGCCGGGCGGCCTGCTTGTGTACGCGGCGGGCGACGAGGCGAATGCGGCGAACTACACGGTGCGCAACTCCGGGAAGCGGCTTGAGGTCGCAACGCTCGACCTGGAAGGTTCGCTTGATGAAGTGCTCGGCCGGGTAGGGCAGGTGGCAAACAGAATTTCCGGGTTGCGCGACGAAGCTCGGAGGCTACAGCACGCAGCATAACCGCCTTCGGGCAAAATCGCCTATACTGGACGGCGACGCGAAAACGAACGCCCGCTAGGAGTCCCACCTTGCCTACCACCATCATCGCCGGAAACTGGAAGATGAACACCACCCGCCAGGAGGCCGTCTCGCTCGTGGAGCGGATGCGCGACGCCCTGGACGCCGAGAGCGGCGTCACGTCGCTGGTGTGCCCGCCGTTCGTGCACCTGGACGCTGTCGGCGAGGCGCTGCGCGGCACGTCCGTCGCGCTGGGCGCGCAGAACATGCACCCCGAAAGCTCCGGCGCGTTCACCGGCGAGGTGTCGCCCGATATGCTGCGGGGCCTGTGCGAGTACGTCATCCTGGGCCACTCCGAGCGGCGCGAGCTTTTCGGCGAGACGGACGAGTTCGTCAACCGCAAGGTGCGCGCCGCGCTGGTCGCCGACCTGCGGCCCATCCTGTGCGTGGGCGAGCGTCTCGAGCAGCGCGAGGGCGGAGAAGCGGAAGCGGTAGTCGAGCGGCAGGTCGCGCTTGGCCTTGAAGGCGTGGACGACGCATCGGCGCTGGTCGTCGCATACGAGCCGGTGTGGGCGATAGGGACGGGTAGGGCGGCCACCCCGGACGCGGCGCAGTCCATGATGGCGACCATTCGCGCGGCCCTGGCGGCGCGCTACGGCGCAGACGCGGCCGGGGAGGTTCCGCTGCTGTACGGCGGCAGCGTCAACGCCGGCAACGCCGAGGACTACGCGCGCCAGCCGGACGTCAACGGCGCGCTCGTCGGCGGCGCGAGCCTGGACGCCGAGGCATTCGCGGAGATAGCGCGGCTCGCCGCACGCCACGCCTGACGCCGCACACCAAACTGTCCCTTCCCCCTCGCAGGGGGAAGGTTAGGATGGGGGTGATGGACGGATCGTCGGATAGACTCTAAGCCACGCCGCACCCGCGAACGCCAGATTGCCACCATGTCCACCCCACACGAGAAAACACCCGTCATCGCCGTGGTCGGCCAGACCGCCGTCGGCAAGAGCGGCCTCGCCATGTGCCTGGCCAAGCGTCTCGGGGGCGAGATAGTGAGCACGGACAGCCGGCAGGTGTACCGCCGCATGGACATCGGCACCGCCAAGCCGCCGCCGGAACACCTCGCGGCGGTCCGCCACCACCTTATCGACGTAGCGAACCCCGACGACGAGTACAGCCTGGGGCAGTTCTTGTACGAGTCTAGGAAAGCTATCCAAAACGTAAACAGGAATTCCGGGCTGCCAATCGTCGCCGGAGGCACCGGACAGTACGTCTGGGCGCTGCTGGAGGGGTGGAATCCGGCCCCGGTCGCGCCCGATCCGCTGCTCCGCGCGGAGCTGGCGGAACGCCTGGAGTCGGAGGGCGTCGCGGTGCTCCACCGCGAGCTCGCCCAGCGCGCGCCGGACGCCGCCGCCCGCGTGGACGCCCGCAACCCCAGGCGGGTCGTCCGCGCGCTCGAAGTGGCGCTGGCCGCGCCGGACGTCACGACGCGGCCCGCTCGCCGCACACCACCGCCCTACAGCGTCGCCATTCTGGGGCTGGCGATGGACGCTGAGGCCCTGCGCCGGCGCATCGACGACCGGGTGGACGCCATGCTCGCCGCCGGGTGGGTCGACGAGGTGAGGGGACTGATCGATTCGGGCTACGGGCCGGACCTGCCCTCGATGTCGAGCCTGGGCTACCGCGAGATCGCCGACCACCTGCGCGGCCGGCTTTCGCTCGGCGAGGCGGCCGACGCCGTGAAGCGCGGCACGCGCCGGTTCGCCAGGCGACAGCGCGCCTGGTTCAAGCCGGCCGACGCGCGCATACGCTGGTTCGACGCAGAGACGGGGCGAGCCGACGCGCTCCGATACGCCGAGGAGTGGTTTAACGGCCTCTGCTCGACCTGAATTTCGCCTAAAAGTTCGCGCTTGTACGCTTTACGTCTTGGTTAGCTTTCGGTTACTCCGATGGCACGGCATTTCTGTGTTAGAATGGTTCACCGACAATCCACCGAGAGGCACCGCATGAAGTTCACCAAGATGCACGGCGCCGGCAACGACTACGTGTTCGTAGACGGAAGGGCCGGCGAGCGCGACTGGCCCGCGCTGTCCGTCGCCATGAGCGACCGGCACCTGGGCGTGGGATCCGACGGCGTCATCGTGCTACAGGGCGCCAACGACGCCGACGTGCGTATGTCTATGTTCAACGCCGACGGCTCGCAGGGCGAGATGTGCGGCAACGGCATCCGGTGCTTCGTGCGCTTCGCCATAGACAACGGCGCGGTATCCGCCGACAGGTCGCCCATCACCGTCGAGACGCTCGCCGGGGTGCTCGAAGTCTCGCCCGGATGGGACGACGGCGAGCTGACCCGCGCCAGCGTGAGCATGGGCAGCCCGATACTGGAGCCGGCGGACGTGCCGGTGCTCGCGCCCGGCCCCGGCCCGGTCCTGCGCCACCCGCTCACAGTGGGAGGGCGCACGTTCGACCTCACCTTCGTGTCGATGGGCAACCCGCACGCCGTCGCGTTCATAGACGAGCCGGTGGACGACTTCCCGCTGCACGAGATAGGGCCGCTCGTGGAGCACGACCCCATCTTCCCCAACCGGGTGAACTTCGAGATTGCGAACGTGCTCGACGAGGCGACCATCACAGCGCGCGTCTGGGAGCGGGGGTCGGGCCTCACCCAGGCCTGCGGCACCGGCGCCTGCGCCATCGCCGTGGCGGCGCGGCTGCGCGGTCTCACCTGCGACGATGTGACCGTGGCGTTGCCCGGCGGCGAGTTGAGCGTGCGCTGGCCCGGACACGGCGAAGTAATACTCAACGGCCCCGTCGCCAAGGTGTACGAGGGCACCTGGCCCGATTAGAAGTTGGTCAGTTAATCAGTTTGTCAGTGAGTCAGTCAATCAGTCACGCGGATTCGCGGAGAAACTAACCAACTGACAAACCGACCAACTAACCAACTGACAGACTGACAAACCGACTAACTGAACCACCACCGGAGGCTGCCAGTGAAGCTCGCCAGACGTTTAGACAAGATACCGCCGTACCTGTTCGTCGAGATCAGCCGCAGGATCGCCGCGAAGAAGGAGCAGGGTATCGAGGTCATCAGCTTCGGCATAGGCGACCCGGACATACCGACGCCTCCCCATGTCGTCGAGCGGCTGCGCGAGACGGCCCTGGACGCGCCGAACCACCGCTACCCCGAGTCCGACGGCCTGCCCGAGTTCCGGCAGGCGGCCGCCGACTGGTACCAGCGGCGCTTCGGCATCTCGCTCGACTCCGACAAGGAGGTGCTGTCCCTCATCGGGGCGAAGGAGGGCATAGGCCACGCGGCGCTGTGCTTCCTGGACCCGGGGGACGTCGCGCTGGTACCCGATCCCGGCTATCCCGTGTACTCGGTGGGCACCTGGTTCGCGGGCGGCGAGTGCCACTGGATGCCGCTGCTGGAGGAGAACGGCTGGCTCCCAGACCTGGAGGCCATACCCGAGGACGTGGCCCGGGCGGCCAAGGTGATGTGGCTCAACTATCCGAACAACCCGACCGGGGCGATAGCCGAGTCCGACTACTTCGAGCAGGTGGTGGAGTTCGCGGCCCGGCACGACATAGCCGTGCTGCACGACGCCTCCTACACCGAGGTCGCGTTCGACGGCTACAAGCCCTCCAGCTTCCTGCAAACGCCGGGAGCGATGGAAGTGGGCATGGAGTTTCACTCGCTGTCAAAGAGCTACAACATGACGGGCTGGCGCCTCGGCGTCGCCGCCGGCAACGCCGACATGATCGACGCGCTGATGGTCGTGAAGTCCAACCTCGATTCGGGCGTGCCCCAGGCCATCCAGTACATGGGCATCGAGGCCCTCAAGGACCCGCTGGACGCAATCGACGAGCGGAACGCAATCTACCAGCGGCGCAGGGACCGCGTGATGGAGACGCTGCGCGGCATCGGGCTGCACGTCGACCCGCCCAAGGCGGGCCTATACGTGTGGGCGCGCATCCCGCACGGCTACACGTCCGCGCAGATAACCGAGTCGCTGCTCGAGCAGTGCGACATCGTCGTCACGCCGGGCAACGGCTACGGCGCCTACGGCGAGGGGTACATCCGGCTGACGCTGACCATAGACGACGAGGACATGGAGCGGGGCCTCCAGCGGCTGGCCGACTGGAAGCTGCCCCCGCACGAAGGGAGCTAGGCCATACCGACCCGTTCGACAGGCTCAGGGCGAGCCAGGACCGTCGAAACGAGGAGGCGGCGCGAACGCGCGCTGCTGGTGGGCGTGCGGCCCAAGTCCCGCCAGAAGCCGCTCTGGCCGCTGGAGGAATCCCTGGACGAGCTCGGCGACCTGGCCGTGAGCGCCGGCGCGCACGTCATCGGCAGAATGAAGCAGCGGCTGGCCAAGCCCGCCAACACCTACGTGGGCAAGGGCAAGCTGCAAGAGCTCCGCGAACTGGTGCAGTACCGCGACATCGGCACCGTCATCTGCGACGACGAGCTTACGCCCACGCAGCAGCGCAACCTCGAAAACGCCCTGGGCGGCGAGGGAGAGCGCAAAGTCATAGACCGCACCGCGCTCATACTGGACGTGTTCGCGCAGCGGGCGCGCACCAGGGAGGGCCGCTTGCAGGTGGAGCTTGCGCAGCACGAGTACCTGTTGCCACGTCTCGCCGGCCAGTGGTCGCACCTGGAGCGTCTGGGCGGCGGCATCGGCACGCGCGGCCCCGGCGAGACCCAGATAGAGACCGACCGCAGGCTGGTGCGGGACCGCATCCAGCGCCTCAAGCGCAGCCTGGACGACGTGAGGCGCCACCGCCGCGGATACCGCGCCCGCCGCCGCGAGATGCGAATGCCCGTAGCGTCGCTGGTGGGGTACACCAACGCGGGCAAGAGCACGCTGCTGAACAACCTCACCGGCGCGGGCGTGCTGGCCGAGGACCGGCTCTTCTCCACGCTCGACCCCGTTACGCGAAAAGTGCGTCTGCCCTCGGGCCGCACGGTTCTGGTGTCCGACACCGTGGGGTTCATCCAGAAGCTGCCCACCTCGCTGGTGGCGGCGTTCAGGGCCACGCTCGAGGAGATCGAGGAATCGACGCTCATCATCCACGTGCTGGACATCACCCGGCCCAGCGCGGCGGAGCAGGCCCACGTGGTGACGGGAATTCTCGAGGACATGGGACTGTCCGAGCGTCCGCAGATTCTGGTCCTGAACAAGATCGACCTGCTCGGCGCCGACGACGATACGCCGGACGGCGAGAACGGCGCGGGCGTGGAACCCGTCGATTTCGACCGGCTGCCGGAACTTGCCGGCAAATCCCCCAGGTCGGAGTTGCTCGGCGCTCTGGTGGACGAGGGCGACCGCGTGGTCTTCGCGTCGGCGCTGACAGGCGAGGGCGCGCCGCGGCTGCTGTCCGAAATCGACGACGTGCTGGCGCGGGCCGAGACGCCGGCCGCCGCGTCTGTCCTGGGCCAGCCGTAGCGCCTGCCGTGGGATCGCGCGCCTGACCGGCCCAGGGACGCGGTAGGGGAGTCCGAAGGGACGCGGAGGGGCCATGGCGCGATGTTCGCACTATAATTGTTATGTAAACTACAGCTACGGCCAGCCCGTATGCCCGCTTTACATAATGTGTAGTGACCATTTTGGCCGTGCCCGATAGTTGGACCCTACCTCCACAGATGACCCTCCCTCAGAATCTCTCCCGCTTTCGAATAGTCCGCGCGCCCGCGCTGGTCTACCGCGACATGCGGCTGCTCACGATGGCGGGCGTTTCCGACGGCGTCGGTTTCCTGGGCGAGCACCTCGTTGTCGGGTGGCTCATGCTGGAGCTGACCGACTCGCCGTTTATGGTCGGCGCCGTGCTCGGCATACGAATGGCCCCGGCCTTCCTCTTCGGCGCGGTCGCCGGCGCGCTGGCGGACATCGTGGACCGCCGGGCGGTGTTGATCCTGGTAAACGGCCCGCTCGCGGCCACGGCGGCCGTCACGGGCGCACTGTACCACTTCGAGCTGCTCGAGCCGTGGCACCTGTTCGTCCTGGCGGCGGTCGGCGGCTCGATGCCGCCGCTGAAGATGACGCTGCAACAGAGCTATGTTTCGGACGTCGTGGGCCTTCCGAATCTGCTGAACGGCCTCGCCTTCCTGAACATCGGAACCAGGGGCGGCGGCTTCGTTGGCTCGTTTCTGCTGGGAATCGTGCTGGAGCGCCTTGGCGCGGACTACGCCTACTTCACAATGGCCTCAACCTACCTTGCAACGGCGGGTGTACTCGCATTCACCCGCGGCGTGCATCGCGCCGAGGACGCCGATGCCAGCGTCGGCAGGCCCAACCACACGAGGGCAGCCGGACTCGCCGGCGTGCTTGGCGAGGTGGTGGGCAACGTGGCCCGCCTCGGCACGGAGCTGCGGCGCAACCGGCTGCTGCTGACGCTCGCGACCACAAGCATGATCATAGAATTCGCGGGGTTCTCCCACTTCTCACTGTATCCCAGCCTCGCGCGGGACGTGCTGGGCGTCGGCGCCCAGGAGCTGGGCTACATGAGCGCCGCGCGTTCGCTGGGAGGAGTTCTCGCGGTTGTGGCGTTGGCCGCCATAGGAGTACAGAGCCGCCGGGGTCTGAGCTACATGGCCACCATTCTCGTGTTCGGCCTCGGCGTGGTGCTGCTGGCGTTTATCGGCAACTTCTGGCTCGCGCTGGGCGCCATAGTCGTGGTGTGCGGCATGGCGTCGCTGCTGGACGTGTACTCGCAGAGCATGATGCTGACCATCGTGCCGTCCGAGCTGAGGGGCCGCGCGGCGGGTGCGTGGGTTGTGGCGACAGGCACGGGGCCGCTTGGAAGCCTGCAGATAGGCGCGCTCGCCTCTTCGACTTCCATCGCCTTCGCGCTCGGTGCGAACGGGGCCGTCCTCGTGATGCTGGCGGTGTTCGGGCTGCTGTTTCTGCCGACCCTGCGCCGCCAGTAGCGCGCCCTCACCGGCTACGTGACCACCCTTATGATCCCCGCGTCCCTCAGCGACATCAGCAGCGCCAGCCCAACGTCCTCGGGGCGGTCCCGGCTGTAGTCGATGGTCTCGAGACCCGCGAACGGGCTGTAGGCCTGCGTATCGTTTTCGCACAGCACCACGACCTTCTTGCTGTAGAGGGCGGACGCGGCGCCGACGTGGAACATCATCCGGTCCGGTCCCTGTCCGGGTGGACTCGTCGTCAACACCAGTATGGCGGAGTTGCAGGACTTCATGGCCTCCGAGACCCTCGGCGACACCGGCTGCGTGCTGTCCGGCTCCTCGTCGACCGAGCTATAGGGAATGCCGAACTCCTGTAGAAGGTCCTTGACGAACTCCACGACCTCGGTTTCTACCTGGTAGCCCAAGTACACCCTTCCGGGAGGCGACGGCTCGGCCTCCCGCTCCGGCTCCACTCCTGTCATTCCGAGCGCGGCCGGGGACTCCCCTTCCCTGCCGGCGGGCGCCGGCGCTTCGACAGCGGCCTGAGGCTCAGTTGCCGCCGCCGCGGCCCCGCTCAGATCCACGCTGAGGGCGCCCGACGAGTCCGCGGTCAGGATACCGACGAACTGGCCATTCGTCCTGATTAGCTCTATGCACTCCGCGGAAATCGAGGGGTCGATGCCCCACTCCCGCTCCAGCACGTTGCGGGAGTAGTCGTCCCTGGGAAGGGGCTGGCCGTCCAGACCCTCGTAGAACCCACTGAACACGTCCGGGTTGCAGGCGGCATCCAGCAGCGCGCCCCGGCGTTCCCCATCGGACCTGGGAGAGACCGCGGCCTCGCCCAGCGGCGTCAGGCTGATAACTTCGTCGTTCACGCCACCCTCGGTCAGCCCGTACTTCACGGACGACGTCAGCTTCATCCGGAACGCGCTGCTGCCCCGCGTGGTGCCCATAGCCGCCGCGAGCCGGTCGGGGGCCAGCGGCTGGCCTCCGTTCGCCGCGCGTATGGCCTCCGCCGCGGCCAGTGTGTCCTGGAGGCTGTGGGTCGGGTACGGACGCCTTATGAGCAGCCGTTTGCGCCTGGGGCCTGGGGCCTCTCTGCCGGACGTTCTCTGTGTCATTTCACGCACGCTGCGAGCAGTATTTCAGCCATATTTCACATATTTCAGATTTCAGAAATAGTAGCAGACGCCAGGCCGCAAGTAAAGCTATTTCAGACTCGCTTCAATTGTCTATGCCGTATTGCAGGCGCAGAAATCGGGTCGGCGTCGCCGGTTCGGACGTCAGGAAGTCGAAGTCACGCGCTGAAGCGTCGGGAAAGCTCCCGACGGTTGATATGTCTATGGCGCGCGCCCGACGGCGCACGCCCACATTTCAGCCGGCCTCACGCTCGCCGCCGGCGCTCTCGCGCTGGCCCAAATGCCCGGTATGCCGCCGCCGTGCTATGATGTACTGAACAACCTTTTCGCAGGTGAATGACTTGAACCACAGACCGCAAGGGCTCCGTTGGGCGGCCGCAGTCGCCGTCGCCTGGGCGTTGGCCATCCTCGTGGCGTGCGGCGGCGATGCTACGGCCACTCCCGAGCCGGCGCTCTCCCCTACTGCGCCCCCGACCTCCGGGAGCGACCAGCCGACCGCCCCGGAGGTCGTACAGCTTGACGAGCCATTGAACGCGCCTTCCGAGGTGCCCGAGGAGCTGCTGGCCGTCTGGGAAGCCTGGGCACTACTCGCGCGAGAGCACATCGACCGTGAGAACCTGGACCCCGCCGAGGCGACCGAGGAGGCCATCCGGGGGGTTATCGAAACCCTGGGCGACCCCCACACCCACTACGTCGCGCCCGAAGAGTTCGACATTCAGAGCCAGGACCTTCAAGGCGAGTTCGAGGGCATCGGCGCGAGCGTGTCGATGAGGCTGGACGGCAACCTGGTCGTGGTCGCCCCCATAGCGGGCAGCCCCGCAGAGGCCGCGGGCGTCCGGCCCGGCGACATCATCCTGGAGATCGACGGGGTCAGCGTCGAGGGCATGAGCCTGATGGGCGCGGTGAACAAGATCAGGGGCCAGCGCGGCACCAAGGTCACCATCCTGGTGCGCCACCTGGGCGCCATCGACCCCGTCGCCATCGAGATAATCAGGGGCATCATTCCCCTGGAAAGCGTGCTGCTCCGCAGCGAGCCGGGCGACAGGATAGCCCACATCAGGGTCACGGAGTTCTTCGCGGACACGTCCGACGACCTCGGCGCCATGCTGCTCCAAGTTATGTCCAGCGGCGCTAAGGGCGTCATACTCGACTTGCGGGACAATCCCGGCGGCCTGCTCAGCTCCGTAATCGACGTGGTCAACCTGTTCCTGGACTCCAACCGGCTCCCCGATGGCGCGCTGGTAACCTACGAGATAGACTCCAGCGGCAAGCGCACCAACTTCCACGTGCAGCCTGGCGGTATAGCCGCGGAGATTCCGCTGGTCATCCTCACGAACGAATTCAGCGCCAGCGCAACCGAGATTCTGGCCGGGGCGCTCCAGGACCACGGAAGGGCGCAGATAGTGGGAGCGACTACCTATGGCAAGGGCAGCGTAAACATACTGCGCCGCCTCAGCAACGGCGGA
This sequence comes from Dehalococcoidia bacterium, assembly GCA_963667445.2. Lineage (GTDB taxonomy): Bacteria > Chloroflexota > Dehalococcoidia > Lucifugimonadales > CATOSD01 > CATOSD01. The sequence goes on along the minus strand of CAXXGY010000003.1, from coordinate 10,916 downwards.
GGCCTCATAATAACGTTCGCGCGCTGGTACACGCCGGAAGGTCTCCTGATCGAGAATCAGGGCATCACGCCGGACTTCGAGGTCACGTCCAGGGACCGCCAGACCGCGGAGGCCACGCAGCTGGAGAAGGCGAGAGAGGTCATGGAATCCATCCTGGAGGAACGGGGCGAGTAGCCCAGCGGGGCCGACCATGAGCCAGTACAGGACGATAACCACCAACAGAAGGGCACGGCGCGACTACGACATCCTCGACACGGTCGAGGCGGGCATCGTGCTGACCGGCACCGAGATCAAGTCCTTGCGCGCCAACCGCGCCAACATCGGCGACGCCTACGCCCGGCCGGAAGGCGGCGAGCTCTGGCTGCACAACCTCCACATCTCGCCCTACGACGCGGGCAACTCCGCCAACCACGAACCGATGCGCACGCGCAAGCTGCTGCTGCACAAGGACCAGATCCGGCGGCTGAGCAGAGACGTGTCCGAAAAGGGGTTCACGCTGGTGCCGCTGCGCATCTACCTGAAGCGGCACCTGGCCAAGGTGGAGCTGGCCCTGGCGAGGGGACGCCGGCGCCACGACAAGCGCCGCGCCATCATCGACCGCTACCGCGAGCAGGAGGCGCGGGAGGCCATCGGCAGCCGCCGCTAGTCCGCTGTTACCGCGCGCCACGCAAATCGGCGCCGCATACCGGACTCGACCGGTGTGCGGCGCCGTTGTCTTTCTCAGGCGAATCCCGCCCGCGCCAGCCCTTTGACAGCCCTGTCCTCCCTACTTCACGCGCGTCACCTTGATGGTGTCCCCCGGCGCGAGCGCGATCCTCTGAACGCTGATGCCGAGCTTGAGCAGCCAGTAGCCGAGCGTGGCCTTGCTCACTCCCAGGTGGTCGGCGGTTGCCGTCAGGCCCATCTCCGTCACCATCCCCGGGAGCATCTTCTCCAGCGGCTGGTCGAACTTCGACTCGACTGCCAGCATCTTCTTCGTCTTCTTGGTCGTCACGTCACCCTCCTTAACGCTGTACAGAGTCCCTGCCGTATCGACCCTCTTCCTGCCAACCGGTGATCTACTTCTGAAACACCGCTCACGCTTGACTGTGCACTAATGCTAAACCCACCATTAAGCGAATGTCAATGCCTAGTCAAAACATTTCTGACGCAATTCTAAGACTGTCAGAGTTTGTCTGGCTAGCCCAGAGGTCACCGGCCCCGCGGGTGGCCCAGGCATCGGTTCTCGGCCCGGACAGCGCGATGCCGTAGCTAACAATTATAAATGACACGTTGTTTTAGCGTGTAAGTTAATAATGTACAGCGTATGAAGCCCTAGAATGACCGCGGCGGCCTACTCCAGGCTGCCGCCAATGGAGGCCCGGAGGGGCCGCTTCGAGTGATGGTCCGGGTCGCGTGTGACCCAGCGACGGGCGCGACCCGGCGACCTCTCCCCTACCCCGCTCGACGCCCGCATGGTCCCACGACGTCCGACGGCGGGCGATGCAAGCGCCGCAGGCGCCACGGACGCCGCGATTAGGCGGGCCGGTCGCCGGTGGGGTATGATAAGCGGTGCGCGCCGTCAAAACGACCGCCGTCGCCTACCGAGCGCGAGGAGGAAGTGTTGGCATCGAACATTCTGGACAGCGTCCGACGAAACCACGCCCTGGAGCACGCCACCGTCACCACGCTCCTCCGGGCCGGCTCCCCTACCCCACTGGGCGGCTACTCCACGCCCGGCGGGTTCCTCATCTTCGGCCGGGCCTCACTCGAAGAGGTCCAGGCCGCCTCGCGGCAGGCGCTCGCCGCGCTCAAGGCCGGCCGCGAGGAGCTCGCTATCTCGCCGCACTGCGGCACCAACATCGCCACCGCCGCGCTGCTGGGCAGCCTCGTCGCCAGGGCGATCCTGGCGCGCGGCCGCCGCATCGTCCGGCTGCCGGTCGCCATCGCCGCCATGGTCGGAGTCGGCCTTCTGAGCCGGCCCATCGGCAACGCGCTGCAACGCCACTTCACCACCCTGGCCGAGCTGGACGGCGTGGAAATCATCCGCGTAAGGCGGCTATGGGCCGGCGGGCTCTCGGTCTATCGCGTCAGCACGTCGAGGCGGGCGTAGCCGTTTCGCACCGAGATGGCGAGTGGAGGATCCTGCCCTACCCCATCCGCATCGGCAGCGCGCCTCGAATCGGAACTCACGGGGGGCCTTTGTGCTACACTTTATGCTGTTCCGGGTTGTCCCTGTAGCTCAGTTGGACAGAGCGGCTGCCTTCTAAGCAGCGGGTCGCGGGTTCGAATCCTGCCAGGGACGCCACCGATTCCCGACCCGAAATCACAAGTTCGCGCGTGGACCGGGCGCCGACACCGCAATCCGCATATCGCGCTATGCGACGGTTTCCCCACAAAAGTCACAGAGGATATTCTAATGGCGGTATGCCGCCGAGCCTGCGAATATCACAATATGCCAATTGGCGACTGAGGAGTAAGAAATGGCCACCAGTTTCTCATCCGAGCTGCGGCAGGAGGCCGCTTCCATCTGGGGCGACATCATGGAGCACCCCTTCCTGCTGGAGATACAGAGAGGCACCCTGCCCGTCGAGAGCTTCCGGTACTACGTGATCCAGGACTACCACTACATGGAGGGGTTCGGCAGGGTGGTCTCTATCGCGCTGTCCAAGGCCCCGGACACCGAGGCCATCCGCCAGCTCGCGCGGCGCGTCACCACGCCCGTGGAGCGTCCCCTGCACTCCCGCATGTTCGAGCTGCTGGGTGTGACCGAGGAGGAGGCCGAGGCCGCGGACCAGTCGCCCACCAACCTCGCCTACGTCAACCACATGCTCACCGCCGCCGCCATGGGCGGCGTAGGCGAGGCAGCCGCGGCCATACTCCCCTGCCCCTGGAGCTACCACGAGATAGGCCAGCAGCTCCAGCCGTCGCCCCATCCCGTCTATGGCCATTGGGTCGAGGCCTACTCCTCTGGTATCCTTGAGGAGAGCACGGCGGCCTGGCGCGAGCTGGTGGACCGGTTCGGCGCCGAGGGCGGCCCCGCCGTAAGAGCGGCCATGCGCGAGGCGTTCCTGGCCAGTTCGCGCTACGAGCACATGTTTTGGTCCATGGCCTACTCGCGCGAGCAGTGGCCGGTTGGCCTGTAGCCGGAACGACGCCACAGACGTGCCGAAAGGATGGAATTGCCATGAGGACACAGAGCTACGCGGGCACAGTGAACGCCCCCGACTTCCCGAAGGGGATGGACTGGCTGAACACCGAGCGGCCCCTGTCGCTTGAGGACCTGCGCGGAAAGATAGTCATCCTGGACTTCTGGACATACTGTTGAGTCAACTGTATGCACGTATTTCCGCAGTTGCGGAAACTGGAAGAGAAGTACCGGAACGAGCTGGTCGTGGTGGGCGTCCACTCCGCCAAGTTCACCGCCGAGAAGGACACCGAGAACGTGCGCAAGGCCATCCTGCGCTACGAGATAGAGCACCCGGTCGCCAACGACTCCGACTTCGTAATCTGGCAGACCTACGCCGTTCGCGCGTGGCCCACGCTCATGTTCATAGACCCGCGCGGCAAGGTCATAGGCAAGCACGAAGGCGAAATCGCGCTCGGCCCGTTCGACAACATCATCGCCGAGATGGTGAGCGAATTCGACCGCGAAGGGCTGATGGACCGCACGCCCATGACCTTCAAGCTGGAGCGCGAGACGGAGTGGGAGCGTCCCCTCTCCTTCCCCGGCAAGGTGCTGGCCGACGCAGCTTCCGGCCGCCTGTTCATAGCGGACTCCAACCACAACCGCGTGGTGGTGACGACGCTGGACGGCGAGGTGACGCAGGTCATCGGCAGCGGCGAGCGCGGCCTCGCCGACGGCGCGGCGCACGAGGCCCAGTTCGACGACCCCCAGGGCATGGCGCTCGACGGCGACGTCCTGTACGTCGCCGACACCAAGAACCACTCGATACGCAGGGTGGCGCTCGATTCCGGGCGCGTCGACACGATAGCGGGCGTTGGAGAGCAGGCGATGCGCTTCCACGCGGGCGGCGACGGGATGTCCACGGCGCTGAACTCCCCCTGGGACCTCGAGCTGCGCGACGGCGTCCTCTATATCGCCATGGCCGGATTCCACCAGCTATGGCGGATGCGCCTGGACACCGGCGAAGTCCTGCCCCACGCCGGGTCGGGCCGTGAGAACATCGTGGACGGCCCGCTGGCATCGGCCCAGCTTGCCCAGCCCAGCGGAATAGCGGCCATCGGCAACAAGCTGTACTTCACCGACAGCGAGACCAGCGCCATACGCTCCGCCGACCTGGACACCGCTGGCCGCGTCCAGACCGTCGTGGGCCAGGGCCTGTTCACCTTCGGCGACGCCGACGGCATGGGCGACGCGGTGCGACTCCAGCACCCCATCGGCATCGACGCCGCCGACGGCGTGCTCTACATCACCGACAGCTACAACAACAAGATAAAGCGCGTCTATCCCGCCACGCGGGGCTGCACCACCATGCTGGGCAGCGGCAGCACAGGCCACAGGGACGGCCCAGCGCGCGAGGCCGAGTTCTATGAGCCGGCGGGCGTGAGCGCGGCGGCGGGCAAGCTCTACGTCGCCGACACCAACAACCACGCCATACGCGTCGCCGACCTGGACACGGGCGACGTCGAAACGCTGGAACTGCGCGGGCTGTAGGGGAGATCCCGCCCCTCTACCGCCCTTGCCCCTCCTCGCCTGCGGCAGCCGAACGCAGCAGCTCTTCCGGGGCCGATCGCCGTGATCGAGCGGAACTGCAGGTACAGCGCGAAGTTGTACACCAGCTTGAAGAAGCTGCCGATGAGGAACGGCGCGCCCAACGTCGTAACGCCCGCAACCGCGCCGCCGATGGTGGGGCTGACAGCCTGCGTCACGTTTCGGCCCAGGTTCGTCACGCCCGCCATCGCCATCCGACTCTCCGGCGGCACTATCGCCATCGTGTACGACTGCCGCGTCGGCACGTCCATCTCGTTCAAAAGCTCCCTGGCCACGTAGAACGCCACCGCCAGCAGCACGTTGCCGGACAGCGCGAGAGCGATGACAAGCGCGTTGGCGAGCACCTGGGTGAACACCATCGTGTTCACCAGCCCGATTCGCCTGGCGCACGGGGCGGCGAGCAGCACCGAGACGACGTTGGCAAGCTGGCCCAGGAAGAACACCGCGGTGATCGAGTTGAGGCCGAGTCCGAACTTGGTCGCGAACCAGTATGCGATGAAACTCTTGACGTAGAAGCCGCCGCCGAGCGAGTCGATGGAGAAGAGTGCCGCGATGCGGATGATGGCCCCGCGCGCGCTCATGCCTCCCTCGTTGGGCGGAGACGCGCTCCTCGCGACCGCCCGCACCTCCGCCTGGGGAGTCAGCGCGCCGTAGAAGGCCAGGCCCCCCACGGCCACGACGGCGTAGCCGAAGAACATCGCCCGGTACGACGCGAGCTCTTCCATGCCCAGCGTGGACTGCAACAGTTCCGGCACCGCTATGAGCAGCGCGCCGCCGGTCTTCGTCACGATGCTGACGAGGTTGTACAGGCTGAAGACCATGGTGCGCTCGCGTTCGGAAGCGGACTGCGCCAGAATCGCGGAGTCCATCGACACGAACGCGGTGCGGTCGCCGCCGGTGGTGGTGGTCATGGCGAACAGGCCGATTGCCGCAAGCTGCCATTCGTTGGTCGTGAAGGCGAACAGCGCGCCGCCCAGAGACATCAGCAGCGTCATCACTATCAGCAACCGCCGCCGCCCTATCCTGTCCCCCTTCCAACTCGCCACCACGTTGGAGACCGCGCCGCCGGCCATTATGCCGCTGAACACCACGCCCGCCTGGAACGCGCTGAACTCCAGCACGCTCAGATACACGCCCAGGAACACGCTCAGAAAGCTGTAGTCGATTCCCCTGACGGCGGTTGCGCCGAACACCATCCAGCCGTCGCGGCTGAGTGAAGGCACGGTGTTTCGCAGGAAGCTCAGCAATAGGCGGCGTCAGGCCGTGGCAAGCTTCTCCAGGATGTCGGCCACCCTCACCTGGCGCTCCTCTATCGTGCGCCTGCGCTCGCGCTCCCTCTCGACCACCTCTTCCGGGGCGCGCGACAGGAAGTTCTCGTTGGCGAGCAGATTGGACAGCTTGGCCATCTGCCCGTCGAGCTGCCGCTGCTCCTCGGACAGCCTCTCGCGCTCTTGTCCGACGTCGATCAGCCCGCCCAGCGGCACCCTGACCGTGGCGCGCTCCAGCACCAGCGACACGGTGTCCGGCTCGTCTCCGCCCGACTCCCGCGACACGCCCAGCGGCTCGATACGGCCCAGCGCGGCGATAGCGCCGGACTCCCGCGACAGCGCGTCCTCCAGCGGCCCGGCCTCCACCGTCGCGGCAACGCGCTGGCTCGGCTGAATCTTGAACTCCGCCCGCAGGTTCCGCACGGCGCGCACGATGTCGATGACGGCGCCCATCTCGGCCTCGGCGTCCGCGTCGAAGCGGGCCGCGTCTGCCCCCGGGTAGGCCGCGGCGATGAGCATGTCGGGACGGCCCGGCTCGTCCGGCAGCATCCGCGTAAGCATCTGCCACAGCTCCTCTGTGACGAACGGCAGGAACGGGTGCAGCAGCCGCAGTATGCGCTCCAGCACATACGCGAGCGTCGACAGCGGCGACTCACCGTCCTCCTCGTCCGAGCGCAGCCGTATCTTGGCCAGCTCGATGTACCAGTCCGCGAACTCGTGCCACATGAAGTCGTGGATGGCGCGCTGGGCCTCGCCGAAGTTGTACTCGCCCATGAACCTCTCCACCTGCTCCGACGTGCGGTTCAGCCTGCTGATAATCCAGCGGTCGTGGCGGTGGGACGGCCTGGGGTCGTACCAGTTCTCCAGTCCGTCTGCGTCCTCCAGGTTCTGCATGGCGAAGCGCGCGGCGTTCCACAGCTTGTTGGCGAAGTTGCGGCTCGCCTCCAGCTTGCCCTGGTTCAGCCGCATGTCGTTGCCCGGCGAGTTGCCGGTCGTGAGCGCGAAGCGCAGCGCGTCCGCGCCGTACATGTCGATGAGCTCCAGAGGGTCCACCACGTTGCCCCTGGACTTGCTCATCTTCAGGCCCTCGGGATCGACCACCAGGCCGTGCAGATAGACTGTGCGGAACGGCACGTCCCCCATGTTCTCGATGCCCAGCACTATCATGCGGGCAACCCAGAAGAACAGGATGTCGTAGCCCGTCTCCAGCACGCTGCCGGGATAGAAGTAGTCCAGGTCCTCTGTCTCGTCGGGCCACCCCAGAGTGGAGTGCGGCCACAGGCCGGAGCTGAACCAGGTGTCCAGCACGTCGGGGTCCCGCTCCAGGTCGGCCGAGCCGCAGTCCGGGCACGCGGCGGGGTCCTCTTCCTCCACTATCACCGCCTCGCATCCGCCGCAGTACCACACCGGAATTCGATGGCCCCACCAGAGCTGGCGGCTGATGCACCAGTCCCGGATGTTGTCCATCCAGTTGTAGTACACCCGCGTGAACCGCTCCGGGACGATCCTGATCGAGCCGTCGGCCACGCGGTCTCGCGCGGGTTTTGCCAACGGCTCCATGCGGACGTACCACTGGCGGCTGATTATCGGCTCGACAATCTCGTCGCACCGGTCGCAGTGGCCCACCGAGTGGCGATGCGGCTCGCTGCCCACCAGTTGGCCCTCGTCCTGTAGCTGGACGAGGATGTTGTCCCGCGCCACCATGCGGTCCTGTCCCTCGTAGGGGCCGGCGTTCTCGTTCAGCGTGCCGTCCAGGTTCATGATGTTGACCGTCGGCAGGTCGTGGCGCGCGCCTATCTCGAAGTCGTTGGGGTCGTGGCCGGGCGTCACCTTGAGCGCGCCGGTGCCGAAGCCCAGTTCCACCGCCTCGTCAGCCACGACGGGCAGGCGTCGCCCCAGCACGGGCAGCACCGCCGTGCGCCCCACCAGGTGGCTCGCGCGGTCGTCCTCCGGGTTGACCGCCACGGCGGTGTCGCCCAGCAGCGTCTCCGGCCGCGTGGTGGCGATAGTAACCGAGCCGCCGCCCTCCAGGTCGTAACGGATGTCGTACAGCCGCCCGTCCTCCTCCCGGTGCTTGACCTCCAGGTCGGACAGCGCGGTGCGGCAGCGCGGGCACCAGTTGGTGATGCGCTCGCCCCGGTATATCAGCCCCTTCTTGTACAGGCTCACGAACGTCTTGCGCACCGCCCTCGCCGGGCCGGCGTCCAGCGTGAACGCCGTGCGCGTCCAGTCGCACGACGCGCCCAGCCGCCTGAGCTGCTGGTAGATCTGGTCGCCGTACTGGTCCACCCACTGCCACACCCGCTCCACGAACTTCTGCCTGCCCAGGTCGTGCCGCGTGATGCCGTCGGACGCCAGCGCCCGCTCGACCACCACCTGCGTGGCGATGCCCGCGTGGTCGGAGCCGGGCAGGTACAGCGCCGGATCGCCCTTCATCCTGTGCCAGCGGATCATCAGGTCTTCCAGCGCGGTGGTGAGAGCGTGGCCCATGTGCAGCTCGCCGGTCACATTCGGCGGCGGCATGATGATGACGAATGGCTCTTTGTCGCGGTCGATCTCCGGCGTGAAGTGGCCGCTGTCGAGCCACTTGTCATAGATGCGGCGCTCCACGGCCTGCGGGTCGTATGCCTTCGGGACGTTGCTTCTTCGCGCGGTCTGTGTCATGCGTTCATCCTGTGGAGTATCACAGTTAAGTCCCCTCTCCCAAGACTGGGAGAGGGTTAGAGCCTGCCCCGTACCCGATACGGGGGTGAGGGTTGAGAGAGCGCACGTGCCGTCAACCCCTGTAAAGAAACTGCCCGGACACCTGGTCGCGGTTGAGCTTGCGGTTGAGGTGCAGCCCCTCCAGCAGGAACTCGATGGCGGATGCTACCGCCGAAGGGTCGTCGGACGGCTCGATGCGCTGTATCAGCTCCCCGATGTTGCCGAGCGACTCCGCCACGTCCCCGTATGCCGCGGACGGCAGGTCGCTGCCGGTGCGCACCTCGTACCCCTCTTCGAACCGCTCCAGAACCTCGTCGAACTCCGCCGGGCTGTAGTACCGGCGGAAGACGTTGGTGACGCCTTTCTTGATGAGGTCTTCGACCACCTTGAACTCCCTGCCCTCTTCCACGCTCTCCAACTCGATCTTGCCGGTGGTGGAGGCGACTATGGCGGGAAGGTCGCTCACCCTGGGCGAGGTCGACTCCCCGCTCCTGCAGGCTGCGCTTGAACGCGTTGCCCACCATTGTCTCGTAGTTGGCGATGGACACGCGCAGGCTCACGCCGGAGCGCTGGTTGACCTCCGGGCTGCGCCGCGCGAGCGACGTTATCTCGGCCACTATCTCCTTCATGTAAGACGGCACCGAAACCCGCTCGTCGGTGTCAGGGAAGCGCACATACTCCTGCTCCACTATCTCGATCTCCTGGTCGAGCGACCTGGGATAGTGCGTGCGTATCTGCGCCCCGAACCGGTCCTTCAGCGGCGTAACTATCCGGCCGCGGTTGGTGTAGTCCTCCGGGTTCGCGCTGGACACCAGCATCACGTCCAGCGGCAGCATGATGCGGTAGCCCTTTATCTGGACGTCACGCTCCTCCATCAGGTTGAACAGGCTCACCTGGATGCGCTCGGACAGGTCGGGCAGCTCGTTTATGCAGAAGATGCCCCGGTTGGTGCGCGGAATCAGCCCGTAGTGGATGGTCAGCTCATCGGACAGGTAGCGCCCCTCGGCGACCTTGATAGGATCGATCTCGCCTATCAGGTCGGCCACCGAGATGTCCGGCGTCGCCAGCTTCTCGGAGTAGCGTTTGTCGCGCGCCATCCACTGTATGGCCGCGCCGTCGCCGTGCTCCTCGATGCTCTGCTTGCAGGCCGTGCAGATGGGAGCGAACGGGTCGCAGTTCAGCTCGCAGCCCGCCATCACCGGAATCTCGTCGTCCAGCAGCGACACCAGGCGGCGGATGAGCCGCGACTTCGCCTGGCCCCGCTCGCCGAGCAGGATTATGTCCTGGCCCGCGAGCACTGCGTTCTCCAGCTGCGGAATCACGCTCTCGTCGAAGCCCACTATCCCCGGAAACAGGTCGTCCGCCTTCTCGATCTTGCGAATGAGGTTCTTGCGGACCTCCTGCTTCACGGTCTGTACGGTATAACCGCTGCTCCGCAACTCGCCTATGGTGCTCGGTTTGACGGCGCCTTTGGGCATATCGTCCCTCCTGTTCACGCGGGCGTACAGGGTCGCGCGCGGCCTGCAACGCGGGCTATGATACTACGGACGGGCCGGGTTTGTCAGTTCCGCAAAACTCCCCTCTCCCCCGCGTGGGAGAGGGTTAGGGTGAGGGGGCCTCCCTTGCCGCCCAATTGTCCCTTCCCCCTCGCAGGGCTGACAGGGGTATGTTTGAGGCGTAAGCCTTCCGAAAAGTCCCTTCCCCCTTGATGGGGGAAGGTTAGGATGGGGGTGACGTCGCCAGCGCAACGCTGTTATTCTCAAAACATACCCCTGTCAGCCCTCGCAGGGGGGAAGGTTAGAGCCTGCCCCGTACTCGATACGGGGATGGAGGTGAACACCGCAAGTTCGCCCCCACGAAAACGGAGGAGCCATGCGTAACTACATCTGCGTCACCTGCGGAGTCGAGTACACCGAGAGCGAGCGGCCGCCCGAACGCTGCCCCATCTGCGAGGACCCCCGGCAATACGTCGGCTGGGACGGCCAGCGCTGGACCACCATGGCCGAGATGAGGGAGTCCGGCTATCGCAACGAGGCCAGGGAGGAGGAACCGAACCTGACCGGCATCGGCATCACGCCCTCCTTCTCCATCGGCCAGCGGGCGCTGCTCGTGCAAACACCCGGCGGCAACGTGTTGTACGACTGCATAAGCTACCTCGACGACGACACCGTCGAGCGGCTGAACGCCCTCGGCGGCGTGCAGGCCATCTGCTTCTCGCATCCCCACTTCTA
>CAXXGY010000002.1:0-55428 GCA_963667445.2 Dehalococcoidia bacterium | reverse complement strand
CGTGTGCCCCGGCGGCGTCGACACCTCCCGCGTGGACGACATCGGGCGCGGCGAGGCGTGGGAGCGGGGCGCGGCGCGCACGGCGGTTGGGCGCTACGGCACCGACCAGGAAGTCGGCGCGTTCATCACCTACCTGTGTACCGAGGCGGCGTCCTGGATACACGGCCAGTCCATCAACATGGACGGCGGCGACGTGATGGAGCACTAGGCCCCGGCCGCCGAGGAACAAGGATTGGCATTTCGAGTCTCCAGGCCGCTAACCTACTCCAACCGTTTCGGCGAACAGCAGTCGGCCTCCGGCGGGCTGTTCCAGCTTCACCAGATAACCTTCGCCGACAACGCCATCCAGGGCGACCCCATACGCGCCCTGGTCGAGCTCATCACCAACTGCGACGACGCCTACAACAAGCTGTCGCCGGAGTCGGGCCGCGAGGCCTGCACCATCGAAATCAGCGTCTGCGAGGACGGTCCCGCGTCCTACCTAATCATCAGCGACCGGGCCGTCGGCATGGACGGCTCGCGCATGGACCTGGCGCTGGGCAGCTACACTTCCGCCACCAGCACCGGCGCGGACCGCGGCTACTTCGGGCGCGGCCTGAAGGACGGCATACTCGCGCTCGGCGACGGCGAGGTGGTCTCGGTCGTGAACGGCTCGGTGCACCGCGCGTGGCTTGGCATACGCGGCGGACAGCCCTACTACGAGGCCCAGCACCCGACCGAGACGCCGCGCGCGGACGACGGCGCGCCCGAACAGGGCGGCACCACGGTGCGCATACACGTCAACCGCCCCGACGTCCTGCCGCCCACTTACCGGAATCTCGAACGCCAGATTCCGTTTCACTTCATGCTGCGCGGCATCCTGAGCAACCCGGAGAGGCACATCTACCTGAGCGAGGTATCGCGGGACGGCGAGGTCATCCGACGCAAGCGGCTTCGCTACGAGTTTCCCAGGGGCAGGCTCGTGTTGGACAACTCCCTGCTGCTGCGCCGACTGGACATCCCCTATCGCGTCATCGTGTACGAGGCCGAGCAGCCCCTCACAACACCGCGCCAGTCCGGACCTTACGCAGAGTCCGGCATCCTGATTACGGACGGCAACGCGATACTGGACAACACGCTGGGCATGTTCGACGCCGACCCCGACGCCCGCTCCCTGTTCGGCAGGCTGGAGTGTCCCCACCTCAACAAGCTGATGCGGGACAACGAACCCATCGTGCAGGCCACGCGGCACGGGCTGATGTGGGACCACGAGGTCGCGCGGGAGCTGCGGCTCACGCTGGACGAGCGGCTCGAGCCGCTGGTCAGAAACATCGCGCGGCAGGCGGTGTCCCTGCGAAGCGCACGCGACGCGGAGGCCGCCGGCGACAGGCTGGCGCGGGCGGTGGAGGCGATCAACGAGATGGCGAAAGCGGAGGCGGGTGCGCTCGCGCCGGTGTTCGAGCGCATCGTGCTGGCCGACGCGGGCGCGGACGGCGGCCGCGTCCGCTACGACGCGCGGGCATCAGCCATTGAGGTGAACACCGGCCATCCGGCGGTCGCGCCCTACCTGGCGACCGCCGCGCGGCGCGGTGTGCCGTCCGGGCAGGGCCAGGCGTTGCTGGCCGAGCTGGTGCTGGACGCCGCGTGCGCCACTGTCGCCGGACGTACCGGATCGCCGGAGGACACCACGCGCCTGCGCGACAAGTACGCCGAGCGGGTGCACGCGGCGCTGGTGGAGCCGCGCCACCGCGCAGCCGACCTGGGGTAGAATCTTAGTCCCTTCTCCCAAGACTGGGAGAGGGTTAGGGTTAGGGTTGAGAGTGCGCATCTCATCAAGACTGAACAGTTACCCTACAGCCCCGGATTTGACATCCCCTTCCCAGCGGTGCTAGCTTTCGACCAACTCTGATTCGAGGCGACGCCATGCTGCTCACCGGAGACATCAACCTCACCAACGTCACCGACCCCGCCAAGCCCTTTGCGCTTGTATCCGACACCCTTCAGACCGAGGATGTGGTGTTCGGCAACCTGGAGGGCTGCCTGTCAGACGCGGTGGACCCGTACCACTACATGAGCAAGGCCGGCTGGCGCAACGCCGGGGCGGCCGGCGCGCCCGCTCTCAGGCTGGGCGGGTTCGACGCCGTGGGGTGCGCCAACAACGTGACGTTCGGGCGCGAGGCCATACTGGAGTCGCTGGCGGTACTGGACGAGCTGGGCGTGCCTCACACCGGCGCGGGCCACGACCTGACCTCGGCGCGCAGGCCGGTGGTGCTGGAGCGCGGCGGAACGCGCTACGGCTTTCTTCAGTACACGTCGGTCTTCTGGCCGATCGGCCACCAGGCGAGCGACGCCCGCAGCGGAAAAAGGTTAGGCCCGTTCGAGAAGCAGTACGACTCCGGCGCCGGGCTGCCCGACGCCCCGCTGCCCCACGAGGCCGCTGTCGGCGTCGCCACCATCAAGGCGCACACGGCCTACCTGCCGAACCCGCGCACCGGCGAGATGCCGGGCGGCCCGGCCACGACGCTCACCTGGCCGGACGCGGACTACCTTGCGGCCTTCCAGGAGAACGTGGGTGCGCTGCGGGAGCGCGTCGACGTGCTGGTCACGTCGCACCACTGGGGCATATCGGGCAGCGACGACACGCAGCAGTACCAGGTGGACATCGCCCACGCCGCGATCGACGCGGGGGCGGACTTGGTGATGGGCCACGGTCCCCACGTCATCCAGCCGATAGAGGTGTACAAGGGCAAGGCCGTGTTCTACAGCCTGGGCAACTTCCACTTCGGCTGGGAGCACATGGCCGGCGACTGGGTCGGACTGGCGGTCAAGGCCGACGTCCGGGACGGCGAGATAGCCTCCGTCAGGTGCGTGCCCGTCTCCGAGGACGACCACGACAACCGCCGCAGCGTCTTTCGCACCGTCGACCAGGAGCGGCAGGCGATAGACCACCTGGCGCGGCTGTCGGAGCGGTTCGGAACCGAGTTGACCGAGGACGGCGAAGCGCTCCGGGTCGTTTAGCGGCCCCGAATGGACGACGCCGCGCCCTGCGACGACCAGCCCAGGCGCACGCCGCCGCGCGGTTGGGCCGTCATCCTGCTGTCGAGATTCCGGCGCAGCAGCATAATCGTAAACTCGTTCGCGTTCGGCATATTCCTGCCCTTCATCACCGACGACCTCGGCCTGACGCCGCTCCAGGCCGGACTGCTCCAGGCTGTCTGGTGGGTGGCGACTGCCGCGCTGACGCTTCCGTTCGGCGCCCTCTTCTCGCGGTTCCGCCCGGTGCCCCTGACGCTGGCGTCGATTTCGCTCGTGATGCCGTTCGTCTTCTTACAGGGACTGGCCGTCAACTTCATCACGCTGTTCGCGGCGAGGCTCCTGCTGGTGGTGTCCAACCTCATATCCGTTCCGGCCCAGACCATGTTGTTGCAGCAGTGGGCCGCCCGCCGCGATTACGCCAACATCAATGCCGTCGGCCTCTCGCAGCACAGCCTGTTGCTTGCGGTGTCCGTCAGCCTGAGCGCGGTGCTGATAGGCGCGGTCGGGAGCTGGCGCACGGCGTACTTCATACAGGGCGGGCTGATGGCGGCGCAACTGGTGGCGTGGCTAGTGGTAGCCAGAGAGAAGTACGCGCCGGTGCGGGACTTCCAGGTGCGGTTGCGAGCGCCCCAGCGCAGTCCCATCGGCGCCATTCGCGCCTATCCGCAGGCGTGGCTCATCGGCATCACGATGTTCTTTCTGGCGGCGACCTGGACGGCGATGGTGACGTTCCTTCCCACGCTGCTGCTGGAGGACAAGGGAATCTCGCTTACGCTCGGAGGGCCGCTGCTCGCGTTCCTGTATTACAGCCTGGTGCCGTTCGCGCTGTCCGCGGGCTGGATTTCGCGGCACGTGCCCAATCGCAAGCTGCTCCTCACCGTGCCTGCCGCGTTTAACGTGGCGCTGGGCGTGGCGATCACTGTCACCCCCTACCCTCTCGCGCTGATGGCGCTCATCACGGGGTTGGGGTTGGTGTGGGTGGCGTCGCCGGCCATCGAGCTGCTGCCGTTCGAGTTCCCGAACATCGGGCCGCGGGAGGTGGTTGTGGTCTCGGCACTTATCCACACCGTCACCGGGCTGGGATTCGCCGCCGGGCCGGTGGTGGTCGGCGCGGTGGCCGAGTACACCGGCTCGCTGCAAACCGGGCTGCTGGTGCTCACGCTGCTGACGGGCGTGGGCGTAATCTCGGCGGTGCTGTACCCAAGCCGCTTCCGCGAACCCGCGGACGCGCAGGCGACACGCTAGCGGGCCGCTATGTGTCGGTGTGCTCTATAATGGCGCCGAAAGGATAGGCTTTAAGGAGAGTCCATGTCTAGCGAGGAACATGGCGCGGTGCTCATAACGGGCGCGTCGTCGGGCATAGGACGCGTGTCCGCGCTGTACCTTGCCGAGCGGGGCTTCCACGTCGTCGGCACAAGCCGCGCGCTGCCCAGACTGGCCGGGCTACTGGACGACGCGCGGCGCAGGGGGCTGCCCGTGTACGGCGCGGAACTGGACGTGAATTGCGACGCCGATGTGGAACGGGCCATGCCCGAACTGGCCGAACGACACGGGCCGATAGGCGCGCTTGTGAACAACGCCGGCTACGGCCTTTGGGGGCCGGTCGGCAGCCTGTCATCCGACGAACTGGCGGCGCAGTTCGAGACCAACGTGTTCGCAGTGCATCGGATGATCAGGGCCGTGCTGCCGGAGATGCTGGAGCGGCGCAGCGGAACCATCGTCAATATAAGCTCGGTGCTGGGCAGGCTCGGAACGCCCTTCAACGGCGCATACGTGGCGAGCAAGTTCGCGCTGGAGGGACTGAGCGAATCGCTGCGGACCGAGCTTTGGCCCTTTGGCGTGCGCGTGGCCGTGGTGGAACCCGGCCTGTTCAAGACGGACTTTATCGCCAACCAGGTGACGGCGGCGCAAGCGGACGACGAAGGCTCGCCCTTCTCTCCCTACGTGCGGCGATACCGTGAGCGCAGCCTGGCTATGCACGCGCGCGCCGCCGATCCGGTGAAGGTGGCGAAGGTGATTCACAAGATAATCCGCTCGCGGCGGCCCGCGTTCCGCTACCCCGTCAGCCCGGAGGCTCGGCTCGGCGGGCTTGGCGCGCGGCTCATGCCCGAACGCCTCTTCTTCTACCTGCTTGGCCGCTTTACGATGAGATAGCCTTGGGAGCGTCCGTATGACTACCATATCGCAAATCAGGGCGCGCGAAGTCCTGGACTCGCGCGCGCATCCCACCGTCGAGGTGGAAGTCACACTGAGCGACGGCGCGCGAGGGCGCGCGCTCGTGCCGTCCGGCGCGAGCACCGGGGCCAACGAGGCCCACGAGCTGCGCGACGGCGACCCGGACAGGTACGGCGGGCGCGGCGTGCTGCGCGCGGTCGCCAACGTGCGCGGGCCTATAGCCGAGCGCGTGGTCGGCATGGCCGCGCTCGACCAGCAGGCGCTGGACACCGCCCTGGTAGCCCTGGACGGCACTCCCAACAAGAGCGCGCTCGGCGCGAACGCCATCCTGGGCGTGTCGCTGGCCGTGGCCCGCGCTGCGGCCCGCAGCCGCGGCGTGCCGCTGTACGCCCACCTGGACACCGGCGGCGGCCCTGCCCTGCCCGTCCCCATGTTCAACATCATCAACGGCGGACGCCACGCCGAAAACTCCACCGACTTCCAGGAGTTTCTGGTGGTCCCCGCCGGATTCGACACCTACTCCGAATCCCTGCGCGCCGGCGTTGAAGTCTATCACGCGCTGCGGGCCATGCTAGTCGAACGCGGGTTGGGCGCGAGCGTGGGCGACGAGGGCGGTTTCGCGCCCTCGCTGTCCTCCAACCGCGAGGCCGTCGAGCTAATCCTGGCGGCAATCGAGCGGGCGGGATACACGCCCGGCGAGCAGTGTTTCATCGCGCTGGACGTGGCGGCGTCCGAGTTCTACGAGGGCGGGCGGTACGCCCTCGCACGCGAGAACGCCGTGCTGGACTCCGGCGAGCTGATAGCGAGATACGCCGAGTGGTCGCGCGAATACCCGCTGGTAAGCATCGAAGATGGCATGGACGAGAACGATTGGGACGGCTGGCGGGCGATGACATCGACGATAGGCGCCGACGTGCAGCTTGTGGGAGACGACCTGTTCACGACCAACACGGCACTTATTCAGCGCGGCATTGACACCTCAGCCGCCAACGCGGTGCTCATCAAGCTCAACCAGATAGGCACGCTGACGGAGACGCTGGAGGCCATAGCGATGACCGGGCGCGCGGGCTGGGGCGTCGTGATAAGCCACCGCTCCGGCGAGACCGAGGACACGACCATAGCCGACCTTGCCGTAGCCACCCGCGCGGGCCAGATAAAGGCGGGCGCGCCCGCCCGCTCCGAGCGCACCGCCAAGTACAACCGGCTGCTCCGTATCGAGGAAGAGCTTGGCGACAATGCAACATTCGCCGGACTCACGGCCTATGCCCGCCTGGCCCGGTGAGCCGAGTGGGGCGTCGCTGAGGTGAGCGGACAGGAAGAGCGGCCCACGCCCAGGATAATCGACTTCCACACCCACGCATTTCCCGCGTGGCTGCGAGACGACCGCGCCCGCTACCTGGAACGCGACGCCACCTTCGGCGAGCTGTTCGCCGACCCCAGGGCGAAGATGGCCACCGCCGACGAGCTTATCGCCGCGATGGATGCCGATGGCGTGGACGCATCCGTCGTCATGGGCATGGGCTGGACCGACCACGGTCTGGCCAGGGAGGTCAACGACTACATCGTGGAGTCGGTGCGCCGCTACCCCGGCAGACTGTACGGATTCTGCGGCGTCAACCCCGCCTGGGGCGAGGGCGCGGCGCGGGAGGCCGAGCGTTGCGCTGCCGCCGGTCTGGTGGGGGTGGGCGAGCTGCACCCCGACACGCAGGGCTACGACATCGGCGACAAGCGGACGATGGCGCCGCTGATGGCGGCGGCGGAGCATCTAAGCCTCATCGTGACCACCCACTCGTCCGAGCCGGTGGGCCACACCTACCCCGGCAAGGGCGCCACACGGCCCGAATCGCTCTGGCGGTTCATCCTCGCGTTTCCTGACGTGATCATCGTGTGCGCCCACTGGGGGGGCGGACTGCCCTTCTACGCGCTCATGCCCGAAGTGGCCGACGTCCTCGCCAACGTCTATTTCGACACGGCGGCGTCGCCCTTCCTGTACACGCCCGACGTATTCCCGACCGTGGCGAGCTTGGCAGGCGCGCGGCGCATCCTGCTGGGCAGCGACTACCCGCTGCTGCGCGCGCGCCGGCTGATAGAGCAAGCGCGGGCGTCCGTGCCGAACGCCGACGACCTAGCGGCCATGTTAGGCGGCAACGCCGAAAGGCTGCTGGTGCGGGAAGGCCTCCCCCTTCCATGAGAGTGACGGAGGGGTGGGCGACATGCAAGTGATGTCCCGAGCGTAGTCGAGGAGCCGCTAGTACTCCTTATGCGCTTTGGTGATTAAGTCGGTGATGAGATTGCGGGTTTCCTCGTCTTCCAAATCTGACGGGAAAACTCTAATCTGGTACCGCCTTCTCCTGTTGTCGTATCCCACGTAGTTGAGGTCACTGTCATCCAACTGAGAGGATAAGCCATCATCTTGTGCCATGCGGAACCTGACTAGCAGATACTTCTTGCGAGGCTGGAAGGAGACGAAATTCCTGGCCAAACCGCTTGGCGCTGCTAGCCCGATGTGGCCCTTGTTGTACTTCGGCTCTATTCCGGGAGCTACTTCCTTAATCATACTGGCCATGTCGTCCAGGATCGAAAGCACCTCGCTCGAATACTTCTGTTCCCATGAAGCTCGACCGACAACCTCATCTTCCTCTTCTTCGTCAGTGCCCAACGGCAACACGTCGAGAACTCGCGTGGCAACGAGTGTGAACGCTCCATTTACTTCGACACCCTTCAACTGAATTGCAATCAATGGAATAGATCGATTGAACAGTGAAATGACGTTGAGGAATCTACTGGTGACGTCCTCGGCCACTATGACCGCTGTATGTTCATATTGCGGGTATCGACGGCGTTCGATGTCCCAGTATTCGATGGTGCGCACGAGATGACTCTCGTCCGTTTTCCCTAGTTGAATCTCGACCTCATATCGATCAAAACTCTCAGGGTCACGCAACAGCAGGTCAAGCCGCCCTCCACTTGGCTGCCTGCGCTCCGAGGAAAGAACCTGCAGGTCCCCCAACCCTAACAGAGACGGGGCGCCCTGCAACCGCTCGTGCAGCCAGCGCTCGTTCAGTGTCGGGTGTCCCTTCATGGAAACGTACTTTGGTGTTACTAGTTCAGGAGTAGCCAAGTTTCACCTCAGAGACTAACGTATCACTCTTCGCATTCCGCAATCTGGCGTTAGCGGCATTGACAAAGTCCGGGTCTTGTTCAATCCCGATGAAATGTCGGCCCAATCGTTGACATACCACTGGACAAGTCCCAACGCCGGCAAATGGGTCAAGAACCAAGTCGTTCTCGTTAGAACTGGCCTTTACCAGCCGCTCAATCAGCTTCTCTGGCTTTTGGATAGTATTCAAAGCGTCGCGGCTAACCAGTTCTTTCGATTTGTAGGTCAACTGCTTGATGTCGCCCCAAACGTCGCCGGGGTTCTTGCCTTTGGGGTTAAATTTGGTTTTGCCGAACTTCCCGTTAACCACAGAAGGCACCCGCTCACAACGCAATCTATGCTCCAATTCAACCAGTTGGGCAACCCGTATGGCGTCCAGATTGAACGTCCGTGGTCGGCCACCTTTGATAAAATAGCAAATGATACCGTAGTTGTTGGTATAGCTGATTTTGCCCTGACTCAGGCGACTTGGCTGAAACCATACAATCTTAGACCGTAAGGTAAGGTAGGGACGGTAATCAATAAAGTCAATGCAATCCGGTTTGCCGAACAGGTAGAGGGCTCCACCCTCCTTCAACTTAGCCGAAAATATGCGGATCAACTCCAAGTTGTACTCCTGGATGTTGCCGATTCGATCCCAATCGTTGGGCGTTACCCCATACGGACCGTCGCAGACTACGAGGTCTATGGACCCATCGTCGATTTGTGGAAACAGGTCGAAAGCATCTCCACAGTGGATACGGTCGGTTTCAAGAGGCATAGCGTGCTACTCCAGTAAACTCAGAGCCACAGGCGACTACAGCACCGTCTTGGGCCGGAACACCCCGAACGAGCTGGTGTAGCCGTGCAGGTAAGTTGAACCGCCGACCTGTCCGATCTCCCCGTTGCAGAAGAATCCGGTCAGCGGCATAGGCCCCAGCTTCTCGCGGAACATATCGGTGTCGTGGTCGGCCCGCCCGTACAGGTACGACCCCCTGCCGAGGCATGAGAACAGCAGCGCCCCGGCCTCGCCGTGCGCGGCGTGGGTATCCAGGTAGCGTTCCAGGACCGCGTCCAGATCCTGCGCGGAGGTGTCCGCGTCCCGCAGGTGGAACTGCACAATCTGGCCTTCCTTGAGCATCTCGCCGATGGCAAGGAACCCCCGCTGGCCGTCCACGCCGACGATGTTGCGAATGAGGAAGTCGCCGTGCAGCGGCGACTCGTTCATCTCGTCCATCACTATGCCCAGGAAGAGCGAGTGCTGGGCGAGATGCCTGTCACGGTCGCTGAGGCCGACGAACACCTCCTTAAGCGTCTCGAACGGCGTGCGTCCGTCCACCTCGATGAGCACGTTGCGCTGGCAGCGGGTTATCTGCATTGGCGCGCCGATGGGCCGGCAGCCCTGCGCGACGACGGTGTCGATCACTATGTCGCCGCTGAATGCCAGTCCCACCACGCCGCCCCGATGCACGTCGTCTCCGAGGAACAGCGCGTTGGAACCCGGCTGATTTCCGCCGCTCGCGAGTCCGCCGATCTTGACACTGCCGGGGAAGGCGTAGTCCAGGCCCATCAGCAGGAACTCGCCCCTGACGCTGAACGGGTCGGCGAGCAGCAGGAACTGTGGGTCGTCGGTTGACGCGGCGTGGAACAACGCCTCCCAGTCCTGCGGCGGCGCGTCGCCGTCCGGCAGGACTGCGTCCTCGACGTGGAAGGGCGTGATGGACACGCCCGGCAACTGGGCGGCGGTCATCGCGAAGCCGGGTCGGTGTTCAACCTCCGCGCCGGCGCCTATGACACCGCCGCTGGAGCAGCCCACCAGCACGCCGCCGGGCAGCGCCGCGCGAACCAGGGCGGGCACGTCCGCGAAGTTCTCCGCGTGGTGCGCCGATGCGAACGCCACCACCAGGTCGGGCGACGCGCCTCCGAGCTGCTCGCTGAGGCTTGCGGCGCACTCCTCGACAGCTTCCGCCAGGGTGGTCGCCTCGGATACGGCTGAACTCCATCTCATGTGCATTCCCCCTTGGCGTGTGCTCATTTCGTTTGGCGGCCCAGCGTCAACTGACGGCCCCACCGCGCTTAGAAGTCGTCGTCCTCTTCTTCTATTTCGAGGAAGCCCTTGCTCTTCAGGTCCTGCTCCAGACTCGGCAGCCAGTCGCGAGTCGGCATATCCGCGGGTATGGTTATCTCCACCGCGCCGGTGGGCTGAAGGTCGAGCGAGCCGGCGCCGCTCTTCTCCAACGGCACGCTAATCTGCTCCCTGTCGATGCCATAGCGGTCCGTCACCTCGTACAGGGCCATCATGTCGTCCATGGAGATGATGTCGTCGGTCATTGTTCCGGTTCCCTCGCCCCGCTTGTAACAATTCCGGCAGCAGGTACAATGAGGTTACACTAAGGCGCGGGGACGTTTCAATTCAAGCGGCGCGGTCCCGCGAGCCGTGGGGAGGAAGCGTATGGCAAGATTAGAGGGACAGGTGGCCATAGTCACGGGCGGCGCGCTCGGTATAGGCGGGGCCGCGGCGCGGCGGCTGGCCGAGGAGGGCGCGAAGGCCCTGATTGCGGACATCGACCTGGAAGCGGCAGAAGCCAACGCGGACAGGATTCGAGACGCAGGCGGCGAGGCGAAGGTGGTGCGCGCCGACGTGGGCAGCCACGACGACATTCGCGGCATGATCGAGGAGGCGGTGCGACAGTGGGGAAGGCTCGACATCCTGGTGAACAACGCCTACAGCCCGGCGCACGGCCCGGACACCGGCAGCGCGCTGGACGTGACCGAGGAGCGGTGGGACTTCGAGATGGGGGTGCTGGCCAAGTCCATCTTCCTCGGCGTCAAGTACGCCGTGCCGGAGATGCGCAAGACCGGCGCGGGCAGCATCGTCAACATCGCCTCCGTCCACGGCCTGCTGATGGCCCCCGGCAAGCTGGTGTACGAGGCGGGCAAGTCCGCCGTGATAGGCATGACTCGCCAGATGGCGACCGACTTTGGCCCCATGAACATACGCGTGAACGCCATCTGCCCCGGTCACATCGTGACGGAGCGCATAGAGGCCAGCTACGGCGAAGACCGGTCGGGCGCGCGCTTCCTCGAAGACCAGTACCCCTTGAGGCGGGTCGGGCGTCCGGTGGACGTCGCCAACGCCATAGTGTTCCTGTGCTCGGACGAAGCCTCCTTCATCACGGGCCACGCGCTGGCCGTCGACGGCGGGCTGACGGTGCAGTTGCAGGAGGACTTCGGCGTCCGCCAGGGCCACTACGTCCAGCAAACCCCGGGGCTGAACCTGCCGTATTAGGGCCTATACGATAAGTCCCTTCCCCCTCGCAGGGGGAAGAGCCTGCCCCGTACTCGATGCGGGGTTAGGATGGGGGGACGCCTCAGGAACAATAGCGAAAGGAGCGAGAGAATGGACCTTCAGCTAACCGACAAGGTCGCCATAGTCACGGGCGGCAGCGTGGGCATCGGCAAGGCGATAGCGCGCGAGCTGGCGCGCGAGGGCGTGAACGTGGTTATCTGCGCCAGGCGCGAGGGGCTGCTAGAGGAGGCCGCCCGCGAGCTCTCGGCGGAGACCGGGGGTCGCATCGTCGCCGTTCCCGCCGACACCACCAGCAACCAGTCGGTGCGGGGGCTGGTGGACGCGACCATGTCCGAGTTCGGCAGGGTGGACATTCTGGTGAACAACGCCGCCTATCCCGGCGGGCTGGTAGGCGGCGGCCTGGACGACGCCAGCGACGAGGACCTGCTCGCCGACCTGAACACCAAGGTGGTGGGCTACCTGCGCTGCGCCAAGGCGGTGGCGCCCATCATGCGCGAGCAGGGCTGGGGACGCATAATCAACATCGGCGGAATGGCGTCCCGAAACGCGGGCACCTACAGCGGCGTTCGCAATCTGGCGCTGGTCCACATGACCAAGACGCTCTCCAACGAGCTCGGTCCGCACGGCGTGAACGTCAACGTCGTCCACCCGGGCACCACACGCACGGAGCGCACCGGCCCCATGCACGCGGAGCAGGCGGAGCGAGAGGGCGTGTCCGTCGAGGAGATCGAGGAGCGCATAGCCCAGGGCATGGCCATCCGCAAAATCGTGGACGCGACCGAGATTGCCTACCTCGTGACCTTCCTGGCGTCACCCCTGGCCCTGGCGGTGACGGGCGAGGCAATAGCAGCGAGCGGCGGCGTCGGCCAGGCGGTGCAGCAGTAGCCCGGGGCGAAGAGCCGGGCGCGACGCGCCAATCGGTGCGCGCCTTCGTGGCGATTGAGCTACCGGACAGCGTGAAGGAAATGCTGGCTGGTGTCGTGAGGGAGTTGAAGGACGCCGGAATCGGCGGACTGAGGCCCGTGCGTCCCGAGGGCGTACACCTGACGCTGAAGTTCCTGGGCGACGTGCCCTCGGACCGCATCAGCGCAATCGGCGACGCCGTAGGGAGGGCCGCGGCCCAACACGCGCAGTTCGCGCTGTACCTGAGCGGCGTCGGCGCGTTTCCGGGCGGCCGCGCGCCCCGCGTGCTGTGGGCCGGCGTCGCGGGCGACCTGGACCGCCTCGCGGCGCTTCAATCAAGCGTCGACGCTTGCCTGTCCGAGCTTGGCTTTGCGAGGGAGCGGCGGGCGTTCAACCCGCACCTCACGCTCGCCCGGCTGCGCGATTCGGCGTCGAGGGATGACAGGACGCGCGCACTCCGCGTTTTGAAGGCCGTCCGGCCGAGGGAGGATTCCGGCTTTGAAGTGGATGGCGTTTCCCTTTTCCAGAGCACGCTGGGGCCGGGCGGCGCGGTGTACCGCCGGCTGTTTCACGCACCGCTGGCCGGTACACGTCCGGGCACGTCGGTATGACCTGATCCGGACACCGGAGTTTTCGCAAGTGTATGGCTACTATGTTATACTTTCGCGGTTTACGTCGGCACGACCTTAGCAGCACAGGGGGAAGCGAGACTTGGCCGCGAAGATTGAACTCATTCCAGACGGAAGCGTAACCTCCGCGGCCGGATTCGTCGCGGGCGGAACCTACGCCGGCCTCAAGACGCAGGGAGAGGGCGTACTCGACCTCGGCATCTTGCTGTCGGAGCGACACGCATCTCTCGCGGCCACCTTCTCCACGAACCGGATTCTCTCTCCCTCCGTCACGGTGAGCCGCGCGCGCGCCAAGCGCGGGTCCGCCCGCGCGGTGGTCGCCAACAGCGGCTGCGCGAACTGTAGCGTGGGAGACCAGGGTCGCATGGACGCCGAGGAGATGGTGGCGCTTGCCGCGAAACACGTTGGCGTCGAGCCCGAGGACGTGTTGGTCGCCAGCACCGGCATGATCGGCGTGGAGTTGCCGATGGGGCTGATTCGCCAGCACATGGGCGACCTAAAGCTCAGTGCGGAGGGCGGCCACGATTTCGCGGAGTCGATAAGGACGACGGACTCGCGCCGCAAGGACATGGCCGTCAGCGTGGAGTTGGACGGCCGGACGGTGACCGTGGGAGGCGCGGCAAAGGGCGTGGGCATGATTCATCCCAACATGGCCACCATGCTTTGCTTCATCGCGACCGACGCCCCGGTGGAACAGGGCTTCCTGCAGGCCGCCCTGAGCGAGGCCGTCTCCGTGAGCTTCAACATGATCGACGTGGACGGCGACCAGAGCACGAACGACACCGTGCTCGTGTTCGCCAACGGCGCGGCGGGCGGCCCGACCATCGACGCGGGCGCAGCCGGCGCACCGGACTTCCAGGAGGCGCTCACCTACGTGTGCACCGAGCTTGCGAAGGAGCTTGTGCGCGACGGAGAGGGCGCGCAGCGGCTGATCGAGGTCGACGTGAACGGCGCGGCGAGCGAGTCCGACGCCCGCGTGGCGGCCCGCGAGATAGCCGGCTCCCTGCTGGTCAAGGCCGCCGTGCACGGGCGGGACCCCAACTGGGGCCGCATAATGATGGCGCTCGGCAAGAGCGGCGCCGAAATGGACGAGTCCAGGATTAAGCTGTTCATCAATGAAATCCAGATTGTCGAGGAGGGCAAGGCCATACCCTACTCCCTGGACGCCGTTGTGGGCTCGATGGGCGGCAGCGAGGTGGCGTTCAGGGTAGAGCTTGATATTGGCGACGGCAGCGCCCGAGCCTGGGGGTGCGACCTGACCGAGGAATACGTGACGTTCAACTCGGCCTACAGCACCTAGGCCGCGAGCCGTGAACACCGGACAATCGAGCAAGGGTGCGGGGCCGATCGAGAGCGAAGCGCGCGCACCGGGCGAGCATACGACAGCGACGGCCACCACACGAGAGGAGCCTCTATCCAATGGGACGACAGTAGTCAAGATTGGCGGCAGCACGCTGGGCAGTCACGACACCACGCTCGAAGACCTCGTGGCGCTCCAGCGGGAGGGCCGCCCGGCCGTGGTGGTGCACGGCGGCGGCAAGGTGATTTCCGAGTGGATGGAGAAGCAGGGCGTCAAGCCCAAATTCGTGCGAGGTCTGCGGGTTACGGACGAACAGAGCCTGGACATCGCGGTGGCGGTGCTGACCGGGCTGATAAACAAAGACCTGGTGGCGTCGCTGGCGGCGGCGGGCGGCAGGGCCATGGGGTTGAGCGGCGCGGACGGCGGCATGATCAAGGGGGTCGTCAAGGACCCCGAGTTGGGGCTGGTGGGCACGGTAACCGAGGTTGACCCCGATCCCATACGCGTAGCGCTCCGGGCGGGATACATTCCCGTTATCGCGCCCGTAGCTGTGCGCATGTCCCAGGACACATCCCAACCTACGCTCCTGAACATAAACGCCGACACCGCCGCGGGCGAAGTGGCGGCGGCGCTGGGGGCCGAGCGTCTGGTGTTTCTCACCGACGTCGAGGGCCTGTACGATAGCTCGCGGCGCGTCATCCCACGGCTGACCGAACGCCAGGCGCGGGGACTGATGGGCTCCAGCGTGATAGGCGGCGGCATGATACCCAAGCTGGAGGCGTGCATCACGTCGCTGAACGGCGGCAGCGTCGCCCACATAGTCGACGGCCGCCGGACGAGGGCGCTGATGGAGACTCTGAACGGCAAAGCCACCGGAACCAGGA
This sequence comes from Dehalococcoidia bacterium, assembly GCA_963667445.2. GTDB lineage: Bacteria > Chloroflexota > Dehalococcoidia > Lucifugimonadales > CATOSD01 > CATOSD01. The sequence goes on along the minus strand of CAXXGY010000002.1, from coordinate 40,073 downwards.
TAGGCTAGTGAGGCTATGAACCGGGACTACGAGAACGACAACGGCTACCCCAGTGAGTTCGAACCGGAGCAGATACCGATCCAGGTTGGCGGCATACTGAAGTGGGGCGCCATCATCCTCGGGGTAGTGGCGATTTTCGCGCTGTTTTCGCTCGCGCGCTCGGTGTACACCGACTGGCTGTGGTACGAGTCGCTCGGATACCGGGGCGTTTACACCAAGATACTGTTCACGCGAATCGGGCTGTTCGTCGCCGGCATGGTGATTGCCGGCATCGTGTTGGCCGTCAACATATTCATCGCCTATCGAAAGTCGGATGGGCCGGTGAGCGTGTCTCTGCCAGAGGACGCGGTGGACTTTCTGCGGAAGTTGGTGTTGTGGGGAAGCGTCGGCGCGGGAGTGCTGCTGAGCCTGATGTTCGGCGCCGCCCTGGCGACGCAGTGGGAGTACTTCCTGCGGTTCCTGGAGTCCGTACCCTTCGGCCAAGCCGACCCGATATACAACCTGGACCTCGGGTTCTACGTCTTCGCCCTGCCCGTTTACGGGTTCGTGCAGGGGTGGATACTGGGCATTCTGATAGTGTCCGCGCTGGCCGCCCTCGCTATCCACTTCATCCGCTCCGGTCTGCGCGGAGACAGGTTCTCGATAACTCCTGCTCTCAAGGTGCACATGTCGGTGATGGGCGCGCTCGTCCTGTTCACCATCGCCGCGGGACTGTGGATAGATCGCTGGGAGCTTCTGCTGTCCGAGGACGGCGCGGTGTTCGGTGCGGCCTACACCGACCTGAACGCGCGCAGGCCGGCTCTGCTGATTTCGGCCATCATCGCGGTGGCGAGCGGCATACTGCTGCTGGTCAACATCTGGCTCACGGGCATGAGACTGTTCACGGGCGCCGTCGCATTGTGGGTGGTCGCCTCGATAGTGCTGGGCGCGGTATGGCCCTCGGTCATACAACGCTTCACCGTCACGCCAAACGAGTTCGTCAGGGAGTCGGAGTTCATCTCCCACAACCTGCAGTTCACACGGCAGGGCTACGGGCTCGACAACATAGACGAGCAGTTCTACCAGGCCGACAGCGCGGTCTCGTCCGAGTTGATAGCCGAGAACTCGCTTACCATAAACAACATCCGGCTGTGGGACTATCGCCCCCTGACCGATGTGTACCGGCAGATCCAGCTGATTCGACCCTACTACGACTTCCTGGGCGTGGACGTGGGCCGCTACACCCTGGGCGGCGCGTACCGCCAGGTGCTCGTGGCCACCCGCGAGGTCGCGCCGGACAAGCTGCAACCGGAGTCGCAGACCTGGCTCAACCGGCACCTCTTCTACACCCACGGCATCGGCATAGCGATGAGTCCCGTTACGGAATTCACGCCCGAGGGCAGGCCGCTGTTCTTCGCCAAGGACATACCGGCCGACGGCGTGATTCCCATTGGCGTAGAGGGAGCGCCGGAACCCGAGCTGGTGGTGGACAACCCGCGCATCTACTACGGCGAGAACACCGCCGACTACGTTATCGTAAAGACCAACACCGACGAACTGGACTTCCAGACCGAGGAAGGCGACCTCATCCGCACCAGCTACTCCGGCGACGGGGGCGTCGAGCTGTCGTCGTTCTTCCGCCGCATGGCCTACGCCTGGCAGTTCGCGGACGTGAACATCCTCATAAGCGGCGAGATTACGAGCCGGAGCCTCGTGCAGTACCGCCGCCAGGTGCAGGAGCGTATCAAGACTATCGCGCCGTTCCTCTGGCTGGATAGCGACCCCTACATCGTGGTCGCCGACGGGCAGCTCTACTGGATTCAGGACGCCTACACCGTTACCGACCACTTCCCTTACTCCGACCCGACAATCACGACGGGAGAGGAGCGCGTCAACTACATACGCAACAGCGTAAAGATTACGGTGGACGCGTTCAACGGCGACGTGAATATGTACGAGTGGGACTCCGGCGACCCGATCATCGCAACCTACCGGGGCATGTTCCCGGGCCTGTTCAAGTCGCAGAACGAGATGCCGCCTGCGATTGCGGAGCACGTTCGCTACCCGCAGGACATGTTCGACCTGCAGGCCCACAAGTACGCCAAGTACCACATGAAAGACCCGCAGAACTTCTACAACAACGAGGACCTGTGGGCCATTCCGAACGAGAAGTTCGGACAGGAAGAGCAGCTCCAGCCCGTGGAGTCGTACTACGTGATAATGAAACTGCCCGGCGAGGAGCGTGAGGAGTTCGTTCTGCTTCTCCCCTACACTCCCAACCAGCGCCAGAACCTGATTGGCTGGCTCGCGGCGAGAAGCGACCACGAGAACTACGGCAAGCTGGTGGCCTTCAACTTCCCCAAGGACAGGCAGATAGACGGCCCGGAGCAGGTGGAGGCCCGCATCGACAACGACCAGGACATATCGGCGTGGTTCACGCTCCGCTGCTCCGAGGGGTCGGTCTGCATCAGGGGCAACCTGCTGGTGATACCCATAGGCGAGAGCCTGTTGTACGCCGAGCCGGTGTACATCCGCGCCGAGGGCGTTCGGTTCCCGGAACTCAAGCGCGTGATCCTGGCGACCGGCGACCGCGTGGTGATGGAGGATTCGCTCAACGACGCGCTCGAGGCGCTTACCGGCTTCCAGGCGGATGCCGTCGTCACACCAGTCGACGGACAGGCGCCCGCGACGGCCCCGGCGGCGGGCACGGACTTACAACAGCAGATAGAGAGTCTGCTGTCCACACTCGACGAGCTTAAGGACAATGTCTCCGCCATCGAGGAGGCGTTGGACCGGCTGAAGGACTTAGCAGGAGGAAACTGAGATGACAACCGATTGGAAAGACCTCGAGAGCCAGTACTACATGTTCGTCGTCCGGCGGCAGCCCGTCGTCATCGCGCGGGGTGAGGGCACGCGAGTCTGGGACGTCGACGACAAGGAGTACCTGGACTTCACCTCCGGCTGGGCGGTCAACAACGTTGGCCACGCGAATCCGCAGGTGGCCGAGGCTATCGAGACGCAGGCGCGCACCCTGCTTCAGACGTCCAATCAGTTCTACACCCTGCCCCAGCTACAACTCGCCCAGATCCTGGTCGACAACAGCTGCCTGGACAAGATTTTCATCTGCAACAGCGGCGCCGAGGCCAACGAGGGCGCAATCAAGCTGGCGCGCAAGTGGGGCAAGGCCAACCGCGACGGCGCTGTAGGCATCATCACGGCCTTCAACTCGTTCCACGGCAGGACGATGATGAACGTGGCCGCAACCGGCCAGCCGCACTACCAGCAGATTTTCGAGCCGATACCCACCGGCTTTACCCACGTCGATTTCGACGACATCGAGGCGCTCAAGACGGCCACCACCGACGAGACCTGCGCGGTGATGCTGGAGCCGGTACAGGGCGAGGGCGGCGTCAACATCCCCAGCGTCGGCTACCTGGAGCAGGTGCGCGAGTGGTGTGACGAGAACGGCCTGCTGCTCATCTTCGACGAGGTGCAGACCGGACTGGGACGGCTGGGCACGCTGTTCGGCTACCAGTCCTTCGACGTCGAGCCGGACATTATGACGCTGGCCAAGGGCCTGGGCGGCGGCGTGCCGATAGGCGCGTTCCTCGCCAAGGACCACGCGATGGCGTTCGAGCCGGGCGACCATGGCTCCACCTTTGGCGGCAACGCGCTCACCTGCGCCGCCGCCTACGCTTCCACCAAGTACATCATAGACAACGACGTGTCCGGCAACGCCGCCGCGATGGGCGAGTACCTGGGCGCGGCGCTCAACGGACTCAAGGCCAGGCACAGCGTCATCAGCGAGGTGCGCGGCATGGGGATGCTTTGGGCGGTGCTCTTCGACTCGGACATTTCGCCCGCGGTGGTTGGGGCCTGCAACGAGGCCGGCATACTGCTCAACCCGCTTCGCCCCAACGCCGTGAGGCTGATGCCGCCGCTGACGGTAACGAGGGAAGAGATAGACGAGGCGGTCAAACGCCTGGAGGCCGGACTCACCGCGGCAACGCGGGACTAGGGCTGAAACAAGACTTAGCGGGGCGTTCGCGGCGTCAACGAGCGAGCGCCCCGCAGCAGTACCTTCTCGCGCAACTGGCGGGTGCCCCGCGGCAGGGCCTTTTCTAAGTCCCTTCCCCCTTGAATGGGCTGACAGGGGTAGGTTTAAGGCGTGAGCCTTCCGAAAAGTCCCTTCCCCCTTGATGGGCTGACAGGGGTAGGCTTTGTGAGAAAGCCTTCCGAACTGTCCCTTCCCCCTTGATGGGGGAAGGTTAGGATGGGGGTGACGTCGCCGACCCCCGGTCAGCTGCCATCGTCTCCCCTGCCCCGCCACGGCTTTTCCACGATCAGCGCCCGCACGCCCACCGCAACCACCAGCGCGAACGCGGCCACCACCGCCTGCCAGTCCGCGTCGAGCAGGAAGGCAGCCACGACCAGCACGACGTAGCCGACGGCTACGCCCTCCACCGTGCGGCGCAGCAGTGCGACCGCCGCCACGCCTACGACGGCCGCGATGAGGGCAAGCATTGGTATGAGCGCCACGCCCGAACCGATGGCCGTGGCCAGTCCGGCGCCGCCCCTGAAGCGCATGAACACCGGCAGCCAGTGGCCCAACAGCGCGGCGGCGGCGCCGGCCACTACAACCGGGAGCGTCGCGTCCAGCAGCAGCCCCACGATCACCGGCAGCGCGCCCTTCAACACGTCCGCGGCGAACACCGCGACGCCGGCCGCGCGCCCCACCTCGCGGAACGTGTTGGCCGCGCCGGGATTGCGTGTGCCGACCTCGTACACGTTCGCCCCCGACGCACGCCCAATCAGGTAAGCCGCAGGGATCGATCCGAGCAGATAGCCGCCCACGACCAGCGCGGCGACTGTGGCTATGCCAGGTTCCATTGCTTCACACCGTCCTCACGTCATGTGATTTCAACCGCTACCCCATGCTAGCCCAAATGCGCCTTCGATGTGTAGTGGCGCCAAGGATGCGAGCCTGTATCAGGCTAGTCGGCCAACACGCATGTAGAGGCAATCCCTTGTGGTTGCCCGTGTTGTTCATCATCGCCACGCCCGCGCCATTTCTCCCCGCCAACCCGCCCTGATCCCGAAATCAGGGGGAAGGCTGGTATGGGGGTGTCCACCAAGTTGCGCCCCACTCTCGCTGGCGCATAAAATACGCCACGTCAGTCACGACACCAACCGCTGCGCCGGGCGCACGAAGCCGGACGAAGGAGGTCGCAAGTGCTCGAGCGATTCAAGGTCAAGGAAGAGGACGCCGTAAGAGTCCGCGAAGAGCCGCTTCGTCAGACGGTCGCCGACATATTCGGCAAGATGGGAGTGCCCCAGCAGGACTGCTCGCTCGCCGCCGACGTGCTCGTCACATCGGACGTGCGCGGCGTGGACAGCCACGGCGTCTCCAACATGCTCCGCACCTACGTCCAGGGCTACAACGAGGGAAGCCTGAACCCCCGCCCCAACTGGCGCGTCCTCCGCGAGACCCCCGCCACCGCGAACATCGACTCCGACAGGGGACTCGGCATCATCGTAGTGCCCAAGGCCATGGAGATGGCCATCGAGAAGGCCGCCAAGGTCGGCGTCGGCATGGTGACCATCCGCAACTCGCGCCATCTCGGCATGGCCTCCTACCACGCCATGATGGCCCTCGAGCACGACATGATCGGCACCTGCATGACCTCGTGCCCGCCCGGCGTGCTGCCCACCTTCGGCGCGGAACCCCGGCTCGGCACCAACCCCATCGCGCTCGCCGCCCCCGCCGATGAGGAGCCGCCGTTCGTGTTCGACGCCGCCACCAGCACCGTCGCCGGCAACAAGCTCGGCCTCGCCCGCCGGCTGGGCACGGACCTACTGCCCGGCTGGGTCGCCGACGAAGAGGGCGTCCCGATCATGGACGAGGTCTCCCCGCCGATTCCGGGCTACCAGGGCAGGGCGTCGTCATTCCTGGTGCCCCTCGGCAGCACCCGCGAGCTAGGCTCGCACAAGGGCTACGGCCTCTCCTGCATCGTGGACATACTCGGCGGCGTGCTATCGGGCGGCGGCTACGGCGCCAACCCCGGTCGCCCCAACTTCGGCCACTACGTCGCCGCCTACAGCATCGAGGCGTTCATGGACACCCAGGAGTTCAAACGCACCATGGACGAGTGGATTCGTATGTTGAAGACGACCCCGCCCGCGTCCGGCCATGACCGCGTCCTCTACCCCGGCCAGCCCGAGGCCGAGGCCACCGAGGACCGCCGCGCCAACGGCATCCCCTTCCACCCCGAGGTCATCGACTGGTTCCGCGACATCTGCGGCGAGCTCTCCATCCCCTACGTCCTAACAGACAGATAGACAGACAGATAGGGAATCGACCCCGCAGTCCCCTCTCCCTTGAGGGAGAGGGCTAGGGTGAGGGTGAAAGGTCCCTCCCCGCTTGAACGGGGGAAGGTCAGGATTGGGGTGAAGCCCAAGGAGGCAAGTGTCATCCCCTCTCCCTTGAGGGAGAGGGCTAGGGTGAGGGTGCAAAACCCCCTACAGATACCGGTCGAAAAACTCCGACACCGCCGATACCGTCGTCAGCCGGTTCCCACGCTTCACGAACCCGTGCCCCTCGTCCTCGAACCGCACGTACTCCACCACCTTGTCCTGCTCCCGCAGCGCCTCCACTATCTGCTCCGTCTCGCTTATCGGCACACGCGGGTCCGTCGCCCCGTGCAGCACCAGCAGCGGCGCCTTGATCCGGTTCACGTAATGGATCGGCGAAATCTCCCGCAGAAAGTCCCCGTCGTCCTCCAGGTTGCCGTACTCGGACTCCCGCAGCTTCCGACGATACGAGCTCGTGTTCTCAAGGAACGTCTCGAAGTTGGCGATGCCGTACAGCTCCACCGCCGCCGCCCACAGGTCGGGATAGCTCGTAATCGCCGCCAGCACCATGAACCCGCCGTAGCTGCCGCCCATCACTGCCACGCGCGCGGGATCCGCCCAGCCCGAGTCACGCAGCCAGTTCCACGCCGACTCCAGGTCCCGCACCGAGTCCATCCGCTTCCTCACGTCGTCCAGGTGGATGTACGTCCGCCCGTAGCCCGAGCTGCCCCGCACGTTCGGCGCAAGCACGCAGTATCCCCGCGAAACGAAGTACTGGTACTGCGCGTTGAACGCCGGCCGCTCCTGTCCCTCCGGCCCGCCGTGGACGCTCATAATCACCGCGTTCGAGCCGTCCGCTTTCGCGCCCTTCGGCGCATACAGGAACGCCGGCACATCCCGCCCGTCGAACGTCTGGAACTGCACCAGTTGCGGCTCAACGAACGACTCGCCGTCGATGCCGCCCGTGTCCGCGTGCGTCAGCTGCCGCGCCGCGCCGGACTCCACGTCGTACAGCCACACGTTCGCGTTCGTCGCCACCCCGTTCGCCGTCAGCGCCAGCGTCGACCCGTCCGGCGACCACTCCACCGCCGCCGGCCCGCGCGGGTTCTGGAGCGTCCCCGTCGGCAGCCCCTCAACCGCCGTCTCGCTCTGCGACTCCAGGTCGCGCACGAACAGTCGGCTGTAGCCCGCCTCGTCGGCCACGTAGGCGATCCGCCCGCCGTCCGGCGACAGCGACGCCGTCTCCACGTCCCACGGCGGCTCCGCCAGCGCCGCCAACTCGCCGCTCGCCCCGTCCATCCACGCCAGCGCCGAGAACTCGCGGTCCTTGTTCGTCGTCAGGTACAGCCCCTTGCCAGCGCCGTCCCACGACAGCGAGCCATACGACGCCAGCCCGCCGTCCGGCGACAGCGGCCGCGTCTCGCCTGTCGCCAAATCGACGTAGGTCAGGTCGTTGTACCGCGACGTAAGGTCCCGGCTGACGACCAGCCCCGACCCGTCGCGCGTCCACGCCGCCACCGAATTCGAGCCGTCGTCCTGATAGACCATCCGCGCCGACCCGTCCGGCACCTCCATCACGTACACGTCGAAGTGCGCCGGGTGGCGCTCGTTGCTGGCGTAGGCGATGGACGCCCCATCCGGCGACCAGCCGCCGAAGATGTGCATCACCCCCGGCGAGTCCGTCAACGCCCTCGCCTCGCCGCCGTCATCTAGGTCCACCAGGTATAGCTGGTGCCGCTCGCTGCCGCCCTCGTCCATCGCGAACAGCAACCTGTTTCCGGTCGGCGCCCACGACACCAGGCTCACCCGCTCGCCGAAGTACGTGAGTTGTCGCGGCCAGCCGCCCTTGGCGTCGATTAGCCACACCTGGGGCACACCCGTCACGTCCATCAGGAACGCGATCCGCTCGCCCGATGGATCGAACGACGGCGCATACGCGCTGCGAATGTTCAGATAACTGTCGAAAGAGGCTTGTGCGTTGGGCATGGTTCCTCCGCATTTCATTAGCATCGTCATTTCCGCAAAGCCTGTCCCCGTGGCAACGGGGGCGGGAATCCAAAGGGGGCGTGGGTTGGCGGCGGAAACTAACCGAACGGCGACGGCATCATGCCCACCGGAACCTCGATGAGCGTCGGCGCGTCGTCCGCCTCCAGCGTCTCGCCCAGCGCCTGTCGCAGCTCGTCCGGCCCGTCCACGCGCAGCCCGCGCGCGCCGTAGGCCTCCGCCAGCCGCACGAAGTCCGGGTTGTGCAGTTTGGCGCCGATGTCCCGTCCCTCGAACCGCGTCTGCTGGTCCCGCAGCACGTTGCCAAAGGCGTTGTCGTTGAACACGACCACGACCGCGTTGATGTTGTGTTGCACCGCCGTCGCAAGCTCCTGCGAGTTGAACAGAAAGCCGCCGTCGCCCGACACCGCGACCACAGCCTTATCAGGGCACGCCACCTTGGCCCCAAGCGCGGTGGGCCACGCGAACCCCAGGTTGCCGTAGTAAGACGACGTGATGTACGTGCCCGGCTCGTACACCGGATAATAGACCCGGCTGTAGTAGCCTATCTGCGTCATACCGGACACGAATATGCCGTCGTCCGGTATCGCGTCGCGGATGGCCTGCACGTAGGACGCCTGTGGCTCCATCTTCGCCAGCGACGCCCGCCGCTCCTCCCGGACAGCCTCCATCTCCGCCTCCCGGCTCGCCCGCCGGGGTGTTCTCGCCTCCACCAGCCCGTGTATCGCCTCCAGCGTCAGCCGGGCGTCGCCCACGACGCCGAGCGTGTTCTCGTAGTTGCGCCCTATCTCCTCCTCGTCGATGTCGATTTGGAGAACTCTCTGGCCGGTCAGGAACTGCGGCGTGGCCAGCCGCGTGCCCACCGCAATGACCAGGTCCGACTCCTGGAGCTTGGACTGGAACGGATCGTTGCGAATTTGAAGGCCGCCCATCGACAGGTAGTGGCGGTCCGAGATCGCGCCCTTGCCCTCGCTCGTGGCCACCACCGGCGCCTGCAGGTGCTCCGCCAGCGCCAGCAGCGTCGCGGACGCCCCGGACGACACCGCGCCGCCGCCTACCCAGAACACCGGGTTCGCGGACGCCGCTATCGCATCCGCCGCCCCTCGCACGCTGTCCGCATCCGCGGCGGCTCGCCGCGCATTCACAGGCTCCAGTATCTCGACCTCGTCCTCTTCCTCCAGCGTCTCCGGCGGAATCTCGATCTCCACCGGCCGCGGCCGCCCCGTCTTGAGTTGGTAGAACGCCTCGTGCACCGCTCCCGGAACGTCCTTCGCGTCGAGGATGCGCTGGCTCCACTTGGTAACCGGCCTGATGGTGTCCATCTGGTCGTGCACCTCGTGTAGCACGCCTCGCTCCACGCCGATGAGCTCTTTCTGCACCTGGCCGGCCACCACCAGTATCGGCGAAGACGCCGAGTACGCCGTCCCGATGCCCGCCGAGGCGTTCTGGAGACCCGGCCCTGGCACCACCAGCGCCGTGCCGATGCCGCCGCCCGCGCGGGCGTAGCCGTCCGCCATGTACGTCGTCGCCTGCTCGTGCCGCGTCGTGATGAACCGGATCTCCGGCACCTCGTACAGCCCATCCATCGCGTGGTAGAGTTGCACGCCCGGCAACCCGAATATCACCCGCACGCCCTCCTCGTACAGCGCGCGCGCCAGCGCCTGGCCTCCCGTCAGCTTAGCCATGTGTAACTAACCTCTCTAAGTTTCTCTCTGCTAGTCCAGTGGCGCTATCCTGCCTGCCGGCGCCTGCCTCCGAATCCGCAGCCAAGCCTGTAGGAGTTCTTCTTGGTGGAGTCTTGCCCATTCCATGACCATGCCATGCGCTCTGGCGGGAAGCCGCCCTTGAAGTACGCCTAGCGGATCAATAGAGAATACAGCGCGACTACCGCCATACCGAGCATGGAAGTGTGCGGGTGGGTGGTCATTGAAGTACATCTGGATGACGATGCCGTAAAACCGACAGATTTCAGGCATTCTCTAGCAGGTTCACTGACATTGGCATCAATTCGGCCAAGCTCTTCCCCGTCAGTTCCAGGTAAAGGGCGTCCGGGCACAGTTCCAAGTCATCGTCCCAAGCGATTGCGTCGTAGTCGGTAAGGTGCACGCGCTTGAAGTATGCCGGGTCGTCCCAGACCTTGAAGACCCCTTTGCCGACGAGATGGGACAGATCGACCTCGCCTTCCTCGCCGTCAGAATAACGCAGCCAGATTCGATACACCTCTCGCGGCTCCACCGCGACAGGACGAATCTCGGCGTTATCCGAAACCGTCTGCTGCTCGGCCTTGCTTCTTCTTACAACGTGGTCCGCCATCCGCCCCCCTACCGCGTCCTCGCCGCCTCGTAGTCGTCGCGCGCCCGCGTCATCGCCGCCTTCCGCGCCTCCGCAAGCTCCACCTTCTTGTGCTCGGACCACTGCTGCGAGCGGTCCAGGCTGGCAATCGACCCTTGGAAGTGCGGCATCACGTAGCGCGCCACCAGCTCGTAGCTGTGCCGTACCTGCTCGCGCGTACCCCACTCCGTCGCCTGGATCAGGAAGCCGCCGAATCCGCCGCTCTCCTCGTCCAGCTTGTGAATCGTCTGGATAAGGTCGTCCGGCGTGCCCACGCACCACGCGCCGTGCTCGGTCATCACGTCGATTATCTTGTCCCGGTCGCTGGTGTTGTTCACCTCGATCGCCAGGTCGTGGCCCAGCGTCTTCACGAAGTAGTCGTACTGGTAGCGTCCGGCGTTCACCCGCGCCTGCTCTATCGCCTCTTTCTTGGACTCCGCCAGGTGCACGTGCATCACCACCCGCCACTCGTTGCGGTCCATCACGTTACCGTGCCGCTCCGCCGTCTCCTCCGCGATGCTCCAGAACTGCGACAGGTTCGACGCAATCTCGGCGTCGCGCGTCACGCTCACCGACAGCACGCCCGCGCCGTGCTTGCCCGCCAGCACCATGCCGGACGGCGACTGCGCCGCCGCCACCGCGATGGGGAAGTGCGGCTTCGTGTAAGGCCGCAAGTGTAGCTGCGCCTCCACGAGGTTGAACCACTCCGACTCGTGAGTCACCGGCTCGGTCTCCCGGAGCAGCCGCATGATGACCGTCATCGCTTCGTCCATGCGACGCCGCTGCTCCACCGGGTCGATGCCCAGCATTGAAGCGTCCGTGGACAGCGCCCCCGGTCCCACGCCCATCATCGCGCGTCCCCTCGTCAGGTGGTCCAGCAGCACCATCCGGTTGGCCACCATGAGCGGGTTGTGGTAGGGCAGGCTTATCACGCCCGTCCCCAGCTTGATGTTGCGCGTGCGCTCCGCCGCCGTCGCCATGAAGACCTCCGGCGACGCTATGATCTCCCACCCCGCGCTGTGGTGCTCGCCAATCCACGCCTCGTCGAATCCCAGGTAATCGAGCCACTGGATCGTCTCCAGGTCGCGCTCCAGCGACAGCGTGGGATTCTCGCCCTTCCAGTGAAAGGGCGCCATGAAGATACCGAATTTCATCCGTTCGGGAAGTGCCATAACTCAGTCCTTTTGCGAATTCACCGCGTTTGGGTTGCCGCCAGATTCTAGCACGCCCATGTTGGGCGGGCAACTTAAACGCCAGCACACCGACCGCTTGTCCCTTCCCCCTCGCAGGGGGAAGGTTAGGATGGGGGTGCTCAAGTCCCCTCTCCCAAGACTGGGAGAGGGTTAGGGTGAGGGTTGAAGCGCTTGCCCACCTTCCCACCCTTGACCTGCACCACTCCTAATCGTAACCTTGCCCACAACACCTTGAACTCTTGGAGGCCCCACCATGCCCTTTGGCGGAAACGACTGGCTTGCCCTCAGGCAAGAGGAAACCCTGGAACCCGACCTACCCATCTGCGACCCGCACCACCACTTCTGGGACTTTCGCACCGAGCGGCTGCCCTACCAGCGCTACCTGCTCCACGAGCTGGCCGACGACGTGAACAGCGGCCACAACGTCCGCTCCACGGTGTTCGTAGAGGCCCGCGCCATGTACAGATCCACCGGCCCCGAGGAGATGCGCCCCGTCGGCGAGGTCGAGTTCGTGCAGGGCCTCGCCGCCGCGAGCGCCAGCGGCGTCTACGGCCCAACTCGCGCCGCCGCGTCCATCGTGGGCCACGCCAACCTCAACCTCGGCGACCGCGTCGAGCCGGTGCTGGAAGCACTCCAGACCGCCAGCCCTAACAGATTCCGCGGCATACGCCACTCCGTTACGTGGGACCCTCATCCCGAAGTCGAGGTCACCGCTGCCCACCGCCAGCAGGGCCAACTGCTGAGCGACGAGTTTCGCGCCGGCGCCCGCGTCCTCGCCAGGATGGGGATGTCGCTGGAAGGGTGGCTCTACTTCCCGCAGCTTCCCGAGCTCGCTGACTTCGCCAAAGCCGTGCCCGATCTCACCATCATCCTCAACCACATAGGCGGCCTGCTCAGGGTCGGCCCCTACGCCAACAACGACAACGAGGTCCTCGCCACCTGGCGTAGCGGCATCGCCGCCGTAGCGGAGTGCCCCAACGTCGTCGTCAAGCTCGGCGGAATCGGAATGCCCCGCACCGGTTTCGACTGGCACGACCGCACCAGGCCCGCCGGTTCGGAGGAGCTTGCCGAGTCCATGGCCCCGTTCATGCACTACTGCATCGAGCAGTTCGGCCCCGAGCGCAGCATGTTCGAGAGCAACTTCCCGGTGGACAAGGTGTCGTACTCCTACAATGTCCTGTACAACGCCTTCAAGCGGCTCTCCGGCGGCTACTCCGAAAGCGAACGCGCCGCCATGTTCCACGACACGGCGGCGCGAATCTACAGGGTCGAACTGGACTAGGCAGTCTGGCGCGTAGTCCCCTCTCCCAAGACTGGGAGAGGGCTAGGGTGAGGGTTGACGCTGCCCCGCACCTGATACGGGGGTGAGGGTTGACGTCCCCCGCCCCGCTCAGTCCGCGGCCGCCTCCTCCGCGTACCACTCCGGCCCCTCTTGCCCCGGCTCCGGAGTCGGCACCCCGCCGTGCAGCGACCACGAGGCGCGTCCCTCCGAAATCTTGCCGCCTATCTTCTCGACCGGCACGCCCGTGATCTCGCTGAACGCCGCCTTGATGTCGCCCAGCATACGCACCTTAACCGATTCCGGCCGTCCGGCGCGGTTGTTCCCGTCGATGTAGTACTCCTCGGCGAACTCCGACTCGTCCTCCGAGAACACCACCTGCACGAAAGAACGCGGCGCGCCCGTCGTTCCGGTGTGAATGTCCGTAAACGTGCGCGCTATCTCGAACCGCTTCTCCAGCGAAACCGACCCCTTCGGAACGCTGCACCTGTACAACGGCATAGTCTCAGTCCTCCACGTAGTATTCGCCTATCGTCCGATCGGGTCTGTCACTCTTAGGTCCTATCCGATGAGTCCCTTCCCCCTCGCAGGGGGAAGGTCAGAGCCTGCCCCGTACTCGATACGGGGATGGGGGTGACGACGCGGGCCTGCTCGCATAAGTCCCTTCCCCCTTGATGGGGGAAGGTTAGGATGGGGGTGATGAACGCGCTGTCCAATAGGCTCTTACTCTCCCCTATCCCTCGCCGACACGTTCACCTCTTCATCCGGGCAGCCGGTGACCTCCACCCATGCCTCGTGTATCTCCCGCATGAACGCGAGCCGGGCCTCTTGGTCCAGCCCCGGCTCGATGGTTCCCCTGACCGACGACAGCTTGGACAACTCCCCCGCCCGGAATCCGTAGCCGTGCGGTATCTCCACGAACTCCACCCTCACATCCTCCGGTGCGCCGCCCAGTGCGGCGGCGCTCACCCGCGCCAACTCCGACGCCAGCTTGGGGCGTAGCTCATCCGCAACGCACCCCTCTTGAACTGTGCACCTGAACTCGATCATGGCTTGAAGCGCCGCCCCCAATCCGATGTTGCGCCTACCCTACCACAGCCCCCCGCGATGGACAATCGCGACCTATTCCCTGAACATTCGCGCCACCCGGTCCAACCGCATGAACTCCACCCCCGGGAAACTCCGAATATGACGGATCAGCCTGTCCAGCATCCGTATCCGCCCCGGACGACCGATTATCCACGGGTGCATGGTCAGCACGAACGCGCGCCCGTACTCGTAAGCCCCCTCGAAGCCGCTCGACCACACCTGGTACACGTGCTCCGGGCTGGCCATCGGGCTGCGCGCTCCCAGCGCCGGCGCGTAGCTGAAATAGGGCGCGTCGTCCCACTCCCAGTGCACCGGAATCTCCACGATGTCGCCGCCATCCGCGTCCACGATGTACGGGATGTCGTTCCCCATCAGGCTCGAGTCGTACTCGAACCCGTACTTCAGGAGCAGCGGCAGCGAGTATTCGCTCAGCTCCCAGCTCGGCGACCTGTACCCAACCGGCCGCTCGCCCGTAATGCGCTCGATTATCTCGATGCCCCTAACCAGCACCTCTTCCTCTTTGTCCGGCGTCATCGTCGCGGGCGGCTCGTGCATGTAGCCGTGGTGCGCCACCTCGTGCCCCGCCTCCCGGATGTCCAGCAGAAGCTGCTCGTGTGTCTCCGCCACGTACCCCGGCACGTAGAAGCTCGCCTCGATTCCGTGCCGACCCAGCATCTCGATCACCCGAGGCGTGCCCACGCTCGGGCCGTACTCCCGCATCGACATGAAGCTCGGCAGACGCGCCGTGTCCGGGTTCTGGTACAGCGCGCCCGACACGCCGTCCACGTCGAACCCCAGCATCACCACGCACCTCGTGTCTCCCGGCCAGATACCGCTCATTTTCAACCCCCTTCTGCCGCTTGATGACGATGCGTACCGCCACTTGGACTTCTCTATTGTCCCTTCCCGCCTGATGGAAAGAGGCCCCTATTGTCCCTTCCCCCTTGATGGGGGAAGGTTAGGATGGGGGTGACGTCACGCACACAACCGCTGACGCCCCGCCGGCCGCCCCAATCTTCTCACACGTCCCCCACGCTGTCACACCGCCTCCACCCCTATTGAACTACCCGAATATCTGTGCTATTGTCCAATCAACAAGGGACCGACCCAGCCGACCCGCCCGAAACACCGCCGTCACGCTTCGGTATCAATCAGACCCAATAGGGTTTCACGAGCGTTTCAGAATCTTATCCACAACCAACCCTCCCAGCTATAAACCCTGAACGGAATAAGACAAATGAAACGGTTTGGAACAGATATTTTCGGCATTCCCTCGCCGGCTGACAAACCCGACCCCAACAGTTATAGTAATGCCACCACAAACCCCGCCAACGCGGCCAGAGGAGCGCGCCAGATGACCAACTCTCAGCAGATTTACACGCTCGAACAGGGCGACCCCGAACGTCCTCCCACCGGCAGGCCGGTCGTCTACGCCACCCAGGGCGTCATCTCCAGCGGCCACTACCTCACTTCCATGGCCGGCATGAGAATGTTGCTCACCGGTGGCAACGCCTTCGACGCCGTGGCCGCCGCCGCTTTCGCCGCCGCCGTGGTGGAACCCATCGCGTCCTACTCCCTCGCCGCCGAGGGCGTGTTCATGCTCTACCACGCCGAAAGCGGCGACCTCCTCTCGCTGAGCGGGCAGGGCACAGCCCCAGGCAAGGCCACCATCGAGTTCTACGAGTCGCTCGGCCTAGACGAGATTCCCACCGGCCCCGGCGACCAGGCCCACCTCTCGTTCACCGTCCCCGGCATCGTCGACGCCCTGCTGTCCCTCGTCGACCGCTACGGCACCCGAACCCTCGGCGAGGTGCTCGCGCCCTCTATCCACTACGCCGAGCGCGGCATCCCCAACTACGAGTACATGCTCGAACGCATGAAGAACGCCGCCACCAGGCGCCAATTCGAACTCTACCCGCCCGGAGGCGCGTCCGTCTTCTACGACGACGGCGAGTTGCCCACGCCCGGCTCGGTGCTCGTCCAGCCCGGACTCGCCGACGTCTTCAAGCGCATGGTCGCCGCCGAGAGCGCCGCCTCCGGCCACAGGCGCGACGGCATCCGCGCAGCGCGCCACGCCTTCTACCGCGGCGACATCGCCCGCACCATCGTGGACTGCGCCCAGGGCGCGGGCGGCATCCTCAGTCTGGAGGACCTCGCCGGATTCGAGGCCGAGTACGAGCAGCCCATCACCACCGGCTTCCACGGCTACGATGTCTATGGCCAGTCCGTCTGGACCCAGGGCGCAGTCCTCCTCCAGACCCTGAACATCCTGGAGAGATTCGACCTCCGGTCCATGGGCCACAACTCGGCGGCCTACGTCCACACCGTGACCGAGGCCCTCAAGCTCGCCCTCGCCGACAGGGAGGCCCACTACGGCGACCCCAACTACTCCACCATCCCGGTGGACGGCCTGCTGTCCAAGCAGTACGCCGCCGAGCGCGCCGCCCTCATCGACCCGTCGAAAGCCTCGCCCGACCTGCCCCCGGCCGGCGACCCCTGGCGCTTCTCCGCGGCGTCGCGGCCCCGGGCCCAGGTTGCGGCCCCCGCGGGCGTACCGGGCGACGGCGCGGGCGACGACAGCGGCACTACTCACGTCGCCGCGTTGGACCGTGACGGCAACATGGTCTGCGCCACGCCCAGCGGCGGCGGATTCGCAAAGTCCGTTTACTTTCCCGAAATCGGCTGCGCCCTCAGCACCAGGATGGAGATGCTCAACTTCAGGCGTGGTCATCCCAACGCGCTGGAGCCCAACAAGCGCCCGCGCACCACGCTGGTCAACTACATCGTCGCCAAAGACGGCCAGCCCCTGATGACCGTCGGCTGCCCCGGCGGAGACCACCAGGCCCAGGCCAACGTCCAGCTCATCCTCAACACCCTGCTGTTCGGCATGAACCCGCAGCAGGCCATCGAGGCCCCGCGCTTCGCATCCGACAGCGCGGTCAACTCCTTCTACCCGCACACCCACTACCCCGGCCAGCTATCCCTTGAGCCGGGTTTCTCGGAGGAAACTGTCGCCGAGCTCGCCGCGATGGGCCACAAGCCGAACCCCAGCGCCGTCTGCGGCATGGGCGCCACCGTGGCCCACCGCGACCCATCCACCGGCGTCCTCAGCGCCGGCGGCGACCCCCGCCGAGCCTGCTACGCCATAGGCTGGTAACTCCGATAAGTCCCCTCTCCCTTGAGGGAGAGGGCTAGGGTGAGGGTGAAAAAGTCCCTTTCCCCACGCAGGGGCAAGGTCAGAGCCTGCCCCGTACTGGATACGGGGATGGGGGTGAAACAGTCCCCTCTCCCTAGAGGGAGAGGGCTAGGGTGAGGGTGAAAAAGCCCCTTCCCCCGTCAAGGGGGAAGGTTAGGATGGGGGTGAAAGAAACCTACCCTTCCACCCTCCACCGCTCCACCGCATACGGGTCAAGCTCCAGCCCAAGCCCCGGCTTATCCGGGAACGGCGACCACATGCCGCCCCGCTGCTCCGGGAACTCGGTGTACCACACCCGGTCCCCCTCCAGCCCCGTGTTCATGTACTCCACCACTTTCAGGTTGGGGGTGGCGCAGGCCAGGTGAAGGTGAACCAGCTGCACCGCGTGGGGCGCCACCGGAAGGTTGAACGAGTGGGCCAGGTGCGCCACCTTCATCCACTCGGTCACGCCGCCGACCCGCCCCACGTCCGGCTGCACGATGTCCGCGCCGCCCGCCGCAATCAACTCGCTGAACCCGAACTTGGTGTACTCGTGCTCTCCCGTCGCGACCGGAATCGCGCTGGCATCACGCACCCGCGCCAAGCCCCGGATGTCGTCCGCCAGCACCGGCTCCTCGAACCAGCCGACCTGGAACTGCTCGAACTCCCGCGCCATGTAGATGGCCTGCTTGGCGTAGTAGCCGTTGTTGGCGTCGACGTATATCGCCACGTCGTCCCCCAGCGCCCGCCTCACCGCCGCCAGCCGCTGCAGGTCCTCCCGCTCGGCAGAGCCGAAGTCCTTGCCCACCTTCATCTTCACCCGCGGAATCCCCTGCTCGACGTAGCCGGCCATCTCCGCCACCAGTTCATCCTCGCTGAAGTTGGTCCAGCCCCCGCTACCGTAGATTGGCACAGTGTCCGTGAACGGGCCCAGCAGCCGGTACAGCGGCAGACCCACGCTCTTCGCCTTCAGGTCCCATAACCCGATGTCCACCGCCGACAGCGCGCAGAAGGCCACGCCCTTCCGTCCGTAGCCCCGCACCCGCCAGAACATGTCATGCCACAGCCGCTCGATCTCCAGCGGGTCCCGCCCGACCAACTCATCCCGCAGCGCGCCCTCGACCACCTGCCTCACGCCCGGCGAAGCCTGGCCTATACCCAACCCCTCCAATCCCTCGTCGGTGTAGATGTGCACGAAGAGCTGACCTCTTCCTCCCGAGTCTGGGCCTGGCGGCGGCATCGTGGCGTCCTGAAATGGCGTGGTGTGCGGGTAGAACAGCGTAGTGACCGCAACGTCGGTGATGAGCATGTGGCGAGTCTCCTGGGGGCCGCGAAGCGGCGGCGATTGGGGAAGCTAACCGAGTCTAGCCCACTCGCTCAGAAAGGGTCAAGCGATGCGATTATCGACTCCAACGACACGCCCTCCAGCGTCGGGTACACCGCGTCCGCCTCGCTGAAGTCCATGCAGGCGGTGATGGGATTAGGCGCCGCCACGCAGAACAGCCCCGCGCTCTTCGCCGATGCCACCCCTCTCGCCGAGTCCTCGATGGCAAGCGCCCTGTGCGGCGCGACACCCAGATCCTGAGTGACGGCGATGTAAACCTCCGGATCGGGCTTCACTGCGCTAACGTCATCCGCGCACCACACCGCTCCGAACCTTCCCATCAGCCCGCGCCGCTCAAGGTGCCCCACCACCCAGTTCCGCGTCGCGCTGGACGCTACTCCCAGCTTCAGGCCGAGCCGCTCGGCGGACTCGATCACCGTCAGCACCCCCGGGCGCAGCGGCTCGGCCTCAACCAGTTCGAGGTATCGCCGCCTGCGTCCCAGTCGCACGGCGTCGTGGTCGAAGTCCCTACCGGACAACTCCGCCAGGTGCCCAACGGCGTCGAACCCTCCCGATGCGCCGCCAACGTAAGACGCCCACAGCGACGGCTCTAGGCTCACCCCATAACGCTCGAAGGTCTCCTGCCAGCTACGGTAATCGGGCGTTTCAGTCTCCAGGATCGTGCCGTCGAAATCGAGCACCAGCGCCTCGATCATGTCGCTCCGTCTCCGCTGCGCATCGCCGCTCGCTCGCCTATGCGGCCCTCGGCATGTGCTAACATGGATAGCGCCAAAGTCTGCGCGCCGCGCGCCTGACGACGCGGTGGCGCAGGGGAGATGACAATGACCAGACTGGTATTGATTTTGGTGGCGCTGCTGCTGGCGCTTTCGGCAGCGGCGGCCTGCGCGGACTCCAGCGAGGACGATACCACACCCACGCCGGATCCCACCGCCACGCCCGCCGCGACACCGACGCCCGCACCTACCGCGTCACCTGTTCCCACCGCCACGCCGGAGCCAACAGCGACGCCCGCGCCGACTGCCACGCCCGCGCCGACAGCGATACCCGCGCCTGCCGCCACTCCAGTTACCGCGCCGGCGCCCGCTTCCGGCCAGGATCCCACCGAATTCGCCTCGGCCGCGCTCGACGCGCTGGCCGAGGCCGAGTCGTACCACTTTCTGGTGGAGGCCGTGATCGAAGTCGACGAGGAGGGGACGACGCTGGAGCTGCCCTTCACCTTCGAGGGAGACTTCCAGCAGCCCGACCGCTTGCGCGGCGAGATGACAATGACGCTTGGCTTTATGTCTATCGAGACCGAGATAGTGCTCATTGGAGAAGACTACTACGCGAAGAACCCGGCAACCGGAGAGTGGGAGGCAAACTCCACCGCGCTGGGCGCGATTCCACAGCCGATAGCCATGTTCGCCATGCCGGGTAGCCTGACCTCGCTGGCGACCGATTCGGTTTTGGTGGGAATCGAGGACTTGGCCGGCATTCAAGCATACCGTCTCCGCTTGACCGGCGATGGGCTGGGGCTTGGCGTGGACGAACCAATCGCGATGGAACTGTGGGTGGACTTGGAAGAGCTCAAGCTGAGGAGAATTGAGGCTAGCCTGGCCGGCTTCTCATCGGACGCGGCCTCCGGCGCGTCGGATGGGCTACTGAGCGGAGACCTCACTGTGGACGTCAACGCGGTCATCAGCAACTACGACGCTCCCGTGGACATTCAGCCGCCGCCCGTAAACTGAGCATGACCCGCTTGCGGCATCACCCCTGGTGGGATGCCTCCTCGCCCAGTTCCCCTCTGATGAAGGCGATTATCTCGCCGGTGGTGGTGCCCGGGCCGAACACGCCCCTTATGCCCATCTCTTCCAGAGCCTCGCGGTCGTCCTCCGGGATGATGCCGCCAGCGACCAGCAGCACGTCGTCCATGCCGTTGTCGTTCAGCCCCTCGACTATCTTGGGGAAGAGCTGCATGTGCGCCCCCGACAGAATGCTCAGCCCGATTACGCTCACGTCCTCCTGGAGGGCGGCTTCCACTATCATCTCGGGCGTCTGCCGGATTCCGGTGTAGATTACCTCCATGCCGTCGTCTCGCAGCGCCCGCGCTATGATCTTCGCCCCTCTGTCGTGTCCGTCCAGCCCGGGCTTGGCAACTAGCACCCTGATAGTCCTGGTCGTCAAAGCGTCTACCTCCTGGCGCCGTCCTGGTCCACAAGCTCAATCAGCACGCCCCGCGTGGCCCGCGGGTGAATGAAGGCGATCGAGCCGGACAGCCCCTCTCGGGGCGCCGTGTCGATGAGTTGCACTCCCTCGGCGGCCAGCCGGTCGAGTTGCCCCTGCAGGTTCTCCACCTCGAACGCGACGTGGTGCACGCCCTCTCCGCGCCGCTCGATGAAGCGCGCCACGCCCCCGCCGGGATCGGTGGGCTGTATGAACTCGATCTGGCTTCCGCCCACGCGCACCAGCGCGGCCTTGACGCCCTGGTCGTCTAGATCCACCACCTCGGCGTCGCCCACGCCGAATGTGAGCCGGTAGAACCCCAGCGCATCCTCGATGTCGCTCACGGCAAGGCACACGTGGTTCAGGTGCCTTGCCGTGCAGATTGCGTTATCACTCATAGTCCTTCCCAGAAGTCCCTTCCCCCTCGCGGGGGGAAGGTTAGGATGGGGGCCGCCCCGTGCTCTATCGCGCCTGAAGAAGATTGCGCGCGATGATGAGCCTCTGCACCTCGGACGACCCTTCGTAAATCTCCGTGACCTTGGCGTCGCGGAAGTACCGCTCCGCGGGCGTCGGCGCGAAGTAGCCCGCGCCGCCGTGAATCTGCACCGCCTCGTCAGCCGACTCCACGGCGACCCTGGACGCGAACAGCTTGGCCATCGACGCCTCCGTGACGAACGGCAGACCCTTGTCCAGCAGCGTCGCGGCCCGGTGTACCAGCAGCCGGGCGGCGTCGATGCGCGTCGCCATGTCGGCAATCTTCCACTGCGTTCCCTGGAACTCCACGATGGGCTGTCCGAACGCCTCTCGCTGCTTGGCGTAAGACACCGCGGACTCGTAGGCCGCCTGCGCTATGCCCACCGCCTGGGCCGCGATTCCTATGCGGCTCGCGTTGAGCACCTGCATCGTCTCGCGGAAGCCGTCCCCCTCGTCGCCGAGCCGGTTCTCGGCGGGCACCGGGCAGCCGTCGAATACCAGCTCGCTGGTGGTTGACGCCCGCATCCCCATCTTGCCGTGCTGTGGATGAACGTCGAATCCCGGCAGATCGCGCTCCACGATGAAGGCGTCAACGCCCCTGGTGCGCAGACTCAGGTCGTGGCTCGCGAGCACCACGAAGGTGCTGGCCTCCGTGCCGTTGGTGATGTACAGCTTGCTGCCGCTCAGCAGGTAGTGGCCGTCCGAGCGCGTGGCTGTCGTGCGCATCGCGCCCGCGTCGCTGCCGGACCCGGGCTCGGTGAGGGCAAACGCGCCGAGTTCCTGTCCGCTCGCCAGCGGCGGCAGGAACCGCCTCTTCTGGCCCTCGGTTCCGAACATGTGGATGAACTGGGAGCACAGCGACAAGTGGGCGACGTAGATGACGCTCGTAGCGGCGCACCCCCGCGCTATCTCCTCGACGACGATCGCGAGCTGGCGGGCCGTTCCGCCGCTGCCGCCGTACTCCTCGTCGATGGTCAGCCCGAACAAGCCAAGCTCACCTATCTGCCGGACGTTCTCCCACGGGAACTCGCCCGACTCGTCGTAGCCCGCCGCGCGGGGCGCCAACTCCTGGTCCGCCAGATCGCGAACCGTGTTCTTGAGCAAAAGCTCGTCTTCGGATAGTAGCAGGTCGCTCATGGAAGAGTAGTCCTCTGGTGTTTCAGTTGGTCGGTTAGTCGGTCTTCAGTTTTAGGTTTGGCCGTTGCGGTGCAGCGGCTCAAGCAAGGCCAGCAACGTCTTAACGCCTTCCAGCCTTGAGGAGACGCCCCCTTCCCTTAGCCACATCTCGTAGAAGTTTAAGTGCAGGGCCGCTGCTCCGTCGAACAGTTCGCGGATTTCGGGATCTGCGGTTTCGTCGGCCAGTGTTTCGGCGATTCTTACCAGGTGATAGTGTCTGTCATGTCGCCAGCCTCGGACTTCTGCGATGGCTTTCAGGGCGTGGGTAGTCGCGCCCCAGCCCTTTTCGGACGCCTGGATGATGTCGCCGCTATGCAACTCTTCTTCGGCCTGCCGGATTAGCGTTTGGCTCGTCTCGGCGTGGGTCTGTATTGTGGACACGTCGTTTCCCCCTAGAAGGGCGAAATCTCCTGCTGCTCGCCGAACACCTCCCGGAACACACCCGAGATCTCGCCGACGGTGGCGTAGGCCTCCACGCACTCCAGTATCGCCGGCACCGTGTTGTCGCTTCCCCGCGCGGCGTCCCGCAACCTCGCCAGCGAGGCTGCGGCCGTCTCGCCGTCGCGTTCGCTGCGCACCCGCGCGACCCGCGCCAACTGCCTGGCGGTTTCGCCTTCGTCGATTGTCTGGAGTTGCTCAATGGGCGGCGCCTCTCCCTGGTACTGGTTCACCCCCACGACAACCCTATCCCGGCTCTCGACCTCCTGCTGCCGCCTGAACGCGCTCTCGTGGATTTCCCGAATCTGGTAGCCCTGGTCGAGCGCCTCCAGCGCGCCCCCCATCTCGTCGATGCGCTCGATGTAGCCGAACGCCTTCTCTTCGAGTTGGTCGGTCAGGCTCTCGACGTAGTACGAGCCTGCCAGCGGGTCCACGGTGTCCGTCACACCACTCTCGTGCGCCAGTATCTGCTGCGTGCGCAGTGACAGCTGCACCGACTCTTCGGTGGGCAGCGCGAGCGCCTCGTCGCGCGAGTTCACGTGCAGCGACTGGGTTCCGCCCAGTATCGCCGCCAGCGCCTGCACGGTGGAGCGAATGACGTTGTTGTCCGGCTGCTGGGCCGTCAACGTCACGCCCGCGGTCTGCGTGTGGAAGCGCAGCCGCCAGGAGCGCGGGTCCTTCGCCCCGAACCGCTCGCGGGTTATCTTCGCCCACATCCGCCGCGCCGCCCTGAACTTGGCGGCCTCCTCGAACAGGTTGCTCTGCGCCACGAAGAAGAACGAAAGCTGACCCGCGAACGAGTCCACGTCCATACCAGCGTCCAGCGCGGCCTCCACGTAGGCAATGGCATTGGAGAATGTGAACGCCAGCTCCTGGGCCGCCGTCGCACCGGCCTCGCTCATGTGATAGCCGCTGATGCTGATGGTGTTCCAGCGCGGAGTCGACTCCGAGCAGTACTGGAACACGTCGGTCACCAGCCGCATAGACGGTCGGGGAGGATATATGTACGTGCCGCGCGCGATGTACTCCTTCAGGATGTCGTTCTGGACGGTGCCGTTCAGCTTGTTGGTGGGCACTCCCTGCCGCTTGGCGACTGCGACATAGAGCGCCAGCAGGATCGACGCGGTGGAGTTTATGGTCATGGACGTGCTTACTTTGTCCAGTGGGATCCCGTCGAACAGCACCTCCATATCCGCCAGGCTGGAGATGGGCACTCCGGTTCGCCCGACCTCGCCCGCGGCCATCGGGTGGTCCGAGTCATACCCGATCTGCGTCGGCAGGTCGAAGGCGACACTCAGCCCTGTCTGCCCCTGCTCCAGCAGGTAGCGGTAGCGGCGGTTCGACTCCTCCGGAGAAGCCAGACCCGCGTACTGTCGCATCGTCCAGAGGCGGCCTCGGTACATATTGGGCTGCACGCCGCGCGTAAAGGGGTACTCGCCCGGGTAGCCAAGCCTGTCGTCGTATCCCCCGCCGTTGACGTCCTCAGGGGTGTACAGCGGTTCCACCTCGACGCCGGACGACGTCTCGAAGCGCGGCTGGCGTTCGCCGAACCGCTTGACCAACGGCGCTAGCGTGTTGTCCGACCACTCGTGCTTGGATTGGCTGGGCATTGGTTCTCCTCTACGTCACGGCGGGTTGCCGCGCGCCTCTCGATTGGGCCGGTTCGAGTGTAGAGCGTAGTGGTTGGGGTGTCAATTTTGGGCTAGCTGACCACGCACCGCGCACAGCGCCTCTTCGTAGGAAATCCTCTCGCTCGCCGCGCCGGCCCCTTGCTTGTATCCCCCGTACACGGCGTGGCCGGCGAGCAGCCAGAAGCAGTCCACGGACGCGAATCCGGCCTCTCGGAGCCAGGCAAGCTGATCGAAGAGCGGAGAGGGCAGTTCGCTGGGTTCGGGAAAACGGAAAAAGTTCCACTCCTCCTCAACGAGCCGTTGGTACAGTTCGCCGGATCCGGTCTCCTCACGCGACCGCCGCTCCGCCGCCATGTCGTACACGTCCGCGTAGTAGCCCCACGCCTGTTCGCTCAGCGGTTCCACTATGTCGGCTATCAGCAGCGCGCCCCGCTCGGACGTGCGGCGTGCTACGTCCGCGAACAGCCGCCGCTTGCCGTCGGCGTCCAGGTGGTGAATCGCGAGCGACGACACCACGGCCTCTGCGCCGTCCATGCAGCCGCGCCAGTCCTCGGACGCTAGATCGAACTCTCCCACGTGCGCTCGCTCGCCGAATCCCACCAGCCGCGCCGAAGTCGCATCGCGCATCGACGCCGAACCATCCAAGGCTAGCGCGCGGGCGTTGGGGTAGGCGTCCAGCACAGCGGCGGACAACACCCCCTCGCCGCAGGCCAACTCCACCACTGAGAACGCCTCGTCCCGCCCGAACGGCAGCAGCGCCACCAGCGCGGCCAACTGCTCCTCTCGCCGTGGCACGGCCACCGCCGCCAGCTCCCGGTACAGCGCGGAATCTTCTTCCGACCAGTTGGATTGCTCTTGGCTCACTTGGTTGCCTCCACTAGACGCATACGCGACACCAGCACCGGCGGAATGTCGGTGAAGTTGGCCCAAGATACGATAGCGCTTCCAGTATCTGGCTGGCTGAAGCAGGGCTCCTCAACGCCGTCCAGTGCGAAGCTCGCGGCGAAGAAGACGCCGTACAGAGTCGTGATAGACCGGTGAAAGTAGTGCTGCGCCTCCGGCTGGCCGACCATCGCCAGTCCTTTTGCGGTATAAGCAGTGGCGTACCGACCGACCTTGATCGAGAACTCCTCCACTATATCTCCTCCCCTGTCCTCCACCTCGGCAGACATCTTGATGGCGGGGGAATTGAAGCATGGATGCAGCACTGAGAAGACCAGCCGACCGCCGGGCTTCAGCAGGCGGTTCAATGCCTGCGCCAACGGGCCAACGCTGGCGATGTCCATGATGGCCATGGTGCACACAGCGGCGTCGAAGCTACGCTCGCCGAGCGCAAGCAGCGCCGCCGTGTCGGTCGCGTCCACTACGCGGTACTCGACGCTGCCCGGCCCCGGCACGGCGCGCGCCCTGGCGTTGCGCACCATGCCCTCGGCCGCGTCGACGCCGACCACCGTCGCGCCCAGCTCTGCCAGTTTGCGTGCGAACTGGCCGTTGCCGCACGCCACGTCCAGCACTCGCTCGCCCTCGACGGACGCGAGCAGCCGCAACTGGCTCGGCTCTATCAACTTCTTGTGAAAGTCGTTGCCCTCGCCCATCCGCGCGTTCCAGAAATCGGCGTTCGCATCCCAGATGCGCGTGGCCTCCCAGTTCAGGTGCTGGAACTCAGCCACTTGTACCGCCTTCTTTCGCCCGCTTCCACTCCTCGGCGAGGACGCTGTACAGCGCCATGTCTCGAAAGCGCGTGTACAGCCAGTCCGACTGGCGCGTGACCCCTTCCTCTGTGAAGCCGAGCCGTTCCGGGATGGCGCGGCTTCGCGTGTTGCCGACGTCCACGCGGATGACGACACGGTTCAGGCCCAGGTTGCCGAATGCGTGATCCAGCACCTCGACGCACGCGCGCGTGACCAGCCCTTTCCCCTGGAGGTCCTCGCTCACCCAATATCCGATTTCGCCGCTGCGGTTCGCCTCGTCGATGAAGTGAAGGCCGATACCGCCGGAGATGCGGCCCAGGTGCCAGATGGCGAACTCGATAGTCGTGCCCTTGGCGAAACCCTCCAGCGACGATCTGACAAACGCCCTCTCGTCCTCCAGCGTGGTGGTGTCGTCCAGCCACGGCAGCCACTCCCGCAGGTAGGCGCGGTTGCGGTCGACCAGCGCGAACAACTCCTCCGTGTGGCGCTCCTCGACCAGCCGCAGTTCCGTATCGTCGTCTATGGGGCAGCGCAGCATGTTTGTCCTCAGGGGAATCTAGTGTGAACATTATAGCGCAATGCTACCGCTGGGCGTTTCTTGACACCGCGCCTGGCCGCGCCTAAAGTGCAAGGCATATCCCCGAAGGTGCGCTGATCCCATGACCGAACGCATAGTCTCCGGCAACCAGCAGGAGGGCGACCACACGCTCGACACAAGCCTAAGGCCGCGACGGCTGGAAGAGTATGTGGGGCAGGCTACGGTCAAGGGCAACCTCCAGATCGCCATTACCGCGGCCCTGCAGCGCGGCGAGCCGCTGGACCACCTCCTGGTGTACGGCCCGCCCGGACTGGGCAAGACGACGCTCGCCAACATCGTCGCCACGGAGATGGGCGTCCGCATCCGCGTCACGTCCGGCCCTGCCATCGAGCGTCCGGGCGACATGGTCGCGCTGCTGACGCAGCTACGCAAGGACGACATCCTGTTCGTGGACGAGGTTCACCGGCTCAGCCGCCTTGTGGAAGAAGTGCTGTACTCCGCCATGGAGGACTTCTTCGTGTCGTGGGTTATCGACAAGGGCCTTAACGCCCGCAGCATGAACCTCGCCATCCAGCCCTTCACGCTGATTGGCGCGACCACCCGCTACGGCATGGTAAGCTCGCCGCTCAGGGACCGCTTCGGCTCGGTCTATAGGCTGGACTTCTACGACCCCGAGGACATGTGTACCATCGTGGAGCGTTCGGCGCGCATACTAGACATCGGCGCCGAGCAAGAGGGCATACGCGAAATCGCGCTGCGCGCTCGCGGCACTCCCAGGGTCGCCAACCGGCTGCTGCGGCGCGTGCGGGACTACGCGCAGGTCATGGCGGACAACATAATCACCCAGGACGTGGCGGAGTCGGCGTTGGCGCGGCTTGAGGTGGATAGCATCGGGCTGGACACGATGGATATGCGCGTGCTGGAGTCCATCGTGGAGAAGTTCGGCGGCGGCCCGGTGGGACTGGACACGCTCGCGGCGTCCATCAGCGAGGAGTCCGACACCATCGAGGATGTGTGCGAGCCTTACCTGCTGCAACTCGGCTTCCTGGAGCGCACGCCGCGCGGACGCATGGCCACCCGCCGCGCCTACGAGCACCTCGGCGTCGAATATGACGACGCCTCCAACCAACCCAGGCTCATGTAGCGGTGTCCCGCTACGAGTCGCCGTCGGCTCGTCCCGCTAACTCCAGCGGCTCTTCGATCGAGGCGTAGTTCATGGCATACAGCCGGGAGTACAGTCCATTGCGGGACAGTAGCTGGTCGTGGGTGCCCTCCTCGATAACCTCGCCGAGGTTCAGCACCACTATCTTGTCCGCGCCCCGAATGGTCGACAGCCTGTGCGCGATAACAATCGCCGTCCGGTCCTTGAGCAGGTTCTGAAGCGCGCGCTGGATGAGAACCTCGGTGTAGCTGTCGATGTTGGCGGTTGCCTCGTCCAGGATGAGTACGCGGGGGTCGGCCACGATGGCGCGAGCAAAGCTGAGTAGCTGCCGCTGTCCCAGGCTCAGGTTCACGCCGCGTTCAGCGAGGAACGTGTCGTACCCGTTCTCGAGCCTCATGATGAAGTTGTGGGCGTTCACCGCCTGCGCCGCCTCGATCATCCGCATGTCGGTAACGTCGCCGTTGTTGTACTTGATGTTCTCGCGCACGGTGCCGGAAAACAGGAACGGCTCCTGCAATACCATGCTCATCTGCCGGGCGAGCGAGTTGCGCGTGACGTCGCGTATGTCCCAGCCGTCCACCAGTATCGCGCCGTTGCCACGCGGCACATCGTAGAACCTAGACAGAAGTGAGACCATCGACGTCTTGCCCGCGCCGGTCGGCCCCACTATCGCCACCGTCTCGCCGGGGCTCACGTGCAGGTTCACATTCTTGAGTATCGGCTCCTCCGGCACGTAGGAGAAGTTGAGGTTGCGGAACTCGACCTCGCCGCGCAGCCTCGGCAGTTCCACGGCGTCGGGAGCGTCCTCCAGGTCCAGCGGTGTGTCCAGCAGGTCGAATATCCGCGAACCGGACGCCATCGAGCGCTGAAGCTGGGTGTATTGCATGGTCAGGTTACGTATGGGGTCGAAGAATCGTTGGATGTACAGGATAAATCCGACCAGTACACCGATCTCCAGCTCGTTGTTGAGTATCATCCGCGCGCCGAAGAAGAGCGCCAGCACTATCGACACGGCGGTCAGCACGTCCACCAGCCCAATCAGGCCGGAAGACAGCCTGCTGGCGAACAGGTTGGCATGGAGATGGTCGCGGTTCTTGCCGTCGAAAATCTCCATGTTTCGGTCCTGGCGGTTCATGCTCTGGACCACTCGAATGCCGGTTATGTTCTCGTTGAGCGCGCCGTTGACGATAGATATAGCCACGCGGACGCGCATGAAGGCCCTGCGGGCATACGGCTGCCAGATCGCCATCGTGATCGTGAGTACGGGAATGGTTACCATCGAAATGAGACCGAGCTCCAGGTTGAGCACCAGCAGCATTATCACGATGCCCGCGAGCGACAGCATGTCGCCCAGCGTCATCACCACCAACGCCATGAACTCCTGCAACTGACCCGTGTCGCCCTGAACGCGCGACATGATCCGTCCGACTTCGGTCTTGTCGTAGTACGACAGCGACAGCTTCTGAAGATGCGCGAACATGTCTCGACGGAGGCCGAACAGGATGCCCTGTCCCACCTTTGCCATTGCAAGCTGCTGCGCGTAGTTGGATGCCCAGTTCAAGCCGGCCACGCCGACGAACACCGCGAACAAGATAGTTAGCTGTCCGAAGGTCGCGTCGCTGAGAATGTAGTCGTCGATGCCGGTAGCCACCAGCCAGGGCACCGCGATCTGTGTGGCGGTGAACACCAGCATCGAAAGCGTGGCTATCACCGCGAATCCCTTGTACCTGAACATGTACGGGATCATTCTCAATACGACGCGGCGGTTATAGACGCTGCCGAAAACCTCGTCGTCGATGTGCCCGCGCCTGGTCCCTTGGAACATGCCGCCACCGCGGCCGCCGCCCATCATGAGTCGCCCTCCGCCGACACTATCACGGGCGCCTCCATCTCCTTCATAACCTCTTCCTGTGGCCGCAGCTGGAGTTCGTAAATGTCCCGATAGAGTCCGGACGCCGCCAGCAATTCCTGGTGCGTGCCCTGTTCGACAATCTCGCCTTCCTGCAGCACCAGTATCATATCGGCCCTGTGGACCGTGCTCAGTCTGTGCGCTATCACGAAGGTAGTGCGCCCCCGCATCACCGACACCATCGCCTGCCTGATCAGCTCCTCGGTGCCGGCATCCACGCTGGAGGTGGAGTCGTCCAGTATCAGCACCGGCGGGTCGAGCAGTACCGCACGCGCTATAGACATGCGCTGGCGCTGGCCGCCTGACAGCGTTGATCCGCGTTCGCCGATAGGCGTCTCGTAGCTCTGATCGAGCGACTCGATGAAGTCGTGAAGCTGGGCCACCTTCGCCGCCTGAGTTACGTCCTCCAGCGACGCCGACTCTCTGCCGTAGGCGATGTTGTCCTTCATGCTCGTTGTGAACAGGAACACGTCCTGTTGCACAAAACCTACGTTACGGCGGAGTGACTCGAACGTCACGTCCCGCACGTCGATGCCGTCGATTGTCACGCGGCCGTCGGCCACATCGTAGAAGCGTGAGATGAGGTTGACTATGGTGCTCTTGCCGCTGCCCGGCGCGCCGAGCAGCGCGATCACCATTCCGGGCTCCGCGTCGATATTCACGCCGCGCAACACGGGCACGCCGTCATCGTAGCTGAATTCCACGTTCTCGAAGCGGACGTGGCCTTTGACCCTGGGCATCTCTTCCGCGACCGGATTCTCCTGTACAGGCGACTCCGTGTCCAGAATCTCGAACAGGCGCTGACCGGCAGACGTCGCGCGGGCGTACGCGTTCACCATCCACGCCGTCATGCGTACGGGCATGGACAAAATCTGCATGTAGAAGACAAACTCGGCCAATTCACCCGGCGTCATTTCGCCGTTGATGACGCGCCACCCACCGAACCACAGGATCAGGGCAAGAGCGATGAGGAACGCGAAATTCATGAACGAGGTGTTTGATGCCCGCAGCTTTTCAGCCTCGACCATGTCCTCTGCCACGCTCGCGTTGCGCGTGCTGTACCGCTCCTCTTCGTGTTTCTCCGCCGCGAACGCCTTTACCACGCGAACGCCCGTCAGGTTCTCCTGGAGTACGGTGTTCAACTCGGCCATCTTCTCTTGGACGCTGAGCCAGATGGCGCGCATCTTGAGCCGCATGACGACGGAGTGGTAGGCGACGAAGGGCAGGAAGCTGGTGCTTAGCAGGCCGAGTCGCCAATCCGTCCATATCAGGATGATGCCCACGATTATGAAAAGCAGCATGAAGTAGGGCATACGCACCAAGCCCATGTTGATGAACATTCGGATGTTCTCAACGTCGGTGATGGCCCTGGACATCAGGTTTCCCGTGTGGTGTCGGTCGTGAAACTCGAAGCTCAGGTGCTGGACGTGGTTGTAGAAGCGATTGCGTATGTCGAAGGCTACGAGCTGAGAGAGGACTTCACCGAGGTAGGTCTGGAAGAATGACAATACGCCCCGAACTACGCTCAACCCCACGATGATGAAGGCGACGGCCAGCATCTCGCCGCGTGGAATCTCGCTTATGCCGCCCTCCTTGACGGCGTCGTAGATGCGGTCGATGGCATTGCCGATAAGGGAGGGTAACAGCAAGTAAGCCGCCACGGCGCCTGCCATCGCGACGTATGCGCCTATCAGCCTCCATTTGTGCCGAAGGGCAATCCTTATGATTCGAAGGATGATTCTCATGCGGTCTTGGTGGAACGACCTCCGATTCGCCTTTGCTAAAAGCGCAGTCCAAAGCCGCTATACTCTAAACCCGCGGCGGCCTGCTTGCAACCTCTAGGCGCCGATCTTCTCAATTTGCGTCCTCCACGGGACGCTAGCCGGCAGCCAGAAGTAGAATCGGCATGATGCGACGCGGGCACTGGTTCCGAACTAGCCTACCATAAACGGCAAGTACGCCAAATGCAACATGAATCGGGTTGCGTTTTGTCTCAGAAAGACTCGAAACTCCCTCAGTCCGCGCCGTAGACCTCGCTCGCCGTTTCCGGCGACACCAGTTCATCGCGCACGTCGCGATCCACCAGCTCGGCGCTACGTTCTCTGGGATCGTAGATACCACCCCCGCTCGGAAACTCCACGACCAACTCGTCCGACTCGGACTCGAGCCCGACATAGCCCTGCGTCATCTTCTCCGGGTCGTCGCTCAGCGCGACGCCGTTCAGCACGACACGCGTCCTTCTGCCGTCGTCGCCGCCGAAGATGCCCTGCGCCGGAAACAGCATCCTGTGGGGGTGGAAGTAGATGTTCAGGCTGCCCGGGTGGTCGGGCGACTTGCGCATGACCACCCGCTGGCCGGGGCTGCCCCTGTGCCGGCCTGCGCCGGCCGAGTCGGTCACGAACTCCTTGGCGCGGACCAGCGCGGGACTGTTCAGCTCGAACACCTCCACAGGCACGTTGGACGCGCTGCTTGGGAACATGTTCAGCCCCATCCCGTCGCCCAGGCTCGTCGCGCCGCGGCCTCCTCCGCAGAACAGGTGGGCATTGAACACCTTGCCCTCGCGGTCGAATCCGTAGGTGTGCAGGCTGGACATCAGTCCGTTGCCGGACTGTATGTCGCCGGGCAGCGCCTGCGCCAGCGCGCCGAAGATCGCGCCGTGTATGTACCAACCCGTGTTTACTCGCGAACCCACCGAAATCGGGAAGGTGCAGTTGATGATGCTGCCCTCCGGCGCGACCGTGGTGATCGGCTGGAAACAGCCCTCGTTCACCGGCACGTCCGGCGCGAGCAGGCAGGCCATCGGGTAGAGCGTGTGGCCCGTGCTGTAAATCAGCGTGCAGTTTATGCCGCCCCAGTCCACCTGCGGCGACGAGCCGGCATAGTCCACCACCATCTCGTCGCCGCGTACACTAATCTTCACCGCTATCTTGAGCGGCGTGCCCACGCCGTCGGTGTAGACCTCGTTGTAGTATTCGCCGTCCCGCAGGCCGCTTATGGCGCGGCGCATCGCGGCCTCCGACCGGCCCCGGATCGCCTGGGACAGCGCGGACAGGTCCTCAAGCCGGTACTCGTCCAACAGCGCCGCCACGCGCCTTCTGCCGACCTCGTTGGCCGCCACCTGCGCCTCGATGTCGGTCAGCACCATGTCGGGCGCGCGCACGTTCCAGCGGAACATGTCGAACACCAGCTCGTTTGGCTCGCCGTCGTCGTACAGCTTGCAGATGGGAAAGAATATGCCCTCCTCGTAGGAGTCTCGCACGCTCTTGGCGTCCAGCGAGCCCCCGATGTCCGAGGTGTTGGCGATGTTGCCCGCGAAGCCCACGAACCTGCCCTGGAAGAAGATAGGCGTCACCACCGCGATGTCGGGCAGGTGCCCGGCGCACAGCCAGGGATCGTTGGTCAGAAACACGTCTCCTGGCCTGAGCGTATCGGCGGGGTACTTCTTGAGAATCTCTTTTGTGACGTTGGGCATCGTCATGTTGAACACGGGCATACTTCGGTAGGCGTGCGCTATCGAACGCCCCTCGGCGTCCATGATCTCGCACCCGAAGTCGTTGGCCGACGCGATAATCGTCGAGACCGCCGTCCTCAATATCGTCGTCCACATCTCCTCGGTGACGTTGAGAAGGCGGCTCCAGATTATCTCAAGTGATACAGGATCGAATTCCCTCATTGCACGCTCCCGGTCAGCCCAGGCTATCCCTGACTCGCACCATGCGACCGCACAGCTACGACGGCGCCGCGCCGCCCACCTCGAACACCAGATTGAACCACTCGTCCACCTCGGCCCGGTCCTGGGGACCCAGCACCGCGGTGGACTCCTGCTCCTCCACGATTGCCGGCCCGCTTAGCCGCGCCCCCGGCGCGAGCCGGTACCGGTCGTAGACGGGGCACTCGATGAACCCCGCGCCCTGGAAGTACGCTCTCCGTGTGCCCTTCAGCGCCGCGCCCGAATCCGCGCTCTCGTCCACGTCCTGGCGCGACAGCCGCACCACCGGCTCCGGCCCCGTCGCCAGCAGACGCCAGTTCTGCACCTCGATGGGTATGTTCAGGTTCCGGCGCGAGTACAGCTCCTCGTAGATGTCGTGGAAGTCCGCCCGGATGCGTTCCAGTTGCGCGGCGCCCAGCTCGCCGTCCAGAATGGGTACGTTTATCTCGTGAATCTGCCCGCTCAGCCGCATATCTGCCGAGCGTGCCAGCGTTACGCCGCCCTCCTGCGTCCCTGCCTGCGCTAGCAGCCGCCGGCCCTGCGCTTCCATCTCGCGGTAAACGTCGTTCACGGCGTCCCAGTCCGATCCTTCCAGCGAGGAAGGCAGCGAGCGCACGTCCTCGAACGACAGCGGTGCGGTCAGGCAGCCGAGCGCGGACGTCACGCCCGCCGCCAGCGGCGAAATCACCCGACGCGCGCCCATCTTGCGCGCTACCTCGCAGGCGTGAGCCGGCCCCGCTCCGCCAAAGGCGACCACGCTGTAGTTGCGCGGGTCCTTGTTCCGCCCGATTACGTGGAGCCGCGCCGACGAGGCCATGTTCTCGGTGACAACGCTGTAGATTCCCCAGGCGGCCTCCTCCTCGCTCATACCCAGCGCGTCGCCCAGCCCCGCAACAGCCCGCCTGGCCGCGTCCACATCAAGCTTCATGCGCCCGCCCAGGAAGTAGTCGGGGTTGAGATAGCCCAGCACCAGGTTGGCGTCCGTGACTGTAGGCTCGTCACCGCCCTGGCCGTAGCAGGCCGGGCCCGGCCTCGCTCCCGCGCTCTGCGGTCCCACCTTGAGCAGGCCCAGGCTGTCCGTCCAGGCTATGCTGCCGCCGCCGGAGCCAATCTCGATAAGCTCCACAACCGGAATCACTATCGGCAGGCCGCTGCCGGCCTTGAAGCGGTGAACGCGCGCGACCTCTATCCTGCTGGACACCGTGGGCCGCCCGCCCTCGATGACGCACGTCTTGGCCGTAGTGCCGCCCATGTCCAGCGACACCAGGTCCGGCTGTTCCAGCAACTCTCCGTAGAACCTGGCGGCCAGCGCGCCCGCCGCCGGTCCCGACTCCAGCATCCGCACGGGGCGCTCGGCTGCCGCGTCGCTCCCGATGACGCCGCCCGCGGAGTGCATCACCAGGAGCCGGCCCTCGTATCCCTCCTCGGCCAGGCTGTCGGTGAGCGACGCCAGGTAGCCGGACACGGCGGGTTTGATGTAACAGTCCGCCACCGTGGTCGAGGTTCGCTCGTACTCGTTGATGACCGGGGCGACCTCGGACGACAACGACAGCGCCACGCCCGGGAACCGCTCCCTGATTGCGGCCTTGAGCCTCTGCTCGTGCTCCGGGTTCTTGTAGGCGTGAAGCAGAGACACCGCAACGCCCTCGACGTCCTGTTCGAGCAGCTCGCCCATGGTTTCCATGGCCGCGTCCACGTCCAGCGGAGAGACCACGTTGCCGTCGCGGTCCACTCTCTCGGCGACGCCCCGCCGCAGGTATCGGGGCACCAGCGGTGGCGGATACTGCGCCTTCAGGTCGTAGATGTCGTAGATTTGCTCCCGACCCATCTGGAGGATGTCCCGGAATCCCTCGGTGGTCAGAAGCGCGGTCTTGGCGCCCTTGCGCTCGATTATGGAGTTGGTCGCCAGCGTCGTGCTGTGAACCACCATACGCAGCCGGTCGAAGTCCACGCCCTCGTTGTCCAGTAGCTCCGACGCCCCGGCGATGAGCGCGGCGTCCGGTTTCTCCGGGTCGGTCAGCACTTTGTTGACCATCACGCGCCCGGTCGAAAGCTCCAGCAGCGAAAAGTCCGTGAACGTGCCACCAATATCCACGCTGAGCGCGTGCGTGAACCGTTCGGCGGAATCTGTCATATCTGCTCCCGGTGCGCCGGCGAGTCGGCCTGCCGGCCAGTTGCGATTCGCCCCCGCGCGGACGCCTGCGACCCGTCGCCGGACCTCCGGAGCAAACCGGAGCGAGTGTAGCAACCGCCACAGGGGCCGTCAACCAAGCCCCTCCTTCGAGCCTGCATCAGATTACTTGCCGCCCCAAACACGGCTGTTTCCGCGAAATCTGTTAGTTTCGTAGCCGGGGGTACCGGCGTTTCCGCGCAATTCTGTAATGCCGCCGGGAGAAGGGATACTTCGTCTTCTGACGCGGTGTGCGATAATGTATGCCTACACGCCCCGCGGCGCCGGACGCGCCAGGAAGCCGGAGGAAGGGATGCCCAGGTTTCGACATCTGACAAGCACGCTGCAACTCGATAGGAGTTGGGTGGAGCCGGAGTTGTTCGCGCTCTGCGACGAGTTGCACAACGGCGCCGAGATGGGCGCGCCGCTTACGGGGCGCTCGCTGTATTGCCTGTTCTACGAGCCCAGTTTCCTGACGCGGACCTCGTTCGAGCGGGCAATCGGCCTGCTGGGAGGCGCGGCTTACCACACTGAGGACGCGACCCAGTTTTTTCCCGTGCAGGCGCCAAGCTACATCGGCAACACCGTCAACCTGCTGGCGAGTATGCGCCTGGACCTGGTGGTGTTGCGCAGCAGCGAGCCGGGCGTGGTGGAGATGGCGGAGCGGGCAGACGCGATTCCGGTTGTCAACGGCGGCAGCCTGGATGACCACCCGACGCAGGCGCTGGCAGACATCTACACGCTGCGCCGCGAACTGGGAGCGGTGGACGGGGCGACGGTGGCCGTGGTGGGGCGGCTGGAGCACCGCAACGTTAGCGCGCTGCTGCGAGGCCTCTGCCTGTACGATGGGGTGCGGGTGCTGATGATGCCGGTGAGCGGCGGAGTGGACCCGAAGCTGGTGGAACACTGCGAGAGCAACGGCGTGTCGATGACGCCGGTTGAGTCGGTGGACGCGCTGGGTGAGGCGGACGCAATCTACCTGAACGGGCCGCGCACGATGGCGCACGTGCGGCTGCTCCGCTCGCGGGGCGTGCTTGACCTGCGCATAGACGAGGAGTTCATGGCGCGGCTGCAGTCCCACTGCGTGGTGCTGGACCCTATGCAGCACAGCGGTGATTTTCCCATCGAGGTGCGGGACGACAGGCTGGCGTTCTACCGCCAATCGGAGAACGCGCTTTTCGTGCGGATGGCGGTGCTGTCGCATCTGCTGGGGTAGTCGACGGGGTAGTCCGCTCGCTTGCCATGCGGGAAGGCGGGGGCTAACATTGTCCGGCGCGGTCAGGGGGCGGGTCTGGTGATGGGTTGCATAGTGAGGGCCGGTAGCTCAGTTCGGTCAGAGCATCGGACTTTTAATCCGAGTGTCCTGGGTTCGAATCCCAGCCGGCCCACATTTACGCTTTCCGTAGAATGTAGATCGCTCCAGACAGCTTCCCGATGAGGTGGTACACCCCCCAGTAGCAGTCGGCCAACTCTATCTCGTAGTCTTTGCGACCAACTCTGTCGACAAGGCTGTCTCGGTTTCGCAGCATTCGGGCTATGCGGAGCATCTGCCGCGAGGTGTGACCGTCGCCCTCCTCCTCTCGCCACTCTCTCCATTCGCCTTCGATGCGTTCGCGCTCCACAATCCGAAACCCCGATTCCAGAAAGGCCGCCTCAAAGAATCCGATGGATAGATTGTCGGCGCAGACTCCCAGTGGCCCGTAAATCCGCTCGGCTTCCGACGGCTCCATCAAGTCTGTGGCGAAGTTGGTGAATATGAGCATGTGTCCGCCCGTCCGCAGAACGCGGGCGCACTCTGAGAAAGCGCGCCGCAGGTCCGGTACGAGCGGCAGCATGTCACGGCACCACACTACGTCGAACGCGTCGTCCTCAAATCGCATGGACTGTATGTCGCCCCTTGCCACACTGACTCGTTCCGACAAGCCTCTGTCGTCGATCTTCTTCCTGGCAAGTTCGACGTTGCTCTCGACGAGGTCGATTCCCCAGACCACCGCGTCGAAACGCTCCGCTATTTCACACATGTGAGTCGCGTCACGACAGCCCGCGTCGAGGACACGGGCTTCGTTTACGCCGCGCAACAGCGTACCCAGCTTGTCGTAGAGGACATCGGGGGAGCGCGGACGCAGGCTTCTGTCGACAATCGAGTAGAACTCGTCGTCGCTCATGTCGGGCTGCTCGAAAGCCTCCTCGGCCGACAGCCTGAAAACATCGTCAGTCAATACTCACCTCCCGGTGCCGGGTCAAGGGCACGCTTGACATCGGGATCATGATAACCGAGTAGGCTGACGCTTCGACTTCACTTCACCCCGCTCGGCATGGCAGTGAAGAAACACCGCCAGCATGTATCGGGGTCTGGCAATGAAAATGGGCACTTGGTAGACTAGACTTGCATGAGCGAATTACTGTCGCGCGGCCGGGCTCGGCTGGCAGGTTAGACCATTGCAGCTTGGATGCCCGACTTACGCGCCAGCATAGACATGAAAGCAGTGTAACCATGGCCGACACATCTGGAAAGTCCCACGTGAGATACAGTGTCCCGGGATTGACTGAGCACATTCAAGCCAGATTCCGACGATTGTCGAGTGAGTGGAAGCGCGACACCGGGCATATGTCAACAGTGTCGCGGATCGCGGAACATCCGTCATACCTGGAAATAATAGCCATGGGAGAGCCGGTGATTCCAATGATCCTGGAAGAGTTGAGGACGGAACCTAATCATTGGTTTCGAGCACTCTCCTCAATAGCAACTGAGGGACCATCCATTTCCGCAAGCGATAGAGGGGACATTGACAAGATCACCGAAGCCTGGCTGAAATGGGGAAAACGCCAAGGCTACATTGATCGACCATGAGCACGGGGTACTGGTGGCTTCCACTACTGGTTGAGTTCGACGTAACCAGTAGGGCTACTCCACAGTACAATTGCTTTGCCTGGGCGTTGGGTAGTGACTCACTATGGATTGACCCAACTGCTGAGTATGGCTACTGGCCTGAAAGCATACCGAACGTTCTCAATGTTGCTTCATTTGTTGAATTGTTTCGAGGCGTCGGCTATGAACCTTGTGAAGATGGCAAGTTAGAAGAAGGATATGAAAAGATCGTCATCTATGCCCTTGAAGGCGAGCCTACTCATGCAGCACGTCAACTACCGAACGGCCAGTGGACGAGTAAGCTAGGAATACGCGAGGACATTGTTCACGCCACTCCTGAAGAGCTAGAGGGTGAAGATCGCAACTCGTACGGACGGATCGTCTTGTTTATGGTTCGCCCCGAAAGCGGACTCTGACACCGGAAACTAGTTTCTGGACTGACTTACATTTCTGTAACATCGTGTCACCACTGATTCCGTGTCATCGGTATCCAGCCAATGTCCCACGAAAGGAACTACACATGAACACTTCTCGTAAACCCGTCGCGGTCGTGATAGGCGCGACCTCCAAGTGGCAGTCGGACGGGAGAAACACGCGGCTGATCCACGGCGGCGACATCGACGACAGCGCCCTGCCCGTCGGCGTGCGCTGGGGCGTGGGCGGCGCCATCGCCCAGAAGTTCGCGCAGGAGGGCTTCCTCACCGTGCTGACCACCCGCAGCGCCGGGAATGCCGCCGCGCTGCAGGCGGCCATCGGCGAGCAGGGCGGCGAGAGCATCATCGTCGAGCTCGATCTGGCCTCCCGCGATTCCATATCGAACGCGTTCGCCCGGATCCGGGAGCGAGCGGGCGAGCCGGACGCGCTGGTGTACAACGCTGGCTACCTGGAGGGGCGCGATCTTCCGCCGGAAAAGGAGTTGCTGGAGCACATCCCGATAGAGATGCTGGAGATCGCGCAGCACATCTCCAGCAGCGGCCCCTTCCTGGTCGTCAAGGAGGTGCTGCCCGCCATGCGTGAGCGCGGCGAGGGCACCATTCTGTTCTCAAACAACGCATCATCGCTGCGGGGCAGAAAGCGCTACACCGGACAGTCGCTGTACTACCCGAGGGTGCTGATGCGGACGCTGGCGCAGGCGCTGACTGAGGAATACTCGGAGTACGGCGTGCACGTCGCCAACGTGGTCATCGACGGCATGATCGACTCGCCGGGGACGAGGGCGATGCCGCGCTCTCAGCAGAACCCCGAACTGCTGATAAACCCCGTCAAGATTGCGGAGGCGTTCTACTACCTGTACACACAGGACAAGTCCTGCTGGACGCACGAACTCCAGCTAACGCCGTATCCGGTAAAGCCGAGCT
>CAXXGY010000001.1:2030000-2987976 GCA_963667445.2 Dehalococcoidia bacterium | reverse complement strand
ATGGCGGAGAGGATGGGCGTCACCCCAACCGAATCCGACCTCGACTGTCTGGCGGACTCGCTGTCCGACTGGCCCGTATTCCCCGACGTGGTGGATGCGCTCGGCGCGCTCAAGAGTCGCTTCAGGCTGGCGATAATCTCCAACGTGGACGACGACCTGTTCGCGGGCACGGCGCGGCGCCTGGGCGTGGAGTTCGACGCGGTGATAACTTCGCAGCAGGCGCGGGGCTACAAGCCCAGCCTGGCGAATTTCGAGCTTGCCCAGGAGCGCATGGAGGTGCGGCGCGAGAACTGGCTGCACGTCGCCGAGAGTTTGCACCACGACATTGGCCCCGCGAATGCGCTGGGCATAGCCTCGGTGTGGGTGAATCGCCCTGATCGGGGAGGCGGCACGCGGCGAACCGACGCGAGGCCAGATCTGACAGTGGCCGGACTGGATGAGTTGGCGGAGATAGTGCGCGCGCCGGATGGGTAGACCGGGCCGGCCGACGCCCCTGAGATGGAGGATGAGCTGAACATCGCTAGGACGGTACGCTTCGGCAGCGCGGAGGAACGGGAGGCGCTGCTCGAACGTATCGACCGCATTACCGAGATTCCGCTGTTGCTGCTGGCGTTCGCGATGGTGCCGCTGCTTGCGGCGTCCGTGCTGTGGGAGTTGACTCCCGCCGGCGAGAGGACGGTGCTTTACCTGGACATCGGCGTGTGGGCGTTGTTCGCGACCGACCTGTGCGTCAAGGCGGTGATTTCTCCCAACAAAGTGGCATTCTTCAGGCGCCACTGGATCGACGTGCTGATAGTGGTGCTGCCGTTTTTCCGCCCGCTTCGTGTCGTGCGGGCATTTCTGTACGGCTCCCGCGCGCTCGCCGGAATAGCGAAGTTGGTGCAGGTCGATTACCTGGTGGTGTACGCCGTCGGCCTGATACTGATCGTCTCGACGGTGGTGACGACCGCCGAGCGCGGCACGGATTCCCCCCTGGCGCTCTTCGGAAACACCCTGTGGTGGGCGCTCACGACGGTGACGACGGTGGGCTACGGCGACATGGTGCCGGCCACGACCACCGGCAGGGCCGGGGGCGTGGTGCTGATGGTCGGGGGCATCGCGCTGTTCGGCGCGCTGACCGCGAACCTCGCGAAAATGTTCATCCGGCAGCAGGACAGCAGCGACGACCACGAGGAGCTGTTGCGGGAAGTCAAGGCGCTGAGGGAGGAGGTCGCGGAGCTGAGGGAGCGCGAACGCCGATAGAGTGTCGAGATGAAACTGCCGCCGTTTCTGAGTCCCAGCCCGACTCTGACCGAGAACGACGTCAGCCGCAGCTTGCGGCTGATGATATGGGAGGGCGTAGCGTCGGGCGCTCTCATCAGCCTGGGAACCGGCGGATTCATGGCGGCTTACGCGCTTGCCCTGGGCGCCAACAATACGCAGGTCGGGTTGCTCGCCGCACTACCTTTCATGATGCAGGTGATGCGCATACCCGCGATTCTGGCGGTCGAGCGCTTCCGAATGAGGAAGGCCATCGCCGCGCCCGCGATATGGATTGCGCACCTCATCTGGGTGCCGGTGGGCGCGGTACCCTTCTTGCTGGATACGCCTGGGGCAGCAGCCATTTCCTTAGTCATCGTGCTGGTGGCGGTGCGGGGCCTGTTCTCCCCCGTCTGGATAACCGCATGGTCCAGTTGGTTGCGGGACCTGGTGCCGCGCGAGCGGCTGGGCAGCTACCATGGGCAGCGCCTTGCCATAATCACGACCAGTGTTGCGGCGGTAGGGCTTGGAGCCAGCTTCTTTGCGCGTTGGTGGGAGAGCAACTCGTCACCCGAAGACGCCATCTTCACCTACTCGATACTGCTCATTGGTGGATTCGTCGTCTTTGGCCTGGCGAGCTCCACGCTGATATCTCTCGCCAAGGAACCCCTGATGCCGGCCGCCGTGGAAAGCGACCGCTCGATAGTCGAAGTCTTGACCGAGCCGTTTCGAGACCGCAATTTCTCGCATCTCGTCCGGTTCCTGTTCGCCTGGAACTTCGCTTCCAGCCTTGCCATACCCTTCTTCGCAGTCTATATGCTGTCGGAACTGGGCCTGTCGTTGCCTGCCGTAATAGGCTTCACCGCGCTGAGCCAGGCCACCAACGTGCTGTTTGTGCGCGTCTGGGGACCAATGGCGGACAGAGCGGGCAGCAAGACGGTCATGTCGCTGTCCGCGTCGCTGTATCTGCTGGTCATACTGGGCTGGATATTCACCGCCTACCCGGAGCGCCACGCCCTGACGCTTCCGCTTCTCGGCCTGCTCCACGCATTCGCGGGAATCGCCATGGCCGGCGTTACACTCACGCTCAACACACTCGCCATCAAGGTGGCTCCCCAGGGCAAGGCCACGGCCTTTACGGGCGTGGCCAGTATCGCGGCGAGCGTCGGTGGAGGAATCGGGCCCATTCTGGGCGGCGTCCTGGCCGACTACTTCTCAGTCAGGACCCTGAGGCTGGATTTCAGTTGGATAGAACCGAGCAACGTAGTAGAGTTTCCCGCCTTGGCGCTTACCGGCTTCGACTTTCTGTTCGCAATCGCTTTCGTGCTGGGGCTGGTGTCGCTCAACTTCCTGGTGGCGCTGCGCGAAGAGGGAGAGGTGCCGCGCGACGTGGCGCTGCAAGAACTGGCGGCCAACGCGGGAGTGGCGGCGCGCGCCGTCTCATCGGTGCCCGGCCTTGGAGCCGTGTCCTCCTTCTCCTACGGATACCTCAAGCGTGTGCCGGGCGCCGACGTCGCTATCGGCGTCACGGCCTATCAACTTGCCGCGTCCACGCAGGCGGCGGTGGTGTCCGCGGCTCGTGGTCGGACAATGGCGCGCGACCTCGCTTCCGCGGTGGGAAGAGCCGTCGGCAATGCCGCCGAAGAAATGGAAGACGTCGCGGAACACGGCATCGAAATCGCGCGCCACGCGACGAGAGGAGCGTTGCAGGCGGGCAATGAGCTGACCGGACAGGCGGGGACGCTCGCGCAAGCGGCGGTGTCCGGCACGCTGAGGGCGCTCGCGGCGCAGGAAATCTCATACGAAGACGCGCTGCTTGGCGCCGGATATGGAGTTGTGCAAGGGGCAGTAGAGGCGGGCGAAGACCCGGCCGAGGCGGCGGCGCGGGCCGTGGAGGCCGCGCGTGAGGCGGCGGCCGAACTGGGGATTGACGCCGACGAAGCCGCCGACAGACTGGCGTCAGGCGCGTTGCGCGCCGCGACTGCGGCCGGAGAAGATGCGCTGGCCACGGTTCGGGACGCTCTTCCGGGGGACCGCGGCGAGGGCGCATAGGCCGATGTCTGCCGGAGTGCGTGTATTCTACCGACCTAGCCCAGGAAGCGGCGCAGGTGGGCGGCCTCCTGGATGTAGTGCGAAATCTCGCCCGAGGAGTAGTCCTGGCTCAGGCTGGCGAACGTCGCGCTGGTCAGGCCCTCGTGCACCCTGTCAAGCTCCTCGGTGAAGCGGACGAGCAGGCGGAGGTAGTCGTACCCCATCAGTTCGCGCACGTGGCGCTCGTTGGCGAATCTCAGCGACGCGCGCAGGTCGCCGTCGAAGCTGGGGTAGTGCTCCCGCACAAACGCGATGTCGTCGTCCGTCAGCGCCGCCAGCCCCAGAAGCTCCGGTGGCACCCCGATCGAGTAGAGCGCCGACGCGAATCCGATAGCGCGGGGCAGCGTCACGCCGCCCACGCCGCCCAGCGAGCGGCCGTAGCCGAACAGGCCCACGTGCATCTTGCGCTCGCGCCGCTT
This sequence comes from Dehalococcoidia bacterium, assembly GCA_963667445.2. Classification (GTDB taxonomy): domain Bacteria; phylum Chloroflexota; class Dehalococcoidia; order Lucifugimonadales; family CATOSD01; genus CATOSD01. The sequence continues at coordinate 2,984,227 of CAXXGY010000001.1, read as the reverse complement.
CGGAACGTGCGCCGATACCCTGGCTATCACGTCGGTCATGCGCTGCACCTGGGCCTGGTACTCCTGGGTCGTCCTGTCGATTACGTCCAGCGCGCGGTCCTCGTCGATGGGCGTCGGCTCGGTGCGGTCATGCGCCAGGATCTTGGCGATACCGTCCCGCACGGTCTGCTTGTCGTAGTCGTACTTGAACGCGGACTGGACGGTGAAGGTCTGCGCGCTGGGGTACTCCGCGAACGCGCGCTCCACGTTCACCGGCGTCAGGTGGCCCCTGAACGGCACCGAACCCGCGCCGATGATGGGATACAGGGGGATGCCCAGGCGCTGTTCGAGGCGGTACAGGCGCAACAGGCCCACCTTCAGAATCAACTCCGCGCCCACCATGCCGTAGTTCAGGGCTGGGTCGCTGCGGGCCAGGAACACCCGCTGGTACGGCTCGTCCCTGTCGTGCAGGTACTCTTCGACTATCTGGTCGCAGGCGAGGAGGTGGTCGCTGTCCTCTATCAGGGGGATGACACGGATGCGCTTCGGGTAGAACTCGCCGATCCAGTCCCTCACGGTTTGCTCGCCGAGTATGGGCCTGTCCTCCTGCCCCACTATCACGTCGCGGTAGTAGGCCTCTATCAGGGAGAGTTCCTCGGACGATGTGGTGAACGGAAGGATGACCTCCTGTATGGGCGCGTCGTCGAGGTCCCCGTAGAATCCGCGCGCGACGTCCCAGGCGGCGGGCACGCTCTGGAGAGCCTCCACCATAGACTTGCGCATGTCCTGTTCGATGCGGGGGTTGGGGACCCGCAGGGTGAGCGCCATGTCTCGCCCCAGCCGCTTGTCCTCCTGGAAGAAACCGGGGTAGCCGGTAAGCAGCTTGCGCACGACCTGGTTGTCCGCCTCCTTCCCCTCGGAGTCCCACATCTGCTCGTCGCAGCCCAGGCCGAACACGTCCACGGCCTCCTCGACCTCGCCTTCCCCCTTCAGCACGCCCTCCTCGTCGGCGAAGGGCGCGGGCGTCGCGTTGTCCGGGTGTTGGGTGCTCATCACCTTTGGAACGAGTGGCACGGGAGACCTCCGGGTGTGGGTTGGCGGCTTGGGCTTGTCGGTTCGATTCTAGCACGAAGTCGGGAGTTGTCCAATCGCCGCCTCGACGGCGGCGCGCACCCCGATCCCAGGGCCTTTTCATTTTCCCTTCCCCCTTGATGGGGGAAGGTTAGGATGGGGGTGACGTCGCCGGCACAACCACTGGCTGTTATCAACTTCTACCCCTGTCAGCCCTCTGCCCCCAGCGAGAATGAAAAGGCCCTACGCACCACGCGGCCCGGCAACTGGGCTGTTTGCGCCCGCAATCCAAAATCTGCTAACGTGGGCGGCGGCGCGGAGGCGCGATACCGAGGCGAGGAGTTCGCCGTATGGCAACGACCGGCAGCGTGAAGTTCAGGGGCGACGGCGCGACGATGGACGCCTTCGTCGCCATGCCCGACGACGGGGGCAATCACCCCGGCCTCATCGTCATCCACGAGATGTACGGGCTGAACGACAACATCAGGGACATCGCAACCCGATTCGCGGACGAGGGCTACGCGGCGATGGCGCCGAACCTCTACTCGCGTGTCGGCGGGGCGGCGCGCTTCTGCATGACGCAGCTATTCAAGGCGTTCGTCAGGCTGAAAGTGGACCAGCGAGCGGTGCGAGACCTGCGTGGAGCGGTGGCCCACCTCCAGAGCATGAACGGCGTGAATTGGGACCGCGTGGGCGTGGTGGGCTTCTGCATGGGGGGCGGCTTTTCCCTGCTGCTCGCGTGCGCCTCGAACCAGGTCAAGACGAGCGTCGTGTTCTACGGACGCAACCCCAGTCCGGTCGACTCGGTTTCCGAGCTTAACTGTCCGCTGCTGTTCATGTACGGCGAGGACGATAAGATGATAGCCGGGGGCGTGCCCAAGCTGCGCTCCGCGCTGGAGTCGCACGGCAAGACGTTCGAGACGCGCTCCTACCCCGGCGCTGGCCACTCGTTTATGAACGACACGCGGGGCGGCTTCCGGCCCGACGCGGCGGATGACGCATGGAAGCGCACCATCGCCTTCCTGGACGCCACGCTCAAAGACGAAAGCTGAGAGACTATCCGATTTGTCCCTTCCCCCTCGACGGGGGAAGGTTAGAGCCTGCCCCGTACTCGATACGGGGATGGGGGTGATGCCATGCCAATAGTCAACCACGACGACGTCGACGAAGTCCCCTGGCGCCCCAACTACCGCAAGTGGGACATCACGGTTCCGGGCGACGGCACGACCAGCAGCAGCATGTCGTACAGCGAAGTCGGCGTTGGCGCAGGCGCTCCCCTGCACCAGCACGAGGCGGACGAACTGATAACGATACTGGAGGGCGAGCTGGAGGCGAGGCTCGGAGATGAGGTGCAAGTCGTTGGGCCCAACCACACGCTGATTATCCCGCCGGGCGCGCCGCACGGCTTTACCAACCGCGGGCCGGCGGAAGCCAAGCTGCTCACCTACTTCCCTGTGTCCGACCCTTTCAACCACACGACCTACCTTGAGGGCACGCCGCCGGCCAGCCACGCATAAACCCGCGCCCTGCCGGCTAAGGCCCGAGCATCGGCTCCGGCGCGGGCGTCAGCCGCTCTACGGGGAGCGGTTCGTATTCGCCGCTCGGCGGCGTCCAGTAGATTGCGAACTGAGACGGTGGATACTGGGAGACGTACTCCACACGGACGGAGTGCGCGCCGCCCGTGAGCGGCACAACCTCGGAGTGCGGCGTGGTTTCGTCCGACGGGGTTCGCGCTACGAGCCGGTCGTCGATGCTCAGCGAGAGCTCACCCTCCGCCGACAGCGTGAACCCGTAGTCGCCATCGTCCGGCGCGTCCAGCGTGCCCTGCCAGACGGCGCGATACGGCTCCGGCGTCACCGGCTCGTACCAGAACACGTCCATGAAGGGCGTGATGCGCGAGGTCGCGAACACGTCCTCCTCGCCTTCTGTGGCGTAGAATCTTCCCGCCAGTCCATAGGGCCGGACGTCGCCCCTGAACAGGTGCGATGTGGGGATGGTGGCCCACTCCGAGCCGGGTGGTTTCCAGACCAGACGTAACGTGCCGCCGCCGTGCTCCACCCTGCCCCTCACCTCAAGCGTGTGAAGGCCCACGGCGGGCCTGATAGTGGCATCGGCGCGCTCGCCGGAGAGCACGGGCAAGCCGTTCAGAAGCACCTCCGCGGCCTCGGCGGACTCCAGCGCGAGGCCGTACTCCCCCGGCTCGGTCACGTGCAGCGCGCCCGTCCACGCGAAATCGAACGGCGCAGAGGCGTCGCCCAACTCCAGCGCCCACGCCGCCTCCGTAATCTCCCGCACCGTGATGACAGACTTGCCGCCATCGAGTCGATACTCGGCGTCCATGCCCTGGCGCGCCATGAGAAGCTCCCGGCTGATTTCGGCGAGATAGTACATCGGCTCGCCACCCCCCGGCGGGCGCACCTCCCGAAACACCGCATCCGGATAGTAGAGCCTGAGCAGGCGATAGACCGCGACCTCACGCGGCTCGACGTAGATGGCCGCGCCGCGCCCCACCCTGCCCGCGTCCAGAGGCACGTTCAGAGGCGCGCTCAAAATCGTATAGTCAGCACCGTTCGCCGCTAGTTCTATGGAGAGGCTGTGCTTGAACTGGCGTGAGGTGAAGAGCGTGTAGCCCCGGGCCTGTTGCCTGGGCATGTCGTGCCCTATCAGCGTCTCGTCGGTAGAAAAGGCGGCGTACACCCTGGGGTCGGACGCCTGCTCGCCGAAGTAGCGCCCCACGTTCAGCACCGCTATGAGCGCGAGCAGTACGCAGCAGGCGACGGGCGTAAGGCGGCGGGCGAGCATCCACGGCGAGGCCCGGCCCGACTGCCAGAGCGCGTACACGGCTAGCGCGACCAGGAGGGCCACGGCGGGCAGCACGCCGATGGCCCGCAACGCCTGGGGCGCCTCCCACGGTATCGTCAGCACGCCGGGGATGAGCATGACGGCCAGCCAGACGGGCAGGATGACCAGGGCGGTGCGGCGCCAACAGAACAGGCACGCGGCGACGCCGAGAGCCAGCAGCGCGGCCGAGATGCCGTCGAGCATGGCCGCGCCCGGAAGATTGTGGCGGGGGTTGGGGTCGCCCTCCACGTTGAACATCAGGATGTGGGAGCGCAGGTTGTCGACTACGCTACCGATGGCCTCCCCGGCGGGGGCCATGGCGAACACCGAGCTTGTTCTGGTCCGGTCGAAGAAGTCGGCGGGTTCGAGCGCGGCGTACTGCAAGATCGGCGCGGCCATGACCAGCGCCGCGAAGCCGAACACCGCCAGCCGCGCCACGAGCGGCCTGAGCGCGGGCCGCTCGGACAGGATTCCGTGCAGCAAGATTACGGCGACCACCAGGGGGAACAGCCGGAACGCCGCATAGAACCACATGCCCAGCCCCAGCGCGGCTCCGGCGAAGCCGTAGTCCGAAAGCCGGCCGCTCCGCACGGCGCGCAACGTCAGCCAGGCCGTCAGGGCGGTCGCCAGGCTCATCGTCACGCCGTGCATACCGATTCGCGCGAAGTTTATGTCCCAGCGCGTCACGGCCAGCACGAACGCACCCGTCAGCCCCACCAGCGGCCCCGCAAGGTGGCGTCCCAACAGGTACACGGCCGCGATTCCGGCCAGCGAGAAGGCCACGCTCACCAGGCGCAGCGCTTCCGGCGTCGTTCCCAGCAGCGTCGTCAGCGCGGCGACCGGCAGTAGGTAGAGAGTCGGCAGCGTGGTGGCGAACACCGGCGCCGCGCCGGGGTCCAGCGCGACGGCTGCGGCGACGCTGAGGTTGGCGGCCTCGTCGTACCAGAAGCCGACCGGCAACTCCCGCAGGTCGTACAGACGCACCGCACAGGCCACCAGCAGCACGCCGACCAGGGCGGCGACCTCGTACAGCGCGCCGGGGGACGCGGCGAACGGTACGCCAGACCGCAGCCTGCGGACCAGCAACGTCCACCGGCCGTCGATGGCGGGGATCGCGGCTAGCATAAGGACTGCCGACACGCCGAACATCGCCCAACCTGCGGTGTTCGGCGGTCCGCTGTAGAACGCGGCCAGAGATACGATGGCGGAGGCGACGCAGAGGACGCCGCAGGCCACGCCGATTCGTGTCTCAGCGGACCAACCGGACCACCGCAGGCTGAGCTTTCGGCGGAGCGGCGCTGGCGCAGGGTCGCGCTCGCGCCAACGGGCGACGCTTGGTACATCGGTGACGGCGAAGGTGAACGCGGCAACAGCGGCCAGGAAGAGCGCGGACGCCCACAGGGGCCAACCCGCGCGGAGCAGCGCCTGGGCCAGGAACGCCAGGGCCAGCGCGGCGGCTACCAGGGCGAAGCGGACGCCGTTGGACGAGGGCATGAGAGCGGGCTAGGGAGTTTCCCGGCCCGTCTGAGGGGCATCTACGCGCAGCACGTCCGAACTGCGGAGCTCGGCGATTTCCTCCGGAGAGAGGCCGGCCTCGAGAAGCACCTGCTCCCCTTGCTCACCCAGCAGCGGCGTTGGCAGATAGGATATGTCGCCGCTGCCGGGGAAACTCACGCCCTTGCGCATAAGCTTGAGAAGGCCCATCGTCGGATGCCGGAGGTCGGCGATCATGTCGTTGGCGGCTATCTGCTCGCTCTCGAAGAACCCTACCTCGAAACCCTCTTCGAGTGGCGCGCACAGGGCCGCCGTGCCTTCCAGGAGGTCGAGCCAGTGATCAACGTCGTGGGAGACAAAAATCTGCTCGAGCGCGCCGGACAGCGCGCCGTCGTTCCGCTCACGGGCTTGGGCGGAGGAGAACCGTTCGTCCGCGGCGATAGCTTCCAACCCGGACGCGGAGCGCAGTGCGGACCAGCCCTGCTCGGAATCAGCCGCGAGATACAGCCAGCTATCCCGCGCCCGGTAGATGCGGCGCAGCGCGCCGAGGCCGCGTTGGTGGTGTTGCGGAGCGCGGCGGGGCGGCTTGCCGTCGTAGCGCATGAATCCATCCATGCTCAACACGATGCCGGCGCTGAGAAGGCTCGTGTCCGCCTTCTGGACTACGCCGCGGCGCTCTCTGGCGTACAGGCACAGCAGCGCGCCCAGCGCGCCCAGCGCGCCCCCGGTGAAGTCCGTCGGCGCTAGCGCGGCGAGATACACGGGAGGAAGATGTTCGCCCCCTTGCGCCCGCTGCATACCCGTAATGGCCTGGGCCAGCGGGTCCACGCCGGCGCGGTGTGCGTATGGCCCGTCCCATCCGAAAGCGGTTATGTGAGATTCGACGATTCGAGGATTCAGAGCGGCAAGGTCGTCGCTCCCCAGCCCCAGACGCCCGGTGGCGCCGGGCCGCATGTTGGCGAGCAGCACGTCCGACCGGGCCGCAAGCCGCTGCGCTGCGTCGCGCCCGCCGGGCGTCCTGGCGTTCAGGGAGATTGAGCGCTTGTTGGAGTTGAGGTAGTGAAACGTGGACAGCGTATCCGAGCGCGAAATATCGCCCGCCGGAGACTCCAGCTTGACGACCTCCGCGCCCAGGTCGGCCAACATCTTGCCCGCCGTCGGTCCGGCCAGCACGTTGGTAAGCTCCAGGACACGGATGCCATGCAGGGGCGGCGCGGATGACACGGGTGCGTCCGGAGACGGTGTTGGCCCGGCAGCGAACTCGGCCAGAACGGCGTCGGTGTGCTCGCCGGGAATCGGCGCCGAGCCTGACACCCCGCCGGGCATTCGCGACAGCTTGATGGGCACGCCCATCTGGGTCACTCGGCCAAGTAGAGGGTCGTCGACCTCGATGATCATCTCGTTGTGCAGCGCCTGCTCGTTCTCCATGCCCTCTTCGGCGGTGCAGGCGCGCGCGTAGGGAACGTCGGCGCGCTCGAATATCCCGGCCCACTCCGCGTAGGTCCTGGCGCGAATGGCGTCGGCCACTATGTCGTACAACTCCTGGCGCAGCGCGTCGGTCTCTGGCGCGCGTCCGAAGCCGTACTTGGGCTGGGCCACCACCTCCGCGATGCCGAGGACTTCCGCCGCGCGCTCGATAAAGCCCTGGTGTATGCAGCCGAGATGGAGCCAGTTGCCGTCCGAGCACTCCATCACGCTGTAGAAGGGCGGGCCGCCGGTTGGCGTGGACGTGTACGGACGGGGCCTGTAGGCGTCGCCGCCCGCCTTGGGCGAATAGACGAGCGCACCCGCCAGAAGCGAGGTCTCCACCTTGCGACCCGCGCCGGTGTTCTCGCGCGCGATGAGCGAGGCTATGATGCCCTGGGCGGCCAGCAGCCCCGCCCCGACCTGCGGCAGCGGGTGCACCACGTGGATGGGGTCGCCGTCGAACGAGGGCTGGCTCGCCAGGATGCCCGCTCTCGCCATCACCAGGTCGGGGTGCGCCGGCTCGTCGCGGAGCGGCCCGTTCCTGCCGTATGCGGTGATGGAACAGTGGACGAGCCTGGGGTTGAGCGGCGCGAGCGCCTCGTATCCGGCTATGGCGTGAACGTCGGAAGAGGGCAGCCAGCTTTCTATCAGCACGTCCGATGCCGCCGCTACCCGGCGGAAGGCCGCCACGTCCTCACGCACGTCCAGGAAGACGCTCTGCTTGCCCCTGTCCCAGATGCGGTACGCCGGGTGACTACGCGCTGCCGCCGCGTCCTCCGGCGTGGCGTGGATCACCCGCGCGCCGTTGTCGGCCAGGAACATCGTGGCGATGGCGCCCGCCGGGCCGTCGGTGAGGTCGAGTACGGTTATGCCTTCGAGTGCTCTGGCCATGTGGAGTGTCGCGCCCTGCTCAACTCAAGATCGCGGCCGCTGTCGCTCCAGTCCGCCGCTTGGTGCATTGTAGGCCAAAGCGATGGACGATAAAAGGCGCGTGGCGGGGCGTGGAGGGACCGGGGTTTGGGCAAAACAAAGGCCCCGGGCCTGAAGAGGGCCGGGGCCGTGTTCGCGGGCCGGGACAGGCGCGAGTCGCGCCGGCCCGGCTATCGTGCGCTAGTTGTCGTCGGCCGGAACCGGCTCCGCGAGCCTCTCCTTGATGACGGCCTTCATTTCCCTGACTCTGGAGAGATCCGGGAACTTACCGTCCTCATCGACCTTGTCGAAAATCTTGTCGCCGTCCACGAACACCTGCAGGATCCCCGCGGTTCCGGGCGTAAGCGTTATCGACACGTCCTTGCCGCCTTCAGCGAAGAACTCGGTGGCCATCCAGGCCGCCGTCGCGTGATACGCTCAAGGAACGCAGTAGATGATTTCGATGTCGAGCTTGCCTTCTCCAGCCATGGCAATTCCTCCTTGGTAGGCTTGGCGTCGGGCCATTCGTTATGCCGCAACTTGCAACGGTCGTGAACGGCCGGGGCCTTCAGTCGGAAGTTATCACAGCACGTTCGGGTTGTCAAACGCGCGAATTGGGTCATAATTGGAGTTGCTGAACGGGTCGTGATGAGCGACGCCCGCCGAGACGTCAGGCGGGCACAGGAGGAAGCTATGAGTGTCGGACCGCCCGGATTCGACGGACCCCACGAATTCGACAACCCCTTGGGTATGTCCAAGTACTCCATCCGTCGCCACTCGGTGCGCCACTTCCTGTTGCTGCTCTCCCTCCTGGCCCTGATAATCGCCATCAACGTCCAGGCCGTCCTGATAGGGCACGCGGCGCTCATGGCGGTCGCGGCGGCTGCCCTGCTGGCGGTCGCCGTGATGACGGGCGTCATAGCTCTCATCGCCGTAAGGTCGGTGGCCATCGAGCTCTGGATTCGACGCCTGGGCATGGGAGATTTCGAGTATCGCATCGATCCCTGGGGACGCGACGAGCTATCCCAGATGTGTCTGGCGCTCGAGACGCTGCGGCAGAACTCCATCCGCGCGATGCAACTGGACACGGTTCGCAGGCTCTCCAACGAGCTCCAGGAGAAGAACGACGAATTGGAGCAGGCCCTCGCCGACCTGCGCCGGAGCCAGGACCGGATAATCAGCCAGCAGAAGCTCGCGGAGTTGGGAGAGCTATCCTCCGGGGTGGCCCACGAGATGCGAAACCCACTCCAGTTCATCTTGAACTTCACCTCGGCGTCCGTCGACGTCGTGGCCGAGGTGGAGGAAGTCCTGAAACGCCTGGACGAGTCCGACCGCGAGGAGGCGGACGAACTGGTGAAGGACCTGAAAGAGAACATGGAGCGGGTGTTGCACCACGGCAGCCGAGCGAACGGCATTGTCTCTGCCATGATGATATTCGACCGTGGCACAGGGGGAGGCTTCCAGCCGGTGGACCTGAACCAACTGCTGGCGGAGCAGACCAATCTCGCGCACCAGGCGGTGAGGAGCTATGAGGCGGGCTTCAGCGCAACCGTGACCCTGGAGTTGGATCCGGCCCTTGAAGAGGTGGTGGTGGTGCCGGAGGACATGGCGCGAGTTATAGCCAACCTGGTGACCAACGCCTGCCAGGCGATGGTGGAGAAGTCGCGGATGGAGGGCGGCGACTATCGCCCCGAGCTGATGGTCTCAACCGCCGATGGCGGAGGCGGTGTCACCATGCTGTTCCGAGACAACGGCGCCGGAATGACCGAGGACACCATGGCTAAGATGTTCAATCCATTCTTCACCACCAGGGACACCGGCAGAAACACGGGATTGGGGCTGAGCCTGGTGTACGACGTGGTGCGGGAGCACGGCGGCGACATAGAGGCGCAATCGGAACCCGGACGGCATACCGAGGTTAGGGTGCTGCTCCCGAAACGCCGGTAAAGCGCGGCGTCTTACACCGATTCAGAGCGATGCGGCCATGAAGTCGCAATGCGCTGACAAAGGTACGTGTCCTTCATTTGTCCCTTCCCCCTTGACGGGGGAAGGTTAGGATGGGGGTGACGGAGCAGGCGCAACCCTGATTTCCTCAACACCTACCCCTGCCGTTGAGGTGGGCGGGTGTGGTGCTTAAGCGCCGCGCAATCGCGGGTCCAGAACGTCACGCACGGCGTCTCCCAGCAGGTTGAAGCCGTACACCGCGAGGCTGAGCGCCACCCCCGGCGCGATAGCCATCCACGGCGCCAACTCCGCGTACTGCCGCGCCGCGCCGAACAGGTCTCGCCCCCAGGACGGCGTGGGCGGCGGTATGCCCATGCCCAGGAAGCTCAGCGAGGCCTCCGTAGTGATCGCGCCGCCCAGCGTGATGCTGGCCACTATGATGTACGGCGCCAGGCAGTTGCGCGTTATGTGGTGCCACATGATGCGCATGTCGCTCGCGCCGATGGCCCGCGCCGCCGTCGTGTACTCCGTCTCCTTTACCGCCAGCACCTGCGAGCGCACGACCCGCGCCGCGGATGGCACGACCACGATGCTGATGGCGAAGATGACGTTGCGGGTGCTGGTGCCAATCACGAACATCAACACCATCGCCACTATCAGCGAGGGGAAGGCCCAGATGATGTCCATGAACCGCTGGGCGATTATGTCCACCTTGCCGCCCAGGTAGGCGGTAACAACCGCGATGACCGCGCCTGTGCCTGTGCCCAACAGCGTGGCCGTTACCCCCACCAAGAGAGACACGCGCCCGCCCCATGCCACGCGGCTGAACACGTCCCTGCCCGTTGTGTCGGTGCCGAACCAGTGCAGCGCCGACGGCCCCTGCAAAATGTCGATGCTCAGCGAGTTGGGGTCCACCGGCGCTATCCAGGGAGCGAATATCGCCAGCAGGGTGATCAAAACGAGAAGCAGGAAGCCCGCGAAACCTAGCGGTTTCTGGCGAATCAAGCGCCTCGCTACCGCGAGAGCCGAGGCGAATCGGTTCTCTTCCAGACCAGCCCGTCCGGGGCTGGCGGCATTCCTCAACTCAGGCGTGCTCACTGTTTTCTCACTCGTACCTTATGCGCGGGTTGAGCCAGGCGTACAGGATGTCCACAAATAGGTTCGCCGCGGTTACGAAGATGGCGATGGCGAACAGGCTGGCCTGCACCACGTTGTAGTCGCGCCGTATCGTGGCGTCCAGAAGGAAACGCCCCGCGCCGGGCAGATTGAAGGCCGCCTCGACCACCACCAGGCCGCCCAGCGCGAATCCGAACTGCAGGCCCAGAATAGTAATCACGGGAAGCATCGCGTTTCTCAGCGCGTGGCGTCGAATCACCACGCGCTCGATGAGTCCCTTCGCTCTGGCCGTCTGTATGTAGTCCTCTCGCATCACCTCGAGCAGGGACGACCGCGCCATGCGGGACGTCGAGCCGATAAAGGAGAAGGCCACGGCGAAAGCGGGGAAGACTCCCTGGAAGAAGGCGCGCATGGGGTCTTCCCAGAAAGGTATGTAGTCGAGCGGCGGCAGCCACTGAAAGACGCGCAGAAGAAAGATGATTATCAGACCGGCCACCCAGAAACTGGGCATCGACAGGCCCGATATGGAGATTATCCGCGCCACGTAGTCGAAAACGGTGTCCTGCTTCACCGCGGACAGGATGCCCAGTGGTATGCCCACCAGGATGGTCAAAATGCTCGCCAGGATGACCATGTTGACGGAAATGGGCAGGCGCTGGACGTACTCTTCGACTACGTCGCCGCCGCCCCACGAGGACTCGCCGAAGTCGAGACGAAACGAATTGCCCAGCCAGGTGAAGTACTGAACGTAGAGGGGCCGGTTCAGCCCCAGTTCCTCCCGTTTCTTCTCCAGTATCTCCTGGGGAATTGCTTCGCCCCGGCCGGGTTCGGCCAGGGCTATAAGCGCCGGGTCGCCGGGCACGATGCGCATGAGCACGAACACGAGCGTAACCACCGCGTACACGGTGACCACGGCGAGCAGGAGCCTCTTTATGATGTAGTTTCGCAACTTTAGCCCCGTGTATCACACCGTGGCGTCTCGCGTTCGACGTGGACGCAACCGCGAGGGTTGCGCCGCGCGGCAGGGGGCACCCACTAAGGAGTGCCCCCTGCACAATTACCCTGGTCGGCTGTCGCTAGGGTTGCCCCTCCATCCACACCTCTTCGAGAGTGACGTTGTTGTAGTAGGCCGGGTCCACGTCGTGGAAGTTTTGGACCCACGGCCACCACGCCATGCCCTCCGCGACCCAGCGCACCTGGACGCGCGGCAGGTCGTTGAAGAGCTTGCGCTCTATGTCCCAGATGAGGCTCTGCCGCTTCGCCTCGTCCAGCTCGGAAAGCTGCTGCGTGAACATGGCCTCTAGGTCTTCGTCGCAGTAGCCGCTGTAGTTCGCCGACGCTCCGCACAGGTAGTAGTTGCCGTAGAACAGGCTGGGGTTCAAAACCGGGGCCACGCCGCCGGAACTCCTGAGCTGGAAGTCTCGTCGATCCGACCTGTCCGTGTAAGTGGCGCGGTCCACGACGTCCTGGATTACGTTCACTCCGATCTGCCTGAGCTGGTCCTGGGCGAACTGGGGCGTCAGCCTGCTCTCACGGGTATCGAGCACCATCCAGGTCAGTTCGAGCCCGTCCTCATAGCCCGCCTCAGCGAGAAGTTGCTTCGCCCGCTCCCTTCTCTCGGGCATGTCGGAACTGTCCAGCTTGCCAATCAGCCCGTCCAGTTCCTCGCGCGGCAGGCTCCACTTGCTCCACGGGGGCTGATAGCCACCGACGTCACCCGCGCCCTGGTTGAGAATCTGAGTGGAAAGGGGACGGTCGAGACCCAGGTTGAAAGCCTGCCTGATCCGCTCGTCTCCCCAAATCGGGTCTTTGATCTGTCCGGACACCGCGTGCCACCACAGGCGCGGGATGATGGAGACGTTGATGTTCGGGTCGTCCTGCTTCAGTATCTTGCCCTCTTCAGGGTAGAGGTACTGCATCAGGGAGTTCATGTCCAACTGCTTGGCGCGGAAGGCGGCGAACCCCGCGGTCTCCTCAGCGAACACGATGTCGTTGATGCCGTCCATGTAGGGCAGTCCGTCTCGCCAGTAGTTGGCGTTCTTAGCCAACTCGGCCTTACCGCCCTTCGTGTATCCCTGCCACACAAAAGGCCCTGTCCCTATAACCGTGTCCTCCAGGGATTCGTAGGGCAACTCGCTCGGGAAGATGGACGCCCAGCCCGCGGCCAGCATCGACACGATGCCCGCGTCTCCCTGGCCAAGCTGGATGACCACGTCCTGGTTGTCCCCGCCGCAAGACACGCTCTCGATGGCGACCACGTCTTTGGCTCGCCTGCTGTGATCTACGTCGCGGTACTTGTCCAGGCTGTGGACCACGTCCTGGCAATCGAGGGCGGTGCCGCTGCCCGGCACGCCGTCGATGGTGTGGAAGTTGATGCCCTCGCGAAGCGTGATGTTGTAAGTCAGACCGTCTTCCGACGTTTCCCATTTCTCGGCCAGGTCGGGAACGATGACGCCCACCTCGTCAAAGGCGTACCGGAACAGCCGGTTGTAAGCGGCTCCGACGCGCTGCTGTGTGCGAACGGTGGTCTGCACCATGAAGTCGAAGTGTACCAGGTCGTCGCCCGCGCTCTTGCGGAGTATGCCGCCGTAATTGACGTCTTCCGCTGAGGAGGCGGGAGCGGGCACTGCGGTCGAGATGACCGGCGTGGCCTCGAGGGGCACCGGGGTTTCCGTGGGGGCAGGCGCGGGCGCGGCGGGTGCAGTAGCAGCCGCCGGCGCGGCCTCTTCTTCGTCGGTGTCTGCGCTGCCACAGGCGGCTATGGCGAATGCCGCAATGCTGATCAGGGCCAGAGCGAATATCAGCGAAATTCGGGATGGTCTATCGTGCCACATTTACGGAAAACCTCCTGGTGTTCGCAGACCGGCTGCGATGGGGTTGACTTGACTTGGCGGCAAGCTAACACAGCATGTTCGGGTTGTCAAACCGCCACAAACGCACGAGCCTGTCCCAATTTACTAGGCGCCACCAGTTTACACTTGTCCTAACCCAAACAAAGACAGGTGCAAAGCTGATGGCGATAACCAGCGTACACGAGTGGATTGGCGACGAACAAGGCGCAGACATGGAGGAGACGGCATACCAGGCGGGATGCGCGTTCGCGCGCGAGGTGATGACTTCCCGACTGAAGGCCATCGACGACGACCTGTTCACCCGAAAGCCCAAGGGCTTTCGGGTGATGGGTTCTCACGACAGGACCTCGATGACGCGCTTCGGAGAGATCACCATAAACCGCAGGCTGTATCGAGACCAACAAGGCCAGAGCGTCTTCGCGCTGGACGAGCGCATGGGGTGGAAGCCCCGGCAACAGGCCAGCCCGTCCATCGCCGAGCGCGTGGTGGAGATGGCGACGTACATGCCGTTTCGGAAGGTGGTCGAGACTGTGAGCGCGCTGACGGCTGGGGCGCTGTCGGCCAACACGGTTCATCGGCTGCTGCAAGGCGTGGGGGAAGAGGCGCTCTTGGAGGAGCGAGAGCGCGCAGAGGCGCAGTTCGGGCGTGGGGAGGAGGTGTGCGAGGGGGAGCAGAAGGCGGACACTCTGTACATGGAGGCCGACGGGGTGTGGGTCTCTCTTCAGCGGGAGAAGTCCAAGCGCCACGAGGTGAAGTGTGCAATAGCCTACACGGGATGGAACGAGTTGAGCGAAGGGCGCTACGAACTGGTGGACAAGAGGGTGTACGCGCACGGCGCGCCATCGGACGTATCCTTCTGGGAGGGTGCGAGCCTGGAGTGGGGCAAGCGGTTCGCGCTCGGCGAAGTCAAGCTGTTCGTGGTGGGCGGCGACGGCGCCAACTGGATACGCGAGGGTGTGCGCGACTTCCCCAACGCCATCTTCCAACTGGACGGCTTCCACCTTTCGCGCGCCTGCGGCATAGGCTATGGGAAAGAACTGGGACATGCAATCTACGAGGCGATACGCTCGGGGGACACTCAAGGCGCGCTGGCGCGGATGTCGCAAGCCGCTTGCGCAGAGACCAAGAGCGCGGTCAAGAACAGGAAGTACGCCGAGAACAACGTAGTCGTGGGGGTGGACTGGCGCAACGTGGTTCCCGACGCCCCTGCCGATGCCCGGAGCCTGGGTACGATGGAGTCCAACGGGGACAAGCTGACGGCCAACCGGATGAAAAAGCGCGGCATGAGTTGGACGATACGTGGGGCGAACCACATGGCCAAGGCGATACAGCTATGCCGCAACGGGGAGTTGTCCATGCGGCGACGCAAGAGCGAGAACACGGAGAGGTCGGCGGTGGGACGCCGTTCTCGCCACAGGCGCGCGAGTGCGGCGCGGGAAGGCGGCTTGCCGGAAACGGCAATGCCCGCGCTGACAGGCCCCCACGCATCGAGACCCTGGGCGACCTCCCTGCGACGCCTCACGCAATCCCGCCTAGTAAACTGACACAGGCTCCAAACGCACAAGAGAACGATCAAGATAGCGTCAGTATCACGAACTCTCGCTGCTACTCTCGCTCGCCGTATGCCGACATGAGCACGAGCTGCATAAGCTCCATGAGCTGGCTGTGCCACTCCCACCGCTCATGGAGAGTCTCGTGAAACGCGCGGGCGCCGTCCTCGTCTCCGCGCTCGGCGAAATCGGCCTCGCACTGCGCCATCAGGCGAGCGGAAATTCCGTCGATCACCTCGTCCAGGCTGTGGAACAGCCCCGGTGGAATCCTCATGCGGGCGTCCAGCGACTTCAGGCTGGGCAGGTGCTCGTCCGCCAGCAGCAGCTCGGACTTGAGCAGCGCCAGGGCCGCGAACACCACCGCGGCCTCCTCGGTGTGGACGTACACCTTGATGTCCCCTCTTGCCCTGGCTGCCTGCTCGCGTGTGTTCATTGGGGGCAACTCCGATTGGTTGGCATTCAATTGGGCCTTACCTCTTGATTGTTAAAAACTAGTTTAACGTTGTTCAGTTGACCTAATCGTTTCAAGTCTGAACACTTAAGGCATTCAGCCCCAGAGATTGGGTTTCTTCTTCGTCCAGCAACACCAGGGTCCTGGTGCGCTGTTGGAGGAACAACGCGAATGAGGAGATAAAATCGCGTCCGAGCAGTGATGGGATGGGATTCTGAGTTTCGGGGACGTGTAACTTGAGAGAAATCGAATAGCCTTGAACGTATAGTTCCGCGTCTACAACCCTCATTGCTGTCGAGCCGCCTATACCGGTGCTGGGCTGACCGAACTCCAGACCATCGACTTCCAGCCCGATGTCCAACGCATCAAGAGGAGAAAGGATGGTGACATCGGCCCCGGTGTCGAGGAGAAACTCGACGCTCACGCTCTCTAGTATGGAGTGTTCAGGGAAGGCGACGGCGCATCTGATGAAGGGCCGCTGGACGTTTGCGCCGCCGGAGAAGTATCCTCGAATCATTCGGCGCCCAGTATGAGTAGTTCGGCTTCCGCGGTCATGTGCCGCCGGATGGCGCCGCTCGCGCCCATGCCTTTCACCTTAAGTTTTGCGATGAGGTCAAAGGCATCGTCGGACACGCAGACTACCTGCTCTCCCAAAATCGCTATCCACTGGTTCTTATAGTCTGCCAGTAGTTTGTCATAGTGGGCCTCGAAGAAGGCAACGTCCTGTTCGTGGCTGACGCTGTATGCCTGCATGATGTTCGTTCTCCCGTCCGTCTTTGTACTGGCCTCGTCAACCCAAGACAATACAACGGAGGTGCTTTGCGGTCAAATCGGCCTGCCGAGAACAGCCCGCAGGATCAACTCGGCCACCGCCTTGTCCAGCGGCTGGTTGTTGCTGCCGCACTTGGGAGACTGGATGCAGCCGGGGCACCCCGACTCGCAGACGCACTCGGATATGGCCTGCAGCGTGGTCGCCCATAGCCGCTCGATTTGGTCATAGCCCATCTCCGCTATGCCGACGCCGCCGGGGTGCGCGTCGTGAATGAACACCTGCGGCCTGCCGGTGTCCGGGTGCAGCGGCGTGGTGATGCCGCCGATGTCGTTGCGGTCGCACATGGCGAACAGCGGCAGCACCCCGATGGCGGCGTGCTCCACCGCGTGCAGCCCGCCCGCCAGGTGCATACGCTTGCGGCGTATCGTCTCCAGCGTGTCGTCCGGCACGTCGAACCACAGCGCCACCGTGTCGTAGCTCTGCGCCGGCAGGTCCACCTCCTCGCCGCCCAGCAGCTCGCCGGTCATGTGCGCCCGTCGAAAGAAGCCGACGACGGTGGTCGAAACCCGCACCTCTCCCAGGTACACCCGCGTGTTGCCGGCGTGCTTCCACCTGAACACGTGCCGCACCCGCGTGTCCGTGAAGTCGCGCGCCTGGGTGTAGTACGGAGCGTCCTCCCTGGAGGCATAGGCGGTGCGGGCGTCCAGGTCGAGGGACTTGACGAGGTACTGCTCTCCCTGGTGGATGTAGATGCCGCCCGGATGCAACTGGAGAAAGGCGCCCAACTCGTCGAGGGTCTCCAGTATCTGGCCGGTCTGGTCGTCGACCAGGGTGTAGGTGTTGGAGGAGGCCGATCGTATGTTGACCGACTCGGCGGGATAGTACATTTCGGGCGACAGGTGCCAGCGGCCCTCTATCACGTTGAGATGCTCGCTGTCCCGCAACTCTGCGGCGCACATCAGCAGGTCGGGGCCGAAGAACTCGGTGTCGGCCATGGTCAAGGGCGCCTCGTATGCGGCGCAGAGCAGGTGAGGCTTGAGGATATACTCGTTCTCTGGCGAGGTGAGCGCGCGCTCGTGGGGGCGTCCGAAGAACGCCTCCGGGTGGCGCATCAGGTACTGGTCGAGCGGGTCGTCCAGCGCCACCAGCACGCTCAACGACCGGTCGCCGCTCCTTCCGCTGCGCGCCGCCTGCTGCCACGCGCTTGCGATGCTGCCCGGATAGCCGTTGAGAAGCGTGGCGTCGAGGTCGCCCACGTCGATGCCGAGCTCGAGCGCGTTGGTGGTCGCCACCCCGAGCAGCCGGCCGTCGTACAGCTCCCGCTCGATGCGCCGCCGCTCCTCCGGCATGTAGCCGCCTCGGTACGGCGACACCCTGTCCACGATGGCGGGGTCGGTCTCTTCGAGCTGCCGGCGCGTGTGCAGGTGCACCAGCTCCGCGAGCTGGCGGCTCTTCACGAAAGCCAGCGTCCGCACGCGGCGGCGCAGCAGTTCCGCAAATATGCGGGCGGTCTCTGTGTTCGTGCTCAGCCGGCTGCCCTCCGCGTAGTCCAGCATCGGCGGGTTCCAGAACAGGAAATCCTTGCCGCCGTAGGACGAGCCGTCGCGGTTGACGACGCGAAACGGCAGCCCCGTGAGCCTCTGGGCGTGCTCCGCCGGATTGGCGACGGTAGCCGAGCACATCACGAACTGCGGGTCGCTGCCGAACCGCCGGCACAGCCGGCGTAGCCGGCGCAGAACGTTGGCGAAGTGGGAGCCGAACACGCCGCGGAACACGTGCGCCTCGTCTATCACCACGTAGCGCAGATTCCGCAGCAGCCTGTACCAGGCGCGGTGGTTCGGCAGTATCCCCACGTGCAGCATGTCCGGGTTGGTGATGACCACGCGGGAAGTGCGCCGGATAGCGACCCTGTCCTGGCGGGGCGTGTCGCCGTCGTACACCGCGTGGCGGGTGGCGCGGAACGAGGCCGTCAGCGACGTCAGCGAATCGCTCTGGTCCTGCGACAGCGCCTTCGTGGGGAAGACGTACAGCGCACAGGCGGAGCGGTCCTCCATCAGCGCCTCCACCACCGGAAGCTGGTAGCACAGGCTCTTGCCGCTCGCCGCGGGCGTGGCGACGATGACGTTCTCGCCCCGCCGGACGTGATTGATGGCCTCGGCCTGGTGCGTGTAGAGCGCGTCGATGCCCTGCTCCGCCAGCGCCTCGACCAGCCGCGAGTGAAGCGGCGCGTCCAGTTCGCCGTACTCCGCCGTGCGCGGCGGGATGCTCTCGCGGTGCACGAGCTGGTCCTTGTACCAGGGCACGTATTGGAGATAATCGAGAAAGGCGTGAACGTCCAAGCGATCCCCCAACCGGCCGCGCCGAGCGGCCCCGCGCCCCATTATAGTGGCCCGCGCGTCCGATGTGAACGCCTGTGCGTGGAGGTGTAGGGCCTTTTCAAAGTCCCTTCCCCCTCGCAGGGGAAACCCAAAAGTCCCTTCCCCCTTGATGGGGGAAGGTTAGGATGGGGGTGACGTCGCCGGCACAACTACTGCTATTCTCAACTTCCACCCCTGTCAGCCCTCAACCCCCAGACGAGAGACGAGAATGAAAACGCCCTGGTGGAGGTGAACGCCTAGCTTGGCGCGTCTCCACACGGAATGCGCAAGAGTTGGCGCCTGAGTTCCCGACTGTGCGCGGCGAGATCCGCCGTGGCGAAGCGTATTTCGTGCCCTTGAATCTGGGCGTACTCGTCGAAGTCCTCCCCTACCGATGGGTGCAACAGCACGCCGATGGAGTCCAGGGAAGCGGGGTCGTCGCTGCATTCCTGTGACATCAGATAGGCGTACATCTGGTAGATGTATCCGCTGTGGAGGGTATTATTTCTATGTTGGCCGCGCTTGAGTATCGACGTGAACTTGGTGTCGATGACGATACGGCGAGGGCCGGGCGCGCCCACTGGTGGTTCCAATTCGATGTCCGTCTGCATCGACGGCAAGACCGCATCTATACCATCGGAGCTCGTTCCAATCCGCCAGCGTAGCCGGCGTCCTCGAGAGATACGCCAGCCGAGCGGCGACAACACCACGTCGTAGAATCCACCCACCGCACGCTCGAACAGCCGCCGCGCCCATCGCTCTTCCCTGTCTGGCGTCGCCAGGTGCGCCGCCCCGGGGTCTTCCGTCGGCAACACCAGGTCAAACGCCAGCCGCGCCGCCGCCAGCATACGCCGGTCTTCGGCGTCCAGCCTGCCAAGCCGAGACAGCGGGGTCCTCCGTCGCGGGTTCGTTCGGGCTTCTCCCGATACGCCCGCGCGCTCCATTCGCAACGAGAGTTCTCGGCAGCGGTGGGCAAGGTCCGTGTCACTGACGATGCCTACAAGCAGATTGAGCGCGGCCTTTACGAACCGATTGCGGGGCGTATCGACGGTCAACTCATCGAACGAACACACCACGCGGCCACGCTGGAGGAGCAGGCGACGTTCCGTCCTCAGCAGGTCTATGCGCCCGCGCACGCGGCTCAGGTCCGCACGCCGCCGCCTGTAGCCAAAGCTCAGGTTGCGTCGCATCCGACGCTCGACGGCGTGAGTGAGCAACTCGGCAACCAGGTTGGGAAGCTCGTCAGTGTCGTCCTCTACCTCAACGCTCTTGGCATGCGGAAGTTCGCGGTAGAGTTCCGATGCGTACAGCATCAACAGCCAGATGTTTCTGACAGGGATGCGCCCGATGTAGCCTACGGCAGAGATGCCGGAATCCATTTCGGTCAAGCCGCCCGCGCTTGGAAGTGCCGGGGTCTCCGTCGTCATAGGTTGGTCAGAAGTTCGTCTTTGGCGGACGCGGCCTTCCCCGTGTCGTCGAACCAGTACTCGTCCAGTAGTGGCCCTATCTCGGTTTCCACTACCTGCTCGAACCACTCTTGCGGTTCTATGTTGACCGCGCCTTGTGGGGTGACTACGGAGTGTCCGACACGGAACTGCGGGCCAAGATTGCGATCGCCCGCAATCGTTTCGTTGAGGCTCGTAATCTTTCGCTCGATTGACTCGAGGAACTCTCGCGGTATGCCGCAGTTGTCATAGACCCATTCCCGCCACACGTCCCCGAATATCGGCTCAAGGTCAATGAAGGCGAAGCGGCGGCGCAGCGCGAGATCGACCATTGCGATGGAGCGGTCGGCCACGTTCATCGTGCCGATTAGATAGAGGTTGGGCGGCAGATGCACGCGTTCGCCCTCGGACTTGGGATAGGCCAACGCCAGCGCGTACTCCTCGCTGCGCTTGTCCGCCTCCATCAGCGTCAGCGTCTCGCCGAAAATCTGTGCCGGGTTGCCTCGGTTTATCTCTTCCACCACCATCACGTAGTCGTTGCCGGAGTCGGCCTCGGCAGCTTTGACGACTTCAAGGAACGGGCCATCAACGAGCGTAAGCTTGCCATCTCCGCTGGGACGAAAGCCTCGTATGAAGTCCTCGTAAGACAGGCTGGGGTGGAACTGTAAGCGGCGAACGCGGCGGTCGTCCTTTTCCCCAATTAGCGCGAACGCCAGCTTCCTCGCAAGCCAAGTCTTGCCCGTGCCCGAAGGCCCTTGGAGAATGAGGTTCTTCTTGGCTCGTAGCCGCGCCAGTATGGTTTTCAGCTTGTCCTGCTCAAGGAAGCAGCCTTCTTCGACTATATCGTCAATTGTATAACGTTGCGGCACCCTAGGTTCAGGAACATGATGCTCAGCCCCACAGTCTTGTAAAGAGGAGACTCCGTTCAGTAGTTCGCGAACACTCTCGACAGAATTGGGATCCAACTTGGTAATATTGAAACCTTGTTTGCCACAGTTGAGAAACACATCGGAAATTTCTCCGCGATTCACTAGGTCGAGAATCACGTCCCGTTTCAGCGGCTTAGTGAACAGTCTTGGCTCTCCAAGTTCGAATGTGACACGATCCGAGCTGACAGCTTGGACGGTCACACCAAAGGCCATCGACTTTCCGTGATTGGGTACGTTGCTTGTGCAGTAGATCAATAACTCATCGCCCGGAGCGACCTCGCCATGATCGCTGTCGCGAGGTTTGTACATCCAACGATCGTTCGAGTAACGGCGATTACTCATTAAGTTGGCGAATCCGCCATCTCTGTTGACCTGAAGTAGGAAACTCGCCATCTGCGGCTCCTCTCTGTGTGACCGTGATCGTGGTCAAGGATTCAGTTCACAAACTCCATGTAAAACTTGTCCCAGCCGAATTCGGTGACTGACGTCATTGCACTTGCCCTTCCCTTCTGCCCTCTCACAGCCCTTGGGAGTGGAACGCCCCCTCCGCGATGGCCGTGCCCATCTCTTCCAAGCTCACCGGCGGCCCGTCGTACTTCAGCTTGCCGAACAGCCTGCTTATCGGACGAACCGGCCGAATCCGCACTTCTCTATCTTGGATGATGTAGCGGACGCGGTCCCCTGGCTTTACGGCGAGAGCTTCCCGCACGGCCTTCGGCAATTTAGTCCGTCCCGTTGCAGTGATCTTGGACTCGACCATCGCAACCTGCCCTATCTTATTGCCCAAGGGTTAATCACTTCGACTCCGCACGCTATGAAGCCATCCACGTCTCTGGTCGCTATGTCCGCCTGCCAAGAGCGGGCTATCGCGGCAATCTGGCAATCAGCATGGCTTATGGGACGGCCGGCGGCGCGGCGAGCGGCGGCAACCACGGCGTAGAAGCGGGCGGCATCGCTATCGAAAGGAAGGATGCGTCCGGCAAAGTCTTCCCTGAGCATTCCCTCTATCTCAGCCAATAGTCTTTCACGACGTTGACCTATCGGCATAATTTCAGCGCCGTAGCGCAACTCAGCTTCGCTTATGGTGGAGAGGTACAAATCTGTCGCTGCTTGCCTGGCAACCCAATTTACTACGTTAGGGCTTGAACTCGGGCGCATCAGTTCCGAGACTACGTTCGTGTCGAGAATTATCAACGTCTATCGCCTCAGTGGAGTTGGGGTGGCGTCCGCATTGGCGAGCGAGGCGGCAATTCCAGTTCGACGCCGCCGAGCGGCGCGAACCGGGCGCGAATGGCGGCCGCCAGGTCTTTCCGCGCCGATGGCTGCGGGTCGAGCGCACGGCGCAGGATGTGCCGAATCTCCTCCTCCATCGAGCGGCCGTTCTCAGCGGCCCGCGCGCGCAGCCGATGCTCCAGCCCTTCTTCGAGGTCACTTACGATGATACTAGCCATGGTAGGGCCTCCAACCGCGTTGTCGCACAATTGTAGCATGAGTGGGTTGTTATCAGCCGTCATTCCCAAGCGTCGGTATCTGACACTCGCTTCGTGCCCCTTCGTGCCCTTCGTGGATAATTCCTCCTCCGCGCGGTGTGCTAGAATACCCACCGAGCAAACAAGACCCAGAGGTGGACCAAATGGAGCCTACCCCCGCGCAGAAGGCATACCTGGAAGAAACGAACGTGGCGATTCTGGCGACCACCGGTCCCGGCAGCCGCGCCCATGCCATGCCGGTCTGGTACGTGTACGAGGACGGGCAGATTATCCTTGGGGCGGGGGCCAATTCCCAGAAGCGCCGCAACATCGACCGCAACGGCCAGGCGACGCTGGTGATCGACCGCCGCGAGCCGCCCTACCGCGCGCTGATGGTGCAGGGCACGGCCGAGGTCGGCCCGGCGGCCCCGTCGGAGCTGCGGCTGAGGATAGCCACGCGATACCTGGGCGAGCAGCGCGGGCGCGAGTACGTTGAGGAGACGGCCGGCGGCGACTCCATCACCATCCGCATCACGCCGCAGCGGTTCGTCGAGTACGGCACCCTGGAGTAGTCCAATCGACGAGCAACACCTGCGCGCGCTACTGAGCGACTTCAAGGACGGCAGCCTCGGCGTCGAGGACATTCTCTCACAGCTTCGCCAGATGCCCTACGAGGACCTGGGGTTCGCCAGGGTGGACCACCACCGCGCGCTGAGGACCGGCTTCCCGGAGGTCGTGTTCGGGCTTGGCAAGTCGCCCGAACAGGTGGCGGCCATCGCAACGTCGGTGCTGGACAAGTCCGACCGCCTGCTTGTGACCAGGACAACCCCAGAGGCCTTCGAGAGTGTTCGCGCCGTCGCTCCCGACGCCACCCACGACGAACTGGCGCGCGCCATCGTGGTGGACCGCCGTGACGCGCCCGAACTCGTCCCCGGAGTCGTGGTCGTCTGCGCGGGCACGTCCGACCTGCCCGTGGCGCGGGAGGCGGCCATCACCGCGCAGCTTATGGACTGCGAGGTGGAGCAGATAAGCGACGTGGGCGTCGCCGGCCTGCACCGGCTGCTCGATCACCTGCCCACGCTCCAGCGGGCCAGGGTGGTCGTCGCGGTCGCGGGAATGGAGGGCGCGCTGCCCTCCGTCGTCGGCGGGCTGGTGCGCGCGCCCCTCATCGCCGTGCCCACCAGCATAGGCTACGGCGCGAGCTTCGACGGGCTGGCCGCGCTGCTGGCCATGCTCAATAGCTGCGCCAGCGGCGTGGGCGTGGTCAACATCGACAACGGCTTCGGCGCCGGCTACCTCGCCGCCATGATCAACACCCTACCCGCCTGGCCCTTAACCTAGCCTGCCACCTCCCGAACGCTTGCCTAATGTCCCTTCTCCCTCGCTGGGGGACCCCAAAAGTCCCTTCCCCCTTGATGGGGAAGGTTAGAGCCTGCCCCGTACTCGATACGGGGATGGGGGGTGAGGCGCGCGTCTCACGCTCGCGCCAGCGGCGTCACCTCGAGCTCGGCGGTGATGTCGTCGAACCACTGCACCACCTCCCTGTGCAGCGGGATGCCGTTCGCGCGCCGCTCCTCCTCCTCCTCGCGCTCGGACAGGCCCGGGTAGATTACCCTGTCGTGGCCCGGAGCGGGCGGCGTGGTGCGCAGCGCGCGGAGCGTCTGGTCCATGTGCTCCTTGAACTCGTCGAGGTCGGTGAACGCCGCGACGTCGTAGGCCGCGAAGTAGTTCTTGAAGCCGCTGCCGTATGGCTCGCTGTCCAACATGCTGGGCACGGAGCCGGACAGGAACGCGCCGAGCACCTCGACCATCAGGTTGAAGCCGTAGCCCTTGTGCGAGCCCTGCTCCCTGGTGCCGCCGATGGGCAGCCCGAAGAACTCTCCCCTCACCCTGGGCGCGGTCTCCTCCAACACGGGTGAGCCGTCCACGTCTGCTATCCAGCCCGGCAGCAGGTCCGAGCCGACCCTGCGCGCCAGTTCCAGCTTGTTGAGCGCGACCGCGGAGGTGGCGGCGTCGAACAGCAGCGGGGCCTCGCTCTTTGCGGGTGCGGCGATGGAGATGGGGTTCGCTCCCAGCCGGCCCTCCGCGCCGAACGTCGGCAGCACCGAAGCGCCGCCCGCCGTGATGCACATGCCCACCATGTCCTGCTGCGCCGCCAGCATGGCGAAGTGGCCCACCGCCCCGGCGTGGCCGCTGTTGCGCATCGTCACGATGCCGATGCCGACCTCGCGCGCCTTGCGTATCGCCAGCTCCATTGCGCGCCGTCCCACGATGATGCCCAGCCCGCCGTCGGCGTCCATGGTCGCCGTGCCCGGAAACTCGCGCACAATCCGGACGTCCGGCGTCGGGTTGAGCCGACCCTCCCGGTACTGCTGAACGTAGGCGCGCATCATGTTGGACACGCCGTGCGTCTCGACGCCCCGCAGGTCCGTCATGGTCAGCACGTCCGCGCCCTCGGTGGCGTCGTCCCGTGAAACGCCCATCCTCTCGAAAATCTCCGTGACCGTCCGGCGCAGCGCGCCCTCCGAGATTCTCACCTGGTCGGGCTTGGGCACCTTGAATCGTTCCAGCATCGTTCGCTCCTGTGTGCAGTGTAGATTATCCCTTCCCCCTTGATGGAGGAAGGTTAGAGCCTGCCCCGTACTCGATACGGGGATGGGGGTGACGGTGCCGACACAACCCCGTCATTCTCAAAACATACCCCTGTCAACCCTTTGTCAACCCTTGGGGAAGAGCCTGCCCTGAGCGTAGCCGAAGGGTCAGAGCCTGCCCCGTACTTGATACGGGGATGGGGGTGCCGCCCGTCAGTCCAACACCCGCTCGAACACGTAGCGTCCCAGGTCGCGATTCTCCTCGAACGCGAACCCGTCGAAGTCGCCGTTGTAGCCGATAAGCGGGATGTCGCGCTCGTGTGCGGAGGCGTGGGAACGCAGCCTCGGCGGCATGTCCACCTGCGAAGGGTCGCCGAACACGCTGTCCGGATCGGCGGTGACCACCACGTCGCCGATGCGGTCGTGGTGCAGCCGCAGCTCCTCCACTGCCTGCTCGCGGTCGTAGACCTCTTCCACGCCGGGCACTTCCCGCAGCGCGTTCATAGCCTCGGTGGCCCGGCCCGGGTCGTCGAGGTACACGAACATGCAGCCGCCCAGGTTGGAGTGGTGGACGACGTACCGGTCCTTGATGATGGGCACGGGGTTGCCGCCTATCTTCCACTTCGCCAGCGCGGCCCCCAGGTCGACCATGCGGGTCTTGCGGTTCATCCCGTGGTCGGCGGTTAGCAGCAGCGTTACGTCCGGGTGCGCGGTAATCAGCCGGCCGATGGCCTCGTCGATGATGGTCAGGTGCTGCTGGGATTCCGGCTCGTCCGGCCCGTAGGTGTGCATCGCGTAGTCGGTGGTGGTGATGTAAACGATGTCGGCGTCGCGCTGCGACATGATGAGGTTCGCGGCGTCGATGACCCAGCCGTTCACCTCCAGCGAGTAGATGGCCGGCGGTTCGCCGACGGCCGAGGCGATCTCGGCGGGCGCGCGCTCCGACGACACGGCGACCGTAGCCCAGCCGCCCAGCAGCGTCCTCAGCTTGTCCTTGGACGTCACCAGCACCGACGACTTGCCGAGCTCGGTGGCCTTTTGGAAGAAGGTCGGGGCCAGGATGTACTCGCCCGACTCCATGTAGATTTCCTCGCCGGTCTCCCTGACGAGGCGGTAGTTGGAGCTTATCCCGTGCGTCTCGGGGTAGCTCGCCGTCACCAGCGAAACGTTGTTCACGTTCGTTACGGACGGCATCATGCAGCGGCCGACCTTTGCGAATCCCTTTGCGCCGAGCGCCTTCAGGTTCGGCATCTCGCACGCTTCGAGGTATTCGGGATCGAGTCCGTCTATGCAGATTACGACTGTGGTGTTGGGCAATTGAATGGCTCCGTGGCGAAGATTGGGCGAGTGCGCCGCGTCCAATTCTAGCAAATCGTCCATGCCCGCGCACTTGATGAACCTGTAACAGTTTAGTCGGTCATGCGCATGTAGGGGCAATCCCTTGTGGTTGCCCCCGTTGGTCTTGATGGTTGACTTGCGGATTAGGCGGAGCTTCAACTAAGATGAGACATGTATCATGGCAGGAGCAAGAAACGAGTTCACCGACATCAGCGCGCTGGCGCCGGAGGCGATTGGCGAACCCGGCAAGCGCACGTTTCGGGTCAAGGCCGAGAGCGGAAGCAGCACCGCCACCATCTGGCTGGAGAAGGAGCAACTCGCGCAGCTCGCGATGGCTATGCACCAGATAGTCTCGTCGCTGGAGGACGCCGACGGCCGGGAAGCCAACCCTCCCCACGAGCGCGAGGCGCAACCTCTGACCAACGTCGAGTTCAAGGCGAGCAAGCTGGCGTTAGGCTACCACGAACGGCGGGCGATGTTCATAATCGACGCCCACGAGGCCGACGAGGACACCGCCGACGTCAGGCTTTGGACGGATTCCGCCCAGGCCGAGACCTTCGCCGAGGACGCGCTGCGCGTCTGCGCCGCGGGCCGTCCGATCTGTCCTCTGTGCTCCCGTCCGGTCGATGCGGACGGCCACACCTGTCCCAAGATGAACGGGTACGTCAAGGAGTTGGACCTGCGCGAGTAGCGACCGCGGCGCCTCGTCTGGGCGAAGACGTGAGCGGCGCTACACACGCTACACTTCCCGCATCCCCGTTGGAGGGTCATCGAACCTTGTCCCCCAGGCGGCGGCGCTACCAGCGCTATACCCTCCCCGACGATTCGGAGCACGGCACGCCCATCGCCCCGACCGAGGAGGAGGCCCGGCCGCTTCTCAAGTGCGGCGAAATCGTCAGCGGCTACCGTATGCCCTGGGGATCCAACTATACCTTCTACGTGCGGATCAGCGCCGGGCCTGGCAGGTTTCTTCGCGCCATCTACAAGCCCAGGGACGGCGAGCGCCCCCTGTGGGACTTCCCCTCCGGGTCGCTGTACAAGCGTGAGTACGCCACCTACGTGCTGAGCCGCTGGCTCGGCTGGCCGCCGGTGCCGCTGACGCTCATGCGTGAGGGGCCATACGGTGTGGGAACGGTGCAGCTATACGTGGACCACGACCCGGAAGCCAACTACTTCGACATGGTCGAGGACAAGGCGGAACAGCTCCAGAAGTTCGCCATCTTCGACCTGCTGGTCAACAACGCGGACCGCAAGGCCGGCCACTGCCTGCTGGACGCCGGAGGAAGGGTCTGGAGCATAGACCACGGCCTTACGTTTCACCCGTCGTTCAAGCTGCGCACGGTGATGCTGGAGTTCTGGGGGAAGCCCATGCCGGAAGACCTGGTGAAGGACATCGAGGCGCTGGCCCAGGACCTGGAGACGGCGGGCGACGTCTCCAGACGGCTCGGCGAGGTGCTCTCGCCGGATGAGGTTCGCGCGCTGTTGAGCAGAATCGGGATTCTATTGGAGGAGAGATCGTTGCCCCCCCTGGACCCGTACTACAACGTGCCCTGGCCCTGGGTGTGAGAGCGCAGGCGCGCTGTTACCCGGGAAGCAATCCGGCGAGCATCAACTCCATGGCCATCGCGTGGCTGCAATCCTGGTTCATTCTGTGGGTGTGGCAGTCACACCGCCATGCTCCGGCCTCGTAAGTCACCAGGTGGTCGCCGTTGTCGCCTCGGAACGCTACTGAGCAGCTTATCAGGCTCGCCCGGTCGCCCTGCTCGGCGTAGTCCCTGGCCTTGGCGGCTTTCCTTACGAGGCTCGATGAGTACATGGGCGGTGATCTCCTTTGCGCACTTCGCCCCGCGCGAAAGGCGGGGCCATTGGGTTTTCGCTTTAGAGCCTATCCGATGAGTCCCTTCCCCCTTGCAGGTGGAATCCGGTGATGAGTCCCTTCCCCCTTGATGGGGGAAGGTTAGGATGGGGGTGATAGACTGGGAGAAAATTGTAATGTCTCACTTACTACCTCGTCAATCTCCGAGAGGCGGAAGTAACTACTCAGACTTCGTGATTCCAGAAAGTCCCTTCCCCCTCGCAGGGGGAAGGTTAGGATGGGGGTGCCGCCCCAAAGCCAGGCTCGTATCATCAACTCTGCGCAGTTACAGGCCAAAATCGGCTGCGGTATGAGGCGGGGTGATGTCATGCTGAAAACACTCTCTCGCGGCCTGCTGCTCGCCATGCTCGGCCGGCGGCTTCCCAAGACGGCCGGCCGGATCGAGACGCCCGGCGCTCGCGGCGAAGTGACCATACGCAGGGACCGCTGGGGCATCCCATACGTCGAGGCCGGCAGCGTGGAAGACGGCTGGTACGGTCTCGGCTTCTGTCACGGCCAGGACAGGGCCGTCCAGCTCGAGGGCCTGCTGCGGCTGGTGCGCGGCACGCTGGCCCAGGCCGGCGGTCCGCCGCTCCTGCCCATAGACAGGCTATCGCGGCGGATCGGCTTCGTCCGCTCCGGCGCGGCCCAGTTGCGAGAGGTGAGCACGCAGACCAGGCGCGGCGTCGCCGCCTACGCGCGCGGCCTCTACGACGGCGCCACGCTCGGCTGCCCCCGCAGGCCCCACGAGTTCGCGCTTGCCGGCGTCCGTCCGGCGCGCTACTCGCCGGAAGACGTTCTGGCGGTAGGCAAGCTGGTGGCCTTCTCTCTGTCGTCCAACTGGGACGTCGAGCTTGCGCGCGTGAAGATACTCCAGGAGGACGGCGCCGAGGCGCTCGCAGCGCTGGAGCCGGCGCGCCACCGAGGAGCCGCCGACTACCCGGACCACGCGAGGGTGTTCGACGCGCTGGCGTCCGACCTCGCGGAGTTCGCCGGTCTCGCCGGATGCGGCGGCATGTCGAACGGCTGGGCCGTCGCTCCGAGCCGGACGGCCACCGGAAGGCCGATTCTGGCCAACGACCCGCACCTGCGCCCGGAGCTGCCGCCGAGCTGGTACCTCGCCCGCGTCAGCACGCCGGAGTGGACGGTCGCGGGCGTGACCTTCGTCGGCGCGCCCCTGTTCGCCGCCGCGCACAACGGGTCGATCGCCTGGGGCGTGACCGCCGGACTGGTGGACAATACGGACCTGTTCCTCGAGCGCCTGGGGCCCGACGGGCGGAGCGTGCTCGAAGGCGATGAGTTCGCCAGGTGCGAAGTGTTCCGCGAGGTCATCGGCGTCAAAGGGGATGCGCCGGTCGTGGAAGAGGTGGTCGTGACGAAGAGAGGCCCGATAATCAGCCCGGCGCTGACCGCGGACGCGCCCGCCGTGTCCCTCGGTGCCACCTGGCTCTCAGAGGCCCCGCTGGGTACGCTGGACGAACTGCACAAGGCGAGGAACTTCGACGAGTTCCGACGCGCGTGGTCAACCTGGAACCTCGCCTCGTTCGGACTGGTTTACGCCGACGACGGCGGCAGCATCGGTGGCCTCATGGCGGGGCAGGTGCCGTCGCGCCGCAAGGGCTACGGAACGCTGCCCACCCCCGGATGGGACCCCGACTCGGGTTGGGAAGACGCCCCCGTACCCTTTGACGAGATACCGGCGGCGCTCGACCCGGAAGAGGGGTTCGTGGCCACGGCGAACAGCGGTCTGGGCCTGGAGAACGAAGGCCCCTTCATGGGCGCGGACTGGCTGCCGCCCTACCGCCGCAGGCGGATTGTCGAGATGCTGACGTCCAGAAACGACTGGGACGTGGAATCCACTCTCTCGGCGCAGATGGACCTTCTATCCCTGCCGTGGTTCGACATGCGTGACGCGGTGCTCGCCGCGCCCCGCGCCTCCCGGGACTCGGCACGGGCGCTCGAAATGCTCGCGGCGTGGGACGGGAGGCTCACGGCAGACTCCGCCGCGGCCTCCGTTTACGAGTTCTTCGTCTGGGACATGACCAGGCGGCTCGTGCGGGCAAAAGCGCCCCGCTCCTACGACTGGGCCTTCGGCGCGGGATTCACGCCGATTACGCCGCGCACGCTGATTGGTCACAATCTGATTCGCCTGCTGGCGCGACTCATGGAGGAGCGGCCGGACGACTGGTTCGACCGCCCGTGGCTGGCGGAGGTGGACTCCGCGCTCGCCACCACTTACGCCGGGTTGCGATTCAGGTTCGGCCCGGACGAGAGCCGCTGGACCTGGGGCCGCGTCCGGCCAACCACGCTGCGCCATCCGGCGTCCGGTCGCAGGCCCCTGGGCCTGCTGCTCAATCTCGGCCCGTTCCCATGGGGCGGCGACGCCGACACCGTCAGCCAGGCCGCGAGCGCGGTCCGAGACCCATTCGATGGCGTGACGGTGGTCGCGTCCATGCGCATGGTGATCGACGTCGGCAACTGGGACGTCAGCCGGTTCGTGCTGCCGGGCGGCCAGTCCGGCAACCCCCTTTCGCCCCACTACTCCGACATGCTCCCGCTCTGGCGGCGCGGTACAGGAGTGCCCATAGCCTGGTCCGCCGCCGAGCTGCAAAGAGCCACCGTGGAACAGCTCAGGATCATCCCAAAAGTCCCTTCCCCCTCGCAGGGGAAGAGCCTGTCCTGAGCTTGTCGAATGGATTGCCGAAGGGTTAGAGCCTGCCCCGCACTCGACACGGGGATGGGGGCAGGTCCTTTTCATTGTCCCTTCCCCCTTGATGGGGGAAGGTTAGGATGGGGGTGACGTAGCCCCCGCGCGCCTGTGGTATCATGGCAGCCAGTACGAGTTTGGGGTGCGTCATGGCCTTGAAGGTGTACATCTCGGTCGATATGGAAGGCGTCAGCGGCGTAGTCCACCGCGACCACACGGGACGCGACGGCAAGGACTACGAGACGGCCCGCCGGCTGATGACGCTGGAGGCCAACGCCGCCGTTGATGGCGCGTTCGACGCCGGCGCGAGCGAAGTGCTGGTCAACGACAGCCACGGCACGCAGATGAACCTCATCCCCGAACTGCTCGACCAGCGCGCCCAACTGATTTCCGGTTCGCCCAAGCCGCAGACGATGATGGCCGGCCTGGACAACACGTTCGGCGCCGTACTGTGCGTCGGCTACCACGGCAGGGCCGGCATGGGCGGCGTTCTGGACCACACCTTCACCGGCGCGGTGCAGGACTTCCAGGTCAACGGCCAGTCCCAGGGCGAGCTCGGCGTCAACGCCGGCATCGCGGGCTATCACGGCGTACCCGTCACCCTCGTGACCGGCGACACCCCCACCACCGACATGGCGAAGGCGCTCATCCCCGATGTGGAAATCGCCACTGTGAAAGAGCCGCTCACCCGCTACTCGGCCAGGAACCTGTCGCCGCAAGCCGCGCAGATGCTGATTCGAGAACAGGCCGCCCGCGCCGTTGTCCGCCGTGAAGAGATTGCCCCCGTGGTGTACGATTCGCCCGTCACGATGACGATACGGCTCGCCAACTCCGGCATGGCCGACGTAGCCGCGTTCATTCCCGGAGTGATTCGGCACGACGGCGTAACCGTGTCCTTCACTTCCAGCGACTACCTGGAGGCGTTCCACTGCTGCCGCGCCATACTGATACTGGCTGCGTCCGCCTGACCCGTAGGCGCATCCCTTGTGGCCGCATTGAAACCGCCCCAACGTGTTACAGGAAAACAACCACCCGTAGGGGCGTCCCTTGTGGGCGCCCTGAACCTACGCCAACACATACAGGAGGCCCACCGTGAGCGACGAGACGAACCAAGACGTGGAAGACAGGCTCCGCATCGTTACCCGGCTGTACGGCGACAGGCTCGACGACGACCAGCTTGCCGAAGTGCGCAAGGGCGTCGAGGGCATCGTGGAGATGTCCGAGGCGCTGAGAGCGGTCAGCCTTACGAACGGCGACGAGCCTATGTCGGCGTTCACGCCCTACCGCGAGGAGGAGTGACATGACCGCCAACGAGTACGTCTTCACCAGCATACGCGAACTGGGCGGGTTGATAAGGTCCCGTGAGGCGTCCCCCGTCGAACTTGCCGCCGTGTTCCTCGACCGGCTGGAGAAGCTGGGGCCGGACTACAACGCGGTTGTGACCGTCACTCGTCACCTCGCCCTGAGCCAGGCGGCGCGCGCGGAGGAGGAAATCTCGGACGGCAGATACCGTGGCCCGCTACACGGCATTCCCTACGGCGCCAAAGACCTGCTCGCCACGTCCGGGGGCATACCCACGAGCTGGGGCGCCGCGCCGTTGCGCGACCAGACTTTCGACTACGATGCGACGGTAGTGGAAAGTCTGAGAGAGGCGGGCGCGGTGCTGGCCGCGAAGCTGGCGATGGTCGAGCTCGCCGGCGGCGGGGGCTACCGCCAACCCGTCGCGTCGTTCACTGGGCCGGGCATCACCCCCTGGGACAAGGGCAGGTGGAGCGGCGGCTCCTCCAGCGGCTCCGGCGCGGCCACAGCCGCCGGCCTGGTGCCCTTCGCCATCGGCTCCGAGACGGGCGGCTCCATCATCTCGCCCGCCAGCAACTGCGGCGTCGCGGGCCTGCGCCCCACCTACGGGCGCGTGAGCCGCTACGGCGCGATGGCGCTCTCCTACACGCTGGACAAGCTCGGTCCGCTTTGCCTCACGGCGGACGACTGCGGCCTCGTGCTGGAAGCGATAGCGGGCAGCGACCCGAAAGACCCCTCCACTACGGACAGGCCGTTCAGCTACGACGATTCGGACGTGTCGGGCCGCCGGTTCAGGCTCGGCGTCGTCAAGGGCGTCGCGGACAACGCGGACGAACCCACGCGCGCCAATTTCGAGAGCGCGCTCGAGTCGCTGGCGTCCATCGCGGACATCGATGAAGTGGAGTTCTCGGACCTTCCGCACGAGGCCATCAACCGCACGATAATGTTCGCCGAGGCCGCCAGCGCGTTCGAGGAGTTCGTGGACGCCGGCCTTCCCGCCGAGCTTACGGCCCCCGAGGACCGCTACGGCCTGTACGCCCGCGTCGCCGTGCTGGGCAAGGACTACGTGAAGGCCACCAGGCTACGCGCCCTGATGGCCAGGAACGCCGAAGAGGTCATGGCCCCGTTCGACGCGCTGGTGGGGCCTACGCGCTCAACCATAGCGACGCCGCTGGACCAGGAGTTTCGCAGCGCGGCGCTCCACGGAGGGCGGGACACGATGGGCGCGGTGGGCAACGGCGCGGGCCTGCCCGCCATATCGGTGCCGAGCGGCTTCTCGGACGAGGGATTGCCGACGGGCATCCAGTTCATGGGCCGCGCCTACGACGAGAACGCCGTGCTGGCTGTTGCACGCGCGTACCAGTCCATCACCGACTGGCACACCCGCCACCCCGCCGACCTGCTGTAGGGGCAGCGCCCGAAAAATCCCTTCCCCCTTGATGGAGGAAGGTTAGAGCCTGCCCCGTACTTGATACGGGGATGGGGGTGCCCCGCGCAGTCCCTTCCCCCTTGATGGAGGAAGGTTAGAGCCTGCCCCGTACTTGATACGGGGATGGGGGGTGCTCCGCGTAGTCCCTTCCCCCTTGATGGGGGAAGGTTAGGATGGGGGTGACGGCGCAACCACAAGGAATTGCCCCCACGCGCCGCGCCTACCCCTTAGTGGCCTTCGTGCCCTTCGTGGATAATTCCCTAGCCGCCCGCCACCGCCGGCACGATGCTTATCTCGTCCCCGTCGCTGGTGGAGGTGTCAAGCCCCTGCAGGAAACGCACGTCCTCACCGTTCACGTACACGTTCACGAAGTTTCGCAGCGCGCCCGTGTCGTCGCACAGCCGCTCCCTGATACCCGGGAACTCGCTCTCGAGCGCCCCCACCACCTCGCTCAGCGTGCCGCCATCCACGTTCACGCTGGACTGTCCGTTCGTGACGCGGCGAAGCGGCGTCGGTATCCGTACCATTACACTCATGGCTTGCATCCTCCAGATGTTCGCGTAGTAGTTGCGGGGCCTTTTCAAAGTCCCTTCCCCCTCGCAGGGGGAAGAGCCTGCCCTGAGCCTGTCGAAGGGTTAGAGCCTGCCCCGTACTCGATACGGGGATGGGGGTGCCCCGCGCAGTCCCTTCCCCCTTGATGGGGGAAGGTTAGGATGGGGGTGAAGTCGGCGACACAACTACTGCTATTCTCAACTCCTACCCCGGTCAGCCCTCGGTGGCGTTGTACGCGTGACGAGAGCCGGAAGAAGCCGCTATCCCTCTATCACGTCGCCGGCCACCGGATCTACCCGGACGCCGGTGGCGGAGACCCATTTGATGCCCCTGTCTATCTCCTCTTCCGCGCCCTCCAGCTCGAGCACCACCCAGCCCATATCCTCCCGGACGTCCGCGCGCCGGATGTTCGTCACGATCCTGAACTTCTGGCCGAGCTGGTATATGACCGGCTCCGTTATCAGTTCGGTCGGAAAGGTGAATCTCACTCTCTTGCTTGCCATGTCGCTCTCGCTGTCGGGGGCAGCCGGACGAACGCGCGCGTTCAGCGCGACGCTATCGCGGTCTGAAACGCCTCGTAATCGGGCGCCGTCTCGATTGGGTTGATGAGGTCCTCGACCACCTCTTGCGTCTTCAGCCCGTTGCCGGTGACGTAGGCCACCGTAAGCTCGTCCCGCTTGATGACGCCCTTCTTCGCCAGCCTGCGCAGGCCGGACACCACGACGCCTCCCGCGGTCTCCGTGAATATGCCCTCGGTCTCCGCCAGTAGCTGTATGCCCTCGACGACCTCGTCCTCGTGGGCGATGACCGCCGAGCCGTTGGATGCGGCCACCGTCTGGAGCGCGTAGAACCCGTCAGCCGGGTTGCCGAT
Organism: Dehalococcoidia bacterium; assembly: GCA_963667445.2. Lineage (GTDB taxonomy): Bacteria > Chloroflexota > Dehalococcoidia > Lucifugimonadales > CATOSD01 > CATOSD01. The sequence goes on along the minus strand of CAXXGY010000001.1, from coordinate 2,948,939 downwards.
AGCCAGAGACTTGGCTATCGTGTCCGGCACCACCGGCCGCACGTGCGGCGTGCCCTGCTCGTAGGCTTCCACGATGGGCGAGCACCCCTCCGCCTGGGCAACGTGCATACCCGTCCTGGGCCGGTCTATCAGCCCCAGGTCGGCCATCTCGTTGAACGCCTTCCATATCTTGGTGAACATCGAGCCGGAGGCGGCGGGCACAACGCAGTTGTCGGGCGCGCGCCAGCCGAGTTGCTCGGCCACCTCGTACCCCAGCGTCTTGCTGCCCTCGGCGTAGTAGGGCCGCATGTTGATGTTCACGAACGCCCAGTGGTGATTGTCGGCCAGCTCGCTGCACAGACGGTTCACCTGGTCGTAGGTGCCGTCCACCGCCACCAGGTCGGCGCCGTATATGCCCGCGCCGATGATCTTGCCCTTCTCCAGGTCGGCGGGGAAGAACACCATCGTCTTCATGCCCGCCTTGGCCCCGTGCGCCGCCACCGCGCCCGCCAGATTGCCGGTCGAGGCGCAGGCGAGCACGTCGAACTCGAACTCCAGCGCCTTCGCGGTCGCCACCGACACGACCCTGTCCTTGAACGAGAACGTCGGATTAACGCTGTCGTTCTTGATGTACAGGTTGTCCAGCCCCAGCGCCCGGCCCAGGTTCTTTGCCCTCACCAGCGGCGTGAATCCCGTGCCCATGTCCAGCACGTACTCGCTGTTCACCGGCAGCAGTTCGTGGTAACGCCACATGGTGAGCGGTCCGCTTGCGATGCTCTCGCGGCTGATGCTCTTCCCTATGCTGGCGTAGTCGTAACCGACCTCCAGCGGGCCAAAGCAAAAGTCGCAGACGTTGAGAGGCTCGACCGGATAAGTCCGCTCGCACTCTCGACATCTCAGCAGCGAAACGTGTGGCATTGGCGTACCTTGTGTTCTTCCAGGTGTGGCCCGGCTCCGTTGCCCCGGCCTTACGGATGACGCGGTTCAACAGCCGAATGGTAACAACGCACCATCCAAACTGTCAACGCGCGCCGCACCCGCGGGCAGTCGCCCGCCCGCAGGTGCGTCCGTCCCCTACTGGCGCGGCGGCGCCGGCGGCATCGGGTTGGTCAGGTTCCTGCCGATGGATATGGGTATCAGCTCGTCCAACTCGTCCAGCGTCCAGCGTCCGTCCTTGTGGATGCTGCGTATCACGTGCCTGGGCGAGTACAACGACACCACCCAGCCGCTGGTGCCTATCACCTGCCCCGTGACGGCTCCGCCCGCCTCGCTGCTCAGGTACACCACCTTGGGCGCGTTGTTCTCAGCGTCGCCCACGCCCTCCGGGTCCACCACGGGCGGCGGCAGCCCGGCCGCCGCGGCCCGCAGGTCGCGCGAGCTCTGCGGCACCGTCGCGGTCATCCTGGTCGCCGCGCCCGGATACACCGCGTTGATGGTGATGCCGTAGGGCGCGAGCTCCGGCGCGAGCGCCCGCGCCATGCCCACCATGCCCTCCTTGGCCATCGCGTAGTTGCTCTGGCCGGAAGAGCCCAGGCCGGAGCCGGACGAGAACAGCACGATGCGTCCGTAGTTCTGCTTTATCATGTGCGGGACCGCGTGCTTCACCATGTTGAATGCCCCATACAGGTGCACCTGCAACACGCCGTCCCACTCGTACTCGGTCATGTTGAAGACCATGCGGTCGCGCAGGATGCCCGCGGGGTGGGCCAGGATGTCGAGTCTGCCGAAGTTGTCGATTGCGGCCTGCACTATCTTGCCCGCCGAGTCGAACTCCGCTACCGAGTCGTAGTTGGCCACCGCCCTGCCGCCGGCCGCGATGATGTCGTTTACGGTCTCGTCGGCGGGCGCGGTGGCCTCGCCGGTGCCGTCCACTGCGCCGCCGATGTCGTTCACCACGACAGCGGCGCCCTCTTCGGCGAGCAGCTTGGCGCACGCCGCGCCGATGCCGCGGCCCGAACCCGTCACTATCGCTACCCTGCCCTCAAGTCTGTTTCCCATTGTGTGGATCCTCTCTTTCGTCTGGGTGGTTTCGAGCGGAACGGCGCGTAGCTTAGAAGCCCGGGCCGATCATCTTGGGCATGATCACGTCCATCTCGTCCATGTCGAAGTTGCCGTACTTGTGGACGCTCCGCTCTATGCCGGGGTTCGAGTACAGGTAGATGCTGCCGCCGCGCACGCCGAAGATGTAGCCGTTGATGTGCGGCGCGGCGTATGTGCTCAGATACACCGCCAGCGGCGCCACGTTTTCGGGGTCGTCCCTGTAGCCAGGCCCCTGCCAGTCGGCGATGGGCGGGGAAAGACCGATGCCCGCACGGTCGTCGCGGGGCGCGCCGGAGGCGACGCGATACTCGTCCACCGTGCCCGGGAACAGCCTGGTCTCGACCAGCGGCGAGATGCCGTTGCACGTCACGCCGTACCTGCCCAGGTCGCGAGCCACCGTGCGGGTAACGCCGACGATACCCTCGGACGCGGCGGCATAGTTCGAACGGCCTATCTCGCCCAGCCCGGCGTCGGCGGTCATGTTCACGATGCGGCCGCTGCGCTGCTGCCTGAAGACGATGGCGGCGAACTTGCAGGTGGCGAACGTGCCCTTGCCGTTGTTCCTGACGACCAGGTCGAAGTCCTCGGGGGTCATCTGGAAGATCATGCGGTCGCGGATGATGCCCGCGGAGTTGACGAGGACGTCGAGGCCGCCGTAGGTGTCGACTGCCGTCTTGATCAGGTTCTCGCCCCCGTCCATCTCGGCCACGTTGTCGTAGTTGGCGACAGCGTTGCCGCCGCGCGACTTGATCTCCTCTACCACGCTGTCGGCGGGATCGTTGGAAGACCCCGAGCCGTCCACGTCGCAGCCGAGGTCGTTCACCACGACCGACGCTCCCTCCTCGGCAAGCAGCAACGCCACGCCCCGTCCGACCCCTCGGCCGCCTCCGGTGACGACTGCTACTTTGCCTTCAAGCCGATTTCCCATGTGCTTACCTCCAATTTCCGATGTTGCTTGCGCGCGCGCCACCCCAATCGGGCAGTGCTCGGCGCTGCCTTACCGCGCACATTATAGCGTCAAGTACATGGCTTGTGGCAAATCTCGCCAAACTGACCTGCTGGAAATCCGTGCCCTATTGGTGTTACCCTTTATCAACACGTTCACACAGAAAAGACTCGAAACCACCTACCGCCGTTGAAGTCACGGGCGGGCCTCGCGAGGAGGAAGACCTTGACCACTGCCGAACCGAACGCCTCCATCTGCCAGAGCTGCGCCATGGAAATGATGGAAGGCTCCGACTTTGGTACTGAGGCCGACGAGACGCTGAACATGGACTACTGCACACACTGCTATCAGGACGGCGAGTTTATTGACCCGGACCTCACCATCGATCAGATGAGCGCAATAGCGGCGGACTTCATAGAGGCGGACGACGTGACCATGGCCGAGGCAAAGGCCATCTCCAAGACCCTCCTGTCCGACCTCAAGAGGTGGCAGTAACTGCCCCTTCAATGTCCCTTCCCCCTTGATGGGCTGACAGGGGTATGTTTGAGGCGTAAGCCTTCCGAAAAGTCCCTTCCCCCTTGATGGGGGAAGGTTAGAGCCTGCCCCGTACTCGATACGGGGATGGGGGTGACGTCGCCCGCACAACTACCGTTATTCTCAACTTCTAGCCCTACCACCCCTCGTACCTGATGCGTGACGGGTCCGCCCCCAGCGACGTCGCCAACCGCGCCATGTCGGCTATCATCGGCGGCGGCCCGCAAATGTAGAACAGCGACCCCGCCTCCACGCCCGCGGCTTCCGCCATCTCCCGGTCGATCCTGCCGACCCGGCCCGCCCAGTCCGCTCCGCCGGGCTGTGTCACGCTGAAGTGGCAGCCTACGTTCGGGTTCACGCGGGCGATAGCCTCCAACTCTTCCCTGAACAGCAGCTCGTCCGGCGTCTTCGCGCTGTAGAGCAGCGTAAGCCGGACCCCGGGCGTCGACTCGTCCACGTACCTCACGATGCTCATCAGCGGCGTTATGCCGATTCCCCCGGCCACCAGCGCCAGCGGCCCGCCCATGTCGGCCGTGTACAGGAAGTCACCGCCGACCGCCACCTCCACCACGTCCCCCACGCGAGCCGGCCCGTGCACGTAGTGGGTCACGGGATTCTCGCCAACCAGCTTCACCGCAAGCTCGAAACCGCCCGTCCGGGATGGGGAAGACGTAATCGAGTAGCCCGCCACCGCTATCTCTCCACCGCCCACGTCGGCATAGAAATCGACCCACTGGCCGGGGCTGAACGACAGCCGGTTGCCGCCCGTATCCAGCCGCAGCGCCCTGGTCGTCGGCGAGACCTGCCTGATCTCTGCTATGGTGGCTGGAATAGGCAACTGCCGGACGCCTACCCGCTCACCAGGTCCGCCAGCGGCGCGTAGCTCTCGCTCTGCTCCAGCGGTTCAGTGGATATGGCCCCCGACCGGCTCAGCAGCTTGTACGCGCCGGCCCCGTCCTGGGACGTGATGACCCTGTACCCGCCGTCCACCACCTCGATGGCGCAGTTGTTGTCGATGGCGACCCCGACGTCGCGGTGCCGCGACACCATGCGCTCGAAGTCGGCCCTCCTGGGCACGCCCGCCGTGGCGCTGTCGAAGTGCGGACAGCCCAGCGCGTCGATCAGCCCCATGCCCTTCACCCGAACGTACTTCCAGTCCTCCGGGTGGTAGAAGGCCATCGAGTCGCTGTGGCCCCAACCGAACCAGCAGATGCAGCCCGCGCTCAGACCCGCCAGCACAATGCCCCTGTCGTGCGCCTCCCGCAGAATCGCGTCCACGCCCAGCCTGCGCCACCGGCGCATCATCTTCAGCGTATTGCCGCCGCCCACGTACACCAGGTCCGCCGAGAGTATCCTCTCCTCCAGTTCATCCCTGGACGGGTCGACGCCCAGCAGGTACAGCACGTCCGTCTCGCAGCCCAGCGTATCGCCATAGACGCTCCGGAAGCTCTCCCAGTAGCTTACCCTGTCGTAGCTGGCCGTGGGCACGAACAGCGCCCTGGGTTTATCGGCGCCCGTCAGCTCGATAACGCGCTCATCTATCGCGCGCGTCTCCAGGTTCGCCATGTCGCCGCCGCCAATCGCCACAATCTTGCCCATGATCAAGCCTCTCCGATAAGTTCCTTCCCCCTCGACAGGGGAGCACCGAAAAGTCCCTTCCCCCTTGATGGGTGAAGGTTAGAGCCTGCCCCGTACTCGATACGGGGATGGGGGTGACGTCGCCAGCGCAACACTGTTATTGTCAAAACATACCCCTGTCAGCCCTCGCAGGGGGAAGAGCCTGCCCCGTACTTGATACGGGGATGGGGGTGATGACCTGGTAGCCGAACAAGCCCTAGGAGTCGTCCCCCGCCGCCGCCGGCTGCCGCTGAAACGCCGGCATCACCTCTTCCGCGAACATCCGCAACTGCTCCAGCGACTCGTCCCTCGGCATCCCCTCCGGCCAGTGCAGGATGATGTGCTCCAGGCCGGGATACTTCCGCTCCACGTCCCTCAGGAAGTCCACCATGTGCGACGCCGGGCCGCAGATCCACGCCCGCTGCTGCGCCCCGTCCTCCACGTGCGGCACGCGCGCCGGCGCGCCGGGCGTGCCCCAGGTGCGCCCCTGCTCGTCCGCGTAACGAACGAAGCCGAACGGCGCGAACCACTTGTAACGCTCGTCGTGGAACGGCCGGATGCTCTCTATAGCCTCCTGCTCGCTTTCCGCGATGTAGAAGCCGATTCCCAGCGCGAGGTCCTCTCCCAACTCCAGGTCCCTTCCGTGGTCCGCCGCGGCGTCCCGGAACCTGGTAAACATATCCTCTACGATGGTCTCGCCCGTGAGCGCCACCACGCCCTTGAAGCCGTTCCTGGCCGTGAACTCGATGCTTCGCCCGCTCACGATCGGCTGCCACGTCTCCACCGGCACGGTGAGAGGACGCGGCACCAGCGTTATCTCCTCCAGGTCGTACCCGCGATACGGCACCTCCGCCGGTATGTTGTAGTGCTTGCCCTTGTGGGAAAACGACTCCTCGTTGAAGGCCTTGCGGATGACCTCCATCTGCTCCTCGAACAGCTCCCGGTTGGCGTCGTTGTCGATGACGGGCGCGCCGAAGGTCTCGACCTCCCGGCTGTGGTAGCCGCGCCCCACGCCGAAGATGATGCGCCCGTTGGTGAGCACGTCCGCCAGCGCGTAGTCCTCGGCGAGCCGCAGCGGGTGCCACATCGGCGATATGTTGAAAGCGCAGCCGAACCTGAGCCGCTTCGTCTGCGCGGCGAGATGCGTCCCCAGCAGAATGATGTTGGGGATGCACTCGTAGCCCTCGTGCTGAAAGTGGTGCTCCGCCATCCACAGCGCGTAGTAGCCGTGTTCGTCCATCAGCTTCGCCGCCCGCGCCGCCGTGTCGTAAGCCTGCACCAGCCGATCGTTGCCGTACCGCCGGTCGTCCGCGGGCGTGCCGTCCAGCCCCACGTCTTCCAGGTCGATGTTCCCCACGTACAGAACCGAGAAGTGCTTGATCATCAGTCGCTCCGGGCCGGCGTGCAGAGTTGGAATGGCCCCCGGCCACGCCCATTATACCGAACACCGCACAACGACGCACACGCGCCGGAACCTGTAACAGTAGGGGCAATCCCTTGTGGTTGCCCCCGTCGGTCTCGCCGAATTCCGACCAGTCCCTTCCCCCTTGATGGAGGAAGGTTAGGATGGGGGTGACGAATGGACGCCGGATAGCCCCTACGCCGCAACCCCACGCGCCACCCGCCGCGGCGGCTGCGCCAGCAACGCCGCGACGCTACTCACCACGAACGCCCCCACGAACACCGAGAACGCCAGCACGTAGTCACTCCGCAGGTCGAACAGAAAGCCCCCAAGCACCGGCCCGCCCGCGCTGGACACGAGGCCGAACGGCTGCGCGGTGCCGCGTATCGCCCCCTGCGCCTCTCGCCCGAAGTAGTCGGACCACGCCAGGCTGCTCACGAACGACTGCGCCCCCCGCGTCAGCCCATAAACTGTGGCGAACACCGCCAGGTGCGGCAGCGAGCCCGCGCCCATCAGCAACAAGATGCCCGCCGCTCCTCCGGCGTAACACGCCGCCAGGCAATACCTAACGTGCATCCGCTCCGCCGCGAATCCCCACAGCGGCTTGGCGACCGACTGGAGAAAGTACAGGTAGGTTATCACCATCGCGGCCTGGCCCGGCTCGATCTGCCGGTCCGTGATGTACGAGAAGATGTGCAGGTTCACGCCGCTTATCGCGAACCCCGCGAAGTTGGTGCTCACGAGCAGCAGCCAGAACGCCGGCGTGCGCATCGCCTCCCTGGCCGTCAGCGACACCTCCTCCATCGCGCGGCGCGCACCCTCGGAGCCATCCCTTTCGTCTCCGTCCCCGTCCGGGACCATGCCGTAGTCCTCGGGCCGCTTTCGCATCAGCGGCGCCACCACCAGCGCCAGCATCAGCACGAATGCGCCCAACGCGCGCCACGCGGTACGCCAGCCCGCCCCGTCTATGAGCAGCGTCAGCGGTAGCGGCAGCACGACCCCCGCCGACGACATCCCCATCGTGGTGAACGCCAGCGCCCTGCCCCGCCTGCGGATGAACCACCGCGCCACGGTGGAATCCGCGCTCAGCGGGCCGAGCGCGAGGCCGCCAACGGCCATCAGCACCCCGTAGGCGGCGAACATCTGCCACGGCTGCGAAGTGAGAGAGACCAGCGCCGCGCCGACCGCCATGGCCGCGCCGCCTATCATCATATAGACTCGCGGCCCGTGCCGGTCGATGGCCCGACCGACCACAGGCGCGCCGGCGGCGGAAGAGACCCGCGACACGAGCGTCACGCTCGCGAGCAGCCCCCGGCCCCAGCCCAGCGAGGCCGCCATGAAGGGGAAGAAGATGCCGAACGAGACTACCAGAACGCCGTAGTTGATGAAGTGGGAGACGAAAGCGGCTCCCACCACGACCCATCCGTAGAAAAAGCGTGGCCGCAGCCGTTCCAGTACGCGCACGCCGAGAGGATACCACAGGCTGGGTGTTGGCGTGCGTTACAGGTAATGAGAAATCCCTTCCCCCTTGATGGGGGAAGGTTAGAGCCTGCCCCGTACTCGATACGGGGATGGGGGTGCCCCACCGCGCCCCCTCACTCCCCCGTCATTCCGAGCGGAGCGAAGCGCAGCCGAGGAATCTAGTGTGCTTGTCCTCCAACCGCCCTTCCTCCTTGATGGGGGAAGGGCAGGATGGGGGTGAAAGACGCCTTGGTTTCGCATCTTTAACGTTGTGCTCAGTTAAGCACGTTGGGACGTCAACAATGCGAAGCAACCCTAGAACCATTCCTTGCGATTCACCACGTAGATTTCGTGGAACTCCCGTTCGTCCTTGATCAAATAGAGTATCCCCTCGATAAACGTGATGACTACAATGGCGACGATGCCCAACAACCCGATGATGATCAAACTCAGGGGGATGCTGACAAGAAATCCCACAAGGAGTATCATCCCCTGCTGTTTGTATCCCAAGTAGAACTTGTGGACTCCAAGCACGCCGACGAAAATTGCCAGTAGCCCGGCGACTATGTTGTTTTTCGGGTATTGCACTGCTCTTAGCCCATAGGGGGCTGTTACGGCGTCCGGCAACGACTGGCCGCAGTGATTGCAGAACCTCGCCCATTCATCGGGAGTCTCTCCGCAATTCGGGCACGTGCCTGCCTTTGGCGAGGCGGCCCCACACCCTTTGCAAAACCTGGCGTCGTCATCGAATTCCTGGCCGCAATTGGAACAGAACATTATGCCCCCCTGTTAGACGTAGTGAATGTCGCAAGGCAATGCCGGGGGATTGCAACACAGAGCGCGGTGTCGCAACTAAGGCGCCAACACATTTAGCGGTGCGAACGGCAAGTTTCGCAAAGTCCAGTAGGCGACGACTACAGCCAGCAGCCCCCAAATCAAGACTGGATGAACGAAAACCGGGCGAGGCACCCTTAATCCAAACGCCCTAATCGCTCCAGTGCAGAAGGAATACGCGATGAATGGCAAGGACAGCACCGTCAGCACGTTGTGTCCCATGGCGCTGGCGACGTTTCCGTGCAACAACGCATACAATGCGCGCAGCGTTCCGCATCCTGGACAGTAACAGCCGGTGACGCTTAGGAATGGGCACGTGGGGAATATGCCGGTAGTTCTGGGGTCGAAAGTGTAGAGAAATGCCATTCCGGCGACCGCCAGCAACGCCAAGAAAAGGTATGTTGCCTTTGGCGAGATCGTGTGCGCCATTACTGACATCGACGCCGGCGCTCAGAGATCAGGAATCAAGGAAACTGCGATGCCTAGAAACGCAACCACGGCATACGCGACGACAAGCCCCACAGCAACCCCGAAGGAGACCCAAGCCCACGTCTTTGCACTTGTGGAGGATTGCCTTGCGCCCACGATATCGCCAGCCGCGAGCTTCCCGTTGACTTGGGCCGCGTACACGATTGAGACGATCCCAAACGGCAAGCAGCAGAATATGGTAACCAATATGGCCTGCACGAGGTAATTTGGTATGTCCTCTGAGACTATGCGTCGGTCCGAGCGGCCGGGAGGCGTGGCTTCGAATCTTCCGGTAGGTGTCGTGGCCTTGTGGAGTTCTTGACCGCAGTCTTTGCAGAACTGGGCGTTGTCTTCGTTCTGAGATCCACAACCCGTGCAATGCATCTGATTGGCCCCCGAGAACTCAAACCGGCGGCGACAGGATTCGACCCATCGCCGCCGGGTGTACCAACACCTTGGTCTCCTAGTCGGCTATCCCCACCGCCGCCCGCAGGTCCGCGATCGCCTGCCCGCGCGGCTTGGTGGGCCTGCGCACCCTTCGCCCGATAGGCTCGTTCTCCACCTCGGGAACGATCTTCAACGACACGAACACCGGGCCGGCCTCAGCCATGATCGACTCGACGCTGGTGGCGAACTCCTCCAGGTCGTCGAAGTGGTAGGTCGCGGCGTACCCCGCGCCCTTCGCCATGCCCGCGTAATCTATGTCGTCGGAGTTGGGAACCGGCTGGCCGCCGGTGGTGGCGTAGCAGCCGTTGTCCATCAGGAAGTGGACGAAGTTCTCGGGCTTCTTGCCGGCGATGGTCGCCAGAATGCCCAGGTTCATCAGCAGCGAGCCTTCGGAGTCGAAAAGCGCTATCTTCTCGTCGGGCATCGACAGCGCCAGTCCGAGCGCGGCGGACGTGGTGTGCCCCATCGCGCCGCCCAGGGAGATGTCCCTGTCCGTGTCCTCGCTGTAGTCCATCCAGTGGCGGCCCGCCGTGCCGGTCGGTATCACTATCGACTTGCCTCGGTGGTCCTTGAAGGCTTTGAACATTTCGGATGCGTCGATCATCTCTTTCCTCCGGTGACTGTCCACGCGGGTTGGGCTAAGCCATCCCCGCGTTGGAACAGGTCTGTTCTGGTATAGTTTCGCTGGGTGCTAGCGGTTGAAGCCGTGGTACTCGTCGCCTATGAGCACCACCACCGGCCGCCCGGTCTCCTTGGCCTCCTCGAACGCGGTGGTGATGCGCTCCGCGTCGTCGTCCTGCTCCACCAGGTAGTAGTTGATGCGGAAGGCGTGCAGGAACGGCTCGGTGTACTTGGCCACCGTGTCGGGAGTTACCCCGTGGCGCGTCCAGCCCCGGTAGCCGATGACCATCACCATCGGGAAGCCGGCGTCAAGCGCCATGCCCCGAATCGAATCGCCCGACTCCAACATGCCCGTGTTCTGGATGAGGCACACCGGCACCTTGCCGCCCACCAGCAGGCCCAGCGAGATCGCCATCGTCTCGCCCTCCCTGCACGTGGGGATTACGTCGAGCCAGGGCTGCTTTTCCATAAGCTCGTAGAGGTAGTTCGTCTCGCTGTCGGGTATCGTAACGATGTGGGTTACGCCGTTGGCCTTGAACTGCTCTATGAGAGTTTCGGGCCTCAGCAGGGCCGCCTGTTGGTGTACCATCGCTGCTCTCACTCCTCGCGTACTGGCTGTGCGCCCCGTCACGGCGCGGCGGGCGCGTCATTGCTTAGCGGCCCACATTATAAGACGCCCCTCACAAGAGGTCAATTTCGCCCCGCCCCCGAACCTGTAACAGTTTAGTCGGTCATGCACATGTAGGGGCAATCCCTTGTGGTTGCCCCCGTTGGTCATCGGCACGATAACAGCGGCGAATCCTCACCCGAATCGCACTCCCCCCATTCCGAGCGAAGCGTAGCGTAGCCGAGGAATCTAAAGCCGCCCGGCAAACCGACACAGCATCGACGCCGCCACCCCCATTGACAACCACAGAACATACGTACTACAATTCCCTCATTCCAACAACCAGGACACCATACCGTGCATCCCGCCAACCCGACCACAACCATATCCAACCCGCCCGGGCGATACACTTTGCCCCGCCAACGGCCCAAACCGGCCCGCAACAGTATCGCCCCGTCCCGAAATCGGCCCCCGAAACCCCCGAAACCCACCGCGAAAGCGCCGAAATGCTACAAATGTCACCGAATGAAACAGTTTTCGGGAAGTCCCCTCCGTCTTCCCGCGAAAGAACGTCACCCCCGTGAAAACGGCTGACAGGGGTATGTTTGAGGTGTAAGCCTTCCAAAAAGTCCCTTCCCCCTGCGAGGGCTGACAGGGGTATGTTTCAGACAAGCCAGTTGTCTAGCCCGTGTTTCACTTTCAGGGTCGGCGACGGCTCAGGCCAGGCTTCGGGCAGCAGCCACAGCCCCTTCCATAGCCGTCTGCCCCCACTCAGCAGACGCCTCAGCCACCCTATGCCACGTCTCAATAGGCTCACTGTCCGTCTCTGTCTGCTGAAGGCGCTTCGATGCGTGGACGGCATGGCCCTGGGCGCTCTGAGATTGCTGGGAGAGACGCCCTGATCCTCAGCGTCTTCAGCCCTGCTTCCGTAGGCCAGCAACAACAGCATCGCCACCGCCAACACCAACCAGTGCCGCGCCACCCGGTCGGGGTCGGTTCTGCGCGTCTTGTCCCACTCCAGCCCTACCCCCTTGAGCCCCCTGAAGCCCAGTTCTATCCAGAAGCGCAAACCGTACCAACTCGCCTCCACCTCGCCGGGCGCAAGGTCCGTCATCAACACCCACCGCTCCTTCTGGCCGTGATCCCACATCACTATCATCGTCACGCGGCGGCGCTTTCTCTTGGCCCCGAACGCGGTTCCGGTCGCCATCCACGCTTGTCCGGGCGCCCGCACCATACGGGCCGCATTGTCGCGTGTACCACCATCGGGGTGGAATGTCACGCTTTTCACCATCCTGACCAGGTAATGCCAGCCCAATTCCTCTATCTGGTTCCACAATGTCGGACTCTGCAACCCCCTGTCGCACATCACCACCACCTTCATGTCCGGCCTGACCGCGGGCGCTATCTGCCTGAGCAATTTCGCCGCAGGACGCATCCACTCGGCCTTTTGGTTGGCCGCAAGCACTCGCCAGGCCACGGGTATGGCGCTGCTTCGGTACAGCACGCTCACCACTATGGCCACCACCTTGTCGCCTTTCAGCGTGGGGTCTATCGCCAGCGCCAACTCGTCGGACTTCCACATCGACAGCACCCACTCCATAAAAGGCTCAAAGCACGTCTCCACGTCCAGCTGGTTCGGACTCGGCCGGGCTCGGTCTTTGCCGTCGTAGAGCCATTCCCTGAGGTTTTGGCGTATCGAGCCGAAACTGCCCATGCCCTGGACGGCAAGCTCAGCGGTTACGGCGTTCTGGCACGCGCTCTTTGCCAGAATGGCGCCGTACACCCACCGCGCCAGGCCGTCCAATTGAGACTCGTTGAGATGCGAGAAGTGCGATGCAACCTCTTTGCGAATCTGGTAACATCTGTCTTGAGGGCGCATGGTTGTAACTGGCCTCCTTTTTGTGTGGTAACTGAAGGATGCCAGAAAACCGTGCGCTTTCCAAGTTCTTATACCATTCCAAGCCTTCACATACCCCTGTCAGCCCTCGCAGGGGGAAGGTTAGGATGGGGGTGACGTCGCCGGCACAACTACCTCTGTCATCCCTCAGCCCCCAGACGAGAGACGAGAAGGAAGAGGCACTGTTCGGCCCTGAGCGCCGCCTATCGCACGTGCGAAGATTGTGTTAATCTTTTGCCCGGCAGACTTGCCCCCCCCGCGCCTGGCGGCGGGACACGGACGCCGAGTAAAACACCTTAGCCACAGGAGATTGACAGATGCTTGCCAGAATGTTGGGAGCGATGAGGCTGGACGTCAACACCTACGAGGACGTGGAGGACGACCGCAGCGCAACTTTGCAGGCGATGGCTGTCGTAGTCATAGTATCCCTTTGCGGCGGCGTGGGCCTTTTGCTGGCCAGTATGGTCTCCGGCGAAGAATCTGCCGGCGCATTGGGCCTCGTGTTCGGTGTCGTCAGAGGCATCGTTGGCTGGGCGCTCTGGGCGCTCGTAACCTGGCTGGTGGGATCCACCGTTCTCAAGACGCCCGAAACCGTGGCCGACTGGGGGCAACTCGCTCGCGGCACTGGATTCGCGCAGACACCCGGCGTGTTCAGCCTGTTCGTCTTCATCCCATTCGTCGGTGGACTGATCGCTCTGCTGGCGTTCATCTGGCAGATAGTGTGCATGATAATCGCCGTCCGCCAGTGCCTGGACTACACCTCCACCTGGCGCGCCTTCTTCGTGGTGCTCATATCCTTGGTCCCCTGGTTCGTCATCTTCCTCATATCCGCGGCCCTGCTGGGCATTGCAGAGGCAGTCGTCAGTTAGCGCCCCGCTAACTGGCAGGAGACGCAGAGAATAACCCGCCATGGCCCATAGTCACCACCATCACGACGCCCCGGCCGCCGTCGTCGAAGGTCGCACCGGCTTTCGCAGACGGGCCGCCTTCATCATCGGCGGCCTGACCAGCGGCCACGGCGTCTTCCACTGGGTGGCCCAGAGCTTCATAGTCGTGCTGCCCGAGGTGCGCGACCTGCTGCTGGGCGGCAGCAGCGTCGCCGTGGCCAGCATCCAGACGACCCGCGAGGTCGTCTCCGGCGTCGTTTCGCTGCCGGGCGGCGTGCTCACCGACGCGCTCCGCCGCTACTGGGGCTGGGTCATGGCGGCCTGCATGGCCTTCTTCGGCATCGGCTGGCTGCTGATGGCGAGCGCCGGCTGGCTGGTGCCCGGGGCGTCGTGGGTGGCGCAGACCTCCGACAACGGCTCCCAGGTCTCCGGCCAGCTCAACGCCGCGGGATACGCGCTTCTCCTGTTCGGCATGGCCGTGGTCGGCATAGCCGCCTCGGTGTGGCATCTGCCCGCCATGGCCGCCCTGTCTTCCCATTTCCGGGAACGGCGCGGCTCCGTGCTCTCATTCCACGGCGTCGGCGGCAACGTCGGAGACGTCATAGGCCCGCCGCTGACGGGCGTTTTGCTCGTTGCGCTCAGTTGGCAGGCCATCATCAGCATCTACGCGGTCGTCCCCATCTTCCTCGCGTTCCTGGTGTTCTGGGCCTTCCGCGACATAGGCCACCGCGCGCAGGAGGCGGCGGAGGCGCGGCCCGCGAGTGCGCTGCGCTCCCAGGTGGCCGAAACCAAGCTCATCGTGCGAAACCTGCGCGTATGGGGAATCGTCGTGGTCGCCGGACTCAGGGGCATGGCCTACCTGGGGTTCGTAACCGTCCTCCCGCTCTACCTGGCGGACGAGCTTGGACTGATAGCCGAAGGCGAAGACGGAAGCAGCTTCGAGAACCTGGCCCTGCGTGGCGGGCTGATAGGGCTGCTGGTGTTCGTGGGCATCTTCGCGAGCCCCGTGACCGGCTACCTGTCGGACCGATTTGGCCGCAAGCTGATTCTCATTCCGGGCCTGATTGCGCTGGGCGTCATAACGCTTCTCATGGCGCCCCTGGGCGACACGGTAGTCGTAATGTCCGTGCTGCTCGCCGCGCTCGGACTGTTCCTGTACAGCGACCAGCCCATCCTGACGGCTGCCGCCATCGACATCGTTCGCGAAGGCACGGCGGCGACCACGCTGGGACTGCTCTCGACCTCGCGGTTCGTCTTGAGCGCGGCCTCCCCTCTGATTGCGTCCTGGCTGTACTCCATCGACGCCGACTACCTCTTCTACTACACCGCGGCCCTGTACGCCGCTGCCGTGTTGATTCTCGCCTTCATCCCCCTGCCCTCCACGCAGCCCTCCCACCACGACCACCACGATGCCGACGACCACCACGATCACGGCGGGCACGGCAACCACCACGGCCACGGCGGGCACGGCAGCCATCACTAGCCCGGGCCTTCCCAAAGTCCCTTCCCCCTCGATGGGGGAAGGTTAGAGCCTGCCCCGTACCTGATACGGGGATGGGGGTGAAAGGAGTCCGCACGTGAACCTAGGCGCGTTTTCAGTCAGTCTCGCCGTAATTGACCTATCGGCGTCCAAGGACTTCTACGAGAAGTTCGGCTTCCAGGTCGTCGGTGGCGACGCCTCACAGAACTGGCTGATCCTCCGCAACGGCGACCACACCATCGGCCTGTTCCAGGGCATGTTCGAGCGGAACATTCTCACGTTCAATCCCGGATGGGACAAGCACGCCAAGCCAGTGGATAAGTTCACCGACGTGCGCGAGCTCCAGCGGCGTCTGAAAGCACAGGGCGTCAGCTTCGCCGCCGAGGCGGACGAGTCAAGCTCCGGCCCCGCCAGCTTCGTTGCGATAGACCCGGACGGCAACCCCATCCTGGTCGACCAGCACGTTTGAGCCGCCGTCTTTGGTGAACTGTGGCCTACTCGTCTATCGCGCTGAGTATCAGGTCGATGGCGTTCTGCCTGTCGGCTGAGAGCGCCGCGAACACCAGGTTCCCCCTGTTCTTCAACAGCAGGTGAAGCCCGTCGATGGTGCCGTATCGGGCGTTGGTGTTGGCGATTGGCACCGTCTCCAACACCGCCCTGTCCGAGACCACGCCGAGCATGAACGCCACCATCACCCCCGAATAATCGGACCTGCTCACCATCAGCACGCCGTAGGCGTTCTCCTCCAACGCCCGCCTGTCCAGTCTCTCCGGCAGCGCCAAAGGCTCGTCGTCCGTGTATATGGCGAAACCTACGAGGTCCACCCGCAGCAGGGCGAACGAGGTGTCGATGTCCGTCAGGTCGAGGTCAACCGAGTTATAGACCGCCGCGGCCAGGCCGTCCTCGACCCTCGCTATGCCCGCCGCCACGGGCCGGGAGGGAGGACGCGCCGGCAGGTTCGTCACCAGGTCCCAGGGCAGCGTGGGGTGCCGAGCCAGCGACACGTGCGATGACAGGCTCGAAGCGGTTCCCACCGACTGCACCCATTCCGGCTCCCCCGCCGCGACCCTGAGCCTGCGGGAGTTGCCGTCGGCCCAGCTTCGCTGCGGGTTGGTGCCGAGCCGAAAGGCGACCAGCCCGTTGACCGCATCCTCGGCCTCGTAGAAGTCGAATATGCCGCCGAAGCCCTCGGGCGATCTGCCCACGAAGAGAGTGACACCGCTCGCGCGCATCGTGGCGCCGGACTGCGCCCCCGGAGTAAACTCGGTGCCGCTGGGTCCGAACGAGTCGAGGGTTAGCTCTAGTGGCCCGCCGGGGTTGACGTACACGTAGCTTGCTATGGCAATATCCGGCACCATCGCCCCAGCCATGCCATCCGGCAGCAGCGCCTCTCCCGGCTCGTAAGTTCCGGAGCAGGCCACAGACAGCGACGCCAGCGTCAGTACGAGCGCGGTCAGTGCGAGTCCGGCGGATAGCGCACGGCGGCTCGCCGCGCGAAATCGTGTGAAGGCGCCGTCAGGCGATGGCCTTGCGGAGATCAACGATCTGGTCTCTCAACAGCGCCGCCTTCTCGAACTCCAGGTTGCGGGCCGCGGACTTCATCTGCGCCTCGAGGTCCTTGATGAGCCGCAAAATGTCGTCCTTGGGCATGTCGTCTTTGGTGACGTAGGGCGCCCTGGTCTCGGCGAGCGCCCTCACCCGCTCCGTGATGTCGTGTACGGTCTTGCGAATGCCCTGTGGCGTAATGCCGTTCTCGCGGTTGTAGATGTCCTGAATCTGCCGGCGGCGGTTGGTCTCGTCGATGGCGCGTTTCATCGAGTCCGTGACCCTGTCTGCGTACATGATCACCTGCCCGTCCACGTGCCTCGCGGCGCGGCCGATGGTCTGTATGAGCGCGGTCCAGGAGCGCAGATAACCTTCCTTGTCGGCGTCCAGTATGGCGACTAGGCTCACCTCGGGCAGGTCGATCCCCTCCCTAAGCAGGTTGATTCCGACCACCACGTCGTACACGCCCAGCCGCAGATCTCGCAGTATCTCGCTTCGCTCCAGCGTGTCTATCTCCGAGTGCAGGTAGTGGGTCTTGATTCCGAGCTCTCTTAGGTAGTCCGCCAGCTCCTCGGCCATTCGCTTCGTGAGAGTGGTGACGACCGAGCGTTCGCCGCGATCCGTCCTGACACGGATCTCGTGTATCAGGTCGTCGATCTGGCCCTCGACGGGCCTCACGTCCACGACCGGGTCCATCAGCCCGGTGGGTCGGATGACCTGCTCCACGATGCTCTGGCTGTGCTCGTACTCGTATGGGCCGGGCGTTGCGGACACATAGACTATCTGGTTGACCCTCTCCTCGAACTCGCCGAAGTTGAGCGGGCGGTTGTCCAGCGCCGACGGCAGCCGGAATCCGAAGTCCACCAGCACCTCCTTGCGCGAGCGGTCGCCGAAGTACATGCCGCGCAGCTGCGGGAGCGTCATGTGCGACTCGTCTATGAAGATGAGGCAGTCCTCCGGCAGGTAGTCCATCAGAGTGTAGGGGGTGCTGCCCGCCTCCCTCCTGGACAGGTGGCGGGAGTAGTTCTCCACGCCCGCGCAGTAGCCGGTCTCCCGCATCATCTCGAGGTCGTACATTGTCCGGGACTCGAGCCGCTGGGCCTCGAGCAGCTTGCCCTGCGCCTCGAGCGCGGTAGTGGTCTCGGCCAGCTCGGTCTTGATGTCCTCGATGGCCTGGAGCATCTTCTCATCCGAGGTAACGAAGTGCTTGGCCGGGTAGATTTCGATGTCCTGGCGCTCGGCCACAAGCTCGCCCGTGAGCGTATCGACCTCGACGATGCGCTCTATCTCGTCGCCCCAGAACTCGATGCGGACACCCATCTCCTCGTAGGCGGGCAGAATCTCCAGGGTGTCTCCCCTGACCCTGAACCGGCCGCGGGCGAGGTCGTAGTCGTTGCGCTCGTACTGCATGTCCACGAGTTGGCGGACGAGCAGGTTACGGCTGCGCTGCTCCCCCTTCCGCACGTAGGCGACGAAGCCCTGGTACTCCTCCGGCGACCCCAGGCCGAAGATGCACGACACCGAGGCGACTATGAGCACGTCCCGCCTCGTCAGCAGCGCGCGGGTGGCGGCGTGCCTGAGCTTGTCGAGCTGCTCGTTGATGTCGGCGTCCTTTTCGATGTACGTGTCTGTCCTGGGAACGTAGGCCTCCGGCTGGTAGTAGTCATAGTAGCTGACGAAGTACTCCACCGCGTTGTTGGGCAGGAACTCCTTGAACTCGGTGGCGAGCTGCGCCGCCAGCGTCTTGTTGTGGGCGATGACGATGGTGGGACGCTGCAGGCGCTCGACGACGCAGGCCATCGTGAAGGTCTTGCCGCTGCCGGTCACGCCCAGCAGGGTCTGGTGCTTGAGGCCCTGGTCGATGCCGGCGACCAGCTTGTCTATCGCCTGCGGCTGGTCGCCCGTCGGCCTGAAGTCGGAAACTATTTCGAAGTCTGGCACCGCGCATCACCCATCGAGCAGTCTGTAGTGGGCGGTCGGCGGCGGGCGGACGCCGCCGAGCCGTCCACGCCTATTCTACTACGATTGGGGCGATTGCGCCCGGCCATTGGTGGCCGTGAATCTGTCCCAATTTACTGGGCGCACCCCGAATCGTCGTTCCCGCGCAAGCGGGAACCCAAGAGGGGTGGGGACTTTGCGGAAGGCCACCCAGTAAACTGATACAGGCTCGGCGTCCGTTTTCGTTAGGGTGAGGGCGAATCGCTCCTGGGACGGGTTCCGAGCACCACTTCCAAGTCCACCTGGCTGTCCGAGCCGTCGCGCATCACCCCCAGGGTTACGGTTTCGCCGGGGGCGGTCTGCTCCAGGAGATAGGAGATGATGTCGTTCATGGCCTCGACCACCTTTCCGTCGATTGCCACGATGATGTCGCCATCCAGGGAGTCCGCCCCGGAGACACCGCGCATTCCCGCGCCGTCCGCCGGCCCGTCCTCGATCGTCTCGATGACCAGCACGCCCCTCGTGTCGGACGGCAGCGACATCTCGTCCGCGATGGCCGAGGTGACGAGCGTCCCCCGAATGCCCAGCCAGGAATAAGCGTACTCGCCTTCCCGCATCAGGCTTGGAATGATCACCTTCGCGGCGTTTATGGGCACCGCGAAGCCAACGCCCGCGCTGACGCCGCTGGAGGAGGCGATGCGCGCGTTTATGCCAATCACGTTTCCGTACATATCCAGCAGTGGGCCGCCGGAGCTGCCCGGATTGATCGCCGCGTCCGTCTGTAACACGCCCGCCAGCGAAAAGCCGAGATTGCCGGCGGGAAGCGAGCGGCCCGCCGCGCTGATTATCCCGCTCGTGAGCGTAAACTCACGCCCGAAGGGGCTTCCTATCGCCGCTACGAGCTGGCCTACTTCCACCGCCGCGCTGTCGCCCAGCCGCGCCGCGCCGAGCTCGGTCTTCGGCTCCGTCAGCCTGAGCACCGCGAGGTCGGAATCGGGGTCGCCTCCCAACAGCTCCGCCTCGACAATCGCGCCGTCGTGGAACGTAACCATGAGGCGGTCCGCGTCAGCCACGACGTGGTAGCTGGTAACGATGTGCCCATCGTCGCTCCACACGAAGCCGGAGCCTTCGCCCAGCACGAACCGGTCCGGTAGAACCTGCGGTCCCACGGGCCCCACGTCGGGACTGGTCGAGAAGGGCAAGCCACTTGGAGAGGGAGTGGTCACGCGCCTGTAGGTGTCTATGTGCACTATCGAAGGGAGAAGCTCCGTGTATATGCGGTTGAGCACGACGCCCTGTGCGGCGACCACCGCCTGGGGATCGAGCGTGCCTCCCCACGTCTCTAGCGGCGCGCCCGCGTTGCTCACTTCGATGGTGTCCGCCGCCGGAGCCTCGCGTTCGACCGACTCCGCGACGGCGGCCGGCAGGTCGCCGTCCGGCGTACCGGACGTCCCGCCACATGCGGCAGCCGCCAGCAAGAGCAGAGCCGGCAGCAACAGCAACACGAGCTTTGGCAGCCTGAGGCCGGTTGTTCTCATAGTCTAACCCCTGGAAGGCGTGATTCCGGTTCTATTCATTCTATAACGCAATGCGCCCGTGACGGGTTAGCCCAGTAGCGGAACTCAGTTCGCCTGGAACTATCTTGCGGCGGGACGCACTCGCCAGATCATCTCCGTGGATGTGTCGTCGAATGGAGACCCGTCGAAGTCGCCGAGCACCTCCAGCGCTTCGTAGCCACAAGCTGCCAGCAGATGGCTCATCTCCCAGTAGTGGATGTAGCGGATCTGAAAATCAAGGTAGCGCCGCTCTTCCACCACGCCACCGGCGTTCAGCCGCTCGACGATGATGCGCGCGTCGATAATCTGGTTGTGGTTGTCGTAGGCGCTCTGCTGCCAAAGCACGTAGCGGTCTCCGGTGCGGGGATCGGTCACGTCTCGGAAGTGGCGCGGCGTATCGCCCTCCTGTACCAGCATTTCGGGGTCGGGCACGAACAGGTCGATGATAAGCTCGCCGCCCGGGGCTAAGTGTCGCTTGATGTTCTGGAGCGTGCTCACCTGGTCGGGGACGGTAAGCAGCGACAGAAACCCCCGAAACGGGATGAGCGCCAGGGGGAAAGGGCCTCCCACCAGTTCGGGTTCAAAGCCCCGCATGTCCGCCTCGATAAGCGTGATGGAGCCGCCCAGCGGACCCGCAGCCTCCACGTTACGCCGCGCCGCCTCCAGCATCCTGGGGGAGAAGTCCAGCCCCACCACGTCAACACCCGCGCGAGCCAGCGCGAGCGCGACCCTCCCGGTGCCGCAGCCCAGCTCCAGCACCGGACCGCCCGTGCGCAGGGCTTCCCGCACGTAGTAGGGTAGATCGTCGCTGACGTAAGCATAGACCGCGTCGTACACGGCGGCCCAGGCGTCGTACATGGAGGCCATGGGTGGGCGCTAACCCGCCGCGATGCGCTGGAGCGCCTGCCGCACCCGCTCCTCGACCGGCACGGAACCGGCCGGGCCGAGTGACGCGAGCGCCGTCCTGGCCTCGGCGATCGAGTAGCCCAGGGCGGTCAGGGCGTCCAGAGCGTCGCCGTCATCCGCGCCCGACGCCTGAACGAGCAGGTCTTCCGCCAGCTTGCCGCGCAGGTCCAGGATGATTCGTCCCGCTGTCTTCTTGCCCACGCCCGGCACCGCCACGAATGCGTCCGCGTCGGCGGCGCCCACGGCGACGGCGAGAGCGCCCGGGGTCATCGCGGACAGCACGTTGAGCGCCACCCTGGGTCCCACGCCGCTGACGCCGACGAGAGCCTCGAACGCGGCGCGCGCGTCCTCGCTGGTGAACCCGTACAGCGTCAGGCTGTCTTCACGCACCTGGAGGCACGTGAACAGCCGCGCGTGGTCGCCGACGCCGCCAACGTCCTGGACCGTGGAAGAGGGCACGTTCACCTGTAACGAAATGCCGCCCACGCGGATATTCACCGTGTCCGGCCCGACGCTCTCTATAGGCCCCTGTACGGACGATATGAGGGAGGAAACCACTTCGCCAGCCTTCCTAACCCCTCGCAACGAGCCGCGAGACGCGGCGGGCGCTCAGGTGGCACAGCGCAACGGCTAAGGCGTCCGAAGCGTCGGTGGTCTGGTCGTCGAGACTGTCCAGGCCGAGGCTCGCGCAGACCATGAGCTGGACCTGCATCTTGGTGCTGCCGCCGTGGCCCGTGATCGACTGCTTGACCTTCCGGGGTTCGTAGCCAACAATCTCCAGGCCCGCCTTGCCGGCGACCGCCATGGCCACGCCCTGTGCCTGCCCGACCGCCATGGCGGACTTGACGTTGCGGGCCACGAAGGGCTGCTCGATGGCCAACTCAGCGGGTCGCCAATTCTCGATCATTCGGGTCAACTCGTCGTAGAGGAAGCTGAGCCGAAGCGGAAGCGCACTGCGGCGCGGAGGGGACAGCGTTCCCGCGTGAACGAGCCGCGCTCCCTCCCCCACCGACTCCACCACACCGACGCCGGTGGCGGACGTTCCGGGATCTATGCCAAGTACTCGCAAAGCTCTACACAGGGGTCTGTCATATCGCCGGGGAGGATGCGGACAGGCCGCGCCGAATCCTCACGCTTCCCCACGGTACTCTTCGAGCACGTCGTCCGAAAAGTCGGCATTGGAGAACACACGCTGCACGTCGTCCAACTCCTCCAGCCGGTCGAGCAGCCGGAGCGTCTGGAGAGCAACCTTGTCTTCGAGGGCGATGGCGTTCGTGGGCAGCATGGCGATCTCGGAAGAGGTGATGTTGGCCTCGTTCTCCGCCAGAGTGTGGCGAAGCTCTTCGAGGTCGGACGGGTCCGAATAGAGATGCAGGCTGGTGTCGTAAGTCTCGAAGTCGTCGGCGCCCGCGTCAATAGCCAGCAACGCGAGCTCCTCGGCCTGCTCCCCGTCGGTCTCGACAACCACTATCCCCTTCTGCGAAAACTGCCAGGCTACCGCTCCGGTCTGCGCAAGGTTGCCGCCCGCCTTGGTGAAGGTAGAGCGTATGTCGGACACAGTGCGGTTGCGATTATCGGTGATAGTCTCCAGCAAGATGGCCGCTCCGCCCGGGCCGTAACCCTCGTAGACGACCTCCACCATCTGGTCGTGCTCTCCGCCCTCGCCCGTCGCGCGCTTGATAGCTCTGTCGATGTTGTCCAGGGGCATATTGCTGTCACGGGCGCGCTGGACGGCCATTCGCAGCCGGATGTTCATATCCGGGTTGCCGCCGCCCTGTCGCGCGGCAGTGATAATCTCCCTGGTCAGCTTCGTGAACAGCTTGCCCCTGCGGGCGTCGGTTATGGCCTTGCCGTGCTTGATTGTGGACCACTTGGAATGTCCCGACATGTCGGTCCCTCCCGAGAAATGTCGTGAATGAATGCGTTAAAGGCGGCCGTCGTGTTGGGTATGGCGAGCCGCTTCCGCTGGCGCAGATTCTAGCATGAGGCCGCCACCCGGTCAAAAGCGGGGCCTGAAAGCGAGAGGAATCCGACCACGAAAAAGCGCCGGGTTGGCAAGTCCGTGGTGACGTTCTCTTGCCGGGAGGACGGCCACGATGGGGGCGAGAGCAAGGTTTGTTTAGCGAAAGTTCCGGAAAGAGTATCGCAAAACGCCTAGACAACGTCTTTAGCGTGGCCGTAAACATAGGATTAGCGGAAGCGTCCGCCCAAGTCGAAACAGTGCGAGTCAGCAGAAACGGAGGTAAGTCTATGGCTACGCTGAGGAAGCAGGAGATAACCGAGAAGATTGCGTCCGAGCTTAACGGGAGCAAGGCTGAGGGCGAGGCCGCGCTCAGCGCGGTGCTCGGCTCCATTCAGAGCGCCCTCTCGTCTGGGGACCGCGTGGTGCTCACCGGGTTCGGCTCGTTCGAGGTGCGCAACGTCAAGGCGCGGAGGGTACGCCCGATCCGCTCCAATGGCTCCGCGGACCTGATAACGGTGCCCGCGCACAAGCGGGTCGGGTTCACGCCCGGCGCCGAGTTGAGCAAGAGCGCAAAGAACTAGCTCGCGGCATAGAGGTCTGGGGGTCGCGGCAAGACTCCCCAGGCCTCCGTTTCCTGCCGATCCGGGGCAACCGCTTCAGAGGACGTGGTGGTCTCTTACTCCAGGCCCTCAGGAAGTCGAACCGTCATCCTTCCGGCGAGGAGATCGACGCCGACCACGACCCGCTTCAGAGCCGGAATCAGCAAGTCTCTAGCTCCGGGACGTTCGACCACGTACACGTCGTTCGCGCCCGTCGTGAGGATCTCCTTAACAGTGCCCAGGCGTTCGCCCTCGCACGTGTAAACTTCGAGGTCGATGAGCTGGTAGTGATAGTAGGCGTCTTCGGGGAGTGTCGGAACGACGTCAGCGGGCACCGTGAAGCTCTTGCCCCTTAGTCGCTCGGCGGTGGTGCGGTCGTGCACCGATTCCAGCTTCAGCACCAATCCCCGCTTCACTTCACGCGACCGACGCACCCGCACTGCGCGGCCATCCAGGTACAGGCGGCTGTTCGCGGCGAAGCGTTCGGGGTTGTCGGTCAGGCTCTCGACGCGCAAGTCGCCCTGGATTCCCCACGCTCCCTTGACGATGCCCACCACGACGTCCTCCTCATCGGAGGAAGGCGCAGTCTGTGCGTGGCCCGGCTCTGGCCGGGTCGGAGAGGGGAAGACTGATGGGGTTGGAAGATCGTCGCGGCGGCTAGACAATCTCTAGGATTGCGCGGGTGCCCTGCTTGACGGCCGCTACCCGCAGCAGCGCGCGCATCGACTGCGCGACCTTGCCCTGCCTGCCGATGACCTTGCCCTTGTCTTCCGGCGCGACCTCGAGGCGCAGGATGACGCGCCCGTTCGAGGTCTCCTCGGTGACCTTCACGTCGTCGGGCTGTGACGCGATAGACCTGGCTATGTACTCGACCAGCTCTCTCATTCGTCCTTAACCTTAACCCTGTCGAGCGTGCCCAGGCCACGGAGCACCCTCTTCACGGCGTCCGAGGGCTGAGCGCCCTGCCTGAGCCACTTGAGGGTCTTGTCCTCGTCCACTACCACCGTCGGCGGGTCTGTCCTGGGGTTGTAGTGCCCCACCTGCTCGACGAATCTGCCGTCGCGCGCCGCCCTGGAGTCCGCCACCACGATGCGGTAGCTCGCCTGGTCCCGCGCGCCTACTCTTCTCAGTCTGATTCTCAGCATCTCTGGCCGCTCTATTCCGTCTGACCGGACGGGGACTCCGCCGCGGCCTGCTTCGCCTGTTGGAACTGCTTCATAATTCGTGACTTTCGCCGTGAGGCGTTGTTGGGGTGAAGTGCGCCCTTCTGGGCCGCCTTGTCGAGGGCAATCACGGCGTCCCGCACCGCGAGTTCGGCGGCGTCTACGTCGCCTGACGGGATCAACCTGCGCGCCTTGGTGACGAATGTGCGCGCCCTTGTCCTGAGGGGTTGGTTTCTGGCGCGCCTCCGCGCCGCCACTCGTGCCGCTTTTTCGCTTGGCAAGTTGACTACGACCTCCTGGGCTCTCCGTCTCGGTGGGTCACGACTGGGCGGTCCTGGTGACGCTTATGACGCCCTTGACGCCCTCGAGCTTGGCGAACAGGCGGCTCAACTGGTCGATGCTCTCCACGTAGACCGTGAGGGATATTATGCTGATGTCTTCGAATTCTTCCGAAACACAGGAAGCTATGTTAACACGTTCCTCTGAGACAAGGGAAGTGGTGTCCCGTAGCAGCCCCACCCTGTCGAACGCCTGCAAGCGGATCCTGACGGGGTACAGCGTCTGCTTTCTGCCCCAGTCCACGGGCACCAGGCGTTCCGTTTCCGTCTCCGATACCACGTTCGGGCAGGCGGCGCGGTGGACGGTCACGCCACGGCTGCGGGTGATGTAGCCGATTATGTCGTCGCCCAGGATGGGGCTACAGCAGCGGGCCATACGGGTGAGCAGGTCGCCGACGCCCAGCACCTGAACGCCGGACGCGGGACCGGAGGGCCGCACTTCCATCCGGGGCAGCTTCTCCATCTGCTCCGTGTTCTCTGACAGCTTCGCCACCACCTGCGCCGGCGTGATGCCGCCGTTGCCGAGCTCCGCGAAGAAGTCGTCCAGGCTGTCCAGCTTCATCAGCTTGGCGGCCTCTTCGTCCGTCGTGCCGACGATGAGTCTCCGCACCTGCTTCTGGTAGATGTCCTTGCCCCGCTGGATGTTTATCGCGCGCTCCTGCCGGTTGAACCAGCTCCGAACCTTGGTGCGCGCGGAGGACGTGTTGACATAGCCCAGGTTGGCGTTCAGCCAGTCCAGGCTCGGCCCCCGCATGGTCTTGCTGGTGAGTATCTCCACGGTGTCGCCGTTCTGGAGCTGGTACTGAAGCGGCACGAGCTTGCCGTTGACCTTGCCGCCGATGCAGCGGTTGCCCACGTCGGTGTGGATGCGGTAGGCGAAGTCGAGCGGCGTAGCACCGATGGGCAACTCCTTGAGGTCGCCCTTGGGCGTGTAGACGAAGACCTGGTTCTGGAGCACGTCCGTCTTGAACGACTCCACGAACTCTTCCGCGCCGCTCACGTCCCGCTGCCATTCGAGAATCTGGCGCAGCCAGGTCATCTTCTCTTCGAACTGGACGTCGCTAGCGGAGCCTTCCTTGTAGAGCCAGTGGGCGGCCACTCCGTACTCTGCTACGTTGTGGAACTCATGGGTGCGCACCTGCACCTCTACGGGGTTGGCGTCCTCGCACAGCACGGTGGTGTGGAGCGCGCGGTACAGGTTTTCCTTGGGGCTGGCGATGTAGTCGTCGAACTGGCCCGGAATCGGTCGCCAGATGCTGTGGACTATGCCCAGGGCGGAGTAGCAGTCCTTCACCTCGTTGACCAGGATACGGAGCGCGAATAGGTCGTAGATTTCGCCGAAGGACTTGTTTTGCTCGGAGTACTTCTGGATTTTCTTGTGGATGCTGTAGAAGTGCTTGGGCCGGCCGGTGACTTCGGCGTCCCTTATGCCGGCGGCGGCGAGTTCGGCTTCGAGAACGCTCTGGATGCGGGCGACGTACTCTTCACGCTCCTGGCGCTTGGAGTTGAGAAGGACGGACAGCTCGCGGTACGCGGCGGGATTGAGGTGCTGGAACGACAGGTCCTCCAGTTGCCACTTGAGTTCCCAGATGCCCAGCCTGTGCGCCAGCGGCGAGTAGATGTCCAGGGTTTCCTGGGCGATGGCTATCTGGCGCTCGGGCGACAGGGCCTTGAGGGTCCGCATATTGTGCAGGCGGTCGGCCAGCTTGATGAGAACGACGCGGATGTCTTCGGCCATGGCGACTATCATCTTGCGGATGGTGGCCGCTTCGGCGTAGCGGTCGCTGTTCTGTGGGCGGGGCCATTGGCTGCGCTCTTCGGACATGAGCTCCGCCTGGGTGAGCTTCGTTACGCCGTCCACGAGTTTTGCGATTTCGGCGCCGAACTTCTCTTCCAGTTCTTCGGGTCGCACGTCGCAGTCTTCCAGTACGTCGTGGAGGAGCGCGGCGGCCAGCGCGTTGGCGTCGAGCTTGAGGTCGGCCAGCGTCAGCGCGGTCTGCACGGGGTGCTCGATGAAAGGTTCGCCGGAGCGTCTCAGCTGGCCGGCGTGGGCGTTCTCCGCGAAGAGGTAGGCGTCCTCGACCAGGGAGATCTTCTCTTCGGGCAGATAGTCCCGAATCTTCGTTAGCAGAATCTCCACTTAGCAGTGCTCCAGGTTGCGCTGAACTGGGCGTAGGGGGATACGGCGATTAGTATAACCAACGTCGTCGGCCCCCGCAAACGTGTTGCGGTAGCCTGAACCTGTGTCAGTTTACTGGGTGACTTTCCTCCAAGGCCCAAGGCGCCCACCCCCTCTGGATTCCCGCCCCCGTTTTCACGGGGGTGACGTCTTTGCTCGGGAATGACGACTCCGGGGTGCGCCTAGCAAATTGACACAGGCTCCGGTCTGAGCGGACATCGAGGGCTATACGTCGACGTCGGCACGTGTTTTCGCCCAAAGTGTGTCATTCCGGGTCATTCTGGGTCATCCCATAGCTGGGACCGGTGTTGTTTTGGGCTGCCGTGGGCCTCGGATGATGCGGTTCCAGGCTTGAAAAGACACGAAACTGCAGGAAAATGACACGGTCCCCGGGGAGTCTATAGAGGCA
The DNA here is from genome assembly GCA_963667445.2 of Dehalococcoidia bacterium. Taxonomy (GTDB): domain Bacteria; phylum Chloroflexota; class Dehalococcoidia; order Lucifugimonadales; family CATOSD01; genus CATOSD01. The sequence goes on along the minus strand of CAXXGY010000001.1, from coordinate 2,921,120 downwards.
TCTGTGGTTGCCGGCATGAGATGCAGGTGCGTCATGGACAGCATAGCAGCACGGCTGTTCGAGAGAATCAAGAGGGGTCGGCAGGGCGAACCTATGCCAATATACTAGGTGACTCCCCGCCAAGCCTGCCGCCCCGCTGGATTCCCGCCCCCGTTTTCACGGGGGTGACGTTCTTTCGCGGGAATGACGATTCCGGGGTGCGCCTAGCAAATTGACACAGGCTCCTCGCCCAATTCCATCTTGACATAGATACCGTCTTTCAGTAGGATAGAAATGACCACCTCGCGCACGGGAGTCACGACCTGGAGTTGGTACACTGACTCTCCAGGCGTTCAGATAATCGGCGCGTGTGGGGCTGCGATCTGGAGTTGGTACAGTGACTCTCCAGAAGCAGATACCCTGCGCGGGAGGGCACTGCGATGGCGGGATCGGGGACCGGACCCGTTTCGACGCCGAGTAGACAGCCCTCTCTCGTGTGGCGCTATCCCTTCCCTTCAATCTCCTCCCGCACTGGCCCGAACACGTCGCGGCTCATCGCGCGACTCTGCACGAGCCAGAAGAACACGACCTGCAAAACGCCTCGGTATCCGCCCATCTTGGTGCGCCACCGGACCCGCCAGCGCGTACCTCCGTTCTCTTCGGTGAAGATGTCCTCGCGGTCCGCCCAGGCCGAGTCCACCGCAACCATCTGGCGACGTGAGGGGAAGTCGAAGAAGCAACGCCAGCGCACGATGTCGGGCGGGTCTTCGGGGTATCGACTAACGTCCTCGTCGATTTCCAAAGATCCCCCGTCACGCTCCACTATCTCGCCATAGTGGGATACGAAACGGGCCTCGTCGGTCGGCCCATTGCCATCCCAGAGCGTGACGTGCCGGTACACCTCTTCGGGCGGAGCGTCGATGTGGGCGCTGATTCGGAGTATTGGCATTTTCGTCCTGTGTGCTGCTGGAGACTTGTAAGAGTGAATCCACGCCAATGGTATACGTCTGCCCCCTAACGATTCAACCCCGGAGCGGCGGTGCGGCCGGATAGCCGCTGACGGGCCGGACGCATTGGCGTACAATGGGCCTGCGCCGCGCGGCGCGTGCGAACGGGCGGCGATCAACACATTTGGAGGCGACAAATGGCACAGAAGCGCATCGGCGTGGCCGCGATGGGCGGCGACAGCAACGAAGTCCTGGCGCGAATCGAGGACCTGGAGAGGCGTGGCATCGGCGCGGCGTGGCTCACGACCGGCGGCGCGGGGATAGACGGCATAACGCTGTTCGCGGCAACTGCGGCCCGCACCGAAAACATACTGCTCGGCACGTGCATCACTCCAACCTACCCCAGGCACCCCATCACCACCGTCCAGCAGGTGCAGGTCGTGGCGCAGCTCGCGCCGGGACGATTCAGGCTGGGGCTGGGTCCCAGCCACAAGGTCAGCATCGAACCGACCTACGGCATAGAGCACATCGCGCCGCTGACCAACCTGAAAGAGTACATCCAGGTCTGCAAATCGCTGCTGTGGGATGGCGAAGTGGACTTCGACGGCACTCAGTACCACGCCCACGCCAGGTTGGCGAACGACCCGATTCCGGATGTGCCTGTGATGGCTTCGGCGCTGCGTCGGCGTTCGTTCGAGGCCTGCGGCGAGGTCGCGGACGGCGCGATAAGCTGGGTGTGCCCGGGCACATACCTGCGTGATGTCGCCCTTCCGTCCATGCGTCGGGGCGCCGAGCGTGCCGGGCGTCCGACGCCGCCGCTCGTGGCGCACGCCCCAGTGTGCGTCCACGACGATGCCGAAGAGGCCCGCGCGGCGTCACGAGAGCAGCTATCCAACTACCCGCGCTCTCCCTTCTACCAGCAGATGTTCGCCGACTCCGGCCACCCGGAGGCGTTCTCCGGCGAGTGGAGTGACGGGATGATCGACGACGTGGTCTTTATGGGCAGCGAGGAGCGGGTTGCGGACGGCCTACGAGAACTGTTCGCGATGGGAGCTACCGAGATCATAGCCCACCCGGTGCTGGCGGGCGCCGACCGCGAAGCCTCCGCCAATCGCGCCCTTGAAGTCATTGCGGCCGTTGGGCGAACTCTGTAGCGGCTGACGGCAGCGGACAGACGTGGTCGGCACATGCGGACGACCACGCCGCCCAGCCTATTGGCCTCCGCACGCGATGCGCCTATGCCCAGCCCAATCCGCCCAGTCTGTTTTGACACTTTATGCTGCTTAATATATCCTAACCTGCATAATTAGCGCAGGTTTTCCCGGCAGACCTGGCTGCGCTGGACTCGCCGGCCGGGAAGCATGGAGAGCTTGGGCGCCGCGGAAGGCGTTCGGCTTGCGGATAAACTAGGCGCTTGGCTACCACTGGGCAAAGCATACACGGTTACGCGACCTGGGCCGCGGCTGGCGGCGCGGTACGGCGCGTTTCCCGCTCGATGCCGCCCGCCGCGCTACTCGTGCCGGCCATCCTCGTCGGCGCGGCGATGCTGCTACCGCTCGTTTACCTCGTCATACGCGGCTCCGGCGCGTCCGATGAGGCATGGCGTCTGCTGTTCCGGGCCCAGACGCTCTACACGCTTGGGCGCACCCTGCTGCTGATGGCGAGCGTGACGTTGATTTCCGGCGCGATAGCCGTGCCCCTGGCCTGGCTCACAGTCCGCACCGACTTGCCGTTTCGCAGGGTGTGGGGAGTGGTGAGCGTCCTTCCCCTGGTGATACCCAGCTTCGTCGGAGCATTCCTTTACATCTCCGTGCTCGGCCCTCGGGGGTTGTTGCAGGAGGCAATGCAGAGTGTGTTCGGTCTGGAGAGGCTGCCGGAGATATACGGCCTGGTGGGCGCGACGCTCACGCTGGCGCTGCTCAGCTTCCCCTACATGCTGCTGACGGTTCGCGCGTCTATCTCCAATCTCGATCCCGCCACGGAGGAATCCGCGCGCGGCCTGGGATGCGGGCCGTTGGGAACTCTCTGGCGCGTCACCCTGCCGCAGCTTCGGCCTTCGATTGCCTCCGGAGGTCTGCTTGTCGCCCTGTACACCTTGAGCGACTTTGGCGCGGTGTCGCTGATGCGCTACCAGACCTTCACATGGGTCATCTACCAGCAGTACGAGTCGGCCTACGACCGGTCCGTCGCCGCCGTGCTTTCGCTGGGGCTGGTCGCCATGGCCGCCGCGGTGCTCGTGCTGGTGCACGTGAGCCAGGGCCGTGAGCGGTACTACCAGTCGAACGCCGCGGCCGCCAGAGTGCCCCGGCGTTTCCGGCTTGGCAGGTGGAAGTGGCCGGCATTGACCTTCTGCGGCGGTGTCGCGTTCCTGTCGCTGGCGCTGCCGATGGCCGTGCTTGCCTACTGGCTCGTGCGCGGCCTCGGTCTCGGCGAGCCGCTGATGCCCCTATGGGAAGCCACGCGCAACTCGGTGGTGGTATCCGGCATGGCGGCCGCCGCCACCGCCGCGTTCGCAATCCCGGTAGCCGTCATAATCGTGCGCCACAGGGGCAGGCTGAGCAGGGCGCTTGAGACCGCGAGCTTCACAGGCTACGCGCTCCCCGGCGTGGTCATCGCGCTGGCGCTCGTGTACTTCGGCGCGAACTACGCCCGTCCGCTCTACCAGACGCTGTGGCTGCTGGTGTTCGCCTACGTGGTGCTGTTCTTCCCCGTCGCTCTCGGCGCGGTGAGCTCGAGGCTTCAGCAGATAAGCCCGCGGCTCGAGGACGCGGCCAGAGGTTTGGGGAGACGTCCCTGGCAGGTGCTGAATTCGGTCACGATACCGCTGCTCAGCCCAGGCGTATTGATGGGGGCTGCGCTCGCGTTCCTCATCACCATCAAGGAACTGCCGGCGACGCTCATTCTGGGCCCGCTGGGATTCGGCACGCTCGCCACGGCGGTCTGGTCAGCTTCCTCTGAGGCCTTCTTCGCCCGCGCCGCCGCTCCCGCGATGATGCTGGTGCTCATATCCTCGATACCGATGGCCTTCGTGCTGGCCGCGTCCGGGAGGACGAGGGAGTGACATCCCCGGTCCTGTCGTGCCGGGACGTGAGCAAGTCCTTCGGCGCGGTGCAAGCGGTGAGGCGCGCCACACTGCGGCTGCAACAGGGTGAGATTCTCGCAATCCTTGGGGACAGCGGCTGCGGAAAGACGACGCTTCTCCGGTTGATAGCGGGCTTCGAATACCTCGACTCCGGTGCAATCGAAATCAATGGGCGGCAAGTATCCGGCGCGGCGGCCCACGTCGTCCCCGAAAGGCGCAACGTGGGCATGGTGTTCCAGGAGTACGCGCTGTTCCCGCACCTGACGGTGGGCAAAAACGTCGAGTTCGGGCTTCGCAGTTTGCCGTCAGACCAGCGGAAGGCGCGGTTGCGGCAGGTGCTCGACCTGGTGCAGCTCGAAAGGCTGGAGCACAGCTATCCCCACGAGCTTTCGGGCGGCCAGCAGCAGCGGGTCGCTCTCGCCCGCACGCTTGCGCCGCGCCCGGTCATGATGCTCTTGGATGAGCCGTTCAGCAACCTGGACGCGCAGATGACCACGCGGATGCGCCGTCAAGTTGAGGCGATACTGCGCGCCGGTGAAATCGCGACCGTGCTTGTTACCCACAACCGCCAAGAGGCGTTCGCCATGGCCGACCGCATAGCCGTGATGAACGCGGGGCGCATCGACCAGATAGACACCCCCGCAAAGATATTCAGTTCGCCCGCCACCGCGTTCGCCGCGCGGATGACGCGGACGTGCGACCTGCTGCCGGGCAGGCACTCCGGCGGCGTGGCCTATTGCGATGCGGGCGCGCTGCCCGTGGTCAGTCCGGGTGGCTCCCTGGCAGAAGACACCGGCGTGGACGTGCTGGTGCATCCGGACGACTTCAGGGCCGCCCCGGACGACGATGGCGACTGCATCGTCAGCTCAGCCGAGTTCCTGGGCGACAGGGTCGTGGTGTACGTGCAGACGGCTTCGGGATTCACCGTGAGGTGCAACCACACTATCGACGATCAAGTCGAGCCGGGCACGCGCGTATCCCTGCGCTCGCGACGAATCGGTCCGTTCATCGCCTTCCCGCGCGAGTGAGCGCCGTTGCCCCCGTACCTACGGCAATCCATTCGACAAGCTCAAGACAAGGCTCAGGGCAGGCTCTTCCCCCATTGAGGGGGGAGGGACTTTGGGGAAGTCATCCCCCGCGTCGCTTAGCAATCGTTCCCCGGTTGAAGTATCATGTCCGCAGTCAGACTCTGCATGGAGGCGCTTGTCCTATGACCAATCCTATTCACGGCGTCAGGGAACTCGGGCAGTCAATCTGGTACGACAACATCAGCCGCGCGCATCTGCGGTCGGGCGAGTTGCGGCGGCTGATAGACCTGGGCGTCAGCGGCCTGACCTCCAATCCCACCATCTTTGAGAAGGCGATATCGGAGGGGGCCGACTACGACGCCGATCTGGATGCGCTGGTAAGCGCGGGCAAGGAGCCGTCGGAGATATTCGAGGCGCTGGCGGGCGACGACATACGCGCCGCGGCGGATATGCTGCGCCCGGCCTACGACGCCGGCGGCGGGGCGGATGGCTTCGCCTCCTTCGAGGTAAGCCCGCATCTCGCGCACGGCACGGAGTGCACGGTGAACGCGGCCAGACGGTTGTTCGCGCTGCTGGACAGGCCGAACGTGATGATCAAGGTGCCCGCGACGCCTGAGGGCGTTCCCGCCATTCGCCGGCTCATCGGGAGCGGCGTGAACGTCAACGTGACGCTCATCTTTTCGCTAGAGGCCTACGCAAACGTGCGCGAGGCCTACGTCGCCGGCCTGGAGGACCTCGCCGCTGCCGGTGGCGACGTGTCGCGGGTGGCGTCGGTGGCCTCGTTCTTCGTCAGCCGGGTGGATACGTCGGTGGATGCGCAGTTGGCCGATGGGCAAGCGCATCTGGCGAGCAAGGCGGCGATCGCGAACGCGAGGATGGCCTATCGGGATTTCAAGGCGACGTTCGGCACCGAGCGATTCGCGGTGCTCGCCGAGAAGGGGGCGAGGGTGCAGCGTCCGTTGTGGGCGAGCACGAGCACCAAGAACCCGGACTTGAGCGACGTGCTGTACGTCGAGAGCCTGATTGGCCCCGACACCGTCAACACCATGCCGGACGCGACGCTCGAGGCGTTTCTCGACCACGGCGTGGCCGCGTCCACGCTGGAGAGTGGCGTGGACGCGGCGGAAGCCCACGTCGCGGCGCTGGAGGCGGCAGGCGTCAGCATGGAGCGCACGACCGCCGACCTGCTCGCGGCGGGCGTGAAGGCGTTCGCCGACTCCTACGACGCGCTGCTGGCGAACATCGAGGCGAAGGCCAAGAGGCTGGCAGCCGCGGGCGCGTGATGGCGGAGGGCCCTGCCGACCACGAGCTGCTGACCGAGCTCGCCTGCGAGGAGATAGACAGGCGGGGCATCATCGGCAGGATATGGCGGCGCGACCACACCGTCTGGAAGCCCGGCCCGGACGAGATAGCGAACAGGCTCGGCTGGCTGGACGTATCGGCGGAGATGCGAGCGTCCGCCTCGACGCTGCGCCGGTTCGCGGGCGAGATCCTTGCCGACGGCTTCGAGCGCGTGATGCTGCTGGGCATGGGCGGCAGCAGCCTGGGGCCGGAGGCGCTGGCCCGCGCGTTCGGCAGCGCGGACGGTTTCCCCGAGTTGCGGGTGTTGGATTCGGTGCTGCCCTCCGAGGTGCGCGCGGCCTCGAGCGCCATCGAACACGCGCGAACGCTCTTCCTCGTTTCCTCCAAGTCGGGCACGACTATCGAGACGGACGCGCTGTACAGATACTTCAGGCGTGAGGTAGAGGATAGCGTCGGCGCTGAGGCGGCGGGCCGCCACTTCGCGGCCATCACCGACGGCGGGACTCCATTAGCCCGGCTCGCCGTGGGCGATGGGTTCCGGCGCCTGTTCCTGAATCCGCCGGACATCGGCGGGCGGTACGCGGTGCAGTCGCTCGTGGGCCTTGTTCCGGCGGCGCTCATGGGGCACGACCTCGAGGCCGCCCTCGACCAGGTCGATGCTATGGCCGACCGCTGCTCGGCCGCGCATACCGCGCGCCACAATCCGGGCGCGCGGCTGGGCGCGGCCATCGCCGCGCAGGCGGTGCAGGGGCAGGACAAGCTGACGCTGCTGGCGTCGCCGTCGGTGGCGGCTTTCGCGCCGTGGGCGGAGCAGCTCGTAGCGGAGAGCCTGGGCAAGGAGGGCAAGGGCGTCGTGCCGGTGGTGGATGAGCCGCTCACGCCGTCCGCGCGTATCGCCGCCGACCGGCAGTTCGTGTACGTGCGAGTGCGGGGCGACGCGAACGCCGCGCTCGATTCGGTGGCGGACGCCGCCGCCCGGCAGCGCAGGCCGCTCGTTGCCCTGGAGCTTGGCGACAGGAACGAGGTATGGGGAGAGTTCTTCCGCTGGGAGTTCGCGGTTTCGGTCGCGGGCGCGCTGCTGGGCGTCAACCCTTTCGATCAGCCGGACGTGGAGTTGTCCAAGCGGATGACGAGGGACGCGCTGGCTGGCGAGGACGACGCGGCTGGGGCCGCGGGCGGCGCTTCGCCCGCCGAGCTTCTGGCGGATGCTAAGCCGGGCGACTACCTCTCCATACTGGTGTACGTGCGGCGCACCGCCGAGCTTGACTCCGCGCTGGCCGGACTCCGCCGGTCGGTCGGCGAGGGGCGCGGCATCGCCACCACCGTGGGCTACGGGCCGCGCTACCTACACTCCACCGGCCAGCTTCACAAGGGCGGCCCCGCAAACGGGCGGTTCCTCCAGCTTGTGGAGCGCCTCGGCAACGAGGAAGGCGGCGACGTGAGCGTGCCCGGCGCGGACTATACGTTCGGCCGGCTGGCAAGGGCGCAGGCGGACGGGGACCTGCGCGCGCTGGCGGCGCGTGGGCGGCGCGTGGCCCGCGCGCAAGTGGCTGGCGCTGACGACGGCGGGGCGCTGGCGGCGGCGCTGCGGACTCGGTCGTCACCCCCATCCTAACCTTCCCCCTGCGAGGGGGAAGGGACACGCTACTCCAGAGAGGCCTCGACGCTGAGCTCGACGTTGCCGGAGAGGGCCTGCGATATGGGGCAGCCGTCCTTGGCGGCCTCGGCGGCCTGTTGGAAGGCGGCTTCGTCGATGCCTTCGACGCTGCCGGTGACGGTGAGGGCGCTCGACACGACCTTGAAGCCGCCGTCGACGTTGTCGAACGTGACCGTGGCGCTTACGCTCAACTGCTGTGGCGGTGTGCCGGCCCTGCCGAGTCCGGCCGAAAGCGCCATCGAGAAGCAGCTCGCGTGGGCGGCGGCTATCAGCTCTTCGGGGCTGGTGCGTCCGTCCGGCTGCTCGGTGCGGGCGGGCCAGCTTACGCCGAGGTCGGCGAACGCCTGGCTGGTGGTGGCGGTCACGACGCCGCTTCCCGACGGAAGGTCTCCGGTCCAGGTGGCGTCGGCTCTTCTTACTGCTGCCATGTATCTCTCCCGTGTTCCTGAGGGTTGCTATTTCGGTGGGTATTGTAGCACTACCTGGCAAACTTCGCGGGAACTGCCTCATACCCGACCCCCGAAATTCCGCCCCAAAACCGCGCCATCGAGTCCCACCACTGCCATACGGCCCCCCGCAACTCACCTGTAGACGCCCTCATCCATACCTGTTTCGTCCCACTGCTTCAAAGTCCCTTCCCCCTTGATGGGGGAAGAGCCTGCCTTGAGCTTGCCGAACGGGTTAGAGCCTGCCCCGTGCTTGACACGGGGATGGGGGTGAACGCCCTCCCTTCGCCATGGCCCTTGACCCCGCCCGCACATCCGTGCTACCGTTTCCTCATAACGCACCTACACAACCTAATCGCCACCACGACTCCATAATCCCTTCCCCCTTCAAGGGGGAAGGCTAGGATGGGGGTGAACGCCCTCCCGCCCGCTGTGCATTTCTGCGCCATTTTCACCAAATTGCCCCATAAAATCGCACAGACTGGGGCGCCCAACCGCCCCTGGTGTCACCCCTCCCAGCTACGAAAGTCACGGAATGGCCCAGTTTGACACACTTTTCGCGGCCCCCTCGCTTTTGGGCGGCCCTCACGTATGGCTGTGGAGGGGAATGGACTTGTGGGAAGCGCCTGTTCAGCAGGCTCCGGCGCGTTGACACTATAGGGGTCAACGCTTAAGATTACCGTGGTTCCCACGGTGGCTCGATTGCTTGGCGGATCGAGCGTCGCGGGGGCTAATCACCACCGTTACTGCGGGAACGACGCGCGAATATGACTGAAGAACTGAGGCGAACACCGCTTTACGATACCCACGTGGAGTTGGGCGGCAGGATGGTGCCGTTCTCCGGCTGGGAGATGCCCATCCAGTACGACAGCATCCTTCTCGAAACGAGGCTGGTGCGGTTCGGCGTGGGCCTCTTCGACGTCTCCCACATGGGACGGGTAGAGGTCAACGGGCCGGGGGCGGGGCCGCTTCTCAGCAGCGTGCTCAGCGTGAGCGCCATGGGTCTGCGCGAGGGCGCCGCCCGGTATAACGTCATCTGCGACGAGCAGGGCGGCATCATCGACGACGGCATCGTTTACCGAAAGGGCGAAGAGCGGTTCCTGGTGATCCCGAACGCGGGCAACCGCGCCGCCGTGTTCGACTGGATTACCAGGTGGAACATCGGGCCCGAGCCGGCGGACATCGTGGACGTGTCCGACGACTACGCGATGATAGCCTGCCAGGGGCCGGCGGCGGAGTTCATTCTCGAACCGCTGACCTCGGTCAATCTGTCGCAAGTCCGGCCGTTCCGGTACGCGGACGCGCAGCTAGACGGCGTGAACACGATGTTCGCGCGCACGGGCTACACCGGCGAGGACGGCTTCGAGCTTATCCTGCCCGCCGAGAGCGCGGAGCGTATATGGTCGCTGCTGATGGACAAGGGCGCCATCGCCGCGGGCCTCGGCGCAAGGGACGTGCTGCGGATGGAGGCGGGGCTGCTGCTTCACGGGAGCGACATGAGCACCGAGGTCAACCCATACGAGGCGGCGCTGGAGAGGTTCGTCCGCCCCAATCGCAGACGGTACATCGCCGGGGAGGCGTTGCGGCGCATACGCGACGAGGGCGTCAGCAAGCGGATGGTGGGTTTCAACATGGTGGAGCGGGGGATACCGCGGCACGGGTACGCCATCCTGGGCGAGTCGGGACAGATAGGGGAGGTCACGAGCGGGGGCTACTCGCCTACTCTTGACAGAAGTATTGGTATGGGCTACGTTCAGACCGAGCACTCGACCGAAGGCTCGCGCTTCCACATCGACATCAGGGGGCGCAGCGTGGAGGCCGAGGTGACCAGTCTGCCGTTTTACACTCGGAGGCGGAGCAGCGACACATGAACCCAGCCGACCTGAGATATTCCAAAGAGCATGAATGGCTGCGAATGGAGTCTGACGACGTCGGCGTCGTGGGCATAACCGAGTTCGCGGCGGACAGCCTCGGCGACGTGGTCTTCGTGGAGTTGCCGGAGGCGGGGGCGAAGCTGGCGCAGTTCGAGAAGATGGGTGAAATCGAGTCGGTCAAGGCCGTATCGGACCTGTTCACCCCCATCAGCGGCGAGGTGGTCGAAGTGAATGAGGAGCTCGTGGACGGGCCGCAACTGGTGAACGACTCCCCCTATCACTTCGGGTGGATGCTGCGAGTTCGGATTAGCGACACGTCCGAGGTTGACAACCTGCTTAGCGCGGAGGAATACGACGCTCTAATCTCCGCAGAGGAGGGATAGCCCGCCTTATGGAGAATGGCAACTTCATTTCTCCCTACGTCCCCAGCACGGACAGCGACCGCCGTCACATGCTCGACGCCATAGGCGTGGATTCGGTGGATGAGCTGTTCCTTGACATCCCCGAACAGCACCGCAGCCCCGCGCTGGACCTTCCCCCTCCCAAGTCCGAATTCGAGTTGATGCGCCACATCGCGGACCTATCCGCGATGAACCGGGTGCCGGGCGAGTACGCCTGCTTCCTGGGCGCCGGCTCGTACCGCCACCACATCCCCGCCATCGTGCGGCAGATAACCAGCCGCAGCGAGTACGTCACGTCGTACACGCCCTACCAGCCGGAGGTTTCGCAGGGCACGCTCCAGACCGAGTTCGAGTTCCAGACGCTGTGCGCGCAGCTCACCGGCATGGAGGTCGCCAACGCGGGAATGTACGACGGCTCTACGTCGCTCGCGGAGGGCGTGCTGATGGCGGCGCGCGTGACGAGGCGCGACCGCGTCGCGGTGCTGTCCAGCGTCTCGCCGATGTACAGGCGGGTGCTGGACACGTACACCCAGGCGCCGGGCATTGAGGTGTACGAGGTTCCCGGCGACGTGTCGGAACTGCGCGAGGACACGGCGTGCCTGGTGGTGCAGCAGCCGAACTTCTTCGGGTACATGGAGGAGATGGAGCGGCTGTCGGAACTGGCCCACTCCAGCGGCGCGCTGCTGGTGTGCTACGTGGACCCCATCTCGCTGGGCATGTTCAGGCCGCCCGGCGACTACGGCGCCGACATCGTGGCGGCGGAGGGCCAGGCGCTGGGGGTAGCGCCGACGTTCGGCGGGCCTTACGTGGGCATATTCGCCTGCAAGGAGCGGTACATGCGCCAGATGCCGGGGCGCATCGTGGGGCGCACCGTGGACACGCGGGGGCGCACCGCCTACGTGCTCACGCTCCAGACCAGGGAGCAGCACATCCGGCGCGAGCGCGCCACGTCCAACATCTGCACGAGCGTCGCGCTGATCGCGCTGATGACCACAGTCTATATGACGGCCAACGGCAGGCGCGGCCTTCGCCACATAGCGGAGCTGACCTACCACAAGGCGCACTACGCCGCGTCGCTGATCGAGAAGATTCCGGGCTACTCGCATTCCCATGGACGGCCAGTTCTTCCAGGAGTTCGTGGTCAACTGTCCGCTGCCGCCCGCGGAGTTGAACGAGCGGTTGCTGGAGCACAAGATCATCGGCGGTCTGGACGTGAGCGAGCAGTCGCCCAACGGGATGCTGGTGTGCGTGACCGAGATCAACAGCCGGGACGAGATAGAGCGGCTCGCGGCCGCCCTCGAGGAGATAGGCTCGACGGCATGAATCCACTACTGGACAGATACGAGCAAGACCGCCGCCGGTTGCTGATGGAGCGCAGCGTGAGCGGCAGGATGGGCACCACGCTGCCGCCGCTGGACGTGCCGGAGCAGCCGCTGCCGTCATCGGACCTGCTGCGCGACGACCTGCCGATGCCTGAGGTTAGCGAGGGGGAGATAGTCCGCTACTTCTCCCAGCTAAGCCAGTTCAATTTTTCCATCGACCACAACTTCTACCCGCTCGGCAGTTGTACGATGAAGTACAATCCCAAGCTGAACGACGAGGTCTCCACGACGCCGGGCATGGCCCAGCTTCACCCGTACCAGCCGGAGTCCACGGTGCAGGGCGCGCTGAAGCTGATGTACGAGTTGCAGGGCTACCTGAACGAGATAACCGGCATGACTGCCAACTCGCTGGCTCCTATGGCGGGAGCGGACGGCGAGCTGGCCGGGATGCTGATGATCCGGGCTTACCACCTGGACAACGGCGACACGCAGCGCAAGAACGTGCTGATACCGGACAGCGCCCACGGCACCAATCCGGCGTCGGCGGCGATGGCGGGGTTCGAGGTCGTGACGCTGCCCTCGGACGCGAACGGAGACACGGACCTGGACGCTCTGCGGGCCACGGTGAACGACGAACTCGCGGGGCTGATGATTACGCTGCCGAGCACGCTGGGGCTGTTCGACGCGCACATCCTGGAGGTTTGCCGAATCGTTCACGAGGCGGGGGGACTGGTGTACGGCGACGGCGCGAACCTGAACGCGCTGCTTGGCCGGGTGAAGCTGGGCGACCTGGGGTTCGACGTCGTCCACTCCAACCTGCACAAGACGTTCACGCAGCCGCACGGCGGCGGCGGCCCCGGGGCGGGTCCGGTTATCTCCGGGCCGACGCTGGAGCCGTACCTGCCGACGCCGGTGGTGACGCGCCAGGTGGCGGGGGACGGGTCGGAGAGCTACTCGCTGTCCGCGCCGGAGAGCAGCATCGGGCGCATGGGGGCGTTCCACGGCAACTTCGGCGCGCTGCTGCGGGCCTACGCCTACATAGCCACGCTGGGAGCGCCGGGCATCGCGGGCATCAGCGAGGACGCGGTCATCAACGCGAACTACATACTGAGCCGGCTCAAGGGCGATTACGACCTGCCCTACGACCGCGTGTGTATGCACGAGGTGGTTTTCTCGGCGCGCAACCTCAAGCGGGCGCACGGCGTGAACGCGCTGGACGTTGCCAAGCGGCTCATAGACTACGGCATTCATCCCCCCACGATGTACTTCCCGCTCATCGTGGAAGTGAGGCGCTGATGATCGAGCCGACCGAAACGGAGTCCAGGGAGACGCTGGACTACTTCGTCGAGGTGATGAAGACCATAGCGCGGGAGGCGGAGGAGGAGCCGGACCTGCTCCACGACGCGCCGCACGACACTCCCAACACGCGGCTGGACGAGGCGCTGGCCGCCCGCCGGCCGTATCTGCGCTGGCGGCCCGAAGTGTGACGCCCAAGCAGCCCAACGCAAACCCGTAGGGGCAACCCTTGTGGTTGCCCGAACACAGACAACCAGGAGAAGCACATGATCGAGGTAGGTCAGGCCGCGCCCGACTTTACGCTGAGGGCGCACAACGGCGAGAGCGTAACGCTGAGCCAGTACAGGGGCGACAAGAACGTGGTGCTGTCGTTCCACCTGTTCTCGTTTACGGGCGGTTGAACGCACCAGGTCTCCTCTTTCCGAATGGCCAACGCGGCCTTCGAGAGGAAGGATACCCAGGTACTGGGTATTAGCACTGACCCCGTTCCCACGCAGACGGCCTTCGCGTCGTCCATCGGAGGGCTGCCGTATCCGCTGCTCGGCGACTTTCACCCCAAGGGCCAGGTTGCGCAGCTCTTCGGCATCTACAACGACGACCGGGGCACGGCGAACCGCGCCATCATCATCATCGACAAGGAAGGCGTCGTGCGGCACGTGCAGACCTACGAGAGCATGGCGGGCCTCAGCCCCGAGGCGGTGCTGGAAGAGGTCGACAAGCTGTAGCCACGGAGCGCAGATGTACGATTCGGCCACCCGGTCGCCCGTGTTCAGGGATGGCGACCAAGCGCTGCTGATAGACCGCAAGGGCCGGCGCTACATGGTGCGTTTGCAACCGGGCGCGAACTTCCATACGCACATAGGCCACTTCCCGCACGACGAGCTGTTGGGCCAGCAAGAAGGCGCGTGGCTTGCTACGTCCAAGGGCCACGCGCTGCTGGCGGTCAAGCCGACTATGGCGGATTTCTCGCTTGAGATGCCGCGCATCGCCACCGTCGTCTATCCGAAAGACGTCGGCGCGATCCTGGTGTACGGCGACATCTTCCCCGGTGCGAGGGTACTGGAGGCGGGTACCGGTTCGGGCGCGCTGACCGCGGCGCTGCTGCGGGCGGTAGGGCCGTCGGGGTCCGTGGCGTCTTACGACGTGCGCGAGGACATGCTGGAGCGGGCGCGGTTGAACGTCGAGTCGCTGTTCCCGGACACGAGCAATCTCAGCCTCAAGCTGGGCGACGTCGGCGAGGGATTCGACGAGGACGGGCTGGACCGCGTAGTGCTCGACCTGCCTGAGCCGTGGCACGTGGCGCCGCACGCGGAGGAGCGGCTATTGCCGGGCGGCATATTCCTGAGCTTTCTGCCCACCATCCTGCAAGTGCACCAGCTTACCCAGACGCTGCGCGAGCTTCGCACGTTCGACCTTATCGAGACGTTCGAGGTGATGCAGCGAAGCTGGACGGTGGGGCGGCGCAACGTGCGCCCGGACCATCGCATGGTGGCGCACACCGGCTTTGTCACCACGGCGCGAAGGTGCTCGCCGCGGCCGCAGGCCGCCGGTGGGGATGCGTAGGGGGGCATCACCCCCATCCTAACCTTCCCACTGCGAGGGGGAAGGGACTTGACTGAGAGTGGAGGTCAATGATGGACAGCGACACCGCGAGAACCATCGTGGAGGAGTACGCCAAGAGCGACAGCCTGCGCAAGCACCTGCGCGCCGTCGAGACGTGCATGAGGGCATACGCGCGCAAGTACGGAGAGGACGAGGAGCTGTGGGGCATCGCGGGGCTGGTGCACGACTTCGACTGGGAGGTTTGCCCTACCCCGGAGTCACACCCCACCTACGGCGCGGACATACTGCGCGACCGCGGCTTCCCGGAGGAGATAGTGCGCGCGGTGTTGTCGCACGGCAACCACACCGGCATCGCGCGGGAGACGCTGCTGGAGAAGGCTCTGTTCGCGTGCGACGAGTTGTCGGGCTTCGTGACGGCTGTGGCGCTGGTGCGTCCCACCAAGAGCCTGTCGGACACCAAGGTGCGGTCGGTGAAGCGTAAGTTCAAGGACAAGCGGTTCGCGGCGTCGGTGAGCAGGGACGACATATTCCAGGGCGCGGACGAGCTGGAAGTGGACCTGGACGAGCACATCGCGTTCATCATCGAGGCGCTCAAGCCGGTGGCGGGGGAGCTGGGCCTCAGCGAGTAGGCCGCTACGCCCTCTTTAGAGCTTATCCGAACCCCCATCCTAATCTTCCCCCTGCGATGGGGAAGGGACTTATTGGACAGGCGCTTGGCCGGGGTCGTTTGGGAAGGGCCACAGCCGCTCCAGCTCCGGCGAAATCCCCGACGCGGCGTGGGGATAGCGTCCTGCCATCAGGCGCGCGTGCTCAGGACTGAGCAGCGGCGGTTCCAGCGGAACGGGTGGCTCGCTGTCCGGGTTGCCGCCGCCGTCCGCGAAGTCGCCGCGGCGCTGTAGCAGCACACGGAAGTCGCCCAGGCCGCCGGGCCTCACAAGATCGAGCATTCCCATGCGGTTGGCGTTGCGCTCGGCGTCGCCCATCGGCATGGCCCGCAGCCGCTGGAGCATCTGCCCGAAACCCAGGCCGCGCAGGAATTGCGACTGCGGGCCGAACGCGACCGGTTCCAGCCCCACTCCCCTGCCCTCCGACATTACCGACGTGAAGTCGACGTGGGCGGTAATGTCCTGCTCCCCTACCCTGACGAACGGGTCAGTTCCGACGGTGTGCCTGTGGTGGGTCTGGAGCGTGCCGGCCATACGCTCCGGGGTGTAGAGCTCGCCCGCTGGGTAGCCGTAGTCGATGGTGAGCAGGAATCCCCGGTCCAGAGCGTCGGCAACGCTCGCGAGCCAGGGCCGCAGCTCGAGGCAGACCTCGCCCTGGAACCCTTCGGGCAAGTGGACGCCAAGGGCCTCCAGACGCTCGGCCAACAGGGGCGTCGATGGCTCGCCGAGTGCCTCGGTCAGGCCGCCAGCGCCATCCGGAACGACGTAGATCTCGCGGAGATCGCCTTTGCTAACGCGGAAGCCGTGGAACGGGAGGGCGTCCAGGAGCTCGTTGGCTATGACGCAGCCGGTCACGCTGCGGAGGGGAATGCGGTCGCTGATGATGGGCTGCACCGCGCCGGGGGCATCTGGCGAGGCCACGGGCCTGCGGAGGTCGACGGCGACGTAGGCGAGCGCGGCGGCGAACTCGGAAGACAGCCGGTCGGCGTAGGCGCGGATGTCGCGGGCGAGGAGGCCATCACCTGCGCCGAGCTCGATCGCGGTGAAGCGCGAGGGGCGTCCGAGGCGTCGCCACATACGCCAGAGTTGGACGCACAACAGCGCGCCGAAGGCGGGATGCGCCGCGGGGCTGGTGTAGAAGTCGCCGCGCTCGCCGACGCGGCCGGCGCGGGTGTAGTAGCCGCCAGCGGGGTGGTAGAGCGCCATCGCCATGAACTCGGCGAACGTGAGCCTGCCCCTGGCCTCCGCCTCTGTGCTGATGAGGGCGGCGAGTGGGCTAGCGGGCATGGCGCGTTGGGCTGTCCAGGATTAGCACTGAGGTTGCGCGGCACCGGGCCGCGCCGTTGGACGCCGCGCGGCTATGGCCTGGGCGAATGGGGGCGCTACGCCGAGTTTCCGCGCGCCTGGCGTGCCCGCCTGCTCTGGGCGCTCTCGCGGTCCCAGCCGGAGCCGGGGATGGAGTTGCGAAACTCGGCCGTCGCGCCGCACAGCTTACACGTGCCCATGCTGGTGGGCCCGTTGGGACTGTCGATCATCCAGTGGTGTTGCTGGCAGTCCGACGCCTCTTCGACGTCCTGAGTTTCTTCAGTCGTCACTTTCAATTCCCCCGCGCGCAAAGGGTTGCCGGCCTAAAGCCGGATCACTCCCTTTCGTCGATCGGCGTGTACTCGAGGTCCATCGGCCCGGTGTACTGGAGCCGCGGCCTGAGCAGGATGTTGTTTTCGAACTGTTCGACCACCTGGGAGGTCCAGCCGGGAATCCGGCCCATGGTGAAGATGGAGATGAACAGGTCATCGGGAATGTCGAGCAGGTAGTATATCGCGCCGGACCAGAAGTCCACGTTTTCGCAGATGCCGCGGCGTGAGTAGGGTTCCATGACCTCGGAGACCGTTCGCAGGATGGAGAACCACTTGGGCTGTCCCTTGCGCACTCCGAGCGCCTGGGCGTCGGGGCGGAGGTGGTTGGCGCGGGGGTCCACGGCCTTGTAAACGCGGTGACCGAAGCCCATGACACGTTCGCGCCTGCCGAGCATGTCGCGCACGTACTGTTCGGCGTTCTCTTCGTTGCCGATGTCCAGGGCCATCTTCATCACTTCTTCGGCGGCGCCGCCGTGGGAGGGGCCCTTGAGGACCGATACGCCAGTGGCGACGGCGCAGTGGAGGTCGGCCTGCGTGGAGGCGGCGACCCTGGCGCCGAACGAGGAGGCGTTTACGCCGTGCTCGGCATGGAGCACGAAGTCCTTGTCGATGAGGCGTATGTCTTCGGGATCGGGTTTGTTGCCGGAGAGCATGTACAGGAAGTTGCCGGCATGGCTCAGGGAGTCGTCGGGATCCACCGGCTCCTTGCCATCCCGGATGCGGGCGTGGGCGGCGACGATGGTGGGCGCCTGGGCGGTCAGGCGGACGCCCTTGCGCAGGGTGGCCTCTCTGGAATTGTCGTTCACGTCCGGGTCGAAGGTGGCGAGTGCGGAGACGGCGGTGCGAAGGACGTCCATCGGATGGGCGGCCTTCGTCAGCTTGATAATGTCGATGACTTCGGCCGGCAACCGCCTGTTGGCCTTGAGCTCGGCGTCGAACTCGTCGAGTTCCTCCCTGTTCGGCAGTTTCTCGTAGAGCAGCAGATAGATGATCTCCTCGAACGTGGAGTGTTCTGCCAAGTCGTCTATGTTGTAACCTCTGTAGAGCAGCTTACCGATGTTGCCGTCGATGAAGCTGGAGGTCGTCCTGTCGATGTAGACGTCGCGGAGGCCACGATGTAGTTCGACCTTTTCCTCGGTCATATAGCAATCCTCCCAGGCCTCAGTTGTTCTTCCGTCATGCGCGTGCGTTCACAAAATCGAACGCGCTGGCCGCCTTGGACGCGGAGTGCGCACACCCGCAAGGCACGCTGATTCTAGCACCCGTCAAATGGGGTGTCAACAAAATACGCCCGCCCCATGTCATTGGGATTCCCGGCATATTTTCGGGTTTTGAAAAGTGCGCCCACGTCCTATAAAATATACCCACAAGTTAAGCGTGGCGGGAGCTTGCGCCGGTGAAATTTTTGGACAATAGACGGCGAAGACGACAGGCCAGGCAACCATGAACGCTGCTATTTGGTGAGAGGTTGATTCCAGGAAAATGACTTACCAGTTGGATGACCTAGACGTCGCAATAGTTTCTCAACTCCAGAAGAACGGTTCGCTCACGAACGCCAGCATCGCCGCACACGAGGACGTGCCCGTGAGCGAGGAGACGGTGCGGAGACGCATCAAGCGGCTGCTCAACGAAGGCCTGATAAAGATCGTCGCCGTTCCGGACCCGGACAAGCTGGGCTACGAGTCGGAGGTCCTGATCGGCGTGCAGGTGGAGGCCGACAAGGTGGGCGACGTCGCAGACGATCTCACCGCGATTCCCGAGATAACGTGGGTCACCGTGAGCACGGGAGCCTACGACGTGTTCGCCTGGGCGTCGCTCGAGACGTCCGCCGAACTCAGCAAGCTGCTGCTCGCAAAGGTCGGCGTCATACCGGGCGTGAGAAAGACCGAGACCTTCATCAATCTCGACATCCGCAAGCGCCTTTACGGGCTGGACATCCGCACCTACACCGTCAAAGAAGAGGAGGCGTAGGCCGGTTATCTCTGCCCCACGCCGATGCTGCCGCGGAGCCTGGGGTCGAGAATGTCGCGCAGGGCGTCTCCGATAATGTTCATCGCCAGTACCGAGATCATTATCGCCAGACCGGGGAAGGTCGCGTACCAGCTGGCCCTGCCCATGTAGGTACGGGCCGACGATAGCATGGCTCCCCACTCCGGCGACGGGGGTCGTGCCCCAAGCCCGAGGAAGCTCAGGCCGGCTATGGCCAGTATCGACGTCGCCATTCCGAGCGTGCCGAGCACGATTATCGGCGCGGCCACGTTTGGCAGGATGTGTCGCCGCATGATGCGCAGAGTGCCCGCCCCTACCGCCTGAGACGACTCCACGTACTGCGTCTGCTTCACTTGGAGTGTAGAGCCGCGCACGGTGCGCGCGTACCACGGCACGGCGCTTATGCCGACGGCTATCATCAGGTTGACCAGGCTGGGGCCGAGCACCGCCATTATGAGAATGGCGAGGATAATGCTGGGAAACGCCATCAGGCCGTCGATGAAGCGCATGATGGCCGTGTCGATCAGCCCGCCGACGTAGCCTGATAACAAGCCCAGCGTACTGCCCACTAGCACCGCTATGGTGACCGCGATGATTCCGACGGAGAGGGAGATGCGGCCGCCGTAAACTATCCGGCTGAACAGGTCGCGGCCGAACTCGTCGGTGCCCATCCAGTGTGACCTGGAGGGTGGTTGCAGCAGGTCGGCGCTCTGCTTCAGCGGCTCGTGTGTCGCTACCAGCGGCGCGAAGAGTACGACGAGCCAGATGGCGACGAGAACGCCAATCCATAGCGAGGCGACCTTGTTGTGCCTGAGGTAAGCGGCCGTGTTGGCCACCCACGCCTTGTTCAAGTCCTGCCTCCCGTCTTTGGGCCGCGTCCGGCGATGAGGACGGCCCTTGTTCCATGTTATTCGTACCGGATGCGCGGGTCGAGAAAGCCGTAGCTGATGTCCACGAGTAGATTGGTGATGACGTAGATAACGGCGAAGAACATCACCACGCCCAGCACGAGGGGAATGTCGCGCTGCTGGATGGCGTCTATGGCGACCCTGCCGACCCCGGCCCGCGCGAAGACCGACTCGATTATCACCGTGCCGCCGAGCAAGTTGCCGAACTGGATGCCGCTCACCGTGACAATCGGTATAAGGGCGTTTCGCAGCGCGTGCCGGTATATGACGACCTGCTCTCGCAGGCCCTTCGACCGGGCGGTCCTGATGTAGTCCTGCCTCACCACCTCGAGCATACTCGAGCGCGTGAGCCTGGCGAGCACGGCTCCCGAGGACACGCCCAGGGTGATGGCGGGCAAAACGAGCGAACGGATTCCGGAGCCGCCGAGTACGGGGAACCATCCGAGCTGGACACCGAAGAACAGTATGAGCATCAGCCCCAACCAGAAGTTGGGCATGGATATGCCGAAGAGCGCGCCTACCATTATGGAGAAGCCGGCGCCAGGCACCCTGGTGACCGCGGCGAGGATCCCGAGCACCAATCCGATTACCAGCGCGACGCCCATGCCGGCAAGGGCGAGTTGCACAGTGCTCGGGAACCTGAGCAGGATTTCGTCCACCACCGGCGCGCGGGTCGTGATCGAGCGGCCGAGGTCTCCCCGCGCGACGCCCCACACGTAGCGGAAGTACTGCACGTGAAGCGGCTTGTCCAGGCCGTATTGCTCCCTCAGCATCTGCTCGATTTCGGGGCCGGGCTGGATCTCCTCGATCATCTCCGTGATCGGGTCGCCCGGTGTCGCGTTCAGCGCGAGGAAGGTGATTGTCACGATGGCCCACACAAGCGGAATTAGTATGAGCAATCGCCTGAGGATGTAACGGTACATGCGCCGTGCCCGGGTGGGGAGTTTCGGGGTGTTGGGTGTGGTTCCTTATGGCCCTCCTCTCCCTCGATGGGAGAGGTTTGAAGTGAGGGTGAACGCCGCTGCGACGCTCACCCCCATCCCCGTATCAAGTACGGGGCAGGCTCTACCTTCCCCCATCAAGGGGGAAGGGACTTACCGAGCCTACTCTTTCCTGAAGAGGGAGAAGATTCTTGGTTACTGCTTTATCCAGGCGTCGTTGACTTTCCAGTCCATGGAATTGCGGTGTGCGATGAATCCCTGCACCCGTCCGTTCACCAGTGTATTGGAGTTCGGGTTTATCAGTGGGATCACCATGGCCTGGTCACGGAAATACTTCTGCACTTCGTGGTTGGCCGCGGCCCTGGCGTCGCCCAAGCTGTGGCGCGCGCCGTCCAACAGATTCGCGAACGTCTCGTCCGTAATGCGGTCCAGGTTGGAGCTCTGCGTTGGGTGCCAGAAGAAGGACAGGATGTCGGCGGTCAGAGTCGCGTAACCGGAGTGACGCAGGTCGAAGTCCCCTTCCTTGCGCCTCGCGTTGTGCGTCGCCGATTCCAGGGTCTCGAGGTTGATCGTGATTCCGAGCTCTTCAAGCTGGGCTTGTAGCAGGCTTCCCATTCGCACGTTTCGTTCGGATCCGGTCTGGATGAAGTTGAACTCCAGGGGCGTTCCGTCCTTGGCCAGCTTGCCGTCGCCGCCCTTGACCCATCCGGCCTGGCTCAGCAGATCGAGCGCGCGGTCCGGGTCGTAGGCGTTCATCGCGGCAGACTCATCCTCGAAGCCCTGGTCGTAGAACGGCAGAGCTCGCACCACCTGGCCGTACTGAGGGAAGCCCTCGCCCTGCTCCATGACCTGGATTATCCTGTCGCGGTCAACGGCCACCATCAGCGCCTGCCGCACCTTCACGTCGTCCAGCGGCGCCGCCTCATGGTTCATCGACAGCGCGCTCAGACGGCCCGACCGCCGGGTGTGAAACTCGAACCGGTCGTCGTCGCGGAGGTCCGCCGCGAACTGGTTGGGCACGTAAACGACGTCGATCTCCTCGGCCTGCACGGCCGCGTTGAGGACGGCTTCTTCCTCAATGAACTTGATGAAGATGCCATCTACATACGGAGCGCCGCGGTTCTCGTAGAAGGCGGGACCCCAGTCGTAATCCGCATTGCGGGAGAGGGTGGCGTTGTCGCCGCGCACCCACTCGTCGAACTTGAAGGCGCCGGTTCCGATAGGCTGCGTGCCGTAATCCTCTTCACCGACGACCGCGCGATGGTGTTCGGCGGTCACGATGAACCAGGCGGGCCATGAGATGTGGTCCAGCATGGGGCCGTATATCTTGGGGGACTTGATGACGAAGGTCGTCGCGTCCTGTGCGAAGATGTCCGCTTCGGGGGGAAGGTAGATCTTGGGCACCCAGCCAACGTCGGCGCCGTGCCTGTAGGACGCGGCCATGGCCTCTGCGTCGAAGGGTACGTCGTCGTGGAAGGTAATGCCTTCCTTCAAGTTGAACGTCCAGGTGAGCATGTCCTCCGAGACGTCCCACGAGTTGGCGAGTCCACCCGGAAGGAAGTCGTAGGTCTCGGGGTGACGCGAAACGAGCACGTCGCCGTACATGCCGGCGATGTTTCCGGCGACAACCGACCAGGTCGCCTGCGGATCGAAGCTGTTCGGCTCGGGAATGCCGAACCTGAGCGTGCCGCCCGTCTGTGGCGCGTCGGCCGGGGGCGCGGTGGGCTGCGGCGCGGCGGTCGGCTGCGCCTGCGACGTCACAGGCGCCGAAGTGGCCGCCGCCGGAGCGGGCTCTTCTTCATCGGCGCTGGAGCACGCGGCCAACACCAGCAGCGACGCCAGCAGACACAGGAACGCGAAACCGCTTGCCCACGCAATTCTCAAACTCATGGGGACCTCCTCGTGAAACTTGGTCGCGGCGTACTCCCTCAAACCGGGGAGCGAGAGCCGGGTTTCCTTTAACGGGGTTGCTCGTCCGTTAACACGAGAGACCCAGCGGCGCGCCGGGGAACCTACCGACCGCCGGGCGAATGATACTGTCAAGGCAAGACACTGTCAACAACGCGGGGTGGAACACCGACCATATTGATACAGGCTCCGGCACTTCGCTTGTTTGACATGTAGGCTTGTGCTTCATTAACATGAGACCAACGGACTTAGGGTGAAGGAGGCCGAACCATGGAATCCAACGAGTCCATCACTATCCTTCAGGCTGCGGGAAAGTACGCCGAGCACCTGGCTGTACGCAAGGCGAAGCGGGCAAGCGCCAAGTCCCGCAGCGTCAAGGCAGAGGCCGACCCCGTGTCCGGTAACAACACCGAGCTGGACAAGTTCATACGTTGGTGCAAGCCCGATACACCCTTTTTCAAGGTCAAGCCCGCGGACATCGGGGCCTACGCGGAGAGAATGGTCGGGAGCGGTACGACGCCACAGGCAGCTGATCGTCTCCAGATAGTGCGCGACTTTCTGACTTACTCCCATAAGAGCGGGTTCACCGACCAGAAGCTGGCGCAGCACCTCCGGATACGTCGGCCCCGCAGCAGCGCCGTCAAGACCGGAGGCGTGGACAAGCAGGCGCCCAACGAGCTGACCCAGGAGGGGCACGACAATCTCGTGGAGGAGTTGGAAAAGCTGAAGGAAGAGCGGACCAAGACGGCTGGCCAGATCCAGCGGGCCGCCGCCGACAAGGACGTCCGCGAAAACGCTCCTCTGGAGGCCGCGAGGGAGCAGATGGGATTGATCGACTCCCGCATTCGCTCCATAGAATCGACCCTCGAGTCCTCGGTCATCATTTCGGCGAGGACGGGCAACGTCACCACGATAAGGCTGGGGATGCGCGTCCAGGTGAGGGAGTCCAGAACCAAGCGGGAACAGACCTACACGCTGGTCAGCCGCAGCGAGGCCAACTCGCTGGAGCAGAAGATCTCCGACGTGTCGCCGCTCGGCATGGCGCTGATCGGCAAGCGGAAGGGCGATACGGTGAAGGTCGATACACCCCGCGGCCAGTCTCAGTACTCGATACTGGACATCAGGGCCTAGCCCCAACCCGACCCGTCCAGTCCCCGCTTACCCCGGCGCAAACAACCCGCAGGAGGTCGAGCGCCTATGCGCGTCCTTTACGAGAAGAAAGGCCCCGTCGCGTACATCACCCTGAACAATCCGGAGAAAGCGAACATCCTTGACCGTCCCACGGCCGACGAGTTGAGCGAGGTCTGGAAAGAGACGTGGGAGGACATGGACGTGCGGGTGGCGATACTGACCGCCGTCGGGCAACGCCACTTCTGCGCCGGCCACAACCTGGCGGTGCGGCCGGACATCACGGAGGAGGAGCGTGAGCGCGCGCGCACCGAGGCCATCTTCTGGCCGCTCGCGGGCAGCGTGAACGGCGCGGCCAGATTTGGCGCCGACGGGCGGCTGGGCGACCACTACCCCCAGATCTGGAAGCCTGTGATCGGCGCGATAAACGGCTGGGCCGCCGGAGCGGGCTTCTACCTGATGCTGACGTCCACGGACATTCGCATCGCCTGCGAGGAGCACGCGCGGTTCAAGTACGCTCTGCTCAGCCAGGGCTGGGTTGGCAACGGCCCGGGCGCCACGTACCTGCCCCGCCAGGTGTCATACGTGGACGCGATGCGCATTCTGCTCACCGACGAACCATTCGATGCCGCGGAGGCGCTGCGCATCAATCTCATCAACGAGGTCACTCCGCACGACAACCTGATGTCGCGCGCCGAGGAGATAGCGGACTCTATCGCGAAGATGCCGCCGCTGGCGGTTCGCATGATGAAGGAGTTCGTCATCAGGTTCAAAGACATCCCGGTCACGGAGGCGTGGCGCGTCCAAACCCTGATGAACACGCTCGTCACGCAGATGAGCACCGACGGAGACGAGGGCCGCAAGGCGTTCTTCGAGAAGAGGCCCCCGGAGTTCCGCGGCACGCTCAGAAGGCCCGGCGAACCCTACGCCGAAGTGAACCCCGATGAGAGGGAGCGCAGGGAAGAGGTGCGCCGGGAGCTTTTCAGCTAGCTAAGAGCATGTCTGCAATCCGGTAGTCACTCCCCATCCTAAACCCCGTATCAAGTACGGGGCAGGCTCTTCCCCCTGCGAGGGGGAAGGGACTCTCAAAAGGTGCTGCCTTATGCAGATGATGATGTACCTGAATGGACGGTTCGTTCCCCAGGACGAGGGCCTGCGCGAAATGCAGCGGATGGGCCAGTCTATCGGCGGCTACTACGACACCGAGCGCACCTTCGACGGCGAGCCGTTTCGACTTCGGCTCCACCTGGAGCGGCTCTACAACGGGCTCAACTACTCCAGCATCGACGCGGGTGTCTCAATCGACGAGATGGAGGCGCTCACGCTCAAGGTGCTGGAGTCCAACCGGCCCCTGCCCGCGGGCGGCGAGTTGACGATCACCCAGCTTGTCGCGTTGACCGAGCCAGACCAGACCGACGACCCTCCGCGTGTGACCGTGGCCATCTACTGCCAGCCGCTCGACGTGGGCGCGTTCGCGAGCAGCTACATCCGTGGTGTGCGGATCGTTACGCCGGTCACCTACGGCGCGCCCAGCGCCGGCGGATCGGACGCGAAGGCCGGCAGCCCCAGGCAGCTTCTGCTCATGACCGGGCCGAACGGTCGCATTACCGAGTGCCAGGGAGCCAACTTCATGTTCGTGAGAGATGGGCGGGTGAAACTGCCCAACCGCCGAAACGTGTTGCCGGGTGTGAGTATGCGAACCGCCTTGGAACTGTGCGACTCGCTCGGGATAGAAATCGACGAGGCGGAGTACTCGATAGGCGACGTCTATCACGCCAGCGAGGCTTTCGTATCCAGCACGCGGTTCTGCCTGCTGCCGGTGGCGACAATCAACGGCTACCGGCTGGGCGACGAGACGCCGGGGCCGGTCACCATCAGGCTGCTTGCCGCATGGCGGAACCTGGTGGGAGTCAACTTCATCAGGCAGGCGATAGAGCAGATGCCCAGGGACGCCGGCCCGGACGGTGTTTGACAAGCGCGTTCCGGCCCGCCTATACTTTGCCGAGCGCGAGTACACGCGACCATGGGCCACGTTCCGGGCGCTTCCGGATTGAGACATGGCCGCTGGTTTTCGGGAACCGCCGAGCGGTAAACGCGCCTTTTCATCCTCTCGAAATGCCATCCCCTAGCAGGTCCCCTTGCCGCGCGCCGGTTGCCGTATTGAGACGCGCCGCGCGGCGCGAGACAGGAGCGCCAACCATTGGCCGTCCGCGATGAGCCAACCAAGTTCGTGTTCGTAACCGGCGGAGTCGTAAGCTCGGTCGGAAAGGGCGTCACCGTCGGCTCGATTGGACGCATCCTGAAGAGCATGGGCATCACCGTGTCTCTTCTCAAGCTCGACCCGTATCTGAACGTGGACCCGGGCACGATGTCCCCCTACCAGCACGGGGAGGTCTTCGTTACCAGAGACGGCAGCGAGACGGACCTGGACCTCGGCCACTACGAACGCTTCATCGACGCCCACCTGACCAGCTCGTCGAACGTGACCGCCGGGCAGGTGTACAGCGACGTCATCTCGCGCGAGCGCAGGGGAGAGTTCCTGGGCGGCACGATTCAGACCGTGCCGCACGTAACCGACGCAATCAAGCAGCGCATTCTGGCGCTGGCGGACGAGAGCGGGGCGCGGGTAATCGTGGTGGAGGTAGGGGGCACAGTCGGCGACATCGAGGGCCTGCCGTTTCTCGAGGCGATCCGCCAGATGCGTAACGAGGTGGGAAGGGACAACGTGCTGTACATGCACGTGACCTTTCTGCCCTACATCACCTCTACCGGCGAGCTGAAGACGAAGCCGACGCAGCACAGTGTAAGGGAGCTGCGCAGCATCGGCATACATCCCGACGCAATCGTGTGCCGCAGCGACCAGGAGGTCACCGACGAAATCCGCAGCAAGATAAGCATCCACTGCGACGTTCCCCGTGAGGCGGTGCTCACGCTTCCCACAGTTTCCACCATCTACGAGGTGCCGCTCATACTGGATGAGCAGGGCCTGGGCGGTTTCATCGTGGAGAGCCTGGACCTTCCCGCCGAGCGGCGCGACATGTCTGACTGGCAGGAGATGGTAGGCGCAATCAAGCGGCCAAAGGACGTAATCCCCATTGCCGTCGTCGGCAAGTACGTCGACCTGCACGATGCCTACATTTCCGTTAAAGAGTCCCTAACCCATGCCGGACTCACCCACGGGCAGGACGTTGAGGTGCGCTGGGTGCACTCGGAGGACATAGAGAGATTCGGCCCGGAACAGTATCTCGACTCGGTGCAGGGCATTGTAGTGCCCGGCGGGTTCGGGCCACGCGGGATAGAAGGGATGATAGAAACGGCCCACTACGCGAGGAAGCGTGACGTGCCCTACCTGGGGCTGTGCCTGGGCCTGCAGGTGATGGTGATTGAGGCCGCCCGGCGGCTGCTGGGCAAAGCGCGGGCGAACTCTACGGAGTTCGACCCCGAAACGCCCGATCCCGTGATCGACTACATGCCCGACCAGAGAAACATCGTCGAAATGGGCGGCACCATGAGGCTCGGCCTCTACCGGTGCAGCGTCGCGCGGCTTCCGAATGGCGAGGACAGCGCGGCGTCCAATGCGTACGGCGAGAAAGTGGTGGAGGAACGCCACCGGCACAGGCTGGAGTTCAACAACCGATACAGGGAGGACTTGCAGTCTGTCGGCCTGATGCCAACCGGGCTTTCGCCCGATGGGAGCCTGGTCGAGATACTGGAGATGGCGGACTCGAGCTTCATGGTCGGAGTGCAGTTCCACCCCGAGTTCCTGTCAAGACCGAACAGGCCGCACCCGCTCTTCGAGGCGTTCGTCGCCGCAGCCGTGAAGACAGTGAGAGAGGGCGGCCAGCGCACGCTGCCTCTGGACGACGTCGATCCGGTCGCCTCTCTCCAAAAGGTGTAGACTGGGGAAATCACATGTGCTAAGATAGCAAGAGTTACCCCAAACGCCGGGCTGAGGCCACGCCCGCGGCCGTTCATCAGGCCGCAACCAGGGGTTGGCTGGCCCGTTACTTTCCCACCGCTCCCTATTTCGCGACGATTCGCGCAGTCTGGCCGCAATTCGCCAGACTTGCGCCGCGCGAACGACGGTCGAGTCGCTTTTTCGAAACCCTGACTTACTCGATGCAAGCCCTACGCCTCAGGCGAGGCGATGATGAGGCGTCACACGAGATGCGCCAACCGGCGCGGAACTCTGGAGAGAAACATGGACCTGATTGAATTGCAGCGTAAGAGCAACGACCAGTTGCTCGAGACTGGCGTCAAGATGGGGGTCATAAACGAAGGCGCGAACCCGAAGCGCCACGACATGCTGAATCGCATACTCCATGCGGTGGCGGAGAAGAACGAACAGATTACCGCCAGCGGCATTCTGTCGGTGGTCAACGACGGGTACGGGTTCCTGCGCCAGAACGGCAGCCAGCAAGGTTCCGGCGACGTCTACGTCTCACAGTCCCAGATCAGGCGCTTCGGGCTGCGCACCGGCGACAAGGTGGCGGGCCAGGTGCGTCCGCCTAAGGACGGCGAGCGCTACTTTGGGCTGCTGCGCGTGAGGAGCGTGAACGACACGCCGCCCGACGCGGCGGGGAACCGTCCACCGTTCGAGAGCCTAACCCCCGTCTTCCCCACCGAGCAGATAATTCTCGAAACCAGGCCCAACTACCTCGCTCCCAGGTTGATGGACATGTTCGCGCCGATTGGCCGCGGCCAGCGCGGGCTGATAGTGTCGCCGCCAAAGGCGGGCAAGACCACACTTCTCAAGGACATCGCGAACGGTATAGCCACAAACTGCCCGGACATCGAGATAATGGTGGCGCTTATCGGCGAGCGTCCGGAGGAAGTCACCGACATGAGGCGCTCCATCAGGGGCGAGGTGTACAGCTCGACGTTCGACGAGCCGGTGGAAGACCACTGCCGGGTCGCGGAGCTTGTGCTCGAGCGGTCGAAGCGTCTCGTGGAGAGCGGCAGCGACGTGGTGATCCTGCTCGACAGCATCACGCGGCTCACCAGGGCCTACAACCTGGCCGTGCCGTCCAGCGGACGCACGCTGTCGGGCGGCATGGACCCGGTCGCGCTGTACCCGCCCAAGCGGTTCTTCGGAGCGGCCCGCAACACCGAGGAGGGTGGCAGTCTCACCATCATGGCGGCCTGTCTCGTAGACACGGGCAGCCGCATGGACGACGTGATTTACGAGGAGTTCAAGGGCACCGGCAACATGGAGGTGCACCTGGACCGGCGGCTGGCCGAGCGGCGCGTGTTCCCGGCGATGGACATCAACCGGAGCGGCACGCGGCGGGAGGAGCTCCTGCTGAGCGAGGACACCTTGCGGCAGGTGTGGTTGTTCCGCCGCTTCATCAGCACGAGGCTTTCGTCCGACAACGTTACCCCGTGGGAGGTCAACGAAGAGGTGTTGCAGCGGCTGCGTAAGAGCAAGGGCAACGCCGAGTACCTGCAACTGTTGGAAGACCAGTACAAGGTGGCCCAGATGGGCCGGCAGCCGGTTACTGCCGGGAGGCGTTAACCAACTGGTCCCTCAGCCCACCCAGCACACGCTCGGCTTCTGAGTTTGCTTCGAAGAATCCATTCAGGAGTTCGGCGCCGGCGGCGTGGTCACCCTCGAGCGATAGTTGCCTGGCCCTCAGCTGGAACACTTCCCATCTTCCCGGCGCGATCTCTGTCGCTTGGTCGGTGAACGCCCTGGCAAGCGCCAGGTATCGCTCATCCTGCGACGATGCCGACTGGTACACCAGGCCGAGCGCGACAACGATGTGCCAGTTCTCCGGTTCTATGTCCAGCGCCTCCTCGGCCTCGCCGTCGGTGGCAAACATCACGCCCAGCGCCCGTTCGGGCGGCAAGAGGGGCACCTCCCCCGCAACGATCTCGAACAGGTCGCGGCGCGGGTAGTTGCCGAGACCTGGGAACATGTCCGCCGACTCGGCCAGTCCCTCGATCTTGTCCTCGATCTCCATAGACATGACCCTCACGTCGCGGTAGTTCTGCGCGGCAACCCAAACGCGGACGTTCACGAACAGAATGGTCGCCACTACCAGGGCCGCCACGGCCACCGAACCGTAGAGGAACCGTGCGTCACGCGCGAGCGCGGGCACCGAGTCCAGGCGTCGGAAGACCCGGCTGAGCATCGAGTCTCCGGGTGTGTGGCCCGCGGTCGATTCCCTCCGCGCCTGCGCCTCCGTCTCCATCCACGCGACGAACGCGGCCAGCATCACGAACTGAAGCAGCATTGTCGCCGTGTCGAACAGGAAGAGGTTCTGCACGAAGTAGCCCACCAGGGAGGCGCCGATGACGAGGGTAAACATCTGCTCGGCGGCGTTCTCCCTGCGGGCGCGCTTAAGCACCACCCAGAACATCAACACCCAGATGGCCATGTAGCTCAGAAAGCCCAACGCGCCCTTCGTGACCAGCTCTTCGACCGGCTTGCTGTGAGCCTGGTCGAACTTTTCGAGGGACGGATTGGCCTCCGAGACGTATCGCCCGAAGGGGACGTGGTAGTTCTCCGGCCCCCAGCCGAGTATGGGCCTCGCGGCGAATGCCTGGATGCCGGCGGCTACGGAGTGTATCCGGCCCTGGATCGAATGGTCTTCGAGTCCGGCGTTTGCCAGCCTCCGGATCATGACGTTGGATTCGGCAATCGGCTCGAAAGCGGGGGTGTTGCGCAAAGCCAGAAAAGCGACGCCTCCCACGACCAGGACCGCTACGATGGCGGCGGCCGCGATCCTGAGATGTCTCAGCCTGCCGATGAAGATGTAGCACACACCGAGCGCGAGAAGCGCCGCCGCGCCGCCGACCACCACGCCGCGCGTTCCGCTGTATATCATCACCCAGAGGTTGAGCGAGGCCGTGGCGGCCCAGAAGAGCCGCCATGCCAACAGCTTGTAATCTAGCTCTAGCAGAAAGTTCGTGACAGACCAGAACAACCTCCAAGACCACGACCTGAAGTCAAACTCAACGAGAGAGCTTATAGCCGTCCCTACAAGCCTAGTCAACCAGATTCCTTGGCCGTTAGCGATGGTCCGTCGCCGACTCGCCACTCTGCGATCCCGCCTATCCGTTCGCGACGGTCGAGAGTGCCGGGCGGCGCGTCTTCTGCGCTGCGGCCTGGCGGGGAGATCGGCGCGTTCGTCACGCCGGATGAACGACTGGGCCAGAAAGCCGAGCGCCAGCAGGAAGTTCACAAGCATGTACGCGCCCACGTAGGTGGCGTTGCCCAGCGTAAGCTCGAGGCGCGTGTTCTGCTCGAAGAAGTCGAACGGCGGCGCCTGCACGCCTACCAGCTTGCCCGCGCCGAGAAGCGCCAGAAAGAGGCTCACCGCCAGGTTGACGTTCAGGAGCATTCGCCAGTTGTCGGCGGTGCGCAGCGTAGAGACCAGCACGACCGCGAACGCGAGCCAGTGGGCAAGATCGACGATGCCCTGCATCCGCTCATAGGTGGACCAGATGCTGCGGAGCACGCCGACGCCGAACAGTCCGGCCAGCAGGGCGATGGCGAGGTAGAGGGCGAGCGCCTGGATGATACGCGAACCCGGCAGCCGGTACTCCGGGCGCATCCATGCAAGCAGGATCCAGGCGCCGAACGCCACCTCGATAAGAATGTGCGAATAGACCGCCTTGCCAACGATGAATGGAAAGATGGTGCTGAAGGTGACGACCAGCGGGGTCAAGAAAGTGAGAACGACGGCGACGAAGACGACGATCAGCAAGCTCTGTCTGAGCACGTCGTCGGACTGTTCTCTTGCCCGTGTCGCCATAGGTCTGCCCCCTGAAATGCGCTTCAAAGCGCCCGCGCAAGTATAGCTTTGCGCGCGCGCGCCGGTCAATTCTCGGTCTGATTCCCGCCGGATCGGGCGGTTAGAGGATAAAACCTGAGTGTGGTAACATAGGGTCAATTCGGAATGCTCGAACGATAATCGCTCGGAAAGCTACTTTCGCCCGCGGCGGCGGGCAAGCGTCACCGCAAAGGAGGCATCGTGAAACTTACCATTTCCTGCATAAAGGCGGACGTGGGATCCATCGGCGGCCACACCAAGCCGTCGGAGAGGATGATGGATGCCGTAAGGGGCGAGGTCGCGAGAGCCATCGACGACGGGCTGATCATCGACGGCTGGACATCGTACACCGGCGACGACATCGCCATTCTCATGTCGCACACGAGGGGCGAGAACGACGAGGACGTGCACCAGTTCGCGTGGGACACGTTCATCAAGGCGACCGAGATCGCCAGGGAGTACGGGCTGTACGGCGCGGGCCAGGACCTGCTGGTGGACGCGCCCTCCGGCAACGTGAGGGGCGCCGGCCCCGCGGTGGCCGAGATCGAGATGGACCACACGCTCGAGGCTCCCCGACCGGCGGAATCCATCATGCTGTTCGCGGCGGACAAGTGCGGCCCGGGCGCGTACAATCTGCCCATCTTCCTGGGCTTCGCGGATCCGATGTACTGCGGCGGGCTGATGCTGCCGCAGATGATCAAGGGTTTCACCTTCCACGTCATCGACATGGACAATACGGGCGGCGACAGCATCATCGAGCTGAACGCGCCCGAAGACTACTACCAGATTACCGCCCTCCTGCGCGACAACGAGCGCTTCGGCATAGACGGCATCTATTCGCGGACCAACGGCCAGCGCGCCGTGTCCGTGTCGGCGCAGCGCCTGCACTCCATCGCGGGCGTCTATACGGGCAAGGACGACCCGATCGCGCTGGTGCGCAACCAGGGCATCTTCCCGGCGCCAGAGGAGGTTATCTCTACCTTCACCAAGGCCCACTTCGTCGGCGGCGACGCGCGCGGCTCCCACGTCATGCCCATTATGCCGGTGCCGCTGAACACTCCCGTTACCGGGCCGTACTGCCTGCCGTTGGTGTCCGCGGCCGGATTCTCCGTCAACCGAGACGGCAAGTTCTCGGACTCGCACATCGACTTCTTCGACAATCCGGTCTGGGACGAGGTTCGAGCGCACGCCCAGCGCAAGGGCATCGACATGCGCTCCCAGGGCTGGTCGGGCGCGGCCATGCTGCCCTACAGCGAGCTGGAGTACGGAGGCTTCCGCGACACCGTGACCGGGCTGGTGGACAGGTTCTCCTATCGCAACGGCGCGCGAGCGGGCGTTCCCGCCGACGACAACTAACAGGGCCAGGGGAACCGGACTAACCTCTATTGGCCGGTGCCGATGTGACACTGGAAAAACTCCTGATAGCCACCAGGAACCCCGGCAAGATGCGCGAGCTCGCGGCGCTGCTGGCCGACGCGCCGGCCGAGCTGGTCTCGCTGACGGACGTGGGCATCGACGTGGACGTCGAGGAGACAGGCGCCACGTTCGAGGCCAACGCCGCGCTCAAGGCGCGCTCCTACTGCGCTCTCAGCGGTCTGCCCACGCTGGCCGACGATTCGGGGCTGGAAGTGGACGCGCTTGGCGGCGAGCCGGGAATCTACTCCGCCAGGTACGCTGGCGAGGGCGCTACCGACGAGCAGCGCATCGCCCGGCTTTACGACCGCCTGGACGGCGTTCCGGCGAGCGAGTGGGACGCGCGCTTCCGGTGCGTGATAGCCATCGTGCGACCAGACCCCCGCGATACCGACGTCCGGTTCTTCGAGGGCGTGTGCGAGGGCCGCATCGTCAGGCCGCCCAGGGGCGACCACGGCTTCGGATACGATCCCGCGTTCCTGTTCCCCTCGCTCGGCAGGACGATGGCTGAGTTGTCTTCTGATGAGAAGAACAGGCTGAGCCACCGGGGAATGGCGGCTAGCAAGGCCGTAGCGGCGTTGAAGGCGGGCGTGTAGGCGGCCCTGAGCGCATGAGGACTCGGAACCATGTTGGCAGACTTCTTCGGTAACCTGGAGCGGCTGGCCGCGGACCTCTACCCGTATCGCTTCCCGATAGGCGTGGTCATCCTGATCGTCATTGCGGCGGTCGTCTACTACGCCTACCGCCGTGGACTTCACCTGTGGGCGTGGCAACGCCGGCTGTGGGTGACGATCATCGGCGTTCCCGTGCTGGTGGTGCTGGGAATCGTGGCGTGGGACCTGGGTTCGCCGCTGTTCGTCAACGTCACCGTGGAGGAGGAGTTCCCGTTCGCTTACGCCGCCGACGTGCCTGAAGACATGACCATGGAAGAGGTCGAAATGGTTATGTCGACCGTCGCAAAGATGGACAGGATGCCCGTTGCCGAGCCTATGCCGGAGATGCTGGGCGGGGCTTCCACGTTCCAGGGCAGCTTCACGCCTGCGTCTCAGCTAACGCCGACACCTGCGACGCAGGCGACCGCCACACCCGAACCGGCCGCACAGCCGGACGCCGCGCCGCAGCCTACGAAGCTCAAGAGCGGCGAGTTCCGGGACGCCGACGCGCTGCACAAGGGCAGCGGCCAGGCGCTTATCTACGATTTGCCGGGGGCGAACAAGCTGCTGCGGCTGGAGGACTTCAGGGTCACGAACGGGCCGGAACTGCACGTGCTGCTGTCCCAAGACCCGGACCCCATGAGGCACTCGGACCTCGAGGAGGCGGGGTTCGTGGACCTCGGCCTGCTGAAGGGCAACATCGGCAACCAGAACTACGAGATACCCGACGACGTGGACGTGTCCGCGCAGCAGAGCGTGGTGATTTACTGCTACCCCTTCCGCGTGGTGTTCAGCGTAGCCACGCTGGTGGACGAGAACTGACCAGTTGGAGATGAGCGCATGAAGATAACCAACATCGAGACGTTCATAGTGGACGCCGGCTGGCGGCCCTGGACGTTCGTCAAGGTGGAGACGGACGAGGGCATCACCGGCTGGGGCGAGTGCAGCGACGGGCGGACGCCGAGAGGAGTGGTCGGCACTATCGAGGACTTCAAGCCGGTGCTCATCGGCAGCGACCCCAGGGCGTTCGAGATGCGCTTCTGGGACATGAACCGTGTCTCTCGCCAGAGTCCCGGCGGCATCGCGGCCAAGGCAATCGCCGGCGTGGAGCTTGCGCTCATCGACATCAAGGCCAAGGCGCTGGGCATATCTGTCGTGGAGTTGTTCGGCGGCCCCACGCGAGACAACGTGCGCGTCTATTGGTCGCACTGCGGCACGTCGCGCATCCGCAACCACGAACTGATAGGCGTGCCGCCCATCTCCAGCATGGACAGTATCACCGAGCTTGGCAAAGAGGTCGTCAGCAGGGGATTCACCGCGCTCAAGACGAACATCCTGATGCCGGGCGAGAACGCCTACGTTCACGGGCCGGGCTTCGCCAGCGGCAGCGGCTCCACCGACCAGATAGTGAGCATCGAGCTACTGGCGCACATCGAGGAGCTTATCGGCACCTTCCGAGACGCCGTGGGCCCCAACGTGGACATCAACCTCGATCTCAACTTCAACTTCAAGCCGGAAGCGTCCATGCGAATAGCGAAGGTGCTGGAGCAGTTCAACATGCTCTGGCTCGAAATCGACATGTACGACCCGCAGGCCATCCTCCAGATAAAGCAATCGACGTCCACCAGGATATGCACGGGCGAGAACCTGTACTACATGCGGGAGTACCTGCCCTACTTCCAGCTACACGCCGCCGACATCTTCATGATCGACGTGCCGTGGAACGGGTTCAGCCAGTCCAAGAAGGTGGGCGACCTTGCGGAGGTGTTCCAGCTTAACGCCGCGCCGCACAACTACTACAGCCACCTGTCCTCGTTTATGAGCGCCAGCCTGTGCGCGGTGCTGCCGAACGTGCGCATCATGGAGATCGACATCGACGACGTGCCGTGGAAGGACGAGCTTACCACCGCGACGCCCGACATCACTGACGGCTACATGGCGGTGCCCACGGCCCCCGGCTGGGGCGCCGACATCGACGAGGACGTGGCCCGCGCCCATCCATGGCCCCGCTAGAGGAGGAACCGCCTTGCCAACCTACGAACACATCCTCTACGAGATACGCGGTACGACCTGCGTCATCACGCTCAACAGGCCGGAGACGCTGAACGCCATCACGCCGCCGATGGAGCGTGACCTGCACGACGCTCTGGACGTGGCCGAGGCGGACCCGGAGGCGCGCGTCATCGTGATACAGGGCGCGGGCCGCGCGTTCAGTTCGGGCTACGACATCGCCACCTTCCAGGAGACGGACCCCGTGTCGATGATACCCAAGGGGCAGAGCGCGGCAGAGCACGTGTCGCGCTGGTTCTACCACGACCGCAACATGGTGAAGAACCAGACGCACGTGCTGGAACTGTCCAAGCCGGTCATCGCCTGCGTGCACGGCTGGTGCATGGGCGGCGGAACCTGGCTCGCGCTGACGTGTGACATGACCTTCTGCTCCGGCGACGCCGTGTTCGCGCAGCCGGAGGTGCGCCAGATTTCCAACACCAGCTTCCTGTGGGTGCTGCTGGCGGGCTACAAGAACGCTCTACGCTACGCGCTGACGGGCGACCACATCGACGCGCAAGAGGCGTTCAGGATTGGCCTGGTCAACGAGGTGTTCGAGGACAAGGACGCGATGATGGCGGAGGCGTTTCGCCTGGCCGAGCGCATAGCGCTGATAAGCCCGGAGACTGTGGCGGCCAACAAGTACGTGGCGACGCTGGGGCTGGAGATGATGGGCCTTCGCAACGCCATTACGACCAACTGGCTGCTGTCGTCGGTGGCCCACTCCGCGCAGCGTTCCGACTACAACCGGCGCGAGATGGAGGACGCCGCCGCGGACGGGGGTATGCGCGCCTTCCTCCGTGTCCGCGACGACCCGTTCAAGCCGGAGCCGTTCGGTCCCCGCTCGGCAGAAGGCGGCTAGCCGACGCCTATCTCGCGCTCGACTTCGCCAATGGCCCTGTCGAGGCCGGCCACAATCTGGTCGACTTCGTCTTGGGTGATGCAGAGCGGCGGGCCGAGGCCTACCGTCTGGCCGGCGCAGCGGAGAATTAGCCCCTGGTCGTGGAACTTTTCGGTGAGGCGGTCCCCCAGCTTCAGCTCGCTCGGAAAGTAGGTCTTCGAATCGCGGTCGCTGACGAACTCCATGCCGAGCAGCAGCCCGATGCCGCGCACGTCGCCGACGATGGGGTGGTCTTCCTTCAGCTCCGTTAGCTGCTCCAGGAAGTATGCGCCCACGTCGGCCGAGTTCTGGACCATGCCCTCGCCCTCGATTATCTCGATGTTCTTGAGTGCGGCGGCGGCGGAAACGGGATGGCCGCCGAACGTGAGCGCCTGCCGGAAGATGTTGTCCTCGCCGGCGAAGGCGTCGGCGACCTCGCGGGACACGATGGTGGCGGCGAGGGGCAGGTAGCTGCTGATGACGCCCTTGGCCACGGTCATCATGTCCGGCGCCACGTCCCAGTGCTCGACGGCGAACATCTTGCCGGTGCGCCCGAATCCGCATATCACTTCGTCCGCTATCAGCAGGACGCCGTACCTGTCGCATATCTCACGCAGCATGGGCCAGTACTCGTCGCCGGGCACGGCGGCTGCGGCGGCGGCGGAGACAGGCTCGGCGATGACGGCGGCGACGGTGCTCGGGCCGTGGAAGAGAATCAGGTCTTCGATGGCCTGCGCGCAGCGCGCCGCGCACTCCGACGGAGTCGCTCCGCCAAGCTCGCAGCGGTACGGCAGGGGCTGCGGCGCGTGCACCATGCCGGGATAGGCCGGCTCGAAGTCCTCCCGTATGGCCGTGCCGGCTCCGCCCAGCCACAGCACGCCTCCAGTCATGCCGTGGTACGACCCTCGTCTGCTGATGACCTTGTAACGGCCGGTCTCTCCCCGGCGCTTGTGGTAGCTGCGGGCGATCTTCAGCGCGGTCTCGTTAGCCTCGGAGCCGCCGCTCACCGGCCAGGTGCGCTCCAGGCTGCCCGGAGCGATCTGCGCCAGCTTCTCGGCGAACATGACGGTGGGAGCGGTGGTAGTGCCCTGGGGAAAGTAGGGGAGCTTCAGCATCTGCTCGTAGGCGGCGTCGGCTATCTCGGTGCGCCCGTAGCCGGCGTTGACCGAGTTGTAACCGCCGTTCACGTCGATCCAGGACTTCCCATCGGAGTCGGTGACCCTGACGCCTTCGCCGCCGACCATAATGCGCGGCTCGCCATCCTCCGCCATCTGCGTCCAGTCGCGGTTGTGCATCCACAGGTACTTGAGGGAGCTTCTGCGAAGCGCCTCGCTGTCCGATACGGTTACCATTGCCTGTCCTCCTGCCTGGTCCCAGAAAGGAACGAGGGCAGCCCAGTCCGGGCAACCCTCGCGCCAAATGGTCTATGCTTCCTGACTCACCGCTAGATGTTGAACTGCGGGTCGCGGTAGTCCGTGAGCTTGTTGTACATCTGTATGCGGTGGCGCTGGGAGTCGACGACCATGAGCCGGGACTTGTCCTCGTCGAAGATGACAGCCATTGGCAGCGCGAACCGCCACTCGGGCTCGAGGGTGTACACGCGCCTACGCGCCTTGTACACGTCCGGGTTGCCGGCCACGTACTGGCGCTGCCACTTGGAGAGCTCCTGGGCGTCGCCCGCGAAGATGGTCAGGGGAGCACCTTCGCTGTCGAAACAGCCGACCCGGTTGTTGACCCAGTCGCACACGTAGATGTCGCCCTCCGGGTCCACCGCGACGTCGGAGGGGTGGTCGAACTGGTCCTCGCCTGTGCCCTGGCCGCCTATCTCGAACAGGAAGCCGCCGTCGGAATCGAACTTCTGCATCCGGTGGTTCCTGTGGTCGGCCACGTAGATCGCGCCGGAGTCGTCGGTGGTGACGCCCCAGGGCGAGTCGAACTCGCCGGGGCCGTCGCCCTTGCATCCCCAGGCGGCGATGCTCTCGCCATCGGGCGTCAGCTTCTGGACGCGGTGGTTGAGGGTGTCCGAGACGATGACGTTGTCGTCGCCGTCTATGGCTATGCCGGAGGGCCGGTCGAATTGGCCCTCCCCCGCTCCGTGCTCGCCGAACGTGCGGACGAAGTTGCCGTCTTTGTCGAACACGGTGACGCGGTTGAGCCACTCATCGGTCACGTAGATGTTG
This sequence comes from Dehalococcoidia bacterium, assembly GCA_963667445.2. Lineage (GTDB taxonomy): Bacteria > Chloroflexota > Dehalococcoidia > Lucifugimonadales > CATOSD01 > CATOSD01. The sequence goes on along the minus strand of CAXXGY010000001.1, from coordinate 2,882,094 downwards.
CCGTTGCTGTCGATGGCCGCGGCGGTGGGCCAGACGAACTCGCCCTGGCCGGTGCCGGACTTGCCAATCTGCCCGACTATCTCCTCGTCGCCGGGAACCGGCCCGATGGTGAGCTTCATCAGGTTCCCGCCGTTGCGCCTGCGCATGACGAGATAGACGTCGTCGCCGTCGCCCAGCGCGAGCTGGACGATGCCGGTAAGCTGGCGGCCGCCCACGACGTGGCTGAAGTCGTAGACGCGATTGGAGACGATTCTGGTTAGCATGTTAGTCATTGGTATACTCTCACCCCCATCCTAACCTTCCCCCTGCGAGGGGGAAGGGACATGGGACGGTCGGTTTTCATCCCCATCCTAACCTTTCCCCTGCGAGGGGGAAGGGACGCGGGACGGCTGGTTTTCACCCTCACCCTGGCCCTCTCCCATCAAGGGAGAGGGGAGGAATGAGGGCGCCTTGGCGGCTAGATGAACGCGGGCTTTTCGAAGGTGCCCTCCACGATCGGCACGGCGTCCAGGCCGAGCCAGTCCTCGAGCACGGTCGAATAGACGCCTCGGAAGTCCATGTTCGGCACGAGGTCGCCCTGCTCGAGGTCGCTCGCCCTGGTGGAGGGATAGACGCCGTACTGGCCGCCCTTCACCGCGTTGCCGATCATGAAGGAGACGCCGCCCGCGCCGTGGTCGGTGCCGGAGCCGTTGTCGTAGACGCGGCGTCCGAACTCCGAGAAGACGAGCATCGCCACGTTGTCCGCCGCGTCGTGCTCCTCGAGGTCATCGAAGAAGTCGCGTACCGCGTCCGACACGTCCCGCCACAGCGTGGCGTGCGAGCCCATCTGGTCGGCGTGTGTATCGAAGCTGCCGTGGTCGCAGTAGAAGACGCGCGTGCCGAGGTCGGCGGTGTGCACCTGCGCGATGCCCTTGAGCTTGCGGGCGATGGGTGTGTCGGCGTACTCGATGGAGGACGAGTACTGCTGGGGCGCGACCTTGAGGATGTCGGCGCCCTTGAGCGCGTCCAGTCCGGTCTGGCCCAGGAAATCCATGACGGGGCCTGTGCCCATGGCGGGGGCGTACATTCGCTTGTAACGCTCCAGCACGCGGTTGCGCTTCTGCTCGTGGGAGATGTCCGTCAGCAGGCCGTAGTTGTCCAGGTCCTCAACCGTCGCCACCGGCACGCCGGGGGCGGCGAGAGCGCGGAACAGGCTGGGGCCCATGCTCACGGCTGTTACGACGTTCTCCTTGTTGGGGTCGATTTCGCGGACGGCGCGGCCCAGCCAGCCCTCGGTGCCCAGCTTGTCGGGCTCGCAGGTGTGCCAGATGTCCATCGACCGGAAGTGGGAGCGGGGCGAGTTCTCGTAGCCGACGCCGTGCAGGATGGCTACCTTGCCCTCGTTGTACATGTCCCGTATGGGGGCCATATTGGGGTGGAACCCGATGTGGTTGTCGATCGCCAGCACTTCCTCGTCGGCGATGTTGACGTAGGGGCGGTAGTCCCGGTACAGGGAGTCGCCGTGGGGCACCACGGTGTTCATGTAGTCGTTGCCGCCCGTGAGCTGTAGCACTACCAGGACGGGGTCTTTGGTTTCGCCGTTCACTGCTTTCTCCTCTCTGCGAGGTGAGGGTGGGGCGTTACGCCTCTGACCCCCATCCTAACCTTCCCCCTGCGAGGGGGAAGGGACTTTAGAATCGCTCTTAGGCGAACTGGTACTCTCGCAAGGACACGATTAGCTGGAGTATCTCGGCGACTCGCTCCTCGGACTCGGAGGAGGACTTGCCGTCGTCCCAGCAGAGGTCGCCGTCCAGCGCCACATGGGAGATCAACTCCTTGCGGGAGTTCTCGTTGATGTCGAGCGGCCCCATCAGGTCGAGGCAGGTGTCGACAAGCTCTTCCGGAGTACCGGAGCCCGCCTTTACCCTGTCCATTATGGAGCGGATGCCGGGGCGGGACACGTCTCCGACCATCTCGGCGACGAAGTTTGTGCGCTTCATCAGCGAGCCGCTGTTTATCCACTCCGCGCCGGAGTGCCAACCCTCGACGCTGGGCGGGTTGAGCAGGTCCTGGCCCATGTAGGTAATCTGGTTGGCCCAGTCGAACACGTCGGGGCACGGAAGCTCGGTGTCGCCCACGAATCGGAGAGCGCCGATGACGACCTCGGTGGGGTTCTTGACCTTGTTGAAGCGGGACTCCTTGAAGAAGTCGGAGTTGAAGAGCACACGCAGGGTCGTCCGCATGTCGTAGCCGGACTCCATCAGCGTGTCGGCCAGCAGGTCAACCGCCTCCGGGTTGGTGGGCGGCGTGACCGACCAGGCCGGAACCTGCGGCTCGTCGGCGACGAAGAAGTTGTACAGGTGGCGCGAAATGAAGATGGCGGTCGCACGCTGCGCCAGCACGATGTCGATGATGTCTTCGCCGTTGAAGTTGCCGGTGTGGCCCAGGAAGGTCTTCTCGCCGTTGTCGTGGTCGTCCTCCCGGTACTCGAAGTACCAGTCCCAGCGGCCCATGTGGAACCTGGGCAGCTTGGGGGACATGGTCCAGCCGGTGAAGGCGCGGGAGCACTCCCTCACGTCCGTCTCGGTGTAGTTGCCGACGCCCATCGTGAACAGCTCGAGCAGTTCCCTGCCCCAGTTCTCGTTGACGGCGGTGGCGTGGTTCTCGTTGTTGTCCAGCCAGTAGATCATGCCCGGGCACTTGGCGACCTCGATCAGGATGTCGCGGTAGCTGCCGAGTCCCTTCTCGCGGAACATATCCACCATGTCGATGATCTCGTCGTAGTGGTCCACCTTGGAGACGCCGGTGGCGAAAATCTGGTGGTAGAAGAGGCAGAGCTTCTCCTGGAGCGGGGCGCGGGTGTTGATCATGCGCCACACCCACCCGGACTGGCCGATGCCGCCCAGGGTGCCGGGCTTCCACTGCAGGAACTGGTAGCGCAGGAACTCGTAGATGTCGACCGGATCCTCGTTCTCGGGATGAAGCAGTTCCTCTACGGTCGCTTCGTACCCTTTCGCGGCCCTCGCCTCGAGCTCGTCCCTGGTCGCTCCGAACCCTGCCCTGCGCATCAGGTGCGCCATCAATTCGATGTCGGTGTTGCTCATAGGCAGTACTCCTTCAAATTATGCTTCACCGCGGGTTGCGGGAACCCGATGCTATGGCACAAGACTAGCAAACGAGAAAAACCGTGTCAAATGTTCGGGCTGCGGCGAGCCTGTTTCGGATTGCCCGGCGCGCCCAGCGCCATCGTTCCCGCGAAATCTGTTCGTTTCCGCGACATTCTGTTGTGTTCGTAGCTGGGCGGGCCGGTGGCTCTGCTCAATTCTGTAATGCCAGCGTGGGCAATTCTGGGCACAAGTGTCGCGCCGCATGGCAGAAGGGGACAGGGGGCAGAGGGGGGAAGCACCCTCTCAAATCACCCCCATCCCCGTATCAAGTACGGGGCAGGCTCTAACCTTCCCCCTGCGAGGGGGAAGGGACTTCACCCCCATCCTAGCCTTCCCCCATCAAGGGGGAAGGGACTCTTCGGCTGTGGGGTCGGTCCCCCGGTCCTCAAGGTGGGTTTGAAACCCGCCTCTACCGTGAGCGATAATAGCACGTATGTACGGTTATTTCAAGAGCGGTGGCGAAAATCGCGGGATCGGGGTGGAATCGTGGGAAGAAATTGCGCAGGCGTGGGGATGTGGTCGAGCATCGGTGGCGCGCGTGCGTGTCAGGGCCGTGAGCGGATAGCGCGGGAAAGTGACGCTTTTTTCGGGTGCGGCGGCGCGATTGGTCGGGTGTGGGCGCGGGAAGGCGCGGCTGTGGAGGCACCGTGGGGTGAGCCGGTCCGGGCATTGACTTAACCGCGCGTTAACGCGTACTTTCTAAGCTACACAGATGCGGTTTCGCGGCACGCATATCTCGCGCCCGCGTCAGACGGCGCGGGCGAAGGAAGAGAACACCGAATGGCCTACAGGTTCGCCCGATACGAGAAGCGGGGTCACGTCGCCTACGTGACCATCGACCGCCCCGAGGTGATGAACGCGCTCCACCCGCCCGCCAACGAGGAGCTGTCCCGCATCTGGGACGACTTCCAGGCGGACGACGAGATGTGGGTGGCGGTGCTCACCGGCGCGGGCGAGCGCGCGTTCTGCGCGGGCGCGGATCTGAAGCACATGGCCCAGTACCAGGGACGCGGCGAGAACCGCCACTGGGCGAACCGGGGCGGGTTCGGCGGCATAGACACGCGGTTCGACCTGTGGAAGCCGGTCATAGCCGCGGTCAACGGATACTGCCTCGCGGGCGGATTCGAAATCATGCTGGCCTGCGACATCGTCGTCGCGGCCGAGCACGCCCAGTTCGGCCTGCCCGAGCCCCGCTGGGGCCTGGACGCAGGGCCGACCGGCTTTCACCGGCTGGTGCGCCAGGTGCCCACCAAGACCGCCATGGGAATGCTGCTCACCGGCAGGTTCATCGACGCGCAGGAAGCGAGGCAGATAGGGCTGGTCAACGAGGTAGTCCCGGCGGACGAGCTGATGGCGGCGGCCGACAGGTGGGCGACGCAGATCCTGGAGTGCGCGCCGCTCTCGGTGCGCGGCACCAAGCAGGCCGCATACGCCGGGCTGGGGCTGCCGCTGGAGACGGCGGCGCGCGTCGAGTACGAGTGGCGCATACGCTCCGCGGCGTCGGACGACCGGCTGGAGGGGCCGAGGGCTTTTTCGGAGAAGCGCCGGCCCTCGTGGAAGGGGCGGTAGGGGGCGGGGCTCTTCCACTGTAGGCAGATGGGCCGGGCGCGGCACCCCCATCCCCGCATCGAGTAGGGGTAGGCTCTAACCTTCCCCCATCAAGGGGGAAGGGATTTAGTAACTATCTCAAAATAGCCAGACTCCACTGACGGCGGAACCACAGGAGCGCGCAGGCGAGTTGTAGCACTCCGAGGTAGTTCGACGCCTTCTTGTCGTAGCGAATCAGAATCGCACGGCACTTGGAGAGCCATCCCAGCGTCCGTTCCACAACCCACCGGCGCGCCGGATACCGCTTCTGTCCAGAGCCGTCCAGCTTCTCCTCACCGATGCGTCGGATGTGCGCCTGATAGCCGTGTCTGGCGGCAGCCTCACGGCCTGAAGGGTTGTCATACCCTTTGTCCAGGCACAGGTGTTGCGGCTCCGTCTCGGTAGGCTGTGGTCGTTCTACCACAATGGCCGAAAGGGTAGCCTCCAACAACTTGGCGTCATGGACGTTTGCTCCGGCAACCGTGACGCTCAAAGGACCGCCCTCTCCGTCCACAAGCACACTCCGCTTGACCCCAGCCTTGCCACGGTCTGTCGGATTGGGTCCAATCAGGTCCCCCCAAAACGAGCCTTGCCCATCGCTCCATCCGCAGCCTGCCATTCCCAGTCCACTCCACCCAACTCTTCGCATCCCTCCACCAACGCTCCCCAGATCCGGCGCAGCACACCCCGCTCCACCCACCTCTGAAAGGTGCGATGGATGGTGCTGTCGTCTCCAAGCTCTCTCGGCAATCGGTTCCATTGGCATCCGCTGCGCAGACGGAAGATGACGCCATTGAGCATCTGTCGAGGATCAGCACGTTTGCGGCCCCTGGCCTTGGGCGGATCTTGCTCCAGAATGATGGGCTCAATCTGTTCCCAAAGCTCGTCCGGCACTTCCCAGATGGTTCCTAACGTCTGCTCTTTCCCCATGCGGCTCCTCCCGTTCTTTTTGGGAGAAACCATACGAATCAGCCCGAGTCTCCTTCAATGTGTCTACAGGTCATGATTTTGAGATAGTTACTAAACTGTTACAGGTTCGCGCAGCGCGAACCTGTGTCAGTTTACTGGGTGACTTTCCTCCAAGGCCCAAGGCGCCCACCCCCTCTGGATTCCCGCCCCCGTTTTCGCGGGGGTGACGTCTTTGCTCGGGAATGACGACTCCGGGGTGCGCCTAGCAAATTGACACAGGCTCCGATCCGAGCGGACATCGAGGGCTATACGTCGACGTCGGCACGTGTTTTCGCCCAAAGTGTGTCATTCCGGGTCATTCTGGGTCATCCCATAGCTGGGACCGGTGTTGTTTTGGGCTGCCGTGAGCCTCGGATGATGCGGTTCCAGGCTTGAAAAGACACGAAACTGCAGGAAAATGACACGGTCCCTGGGGGAGTCTATAGAGGCATCTGTGGTTGCCGGCATGAGATGCAGGTGCGTCATGGACAGCATAGTAGCACGGCTGTTCGAGAGAATCAAGATGGGTCGGCAGGGCGAACCTATGCCAATATACTAGGTGACTCCCCGCCAAGCCTGCCGCCCCGCTGGATTCCCGCCCCCGTTTTCACGGGGGTGACGTTCTTTCGCGGGAATGACGATTCCGGGGTGCGCCTAGCAAATTGACACAGGCTCGCGCAGCGCCGCCCATTTGATATGCCCCGATACCCCTGCTATATTCAACCATGCGGCTCCGGGAACTCTACCCTGGACCGATGAGGTTTCACATTGACCGAAAGACTGGCCCGCCTGGGCGCCCGCAGACCCTGGCTGACGATTGCCGTATGGATAGTGCTGCTGGCGATTGCCGCAGCCGTCACCGCCCAACTCCTGGACAGCGCGACGACCACGGACTTCCGGCTGGGCGGCCAGTACGAGTCCGAGCGCGCCGCCGCGCTGCTGGAGGACAAGCTGCGCGGGCCGGAGCAACTCGCCGAAATCGTCATCGTTGAATCGCCGTCACTTACCGTCCAGGACCCCGCCTATGCCGTGAAGGTTACGACGCTCCACCAGGAACTGGCCGCGCTGGGGCCGGACATCATCGCCGGCGGCATCGGCGGTCAGCCCGTTCACCACTTCTACCAGGCCATCGACCCCGCGAGCGGTATTCCGCCGCAAGAGCTGGAGCAGTTGCTCCCCCTGCTGGTGTCCGCAGACCAGACCACTGTGATGATGCACTACACCCTGGCGGGCACCTCCCAGGAGGCCACGGCGAACGTAGAAGAGCTTATCCACATCGTTCAGAAGGCGAACGAGACAGACGACTTCACCGTGCTCATAGGCGGCGACGCGAGCGCGGCCTGGGAGAACAACGAACTGGCGGAACACGACTTGCAGCAGGGCGAGCGGTTCGGCGTTCCGGTGGCGTTGTTGGTGCTTTTGGTGCTGTTCGGCGCGGTGGTCGCCACTCTGCTGCCGCTCGGACTGGCGGTCGTGTCCATCATCGTCGCGCTCGCGCTGGTGTCTCTCATAGGCCAGCAGTTCCAGCTGGTGTTCTTCGTCACCGTCATGGTGGTGATGCTCGGGCTGGCCGTCGGCATAGACTACTCGCTGCTGATAGTGTCGCGCTTCAAGGAAGAGATGAGGCACGGCGCGACGGCGCGCGATGCCGTAGCCAAGACGGGCGCGACCGCGGGGCGCACGGTTCTATTCAGCGGCGCGACGGTCGTGGTGGCCCTGGTGGGGCTGCTGATAGTGCCGGCGTCCTTCTACCAGTCGCTCGCCCTGGGCGCGATACTGGTGGTGCTGGCGTCGCTCGCCGCCACGCTGACCCTGCTGCCCGCCGTGCTCGCGCTGCTCGGCGAGCGCGTCAACTTCCTGACCATCCCCTTCCTGACAAGGTTCTCGCTCAAGGGCGCGGATACCTCGCAGGGCGGCTTCTGGGACGCGATAACCCGCGTGGTGACACGCCAACCCGTCATAAGCCTGCTGATTATCGGCGTGCCGATGCTGGCGTTGTCGTACTTCTACTTCGAGATTCGCACGGGCCTCAACGACGTCAACACCTTTCCGGACAAGGCCGAGACCAAGCAAGCCTTTCTGCTGATGGAAGAGAAGTTCTCGTTCGGCGACGTAACCCCAGCCGGGTTCCTCAGCCCCGCCGAGATAGTGGTGTCCGGCGACATTGCCGACCCCGGGGTGCAGGCGGGCATTGGGCGGCTTATGCAGGCGTTGGTGGAGGATCCCACCTTCCCAGTGCCTCCGCAGCCGCCGGTGGTCAACCCGGCCGGCGACCTGGCGTTGATTACGCTGCCCTTCCCCGGCAAGTCCACCAGCCCGGAGGCGGCAGACGACATGGAGCGCCTGCGCGAAGATTTCGTCGCCCCGGCCTTCGAGGGCGTGGACGCCGAGGTGCTTGTGGGCGGCCTGACGGCGGAAGTGGCGGACTTCTACGGCATAGTGCGAGTCTATACGCCCATCGTGTTCGCCTTCGTGCTGGGCCTCAGCTTCATCATACTGATGATGGTGTTCCGCTCTATCGTCATCCCTATCAAGGCCATCATAATGAACCTGCTGTCCGTGGGGGCGACCTACGGGCTGCTGGTGCTGGTGTTCCAGAAAGGGTTTGGAGTGGACCTGTTCGGCTTCCAGCGCGCGGACGTGATAGACGCCTGGCTGCCGCTGTTCCTGTTCACGATACTCTTCGGGCTGTCGATGGACTACCACGTGTTCCTGCTGAGCCGCATCCGCGAACGCTACGACGAGACGCAGGACAACACGGAGGCGGTGGCATACGGGCTGCGCTCCACCGCCGGGCTGATTACAGGGGCCGCGCTCATAATGGTGGTGGTGTTCGGCGCGTTCGCGTCGGGCGACACCGTGGTCAACCAGTTGATGGGCTTTGGCCTGGCCGTCGCGGTGTTCTTGGACGCTACGTTAGTGCGCTCCGTCCTGGTGCCGGCCAGCATGGAGGTGCTCGGCAGGGGCAACTGGTATCTGCCGTCCTGGCTGCATTGGCTGCCCGACCTGCGCGTGGAGGCCGAAGAGGACTAGGGGCCCAAGTCTGCGAACCCATTGGACCGCCGCCGCACACGCCGCGGAAGGGCCGGCTAGGGTGGTATCCCCTCCATCGCCATCTGGGCCATCTGCCTGCCGCCTATGATATGCGGCGAAATCACGCGGTCCGCGCCGGCCATACGCAGCTTCTGCTCCGCCTCCGACCGCGAGGCCCGGGCCACGATGTGCAGGTCAGGGTTGAGTCCGCGCGCGGTGAGCGAAATGTACACGTTCACCCCGTCGTCGCCCGTGGCGGCCACGAGGCCGGCGGCGCTCTCTACCTGGACGGCCCGCAAGTCGTCGTCCCTGGTGGAGTCGCCCTCGAAGTACAGCAGCCCCTGGGTTTCGGCCTCTGCCAGCACTTCGGCGTCCTTGTCCATCACTATCAGCCGCAACGAACTCTCGTGCAGCGCGGTGGCGACCGCCCTTCCCACACGCCCGTACCCGCACACGATGAAGTGGCCGTTGAGCTTCCTGGTGCGGACCCTCATTCTATGCCTCCTGACCAGGCTCCCCACTATCTCCTGCGCCACAAGGATGTTCAGCACGCTCGTGAACACATACAGCATCATTCCCACACCGCCCACCATCACGAACATCGTGAACACGCGGCCGGCCGCCGACAGGCGGTTCACCTCCTGGTAGCCGACGGTCGTGAACGTGAGAACGACCATGTAGGATGCGTCCAGGAGCGACCACCCCTCGATGACCATGTAGCCCACCACTCCCAGCGCCATCACCACCGCCAGCCCCAGCAGACTCCGGGCCAGCGGCTGCTCGAACAGCCTCGGCACGCTACCCAATTGAATCCATCCGCTTCCTCCGAATCGGTCATCTGCCGTACCGGACGCTCGCCCGAAACGTCGCTCAACCGCCGTCCATCCAGAGAGCATGGGAGTCCCGTAAGTCTCAATGAGTTGACAACCCCTAAGCTAATGACTATCTTACCACCGACAATAGACTGGTTCGACGCTTGAGCTTTGAGCCGTCACAGCGGTTGTCGCGCGGCTTTTCCTTTCTCTCAGGGGAGGTGACTCGATGCTCTCACTACGACTATGGCACATGTTGTTGGTTGCAGTGCTTGCGGGCGCGATGGCGTTAGCCCTCGCCTGCGGAGGCGCCGACGACTCCGACGATGAAGCGGCGCCCACCACGGCGCCCGCCGCGGCGGCCCAGCCGACCGCAGTACCCGCGACGGCTGCGCCGGCCGAGATCACGGCCACGGAGCACATCAGGATGGCCCAGGGCGCCGAGCCCAACAGCATGTACAGCCGTGACAGGGCGTCGATACAGAACGTGCTGTTCCAGAAGAACATCTACGACCCGTTCGTCGAGGTCATCAACGACCAGTTGTCGGGCAGGCTCGCCGTCTCGTGGGAGGCGAACAGCGACTTCACGAAGTGGACCTTCCAACTCAGGGAGGGAGTCACCTTCCACAACGGGGACCCGTTCAACGCCGAGGCTGCCAAGAAGGCGGTCGAATACGTCAGGGACGCGGAGCCGTCCCTGCGCGGGACGCCGAACTACCTGGACGTTATAGACGTGGTGGCGGAAGACGAGCACACCCTTAGCTGGACGCTGAAGGTCCCACATCCGATTCAGGCGCACGAAGAGACCAACTTCTACAACGGCGTAGAGAACGTCGATCTTTTGCTGGAAGTGGGTCTCGACAACTTCAGGGTCGCGCCGGTTGGCGGCGCAACCGGCGCCTACAAGTTCGTCGACTGGGTCGAGCTTGAGAAGGTGGAACTGGAGGCGAACCGCGACTGGTGGGGCCCCCAGGCCGCCGTGATGCCTGAGAAGGCCACCGTCTACGCCATCCCGGACCCGGCAACGAGACTGGCGGCGCTTCTGAGCGGCGAGATCGACTGGCTCGTCAATCCCCTGATACCGCAGGTGGGGACCATCGACGGCAGCCCCGACCATCGAATCATGTCCAAGGGGCAGTTCGACGTCCAAGTCTACTACATCAACGTCGGCCGGGTGCCCGCCCTCAAGGACAGGAGGCTTCGCCAGGCGATAAGCGAGGCGATCGACAGGGAGACGGCGCTCAACGACGTGCTCGGAGGGTATGGCGCGCTGCTCAGGTTCAACGTGCCCACGACCAGCGAGCTCTACGACGAGAACGCGCCGCCCTTCCCGAACTACGACTTGGAGAATGCCAAGCGACTCGTCCAGGAACTCAAGGACGAAGGCGTGTACAACGGCGAGGAGATCGAGTTCCTTGCTCCCCGCGGCGTGTACAACGAGGACGTGAGGCAAAACCAGGTGGTCGCCGACATGGTGTCGCAGGCCGGCATCAACGCGGTGGCGTTCATAGCCGACGACGCAATCCGAGAAGAGAAGACAAGCCCCGGCGTCTGCGATTGGGACTTCCAGTTCAGGCTGCCGGTGGACACGCACGGCGACCCGGCGGGTTGGTGGTGGAGGTGGCTGAACCCGGACAGGAGCAAGAACAACTGGTGCGGCTGGGAAGAGACCTCCCCCGGTGTCTGGGAGGACGAGTACGTCAATGACTATCTGAGGCTCGGCCACGAGGCGCGACAGATGCCGGTCGGCCCGGAGCGTCTCGCCAAGTGGAGAGAGTCCTATGACGCCTTCAACAAGTCCTACGCCGGACTTGGACTCTACCAGCTCAACTTCGTGTATGGGGTCTCCAACGACTGGGACTGGGAGGTCGAAAAGCGGGAGGCGGCGTACATCTGGCTGTTCAAGAAGCGCTAGTTCGCGGCTTCCCGGGTTTGGCGACCGAACAAAACAGGCGGTGAGTTTCACGAACTACTACTGAAGAACGCGCGCGCAGAAGTCGACGGGCCGTGGGCCATCCCGCCCACGGCGTCGAGTAGGACCGGTTTCAGGGCCGGGAAGTGAGGTGTAAGTCCACGTGGGCAGATTCCTTGCAAGACGCATACCTCGCGCCTTCGTCGTCCTAATCATAATCTCCTCGATCGTCTTCTTTACGACCCGCCTCTCCGGCGATGTTGTGGGGATGATGCTCGGCGAGCGCGTCCAGCCAGGACAGTACGAGATTGTTCTTAAGCAGCTCGGCCTCGACCGGCCGCTGATTGTACAGTTCGGCCAATTTTGGTTGGACATCCTTCGCGGCGACTGGGGAGACTCCATCTGGCGGCATCAGTCCGCGCTTTCCCTTGTCAGCGCCCGGCTGCCGGCGACGGTCGAGCTGGCGGTGGCCTCTTTCATAATCACCATGCTACTCTCCATTCCCGCGGGAATCTTCGCCGCCGTTAGGAGAGGATCGAAAGCAGACCAGGCGGTAATGTCGATCGCTGTCCTGGGCCAGGCCTGGCCCAGCTTCTGGATGGGCATCATCATGATCCTGGTCTTCTCTGTGCAGCTGGGATGGCTGCCCACACACGGCCGAGGAGACGCCACGCCGTTTTTCGGCGTCGAGTTGCTGAGCTTCAGCTTTCACACGCTCGACGGGTTGAAGCACCTCGTCCTGCCGGCGATTGTTCTTGCCTTCCTCCCAATGGCGATAATCGCCCGCATCACACGCTCCGCCATGCTCGAGGTCCTCAGGCAGGACTACATTCGCACCGCAAGAGCCAAGGGTCTTCACGAGAATTCCGTACTACTCGGACACGCGGTGAAGAACGCCGCCATCCCGGTGGTGACGATAGTCGGCATACAGACCGGCTTCTTCCTCGCCGGAGCCGTCATCACTGAGACGGTGTTTGCCTGGCCCGGCCTCGGCAGAGAGGCTATCGAGGCCATTCAGAAGCGAGACTTCGCGGTGGTCCAGGCCGCGATAATAGTCATCGCTTCCATTTTTGTGTTCGTCAACCTCGTCGTCGACATGATTTACGGATTTCTGGACCCGAGGATAAGGTACAGCTAGCAGCGCCAAAGGGATTATGCAGGATACAGGCATTCCGGTAGCGCCACTGCGACGAAACGCGAATCTCAGTCTGCTCGAAAAGATAAAGCGGCTGAGAATCCGGTTCATGGCGTGGTTCGGCGTAGCCATGCTCATCCTGTTCTCGCTCGGCGCCATCCTCGCGGACGTGGTATCTCCCTACGATCCTCTCGACCAGGAGTTGACCGACGTTCTCAAGCCGCCCAGCCTGACCCCGCTCGAGAGAAGCGACCGGACGTACATAATGGGCAGCGACGACCTCGGCAGAGACGTGCTCAGCCGGGTGTTGCACGGGTCCCGCATCTCCCTCGGCATCGGATTCGCCGCCGTGATCATCGGCGCCGTGTCCGGGACCGCGGCGGGCCTGATCGCGGGCTTCTACTCAGGCGAGTCCGGCTTCCGAAAGTACATCGACGAGGTCATCATGGGGCTTGCTGACATACAGCTCAGCATGCCCAGCATACTGGTTGCCATCGCCATCATCGGCTCGCTCGGACCCGGCCTGGTCAAGCTGACCTTGGTTATCGCGCTGACGGGTTGGGTCACATACGCACGCACCATGCGCGGCCAGGTGCTCAGCATCAAGGAAACCGAGTACGTAACCGCGGCCAGGGCGGTGGGCGCCGACACGCAGAACATAATGGTCCGCCACATTCTTCCCAACGCCCTGTCTTCCCTCTTCGTGGTGGCCACGCTCGACATGGCGAGGGTAATCCTCCTGGAGGCGGGCCTGAGCTTCCTGGGTCTTGGCATCCAGCCGCCCACGGCGAGCTGGGGGCAGATGCTTCAAGAGGGCAGAGGGTATCTGCATAACGCCTGGTGGCTTTCGAGCTTCCCGGGCATAGCGCTTACGCTGATTGTGCTGGGGGTGCAGCAGATTGGCGACTGGCTGAGAGACATACTGGACCCCGCTCTTCGGGGGACTGACTGAGATGAGAAAGGAGTGAACGAAACGGGAGATTAAGACCATAGTCGATTCGGTAGATTGCAGGAGGTGAGCGCTTGTTGAACGCACGAATGCTATACACATTGATTGCCATGGCCCTGGTGGGCGTGTTGGCGTTAGTCCTCGCCTGCGGAGGGACCGACGAGCCCGAGGAGACGGCGGCGCCCACCACCGCACCTGCCGCGGCGGCGCAGCCGACGGCGGTGCCGGCGACGGCTGCTCCCGCAGAGGTGACGGCGACCGAGCACATCAGAATGGCCCAGGGTGCGGAGCCCAACAGCATGTACAGCCGCGACAGGGCGTCACTGCAGAACGTGCTGTTCCAGAAGAACATCTGGGATCCGCTAGTCGAGATCATCGACGACGAGCTGTCCGGCCGTCTCGCCACCGCTTGGGAGTCGAACAGCGACTTCACCAAGTGGACCTGGACGCTCCGAGAGGGAGTTACGTTCCACAACGGCGACCCATTCGACGCCGAGGCCGCCAAGAAGGCCGTCGAGCACACAATGAACGCGGAGCCTGCCTTGAGGGGTACGCCCTACTACCGGGACGTCATAGACGTCACGGTTGAGGGTCCGTACACACTAAGCTGGACTCTGAACACGCCGCACCCGATCCAGCCGTTCGAAGAGACCAACTTCTTCAACGGCATCGAGAACGTGGACCTGCTGAACGAGGTCGGACTTGACGACTTCAGGCTCCGCCCGGTAGGCGGGGGCACGGGCGCGTACAAGTTCGTGGACTGGGTTGAGCTGGAGAAGGTGGAGCTGGAGGCGAACCGGGACTGGTGGGGCCCCCAGGCCGCCGTGATGCCCGAGAAGGCGACCGTCTACGCGATCCCGGACCCTGCCACCAGGCTGGCCGCGCTTCTGAGCGGCGAGATCGATTGGCTGGTCAACCCGCTCATTCCGCAGGTGGACACGATCGACAACAGCCCCGACCATCGGATCATGTCCGAGGGACAGTTCGACGTCCAGGTGTACTACATCAACGTGGGTCGCCAGCCCGTGCTCAAAGAGCGGAGGCTTCGCCAGGCGATAAGCGAGGCCATCGACAGAGAGACCGTGCTCAACGACGTGCTCGGTGGGTTCGGCGCACTGCTCAGGTACAACGTGCCCACGACCAGTCTGCTCTACGACGAGAACGAGCCTCCATTCCCCAACTACGACCTGGAGAACGCCAAGAAGCTCGTCGAGGAGCTGAAGGCGGAGGGCCTGTACAACAACGAGGAGATCGAGTTCCTCGCGCCCAGGGGCGTGTACAACGAGGACGTGAGGCAGAACCAGGTCGTCGCGGACATGGTTGCCAAGGCCGGTATCAACGCCGTTGCCTTCATCGCGGACGACGCCATCCGCGAAGAGAAGACCGGCGCCGGCGCCTGCGACTGGGACTACCAGTTCAGGCTTCCGGTGGACCAGCACGGCGACCCGGAGGGCTGGTACTGGACAGGTGTGAACCCGGAGGTTACCACCATACGCTGGTGCGGCTGGGAAGAGACCTCTCCCGGCGTCTGGGAAGAGGAGTACATCAACGAATGGATCCGCCTGGGTAACGAGGCCAAAGTGCTGCCCGTCGGCGCGGCCCGCAACGCCAAGTGGAAGGAAGCCTACGGAGCTCTCAACAAGTCCTACGCGGTTATGGGCCTCTACCAGTTGAACTTCGTCTACGGCGTCTCCAACGAGTGGGACTGGAAGGTGGAAAAGCGAGAGGCCGCATACCTCTGGCTGTTCAAGAAGCGCTAAAGTCAATCTTCGGCGCATCGCTGCGCACGTAGGGGCAACCCTCGTGGTTGCCCAGGGCGGCGGGGGCGGCGAACGCCGCCGCCCCTGCTACCATCCGCGGCGGCTGCGCCAGTAAAGGCCGATCGGCACGGCGACGAGGTTTGCCGCGACCGCGGCGCCAAAGATCACCGTGGACGTCACGGCTCTGCCCGTCCACGGCGTCAGCGAGTCGGTCAGGACGACCTTGTAGTAGTAGCCGCCCCAAGCGCCGCCAAGCGCGGCCAGCAAGACTACGCCCAGACTGATGAGGAGAATCTTCCTGGATTCCTGGGAACTCTCCAGGTTGACCCATGGGATGAATCCCCCCAGTCCGCCGCCTACGCCGATTGCGGAGAACCAGAAGAATGTGAACACGAGACTGGACCAATCCCCGCCCGCGACGGCGAACAGCGTGCGGATGACGAACATGGCGCACGTGCCCAGGATGAGGGACAGCGCAAGGCCAACGACTGTCCGGATGAACAAGGATACTGCAATGTACCAGCTGTAGGTCATCTCGACACTCGGGCCGAAGTGCGGCGGGCGTGGATGGGGTACGACTGCGGAAACGCGCGAGCGCAAGTGCGAGTGTAAATCGCGCCAGCATAGGTGTCAATGCGAACGGAGCGGTCGCTGGAATCAGCGCCGAAAAGGAGCAGGCATGACTCAGAACGCAGAGCGAGTAGCATACGTCAACGGCAACACCGTACCGGAAAGCCAGGCAGTCATCTCCGTGTTCGACAGGGGATTTCGCTGGGGCGATTCGGTCTACGACATGACGCGCACGTTCGGAGGGGAGCCGTTCAAGCTGGGCGCGCACCTCGACAGGCTGTATCGCTCCATGCTCTACACGCGGATCGATCCGGGGCTTTCCCAGGACGAGATGGAGCGCGTCACGATGGACGTGGTGGCCGCGAACCGTCACCTGCTGGGGCCGAGCGACGACTGGTCCATTACGCACGTCGTGAGCCGCGGCCTGATAAACACGCGGCTGCACGCCGGGGCGAACGTGGCCATCTACTGCCTGCCGCTGGATTTCGCCGGCTTCGCCAGGCAGTACGTGGACGGCGTGCGGGTGATAACCCCTGCCGTGCGGCGGACGCCGCCGCAGAGCCTGTCTCCGAAAGCGAAGATCGCCAACAAGATGAACCACTTCATGGCGGAGTTCGAGGCCAAGGAGGCGCATCCCGACGCGGTCGCCCTCATGCTGGACATGGACGGCAACGTGGCGGAGTGCACGGGCGCCAACTTCATGTTCGTGGCGGACGGCGAGATAAAGGTGCCCAATCGCCGCCACGTCCTGCCCGGCATAAGCATGGGCACCGTCATGGAGCTGGCCGAGACGCTGGACATTCCCGTCAGAGAAGGCGACTACACGCCCTTCGACGTGTACCAGGCCGACGAGGCGTTCATCACGAGCACCAGCTACTCCATAGCTCCGGTCGCCACGCTGAACGGGCGGCCGATCGGAGACGAAATGCCCGGCCCCGTCACCAGGGGTCTGCTGGCGGCGTGGAGCGACCTCGCGGGGGTGAACTTCGTGGACCAGGCGCTGAGCCACCTGTCGCAAGAATAGCGTAGCGGCGGGGCCGGGGAGGGCGAACGCGCGGGCGGCTTCCCGTCACTCGATGGCGCGTACTCTCGTCGCGGTCACTATCAGTACGAGTCCCACCGCGACGATGAGCGCGCCGCCCATGCCGAAGGCCTGTTGGACGCTGAACAGCTCGGTCAGGTAGCCGAGAAGCAGCGAGCCGAACGGGCCCACGCCAACGCAAACGAGCCAGCCGCCCATGGCCCGGCCGCGCATATCGTCCGGCACGTTCTGCTGGAGGATGACAATCTGCATGGTGTCGAAGGTGGACTGCGCCAGGCCGAAGCAGCAGAGCAGGATAACGGTGAGCGCGAAGACGTTGGATTGGCCTACCAGGATCGTGACGATGCCGTAGCAGAGAAACGCGACGAGAATCAGGCGCCCCTTGCGGCCGATGGAGTTGAACGAGGCTATGGTTACGGCGGCGATGCCGCCGCCGACTCCGACGGCTCCCTGCATTATGCCCAATCCGTCAGGTCCCACTCCCAGGACTCCCTCGGCGGCCAGCACGGGCAGCATGGCCAGCGCTCCCAGCCCGAATGACTCGGCCAGGAGCGCCATCAGCAGCACGGTCGATAGAGAGCGGGAGCGGGTGAAGATTCTCAGGCCCTCCACCAGGCTCGCCGCCAGTGGGGCGCGCGACTCGGGACGTCTCCTGGGCGTGTAGCGCATCAGGCCGATCAGCAGCAGGCCCAGCGTGTAGCTGAGCGTGGCGGCCAGGAATGCGTATCCCATGCCGACCGTCTCGATCAAGGCTCCGCCGGTTACCGCCCCCAGCACCCCCACGGCCCTCATGCCCACAGACTGCAACGACACGGCGTTGAGCACGGTTTCGGGGCCGACCACGTCGAAGGCCATGGTCTGGGAGGTCGGAATCTTGAAGGCGGTGCCGACGCCTATGATTCCCACGATTACCAGAATCGACCACAGCTGGGCCGTTTCGGTCATCACGAGGACTGTCAGAACAATGCTGGCGGCCACGTTCATGCCGAGAATCGCCAACATCAGATTGCGCCGATTGACCTGGTCGGCGACGGTGCCGGCGAACAGCGCCACGACGAAGCTGGGCATGAAGTATAGGGCGTAGGCCAGCGCGACGTACACCGGGCTGTCGGTGATGATGAGCACGAGCCAGGCAGTGGCGATCCGCTGCATCCACGAACCCAGGGACCAGAGCACCGTGCCGGACCAGAGAAAGCGGTACTCTCGGTACTGGAAGGACCTGAGAGTCCGAACGCCTCGGAGCCGTGTCCAGAAGGCCGAACTCGGCCGCGGCACATTCTTCAGCAACCGATTGACCTCCAGACGATGCAGCCCGCTGATGCCGAAAGCGTATCACCGGGTTGCTCCCCAAGCAATCGCCTGGCGGGCCATGCCGGGGCGAAACGAGTGAATCAAGCCGGCGCACGGGCCGACCACCCAGCCGCGTGGACTGGACCCGCGGTCTTTGACACCAGCGGGGGGCAATGCTATCTTCCGCTTACGTCCCGGTCGAGGTTGTCCTCGAGGGCGCGGACAGGGCGCAGGCCCAAGGAGTTGAACAATGGCAAAGCACCTCATACCGCCCGGCCTCAAGCTGGCGCGCAGCATGATTATCAGCCCCGACATCACCATGCTGTCCGAGATGGTGAGGCCCTGGGACTTCAGGGAGGAGATCGACGTGGGCATCATCGGAGTCCCGTTCGACTTCAATCGCAAGTTCCAGGGCACCGGCGAGGGGCCCGACGCCATCAGGGAGGAGTTCCTCACGTTCGCGTCCCGCAGTTTCGACTTCGAGGTGGACTTCGGCGACCTGAAGGTGCGCGACATCGGCGACATCCGAATGCACCCCACGGAGGTGCTCGAGTGCCACTCCAACATCAGGGAGGGGCTGGCCGAACTTTACCAGGAGTCTCCCGATTTCATCCCCATAGTCGTCGGGGGCAACCACGCGATTGCGGCGCCATCCATCAGGGCCTTCAGGGAGGGCAACGACTACCGCAGCGCCGGCCTCATAGACTTCGACGCCCACAACGACCTGGGCGACCCTTCGTTTTCCGGACCGACCGCCGGCACGATGTTCAGGCAGGTGATAGACGCGGGCTACATCGAGGGGCGCAACGCCGTGCAGATTGGCCTTCACAGCTCCCTGGCATCAATGGAGCAGCACGAGTACGCCCAGAGCAAGGGCCTGCGCGAGATTCCGGCCAGAGAGGTATGGCTGCGCGGGGTTCACACTGTGATGAACGAGGCGATTGAGCAGGCGAGCGAGGACACGGACGCCATCTACGTGTCGTTCGACATAGACGCCATTGAGGACGCATCCGCGCCCGGCACGAACGTGCCCGCGCCGGGAGGCCTGGCGCCGCGCGAGGCCATCGAGGCGATGTTCATGCTCGGCAGGAACCCGAAGGTCAAGGCGCTGGACCTGGTGGAGGTCGACCCCCTGAAGGACGTGAGAAACATAACCAGCCGAATGGCGGTCGGCCTGATAGTGGCCTTCCTGGCGGGGCTAAAGCAGCGCCGCCTGCAGCACGGATAGCGGGGAGGGGAAGTGATGACACGTCCTACCATAGAGTACCTGGACCCGCCACGGATAACCCGGGCGACCCAGTGGGAGTCGGAGCTGGAGCGCCGCGTAAGCAACTGGGTGAGCGTCTGGGACTTCAAGGAGAGTATCGACGCGGGCATAGTTGGCGTGCCGCTGGCGAAGGGCGCCATTCTACCCATAGGGTCGGACACGACGCCGGACGCGATTCGCAAAGCGATGGTGTACTGCACGACCTACAACCCGGACCTCGACGTGGACATACAGTCGCTGAAGGTGCGGCACGTCGGCGACGTCGCGCTGCACGTCACAGAGGTTAGGGAGAACCACAGGCGCATAGAATCGGTGTTCACGGACCTGTTTGGCCTGGCCTCCGAAACGGTCACCGTGGTCGTGGGCGGCAACGGCACGATAACCGCGCCGGTCGTCAGGGCCTTCGCCGGCGCCAACGGCGGAAGCACAGGCATGGTGGTGTTCGACGCCAGGGTGGACAGCCGCGCGGTGGCCGAGGGCGGAGCAAGCGACGCCACGTCGATCCGCGACATACTGGAGTCGGACGTAGGCGTGGCCGGGAGCAACGTCTTTCACGTCGGCAGTCACGGGTTCCTCAGCTCTCAGGAGGAGCGTACCTGGGCGCGCGAACAGGGGGTCACGCTGGTGACGGCGCGGGAGGCGCGGCGCGAGGGGGTAGCGTCGGTCGTCGAGCGCGGGCTGTCAGCCGTGGGCGCGGACGCCATCTACGTGAGCGTGGACGCCACTGTGCTGGAGATGGCGGCGAGCGGCTCGGCGCTGGCGTCCGCGCCGGGCGGGCTGTCCGTGACCGAAATGGAGGACGCGCTGTTCCTGGCGGGCAAGAGTCCCAAGGTGCGGGCGCTGGAAGTGGTCGGCGTCGACACGTTCAACGACGTGAAGGAGATAGTGGCCAGGACATACCTCGGGCTTATCCTGGCGTTCCTGGCGGGGGTTAAGAGCAGGGGTGGCTAGCGGGGACGAGCACCCCCATCCTAACCTTCCCCCATCAAGGGGGAAGGGATCAAAGACATAGCGGCTTAGAAAGTGGAGGAGATGATGCAGGAGTTTACGGCGTTCTTCAACGGGGAGTGGGTACCCTACAGCGAGGTTAAGATAGACCCCTTCGACAGGGGTTTCCTCATGGGCGACTCGATATACGACGTCGAGCGCACGTTCGACGGCAAGATATTCCGGCTGCACGAGCACATGGAGCGGCTGTACCGCTCGCTCCAGTACACGCGCATCGACCCCGGCCTGAGCCAGGCCGAAATGTTCGCGGTTACCGAGGAGGTGGTGCGCCGAAACGAGAGCCTGCGGCCGCCCGGCGGCGACTGGTCGGTCAGGCAGGTGGTGACGCGCGGAAGGTCGCCCTCGTACAGCCAGGGGCTGCCGTCGGAAGCCGCGTCGCCGACGGTGATAGTCACCGCGCTGCCTATCGACTTCGGCGGCCACGCCCGCTTCTACGAGGACGGCGCGGCGGTGGTGTTCCCGACGGCGCGCAGCTACTCGTCGAACGCGCTGGACCCCAAGGCGAAGCACTACAGCCGGGCCAACTTCGTGCAGGCCCAGCTACAGGCCGCCGACATCGATGCCGACGCCTTCCCGGTGCTGCTCGACCAGGACGGCAACATCGCCGAGAACGTCGGCGGCAACTTCATGATCGTAACCGGCGGAGTTATCCGCACGCCCAGCGACCACAGCATCCTCCAGGGCATTTCGAGGATGACGGTCATCGACCTGGCCGACCAGCTGGGCATTCCCATCGTGGAGGAGGACCTGCAGCCCTACGACGCCTACACAGCGGACGAAGCCTTCCTGACCAACTCCATCTACCAACTGCTGCCGGTGGCCAGCATCGACGGGCGGAACATAGGCGATGAGGTGCCGGGGCCGGTCAGCAAGCGGCTGCTGGCGGCGTGGAGCGAGCTGGTCGGCGTGGACATCGTGGACCAGGCGCTGCAGGCGACGGGCTAGGGCGCGTTCAACCCTCACCCTCACCCTCTCCCAGTCTTGGGAGAGGGGATACGGCACCCCCATCCCAGCCTTCCCCCTGCGAGGGGGAAGGGACTGCTCTACTTGAGGGCAGACTGGTGCTCTCTGAGGAAGGCGACGGTGGCGTCGATGGTGCGCTGGACGTCGGCGTCGGTGTGGGCGGCGTACAGGTAGTTGCGGGCCGCCCGCGCCGGCTGGACGAAGATGCCGTTGTTGAGCATGTGGCGGGCGTAGGCCTCGAACTTGCGCATCCCGCCGGTGGCCTGGTAGCGGAGTATGTCGCGGTAGTTGGCGGGGGCTTCTCTCTCGAAGTAGAGTCCCCACACCGAGCCGTATCCGTAGCAGGTGGCGTCCAGCGCAAGCTCGTCTATCACGTCGTTGACGGCGGCCCTGAGCGTGTCGCCCATGGCGTACAGGCGCTCGTAGAAGCCGGGGCGCTCGAGAATCTCGATCGTCTTCAGCGTAGCGGCCGCCGATAGCGGGTTGCCGTTGTAGGTGCCGGAGAAGAAGGCGGGGCCGCCGGGCGAGAGCGTGGACAGGAACTCCTCGCGCCCGGTGACGGCGGAGATGACGTAGCCGTTGGCCATCGACTTACCGTAGACGGCCATGTCCGCCTCTATCTCCCACTTGCGCTGTAGCCCGCCGAGGTCGTGCCTGAATCCGGTGATAATCTCGTCCAGCACGAGGGGCACGTCGCAGGACTGGCAGAGCTCCTGGAGTCCCTGGAGGAATCCGGGCTTGGGCAGGATTCCGAAGCCGTGGATGATAGGCTCGACGATGACGCAGGCGATTTCGCGCTTCTCGCGCTCGATTCGCTCGCTGGCGGCGTCGAGGTCGTTGTAGGGCAGGACGATGGTGTTGTCGAGGATGGCGGGCAGTACGCCGGACGTGTCGGCGACCGTGTTCGGATTAGAGAGCGGCCCGGCTTCGTCCTGGGTGGGCTTGCTGCTGATGGCGAGGCCGTCGGCCCAGCCGTGGTAGCCGCCCTCGAACTTCACCACCTTCCAGCGGCCTGTGTGAGTGCGGGCCATGCGGACGGCGTACTGGAGGGTGTCGGTGCCGGCGTTGCACAGCGCGGTCATCTCCGCGCAGGGGATGATCTCGCGCAGCTTCCTGGTAAGCTCTACCTCGAGCACGTGGGGCTGCGCCACCTGCACGCCGCGCGTGGAAATGGCCTCGACCACGGCCTGGTCGAGCTCGTCGTGGGAGTGGCCGAGGATGATGGGGCCGGCGCCGGCGTTGTAGTCGATGTACTCGTTGCCGTCGAGATCCCACAGCCGGTTGCCTTTGGCGCGCTCGACGTAGAAGAGGTCCTGCTCCCAACTCTTGCCGTCGGGCGTGCCTCCCGGAGAGTGGCGGCTCGCTTCCTCGAAGTAGGCCCGCGACTTTGATAGCTCCACCTTCAGCGGCACATCGATCATGGCGCACCTCCCGATTCTGCTGCTACCGCATCCCGCTCCGGTAGCCCGCAGGTTATGGCCTGAGGGTGTCCGGTGTCAACGTGTGGAGTCGGGACTGCTCACGCGCGCGTTGACAGGGTGGCGGCAAGGTGATACTTTGCGGGTGTTCGGACGCGCGCAATTCCAGGGGGGAGGCTGTGGCCGATGGTTGGGCCGCCGCGTTCCCCGTCCAGGCGATGCTATGGCTAGAGTGTTTCTGACAGGCGGCACGGGGTTCGTCGGGCGAAGACTGGCGGATATGCTGGTGGAGCAGGGCCACGCGGTCACGGCTATCGCGCGAGCCACCAGCAACACGAAGCACCTGGAATCCCTCGGGGTTACGCTCGTCCGGGGCGAGCTGTACGACGTGGACTTCCTCGCCGACGCGATGGAAGGGTGCGACCAGCTTCACCACATGGCCAGCCTGGTGGACAACGACTGGGCGAAGCCGGAAGACTACTACCGGTCGAACGTCACCTCTACGAGGGCCGTATTCCAGGCGGCGAAGCGGGTCGGCATCACCAGGGCCGTGTACACCAGCAGCATCACCGCGTTCGGCATTCACCCCAAGGGCACGGTCGTCACCGAGGACACCCAACCCAGGTACGGGTTCGTCCATCCCTACGGGCACAGCAAGTACCTGGGCGAGTTGGAGGCGTTGTCGCTCGCCGAGAGCGGCATGTACGTTACCGCGATAAATCCTCCTCTCATCTACGGCGCGGGCGACCGCAACCTGAACCCGCCCGTCAAGCGATACATTCTGGAAGGGAAGCTGGACCCGATAGACCCCGACGTGAAGGCGCCGATAGTCCACGTGGACGACGTCGCCAGGGGTCAGCTACTGGCGATGGAGCGCGGGAAGCCGGGCGAGCGCTACCTCATCTGCGCGGAGACGCTGAGCTCGGAGGAATACTTCGGCATCCTCGCCGAGACGCTGGGATACCCGCCGCCGCAGGTCGCCGCCGAGAGCGAAGACGCGCCGATAGCGGCGTTTCCGGGATCGGGCCTGGCAGACCTGCCGCCGGGGTTCGCGGTGCGGCCCGGCATCGACAACACTAAGTCGCGCTTGGAACTGGGGATGGAGTACATGGAAGTGCGCTCCTCGCTCGCAGAGGCGTTCCGCGCTCTCAAAGAGGATTTTCCGGTCCAAGTGGACGAGATACCGCGCCGGGCGCTTTAGGCCACGATAAGTCACGCCGAATAGGAGGTTCTCATGTACCAACGTGAATCGATGCCCTACTACGGAGGACTGGTGTCGTTCTTCAGGTCGCCCGGCATCGAGGTCGAGGATGTCACGGAGGGGCTGGCGGTGGTGGCGGGAGTGCCCATCGACAACGGCATTCCGCAGGGACGGGTCGGCGCACGATTCGGCCCCAGGGCGATCCGGGAGGCCTCCCTCGCGGGGCGCGGGCAGTTCGAGACCGCCATCGACTCCACGCGAATCCACGTCGATACGGGCGAGGCGATACGGCTGAAGGACGAACTGAAGCTGGCCGACCTGGGCGACTTCAACATCTACCCCACCGACCTGATGAGGACGACCGACTCGGTCATCCAGGGGATGACGGAGGTGGTCAAGCGCGGCGGGTTCCCCATCGTGCTGGGCGGCGACCACTATGTCTCGTACCCGTCGTTCACGGGATTCGCAAGGGGCATGGAGGAGAGGCAGCACGGCGTCCGGCTGGGATACGTCCACTTCGACAGCCACACAGACTTCCGGGACGAGACCGGCAGCCTGGGCGGCCGCTACACCCACGGGACGATGGTGAGGCGCATCAGCGAGGACCCGACGACCGACTTCAAGAACATCGTCTGGGTGGGACTGAACGGCTACGGTCTGAACATCGACCAGTACGAGCTCAAGAAGGAGCACAACCTGAGGATGCTGACGTCCCGGAACATTCGGGAACGCGGCATCGAGGAGATAGTGCGCGAGGCGATGGAGGCGGCGTCCGACGGCGTGGACGCGGTGTACGTGAGCGTGGACATCGACGTGGTGGACGCCTCCGAGTCCCCGGGAACCGGCGCGCCGGAGTTCGAGGGCATCCTCGCCAGGGAGTTCCTGCAGGCGATGAGCATCATCAACGAGTACGACACGCTGCGGGCTTTCGACCTGTGCGAAGTCGCCCCGGAGTGGGACCTGTCGGGGCGAACCGTGATGCTGGCGAGCAGGGGCATAACCAACGTGCTGGCGCCGAGGCTGTTCGACAAGCCGGATTTGGGCTGAGGATAAAAGGAGGACCCATGGCTTCTGAGAACGGCGGCGTAGAGCTAATGCTGCCCCCTCCCGTGATAACCAAGACGCGGCCGATTCAGCACTACAACATGCTGAGCAACTGGATAACGCCGTGGGACTACGAGGAGTCGATTGACGCGGCGATTATCGGCGCGCCCTACGGCTACACGGGCGAGGCCGCGGCGCCCAACGTCATCCGGCAGATCCTGCGGAAGTTCGCTACCAGGAACGCCAACTTCGACACCGACCCGGTGGACTTGAAGGTAAGGGACATCGGCAACGTCGCGATGCACCCGACGAACGTGTACCGCTGCCACGAGAACATCGAGAACGCGCTGACGGACGTGTACAACATCGACTCGGGATTCGTGCCCATCGTGCTTGGTGGCGACCACTCGGTGGCGGCGCCGTCCTTCCGGGCGTTCAAGGGCGCGCGCAACGAGACGGTGGGGCTGATAGATTTCGACGCGCACCCCGACACGAGGGACTGGCGCACCAACGGCCCGGGATCGGGCACACCGTTCCGGCAGCTCCTGGAAGGCGGGCACCTGGACGGCAACAACGCCGTGCAGATCGGCTTTCACGGCTTCCTGGGGTCGTCTGAGCTTTTCGAGTTCAACCGGGGGCACGGGATCAGCCTGTATCCGTCGGCGCAGGTGAGACGGCGCGGAATCCGTGACATCATCAAGGAGGCGCTGGACAAGGCGTCGGACGGAACGGACTCCATCTACATCTCGCTGGACATAGACGTGATGGACACGCCGTGGGGTCCGGGCACCGGCGGCGAGGCGCCGGGCGGCCTGGACTCGCACGAAATCATGGAGGCGATGTACCTGCTGGGCCGCCATCCCAAGGTGAAGGTGATGGACCTGGTGGAGATCGACTGCATCAAGGACGTGCGGGACGTTACGTCCAAGCTGGCGGTCAACATCATCATGAGCTTCCTGACGGGCGTGAACGAGCGCAAGCAGCGCGTGTACAGGTGAGAGGTCTCCCGATAGTCCCTTCCCCTTTGATGGGGGAAGGTTAGAGCCTGCCCCGTGCTCGATACGGGGATGGGGGTGAGTCGCGCAGAGGAGGAACGCCTTGAATCTGGAGTATCTGGACCCTCCGCAGCTTGTGGTGCTCTCGGAGACCGAGGGCCGGGACGAGCGAAGGGTCAGCAACTGGATAACGGAGTGGGACTTCGAGGAGGACATCGACGTCGGCATCATCGGGGTGCCGATGGACACGTCCACGATGGTGGACTCGGTGCTCACCGAGACGCCCAACAACGTGAGGGGGGCGTTCGTCCACTTCACCACGTTCAATCCCGACTTCGGCGTGGACGTGCGGGGCCTGAAGGTGCGGTACGTCGGCGACGTGTCGATACACCAGACGTTCGTCGATGAGAACATCCGGCGGATGGAGGCCACGCTGCCGCCGCTATTCGAGTCCAACTCGTCGTACATTCCGGTGGTGCTGGGCGGCGCGGGCGCGGTGACGTGGCTTGCGGCCACGGCTTACGCCAGGGCCACGGGCAGTAAGCTGGGCATCGTCCACTTCGACTCCCGCAGCGACATGCGCAGCATGGACGAGGGCGGGCCGACCGACTTCACGCCGATGCGGGCGATACTGGAGTCCGGGGTCGGCATCGAGGGCAGGAACGTGGCCCAGGTGGGTGTGCACGGGTTCGTGGGCACGCAGGCGGAGCACCAGTACGCGGTCGACAACGGAGTGACCATCGTGACCGCACGCGAGGTGCGCCGAGAGGGAATCGAGTCGGCGGTTGCGAGGGCGGTGACAGCCGCGTCGGACGGAACGGACGCGGTGTACGTTACGGTCGACGGGAGCGCGCTGGACCTGCCGCTGTCGTCCATCTCCAGGATGGCCACGCCCGGCGGCATTTCGGGCGAGGACATGGCGGAGGCCATGTACATCCTGGGCCGGAAGCCGAAGGTGGCCGCGCTGGACTTCGTGGACTTCTACACGTATCTGGACGAGGAAGAGACATCGGCGAGAGTCGCGGCGGGGCTCTTCATGGCTTTCCTGGCGGGAGTCAGCCAGAGAGGCTAGAGGGAACATCAGAATCCCTTCCCCCTCGATGGGGGCCAAATGCACAAATAGGTTAGAGCCTGCCCCGTACTCGATACGGGGATGGGGGTAACGAAATGGCCATGTACGAAAGAGACCTACTGCCATCCTTTGCGGGCATCAACACGTTCGCCAGGGCGCCCAGAGGGGACGTAGACGGGCTGAGCGCCGGCGCCGTGGCCGTGGCGTCGGTGACCCACGACGGGACGTCCAGCTCGCGGCAGGGCGTGCGGCACGGCCCGAAGTCCATTCGCGAATCCAGCGCGGACTTCATCTTCGACGTGCAGGGGTCGTCCTCGCAGTCGATGGTGAACGTGCTGACGGGGCGCACCATCAGCCTGCCTCGGGAGGGCACGCTGATCGACCTGGGGGACCTGCCCGTGTACCCGATGGACTTGGAGAGGACGTTGGCGTCGTGCCGCGACGCCATTTCCGCCATAACGGCCAAGGGCGCGTTCCCGGTGATACTGGGCGGCGACCACTACGTGACCTATCCCCTGGTGGAGGGGTTCAGGTCCGCCACCGGCGGCAACGTCGGCCTCATCCAGTTCTCGAGCCAGCTCGACCTGGGAGAGAGCGACGCGGTGTGGGGCAGCGACTGGCACGGCGCCACGGTGCGCCGCATCCTGGACAACGGCCTGGTCGATGGGAAGAACATTGCGTTCGTGGGCACGCAGGGCTACATCCCGTTCAGGGAGTGGGAGCTGGCGCAGGACGCCGGGGCCACGGTCATCACCGCGGACGCGGTCAAGGAGCAGGGCGCGGGCGAGACGGCGCGGCGGGCGGTGGATGCGGCGGGCGACGGGTGCGACGCCATCTACCTGAGCCTGGATATAGACGTGGTGGACTCCGGCTTCGCCTCGGGCACCGGGGACGTCATCATCGGCGGGCTGACCCCCGCGGAGCTGCTGGCGCTGATGCTGGAGCTCTCCCAGTACGACAAGATAGGCGCGATGGACGTGGTGGAGGTGGCGCCCGACCTGGACATACGCGGGCGGTCGCAGCGGCTGGCGGCGGAGGCGATAATCGAGCTGATCGCGCCGAGGGTCTTTTCAAGCTAAAGGACTATTGAGGAGGACGGTATGACGCTGAGGCAGGGAGAGGAGCAGCTTCGAATCGCGGGCATCATGTCGTTCATGCGCGCGCCGCAGGGCGACGTGGAGGACCTGGAAGAGGGCATGATCGCCATCGCGGGCGTTACCTACGACCTGTCCTGCACCTCCAGGATAGGCGCGCGATTCGCGCCGCGCGCGATAAGGGAAACGTCCGGCTACTACGGCGGATACCTGCGGGGCGGCGTAATGGTGGAGATAACCACCGGCCAGAGGATGAAGTCGCCCGAGAACGTGACGGTGATCGACCTGGACGACCTGAACGTGTATCCCGTGGACTGGGACCGGACCGCGAGCTCCCTGCGGGAGTCCATGCGCAAGATAGCGGGGACGGGCGCCCTGCCCGTCATCCTGGGCGGCGACCACTTCATCACCTATCCGCTGGTGGAGGGCTACAGGGATGCCGTGCAGGAAAGAGGCGGTTCGAAGATAGGATACATCCAGTTCTCCAGCCAGCTCGACCTGGGCGACCAGGACCCGGTGTGGGGAAGCGTATGGCGGGGTGCGACGGCGCGCCGGATACTCGACGGCGGGACGGTGGACTCACGGAACATGGTGTGGGTCGGCACGAACGGCTACATCAGGACGGACCAGTGGGAGTTGGCCCAGGAACTGGACCTGAACGTGTTCACGCTGGCCGACATCCGGCGCGAGGGAATCGTGCGCGTCGCGCAGCAGGCGGCGGAGATAGCGGGCGACGGCTGCGACGCGGTGTACCTGAGCGTGGATTTCGACGTGTTGGACGGCGGCTACGTGGCGATGACGGGCGCGCCTTCGTTAGACGGCATCACTAACGTGGAGTTGCTGAAGGCGGTGGACGTGCTGAGGAGGACCAAGGTGGGCGCGCTGGACGTGGTGGGGATGAACCCGGTTGTGGAGATGAGCGGGGCCACCGGGCAGCGCTTCGCGGTCTGGCTGGTCGTCAGGTTCATGTCCGAGAAGGCGCTGGCGTGGGCGTAGGGGCGTCCCTTGTGGGCGCCCTGGATGGGCGCGGCGTTGCTTTTGCCATCACACGCCAGGGCAATCACGAGGGTTGCCCCTACAGGCAACGCATGGCGTCGACGGTCCGAGGAAGGTGCTGAAATGACTACCGCAGAGAATATGCCCTGGTTCGCGGGGCCGGCGACGTTCATGCGCGCTCCGCTGGGAGACTTCGAGGACATCCGGCCCGGCAACGTCGTCATAAGCGGCGCTCCGCACGCCATGCGTGAGCGGTTCAACGAGCGGCTCGGCCCCAAGGGCGTCCGGGAAGGTTCGCTGCCCATCTTCGACAAGATGCGAAACGCGTCGTCGGACGGCTTCCTGGACATCGCCACCGGGAAGCGGCTGGCGCTGCCGGAGGAGTCCCGGCTGCTGGACATCGGCGACCTGAACAGCTACCCGACGGACGTGATGAAGGCGACGGAGGGCATGGCCGGCGGCGTGGCGGAGGTGGTGAGGCGCGGCGGCTGGTCGGTGTGCCTTGGCGGCGACCACTACGTGGGCTATCCCTCGTGCCTGGGCTTCTGCCGGGCCGCGGCGGAGGCCAACCCGCGGGTGAAGGTGGGATACATCCACATCGACGGCCACCTGGACTTCGCCGACGAGCACCCGCTCAACGGCAGGTACAACAACGGCACCAACGCGCGGCGCATATCCGAAATCGACGTGATGGACCCCAGCAGCATGGTCTGGATCGGCATACAGGGGCCGTGCAGCCTGAACGAGGTGGAGCCGATACGCAGGAACGGGGGCACCATCTTCACGAGCGAGGACATCCACGAGATGGGGCCGGCGGAGGTCGGGAAGCGGGCAGGCGACCTGGCGCTCAAGGGGTGCGACGTCATCTACATGAGCTTCGACATCGACGTGATAGACGCCGGGTTCTCCAATGGGACCGGTTCCGTGACGATGGGCGCGCTGACCGCGATGGACCTGCTGAAGATACTGGACGAGCTGGCGAAGTACCCGATCGGCGCGATGGACCTTGTCGAGAACTCGCCGGCGCTGGACCCATCCGACCGCACGTCCAGGATGGCGGCGGAGTCGCTCATACGCCTGGTCACGCCAAAGGTGTTCGACGTCCTGTAAGAGACGATCTCCAATAATCCTCCTCTCCCTCGAGGGAGAGGACTGAGGTGAGGGGGAAAGGCGTTATGCCGCTTAGAAGCGATCCGCTACCACGAACGGCGGGCATACTCACCTTCGTGAGGGCGCAGGCCTCCACCACGGCGGACCTGGCGGAAGGCCACGTCGCGGTGGTCGGCGTGCCCTACGACATGTCCACCACGTCGCGCATCGGCGCGAGGTTCGCTCCGCGCGCGTACCGGGAGACGTCCAACTACTACGCGCCGCACATGGAGAGTCGGGACTCCGGAGCGGTGGAGATAAACAGCAGGGAGCGGGTCAGGCCGGAGCGCGTGCGCGAGAGCCTCAAGGACCTCGGCGACTTCGAGGTTTACGCCATCGAGTGGGAGAAGAACCAGGCCTCGCTGCGGGAGTCGATGTACCAGGTCGCGCGCACCGGCGCGCTTCCGGTCATCATGGGCGGCGACCACTACATCACGTTCCCGCTGGTGCAGGGTTTCAAGGACGCGGTGCTGGAGCGGGGCGGTTCGAAGATAGGCTACATCCAGTTCTCTAGCCAGCTCGACCTGGGGGACGAGGATCCGGCGTGGGGAAGGGTGTGGCGGGGAGCGACGGCGCGCCGCATCCTGGACGGCGGCATGGCCGAGGCCCGGAACATGGTGTGGGTGGGCACGAACGGCTACATCCGCACCGAGCAGTGGGAGATGGCGCGTGAGCGCGGCCTGAACGTGTTCACGCTGGCGGACGTGCGCAGCCAGGGGATCGAGGCGGTGGCGCGGCAGGCGGCGGAGATAGCGGGGGACGGCTGCGACTCTATCTACCTGAGCGTGGACATGGACGTGCTGGACGGGGGATACGTGGCGGGCACAGCGGCGCCGTCGTTCGACGGGATGCGGAACATCGACCTGTGGGAGGCGATGGACGTGCTGACCCACACCAAGGTCGGGGCGCTGGACCTCTGCGGCCTGAATCCCATCATCGAGATCGACGGGCTGGGGAAGACGGGCCAGCGGTTCGGCGTTCACCTGATTCTCAGGTTCATCTATCCCCGCATCATGGGCACGGCGTAACCAGCGCCTTTCTGTTGTCCCATACTGTCACCCTGAGCGCAGCCCTACCCAAAACCCCTTCCCTCTCGCGGGAAGTTTAACCCTACCAAGAAATCCCTTCCCCCTCGCAGGGGGAAGGTTAGGATGGGGGTGAGCAATGGCCACAACCCAAACCCTGCCCTGGTTCTCGGGGGCGCAGACCTTCCTGAAGTCGCCGCTGGTGGGCCTGGATGAGGTGACTCCGGGCATGGTGGTCGTGGGCGGCGCGCCGCACGACAGCACCCACGCGAGCCGCTTCGGGACGCGCATGGGCCCCAGGGGCATCCGCGAGGGGTCGCTGGCGTTCACCGAGAGGATCGAGAACTCTGCGGACGGCGGCCTCCTGGACCTGAACACCGGCGTCAGGCTGACGCTCCCCTCTGAGAGCAGGCTCGCGGACGTGGGTGACTACAACGTCTATCCCACCGACGTGGTGAAGTCGATAGGGGGAATCTCGGGAGGCGTGGCCGAGGTGGTGCGGCGCGGCGGCTTCTCGGTGTGCATGGGCGGCGACCACTACATCAGCTATCCGTCGTGCCTGGGCTACACGCGGGCGGCGGCGGAAGCGAACCCCAACGTTAAGATAGGTTACATCCACTTCGACGGCCACCTGGACTACGGCGACGTCAACCCGGTGTGGGGCAGATACAACCAGGGGTCGAACGCGCGGCGCATCTCCGAGATTGACGTAATCTCCCACCCGAACATGGCCTGGATTGGCATACACGGCTGGGTGGACGAGGACCAGATAACGCTCATCGAGAGAAACGGGGGCAGGGTGTTCACGGCGCTGGACGTGCACGAGCAGGGGCCGGTGGAGATAGCGCGCCAGGCGGCGGAGCACGCGGCGGACGGGACGGACTTCATCTACATGACGCTGGACATCGACTTCATCGACACGGGCTTCTTCCCGGCCACCGGCTCGGTGGTGAACGACGCCATCACGCCGCAGATATGCCTACAGATGCTGCACGAGGTGCGGAAGTATCCCATCGCGGCGATGGACATAGTGGAGATAGCTCCGAGGATCGACACGTCCGAGCGTTCGATAATGACGGCGACCGAGCTTCTGTTGGGAATCATCGGCCCCAAGATATTCGACGTGACGCCCCTGCGAGGAGGATAAGCCATGAGCACGGAACAGGCACTCCCCTGGTACTCCGGGGCCACGACGTTCTTGAAGTCTCCGCAGGCGAGCTTCGACGACATCAAGCCCGGCATGGTCGCCATAGGCGGCGCGCCGCACGACTCCACGCACGGGCACCGGGCCGGCGCGCGGTACGGGCCTCGCGGAATCCGCGAGGGCTCGCGGGTGCTGGCGGACAGGCTGCGGCCCGCGGGCGACGACGGGCTGATACACGTCGGGTCCGGCAACCGGATCAGCCTTCCCGCCGAGAACAAGCTGGTGGACGTGGGCGACTACAACTCGTACCCGACCGACGTGGACAGGGCCGTGGAGGGCATGGCCGGCGGCGTGTACGAGGTGGTGAAGCGCGGCGGCTTCTCCGTGTGCCTGGGCGGCGACCACTTCGTGGGCTATCCGTCCTGCCTGGGATTCACGCGGGCGGTCGCGGAGATCAACCCCAACGTGAAGGTGGGCTACATACACATCGACGGACACTTGGACTTCACCGACATTACGCCGTTGTTCGGAAAGTACAGCAATGGCACCAACGCCCGCCGCATCTCGGAGATAGAGGTCGTGTCTCCCAAGAACATGGTGTGGATTGGCATCGACGGCTACGTGAACGCGGAGCAGGCGGACACCATCAAGCGCAACGGGGCGACGGTGTTCACGGGACTGGACGTGCAGGAGATGGGGCCGGTGGAGGTGGCGCGGCGTGCGGGCGAGCTTGCGATAGACGGCTGCGACTACATCTACCTGAGCATGGACATCGACGTGGTGGACTCCGGGTTTTCGCCCGGGACCGGCTCGCCGGTGTTCGCGGCGATTACCCCAATGACGGCGTTGCGAATGCTGTGGGAGTTGTCGAAGTTCCCGATAGGGTCGATGGACTTCTGCGAGACGTCCCCGCGACTGGACCCGACCGATCGCTCCAACATGCTGGCCCCACAGTTCATCCTGGGGATAATCGGCCCGAAGGTGTTCGACGTAGGCGACCTGTAAGGAGGTAGAGCATGGCTACCAACGACAAGCCGATCAACCGCGTAATCGTTCCGGTGCAGTCCGGCAAGGGAGTGCTGGTACAGAAGGGCCAGCGGCTGAAGGTCATCGCGGAGCAGGGGCCGCAGGTGGGCGACCTGTTCGCCTTCATGCAGGACTCGCTGGACGAGACGCTCTCGCCCAGCCAGACGCGAAGCAAGCTCGGCAAGTTCGCGCTGGAGGTGGGGCAGCCGCTCTTCAGCATCAGGCGCAAGCCGCTGTTCATCCTGGAGGAGGACACGGTCGGCGTCCACGATCTGCTCGCCCCGGCGTGCGACACGCTGCGCTACGCGGAAGACTTCGGCATCGAGGGCCATCCCAGCTGCCGGGAGAACCTGAACGGGGCGCTGAGGGAGCTTGGATATTCGCCGCCGGGCTATCCCGACCCGGTCAACCTGTTCCAGAACACGCCGATAGCGGACCTGCAGGGAACCCGCGACACCCGTGAGTCGATGGCCAAACCCGGCGACTACGTGCTGCTGCGCGCCATGGAAGACCTGATAGCGGTGGTGTCGGCGTGCCCGCAGGACCAGACGAATCTCAACGGCGACCGGTGCAAGGAACTGGTGCTGGAGGTCTACGCTTAGCGCCTATCCGATGAGTCCCTCCCCCCTCGCAGGGGGAAGAGCCTGCCCTGAGCTTGCCGAAGGGTTAGGATGGGGGTGATGCCCGGGCTGTCGGACAGGCTCATTGCGTCACGCTCAGATAGGCCGGTTACCGAACCTGCCGCCCAACTCCCGGATGATGCGCTCCGCGTCGTCGCACATCTCGCGCAGCACGTCCGCGGCGTGGCGGACGGCGGCGACACGCCCCGCGCCCTGTCCGAAGTACACCGATGACATTTCGGGGTCCTCTCGCGCCCGACCGTATGCGACGTCGGACGCCAGCTCCTCCCGGTGCGCCAGGATTTCCGCGTCCCGGCCGTCCCACTCGCGCACCAGTCGGTTGCGGTACACGCGCCCGGCAATCCCTTCCGGCCAGGCCGAATCGCCCAGCAGGTCGTATAGCCGCGTGTAGGCGGTGTCCTGACCGTCGGACGCGACAATCCGCTCCTTGAACGAGTCCGGCACCTCCACTGCCTCGCGCGTCGCCACCATGGCCGTGCCCAGTGACGCCCCCTGCGCGCCCGCGGCCAGCACGCCAGCGAGCGCCCTGCCCGATGTGATGCCGCCCGCGGCCAGCACCGGCACGTCGGGGTATCGCTCGACGAGGCTCACCAGCAGCGGGAGCAGGTTCACCTGGCCGGTGTGACCGCCGGCCTCGTTGCCCTGCGCGAGCAGCACGTCGGCGCCGGCGCGTATCGCAAGCTCCGCAAGCTCCGCCGACTGCACTTGGCAGATGGTGAGCGCGCCCGCGTCTCTGGCACGTCCCAGCCAGGGCTCCGGGTCGGAAAACGAGAAGATGACGACTGGGACCTTCTCCTCCAACGCGATCTCGAAGTTGGTCGGGTCGGCGCCGATGAGGTGGGTGATGAACCCCACGCCGAAGGGCCGGTCGGTACGAGAGCGCACGAGCGCAATCTGCTGCCGCAGCCAGCCGGGGCCGAAACCGTTGGTGCCGCCGAACGTGCCCAGCCCGCCCACGGCCGAGACAGCCGCCGCCAACTCGCCGCCGCTGTGGTTGCTCATGGGCGCGGACATAACTGGGTAGCTCAGGCCCAGCAGCTCGGTAAACGTGGTTGTCAGCATCGGTGTTCTTCCGCGGCCGTTCAGAGTTAGGGACTATGGCTTCTCCGCCGTGATGATGGCCAGTTGCGTTGGCAGGGCCGTCTTGTCGATGTTGGTGAAGCCGGTGTCGGACAGCCAGGAGACGTACTCTTCCCCGTAGCGGTCGCCCGCTCCCGGGCTGAACGCTATCAGCACGTACAGGTCCATCATGGTGTCCATGAAGCTGCGCTCGGGGCTGAAGTCCAGACGCATGAAGTCCTGAACGATGACCATGCCGCCCGGCACGAGCGCGTCGTAGGCGCGTTGGAACACGCGGCGGCACTCCCGTTCGGACTTGATGAGCACGACGCCGGATATGAGCACCACGTCGCTGTCGTTGCCGAGCTCCACCTCGTCGAAGTCGCCCTCCACAGGAATGACGCGGCCCTCCAGGTCGCTCTCGGCTATCTGTTCCGCTGCGATCTCCAGCGGCTCTTTCGCATCCACGACGTAGGCGGTCAGCTCCGGGTTGTGCTGGCAGAGGGCGATGCTGTAGCTGCCGGCCCCTCCGCCGAGGTCCAGCAACTTCTTCCTGCCTCGCAGGTCCACGCTTCTCACCAGGTTTTCGCCCTGTCCGGCGACGGCCCGGTTGTGCTGGCCGTTCATGTAGTCGGTCCAGTAGGTGGGCACGTCGGTGAAGCCGTTTTCGAAGGGAAGCTCGGTTCTGCCCTCCGTGATTAGGGTGTCGAGGTTGCCCCAGCTATCCCAGTAGTTGGTAATGTGGAGCACGAGGTCGCCGACGTAGCCCTGCTTGCCCGGCACGAGATGGGCGGCAGACTCCGGCGAGGTCGAGTACCTGTCCTCCCCCACCTTCTCGAGCAGCCCGAGCGCCACGCTCGCCTCCAGGAAGGCGTCCACGAATCGCGGCGCCGCTTCGAGGCGTTCCGCGACCTGCTCCGAGCTCAACGCCTCCTCCTCGAGTAGGGAGAACACGTTCAGGTTGATGCCGGCCCTCACGATGGCCGAGTTCCAGTACTGGCGGCTCAGCTCGTTCACCCATTCGGGGCTTGTCTTGACGGTTGAAGCCAGATTCGCGTTCATTAGGTCACCTCTTTGGTTGTTACGCGCCGGAGCGCGACGTTCGGTTGTCGGGTTCAGGGGCTGCGCTCCCACGGCCTGGCGTCGGCGCGCGTCAGGGCGCGGCAACACGGTGGTCTGGCTTGAAGCACGGATCGCGCTTGGCGACTGGGAGCGGTCGATTCTTCCCACGCCGCGCTGTCGGCAAACGCCATGACGCGCCTTTAGAACGGTGGCGAATAGTGCGGAGGGCAGAGCGGGAAGTTGGGGAACCGGGGATGGGACTCAGTGTCCCGACGTGTTGGGTGAAGAGGCTAAGGTTCGCAGGGTAGGACGTGGCGTCGGCGGCCGCTCGTTGGCGCGGCGGCCAGGCGGCGGCGTTTCAGCATTGGTCTTTTGCGGAGTTTTCGCATAAAGCCGGCGCGGATCGTCGATAACGAACTCCGCTATGAATCCTCCTGAATCGCTTGCCTTTCGTCTTGAGTCGGCACGAGTCTATCAGGGTGCCCACCAGGGGTCAAGCCGCGCCTATTGACATGGCCCCGCCGACGGCATACCATTCGCCGCACCACAAACATACAGCAACTGCCCGTACAGGTGCCCCACTTGGGGAGAATAGGGAAGGCGGTGAGAAGCCGCCGCGGTAGCGCCACTGTAAGCGGGATTCTGCGCCGATGCCCACTACCGAGCGATCGCGATTGGGAAGGGCACGGCGACCGAGATTCACCCGCAAGCCAGGAGACCTGCCTGACACGGGGGGTAACCACTCTCCGCAGAAGAGAGGGCCCCCCGGCCCGAGCGCACCAGCACAGGCCGGAGCGAAACCGACACCTCCAGCGGAGAACCGCCGGAGGTGTTTTGTTGTCGAAGGTCGCTGGGCTCGCCACGCTGCGCGGATACCGCAGGTCGGGCGTTGCCGCGCGACTCGCGGCAGGCTCCGCCGCCCTCGGCCTGCTGATTCTGGCGGCGTCGCTGGTCTCGCTGAGCATGGGGCCGGTCAACATACCCGCCGGACACGTGGCCGCCATCGTGCTGTCCATGCTGGGCCTGGACATGGCCGGTTTCGGGCGCACCGAACAGCTCGTAATCGAGCAGATAAGGCTGCCCAGGATAGTGGTTGGGGCCTCGGTCGGCGCCGCGCTGGGAGTCGCCGGAGCCACCATGCAGGGGCTGTTCCGCAACCCGATGGCCGACCCCGGGATCATCGGCGTGTCGGCGGGCGGCGCAGTCGGCGCGGTGGTGGCCATCGCAACCGGGATGGCAGGCCTGTTCTTCCTCGCGCTTCCCACCTTCGCATTCGTGGGCGCTATCGCGGCCACGTTCCTCGTGTACGGCATCGCGGCCGTGGGCGGGCGATTCTCCATGGCCACGCTGCTGCTCGCCGGGGTGGCCGTCAACGCCTTCCTGGGCGCCATAGTCTCGGCGATAATCATCATTCTGCCGGACAACGAGGCGCTGCGGGAGATACTGTTCTGGCTCGCGGGCGGGCTGGACTCCCGCTCCTGGGAACACGTCCGCATCTCGGCGCCGCTCATCTTCGGCGGCGTAGCGGTTGTGCTGCTGATGTCGCGCGACCTGAACCTGCTCATGCTCGGCGACGACGAGGCGAGGTCGATGGGGGTGCGTGTGGGAGCCGCGCGGCCTGTGCTTCTGGCGGCGGCGGCGCTGGCGACCGGCGCGGCTGTGGCGGTGAGCGGCACGATAGCGTTCGTGGGACTGGTAACGCCGCACGTGCTGCGGCTGCTGCTGGGGCCGGACCACCGCGTGCTGGTTCCGATGAGCGCGGCGGGGGGCGCCCTGTTCGTCATAATCGCCGACACCGTGGCGAGGACCATCATCCAGCCCGCCGAGTTTCGCGTCGGCGTTCTGACCGCGTTCGTCGGCGCGCCGTTCTTCATCTTCCTGCTCATCAAAAACAAACGCCAGGTCTATTCGCTGTGAGTCCCGTCCATCGAGAGGAGAAGAGATGACAATCGGAAAGCTACGCACCCTCGCCATCCCGCTGGCCCTGCTGCTCGCGCTTGCGCTGGCGGCGTGTTCGTCGGAATCGCCGGCGCCCACCGCGGCCCCGGCTGCCCCCACGACCGCGCCAACCGCCGTGCCGACCGCGGCCCCGACCGCCGCGCCGGTGCCCACGGCGACCCCTGCTCCCACAGCGGCGCCTGTCCCCACGGCAGCGCCCGCGCCGACAGCGACGCCGGCGCCGTCGCCCACCCCGGAGTCGAACCCGCTCGAGGGTGTGCGGGGCATCATCGACCCGGACAACAATGGCTGGCCGCGCGAAGTCGAGGGGCTGAACGGACTCGTGAGCATACCGGCCAAGCCTCTGCGAATCATCACCGCGTCCGTGGGACACGACGAGATGACGCTCGCGCTCGTGCCCCGGAGCCGCCTGGTGGGAGTGGGAAGCCCGACGAAGAACTCTACCTATTCCAACGTCGCGTCGCTGGTGCAGGACATCGCCGAGATTTCGCGGGACCCGGAGACTATAGTCGCCCAGGGGCCGGACGTGGTCGTCACCAGCCCGTTCTTCCCGGCGGAGGCGATCGAGGCGCTCTCTAAGACGGGAATTCCGGTGGTGCAGACCGAGCTGAAACACGACCCCGAGGCGCGGATCCAAAGCATCCTGTTGATGGGGTACATTTTCGGCGAGGTGGAGCGCGCCCTGGAGTTCGCGGCGGAGGTGCAAGACCGGTATGATAGCCTCGTCGCCGTAACGGGCGCGGCGGAGCCACGACCCCGCGTGCTCGCGCTCACGCAGTACTCGGACAAGCTGTGGGTAGCGGGCGGCAACTCCACCGAGGGCGGAGTGATAGTGGCCGCGGGCGGCATCAACGCGGCGGAGGAGGCGGGCATCGACGGCAACCAGACGACCAGCCTGGAGGGCGTCATCGCCATGAATCCCGAAGTCATCATCATCGCCCAGCCACTCGAGTTCGGCGCGGAGGAGTTCCGACAGAGCATGTACGACAATGAGGCTCTCGCCGAAATTCCGGCAATCGCCGACGAGCGGATACACGTGGTCGAGAGCAAGCACTTCACCACGCTGTCCTACTGGAACATAAGGGGCGCCGAGGACCTGGCGCGCATACTGTGGCCGGGGGTCTTCCCCGAACCCCCGGCCGCCACCTTCAGCCTGCCGGAGGCGCCGTGATGAACGGACGACCGCGGACGATTGACGCGAGGGGGGTCGGCTACGAAATCGAGGGAAAGAGGCTGCTCCATAGCGTGACCCTGGGCGCAGGCCGGGGCGAGCTCGTCGGGCTGATAGGTCCCAACGGCGCCGGGAAGTCCACGCTGCTGCGAACTATATCGGGCACCCTGGGACACGCCGACGGTGTGGTGCGGCTGGAAGGCGCGGACATCGAGACCCTCTCGTCCAGGGAGGTGGCGACGCGGCTCGCCCTCGTGCCGCAGATCGCGCCTTACACCCACGGCTTCACGGCCATCGAGCTGGTGCTCATGGGGAGATACCCGCACCTGGGCCGCTTTCAGATAGAAGGCAGTGACGATCAGCGCATAGCCCGGGACGCCATGCGGATGACGGAGACAGAGCAGTTCGACGAACGCACGCTGGACACGCTGTCCGGCGGCGAGCGCCAGCGCGTGTTCGTATCGCGCGCGCTGGCGCAGCAGCCGCGCATCCTGCTGCTGGACGAGCCAACCTCCAACCTGGACGTGCTTCACCAGCTCAAGGTGCTGGACCTGGTGCGGGAGCTCGTCGACGGCGGGCTTGCGGCCATCGCCGCCATCCACGACCTGAACCTGGCGGCGCGCTACTGCGACCGGCTGGTGCTGCTGCGACACGGGCGCGTGCTCGCCGAGGGGACTCCTGCCGAAGTGCTGTCGCCTGATACGATAGAGTCGGCATTTGGGGTGAAGTCGGCGGTGTACCGGGACCCGATAACCGGCGCACTGGCCATCAGCCTCATAGGGCCTGCTGACGGGAATTCCTCGAACGGCAGCGGAAAGGGCCGGAGCGTCTTACCGGAAGCGCGTGGAGCCACAAGCAGCGCGGGACATACGGTTTACGCGGGAGGTAAAGAGTGAGCGAATCGGAGCGAGAAGAACAGGGCGCGGAGCTTACCAAGTTCCAGCGAGTCCGCAACGGGCTGGTAATCGTCAACACGGGCGAGGGCAAAGGCAAGACAACGGCGGCGCTGGGCGTCATCTTCCGCGCCTGGGGCAGGGACTTTCGCATCAGGATGTTCCAGTTCATCAAGCACACCGGCGCACGCTTCGGCGAGCACCGGGCGGCGGACAGGCTGGGCATCCCCATCGAGGGACTGGGCGACGGCTTCACCTGGCTTTCCAAGGACATGGACAGGACTGCCGCCCTCGGCGTGGAGCAGTGGGAGCGGTGCAAGAACGCCATCCTGGAAGGCGACGAGGAGATCGTGGTGCTCGACGAGTTCACCTACGCCATGCACTACGGCTGGGTTGACGTGGCCGACGTGGTCGACACCCTGAAGCGGCGGCCCGACACGATGCACGTCATCATCACGGGTCGGTACGCGCCCCAGGAGCTGATAGACTACGCCGACCTGGTGACCGAGATGAAGCTGATAAAGCATCCCTACCAGGAACAGGGAATCAGGGCACAGCAGGGCATAGAGTTCTAGCCATGAACGTCGAACAGGTGGTTGCGGAAATAGAGCCGGCGGACGCTGGAGCCATGGAAGCCGCCGAGCTGAGGCAGAGTAGCCTCACCAAGCCGCCCGGCAGCCTGGGCAGGCTGGAGGAGTTGTCCATCCAACTGGCGGGCGTCTTCCGCACGCCGCGACCCAGGCCGCGCGGCAAGACGCTGGTCGTGGCCGCCGCAGACCACGGCGTGGTGGCGCAGGGCGTCACGGGTTACCCTCAGGAGGTCACCGCGCAGATGGTGCTCAACTTCCTGTCGGGCGGCGCGGCGGTGAGCGTGATGGCGAAAAGGGCGGGCGTGGAGCTGGTCATCGTGGATGCCGGCGTGGCCGCGCCGCTGCCCGACCATCCCGGCCTGCGATCCGCGAGCGCGGGCCGGGGCACTGCCGACATATCGCGCGGCCCGGCCATGAGCCGCGAGCAGGCCGAGGCGTGCGTGGTCGCGGGCGTGCGGATAGCTACGGCGGCGGCGGAGGGCGGCGCCGACGTAATCGGAACCGGCGACATGGGAATCGGCAACACCACGGCGTCGAGCGCTATCACGGCGGCGATCACCGGCAGGCCGCCGAGCGAGACGACGGGCCGCGGCACCGGACGGAACGACAACGAGATGCGGCGTAAGATCGGCGTTGTCGAGCGCGCGCTGGCCGTCAACCGGCCAGACCCCGCGGACGGGCTGGACGTGCTGGCGAAGGTGGGCGGCTTCGAGATAGGCGTGCTCACTGGCGTTGTGCTCGGCGCGGCGCGCGAGCGCAGGGTTGTGGTGCTCGACGGGTTCATCTCCGGCGCCGCCGCGCTCATCGCGCACAGCCTTTCGCCTCACGCGCGAGACTACATGGTGGCGGGCCACGTGTCGGCGGAGGCGGGCCATCGCATCGTCCTGTCGCACCTGGGGCTAGACCCGCTGCTGGACCTCGAAATGAGGCTGGGCGAGGGCACCGGCGCGGTGCTGGCGATGGGACTGGTCGAAGCGGCGGCGGCGTGCCTGGCCGACATGGCGACCTTTGCGGAGGCGGGCGTTTCGGACAGGGAGCCGGAAGACGGGGGCGCACAACCGGCGTGAAGGATCTACGGGCGGCGTTCGGATTCCTGACCATCCTGCCGGTCGCGCCCCGCGACGCCACCGAGATAGGGCGTGCGCGGGCCTACTTTCCGATAGTGGGCCTCGCGCTGGGTGGCACGCTGGCGGGCCTGGACTACGCGGCCCGGCTCGCCCTGCCCGCGCCCGTGGTCGGCGCGCTGCTGGTCGCGGCGCTGCTGGCGCTGACGCGGGCCATACACGTCGAGGGCTTTCTGGACTGCTGCGACGGGCTGTTCGGGGGATTCTCCCGCAAGAGACGACTGGAGATACTGCGCGACACCCACGTGGGCGCGTTCGCCGTGGCCGGCGGCGCGGGCCTCATCCTGCTCAAGTGGTCGCTGCTCTACGGGATACAGGACGAAATCCGGCCCGGCCTGCTGTTCGTGTTCCCGTGCCTCTCGCGGCTGGGAATGCTAGCGACGATGGCCGCGTTCGCATACGTTCGAGAGCAGGGAATCGGCACGGCCTTTCAAGACGGGGCGGCCCGCTGGCACG
This sequence comes from Dehalococcoidia bacterium, assembly GCA_963667445.2. GTDB lineage: Bacteria > Chloroflexota > Dehalococcoidia > Lucifugimonadales > CATOSD01 > CATOSD01. Next base: position 2,839,553 of record CAXXGY010000001.1, on the reverse strand, counting down.
TGCCGTTCGGTTCTGCCGTCGCACTGGCGGCAAGCGTTGCGGTGCTTGGGTACGCGGGGCTGGCGCTGGTCGGGGCGGCGATGGTCGTCTCGCTCGGACTCGGCCGGTGGATTTCGGGTATGCTGGGAGGCATGACCGGCGACGCATACGGCGCGGTGAACGAGGTGACGGAAGTGGCGGTGCTGCTGCTGGGCGTAGCCCTCTTCACGCTGGCGCCCAGGGTGTACGGAACTCCACTGTGGTAGAGTGCGCCCGTGGGGGCCGCGCCCATCCAAGACGAGGAGCAGGACTGTGAGCAAGCGGCTGACGCTGGTGCTCGGAGGCGTGAGGGCGGGCAAGAGCAGCTACGCCCAGCAACTCGCGTCTGAAGGCGGGCGCGTGCTGTTCGTAGCCACAGCCGAGGCGGGCGACCCGGACATGGCGGCACGCATAGCCGCCCACAGGCGGGACCGGCCTGCGGACTGGGACACGCTGGAGGAGCCGGTCGACTTGGTCGGGGCGCTGTCCGGCGTAGCCAACAGATACGATACGGTGCTGCTGGACTGCCTGACGCTCTGGGTGAGCAACCTGCTTCTCAGGACCACCGACGTCGACTCGTCGCGCGCGGGGATACTCACGGAGGCGGAGTGGCTGCTGGACGTGTACCGCCGGGGCAGCGCGTCGTGGGTCGTCGTGAGCAACGAAGTCGGACTCGGCGTGGTGCCCCCTACGCGGCTGGGCCGCATCTTCGCCGACGAGCTGGGGCGGGTGAACCAGCTCGTGGCCGCGGCGGCGGACGACGTTTACTTCATGGCCGCCGGACTGCCGATGGCGCTGAAGTCGTCCGGCGGTTGAGCCGCCCCCACACCCCGAAAAAAGCGTCACTTTTCCGCGCTATCCGCTCACGGCCCTGACATCCACGCGCGCCACCCACGCTCAGCCACGTCCACACGTCTGCGCCATTTCTTCCCACGATTCCGCCCTCATCCGGGCGTTTTCGAGTAACTGCTCAGACTTCGTGATTCCAGAAAGTCCCTTCCCCCTTGATGGGGAAAGGTCGGGATGAGCGCGCCAAAGTCCCTTCCCCCTTGATGGGCTGACAGGGGTATGTTTAAGGCATAAGCCTTCCGAATTGTCCCTTCCCCCTTGATGGGGGAAGGCTAGGATGGGGGTGAAGGCGCTGTTCAGGCTCGTACCATCGACTCTGAAAGGTTACGTTTTCGCCATCCCTCTTGAAATAAACGCACATCCGTGCTATTATCGCCTACGGTAGGGGCGGGCTTCAAACCCGCCCACGCGAGGCATTAGTCCCCTCTCCCAAGACTGGGAGAGGGTTAGGGTGAGGGTTGAGAGCGCCTGCCCTGAGCTTGCCGTAGGGTTAGGATGGGGGTGACTGCGAGGGTGATCCCCCATCCACCCCCTGCCCTCTTCTGCTACCCGGCGTTACACTTATGCCTTGAATTGCCCACTCCGGCATTACAGAATAGCGCAGAGCCGCCGACACTCCCAGCTATGGATTGTGCGGAATGGTGCAGAAATGAGCAGATTTCGCCTTCCGGCGCAGCCTGTGCCCTCGAAAACGGGGGCGGGAACCGGCGCGTCCTAACCCTTTCGACTTCCGGGCGTTCTATTGATTTGGGCCGGGCGCACGGCCAGAATGTAAGACACTCTCAGCGCAAACGAAAGACGGGAGAAGTAAATGAGATTCATCACCGGTTTGGCGGTGCGAAACCGGACGGTCACGGTCCTCGCCATAATCCTAGTCCTTACGGCGGGCGTGGTCGCCTACAACTCGCTGCGGGTGGAACTGTTCCCGGAGATCGAGTTCCCGCTCGTTACGGTTACGACCGCCTATCCGTCCGCGAACCCGGACGCCGTCGTGCGCGACGTTACCGCGCCCATCGAGCGCGCCATATCGGGAGCGGACGGGCTGGAGTCCGTACAATCTACCACCTTCGAGGGCAACTCCCTGGTGCTGGCCACCTTCGAGTACGGCACGGACATGGCGGCTGCCGAGGCGCACGTTTCGGCGGCTGTGAACGACATCTCGTTCGTCCCCGGCATAGAGGAGCCGTCGATTGGCCGGTTCAATCCGGACCAGTTCCCCGTCATACAGTTCAGCGTCATCTCCGACAGAGACGCCGCGGAGTTGCAGGGTATCGTCCAGTCGCTCGTTCTTCCCGCGCTGTCCGACGTCGACGGAGTCCTCCAGGTCGACGTGACCGGAGAAGTCGAGCGACGGGTGCAGATAAGCGCGGACCCCGGCAGAATGGATGCGGAAGGGATCTCGATGTTCGAAATCTCGTCCGCGCTCAGAGACAACAACGTCAGCCTGCCCGCGGGCGCGATATTCGACGGCAGGCAGGCGGTGCTCGCCAAGACGACGCACACGCTCGACTCCCTCGACGACCTCAGGGGTCTCGTCGTTGGAGTGTCGGATTCCGGGCCGGTCCTGCTCGGCGACGTCGCCGACGTGAGCCTTGGGGCGGCCGCGCCGGCGAGCATATCCCGCACCAACGGCAAACCCAGCGTGGGCGTCTCCGTCATCAAGGAGGCCGAGGCCAACACGATAGACGTCACCACCGCCGTGCGGGAGGCGCTGGACGGGCTGGGCGGGCTGCCGCCGGACGTGGACATCATAATCGTTTCCGACCAGGGCCCCAGCATCCAGGGACAGATAGACACGCTCCTCCAGGAGGCCTTGTACGGGTTCCTGTTCGCCGTCACCGTCGTGTTCGCGTTCATGGTGTCGTTCAGGCCCACGATCCTGCGCGGGCTGTTCAACACGCTTCGCCCCACCATCGTAATCGCGATGTCGATCCCGCTGAGCGTGTTCACCGGCGTGCTGCTGCTGTCGTGGCAGGACCTTTCGCTGAACTTCATGACCCTGGGCGGTCTCGCAATCTCGGTCGGGCGCGTGGTGGACGACGCAATAGTGGTGCTGGAGAACGTGTACCGCCACATCCAGGCCGGGCGCGAGCGGTGGAGGGCGGCGCTGGAGGCCACCGCCGAGGTGGGGCCGGCCATCTTCGCATCCACGATGACGACGATAGTGGTGTTCGCGCCCCTGGCGTTCATCCAGGGACTGGTCGGCGCATTCTTCGCGCCGTTCGCGCTGACGGTCAGCTTCGCCTTGGTGGCGTCCCTGCTGGTCGCGCTCACCGCCGTTCCGGTGCTGGGCGCCTACCTGCTGCGGCCCGGAGACCTTCCCGACGAAGTCGACGACGAGAGCGACGTGTTCTTGCAGGAAACCTGGATGCAGCGGCTGTACACCCCGATCATCCGCTGGACGCTGCGCCACAAGGCGATAACGGTGGTGTCGGCGCTGGCGCTCACGATCGCGAGCCTGGGGCTGACGGCCCTCATTCCGGTGACGCTGTTCCCGTCAGGCGGCGACAGATACCTGCAGATAGACGTGCGGATGCCGCCGGGCACTCCGCCCGACCGGACTCTCGCCGAGGTTATCGAGATAGAGGAGGAGGTCCGGGGCGTCGCCGAGGTGTACAGCTCCACGGTAGGGGCCACGAGCCTGTCTTCCGGCGGCGGGCCGAGCGGACTCAACCGGGGCAGCATCCTTGTAAACCTGAAGAGAGATGCGCCGGAAGACATCGATCAGGTACTCAGGAACCGGCTCGAAGACAAGGAGGGCAGAACCGTCAGGATACAGGAGGTGCAGGACGGCCCTCCGACAGGCGGCGTGGAGATCAGCGTCACCGGCTCCAACTACGACGACATAGCGGACGTGACCCGGAGGCTGACGGCTTCGATTGGTTCTCTCGATGAGGTGATCAACCTTGACAGCAACGTGGCCCAGGCGCGCGACGAGGCCTCCATCCAGGTCGATCCGGCGCAGGCCGCGCGCATAGGACTGAGCACGAGGGACGTCGGGCTTCAGGTCAGCCAGTTCCTCGTCGGCGAGACCGTCACGCGGATAACTATCGACGACGCGGTTACGGATGTCGTCCTGTCCGGCAGCCGCGCCGCGGCAAGCGGGTTTGGCGGGCTGGAGAGACTCACTATCACCGGGCCGCTCGGCTCGGCCCCGCTTGGCGATCTCGCGGAGGTCGTCGTCAGCGAGGGGCCTGTCACGATCAGCCGGACGGACGGGCTGCGCTCCGCCACGATAACGGGCGACATCGTGGCCGAGGATACGCAGGCGGTAGGCCGGCTGGTGGACGAGAGTATCGCGGCGGTGGCGCTGCCGGCGGGCGTATCGGTATCCAGCGGCGGCATATTCGGGGACATCGAAGAGGGATTCCAGGCCATCTTCATCTCGATGGCCGTGGGCATAGTCCTGGTGTACCTCGTGATGGTGGCCAGCCTGGGGTCTCTCAGAAACCCGTTCGTCATCGTGACCACGCTTCCGTTCGCGCTCATCGGGGCGCTCGCCGCGCTGGTCATCACCGGCCGCACGCTGGGTCTCCCCGCCATGATGGGCATTCTGTTGCTCATCGGCATCGTCGTGACCAACGCCATCGTGCTGATAGCTTTCGTGGAGCAGCTACGGGAGAAGGGCATGGGAGTCTACGACGCCCTCATCAACGGGGGACGGGTGCGGCTGCGCCCGATTCTGATGACGGCGCTGACCACGAGCTTCGCGCTGCTGCCCCTGGCGGCCGCGCCTTCGGGAGAAGGCGGGATCATCGGCGCCGAGCTTGCGACCGTGGTGATCGGCGGCCTGATGAGCTCCACCGCGCTGACGCTGTTGGTGGTGCCGGTGGTGTACAGCATCTTCAACGAGAGCATTCCGCATGCGTTCCAGCGACTCGCCGGCGCCCTGAACCGGAGGTCCGCCACCCGCAACCTGATGGCGTTGAACTGCCAGCGCAGTCGCCGCAGCGTGGCGCGTATCTACTCAGACTTCGTGATTCCAGAAAGTCCCTTCCCCCTCGCAGGGGGAAGGTTAGGATGGGGGTGACGCCTCAAAGCCAGGCTCGTATCATCAACTCTGAACAGTTACCGTGGCGCTGCCTGCTTGGCTTATCTGGTACCCCTGCCCGGACTCGAACCGGGGCACTCGGTTTAGGAAACCGATGCTCTATCCGCCTGAGCTACAGGGGCTTGACAGGGCCGGCGGCCGCGCTGCCTGAGCGCGTGCTGCCGGGAGTGCCGCCTAACATGATACTACGCCGCGCGTTCAGCCGACAACGCGAAGTGTAACTGTTCAGAGTTCTTGATTACCAGAAGTCCCTTCCCCCTTGATGGGGGAAGGTTAGGATGGGGGTGAAGGCGCTGTTCAGGCTCGTACCATCGACTCTGAGCCATTACCGCGAAGTGTGTGCTACGCCCCGCGGTCCCGCGCGGGCTGCGGCCGGAGGCCGGTTACGGTGTTGACGAAGGCCGCGCTCTTGAGCTCGCGGTCGAGAATGTGCCGCACGTACAGGCGGCACAGGCGCTCCAACTCCACCGCGACGCCCGCCGGCGCCCTGAGTCTGGCGGACGTCCCGAGCTCCGGCGCGCGCTGGAGGTATCGCAACACCTTCATGCCCTCCAACGACACCTGCGTGAGCGGGTCGCCCGCGCCCGTCCGGCAATCGGGGCAGAGCACGCCCCCCAGCGTGTTGCTGAAGGCGTGGCCCGACGGCTGAAGCTCGGCGCGGCACTCCACGCACCGGAACAGCTCCGGGCGATATCCGGAGTGTTCGAGAAGCATCAGCTCGAAGTGGCGCAGAAGCACCGGCGCCTCAAGCCCGGCGTCCAGCAGGGTCAGCGCCTCCAGCAGCAGCCGGTAGACCGGCAGGCTGGGAGACCGGTCGATGCTGAAACGATCGACCAGCTCGGCGGCGTACATGGCCCGCGAAATCGAGTGGAGTTGGCCACGGACACCCGGGAATATCTGGACCGCGTGGGCGTCGGTAATCACGTCCAGCGTCCTTCCCTGCGCCAGCGAAACCCGGACGAGGTTGAGCAGCTCCAGGTGTCCGCCCATCCTGCTGCCGGGGCGTCGCACACCCTTTGCGACGGCGCCCAGCTTGCCAAGCTGGGGAGTGAACAGCGTGAGGACGCGGTCCGTCTCGCCCAGGGAAGTCTGCCTCACCACAATGGCTTCGGTGCTGTATGTTCTAAAGCGCGGCATCAGCGTTCCGGGGTCGGTAGATGAGACTGGAACGAACTCCGCCGTGGAGAACACGAGGCCGGTGCACGTCGATGGCCACGCACCGCCCTAGGCGAAGTCCTGTCGCCCCTCGATGGCGCGGCCCAGCGTCAGCACGTCGGCATACTCCAGGTCGCCGCCCACGGGCAGTCCCCTCGCGGGACGGGTCACGCGCGGCACCAGGGGAGCGATGAGGCGCTGGATGTACATCGACGTGGCCTCGCCTTCGAGGTTGGGGTTGGTCGCCAGTATGACTTCCTGAACGGACTCCTTGTCGAGCCTGGGGAGTAGATGACGGATGCGGAGGTCGTCGGGGCCAACGCCGTTCATTGGCGATATGACGCCGTGGAGCACGTGGTACAGGCCGCGATAGGAGCCGGTGCGCTCGAGCGCGACGACGTCCAGCGCCTCTTCCACCACGCAGATGCGCGAACGGTCGCGGTTCGGGTTGGAGCAGATGGCGCAGGGCTGGGTGTCGGCGATGTTGTAGCACTGCGAGCACAGGATGATGCGCTCCTTCACCGCGATAATCGCGTCGGCGAGCGAGCGAGCGTCCTCTTCCGGCATTCTTATCAAGTAGAACGTCAGCCGGTTGGCCATCTTGGGGCCGATTCCGGGGAGTTTGTGGAACTCCTCCACCAGCCTGGTTACCGGCGCGGCCGCCGGCGCTCCGTCTGTAGTCATGGCGTAACCTGTGTTTCGTGAAACGGGGTCGCCGGGTACGGCACTAGGTGAGACCCGGAATGTTCAGGCCGCCGGTGATGGCGCCCATCTTCTGGGCGGCGAGCTGCTGGGCCTTGCTCAGACCCTCGTTGACGGCGGCGAGCACCAGGTCCTCAAGCATGTCCACGTCTTCGGGCGAGACGACCTCGGGGTCTATCGTCACGGACTGCACCGCCAGCTTGCCGGTGACCACGACGGTAACCATTCCGCCGCCCGCGCTGGCCTCGACAGTCTCGGACTCCAACTCCTGCTCGAGCTTCGCCATGCGCTGCTGTAGCTGTTGGGCCTGTCTCATCATCCTTCGGTTCATCAAGGTGTTTCGACCTCCTGCTCGCTCGTTACCGTCGCGCCCATCTGTTGCGCGGCCCTGACCAGGTAGCTCCTGCTGGAGGCGCTCCGGTTCACCGCGCCGTTCGCGCCCTCGGCCATTGCCAGCCTGACTTCGTATGTATCGTCCAATGCTTTAGAGAGCGCCTGCTGCAACTCATTGCGGCTGGCGCGATTGCCAAGCTCCTGCTCGGTGCGTTCCATGAGAAAGCTGTGAGCGAATTTCAGCGTGATGACGCCGTCCTGTATGTCCCGCTCCTTGCAGTCGCGCAGCAGCGCGGCCAGGTTGTAGGTCTCGCCGACGTGGCGCAGGGAGTGCACCACCTCCCGCCACCGGGTTTCCAGTTTCGCGGCCGGGGCCATGTTTCTGTACTCCGGCGAGTTCACGTCCACGCGCGGCGCGGCGGTGGGCGCGGACTGGCGCGGCGCGGGTCTCGGCTGCGGCGCAGGGCGCGCCTGCGCTGGCGGCGAGTACGGCCGCTGGGGCGCGGGTTGCCTCGGCGGCGCGGGCGCGGCCGTCACCGGGGCAGGCGGCGCGGCTGCCGGGGCGAGGCGCGGGCGCGGTGCAGGACTCCACCAACGCCAACTCCAGCGGCAGCGGGGAGAAGGCGTCGCGGCGGAGGTCCGCCTTGCCGAAGCTCTTCAGCGCCGCGACCAGCTTTTCGAGCGGCGCTCCGCCGGCCACGGCCTTCAGCCTGTCCGTTGTCTCTTCCGAGAAGCCCAGCGGCGCCTCGCCCACCGCAGACAACAGCATCGCGCCCCGGAGGTGCTCGACGACGCCCGCCAGCAGGTGCCGCAGGTCGCTGCCGTCCCGCGTGAACTGGTCGATGAGGGCCAGCCCGTCCTTGACGTTTCCGCTCGCGACGTGCTCGACGAGCCGCAGCGCGTGCTCGTCTCCGCCCATCTCCAGCATGTCACGCAGGCTCGCCCCGTTCAGCACGCCGTTGTACGACACCACCGCCTGCTCCAGCAGGTTCTCGGCGTCCCGCAGGCTGCCGCCTGCCGCGCGGGCTATCAGCATCAACGCCTCGTCGTCGTGCTCGACCTGCTCGGCGACGCACAACTCGGCGAGCTTGGCGGTGACGTCGTCCGCGGAGATGCGGCGGAAGTCGTAGCGCTGGCAGCGCGACACGATTGTCAGCGGCACCTTGTGGGCCTCCGTGGTGGCCAGTATGAAAATCGCGTGACCGGGAGGCTCCTCGAGGGTCTTCAGCAGCGCGTTGAACGCCGGCTCGGTGAGCATGTGCACTTCGTCGATGATATAGACCCTGTAGCGGGACTCGTTCGGAGTGAAGTGAATCTTGTCGCTGAGGTTGCGGATGTCGTCGATGCCGCGATTGCTGGCGGCGTCGATCTCCACGAGGTCCAGCGAGCGGCCCTCGTTGGTGGCAACGCACAGGGCGCAGGCGTTGTCTGGCTCGCCTCCGTCCGGCGCGAGGCAGTTGGCCGCCTTCGCCAGTATGCGGGCCGCGCTGGTCTTGCCCGTGCCGCGCGGGCCGCAGAACAGGTAGGCGTGCGAGACCCTGCCGAGCGCGATGGCGCGGCGCAGCGTCTGAGTGGCCACCTCCTGGCCCACCAACTCGCCGAAGGTCTTTGGCCTCCACTTCCTGTAGAAGACTTCACTCATCGCCGGGGTGTTCTCCCAGGATGAGGATCTCTTTTGCCCTCATCGCCGCCTCGTCCTCGTCGTTCATGTGATCATAGCCCAGCAGGTGGAGCACGCCGTGGGCCACAAGGTGGGCCAACTCGTCATCCGGGGCGCGTTCCTCTCGCTCAGCCTGGCGGAGCGTCTCCGGGTAGGAGACGATGACCTCGCCCAGTTCGTCGGTGTCGGACTCGGGCGTTACGAACTCGCCGGAGTCGTCCTGCCCGAACGGCGGCTCACCCTCTCCATAGTATTCCCCTTCGCTGTCGAACGCAAAGGACAACACGTCGGTAACTTCGTCGATTCCGCGATAGGTGGCGTTGAGCTCGGAGACGGTGGCGTCGTCCGCTATGACCACGCTGAGAGAGCACGTCCGCGGCAGGCGCTCAAGCTCCAGTGCTCGTTGGGCTACCGGGGCGACGTGAGAGACGCTTACGGCGTTCTCGAACTGCTCGAAGACGTGCACGTGGACACTGTGGCGCGCGTCGGCGTCGGCGAAATGTCCGGTGTGGAAGTCGTCCCTGGGAGTCAACCGAGAGCCTGGTGCGCGAATCCGGCCAGCGCGCGAACGCGGACCGGAGAACGCGGGCCTACTGAGAGTCCGTCCCCGCGGCGACCCCTTCGGGTGACTGGAGGAAGTGGAAGAGGTCGCTGTCCGCGGGCAGCACAACGGTGGTGTTGGTGGTCAGGAACCTCTTGTAGGCCTCCAGGCTGCGCTGGAAGCGGTAGAACTCGGGGTCCTCCTCGAGGGCCTCGGCGAAAATGGAGATGGCCTCCGCTTCAGCCTCACCGCGAATAATCTGGGCGTTTCGCTGGGCTTCGGAGCGAATCTCGACGGCGGTCCTGTCGGCGGTCGCCCTGATGCGCAGGCTCTCCTCCTCGCCCTCGGCGCGGTCGCGGTTGGCGATGCGGGCGCGTTCGGCCCTCATGCGCTGGTAGATGCTCTCGGCGATGGCCTCGGGGAAGTCGGCGCGCTTGATGCGCACGTCCACGATTTCGATGCCGAACTCCCGGACGATGGGCGCGACGGCGTCGCGTACCCGATTCATAATGATTTCGCGGGTCGCCTCGATGATCTCCGACTGGTTGTCGTTGGCGATTTCCCGGCGGAGCTCGGAGGCGACTATGCCGATGACGCGGTCCTGGGCGCGGGACTCCGTAGATAGCGTTCGGAAGAATGTGAGCGGGTCGACGATCCTGCCGCGCGCGTACACGTCGATCACCAGGGTCTTCTTGTCCTTTGTGAGCAGCGGTTCTGCGGGCGCGTCGAAGTTGAGCAGCCTCTTGTCGAAGTAGGTTACGGTCTCGGCGAACGGCACCTTCGCGAACAGCCCCGGCCTCTTGATGGTAGTACGCGGCTCGCCGAATCGAGTCACCACCGCGACCTTCGTCTCGTCGACGACGAACAGCGCCTGCGGCCCGAGCACGGCCGCCACGACCACGACAAGTATCAGCAGAAATGCAAGCGCGCGCATGATATTCCCCTAGGGGCCCCCCGAGCTTACCGGCGGTAGAGCGGTCTGTTCGTTGAGCTGCAGGAATTGCAGCAGATTGCCGCTGTTCTCGCTGTCGACGATGAACTTCGTCACCCCGGGCAAGACCTCTTCCATCGCCTCGAGATATAGCCTCTGCCGCGTGACTTCCTCGGAGAGCCTGAACTCACGTAGAATGGAGCGGAACTTATCGGCTTCACCGGTCGCGAGATTGACGCGCTCGGCCTTGAAGGCGTTGGCCTCCTCTGTGAGCCTCGCAGCTTCACCCCTCGCCTTCGGGACAACGTCCGCCTGGTACGCCTCAGCCAGGTTTATGGCCTGCTGCTTGTCCTCGAGCGCTCTCACAACGTCGTCGAAAGCGTCCTGCACCTGCACCGGAGGTTTCACGTTCAGCAGCTTCACTTCGCGGATTCGTATACCGGTCTGGTACGTGTCCATCAGGTCTTGGAGCTTGTTCTGGGTCTCTATCTGGACCAGGTCCTTCTCGGTGGTCAACACGTCGTCGATGATACGCGCGCCCACCACCTGTCTGAGGGCTGTCTCAGCGGCGTCCTTGATCGTGACGCCGGCGGGGTCCTTCACCCTGAAGAGGAACCGCTCGATGTCGGTTATGTCGTACTGCACCTGGAGCTGCGCGTCCACGATGTTCTCGTCGCCTGTTATCATCAGCGACTCGTCGAGCACGGGGGTATTGCCCCGGACGCCGACCTCGAGGCTGCGGACCTCGTCTACGGCCACGATGTCGCGGGTGCCCACGGGGGACGGCCAGAACCAGTGCAGCCCCGGCTCGGAGGTACCGACAAACCGGCCAAGGAGCCGAACTGCCCCCTGCTGGCCGGGGCTGACGGTGTAGAATCCGGTCGCCAGCCAGCCAATCAGGGCGGCGAAGAACAGTCCGAAAATGAACAGCGCGAACGCGCCTCCGCCTCCGCCCAACCTGAAGCGGCCGAAGAAGGAGCGGATGCGCTCCATTATCTGGTCGAAGCTGACTTCTGGTTCTTCTTGCCTGTACATCTGAAACCTTGTGTGTGGGTCTCCGCGCTCTGCCTACGGCGTGAGCGCAACCTGCGAGAGCAGCTTTCTGGTGGAGACGATGTGATTGTTGAGCCTCATCGACTTGGGATCTATTCCGAGCGCCAGCCCCAGCATCTGCGGAAGGTGCAGCACGGGGAGGTCAATTGGCCTACCGGCGCCCGATGCGGCGTTCGGCTGGTATCCGTCCAGATTGAGGTGGCACAGCGGGCAGGGCGTCACCATCGCGTCCGCGCCCCGGCCCTTGGCGTCCAGGGTGTGATTGGCAACCATGTTCAGAGAGTTCTGCTGGTTGATGGTCAGGATGGGAAAGCCGCAGCACAGCGTCTTGCCGGGGTAGTCCACCACCTCGGCGCCAACCGCCTCTATCACGCTCTCCAGCGAGTCCTCACGATCGGGGTGTTCGCCGAAGCCGAGCGCCGACCTGGGCCGCACGATGTAGCAGCCGTAGAACGGCGCGAACTTGAAGCCGGTCAGGGGTCGAACGACCATACTGCGCAGGTTGTCCACACCGATGTCTTCGACGATTATCCACAGCAGGTGCCGCGGGTCCACGGTGCCCCTGTACTCCAGGCCCTCCTCCGCGAGATCGGCGTTTATGGAACTGAGGTACTCATCGTCCGAAGTGAGCCTGTCGTTCGCCTGCGACATGACGCCCTGGCAGGTGCTGCAGATGGTCATCAGCGGCAGGCCGCCCCGCTCGGCGAGAGCGAAGTTGCGCGCGTTCAGCGTGTCGCCGAGCCGCTGGTTCTTTTCCTGGAGCACGCCCGCGCCGGTGCAGGACGCGCTGCTCATGATGTCCACGTCGACCTGGATGCCCAGCCTGCGGCAGACCTCCATCGTGGCCGCGTACAGCTCCCGGCACGCGCCGCGCGAGACGCAGCCGGGGAAGAGGGCGTACCTCATCGCTTGTTCTCCACTTTCTCGAAGATGCGCTTGACGTTCTCAACGCCCGGTATGCTCTTGTGGAACAGGGGGGGCACCTTGCGCGCGCGCATGGCTCGCAGGCCCACCGGGGCGAGTTTAAGCATCTCTTTCACGTTGGTCAAACCGAAAGTCTTCAAGGGCAGCCGCAACTCGTCGAGCGTGCCGCTGTGTTCGACAAGTTCCGTGAACGCCGCGGCGTGGCGCGCGCCGTAAGACTGGGTGAACCCCGCCTCCATAGCCTTGTCACGCAGCCCCATGATGCGGTCCATCGGCGCGACGTCCTTGGGGCACACCTCGACGCACTTGAGGCAGCGGGTGCAGTCCCATATTCCGCCGTATTCGTTCAGGTGGGCAAGGCGGTCTTCGTCCGCGTCGTCGCGAGGGTCGCCGGCGAAACGGTACGCCTTGGCGAGCGCGGCAGGTCCCAGGAAGTTGGAGTCGACCTCGAGCACCGTGCAGTCGGATACGCAGGCGCCGCACATTATGCAGGCCATCACTCCCGCCAGGTGCACCATGTCCTCGTTGGGTACTATGTGCTCCTGTTCCGGTTCCGGGCCGCCGTGCTGCAGCCAGGGTTCCACCGCCCGCACCTTGTCCCAGAAGGGCTGGAAGTCCACCACCAGGTCCTTGATGACCTGCATATTGCCCGCAGGCTCCACGACGATAGGGCCGCCCCCGCGTGGCAGGGAGTCCACTATCTTGGTGTTGCAGGCGAGGCCCGCCTCGCCGTTGATGCGCATGGCGCACGAGCCGCAGATGGCGCTTCGGCAGGAGCAGCGCAAAGACAGCGTGCCGTCTATCTCCTCCCGTATCCTGATGAGGCCGTCCAGGACGGTAGCCGATTCCTCAACGTCCAGCGCGTACTCCTGGAAGAAGGGCGTGGGGTTCGAAGAGTCCGGGTTGAGTCTTCTTACGCTCAGGGTTACTTCCATGTGTTGGTGCCTCTAACTCGGGTGCGAGCGGCGGGCCGCACCTCTCCGCTGCTGGGCTGACCTAATAGGTCCGCACCTGTGGCTCCCAGTCGGTGACGACCACGGAAAGGTGGTCGAGCTGAGGGCCGTCGTCCGTGCTCTTGACGAGGATGTGCTTCAGCCAGTTGTCGTCGTCTCTGTCTGGCATGTCGGTCCGGGTGTGGGCGCCCCGGCTTTCCTGGCGCTCGATTGCGCTCAGCGCAATCGTCTCGGCGCAGTCTAGCATCAGACCGAGTTCCAGTGTGAACATCAGATTGGTGTTGAAGGTCTTGCCCTTGTCGGGCACGTGAACGCGCCTGTAGCTTTCCCGCAGCTCTCTGACCTTGGACAGGGCGTACTCCATGCCTTCCTGGTCCCTGTACACTGCCAGGTACCGGTTCATCACTTGTCCCATCTCCATCCTGATCTTGCCGAACAGGTCGCCGGAGTCGTCGTGGTCGAGCAGGCCCTGGATGTACTCGCGGTCGCTTTCGGCGGCCCTGTCGGTGATGGCCTTGTGGCTCTTGTTCTTCGTCATCTCAGCGGCGTGCTCGCCCGACCGTCGGCCGAACACCAGAGTGTCCAGCAGCGAGTTCGCGCCGAGCCGGTTCCCGCCGTGCACGCTCACGTTGGCGCATTCGCCCGCGGCGTACAGGCCGGGGAGGTAGGTCTGGCCGTCCACGTCCGTCTTGATGCCGCCCATCTGGTAGTGCATACCGGGCTGGATCGGAATCGGCTCGTTGAGGAGGTCCACGTTGGCGAAGTCGCGGGCTATCTCCAATATCTGCGACAGGCGCTCGCGAATGAGCGGTTCGCCGAGGTGCCTTACGTCCAGCAGAACGCAGCCGTTTACGCCGCGGCCCTCGTTGATCTCGGTCTGCTCAGACCGCGAGACCACGTCTCGGGAGGCGAGCTCCATCATGTTGGGTGCGTAGCGCTCCATGAAACGCTCGCCATTGGCGTTGAGCAGATAGGCGCCCTCGCCGCGCGCGCCCTCGGTAATCAGCACGCCGCTGCCCTTGAGCGTCGTGGGATGATACTGCACCATCTCCATGTCCATCAGCGGCGCCCCCGCGCGGTAGGCGATGCCCATGCCGTCGCCGGTGCAGATGAGCGCGTTGGTGCTCGGCTCGAACACTCTTCCCAGGCCGCCCGAGGCCATTATCACGGCCTTGGCCCTGATGACGTGGACCTCGCCGGAGCGAATCTCCATCACCACTGCGCCGCAGCACTCGCCGTCCTCGACGATGAGCGACAGCAGGAACCACTCCTCGTATATGCGCACACCGACCTTGAGCACCTGCTCGTACAGGACGTGCAGCAGCGCCTGGCCGGTGAAGTCGGACACGAAGAAGGTGCGCTCTCTGCGCTGGCCGCCGAAGGCGCGGGTACCAAGCCTGCCCTCTTCGTCGCGGTTGAAGATCACCCCCATGTGCTCCATGTTGATGACTTCCTGGCCCGCCTCCTGGCACATGATGGAAATGGCGTCCTGGTCGCCGAGGTAGTCGCTGCCCTTGATGGTGTCGTAGGCGTGCTCTCGCCAGTCGTCGCCGCGGTCGGTCAGCGCGGCGTTGATGCCGCCCTGGGCAGCGTTGGAGTGGCTGCGGACCGGATGCACCTTGGTAACCACGGCCACGTCCGCGCCGTTCTCGCCAGCCGCGAGAGCGGCGCGCATCCCCGCCAGGCCGGCGCCAATTATGAGCACGTCGTGGTCGAACATCGATACCTCTGGGGGTGACCGCCACGGCGGCGGTCATCCGCTCCGATTGTGAAAATCTACACGTAGCAACATAGCACAAGCGCACGTTTGACACAAGTTGGCGAGCCCGTGAAAGCCTGTGTCAATTTGCTAGGCGCACCCCGGAATCGTCATTCCCGAGCAATCGGGAATCCAGCGGGGCGGAGGGCTTGGAGGAAAGTCACCTAGCAAACTGACACGGGTTCAGTCCGTGAAAGTTGGGTGCCGGACGGCTATAATGCCCCTTATGGCGCCGCTCTTGGAGGTGCCGTGTTCATCCCAAAAGGTTGGTGTCTCAGCAGTTGACGCGAGTCAGAGTCATGTACTGGAAAGAAATCCCCGTCCAGGTGCAGGCCGAGGACGGCGCGCGAGTCGTGTCCGTCCCGCTGGACGACAGGTTTCAGCGCGGCGTGGACGCCGTGGCGATGCTCGACGGCAGCGCCGGTGGAGACGACTACCTGGCGTCGTGGGAATGGGGCGAGTTCACGGACGCGGACGGTGACGCCCGGCAAGCCGCCGACACGCTGGCGCAACGCTACAACGCCCTGTTCCCGCCCGACTTCGTGGCGCGCATACGTCGGCTGCGCGACGCGGGCGAGCGCGACCCGCACCCAGGCGCGGCCGACCATTGGATGAACAACGACACGGGGGCAGACCGATGACGAGGCGAGGCGAGGCCATACTGCAACGGCTCAAGCAGGGCGACACGCTCATCTCCGACGGCGCGACGGGCACGTATCTGCAAGCGCACGGGCTGGGCGACGGCGACCCGGAAGAGTGGAACGCATCCCGCCCGGACGTGGTGCGCGCGATGGCGAAGGACTACTTCGCCGCCGGCTCCGACATGGTGTTGACCAACACCTTCGGCGGCACCCGCGTAAGGCAACGCCACTACGGACACCAAAACCGCGTCGCCGAGTTCAACCGTCTCGCCGCCGAACACGCCCGCAGCCAGGCCCCCAAGGGCCGGTTCGTCGTCGGCTCCGTTGGGCCGACGGGCGAGGTGCTGAACGACCCGCTCAAGGACGACCCTATCACCGAGTCCCAGATGTACGCCGCCTTCGCCGAGCAGATAACCGCGCTCGCCGAGGGCGGCGTGGACGCCGTGAACATAGAGACGATGATAGACGTCGAAGAGGCCAAGATCGCGATAAGGGCCGCCAGGGAGAACACCGACCTGGTGGTGTTCTCCACCATGTTCTTCGACAAGGGGCCTCGCGGCTTCTTCACCATGATGGGCACGCCACCGGACGTCGCGATGCGCGAGTTGGTCGCCGCGGGCGCGGACGTCGTGGGCGCGAACTGCGGAAACGGCGTCGACGTCATGCTGGAGCTGGCGCGGCAGCTTCGCGCCGCCACCGACGCGCCGCTGCTGGTGCACTCCAACGCGGGCATTCCCGTTGCCATGGGTGGAGAGGTAGTCTATCCGGAGTCACCGGAGTACATGGCGCCCCGCCTGAAGGCCATGGTCGAAGAGGCCGGCGTGAACATCGTGGGCGGCTGCTGCGGCACCGGCCCCGCACACATCCGGGCGCTGGTGAGGGCGCTGCGGGGCTGACGCCGCAAGTAAGCCTTCCAAAAGTCCTTTCCCCATCGCAAGGGGCACGTTCCCAAAAGTCCCTTCCCCCTTGATGGGGGAAGGTTAGGATGGGGGTGAAGAGGAGCGCACGACATGAACGACGCCAAGCACAGCACAGCACCGCGCGTGGCCGACGTGATAGCTGAGTATGGGCGCTGCCTCGAACTGGTGCCCATAGACCCGAACTTCGAGAACATCAGCGTGGGACTCTACGTCAAGGGTGGCGTATGTACCGTGTGGACGTTCAGCCGCAAGGATGGCGCGCAGGCGCGCGTCGAGCAGGTGCGCGGCCAGCTCGTGGCGCTTGGCGGCATGGAGCCTGTCGAGGGCACCCACAACCAGGCGCGCTTCGCCTGCGGCCAGGTGCACGAGCGCCCGGTGAAGTTTCTACTGAGCCAGGCGGTGGGCAAGGCGCCGGACTACGCGCCGCCCACCGGCGAGATGTCGATCAAGGATCTGCGCTCTCCGCTGACTCTGGTGGTGACCGGCGGCGAATCGGATGGGCGCTACGTCTATAGCGTGGCGGGAGAGGGCGAGGCTTCCAATCCGGGCGCGCGGCTGCGCATGGTGGTGGCGGGCTTTCTGCGCTACGGCGAGATGGAGAAGGTGGACGAGCGCGACGTGTCGTTCCCCTGCGGCGCGCGCCACGACGCCCTCGTGCGGTTGCTGATGCCCTACTCGCGCAACATCTCCAGCGTCGAGGGCATGATGGCCGCCGAGGCCCTGCGCGGCCAGATGACCACGGGCACGCTGGGCTTCACGCCGCCGACGTAGGGATATAGACTCAAGAAAAAGTGGGGGCGAAAACATGACGACAGAACAACAGCTTGGGACAATCGAAAAGGTCAGCATAAGACAGGTGTGGCCGACTGAGGACGGTCACTTCACACCCTGGCTGGGTGAGAATCTGGACAAACTCGGCGCGGAACTAGGTAGGGACTTGGAAGTGGCCGAGACTGAAGCGGAAGTCGGACCGTTCAAGCTCGATGTACGGGCACGTGATACGAGCACTGATGGACAAGTGGTGATAGAAAACCAGTTTGGGCAAACTGACCACACTCATCTAGGACAGCTGCTAACTTACGCTGGCGGGTTTGACGCGCAGGCGGTCGTCTGGATTGCCGAGAGTTTTCGTGACGAACACAGGCAGGCGTTGGACTTCCTAAATCTTCGAACCGGCGAGAACACGCAATTCTTTGGTGTTGAAATCGAACTCTGGAGGATAGGAAAATCTGATCCTGCACCGCACTTCAAGCTGGTCGCTTTTCCCAACGAGTGGCGCAACCAGACCGCCACAGCCACTGGAGCAACGGCAGGCGTTTCACCAAGGGGGAAAAGGTACCAGAGTTTCTTCCAGGCTCTCATTGACATGCTACGTGAACGGCATCGATTCACAAACGCACGTCGGGCGGGTACAAGAAGCTGGAGCTCCTTTTCAACTGGGCTCGCGGGTATTGGCTATGGTGCCAGTTTTGCTCAAGGCAAGAGAGCACGTGTAGACATCTACATCGACAACGGTGACAAGGATTGGAATAAGCGGTTCTTCGACGACTTGGAAGAGGCCAAGACTGACATTGAGGCCAGATTTGGTGAGCCGCTATCGTGGGAGCGACTGGACGACAAACGAGCGTCACGCATCGCAATCTACAGTGATGGCAGCATCGACGATGACGATGAATCTTTGGAGACAACCAGACAATGGATGGTCGACCGCCTGCTGAAGTTCAGGGAAGTGTTCGGCCCGCGTCTCAACGAACTGGCGAACTGAGCGTTGGCGTTCACCATAGAGACCGAACAGGAGGTCGATGGACGCTGGATTGCCGAGGTAGTGGAAATACCGGGCGCGCTGGTCTATGGTGCCACAAAGCAGGACGCCATCGCAGGGGTGCGGGCGCTGTCGCTGCGGATTCTGGCGGATAGGCTCGAGCATGGCGAGGTCACCGACGAAACCGGCGGACAGGTTGCTTGTTCCCAAGCAGATACGCTTGGCCCAACTAGGTCGAGTACAGGAGACTAATCATGCTTTTCGAGAACAAGATCTGCCAATTCGAAAAAGAAATCGCCGTTGTTCTCGCACAGCTGGCCCACTTTGTGCATCCGGATATAGTGAAGAAAATCCAGGAGCGCAACCAAAAGGAACGTCCGGTCTTTGAGCAATTGTTCTCGGGCAAGATAGAAGTCGCAGAATACTTGTTCAGCGGCTCGGCCTGCGTGTTTCCGGGCGTGAGACGCCGTGTCGCCAGGCGAGGGAAGAGATTTGAGTACAACCCAGACGACAAGGCGATACTCGACGGCAACAGGTTCCCTCGTCATCTGTGGGCCTATCTTGTGTGCGGAAGAGGCTACAGCGCTCGAATGTGGAAGGACACACAACTGGACAAATTCGAACTGGCGCACGTGTTTGCCCACAAGGAAGATGAGGCTGAATTGGAGCGGCAATTCTTTGCCGAATTCGATGTCTGCGTGAGACCGTATGGCAACTTCACCTGCGCCGCCAACGTCGTGTTGCTGCCAAAAGGAACCGTGCGGCCGACTGACAACTCAAAGACCATCAAGGGCATATTCTTCAAGCGTTACATCGAGTTGTACGGGGATACACCGCTCAATGGACGTAGCGGATTTATAGACGCCGAGGTCCCTGACTGGTACGAAGAGCTAAAGTGGAACAAGCCGGTTCTGCCAGATAACTGGGAAAAGGCCGTTGAAGACCTGCTACAATACAGGACCAAGAGGTTGCGGGCCTTGCTGAATCGAAGTTGAAGGTACGTCAACTACTCTAGGTGACGAACTTGCGAACTGAGGGATGCCATGCCAGCCCCAAAACCAAGAATAGCGCGAAATACGGTAGTCATCGTCCACAATGGCGGATCTACCACCTACAAGCCCGGAGACCTGATGCCGCCAATCGTCGACCTCGACCACATTCCGGACGATGGCCCGGTATTCAAAGGCACCGACGTGCCACAAGCTTACTTGTTCAAGTACCTGGACGAGGTACACAATCTGCACGCCTTCCTGAGCGACTTCCCGCAAGTGAGCAAGGAACAAGCGGTGGCCGCCATAAGGGAGCGCGTGAACGCCGACATCACGATTCACAGCGATAGACGCCGCGTGAGCGGAACGCCCGTGTTCAAGGGTACACGAGTCCCAGTCAGCAGCCTGTTCAACTACCTCTCCTACGGGTACACCCTCGAGTACTTTCTTGATAACTTCCCGTCCGTAGAGCGCGAACAAGCGGTGAAAACACTGGCGTTGGCAAGGCATCTCATGGAGAGCGTAGCCTATGAAGCTGCTGCTCGATGAGGATATGCCCCACGCCTTTCGGCACGAATTGCCCGGCCATGACGTAAGGACTGCCAGCTACATGGGGTGGAAAAGTAAAGTCAACGGTGAACTGCTAGCCCTGGCGAGAGACGAATTCGACGTCCTCATCACTCTTGACCAACATCTGGAAGAGCAGCAGTCTCTTAATCAAAGTGATGTGGGAATAGTTGTTCTCAGGCCGGGAAGTGACGACATAGAAATCCTAAAGACGCTCGTGCCCGAGATTTTGGAAAAGCTGCCCACAGTTCGGCGCGGCCAGGTAATCTACATCCCACCCAAAGAATAGCCACAGCCGCCCAATACGCAAAGGAACCATCCCATGCCCCTAACCGAAACGATGACGCCCCGCGAGCGGGTGATGAACGCGCTGACCGGCAAGCCGGTGGACCGCACGCCCGTCGCCAATCCCACCAACGTCGCCACGGTCGAGCTGATGGACTTGGTCGACGCGCCGTTCCCCGACGCCTGTCGCGACCCGGAACTGGCCGCGCGTCTGGCCGCCACCGGCTACACCGAACTCGGCTTCGACTCCATCATGCCCTACTTCACCATCATCCAGGAATCGTCCGCGCTGGGCTGCGACATGCAGTGGGAAGAGAAGGACAACTGGCCCACCGTCCGTATGTACAACCCCATCTGGAAGGGCGAAGACGACATTCGCGTACCGCCCGGGTTCCTGGAGCATCCCGACAACCTGACCATCACGCGCTCAATCGAGTTGCTCAAGCGCGAGTACGGCCGCGAGGCCGCCATCATCGGCAAGACGATGGGGCCCTGGACGCTCGCCTACCACGTGTTCGGCGTCGAGAGCTTCCTGCTGATGACGGTGGACGACCCGGAGATGGTGCTGCGCTGCCTGCACAAGCTGAAGGAGATTTCGGTGCTGTTCGGAGAGGCGCAGATAGCCGCCGGCGCGGATGCGCTCACCTTCCCGGACCACGCCACGGGCGACTTGGTGAGCGGCGAGTACTACCGCCGCTTCCTGCTCGAAATCCACCAGGAGATGGCCGAGCGGCTCGGCGTTCCCCTCATCCTGCACATCTGCGGCAGCACCCTGGACCGGCTGGACTACATTGCGCAGTCGGGGATGGCCAGCTTCCACTTCGATTCCAAGAACGACCCACAGCAGGCGATGGACGTGGCCGGGGGCCGCATAGGATTGGTGGGCAACATCAACAACCCGGACACGCTCTACGCTCGCGGCCCCGCCGAGGTGCGCCAAGAAGTGTTCGCCTGCCTGGATGCGGGTGTCCAGATGATCGCGCCGGAGTGCGCGATCCCGCTGGCGACGCGGCTGGAGAACCTCATCGCCATTCCCGAGAGCGTCCGCGAGTGGCACGAGTCGCGCTGACGCCGCGCGCTGACCGGCTGGGTGCATATCGCTAGCGCCTTCACCCGCCGCGTGCTAGAATCGCCACAGCCACGCCGGGGCCATTCGCGGGAGTGCGTTACACATGCCAGTTGTCCACGACGGGCTGGAGCGCGAGCTCGGCTACGTCACCAAGCCTTTCGAACAGAACCACATTCGCGCCCAGTGGGACCACGCCGACCCGCTGATGCAGGACATCAGCTATAACCTCATCGCGGGCAACCACCACGAAGTCGATCGGCTGACCAGGCAGGCGCTGGACGACGGATTCTCCGCGAACACCATCCTCGACGACGGACTGATTGCGGGTATGGCCATCGTCGGCATCAAGTTCCGGGACAACGTGATTTTCGTGCCGGAGGTGCTCGTCGCGGCCCGCGCGATGAAGGCTGGTATGGCCCACGTCGAGCCGATCCTGTCGGCGTCCGGTATCGAGCCTGTCGCCACCGTGGTCATGGGGACGGTCAAGGGCGATCTCCACGACATCGGCAAGAACCTTTGCATAATGATGCTTCGGGGCGCCGGTTTCACGGTGGAGGACCTGGGCGTGGACACCTCCCCGGACGAGTTCATGGACGCTGTGATGGAGCACGACGCCCAACTGCTGGGTATGTCCGCGCTGCTCACGACGACCATGCCCAACATGGGCCGGACCATCGAGGCGTTCGAGGAGGCCGGGCTGCGCGATATAGTGAAGATAATGGTCGGCGGCGCGCCCGTCTCACAGGAGTTCGCCGACGATATGGGATCGGACGGCTACGGCAAGGACGCGATCGAGTGCGTGGACCTGGCCAGAAGGCTGCTTGGCCTCGAGGACTTCGCCGCAAGCCCCGAACCCGTTGCGGCTTCGGACTAGGGGCCGCCCATGACACAGCCACAGCCCGTCGATAAGGAACGCTACCGCGCCAGCATGGCCCGGCTGTACGGCATCTTCAAGGAGATGTCGGCGACCGTCAGCGAGGTGTCCAAGCGTCGCTGCCCCTACAAGAACGTCCAGGACCGCTGCACCGCCGCGTTTGGCTGCCGCAACCAGCGCCGCGAGCCGGCCCACGAACTGTCGCTGTGCGTCGGCAGCGACGACCTCGACTACCGCAGCGCATGGATGATGGACGGCACGTCGCCGTAGCGGCCCGGCGTCCCAAGCCATGAGTCCTGTCCTCCACGGCCCGGCCCGGCTAGAGTCCGTCGCCGGCAAGACCATCTTCGACTACGCCGACTTCCTGAGAGTCCGCGTTCCCACGTCCTGCGGCAGAAACGGCGAGTGCCACGAGTGCATCGTCGAGGTCAGGCGCGGCATGGAGGCGCTGACGCCCCACTCACCGGCGGAGGCGTTTCTGCGTGACAACTACCGCCTGGCGTGCCAGGCCGCGGTGGTGGACACCGATGCCGAGGTGGAGTTCGCGCTGCTGCGCCGCCAGCCGCGCATCCTGACCACCGGCGTGCGCCGAGCCGTCGACCCGGAGCCGCCCACCACTCGTCACGGCTACGGCGTGTACTTCGAGGGCGGCCGCGTGGACGCCTACCGCGGCGCCGTCTACGGCCTCGCCATCGACGCCGGCACGACCACCGTGGCCATGAATCTTGTCGACTTGGAGAGCGGCGAGGTGCTGCACACCGCCTCGTTCGAGAACCCGCAGCGCTTCGGCGGCAGCGACGTTATGCACCGCATATCCTATGACGGCGGGCCGCATCGTGGCGAGCTCCGTCAGGTACTCTTGTCAGCCATCAACTTTGAGATTGGCGAGATGGCCCGCCAGCTCGGCTTCCACCGACGGCAGATATACGAGGTGGTCGCGGTGGGCAACTCCACCATGCGCGACATCTTTTTCGGCTTCGATGTCCAGAGTATCGGCGAGAGGCCCTACAAGTCCGTGGTGGAGCTCGAGTACGAATCGGGCGACCGCTCCGGCACGGCGCTCAACGCTAAAGCCGCGCGGCTGGGCCTGCGCGTTCACCCCCAGGCCAACGTTTACGGCGGCCCGCTCATCGGCTGCCACGTGGGGGCAGACGTGGCCGCGGACATGCTGGCGGTGGGCATGGACGAGGAAGAGGGGCTGGCGATGCTGGTGGACGTTGGCACCAACACCGAGGTCGTAGTCGGCAACCGCCACAGGCTGCTCGCCGCCTCCTGCCCAGCGGGTCCGGCCTTCGAGGGAGGCCAGGTCACATACGGGATGCCCGGCTACGACGGCGCGATCGAGTCCGTGTCGCTGCTCGGCTCATCGGTGCGCTACACCACGATAGGCGACGTCGCTCCGGTGGGCGTATGCGGCTCAGGCCTGGTGGACACGCTGGCCGAACTGAGGCGCACGAACCGGATGAATCACCTGGGAGCGTTCGAGGACGGTGTGGGCGAGTTCATGCTCGACGAGCAGGCCGGAATCGCCGTCTCCCGCGCGGACGTGAGCGCGCTGGCCCAAGCCAAGTCCGCAAATTACGCCGGGCAGTACATCGTGCTCAGGGAGTTCGGGGCGTCTGCGGAGTCCATCTCCCAGTTGTACCTGGCGGGCGGATTCGCTAACTACGTGAACGTCAGGAACGCGGCAGCCATTGGCTTCATCGCCAACCTGCCGCCGGATAGAATAGCCAAGGTCGGCAACGCAGCCCTGGAGGGCGCCACCATCATGCTGCTCTCCGGACCGAAGCGGCGGGAGATCGAGCGGCTGGCGCTGACCGTCGAGCACGTGGAACTGGAAACTACCCCCGACTTCTTCGACATCTTCGTCGAGGGGTGCATGTTCAAGCCGATGAAACTCCCCTAGCCCTCCGAATTCGCAGTCCACTTCGCATTGTGTCAGAAATAACTGTTACTGAAAGGCATACATTGCGTCATTAGTAGCTGTTACCGCGCGTGTACGATCCGGGCGTGGGTCTGAGGTGCGCCACAATACCGCCCGGCGTCGTCGAGTTGGCGCCTATGACCCGATTCGACCGCTTGCCGATGTCAATTCCACCCACTACAATGGGGGTGTAGCCCTGATCGCGGAGGGGTGGCCGAGCGGTTTAAGGCACTGGTCTTGAAAACCGGCATCTCGAAAGGGATCATGGGTTCGAATCCCATCCCCTCCGCCAGAAGTGGACCCAGGCCTTGCGCGCGAGCGATTGCTGTGCGGTCGTGTCCCTCACCGAGCGGCGAACGGGCGGTTCCCACACCGCCCCGGAGTAGATGAATGAAGCTACACGAATATCAGGCCAAGCGCATCCTCGCCGAGCGCGGCGTGCCCGTGCCGAGGGGCAGCCTGGCCACGACGCCGGGCGAGGCCGAGAGCGCCGCGCGCGACCTGGGCGGCAGGGCCGTGCTCAAGGCGCAGGTGCACGCTGGCGGACGCGGCAGGGCCGGCGGCGTCAAGCTGGTCGACTCGCCGGAGGAAGCGCGCGCCGCGGCCGAGGCGATGCTCGGTTCCCAACTTGTCACCGCACAGACAGGCTCCGGTGGCGTGCCCGTGCAATCTGTTCTCGTCGAGGAGATTATCGACGTCGAACGCGAGCTGTACGTGGGCATGGTCATCGACGGCGCCGCGCTCGGCGCAGTGGTCATGGCCAGCGAGTCCGGCGGCATGGACATCGAGGAGGTGGCCGACCGAACGCCGGAGCGCATACTTCGCGCGCCCGTGGACCCGATGCTGGGCTTTGTCCCATACCAGGGCCGCGCCCTCGCCTACGGCCTCAACCTGCCCGGCAACCTCGTGCGCCAGGCCGGAACGCTCATCGAGCGCCTCTACGCCGTGTTCGAGGAGCACGACTGCTCGCTGGCCGAGATAAACCCGCTGGTGGTCACTAAGGACGGGCGGCTGCTCGCGGTGGACGCCAAGCTCGACGTGGACGACGACTCGCTTTTCCGGCACGCCGAGGTCGCCGGGTTGCGGGACGTCGAGCAGGAGGACCCGCTAGAGGTAGAGGCGCACGAGCACGACATCAACTACGTCAAGCTGGAGGGTAGCATCGGCTGCATCGTCAACGGCGCGGGGCTGGCCATGGCGACCATGGACGTTATTGCCGCGGCGGGCACCTCGCCCGCGAACTTCCTCGACATCGGCGGCGGCGCGGACGAGGAAAAGGCCGCCGCCTCGCTCAGCCTGGTGCTGAAAGACCCCAGCGTCTCCACCGTGTTCGTCAACATCTTCGGCGGTATCCTCCGCTGCGACGTGGCGGCCCGCGGGTTCGTGCTCGCGGCCGAGCGCGAGCCTGAGTCCATGCGCCCAATGGTGGTGCGTATGCTCGGCACCAACGCCGAGGAGGGCAGGGAAGTGCTGGCCAATTCCGGCCTCGACGTAACGCTCGTGGACGACCTGAACCAGGCCGCCGAAGTGATTAAGGCAACCGGCCCATAGAGTCATTCCGACAAGTCCCTTCCCCCTGCAGAGGGAGGGTTCCGATAAGTCCCTTTCCCCTTGATGGGGGAAGGTTATACCATTTCACTGTAAGTAGGCCGTAAAGCAGCTAGCTGAGGTCCGATCTGTTGTCCACACTAAGTCCACCACACACATTGGAGGGCAAGAGATGAGGGGACGACCGCTGCTGATAGACTGGAGGGAAGAGCACACGCCGGAAGCGCTGAAGGCGGCCTATCAAGCCGAAAGAGACGCAACCTTGCGAACTCGGCTACACGGCCTTTGGTTGGTGCGGACGGGGCGTCAAGTGTGCGATGTTGCGAGGCTGGTGGGCGTTCATCAGCGGACGGTGCAGCAGTGGGTGGCATGGTACAGAGAGGGCGGACTGGCAGAAGTTGTCCGCCACAAGATGGGGGGCAAAGGCCAACCCCGCTTTCTGAGCGCGGAGCAAGAGGAGGAGTTGAGCGAAGAGGTGGCGACCGGACGGTTCAGGACAGCCTGGGAGATAAAGGAGTGGATAGAATCCGAGTACGGGGTGAGTTACAAGGGGCGCAGCGTGTACGGCTTGTTGTCGCGGTTAGGGTGTTCACCGAAGGTTCCCAGGCCAAGCCACGAGAAAGCGAACCGTGTGGCGCAGAAGGCGTGGAAAAAAGGGGGCTTGCGGCCAGTCTCGCCGAGTCGGGGGTGAAGTCGGATGCGGCCTTCGGCTTTGCCGACGAGATGCGCGTGGGGCTGCGGGGCGTGGTTCGCAGGGTATGGGGACGTAGAGGAGTGAAGGTGGTTCAGAAGGTGCAGATGGAATACGAGAGCGCCTATCTGTTCCTGACGGTGGACGTTCTGGGGGGCAGGCTGTGGTGGCGTTGGATAGACTCGATGAAGTCGGCGCACATAGCCGAGGCTGTGGAAGACGTGAAGGGGCGCTCGGACGTTGCGGCGCTGGTGTGGGACGGGGCTTGGAGCCACCGCGCTAAGATGGTAGTGGACGTAGGCCTACCGACGATAGTGCAGCCATCCTACAGCCCGGAACTCAACCCCGTCGAGCGCGTGTTCCAGGAGGTGCGTCGCCGGATAGAGGGAAGTGTGTACGAGAGCTTGGAAGAGAAGGTGGAAGCGGTAACCCGCTACTTGCGCGAGTTGCGGTCACAGCCAAGCCGTGTGCGCTCGTTGACCGCCTGGAACTGGATCGTACACTCCGCGAGAAGCCTTCCGAAAACCTTTGCGGCCTCATTTGACTGAAATGGTATTAGGATGGGGGTGACGACCGGGCAAATCAAACCCGATCGGAAAATATAGATGAGCATTCTCGTAAACCGCGAAAACCGCCTGCTCGTGCAGGGCATAACCGGCAGAGAGGGTAGCTACCACGCCATGCGCTGCATGGAGTACGGCGCGAACCTCGTGGCCGGCGTAACCCCCGGCCGGGGCGGGGAGACCTTCGCCGACTCAGTGCCCGTGTTCAACTCCATGAAGCAGGCCGTTGCCGAGACCGGCGCCGACACCTCCCTCATCTTCGTGCCCGCGCCCTTCGCGCCTGACGCCATCATCGAGGCCGTTGACGCGGGCATCGGCCTCATAGCCTGCATCACAGAGGGCATACCCGTGATGGACACCGTGAAAGTGGTCAGGTACATCCGGGACAAGCCCGTGACCCTGATAGGCCCCAATTGTCCGGGAGTAATTTCTCCAGGGGAAAACTTCAAGATGGGCATAATGCCCGGCCACATCCACCTGCCCGGCCGCACCGGCGTCGTCTCCAGGAGCGGCACCCTCACCTACGAGGCGGTGGGCCAGTTGACGGCGCTTGGCATTGGCCAGTCCACCTGCGTGGGCATCGGCGGCGATCCGGTTAGCGGCACGACCTTCGTCGACATCCTCCAGAAGTTCCAGGACGACCCCGACACCGACAACGTGGTGATGATAGGCGAGATAGGCGGCACCAAGGAGCAGGAGGCCGCCGAGTATATCAGCAGCGACTTCACCAAGCCCATAGCCGCCCTCATAGTCGGCGAAAGCGCGCCGCCCGGCAAGCGCATGGGCCACGCGGGCGCAATCATCACCGGCTCGGCCGCCCGCGCCGTCGAGAAGAAGCGCGCCCTCGCCGCCGCCGGAGTCGCCATCATTCCCGCGCCCGGCGAGATAGGTCGAACCCTTCAGGAACTCATCGGCGCGTAGAGACAACCGTCGAGGTTGCCTGTCTGGAGGCAATAATGAGGTTCAGCTACGACCACATCCACCTGCGCACCCGTGACCCCGAGGCCACTGCCGAGTACTACGCCAGGGTATTCGGCGCGGACGTGCTGCGCTCAGTCCAGTCCGACGGGCAGAACCGCATCGACTTGGACATCGACGGCCTGACACTCTTTCTGGCGAAAGTGGGCGAGGGTGAAGAGGTCGTGGAATCGCCAGCCGAACCATATCTCGGTCTGGATCACTTCGGCTTCACGGTTGAAGACCTTGACGAGGCCGCCGCCGAGCTCAAGCGACGGTGCGCGGTGTTCACCGTAGAGCCCTTCCAGCTACGCCCCGGCCTCAAGATCGCTTTCGTGCTCGCCCCCGAAAACGTCCGCATCGAACTCCTTGAGCGCGACTAACCACTGGCCAGCTTGCGCCCCAAATTCTCCAGCATGTCGTCCACCATCGCGTCCAGGTCGTAGCGCGGCCTCCACCCCCACTCGCGGCGCGCCGCCGAGTCGTCCAGCGAGTCCGGCCACGAGTCCGCGATAGCCTGGCGCAACGGGTCTATCTCGTACTCCATCACGAACCCCGGCATCCGCTCGCGTATCGCGTCCGCTAGCTGCTCCGGCGTGAAGCTCATCGCGCCCACGTTGAAGTCGGCGTGGTGCTCCAGCCGGCCCGCGTCGGCCTCCGCGAGGTCCACGAGCGAAGCTATGGCGTCCGGCATGTACATCATCGGCAGCGCCGTGTCGGGTTTCAGGTAGCAGGTGTAGCGCCCTTCCCTTATCGCGCCGTAGAAGATGGCCACCGCGTAGTCGGTGGTGCCCGCCGTCGGCTCCGTCTTCCAGCTTACGATTCCCGGCAGCCGCGCGCCCCTCACGTCCAGCCCGCGCCGCTCGGCGTAGTAGTTGCCCATCAACTCCCCGAACACCTTGGCGATGCCGTAGAGCGTGGTGGGCCGTAGAATCGTGTCGTTCGGCGTGTCTACACGCGGTGTGTCCGGCCCGAACGCGGCGATCGAGCTCGGCACGATCACGCGATCCAGGCCGTTGGCCCTCGCCGCCTCCAGCACGTTGTAAGTGCCCGCAACGTTCACGGCGTAGGCCGTCTCCGGGTTGCTCTCCGCCAGCGCCGACAGGATCGAGCTCATGTGGTAGAGCGTCCCCACGTCGAAACGCTTCAGCGCGGCATCGACGGCCTCATAACTCGAAACGTCCACTGTCGTCGAGGGGCCGGCGTCACGCACGTCCGGCGGCAGCGGCGTCACGTGACCCGCCGCAACCACGTTGTCGTCGCCGTACCGCGCGCGCAACTCCGGCACCAGCTCGGAGCCGATCTGTCCCGCCGCCCCGGTCACGAGTATGCGTGGCATGGATACCTCAGAAGTCCCTTCCCCGTTGAGCGCGGACAAGGGTGACTATTATGAGAAGGCCATTCGACTTGTCCCTTCCCCCTCGCAGGGGGAAGGTTAGAGCCTGCCCCGTACTCGATACGGGGATGGGGGTGACTCTTCGTCATATCATCAGGTCGCCGCCGTTGATGTCCAGCGACGCCCCCGTGATGTACGATGCCCGGTCCGACGCCAGAAACGCCACAAGCTCGGCCACCTCGCCCGGTTCCCCCAGCCGGCTCACCGGAAAGCCGCGCGCGTAAGCGTCCGCGCGCTCCGGGCTGATGACCGCGCGCACCATCTC
Source organism: Dehalococcoidia bacterium (assembly GCA_963667445.2). Taxonomy (GTDB): domain Bacteria; phylum Chloroflexota; class Dehalococcoidia; order Lucifugimonadales; family CATOSD01; genus CATOSD01. The sequence goes on along the minus strand of CAXXGY010000001.1, from coordinate 2,810,173 downwards.
CGTGTCGATCAGCCCCGGGCACACCGCGTTCACGGTGATGCCATAGCCGGCGACCTCCTTCGCCAGATGCCGCGTGAAGCCCAGCACGCCCGCCTTCGCCGCCGTATAGTGCGCCCCGCCCACCGTGCTGACGTTCTTGCCCGCCGTCGACGAGAAGTTGACGATGCGCCCCCAGCCCGCCTCGCGCATGGGGCCAATGGCCGCCTGGGAGCACAGGAACGTGCCCCTGAGGTTCACCGCCACCACCAGGTCCCACTCCTCCACGCCCATCTCTTCGACCGGTGTTGGGTACAGGACGCCCGCGTTGTTGACTAGCACATGCAGCGCGCCATAGCGCTCCACCGCGGCATGGAACATCTCGCGCACGTCCTCAGGCCGGGACACGTCCCCCGCGATCGGCGTGGCGTCATGCCCCGCGTCCCTGAGCGACTGCGCCGTGCGCTGGGCCGCATCTGTGCGTAGGTCGTTCACCACCACCCGCGCGCCGCCAGCCGCGAGCCTTTGGGCCACCGCGCGGCCCATACCCTGCCCGGCGCCGGTGACCATCGCCACCCGGCCCGCCAATTCAGTGGTGTCGATCTGTGGGGCCATGTCTCCGCTCTCACTCCCGCCGGTCTAAGCGCCAATCCGATAAGTCCCTTCCCCCTCGCAGGGGGAAGAGCCTGCCCTGAGCCTGCCGAAGGGTCAGGATGGGGGTGATGAATCCGTTGTCAGTCTTCCCAAAGCAGAAAGCGCCCCGACCCATGAGGCCGCGGCGCTTCTGCGTCGAACGGGCCGCGGCCCGCCTACTTGACCAGTTGCCTGTACGGCTTCGTGAACACGTCCCAGTTACCGCTATCCGGGTCGAACCGGGAGTTCACGAACACCCGCCAGTTCTCGTCGTCCAGGTCCGGATAGTCGGTCCGGTAGTAGTAGCCCGGCCAGCGAGTCTCCTTGCGGTGGAGCAGGTGCCTCACGTGGGCCTCGGCGACCCAGGCGCGGTGCACCACCTCCCAGCCCCTCAGCAGCTCGTGCAGGTTGCGCGCCGCCAGCACGTTCAGGTCCTCCCGCAGGAACGTCAGCAACTCCAGTCCGCGCTTGAGCAGCGGCTCGTTGACCTTGTACTGCGTGGAGATGCCGCCCGCGTACTCGTCCATTATCTTCTGCAGCCGGACAAGCGCGTGCTTGGGCATGATGTAGTTGGGGTTGACCTCGTCGCTGGTGGAGATTCCCCGGTGGGCCTTGAAGGTCTCCATCGGCCTCATGATCTCCTGGACGAGCTCCTGCACCCGGTCGTCATCGATTTGCGGCGCGTCCGCCATGTCGCGGGCGTAAGAAACCGCCGCCTTCGCCGCAATCTTGCCCTCGGTGAACGAGCCGGACGAGAACTTGTGCGGCGCCGCGCCCACGCCATCCCCGGCCGCGAACAGGCCGTTGATGGTGAGCATCCGGTTGTAGCCCCACTTGTACTCGCCGGGAGCCAGGTCGTCGGGGCCGCTGACCCACGCCCCGGCCTCGCCGGAGTGCGAGCCCATGATGTACGGCTCCGCCAGCACTATCTCCGACGGAGTGTTCTCCGGCGCGATGTTCTGCGACGCCCACATCAGCGCCTGCGAGATGGTCATGTCCAGGAAGTCTTCCCACGCCTCGCTGTGCACCTCGTCGAACCTATGCTGGTCGAAGTTGCCTTCGTCGTCCTTCGACAGCCGCTCGATAGCCTCCTCGGTGCGGATGTAGATGGGCGACTTGCCCTCCGTGATGTCCAGATACATCTGGTGGTTGCGCAGCGGGGTCGGCGTCGGCACCGCCGAGCCGTAGGGGTCGAACTTCTTCAGATCGGGGGCCCTGGTTTGCGTGTAGTCCTCGCCGTAGGCGTTGGTGGCCCTCGCGCCGAAGAACTGGAACCACATTCCGATGGGCCCGTATCCGTCCTTGAAGCGCGACGGCACGAACCGGTGCTCCATCTGCGTCATCTCCGCGCCGAGCGGGATGACCAGGCCGTACACCGAGCCGGTGTCGAACACCGAGTACCAGGTGCGGCCCAGCCCCTCGTTGGTGGAGCGGGGTCGGAAGATATTGGACGCGCCGCCCGCGGTGCAGATGACCGCGCGCGCCTTGAAGACGTAGATCTTGCCGTCACGGACACCAACGCCTATCGCGCCGGCTATCCGGTTGGAGTCCCGCTTGTCCGGCAGAAGGTGCGTTATCAGTATGCGCTCGTACAGGTTGCCCTCGCCGAGCGCCTTGCGCGCCGGCTCGGCGACGATCGGCTTGAGCGATTCGCCGTGCATGGGAAGCTGCCACCGCCCGACGCGCTGGTAGGAGCCGTCCGGCTTCTTGAAGATGGGCAGTCCCCACTCCTCCCACATGTGCACCGAGGCGTCCACGTGGCGGCCCACGTCGTACACCAGGTCCTCACGCGCCAGGCCCATCATGTCGTTGCGCACGTACTCGACGAAGTCCTCCGGCGTGTTCCAGCCGGACCTCATACCCATGTAGCAGTTGATGGCGGACAGGCCCTCGCCGGTGGCTCCGCTGCGCTCGATGACGGCCTTTTCGACCAGGCACACGCGCAGGTCGCGGCCCCAGAAGTTGGCCTCGAACGCCGCACCGCAGCCGCTCATGCCGCCGCCCACTATCAGGACGTCGCACTCGATTGTTTCTATCTCAGGCGTTGTCATGTCCTATGGTACCTTCCTTGTCAGCTCTGCTAGCCCTGTATCGTGGACAGATTGTCCACGCCCAGCCAGATGGATTCGCCCGCCAGTCCCTGGCCCGCCGCGTCTTCCGGTCCGGGTTCCGCGAAGTCCTTGTATGGGTCCGTAGAGCCGACCGGCGTAGTCCGCACCGGGAAGGTGAATTCGAGCTCCCTACCGTCGCGGAACTTCACGTCCCACTTGATTTCGCTGTCGGTGCGGTGCGGCTTGAGGTACGCGCCCAACGGCACGAAGTCCGAGTAGCCGCGCACCTCGATGGCCTCCTGCGGGCACATCTTCACGCAGGCGAAGCACTCCGAGCACATCTCCGGCTCCTGGTTGAAGCCCTTGCGTGTCTCCGCGTCCAGAATCATCAGGTCGTTGGGGCAGATGTGCACGCACTGCGGCTCGGAAAGCGCGGCGCAGCTATCGCACACCTTTGGGTCCACGAAAGTAGGCATCAGTTCACCTCGACTCTATTCTGTTTCAGACAAAAAAAGAGATGGCACCGCCGGCAGCAATGCCATCACACGAGCAAGCCTATCGAAACCACTCTGTAGTCGGGTTCTGGGACACGCCTTGAAACGCTCCTTCTCGGCTTGCCTTCTACTTCGGCGGGGCCGCGCCCCTCTCGTGGCGCTCGGCCCTGAGTGTGAAAATAGTAACACACCTTCAAGGCGTTTGTCATTACAAGAATTTTCGCTCACAGGGCCTATTCAAAGTCCCTTCCCCCTCGCAGGGCTGACAGGGGTATGTTTGAGGCGTAAGCTTTCCGAAAAGTCCCTTCCCCCTTGATGGGGGAAGGTTAGGATGGGGTGACGTCGCCTACGCCCCACGGCCAGCGCGAGCGGCGCCAGGAGCAGCATAGCCATGCCCAGCTCCACGCCGCTGAAATCCCCTGCCGCGCCCAGGCCGCATCCGCCGCCGCCCTGTTCTCCGGCGGGTGATGTGGGCGTGGCGGCAGGGGGCGGAGACGGCCGCTCCGGCGGGGACATCTCGGTCCCGGCCACCCTGACCGCCGTGGGCGTAAGAGTCGGAACCGGCCTGGGTGTTGAGCGTTGAGTGGGTGTCGGCGTGGAAGTCTCCCGCGCAACGGGCGTTGGAGTCGGCTGCGGACCGCGCGCCGGCGCCAACGTGGGGACGGGCGTCCCGATAGCGGGAGGCGTCGGGACGGCGGTCGCCGTGGGCGCGGCCGTCGGCGTCGCAGCGGGCGCGGCCGTCGGCGTCGGCATCGGCATCGGTGTGGGCGTGGGCCAGGCGCCGCCGCAGGCCTCTTCGTCCTCCGCGAGCGCGAACTTCGGCGACCAGTCCGTAACGGGCGCGTCATCCTGTGCGATCACCCTGACGGTCAGATCCACCCTTTCGAGATCGGCCCAGAGTAAGGTGCCGTAGTAACTCATGGGAACCGTTATGCCGGACTCTTCGAACTGCACAAGCCGCGGAAACGCGGAGGGATCTATCTCTACGGTGTCCAGGGTGGTCTGATTCCGGAACTGCAACCTCTGCGGAAACAGATGCAGCCAGTTGTCCGGCAAATTTCCCAACCGCAGATGGAGCCGCGTCTCGTAGCCGCGCTGGGAATCGCGCAGGACACAAAGCGGAAGCTCCGGGCTCACGCTCTCTATGAAAACGGCATCAGGCTCATCCGGCGGCGGCGTGGGCGCGAGCGTGGGCGCGGCGGTGGGTGTGGGCTCAGGCGTCGGCGTGAGGGTAGGCTCGGGCGTCGGCGTCGGTGTCTGGGCCGGCGCGGGCAGGGCGACGCCGCAGCTTTCCACGTCCTCAGCGAGCACGAACGCCGGCGACCAGTTCGAGATGGGCGCGCCTTCGCCCGAAACAAGCCTGGCGGTCAGACTCAGCTTCTCTCGATGACCCCACAGCCTGTCACCATATCTGCCCATGTCGACGAGGATACTGTCTCCCTCCACCCGCACCACGTCCCGGGCGGAAAGGTACAGCCATTCCCGGTGAACATCCGTTATCCTGCGGAAGTGCAGAACCAGACTTCGCCAGTCCTCCGGTATGCCGCCTGTCCGCAACTCCAGTATCCTCTCGTAAGCGTGCCCCGATTCGCGTACCACGCAGTACGGAGGCCCTGGTGTGACCGACTCTATGGCAAGCGGGTACTCCGGCATCGGCGGCGCGGTAGCCGGTCTTGGCGCTGGATCTGCGGGCGGGTTGCCGAACGGGTTGTGGTACACCAGCACCCTGCCCCTGTTTATGTCGCCGACGTACAGGTTGTCGTTGTCGTCGAACGTGGCCGTGTACGCCATCGACGCCAGGTCGTACAGGTACCCGTTCGGCAGCTTCTCTCTGCCCAGTGGGTCGTCGTAAATACCGACGAACCTCGGCCCCCTGTAGGCGTTGTACCCCACCACCATCCTGTTCGTGCTGTCGAAGGCCGTCTCCCAGGTCCCGGCCGACATGCCATGAAGCGCCAACCTCTCGTCGATGACCGACTCCCGTTCCCAGTACGCGCTCACCCAGAGGCTGCTGAACCCCCACAGAGACTCGGTGAACGCCTTTGATGCGCCTCGCCCGAACAGCGACGACGTGTTGTCGGTGGGCAGAGAGTCCGCATTGAAGACGAGAAGCCGCCGGTTCCCAGATACTTCCAGCGAGTGGTCGGACACATAGAGATTGCCGAGCCGGTCGATCGACAGCGCTCCGGGATAGCAGAGTAGGTTCTTGTGCTCCCCGGCGGAAAGCGCGTCCCAGTCCGCCTCCGGAATGCGGCCGGCGTTGCACTTGTTGGCGAACGCTCTCTGCTGCCCCAGTATCGCGTCCACGACCGGATTGGTCAGCGGGTCGCGGATTCGTAGCACGCGGTGGTTGTCCGTGTCGGAAATCCACACGAACTCCCCGCTGCTGACCGGCGCGATTCCGAAGATGCGTCGACCCAGTTCGATTCTGAACCGCTGACCCAGGATGGGAAATTCGGTCTCATGGGTGAAGATGGTGTGCAGCGGCGCCGATTCCTCCGTCAGCGGGAGTTGGTACACGTCCAACAGGTCGATCCCTTCGAATCCGAGCACCCACAGCCTGCCCGCGTCGTCCACCTTGATCCTGCCGCAGCAACGTGTCCAATCGCTGGTCGTGTACTCGTCTCCAACCGCTCCATCGGCGGGCCGGCCGCTGGCGAGCGTGTCCAGGCCGTTCCAGAACAGCAGGCGGCCTATGTCCGACACTATCAACTGGTCGCCCCACGTTACGACGCCACGCGCCGAGTGTATCCCGTTCAGGTCTTTGAAGTTCGTCCCCGCCGGAGGATAGAACAGCCTCCTGTCGGGACGGACACTCTGCGCGCCGCCAACCGCGGGCGTGGGGAAGCGGACGACCTCCGCCGCGTCCAGAAAAGCCGATACGAGGACGTTGCCCATGCCGTCCACCCCGATCCCTCCGGCAATTGGACATAAGTACAGGCCACCCGGAAATTCCGTGTACCACGCACGGCAGTCACGCGCCGGCTGGTAGGAATCCTTTCCGAGCACCTTCAAGACCGATGCGCCCTGCATATCCCACAACTCGACCATGTAGTTTGCGGAGTCGTTCACCCAGATGCCTTGTCCGGCCGGGTCTATCTCCAGCGAGGTGGGGCGGTCGAATCCCGACCCGAACTGCTGGGTGGCTGGCATTCCCGACTGGAAGGGCGGCTGAAACACGAGGACTCTGTTGTTCAGCGTGTCGGCCACATAGAGACTCCCGTCTTCCGCCATCCTCACCGCCGAAGGGGCATGCATCTCGTTCATGGCGGCGCCGAACCCTTCTCCGTGGAGAGTGCGCTGGCCCAGCACGAGATCTGCCGCCCTGGCGATTTCACCTGTCGCGGGGTCCACGGGGAAGCGAAGGACGCGGTTGTTGCCACCGTCCGCCACCCACATGTTCCCGTCCGGGTCGATTTCCACGCCGTTGCCGTAACGGTTCGCCGCGAAGAAGTTGGTCTGCGAGTGAAAGCAGAGCGTTTCCGCAGTCGGTCTCCGAGGGCCGCCACGGTTGCACGTACCGCCGGAGAAGTCCGCCTGTCCCCAGACCTCGTCGGCGATGGAGTCGGTCGTGAAGGGGTCTTCGTACTTCAGTATCCTGTTGTTATAAGAATCCGGGACGTAAAGGGCGCTGCCGCCGTCCACGGCCATCGTGACGAAAGTATGAGATTCCCACGGACTCAAAGCCTGTTCGGGTATGCCGCAGAGTGTGTCCACCCTGGGAGTAGTACGAACCGGAAAGCTCTGGAAGGAGCTGTCGCCGTTACACCCCCCGTGCCCATAGTCGGACGGCTGTCCGATTACGACGTCGGCGGTGCACGGCCCCTCGCCCGCGTAGCACTCCGCGAGGTCTATCCCCAACACGCGGCTGTTGCCGCCGTCCCACACGTACATCCTTCCGGGAGCGGACGACCGGTCCACCACGACTCCGCCGGGATTGAACAGCTTGAACGGCACCACGCTCTTCGGAGCTATCTGCGTGAAGTCCGGCTTTCCGATTACGACGTCCGCCCACAGGTCGCCCGCGACTCCGCGCTTGGGCGGCTCAGGCGGGAACGGCGCTTCCCTGGGAGTGGAACAGTCGCTGGCGTTCCGCACAACCCTGACCCCGTTCGACCAGTTGGACAGAGGCTCGCCGTTGGCGTCGGTGATCCGAACCTGTATCGTCATCTTCGGCTGGTCCCACAGCCTGTCCTCTACCAGCCTCAAGTCCAGGACGGCCAGGTTCTGGGTCTCCCAGCGCGGTTCGTCCCCGAACAGCGGGCTGAGGTTGCCGGTGCTGTGCTGGCGAAACTGAAGCCTGCCGGCGTCGGTCGTGGGAATGTACGCGCCCAGCACGGTCACCGTGCGGTACGTCGCCAGATGCGAGTCAAGCTCGATGCAGAAGGGCGACCTGGGCAGCGCCTCCCGAATCACCGTGTCCCGCTCCTGAGCGTGCACGCTACCCGCGACGCCCCGGAGTTCGACGCACACGAGAACGCCTAGACACAGTATCGCGGCCACGCTGAGGAGCCGCCTTAGAGTGGCGTAACTGGACATAAGCCTATCCGATAAGTCCGTTCCCCCTCGACAAGCCAAGAATAACATGAAATCAGAACGCTTGCGTGCTATCCTGTCCCAAAACACCCGTATCGGAGCCGCCATGCAACCCATCCCACTCGAACCCGTGGACTCGGTCAGCATAACTACCCTGGTCGACAACGTATCGGACGCGCTGCTGCGAGACGAAGGCCCCGCCAAACGCCCGTCCGCCGGGCCGGCGTCGCCCAAAGTTCCCGTCCGCTTCTTCGAGTCGGGCGAAACCGCCGACAACCTCAAGGCCGAGCACGGCTTCTCCGCCCTCGTCACCGTCGAGAAGGGAGCCGCCAGCCACACCGTCCTCTTCGACACCGGCGTCTCCCCCGATGGCATGGTGGATAACATGCGCCGCCTCGAACTCTCCGCTAGGGACATCGAGGCCATCGTCCTCAGCCACGGCCACTACGACCACACCACCGGCCTCAACGGCCTGTTCGACGAGCTGGGCGGCAGCGTGAAGATGCCCGTGACCATCCACCCCGAATTCTGGTCCCAGCGCCGCGTCGCCATACCCGGCCGCGAGCCGCGCGAGATGCCCACCACCAGCAAGGCGGCGCTGCTTGGCGCGGGATTCGAGGTCATCGAGGAGCGCCAACCCTCGTTCCTGCTGGACGGCTCGCTGCTCGTGACCGGCGAGGTCGACCGCGCCACGCCGTTCGAGCGCGGTTTCGCCGAGCACCAAGCCCTCCGCAACGGCGAGTGGCGGCCCGACCCGCTCATCCTCGACGACCAGGCGCTGCTCATCAACGTGCGAGGCAAAGGACTGGTCGTGCTCACCGGCTGCGGCCACGCCGGCATCGTCAACATCGTCCGCTACGCCACACGGCTGACCGGCATCGACAAGGTCCACGCCATAATCGGCGGCTTCCACCTCGGCGCGCCGTCGTTCTATCCCATCATCGCCGACACCTGCGCCGCCCTCGCGGACCTGTCGCCCGGCGTTCTCGTGCCCGCCCACTGCACCGGCTGGCGCGCCGCCCACGCCCTCGCCGCCGCGTTCCCCGACGCCTTCCTCCAAAACACCGTCGGCACCCGCTTCGAGCTTTGACGCCGTCAGGGCCCATTGGAAATCCCTTCCCCCTCGCAGGGCTGACAGGGGTATGTTTGAGGCGCAAGCCTTCCGAAAAATCCCTTCCCCCTTGATGGGGGAAGGTTAGGATGGGGGTGACGTTGCCCGCCCCCCGCCGTTGTCTGCGCCTGTTCCGCCGTCTATAATCGCCGCACACGCTGAGCGGTCGTTACCAAAATCCCTTCCCCCTTGATGAGGGAAGGTTAGAGCCTGCCTCGTACTTGGTACGGGGATAGGGATGAGTCGCTCCAACGCATGACAGTTCAAATCGCCATAGACGGCCCGGTGGCGTCCGGCAAGACGGTCGTGGGCATGGAATTGGCCCGCAGGCTCGGCTGCGCATTCCTGGACACCGGCCTGATGTACCGCGCAGTGGCGTGGGCCGCGCTCACTCGCGGCGTTCCCGCTGACGACGAACCCGCAGTGGCGGCCCTTGCCCGCTGCCTTGATATGAGACCTCTGGACGACGCCAGCGGCCGGCTGCTGGCGGACGGCGGGGACGTCACGGACTTCCTCAGGCTCCCCGAAGTAGAGGACGTCGTGCCGGGCGTAGCCGCCATGCCAGGCGTGCGAGTGGCCCTCATCGCGCGGCAGCGAGAGATCGCCGCGCAAGCGCCGCTTGTGATGGTGGGCCGCGACATCGGCAGCGTGGTGCTGCCCGACGCCCCCGTCAAGCTGTTCCTGACCGCGACCGTTCGGACGCGCGCCCAACGCCGCCACGACGAACGTATCCGCAAGGGAGAGGAAAGCCGCCTGGAGGACGTGGCGCGCGGCATAGAACGCCGCGACAGGCTGGACGCCAGGCAGAGCCTCCCCGCCAAAGACGCCACCACAGTCGAAACGGACTGCATGACCATCGAGGATGTCGTCGCTCTGGCGATGAAGCTATGGAAGGGTCGCCGATGAGCTGGCTGTTCTCCGTATGCGCCACAGCCCAGCGAGGCACGCTCAAAGCCTTCGCCGACTGCAAAGTCACCGGCGTCGAGAACGTCCCGCCCGTCGGCCCGCTCATCGTGGTGTGCAACCACCAGAGCTACGTGGACCCCTCGTTCCTGGCCAGCCTGTTTCCCAGGCGCGTCTGGTTCGTCGCCAAGCACACGCTCTTTTCGACCTCCATCGGCAACTGGTTCTTCCACAACTGGGGCGCCTATCCGCTGCGCAGGGAGGCCGCCGACCCGCGCGCCTACCGCTGGATGCTGGACATGCTGAGCCGCGACCACGCCATAGCCCTCTTCCCGGAGGGTACCCGCAGCCCGGGCGCGATGCGCGCCGCCGTCCCGGGCGTCGAGCGCCTCGCGCTCAAGTCCCAAGCGCCCATCCTGCCCGTAGGCATGACCGGCACCGAGGGGCTGCAAAACTGGCACAGGCTGTGCGTGCCCGCAAGCCGTATCAGGCTCAATATAGGCCAGGCCTTCTCCCTCCCTTCAATAGAGGGCAGGCCCACCCGCGAAGTCCTCAACGGCCTCAACGACACGATAATGGGCCGCGTGGCCGAACTGCTCCCCGAAAGCTACCGAGGCGTTTACGCCAACCGGCACTGAAAACCGCCCAACTAACCACTGACTACTAACCACTAACCACTTGGAGTCCCACCGTGTGCGGCATAATCGGCTACACCGGCAACAGGCAGGCCGCCCCCATACTGCTCGGCGGCCTCGCCAGCCTCGAATACCGTGGCTACGACAGCGCCGGAATCGCGCTACAAGCGCCGTCCGGCGGACCGCAGGTGCGCAAGATGGCGGGCAAGCTCGCCGACCTCCGCGCCCACATCGGCGAGTCCCTTCCGGAAGGCGAGACGGGCATCGGCCACACCCGCTGGGCCACCCACGGCGCGCCTACCGACGCCAACGCCCACCCGCACGCGGACTGCGCCGGCGACGTGGTCGTGGCCCACAACGGCATCGTCGAGAACTACGCGGAGCTTCGCCGCAAACTCACCGCGCAGGGCCACCGCTTCGCCTCTCAGACCGACTCCGAGTGCATCCCCCACCTGATAGAGTCCGAGCTTGCGAACGGCCTTTCGTTCGAGGACGCGGTGAGAGCCGCCACGTCTCGGATGCGCGGCGCAAACGCCCTCGTCGCCATGTCCCGCCGCGAGCCCGGCGCCATCGTCGGCGTGCGGCTCGGCAACGCGGGCGGCATCGTGGTCGGCTACTGCGAAGACGAGATGCTGCTCGCGAGTGACCTGCCCGCGCTGCTCGGCCACGCGAAGAGAGTCGCCTACCTCGAAAACCGCGAAATGGTGACCATACGCGGCAACGACGCCGAGTTCTCCACCGTGGACGGCGACCCGGTCCGCAAAACGCCCGCGCCCGCCCCATACGACGGCCGCGCCGCGGCCAAGGGAACCTTCCGCCACTTCATGCTCAAGGAGATTCACGAGCAGCCCGAGGCCGCCGTCGACGCCCTGCGCGGCCGCGTGGACTTCGACCGCCTCACCACCACGCTGGACGAAATCCCCTACACCGACGCCGAGCTTGCCGAGATAGACCGCGTCATCCTCCTGGGCATGGGCACCAGCCTCCACGCCGCGATGGTGGGCCGCATGTGGATGGAGTCGTTCGCCCGCATACCCGCCGAGGCCGACAACGCCTCCGAGTTCCGCTACAGGGATCCTGCCATAGACCATCGCACCCTCGTCGTGTCGGTCTCCCAGTCCGGTGAGACGGCGGACACGCTGGCGGCGATGGAGGAGGCCGACCGCAGGGGCGCGCGCCAGCTCACCCTCTGCAACTATGCCGGCGCGCAGTCCACTCGCGTCGCGGACGGCTCGCTGATGCTCCGGGCAGGCCCTGAGATAGGCGTCGCCTCCACAAAGACGTTCGTCTGCTCGCTGCTCGCGCTATACCTGCTCGCGCTTCACGTCGGCTCCAGGCGCGGCGCGCTCTCGCCAGAACGGGTGAAGACCCTCAGCCGTGAGCTCGCCGCCGTGCCCGACCTTCTGGGCCGTCTCGTGGACGACGAAGACAGCTACGCCCGGCTGGCCGCCGCCTACCACCGGCGCGAAAACTTCCTGTACCTGGGCCGCGGCGCCAACTACCCGCTCGCAATGGAGGGCGCCCTCAAGCTCAAGGAGCTGAGCTACATCCACGCCGAGGGCTATCCCGCCGGCGAGATGAAGCACGGCCCCATCTCGCTCATAGACGAGAGTATGCCAGTGGTCGCGCTCGCCCCAAGCGACCCGCTCTACGACAAGATGGTCGGCAACATCAACGAGGTGCGCACGCGCGGCGGCAAGGTCATCGCCGTCGCAACCCAGGGCAACCGGGACATCCCGGAGCTCGCGGACGACGTGATATACGTGCCGGAGGCCTCCCCCTCGCTCACGCCGGTGCTCATGGCCGTGCCCATGCAGCTTCTGGCCTACCACATAGCCCTGCGCCGCGGCTGCGATGTCGACCAGCCCCGCAACCTCGCCAAGTCCGTCACCGTCGAGTAGGCGCTTCCAAACAATCCCCTCTCCCTCGATGGGAGAGGGTTAGGGTGAGGGTGAAAACGGGGTGACGCCGCCGTACCCCAAAACTGATATACTGTGGCCCACCATTTCGGCCCACCGCCAACACAATCCAACAAGTCGAAACTCAGGAGTTTACGATGCTGGAGCACGCCTCTAAGTTTGGAATCTACCTGAACCCGGACGAGAAGAAAGTCGTCCGCATAACCTCGCCCTACTGGTTCCCGGAGGCTCCTGACTGGGTGTACGTCACCAACGAGGTCAACGCCACCCTGCTCGCAATCCGGGACATGATCCGCGAAAAGTCCCTCTGCGACGACGCGGACGCCGTAACCTGGGGCCGCATCCCCCTCAAGGACTAGGCCGGAATTGCCCCAAACGTCCCTTCCATCAAGGGGGAGAGCCTGCCCTGAGCTCGCCGAAGGGTTAGGATGGGGGTGAGACAAGCGATTGGACCAGGATCTCCACACCGAAGAAGCCCCCCGCAGGTTCCGGTTGGTGCTGCCGCCGGCGCTGCGATACCCCATGTATCGCCGCTACTGGCTCGGCTCCCTCGCCTCCGTGGCCGGCTTCCAGATGCTCATGTTCGGCCAGGGCTGGCTGGCCTACGAGTTGACCGGCTCCCCCGCCTTCCTCGGCACCGTGTGGATTGCCAGCTCGGTGTCCGCCATCCTCCTCAATCTGTACGGCGGCGTGCTCGCCGACAGGCTGGACAAGCGCGCGATGATCATCATCGCCGAGATCGCGAACGCCGCCCTAATCTTCCTGCTCGCGATGCTTACGCTCTTCGACGTGGTGGAGCCGTGGCATCTGGTCGCCATAGCCTTCCTGGTCGGCGGCGTCGGCGCCTTCGACCAGCCCGCGCGACAGGCCCTCTACCCGCACCTCATCGACCGCAGGGTGATGATGAGCGCAGTCGCTCTCAACTCCACCATCTGGCAGGGAACCCGCATCGCCGCCCCGGCGGTCGCGGGCATTGTCGTCGCGGTGCTGGACACCCACACCGCGTTCTTCCTGGGCGCCGCCGGCTTCTTCACCATGGCGCTCGTCATGTTCGCCATCAAGGTCCCCCCGATAGAGACGCGACGCGGCAGCAGCGCGGCCCAGGATATGGTCGAGGGACTGCGCTTCGTCAAGAACAACTCCACCTTCTCGATACTCATCGGGATGACGTTCTTCAACAGCTTCTTCGGCATGGCCTACATCGTGCTCATGCCCATCTTCGCGCAGGACATCCTGGAGGTCGGCGCGGCCGGCCAGGGCTGGCTGCTCAGCGCGGGCGGCGTCGGCGCGCTCGGCATAACGACCTGGCTCAGCACACGCGACGACGTGGCCAGGCGCGGCGCGCTCATCGTGGGCGGCGCAACCCTCTTCGGCCTGCTCATAATCGCGTTCGCCCTCACGTCCGAATACCTGGCCTTCTACCCGCTCGCGCTCGTCATCATGCTGCTCATGGGCCTGTCCAACTCCGCCTACATGATGTCCATAATGAGCTCGCTCCAGTCGCTCGTCCCGGACAGGATGCGGGGCCGCGTCATGGGACTTTACGGGATGACATACAACATAATGCCCCTCGGCGGCGGTATGATGGGGCAGGTCGCCTCCATCATCGGCGCGCCCTTCACCCTCGCCCTCGGCGGCCTCGCCGTCGTCGGCTTCGCGCTAGGCCCGGCGCTCGCCAACCGCCGTGTCCGCAACCTCGGCACCCTGCTGCTGAGCACCGAAGAAGAACGTTCGAGTGTCCATGCACGGAGCAACGTATAAGAGCTAAGGGTCTATCCGATAAGTCCCCTCTCCCAAGACTGGGAGAGGGTTAGGGTGAGGGTTGAGAGAGTCCCTTCCCCCTCGCAGGGGGAAGGTTAGAGCCTGCCCCGTACTCGATACGGGGATGGGGGTGACGACTCGGTTGTCAGATAAGGTTTAAGGAGGCAAATGTGACCGATACCAGAGTAACCAAAGAAACCCTGATAGCCCTGGCGGCCGCCGCCGGCCTGGAGCTTGGCGATGACAAGCTCGACGAGCTGCTCCCCCAGGTCACCCAGGCCATGGAGTCGCTCGGCGCGGCTGAAGCCCTCGACCTGTCCGGCATCGAGCCTGCCGTCACATTCAGGGTAGACGCGCTGGAGGCCAAGAACGATGAGTAACTCCGAACTTTGCTGGCTATCCATATCCGAAGCGTCGGAGCTTATCGCCTCCGGCCAACTGTCCCCGATCGAGCTCTGCGAGGCGCATCTGGAGCGCATCGACCAGACCGACGGCGCGCTCAACTCGTTCATTACCGTCATGGCCGACCAGGCCCGCGCCGAGGCCCGCGCCGCCGAGGACGCCGTCCGCTCCGGCAACCACCTCGGCCCGCTGCACGGCATACCCGTCGGACTCAAGGACCTCTACTACACCTGCGGCGTCCGCACCGGCATCGGCTCCAAGATACTCGCCGACTTCGTACCGGACTACGACGCGGCAGTCACCGAGCGTTTCCAGGAAGCAGGCGCCGTCCTCATGGGAAAACTCCAGATGCACGAGTTCGCCCTCGGCGCTTCCAGCGAGAACCCCCACGACGGCGACGCCCACAACCCCTGGGACACCTCCCGCATCACCGGCGGCTCCAGCGGCGGCTCCGGCTCCTCCGTGGCCGCGGGCCAGTGCTTTGCCGCCCTCGGCAGCGACACCGGCGGCTCGATCCGCATCCCGTCCTCGTTCTGCGGCATCGTGGGCCTCAAGCCCACTTTTGGCCGCGTCAGCCGCCACGGCGTCTACCCGCTCGCATTCAGCCTCGACACCGTCGGCCCCATGACCCGCACCGCGCTGGACGCCGGCCTCGTGCTCAACGCCATCGCCGGCCACGACCCGCGTGACCCGTCCTCCGCAAACGTGCCCGTCCAGGACTTCACCGCGGAGATAGGGCAGGGCGTCGACGGACTCCGAATCGGGCTTCCCCAGGAGTACTTCTACGACATCATCGACCCCGAGGTCACCCAGGCCGTCCAGACCGCCGCCGGCGTGCTCGAGGAGTTGGGCGCGCACGTGGAGGAGATTTCCATTCCCGCCCTCGATCACGCGCTGGCCATATCCAGCACCATCCTGTTCGTCGAGGCCGCCGAAGTCCACCTCGATCACCTGCGCGAGCGCCCCGACGACATCGGCGACGACGTCCGCCAGCGATTCGAGGTCGGCGCCCTGACGCCCGCCCAGGACTACATCAAGGCGCAGAAAGCGCGTCGCGCCTTCAACGCCCGCATGGCCGAGGCGATGCAGACCTACGACGTGCTGCTCGCGCCCACCACCACGTTCGGCGCGCCGCCCATCGGCGAGCGCGAGTCCGTCGTCGCGGGCGAAGCATACGCCACGCGCACCCTGCTGGCCCGGCTCACCCGGCCATTCAACCTCACCGGCCAGCCTGGTGTCTCCGTGCCCTGCGGCTTCAACTCGTCAGGAATGCCCATCGGCATGCAGTTCGGCGCCCGCCCCTGGCGCGAGGCCACCGCCCTCCGCGTCGCCCACGCCTACGAGCAGGCCGCCGGCTGGCACACCCGCCGCCCACCGCTCAGCTAAGTCCCTTCCCCCTCGCAGGGGGAAGGTTAGGATGGGGGCGAAGGCCCCTTGTTGATTCAGACTCGTATCAAAAGCCACAACTAGCAGGGAGTAACTCCATTGACCTCACCAACCGCCCCACAGGGAATGTCCCTCCACGACGCCGCCCGCGCCGCGGGCGTCACCTTCGCGGAGGACGCGCTCCCGCAGGACAGGTACGTCACCGCCAACGGTCTCCGATTCCACTACCTCGAATGGGGCGACCCCGCAAACCCCGACGTGCTGCTGCTCCACGGCTTCGCGCAGACCTGCCACTCCTGGGACTTCGTCGCGCTCTCCCTGTGCGACCGCTTCCACGTCGTCGCCCTGGACCAGCGCGGCCACGGCGACAGCGACTGGGCGCCCGACGGCGACTACACCCCCGACACCCAACAGGAAGACCTTCACGCCATCACCCAGGCCATAGGCCTGAAAAACTTCGTGCTGATGGGCCTTTCCATGGGCGGTCGCAACTCCTTCACCTACGCCGCCAATCACCCGGAAGAGATACGCGCCCTGGTCATAGTCGACTCCGCGCCCGAAACCGAGTCCCCCGGCACAGGCCGCATCCGCCGCTTCGCCTCCCAGAACGACGAGCTCGAATCCGTGGACGCATTCGTCCAGCGCGTCATGGCCTACAACCACCGCCGCGACCCCCAGCAGGTGCGCGGCAGCATCATGCACAACCTCAAGCAGCTTCCCAACGGCAACTGGACCTGGAAGTACGACCGACGTCTCCGCACCCGCGACCGCAACATCGGCCGCGATCCCGAAACGGTCGAACGCCTCTGGGGCTACGTCGAGAGCCTGACCTGCCCCACCCTCGTCGTGCGCGGCGGCGAGAGCGACGTCGTGGCCCAGGGTACCGCCAGATCCATGCACGAGCGCATCCCCAACGGCCGCCTCGCCACCGTGTCGAACGCCGGCCACCTCGTCCCCGGCGACAACCCCGCCGGCTTCGAGCAAGCCGTCATGCACTTCCTCACCGACCTTGAGTAGTTGCGCCGTCGTAACCATTCAGAGTCGGCGGGTAAGATCAATGCACGCGAGAAGTCAGTCCCCTCTCCCAAGACTGGGAGAGGGTTAGGGTGAGGGTTGAGCGCGCGCATCATCAACTCTGAGCAGCTATCTACCCGTCCTACCTTAGCGCCCTTCGTGTCCTTCGTGGATTGTCTTTTGACATTTCCCCCAGTCTAGGCTATCCTCTAGCCTGAACCTGAAAACTGAAAAACATCGGTTGGGAGCTTGGGCAAGCCAGGCTGAGAGGGCGGCCACGTCACGCCGCCGACCAACAACTACCTGATCTGGGTAATGCCAGCGTAGGGACGTACCGAACACTGTCGCAATCGGGGTCGTTGGCATAAGTCAGCGGCTCTTTCTTTGTGCCGCAAGGTTCGCCACCGTAGGGGCAGGCCTCGTGTCTGCCCAAGGAGTGAAGATATGACGAGCGACGCTCTGGTTATCGACGGCAAGGAGTTCGCTTCCAGGCTGATGGTCGGCACCGGACGCCACAGAACCATGCAAGAGATGGTCGACTCCATAGAGGCGTCCGGCGCGGACATAATCACCGTGGCTATCCGCAGGCTCGACCTCGACAACCTCGAAGAGAAGAACATCCTCGACTACTTCGACTGGGACAGGTACACCATCCTTCCCAACACCGCCGGCTGCAAGACCGCCGAGGAGGCCATCTTCACCGCCCGCCTCGCCCGCGAGGTCACCGGCTCCAACTGGATCAAGCTCGAGGTCATACCCGATCCCACCTACCTGCTGCCCGATCCGGTGGGCACCTACGAGGCCGCCGGTCGCCTCGTGGAAGAGGGCTTCGCCGTCCTGCCCTACATCCACGCCGACCCCGTCCTCGCGCGTAAGCTGGAGGACGTCGGCTGCTCCACCGTCATGCCGCTCGGCTCCGCCATCGGCTCCGGTCAGGGCATTCAGACCATGGACGAAATCCGCATCATCATCGCCGAGGCGGGCGTCCCCGTAGTGGTCGACGCCGGCCTGGCCGTGCCCTCCGAGGCGTCGCAGGCGCTGGAGGCGGGCGCGGATGCCGTGCTGGTCAACACCGCCATCGCCCAGGCCAACGACCCCTCCGCGATGGGCGAGGCGTTCAAGCTCGGCGTCCTTGCCGGCCGCATGGCCTACAACGCCGGCCGCATCGAGCGCAAGGACCTCGGCACAGCCAGCAGCCCCACCGAGGGCGTAGCCGCCGTAGCAGGCGCCTAGAAGTTCCCTCTCCCTTGATGGGAGAGGGTTAGGAGCCTGCCCTGAGCCTGTCGAATGGGTGAGAGTGACCATAGGCCGTTCTACCATTCCCATTCTGAGTGCCCACACACATTGTCATTCTGAGCGTAGCCATTGTCATTCTGAGCGTAGTCGAAGAATCTAAAGCCCATGCCCGCCACGCCACCCAGCCTGTCGCATCCCATACTCTGCCTCGTCACCGACAGGCGGCAGACCGGCGGCAGGCCGCTCGACCAGGTGGTCGCCCTCGCGCTCTGCGGCGGAGTCAACATGGTCCAACTGCGCGAGAAAGACCTTCCATCTGGTAAGCTCATGGAAACCGCGCGAACCCTGCGCCGACTTACGAAGGGCAGGGCGCTGCTCTTCATCAACGACAGGGTCGACGTTGCCGTCGCCAGCGGCGCGGACGGCGTGCAACTGGGCGAGAACGCGATGGCCGTGGACGCGGCGCGCAGGGCCGGCCCCGGCCTGCTGGTCTCCCGCTCCGTCCACGACTTCGACGGGGCCGTGCGAGCCGAACGCGACGGCGCCGACATGCTGGTGGCCGGAACCATCTTCCCGTCCGCGTCCCACCCCGGCGCACGGCCCGCTGGCGTGGAGTTTCTCGAGCGACTACGAACGGAGGTCAGCTTGCCTTACATAGCCATAGGTGGCGTCACCGAACGCAACGCCCCCGCCGCGATCGACGCGGGCGCGTCCGGAGTCGCCGTCATCGGCGCGATCGCCCGCAGCGACGACCCGCGCCGCGCCGCCCGCGCGCTGGCCGCAAGTATCGCCGACGCTGTCAGGGAGACGGAAAAATGATCGTCCTCATAATCAACGGCAAGGAACGCCAACTCGAAGGCTCGACGAACCTACAAGACTACGTCGAATCGCTCGGCGTCAACGTCAACCACATCGCCGTCGCCCACAACGGAACCGTCCTCCGCCGCGACGAGCTCCCCTCCGTCACCCTAGAGCAGGGCGACCACCTCGAAATAGTCCGCGCCGTAGGCGGCGGCTAAGAGACAGTCCCCTCTCCCTCAAGGGAGAGGGCTAGGGTGAGGGTGAAGTCGGTCCGGCAGCAGTCCCTTCCCCCTCGCAGGGGGAAGGCTAGATGGGGGTGTGACGACTGCGCGCCCCCTAAATCATAAAGTTCATCTGTCGCACCACCGTCTCGCCCAGCGCCCTATCCCCCTCGATGCCCACCCCGCCCGACGCCAGCACGTCCTCCGGGTCCCACCGCCCGCACGCCAGGCACGCGAACGTCTCGAAGTCGGTGCGCAGCCGCACCGTCGGGCTGTCCGGCGCGGCGTCCAGCGGGTTCGCCCGGCCGCGCTCCACGCCGATGGGCAGCGTCAGCGTCGTCGGTCCCGTCACCTCGAACACCACGCTCGCGCCGGACGGCGCGGCCGCCTTCTTGCCAACCACGTAGGGCATCGCCAGCACTATCCTGCTCATCGCGTGCTCGGCCACCGGCCCGTCCAGCCCGCCCGGCAGGTCCAGCGCGCGCCGGATGTCCTGCTCGTGAACCCACGCGTCGAATATGCGAATGGCCAGGTACGTCCTCATGCTGCCCGGGCCCACCGGCGTCTGGGTCTTCGCCTCGAAATCCTCGGCGGTCATGGCGCGCAGGTGCGTCATCCGCTCCGCCGTCACCTCCCGGAACTCCTCCAGCACCCTAGCTCCGGACCAGGACCTCCGCCAGTCCACCACCACCTCGTTCCGCCTGCCCAGTTCGTTCTTCGTGTGGCTCACGTCCGCCGGCGTGTGGTCCGGCGCGGGGCGGCCCAAGATGCCCGACTCGCTGCCCACGATGTGCGACATCTGGTCCTGCACCGACCAGCCGGGGCAGTCCGTCGCCGTCTTCCACTGCGTCTCGTCGAAACCGGCGCACAAATCATCCAGCGCCCGCCAGACCCGCTCCATGTTGTCTACCAGTTGCAGATGGCTCATGCTTCGCCTCGCTACTCGGGATTCTCAGATAGGTCCCTTCCCCCTTGATGGGGGAAGAGCCTGCCCTGAGCTTGCCGTAGGGTTAGGATGGGGGTGATTACCTGACTACCGGATGAGCCGCCTCAGCCGCCCACCGCCCTCATCCGCTCTGCCATCCACCGCTTCAGCGCGTCCAGCGCCGGCGGCGCAACGTAGAAAACCTGCACGTCGGCGGGAAACTGCACGCCGTGGTCCTCGCTGATGAACAGCGCGCCCGTCTCGCCCTCCGCCAGCGTCGCGTCGATGCGCTCGCGCACCCGCTCGTTGCGGCTCTGCGCCGTCCTTCGGTATCCCTCCACCGCCGCGTTCGTCACCGCCTCGCTCATCAGCCCGATGGACAGGCAGCGCTGCCAGTCGAAATTCTCCTCCACCGTCGCCCGGTCCTCCGTCGCCACCAGCTCGGCGGTGGACTGGCACATCGCCGATATGAACGAGTAGCCCGAAGGGTTGAGCTGCTCCAGCAGCCTCATGCCCTCCTCGCCGTCCGCGAACAGCGATTCGTGGTACACGCGCGCCACCGACCCCAGCGACCGCTCAAGACTGTGGATGTTGTCGCGCACCTCCGACCAGTAACGGTCCAGCAGCGCGCGCCCCTCGTCGTCTCCCGACAGGTACACCGGAAACGTCGGCACCAGGAACAGCTTGCGCCGCCCGCTGTACTGGCCCGCATCGGGCTTCGGAAACTGGCCTAGCGTCGTCACTTCTCGCCACTCGCTCCGGACTACAGCCCCAGCACGTTGCCTTCGTCGTCCACGTCCAGCGCCCTCGGCGAACCGGGCAGCCCGGGCATCGTCATGATGCTCCCCGCGATGGGGTAGATGAATCCCGCGCCCGCCGACACCCTCACGTCGTTTACCTGGAACGTGTAGCCCGAGGGCCGGCCCTTCAGCCTGGCGTTGTGCGAGATGGACAGGTTGGTCTTGGCCATGCACACCGGCAGGCTACCCCAACCCTGCGCCTCGAATCCGCGCAGCCGTCGCCGCGCCGCCAGGCTCCACGTCACCCGGTCGGCGTTGTACACGTTCCTCGCCAGCGCGAGCGTCTTGTCCCGTATCGAGTCCTCCGGCGAGTAGAAGTATTCGATGGCCGGCGGCTCGCCGCTGGTGGCGTCCATCAGCGCCTCCGCCAGGTCCACGGCGCCCGCCCCGCCCTCCGTGAAGCCGCGTATCTCCACCGCCGAGTGCGCCCCCGCTCCCTCTGCTATCTCCTTCACCGCCGCAAGCTCCTCCGCCGTGTCCGACGGGAACTGGTTGACCGCCACCACCACGGGCAGGCCCATCGACCTCACCACGCCCACCAGGTGCTCCAGGTTTGGCGCGCCCTCGCGCAGCGCCTCCACGTTCGGATCGTCCAGGTCCCGGTCGCGCACCCCGCCGTGCGACTTGAGCGCCTTCGCCGACGCCACCAGCACCGCGCCGCTCGGCTCAAGGTCGTTGTACCGCGCCTTGATGTTCATGAACTTCTCGAAGCCCAGGTCGGCCCCGAATCCCGCTTCCGTCAAAACGTAGTCCGCGTAGCCTAGCGCGAGCCGGTCGCCCACCACCGAGCTGCACCCGTGCGCGATGTTGCCGAACGGTCCCGTGTGCACTATCACCGGCTGGCCCTCGGTGGTCTGCACCAGGTTGGGCTGGATAGCGTAGCGCAGCAGCGACATCATCGACCCGACGGCGTTCACGTCTTCCGCCGTCACCGGCTTGCCGTCGTCGGTAAACCCCACCACGACCCGCGACAGCCTCGCCCGCAGGTCCGCCAGCCCGGACGCCAGCGCGAGCACCGCCATCACCTCCGACGCCGTAACGATGTCGAACCCCGTCTGCGTCAACGGCGCGTTGGGCGACCCCCCGATTCCCGCCACCACGTCCCGCAGCGCGCGGTCCTCCACGTCCGTCACCCGCCGCCAGCTTATGCCCACCGGGTTGAACCCCTCGATCTGCCCTCGCTGCACCACGTTGTCGGTCAGCGCGGCGAGCAGGTTGTGCGCCGACCCGACCGCGTGCGCGTCCCCCGTGAAGTGTATGTTTATCTCGTCCTCCGGCTCCACGCGCGCCGCGCCGCCGCCGGTGCCGCCGCCCTTGATTCCGAATATCGGACCCAGCGAAGGCTCCCGCAGCGTCGCCGCCACCCGCTGGCCCAGCCTGCCCAGACCCTGCGCCAGCCCGACGGTGGTCGTCGTCTTGCCCTCGCCCGCGCGAGTGGGCGTCATGCCCGTAATCACTATCAGCTTGCCGCGCGGCCCGCCTTCCCGTATGGCGTCCAGGCTTATCTTCGCCTTGTACCGCCCATACGGGATCACGTGCTCATCCGCGATGCCCATGGAGTCCGCGATTTCCGCAATCGGTCTCATTGCCCACTCTCCTTCGGCGCGCCCTTGGCGGAACGCCGCACGAGCGCGTGTTTCAAAAGAAAGGCCGCCAGCGCATCGCAGTGATTGCTCCGCGCCGACGGCCGAGAGGAAGAGAACACCTGAGGAGGTCAAGCTCCTCACCACTCAGTGTACCAGAACGCCGGGCCGAATGCCACCACCGGGATGCCGGATTTTCTCCGCGCCCACATCCTAACAGCAGCCACAACACCAATTCCACCCGTCCACGCAAGCCCCTGTCAAAGTCCCTTCCCCCTTGATGGGGGAAGAGCCTGCCCTGAGCTTGCCGAAGGGTCAGGATGGGGGTGACGCCGCCGCAAACACGCCGGGCTGTGCTAGAATCGGCCCACACCACATCATCAGGGAGCGACACACATGGCACCAAACTTGCGGTTCGGCACCGGACTGATGGGCGGCGACTCCGAGACGGCGAACAGCGCCAGGAACCTCGAGGATCTGGGGTTCGACTTCCTCTCCACCGGCGAACACTTCATGCGCGGCGACCCGCCCACGCCCACGTCCGTGTCGCTGCCCGTGCTGGCGGTCGCCGCCGGCGCAACCGAGCGCATCCGACTGGTGTCGTCCATCCTGCTCGTGCCCTTCTACCACCCCACCGTTCTCGCCAAGCTCACCACCACCCTGGACCGCGCCTCCAACGGCCGGCTTACGCTGGGCATAGGCGTCGGCGGCGAGTTCCCGGTCGAGTTCGAGGCCGCCGGCCTGAACGTCAGGCAGCGCGGCCGCCGCTCCAACGAGTGCCTGGAGGCGCTCAGGATGCTGTGGGCCGGGGACCGCGTGGACTACTCCGGCCGCCACTTCCAGCTAAACGGCGTGTCCATCAACCCGCTTCCGGCGCAGCAGCCCCATCCGCCCATCTGGGTGGCCGGCCGCCGCGACGCCGCCATGCGCCGCGCCGCGCTCCTCGGCGACGGCTGGTATCCCTACTTCTACAGCCCCGAGCTCTACCGCGAGAGCGTCTCCAAGATAGGCGAGTTCGCCTCGGACGCGGGCAGGGACGTATCCGGCTTCGACTGGGCCTTCTACTCCTTCATCTCCATCTACCCGGACGAGGAAGACGCCGCCCGCGCCGCGGCCGCGGCCCTCGGCGGGCGCTACTCCTCTCAGGGCAGCTTCATGAACGTCGTGCGCCGCTACTGTGTCTTCGGCTCGGTGGACGCCTGCGTCGAGCGGCTGAAAGAGTACGTGGACGCCGGCGCGCGCGACATCGTGTTCAGCGTATCCTGCCCGCCCGAAGACAGGCAGCGCCACGTCGAAGAGCTCGTCGGCGAGGTCATCCCCCGCCTGCGCAAAGCCACCGAGTGACTTGGGGCCTATCCGAAAAGTCCCTTCCCCCTTGCAGGGGGAAGAGCCTGCCCCGTACTTGATACGGGGATGGGGGTGACGGCGTTTCCAATAGCCCTCCTCTCCCTTGATGGGAGAGGATTGAGGTGAGGGTGAAGTTCCTACCGCCTACCGCCCCCTGAACACCGGCTCCCTGCTCTCCAGGAACGCCCGCACCGACTCCCGCTGGTCCTCCGTGCCCGACAGCGGCGCCGACGCCTCGTCCTCCAGCGCCACCACCTCCTCCCAACTCGGGCTGTGCCGCCACATCAGCCGCTTCGTCTCCCGCACCGCCAGCGGCGGATTCGCCGCCACGTCTCCCGCGATGGCGCGCGCCTCGTCCATCAGGCTATCCGGCGCAACCACCCTGCTCACCAGCCCCGCGCCCAGCGCCCACTCGGCGTCGTAGATGCGCCCCGTCAGCGCCATCTCGTTGGCCACGCCCTGTCCCGCCAGCGCGGCCAACGTGTACGACGACGCCGTGTCCGGCGCCAGCGAGCGTTTCACGAATATGCACGAGAACCGCGCCGTCTCCGACGCGATGCGTATGTCCGACGCCAGCGCCAGCGAAAGCCCCGCTCCCACCGCGGCGCCGTTCACCGCAGCGATCACAGGCTGCGGGATGCCCCGTATCCGCGCCGCCAGCCCCTGGATGCGCAGCGAGCGGTCCACCGGCGGCCGGGTCGGCCCTCCCTCTGAGAGCGATATGCCCATCTCGGCCAGGTCCGCCCCCGAGCAGAACCCGCGGCCCTCGCCCGTCAGTATGAGCGCGCGCACCTCCGGGAACAGATTCCCCACCTCCACCAGCGCCCCGTGCAACTCCGACGTCAGCCGCCGGTCCAGCGCGTTCATCACGTCCGGTCGGCACAGCGTCAGCACCGCCGTGTGCCCCTCCAGTTCCAATCTCAGCGCCTCATAACTCATCGGCGTTATCTCTCCAAATTGTCCCTTCCCCTCGCAGGGAGATTCCCAAGAGTCCCTTCCCCCTCGCAAGGGAAGGTTCCAACAAGTCCCTTCCCCCATGATGGGGGGAAGGTTCCCACAAAAATCCCTTCCCCCTTGATGGGGGAAGGTTAGGATGGGGGTGACTATTGGGTCGCCAGTCTACTCGCCTATGTTCGCCTCCATCACCCGCATCGTATTCTCGCCCAGTATCTTCTTGATGTCCGCCTCCGAGTACTCCCGGTTCAGCAGCTCCTCGGTTATGCCCGGGAACTTCGAGCAGTCCTCCAGCCCTATCGGGCCGCCGCCGATCCCGTCGTAGTCCGATCCCAGCCCCACGTGGTCCACCCCCGCCACCTTCGCGATGTGGTCGATGTGATCCACCACCTCCGACAGCGTGGGCAGCTCGATCTCGCGCGACATGCGCCTGCGCCGCTGCCGGATCTCCGCCGTCTGCTGCGCCACGTACTCCGGCGTGCCCGAGTAGTGCGCGACGGCGGCGCGGCGCGCCAGCTTCTCGACCTCCTCGATCTCCTCCCACATCTCCCCGTTGTTCCTCTCCGACTCCAGCCTGTGCCGCTCCGACACGAAACTCGCCGCGAAGTTCACGTTCACCACGCCGCCGTTAGTGGCCACCGCCCTCAGCATGTCGTCCTTCATGTTGCGCGGGTGCTGCGCCAGCGCCCACGCCGACGAGTGCGACGCCATGATCGGCTTGGTCGCCACCTCGATCGAGTCCCAGAACGTCTTGTCCGACACGTGCGAGATGTCCACCACCATGCCCAGCCGGTTCATCTCCCGTATCACGTCCCGCCCGAACAGGCTCAGCCCGTTGTTGCGCGCGGCGTCGGTGGAGGCGTCCGCCCAGGTGTTGGTGTTGAAGTGCGTCAGCGTGATGTACCGCATACCCAGCTCCCAGTAGGTGCGAAGCACCGCCAGGCTCTCGTTGATGCAATGGCCGCCCTCGATGCACGGCACCGCCGCGTGCTTGCCCTCCGCCACGATGCGGCGGCAGTCGGCGGCGGTCAGGGCTATCTCGATGTCGTCGGGGTTCTCGTTGCACAGCCGCTTCAGCCCGTCCAGCAGCTCCAGGCAGCGGTCGATGGTGTTCATCTGCGGTACGTGGCTCGCGGCCACGAAGCACGACCACCACTGCACCCCCAGGTTGCCGTCGCGTATGCGCGGCAGGTCCAGGTGCCCCCTTCCCGTCTCGCTCGCCAGGTCCTCTCCGTCGTCCACATAGCGGCTGATCGTGTCGGCGTGCGTGTCCACCACCAGCGACGAGAAGTGAAGATCGAGCGCGCTCTGGCTGTATATTTCCTTGGTGCGGGGAACCACGATCTTGGGGTCTTCCATCCAGCTAACCATGAGGGGCCTCCGTGGTATGGGATCGGCGCCGGTCCGCGCCGCCCGCAGAATATCGCAACCGCCCGCCTGTATCAAGTGCGCAGGCGAGCCACGGCCGTGAGGCCCAGTCCCCTCTCCCAAGACTGGGAGAGGGTTAGGGTTAGGGTTGAGCGCGCACGGCCGCTCCCTGTGCTACACTGGCCCCACCCTGAGGCGGCCGCTTCCCCGCCTCACCACACATCCGTCCCATGACCGAATTCTCACTGTACAACTGCAATTCTTCCACTCAGCGTCGCCGCGTTCGCGTAGTCCACGAGAGCGACCGGCCCTGGAAAAGTTCAGAAAACGCGCTCGCCGACCTCTGGCAGCGCGCCGCCGGCCTTTCCGCGCCGCTCGTGGCGCAGAACGGGCGGCGCTTCCGCGTGCTCTACCCCGGCAGGCGCAGCGCCCGCGCCGGCCCCGACTTCCGCGACGCAATCCTGCGCGGCGACGACGGCGGGAGGATAGTCGGCGACGTCGAGCTGCACCTCCGCGCGCCCGACTGGTACAGCCACAACCACCACGTCGACCCCAACTACAACGGGGTGGTGCTGCACGTCGTGCTCCGCCCAAAGCAGGGCGCCGAAACCCGCAGCAGGGCGGGCGACACCATCCCCGTGGTGGGCCTGGAGACGCAGGCCGAGACTCTCGAATCAGCCCCGGACGCGCCGCCGCCACTTCCGCAGTTGAGCGCGGCGAGTACGCCGGAACAGCTCGCGGAGCTGCTGGCCCGGGCGGGCGACGAGCGCTTCCTCCGGCGCAGCGCCGCGTTCGCCCTGCAGCTCGAGACCGGCGACCCCGACCAAGCGCTGTACGCCGCGCTCATGGAGTCGCTCGGCTACTCCGCCAACCGCAAGCCCTTCCGAACTCTCGCCGCGCGCGTGCCGTTCGCCGTCCTCGCGCGGCTGCGGAGCGAGCCTGCGTCCAGCCGGCTGCTCGCCTTCGAAGCCGCCCTGGTCGGCGCGTCGGGCCTGCTGTCGAGGCTGTCCCCGCCGGAGCGCCGCGAGCGCGTAAAGCGGGCGCGCGCCGTCCTCCCCCGGGCGCGTCCCATGTCTCCCGGCGACTGGACCCACTTCCGTGTCCGCCCGACCAACCACCCCGTCCGGCGCATACTGGGCGCGGCGCGCATCCTCGAGCGCTACCTCGACTCCGGGCTGGCGCGCGGCCTCCAGGCCGACGCCGACAGCGGCGATGCGGCTCTGCTGGCCCGTCGGCTCGCCGCGCCGCCGTATGTGGGCCAATCGCGCGCCCGCGACGTCGTCGTCAACGTCGCCCTGCCGTTCCTCCACGCCTACGCCGGAGCCGCGCGATCCCGCGAGCGCCAGGCGGCTTATCTCGAACTCTACGCCGGCCACCCAAAGCTGAGCGAGAACGAGATAACCCGCGAGGCCGCGCGCATGTTGCCGGAGTGGGGAAGGCGGGCCGTGCGAGGCGCGCGCCGCCAGCAGGGCCTGATGCTGCTCTACGAGCGTATGACCTCTCCACAATGCTCTTCCCGCATCGCCGAAATGGACGCCATCCGCTACTCTGCGGCGACGGGGCGCTCAGTGCTAAGCGCCGCCGCCTGACTCCCTGTCTTCCTGCGATCGCGCCTTCATGTAATCCGCAAAACTCTCCCGGTGATTGCCCGCCATCGCATACAGCACGCTCCGGTGCCTGTACGCGCTCCGGAACTCCGGGTCCAGCTCTATCGCCCGCGTCATGTCCGCGATAGCCCCCTCCACGTCGCCCAGCTCCGCTCGCGCCAGCCCCCGGTTGTGATAGGCGTCACGGTAGTCCGGGCACGCCGCGACCGCCTCGTCCAGCCGCAGCAGCGCCGCCTCGAACTCACCCGAGCACAGCAGCGCCATCCCCAGGTTGTTCAGCAGCACCGCGTCCGATGGCCGCAGCGCCAGCGCGAGCCGGTAGTCCGCCGCCGCGCGGACGTACTCGCCCAGGTTGGACAGCGCGTTGCCGCGCTCGTGGTACGCCGCCGCGCCGCCGCCGCGCTCGATCTCGTCGCTGAGCGCCTCGACCGCCCTCTCCAGTTCTTCTCGTGATTTTCGTGGGCCGGCTGTCATGGCCCAATGTTACGGAGAGCCTGTGGCACGACGCAACCCCGATAGTGTTAAACTGGTGTCGCCAACCGACGGCAATCCAGGAGGCATCTCCATGCGCACCATCGACGCGATAGCTCAGATTCTCAAAGCGGAAGGCGTAGAATACCTCAGCGCATTCCCCACCACGCCCATGATCGAGGCCGCGGCGGAGGCCGGCATTCGCCCCATCATCTGCCGCCAGGAGCGCGTCGGCGTCGGCATAGCCGACGGCTTCTCCCGCGCCACCAACGGCCGTCCGCCCGGCGTCTTCGCCATGCAGTACGGCCCGGGCGCGGAGAACGCCTACGCAGGCGTCGCCACCGCCTTCTCCGACGCCGTGCCCATGCTGCTGCTGCCACTCGGCCACCCCACGCACCGCGACGGCGTGTTTCCGATGTTCAGCTCCCTCCGCAGCTTCGAGTCCGTCACCAAGCGCGTGGAGTTGCTCAACTCGCCCGGCCGCGTCGTCGACGCCATGCGCCGCTCCTTCGCCGCCATGCGCATGGGCCGCCCAGGTCCCGCCATGCTGGAGATTCCCGCCGACGTCGCCACCGCCGAGGTCGACCCCTCCGTGCTCGACGGCTACCGTCCCATGGACGCGGCCCGCTCAGCGGCGGACGAACGCGACGTCGAGCGCGCCGCCCGCGCCCTGCTCGACGCCAAGCGGCCCGTCATCCTGGCGGGGCAGGGCGCGCTCTACGCGGAAGCGACCGGCGAACTGGAGGAACTCGCCGAGACGCTCCAGGTTCCGGCAATGACGACGATGGCGGGCAAGAGCGCGTTCCCCGAGCGCCACCCGCTCGCGCTCGGCAGCGTCTCCGGCGTGATGAACGGCGCGGCCTACCGCTTCCTGCGCGACGCCGACCTGGTGTTCGCGGTGGGCACCAGTCTCACCAGGCACGGCATGGTCACGACCATCCCGACGGGCAAGACGCTCATCCACTCCACCAACGACCCGGTGGACATAGGCAAGGACTACCACGCCGACCACCCCCTGCTCGGCGACGCCAGGCTCGTCCTGCGCCAGATGATCGACTGCTGCCGCGACCTTCTTGGAGACGCCCCGCGCCGGCCATCCGGCGCGGTCGCCGAGGAGATAGCCAGCGCCAGGGCCGAGTGGCTCGCCGAGTGGACGCCGAAGCTCACGTCGGACGAGACGCCCATCACGCCCTACCGCGTCATCTGGGAGTTCATGGACCTCGTCGATTCCGACGAAGCCATAGTCACCCACGACTCCGGCAGCCCCCGCGACCAGCTAATGCCCTTCTACCGCGCCGGAGGCCCCCGCACCTACCTGGGCTGGGGCAAATCCCACCAGCTTGGCACCGGGCTCGGCCTCAACATCGGCGCCAAGCTCGCCCACCCCGACAAGTTCGTCGTCAACTTCATGGGCGACGCAGCCTTCGGCATGACCGGCCTCGACTTCGAGACGGCGGTGCGCTCCAACATTCCCATCCTCACCGTCGTCTTCAACAACTCCACCATGGCCATAGAGACCGCCGCCATGGCCGCATCACACAGCCTGTACGGCACCCGCGACCTGGGCGGCGCATACGCGGACATGGCCCGCAGCATGGGCGGCTGGGCCGAGCGCGTCACCGACCCCTCCGAGGTCGGCCCCGCCATCCTGCACGCCCGCCAGGCCACCGAAAACGGCGAGGCCGCGCTGCTGGAAATCATCACCAGCGAGGAAAAGGATTTTTCACATCGCCGCGCCTTCGCCTAGGCTGCTGAAAGGAAACCGCCCATGCACACAGCCAAGAACGCTGAAGTCCGAACAATCTACCCCGACAAGGTGGAAGGAAAACCCTTCCGGGGCAGCGTGTCGCTTAAGGCCATGCTATCCGGCGAGCGGATGGTGATGATAGAGATGCGCTACCCCAGGGGTGCGGCCTCTCCCGAGCACGTCCACGACCACGAGTCGGTCTGCTACGTGGTGAGCGGGCGCATACGCGGCGTCATCGACGGCGCGGAGAGCGTGCTGGAGGCCGGCGACGCCTGCGTCCACCCCGTCGGCGTCCCCCACAGCGTAGAGGCGCTGGAGGACTCGATGATAGTGGAGATAAAGTCCCCCGCCGTCCCGCTGGAAAATTTCCTGGGCGCCAGCTAGCTCTCAGAAGTCCCTTCCCTGCGTAGCCCACACACGCCATTCCTAGCGCAGCCGAGGAATCCCAAAGTCTCCTCCCCCTCGCAGGCGGAAGAGCCTGCCCTGAGCTTGCCGAAGGGTCAGGATGGGGGTGCTCCTTTGAGTCCCCTCTCCCAAGACTGGGAGAGGGCTAGAGCCTGCCCCGTACTCGATACGGGGGTGAGGGTTGAGGACGCGCCCCCCTACTCCGACAGGAATCCCCGCACTATCCCCACGAACTCGTCCGTCTTCTCGATCTCGGGCACGTGGCCGCAGCCGTCGATGACCTCCAGCCGGGAGCCGGGAATCGATTGGTTGTACACCTCGCCCGCGCTCAGCGGGATGATCGGGTCCTCGCGCCCCCACACGATCAGCGTGGGTAGCCGCTTCAGCCGGCTCAGCAGGTGCGGCAGGCCCAGGTAGTGCATGTAGGGCCGCCACGTCAGCCTGCACGCCTCCTCCCGCGCCACCTCCCACGCCTCCACCTGCTCAGGGGTCGCCTCCTCCGGGCACACCACCTCGAACTCCGGCGTGGACGCGGGGTCCAGCACGGTCTCGGTCATGTACTCCCTGGCCGTCACCAGGAACATGTCGAATATCTCGCCCGTGGGCGGCTTGATTCCAGCGGGAGCCACCAGCACCAGTTTCTTGAACATATCCGGCGCCATGGTGGCCATCTCCGCCGCGAGCCAGCCGCCCAGCGACGACCCCATCAGGTTCGCCTGCCCCAGCCCCATGTCGTCGATCGCCTCCAGGTACCAGCCCGCCAGGTCGCGAACGCTCATTATCCAGTCCAGCCGGGGAGCCGCGCCGAAGCCCGGGTGCGTGGGGATGACCAGCCCGTTGCTCTGCGCCAGCGCCTCGTGGTGCCGCAGCCAGCCGTGGTAGCCCATCTCGCCGTGCAGCAGCAGCAGCGGGTCGCCGGAACCGCCCCTAACCACTTGAATGTTGGCGCCCGCAACCTCTATGCTCTCCTGTGTCCAGGACTTGGCGGTCGTAGTCATGCTGGGAAGTCCTCCTGGCTTTCGGGGTGATGGCCCGCGCTGGCCCGTAAGCCCGCGCCGACCGCCCAGATTGTGCGACGCCGCCCGCCGCCCTGTCAAGTCAAACGTTAAACTGTGATTGTTCAGAGTTGATGATACGAGCCTGAACAGCGCCTTCACCCCCATCCTAACCTTCCCCCATCAAGGGGGAAGGGACTTCTGGTAATCAAGAACTCTGAGCAGTTACGATAAACTAACCACTAACAACCAATAACTAACCACTACCTCCCAGGAGCCGCCATGAGTCCCGTACTGATAACCGTGTTCGACGGCCTGCAGCCCGCCCAGGTGACCCCCGCGCTGATGCCCAACCTCGCCCGTTTCGCGTCCGAGGGCGTCACGTTCGCCAACCACCACCCCGTCTTCCCCAGCGTCACCCGCATCAACGCCGCCAGCATGGTCACCGGCCGCTACCCCGGCGCGCACGGCCTCGCCGCCAACACGCTGGTCGTGCGCGAGTTGGACCCGTACACGCCCTTCTCCGCGCTGGAGGACACGCTGACGCGCCTGGGCGAGCGCACCGGCCGCGTGCTGCTCGCCCCCACGCTCGCCGACATTCTGGCGCGCCACGGGATGGAGTACGTCGCCATCGGCACCGGCACCACCGGCAACGCCTTCGTCCACAACCCCAACGCCGCAACCTCCGGCGGCGCGACCATCCATCCCGAGTTCACGCTGCCCCGCGACCTGTACGCGGAGCTTGAGGCCCGCTTCGGCGAATGGCCCCCCGACGCCATGCCCGCCGTGGACAGGCTCGCGCGGGCGGTGGACGTGATGACCGGCTACATCCTGCCGGAGCGCCAGCCCGCAGCCGCGTTCATCTGGTTCTCTGAGCCCGACCACGCCCAGCACGCCCACGGCGTCGGGAGCGCCGAGAGCGACCGCGCGATTGGCGCCGCGGACGAGCAGTTCGGCCGGCTGCTGGCGTACCTGGAGAGCTCCGGGCGCGCCGCCGACTTCGACGTGCTGGTGACGTCGGACCACGGCTACTCGACCATCGGCGGCGTAGTCAACCTACAGGCCGAGCTTGACGCCGCCGGATTCCCCGCCGCCGATCAGCCGGGAGGCGTCGCGATAGCGCCCAACGGCGGCGCGGCGCTGTTCTATGTCCACGACCGCGACTCGGACGCCGCCGACGCCCTCGCCGCCTTCCTGATGGCCCAGCCTTGGTGCGGCGCCGTACTCGCGTCCGAGGCGGTGGGCGAGATCGCGGGCGCGCTGCCCGCCGCGCTGCTGGGCAACGACGGGGAGCGCGCGCCGGACCTGTCCATGTCGCTCGCCTGGCGCGCCGCGCCCAACGAGGCGGGATACGCCGGGACGGCCTACGCCACCGGCGGCGCTCCGGGTCTGGGCCAGCACGGCTCCATGAGCCGCACCGAGATGCGCAACATCCTCTTCGCCAGGGGCCCTCGCTTCGCGGGCGGCCTCGTGGTCGACTCCCCCTCCGGCAGCGCCGACGTCGCGCCCACCGTGCTGCGCCTGCTCGGGCTGGACCCCGGCGTCCCCATGGACGGTCGCGCCCTCACCGAGTCGCTCGCCGGCGGCGCGCCCGTCACCTGGGCCACCGAGACGCACGAGGCCGAGCGGCCCGTCCCCGGCGGCGTCTACCGCCAGCGCGTCGTGCTCTCCCGCGTCGGCCACTCCGTCTACGCCGACGAGGGCGGCGCGCGCATCGAGCGGTAAGTGGCCCCATCCTGACCTTCCCCCATCAAGGGGGAAGGGACTAGCGATCAATAGAACTCGTCTTCCTCGGTGGCGGCCCAGGGGCAGATTCTTATGACTATCTGGCGGCTCATGGGTGTCTGGCCGGTGTTCTTGCAGCCTTCGAGGTAGTAGAGTACTTCGTTGAGATTGGGGAGGTAGGCGTCCTCCGGCTGGAGCGCCCGCATGAGGTCGGCGGCTTCGATTTCGGAGTCGGCGACACGTCCCCAATGAAGGTAGATGGCGAACGCGAATTGGTCGGCAGCGAGCTCGACGCGCTCCCTGACCAGCTTTCTGCTGAGGCTGTACACCATTCTGTCTATCGAGGGGGCCACTATCGTCCCTCGCGCAGGTTGTGGGCGTCGATAAGCTTCTCGATGCGGCGTTGCAGGTGCTGGTCGTACTGGGCGTTGCGGGATTCGTTCATGACGATCCGGGCGGCCCGCAGGCGGATCGACATGTCGTCGGAGTCGAGAGCGTCTTCGATGGCATCGACGGCCTTGAGGGTTATGGCCTGAAACTCGGACTGGGAGAAGCGCAGGGTCTCTTCGCGCAGCCGCTCGAGGCACTCGCGGAAGTTCGGGTCTTCGAGCCAGCGGTAGAGGGTGTTGCGGGAGATGCCGGCGTTGCGGGCCTGCGCGGCTATGGGGCCGGGCCTGAGCAGGTGCGGCAGGGCGGTAACCTGCCTCTGGGTGAGGTTGTCGATAATATCTGATCGTTTCTGCATCATTGTGTGTGACTCCTAGCTGGTGTTGTCGGTTGTCCTGCTCAATTCTGTGATGCCCGCGTGGGCAGTTCAGGGCATAAGTGTTGCGCCGCGTGGCAGAGGAGGACAGGGGGCGGACGGGGCCGACCGGCCGTGCCTTCGCTGCCGTCGGTCGCCCACAAGGGACGCCGCTACGGATGCCTGGGGGCCCTATCCTGCCTTCGGGTAGGGTTTCCGGGCCGCGGGGTCGGTCCCTCGCGTAAGCGATAGTAGCACGGACGTGCGGTTATTTCAAGAGGGGTGTCGAAAATGCCGGATCGGGGCGGAATCGTGGGAGGAAATTGCGCAGGTGTGTGGACGTGGCTGGACGGGCGTGGGGGTTGAGGGTGGCAGGGCGGGGGACGGATGGCGCGGGAGGGTGACGGTTTTGAAGGGGGAGTGGTCGGGATTTTAGACCACTAGTACACCGACACCCTAGAAATGAGGGGTAAGGAATCGCTCTGCCGTGAAGCCTCGCCTATGCCGGCTAGCCCTCATTTCAAAGTTTTCGTACCACTAGGCAGGCACTATGTCTGCGGCGGCCAACAGAACAACATCATTGGGGTGTCGCAATACCGTGCATTGATTGCCTAGCTGAACATGAGCGTGCTTGACCAAACGACTCAGTGCCTGATTACGTTTCTGAGCATCGGGCGAATAGAAATCGGTGTTGCCATGTGCAGTTTCGTAAAGAAGACTTCCAAAGAAGGACGGATTGGCTACTGGAGCCTCTTTGCCTTCCGGCAGAAATATCGGCATCAGGGCTTCCCAACGGGGCACACCCTGGTCATTCTGCCAACGAATCTTGAAGAGTCCGAGCGCACCGCTCTCCGGTCCCTGGACACGGGCGTATTCCCCCTTGAACTCCGGTGACTTGGCCCGTTCTATCAGGTCCGTGAAGAACACGCTGGCGAAGTCCATAGGGACCAGATTAGGCACCCTCACGGCAAGTTGCCGGTCAACTGTGACACGCACGACGGTCGCCCGCTCTGGAAACTCCGAATATCTGCCGCGCATCTCCTCGGGCAATTCCAATTCCAGCACCCGGCCGTCGTAGAGTCTGTTCCGGACTTGAACAACCGCTAGTGGCAGAATGCCCTCCAGGAACGAGAGAACATCTTCCTGGCCGAATGTGTACAGGGCCGTTCCTGCCTGCGGGTCGTATCCCTCGACACGCGCGAAAAGCTGTTCCTGTTGCGACTTAGCTTCGCGCGCTCGCGCTATGGCATGATCCACGTCCTGCTCGGAGCGTTGCAAGTTCATTGTTCTGTTATCCGCCAGAAGTGAGGCGATGTCCACGCGCTCCAGTAGTTCTCCGATAATCTCCGATTCCAGTCCATCCTGAAACTCAGCGCTGACCTCGGACATATCCTTGGCAATACTGAACACACGGTCGAGCATCATCTTGAGAGTCTTGTTGTCGAATCCGTCCGACGCCACCATATTGAACACAATGACTCTTTCCTGCTGGCCGTAGCGATACAGCCGTCCAGCGCGTTGGACGAGGCGGGCCGGATTCCAGGGCAAATCATAATTGACGAGAATATGGCAGTTATCATGCAGGTTGATGCCCTCACCACCAGCCTCTGTGGACACCAGGAACCGAGCACTATCGTTGAACTCGGCGATGTTTTCCCTCTTTACGTTCAACGACATGCTGCCGTGTATCTGAGCGACTCCACTTCCGGGGTGGCACTCGCTCAATGCTTGCACCAAGTACTCTTGTGTCGCTCGGTATTCGGTGAAAATGAGCAGGCGCCTTCCCTCCCTACGCAGGGGGGCCACTATCTCATCAAGGAAGTACTTCAGCTTGAGGTCGTCCTTCTTAACGCTCGCGGCAGCGTCGAGAAGGTCTCTAATCTGGCGGTGCTCATCATCGAAGAAGGGATTAACTCCCGAAAACGAACTGGCGACACTGTCAGCGGCGTTATCCAGGTTGTCTTGACCGTCGTTGCCTTCTTCCGATGTCTCGACAAGCTCACTGAAATCGGTTTCACTCATGGCGGCGTTTTGGAGCAAACCCTGCAATCTAGCGAGTCTGCGTTCCAAGGCTTTCTCAATAGCGGCGATGCTGGACGATGCGAGCTTACGATACGTGGTCATCACGAATCCTATGGCCCGGCCTGTAGTACCTCCCGCTTCCGCAGCCGCGTAGCCGAGCCTCAGGTAGTCTTGGAGCCGTCTGTCGAAATCAATCGCATCGTTCGACAGTGGAACATCGACGAGTTTGGTGTCTTGGCCTCGGAAGATGAAATTGCCATTAGCGTCAGTGACGAGACTCTTGCGGTTTCGCAGGACCACTTCAGCCACCACAGAGGGGTCAGAGAATACGGTCGCAAACCGCCGCCCCAAGTCTGGACGTAGCAACATTAGCACGTTGATGAACTGCTGCGTTCGGCCTTGATGTGGCGTTCCAGTGAGGAAAATGAGTGTATCGGTCTGCTTCTGAAGTCTCTCCGCCAGTTGGTAGCGCTGCGTAACGGCCTGGCTCTCTATCTTGCTCAGATGATGGGCCTCGTCGAACACTATCACGTCCCAATCCCCGGATTCGCTGAATTTCGGGCTGTGAACGTCTGACTTGGCGCGGTCGATAGAGACAATGACTTTGTTGTATCTCGACCAGTGGGAGGGTTGATTGATGCTGAAGTCCAGGCCATAGATCAGATAGTCCTCGTTGAACTTGTACTTCATTTCGTCTTGCCACTGCCGCACCACTGCAGCAGGGGACACCACAAGCACACGTCGTGCCTGACGCCTGCGTTTCATAGCCGCAAGCAGCAGCCCAACTTCAATCGTCTTGCCCAAACCAACGTCATCTGCAATGAGCCAATTTGATTGTTCGGATGTCATTATGCGATGCACCAAGTCAATTTGGTGTGGCAGGGGGTCAACGTCGAGCCGGTCAAGAGCGCCGGTAACATGATTCCAGGATTCGAGAGCGTAGGCCAGTGCCTTCAATCGAAACCTCTCGGGGCTATCTGCTTCCGGAGCTTCCGCGCGTTCATACTTGATGTGTGCATCCCTGAGTCGGACGAGTTTCTCGTAGGGCAGCCAGCGGCTTTCTCCAGTGCTGTGCAGTTGCACCAACACCATGTCCCGGCCGGCGATGCGTCTCCCCGAGACTACTGTGCCAGTTCCCAAAGTTCTCCGAGTGTTTGAGCGGGGGATATCTTGTACTATGTGGTCGGCACGAAAACCACTCCTCAGTTCCGACAGAGGATGCCACTCGGTTACACCCTCCGTCCCCCATAACACTTTCACTTGTGGGTCCGTTCCGTCTTTGGAGTCGGCTACGACCCCCA
This sequence comes from Dehalococcoidia bacterium, assembly GCA_963667445.2. Lineage (GTDB taxonomy): Bacteria > Chloroflexota > Dehalococcoidia > Lucifugimonadales > CATOSD01 > CATOSD01. The sequence goes on along the minus strand of CAXXGY010000001.1, from coordinate 2,773,102 downwards.
GAGTATCCTTTTGAGGATGGGCCACAAAGCAACCCTTTCTAGGGAGTAGCGTAGATGTCGAATTTCTTTTGGACATATCTGCTCCCTACAATCCGCTCATGCTATCGAACGACTCATCAGCCAGATAAGGATGCGTACCGCTAATCCAGACCCTTTCCCACCCAAGATTGTCGTGCCACTCGGACTGATCGTACCAGTCTTGCTGGGCAAACCAGAGTGTCCGCTCATTTGGATGGAGAATTCGAAAGTCATCCCAAGAAGGCGGTCTGGACCAGTAGTCGCCTTGAGCTATCGAATCTATCGCTTCCGGTTCATCGACTTCTGAGTTCCAAGGAACCTGTGCTCTCCAATTCTCATGGTCACCAAGTTCGGAGCGAAACACCGCAAACTCGGCGAACGAGCGAAAGCCAAACCTCCACATAGCGTTGTCTTCCCAATCACTGAGCCAGGTGTCATCTATCACCTGATCCGGAGGCATGTGTATGCGTGCATTCACAATCACGTATGTTGCATCCAGAGAAAGTGTGTTGTGACTCGAATGTCCCCAAAGCCAGCCATCATGCCTCGTGTACCAATAGGCGGACTCCCAATACTGAGGACTTGACTCCCAATAGTTCACTCGGAAATCCAAGAACATTAGCAAACTGTATCCTGTCCAAGCCTTTTCACGCATCCATGCCGACCAGGTACGGAGACGCCCGACACTCAGTCCTGTGAGCATCTCAGCGATCTGCCGCCGTTGCGCATCACTAGCGTCATTGATACTGGCAACCAGTTCATCGATCTTGAGGTCTCGCGACAGGCTTGTGCCATTGAAGTCTGGAACGTATAGAGATTCCCTTGAATCCGGATCGAATACTTCAAGTGGCTCGGGTTCATCAAATTGCCGAATAGCCTCCAAATCTTGAAGTGCTTCCTCATCGTAACGTGCGTTCCCTTCCAAGAGCCCTTCGATGTCCCAACCGTCCTGCTCGGTGGAGGTTACATCGCCATCTACATCCTCAGTGATGTCTGGATGCACGTCCAATAGCAGTTGTGACGAGACCGACTCATCATCAGGCGAGTAAGCCCAAGGGTCGCTTTCATCGATGTGTACGCTCAGCGACTCCGCAAAGTCCTCAATTGCCCAACCTTCAATGTCGTCTGTCGGTTCTGGCTCTTGCATGGCGCGCGGATTGTAACACTTCCTCACCGCAATCGGACAACTCTGCTAGCTCAAGCGGGATAATATGAGCCTACAATGGGTCTTCTTCACGCGATAGCTACAATCCATCAAACGGCTCTCCCGTCGCAGCACGTATGGCCTTTAACTTCAACGGAGCCTACCGCTTAGAGTTCCGGTTGCCTCAGATCACCGTAGGAAGCAGGGTACCATTTCCACGAACCGTACCGCCCCGCACGTTCTGGTATACTCGCCCCCACCCGCCCGGACGCGGCGCTCGAAAGGCTTCCCATTGGCGAACTCAGGCTACATACTCGCAATCGACCAGGGGACTACCGGCACCACCGCGCTCGCCGTGGCCCACGACGGCAGCGTCGCCGGGCACGCCTACACGGAGATCGCCCAGATTTACCCGCAGCCCGGCTGGGTGGAACACGACCCGACCGAGCTCTTCGCATCCTGCGAGGCGACGGTGGGCGAGTTGCTGGCGTCCGCGAGCATCAGCCCCTCGGACGTCCGCGCCATCGGCATCACCAACCAGCGCGAAACCACCATCGTTTGGGAGCGCGCCACCGGACGCCCGGTGTTCAACGCCGTCGTCTGGCAATGCCGCCGCACCGCGCCCACCTGCGATGCCCTCATTGCCAGGGGCCTGGAGAACATGGTGCGCGCCAAGACCGGCCTGCCCATCGACGCCTACTTCTCCGCCACCAAGATTCGCTGGATACTGGACACCATCCCGGACGGCCAGCGCCGCGCCGAGGCGGGCGAGCTCGCCTTCGGCACCGTCGATACCTGGCTGCTGTGGAACCTGACCGGCGGCGCGGTCCACGCCACCGACACCAGCAACGCCTCCAGCACCATGCTGTTCAACGTCGATACGCTGGAATGGGACGACGAGTTGCTCGCCATGCTGGACATCCCCGCCGCCATGCTTCCGGCGGCGCTGCCCTCCAGCCAGGTGTACGGCCACGCTACCGGCGGCCCGTTCGGAGGCCGCGAGATACCCGTCGCAAGCATGGTGGGAGACCAGCAGGCGGCACTGTTCGGCCAGGCCTGCTTCCGGCCCGGCATGGCCAAGAACACCTACGGCACCGGCTCGTTCCTGGTCGTGAACACCGGCGCGGAGCGGGTCGAATCCAGGCACGGCATCATGTCCATCATCGCCTGGACCATGAACGGCGAGACCACCTACGCGCTGGAGGGCAGCATTTTTTCAACTGGGGCCACCGTCCAGTGGCTCAGGGACGGACTGGAGCTAATCGAGACCTCCGCACAGGTCGAGGAGCTCGCCGCGTCCGTGCCCGACAACGGCGGCGTCTACCTGGTGCCCGCCTTCACCGGCCTGGGCGCGCCGCACTGGGATATGTACGCGCGCGGCGCAATCGTCGGCATCACGCGGGGAACCGAGCGGGGCCATCTCGCCCGCGCCGCCCTCGAGTCCACCGCCTACCAGACCAGGGACGTGATGGACGCCATGGAGTCGGACACCGGCCTGCGCGTGCCGGTGCTGCGCGTGGACGGCGGCGGCGCGGCGAACGGCCTGCTGATGCAGTTCCAGTCCGACCTGCTCGGCGTCCCCATCGAACGCTCGGCGGTGCGCGAGACCACGGCGGTGGGCGCGGCCTACCTCGCGGGGCTCGCGGTCGGCTTCTGGAAGGACACCGACGAGCTGGCGAGCCACTGGGCCTCCGACGCCCGCTTCACGCCGCGGATGGCCCCTGCCGACAGCCGCGCTCTCTACGCCGGCTGGCAGCGCGCCGTTGAGCGCGCCAGGTCTTGGGCGACTCCGGAAGTCCCTTCCCCCTCGACTGGCTGACAAGAGTACGCTCTGAGAATGTCAAGGTGGTTTCCCGCTCGTCACCCCCATCCTGACCCTTCGGCAGGCTCAGGGCAGGCTCTTCCCCCTGCGAGGAGGAAGGGACTTTTCGGAAGGCTCACAAGCCCACTCGCCAAGAAGCGTGTCGCCGGAGCGGTCATCGGCCTGGCGCTGCTGGCGCTGTTCCTGGCCTTCAACCGCTTCCCCAAGCTGGACACCGTGCGCGAAGACCTGGAAGTCGTCAACGCGCCCGTCGTGGAGTGCTTCCAGGGCTTCTGCATCGAGACCGAGCCGGACACGCCGTTCGTCCAACGCTGGTGGGATTTCTCGGTCGAGTACATTCGCCTGGTGGCGGTCGGGATGACGTTCGCCTTCCTGATGGCGGGGCTGACCGAGGCGTTCCTGTTTCCCCGCTCCGAGCGGGAACCGCTCTCAGGCGGCGTCTGGAAACGCACGCTGCGCGGGCTGGCCGTTGGGCCGGTGATGACGCTCTGCTCGGCGTGCATAGCGCCGGTCGCGGCGTCGCTGTGGCGGCGCGGCGCGGGTGTGGCGGGCGCGATCGCCACGGTGCAGGGCAGCGCCACGCTCAACGTGCCCGCGCTCGTGATGGTCGCGCTCGTTTTCTCGCCGATGCTGGGCGGCAGCCGCGTGGTCGTCAGCCTCGTGGCGGCCCTGCTCATCGGCCCGCTCGTCGCGCTCGTCGTCCGCGAGCACGACCGGCACGGCGAGGACCCGTCCCAGCATCTCGACGCGGAGCCGGACGAGCGCGCCTCCTGGGCCGAAGTCCTCCGGGACGGCCTCACCGACTGGGCGCGCCTGAGCGCGGGATACGCGGTGCGGCTCGCGCCCATCATGGCCGCCGCCGCGTTCGCCAGCGGCCTCGTCATCCAGTGGATTAGCCCTGACACCGTGTCCAACTACCTGGGCAACGACGTGGCTGGCGTGGCGGTCGCGGCCACGCTCGGCGTGCTCATCAACGTGCCGCTGCTGTTCGAGATACCGCTCGTGGCGCTGCTGCTGCTGCTCGGCATGGGCGAGGCCCCGGCGGCCGCGCTGCTCTTCACCGCCGCCGCGGGCGGCCCCGCGACGTTCTGGGCGCTGGCGCGGTTCGTGCCGCGCAGGGCCATAGCCGCATTCGCCAGCGCGACCTGGGCGTTCGGCATCGTCGTCGGCGTGGCCGTGCTCGGCGTCACCGCGCTGTACCCGCAGCTACAGGGCGGGCTACGCCAGCCGGACGACGCGCCGCCGGTGGAGGTGGTGCGGACGGTCGGCGCCGACCGATTGGGCGTGGAGTCCTCTACCAGTGCCCGCTCAGCGCCGCGAGTCTCCTCGCCCCAGCCACCGCTGGCCGCCTTCCGGCCTGTCCCGCTGGACCTTCCCGCCGTCGGCGCCGGGGTAGTGGTGGTCTTCGACTACGACAACGACGGCGACAACGACATCTACGCGGCGGCCCCGCCGGGCTGGGAGGCGCGGCTGCTGCGCAACGACGGGGCGGGCCGGTTCACCGACGCGGCGGCCGACGCCGGACTCGCCATTGGGGTCGGCGGAACCGCCGCCGCGGCCTGCGACCTGGACAACGACGGCTACCGGGACATCTACGTCGGGGGCGCATCCAACCCCGGGACGGACAGGCTGTTCCACAACAACGGGGATGGCACGTTCGCCGACGCCACCAACGTAGCCTTTGGGGACGCGGCCAACGCCCGCGAAGCGACGAGCGTCGCCTGCGCCGACGTTGACGGCGACGGTTGGCTGGACCTGTTCGTGGGCAACAGCCCTGCCCAGGCCGGACCGGGCGGCGGCTTCTTGCCCAGTCTGCACAACGCCCTCTACCTCAACAACGGCGATCTCACCTTCGACGAGGTGGCGGAAGACGCCGGGGTTCGGGGCGGGCAGATTATCACGCGCGACCTGGACCGACAGCCGGTGAGTATCGACGCTGCCGAACCCATTGGCCAAACGACTGTGGCGTTGTTCTTCGACCACGACGACGACGGTGACCCCGACCTGTGGGTCGCGAGCGACGGCGACCGGCTGCGCGTGTATCGCAACGACTCCTCACCGGGCGAGCCGAGCTTCACGCCGGTGGCAAGGGCGCTGGGAGCGGACCGCGTCGGGACATGGACGGACTTGGCGGTGGGCGACTTCGATGGCGACGCCGACCTGGACGTGCTGGTCGTGAACGCCGGACTCGCCAGCCTGGCCGCGCCACCCCCCGACCAGCCCGACGGCGGCTGCGCCTACCACGCGCGGTTCAGCCTGGGCACCTGCCACCACATGCTGCTGAGAAACGACGGCGAAATCGGGGGCGCGCCGCGCTTCGTGGACGTCGCCGGCGCGCTCAACATAACGGGAACGCAAGGCGTCATCGAATCGGTCGGCGTCCACCCGTTCTGGCCGTCGCCGACCGGCCTGTCGGCGCTGCCGCTCGGCCTGGGGGCCGCGTTCCTGGACGTAGAGAACGACTCCGACCAGGACTTCTTCTGGTCCGCGGCCGGCCCTGCGGCGAACGGTCAATCGGGAGGAGCCTGGCAAGTGCTGCGCGGCGCCGGACACGCTTTCGAGACGCCGGACGCGCGCGCGCCCGGCGACGTTGGGCGCGCCCTGGCCCTCGCGGACCTGGACGGCGACGGGTACGCCGACGTGGTGGCAGCGGGCGACGGCGGCGGGGGCACCGCCTTATTAAACGGCGGCGGCGGCAACAACTGGCTCAGGCTGCGGCTGGTGGGCAGGACGGCGCTCGGGGAGAGCGGCTCCAACGCGGACGGCGTCGGCGCGCGGGTGTACGTCGTCACCCGGCCGGACGCCGACGCGCCGCCCGTAGTCCAGGTGCGGGACGTGCGCGCCGGCTCCGGTCTTGGCTCCAACGCCGGGCTGGGCCTGGACTTCGGGCTGTCCGAGGCGACGTCGGCCATCACCGTCCAGGTCTTCTGGCCGAGCGGCAGGGTGCAGCGGCTGAGCGGCGTGCCCGCCAACCAGGCGCTCGAAATCGTCGAGCCGCCGAGTGAGTAGGGGCGGACGTCTCTGCGATCGGGGCCTTTTCAAAGTCCCTTCCCCCTTGACGGGGGAAGGTTAGGATGGGGGTGACGTCGCTGGCACAATCACTGCCATTCTCAACTCCTACCCCTGTCAGCCCTCAGCCCCCGGACGAGCACCAAAAGGCCCTGCTCCGCGTTGTGTCAACCTTGACAATCCGGCCTCCGCTCTGATAGCGTTCGCGTGGAAGTGGACGTTTCCACACATAGCGACTTACACCAGAAACGCCCCGCGCTCGGCGTCTTAGCCCTGCGACGGGCGTTTTTTGGTGCGTCCCCATGAGCATGATCGCGGCGGTAGTCCTGGCCGGCGGCCTGGGAACCCGCATGAAGTCGCGGCTGCCCAAGCCGCTGCACAAGGTCTGCGGCGTCGAGATGGCCCGCCACGTCATCCGAGCCGCGCGGGGCGCGCGCATCGACTGGGTCACCCTCGTCGCTCCCCAGGACCGCTACTGGCTCATACGCGACACCATCGGCGCATTCGCCTCCGTGACGCCGCAGTCCGAGCCGCTCGGCAGCGGACACGCGCTGCTGGAGGCGCGCAAGGCGCTCTCCGGCGCGGCCACGGTGGTCGTCCTCAACGGCGACGTTCCCCTGATTCGCGCCGAGACGGTCAGCCGCCTGCTCGAGACGCACGCCGCACGCGAGGCCGACGTTACGCTGCTCACGTGCGTCGTCGACCGCCCGGACGGTCTCGGCCGCGTGATTCGCTACGACGACGGGAAGGTTCAGGCCGTGGTCGAGCAGAGTGACGCGAGCGAAGAGCAACTCGCCGTGCAAGAGATCAACTGCGGCGTTTACTGCTTCCGCGCGGGCTGGCTCTGGGAGAATATTTCAAGCATCGAACCGTCGGAGGGTGGCGAGTTCTATCTGACCGACCTCGTAGCCGCCGCGACGAGGCAGGGCCACACGGTGGAAGCGGTATCCACGCTCGACCAGGCCGAGGCGCTGGGCGTCAACGACCGTGTGCAACTCGCGGCGGCGGAGAGCGCGATGCGCGCACGCATCCGCGAACGGCTGATGCTGGACGGCGTGACCATGCCCGACCCGTCCAGCGTGTACGTGGACGCCGGAGTGCGTGTCGGCATGGACACCGTCATCCTGCCCAACACCCACGTGCTCGGCCACTCCCGCATCGGCGCCGACTGCGTTATCGGCCCGAACAGCGTGGTCGAGGACTCGGAGATTGGCGCGGGAAGCAGGGTCATCGCCTCGCACGTCGAGGGCGCGATACTCGCCAGGGGCGTGGAGGTAGGCCCGTTCAGCCGGCTGCGGCGCGGCGCATACCTCGAAAGCGGCGTCCGGCTGGGCAACTTCGTCGAGGTGAAGAACAGCCGCCTGGGGCCGGGCGCGAAGTCGGGCCACTTCAGCTACATCGGCGACGCCGACGTTGGCGCCGACGTGAACGTCGGCGCGGGCACCGTCACCTGCAACTACGACGGCGAGCAGAAGCACGCCACGACCATCGGAGACCGCGCCTTCATCGGCTCGGGCACCATGCTGGTCGCGCCCGTGAGCGTCGGAGAGGATGCCGCGACAGGCGCGGGCGCGGTGGTCACGAAGGACGTGCCGCCGGGTTCGATAGCCGCCGGAATGCCCGCCAGGTCCAGGCGGCGGGGCGGCTCCGGCGCGGGCCAGTGACCATGACCAGCTCCGTCAACACCCACGGCCTCACCGGATGACCTGACTTGGAGAGCGTAGGATTATACGGCGCGATAGCCACCGCGCTGACGCTTGCGATATTCTTCGGTCTGACGGTCGTTGAGACTTCCCTGGCGTCGGTCAGCTACGGGCGTGCGCTCCGGCTCGCCACCGAAGACGCCAGTGGCGCGAAAGCGCTGGTCGCCCTGTTCGACTCGCCCATGGGGCCGGTCATGGCTGTGCGGGTGCTGTCGCTGCCGGCGGCGGTGGCCTGCGTGCTCGCCGGCGTCGCCCTGGCGCTCGGCTACCTGGGCTCCTCGTGGGGCGCGGTGGCGCTGGTGTCCGTCTGCGTGGTCGCGGCCCTGGCCGGCCTGCACGTCGTTTCGATATGGCTGGCCGCCAGGCACGGAGAGGCCGTCGCGCTGCGCGCCGCTTCAGGAGTGCGTCTGGCGGCATACGCGCTGAGGCCGGTGCTGGCGATGCAGGCAAGGCTGGCGAGCCGAGGTTCGGGGGCGGGTTCGGCCCAGCGGGTCTATTTCACTTCGGAGCTGGCGCTGGAAGCCGAGGACGGCGAGCTCGACGAGCACGAGGTCCACATGATCCGCGGCATCTTCCGCCTGGACCAGACGATTGCCCGCGTCATAATGGTGCCGCGCGTGGACGTGGTCGCCGCGGAGGTGGGCCTGGACCTGGCCGACCTGGCCAGCCTGATGGTGGCGGAGGGCGGCCACAGCAGAATCCCCGTTTACGAGCGAGACCTCGACGGCATAGTGGGAATCGCCTACGCGCGGGACATTCTGCGCGTGCTCAGCAGCGGAGAAAGTACCGGCGCCACCATTCCGGACGTGATGCGCCCGGCCCTGTTCATCCCGGAGTCCAAGTCGCTCGAAGAGCTGCTCAGCGAGTTCCTTCAGGAGCGGGTCCAGATGGCGATAGTGGTCGACGAGCACGGCGGCGTGTCGGGGATCGTCACGCTCGAGGACCTCATCGAAGAGATAGTCGGCGAGATTCACGACGAGTTCGACGTGTACGTGCCGGAGGTCGAGCCGCTGGGCGACAACCTGTACGCGATGAACGCGGGCGTGAGCATCGAGCGGATGAACCAGCTGCTGGGCGTCGCCGTAGAGAGCGAGGGTTTCGACACCCTCGGCGGATTCGTCTTCAAGCAGCTCGGCAAGATACCGAGTCCCGGCGACGCCGTCGAGTACGACGGCATCCGCATAGAGGTATCGTCCACCGTAGGCCGCCGCCCCCAGCGCCTCATCGTCGAGAAGGCGCCCACCTATCTCAGGGAGCCGCAGTAGGGGGAGTCGGCAGGAGTCGCCTGCCAGAGTGAAGACTATCGGGGAACGATGGACACGGTAGCATCGGAAACACGCTCCCGAATAATGTCCAGGGTCGGCCAGCGGGACACAGGACCGGAAATGCTGCTGAGGTCGGCCTTGCATCGGTCCGGCCTGCGCTATCGCCTTCACGCCAAAGAGTTGCCCGGCACGCCGGACATGGTGTTTCCCCAATTCGAGGCCGTCGCTTTCGTACACGGGTGTTTCTGGCACTGGCATGGTTGCTGGAAATCGACTATGCCCAAGTCCAATCGAGAGTTCTGGGAAGAGAAGTTTCTAGCCAACACCCAGAGAGACGAACGGAAACGCCAGGAGTTGCTAAGGCGGGGTTGGCGGGTTCTGGTCGTTTGGGAGTGTTCGCTAGTGGGAAAGCGCGCTCTGAATCTCAACGACGTCGTCAGATCGGTCGGCGCTTGGCTGCGAGGCTCGGCGGTGGAACTTGAAGTCCCTTCGCGTCCTTGCCGCGAGGAAACCCCCGCGCGTGTAACCGGGCCAGAATAGTCGACGGCCGGCGTGAGTCTTCGGCCCCGTTCGCGTCAAGAGCGTTCACCGGACTTCAGCCGTCCCGCTCCCAAGGCTTCAAGGGCTGCGTGTCCTGCCGCGCGACCTATCGGAGGCGGCACGGCATTGCCGATTACGTTCGCCAGAGATTGACGAGTGAGTGGGCTACCATCGACCATTCTGAACTCGAAGTCGTCGGGGAATCCCTGTATGCGGGCGGCTTCGTGCGGAGTCAGCGTTCTGCGGCGATCGGGGTGGATGTAGCGTCCGCGGCCGGAGGTATTGAATCCGGTGGTGATTGTGCCCGCCGGCCTTTCCCAGCTCAGCCTGCCGTAGATGGAAGGATAGGTGTGGCCGTTCCGGTGGCTCAGTGGGCGCATCTCATTACGCAGGTCGTATTCTTCGTTGTCGAACAGAAAGTCGATGCGTTTCCTGTTCTCACTCGATAGGTCGCCGGCTTTGTCCATAATGTCGTCGTAATCTACGTCCTTGAGGTCCGCGATGGTCTGTTCGAGCGTCCGGCTCTTCCAAGAGACTGAGGCGATTGCTCTTTCGATGTCGGGCTTCCCGAACCGGCTGGCCACAAGTATGTGCCGCCGCCGAGTCTGCGGTAGGCCGAGAGACGTCGCGTCTATGACGTGCTCCGAAGTTGCATAGTGGGCGTGGTGGAAAAGGTCGATGGTGTGTCGATAGACGTTGAGCCTGTCGTGCCTGATACCGGTCACATTCTCGATGACCACTACCGGAGCGCGCAGAGCCATGGCCAGGAACGGCATAGCCACGTAGTACATGTTTCGCGGGTCGGTGTGCCGTGTGTTGTTGTTGGACGTGGAGTGTCCCCCGCAGGGCGGCGCGCCGAGGAGAATGTCCACCCGGCCGATTGCGGTCTCCAGTTCCGGCTCCAGTATCTGAACCTCATCGCCTTTCAGAAATTCCGCCTTGCCATCCGTGTTCACCTTGTAGCGGGTCGTCACGGAAGTCCAAACGTTGTCCGTGAGAGCGATGCGGGGGTCGAAGTTCCGCCGGTACACGTCCAGCACGACCGGGTCGCTGTCCATAGCCAGCACGTGTGTTGGAATCAAGCCTTGTTCGCGCACGGCCTCGGCGACGCCGAGAGTCAGTCCACCGGCGCCGCAGAATACGTCTGCGATGCCGACAGTCGCCCTATCGCGATTCAACGGCATGTCCCTAACCGCGCTCGAGTCTTTCGCTGAGGCGTGTGAGCAAGTCGAATAGCTGCGAGTCGTCGAGATATTCGAAAGCCACTGTGGTATGCAATTGGCGAAGGCGCTTGTACAACATCCTGATGCCGTTCTCGTGCGTCAGGTGGAGAGTTCCCTTACCCGAGTCTGGGTCCGGGTACTGGAAACCGACCAAGGCCCTGGCGAGGTTGGGCGCCCAACCGTACTGATGCCGAATGATGCCGGATTCCCAGAAGTCCGTGGGCGAGAGACGGTCGGAGAGATGGTAGGGGTCGTCGTTTTCGGCGTCATACACGATGTCGGCGCGCAGCCAGAGAATCTTGAGCCTGCCATAGTCGGCTGACGAGTCGATGCCGAAGTTGCCCAACCCCGCGTGTTCAGAAGTGCGATTGTGCCTCGCCTCTATGATTTGGTAGAACTTGTCCACTGCGAGCCACCGCCAAAATCCGTCCTCGGCGGCGAGGTTCAAAGGCAGCTTCAACCCTTGATGTATGATGCGGCAAGCGGCCCTGTCGAACTTCTGGTCCTTGGAGATGCTGCGTTCTTCGCCGAGTAGTTCGTCCTTCATCGGCGTTAGTCTCTCAACGACTTCGTCCGCGTGTTGAGTGTTCCATACTTCATATGCGCCTCCGACTACCTCTATGTGACTACTGAGAACAAGAGGACACTGACCGAATTGGCGGCTTTCCAGCACAATGCGCCTGGCGTATTCATTGGAGAGCGCCATGCCCGAAAGGTGTCCTACGGGATAGCTTTTCCTCTCAAGCGAGAGTGATGAGGATTTGGTCGGCTTCTTGACGAGGAACTCGCGGCGGCTAAGAACTTGACCGTGCTCAAGTCCACGCCTTTTCAACTCTGGAATGGCGGCGTCCACTCTAATTGTGACGATAAAGCTCAATTCGCTGAGACTCTGGAGGTCGCGGAGTTCCAGCGGAGTGGGGTACCACACATCGGGTATCGCGTCCAATCGCCAGTCCTTTAGCGGCAGATGTCTCTTGAGATGCCTGGAGCGGGCAGACACACTCAGCCGCAAATCGCTGGTCGTGGCGCCGACGCTAAGCGCCAAGTGGTCAACGTCTTCTATCGCCAGCACGAAGCGCGGCCGCAAGTCCCGTTCGTGCTCGAGAGCCTTCAGGAAGAACGTCCCATTCCCCGACAACGGGACGTCAGGGTACGGAGCGAAACGGATTGATTCGAGGGCGGGGCCAAGCGATTGCGAAACCAGATTCGGAATGAAGTCGTCACCAAAGCGTGGAATGTCGCCGCGCTCTAGCCTGTCATGCCGGTTTGCGTTCGACTGTGGTTCAGCCATATACAGCCCTTGGATTCGTTACACATTGCCGCTAAGGAACGTTACCCTCTCAAGGATGGACTGACAGATGTCAGTGAATCTTCGCATGACGCACACGCATGGCGGGGCGGGCCGTTCACGAACGGCCCCTATTGCTCGTCGTATTCCAGGCCGCACGTGTTCCGGTCTTCAATGATGGTGACGTTGAACCCTCTGCCCTTCCCTTTGCCACTCACCATTCGCTCGAGGGCATTGCCGGATTGCAGACCCAGGTGTGGGAGTCGGCGGAACGGCGAATCTGAGTTCCTGAAGCCAATCAGTTCTCGAAACGTGTCGGACTCGCTTCCGGATACGCTCTTGTTCCAGACGAGCAAATGCCCAAGACGGCATTAGCGCCTTCCACTAAATCCGTGCCTGCGCGGGCATGATGGATTATACAGGAATGGCGGCGTGTGGTAGGCGCGCTGAACTGGTCGGCCACCCATGCGCCAGGCAACCACGAGGGTTGCCCCTACGGGCTCCTCTTCGCGTTCGTCGGCGATTATCTGGTAGCGGCGGTGGGGGGTATCGTTAACTAAGTGGCGTGGTCGGCGAGCAGCTTGCGGACGGCGGGCGCGAGCTCGTTGGGAATGACCATTACGGTTTGTGAAGAGTCCTCGAATGCGGCTTCGTCTTCGGCGACCTCTTCATCTTCGGTCAGCGAGTCATAGTGTTGGAGGACGCGACGGACGCGCTCTTCGTCCCATCCTGGCGGAAAGTTGGTCGATTTGCTCATCTTCCTCTACTTCTCATGCGTCACCGAAAGAATGTGAAGCCGACCAGTTTCCCGGTCGATGTAAAATCTAGGATACACTGTGAAGTGAAGGGGCTTTTGGCGCGGCCCCGCACCCCCACACGGGCGGGTTTCCAACCCGCCCGTACCGGCAGCATTGACGCCCCGGCGTCCGGTTTCCTTTACCCGAACAGGTCGCGGATGCGCTCGCCGACGATGACCTCTTCGCCCTCGGCGAGGCCGAACATGTGGATGACTATGTTCTGCTCGCCCTCGCGGACGCGCGTCCAGATGGGCGGGTCGCCCTCCTTGAGCTTGTCCACCACGTCCTGGGCGCTCATGCCCGCCACGCTCTCGTCCACGCTCAGTTCCAGTCCGAACGGCTGGTGGCCTATCACGTTGTCGAGCATGACGCTCTTGAGGCCCTTGTCCTCCGTGCCCCTGAGAATCCCCAAGAGCGTCTGGCACCTCGCCTCGATGGAGGCGAGCCGCTCCTCGTGGTTCGTCGTCACCCAGTGCCGCACGGCGGCCACCGCTCCCACCATCTCCTGGCGGTCCACCTTCTGCGGACGGCCCACTCCCCTGATCCGGCGTCCCTCGTAGCCCACGAACGACTGGAGCGACAGCTTGTGGATCATCTCCTCGGTTCCCAGCGCGAGACCGACCGACTGCGTGGCGCCCAGGTACTTCGCCGCGATGCACTGGAAGTCCGCGCCCATGCGGACGTACTTGCCGAACAGGTCCAGGGGGTAAATCATTCCGGCGGCGTCCACCGTGACCGGGAGACCGTGTGCGTGCGCTATCTCAATGGTGTCCTCCAGCGGCAGCGCGTTCGGGTCGATGTCCTGCTCCACGGCGTAGTAGTGCACCGCCGCCGTGTTGGGGCCTATGGCAGCCTCCAGGTCTTCGCGCGTCGTGCGCTCGTCGCTCCCGTACTCCACGAGCTTCGCGCCCGCCAGCTCCAGGCACCTGTCGTACCAGTAGCGCTGCCGTCGCTGGATGAGAATCTCGTTCTTCATGCCGGTCGTGTCCGGCAGCTGCTGAATCTTCTCATCGTCGTCGCCCGCCATCACCGCCGCCGTCACGAGCGTCAGCGCGGAGCCGGCCCCGGCGGTGACGTATGCCGCCGGCACGTCCACCATGTCGGCTATCGCCTGTCCCGCCTTCTCCTCCAGCTCCATCAGCGGCAGGTAGGCGGAGTCGGCCCGCTCCATGGCCTCCTTCACCTCCGGAATCGGCGACGAGCCTCCCAGCATGGTCACGCTTCCGATGGCGTTGATGATGGGCTTCGCCCCAAGCTCCCTGTAGATGTCTCCCCAATCCGAATCGGCCATTGCTGGTACGCTCCCTTCTCAGAATTCTCAGGGGCAAGTCTATCATGTTGCTGCTATAATGGCACTTGCGCCACACCTACCCAACCCCCGAGGCCAACCGCACAGTGAGCTACGGCGACCGCACACGAAACAGCGTCCCCCCCAACAGCAGGATCGTCCTCAAAGTGGGCACCAGCCTGCTGACGGGCGGCACCGACCGGCTGGACCTGGAAATCATGTCCACGGTGGTCGGCCAGGTGGCGCGCGCCCGCGAGCTGGGCTACGACGTGCTGCTGGTGTCGTCGGGCGCGGTAGCGGCGGGCCGCCACGTGCTGAAGCTCAAGCCCGGTAGCAAGGCGCTGACGCTGCGGCAGGCGCTGGCCGCCGTAGGCCAGGGCCACCTTATGAACGCCTACGAGCAGCTTTTTTCCTGGCACGAGATACACGTCGCGCAGGCGCTGCTGTCCCGCCGGGACCTGGTGGACCGGCTGGGCTATCTGAACGTGCGGAACACCCTGCTGGCGCTGCTGGAGCGGCGGGTGGTGCCCGTCATCAACGAGAACGACGTGGTGGCGGTCGAGGAGCTGGAGGGCGACGTGTTCGGCGACAACGACACGCTCTCCGCCATGGTGGCCAACCTGGTGGACGCCGACCTGCTGGTGCTGCTGGGCGAGCTGGCGGGGCTGTACACCGCCGACCCGCACCTCGACCCGGACGCCACGCTCATCCCATACGTGGAGCGCGTGGACGACAGCCTGGACACCGTCGCAGGCGGCTCGTGGGACGGCCGCGGCCGCGGCGGAATGGCGACCAAGCTGTACGCGGCGCGCCTCGCCACGGCCTCCGGCATCAGCGTCGCGATGGCCAGCGGCAAGGAGCCGAACGTGCTGCTGAGGCTGCTCGAGGGCGAGGACATCGGCACCTACTTCCCCGCCACAAGCTCGAAGATGGAGAGCCGCAAGCGTTGGATGCTCAGCGGCCTGTCCACCCGCGGCGAGATAGTTATCGACGACGGCGCGGCCGCCGTCCTGCGCGAGAGGCAGCGCAGCCTGCTCCCCGCCGGCGTGAAGAGTGTCAACGGCCCGTTCAACCGCGGAGACATCATTTCCATCACGGACGCCTCCAGCGTCCAGGTAGCGTGCGGCATCACCAACTACGACTCCCACGAGGTGTCCAAGATAATGGGCATCCACTCGGGCCGCATCGCCGAAACCCTGGGCCACCAGTACGGCGAAGAGGTGGTGCACAGAAACAACATGGTGGTTCTCTAGTCTGTCAGTTGGTCAGTTTTTCAGTTTGTCAGTCGCTGGTGATTGGCGAGGTGCTACGTTGGTGGATGAACTTACGATAAAAGGCGCTGCGGCGCGGGAGGCGGCGCGATTGTTGGCGAAGGCCGGCGGCGGCGCCAAGAACGATGCGCTGCTGAAGATAGCCGAGGGGCTGGAGTCCAGGCAGGACGCTGTACTCACGGCCAACGAGCAGGACCTCGCGGCCGGAAGAGACGCCGGGCTGGGCGACGCGCTGCTGGACAGGCTGATGCTCGACCCCGACAGGCTGGCGGGCCTCGCCTCCGACGTGCGCGCGGTCGCCATGCTCCCCGACCCCGTGGGCGAGACGCTGGACATGCGCGAGATGCCGACCGGCCTCAGCGTGGGGCGCCGCTCGGTGCCGCTCGGCGTCATCGGAGCTATCTACGAAAGCCGGCCGAACGTGACCATCGACATATCGGCGCTGTGCCTCAAGTCGGGCAACGCGGTGATACTGCGCGGCGGCAGAGAGGCCGCCCACTCCAACGCCGCGCTCGCCGAGCTGGTGCGCGACGCGCTGGAGGAGGCCGGGCTGCCGCGCGACGCCGTGCAGCGGGTCGAGTCCACCGACCGCGCACTGGTCGGGCGAATGATTACCATGCGCGGCGTCATCGACCTCATCATTCCGCGCGGCGGGCAGGAGTTGATCAACCGGGTGGCCGCCGAGGCCACCGTGCCCGCCGTGACCGGCGGCGTGGGCGTGTGCCACACCTACGTGGACAGGGCGGCGGACGTGGACATGGCGGTGAAGATAGTGCACAACGCCAAGGTGCAGCGTCCCTCCGTGTGCAACGCGCTGGACACCGTGCTGGTGCACTCGGCCATCGCCCCGGCGTACCTGCCCCGGCTCGCGGAGGCGTTCGGCGAGGAGGGCGTGGAGGCGCGGTGCGACAGGCGCGCGCTCAGCATACTAGGCCCGACCGAGGCGCTCAAGGTGAGGCCCGCGACCGAGGAGGACTGGAGCACCGAGTTCCTGTCGCTGACGGCCGGCGTGAAGGTGGTGGATTCGCTGGACGAGGCGCTCGACCACATAGTCAGCTACGGCTCCGGCCACTCCGACGCCATCGTGACGGAGGACTACTCCGCCGCGATGCGGTTCCTGGACGACGTGGACTCGAGCGCGGTGATGGTGAACGCCTCGACGCGCTTCAACGACGGCGGCCAGTTCGGGCTGGGCGCGGAGGTCGCCATCAGCACCAACAAGATGCACGCGCGCGGCCCGATGGGGCTGCGGGAGCTCACCTCCTACAAGTGGGTCGTGCTGGGAAGCGGCCAGGTGCGTAGCTGATGGACAACTTCTACTTCGAACGCGAGTGCCGCACTCCCTACTCGGAGTGCTACGTGGTGCTGGAGGACGAGAGGCCGGTCGGGCGGCTGGACATCCACTTCGCAGGCACGGTCATCCACTCCACGCTGAACGTGGAGGAGAGCCTGACCACTGAAGGGATTCAGGACCTGATCGACCTGATCGACGACGAGCTACTCGACTGCGTGGGCGTGAGCAGGCAGGAGATTATCTTCCACGTTCACCAGGGGCGTGACATCGGCGTGTTCAGCGCGCGCGACTTCGTGGACGGCAACGGCGGCCACGAACGGCTTTAGCTTGTCACCCCCATCCTAACCTTCCCCCGTCAAGGGGGAAGGGACTGACGTTCCCTTTAGCCCGCCCCCTCCACCTCCCGCTGGCGCAACTCCACGCGGCGGATCTTGCCGCTGATGGTCTTGGGCAGTTCGCTCACGTACTCCACCGCGCGCGGATACTTGTACGGCGCGGTCACGCTGCGGACGTGGGCCTGCAGGCTGCCCGTCAGCTCGTCCGACTCCACGTAGCCCGGCGCGAGCACCACGAACGCCTTGACGATGCTGCCGCGTATCTCGTCCGGGCTGGCCACCACCGCAGACTCCGCGACGGCGGGGTGCTCGATGAGGGCGCTCTCCACCTCGAACGGCCCGATGCGGTAGCCGGCGGAGATGATGAGGTCGTCGGCGCGGCCCACGAACCAGTAGTAGCCGTCCTCGTCCACGTAGGCCTTGTCGCCTGTGAGATACCAGTCGCCGAACATGCAGGACGCCATGGCGTCCTCGTCCCGCCAGTACTCCTTCATCAGCCCCACCGGACGCTCCGGCGAGACCCGCACGGCTATCTGGCCCTCCTCGTTCGGCCCCAGCTCGGCGCCGTCCTCGTCGATGACGGCGATGTGGAAGCCGGGCGTCGGCAGGCCCATCGAGCCGGGCTTGACCGGCATACAGCGGTAGTTGCCCACCAGCAGCACCGTCTCGGTCTGGCCGTACCCGTCGTAGATGGTGAGGCCGGTGCCGTCCTCCCACTGCTTGATTACTTCGGGGTTGAGCGGCTCGCCCGCGCCGGTGCAGTGGCGCAGCGAGCTCAGGTCGTATTTCGTCAGGTCTCCCAGCACCATCATGCGGTACACCGTCGGCGGCGCGCAGAAGGCGGACACCCCGTAGCGGCTCAGGATTCGCAGGGTGAGGTCGGGGTCGAAGCGGCCCTGCGCGTTGTGCTGGAGCACCGCCGCGCCTTCGGTCCACTGGCCGAACAGCTTGCCGTAGGCGGTCTTGGCCCAGCCGGTGTCGGATATGGCCCAGTGGATGTCGGTGGACTTGAGGTCGTGCCAGTAGCGGGCGGTGATGACGTGGGCGATGGCGTAGGACGCCTGGGTGTGCAGCACCATCTTGGGCGGGCCGACGGTGCCGGACGTGAAGTAGATTATCATGTCGTCGTCGCTGCGGGTCTGCTCGGCCGGCTCGAACGACGCCGACAGGCCATCGTACTCTTCCTCCCAGCTAATCCAGCCGCGCCGGCTGCCGTCCAGCAGGATGATGCGCTCCAGCGTCGGGCAGTCGGCCACCACCTCTTCCACCTTGTGGGCGTTCTCCAGGTCCACTATGGCGACGGTCGCGTCGGCCAGCTTGACCCGATACTCGATGTCATGGGGCGTCAGCAGCGTGGTCGCCGGCATGGGAATGACGCCCGCCTTGAACATTCCCAGTATCGCGACGTACCACTCCGGCACGCGCGGCCCCATGAAGAAGGCGCGCTCGCCCTTGCCGACTCCCAGGCCGGCCAGCAGGTTGGCGAACTTGTTGGACTGCACCTTGAGGTCCCAGTAGGTGTGCTTGTGGGCGGTCTCGCCGTCCGGCGCGACGGAGATGAGGGCGAGCTTGGTGCGGTCCTCGGCCCACTTGTCGATCACGTCGAACCCGAAGTTGAACCGCTCGGGCACGTCCAGCCGGAAGTTTTTCCTTTCGGCCTCGTAGTCGGTCATATTGGGGGCATTGTTCGCCATGCGTGTGCTCCTCGTGTGTGGGGGCTTGAGAGTGACCCCCATCCTAACCTTCCCCCTGCGAGGGGGAAGGGACTTTTCGGAAGACCTTGCCCTTGCGAGGGGGAAGGGACAATGGCGCTTGCGGCGGTCACGCCGCGCCTAGCTCTTTGCGGACTATCTTCGCGCCTTTGGCGAGGGCCTCCAGCTTGAGGTACGAAATCCACCTGGGTAGCTGGAAGAACCCGCAGTCCGGATTGAGGTACAGCTTCTCCGGGCTGACGTGCTCCAGCAGCTCGCGGATGCGCTCGGCCACGTCTTCGGGCGTCTCGACGTAGAACGACTTGATGTCCACCACGCCCGCGCCGAGCTCGCGGTCTATGCCGAACTCGCTCCACAGGTCGCTTTCCACCATTTCGCGGTTGGCGAATTCGAACACGAACTGGTCGGCGCGGCAGTCCAGCAGCTCGGGCAGCATCCAGGCGTAGCGGCGCTTGCCGCGCGGCCGGCTGCCCAGGTTGCCGAAGCACACGTGCAGGGCGAGCTTGGCGTTCACGCCCTCCACGCAGGCGTTGTACAGCTCCACCCAGTCGCGCGTCGTGCCGGGTATGATGGCGAACGAAGGCTCGTCGAGCTGGATGAAGTCGGCGCCGAGCTCCACCAGCCGGCGCAGCTCGCGGTTGATGACGCCGGCGAACTCCTGGGCGAGCTCGAGCCGGTCGCGGTAGCCCTCGCGCGGCCTGACGTGGATGGTGAGCGTCAGCGGGCCGGGGCACGTGACCTTCATCGGCAGCGTCGTGCGGGCGCGGGCGAACCGGTACTCCTCCACGATTCCGAGCCCGTCCGGCACGCCCACCTTGCCGGTGGTGTGGTAGCGCGGCGGCGAGTCGTAGCCGTAGACGCCGACCTTGCGCAGCGGTGGGTCCTCCGCGATGCCGGTCATCCTGCCGTAGAAGCTCTGCACGAAGTAGAAGCGGCGCAGCTCGCCGTCGCTGATGATGTCGATGCCGGCCCGTTCCTGGTCCAGCAGGGCCATGCTCACCGCGTCGTCGAACGTCTCGCGGACGTCGGTCGCGCCGTACTCGCCCCGCTCGATGGCGGCCATGGAGGTCCACAGCCAGCTTGGGGTGGCGTAGCTGCCGACCACCGAGGTCGGCAGCAGGGGCAGTGCCGGGCGTTGCATGGGCGCGACTCCTAATCCGGGAATGCTCAGGGCAATGTTAGGGGACGGACGCGCGACGGTCAACGCCATCGGCGAAGTGCGGAGAATCCCGCGCGCATACGCGGCCACGTTGCCCGGGAATCGAAGAGAGTCTGCGCTGGTCGGGGAGACTGGAATTGAACCAGCGACCCCCTGCACCCCATGCAGGTGCGCTACCAAGCTGCGCCACTCCCCGTGCCGAATAGGATAGCACAGGCGCGGGCGGTTTGTCAGTTGGTCGGTCGATTGGGCCGTAGGCTGCTGTTGGCAGGGGCCTGGGCAGAACTGTTTTCATTTGAGGCTGAAGTCCATGCCGGCTAGCTGATGGCTATGCCGGCTATTCGGGACGCCGCGTGGGATCGACGTGGAGGGTTGCGACGCGGCGTTCGAGGTCCCGGCCGTACTAGGCCTTGTGAGCTTCCGAAAGGACGAGGCGAGCGGCCTCGATGCTAACTCGCACGCTGTCGTCATCGAGGGCTTCGTTGAGTACGGCGGCCTTGTAAGATATGGCCTGGAACTGAACAACGACACGTCGCGGAAATCGGGAACTCCCTACGTCCAGAACGTTTACCTTGGCGCTCTCGGATGAGGGCGAGCTTGCGAGTCAAATGCTTGGGTGCAAGTTACAACTCCAAACCCTTCGCCAGCTTCTGCAGGACCGAGTCGATGTTCAGGGCTGAACGGCGCGCCAGAATGAAGAGCCTTTCCAACTCTGCGTCCTGTTCCATGGTCGAATCACTATAGTCGAGCGATTCAACCAGGTCCCCTGATTCGTCAATTATGTTGAGACGATATCGGTTGCCGCGGGAAGGATCTTCCAATGTCTGCACAATCACAACTGAGATTGTGTCGACAGATGTAGCATATCTGTCGTCTTGAACGGTTCGGCTCCATGTGAGCTTCCCCTCAGCTGTCCGTTGAACTAGTCCTGTCAGGACTTGCTCTAACCCAATCACGACGTTACCCCTTGTGAATCCCCAAAACCGACATTGCTTGCCAATTCTTCAAGATCGCTCTGGATGTCATTCATTCTATGATTCATACGCGGCCGGTCGTCCTCTGGAACACCAGTACCGCCGCGGCCGCGAACAAAATTCTCAATGTCGCGGAGTATCACCCTGGCTGTCGCCAGTCCCTCACGAACACTCACTTGATCCTCTGGACATCGGACTATGATATCTGAAAGCATGGCCCTCAGAGTCTGATAGTGCTCCGTGGACGCCTCCCATCGTTCATTGTCGTGCAGGGTCTTTATGCGTTCAATGAGCCCAATCGCGCGCTGCAGTTCAACCGCCTGCAGATGGTGGGCTATTTGGTCCTTAGTCTCACCTGCTGCCGCTTTCGCTGCCTCTGATGCAGATCTTGCACCACGGGCCTCCCAGATTGCCCAACCGAGTCCAAACAGTGAGATAAAGATTCCAATTGCTGAGGCTACATCACCCCAAGTGGTTGACCAGAGTTCCAATATACGGTCCGATCAGATTCCTTCATGCGACTACCTGGCAGCTTGCTGTACTGTCCAAGCGCGCGCAGGAGCATCCATCCAGGGAGCCCTTGCACTGGCGCCTATGCCCTTACGAGTCCTGGTTTAAGGTTCAACCTGTCTCGAAACTCCTCGGGGATGGCGGTCCAGTGCTCGATCAAGAGGTCGACGAGTTGATGCCCATTAATCAGACCGATCCGAGGGAATCCTGCCTCTACGGCCACATCAACTGCACCAGCCTGATAGTCGGCCGTTGTGATGAATGCACCTTGGCCACCGAATGGGATCGCTTGCCGAAGTTTCCGTACGTCTGACTTTGACACTCGCGACCCTAGCTGATGGCGCTTGGCTTGGACAAAGACCTTGACATTCGCCAGGTTTGATGCATTCAGGTCGCCAATCACATCGACACCGCCGTCTCCTGTCTTGCCAGTGACTTCTGAACCTTCGAACCCGAGAGCAGTCAGCAGATGGCCTACCAGTATCTCAAACTCCTTATGATCGAGTTCCAGGACCTGTTGAAGCACGACTCCATAAGGATCGTACCCAACTGACTCTTGCCTCGGGACAAGATCCTTTCGCCCGACCTTGATGAGGAACTCCTCGCGACGGGACACCTCAAATACTGTGAGGGACGAACGGATCGTGTTTTGGAAGGGAACTGAGAACTCGGAACGACTTACTGGCTTTCCGGCCCACTGTATGCGACGCCGATGACGATACGGGCATGCATCTTTGCCATCACTGTAGTAGTACGACGCTTTGTCTGAGAGTTGTCCATAGCGAATCCACTCCGTACTTGCCATCGGAGTGATGACGTAGTCTCCGTGTGTCATTTCAAGGAGAAAGCGCCTAATCTGGCCCACCTGCTGACCCACGACATAGTTGCTCGTATCTTCCGGATAGGTCTTTCGATACAGTTCTCGTATCTCTTCAGTATCCTTGGCCACAGTCAAGTCCTCGTTCGGCATCCACCCTATCCCAACGAATTCACCTTCGAGGAAGTTATTCGTATACTTACCGAACTCGGCTCGTACTACCCACACTCTCGTGGTTGAGGCACTACTGTGGGACGTCATTCAGCAATCTCCCGCTCCGGCAGTGATCTGCCCGCGAGCCCTTTGTACCACTGACCTGGCACTGCTGTCCAGCGAAAGTGTCCACGTTACAGGCCAGGGAAGCGTTCCGTTTGATTTCGGAGCTTTGTGAGGCCCCGGCTAGGGTATAATGCCCCAAATGCAAACGGAACCTTACCCCCAGGGCCTTTCGGTTATCGCGAGAGGCAGGTCTTTATCTACCTATTCTCTATGGCATCACTAGCGGCATAGCTACGGCTGTTCATACCCGACACATGAATTCCTGCGCTTACGACAGTGGGAGAACGATAACCGAAAGACCCTGACCTTACCCCAGGGCTATCGCAAAGTCTCAATTCCGCTCATATTGAGCTTGCCGAAGGACGCGATTCCTACTTGCAGGAGGTTTGACAGACTCGCTATGAGCGGGTCGTAGCGGATTTTGCGATAGCCCTGGACCTTACCCTAGGGCAATCGCATCTAAACGACACCTATGTTCGGAAACGGGCAAATCTTGTGCCAGAAGCCTCTCATCGCCGCCGTCGCGCGGTTTCAGAAGCTCGAGGTGGCGGTCAATCGTTTGAGTTTGTGGTGATTTCAGGTCCTTCAGGGAGCGAAGACACCCCTGAACGAGCCGGAAAATTTAGATGCGATTGCCCTGGACCTTACCCCCACCCCCTTTGACCCCATCCGCACATCCGTGCTACGCTCCCCATAACGAGGGACCGACCCCGCCATCCGCCCACCGCGCGCACGGCAGCCGGGGCCTCCCGCCCACCTGTCCCATTTCCGCCGCATCCTGCGGCTTTCGCTACCGTTTCGTGCCCCAGGGCGACCTTAGCGGACTCGATCCAACAGCATTCACAGCTACAGGAGGTGCAAAAAGTGCAAAATAGTGCAGAATTCGTGGAAAACCTCACTCTCAGGCAGGTAACGGCCCTTCCGCACCTGCTCAAGCCCGGATCCCTGGCAGTCCAGGCGCGCCACGCGGGAGTCCACCGGAACACCCTCTACCGCTGGCTCCAGGACGAAAACTTCCGCGAGTGCCTCGAATGGCTCCGCAAAGAGACCATGCGCTTCACGCAGGCCCAACTCCAGGCCATGTCCTACAAAGCCGCCGCCGTTATCGACGACGCCCTCGACGACGACAGCGCGCGAGTTCGCCTCGACGCTGCTCGCCTCGTCCTCACGCAGGCTCACAACGCCCATTACGGCCAGGAACTCGAACGCCGCCTCGAAAACCTCACCGACGCCTACAACCTGCGCGAGAGTCGATAATGGCCCCATCCATAGGCCGCATGGTGTTCAGCCTGAGGAGAAAGTTCGTCAGGGAGCGCGTCGAGCTCGCCGCCGATGACTACGCGTTCGCAATCTACCTCCAGTGGAAGCGCGTCGCCCGCTCAGAGATCGGAATCGTCGACCTCATGCGCGAGCTCCTGCCGAAGAACACGTTCCTGCCCAATCTTAACGATGTGCTCTACTACCTCGAAGGCTGCAAGAACACCGCCCAGACACCCATGAGCCGCCAGATAGTCATACGAATCTGCCCCTGGGCCGCCACCGAGGAAGACGAGTTCTTTTAGCCGCCCGCGAGGTAGGTGGACAGCGGCGCTACGTTGTAGCGCATTTCGCCTTCGACGAGGCTTTCGACGGCGGCGCGGGCGGTGTCGAGCGAGGTGAAGCATGGGATGCGGCGCTCGACGGCGGCGCGGCGGATGTCGAAGCCGTCCTGGAGGACCTCGCGGTCGCCGGTGACGGTGTTCACCACGGCGTCCACCGTGCCGTCCTCGATGACGTCCACGACGTTGGGGTGCACGTCGGAGAGCACCTTGGCGATGGCGACGACGGGCACGTTCAGGGCGCGTATCATGGCGGCGGTGCCGTCGGTGGCGTAGATGGCGTAGCCCGCGCGGGCGAGGTCGCGCACCAGCGCGACGGCCTCGGCCTTGTCGCGGTCGGCGATGCTGAGCAGGATGGAGCCGGAGGGCGGCAGCATCATGCCCGCGGCCATGAGCGCCTTGGCGACGGCGGCGGGGAAGTCGTAGTCGATGCCCATGACCTCGCCGGTGGACTTCATTTCGGGCCCGAGGTAGCTATCCACCTGGGGCAGCTTGGACATGGAGAAGACGGGCGCCTTGACGCCGACGAGCCGCTGGCGCTTCCAGAGGCCGGTTCCGAATCCCTGCTCCGCGAGTCGCGCGCCGAGCATGGCCTTGACCGCGAGCCGGACCATGGGGACGCCGGTGACCTTGGAGATGAATGGTATGGTGCGGCTGGAGCGCGGGTTGACCTCGATGACGTACACGCCGGTCTGCTCTGGCGCTCCGGCGCGGCGCAGGCTGGCGGGGCTGCGGTAGGCGGGGCCGCCGACCACGACGTACTGGACGTTCATCAGGCCGCGCACGCCGAGCGCGCGGGCGATGCGGGTGGTGTAGTCCACGATGGTATCGACCTCGTCCTCGGTGAGGGTGAGGCCGGGGTAGATGGCCATGGAGTCGCCGCTGTGGACTCCGGCGCGCTCGACGTGCTCCATGATGCCGGGAATGAGCACGTCCTCGCCGTCGCAGACGGCATCGACTTCGACCTCGCGGCCCTCGAAGTACTTGTCGATGAGCACGCGGCGGCCGCCGCCGGCCTCGAACGCGCCGTCCATGTAGCGCACCAGCTCGGAGGCGTTCTTGACTATCTCCATGGCGCGGCCGCCGAGCACGTAGCTGGGGCGCACCAGGATGGGGTAGCCGACTTCCTCGGCGGCGTTCAGCGCCTGCTCGACGTTGGCGACGGTGGTGCCAGGCGGGTTGGGGATGCCGACGCGGTGGAGGAACTCCTCGAAGAGCTGGCGGTCGGAGGCGACGTCGATGGAGCGGGCGGTGGAGCCGAGGATGGGCATGTTGGCCCTGTCCAGCGCCTGGGACAGGTTGATGGCGGTCTGGCCGCCGAACTGGACTATGGACGCGGGGAACTCGACCTCGTTGTCGCCGGTGAGTATGGCCTCGTTTTCGAGGATGTCGCGCACGCTCTCCTCGTCCAGCGGCTCGAAGTAGAGCCGGCTGCTGGTGTCGAAGTCGGTGGAGACGGTCTCGGGGTTGGAGTTGACCATGATGCTCTCGACGCCCTCCTCGTCGAGCGCCCAGGCGGCGTGAACGGAGCAGTAGTCGAACTCGATGCCCTGGCCGATGCGGATGGGGCCGCTGCCGACGACGAGGGACTTGGCGCGCGGGGTCGGCTCGGCCTCGTTCTCCTGCTCGTAGGCGCTGTAGAAGTAGGGCGTGACCGCCTCGAACTCGGCGGCGCAGGTGTCGACCATCTTGTACACCGGGCGGATGTCCCAGTCGTGGCGCAGCCGCCGGACGCGCTGCTCGGAGGAGTCGGTCAGGCGGCCGATCACGGCGTCGGGGAATCCGAGCCGCTTGGCCTCCCAGAGCAGGTCGCGGTCCAGGTTGGAGGTCAGCAGCCGGTGCTCCATGCGGGTGATGGCCTGGAAGGCGCGGGTGAACCAGCAGTCTATGCCGGTGGTGCGGGAGAGGTCCTCGGGGCTGACGCCCTTGCGCAGCTCGGCGAACAGCGCCCAGAGGCGGTCGTCGCTGGGGCCGAGGCGCGAGGCGGAGGCGTGGGAGCCGGACTCCCAGAGGATGTCGCGGCTGCCGATTTCGAGCGAGCGGACGGCCTTCTGGAAGGCGGCCTCGAAGGTGCGGTCGATGGCCATAACCTCGCCGGTGGCTTTCATCTGGGTGCCGAGCGAGCGGTCGCCCGTGGGGAACTTGTCGAACGGCCAGCGGGGTATCTTGACGACGCAGTAGTCCAGGGCCGGTTCGAACGCGGCGGTGGTCTTCTGGGTGACGGCGTTGGTGATTTCGTCGAGGCGCTGGCCGGCGGCTATCTTGGCGGCGACGCGGGCGATTGGGTAGCCGGTGGCCTTGCTGGCGAGCGCGGAGCTTCGGCTTACGCGCGGGTTTACCTCTATGACGTAGTAGGGGCTGTCGGCGCGGCCTCCGTTGGGCAGGGTGTCGCCCACGAGCGAGCTCGGCTCGAGGGCGTACTGGACGTTGCAGCCGCCCTCGATGCCCAGCGCGCGGATGATGCGCAGGCTGGCCGAGCGGAGCATCTGGTACTCCTTGTCGGTGAGCGTCTGGCTTGGGGCTACGACGATGCTGTCGCCGGTGTGTACGCCCATGGGGTCGATGTTCTCCATGTTGCAGATGGTGATGCAGTTGTCGGCGGCGTCGCGCATCACCTCGTACTCGATCTCCTTCCAGCCGACGAGGGAGCGTTCGACCAGGACCTGGTGGATGGGGCTGGCGGCGAGACCGCCACTGACGATTGCGTCGAACTCCTCGCGGGTGTTGGCGATGCCGCCGCCGGTGCCGCCGAGGGTGTAGGCGGGGCGCACGACGAGGGGGAGGCCGAGGTCCGCGAGGGCGGCGTGGGCCTCGTCCATGGACTCTACGATGATGCTGGGGGGCACCGGCTCGCCGAGCTCGATGAGCAGGGAGCGGAAGAGGTCGCGGTCCTCGGCGTTGCGGATGGTGTCGAGCGGGGTGCCGAGCAGCCGGACGCCGTACTTTTCGAGCACGCCCGCATCGGCGAGCTCGACGGCGAGGTTGAGTCCGGTCTGGCCGCCGAGGGTGGGCAGGATGCCGTCGGGCCGCTCGGCGGCGATGATGCGGGTCAGCACTTCGAGGGTGAGCGGCTCGACGTAGACCACGTCGGCGATGCCCTCGTCGGTCATGATGGTGGCGGGGTTGGAGTTGACGAGCACGGTGGTGACGCCCTGCTCGCGGAGGGCGCGGCAGGCCTGTGTGCCGGCGTAGTCGAACTCGGCGGCCTGCCCAATGACGATCGGCCCGGAGCCGATAACGAGGACCTTTTGGGGGGTGTCTGGCATGGTCTGCGTAGCTAGTCTTCCGCTCTCGGAACGGGCAGGTAGCGCAAGAGCTCTGCTACGCGGTCAAAATGCTCGTCCAAGGAGTAAACGGAGTGACCGCCTTCAATGGCAGAAGCAGCGATAGCAAGGTCCGTCATGGGGATGCGCCTACCCTCCCTTTGAAGGCGATGCCCGATTCGACCCGCCAACGACCACGTCCCTTTGGTCATCTCCTGGTAGGGGAGAGCGTCGAGTCGGGAGAAAATTGAACCGTAGTCTGCCGAAGTTCTCGCACCTTGCAGAATTTCGGCGAATACTACTCCGGTTATGAGTATCTGGTTGGATTCCAGCAGCGACTGCAGCGTTAGGCCGACGTAAGTGTTGGGATTGCGAAGATACTCAATCCAGATATTGGAGTCGGCAATCACCACTGTAATTGCTCCAGATCTTCCAGTTCCAGGGCCTCGAGTTCCTTTAGGTTGTCCACAATACCGACGTTGCCAGCTATGGCCCTCAACTCCGCGACATTCTTCTTGTGTCTAAGGTAGTCGGACAGGGCCGTGCTCACCGCTTTGCTCTTGGACTTTTCTCCGGTCGCTTCTAACACGGAGTCCAGCAGCTCTTTGTCGATGTTCAGTGTGGTTCGCATTCGCGTACCTCCATTCCGAATTGGAACGAGCCTTTGACGAATTGGCGTGCGGAATAACGGTGTAGGCACGGCCTATGACTGCGAATCTTTTGGACCGAATGAGTGGGTCACTTCCGTCTCATCAATCTCAATGGTTATCTTAACTCCCTTCAGTGCGTACTCATCGGTCCAGTAGTCTTCAACTCCAAGCATTTCGTAAAGAATGTCGGCAAAGGAGCGTCTAGGGTTGCTGGCCGAGATGTCATCCTCGCTGCCGTTCCAGAAGTAAGCCCCCCTGCGCAGCATTCTGGAACGACCGTTATCGAATTCGTAGGATGCCTTTAGTGTCGTTTTGCCCGTGGTGTTCATAGCCCGCGCCCCCGCTGTCTCTGAATGTGTTCACTCATTAAGTTTACTATAGTACGGCGTCAGCCGTTACTCTCGCCAATCATCTCGAGGAAGCGGTCGAAGATTTGCTCGTTGTCGAGGGGGCCGGGGGAGGCCTCGGAGTGGTACTGGATGCTCATGACGGGGAGGGAGCGGTGTCGCAGGCCCTCGACGGTGCCGTCGTTGAGGTTGACGTGGCTGACCTCGACGTCGGCGGGGAGGGTGTCGGCGTCGACGGCGAAGCCGTGGTTCTGGGAGGTGATGTAGACGCGGCCGGAGGAGAGGTCGCGCACTGGGTGGTTGGCGCCGCGGTGTCCGAACTTGAGCTTGAACGTGCGGCCGCCGAAGGCGCGCCCGAGCACCTGGTTGCCGAGGCAGATGCCGAGGATGGGGACGCGGCCGAGCAGGCCGGTGGCGGTCTCTACGGCGTAGTCGAGCAGCTCGGGGTTGCCAGGGCCGGGCGAGAGCAGTACGCCGTCGGGCTTGCGATCGAGCACGTCCTGGGCGGAAGCGGTGGCGGGCATAGCGACGACCTCGCAGCCGCGGGAGCGGAGCATACGGAGGATGTTGTACTTGAGGCCGTAGTCGCTGACCAGGATGCGTGGTGGACGCGGCGCTTCGGACGGCGTGGGTTGCCGCAGCAGCGACGCGAGCGGCTGGTCCCAGTCGTATGGGTCGACGGTGCTGACGCGGGCGACGAGATCGAGGTCGACGTAGGGGGGCGTCTCGGCGATGCGGCGGAGGGCGTCGTCGGGGGACTCGTCGACGGCGATCGCGCCCATCATGACTCCGCGGCTGCGGAGTCGGCGGGTGATGGCGCGGGTATCGACGCCCGCTATGCCGGGGACGCCCTGTGCGGCGAGGTACTCGTGCAGGGTCATGTCGCTGAGGGAGTGGCTGGGCCGGGTGTCGTGGCGCCGGACTACGAAGCCGGAGACCTGGACGCGGCGGGACTCGACGTCGCGGGCATTGATGCCGTAGTTGCCGACGAGGGGGTAGGTGGGCATGACTATCTGGCCGGCGAATGAGGGGTCGGTGAGCATCTCCTGGTAGCCGGTCATGGACGTGCTGAAGACGACCTCGCCGTAGGACGAGGCGCGCGCGCCGAAGGCTTCGCCGCGGTAGGTGGAGCCGTCCTCGAGGACGAGGTGGGCGGGTTTCTTGAACCTCATGTGCTCCATATGTCAGGCTTGTCCTGCCAAGTCTGCTTGACTCCTTCTATGTGATCAATCCTGTCGGCTATCTTGGCGATCTCTCTCGGATAAAAGGCCAACATAACGTCGCACAGTTCAAGCATCCACGACTTGCGGGAGTAGCCGTCAATGATACTAATGCGATTCGCGTTGGCAATCTGTATCTGTCCTGTTCCCAGCGCTCCTACGGTAAGACAGTCCCACGATAGAAACTCTATGGGGACAAAATGGACTTGTTCCACCTTCGTGCGAATACCGTCCAATCTGTACTTCACCATTAGTAACAGAAAATAGTTTTGGTCATCTTCGTACAGCCTCGTAAGTCGTTGGACAGAGGTCAGATTGGGCATGTTGAACGCTGTATCCAGCCGGTGAGTCTTCACATCAACTACGTAGTAAAGACCATCAACATCTGTGAATGCGATGTCAGCCATCGCCCGTCGGGCGAATGAAGCCGAATACTCAACGCTCAGATCCCCTAACAAGGGTCGTAGCTCATCGGAGAGGATGTCTTGAATGGCGTCGCCCACTGCTCTGGTACTTGAGGCAGTTCGAGCTGACAGAAAGTCCGGCTGTTCATTCAGCAATTCCACTATAGCGGATTCGACTGACTTGTACTCGTCAGAGTGGAACAAACGACTTCTAGCCATTGTCGTTCCTCTCTGGTGTCCTGTCGAATAGAGGTATGGTTATCCCATCGCAGTCGCCATTGGAACGTGTTGATCTCTGCCTGTGGAGTGAGTTACGTTCCCAGAACACTCCATCCGAATAGCCTTGAATCGAGTTCGCGGTTTCAGCCCGATGCAGTCTCTTCATGGCTATCGCGCAGTAGACCGGATCGATCTCTATTCCCACATATCTTCGTGAGAGTTTCTTAGCCGTCACTGCGGTTGTGCCAGACCCCAGAAACGGGTCGAATATCACATCACCTGGGTTAGAACTCGCAAGAATGATCTTAGCGAGCAACTTTTCAGGCTTCTGTGTAGGATGGTCAGTGTTTTCGGACATTGACCAGAATGGCACCGTCAAGTCAGTCCACAGGTTTGATGGATGTGTCGAGCGGAAATTGCCTGCCTCGGAAATAGTCCAATCCTTGGGTCTGCCTTTTGCATCTGTATACGGAGCCATTACTCGCCGCCTGACCTTCACGGCTTCAAGGTTGAAAGTATAGCTATCTGACACTGTGCAGTACCAAATGTCTTCTGAGCAATTCTTCCAGTTTGATTTTGCACCACGCCCCTTCTCACGCTCCCAAGTGATCCGATTACGGACATTCAAGTGCTTCTGAGCGACGAGATGAATGGCAGCGGACGAACGCCAATCACCGCAGATGTACACCGAAGCGGTTGACTTAAGGGTTCTGATTAGGCGTAGCAACAACGATTCTAGCCACTCAGCGTAGGCAGACACCGAGAGCTGGGTAAATTTCGTGGAATTAAACGACTTTGTCAGGTTGTACGGAGGGTCCAAGAACAGAACATCTGCAAAAGTGTCTGGCAACCGGTTTATGACTTTGAACAGATCATCGTTGATAACGACGTCCTGTAGTTCCTGGATTCCGGATGTCCCATCGAGTATGTGGAACCGGGACTGGTACAGCTCAACTTCCTCTTCGGAAAGAGTGATCGTCTTGTTTTTCATTGCCCTTGACTTTCTCTCTACCATACAGCACCTCGCCGGCGTAGATGGTGGTGACGACTTGGTCTCACTCACGCCTCTTCGGCGGCCAGAGGCATGAAGGTTGTGTCCTGCATGGCCCGGGAGGCGAAGAGAAGGCAGGCCTGAATGTCGCTTTGCGTAAGGCCCGGGTATTCTTCAATGATCTGGTCCGTAGTCTGGCCGTGCGCCAACAAGTTGAGGATGTACTCGACCGTGAGGCGGGTCCCTGATATGACCGGCTTGCCCACCATGACCTTAGGGTTGAGGCTGATGCGTTGCAGCATTTCTACGTCGTTCATCTGTTGGTCCCTTTCGTTTGCGCCAGCGCATTATATCGCAGCTCGCCTCCTACCAGCGTGGCGACGACTTTGCCCCTGAGCGTCGCGCCGTCTAGCGGTGTGTTTTTGCCCTTGGAGGCGAACTGGGCGGCGTCGACGGTCCAGGAGGCGTTGGGGTCGAGGATGACGACGTCGGCGGGGGCGCTCTGGCGGAGCGTGCCGAGGTCGGGGCGACCCAGGAAGCGCGCGGGGGCGTGGGTGAGCTTATCGATCAGCAGCGGCAGCGATATGCGCCCGGCGTGGACGAGTGACATGAGCGAGCCGAAGGCGGTTTCGAGGACGCTGATGCCGAAGGCAGCGTCCTGGAAGGTGCAGGTCTTGTCGACGGCGTTGTGGGGGGCGTGGTCGGTGGCGATGAAGTCGATGGCGCCGCTGGCCAGACCCTCGACGAGGGCCGATACGTCCTCGCGGTCGCGCAGCGGCGGGTTGACCTTGGCGTGGGTGTCGTAGGCGTCGGGCGTCAGCGGGTCGAACGGGCCGTCTACGCCGATGCCGAGCACGGCGTCATCGCCGAGGGTGAGGTGGTGCGGCGTGACTTCGCAGGTCACGTTCAGGCCGCGGCGCTTGGCGTCCACGACGAGCCCCAGCGAGGCGGCGGTGCTGAGGTGGGCTACGTGGTAGCGGCCGCGGGTCAACTCGGCGAGCTTGATGTCGCGGGCGACCATGATGTCCTCGGCGGCGTTGGGGATGCCGGGCAGGCCGAGCCTGTTGGCTACCCAGCCCTCGCTCATGGAGCCGCCCTCGAACAGCTCGGGCTGCTCGCAGTGGTTGATGATGGGCAATCCGAACGCCGCGCTGTAGCTGAGCGCCTGCCGCATGAGATTGGAGTTGGCGAGCGGGTTGCCGTCGTCACTGAAGGCGACCGCGCCCGCCTCCGCGAGCTCGCCCATCTGCGCCAGTTCGCGGCCCCGGCTGCCCTTGGTGATGCAGCCTATGGGCAGGACGCGCACGGCGCCCTCGTCGCGGGCCTTGCGCAGCACGAACTCGACGACGGACGCGGTGTCCACGGCGGGGTTGGTGTTGGGCATGGCGCAGACGGTGGTGAAGCCGCCGCGCGCTGCCGCAAGGGTGCCGGTGGCTATGGTCTCCTTGTCTTCGTAGCCCGGCTCGCGGAGGTGGCAGTGGAGGTCGATGAAGCCGGGAGTGACGACGAGGCCGGCGGCGTCGATGACAGCGCAGCCTTCGGGCGGGTCTATGCGCGGGGCGACGGCCTCGACCACGCCGTCCTTGAGAAGGACGTCGGCGGTCTGGTCGATGTCCTGGGCCGGGTCGATGACCCTGCCGGACTTGATGAGCGTTGGTTGCATACTGCTTTTCTTCACCCTCACCTTAATCCTCTCCCATCAAAGGGAGAGGAGGACGTTGGTTGGCCACTCGCACCCTCACCCTAACCCTCTCCCTCAAGGGAGAGGGAACCAGTAGGAAGGCTCATTGTTCGCGGGTGGGGATTGCTACGGCGTAGAAGACGGCCATGCGGACGGCTACGCCGTTGGTGACCTGCTCTTCGATTACGGACCTGGCTCCGTGCGCCACTTCGGGGGCTATCTCTATGCCTTCGTTCATTGGGCCGGGGTGCATTACCAGGGCGTCGGGCTTGGCGAGTTTCATTCTTTCGGGCGTGATGCCGTACATTCGGGAGTACTCCCTGAGCGTGGGCAGGTGGCCGCCCTGCTGCCGCTCGAGCTGGAGGCGTAGAGCCATGACCACGTCCGCACCTTCCAACGCCTTCTCGACGCTGGTCTCAATCTGGACGGAGGCGAACGGGTGGCCGGGGCGGGACTTGTAGCCGTCCAGGAAGTCGGGCGGGACTAGCGTGGGCGGGGCGCAGAGCACGACCTCGGCGCCCATCTTGGTGAGGCCCCACAGGTTGGAGCGCGCCACCCTGGAGTAGAGCAGGTCGCCCACTATGACGACTTTCGCGCCGCGTATGCGTCCCAGCCGGCTCTTCATGGTGTACAGGTCCAGCAACGCCTGCGTGGGGTGGGCGTGCGCGCCGTCGCCGCCGTTGATGACGCAGGAATCGAGGAAGCGGGCCATGAAGTGGGGCGCGCCGGAGTGGGGATGGCGCACCACGATGATGTCGGCGTTCATGGCCTGGATGGTGAGGGCGGTGTTGTACAGGGACTCGCCCTTCTCGACGCTGCTGCCGCTGCCGGAGACGTTTATCACGTCGGCGCTAAGGATTTTGCCCGCCTGCTCGAACGATACGCGGGTGCGCGTGCTGGCCTCGTAGAACATCGTGATGATGCTCTTGCCCCTGAGCGTGGGGACCTTCTTGATGTCGCGGCGCAGCACCTCGCGCATCACGTCGGCGTTTTGCAGGACGGACTCTATCTCGGCCTCGGTGAAGTCGTCGAGGTCGAGCAGGTGCCTGCGCGGAGGGGCGCTCCGCTCGGCGTCGGGCGAGCCGGGGCGAGCGGCGGTGTCGCGGGCGGCTATCATGGCGAGTGCCTCCTGACTATCGCGACCTCTTCGGCGCCGTCTATCTCCGTGACCCGGACGTCCACCTCCTCGTCGCGCGAGGTGGGCACGTTCTTGCCCACGTAGTCGGCGCGGATGGGCAGCTCGCGGTGGCCGCGGTCCACCAGGACGGCGAGCTGGATTTGCTCGGGGCGACCGAAGTCGTTGATGGCGTCCATGGCGGCGCGGATGGTGCGCCCGGTGTAGAGCACGTCGTCCACTATCACTACGCGCCTGCCGCGCAGGTCGACGGGGATGTGGGTGTGGCGGAGGGTGGGCCGGGCACGGCCGGAGAGGTCGTCGCGGTAGAGGCCGATGTCGAGCTCGCCGACGGGCGGGTTGACGCCCTCGAACTCGGTGAGATAGGCGGCGAGGCGGCGGGCGAGCAGGACACCGCGCGTGTGAATGCCGATGAAGACGACGTTGGAGCCGCCGCCGTTGCGTTCGAGCACCTCGTGGGCGATGCGCGCGAGCGCCCGCCGCGTCTGCTCGGACGTCAGGATGATGCGTTCTTCGACCGCGCTCGTCACTCGGCTTTCACCTTCTGGCGCGGTTCGACGGATGTTGGCCGCGCCCACAAAAAACCTCTCGCCTGGCGGCAAGAGGTCTCGCGCGGCTCCGGTGCGTTGGATGGCGGCGTTCGGCTGGAAGCCGCCACGCCCGGACGTATTCGCTCAATTGCCCTTGCCAGCCTCGCCGGACTGCCTTAAAGGGATCGGGGTGCGTCGAACAGGATGACGCGCCCGATGTCGGCGGCTATTGTAGCGGCAAGGCGGGCCGGTTTCAAGGGTTGATTGGCGGGAATTCACCCCCATCCTAACCCGTTCGGCAGGCTCAGGGCAGGCTCTTCCCTCTGCGAGGGGGAAGGGACTTTAGCGTTCGGCTTTTTGGAGGATGCGGCCCATGGGACCGCGCAGGTCGGAGAAGAGCACCTGGTCGGGCCTTATGACGACGGACCCCTCTCGCGGGATGCCGTCGGTCTCGACTAAAACGCGGTCGCCGGTCTCCAGGGGTATGTCGCCGGGGTCGAAGTAGTGTACGGGGCCGGACGCTTCGAATCGGACTCCCGCTAGGTTTGGCATTTTTCAGTCTCCGTTCTGTGACTACGGGCACCCACGAGGGACGCCCCTACGTGCTCGGTTTGTTAGCAGCGGTTGTGCCTGCGCCTTCACCCCCATCCTAACCTTCCCCCATCAAGGGGGAAGGGATATATTGAAGGGTGCCTATCCCTGCCAGCCCATCAAGGGGGAAGAGACTGGGGGGCAGCGGGCCGGGGGAGGCGGAGCATCAGGCCTTCGAGGGCCAGGCGGGGGTTGACGTTGGCGTCGAGGCGGTCCCAGGTCTCGTTGATGGCGGAGATGGCGTCAGCGACTTGGCGGGGCGTCAGCGATGCCGCTGCGCCGTCGATCCCGCTGCGGAGGTCGGCGTTGGCTACAAGGTCGGGCGCGCCGTGGTTGGCGACCATGACGTCGCGCCACCAGCCGAGCCAGAGCGCGAGGCTTCGTCCGGCGTCGGCGCGGTCCCTGGTGAAACGGGTGGCGAGGCCGGACGCCAGGTCGAATCGCTGCTCGAGGGTGCCGTAGGTGGCGGCGAGCAGCTCTTCCAGCCGCTCGTCCCGCGCCTCCAGCAGGGACGGGTCGGCGAGGGCCTCGAGCGCCCAGCCGAGCCTGCCCTGCGACGCGCGGGCGACGCGGGCCGCAAGCTCCGGCGCCGCGCCGTGGGCGTCACGCAGCGCTTCCTCGACGGTGGCGTGGCCGAGCGGACGCAGCTTGAGCAGGGTGCACCTGGAGACGATGGTCTGGGGGAGCAGCTCGGCCGCGGTGGCGAGCAGGACCAGCGTCACCTGCTCGGGTGGTTCCTCGAGGGTCTTGAGCAGGGCGTTGGCCGCCGGCTCGCTCAGCAGTTCGGCGTTCTCGAAGATGAACACGCGGCGCTTGCCTTCGTAGGGCTTGAGTACGGCAGTCTCCTGGGCATCCCTTACCTGCTCGATGCTGATAGAGGTCCGCAGGCGGGTCTCGTCGGACGCCATCGGTTGCAGGGCCACCGTGTACACGTCGGCGTGCAGGCCCCTAGTCACACGGTCGCACTGGCGGCAATCGCCGCACGGCGGGGCGTCTCCGACGCAGTTGACGGCGCGGGCGACGTCGAGGGCGAGGGTGTGTTTGCCCACGCGGGGTGGGCCGGTGAGCAGGTAGGCGTGGGAGAGCCGGCCGTTTTGGACGGCGAGCTTGAGGGACGCTATGGCTTTGTCGTGACCTATGGTTTGCCACATGGGGAGGGGTGAGTGGTTAGTTGTGAGTTATTAGTGGTTAGTTTTGAGTGGTTGGTTTTTGGTTGTGAGGGGACGTCGCCCCCATCCTAACCTAGTTGTGCATTTGGCCCCCATCAAGGGGGAAGGGACAATTCGGAGTGGTCTAGGCGTAGCGGAGGGCCTCGGCGGGGTAGATGCCGGCGGCCTGGCGCGCGGGCAGGAAGGTGGTCAGCAGCGAGAACAGGTAGGCCAAGCCTATGATGATGCCCAACTCGCTCCAGGGGACGGCGAAGGTGAGGCCCGGAACCTCTTGCGCGAATTCGTCCACCAGGTTTATGGACAGCAACGTTCCGAGTCCGACGCCCATGAGTATGCCGAGCAACGATATGAACGACGATTCTATCAGGTAGCTGGCCAGTATCATGCTGCGGCGGTAGCCTATCGCCTTGAGCACGCCGATTTGCTGGCGACGCTCTACGACGGCGCGCAGGCTGATGACGCCCAAGGCGGCTATGCCCACCAGCAAACCCGTCGCCATGAACCCTTGCAACAACTGGTTGATGGCGATGCTGGCCTCGCGGTCTTCTGCCAGTTCGTCGGCGAGCACGGTCGTCTCCACGCCGTTCTCCAGGAAGGCGGCCTCTACGTCACGGGCAACGCCCTTGGCGTCCGCGCCGGGGGCCAGTTTCATGCGATAGACGCTGAAGGGCAGCGTCTCGCCGGCGAGCCGGTCCAGCACGGACTTGGACGTCACCATGAGGTCCTGCCGGTCCGCCAGGGGGTCTAACACGCCTATCACCGTCACCGTAACGAGGTTGCCCGTGCGCTCGTCCCGCAACTCTACCTCGGTCGCGGGCATCTCGTCATCATCGAGGTAGAAGCCGTCCATCCTGAACTGCGGCCCGCCTACCTGCCCGAACTGGCCGCCGCCGCGCGTGGGTACGACCGACTGGTCCACTATGGCCAGGTTGGGGTCGTTTCTCAGCGCGGCCCATATCTCCTCGCTGGTCTCGCCGTACTCGCGGCTCATCAACTGGATGGTGTAGCCGCTCTGTTCCAGGTACTCGGCGTCCGCGCCCTGCACCCGGTAGCTCTTCCATTCCTGCGACTCCGCGCCCGGCTGACGCGCCTCCACGGGCAAATTGCTGTACGCGCCCACCGCCACGACGTCGCCCGCGCGCTCGCCAAGCGACACTGACAGGCCGCCGCGAAAGTCCTCCACGGGCGTGCTGTAATTTGACACAGCCGACACGTCCCAGCCGCCGGTTACGGAATCGATGTCCTCCAGTGCCTCGCCGAACGCCCGGTTAAGGATGGACATCACTATCAGGGTGAATATGACCAGCGACAGCATGGCGAGCGTGAGGCCGGTGCGTATCTTGGAGTAGAGCGCGTAGGCGACCGCGGTGTTTATAGCGGGCCGCAGGCGCGGGAACAGCCCCAACGCCCAGGCGAGCGCGCCGGTGATGAGGTCGGCGTTGTAAACGATTACCCACACGGCGGCCGCCACCATGCACACACCCGAAATCAGGAACATCTCGATGTTGGAGTTTAGCTCCGGCACCACGAACCGCAGCGCGTCGAACGGCGTAATCCAGTACAGCACGATGGAAAGGCCGGCAAACGTGAAGGCGTGGCGGTCTTCCAATTCGAAGTGAACGGGCTGGCGTCGCAAAGACAACTGGCGAACCGCCTCGAATGCGGCGGCGATAAGGCTCACGACGACGGTGTAGATCTGCGATTGGGTCAAGCCTATGACAAGCCAGAAGAGACAGATGGCGAAGATGGCCGCGCCCGCCAGGTTGTGTTGCGCGGCGGAGGACCACCGGCGGCGCGTGAAAAGGCCCCGCATCATCAGGCCAAGCCCGATGAGGGCGGTGGTGATGCCGATGGTGAAAGGGGCGGCCTGCGTGACCCACAGCCCTAACGCTGTCAGCGCGACGCCCACGACGAAGATGAGCCAGCCGTGCCGCAGTCCGGCGGCGCACAATCTAATCACCGACCACAGCACGTCAACTATCCAGATGGGCAACACCAGCACCCACAGCGCGGCCAGCGCGAAACGGCCCAGCGCGGCCCATCGGCTGCCGGAACGCAGGTCGCGGTACGCTGCCGCCAGGAACAGAAACGGGCGGCCCAGAGAGCGCAGCAGCAACCTGAGACGGGATTCGCCCTGCGTCGATTGGAGCGTCTCCGGCAGGTCGCGTATGGCCGCCACTATGTTCAGCTGGCTTGCGCGGTACGACGACACCACCACGGTGGCGAAGGTGAGCGCCACGCCCAGGCTGTAGGAGATGATAAAGCTGCGTAGCGTGTAGCTTGGCGCAAGCTCGAAATCGGACTGGTCGAAGATGGCCGCCATGACGGTCACCATCAGCAGGCCCACGCCTATGCCGAGCAGCGCGCCCACCAGCGCGGACATCAGGTCGTAGGCCATACCCTCGTACACGAACGACTGCACCAGGTGGCGGCGTTTCATGCCCACCGCGCGGGCTATGCCCATCTCCGGCTTTCGCTCGGCGGCCAGCATCACGAAAATCAGGAATATGAGCATCACGCCGGCGATGACGGAGAAGCTGCCGAAGATTACAAACACCGAGGTTATGGCGGCGGAAACCTGGTCGGCCAACTCCAGCAGTTGCTTCTTGATTGGCTGGACGGTAAGCGAGTTGAGCTGCGTGAACAGCCCGAACGCCTGGAACGCCGCTTGCTGGCCCCTGGTCCGCTCTACGGCCAGCATCAGTTGTGCCGCCACGCCCTGCTCGCCAAGCAGCGACACCAGCCTGGGCGTGGTCTCGCCCTCGCGCAGCAAGGCTGCCGTCTCTTGCAGGTCGGCCTTGAGCGAGTCCTGTCCAACGTCCTCCGCGGCGGCTTCTACTGCGTCAAGGATGGCGGGGTCGCTCAGCAGCGCGACTATCTGGGCGGCTATCTGCCGGTCCGTGAGAAGGTCGCGGAGATGTTCGGTCACCTCGTCGCTCAGTTCCGCGCCCTCTTCGCCGTCGCCGCGGTTGGACACCAGCACCGAGTTGGCCTGTCCGGGCTTGGCGAAGATTCGCTGCGCCGCGTCCAGCGTGAGAATGGCGGTCGCTTCCTGGCCGGCCAGGCCCTTTTCGCTGACCACGCGGACAACGCGCAACTCGGTCTCGCCGTCCTGGGTGTACAGCACGATGGCGTCGCCGACGGATGCGTCCAGTTCTTCGGCGGCGGCTTCGTTCAGGTAGGTCTCACCCTCGGCCAGGTCTTCCAGCCGCGCCTCTTGGCCGTCGGTGTCCAGGATGGGGCCGAACACGCCCATCAAGGCCGGGTCGATGGCGGCGATCTGCAAGTTGCCCGCGCTCTGGCGCGTCCTGGGATTTATGGCGGGCAGCCCCTCGGCTATCAGAGGCGCCATGCCGTCGATGTCGGCGTAGCCGGCGGTGTCGGCGGCCAGCGCGTCGAAAGTGGCGATTGGGAAGTAGGGATCGCCGCGCAGGTCCGAGCGGGCGTCGCCCTTGGACAGCACCTCGTCTATCTCGCCCAGCCCCTCTACGACGCTGTTGCGGATGCTGTAGTAGATGGTGTCGCCGGTGCCGAGCGCGGCCGAGATTATTAGCGTGCTCAGCATCAGCCCGACAACGATGAGCGCCGTCTGCGCCGGACGGCGCGGCAGGTTGCGAACGCCTATCTTGAGCATCACGCGGTTGAGGGCGGCGGTGAAGGCGAGCGCGAGCAGAATGCCGACCATCGCGCTGAACACGACGACCATCAGCACGTCGGTGTCTATGCCGAACAGGGTTTGCAAGGTGAGCGGCCTCCGGCGGGCGCGCGGCCCGCGGGCGAGTTTCGGTTGCTTCCGGGGGATATGGTATCAGAGTAGGGGCGGGTGGGCGATACGGGCGCGGGCAACGGGTCCGGTTCTGAAGGTTCGCGCACAATTCTGTATAATGCGAGCAGGGGTGAGGGGGAAGGGACTACGTTGACGGGGGTGTCGGATGAGGCAACACGGCTACGGAAGGGACACCGAGCTTACCTTCCGTATGATGTTCACGGTGTTTCTGCTCGGGTGTTTGTACATAGCGTTCATGGGGCTGCTGCTGTTCGCGGGAGTGCCCTGGTTCTTTGTGCTGGCGATTTCGGTCGGCATGGCGGTGTTCCAGTACTACATGTCGGACAAGCTGGTGCTGGCGGCCACCGGCGCGAAGATAGTGGACAACACGGAGGAGCCGCGGCTTCACGCGATGATCGAGCGGCTGGCGGCGATGGCGGATATGCCGAAGCCGAAGCACATCGCGGTTATGGACACGCCGGTGCCCAACGCCTTCGCGACCGGGCGCAATCCGAGCAACGCGGTGGTGGCGGTGACGACCGGCCTGATGCGCCGGCTGACGGACCGTGGTGGCGAACTGGAGGCGGTGCTGGCGCACGAGATGGCGCACGTGAAGAACCGCGACGTGGCGGTGCTGACGTGGGCGAGCATAATCGTAATTGCGGCGGGCTTCCTGATGCAGATGCTGTTCTGGATAAGCCTGTTCGGGGGCTTTGGCGGGGACGACGACGGCGACAATGACGCGGGGCATTTCATGCTGGTGATGCTGGCGGTGTACGTGGGCACCATTCTCATCTACTTCCTGAGCCAGCTTCTCATCATGGCGCTGTCGAGGTACAGGGAGTTCGCGGCGGACAGGGGCGGCGCGGTGATAACCGGAGCGCCGCTCCAGCTTGCGTCGGCGCTGGCCAAGATAAGCGACGATATGTACCGCATACCGGAGAAGGACCTGCGGCAGGTGGAGCACGCCAACGCTTTCTTCATCATTCCGAAGCTGAAGCAGAGCGGGGGCGCCTCGCTGTTCGCCAGCCATCCGCCGGTGGAGGCGCGCATAGAAAAGCTGAGAGAGATGCAGAGGGACATGGAGCGCGGACTAAGAGGATAGCCAATGGGATTTCTTGACTCGCTGCTGGGACGAAACAGGCTGCGCCGGCCGAAGCGGGAACAGTACTTCGCGGTGGTGACGGCAGGGGCGTCGCTGGAGGGACGCACCGACCTGAGGTTGACGGACAGGGCGGGGCTGGTGTTCAACCCGGTGGAATCGAGCTTCTTCGAGAACCTAGAGAAGGAGATCCACGACATACTGGAGTTGAGCGAGAGGGCGACGGGCACCGCCTTCGAGGTGGTGGACGACACCTACGGCACCAAGTGGGTGACGCTGCAAGACGAAGACTTCGAGGACCTGGCGACGACGCTGCACCTGGTGGGCGAGACGATTACCGAGCAGGGGTTCGGCGACCGTCTCCTGGCCGCGGTGTTCGGGCTGGAGTACGACGGGAAGCCGGCCTACTGGATTTACAACGTCAAGAGGGGCTACTTCTATCCGCTGGTGCTTTCGGGGCCGGAGAGCCGGGACAACGCGGCGGAGATGCGGCTGGGGGCGATGATGGAGGAGGAGAAGCTGCCGGTAGAGAAGAGTCTGGAGTCGTGGTATTCGCTGTGGGGGATCCCGTTTTGACGCACACGCGGCGAGGGGGACCGGCTACGCCATGAAAAGCCCGCCGCGGCCGGCTAGGTCGGGCGCCGAGCGGCTGATGCCTTTCGGTGTGCGCCCGCTCGGCGTGGAGGACGTGGCGCAGGCGGCGGAGATAGAGCGCGACGCTTTCCCGGAGACGTTTCCTCCCACGTCCTTCACCCGCGAGTTGGGCAACAAGGTTGCGCGCTACCTGGTGGCCTGGCGACGGGAGGAGGTGGAGAGCGAGGAGGCGCCCAATCCCTACGTCGATGACGAAGAGGAGCACGACGCAGGGCAGGGGGGCGTGCGGCGGTTCATCCGAAACGCGAGGGGGCTGTTGCCGTGGCGGACTTCCGCGTGGGAGCCGGGACAACAGTTCCTGGCGGGTTTTCTGGGCACGTGGCAGGTGATAGACGAAGCCCACATAGTTTCGGTGGGCGTGCGGTCCGGCTACCGAGGGCTTGGCGTGGGGGAGCTGCTGCTCATTTCCGCGATAGAACAGGCGATGGAGCACAAGGCGGACCGGCTGACGCTGGAGGTGCGTGTGTCCAATCACGTGGCCCAGAATCTGTACACCAAGTACGGGTTCACTAAGAGGGGGTTGCGCAAGGGATACTACGCCGACAACCGAGAGGACGCGCTGATTATGACGACCGACTCGATACGAGCGCGCTCATACGAGGAAGATTTTCGGCGGCTGGTCGCCGAGCACGAGCGTCGGTGGGGCCGCGCCTGCCGGGAGTGGTAGGGGGCGTTGGCTTCACCCCCATCCCCGTATTGAGTACGGGGCAGTCCCTTCCCCTGCGAGGGGGAAGGGACTTGTGGTCCGGTGTGTCAGGCTGTGCCGGTGGTGAGGATGGCCACGCCGATGGCGGTGATTACGACGGAGAACACCAGCATGGTCCAGGCGGCGAGGCCGTTCAGCGCGCGGAGCTTACACGCAAGGTTGAAGAACAGGACGACGCCAACCAGCCCCAGCAGGATTCCGGATAGGGCAAAGGAGAGCCAGACGGGCCAGTCGTAGTCGTTCGGCATCTGCGTGGATGCGAATACCGCGACGGTGATGCTGACCGCCGCGAGCGGAATGCCGAAGAAGCCGACGGCGCGGTCGTCGAAGTCGTAGATGCCGTGGGCGGCCATGGCGCCTGCGTAGATGGACCAGAAGATTATCAGGGCTGTAAAGACGTTGACTTCGGCCTCCCGCAGCGCCCCCCTGGTCTCCGTGCCGACCAGCACGGGATCGACGGTGAGCGCGATGAGGGTGCCCGCGCCGAGCGCGCCCATGACTATGCCGGTGGCGCGTCCGTCGCTGTACACTCCCATCGCGTGCCATGCGTGCGCGAACAGGGCGGCTCCGATGCAGACCAGGAAAATGGGTTCCATCGTGCGCGCCCCTCCGAAGTGTGCGCCTAAAGGAGGCTGACGCCGTCCTCGAAGTCGTGCCTTCCGGTGATGGCCTCGGCGGCGCGCAGGCTGGCGGACTCGATGAACTGCTCGAGCTCCTCTACGCGCTGGCGGTCTTCCGCGCCGCCAGCGCGGGACTTGAGGTCGCTCAACTCGGCCTTTGCCCGCTCGATCTTGTTGGTGAGCTCGAGCGCGGCCAGCTCTTCCTGGGCGCGCTTCTTGATGGAGTCCAGGTGCTGTCGCCGCGTCTCGACGTTGTCGAGGCGCTCCTGCACTTCGTCCATGATGCCGAGGGCGGCGTCCAGGGAGCTCGCGCCGTAGATGGCGTGGGTGCGTGTGCGCGCGAGCTGGCGCCGGAACTGGCGGCGCAGGCCGTCCAACTCCCGCTCCTTGTCCCTGATGGACGCGAGGGCCATGCGCAGCTTGGACATGGCCTTCATCATCTCTGGCATGGTCATGGGCGATACCGGGATGCGGCGACTCAGCGGGCCGCGGCTGGCTCGATCCTTGATTTTGGCAGGGCGGACTCTATGGCGTGCAGCGCTTCCTCGATCTCTTCGGGGGCGCAGTAGCCCATGTGTCCGATGCGGATTATCTTGCCGCTGAGCCGCTCCTGGCCGCCCGCGAGCACCACTCCGTGGTCGCGCTGGGCCAGCTTGACGAGCTTGCCGGCGTCGATGCCCTCCGGCACACGCACGGCGGTGACGGTATCCGACGCGGCGTCTTCCCTGGCGAACAGGTCCAGTCCGAGACGCTTCACGCCCGC
Organism: Dehalococcoidia bacterium; assembly: GCA_963667445.2. GTDB lineage: Bacteria > Chloroflexota > Dehalococcoidia > Lucifugimonadales > CATOSD01 > CATOSD01. Next base: position 2,729,245 of record CAXXGY010000001.1, on the reverse strand, counting down.
GCGGGTCAGGCGGCCTATGGTGGCGTGTCGCTCGAACACGGCGCCCATGCCCTCGTTCAGCAGGCGTTCCAGTGCGTGGTCCAGGGCGAACATGAGCGACACGGCGGGCGTGTAGGGCGGCTGGCCGATTTCGAGGTAGCGCCTGTACTGGGCGAGGTCGAAGTAGAACCTGGGCATCGTGGACTTTTCGTAGGCTCGCCATGCGCTCTCGCTGAAGGTGATGAAGGCGAGGCCGGGCGGCAGCATCCAGCCCTTCTGGGACGCCGAGGCGACCACGTCGCAGCCCCAGGCGTCGGTGGACAGCGGCAGGGAGCAGGCGCTGCTTATGCCGTCCACGAGCAGGAGCTTGTCGAACTCGCCCTTGACTACCGACGCCACGGCCCGGAGGTCGTTGGCGACGGCGGTGGAGGTCTCGTTGTGGGTGACGAGGACGGCCTTGTAATCGGGGTCCTCGTTCAGGGCGGCGCGCAGGGCGTCGGGGTCGATAGGCTCGCCCCAGGGAAACTCGAGCCGGATCACGTCGGCGCCGTATATCTCGGCTATGTCGGCGAAGCGGTCGCCGAACACGCCCACGGAGGCCGACAGCACGCGGTCGCCGGGGGAGAGGGTGTTGGCGATGGCGGCCTCCATCGCGCCGCTGCCGGACGAGGTGAGGATGTAGGTGTCGTTGGCGGTCTCGAAAACCTGCTTCAGCCGGTCGGTGGTGCGGTGGAGAATCTCGGCGAACTCCGGTCCGCGGTGGTTGATCATCTGCTCGCCCATCACGCCCAGAATATCGTCGGGCACGGGAATGGGGCCGGGTGTTCGCAGGTTCAATTGGTTACCTCCGCTGAGTTTCGCAGAATCTCGCTCGTTTTCCGGACGTCCTCGCGCATCTGGGCTATGAGGGCTTCGACGGTGTCGAACTTGAGCTCCTCGCGCAGGTAGGCGACGAACTCGATTCGCATGGTCTTGCCGTACAGGTTCCCCTGGTATTCTAGCAGATAGGCCTCGATGACTCTTGGATGCTCGCCGAAGGTTGGCCTTACGCCGATGCTGACCGCGGCCATCCGGCGTTCGTCGTCGAAGTGCGCCCATGCCGCGTAGATGCCGTTGGCGGGCACGGCGAGGCCGGGCGGGGTCTGGAGGTTGGCGGTGGGAAAGCCCAGCTCGCGTCCTCTCTTGTCGCCCTCGGCGACGACGCCCTGGGTGGTGAAGTTGCGGCCGAGCATCGCGGCGACGGTCTCCACGTCGCCCTCGGCCAGCGCGCGGCGGATGGATGTGCTCTTCACGGCCAGCGGCCCGTCGGCGAGCAGGTCGACGGCCTGGACGGTGAAGCCGAGCTCTTCGCCCAGCTTGGCGAGCGCCGCGGAGTCGCCGCCGCGCCCGCGTCCCATCGCGAAGTCGGCGCCGATGACCAGGCCTCTCATGCGCAGGCCGGACACGAGCCGCGCGGCGAAGGCCCTGGCGTCCAGCCTGGACAGCTCGGCGTCGAACGTGACGGGGGCCACGAAATCGACGCCCGATTCTTGTAGAAGGTCGAGGCGCTGGTCGAGGGTGGTGAGGTAGTGGGGCTGGAAGTCGGCGCGCAGCACGGAGGCGGGGTGGTTGCGAAACGTGACGACGCCGGCGGCCCGCCCAGTGCGGCGGGCCTGCTCCACTAGCTCCGCCAGAAGGCGGCGGTGGCCGCGGTGCACGCCGTCGAAGACGCCGATGGTGAGCATCGAGTCGCGCTCGACGCTGAGGGCGGCAAGCTCGTCGTCAATCCTCATCTGGCGCGCGCTTCGCGGTTCGGCGCGCGGGCGCAGGCCGCCGCTGAGACCGTCATCTACTGCCCGTCCACGCCCCTGGCCCTGAGGTTCGCGGCGTCTCGCAGGTACACGTTGTTGAGTTGATTGGCGGGCTTGTCGGTGTTCAGCAGCACCATCACCCTTATGCACATGGGCTGGCCGTCGGGAACGTTCATTTCGTGGCCGCACATGAGCGCCACGTCCGTCCAACCCATTTCGAGGCGCGCGGCCACCGCGGGCCACTCCGCGTTGAGGTCCGGGGTGGTGGTGAAGAAAGCGGCCGCAACGTCGTCCACGTCCAGGTCGTTGAGGGATGCCATCTCGGAGAGCAGCTCCGACGTGGCGGAGAGTATGGCCTCTTTGGTGTTTGCGTCCGCGGTCGTTGCGCCGCGCAATCCTCTCAGCTTGGTCATCTGGCGTTGTTCACTCCGTTAACAGCCCGCGAACGAAATCCCTGGCCACATCCAGGCGCCGTTCGGGTGCGGCGGAGCCGACGGCGTCCAGCAGGGCGCTGGCGACTATCGCGCCGTCCGCGAACCGCCCGATGGCCGCGACGTGCTCTCTGCGCGAAACACCGAACCCCACCAGCAGCGGCAGGTCGGTATGGCTTCGGACCCTTTCGACCAGGTCCTCGACCGTCCCGGACAGCCTGCTGCGGGCGCCGGTGACTCCGGTAAGGCTAACGCAGTATATAAACCCGCCCGCGGCCTTGCAAGCGCTGGCGATTCGCTCGTCGGTGCTGGTGGGCGCGAGCAGGGGTATGAGATGGAGGCCGTGCTCCGCGCAGAGGGCGGCCAGCTCGCCGGACTCCTCCGCGGGCAGGTCGGGCACTATCAGGCCGTCCACTCCGGCGGAGGCCGAGTCCGCTACGAAGCGCTCCAGGCCGTAGCTGAGATAGGGGTTGTAGTAGCCCATGAAGATGAGCGGGGCTTCCACTCCCCTTGCCCGGATACGGCGGACCGATTCGAGCGCGCCCGCCACGGTGACGCCGTTGCGGAGCGCCGTGTAGCTGGTCGCCTGTACCGTAGGCCCGTCGGCGAGGGGGTCGCTGAACGGGATGCCGAGCTCCAGCATGTCGGCGCCGCCGGCGATAATCGCCTCGACAAGGGCCTCGGAGGTCTCGACGTCCGGGTGGCCGATGGTGACGAACGGCGCCATCGCCTTTCGGCCCTCGGCGGCGAGGGAGCGCATCACGCGGTCGATTCTGTTTATCCGGCCAGAAGTCATAGGACATTCACCAGGCCATGCGCGGCGTGGGTCAACCCGGGCTGAGCATCGCCAGGGCGTTCTGCGTGGAGTGGGCGGCTATCGGCGGCCAGATGGAGCGCGTTCGCAGGTAGAGCCAGGCCAGCAGCATACCGGCCGCGAAAATCGGAATGAACGTGCCGACGGAGAAGTGCATCACGGCGAACAGCGCCGAGCTCACGACGCTCGCGGGCAGGCCGCCGAGCACGGCCACAAGGCCGCCGAGCACGAAGCCGCGAAAGAAAAGCTCCTCGGCAACGGGGGCGGCAATTACCACCGTGAGTCCGTTGGCGACGCGCTCCAGGCCGTGGCCGAACACCTCCGGCGGCACGTCGGAGGGCCGCAGCCAGGGGACGGGCAGATGGTCGGTGGCGAGCTTGTACGCGGCGAACAGGGTCAGGCTGGCGAGCAACGCCAGGCCGGCGAGGGCGAAGCTCCACGCGCTTTCCGGCGCTCGGACTCCCAGGCTGCGCCAGCCGACGCGGTACTTGCGCACGCTGAAGCGCCAGACCATCGCCACGAGCACGACGTAGAAGGTCGCCAGCGCCCACACGGGAAACGAGGCGACGCCGCGTTCGTCGCCTATGGCGGAGATGCCCACGGCCACGGCAACGAGGACAACGAACGCGGCCAACGTCCCGACCGTGGCAAGCGCGATGTCGCGCAGTCGCCACGGAGGGCGGGCGTCGGAGCTTTCGGGAGTGTCTAGCTGCTGAGCCAAAGAACGTCTCCGGCTAGGTCGGCCGGGTGCTCCTTGGAGGCGAAGACCGCGTATTCCTCTTTGCTGGTCTTGAGGTCGCCGTCGTCGCCGTGACCCGGATAGACGTTAACGACGTTCTCCAGCGTAAACAGCTTGGTGGTGATGCTGTCGATAAGCTGCCGGAACTTCTCGGGCGAGCCGGACTTTCCGGGGCCGCCCGGGAAGAGCGTGTCTCCGGAGAACAGGACGTTGCCGACGGTGTAGCAGGTGGAGCCGGGCGTGTGGCCGGGGGTGCCGATGGCGCGCAGGGTCACGGTGCCGGCCACGATCTCGTCGCCGTCACGCAGCAGCCGCTCGGGCGGGCGTGGCAGGGCGTCGGCGTCGTCGGCGCCAATGCCGACCGGGGCGTCTATCGCGCCGGTCACTTCGTCGAATCCCACCAGGTGGTCCCAGTGGTTGTGGGTGATGATTATGGCCTTGACGTCGGTTGACCTGGCGGCCTCGATGACCTTGCCCGGATCGCCAGGGGTGTCGATGATTATGCTCTCGTTGGTCTTGGGGCAGACGACGAGATAGGCGTTGTTGCCGAAGTCGCCGCACTCGTACTTGTGGATGATGACGGTGTCGTCCTGGTAGTGAGGGGCCATTTGATGGTCTCCTGTTGGCGGCGGGCGTGAGCCGCGCGGGTGGTGGTCGCCGTTGGAGGGCGCGGTGTGGATTATAGCATAGGCGGGCGTGGGAACGAATGCGCGGCGGCGCGTAGTGCTACACTAAGGATCTAGCCGATAAGTCCCTTCCCCCTCGCAGGGGGAAGGTTAGGATGGGGGTGACGACCGGGGCGTTCGACACCGCGACGCGAGGAGAGACATGGCAGAGTACGGAATCAGGGTGAAGCACGACACGGGCGGCAAGCGCATCGAGATGCAGTGCGAGCACCAGAACGGGCTGGTGTACGTGGTGCCGGCGGAGGCGAGCTGGGTGTGCTCGGAGGAGCTGCTCCACGCGCACGCGCTGGGGGGGTTCTTTCGCCAGTTGTCGGAGCTTCAGTCGCCGGAAGTCGAAGAAGCCATGCGTCGATGGGGGATCTATTACCGCGAGCGCCCGCTGGCCGACCCCGATTAGTGTCAAACGGGGCCGACGCCTGGATGGGGGCGCTAGTAATCGTCGTCGCCGTCGAGGTCGCTGCCGGGGTTGTTGATGATGCGGTGGATCACGGGCGTGAACGCGGCGTCGTCGCCGGGCTCGGTGTCGTCGTTGGACCAGTCCTTGACCGAGAGTTGCTCCTCGTCATCCATGCCGTCGGACAGGCCGTAGCCTATGGACGCGGCGGGAAGGTACATGGGGTAGGGGCCGGTGACGCGCGCCGGGAAGGACGGGACGTGAGCCTGCGAGTGGTGCCGGAACGCCTCGCGTATGATGATGACGACATCTTGCTCGGAGACGCTGCGCACGGTGGCGTCGTAGCGGTTGCCCCCCTTGATGAGCCTGGCGAGCCTGGAGGCCAGCCGCGACTCGACCCTTCCGACGTACTCGCCGGACGCGCGAAACACCTTCAGGCCGCCGCCCTCGCACCGCAGGTCTATGGGGTGGCCGGGGGAGAGCTTGAGCAGCGCGTTGGGCGGCGCGAGATCGACCAGCGATGTCACGCCGGAGTTTCCGCCCTCCTCTATGAAGGCCTGCGCGGTTGCGCCGCTGGTGACGAAGGCGGGCCGCTCGTCCTCGCCCAGCCGATTCAGCCTGTCGAAGTTCTTCCGGGCGATGCTGTTGTGCGGGGACACCTCCAGCGCGTTGCCGAACGCCTCACGGGCCTCGGCCACGCACCCGAGCTCGCTGAGCGCCTTGCCCAGCCTGTTCCAGGCTTCGAGGTCGCGCGGGAAGTCCTTGAGTATGGCGCGGTTGACGGCGCTGGCTTCCTTCCAGCGGCTCTTCATGGCGAGCGCCACGGCCTTTCTGGAGAGGTCTTTGCGCAGTTTGGCCTTGTCTTCGACGTGGGATTGGATCATGGGCGGCACCCTAAGAGAAAGTTTGCGAATTGTAGCGCACGCATATTCGGCCCGCAAGGAGCTATTTTGCCAAGTTTTGGAGCATGTCTGCGGATGGCGCGCGGCTCCGTGTAAGCTTGGCAGAATGGCGCGCCAATTGTAAAGAGCGGTGGTCAGGAGTATAATGGCGCGAAATCTCATGCGGGGCCGCGTGAAAGCATGTAACTGCGCGAAATTCGCTTGATAGCGTGAGCGGCTGGAGGAGGCCAAAGATGGCAATAGACGTAAGGTCGGAGACCGGTACTTGGAGGGTTAAGGTCGGGCTGGCCCAGATGCTCAAGGGCGGGGTAATCATGGACGTGGTGACGCCCGAGCAGGCGAAGATCGCCGAGGACGCGGGCGCGGTCGCGGTCATGGCCCTGGAGCGCGTGCCGTCCGACATCCGCGCCGCGGGCGGGGTGGCCCGCATGTCCGACCCGCAGATGATCAAGGAGATCATCGACGCGGTCACGATTCCGGTCATGGCGAAGTCCCGAATCGGACACTTCGTCGAGGCGCAGATTCTGGAAGAGCTCGGCGCGGACTACGTCGACGAGTCCGAGGTGCTCACGCCGGCCGACGAGAACAACCACGTAAACAAGCACGACTTCAAAATCCCGTTCGTGTGCGGCTGCCGGGACCTGGGCGAGGCGCTGAGGCGCATCGGCGAGGGCGCGGCGATGATTCGCACCAAGGGCGAGGCCGGCACCGGCAACATCGTCGAGGCGGTGCGGCACGCCAGGAAGGTGCTGGGCGAGATTAAGCGCATCGTGGGCATGGACGAGGCGGAGCTGATGGCGACGGCCAGGGACCTTCGCGCGCCCTACGAGCTTGTCAAGGAAATCCACGACACGGGGCGGTTGCCCGTGGTGAACTTCGCCGCCGGCGGCATCGCCAGCCCCGCGGACGCCGCGCTGATGATGCAGCTGGGCGTGGACGGCGTGTTCGTAGGCTCCGGCATCTTCAAGTCCGAGACGCCGCAGCTAATGGCCGAGGCCATCGTCAAGGCGACGACGCACTACAACGACCCGGCGATACTGGTAGAGGTCTCGACCGGACTGGGCAAGGCCATGCCCGGACTGGACGTGCGCACCATGCCGGAGGAGCAGCAGCTGGCGACGAGAGGCTGGTAGCTTGCCGATGCTGGGCGTACTCGCAATCCAGGGAGATTTCGCGGAGCACCGGGAGGTGCTCGACCGGCTGGGCGTGGAGTCGGCGGAGATCCGGCTCCCGCACCAACTGGACGAGGTCGACGGGCTCATCATCCCCGGCGGCGAGAGCACCACTATCGTCCAGCTCATAGACATCTACGATTTCAGGGAACCCCTGAAGGAAAAGGCGGCGGAGGGGATGCCCATCTGGGGCACCTGCGCCGGCATGATAGTGATTTCAAAGCGGCTCACCGACCACCGGCCCTTTCCGTTGGGGCTGATGGACATCGAGGTGAGCCGCAACGCTTTCGGCAGCCAGGTCAACAGCTTCGAGGCGGAACTGGAGATGGGCGACATCACCGGCCCGGCCTTCCGGGGAGTGTTCATCCGCGCGCCTGTCGTCAACGAGGTCGGCGAGAGCGTGCGCGTATTGGCCCGGATACCGGACGGCCGTCCGGTGGCGGTGCGCCAGGACAAGCTGCTCGCCACTTCCTTTCACCCCGAGCTGACCGACGACACCAGGGTGCACGAGTTGTTCGTGCGAATGGTGGAGGGCAGCGCGTAGCAACGCTGTCCGGGTGGTCTCTATGAGTACCGCCTCCGGCGTGTCATCTCTCGCGGTCCTACCTTCGGCTCGCCGCGCAGGCCGTTCTCAGGCGAAGCCCCTACTCCAACCACGCGCGCCCTCTGTCCGCCGTCGTGTCCGGGCAGGGCGGCAGGTCATCTCTTTCCATCATCGCAAGATCGTGCGTCGCGGGGCGGGCGCGGGCGGGCGCATGGACGGCCAGGGAGGGAGGCGCCGAGGCCATCGCGGCTGCGGGCCGGCTGCGGGGCCGGAGTAGCTGGCAGGTGACGCAGCTCGTCGCGAGCGGTGACGCGGTACCGGCGGCCGAGCGCGTGCTGGAGCGGGTGTCCGCCGAGGCCGGGCGCGCCGGAGCGCAGCGCGTGTTCCTCAGGTTGCCCGCGGAGTGCGAGCTGCTGGGGGCGGCGCGGCGCGCCGGGTATTTTCCCGTCTGCCATGAGACGCTTTTGGTATCCGGTCAGCCGAATGTCCCGGCGGGCCGGTCTGAGCGACGCGGTACTCCTCTTCGTGAAGCGTCACGGCAGGACGAGTACGACCTGTTTCGTCTGTACAGCGCGTCCGTGCCGTCCCAGGTGCGGCGGCTTGCGGGGGTGACGTTCGACCAGTGGCGGGACTCGCGGGAGCACGGCCCCGGACGGGCGCGGGAGTACGTGCTGGAGGGCGAACGCGGACTGGCGGGCTGGCTGAGGGCGGGACGAAGAGGGGCGAACGGCTGGATTCAGGCGATGACGCCGCCGGACGCGGGAGATGCGACGGCGACGCTGGCCGCGTCCGGGCTGGAGCGGCTGACGGGAGCGCGACGGGTTCGCGCGCTGGTGCCCGAGTACCAGCCGGACTTGCGGCGCGCGCTGGCGGGCATGGGATTCGCGCCCGTCCTGCGAGTACGTGGTGTGCATACGCACGACGGCGTCGCCGGTGCGCCTGGCGGAGGGAGCGGCGTCGCCGGCGTGAGGGGGCGGCCTGATGGGGAGTGGCGGACGCCGTGATCGGCTACAGAGTGCGCCCGTTGCTCATTCCGCTACGGAGGGGCTTTGGATTTCCTGATTGAGTTGCTGTCGCCGTCACACGCGGCGCACATCACGCTGGTTTGGTGGAGCGCCGCTGTGCTGGTGGCCGCGGGGGCTGTCGGTGGATTCGTGAACACCGTATCCGGCGGCGGGGTCGATGATCACCGTGCCCGCGTTGATGTTGTTGGGGATGCCGGCGGACCACGCCAACGGGACGAACAGAGTGGGCATTCTTCAGCAGTCGCTGGTGGGCATCCGGGGGTTTGATAGGTCGGGCAAGCTGGACAAGAACGCGGTCGTGCCGATGCTGGCTCCTACCGTTTCCGGCGCGGCGCTGGGGCGCTTTCCACGACGTGGCTGCCGGCCGAGGTGCTCAAGCCGGTGCTGCTGGGGTCGATGATCACGATTGCGCTCATGACACTGCTGCTACCGGACGTGGTCGCGCCCCCGGAAGGGACGAGGGCGCTTGGACTGAGGGAACGGCCACTGGGCGCGCTCATGCTGTTCGGCGCCGGGTTCTACGGTGGGTTTGTCCAGGCAGGCGTGAGTCTGGTGCTGATTTCGGCGCTGTCGGCGGGACTGCGGTACGACCTGGTGCGGACGAACGCGCTGAAGGTGGTGTGCACGGCGCTGTTCAGCGTAGCGTCGCTGGTGGTGTTCGCGCTGACGGGGCGCGTAGAGTGGGTGACGGGGATACTGCTGGCGATCGGCATGACAATTGGGGCCGCGGTGGGGGTGAGGTTCGCGCTGGACGCGGACCATAGACTCATTCGGTGGATCCTGTTCGCGATGGTGAGTCTGACCTGCGGGGTGGCGTTGGTATTCGGGTAACGGGGCCTCGCATCCAACCCGTTCGCCCGCCCCGTACCCTGAAAAAAGCGTCACCCTGCCGCGCCATCCAGCCCCCACCCTGCCACCCTCAACCCCCACGCCCGCCCAGCCACGTCCACACACCTGCGCCATTTTTTCCCACGATTCCGCCCCGATCCGGCAATTTCGGCACCGCTCTTGAAATATACGTACATCCGTGCTATCCTCGCTCATGCGAGGGACAGACCCCGCGGCGCAGAAACCCTGTCCCTGAACGGCGTGGGTTCCTGGAGCATACGTAGCGGCGCCGGAAACTAACCACTAACTACTAATCACTAGCCACTACCGCCCCTGTCCTACTCTGCCACGCGGCGCGACACTTATGCGCCGAATTGCCCACTCCGGCATTACGGAATTGAGCAGAACCGCAGGCGGCCCCAGCTACGAATACAACAGAATGTCGCAGAAACGAACAGATTTCGCGGGACCGACGGAGTTGGGCGCGCCCGGCAAGCTGAAACAGAGTTATGGCCGCCTATTGAATTGCCGTTGGCGCGGGTGTGCTGGTATGCTGTAGTCCAGATGACGACAGGCGGTTATCGTGCCGTCTGAACGACGAATGAAGCAGGCCGGAGGTGCGAACGCCTTGGTGGAAAGGCGGATAGTCGACGATATGGAGGCGCTCCTGGACAAGCTGCCTCCTCGCATAGAGGAATCGGTCAGGGGCCATGAGAACATAGACGAACTGCTCGAGGTCGTGCTCGACCTGGGGCGAGAAGCAGAGGCCCGCGTGCCCAACGAGAGCGTGTCGCTGGGCAGCGACGAGGTCACATACGAAGACCTGCGCCACGTAATCGACCGCGTGGGCAGCTTCGGCGAGGACAACCGGGCGGGCGTGGAGCGCACGCTGCACCGCATATCGGCGATACGCAACCGCCGCGGCGACGTGGTGGGGCTGACGCTGAGGTTCGGGCGCGCCGTTTACGGAACCATCCGCATCATCGAAGACCTCATCTTCAGCGGCAAGAGCGTGCTGCTGCTCGGCAAGCCGGGCGTGGGCAAGACGACGATGCTGCGCGAGGTGGCGCGGGTGCTTGCGGACGACGCGGGCAAGCGCGTGATCGTGGTGGACACTTCCAACGAGATTGCGGGAGACGGCGACATACCCCATCCGGGCATCGGGCGGGCCAGGCGGATGCAGGTGCCCAAGCCGGCGCTTCAGCACGACGTGATGATCGAGGCGGTGGAGAACCACATGCCGGAGGTCATCATCATCGACGAGATCGGCACGGAGCTGGAGGCCAACGCGGCCCGCACCATCGCGGAGCGGGGCGTGCAGCTCGTGGCGACGGCGCACGGGAACACGCTCGACAACCTCATAATGAATCCCACGCTGTCGGACCTGGTCGGCGGAGTGCAGTCGGTGACCCTCGGCGACATCGAGGCGCGGAGACGACGCACCCAGAAGACGGTGCTTGAGAGAAGGGCGCCTCCCACGTTCGACGTGCTGGTCGAGATCCAAGGCTGGAATGAGGTCACCGTTCACCCGGACGTGACGGACGTGGTGGACCGGATGCTGCGCGGTTTCCCGGTGTCGCCGGAGACGCGGGAGAGCGACGGCGAGGGCGGCTTCAAGGTGAAGCGGAGCGAGCAGACCGGCGCGCGCACGGACCTGCGCGGCGTGGATACGCCCCGGCGAAGGGAGGCCCCGTTCCCGGCGGCGCGGGACCTGGAGCGCGAGGACGTCGAGCCGCCCAAGACGACGCACATACTGCCCTACGGCGTGAACCGGGGCCGGCTGCAACACGTGGTGCGGAGCGCGAACGCGCCGGTGGAACTGGTCATGGACATCAGCCGGGCCGACCTGCTGGTGACCACCAAGAACTACTACCGCCGCAAGACTAAGGCGCTGCGGGACGCGGAAGAGGGCGGCAAGCCGGTGTACGTGCTGCGCAAGAACACCACGGCGCAACTGGAACAGTTCATCCAGGCCATCACGCGCAGGCACGGCCAGGCGCCGGTGTCGGACGAGCAGGTGGACGGCGCGATGCACGAGGCGGAGGAGGCATCGATCCGCGTCCGCAAGGGCGAGGGCCACGTGGAGCTGAACCCGCAGGGCGCATACGTGAGGCGGCTGCAACACGAGATCGCGGGCAGGTTCGGGCTTGCCTCGTCGAGCATGGGCAGGGACCCCAGCCGCCACGTGGTGATTTTCAGAAGGTAAGGGCATCCCCCCATCCTAAACCCCGTATCGAGTACGGGACAGGCTCTTCCCCTGCGAGGGGGAAGGGACTTTCGGAGCGGCAGTTGGCGCTATTCGTATCGTTCGAGGGCGGCGAGGGCAGCGGGAAGACTACCCAGCTCGAGTTGCTGTGCGAGCGGCTGGAGCGTTCGGGGCTGCGCGTTATGCTCATCAAGGAACCGGGGACGACCGCGCTGGGCCAGCACGTCAGGGAGCTAGTCAAAGGTCGGCGGCTGGGAGGCCAGACGGGCGGACAGACCATCTCCAGGGGCGCGGAGCTGTTTCTGTTCCTGGCGGCAAGGGCCGAGCTGGTGGCAAAGGTGCTGCGGCAGGCGTCCGAACTGGACGACGTGGTGATAGTCGCCGACCGCTACGCGGACTCTACGGTGGCGTACCAGGGCTACGGGCGGCGAATGTCGGTGGCGGCGGTGGAGGAGATGAACCGTCTGGCGACCGGCGGGGTCGTGCCCCAGCTGACGTTGCTGCTGGACTGTCCGCCCGAGGTCGGGTTGCGGCGCGTGGGGGACGTGCAGATGTCGCTGCCGCTGGACGTGGAGGAGGTGTGGACGCCGGGCCGCATGGACGAGGAGGACTCGCGGCGGTTCGAGGACGAGCCGCTGGAGTTTCACCGCAGGCTGCGCGCGGGCTACCGAACGCTGGCGGGGAAAGAGCCGGACAGGTGGCGCGTAATCGACGCGACGCCGTCTATCGAGACGGTTCACGAGCGGGTGTGGGGGCACGTGGAGCCGCTACTACCTGACGCGGGAGCGGGGCAGGCGGCGCAACTGGAGCTTCACAGCCCTACGTCAGTGTAGGGGGAGGCGCGGGCTTCACCCCCATCCTGACCCTTCGGCAAGCTCAGGGCAGACTCTTCCCCCTGCGAGGGGGAAGGGACTGAGCGGTCTAGTCGCGGTAGCGCAGGCCCTGGGCGGCCTGGTCGAGCAGGACGCCGTCGCGGATTTCTTTGACCTCGTCGGCCATTTCGAGCAGGGTGGAGTCGTGGGTGGCGGCGAGCACGCTTATGCCGCGCTCCTGGACCATCTGCTTGAACAGGCCGAAGATGGACCTGGCGTTCACCGAGTCCAGTTCGCCGGTCGGCTCGTCCGCGAGCAGGAGCGGCGGGTTGTTCACGATGGCGCGGGCGATGGCTACGCGCTGCTGCTCGCCGCCGGATAGCTCGTAGGGCCGATGGCGGGCGCGCGGCCAGAGGCCGACCATGTCCAGCGCCTCCCGCGCGCGCTCCTCGCGGTCGCGGCCCTTCACGCCGGCTATGCGCAGGGGAAGCTCCACGTTTTCGAGCGCGGAGAGCAGCGGCAGCAGGCCGAACGACTGGAAGACGAAGCCGAGCTTGTGGCGGCGAATCTCCAGCAATTCCTGTTCGTCCATGTCGTTGACGCTGCGCTCCTCGAAGAGCACGTCGCCGGAGGTGGGCTTGTCGAGGCCGGCCAGGATGTTGAGAAGGGTCGTCTTGCCCGAACCGGACCTGCCGACGATAGCGACGAACTGGCCGGGCAGCACGGTGAGGTTGACGCCGCGGAGGGCAGTGACTTCCTCGGAGCCGAGGCGGTAGGTCCGGGTCACGTCGATGGCGGCGGTGAGCCGCTGGTACCTGTTCACGCTAACGCTCCTCCGGTCTGAGCACTACGGCGTCGTCCTCGACTTCGACCTTGGCCCGCTCGCGGATTCGAAGGTCTTCGAGGTACTCGCGGGGTATCTGGACGCGGCCGCTCGCGTCCACCAGGATGAACTCCTCCAGCGGCTGGTCGGTGTTGGCGGTGCCGGAGACTCGCTGGAAGGTGACGCGGCGGCGGATTTCGGTGGACATCTTGCCGTCGCGGATCATCACGACCCTGCCGACCTTGTGGGCGATGTCAGGGTCGTGGGTAACAATCAGGATGGTGGTGCCGAACTCCTGGTTGACCACGCCGAACAGGTCCAGTATCTCGGCGGCGGTGGCGTTGTCGAGCTCGCCGGTCGGCTCGTCCGCGAGCAGCAGGGGCGGGTGGTTGGCGAGGGCCACGGCGATGGCGACGCGCTGCTGCTCGCCGCCGGAAAGCTGTTCGGGGGTGTGCTCCAGCCTGTGGCCCAGCCCGACGAGGTCGAGCAGGTGCTCGGAGCGTTCCCTGCGCTCCCTGCCGGGCATGTCGGTCAGCATCATGGGCAGGGCGACGTTCTCGACCGCCGAGAGGTAGGGGAACATGTTGCGGCTGGTCTGCTGCCAGACGAATCCCACGACTTCGCGGCGGTACAGCTCGATCTGGTTCATGTTCATGCGCAGCAGGTCGTGGCCGCCGACGGACACGCCGCCCGCGGAGGGAGCGTCGTAACCGGCGAGAATGTTGAGCAGGGTGCTCTTGCCGCTGCCGCTGGCGCCGACGATGGCGACCACCTCGCCGGGCATCACGCTAAGGTCGAGACCGCGCAGCGCGACGACCTCGAGGTCGGCTATCTTGTAGATTTTGAAGAGGTCCTCGCACAGAACGTACGGGGAAGTCTGGGTGAGTGTCATGTTCACCCCCATTTTAGTAGTTGTTCTGAGTTGATGAGAGACATGCCTTCAACCCTCACCCTAACCCTCTCCCTCATAGGGAGAGGGGACTTGGCGGGCACTACATTTCTCCGAGGCGCAGGATGCGCTGGAGTGAGATTCGACGAACGAACCATATCATACCGGTTATTATGAGGGTGAACGCCACGGCCATAATTGCGTAGGTTATGGCCAGCGTCGTCCAGTTGACCTCGAGGATGAAGGGAGGCAGCACCTGGCTGCCCTGGTCGTCGTTTCCGAGGAAGGGCATGATTATGGCGCCGATGCGTCCGCCCATCCAGGTGCCGAGCGCGAGGCCGGCCAGGATGATGAGCGCCTGCTCCAGCCATATCAGGGTGGTAAGCTGGCGCGTGGAGAAGCCGATGGTGCGCATGAGCGCGAACTCCATCTCGCGGCTCCTGAACGACACGTAGGCGTGCACCAGGAATCCCAGCCCGCTGAGTATGAGCACGGCGGCGAAGGCCATGAACAGCAGCGCGCGCCAGCCGGCCTGAACGAGCGGATCGACCTGAGATTCCGCGAGGTTCTGCTGGGTGTCGTGAACGCGGCGGGATGGGAACGGCGGGTCGTCGGCGAGGATTCCTACCAACTCCTCGCGCTCCGAGCCGTTGATCGCCGTCTCGATCCACATCTCGTTGGGACGCAGCTCGCCGGCTGTGACGTCCAGGTTCGCGAAGGCGGCGACCGCCGTGAGGTCGGACACCAGGAACAGCCTGTTGAAGGTGTCCAGCGTGGGGAAGAAGTCCAGCTCGTCGATTATGTGCACTGGCAGCCTGTGGCCCTGGACGGAGACCTCGAAGGAATCGCCCACTCGGTGGCCGGTCTCCTTGAGGAAGAGCCCGCTGGCGAGCACGGGCACCGGGGTTATGGGCGGGCCGTGGAACATGCCGCGGCTGACCAGGGGGTTGCCCTCCGTCCAGATGAACTGCGCGGCGCCGGTGTCGCCGTCGAACGATGAGTTGGTTGGTTGAATGGCGTCGGAAACGGACTCCGGCGCGGCACGGATTATGCTCCAGCCCGACACGTCGTCGAACGCTTCCACGACGTGTTCGCCCTGGGGGGTGAAGGCGCTGATCCGGCTTATGGAGAGTGTGCCGGCCCTGAGCCTGCCGCGCCCGTCGAACTTGTTGACGCTCACCGAGACGAGTTCCATGGGCAGCTGCGGACTCAGAAGCTGGCGTCTGCCGCTGAAAATCCTACCGTCGCGACGGAGCAGCGGCACCGACATTCGCTCCCACTGGGTAGAGTCCAGGGGGCCCATGATGTAGGTGTAGTAGCGTCCGTTGGCGTCCTTGAGGCGGGCGATAACGCCGACGTCGGGCTGGGGCCTGTCGGTTTTGATGATAAGCGAGAGTTCGGATGCTTCGTGTGGCAGCGGGAGGCCGACCGGGAGACTGGAGTGTTCGAGCCGTGCGAGGAGCTCGGGAAGCGGTCTTTCGGCGAAGTCTTCGCGGAACCATCCGACTTCGCTCACCACGCGGCTGTCCACCGCCACCATGGTGTAGCTTTCGCCGAGGAGCTCGGACAGGTCGCTGCCCGCTCCGCGGAAGGCGGGACCGACCACGGACACGCCGGGCAGGCCGAGGTATTCGTCGACGGCGGAGACGCTCCGGCCCCTGGTGTTCAGGATTACGCCTTCCAGTCGTATGTCGGCTCCGGAGGAGTAGCGGGCGCGCTCTTCGAAGCTGCGCTCGAGCGTGCCGCCGAAACTGGCGGCGACGATGCCAAGTCCGGCCATGAGCACAAGCAGCAGCGACAGGCGCGCGTAGTGGGTGGGTCGGCGGGCCATTTGCCACATGCCCATGGAGAAACCCGCGGGGGCGTTGAGCCCGTATGCGTGGAGCAGCCTGTAGGCTACCTGGGCGATAGGGATGGCTACCAGGATCGGGATGAAGACCTGGGGCATGGGGAGCGTTGGCCCAACTGATAGGAGCGCAGCCACGAGAACGGCCTGTGCGGTGATTCCGCCCCATCGCTTGAGCGGGGAGTCGGTCCTGGCCGTTGCCCAGTAGGCCGCAACAAGGGCCGCCAGGGCGGCGAGTTGCGCGATCCAGGCGAGCGGCTCGCCCTCGTTTATGGCTCGCACCACGATGGAGGGCGCGAGTATGGCGGCGGTCGCGCCGGCCACAAGATGCAGCAGCGAGGGGGAGTCGCCGCTGAGGAAGCGGATAGCCAGCGGGAAGAGTCGCAGCAGCACCATGGCGACGGCCACGAGCACGAGCGCGGGCACGGCCAGCAGCGCCTGGTTGACGATAAGCTCGCCAAAGACGCTGCTGGCGACGACGGAGCCCTGGTCCGATAGCTGCCTGAACAGCACGACGCTGATCACCAGGAGGAGGACGTCAAGGTAGTAGCGGAGGAAGAATGGCTGCGCGGTGGGTCTGGCGGCCTCCTGCCTGTGGCGGGTTACGCCGACCTTGGACGCCTGGACGGCCGGGATGAGCAGGGAGGCGAAGCTGAGCAGGCCGCCGAGAGCGGCCATGGCGAAAGCGCCGCCGGAAATCGCCACGTCCAGCCTGTCGCCTCCGCTCAGGTTGGAGAACGCGGGGGTGTAGCCGAGCACGCTTATCAGGAATGCCGCGATCGGGGGCGCGGCCGCGGCGGCGAGCACCGAGATGGTGAGGCCCTCGAGGACGAATACGGCGAGAATCTGCGCGGAACTCGCTCCCCTGCTCCGCAGCAGGGCTATCTCGCTGCGCTGCTGCTCGACTACGAGGGAGGATATGGTGACGACGTAGTAGAGGATGACCACCGCGATGAGAACGAGGACGACGAACATGGGCAGCTTGCTGAAGAAGAGACGCTGGTCGTAGTCGGCGAGGGCGTCCTCGAGTTCGGTTATCTGGCGGTAGCTGAACAGGTTTCGGGATAGGCGGCTCTCCATCGTGTCGAGGCCGCTTCGGGCTATCCAGGCGTTGCGGGCGTCCAGCTTCGATTGGTCCACCTGGAGCAGCCAGGCGTAGGTGCTGTCCATGTCGGTGAACGAAGCGCCGAGGGAGTCGAAGTAGGCCTCCCTGGTGAGGAAGAACGGTATCGTGCGGAAGTTGCCGGAGGTGGATGCGGCAAGCACGGCGGCGTCGAGGTGCCAGAACTCGTCGGGGCCGGTGCGTTCAAAGATGCCGGAGATGGTGACGGTGGCGTAGGGGATGGCGTCGTTCCAGTAGGGCACGGCGGACAGGCTGTCGCCGACGCCGACTCCGAAGAGGTCGGCGGCTTCCGCGGGGACGATGGCCTGCAGGCGCAAGGGCTGTCCGCGAGGGCTGGGAGGCGCCGGGGCGCCCCAGCCGCCGCTTACGATTCTGACGTGCTCCTCCAGAGTCGGCACGTAGGCGAAGTAGGCGCGGGCGTTGTCCTGGCCCGCGCCGGCCTCTTCACCGACCGGAGACAGGAAGAACGTGGCCGTCTTGGCGCCCATCACGCGGTCTTCGAGGAACCAGGCCGCCCTGGCGTCCACTTCCGCGTCCACGGTTCGCGCGACCTTCGCGAACTCCTCGACGGTGGTGGGGCCGCGGTCGGCCTTGACCACGACGTTGGCCTCGTCTTCGGTGAGCCGCGCCAGGGTGCTCTTGAGCGCGAGCTCTCTGAGCGCGTCGTAATAGATGACGGTGCCGGACATGACGGCCGAGGCGAGCACCACGCCCACCACGACCGTGGACAGCAGACGCCAGTGGGCCAGGCTGCGGCGCACGACCAGCGGCCAGGCGGATATGGCTCTCGATACAAGGTAGATAAGCTGGAACAACTCAGCCCTCCAGCCTCGAGATCGAGTGGAGCTCGAGGTTTCGCATCGACCTTGCCAGCGCGAGCGTGGAGAGCAGGAAGATCGACGCGGTGGCGGCGTAGATGGCCGCCAGCATCGGCCAGTCGGTCATCATCACGAAGGGCGGGACCACGGGGTCGCCAAACTCGGTCACGGCGACGGAGGAGACCATGATGGAGCTCATCTGGAAACCGGCCCAGGTGCCGATTCCCAGGCCGACCAGCACTATGGCGAGGTGCTCGATGCTGAGCAGGCCCAGCACCTGGCGTCCCGTCATGCCCAGGGATTGGAGGAAGCCCATCTCGTTGCGTCCGCGGTTGGTGAACGCCAAGAGGTAGATGAGATAACCCAGGCCGGCGGTGAACACGATGAGGCCGAGGGAAAGCGCCATCATGGCGCGCCAGCCGGCGGTTATGAGCGGATCGTGGCGGATGGCCTCGAGCCGGGCGTCCCGGTCGAAAACGCGGTCGGTGGTGCCGGTGAGCCTGAGGATAGTCTCGCTTACCGAGTCGCCCGCGCCGGGCGCTTCCGAGATGAAGAGCTCGTTGGGGTAGAAGCTGGTGGTGGGGCTGAGAATGTTCAGGTGGCGCAGGAGGTCGTCAAGGTCGGTGAGTATGAAGCCGTGGCGCTGGGAGACCATGGTGGGGAAGTAGTCGACGCGGTTGGTGAAGCGGACCGGCACGAGGCGGCTCATGACGTCCAGAATCATTACGTCGCCCACGCGCGCGCCGGTCGTCTCCAGGAACCTGGAGCTTGCCACGACGGGAAGGGGGCCGCCGCTGGGGCTCTGGTAGAAACCCCTGATGCCGCGGTCGGTGTCCTTGCCGAACACGAACAGGCCCGCCGCCTGGCCGCTGCGAAAGTCCTCGGAGGTGGGACCGATGCTGTCGGTCGAGAGCGGGGAGGTCGCCAGGGGCGTCCAGTTGGAGCGGCCCTCGAAGCCGTCCACCAGCACGATGTCGTCGCCGTTGCCGACGGTGACGTGCATGTCGTCCATGAGCAGCGAGCCGGCGGTGCCGGTGGGGCCGAAGACGGGTTCGTAGGTCTGGATGGCGGCGAGGACCACCGGCGGCGCCATGCCCGACGGCATCCGGCCGCTCATCAGTTGCCACTCCTCCGGGCCTACCTCGCCGAGGGAGAGCGTCTTCACTATGCCGGTGGAGTCCTGCAGGGCGGCCCACAGGAACATATTGGAGTACTCGCCGCCGGGCTTGACCCACATGCCGAAGGTCTCGGCGTCTTGCGGCAGCACGAGCGGCTCGTGGCGCGAGATGGGCTGGAGCGACCGCATGACTCCGCTTAGAGGCGCGTCGGAGAAGTCGTCGCGGTACCACGACATGTAGTGAAAGTCGTCGGACTCGACTGCGAGCAGGTCGAAGTGGATGCCCGAGACGGTGGTGCCCACCAGCCCCTGTCCGCGAAGTCCGAGCGAGACCTGCGTTACACCGGGTATCTGGAGGTAGGTCTCTTTGACGGCGCTTGTGCCCCTGGCGATGTAGCCGGGCATGTCGGCCACGCGAATGTCGGTGGCCGTGTTGTAGAAGACTCGCTCCTCGTAGCTGCGGTTCAGCGTGCCGCCTACGGTGGTGGCGAGCACGCCGAGTCCGGTGACCAGCACGAGCAGCAGGACCAGCCAGGTGTACTGCAACGGGTTGCGGGCCATTCTGAGCAGCGCCATGGACACCCAGACGGGCGACGTCCTGGCGAAGTGGCGCAGCGCCAGGAAGAGCAGGTGCAGGGGAACCAGGGCCGCCAGCGCGAGCGTGGGGATGAAGGCGGTTTCGCCGGGCGCGGGAGGGTCGCGAAGGATGAACAGGGCCGTCGCCGCGACCTGCGCGACGATGGCGACCCCACGCGAGACGGCCCCGTCGGACCGATGGGCGAACCAGTACGCGGCGGCGGCGGCGGCGAGCAGGGCTAACGGCGGGGCGTAGTCCACGTTGTCGGAGCCGAGCGCGTCCAGGGCGACGCCGATGGCGAGCGCCGCCACCGCCGCGCCCGCAAGCAGGTGGAGGAGTGTTGGCGCGTCGCCGTTGATGAATCGCACGAACAGCGGGAACAGGCGCATGAAGAGCAGCGCGACCGCTATCAGGAAGAGAACGGGCGCCAGCAGCATCGCCTCGTTTACCTGCACGTCCTCGAACAGCCCGCCCGAGACGAACTGGCCGCGTTGCTGCAACTCCCAGAAGATGAGACCGCCCACGATGAGAATGGCCACGTCAACGTAGTAGCGCTGGAATAGCGGTACGGACGGCGGGCGGGACGAACGCAGCTTGTGGGCTATCAGTCCGGTCCTGGAGCCGATGAGGGCTGGCACTACGAACATGGCGAGACAGACGAATCCGACCGCGGCGGAGAGCGCGAACGGGTACCAGTGGAGGTCGACGGGGAGCAGCAGGCTCTGCTTTATCTCGCTGAAGTAGGGCAGGAGGCCGGCGAGCGCGACGACGGTCATGGCTAGGAAGGGCGCCAGCAGCGCGGCGGTCACGGCGAGAACGGCGCCCTCGAGGGCGTACAGCCGCAGCAGTTGGAACGCGCTGACGCCGCGGCTTCGCAGCAGGGCAACGTCGTCCTCGCGGCTCTGGACGAGGTAGGACACCATCATGGCGATGGAGTAGAGCACGGTGAGGAGCATGACGGTGATGAGCAGCAGCAGGGGGATGCCGCTGAAGAAGCTGCGACGCTCGAAGTTGTCCAGCAGTCGGCTGATGCCGGTGAAGACCGCCGCGCCGGGGAGCGCATGGGTGAAGTCGTTCTCCATCTGCGTGATGCGGTCGCGGGTAGCCGGAATGGACCACTGCTTGAGCGGTTCCTTGTCGATGAACACGTTCCAGTGCATACTGGCGACGGAGCCGGGATAGGCCTCGCCCACGCCGGCAATGAGGGACTCGAGGGTAACGAACAGAGACAGCGGGGGTTCAGCCGGGTCTATGGTCACCTCGACGTCGACCTCTTCCTCGAGGGGGGCCGGGTTGAGGTAGGCTTCGGCGTTGCGGCTCCAGTACTCGTCCAGCGGGTCGATGGCTTCGATCACGCCGACTACGGTCGCGGTGACGCGCACCGGATCGCCGAGGGATGGGGTCAGCACCACCTCGTCGCCGACTTGGAGGTCGAACACGCGCGCCTGTCTGGAGCCGAGCATGGCCTCGAAGATGGGGCCGCGCGGGCCCTGGGAGAGGGCGTCGGTGGGGGGGCGGCCGGAAAGAAACTCGACGTGGTCGCCCATGTTGGAGAGGTACTGGACATATCCGCGGGACACCTGGTCGGCGGAGCCGGGCTGGTTGGGCAGCGGTGAGCTGGGCTTGCCGACGAGGAAGGTGGGGGACTGGATGTAGCGTTCGTGGCTCCGGTATATCTCGGAGACATGGCGGTCTATGGCGTCGGCCAGATGGGACTCGCTCAACGTGACGTTGTCCCTGTCGAACTGGACGTGGGGGGCGTAGGCGAAGAAGTTGAGGAAGAATACGGAGGCCCTGTCGATGGCCGTGTTGACGCTGACCCTCTGGAGCGAGCGGAAGTAAACGGGCGCGCCCGCGACGAGCGTGGTGGTGATGACGAAGCCCAGAAAGATGCTGAGCAAGAGCTTCCAATCGTCGAGCAGGCGCTTGACGATCAGCCTGCGAGTGTTGAGGGGAACCATCGGACTCCTGGCGCCAGCAGTGCGCATGAGGTAATTTTAGCACAAGCGGGGAGATGGGGGCTGAACGGGGCAGGGGTAGAAGCTGAGAACAGCAGTGGTTGTGCTGGCGAAGTCACCCCCATCCTAACCCCGTATCAAGTACGGGGCAGGCTCTTCCCCCTGCGAGGGGGAAGGGACTAGAGATGGAGGGGGAAGGAAGTGTTTGTTCCGTTCTGTTCCGAGCCGTTTCATTTGTTTCGTTTTGGCGGTGGGATAGGCTTGTTGGGGTGGGTTGGTGAAACGCGGGTGGGCCGGTTTCGGGCCGGTTTGGGAGTTTGATGGGACGGGTTGTATCGGCGGGGCGGGGGGTGGCCGGGCGCGTGGCGAGGCGGCGGGTGGTGGGGGCGGGTGCGCGGGTGGTGTTTGGCATGTGGGGATGGTAGCACGGATGTGCGGGGCGGGTCAATGGGGTGGAGGCTGCGGCGGCGGGGGCACCCCCATCCTAACCTTCCCCCTGCGAGGGGGAAGGGATTAGCGGCGGTGGCGGGCGTGGGCACCCAGGGCGTGATGACCAACGGGGGCAACCACAAGGGATTGCCCCTACAGGGTGGTGGGGAGGGGGAAGGGACAGAGGCGCGGCGGCGGGCGGGGGCACCCAGGGCGTGATGATCAACGGGGGCAACCACAAGGGATTGCCCCTACAGGGTGGCGGGGAGGGGGAAGGGGCAGCGGCGCGGCGGGCGGGGGCAACCAGGGCGTGATGACCAACGGGGGCAACCACAAGGGATTGCCCCTACAGGGTGGTGGGGAGGGGGAAGGGACAGAGGGGCGGCGGGCGGGGGCACCCAGGGCGTGATGGCCAACGGGGGGAACCACAAGGGATTGCCCCTACAGGGTGGCGGGGGCACCCAGGGCGTGATGACCAACGGGGGCAACCACAAGGGATTGCCCCTACAGGGTGGCGGGGAACGCCGGTTTAGCAGGGTATGATACTATCGTCGCATGGGATTGCCAAAGGGTGCGCTCGTCTTCTTCAGGGCCTTTTCATTGTCGTCTTTGTTGGGAGGCTGTTAGCTAGGTGACGCTGCCGTTTGAGTTTGTGGTGGATGGCCCGGCGGTTTCGCAGCAGGCGCGCCGTAGCGGGCTCAGAGACGAATGGCGGGAGCGAGTGAGGAGCGCCGCGGAGGAGCGTTGGCCCGATGATACAATTCCAGTCGAGAGTCCTGTCAAGTTCAGTATAGTGAACTTCTACGACCTCAACGAGGTTGACGTGGACAACATACCGAAGCTGATTTTGGACGCTCTCAAGGGTCTGATCTTCATCGATGACTCCCAAGTCACGGATCTGACCTGTCTGAAACGTCATGTCGGGACGGCTCCAATCGTAGGCCCGCCCGCCGATCTGATGTCGGAGAGCACTTACTCCGGGCAGGACTTTACATACGTGAGGGTTGAGGAAGCCAACGTCCTGGAGGTGAACGTTTATGGGGATGACGATAGCCGAGTTGGAGGGCAAGCGCGCCCAGGATATAGCGGATGAGTACCGGAGGCGGGGGTACGAGGTGACTATCGGGCCGACTGAGGAGCAGTTGCCGCCGTTCCTTGCCGGGTTCAGTCCCGATATTTTGATGGAAAAGGGTGACAAGTCGGTTGTAGTGGAGGTCAGATCCAGGCCCACGATGGAGAAGGAAGGCCGTCCGTCCGGGCTGGCCGGGGCGGTGCGGGACAGGCCCGGATGGACCTACTGGCTGTCGCAGGTGAACGTGGGCGAACAACTGAGAGTGCCTAAGGGCGTTCGCGCGTTCTCGCGGGAGGATGTGTTTAGGTGCGCTGCCGAGTCGGAACGGCTGCTGGAGGCGGGGCTTGCGGACGAGGCGTTCGTGCGGGCGTGCGCCGCCGCCGATGGCGCGGTGAGGATACTGCTCGACGAAGAGGGGGAGTTGCTGGGGCGCCCGCCCGCCGAGCACGCTATCTCCCAGGCCACGCACGAGGGAATAATATCGATGGAGTGCTACTTCTTGTTGAGAGATGCGTTGAGAAGGAGGAACGCGCTGGTGCACGGGTTCGCGCTCGATGACACCGACAACGAGTCGGTGCGCGAGGTGGTGGATGCGGCGAGGCGGTTGGTTTTGGGGGAGGAGTGAGATGCTGAACCTGTCGAAGCGGTCGTCGGACCTCGACCTGTCGGCGGTGCGATTCGAGGGGGTTTGAGTGGCGGGGAGCGGGGGCACCCAGGGCGTGATGACCAACGGGGGCAACCACAAGGGATTGCCTCTACAGGGTGGTGGGGAGGGGGAAGGGACAGAGGCGCGGCGGCGGGCGGGGGCACCCAGGGCGTGATGATCAACGGGGGCAACCACAAGGGATTGCCCCTACAGGGTGGTGGGGAGGGGGAAGGGACAGAGGCGCGGCGGGGAGCGGGGGCACCCCCATCCTAACCTTCCCCCTGCGAGGGGGAAGGGACTTTGGAGAGGCGCTGCAACTCAAGGCTGGTGGCTTGACGGGGGTTGAATTGCTCAAATATGATTGGCCTAAGATTGCGCGGGAGGAGCAGGCTTCCCCGATTCTAGGGCGAGGGCTTCGCGTAAAGAGGGCTGGATGCACAAGAAGATACTCTATGAGTCAACTCGTCGGTATCTTGTATTCAGCTTGAATTTTCTCGTTAGGATGGCGTTGGACCCAGGCCGAGGCAGAGAATAGGGAGAAACGACGCTGTGACTATCTCCTTTCGGTTGCCAGGTCTTGTAGTGCTCTTGGAGGTGATCGCGGGCGCGAGCGTGCTGTGCGTTTTGCTGTTCAGTACCTCTTACCCTGTCGAAGAAGTGAGCGGCGTTGTCTTTGTTTGGGCGTTTGCCTTCTCTGTGGTCACCTTCGGGATGTATGCCTGTAACGGACTGATTGTGAAGAGGGTTGGGAGGGCGCTCGAGCGGATACTGGAGGTCGAGAACGTCGCGGAACACCTTACGCCCGCGCGGTCGTCTCCAAAAGTGACGGTCGGATTTCTCATTGTCCTTATTTCTCATCTCGGAGTTACAGTTGGGGCGTCGTTGATCGCCGTGGGGCTGGTTGCCGCGCCATCGGGGTTCACCCCTCTTACTTTTGACGTAGTGAGGGCGGGGGTGTTCATACTGGCAGGCGGGAGTGTTGCCTGGGCGATACAATCCTCGCTGCAATTACTGTTCGTTCTTGCCTTCAATTCCCTGCCTGATGAGTCGCGTCGTGAAGTTGCGAGCAGATTGAAAGCGGAATACCGAGCAGACCCACAGCCCGGCCGTGTGGAACTCTCGTCACGTGGTAAGGTTGCGGGATTGTCCGGGTGGTTCCTGCGCTACGTCCCCATACAGAGGATGTTGGGAGAGCCAGGCGGCTTGCGAGAAATGAGTGTCCTGCTGCCTCGTCCCTAGTGGTGAGAATGTGGCAAACGGGCTTTTGAAGTGAGTGAAGGGACCCAGATCGTCTTGGTTGCCGTATCGAGGATAGGGTTGGTGGCTACCGGCTTCTTCCTTGCGTTCGGGGCCATGCCGCGAGACTTGCGAAGGTGCGTCCTGTGGCTGGGTTCTCCACCGGAGGACAGGTAATGGCAGCGAGCTTGGTGCCTTTTGGAAAGCTAATGGGTTCTCAACGATGCCGAGAGTGATGCTATCCCAACGTGCATGGAGACACCGACTATATCTGCTATACCTTGGGCTAAAGTCGAATCCGCGTTACAAGGACTACGCCAAGCGCATCGGGGAGATGGCACAGGGCGAACCCGATGCAATGTTCGAGACAAGTCTTCGGCGGTTGCTTGACTACGCCAAGGGGCACAGCACCTACTACGCCGAAATTCTGTCTGACCGCGAGTTTCGCTCTATCCCTACTCTCACAAGGGATATTATGCGTGAGTGCTTCGACGACATCCGAACGAATCCAGAGTTGCCAAACGCCTATATGAGTACTTCTGGAGGCTCGATAGAGAATCCCGCAACATTCGTTCAGGATGCGCACTTTGAGGGCTGGTCGTTAGCCACGCAAGGTTACTACTTCAGAGAGTTCCTCGGTGTCGATAGAGGTTCGGTCAAGAACGTGTGGCTTTGGGCATCCCAGAGAGACGCCGAGAACATTGAGCGCCTTGGGTTTCGCGAAAAAGTTGCACGATTCCTGATGAACAACGTCTGGTTGAGCACTTATGGCGCCGATGAAAAGCGATGGTTGGAGTGCATAGAAGTTATACGCAGGTTCCGGCCACATTACGTTGCCGGTTATGCCAGTTCCCTTTACCAAATGGCTATCATCGCGCGCCGGCACAACATACGGATGCATAGGCCCGCCTTCGTGTACTCGGCCGCGGAGTCGCTGTACAACTTCATGCGCGCCGAGATCGAGGAGCAGTTTGGCGCGAAGGTGTACGACTTTTACGGATCGAGAGAGGTCGGGGCCGTCGCCGGAGAGTGCTCCCGAGGCAATAGGCACATTTTCGTAATGAACAATCTAGTGGAAGTGCTCGATGACTGCGGCCAAGTTGTCCATGACGGGTCCGAAGGCAATCTGGTCATCACTTGTCTGCACAACTACTCGTTCCCCATGATCCGATACGAGATCAACGACGTTGGCGTAATGGGTTCCGGACTATGTACCTGCGGATCGAAGCTCCCTTATCTGGCGAGGCTTTCGGGCAGAATCACTGACTACTTCGTGACGAAGAGCGGCAGCTTGGTTCATGGGAGATTTGTCATCCCTCTGCTCTACTTTCGTGACTGGGTGGACGACTTCCAGGTGGACCAGCTTGAGGTTAACAGGTTGAGGATCAGGGTAGTTACGCGCGGCGAAGTTCTGGAAGACGACGTGCAGGAGATCAACACCACAATTCGAGCGGTGATGGGCAATGGCTGCGGGGTTGAGTGGGAGTATGTGGACTCAATAGACAGATACCCTCACGGCAAGCTTATCTTCACTCGCTGTTTGATAGCCAAGCATCTGTTGCAATGTCATGGGCGTTCCCGAGGCTATCCTTGATGGCCAGACTGGCCTTCTCGTCGAACCGAAAGATGTAGAGGCTTTGACGGAAGCAATGTTACGCTTGCTCCGCAATAAAGATGAACGACTGAGGATGGGACGCAGCGGGCAGAATCGTGTCGAGACGGAGCTGAGTTGGCGTGCCAGCGCAGAGAAATATCAACAGATAATCCGCGACGTAACCAAGAGCCGGAGACGGGGGAAGTCCGGGAATGACTGACCCAAGGGTTAGCGTTGTAATCCCTACTTACAACCGCGCGTCGATGCTGACCAGAGCGGTGGACAGCGTTTTGGCGCAGACCTTCACGGACTTTGAACTGTTGATTGTGGACGACTGTTCTGCCGATGAGACGCCTGATGTGGCGACTGGCCTTGTCAACGCAGACTCCCGCATAAGGTCGTTCCGGCACCGTCGCAACCGTGGGCAGTCAGCATCGCGCAACACTGGCATTGCCAACGCTCGAGGGGAGTATCTGGCCTTTCTGGATGATGACGATGAATTCTTGCCCACCAAGATTGAAGAGCAAGTTAAGGCGCTGGATGTCGCAGGTCCTGAGGTTGGCATGGTGTACGTGTGGCTCTCGCGCATAGGCCCGGCCGGAGAGTTGGTTGGGTCGTCGTCTCGAACACTTGAGGGCTATGTGTTCGAAGAGGGTCTATCGTTGCGTTTCCCGGCATGTATTGGCTCAACCGCAATGTTGCGCAGTTCGGCGTTCGATGTGGTTGGCGGTTTTGATGAGACGCTGCTGTCAGCCGAAGACGCCGACTTTTTTTGCAGAGTTGCAAAGCACTTCAGGATTGCAGTGATACCCCAGTTTCTCACGAGATACCACTTGGGGCACCCCAGCCTGTCTGAGCCGTACAACCCTTCCAAACGAGTGTTGATTCAGCGGCGAGACTTCATCAAAAGCCACCAAGCGAAGTTCAGCGTTGAAATTGGCAAGCGGCGACGGGTCCGGTCTTCTCTTTGGAGAAGACTTGCGCTTGCCGAGTTACGAGCTGGAAACCGTCTTGGTGCTCTCCGCGCAGTCCTTTTGGCGTTCGTGGCGGACCCAGTTACGGGCTACTTGGCTATCAAGTGGCTGGTTAGAAGGATAATGGGGCGCTTGGAAAACTAAGATGAAACCAGGGGGCATAGGCTGGAGAGAGCATTTGGTGAAGAAGTCACATGATTAAGAGAACAGATGAAATGTCCGCTAGCGGCAACTTGCGGCAGTGGGCACAGCGTCTCCCCCGGCCCGCATACGTTGTAGCGCGAAGCTGCTATTGGGTGATGCGTAGAGTCATCCGCACGCACTACTGGGCTTGCAGATTGGCGGCGTACTGGCTGGGGAGGCGGAACCGCAGAGGACGGCTGCTGGTCGGCCTTCACACTGTA
Organism: Dehalococcoidia bacterium; assembly: GCA_963667445.2. Classification (GTDB taxonomy): domain Bacteria; phylum Chloroflexota; class Dehalococcoidia; order Lucifugimonadales; family CATOSD01; genus CATOSD01. The sequence goes on along the minus strand of CAXXGY010000001.1, from coordinate 2,701,417 downwards.
TTCATTGCCAAGGAGAATATTCTCTTCCTCAAGGAGTGGATTCTGTACCACAGACTAAAGGGAGTCACGCACTTTTTTCTCTACGACAACACCGGGGTGACGCGGCCACAGCACCATGGGAAAAGCCCCTACACGATAGCTGGCCAAGTGAGTAAATATGCGATCCCGTATGGTGAGATAGTAAACCTATCGGATTCTGAGGTTCGGCGTATTCTGGACGATATCCAACGCGAGATACCGAATGTAGAGATTGTCAGGTGGCAACCGAGAGACTCCGAAGGCAGCATCATGCACGGGCAGGTATTGGCGGCGAACGATGCGTTGTCGAGATTCGGCGAGATTGTCGAATGGATGGTGTTTATGGACATGGACGAATACATGGTTTCGGGCGAGTCCGTGCCGGAACTGTGCAAGTGGATGGAGTCGCGTGGGTACGACGGTGGCGTTATGGCCGACCGTCCGATGTCCGCACGGTTCGACAATCTTGATAGATACGTGGTCGAGTCCGGCTTTACATATTGCGGGCCATATATGACCGCCCCAAAGTACATGTGTGACACCCGGCGGGTGCTCCACGCTGATGTTCACGGTTTCGAGTCCAGAGGCTATCAGCACATGTTCGATACTGAGAGACTATTCTTTCTCCACTACAAGATGCCCAGTAGGCACCCGGAGATGTGGAGGTATTTCCAAGATGACGGAACCACTCCCGCCTCTGAGTTGCTAGATGGCGTGAAGGCGTTGGCGGGTGAACACTGTACTCCTGAATGGCGGCTGAACGCTGTTCATCCGGACTGGCGACAAATGATGGAGAGCGTCTATCCGCGGTGGCACCTTGACGACATTGACTGATGAGAAGGTGGCCCTGTTCACGGGGTCGATGCGGGGCGGGGGCGCGGAGCGGGTGATGCTGACGCTGGCGTCGGGGTTCGCGGAGCGGGGCGTGGGCGTGGACTTGGTGCTGGTAAAGGCGGAGGGCGAGTACCTGGAGATGGTGCCGGAGGGTGTGCGGGTGGTGGACCTGGACTCGCGGAGGACGCTGACGGCGGCGCCCAGGTTTCTGCGCTACGTGCGGCGGGAGCGTCCGGCGGCGGTGCTGTCCACGCTGCTGACGACGGACCTGGCGGCGTTGCTGGCCAAGCTCATCCACGGCAGGCGGCTGCGGGTGGTGGTGCGGCAGGCGACGACGTTTTCGGATACGCTCGACGACGTGGGATTCAGGACGCGGCAGTTCATGCGGCTGGCGCGTCTGCTGATGCCGGCGGCGGACGCGATTGTGGCGGTGTCGGAGGGCGCGGCGTCGGACCTGCGGGGGCAGGTTCCGCGGGCGGCGGGCAAGATTGTCACCATCCACAATCCGGTGGTGGGGCCGGGGCTTGCGGAGCAGGCGGCGGAGGCGGTGAAGCATCGGTGGTTTGTGGACGGGGGCGCGCCGGTGGTGCTGGCGGCGGGTCGGCTGTCGGCGGAGAAGGATTACCCTACGCTGCTGCGAGCGTTCGCGGAGGTGGCGCGGTGTCGGCCGGCGCGGCTGGTGATTCTGGGCCAGGGGCCGGAGCGGGAGGGGCTGCTTGCGCTGGCGGCGCGGCTGGGGATAGCGGAGCGGTTCGACTTGCCGGGGTTCGACGTGAATCCGTTCCGGTACATGGCGAGGGCGTCGGTGTTCGCGCTGTCGTCGAGGTACGAGGGGTTCCCGAATGTGCTGGCGCAGGCGATGGCGTGCGGGACGCCGGTGGTGAGCACGGATTGCCGGAGCGGGCCGAGGGAGATGCTGGAGGATGGCAGGTGGGGTCGGCTGGTGGGGGTGGGGGACTGGCGGGCGATGGCGGGGGCTATCGAGGCGACGCTGGATGCGCCGATGGGGGGGGATGCGCTGAGGGCGAGGGCGGGGGTGTACGGGGTGGAGGGGGCGGTGGAGGGGTACTTGCGAGTGGTTAGTTGTTAGTTGTTAGTGGTTAGTTGTTAGTGATTAGTGGTTAGTGGGTGTGATTCCGGGTGTGGCCGAGGAATCTGGGGCGGTTGGAGTGCGGGGGCGTTAGGTGCGTAGGATGATTAGGATGATTGTCCCAATCTGGGAAAGCAGCATGGCGGCGGTCCAGACCAGGAGGGCGAGTAGGAGCCGGTCTAGGCGGGTGATGAGTGCATCCATGCGCGCGATGAGTGTGTCGAGGCGGGCGTTGATTGCATCGAACTCGGCGTGTATGTCGGAGAGTCCTTGCCGCAGCTCCTCTCGTTGTGCGGCGGCGGCGTGTTCGTCGGTGGTCATGGGGGCGCCCCTTTCGCGGTTAGTGTAGCAGAAACGGCGGGCGGTTTGTCCACGAAGGGCACGAAGGGGCACTTAGGGGGACAGCCAGACACCCCTCCCTTGGGTTCCCGCTTTCGCGGGAATGACGGGTGAGGAGGAAGGGATAAGTGGTATGCTGGTGGGGGTGGGTGTAGAATATCGGGTGTGGGGAAGGGACTGGGGGGGAGGGATTGAGCGCGGCGACGTGGGCTTGACGGTGTGTGGGTCGGTGTTGCCGCCGATTGACGGGTGCGAGATGACTACGTTCAACACTGCCGCCGATTGATGGGTGCGAGATGACTACGTTCAATACTGCCGCCGATTCTTTGAAGGTTCGGGGCCGATTCCGGCTGCCGGACATTCCGGAGCGTCATCCCGACGAAGTGACCCAGTTCGACAAGTTGTTCAAGTACGGAAACTCATATCATCTGGCTGTCCACCTGGGAAGTCCAGAAACCACGCTGGTGGCGGCGGACCGCTGGATTATCGCCGAACCCGGCACCTTTCGCGAGCTTGCGCGCTATCCCGACCTGATGGTGGCGTTTGGCGTGGACCTGGCGGCTTACAAGGCGAGCAACGGGTACATCGTGTCGGAGCAGGGGAAGCCGCCGGACTTCGTGTTGGAGGTGGCGTCGCCGAGCACCGGGGCGATCGACGTGGGCGCCAAGCGGGATGACTACGCGGCGATGGGCGTCGGGGAGTACTGGCGGTTCGACGAGACGGGGGAGCACCACGGGGCCAGGCTGGCGGGGGATCGGCTGGTGGATGGGGTGTACGTTTCCATCGAGGTAGAGGAGTTGCCCGACGGGAGCTTGCGGGGGTACAGCGCCGCGCTGAGCCTGCATCTGTGGTGGGAGCGCGGCGAGTTGGTGTTCTACGACCCGGCCACGGGGCGACCCATCGTCACCATGGAGGATGAACGCGCCCGCGCCGACAGCGAGCAGGAGGCGCGCGTTCGGGTCGAGGTCGAGCTCTCCGCCGTCGAGGCCGAGCTCGCCGCCGAGCGGGCGCGGGTTCGCGAGCTGGAGGAGCGACTCCGCCGCCGGGATTCCTGACCCGTCCACGCGCAGCCGGCGGGCGCGGCGGTGTCGCTCCGTATGACGAAAAGTGGGCGAGTGGTCAGTGGCCGGTGATTAGTGGGGAGTGGCGAGTGGTTAGTGGGTCAGTGGGTCGGTTTGTCAGTGGGTCAGTGGTTGGGGGCGTGGTGTGCGTGGTGGGCCTGGGTGTAGAATATCGGCCGTAGGGAGAGGGCCTCGAGGGAGTAACCAAGCGCGGCGACGTGGGCTTGACGGTGAGTGGGTCGCGCTGCCGCCGAGTGACGGGTGCGAGATGACTACGTTCAATACTGCCGCCGATTCTTTGAAGGTCCGGGGCCGATTCCGGCTGCCGGACATTCCGGAGCGTCATCCTGACGAAGTGACCCAGTTCGACAAGTTGTTCAAGTACGGAAACTCATATCATCTGGCGGTCCACCTGGGAAGTCCAGAAACCACGCTGGTGGCGGCGGACCGCTGGATCATCGCCGAACCCGGCACCTTTCGCGAGCTTGCGCGCTATCCCGACCTGATGGTGGCGTTCGGCGTGGACCTGGCGGCTTACAAGGCGAGCAACGGGTACATCGTGTCGGAGCAGGGGAAGCCGCCGGACTTCGTGTTGGAGGTGGCGTCGCCGAGCACCGGGGCGATCGACGTGGGGGCCAAGCGGGATGACTACGCGGCGATGGGCGTCGGGGAGTACTGGCGGTTCGACGAGACGGGGGAGCACCACGGGGCCAGGCTGGCGGGGGATCGGCTGGTAGATGGGGTGTACGTTTCCATCGAGGTAGAGGAGCTGCCGGGCGGGAGCTTGCGGGGGTATAGCGCCGCGCTGAACCTGCATCTGTGGTGGGAGCGCGGCGAGTTGGTGTTTTACGACCCGGCCACGGGACGACCCATCGTCACGATGGAGGATGAACGCGCCCGCGCCGATGCCGCCGAGGCCGAGCTCGCCGCCGCCGCCGCCAAGCTCGCCGCCGAGCGGGCCCGGATTCGCGAGCTGGAGGAGCGCCTCCGCCGCCGGGATTCCTGACCCGCCCACGCGCGGCCGGCGGGCGCGGCGGTGTCGCTCCGTATGACGAAAGGGAGGCTTGCAAGGGTGACGCTGGCCGAGAGGATTCGGGGTCGAATCGAGCGTCGGGAGGCGGTGGTGTGCGTGGTGGGCCTGGGCTACGTGGGGCTGCCGCTGGCGGTGACGTTCGCGGAGGCGGGGTTCAGGGTGGTGGGGGTGGATACGGACGCGGCGCGGGTGGCGGCTGTGAACGCGGGGAGGTCGCACGTCCCGGACGTGCCGTCGGAGACGGTGGCGAGGCTGGCGCTGGGTGAGGGCAGGCTGAGCGCGGCGACGGGGTACGACGCGGTGTGCGAGGCGGACGCGGTGCTGATTTGCGTGCCGACGCCGCTGGGGAAGACGCGGGACCCGGACGTGTCGTATATCGTAGCGGCGGCGAGCGAGATAGGGCCGCGGCTGCGGGAGGGTGCGCTGGTGGTGCTGGAGAGCACGACGTATCCGGGCACTACGGAGGAGCTGGTGCTGCCGCGCCTGGTGGAGGCGTCGGCGGGAAGGTTCGAGGTCGGACGGGACTTTTTTTTGGCGTTTTCGCCGGAGCGGGTGGACCCGGGGCGGGAGGACTGGACTATCGCCAACACGCCGAAGGTTATCGGCGGGGTGACGGAGGCGTGCACGGCGGTGGCGAGTTGCCTGTACGGGGCGGCGATAGACAGGGTGGCGCCGGTGTCGTCGTCGCGGGCGGCGGAGATGGTGAAGCTGCTGGAGAACACTTTCCGTGCGGCGAACATCGCGCTGGCGAACGAGATGGCGATCATGTGCGACCACCTGGGGCTGGACGTGTGGGAGGTTATCGACGCGGCGTCCACCAAGCCGTTCGGGTTCATGCCGTTCTATCCGGGGCCGGGGCTTGGCGGCCACTGCATCCCGGTGGACCCTCACTACCTGGTTTGGAAGATGCGGACGCTGGGGTACACGGCGCGGTTCATCCAGCTCGCGGACGAAATCAACTCGGGTATGCCGCAGCACGTGGCGTTGGCGATAACGCGGGCGCTGGGGAGCGAGTCCAAGCCGCTGAACGGGGCGCGGGTGCTGGTGCTGGGCGTGGCGTACAAGCCGGACGTGGGGGATACGCGGGAGTCGCCGGCGCTGGACCTGATACACCTGCTGAATCAGCAAGGGGCGACGGTAGAGTACCACGACCCGCTGGCGCCGTCGCTGCGCGAGGCGGGGCTTCAAATGGCGAGCGTGGGCACGGAGGGCGAGACGACGCTGTCGGCGGCGCTGGCGGCGGCGGACTGCGTGGTGGTGGTGACGGACCACAGCAGCTACGATTGGGAGGACGTGGTGCGCCGCAGCCGGCTGGTGGTGGATACGCGGAACGCGGTGGCGCGGGCGGGTGTGAAGGGGGGGAGGGTGTTTAAGCTGTGAGCGAGTGGTTAGTGGTTAGTTGTTAGTGATTAGTGGTTAGTGGCGTGTAGGCGAGGGGTGTCATTACGAGCGTAGCGCAGCCACACTCCGTCATTCCGAGCGCAGCGCAGCGGAGCCGAGGAATCTAGGGCCATGTGCACTCCAGCATCGCCAGACAAAGCGGCCGTTCTAGATTCCTCGACTACGCTCGGAATGACGGGTGGAAGGGCGCTCGGAATGACGGGTGAAGGGGTGATGGGGAAGGGCCTCTTTCACGCCCATCCCCGTATCAAGTACGGGGCAGGCTCTAACCCTTCGGCAGGCTCGGGGCAGGCTCTTCCCTCTGCGAGGGCTGACAGGGGTATGTTTTGAGAATAACAGCGTTGCGCCGGCGACGTCACCCCCATCCTAACCTTCCCCCATCAAGGGGGAAGGGACTTTTCGGAGGGATGATGCGTTGTGTGGGATAGCGGGGGTCGTGTACCGGGATGGGCGGCGGGTGGAGCGCGGGGTCATCGCGCGGATGGAGGCGTGTCTGCGGCACCGGGGGCCGGATGACGAGGGCGTGTACACGGGCGCGGGCGTGGGGCTGGCGCACACGCGGCTGAGCATCATCGACCTGAGCGAGGGCGGGCGTCAGCCGATGCGGTCGGAGGACGGCAGGTACGTCGTGTCGTACAACGGGGAGGTGTACAACTTCCGGGAGCTGCGGCAGAGGCTGGAGCGGCGCGGCCACGAGTTCCGTAGCAGGTCGGACACGGAGGTTGTGCTGCGGGCGTTCGCGGAGTGGGGCGAGTCGTCGTTTGAGATGCTGGAGGGGATGTTCGCGCTGGCGGTGTGGGACGGCGCGGAGCGTCGGCTGCACCTGGCGCGAGACCGGTTCGGCATCAAGCCGCTGTACTACAGCGCGGACGCGGAGCGCGTGGTGTTCGGGTCGGAGATCAAGGCGCTGCTGGAGTCCGGCGAGGTGGGCCGCGAGCTGGACTGGGCGGGGCTGCACGAGTACCTGTACTACAACACGGCGCTGGGGGAGCGGACGATGTTCGCTGAGGTGCGCAAGCTCCCGCCGGGCCACGCGCTGACGGTGGACGCCGAGGGCGCGCGGGTGTGGGAGTACTGTTCCATCTTCGACGTGGAGGCGGTGGAGGACGACTACGACACGGCGGTCGAAAGGGTGCGGGAGTTGCTGGAACGCGCGGTGCGGGCCCACCTGGTGAGCGACGTGCCGGTGGGGGTGTTCCTGAGCGGGGGCATCGACTCGTCGGCGATAACGGCGTTCGCGTCGAAGCACTACGGGGGCCGGCTCAAGACGTTCTCGGCGGGGTTCGACTTCGACCGGGGGGTCAACGAGCTGCCCAAGGCGAGGGCGGTCGCGGAGCACTTCGGCACCGACCACCACGAGCTGCACGTTTCGGGCGGCGACGTGGCGGGGGTGATCGAACGGCTTGTGCGGTGCCACGACCAGCCGTTCGGGGACGCGGCGAACATCCCGCTGTTCCTGCTGTGCGAGCAGCTCGGCGACGGCAACAAGGTTGTGCTGCAGGGCGACGGCGGCGACGAGGTGTTCGCGGGGTACAAGGTGCACTCGCTGATGGCGCTGGAGCGGTGGGCGACGCTGTTCGCGCGGGCGACGGCGTGGGCGCCGCCGCTGGTGACGGACCGGGTGCGGTACTACGGCGTGGCGCAGCGGCTGAACAACACTGACCCGGCGCTGCGGTACGCGATGGTGATTGCGGACCGGCGGGCAGGGGCGCAGCCGACGCGGGTCTTCGCGCCGGGGGCACGCGCGGCGTTGGAGACGAGCGATCCGTTCGCGCGCTACCGCGAGGTGTACCACAGATTCGCTGCGCTTGATGCGGCGCAGCGGGCGGTTTACACGGACTGCGCGATCATTCTGCCGGACCTGTACTTCGAGAAGGTGGACAAGGCGACGATGGCGCACGGAGTGGAAGTGCGGGTGCCGCTGGTGGACACGAGGCTGTCGGCGTACGTGATGGGGCTGCCGTCGAAGTACAAAATACGGTGGATGCACAAGAAGCGCATCCTGCGGCGGGCGCTGCGGGGCGTGGTGCCGGACGAGATACTGGATATGCCCAAAGTGGGATTCGGAGTGCCCGCGGGGTACTGGATGCGGACGACGCTTGCGGGGTACATGCGGGACGTGCTGGAGGACGATTCGCGGCGGAGCGCGTCGCTGTTCGACACGGGGGCGCTGCGGACGCTGATCGACGACCACGTGGAGGGACGGCGGGACAACGGCACGTTCCTGTACCGGCTGCTCAACCTGGCGCTGTGGTACGACGAGTACGGCGTAATGGCGAGTGGTTAGTCATTAGTTATTAGTTGTTAGTGGTTAGTACACCGACACCCTAGAAATGAGGGGTAAAGCTATGGCGACAAGGTGCGTATCAGATTTGTCTCTACCCCAATCGATGTCTAGCCACAACTCAGCTATCCATCATTACTGAGGTGTTGGTGCACTAGTGGTTAGTGGTGAGGGGCCGGGGGAATCGAGCGGGCACGTGATGTTCGTCATCAGCGGGCTGGAGCGCGGTGGCGCGGAGCGGCAGCTCGTCATCGTGGCGAACGGGCTGGCGTCGAGAGGCTGGAGGGTGACGGCGCTTTCCTACCTGCCCTTCTCGGAGACGTCGCTGCGCGCGGATGTGGACGAGTCGAGGGTGCGGCTGGTGAGCCTGGACGCCACGGGCGGGCTGGGCAAGCTGGCGGGCCTCGCGAAGGTCGTCGGCGTCGTGCGGCGAGAGAGGCCGGACGTGCTGGTGGGGTTCATGTTCCACGGCATCATGGCAGCTAGGATCGCCGGGCGGCTCTGTGGCGTGCAAGCGGTGGTGTCGGCAGTCCGTAACGAGGTCCATGGCGGGGCGAGAGAGTGGGCGATGGGCACCACCGGCGGGCTGACGGACGCGGTGACCGTCATGTCCGAAGGACTCGCTTCGCGGCTTGCCGAGAGGGGCGTCGCTTCTAGTTCTCGGCTGGTCGTCGTTCCCAACGCGGTGGACTTCGAGCGGTACGCTGCGACGGGCTGTCGCGAGCGGACACGGCGAGAGCTAGGGGTCTGCGGAGACGAGTTCCTATGGTTGGCCGTGGGCCGTCTGGAACATCAAAAGGACTACCCTGCCCTGCTGCGGGCGTTCGCATCGCTTGGGGAGCATCGGACACGACTGTACATCGCGGGGGATGGGCCGCTGCGCGGGGAGCTCGCGCGGATGGTGGAGGAGATGGGGCTGCCGGAGCGGGCGCGGCTGCTGGGGCTGCGCGACGACGTGGCGGAACTGTACGGGGTGAGCGACGCGGTGGCGCTGTCGTCGGCGTGGGAGGGAATGCCCAACGTGGTGCTGGAGGCGATGGCGTCCGGCAGGCCGGTGGTGGCGACGGCGGTGGGCGCGGTGCCGGAGATGGTGGCGGACGGCGAGACGGGATTCGTGGCGCCGCCGGGCGACGAGGCCGCGCTGGCGGGCGCGATGGCGCGCATGATGGGCCTGGCGCCGGAGGATCGGCGGGCGATGGGCGAGGCGGGACGTCGGACCGCGCGGGAGCGGCACTCGGTGGGGAGCGTACTGGACGGGTGGGAGGAGCTTTTCGGCCGGCTGCTGGCGGGCAAGGGGCCGGCGCAATGACGGACCTGCCGCGCTCGGTCGCCATCACCACCAACTCGGACGAGCGGCTGTACCGCTTCCGCGCGCCGATAGTGCGGGCGCTGGTGGAGCGGGGTGTGCGGGTGTACGCGGTGGCGCCGCACGGGGAGTTCGCGTCGGACATCGAGGCGCTGGGGGCGGAGTTCGTGGCGTGGCGGCTGAGCCGAGGCGGGGTCAATCCGTTCGCGGAGGCGGCGTCGGTCGCGTCGCTGGCGGGCATCTACAGGCGCATCAGGCCGGACGTGGCGCAGCACTTCACCATCAAGCCGAACGTCTATGGGGCGATCGCGGGCAGGCTCGCGGGCGTGCCGGTGGTGGTGAGCGGCGTGACGGGGCTGGGGTACGCTTTTGCCGAGGGGGGCCAGGGGCGCGCGGGGCTGCGCGGGCTGGCGCGGTTGCTGTACCGGCTGGCGGCGAGGTTGAGCGACGGCGTGACGTTCCAGACGGCGCACGACGCGGAGTTGCTGATGGGGCGGCTCTGTCATCACCCCCATCCTAACCTTCCCCCTGCGAGGGGGAAGGGACTTTTGGGAAGGCTCTTCCGCTCGTCTGGAAGACAGAACCGGAAGGCGCTTGTGATTCCGGGCGGCTCCGGCGTCGATCTCGCGGTGTTCAGCCAGGATGCGGTGAGCGCAGAATCCAGGCGTGAGATGAGGGCCGCGCTGGGGATACCGGAGGGCGCGCCGGTGGTGACGATGGCGTCGCGGCTGTTGTACGACAAGGGAATCGTGGAGTTCGTGGAGGCGGCGCGGGCTGTCAGGGCGCGCAGGCAGGACGCGGTGTTCGTGCTGGCGGGAGAGGGGGACCCGGGCAATCGGGAGTCGGTTACGGAACGGGACCTGGCGGCGTGGCGCGAGTCCGGGGACGTGGTGGTGCCGGGTCACGTGGAGGACGTGCCGTGCCTGCTGGCGCTCTCGAGTGTGGTCGCCCTGCCCTCCTACCACGAGGGAGTACCGAGGTCGCTGATAGAGGCGGCGGCGATGGGCAGGGCCATCGTGGCGACGGATATTCCGGGCGCGGCGGCGGTGGTGGAGGATGGCGTGAACGGGACGCTGGTTCCGCCGCGCGACGCCGGCGCGCTGGCGGGTGCGATAGGCGCGCTGCTGGACGACGCGGCGCTGCGGTCGCGGTACGGCGACGCGGGGCGTCGGAAGGCGGAGGGGGAGTTCGACGAGCGGGTGGTTGCGGCGCGGTACGTGGTGGAGTACGCGCGGCTGTGGGGGGAGAGGGGCGCAGGCCGGCGGTGAGGCGCGCACGGGGCTTTTCTGGATTATCCACGAAGGTCACGAAGGGACACGAATGGGGATGGAACGGGTGTGGTGCGCGGACTTGGGAAGGCGGCGGTTTTAGATTCCTCGGCTACGCTGCGCTTCGCTCGGAATGACGTGAACGGGGTTGCGCTTCGGTCGGAATGGTGTGGGGAGGTAGCCGCTGCTCGGCGGTGAGGCGCGCGCCGGGCTTTTCCGGATTATCCACGAAGGTCACGAAGGGGGATGGTTCGCAGGGCCGCTCGCCCCTCCGCCCCTGGGTTCCCGTTTTCACGGGAACGACGAATGTGAAGTGCGGGAACTACGGTAGTTGGTTACGGTGGGTGGTGTACAATGGGCGGTAGTTGGAGCTTGTCCGGGAGCCAGTCGTCACCCCCATCCTAACCTTCCCCCTGCGAGGGGGAAGGGATTTATCGGATAGGCCGCTAGTACGCTGGTAGGAGGACACATAATGCAGATTTCGCAGGCCGCCGCTCGCGTGGTGTATCACCGCGTTGAGGCGGGTGTTTCGCTGGTGTCCGAGTTGGAGTCGTTCGCGCTGGCGGAGGGGATCAGCCACGCCGCCATAACGTCGTGCATTGGGAGCCTGCGGCAGCTGAAGCTACGGAACCTTTGCAGGCACGACGCCGAGGGTTCGCCGGAGTTCGAGAGGAACACTATCGACGAGAACCTGGAGTTGGTGAGCGCGGAGGGGTACGTCCAGCCGCTGCCTGAAGGGGGCATTCGCGTGCACGTGCACCTGGCCGCGGCCCGTCCGTCCGGCGAGATGATCGGCGGTCACTGCGAGGACGCCACGACCTACACGGGGGCGTACCTGTACCTGAGCGTGCTGGAACGGGCTTGAGTCCCAATCCGGTCGAGAATGCCGGAACTGGCAGCGCAGGTGAGGATGGGAGGCTCTGGCGGCTTGCGCGCGGCAACGGGATAAGCAGACGGCGGTTCCTGGCGCTGTTGGCGGCCGGGGGAGCGGCGGCTGTGCTGGCGGCCTGCGCGGGGGACGCGGCGAGCGTGGTGGAAGAGGCCGCCGAGGCGGGGGCGACGGCTTGGTTCAAAGACCCCGCGCCTTTCATCAGGCGGAACGGAAGCCTGGAGTCGCGTCTCGAAACCATGTGGGGCGTGATTACGCCAAACAGGGTCTTTTTCGTTCGCAACAACTCCGAGAGCGTGGACGTGGACGCCTCGGCGTGGCGGCTGTCGGTGGGGGGCGACGCGGTTGGCAGGCCGCTGGAGTTGTCCTACGCGGACCTGCTGAATATGCGCGGCACGACTCTGGTGTCGTACCTGGAGTGCGCGGGCAACCACCGGGCCATGTTCGGGGTGGTGAACGGTCGGCGGGCCGAGGGGACTCAGTGGGAGCGCGGCGCCGTCGGCAACGCGGAGTGGGCGGGGGTGCGGCTGCGGGACGTTCTGGAGCTTGCCGGCGTGTCCGAGGATGCCCAGAGCGTGTTGCTCATCGGGCTGGACGAAGGTTCGCCGGAGGGAGGCTTCCGGCGGGCGATGCCGGTCGCCAAGGCAACGGCCCCGGATACGCTGCTGGCATACGGCATGAACGGCGAGACGCTGCCCAGGGACCACGGATATCCCCTGCGGGCGGTTGTGCCTGGGTGGGTCGGAAGCTCGTGGATCAAGTGGCTTGGTCGCATCGAGGTCTCGTCGGATCCGCACTGGACGCGCAACAACACCGGCTCCTACGTGCTCATCGGGGACGGCTACCCGCCGGAAGGGAAGGCGGAGGGAGTGGTGGTGACGACTCAGACGGTCAAGAGCGCGCTGGCGCTGCCCTGGCCCGCCGAGCTTCCCGCCGCGCGGCGGCGAATTCATGGCTACGCGCACTCGCCTCACGGGATAGCGGGCGTGGAGTGGAGCGCGGACCTGGGGGCGACGTGGGAAGAGGCGGAAGTGGACGTACCGGGGTCGCCGTACTCGTGGGCGCGGTTCGAGTTCGCGTGGTCGGTGGGTCCGGGGGAGTACACCATCATGACTCGCGCGACGGACGGGGCCGGGAACACGCAGCCGGACGCGGTTCCGTTCAACCGGAAGGGGTATTTGTTCAACCAGCCGCTGCCGCATCCGGTGAGGGTGGTGTGAGGGGGGGCGGGACGACGTGAGTGGATGGCGCCACGGTCACCCCCATCCCCGTATCGAGTACGGGGCAGGCTCTAACCTTCCCCCATCGAGGGCTGACAGGGGTATGTTTTGACAATAACAGCGTTGCGCTGGCGACGTCACCCCCATCCTAACCTTCCCCCATCAAGGGGGAAGGGACTTTTCGGAAGGCTTACGCCTCAAACATACTCCTGTCAGCCCATCAAGGGGGAAGGGACTTCTCAGGATGTCGGACGTGGGGTGGCGCATGTGCGATAATGTGGGGGAGGAGATTCACATCAGATTTGCGGGATGATATATGACGACGACGCAAACAGACGCAACACAGCTACTCGAGACCGCCAGGGAGATCGCCGCGCGGGTGCGGGACGCGGGCGCGCGCATCGAGGAGGAGCGGCGCATTCCGGTGGAGCTGTCGGACGAGCTGGCCGACAGGGGATTCTTCCGGCTGCTGCTGCCGAGGTCGCTGGGGGGCGCGGAGCTCGAGCACCCGGACTTCCTGAAGATAGTGCGGGTGTTTGCCGAGGCGGACGCCAGCGTGGGATGGTGCATGAACCAGAACAACGTCTTTTCGACGAACTCGGTGAGGGTGTCGAGAGAGACCGCCACGGAGATTTGGGGCGTACAGAGGAACGTGGTCACGAACGGCCCGCCGATGCCGACTTCCAGGGCCGACGTCGTGGAGGGCGGCTACCGGCTGAGCGGGCGGTGGAACTTCAGCAGCGGCATACCGCACGCAACCTGGGTGGCGGCGCTGACGCCGGTGTATCGGCCGGGCGAATCGGAGTCGTCGGAGATGCGGACGCTGCTGCTTCCCAAGGACGAGGTGAGGGTGCTGGACGTGTGGGACGTGGGCGGGCTGAGGGGCACCGGCAGCCACAGCTTCGAGGCGGACGGCGTGTTCGTTCCGGCGGCGCGCGCGTATCCCGCGGACGCGCCTTCCAGCGAGCCGGGGCCGATTTACGTCATCCCGACGACGCTGCTGTTCTGCTCGGGATTCGCGACGGTGGCGCTGGGCGCGGCGCGGGCGGCGCTCGACGGGGCGATAGAGATGACAAGGACCAGGACGCAGCACTTCCAGCAGGCGCGGATGAGCGATCTGGCGACGACGCAGCGGATGGTGGGACAGGCGGAGGCGCGGTGGAACGGGGCGAGGGCGTTCCTGGTGGAAGCGGCGTCGGCGATGTGGGCGGGCGCGAAGGCGAATCTCTCGCTGACGATGCCGGAGCGCATGGCGGTTCGGCTGGCCAGCACGCACGCCATCCGGGAGGCGGCCGAGGTGGTGGACGTGGCGTACTCGCTGTTCGGGTCGCGGGCCATATTCGCGGAGGGGCCGGTGCTGCGGCGGTTCCAGGACGTGCACACCATCACGCAGCAGGTGCAGGGCCGGTTGAGCCACTACGACACGGCGGGGCAGTTCTACCTCGAAATGGAGCCCGAGGGGATTTTTTGATTGCTGTCGCCCAGGAGAGACGTACAAATGCGATTTTCGATTAGAGCTTGGCCGGTCGTCCTGATCCTGATCCTGCTGCTGGTCGCGGCGCTGGCTGTGCTGGCCTGCGGCGGCGGCGAAGAAGAGGACGAGCCGTACAGGATAGGCGTGCTGGAGTCGCTGACGGGGCCCGGGGAGACCTACGGCACGGTGGCGAACCAATCGAAGCAGATGGCCGCGGATGAGATAAACGCCGCGGGCGGAGTCGACGGGCGGCGGCTGGAGCTTGTGGTCGAGGACTCGCAGTGCAGCGCGAAGGAGGCCATTTCCGCCTACAGGAAGCTGACCGACGTGGACGGTATCAAGATCATACTGGGAACGTCGTGCAGCGGGGCCATGCTGGGGGTCGCGCCGCTGGCGGAAGCCGAAGGCGTGATCCTGTTCTCGGGGCTGGCGAGCAACCCGGACATCGCCAACGCGGGCGACTACATTTTCCGCACGCAGATAAGCGACATCGAGGTTGGCATAGTGACCGGCAACGTGCTGTGGGCGGACGGCGTGCGCACGCTGGCGACGATAACCGAGTCCACGGACTACGCCGAGGGGGTCCGCCGCAACTCGGTGGCCCGGTTCGAGGAGCTGGGCGGGACAGTGGTGGCCGCGGAGAAGTTCGCATCGGACGTGACCGACTTCAGGTCGCAGCTCCAGAAGCTGTTCGCCGAGAACCCGGACGCGCTGCACCTGGCGCCGCAGTCCGAGTTCGCGGCGGGCACCATCATCAAGCAGGCGCGCGAGGTCGGGTACGACGGCCCGATCTACGCGGAGACGGTGTCGGTGGGGACGACGGCGCTGGAGATCGCGGGGGACGCGGCGACCGGCATGAAGGCGGTCACAGCGGACCTGGACCCGGACAACGAGAAGGCGCAGGAGGTGCTGGCAAACTTCCGGGAGCGCTACAACTACGTCACGCTGCCGTGGCACCTGGGGTCGGCCTACGACGACGTGTACATCGCCGCCGAGTGCCTGAAGCAGACCGGCGACGACCAGGACGCGGACGGCTTCCGCGACTGCATGTACGGCATCACCTGGAGCGGGGCCATAGGCAACGACTACAGTTTCGACGAGCAGGGCGAAGTCGTGGGGCTGTCCAGGGTGGTGGTGGAGGTGCTGCCGACGGCGGAGCGGACGGACGACAAGAAGTACAGGGTGCTGCCCTGAGTTTCGCGCTAACGCTGAGGGAGAGGGGATTCTCATCACCCCCATCCTAACCTTCCCCCATCAAGGGGGAAGGGACTGTTGGGAAGGCGGGCGGGTTGGGGACCTGTCCCTAGCGGGTGTTCTGGGTCAGCATGAAGCCGTTGCCCTCGGTGTCGGCGAGGAAGGCGAGGATGATGCCCTCCCCTGCCCGGCGCTCGGGCGGCTGCACTACCCTGCCGCCGCCTGCGCTCACCTCGTCGCACGCGGCGGCGACGTCGCCGACGGTGAACGAGAGGCAGGTTTGGCGGAACTCGCCGCCGCCGCCGCCGTGAAGGGCAACGACGGCATCCTCGCCGCCCAGCTCGGCCCAGCCGCCGTAGTTCACGCGGAGCTCGAGCCCGATTACGTCTCGGTAGAAGGCTATGGCGCGGTCCATGTCCTGGGCCATAAGCATGAAGACCGTCTTCTGTACTTCCATGGCTAACCTCTCGCGGCGGCGGCGTTAGGTGTGAGAGGGCAAAGGCCGCGAACGCGACGGGCTAGATTATCTTCAAGGCCCGAACGATAGTCAAGCTCCGCATTGACGTTTGGCTCGGCTGTGAGATACATTCAGATTAGCGGCGCAACGATTTTCCGCCGCTTCGTGGAGCGCTGTCTTTCCTTTTCGTATGATGAACATACCGACCGCATATCTGCCGGGGTACGAGAAGGCCCGCGTGGTGGATGGTGAGCTTGCGGAAACCTACGTTTCCCACACCACCATCGGCGACCCGGTGATGGACAGCCTGCTGGAGGAGCTGCAAGGCCTCGAGCAGGGTGACGTCCACCGCTACATACGCGCGGGAATGGAAGAGGACCGCGCCGAACTTCGGAAGGCTCCCCAGGCGGTGCGCGAGTTCTTCGTGGACGCCCCGCAGCCGGAGCCCGAGTGGCTCGACCACAGCGCCTTCGCTCCCGGCATTCGCGCCTTTCACAGAAACTCGGGGCTTGTACTGGCCGCGTTCGTGGCGGGCGCGCTCATAGAGGGCTTTTCCACAATGATAAGCAAGTCGTTCGTGCAGACGGGGCGCATATTCGACAACGGAGTCTGGCGCCTCAAGCAGAACAACCGCCACCAATTGGAGATATTCTGGCCGGGCGGTCTCGAACGCCAGGGCGAGGGATGGAAGCTGTCGGTCAGGATTCGCTTCGTGCATGGGCAGGTGCGGCTGCTGCTGGGCCAGACCGAGGAATGGGACTGGGACGCCTGGGGGGTTCCTATCAGCGCGGCGCACGTGGGCTACGCCGCCGCCTGTTTCGCCTCCCGTTCGGTGAAGCACTCGGCCACCCTGGGCGCTCGCTACAGCGTGGAGGAGCGGGCCAGTTTTCACGCCGCGTGGCGCTATGCCGGATACCTGATGGGAGTTCCCGAGTCGATTCTGTACACCGACGAGGATCACGCCAACCGGATCTTCGACATCGGCAACCTGTGCGAGCCAGACCCGAGCGAGGACGCGATCATCATGACGAACGCGCTCATCAACTCCGCTCCGCTCGTGGCGGGAATCGAGGACCCCGACAGCCGCAAGAAGCTGGTTCAGAGGGTGATATACCCGGTTTCGAGGGGGCTTATCGGCAGAGAGCTTGCCGACGTGCTCCGGTTTCCGAACCGAGGCCTGCCGTTTCCCATCTTCGCGTTTCGGCTGGACCAGTCAATCAAGCGCGCGACGGCGAAGCTGACGAAGCAGCCGGTGACGGGTTTCACGGGACTTCTGGAGACGTCGGCCTACGAAGACTCAGGCGTCAGCTACAGGCTGCCGGACCACGCCCAAGCGGAACGCTCGGGGCGGTGGTGAGGGAGAACCGGCGCCGCTAACCGGCGAACGGGTTGCCGTACCTCTCGTCGTGGACGAGCTCTGCGATGGGCTTTCGGGGGACTCCCCTGCCCTGGAAGTCGTCGCGGCGGTAGCCGAAGGGCAGCACGGTAATCAGGTCCACGCCGCCGGGTATGCCGAGCAACTCCTTGGCAGTCGCGTTCTGTTCGGGCGTCAGGGTAACGAAGCAGGTGCCCATGCCCTCGGACCAGGCCATAAGCTCCATCTGCTGGAGCGTGCGACCGGCGTCCATGTGGGGCTGGTCGGCGTTCTCCATGGTGATGGCGATGGCCAGTGGGGCGCGCGCAAGAAAGCCGCCGGAGCCGGCGGTCTCGCCAAGCTTGACCAGGGTGTCACGGTCGCGGATGACAATGAAGCGCCAGGGCTGCTGGTTGCGGGAGCTGGGCGACCAGCGGGCGGCGCTGAGCAGTTTGGCGAGCGAATCGTCGGTGACGGGGTCGGGCTTGAATTCGCGCACGGTGCGGCGTGTTCTGAGGGCCTCGTAAACTTCCATCTTCATTCCTCCTGGATTCGGTGCGTTACATGATACACGAGGCCGCGCCGTGAGTCGTCTGGGTGGGTAATCGGCGGAACGCGAAGAAGGCGCTCCGGAAAGGGATCCCGGAGCGCCTTCGATTTCTGCGGTGTATCAGGAAGTGGTCAGTCCGCGGAGACCTCGTTCAGCTTGCCGGTCGCGCAGTCGTAGACGAAGCCGCGTACCGAGTCCTTGTTCGGTATGAACGGGCTGGCCTTGACGCGGGCTATGGACTGCCTCACGTCGCCATCGAGGTCGGGGAACGCCTCCATCGCGAAGGTGGGCCTGAGGCCGGTGTCTGCGTAGATGGCGTCCTTCACGTCGTCGTCGCGGAATGTGAGCATACCGCAGTCGGTGTGGTGGATGAGGATGACCTCTTTGGTACCGAGAAGGCGCTGCGAGATGACGAGCGAGCGGATGGCGTCGTCGGTGACCACGCCGCCGGCGTTGCGGATGACGTGGGCGTCGCCTTCGCTAATCCCCAGGAGGCTGTGCGTATCGAGCCGGGCGTCCATACAGGCCACCACTGCCAGGCCCTTAGCGGGCGGCAGTGGGAGATCCCCCTTGTCGAAACCCTCGGCGTAGCGCGCGTTGTTCTCCAGCAGTTCGTCGGTAGCCGACACAACAACCTCCTTGGTCTAATTGAGACACTTCGGCCTCTCCGAACGCAATTTAACAGGCAAACGATACACAATGTCAAGAGCGAGATTGTGCTCCCTGGGCCACGGTGGCCAATGCGGGCAACCACAAGGGATTGCCCCTACGTGTGTATGGCCGAGCGGCCATACGCCCTCAAGCGCGAGGTTCTGACCGGATTGCCCCTACGTGCGTATGGCCGAGCGGACCGATACAGGTTCGAGGGGCGCCGGTCGGTTGACGGCGCTCGCGCTGTTGGGCAATACTGGGGGCCGCGCGAACGCCGCCGTGCGGCGACTCGCGTTTCCCAACCAAGCATCGTGAGATTCTGCCCGGGGGGCCGGTCTGTTGGCGTCTGCCCCGACAAACGACAACATCCGCTACGAGCCGGACGAAAAGTGCTCGATTTGGCTGTCCATCGTGGTGGGCGTGCAGGGCATAGTGTTCGTTCTCGCGCCTACGGTGCTGGTGACCGCCATCACCTTGCAGGCGGCGGGGCTGGACGAAGCTACGCTGTCTTGGCACGTGTTCGCGGCGCTCGCCATCGTGGGCGTGGTGACGGCGCTGCACACGTCGCGGCTGTGGCGATTCGGGATGGGCCATCTCGTCATCAACGGTTGCACGCCCAACTATATCGCGGTGTCCGTGCTCGCGCTGCAACAGGGCGGGCCTTCCCTGCTCGCCAGCCTCATCGTCGCTTCCGGGCTCTTCTACTTCGCTATCGCCAACTGGCTGCCCTACCTGCGCCGCGTGATAACGCCGACCGTCTCAGGTGTGATGCTGATGCTGATTGCGGCTACGCTCATGCCCATCGCAATAGAGAGGATCACGGACATTCCGGAGGGCGCGTCAAGGCCGGCCGCGCTCGCGGTGGCGGCGATTACGATACTGTCCACGACCGCGCTCGCGCTGCGCGCGCCAAGCTCGTGGCGGCCCTGGTCGCTCATCATCGGCATAGCGGCGGGCTGCGGCGCGGCTGCGGCGTTCGGGCTGTACGACCTCACGAACCTGTACGACGCGCGCTGGATAGGATTGCCGGACGGCGGCTTCCCCGGTCTTCACCTCGCGCCGGACGTGAAGTTCTGGGCGCTGCTGCCGATGTTCCTGATAGTTACGCTGGTGCAGGCCATCAAGGGCATTGGCGACAGCGTGGCGATTCAGCGCGTGTCGCGCCGGCGGCCGCGCGCTACGGACTTCCGCCTGGTGCAGGGCGCTGTCAACGTGAACGGCATTGGCACGCTGCTGTCCGGGCTGGCGGGAACGCCGCCGACCTCGCTGTACTCGTCGTTCACGGCGTCCGTGGTGAACTTGACGGGAGTCGCGGCGCGCAGCGTGGGCTACGCCATCGCGGCCATCGTCCTCGTCCTGGCCTTCCTGCCCAAGCTGACGGGCGCGCTGCTCACCATACCAAGCCCGGTAATGGGCGCGTTCCTGGTAGTCGGGCTGGGGGTCATCTTCGTCGAGGGCATCGTCAGCATCACACGTTCGGGCATAGACCCCGGCAAGACTTTCGTAGTGGGACTGACCGTAGCCGTGGGACTCGGTATGCACGGCCACAACGTATTCACGGGAGTACTGGAAAGCCCCTGGGACGTGCTGTTCGGCAACGGCATTACGGCCGGGGCAATCACCGCCATCACCGTGACGCTGTTCCTGAATCTGACCGGCCCGCGCTCACGGCGCGCCCGGGCGCGGCTGGACATGGAGGACCTGCCGCGCGTGGACGCCTTCATGCGCGAAGTGGCGGCGCAGCAGGGCTGGAGCGAGGCGTCCACTGAACGGCTGCGCTCCGCCGGCGAGGAGACGCTAGCAAGCCTGTTGCAGTCCGGCAACGAGTATTCGGACGACCGGAAGGAGGCCGAGACGCCGCGCCTGCTCATCGTCGCTCGCCCGGAACCCCGAGCGGTGGAGCTCGAGTTCGTGTCCGCGGTGGACGAGGAGAACCTGGGGGACCACCTGGCCTACCTGGAGGACCAGGAGGAGGCCGACGACGGGAGGGAGATGTCGTTCCGGCTGCTGCGGCACTACGCATCCTCGGTGAGCCACCAGAAATACCACGGCATGGACGTGGTTACCGTGCGCGTGGAGCGCTAGGGATCGTGATGTCCCTTCCCCCATCAAGGGGGAAGGCTAGGATGGGGGTGGCGTGGCGTTCACAATCACACGTGCCCCACTTCCTCCAGGAACTCCCGCACCAGCGCGGCGCACTCTTCGGGTTGCTCCAGCTGGAGAAAGTGAGTGGCTTCTGGCAGAAAGTCGTAGTTCACGGTGAATACGTCCCTCAAGTCGAGCGTGGGGAGGTAGGAATAGGGCAGCGTGGGGTCGGCGCCGATGACCTTTGTGGGGCTGAGAAGCGAATCGAAGTCCACCAGGACGGAGAAGGCGCTGGCGTACATCAGCATCTGGGCCTCGTACTCGCGGGGGCACCGCAGCTCGAAACCGTCCCCGTCCGGGCTTTCCTTCAGCGTCGTCTCGGCGAACAGGTCCCGCACGCCGGCCTCCATTTTCTGGAAGTTGGGCAGGTAGGAGAGAAGCTCGGAGAAGGTCTCCCTGGTCTTGAACAGCGGCGTTCGGCTGCGGGTCATCCCGGCCAAACGTTTGGCTACCTCTTCGTACTCCTGGTGGCCGCGGCCCGGTTTGGCCAGAGGCGGGTCGAACAGAACGAGCGCGGCGAAGTCGGCGCCGAGGTTCAGCGAAAGCAGCGTGGTGAGCGCGGAAACCGAGTGGAACACGCCGACCTTGGGCTTGTCCCCGAAGCAGGAGTCGATCTCTTCCATAATGACGTCGTGGTCGTGAACAAATGTCGGCAGGTTGTGGTTCCGCATCGAGGTGGCCGTATTCCAGCCGTGGTTTCGGAGGTCGTAGGCGATCAGGTCGAAGTCGTCCTCCAGCAGCGACCAGAAGGGGTAGTAGAGGTCGATGGAGAGGCCGTTGCCGTGGCTGAGAACGAGCCGGGGACCTTCGGGATTGCCGTGGCGTCTCAGCGTGATGACGGTCTCGTCGTCCACGCGCACGTCGTGGGTGGAGAGGGGTTCGGGCACTTCCCAGGTGCGGTCCGGAGACGAGGGCAGGCTCATGTACTTCGACCGCGGGACAACAGCCGGTCGACGTCGGCGTCCGTGAGCGTGCTGAAGTCGGGGCCGCTTTCGTGGACAACGGCGGCGGCGAACGCTTCACAGCCGAGGTCGTTCACGCGCCACTCGATGGACGGCAACTGGGGGAAGCGGTAGGCGGCGGAGGTCGCGCCGCGCCGCATGGACGCGGGGGCCTCGAACTCGGCCGGGTCGAAGGACAGGCCGGTGCCGAGGGCCTTGATGAGGGCCTCCTTAATTGTCCAGAGCTTGAAGAACAGGTGGATCATCCCGTCTCCCCGCGCGTTTCTGAGGGCGCATTGCTCGTTTGCGCCGAACGCGGCTTCGATCAGCCTGTCGAAATCGCGGCGGTGGGTGCGTTCTTCCACGTCTACGCCGATGCGGCCCTTGTCGGCCAGTGCAATCAGGCCGTGGTTGCCGCCGTGGCTCAGGTTGAAGCTGATGGGCGCGGGAGAGCCGTTCACCAAGGCGAATGGTTTTTCGTGGACGCCCTCGCCGAACGAGAGCGACTCGTTGTCGCAGCCGAGGCGCTCGCACAGGCTAGCGCGAAGCGCCGCGCGACACAAGGCAAATCGGCGTCGCGCGCCAAAATGCACAAACCTGCACCACCGCTCCCGCTCGGAACAGTTCAGCCGCGAAAACGCGGCGGCCTCGCGAGATGCGTCGGGCGACAGGTCAACGTGCAAGAGCGTCGCGGCGCCGACTTGACGAAACGGCGACCACCAGCGTTCCGCTCGAAGCGCGGCCAAGCTGTACCTGACCGGTGCGCGAGCGGAGCGTTAGGCGGCTGCCGCGTCTATGAAATCGACGAGCTGCGCCAGGCTTTTGAGCTCGGTGCAGTCCTCGACGGCGAACGTGATGCCGAACTCGGTCTGCACGACGCGCGCGAACGACACGAGGTCAAGAGACGACACGCCGAGCTCGGACAGTCCCGAGGAGAAGTCCACAGACGAATCGACGGACTTGCCATCGACTTCCAGGTTCTCGCCTATCAGGTTTCTCAGCCGGTCTTCGGTAGATGCCATTGGTTGTTTCTCCTTTGCTGAAAATGTTGATAATCGCAAGCTATCAGAGTATGCCGACTTGTGTCAACGCAGGCCGGGGAAGGGAGCCTGTAACAGTTTAGTCGGTTCCGGGCAGTGCTCCACCATTCCGAGCGTAGCCGAGGAATCCAGTGTGCTTGCCAGCCAACCGCCCCAGATTCCTCGACTCCGCTCCGCTCCGCTCGGAATGACAAAAGAAGCCATCCGTGGGGGCAACCACAAGGGATTGCCCCTACATGTGAATGACCGACTAAACTGTTACAGGCTCCATGGAAGGCGTCACCCCCATCCTAGCCTTCCCCCTGCGAGGGGGAAGGGATTTTTAGGCCTGCCCCTGCGAGGGGGAAGGGGCATCTGCATCTTCTTAAATCCAGTGGCGCCTGCGCTGGAAGGGGTAGGTGGGGAGACCGACGCGGCGGCGGGTTTCGCCGGTGAACAGGCCCTCGAACGCGAGCGTCAGCCCGGCCTCGTATGCGTCGGCCACCGCGCGCACGAACGCCGCGCCGCCGTCGTCGGACGGGCCGGCTTGGGTGGCGAGCGTGACGGGCGGCCCGGCGGAGTCGCCGTCGTTAGGCCATGCCTGGGCCAGGGTCGGGCCAATCTCTGCGGCGGGGCCAATCTCGATTATGGCGTCCACGCCCAGTGCGGCGAGCGCGGCGGCGCACTTCCCTGTCTGCGGCGTCTCTCTCGCCTGCCTGCGCCAGTACGCGCCATCGAGCGGGCTGTCGGCGTCCACCACGCGCCCGTTTGCGCCGCTGACCAGCGCGAGCGACGGCGGCGATACCGCCACGCTTGCGAAGGCAGCGTCGAGGCCGCTGAGCGCCTGGTTGGGGTCAACGCCGGGCAGCGCGGCCATGAGCGAGCCGCGCGCCAGTACGAATCTCAGGCCGTCTTCAAGGCTGAACACGCCGGCCGCCCGCGCCGCGGCAAGCTCGCCTACGCCCTGCCCTGTCACGGCGGCCGGGCGCACGCCAACGCTGGCCCACAGCGCGGTGAGCGCGCACTCCAGCGCGTAGGTGGCCGGCTGCGCCCACGCAGCGTCGTTCAGGTCGCCCGCGGCGTTCGGCTCACCGAACATCACGTCCAGCAGCGACGCGCCCCGTTCGGTTCGCACCACGGCGTCGCAGCGGTCCAGCACGGCGCGCGCTGTCGGCTCGGTGTCGTAGATCGTCTTGCCCATGCCGGCCCACTGGCCTCCGTCCGAGAACGCGAACGCCACCCTGGACGCCTGGCTCGGCTCTGCGTCGCCCGTCGCGCCGTTCGTCTCGGCGAGCACGGCCAGTCCGCTCCGCAGCGATTGGGCGTCGGCGAACACCACGCCCGCGCGGTGGTCGAAGTGGCTGCGTCCCGTTCCCGCCAGCCGTGCGGCGTCCGCGAGCGGAGGCGCTTGGCCGTCGTGGTCGTCCAGCCACGACAGATAGCGCGCGCCCAACTCACGCAGCGCGGCGTCCGTCTTGCCGGAGAGCGGCAGCAGCCGGGTCTCGCGCCCGGACAAGCCGTTTGCGGACGGCGCGGCGGGCGATTGGAGCGGCGCGCCGGAGAAGGAACGCATATCGCTGGCGGCGTCACCGTAGCCCTCCACCACCAGGTGCGCGTTCGTGCCGGATATGCCGAACGCGCTGACGGCGGCGCGGGGCGGCCTGTCGGGATACGACGGCCAGGGGGTGGCGTCCTCGGTCACCCGCAGGGGCAGGTTGTCCCAATCGATTTGGGGGTTGGGTTCGTGGAAGTGCAGGTGCTTGGGTATAACACCCTGCTTCATGGCGAGCACGGCCTTGATGAGGCCCGCCGCGCCGGCTGCCGCTTCCAGATGGCCTATGTTGGACTTGACGGTGCCGATGAGCAGGGGCCGTTGGGTGTCGCGCCCGTTGCCGTACACCGCGCCCACCGCGTGCGCCTCGATAGCGTCGCCGAGTTGCGAGCCGGTGGCGTGGGCTTCCAGGTAGTCGACGTCCGCGCCGCCAAGTCCCGCCTGCGCGAGCGCGGCCTCCATCACGCGCTCTTGCGCGGGGCCGTTGGGCACCGTCAGTCCCGCGCTCGCGCCGTTCTGGTTGACGGCGGAGCCTCGGATGACGCCCCAGATTCTATCGCCGTCCGCCTCGGCGTCGCTGAGCCGCTTGAGCGCGAGCATACCGCAGCCCTCGCCGCGCACGTAGCCATCGGCGGATGCGTCAAAGGGGCGGCACTGGCCGCTCTTGGAGAGCATACCCACTTCGGCCATGAAGTCGGTCACGGCCTGGGACAGCACGACGTGGACTCCGCCTGCGAGGGCTAGGTTCACCTCGCCGTTTCGCAACGCGGAGGCGGCCTGGTGAATGGCCGCCAGCGCGGAGGCGCACGCCATGTCTATAGCCATTGCGGGGCCTTCCAGTCCGAGCGCGAAGGCCACGCGCCCCGGCGTCACGCTGGCGGCGGTGCCCAGGTAGCTGTCCACCATGCCGCTGCGCTCCACCAGGTCGCGGTACTCGCTGCCGCCGACGCCGGCATAGACGCCGGTCAGGCTGCCGCGCAGTCCTTCGGGATCAATGCCCGCGTCCTCCAACGCCTCCCAACTGGTCTCAAGCATCATGCGCTGGCGGGGGTCCATCATGCGGGCCTCGATGGGGGCGATGCGGAAGAACCGGGAGTCGAACCACTCTATGCCGTCCACGAACGCGCCGCGTATGCGGGGAGCGAGTTCGGAGTCCGGGCGCCCGTCGGTCACGGCGTCCGTACCGGACTCCAGCAATCTCCAGTAATCTTCGAGGGTGTTGGCGCGCGGCAACCGGCAGGCCATGCCCACTATGGCTATGGCGTCGTCGGCTACGGCGGCTGGCGGCCGCGCGGCGGGCGGGGCCGGTTCGAGTGACAGAGGGACGTCGCTCACGTCGCCAAGCTGACCGAGTTCTCCGGCCAGGTGACTGGCGAGGCTGGCGATGTCCGGGTAGTCGAAGACGACGGTGTTGGAGGTGACGTATTCGCCGGTGAAGGCGCGGTTCATGCGGTTCCGCAACTCCACCGCCATTAGCGAGTCCATTCCCAGGTCGAAGAAGCCTACTCTTGGAGAGGGCGCGGCGGACAGCCTCAGCACGGCCTGAACCTCGTGGGTCAGGAAGGACTCCAGCACTTGCTCACGCTCCGATGCCGGAACGCTTCGCAGGCGGGTCAGCACGTCCTCGGACGAGGCGGAGTCGCCGGTCTCGTCGTCGACGTCTGAGGACAACATATCCTCCAGGAAGGGCGGGCGGTCCTGGACGGCTTCTTCGAACACCGACCAGTCCATGGACATCACGACCGACGTCGTGGTGTCTTCGCGCACCAGCTTTTCGAGGGCCTTTATTCCCTGTTCGGGGGTGAACCAGCGGCCGCCCAGCGCGGCCCTTCGCTGCTCTATGCGCTCTCGCTGTTCGGCGGCCTCGCCTATCTCGGACCACGCGCCCCAGGCTATCGACTGGCCCGGCAGACCGAGCGCGCGGCGGTATCCGGCGAGCTGGTCGAGGAAGGCGTTGGCGGCGGCGTGGTTCGCCTGGCCCGGATTGCCCATGACTCCGACCCTACTTGAGAACAGGATGAAGAGGTCAAGGTCGCGGTCTATCGTGGCGCGGTGCAGGTGCCAGGCGCCGACCGTCTTGGGCGAGAGCACTTGCTCGAAGCTGGCCCAGGTCTGGTTGGTGAGCGCGGCGTCGGACAGAACGCCCACGCTGTGAATGACGCCGCCCAGCGGGGGCAGCTTGGCGTCTATGCGCTCCAGCATGGCGTCTATGGCCGCGGGGTCGGTCACGTCCGCAAGCTCCACCTCTACCCTGGCGCCACGCGCGCGCAGGGCGGCAATGGCGTCTTCGGCCTCCGGGTCCGGGTCTCGGCGGCCGTTCAGCACGATAGCTCCCGCGCCGTTGTCGGCGAGCCATTCGGCGACGGCGATTCCGATGCCACCCAAGCCGCCGGTCACGAGGTAGGCGCGGTCTTGCCGCAGGCGGCCCGCCGCGATGGGCGGCGGCGTCAGGACTATCTTCCCCACGTGCCTGGCCGAGCGCATGAAGTCCAACGCCGCGCCCGCTTCGGCAAGCGGCCACCTGCTGTGGGTTAGCGGTCTCAGTTCCCCTGCCGCTATCCGCTCCATCACTTGGCGCAGCACCACTCCCACCTGGTCGGGGACGGTCTTTTTCATCACGTCCAGTTCCAGGATGGCGTAGGAAACGTCGGGACGCGCGGCGGCCATCTCGTCCTCGCTCAGGATGTCTCTCCTGGCCAACTCCACGAACCTGCCGCCGGGCGCGAGACAGGACAGGCTGGCGTCGATGAAGCCTTCGCTGGTGAGGCTGTTCAGCACTACGTGAACGCCCTCGCCGCCGGTGTCTTGCAGTATCTGCCGCCCGAAGTCCGTGGTGCGGCTGTCGTAAATGTGCCGCACGCCGAGCGAGCGCAGAAACGCCTGCTTGGGCGCGCTGGCGGTGGCGAAAACTTCCGCGCCGGCGGCCTGGGCCAGTTGTATGGCCGCCAGCCCTACGCCGCCCGAACCCGCGTGGATGAGCACTCGGTCGCCGGCTTCCAGGCCGGAGAACTGGTAAGAGAGCGCCGCCGAAACGAACGCGCTGGGTATGGTGGCCAGCGCGGAAACGGACATCCCGTCCGGCGCGGGGGCCACCAGTTCTTCGTGCGTGACCATCTGGGGGCCGAACGCGCCGAACCCAAGTCCGACCACGCGGTCGCCGATGGCGACGCTTGAGACTTCGGAACCCGTGTCGAGGACGTGTCCGCACAACTCGCGGCCCAGGTTTCCCTCTTCGATGAAGCCGAGAGAACGGAACACGTCCCAGAAGTTGAGTCCGGTAGCCTCGACCGACACGAGAACTTCTCTCGGTTCGAGTCGGGGCGCGGGCAGCGTCTTGACCTCCGGGCTGTCGAACACGCCGTTGTGGTCCGGGGCCAGCACCCAGTCGGAATGTTCCGGCAGGGCCAGCCGCGCGCCCGCGGCGTCGGGCCGCGCCAGTCTCGCCGTCCGACGTCGTCCCTGGCGGTAGGCGATATGATTTTCCTGGTCGGGGTAGAGCAGTTCGTTCACCAGGTCGGCCATCGGCGCGTCCGCGCCGGGGTCCAGGTCTATCATCCTGGGCTGAAGATGGGCGGCTTCCAGGGCCACGACCTTGCCGAGTCCCCAGAGAACCGCGCCGGCAAGCTCGCCGTTTCGCTCGCGCTCCAGCACCTGCGCCCCCCGCGTGAGAAACCACAGCCCCTTCTGCGGCGTCACGTCGGAATCGGCTACGCCCTGCACCATCGCCAGCGCGGTGGCTCCGGCGCGTTTCACGTCCTCGCCAAGCTGCGCGGCGGTCGCCTGGTCGCCGTGTCCTCGCAGAGCCTGTAGATGCACCACGCCGTTGAACGGCACGTCTTGGGGCAGGTCTTCTATCAGCGCGCGCCAGGACTCGCGGCTTGCGGCATCCAGGGCGGCCTTGACGACAACCGGGCCGGCCGCCGCCGTTAGGTCGTCCTGCGGCGATTCCGCGCCCGCCAATACGATTGTCTGGTTTCGCTCAGCCAGCGCAGCGGCGAGTTCTTCCACGACGTCGTCTTGTTCGGCGGTCAGCACCCACAGCCCGGCGGGTTCGGTCACCCGCGCCGGACCCTGGGACACTATGACGCCCTTGTCCAGCATCTCGTGGGTGTAGGAATCGTCAACGCCCAGCACTTCGGCACCCGCGAAACCTGCGTCGATGAGGGCTTTGCGCCACACGTCGGGGCCGGCGAGCGCGTGGTGCGGGCGAATGTCGTCCGCGAACCGCCACCAGCCGTCCAGTTGGCCGAAGGTGAGGTCCATCCAGCCCAGCCCTCGCAGGTTTTCGAGCGCGACCAAGTGGCCGGAAGGCGCGAGCAGGTCGGCGCAGTGGGCCAGGGTTTCGCCCAGGTAGCGGGTGGCGTGCAGCACGTTGGAGGCTATCAGCAGGTCGTAGCCGTGAGGGTCGAACCCCTGCGCTATGGGGTCTCGCTCGATGTCCAGTGGACGGTATTCGATTGAGCCGCCGCCGTCGCCGAACCGCGCCTCGGCCTCGGCGAAGAATCCGGCGGATATGTCGGTGTAGATGTACTGGAACCGCCCTTCGGGTAGCTCCGGCAGCACGGACGCGGTAGCCGAGCCGGTGCCCGCTCCGACTTCTATCACTCTCAGCCGCCTGTCGGCAGGCAGTTGGGCCACCAGTTTCCGAACGGCGTCGGCCAGCATACTGTTGGCCGCGCGCGCCACGGGCGCCTTCAGGTACAGGTCGGCGGCCGTCGGTTCACCGCTGCTGAACAGCAGCGTCAGGGCGTCCTCTTCGCCGCGCAGCACGCCGGCCAGCGCGCGGCCGGAGCGACGGAACAGCCCGACCTCGGTCTGGCCGTGAGCGTAGAGAGCCGCCATGCGGTCGGCGAACTCCTCGAGGTCGCGCGGCATGTTTTCGGGCAACGGGTCTTCCGGTCCCAACAGCGTCGTGAAGCCGTCGCCGGTCTCTTCCAGCACGCCCGCCCAGGCGAGCATCTCCAGCATCCGGCGGAAGAGGCGGCCGTGTTCGGGCAGGACGTTCAGCCGTTGCCGCAATTCTTCCGAGTCTATGGTTTCGCCCCGGGCTCGCCGCCAGCCAAGCTCCTCGAGCGTGGCGAGCGCGCGTGACCACGACCAGCGTTCCAGGTCGGCCAGCAGGGCGTTCCTGCTTTGGGGATCGACCCCGGCGTCCGAGAGATAGGCGGGGAAGAGCGGCGAGCCGGCCGCGACCTCGCCTGCGCTTGGGAAGAAGTTGGCGGCTTCAATCCCCGGCGGGAGAACGCTGTCTCGCCAGGCGACCTGGTACAGCAGGTCATCTACGCCTTCGACCGCCGAGAGCAGCGCGGCCCGCGTGGCCCGCTTGACGGTGTAGCCGCTCAGCCCACCGAGGGGAACTCCGTTCGTGTCGTAGATACGCAGTTCTCCGCTCAGCGCTTCCGGCGTGGCGTCGGAATCCGCTTCCGCTTCTTGCGACGAATCGCTCATGCGAACGTGGCAAAGGATACGGTCCGGCAGCTTCTTGGTCAGCCACAGCCGATCCCAGCCGAAGGGCAGATAGGTCGCTTCGCCCGGCGCGCCGCTCATGTTGCGGGCGAGGCCCACCATCTGAAAGCAGCCGTCCAGCAAAAGCGGGTGTACGTCAAGCTGGTTGCGTCCGGCGGCTTCGGGCAAGATTATCTCGCCCAGGGCCTCGCCCGGCCCGGCCCAGACTCTGCCCAGGGTGTGGAAGAGGGGGCCGAGGTCGATTCCGGTGGCGGACTTGGCGCGATAGTAGGCCGGCACGTCGGCCGGAGACAGGCGGGACGTCAACTCTTCGAGGTCGAGCCGCGCGCCGGCTTCCTGCGCCGGGGCGTCTAGTGACACATTGGCCTCTATGTGCAGCGTCCACTCGCTATCGGCCCCTCTGCTGAACAACTGCACACGGCGGGACGACGCCTGGTCCCCTTCATCGAGGGAGACCTGCACCTTTCGGCCTTCTTCGCCCGCGCCGTTCTCGGACACTTTATCCGAGAAGACCAGGGGGCTGTGGAGTTGCATGTCGTCCACTGCGATTGAGCCGTTGCCCTCGGCGAGCGACGCGGCAACCGCCATCGCGCCGTAGAGCGCGCCGGGCGCGACGAGCCGCCCGAAGACCTTGTGGTCGTTCAGATAGGGCGGGTCCGATGGGAATACCTCCGCCTCAAACGTGACGCCGCCGCGCGCGGACTCGTGGCGGACGCCGAGCAATGGGTGGCCCGCGCTCGCGCCGCGCCGGTTGGACTGCTGGAGCCAGTAGCGTTCGCGCTGGAACGGATAGCCCGGCAGAGAGACGCGACGCCGCGATTCTCCGGCGAACAACCCGGTAAAGTCGATGTCCAGCCCGGCCTCGTATGCTTGCGCCACCGCATCGACGAAGCCGGTCTCGGGGTCCGGCGAAGAACCGTCCCTGGGCGGCCTTCGCAGGCTGGCAATCACGGCGGGGGCCGGGGGAGCGTCCTGGTCAGGCGTGGGTTGGGGCCAGGCCATCGTCGCCATTGGCCCGAGCACCGAGTGCGGCCCCATCTCCACCACGAGATCCACGCTGAGCTCGGCCATTGCCTTGACGCCGCTGGCGAACGCCACCGGCTCGCGGGCGTGACGCCGCCAATACGCCGCGTCCAACGCCATGCCGGAGTCCACCGGCCTGCCGGTGACGTTGCTGACTACGGCCAGGGAAGGGGGCCTTACTTCCACGCTATCCAGGAAGGTTTCCAAGTCGTCCAGGGCAGGCTCCACGAGCGCGCTGTGGAAGGCGCGGGTCGTATTCAGCCGCACCGCGCGGACTTCCGCCGATTCGAAGCGTTCCACGAAGTCCGCGATGTCCTCGGCCGGGCCGCTGACCACCACCTGCGCGCCGTTGTCCGCCGCGATGCTGAGGCCCACGCCGGCGGACGCGGCGTTGAAGTTCTGGACTTCCGACTCCACCCGCTCGCGGGGCGCGAATACGGCGGCCATAGCGCCCTGCTCGGTCGCGGACAGCAGGGTGCCGCGCGTGGCGGCGAGCCGCATACCGTCCTCCAGGCTGAACACGCCGGCCGTGTGCGCCGCCGCTATCTCGCCGACGCTGTGTCCCAACACCACGTCGGGGCGGACGCCCACGCTCGCCCAGAGCGCGGTCAGGGCGCAGCCCAGCGCGTAGAGGGCGGGCTGCTCCCACGCCGTGTCGCCCAGGTCGCCGCTGCCGCCGGGGCGACCGAACATCACGTCCAGCAGGGACGCGCCCCGCACGTCTCGGAACACCTCTTCGCAGCGGTCCATGACGGCCCTGGCCACCGGCTCGGTCTCGTAGAGGGCCTTGCCCATGCCGACCCACTGGCTGCCCTGCCCGGTATAGACGAACGCCACCTTGCCGGTCTCGCGCGGCTCAACACCGGCGTCGGACTCGGCCAGCTCGCTCAGCCGCTCCCGTAACGACCCGGCGTCGTGGAACACCACGCCCGCGCGGTGGTCGAAGTGGCTGCGCCCGACGCCGGCCGTCCAGGACGCATCGGACAGCAGCGGTCCGGACGCGACGCCATCGGCGGAAAGCGCTGCCGCGCCTTCGTCTAGCCAGGAGAGATACCGCCTGGCGAGGTCTCTGAGCGCGCCGTCCGACTTGCCGGACATCGGCAGGAATCGAGTTGGACGGGCGGCGAACTCTTCGTCCGCGGGCGGCGAGTCAGACACGGACGGGGGGAGCGACAGGGCCACGGGCCGCGCGGAACCCGACGGGGCCGGTTCCTGTCCGTCTTTCTGGCCGTCCGCGGCGTAATCGGGGCGGTACTCCTCTACCACGATGTGGGCGTTCGTGCCGGTAATGCCGAACGAGTTGACCCCCGCCAGGCGGGGTTGTGGGCGGCGCGGCCAGTCCGTCATGGTGGAGGTTATTTCGAGCGGCTGGCTTTCCCAGTCGAACCTTGTGTTGGGGTTGTCGAAGTGCAGGTGCCTGGGTATCACGCCCGTCTTGACGGTCAGCGCGGCCTTGATGAGCCCGGCGATTCCGGCCGCAGACTCCAGGTGGCCGATGTTGGTCTTGACCGATCCCATCAGGAGCGGCCGGTCGGTGTCGCGCTCCTTCCCGTAGACGTCAGCCACGGCGTCCAGTTCCACCGGGTCGCCCACGGCGGTTCCGGTGCCGTGCGCTTCCACGTAGTCAACTTCCGAGGGAAGGACGCCCGCGTCCGAGAGCGCGGTTTCCATCACCTGTATCAGCGCGGGCGTGTGCGGCACGGTCAGCCCCATGCTGGTGCCGCCGTTGTTGACCGCCGATCCCCGGATGACGGCCCATATCCTGTCGCCGTCGGCTTCGGCGTCGCTCAGCCTCTTCAGGGCCACCACGCCGCAGCCTTCGCCGCGCACGTAGCCGTTGGCGGACTCGTCGAAGGTCTTGCACTGCCCGTCCGGGGAGAGCATCATCGCTTCGGCGCGCAGTTCGTAGATGCGCCCGTTCAGGATGGCCTGGACGCCGCCAGCGAGGGCGAGGTCCGCCTTGCCTTGCTGGAGGTCGGCCACTGCGTCGTTCACCGCCACCATGGCCGAAGCGCAGGCGGCGTCAACGGCCTTGGACGGCCCCATGAGGCCCAGCACGAAAGAGACGCGCCCGCTGGTGCCGTTGAGGTTGGTGCCGCTGAGGGCGTAGAGGCTGCCGGCGGCTTCGGTGGGCCTGCTCGATTCCACCACGAGCATACGGTACTCGTCGTTGCTGATGCCGGTGTAAACCCCGGTGCGGCTGCCCTCCAGCTTGGCGGGGTCGATGCCCGCGTCCTCCAGGGCTTGCCAGCTCGTCTCCAGCATCATGCGCTGTTGGGGGTCCAGGAGTTCCGCCTCCACCGGCGAGATGCGGAAGAACGAGGCGTCGAACATATCTATGTCGTCAACGAATGCCCCATATCGGCAGGCGTCGTTTTGGACGTTGGGGTCACGGATAATCCGGCCCAGTCGTCCTTCGCCCGACCCTGGGACGCCTTCGGTGATCGCGTTTCTCCCCTCCAGCAGGAATCGCCAGAAGGAATCCAGGTCCTCCGCGCCGGGGAATCGGCAGGCCATGCCTACGATGGCGATGGGTTCGCCGTTCGGTGAGCCGTGCACCTGGGGCGCGTTGGGGTGAGCGGTCGCTGAGGGTGATGGTCGTGTGTGGCGTTCCGAGGTCATTGGCGTGTGCTCCGAGGTGTGGGTGGCAAAGCGTGGTTAGAACAATAGCTGCGAGGCCAATGGGAACCGAATAATGGAGGATTCCGCACAATCATTATCGCACAATGGCCTGAAAAGTTGCCAATGCGGGATTGGGACAGAGGACCCGTCCGGGGCGGCGGGCGGTCAGCACACGGTGGAGTACGCGCTGCCTTCGAACAGGCCAATCTCGCGCTGGGTCTGGCGGACGTAGCAGATGACCTCCTCGACCTCTTCCGACGAAAGGCCGGGGACAGGCAGCATGTCGCCGAAGTTCCAGTGGTGTGACTGCACCCCGTTTCGCACCGCGTTGCGGAAGCTGGCGTCGGGGTGGTGGCCGGGGTGGTACACGCGGTCCAGCAGCGGCGGGCCCTGATTTGTGCCCACGGCTCCCAGGCCGTGGCAGGTGGAGCAGTTGCGATTGAACAGCGTCTCTCCGGCGCGGGCCATCTCGGACTGGTCCACGCCAGACGCCGGGGCATCGGTGGCGGGAGTTGCGGGCGTGTCGCCGCCGCCGCAGCCTAGCGCCAGCAGCAGGAGCATCATCGCAGCGATTCCGCAAACGGCCAGCCGCGTCTTCTTGCGTCCAAGTACGGCCATGTCGAATGTTCCTCGATCAGTCTCAAGTCCGGCACGCGGTTGCGTGGCGGCGGCGCTACGTTTCCGCATCCCCTCCAATTGTAATGCGCTCTCCGACCGACTGGTAGCGCCTCAGCGTGCTCGAACCGGAATGTCTCTGCCTTTTGGGTCTGGTCTTGACTGCGAACGGCGGCGCATATAGGCTAGTTTCAGGGAGGTCAACATGGCCGCTAACGCAGCCGGTCGAAAGGCAGGGCTCGGCCACCTCGTGGTTGGCACCGGTACGGAGTACGCCGAATCGCTCGTTGGACGCACGCTTGAGTTCCGCAAGCAGGCCTCCAACGGAGCGCGCAACGCTCTCGATAGAGCCCTGGACAGCAGTGTCAGGGTGAACAAGTTTCAGCACGCCAGCAAGGCGCCCGTCACCTGGCTGACGGAGCCGATTCTGGACGCCCTCGACGACGACAATGTCGCCTTGGCGGCGGCGTTGCTCGGCGTATGGGCGGAGTCTGAGCCGGAGCTAAGGGACGTGGTTACGGAACACCTACTAAACGGGGGGATGGTGGTAGGCTCGGCCGATGATGAGGACATACCTTGGTTGGCCAGGGATCTGGATGACGCCAACGTTGAACTCATCGTGGACCAGGTGGAAGACCTGAATGAACGTGACGCCGCCCTGATGATCTGCTTCGTGTCGGGAAGGGGCGTGTACACCGACGGCCCTGTCAAGAAAATCACGTCTCCCCTGCTGCTCGAGTTTCTCGAGGAGCTCGAAGGCATGGACCCGAACGCTTCCGACTGGCAGGACGTCCTGCACTTCGTGGACGCGGTCATAGAACTGGACGTCACGAGAGTCAGGAGGGCGGCCGATGCGGCGGCCACGGCCTTTGCGGCGCGGGCGGAAAAGGCGCTTGAGGACTACGAAGGGGAGCTTGTCTATCTGGACCTGCACTCACAGGTGTCGGATTGGGCCGACGAGGCCGCTCTCAAGGTCTGGCTGATTGACGAAGCTCTCGGTATCGTGGATGAGTTGTTGGGAAGGCTGGAGGAGTACAGCCCCATAAGGCCGCAGGCGGGCACCAGGGCCGAGGAGTCGGAGCGAGCGCCGCAGCGATTGGCGGCCGAGGACGGGATACTGGAAGTCGCGGCGAGATGGCGCGAACTGATGGACCGGCCGCTCTTCGAAGACGCACTGGACGACCAACCGGAGGAGGATGCGGCAGAGTCCGGCGATGACCAACTGAGAGAGAAGGTCGAGGAACTGCGGGGCGAGGTCGAGCGCCTGCGCCTGACCGACAGGGAGCGGCAGGCCGAGTACGAGGACGTGGCCAAAGAGAGGGCCGACCTTGCAGCGGAGCGGGACGCGCTTCAATCAGAGATTGCCAGGCTCGACGCCGAGCTTTCGGACAGCAGGGAGACCGTCCGAATTTGGCGGCTCGCGGGCGTGTCTGCCAGGATGGACGAGGCGGGACTTCCGGCCGGCGAGCAGAGCGAGCCGAGGACAGTGAGAGACGCAGTAGCGCGTGCGGAGAAGTTGTTTCCCGACCGGCTGGCTGTCGCCCTCAACTCCAAGTCGGACAAGCGCAGCCCGTTCCAGAAGCCGCAGGAGGTGTTTGACGCGCTGGCGTGGCTCGCCACCGACTACCACTACCGCCGAGCCAATCCGGGCGGTTCGCCGGACTTCGACAAGCTGCTCAAGGAGGCGTGCCCCGGCTGGTCATACAAGGCGAGCCAGACCGAGATAACGCGGGAGCAGTTCGAGCAGTGGTACACCACCACCTGGGAAGGCAGAACCTACGATCTCAGCCCACACCTGGGCAAGGGCACGAGCCACGATCCGCAAAACACCATCAGGATAGCGTTCGCGTGGGACGACGAGCGCAACCGCGTGGTGGTGGGGTACATCGGAATGCACCAGCGAAACCGCAAGTCTTGACGGCGGTGCGCCGGGGACCTTCACCCTCACCTTAATCCTCTCCCATCAAGGGAGAGGAGACACAATGAAAGGAAGAGAGCGAGGCAATGGTAGAAGTCAAAGACATCGAGACCGTGTTCGACAACAAGTTCACCCGCGAGTTCGGCTTTCCAAAGGGCCGCGCGACCACCAAGGTGAAAGGCTACCTGGGCGACCGGGAGAAGGAATTCATCACACTATCTCCGTTCCTGGTGATGGCGACGAGTTCCGGCGACGGAAGCTGTGATGCCTCGCCCAAGGGAGGCAAGCCGGGGTTCGTTAAGATTCTGGACGACTCGACGCTGCTGGTGCCGGACGTGGCCGGCAACCGGCTGTTCCAGTCGTACATCAACATGAACGAGAACCCGCACGTGGGGCTGGTGTTCTTCATTCCTGGCGTCCGTGAGACGGTGAGGGTGAACGGCAGGGTGCGCATCATCAGCGGAGACGAGTTGCGTAAACTCGAGGTCGAGCTGGAGGTCAGCAACCCGGACGACAACTCCAAGGTGCTCCAGGGCATCGTGGTGGAGATCGAGGAGTCCTACGGCCACTGTCCGCGTGCGCTCAAGTTCTCCGAGCTTTGGGAATCCGGCGGCCTGTAGATGGCCGTTGACATAGTCGCCATCGGCGATACCCACTGCCGAGAGTGGTCGGATGTGCATCCCGGCATCCGCGAGGCGGTGGAGCAGGCGGACGTTGCGCTGCACTGCGGCGACTTCACCTACATGGGAGTGGTGGACGGGATGAGACGCTGCGCCAAGCGGGCCGTCGTGGTGCACGGCAACTCGGACCAGGTGGACGTGCGGCGCTCCCTGCCCTACGTGGAAGTGCTCGAAATCGAGGGCGCTCGCATCGGCGTCACCCACCCTTCCTGGGGCGGGCCGGAGTTCCCCCTCGAGGAGCTGCTGCCCGACTTTCCCGAGCCGGTGGACGCGATAGTGTTCGGCCACTTCCACGTACCGATCAACGAGGAGCGGGACGGCGTGCTGTTCGTCAATCCGGGGCAGGGCTACGCCTCGTTCATGGTGCCCTGCACCATCGCCCGCCTGCGGGTGGACGACGGGCAGATTACGGCGAGCATCGAGACGGTGGAGCCTGCGAGGTAGTTGAGGCAGTCTATCACCCCCATCCTAACCTTCCCCCATCGAGGGGGAAGGGACTACAAAGAAATTCCGCCAACTATGGAGCGTACTCAATGGCTGAGCGAGTCAACAGGGCGATAGAGCTCCTGGAACAGGGCCAGCCCATCTACTACACGGGAACGCATGACGTTTCCTACGAGGGCGGCCGGGCGATGGCCCACACCTGGGCCGACTACATCGCCGTCGAGATGGAGCACGGTGCCTTCGACATGCGCGGCTTGGCCGAGTTCATGCGCGGTCTGGTCGACGGCGGCCCCACCAACAGCGGCCACCGCACTCCTGCTGTTGTGGTAACGCTGCCGCTGGACGGTTCAAGCGAGGACGTGGTGCGCGCCAACGCCTGGATGTTCCGGCAGGCGCTCGCGCGGGGCGTCCACGGCGTGCTGCTGTGCCACGCGGAGACTCCTGGCGCGGTGCGGGCGTTCGTGGAGGCGTGCCGCTATCCGTTCAACACGCTGGGAGTGGGCGACTCGCTCTGCGAGGGCAGACGCGGCGGCGGCGGGCAGGCGTCCGCAGCCGAGGTGTGGGGTCTGAGCGTCGGCGACTACCTTGCGAAAGCCGACCCCTGGCCGCTCAACCCGGACGGCGAGCTGCTGCTTGGCCTGAAAATCGAGAACAAGCGCGCCTTGGCCAACTGCGAGGACACCGCCCGCGTCCCCGGCATCTCATTCGCCGAGTGGGGCCCCGGCGACATGGGAATGTCGCTCGGCTACGCCGACGCCCACGACCCGCCCTACCCGGCCGACATGCAGGCGGCGCGGCAGCGCGTGAAGGCGGCGTGCGATGCGGCGGGGCTTTACTTCCTGAACGCGGTGAACGACGACAACGTCCGCGCCATGATCGACGAGGGCGTCATGGTCTGCGCCACCGGTCGCAGCGGCGAGTCCGCCGCCGTGCTGGGCCGCGCCCACACCGGACGCACCATGCCGGTGTAGGCCCGTCCCTCAACCCTCACCCTAACCCTCTCCCAGTCTTGGGAGAGGGGACTGCCGCCTTCGCCGCTTGCTTGGAACAGTTACCTGTGGGAAGTCGCCTGAAGTGTCCCGGTGTGCTCTGAGGCCGCGAGCAGCAGCCCGTTGCGGAACTCGATTGATTTGGGGTGGATGAGCCGGCCTTGCCTCAGATGGTCGGCGGTGGACAGCTCCAGGAAGCGCAGCAGCGCGGCGTCCAGGCTGTCGCGTGCCAGATCCTGGATTTCGGGCAGGAACGGGTAGCGGCCCGCCTTCTGCGGGTCCAGCTTGTCCGCCAGGAACACGATCTTGGCTACGTCGCCCATTCCCCTGTGTCCGGTGGTGTGCCAGCGCACGCCCTCCAGCACGCGAGTGTCGGTCATCCCGTCGCGCTCTAGCTCGGCCGCGGCCACGTGGCCGTGCAGCAGCACCGGCAGGCTCCGCTCCACCGCGCTGGGTGCGATGTCAAGCGCCTCCGCTCGCCGGACGAGTTCGGTATCGTCCAGGTGGCGGGCCAGGTCGTGCGCGGCAAGACCCAGATCGACGAGCTCCGCGTCCACACCGTGGCGCAGCGCCAGCCGCCGGCCGATGTCCCTCACGCGCTCGACGTGATCCCGCAGCCCCACTGGCAGAGCATCGAGCCGCGACGCCACGCAGCGCGGCAGCGTAGTCTGCACGCCGTGCTAGCCCATTCCGCCGAGCGCGCGGCCCCCTAGCACGTGCAGGTGCAGGTGGTCGATCATCTGGCCCGCGTTCGCGCCCTGGTTGATGATGAGGCGATAGCCGCTTCCATCCACGCCCTCACGCCCGGCCACCAGGTGCGCGGTCTCGAACATCGCGCCCAGCGTGGCGTGGAAGCCGGAGTCCAGGTTCGACAGGAACGTGAAGTGCTCGGTCGGTATGACGAGCAGGTGCACCGGCGCCTTGGGCGCGATGTCCCGGATGACGAAGCAGCTTTCGTCGCGGTACAGCACGTCGCTGGGGATCTCGCCATCGCGAATCTTGCAGAAGATGCAGTCTTGCTCCATCTTGCGAGGCGCTACTCCACCACCGCAATCGCCTCGACCTCCACGAGGTAGTCGGGGCTGACCAGGTGGGTGTTCATCACGGTGCTGCTGGCGGGGCCGTTCTCCGGGAACACCGCGAGGCGCGCTGCGGCGTAGGCGGCGTAGTCGTCCAGGCTGACGAGGAAACAGGTTATCTTGGCGACGTCGTCGAGCGTTGCGCCCGCGGCGTTCAGCGCGGCCTCCACGTTGCGGAAGCACTGGTCGGCCTGGGCGCGGGCGTCGCCCTTGCCCACCAGGTCGCCGTTCTCGTCCGCGGCCACCTGGCCTGAGACGAAGACTAGGTTGCCGACACGGGTGGCGGGGGAAAACCCGCTGGGCTTGTTGTTCGGGAAAGGGACGAAAACCTGTCTGGGCATTTGAGACACCTATTCCTTCCAGAGCGTGGGCCAGAGTGTGGGCGTGCGTGTGAGTTTTAGGAGGGCTGGAGCAACTCGATGCGGACGTCGTCCGGGGCCTTGATGAAGGCGATGCGCATGTTGGGTGCGGACTGGATCGGCCCCTCCATCAGCTCCGCGCCAAGCCCTTCCAGCCTGGCTATCTCCGCGTCCATGTCGTCCACTTCGATTCCGAAGTGCTCCAGTCCCCAGTGCGGCGTGGCGTCGCCGCCGCCCATCTGCTCCGCCGTGCGCGCGCCGGAGATGTTCACGACGATGCCGTCGGCGGTCTCGCAACGGATGAAGCGGTCGCCGAACTGCCTCACGGTGTCGCTGACAATCTTGAAGTTGAACGCCTTGACGTACCAGTTGGCGGTCTTTTCGGGGTCGGGCGCTTTCAGGTGAACGTGATTGAACTCGTAAGCCATTCGACGACCTCCATTAGGGTTGCGGAACGCTCTCTTTGTCTCAGTAATAGGGAGCGCGGCCGCGGGTGATTGTTCGCGCGCAAGGCTATGTCATGTGTCGCCTGGATGTCAACCGCGGCTGCGGAGATCGGCCCTCTCGTGATACAATTGCGCGCAGTCTCGGCCCTGTCTTGGCGGGGCGAAAACCAGGCTTTCGGAGGACGTGTCGCCATGCCCATACTGAACATCGACGACGTGAATGAGGAGGAGCTTTCTCCCGGCACCCGGCGCTGGGCAATCGTGGACGGCACCAAGGGCGCAGACTCGCTGAGCGTAGGCGATCTCACGCTGGACGCCGGCTCGTCGGTAGCCACCCACATTCACCCTACGGAAGAGGCGATGGTGATACTCGAAGGCGAGTTGGAGGCGGTGCTGGGCGACGACGTGGTGCCGGTCAAGCCGGGACAGACCGTGCTCGCCCCGGCGGGCGTAAAGCACGGATTCGTGAACAAGTCCGGCGCGCCCGCGCGGCTGATGGCCATATTTCCCACCGCGACCATCGAGCGGATTCTGGTCGACTAGAGGCGCGGCATGGCGGTAACACTCGACTGGCTGGGCTGCGCGACGTTCAGGCTTCGCATCGACGACCTGACGCTGTATCTGGACGCCTACGTGGACAGGGTGGCCGGCGCGCCGCCGGTGGGCATCACCGTGGACGAGATAGACGCGGCGGACTACGTGCTGGTGGGCCACAGCCACTTCGACCACATCGCGGGCGCGGAGGTCATCGCGGCGAACACCGGCGCTACGGTTATCGGCTCGACCGAGACGGCGCGAATCATGCGCGACGAGGGTGTCCCCGCCGCGCAGCTATGGCGGACGCAGGGCGGCGAGCACTTCCGGCTGTCCGACAGCGTGACGGTGCGGACCTACCCCAGCCTCCACTCCTGCATCTGGACCGCGAGCTCCCACGCGCCGGGCGACGTGGTGGTCGGCCAGTACTGCCTCACCGAGGATGAACGCTGGCCGGTCGTTGACGCCGACGAGATGGAGAGGCGGCTGGAGGCGCTCTCGGAGGCGCACCGTTCGGTCCACGGACGACCCGCCATCGGCAGCGACACCCACGGCGGGGCAATCGCCTACGTCATCGAGACGCCCTACGGCTCAATCTTCTACCACGACACCTCAGGCTGCTGGACGCGCGTGGTGAGCGACCTGCGCCCGGACGTCGCGATAGTGGCGATGGCGGGCAGGCCCAACGTGGACGGCGAACCGTTGCAGGGGTCGCTGGCCAACTTCGTGGGACGCATGGCGGGCCTGTTGCGGCCGCGCGAGTTGTACCTGGGCCACCACGACAACTGGATGCCGCCCATGACAAAGGACATGACCACCGACGAGATGATGATGCCGGTGCGCGAAGAGCTGGCCCGCGTGGAGCCGCGCGCCAGGCTGGTGGAAGTCGGCTACCTCGAGGGTACGCCGCTTTTCGCTTAGGCCGCGCCAAGAATCCCTTCCCTCTCGATGGGGGAAGGTTAGAGCCTGCCCCGTACTCGATACGGGGATGGGGGGTGACTATGAACGACACGGACGCCGACCTCCAGACCATAGAGTTCGACGATCCCGTCGACGCGATAGAGCGCCTCTACGACCTGGGCTGGACCGACGGGCTGCCGGTTGTCCCGCCCACGGTGGGGCGCGTGCGGTCGTTCCTGGACTACGCCGGCCGGCCGGAGGACGAGGTGCTGGGCGGCGTGCCGGAGCGCAGGCGCGAGGTGACGGTGGGCAAGGCCGCAGCGAACGCGGTGATGGCCGGATGCCTGCCGGAGCATTTTCCGATAGTGCTGGCGGCCTGCGAGGCCATGCTCGATCCGGTCTTCAACTTGGTCGGGCCGTCCTCCAGCCTGGGAGGGTCGGGCATTCTGGTCATAGTCAACGGGCCGGTCACCCGCCGGCTTGGAATCAACTCGCGCAACAACCTGTTCGGCCCCGGAAACCGCGCCAACGCCACCATCGGGCGCTCGATCCGGCTCATCCTGATGAACGCCTGCGCGGCGGTGCCGGGCCTGTTCGACCGCAGCATCCTGGGTCATCCCGGCAAGTACAGCTACTGCATCGCCGAGGCCGAGAACGATACCCACTGGAACCCGCTCCACGTGGAGCGCGGCTTCGCGCGCGAGGACAGCGCGGTGACGGTGTTCGCGTGCGAGGCGCCGCGCCAGGTGCGGACGACGGGCGACCCGGCGGCTGTTATCGAGTCGGTGGCCGACGTGGCGTCCTCAATGGGTACGTCGATGTCCACCGTCGGCTCCACGGGCGACGAGTCCGCCATCGTGCGGCGCGGCGAGGTCGCGGTGGTGGTTTCCGGCGACAGCGAGACCTGGACGGGCTGGAGCAAGGCCGACTTCCGCGAGGCGCTGTACCCGAAGCTGGCGCGCTCGATAGCCGACCTGAGACGCTCCGGCCATGTCAAAGGAGCGCCGCAGCCCGACGACGAGCGCATGGTGTCGCTGGTGGAGTCGCCGGACGACGTGCTGGTGGTGTTCGCGGGCGGCGAAGAGAACACGATGTGCGGCGTCATGCCGAGTTGGGGTCCCAAGGTGGCGTCAACCGCCGTTACCAAGCCGGTGCGTCCGCCGGCCTGAGGGTGGCCTTCGCCCAACACTCTGACCTCGAATCAGCCCCCGCGCGACGTCGTGGACGCGCTACTGCGAGCCTACCGGCGCGACGGCCAACAGCGCGTCCGCGCCGTCCGCGTCGTAGCCGAACACGCGAATCACGAGGTCGTCCGGGCCGACGTCCATGAAGAGCGGCGAGTAGGCCCTTATGGTGAACGACGACCCCTCGAACTCGTGCTCCATCGGTGCGATGGTGTGATAGCTTTCCCACACGTGCATGGGGCCGAGGTCGGGCAGCAGCAGGGCCAGCGGTTCTCTGAGGTCCTTGTAGTAAACGATGAAGCCCGCGCCGTCACCGTCAACCATCGGGTTGAAGAGCTCGACGCCTTCATCGAGCGTGCCCTGAGCGTCGAGCGCGCCAAAAGATATGGTAGGCTCCACGCTCCAGGTCACGGCGTCCAGGGGCTGGGCGTCGAAAAGGGCTTCGTTGCGGCCGGCGTCGAAGCCCGTTCCGATGAGTCCGGGGTTGGTGCGGCTCACGGTTGCGTCGTCTTTGGAATCGTGCTCCGAGTCGTCGTCCTTGTCTTCGGAGCTATGCTCGCCGGAGTCGCCGTTGTCGTCGTGTTCCGAATCGTCATCGTCCTCCCTGGACTCCGACGACGCCTGTTGGCTCTGGCCGGAAGAAGCGCCGCCGGAAGAGGCGTCGCCCGTGGCGGGTTGTTCGGCTTGCACTACCGTCTGCCCCGCGCCCGAATCGGGCTGGGTTTCACCGGCGCAGCCCCACGCGGCGGCGGCCAGGCAGGTCAGCAGTAGTGCGATGAAAAGGCGGTTCATGTGAGCGGACCTCTTTCGGACGCGCCGCAGGCGGCGCCGAGAAATTGTTGCGACAACATTCTATCACACGCGCGAACAAGCGCAGAGCAGGCGGAATGATGGATTTTGGCGCGCCCGACATTCCGGCGCAGCCTCGCGTGAAGTTGGCGCGCCCACGCTCAAACCTTTATAATTGAACCTGACCCCGCACCAACCGACGCAAGGAGACCTCCTGAGATGGCGAACCGAATCGATTTCAACTGTGACATGGGCGAGAGCTACGGTATGCACAAGATGGGCTATGACGAGGATGTTATCAAGCACATAACGTCCGCGAACGTGGCCTGCGGCTTTCACGCCGGCGACCCGATGTGGATGCGCCACACCGTCCGGCTGGCCGAGGAGCAGGGCGTGGCGATAGGCGCGCATCCGAGCTACCCGGACCTGAACGGCTTCGGGCGCAGGGACCTGTCGGTCACGCCGGATGAGGCCAGGAACGACGTCGTGTACCAGATAGGCGCGCTCACGGCCTTCACCGAGTCGAAGAAGCTCCAGCACGTCAAGCCCCATGGCGCCATGTACAACAAAGCGGTCAACGACGAGCCGCTGGCGCGCGCCATCTGCGAGGCGGTGCTGGAGGTGGACGAGGACCTGATAATCCTGGCGCTGGCAGGGTCCAGGTGGATAGACATCGCGCAGGACATGGGTCTCAGGGTGGCGCGGGAGATATTCGCCGACCGCGCGCTCAACCCCGACGGCACGCTCGTCTCGCGCTCGCAGCCCGGCTCGGTGATCCACGACGTCGAGGAGGTTCTGGAGCGCAGTATCAGGATGGTCACCGAGGGCAAGGCGACCGCCATCAACGGCGACGTTATCGAGGTGCACGCGGACAGCCTGTGCCTGCACGGCGACACGCCCGGCGCGGTGGACATGGCCCGCGCGCTGAAGCAGGGCCTCACCCAGGCGGGAGTCGAGATTACGCCGGTCGGCCAGATAGTGTGATGCAAGAGTCCCCCGCCCTGCTCCCGTGCGGCGACCAGGCGCTCATCGTCGAGTTCGGCGACGCCATTGATCCCGAAGTGAACCGGCGCGTTCACGACCTGGCGCACGCCATCGAGTCAGCGGGCGTGGCCGGCGTGTACGACCTGGTGCCCACCTACCGCTCGCTGCTGGTGTACTACAACCCCGTCAGGACGAGTTGGCCGGAGCTCGAGAGCAACCTCCGCTCGCTGCTGAGCGAGACAGGCGACCGCGTGACCTCCACGCCGCGGGTCGTGCTGCTGCCGACGCTGTACGGCGGCGAGTATGGGCCTGACCTGGAGTTCGTGGCCGAGAATGCCGGACTAACGACCGACGAGGCGGTGGAGCTCCACTCCGGCGCCGACTACCTGGTTTACATGATGGGATTCAGCCCCGGCTTTCCCTACCTGGGCGGTCTCGACGAGCGGCTGGCGACGCCCCGCCTCGAGTCTCCCAGGCTGGAGATTCCTGCCGGCTCGGTGGGCATAGCCGAGAGCCAGACGGGCGTGTACCCGGTCGCCAGTCCCGGGGGTTGGCAACTGATAGGGCGCACTCCGCTG
Organism: Dehalococcoidia bacterium; assembly: GCA_963667445.2. Classification (GTDB taxonomy): domain Bacteria; phylum Chloroflexota; class Dehalococcoidia; order Lucifugimonadales; family CATOSD01; genus CATOSD01. The sequence continues at coordinate 2,656,727 of CAXXGY010000001.1, read as the reverse complement.
CGGCTGTTCGACGAGACGGCTGAGCAACCGGCGGTGCTCCGGGCCGGGGACTACATCCGGTTCGTGCCCCTGGAGTCCGAGGCGCGCTACGTCGAAATCCGGGAGAGCGTGGAGGCGGGCGAGTACGACGTCCAAACGGAGGCGGCAAGCTGAGCGGCGCGACGCTTGAGATAGTCGAGCCCGGCCTGCTAACCACGGTGCAGGACAGGGGCCGCTACGGATTCCAGCGGTACGGAGTGCCGGTGTCGGGCGCGCTGGACGCCTTCGCGCTCCGGGCGGCGAACCTGCTCGCGGGCAACGACGACGGCGACGCCGGCCTGGAGATGACCGTGCTAGGCCCGCGCGTGCGTTTCGGCGCGGACACCTGGTTCGCCATCGCGGGCGCGGACCTCGCGCCCATGCTGGACGGGCAGGCCGTCCCCAACTGGCGGCGAGTCCGGGCGCCCGAGGGAAGCGTCCTCAGCTTCCAGGGCGCGCGCGACGGTATGCGGGCGTACCTGGCGGTAGCCGGCGGGATAGACGTGCCGCGCCTGATGGGCAGCCGGTCCACCTACCTCAAGGGAGAGTTCGGGGGACTCGGCGGGCGTCCGCTCCGCGCGGGCGACGAATTGGAGACGCTGGGCGGGCCGGGTGAGGACGGGCTTGACGACGTGGAGTTGCCCGGTTCCTTCACGATACCGGAATACGGCCACGACCACCGCATCCGTGTGGTGTTAGGCCCGCAGAGCGGGGCATTCACCGACGAGGGCGTCGAGACGCTGCTGGGCTCCGAGTACAAGGTCTCGGTGCAATCGGACAGGATGGGCTACAGGTTGGACGGCCCCGCAATCGAGCACATTTCCGGCCCCGACATCGTGTCGGACGGGACGTCGCTCGGCGCGGTCCAGGTGCCGGGCAACGGGCTGCCAATCGTCCTGCTCGCCGACAGGGGCACGACCGGAGGGTACGCCAAGATAGCGACGGTGGTGAGCGTGGACATCGGCCGGCTGGCCCAGGCCATGCCGGGCGACGCTATCAGATTCGAGGAGGTGAGCGTGGCGGAGGCCCACGCTATCTTCGCGGAGCAGGAGGCCGCGCTGCGCGACCTGGCCGAGGCAGCGGGGGTGGGACCGGCGCGCGGGCTGAGCGTGGTGATGGACGGGGAGACATTCGAGGTCGCGGACGAGTTCGGCGAGCCGGTGTCCCTGCCGGTCGGCAGTTCCGACGGCCCAGTATGGAGCCATGTCGCCAGGGCGGCGAGCGGCGGCGCAGCATACGAGTTCGACATCAGGGTTCACCAAGCGAGGACAGAGCAATGAGCAAGAGCATAGGCATTCTGGGCGCGGGCGCGGTGGGTAGCTACTTGGGGGCGTTTCTCACCCGCGAAGGGCATGACGTAACGCTGATCGACATGTGGGGCGCCCACGTGGACGCCATGAACGAGTCCGGCCTGAACGTGTCGGGCACCCAGGGCGACTTCAACGTGGTCGTCAACGCCGTTCATCTGGCCGACGCCTACCAGCTTCACAAGAGGTTCGACTACGCCTTCCTGGCGCTGAAGTCCTACGACACCGAGTGGGGGGCGCACTTCCTCAAGCGGTTCCTGTCCCCCACCGGCGCGATAGTCAGCTCCCAGAACTGCATGAACGACCGCCTCATCGCGTCCATCGTGGGCTACGAGCGCGAGATACCGTGCGTCATGTCCGGCATCACGGTCGCGCTGTGGGAGCCGGGCCACGTCACGCGCGGCGGGCAGCCGGGGCGCGACCGGGGCCACGACGTGTTCCGTATCGGCGAGCACCACGGCCAGATAACGCCCCGCGTTGAGGAGCTGGTGGAGATGGTGAGCTGCATAGACGGCGCCAAGGCCACCAACAACATCTGGGGCGAGCGGTGGTCCAAGCTCACCACCAACGCATCCGGCAACCCGATGCAGGGCATGACCGGTCTCGGCTCCGGCGGCCTGTCCGCGATGGCGGGGGCGCGGCGCATCCAGGTGCAGATATGCAAGGAGTCCGCCCAGGTGGGGCTGGCCCACAACGTGCGCGTAGAGAGCATCAGCGGCGTGGAGGCCGAGGTGTGGGCGCGCGCGGACGAGGGCGACGTGATGGAGGAGCTTGACGCCAAGTTCCGCGGCGGGCGCGGCGGCAGCGACTGGAAGTCGTCGATGGGCCAGGACGTGGCGAAGGGACGCAAGACCGAGGTGGAGCACATGAACGGTTTCATCTCGCGGATGGGGCGAGAGGTCGGCGTGCCAACGCCTGTGAACGACGCCGTGGTTAGCGTGGTCAAGGAGATCGACGATGGGGTGTCCGCCGCCGATCCGTCGAACGTCGATCGCGTGCTGGAGCTTGCGGGCCTGTAGGGGCGGCGTGGCCGCCGAGGTTCCGGCTCGGGGGCCGGAATAACGGTGGCGCGGACAGCGCTTCTGCTGAGAAACCCGGCCCATGTTGGACTGGCTGCACGCTCTCGCGGACTGGACGCTGGACTTCGCCGACAGCGGCGCGGCGGTTGTCGCGCTGGTGCTGGTCTCGATGAGCGAGTCGGTGTTCTTTCCGGTGCCGCCGGACCCGCTGCTCATCGCGATTGGCATTCGCCAGCCCGAAGCCGCCATCTGGCTGGCCGGGCTATGCACCGCCGCATCGGTGGTGGGAGCGGTCGCCGGTCGCTGGCTCGGCATCCGCTTCGGCAGGCCGCTGCTGCACAGGTTCGCGTCGGCGGACAAGGTGGACGCCGCCGAGCGGATGTACCGCAGGTACGGCGCCTGGGCAGTCATCGCGTCCGCGATAACGCCGATACCGTTCAAGGTGTTCACGGTGCTTTCGGGCGTGATGGGCATGGAGTTGAGAGGCTTCGTGCTCGCCGCGCTGGTGGGCCGGGGGCTGCGCTTCATGGCCGTGGGCGTGCTGATAGCGCTGTACGGCGAATCGGTAGAGGAGCTGATACGAGAGCGTTTCGAGTACGTAACGATAGGCGCGGTCGCCGCGGGCATCGCCCTGTTGGTCGTGCTGCTGGCGGCGCGGAGGCTGCGGCGGAGACGAGTGGCCGCGAACGGCGAGTTTACCAACCACGAATGAGAACTGAATCGAGTGGATACTTAGAGTCTATCCGATAAGTCCCTTCCCCCTCGCAGGGGGAAGGTTAGGATGGGGGTGGTGAACGGGTTGCCGGATAGTCTCGAAGCCGCAAGAGAGGCGCGACGCGCGCCTTCTGACCGGGGACGGAGATGGTGACAGAAGAAAGAGACACACAGGAAAGCGGCGTAATCGTATGCCCCTACTGCGCGCACACCAACGACCCGCGCTCGACGCGCTGCGGACAGTGCTGGTCCAGGCTTGGCGGCGCGTCGGTCGTGACCGAAGAGGAGGGCGCCAGCATCGTCGCCAGGGTGCTTTCGGTGCGGCGGTGGCGCAAGAGGTTCCGCTACGGCATAGTAGCCGCGGTGGTGATCGCGTTAGTGGCTTGGATCACACTGGTGAACGTCGGCACTACCCGCTTCCAGGGTCCCGCCTCCACCAACGTGAGCGCCGCGTCCACGCCGGGCAACTGGCCGATGTTCCAGCGCGACCACCTGCACTCCGGGCTGGTGGCGGATGACAACGCCACGCCGGCGGGCAACCTGAAGTGGCGGTTCGACACCGACGGCCCACTGTTCTCGTCACCCGCTGTGGTGGACGGCACGCTGTACCTGACCACCGGAGACCGGCGGGTCGTGGCGCTGGACGAGGCAAGCGGCGAACTCATCTGGGAGCGCAAGACCACCGGGCCGGTCAACTCCTCGCCCGCCGTCGCGGGCGGGATTGTGTACTACGGGCTGCGCGACGGCAAGTTCTACGCACTCGATCGCTACAGCGGCGAGGAGCTGTGGATGTACCAGACGGAAAACTACATCTTCTCGTCGCCCGCCATTCACAACGGCGTAGTCTATATCGGGTCCGGCGATTCGCTGCTCTACGCCTTCGACGCGCTGACCGGGGACATACGCTGGACCTATAACGCCAGGGCGCCGATTCTCACGCCCCCCGCGGTGAACGACGACGTGGTGACGCTGGTGTCGCAGAGCGGCACGCTTCACATAGTGGACACCAACACCGGAAACCTGCGGCTGGACTACTCGATGGTGAGCATATCCAACGGCTCGCCCGCCATGCTGGGCAACCTGGTGTATTCGGCGGACGAGGGCGGCGGAATAAGGGCCGTGGACTGGCGAAAGCGCATCGTGCCGTTCGAGAAGTCCGCCAGGTGGATCAGGACACAACTCTTCATATGGGGAATGGTCAACTCCCTTCCGCCCCAGAAAGGCTTCGTGTGGGCCGACCGCATCCGAGGCGGTGGATTCTCCAGCACGCCCGTGATTGCCAACGGCGTGCTCTACATCGGCTCGCACGGGCGAGAGTTGCTCGCCTTCGACGCCGGGACGGGCGAGCCGTTGTGGGAGTACGCCACGGACGCGCCGGTCTTGGCGTCCGCGTCGGTAGCCGGCAGCACCGTTTACGTTGGCGACGCCGACGGTAACCTGTACGCGGTGGACGGCGAGACGGGCAAGCTCGCGTGGCGGTTCAAGACCGGCGCGCGAATCGACGCCGCGCCCGTAATCGCCAACGGCGTGCTGTACCTCACCTCCCGCGACGGCACGCTCTACGCCATCGAGTAACGGGGCTTGGGGGGTATGGGAGTGACATCCGGCGTGCCAACTCTGGCAGGCATTCTGTTGATTCTCGCTACTACAGGAACCCTAAGTGGGTGTAGCTCCAGTCCTCCTACACCCACGCTCGAACCTGTTGCGCCACTGTCTGAGGCACAACGCGACGACGTGATTGACCGTCTTAACGAGACTCTTGCAGCTAACCGCCTTCCTCGGCTCGCTCCCAACGAACCCAGCACGATTTGTTCCAATTACGAGCAAGCTGATTGGAATATCGACCAAGCACTTAATCCTCTCCTCGAAGCGAGCAATAATGACGCTGATGCCTGGCGCGATTACCACAACCACTTCACAATTCTGGGCATTCTTCAGAATCAAAGTGGACTCTCGTTCGAGGATAGGGTTGATAAGACAGTCGAGTTGCTCAGGGCGTTCTGCGGTTCACTGTAGAACTCACTCCGCACGAACCGTGGGCAACGATTCGACGCTGCTCACCCTACACTGGCACGTAGGGTAGTGAGCAACCCAAACGTGGCCGATGCAGATTGCCGCCCTAGCCCGCGGCCATTGCCTCGGCGTCCCGGATGTACTCTATGGTCTCCCGCACGTCGGCGATAATGTCCTCCGCCGGTTCCAAAACACCGTCGTAGAAACAGGCGCCATGCAGGAATGACTCGCGAAGTCCGTAACAAATACGCAGCGGCTCAAGGGTCGGGTCCTCACGACGCAGTTGCCTGATCATACGCATGGTCTGGCCGGATGTGCGCGGTTCCCGGCCGGTGCGGGCCAGTATCAGCCCGTCGGTGGCCCGCTTGGTGGCGCACCATGCCTTCTCGGCGGCGTTTCGCAGCCGCCCCTGGTCGAGCATTTCCAGGGCGTCGCCGTACAGTCCCCTCGCGTCGGCGAACAGCGAGCCTACTCGTTCGGTTTGGAGCATGACGTCTTCTCTTCGCGGCCTGGTGGTGAATTTACGCGCGCACGTACTTGACGATCCGGCGGCCGGTGCTGCCTTCGCCGGAGGTCGGCTGCACGAAGTACACGCTGCCCTGCGAGTCCCCCGCCGCGCCGTGGCAGGAGCGGTACTGGTCGCCGCCCCAGCGGGCCAGACGCTCGCCGTCCAGCGTCAGCACGCTGAAGAACCCGCCGTTGTGCTCCGGCACGAACGCCACGTCGTCGCCGTTGATCCACATAGTGGCCGGCCCGATTAGCTCGGACTGCCACTCGCTGAGGAACTCGCCGTCCTGGGTGAACGCCTGCACGCGGTCGTTCTCGCGGTCGGCCACCAGCACGCGGCCCCGGCTGTCCACCCAGACGCCGTGCGGCAGCATGAACTGGCCCGGCCCCGTGCCCGGCTCGCCCCAGGACAGCGTGTGCTCGCCGTCCGCGGTGAAGCGGTGTACGCGGCAGTTGGCGTATCCGTCGGCAACGAAAATGTCCCCGGAGGCTGCTACGCCTACGCCGGCAGGTAAATTGAACGGCTCGCCGCCGTGCGTGACCTGCTCGTGCAGCGAGCCGTACTCGCTGTTGTTCGCGCCGGTGTCGGAGCGGTAGCCCTGCTTGCCGATGGTCAGCAGCAGCTCGCCCTCCGGCGTGAACTTCATTATCTGGCAGTCGTCGCGCTCCACTATCCAGATGTTATCGTGTGGGTCGGCGTAGATGGCGTGCGGGAACGGGAACTGGCCCTCGCCCCAGGATTGCAGGAAGTTGCCGTTGCGGTCGAATACGATGACCCTGTGCTCGCCGCGGTTGAAGCCGTACACCCTGTCCTGCGAGTCGATGGCCACCGCCGCCATCGGGGCGTCCCAGCCGTCCGGCAGCTTTGCCCAGTCCTCGATCACCTCGTACCTGTAATCCCCGCTACCGACGATGCTTGCCATAGCCCGATCCTTCCCTTCTTGGTGTCCTTCGTGTCCTTAGTGGATGATCCCTGCGCCGGGTCTAGCCCAGCAGCTCGGGGCGGCAGGCGCGCATGGCCGCCAGCGTGGAATCGACGTTGCCGGGCCGTGCGGCCACCACCCTGACCATCGCGATGTCGAGTCCCTCGGCGAGCGCGCGGAAGTGCGCGGCGGCGCCGTCGGGCTTGCCGAAGTAGCCCACCTGGAGCAGCAGCTCGGCGGGGAATGCGTCCGCCACTTCCTCGCGCGACGCGCCGTTAGAGCGCATCTCGTCCAACTCGCGCAGCGCGTCGGTGAAGCCCATGCGCTCGAAGTGCGCGCGGTAGCCGAGCTGCCGCTGCCGCTCCGTCGGCACGCGGGGGCCGAGCGCGTAGTTCATGGTGGACAGCGCGAACGCGCGCCGAGCGGCGTCCTCATCGTCGTCCACGCACACGCGGATGTACTCCGCCAGCTTGATCTCGGACGGGTCCCTGCCCGCCTTCTTCGCGCCCTCATCGACGCGCTCGCGGCTCCAGGCTACGCGCTCGGAGTCGCACCAGTTCAGGCTCGCGCCGTCCGCCGCCTCGCCGGCCAGCTCCAGCATACGCGGGCCGAGCGCGCCCAGATAGACGGGCGTGTTCGGCGCGGGCCGTATGCCGAGCCGCCCGCCGCGCAGCGTGACAGTCTCGCCCTCGTAGGTGACGCGCTCGCCGGCCACGAGGCCGCGTATGACCGTAAGGTAGTCCCGCATCATCGCCAGCGCCGACACGCGGGCCATGCCGGTCTGCTGCCTCGCGCGGGGCTGGTACACGCCGCCCGCGCCGATGCCCATGTAGAACCGCCCACCCGTCACCTGGCTCATGGTGCCGCCGCTCATGGCGAACGCCATCGGCGAGCGCCACATCACGGGGGACACCGATATGCCGGTGTGCAGCCCTTCCGGAACGACGTCACGGGAGGCCGCCCAGCGGTAGTTGCACACCTGGAACGAGTCTTGTCCCGTGCCCTCTGGCGTCCAGATGCTGGTGTACCCCAGCCGCGCCGCCTCGCGCGAAACTTCCATTTCATCTTGAATCGACAGCCCAAGTGTACCGTCGAGGCCTACCCCGAATTCCATTTCAAGTATCTCCTTCAAGCTAGGCAGTCGGACTTGGGCCGACGAAATTGCGCCGAGCGTGCCCTACTGACCACTAACCACTGATCACTGACCACTAATCCTCGTATTCGCCATGTCCTCGATGAAGTTGGCGATAGCGGAGTGGTCCAGGTCGCCCTTGCCGTCGTTGACCAGCGAGCCGATCATCTGCTGCACCAGGCCGGTGACCGGCAGAGGTACGCCCAGTTCCTGGCCGGTCAGTAGGGCGTTTCGCAGGTCCTTCTGGTGAAGGTTGATGCGGAAGCCGGGCTGGAAGTTGCCCTCTATCATCATCGGCCCCTTGGCGTTGAGGACGTTGCTTCCGGCCAGGCCGCCCTTGATGGCATCGAAAACGACGTTGGGGTCGAGGCCCGCCTTACTGGCGAGAGTGAGCGCCTCGCCCACGGCCTCGATGTTGACGGCGACGATTATCTGGTTGGCGAGCTTGGTGGTGTTGCCCGCGCCGTAGTCGCCGCACAGCACGATGCTAGCGCCCATGACACCCAGAAGCTCCAGGTGGGCGTCGAAGACGTCCTTCTTGCCGCCCACCATTATGGCGAGCGTGCCGGCGATCGCGCCCGGCTCGCCGCCGCTGACCGGCGCGTCCAGGAAGCTGACGCCCTGAGCCTCGCAGGCGGCGGCTATCTTCTGGGAGCTGCCCGGCGCGATGGAGCTCATGTCGATGACCACCGAGCCGCTGGAGGCGCCCTCGAGCACGCCGCCCTCGCCGAGGATGGCCGCCTCGGAGTGCGGCGAGTCCGGCACCATCGTAATCACGACAGGGGCCTTCTCGGCGACCTCGCGGGCGGACGACGCGCTGGACGCGCCCTCCGTGACCATCTCCTCGACGGCGGAACCGACGATGTCGTACACGGTCAGCGAGTAGCCGGCCTTCATCAGGTTGCGCACCATGGGTCGTCCCATGATGCCGAGTCCTACGAAACCAACGTCACCTTGTGGCATGGCAGTGTTTTCCTTTCATCAGATATGTGGGTGTCGCGCGTGCGACTCGGCGGCCCCTGTGCTATCGGAACCACCGGGGCACATTGTAGCAGAAAGCGCCCTCGAACCACCGCCACTCGGCATTTCGGCGAGGACTCCGCACTCCTGACGTTGAGGGCTTGCCTCGAATGCAATTGGCAGGGCTTTGTGGCTGCGATAGAATGGCCGCATCTCGCTCAGGAGGGTTGTAATGGCTATCACACTGGAAGAGGCCAACCGCATCGTGGCCGGAGCCATCGCCAAGGCGGTCGAGCTCGACATCAAGATCAACGTTGCCGTCTGCGACGCGGGCGGACGGCTGATAGCGTTCAACCGGATGGACGGCGCTATCTGGGCTGGGGTTTACGGCTCCCAAGGCAAAGCGGTTGCCAGCGCCGCCTTTGGCCGCTCCAGCGGCGAGATGCAGGAGCGGGCGGACACGCCCATCGTGAGAGGCATCCTCGCAGCCGAGGGAGGCCATGGCATTCCGAGCCAGGGTGCGCTGCCCATCATCCGAGATGGGGTGGTAGAGGGCGCCTGCGGCGTCGGGGGAGGCACCTCTCAACAGGACGAAGATTGCGCCGCGGCGGGCATCGCCATGCTATGAGGTTGCGCGCAAGGTCCCTCTAGCGACGTGGAGTGGCTTGGCACCGAAAGGGTCGCCCCTTCCCCGGGCTTACTCATAATGATGTGGCTCCCTCTCTGCCGCGCGACCCGCCAACCAACCGCTCGAAGTTGTGCACAGCCTGTGAACCACTTATGTTTGGCAGCCGGTGCGCTACAGCGTAACCTCCACCAGACGCGTTTCGACGGTTAAAGGCAGCCCCTGTTCGGCGCGCACCTCGAGGCAGAGCGCGATGGCCTCCTCAATGTTTGCGAGGGCATCTTTCTTGCTCTGCCCCTGGCTCACACAACCCGGTACAGACGGACATTCAACTACCCACACGCCATCCTTGTCTCTATCGAGCGTAACCGTGAACTTCACTTCTCCACCCTTTGATTGACATTGGCCGCCATTCATCGTTGGGTTGTCAGACCAACAACTAACTGCTCTCTTCAATTGTGAGGGCATCCCGCGAATAACCAAACTTTTCCACCACCAGGAAAAGGTTGCGAACCATGTGCCGTCCCATGATGCCGAGTCCAACGAAACCAACGTCACCTTGTGGCATCGTAGTGTCTTCCTTTCAGTTGTGAGCTGTGGATTGCCAACTGTTGGGGAAGCAGGGGGATCACCGTTGTTCTTACTTGTCTGTTGGAATTGAAAGGAGCCCGTCGTCGTCCTTCAGAGAGCCGTGCTCAATTAGCCCTGCAACTACACAATCCACCTTTCCTTTGACCTTTTCTGATACGCTCTTGAAACCCAGCAACTTGGCCGACTCCCTCACAGCTTCTTGCCTGTCTATGCTGAACGACCTTGCTACCAAAAGTTTCACGGCCTCTCCAATCTCTTCCGGGGCAATTATGTCAATCTTTCGAAGTTGCCCTTGCTCGCTCCTATCGCGAACAGTGGGGCTTTTCACGCCTGCCATCCAAAGAAAGGCTCCCTTCTTTCGGACGGGGCCTTTTCCCCTAACTGCAGCATCTATCGCAAGATTGAGATTCTGTTTGATTCTACGACCCGTCCTGTTGACACCAGCGGCTTCCCTGACGCGACGAATCACCTCACTGATATGGACCGGAGCTTCAACACTGACGACTTCAGAGATTGGAGCAATCAGCATGGCATGTGGCATCTCGCTTAAGTCGTAGGATTGAGTGTTCACGCGAGGCCGTGCCAGTTCGTACAATGGCACGGTCCAGCTATCAGAATCTTCCTCGCTATCGCTCCGATGAATCTCCGGCCTTTTCGATACGTAATCAGGTTTACACACAGACTGCGCAACCTTAGCCTGCTCAATAGCCTCTACAACGCGATCGAGTTCGCGCTCCTCGTTCCGGAACCAGTCCGTGCTCCAGATACGGTGCAACCGCCAGCCAAGCCCAATGAGCACCTGTTCCCGTATCCTATCCCTGTCTCTTGCCGACATTGAGGAATGGTACGTCGCCCCATCGCATTCGATACCAAGAAGGTATCTGCCGGGGCGCGTGGGGTCTACTATGGCAAGGTCAATGAATTTTCCGCCTGACGCAACCTCTTCGTGAACATCATATCCCCGTGAGCGCAACCGGAACGCTACCGCTCTTTGGAAAGGCGAATCCATATCTCTACCAGACTCGACGGGCATGTTGGAAGGAAGTAGTCCAGACTCGGCGTAAGCTAGGAACGTCTTTAAGGCGCGCAAGCCGGGGGACCTGTTGTTTCCAAGATTGATGTCCTCCGCGCGGAGGCCTGTAAACACATGGCAGCGTCTCTTGGCCCGGGTGATGATGACGTTCAGACGCCTTTCGCCACCCTCTCTGTTCAACGGGCCAAAGTTCATAGAGAGTTGCCCATTGCTATCGCGCCCGTAGCCAACGCTTATGAATATCACATCCCTTTCGTCACCTTGGACATTCTCTAGATTCTTGATGAAGAACGGCTCTTCGGGATGCGCATTGAAAAACCCTTCGCATGAGTCGTCTTGCCTTCTCAACAATTCAACTTGGTCTCTGATGGCGGCCATTTGTGCGCTGCTGAAGGCTGCCACCCCAAGTGTGAGATCCGGATGTAGCTTAGCATGCTCCATTACTGCATTGGCGACCTCTTCGGCCTCTCGGCGGTTTGCTCGACTGCCTCCCCGATCATACACGGCGTCCGAAACCTTGTGATATTGCAGTCCAACTTCCGACCTGCTCGTGTCTGGGCTTGGGAATACCACTAGGCCATTCTGGTAGAACTCTTGGTTGGATGTCGCTATGAGCGACTCGTGGCGACTTCTGTAGTGCCAGCGCAACATTCTGGACGGGCAGCCCGCAGAGCGCATAAGCCCTAATATGCTTTCGATGTCGCCTGTGACGTTATCGTCATCAAAGTCATCGTCGTCTGCGCGGGTGGCCGAGTCGAAAAAGCTTGTAGGAGGCAACTGGCGGTCATCTCCAACGACAACGACCTTCTTCGCGCGAAGTAGAGCGCCCAGTGCATCGACAGGCCTAACTTGGCTCGCTTCATCAAACACAACGAGATCGAACCCCACGCTATCGGGCTCGATGTAGGTAGCAATGGAGAGTGGACTCATCATGAACACAGGCTTTATGGCCTGTATGGCTTCACCTGCCAGACCAATCAGCTGTCGAATAGGCTTGTGCCTTCGTTTCTTTTCGAACTCCCTCCTGAGAATTGAGAGTTGCCCAGTAGCCTCTCGGGCGGGAAGACTCCGCCAATGGGCGAAAGCCACCCTCCGGCGGTTATGATCCATCGTTTCGATGTCTATCTCGCGGAAACGGTCTAACCGTCCCTCATGCCTAACGCGAACGAAGTTGGACAATTCTCGCCGTTCCCGCGAGGCATGTTCAAGAATGTTTTCGTAGCGGGCCTGCTCAAAGCGGAATCCCAAGAGCTGCGCAGCTTGCGACCATTCTTCTGCCAACTCAACAACCGGACGTAAACCTGCGGCAGTGGCAGCGGCCGACGCGATGTTGACTTCAATGATGTCTTGGAGTTCGGCGATGCGTCCTGACCATTCACTCAGGATCTGCCGTTGCTGGTCAAATGGGACTCCCGCTAATCCAGCGTCGAGTCCAAACCTGATAGGGCAATCCAATTCGAGTGCAGCCTCAAGAGCATCAGCGGAGCGCTCAAAGGCTAGCATCGCAGCAAGAGCCTCGTCTGATAGCTTCGCGAACTTGGATCTATCCACGCATAGATCCAGCGCGTCCACAACACCAGGGTCAATCTCTCCTGAATCTATATCTTCATATAGATCAAAAAGCCAACCGATTACCGAGCTGACTGCATCCCAGTCGGTCTGCCTGCGTCGCCACTGCTTCCCGAATGCACCTTCAGCGACGGGCGCCAGCCGATCGATAGTGCGCGCAAGTTCACCCTCTTGGGCAATCGCGTTAACAAGCTCAAGTTGCTTTTCTCGCTCACTCGGCACGTCGCCCCTACATAATTCTGCGAGCGCCTTTCTCGCCCGGCGGTAGCTTGGTCTCAGAGTCCTAGGCATCAATCCACCTTTAGATAGACCCTCTCGCATCCACTCCACTCCGGCACCCCACGCTTCGTGTTTCAACACTGCGTCGTACTTGGCACGCAATCTCGTCCATGCAACCCCTGAACCCGTGATTGCCTCCAACTCGAGTCGACTGTTGCTCCACTCGGCAGAGTGCAGGTTCAACCCAGCTACACTCGGTGAATCCATCACTCGCTTGCCCGTCGCCCACAACGTCTTGGACTGACTTATGTCATTCGGTGCGTTCAGTTTCATAGCTTGGGCGAGCGGTTGGTATGACCTCTTGAGATCGTCCAAGAGGTCACTCACTTGGATGATGTCCCGCCGTAGGGAGTCTAATGAAATGGGCGGAGTCGTCAACCGGCTGCCCCAAAAGGGATGTTCCTTTAGCGGTCCAATTCGTTCGATACTGTTTTGGAGGTCAGTTACAAACTCTCTCTTTTCTTCGAACTGGGAGCGCGACCAAGAAGCCAGTCCTTCCACGTCTAGTGGAGGCAGGATGACGTCATTCTGCAAGTACTGCCGAATTCTCAGCAGTTCACCATATGCCGCAAACGGCGTTACCCCCGTTTCTCCTACTGGAGCGTTCACGGCGTCAAAGTTCCGATTGAGTTCGTTGCGAACCCGCGCCAACGCTTTGAAATCATCCTCTATGCCTTCTGTATTCGGTTTCCCCAATTCCCAAACTCGCTTGAGCTCAGCCAATACTGCCGTCTTAGTAGTCTTATGACTATGAAGTTCGAGACAGGCATCACCCAAGTGTAGGTCATCCATTCTGCGTTTAACTACTTCCAAGGCTGCCATCTTTTCAGCGACGAAAAGCACCTTCTTTCCTTGGCCAATCGCCTCAGCAATTATGTTGGTTATCGTTTGTGACTTTCCGGTTCCTGGCGGCCCCTGGATTACAAGATTGCGCCCGCGGCTTACGTCTAGAATTGCCAGAGCTTGTGACGAATCGGCGTCAACGACATGGTGAACGTCCCTAGGGTGAATATGATCGTCAAGACGCTCTTCATCGCCAAATGCAGGAGTGGCTTCCGAGAAACCTTCCGAGAACAATGCCCGAATTATCTCGTTGTCCTGCGGTCCCGATTCGGTTGGCCATTGAGTTGCGTCCAGATCTCTGTGCATAAGCAACTTGCTGAAGGAAAAGAAACCCAGTACCACACTTGTGGTGTCGACTGACCACTTGGGAAGACCCTTCACGGCCTGGCTCACACCTCGAAAATAGTCCTTGAGGTCTACCTCGTCTTCGTCCTCATCCTCTTTGTCGTGCAAAGCTGGTAGCCTGACTCTGAACTCTTCCCAAGCCTTTTCCGTGAAGGGCAAGTTTGCGCCCAATTCCTCACCGGTGTACTTGACAGTGAATCCACCACGTACACTTTCTCTTTCAACAATCACCGGAACCAGAACGAGCGGTGCCCGACGTTCGATGTCGCTGGCGTCGGCCTCGTACCATGTGACCATGCCAAGTGCAACGAACAATGTGTTTACTCCCTGTTCCTGCAGGAGTGTGTTCGATGTGTAGTACGTGGCGAGAAGGCGTCTTTGCAGTTCGGCCTGCGACTCGCGAGTTTGAAGGACGTTTCTAGTGCGTCTGCCAGTTCTGCGCCTCGAACCTTTTGAACTCGACTTCCGGCGTGATGGGCCAAAGTCGTCGTCCAATTCAGGCTCTTCAGACGAGGCTGAGGTTTCCTGTACGGCAGTAGGTAGAAAGGAGATTGGTCGGCCTTTCCGCACGAGCACATCGAACACGCTCTCTGCGTCCGTGTCAGTGGCCTCCACACCTCTACCACGCAAATACCTATAGCTCACAAGCGGGTTTCGCAGCCCGAGGTCAAGAAGTTCTTTTCTGGATATCTCAATCCTGTCGATGATCTCTTGAAGGCTGTTGGCCGTCATAGATTCTTCACTCTCCAGTCCGAGAATCGAATCACTCTACTGCTGAGCTGTCAAGATTTTACCCAGTTTTTGATTCAGCGAACGGCGTTTTTGCGCCCCCCTACCCCTGCGCGGCCATCACCTCGATGAGCTCGCGCACGGCGTCGGCGGAGTGCTGGAGCGCGGCGGACTCGTCCGGCGTGAGCTGGAACTCGATGACCTCCTCCACGCCGCCCGCTCCCAGCTTCACCGGCACGCCCACGTAGATGCCCTCGATGCCGTACTCGCCCTCCAGGTACGCCGTGCAGGGCAGTATCTGCTTCTTGTCGAACAGAATCGACTCCACCATCTGCACGATGGCGGCGGACGGCGCGTAGTAGGCGCTGCCGCTCTTGAGCAGGTTCACTATCTCCGCGCCGCCGTCCTGGGTGCGCTTGATCAGCGCGTCCACGCGCTCAGGCGGCAGCAGCTCCGACAGTGGCGTTCCCCCGACGGTGGTGCTGGCGGCGATGGGCACCATCGTGTCGCCGTGGCCGCCCAGCACGAACGTGGACACCGCCTCGACCGAGACGCCTAGCTCCAGGGCGATGAACGTGCGGAAGCGGGCGGTGTCGAGGATGCCGGCCATGCCGAACACCCGCTCCTTGGGCAGGCCGCTCACCTGGTAGGCGCGCTGCACCATGGCGTCGAGCGGGTTGGTCACGACGAGCAGCATGGCGTCAGGCGAGTGCTCCACCACCTGGCCGACGACGCTGGTGATGATGTTCATGTTCGTCAGCAGCAGGTCGTCCCGGCTCATGCCGGGCCGCCGCGCCACGCCGGATGTGATGACCACGATGTCGGAACCGGCCGTGTCGGCGTAGTCGTTGGTGCCGATTACGCTGGCGTCGGAGCCGAGTATCGGCCCGGCCTCGAGCATGTCGAGCGCCTTGCCCTGCGGAAGGCCCTCAACTATATCGACCAACACCACGTCGGCGTAGCCCTTGTCAAAAATGCGTTGTGCGGCGGTCGCTCCGACGTTGCCCGCCCCTACCACTGTTACCTTGCTGCGCATGTATCCGGTCACTCCTCCAGAAAGTCGTCCAAGCCCTCTTCCAGCTTCTCCGCCACCAGGCCCTCGAAGGGCCGGAGCGCGAGCGGAATCGAGAGCTCTATCTCGTAATCACTGTCGGTCACGTCGAGCGTGCCCTTGAAGTTGAGGCCGCGCGCCCTGAACTCGAAGGCCAGGGTGCTGTCCGTCCAGGCGTGTGACACGCCGGAGACGGTGTCGTCGAAACCGGACACGAACTCGTCGAACCTCGACGCGATTTTGTCGGCCGCGTCTTGCCTGGTCATGTTGTGTGCCCTGATTACTTTCATTGGGGTTCTTTCCTCACCCCCATCCTAACCTTCCCCCATCAAGGGGGAAGGGACAACTCGGAAGGCTTACGCCTCAAACATACCCCTGTCAGCCCGTTAAGGGGGAAGGGACTTATCGGACAGGCGCTCAGCCGATGGTGTCCACGTACTCCTGCCACCTGTCCTCGACGGTAGGGTCTTCGACGGTGGCCTGGATGTACTGGCCGTACTCGCGGCTGGTGGCTCCGGTGTTGCGGCCCGTGGTTATGACCTTGCGCTCATACTGGCCGCAGATGTCCAGCGCCTTGTGCAGCCGTCCGCCCAGGTCCTCGAAGCCGATGTGCTCCAGCATCATCGCGCCCGCGCGGAGCAGCGAGCTGGGGTCGGCGTACTGCGCCCTGCCCTCCTGTACCATGCGCGGCGCGCTGCCGTGTATCGCCTCGAACATGGCGTAGCGCTTGCCTACGTTGGCGCTGCCCGCAGTGCCCACGCCGCCCTGGATCTGGGCCGCCTCGTCCGTGAGGATGTCGCCGTACAGGTTCGGCAGCGCCAGCACCTGGAAATCCTTCTGGCGGGCGGGATTGATGAGCGCGGCGGTCATTATGTCGATGTACCAGCCGTCCCAATCGATGCCTGGGTAGCGTTCCGAAACCTTGCGGGCGATGTCCAGGAACTTGCCGTCGGTGGTCTTCACCACGTTGGCCTTGGTGACGATGGTCACTTTGTCCCGGCCCGTGCGCTGCGCGTGCGCGAACGCCGCGTCGATGATGCGCTCGGACCCCTGGGTCGTGATGACGCGGAAGTCGATGGCCAGGTCGTCGGTGGCGTTCAGGCCCTGGCTGCCCACCGCGTACATGTCCTCGGTGTTCTCGCGGAAGAACGTCCAGTCCACGCCCTGGCTGGGGATGCGCACCGGTCGCACGTTCGCGAACAGGTCAAGCTCCTTGCGCATGGACACGTTCGCGCTCTCGATGTTGGGCCAGCCGTCGCCCCGCTCCGGGGTGTGCGTAGGCCCCTTCAGGGTGACGTGGCACTGCTTGATCTCGGCCAGCACGTCGTCCGGGATGGACTGGAGCTTCTCGGCGCGGTTCTCGATGGTCAGGCCTTCGATGACCCGGAACTCGACCTTGCCCGACGCGACCTCGTCGCGCAGCAGGTACGCCAGCACGGCCTGCGTCTCCTCGCTGATGGAGGGGCCGATGCCGTCTCCACCCAACATTCCGATGATGATGGGGCTGACGGAGGAGTAGTCGGTCCAGTCCCCTTCCTCCTTCAGCCTTTCGACTCGCTCAAGCTGCTGCTGGAGCACCGTTCCGAAGTGCTCCTTCGCGGACTCGATTATCTGCTCGTATGCCATTTCGACTCCTTTCGGATTTTGCGATTCGAGTGAGGATGCCCGGCGCCGGGCCGGGCGTCAAGCGTGTGGCCCGCGCGTCACGGCGCGATGATAGCCAGTACGTCGTCTTTCGATACGGTAACGCCAACGTCGAACGAAAGCGACTTGACCGAGCCGCTGATCGGAGACGGCAGCGTGTTTTCCATCTTCATGGCCTCCAGCACCAGCACGGGGTCGCCCGCTTCCACGCTCTGGCCGACCTCCACCACGTAGCGCAAGACTATGCCCGGCATGGGCGCCGTTATGGTCGCCTCGCCCTCCGCGGCCTGCGGGGGCGCCGGAGCCGCCGGGGTTGCGGACGCCTGCGGTGGCGCGGCGGGCGGACGCTGTGGCTGTACCACCGCCGTCGTCGCCGGCTGAAGCGGGTCCACCTCCACCTTGTAGAGTGAGCCTTCGACGAATACGTTGAATGCGCGCGTTCGGGCGCTCCTCTCCGGCATCTCGTCCGGCTGTGCCGGGGCAGGCTCGGCGGGCGCGGACGCCGCCGACCTGTCCGGCATGGGATCCAGGCCGTGTTTTCTTCGCAGGAACCTCATGCCGGTGGACGGGAACAGCGCGTAGGTGAGCGCGTCCTCCACGTCGTTCGAGAACTCGCTTATCTTCTCCGCGGCCTGCTCCATCTCCGGCTCCAGTAGGTCGGACGGCTTGCCCGAGACGGGCCGGTTCTCCCGCGCGTCGCCTCGCAGCGCGATGCTCCGGACCTCCGGGTCTAGCTGGGCCGGAGGGCGTCCGTACATGCCGGAGATGTACTCCCGCACCTGGTCCGAGACCATAGCGTACCTGCCGAACAGCACGTTGCTCACCGACTGCGAGCCGATCATCTGGCTCATGGGCGTAACCAGCGGCGGGTTGCCCAGATCCCGGCGGGTCCTCGGCACCTCGGCCAGCACCTCGTCCAGCCGGTCGAGCGCGTTCGCCTCGCGCAGTTGCGAGATGAGGTTGCTCGCCATCCCTCCCGGTATTTGGTGGTCCAGCACGCGCACGTCGATGACGGCGGAGCGGGGGTCCTGCATAAGATGGCGGTACTTCGGCAGGATGGACTCCAGGTAGTCGCCTATCTCCAGGATGGCCGCGAGATCGAGGCCGCAGTCGCGGTCCGTGCCGCGCAGGGCGACCTCCAGCGGCTCGATGGCGGGCTGCGCAGTACGCAGCGCGAGCGGCGCGAGGCAGGTGTCCACGACGTCCACGCCCGCCTCGATTGCCTTCAGCGCCGTCATAGACGCCATGCCGCTGGTGTAGTGCGTGTGCAATTGCAGGGGCACGTTCAGCACGGGCTTAAGCGCCGTCACCAGGTCGTATGCGTCGTAAGGCGCGAGCACCCCGCCCATGTCCTTGACACAGATGCTGTCCGCGCCCATGTCCTGGAAGCGCCTGGCCCTCTCCACAAAGTAGTCTAGCGAGTAGATGGGGCCGCCGAGCCGTCCGCCCTCCGTGATGGAGTAACAGATGGCCATCTGTAGGTGCTTGCCGCTGGCCTTGACCGCCTGGGCCGCCCGCTCGAGGTTCCATTCGTCGTTGAGGGCGTCGAACACGCGGAAGATGTCAATGCCCACGTGGGCCGCACGTTCGATGAAGGCGTCCACCACGTCGTCGGCGTAGGCGCGGTATCCCACCAGGCTCTGGCCCCTGAGCAGCATCATCAGCGGCGTGTTGGGCACCAGCCGCTTGAACGTGCGCAGCCGGTCCCAGGGGTCCTCGTCCAGGAACCGCGTCGCGGCGTCGAAAGTCGCGCCGCCCCACACCTCCATGGAGTGGTAGCCTATCGCGTCCATGGCGGACGCGACGGGTTCCATGTCCGCCATTTCGAGTCGCGTGGCCAGCAGACTCTGATGAGCGTCCCTGAACGTGGTGTCCGTTATCTTGATGGGGTTGTCGGCCAATTGAATATATCTCTCTAAGTCTAGGTGCGGAGCGCGCGCTAGCGGCCTCTCCAGGACAGCGCCCGCATTGGCAGAGATTCGAAGGACGGGTTACGGGCGGCGAGTTTCCAGGCGCGGCCCCCGCGTGCGCCCCGGGCCGGGGCTATGGGCGCCTCCTCCTGGACCAAGAACGCCTGCACCGCCGCGGTTATAGCGGCGACCAGCTTCCGGTCGGGAGTGGGGCGGACGCCGGCGGACGCCATCAAAGCGGTATGCTCCCGTGCTTCTTGAACGGCATCGAATCGCGCTTGTTGGCCAGCATGTCCAGCGCGCGGGAGATTCGCTGCCGCGTCTCGGCGGGGTCGATAACGTCGTCTATCATGCCCCGGCTGGCGGCGATGTACGGGTTCATCAGCCGCTCGTCGTAGTCGCGAATCAACTCCGCGCGCAGCTCGTCAGGCCGCTCGGAGTTCCGCAACTCGCCGCGATAGACGATGTTCACAGCGCCGTCGGCGCCCATGACGGCTATCTCGCCGGTGGGCCAGGCGTAGTTGACGTCGCCCTCCAGGTTCTTGCTGCTCATCACGATGTAGGCGCCGCCGTAGGCCTTGCGGGTGATGACGCTGACCTTGGGCACCGTGGCCTCGGCGTAGGCGAATATGAGCTTCGCGCCGTGGCGGATGATGCCGCCGTGCTCCTGCGTTGTGCCAGGCATGAATCCGGGCACGTCGATGAAAGTCACCAACGGGAAGTCGAAGGCGTCGCAGAACCTGACGAACCTCGCGGCCTTGACGGATGAGTCGATGTCCAGCACGCCCGCCAGGTAGAACGGCTGGTTGGCCACGACGCCGACGGGCCGGCCGTTGATCCTGGCGAAGCCGACCACCACGTTTCCGGCGAACCTCTCGTGCACCTGCATGAACTCGCCGTCGTCCACTACGCGGCCTATCACCTCCAGCATGTCGTAGGGCTGGTTCGGGTTGTCCGGCATAAGCTCCGCCAACCCCTCGTCCCACAACTCGGCGTCATCACGGGCCGGCAGCCGCGGTGGCTCCTCCATGTTGTTCTGAGGAAGAAACGACAGCAGCCGCGCTATCTGCGCGAAGCACTCCTGCTCGTTGGCGAACGCGAAGTGCGCCACGCCGCTCTTGGCCGCGTGACTGACCGCGCCGCCAAGCTCCTCGTGGCTCACGTCCTCGCCGGTCACCGAGCGAATGACGTCGGGGCCGGTGATGTACATCTGCCCCACACCCTCGACCATGAACACGAAGTCCGTCAGCGCCGGCGAGTAGGTCGCGCCGCCCGCCGCCGGGCCGAGAATCACCGAGATCTGGGGTATCACGCCCGACGCGCGGACGTTGCGGTGAAAGATCGAGCTGTACCCCGCCAGGCTGTCCACGCCCTCCTGGATGCGCGCGCCGCCGGAGTCGATGAGGCCCACCACGGGCGCTCCGGTGGAGGCGGCGAGGTCCATCACCTTGCACACCTTCTGGGCGACGGCCTCGGACAGCGACCCGCCGAGTATGGTGAAGTCCTGCGAATAGACGAAGACCAGCCTTCCGTTGACTTTGCCGTATCCCGTGATGACCGCGTCGCCCAGGTACTTCTGCTTTTCGAGACCGAACTCGACGGCCCGGTGCAGAACGAACGCGTCTATCTCCTCGAACGTTCCCTCGTCGAGGAGCATGGATATGCGCTCTCTGGCGGTGAGCTTGCCGCGTCGGTGCTGACCCTCGATGCGACGCGCCCCGCCGCCTTGCAACGCCTCTTCCCGCTTCTCTCGAAGCTCGTCTCGCTTTTGGTCCACTGCGCGGCGTACTACCATGTTGGAAGTTGGTCACCAAGTACAGAAGTGTCGGCAATTGACACTATCAGATAAAGCAAAACGCCGCAAGTTTCGACCACGAGGGAGACGCCGCCAATCCCCACGTAGGGGCAATCCCTTGTGGTTGCCCACGTTCGATGTACGCGCGGTTCGCGCCGATTGACGCGGTTGGCGCGCGGTGCTATCTTTTGGCGTGGCCCGCGGACGGCGCTCGGCGCCGGGGCCGCGAGGCTTGGCTGTAACCAGGAAACGGATGTTTGTGCCACGATGGGCGACACCCCGACCACGCCGCGCCAACTGGCCTCGATAGACTACTTCGGCAAGCGCGCCGGGCGATACCGCGAGAGCCACGGCGACATCGAGGCGCTCGAAACACTGGTACGAATGGCGGCCCCGCGCGGCGACGAGTTCGTGCTGGACGTGGGCGCCGGCCCGGGCCATCTCGCCTGCGCCTTCGCCCGGCACGTCCGCCGGGTCGTCGCCAGCGACGTCACCATGCTGATGCTGCGGGAGCTTCCCATCGTGATGCGCGACAGGAAAGTCTCCGGCGTCCGGCCCGTCGCGGCGGACGCCCAGGCGCTGCCCTTCGGCGACGAGTTGTTCGACGTGGTGACCTCCCGGCTCGCGGCCGCCCACTTCCCGGACCACCAGGGCGCGGTGCGCGAGATGGCGCGCGTGTGCAGGACCGGCGGCATAGTGCTGGTGGCGGACAGCATGGGGCCGGAAGACCCGGATGCGCGCGCCTACGTCGATGAGCTCGAATGGCTGCGGGACTCCAGCCACGGCAGCAACCACAGCTTCACCGAGTGGAACGACGCCTACCGCGCGGCAGGGCTGGAGGTGGAGCAGGTGTACGTCACCGGCGGGCGCATGAGGTCGCTGGAGAACTGGATGAACCGCGCCGACACGCCGCCCGAGAACCGCGAGCGCATCCACCACCTGATAGAGAACGCGCCGGAATCGCTGAAACGGCACATCGACATCGGGCGGGACGCCGATGACAACCTGTTCTTCACAACCGCCCAGATCCGCATCCTGGGTCGAAAGCGATAGAACGCAAGCCCGACGAGTCGCAGGAGAATCGCGCCATTGAAAGAAGACCTGATGGACATCCTGGTGTGCCCACTCTGCCGGGGCGAGCTGAGCCTCACCGTGGACAAGCGCGAGGGCGACGAGATAGTCGAGGGCAGCCTGCGCTGCGACGCCTGCCCCGAGGTTTTTCCCATCGAGGACACGATTCCGAACCTGCTCCCCCCTGAGCTCCGCGTATGAGATCTTCCGACGCCCGCTAGCCGGAGATTGCCATCTCATACAGCGCGGCGAGCAGGTCGGCCAGCAGAAAGACCAGCACGCCCAGTATCGCGATGAGGTTGTAGCCCGACAGCGCCCGCGACACTCGCGCCAGCCGACCTTGTGGTCGGTCTGTACCCAGTTCGGGCGCGCCCGAAGTGACGGCGCGGCGCCGCCGCCAGGCGAGCGCGAACATCACCGCCGCCAACCCGACCTTCGCCGCGAGCGTCAGCACGTAGGCGGCGCCCACCGACGCCGATTCGAGCCGGTGGAAGGTGAGCACTCCTCCGGTGACGATAAGCACGATGATGCAGGTATCGACGAGCGCGCGGAACTCGGTCGCGGCGGCGTCCCCCAGCAGTTCCGCCGCGCGTGGATTGCGCCGGGCCGCCGGGCGCAGCACCAGCAGGTAGAAGATGCTGCCGCCAACCCAGGCCACCGCGGACACCACGTGCAGCCACCGCACCAGGAGCATGAAGACGTCGCCGGCGCTCATTCGGGACGCCGCTAGGGCAGAATCTCCGCGATCAGCTCTTCGAGCTTCTCCCGGTTGAGCGGCCCGCTCCACTCGCGCGCAATGCCGTGATCCGCGTTCAGGAAAAACGTGGTGGGAAACCCCTGCACTTCGTACTTCTGGAAGGCGATTTCGCCCTCCCTGTCGGGGCCGAGAGCGTAGGTCACGCCCAGCCTGTCGACGAACTCCTGACCGTTCTGCTCGCTGTCCACGCCGACAAGCTGCACGCCGATGAAGGCGAGTCCGGCGTCCTTGTGCTCCCGGAACGAGGCTTCGAGGTCCGGCATCTCCGCCACGCACGGCGGGCACGACGGAAACCAGAAGTTCAGCACTACGGGCCGGCCCTCGAGCTCGGAAAGCGTGAGCGTGTCTCCCTCCGTGTGATTCGCGTTGCCGAACAGGGGCAGATCGAAGTCCGGCGCTTTGTCGAGGCGTTCGGCCTCTTCCGTCTCGCCGACCTCCCCGGACTCCGCCCCGCAGCCGGCCAGCAGAACCGTGCCGAGCGCCGCAAGGAGCATGACCGCCAGCAGCGGGAGAGCGTTCGAGAGCGGGTTACGATTGCCCATCGCTCAGATCTCCTCCACCATCAACTCCTCCGCCCTGCCCATCAACTCCTCCGCCCTGCCCATCAGGACAGCTGCCCTGTCCTTCGCCACGTTCCTTGTGTCCAGATATACCCGCAGCAACTCCTGTGGCGAGGTGCCCTTGGAGTAGGCCGCGCCGAGCCTGCTCTTGGGTTGCTCGATAGGCTGCTTGGAGACGGCGGCCACGTAGAACGCGCCGTCCAGCGCCTGACGTATGTCGGCGTCTCTCAGGTGCCCCTGCAGTTCGAGGGGAAACGCGACGTTGAGCTTCACTATGGCCCCTTCGACACCCTGCCGTTCGATTTCCCCTAGCACCGTTGCCGTCGGATCCCGGTCGCCGGCCCGCAGCGTGACGTCGATGGTGACGAACCTGCGCGCGTTCACCTTCTGGAACCGGAAGGACGCGAGGCGCGACCCCGCGGGCAGCGAAGTATCCAATTCGACCACGCAGAACCCCTTGTCGTCGCCCTCCTCGCCGAAGTCCACCCGCTCCAGGCTGCCGGCGTAGGCCATCTTGGGGTGGTCTCCGACGACCTGGTACTTGTGAATGTGACCGAGCGCCACGTAGTCGAACTGGGGACGCGCCAAGCTGCTGCGCAGCAGGACGTGGTCCCGGCCCAGCATCATGCTTCGCTCCGAGCCGTGACTCACGCCGTCTCGGTTCGAGCCTCCCACCACGGCGGAGCTAACGGTCACGTGCGCGGCCAGGACGGCGGGCATGGACGGGTCCAGCCGCTCCGCGAGCGCGCTGATCGCCGCGGTCATGCGTTCCTGGATCAGGGCGTTAATCTCGTCGATGGTCAGCCCGCTCCTATCCTCGGACGCGAGGAAGTGGCTGCGCCTGACCCAGGGAACCGAGACGACTTGCAGCGGCCCGGCGGGCGTGCTGACAGGGTAGGTGTGAAGTCTCTCGCCAACGTGCACCATGCGGACGCCGAGCGTGTCGAAAATCTCGAGCGCGGTCGCCGGGCCGGAGGTGAGCGGCATGTCGTGATTGCCGACGACCATGAACACGGGCACTCCCGCATTGGCAAGCCTGGCGATGCGGGAGGCGAACTCCCTCTGGTGCGTCTGGCTAGGGTTGCGGCTCTTGTAGGCGTCGCCGGTGAACAGCGCGAGGTCGGCCCGCTCGGCGATGGCGTAGTCCACTACCTCGTCGAACGTGGCCAGAAAGTCCCCCAGCCGCGCCGATAGGCCCGTGGCGGGGTCTATCCGGCCGTAGTTCTCAACGCCGATGTGGACGTCGCTGAAATGGACAATCTTCATGCGCGCACTCGTGGCCTATCGTACTCTTCCGAATCGAACGGCAGAGTCTTTATCCACTGCCGCACTTCACCCCTGCCCGCCGCATCTGTGCGGTGAATCCAGCTACTCCTCAGATGCTACCCGGATGCCGACGCCCTTTCTCGGAGTCGATACAGCGGAGCGGCGCCGTGCGGTCGCCTCTCCAAAAGCTTCTCGATCTCTTGGACAGTTCCTTCGGACAGCAACATATCTCCGCACAAGTCGCACACTCTGGCCGGAACGTCTTCTACGACGACGCTTCTACCCTCGCGTTGGAAGGCAAGAACGACAGTCTTGTCCCTGTACCGGCCTTCGCAGTAGTCGCACTTCATCGCTGGCCTCGTTCGCCATCAACCGGCCAGGCGTTGGGCCAACTCTCCCGGCAGCGCGTCGATGGCT
This sequence comes from Dehalococcoidia bacterium, assembly GCA_963667445.2. Lineage (GTDB taxonomy): Bacteria > Chloroflexota > Dehalococcoidia > Lucifugimonadales > CATOSD01 > CATOSD01. The sequence continues at coordinate 2,631,649 of CAXXGY010000001.1, read as the reverse complement.
ACGCGCGTCTGCGCCATGCTATCGCGCTCGCGTATGGTGACCGCGTTGTCGTCGAGCGAGTCGAAGTCCACCGTGACGCAGATGGGCGTGCCTATCTCGTCCTGCCGGCGGTAGCGCCGCCCGATGCTCTGCGCGGAGTCGTACTGGACCACGCCGTTCTGCCCGGCGGAGCGCCTGACCTTCTCGAATACGCTTCTCGCCATCGGCTCAAGCCTCTGGTTGCGGCTGAGCGGCAGCACCGCGACCTTCACCGGCGCCAGCGACGGGTGGAGCCGCAACAGCACCCGGGTCTCGGTGCGACCGGATGCGGTGGGCGCTTCCTCTTCGGTGTAGGCGTCCACCAGGAACGTCATCATCGCGCGATCGACGCCGACGGACGGCTCCACGACGTAGGGCACCACGCGCTCGCCGGCCTCGTCGTCGAACCAGGACAGCGATTCGCCGCTCGCCGCTGTATGGGCTGACAAGTCGTAGTTTGTCCGGTTGGCGATTCCCTGGATCTCTCCCCAGCCCCAGGGAAACAGGTACTCGATGTCGTGAGTGGCCTTGGAGTAGTGGGACAGCTCGCTGCCCTCGTGGGCGCGCACGCGCAGACGGTCGGGGCTGATGCCAAGCTCGCGGTACCAGCCCAGGCACTCCTCCACCCAGCTTCGGTGATACTCCTCGTCCTCGCCCGGCTTCACGAAGTACTCGATCTCCATGATCTCGAACTCTCGCGTGCGGAAGATGAAGTTGCCGGTCGTAATCTCGTTGCGGAAGGCCTTGCCGATCTGGGCAACGCCGAAAGGCAGCTTGCGGCGGGTGGTGTTCAGCACGTTGTTGAAGTTCACGAAGATGCCCTGGGCCGTTTCCGGCCGCAGATAGACAGTCGAGGCATCCTCCTCCACAGGCCCCACGAAGGTGCGGAACATCAGGTTGAAGTTTCGGGAGTCCGTGAGCGCGCCGCCGCACTCGGGGCACCTGGGGCCGTCGAGGTGATCTTCGCGCCAGCGCCTGCGACAGTCGCGACAGTCCACGAGCGGGTCGGTGAAGCTCTCCAGGTGGCCGCTCGCTCGCCACACGTCCGGGTGCATGAGGATCGCCGAGTCCAGCCCCACCATGTCGTCGCGGCCCCACACGAACCTGCGCCACCAGGCGTCCTTCACGTTGCGCTTCAACTCGGCCCCCAGCGGGCCGTAGTCATACGTGCTGGCCAGGCCGCCGTAGACCTCGCTGCTCTGAAATATGAACCCGCGCCGCTTGCACAGCGACACTATCTTGTCCAGATCGACTGTTGTGGCGATGTTGGTCACGAATGGTCCCTCACGAGTATGCGACTCCGCGGATGCGCCCAAGAATTATATCATGCCCACCGCCCGCCGGGATTCCCGGCGGCCTGCGCTGGGTCGCGAGTGGCATGGCAGGTCGGCCCGTACCCTATCGGTCGAATCGTGACGGGCGTGACCAGGGGCGCGAAAGCGGCCGCTAGCCGCCGAAAGGCCACCACCACCGGCGGCGGGGAGCGGCCTGCTCAGCCTGCTGGCGCGGGGCCCGTGCCGGCTGGCGTCGCTCGCCGAGCAGCGCCGGCTCCAGGGCCATCAGCCGGCCCTGGTCCTCTTCGGACAGGTCCACGCGCAGCCGTTGCGCGATGGCGACGTGCAGCATGGCCTGCTCGGATGGCAGCCGCTGCGCTCCCGACGCCACCGCGGCTGCAATGGAACCGGCGGCCTGCTCGTCCATCTGCAACAGCGCCCGCAGCCTCGACGCCATCATGGCGCGCAGCCTGTCGTCCAGCATGTCGTGTTCGGCGCGCAGCAGCGTCGATACGCGATCGTTTCTGTCGCTGTCGGAGAGCGCGGCGACCTCGGAGTACTTCTCCAACATCGCCTGCACCTTCTCCTGGTCGTCCAGCGCGCCGACCGCGAACCAGGCCACGTACTCCTCAGACCTCAGCCAGCCCAGGATGTCGTTGAACCGATGAATTGGCAGCGGCTTGGTGCAGTAGCGGCTCGGGCTGACGTTCGCGAACTGCAGCCGGTCCCGCTCGGCCTGCGTCGAAGTGAGAATCAGAACCGGGATGCGGTTCAGGTTCTCGCTCTGGCTCATAGCCGCCAGCACCTCGTAGCCGTTCATCTTGGGCATGTTGAGGTCCAGCAGAATCAGGTCCGGCGTTGGCGTGTCGGCGTGCGCCCCAACCTTCCTGAGCATCGACATCGCGACCTCGCCGTCCTCGGCTACGGTCACGTTCACCGGCTGGTCCGAGTCCCTCAGTATGCGCTGTGTCAACTCCACGTCCGCGGGGTTATCCTCGACGAGCAGTACGTCAACAGGTCTGATATCCGAGCTTTCAACCGTCATGGCCTTCCTCCTCTTCCAGAGACGTAGAGATGGTGAAATGAAAGGTAGACCCCTTGCCCAACTCCGATTCTACCCAAATTCTCCCTCCGTGTCTCTCTACGATCTTCTGGCAAACCGCCAGACCGATTCCCGAACCTGGATATTCACCGCGATGGTGCAGTCGCTGGAACATCTGAAATATGCGCTCGTAGTGGCGGGGGGCGATGCCGATGCCGTTGTCGCTTACCGAAAACGTCCACGCTCCGCGCCGTTCCACCGCGCACACGTCGACGCGCGGGGGAACGGCGCGCCTGTACTTCAGCGCGTTGCCCACGAGATTTTGCAGCAGTTGGGCGAGCTGCGTGTCGTCGCCGCTCACCACGGGCAGATCCGTGTAAGTAACCCTGGCGCCGCACTCCTCGAGGGTGGGCGCCTGGTCCATCAACACGCGCTCCATGACCAGATTGCAGTCGATGGTGTCGAATGGCTTCCCCTGCGTCCCAACGCGAGAGTATGTCAGCAGGTCGTCGATAAGACCTCTCATGCGCGTCGCGCCGTCCACCACGTAGCCTATGAACCTGTCGGCGTCGGCGTCAAGCCTGCCGGAGTAGTCCTCCGCGAGAATCTCAACGTAGCTGGACACCATGCGCAGCGGCTCCTGCAGGTCGTGCGAGGCCACGTAAGCGAACTGCTCCAACTCGGCGTTGGACCGCCTCAGGTCGTCGTTCACCCTCGCGAGCTCGTCGGACTGCCTCACAAGCTCCGCCACCAGGTTCTGCCTCTCGATTGCGTAGCGCAGGGAGCGGACGAGCAGTTGGCCGTCCAGTTGGTTCTTCGATAGGTAGTCCTGTGCTCCCCCCTGCACCGCCTGCACGGCCACCTCCTCGTCGTCCAGTCCCGTGAGAACGATAATGGGCGTTCCGGGCGATTGGGCGTGCGCCCTGGCGAAGGTGTCGAGCCCGTGGCTGTCCGGGAGGGACAGGTCCAGCAGCACGACGTCGTGTGTGCCGCCGGCCAGTTCCCTCAGCCCCTCCGACAGCGTCTCGGCGTGAGTCAGGTCGAAGGACGCGCCGCCGACGTCGGCCAGCGTCACCTCGAGCAGCAAGGCGTCGTCCGGGTTGTCTTCGATGAGCAGTATGTCAGTCGGACCGCGTTCCACCAAGTCAGGCATCTCCGCAGGGTAGCTGCACCAGGTTAAGCCAGAAGTTTTCAATCGAGTTGATGGCCGCGAAGAACTGGTCGAGGTCCACCGGCTTGGTGACGTAACAGTTGGCGTGCAGCCGATAGCTTCTCAGGATGTCCTCTTCGGCCTGCGACGTCGTCAGCACAACAACGGGTATGTGCATAAGACCCTCGTCGGTCTTGATAGCCTCCAGCACCTCTCGTCCATCCATGCGCGGCAGGTTGAGGTCGAGCAGGATGATGTCCGGGTCGGGCGCATCGGCGTACTTCCCCTGCTTGCGCAGGAAAGCCAGCGCCTCCACGCCATCGGGTATGGCCGTCAGATTGTACGGCACGCCGCCATCCTTCAGCCCCTCCAGCGTCAACTCTACGTCGTCCGGAGAGTCCTCCACGTGAAGGACCTGTATCGCCCGAGTCAGATTTCTTCCTTGCATACGATTCTCCAGGTCTGTTGGCAGGATTTGGAAAACTGCTCAGAGTGCGCTCTCCACCCCAGGCGCGCCTGCGTCAACTGCCGGCGTTCCGGCGGGGTGCGCCGGCACGGTGAAGTAGAAGGTTGCGCCCTGTCCGAGCTGGGACTCGACCCAGATGCGCCCTCCCAGCCGTTCCACCGCCTTCTTGCTGATGGACAGGCCGATGCCGGTGCCGGCGTATGTCCCGCGTGGGTGGAGGCGCTGGAATATCGTGAAGATGCGGTCGGCGAACCGGGGATCTATGCCTATGCCGTTGTCCCGCACCGCGAACCGCCACTCGTCGCCGAGTTGTTCCGCCCACACGTGAACGACGGGCGGCTCCTTCCCGCGATACTTGATTGCGTTGCCAATCAGGTTGCGGAAGACGTGTCCCAGCAACGTGGCGTCGGATGTTATCGTGGGAAGCCCGTCGCTGACAATCTTCGCTCCGCTCTCCTCGATGGATGCGTGCAGGGAGTTGGTTTCGCGGTCCAGCAGCGCGCCGGTGTCGACGCCTTCGAGGTCGTCCATGTTGCGGCCCACGCGGCTGTAGGACAGAAGGTCGTTGATAAGCACCTGCATCCTTGAGGCCGCGGCCACAGCCCGACCGATGAACCTGTCCGCGTCGTCGTCCAGCCTGCCAGCGTAGCGCCGCGACAGCAGGCTGGTGAATCCGACAACCGACCGGAGCGGTTCCTGGAGGTCGTGGGAGGCGACGTAGGCGAACTGCTCCAGGTCGGCGTTCGAGCGGGCCAGCTCCTCCGCGCGCTGCTCCAAAGCCTCCTGTAGCCGCGCGTTCTCGAGCAGCGCGCCAACGCCGCCCGCTATGGTGGTAAGAAATCTGATCCGGTCGGGCGTGAAATGGTCGGGGAAGCTGGAAAGGATGTTGATAACTCCAAGAGTGCTGCCGGTAACCTTCACCGGCAGAGACGCCATCGAGCCGATTCCTCTTTCCAGGAGAATCGGGATAGCCATGTCGCTCCGTTGGTAGTCGTTCACGATGACCGGCTCGCCCTGGGTGAAGGCCTTGCCGGTTACGCTCTCCGAGTAGGGCAGCATGTGCTGCCGGTTTGTGCCGATAGAGGGGCCGACCACGGCGAGCACAACCAGGCCCTCGCCGCCCTGGTCGGGCACCCTGAGTCCAACCTGGTCCGCCGAGGTCAGCTCCACGAGAGTTTCCAGCAGGCTGGTCACTCGCTCCTTGTAGCTGCCCGGCTGCGCAAGCGTGTGGGCCATGCTGTAGAGGGCGGCCATCTCCTCCGAGCGGCGGCGCGTCTCTTCCTCGATCTTCGCGCGTTCGGTCACGTCCCGAAGCACGGCGAATGTGGCCCTGCGCCCCAGGTAAGCCGTAGCCACTGCGGAGGTTTCCACGTTTCGGACTTCACCGTCCATGCGGCGGATTCTGTACTCGATCACGCCCGGCACAGGTTCTCCGCGCTCTCTCGCCGCCATGTACTCGGCTATCATCGGGCGGTCATCGGGAACGACGAAGTGGTTCAGAGGCACCCCCGCCGCCTGAGATTCGTCCGCGAGGCCGTGCAACTCGAGGAACGCGCGGTTCATCAGAACTCGGCGCGTCCCAACGTTGATAACTATAGCGTCGGCCACGTTGTCGAAGGCGGCCTTGTAATGCGCCTCGCCGCCCTCTCCCGCATTCCACAGGTAAGCCTGTGCCGCCAGCGCGGCCTCCAACTCGCCGACACGCTCGCGCAAAGCGGCCAGCTCCGCCTCGACTTCCGGTGTTGCCGTCACGTGTTCAGTCACATCCAACTCGCCGAATCCCACACATCTCGCATCTGTGTCAGAAGGTTAATTTGGCCGCGTAACCTTGTCAACTTCAACAAGCGTTGTGCGCCCGGCCTTTTCAAAGTCCCTTCCCCCTCGCAGGGCTGACAGGGGTATGTTTGAGGCGTAAGCCTTCCGAATTGTCCCTTCCCCCTCGCAGGGGGAAGGTTAGGATGGGGGTGAAGACCCGGTTGTAGGATAGGTTCTCACTGCTGACCGCACCGGCCCGGCCCATGCTTACGGTCGCCCGCCGGTGCTGCTATACTGCCCATGGTCGCCAGTAGGGCCAGTCCGCGCGCAGGTCTCACGAGGTCGTCGATGGCAAAGAACGGGTACAGCATCCTGGATAGCGACATCCACGTGATGGAGCCGCCCGACATGTTCGACCGCTACCTCGATCCCGAGTTGCGTGTGCGTACCGGTTCGGGCCGATACGTCGATCTCGTGACCGAGCCGCCCGACGCCGGCAAGCCCGGATTCGAGGCCAACCGCCAGAAGATGCTCAGGGCGCAGGCAATGCTGAGCGCGCGCGTTCAGGACCGCTACCTCGAGGAGCAGATGCGCGGCTACACGTCCGAGTTGCTGCTTGAGGCGATGGACAGGGAGGGCGTGGACGTGGCGGTGCTCTTCCGCTCCCGTAGCCACATGTACGTGGACCGCGACGACCTGGACGCGGAGTACGCGACGGCGATCTGCAGGGCGTACAATGACTGGCTGGCCGACTTCGCCCAGGCCGAGCCAAGCCGGATGATTGCGTCCGCCATCGTCACCCTGCACGACCCGGACCTGGCCGCCAGTGAAGCGCGGCGGGCCGTCGGCGAGCTGGGCATGAGGGCCGTGACGCTGCTGCCGCATCCGGTGCGGGGCCGCTACCTGCACGACCCGGACGTGGACGTGCTGTGGTCTGCGCTCCAGGAGTTGGACGTCCCGGCCACCTTCCACAGCCAGTCCGGGGGCTACGCGATGGAGAGCCCGGGCAACTGGTTCCGGGACCATCCCAACCCCACCGTCCTCTCCCACACATTCACCGCCCCGCTCAACATCATGTGGGCCATCGGCTCGGTAATCCTGGGCGGCGTGCTCGAGCGCTTTCCCAGCCTGCGCATGGGGTTCCTGGAAGGCAACTGCGCGTGGCTGCCCTGGCTGCTGTGGCGGCTCGACGAGCAGTGGGAACTGTTCGAGGACGCCGAGGAGATACCGCTCCAACTGAAGCCCTCGGAATACTTCCTTCGCCAGTGCTTCATCGCCGTCGATCCCGCCGAGGCGCTGGTTTCGCAGGTAATAGATGACATCGGCGACGACAACATTGTAATATCTACGGACTACCCGCATCTGGACTCGCTCTATCCGGAGGCCATGAAGACGTTTATCGATCTGCCGAACGTGAGCGAGCGGTCCAAGCGCAAGATTCTTTGGGACAACTGCGCCAGGCTTTACAACGTGACCGGCTCCTAGGGCCGCCGCAGCCAGTGCGCTCAAACCGCATCGTCGAATTTAGGAGGTCAAGCACATGCCGCCCACCAACCCGGAGATGACAAAGAAGCTCAGAGAGATTTTCTACCGCCCCGGCCTCACCATCGTGCCGGGCGGCTCCACGCCCTACCACGCCATGCTGACCGAGCGCGCGGGCTACGAGGCGTTCTACATGTCCGGCTCGATGACTTCGGGCTGGACCATCGGCTGGCCCGACGTGGGCGTCATCTCCATGAAAGAGATGGCAGACAACGCCGGAAGGATCGCCAGGACGGTCAACATCCCCGTGTTCGCCGACATAGACACCGGCTACGGCAACGCGCTGAACGTCTACCGCTCGATCAAGGAGTACATCAACCAGGGCGTCGCCGGCGTGCACCTGGAGGACCAGGACTTCCCCAAGAAGTCGGGCAGCATGGCGGGACGCCGGCTCATCAGCACCGACGAGGCCATTGGCAAGTACAAGGCCGCCATCGACGCCCGCAACGAGCTCGACCCCAACTTCGTAATCGTGGCGCGTAGCGACGCCCGCGGCGCGGAAGGCGGCGGCTTCGACGAGGTTCTGGCGCGTGGCAAGGCTTACGAAGAGGCCGGAGTGGACGTCATCTTCTTCGAGTCGCTCCAGTCCTGGGAGGAGTGCACGTTCGCGATGGCGTCCGTCGACATCCCGTCGTTCTGCCTGCTGCACGACGTAATCTACCGCGACGACGAAGGCAACTACATCCCCGGCCCAACGCTGGAGGAGCAGGAAGCCGGCGGTCAGAAGATAGCTCTCTACGTGGGGCTGTCCGGCGGGCCGATGGGCCAGGCCGGCTGGGAAGCGCTGATCGACTTCAAGGAGCGGGGCGTTCAGTCACTGTACGAGTGGCGGATGGAGGTCGAGGCCAAACCTGCCGAGCGCCAGCTCCCCAGCGACCTGCTCTCCATTGCCCGCGTCCGCGAACTGGAAGAGACCTACCTGCCCCAGGAGCTCCAGCGAGACTACGACTCGACCATCGGCAGGAGGGCCGGCGACCCCGGCACGTAAGGTGTAAGTTTGCGGCGCGAGCCTTCCGAAAAGTCCCTTCCCCCTCGATGGGGTAAGGTTAGGATGGGGGTGACGGTCGCGACATAACCCCCGCCATTCTCAGAACATACCCCCGTCAGCCCGCCAAAGTGGAAGGGACTCAGGAGAAGTATAGTGCGACAGGTTCTCGAGGGCATCCGCGTACTGGACTTTTCTAACGGCATGGCCGGCTCCGTCGCCACCATGGTGCTCTCGGACTTTGGCGCCGAGGTGGTCAAGGTGGAGCCGCCGGGCGGCGAGTCGTTCCGGGCCTTCCCCGCCTCTGTGCTGTGGAACCGGGGCAAGAAGAGCGTCTGCCTGGACCTCGCGTCGTCCGAAGGCTACCGCGACGCCCTCGGCCTCGCCGAAGGCTCAGACGTCGTGGTCGCCAGCTTCCGGCCTGCCACAGCGCGGAAACTCCGGCTCGGATATGAGACGCTCAAGCACCAGCGGCCCGACCTCGTTTACGCCTCGATTACCGGATTCGGACCCAAAGGCCCCTACGCCAACTACAAGGGCTACGAGGGCCTTGTGCAGGCCAAGAGCGGCCGCCTGATGAACTTCGCCGGCCAGACGCCCCGCGAGGGGCCGCACCATGCCGCGGTCAAAGCCGCCAACCACGCCGCGGGCATGGCCGCCGTGCGCGGTGTAGTCTCCGCGCTCATGGTGCGCGACCGCACCGGGCAGGGTCAACTCGTAGAGACCAGCCTGCTGCAAGCCGTCACCTACTACGACATGCTCCAGTGGCTCATCTGGCAGATGATGATAAAAGACCCCGAGAACTTCCCCGAAGACCAGACGGTAAACCTGCGCCGTTCGGGGCCTATCCAGTACCTGCCCGCCCGCACCAAAGACGGCAAGTGGATGCAGCTTGCCAACCTGATGTTCCGGCTGTTCCACGCCGAGATACGCGCCCTGGAACTGGATTACATCTACGAAGACCCCCGTTTCGAGGACGCGCCCACGCTGCTGGAAGAGGACCGTGACGAGTTGCGAAAAATTATCCTGGCGCGCGTCCAGGAAAAGACGCTCGACGAGTGGATGTCTCTGTTCGTCAACGAGACCCCCGACGTGGCCGCCGAGCCGTTCATGACGGCCCGCGAGGCGCTCGACCACGTTCAGATGGTCCACAACGGCCACGTTCAGCGAGTGGAAGACCCCGCTGTCGGCCCCACCCGTCAGCTTGGCCCGCTGTGCCACATGAGCGCGACACCGCCCCGCATACAAGGCCCCGCGCCCGCGCCGGGCCAACACACCGCGGACGTGCTCGCGCGGCTGAACGGCGCGGCGCAGGCACGGCCCAACGGCGGCTCCGCCGAACTGCCGCAACATCCCCTGGAGGGCGTGACCGTCCTCGACCTGTCCACCGTCATCGCCGGGCCGTTGGGCGGCTCGCTGCTCGCCGAGCTTGGCGCGCGCGTCATCCGCATAGAGACGCTGGAAGGCGACTGGATGCGGATAATGAACCAGGGCATAGCCTCCAACCGCACCATGGCCGGCACGCAAGGGCTGTCCATAGACCTCAAGACGCCGGAAGGCCAAGAGATACTCTTCGCGCTGGTGAAGAGGGTGGACGTGCTCATGCACAACATGAGGCCGGGCGCGACCGAGCGTCTCGGCGTCGGGCCGGAGCAGGCGCGCGAGCTCAACCCAAACATCGTCTATGTCTATATCGGCGGCTACGGCTCCACCGGCCCCTACCACCGCCGCCCGGCCATGCACCCCATAGGCGGCGCGGTGTCCGGCGGCGCGATGGCGCAGGCCGGGCGCGGCGCGCTGCCCGACCCGGACACGCCCATGAGCATGGACGAGATAGTGGAAACCTCGCGCGTTCTCGGACGCGCCCAGGACGTGAACCCCGACCCGAACACCTCCATGGTGGCGTCAACCGCCGTGGCCCTGGGGCTGTACGCCCGCGACCGTTTCGGCGAGGGCCAGTACATCGAGACGACCATGATAGGCGCGAACGCATACGCCAACGCGGACGACTTCTTCGACTACCAAGGCAAGCCGGAGCGCGAAGTGCCGGACGCCGACGGCTACGGCCCTAACGCGCTCTATCGGCTGTACCGCGCCGCCGAGAGCTGGGTCTATCTGGCCTGCCCGCTCCCCAAGGAGTGGCGGAAGCTCTGCGAGGCCGTGGGGCGGCCGGACCTGGCCGGCGACGCCCGTTTCGCCACGCCGGACGCCCGCCGCGCCCACGATGCCGAGCTTGCGCGCGAACTGGCCGCCGTGTTCGCCGCAAAGCCCGCCGAAGAGTGGGAGCGCACGCTCACCGCCGCCGACGTGGGCTGCGTGCAGGTGGAAGAGCGCGGGATGTACTTCTTCTTCAGCGAAGACCCGCACGTAGCCGAAAACGGCTTCACCACCGAAGTGGAAAGCGAGCGTCTCGGCGCGTTCTGGCGATACAGTCCGGTGCTGACGTTCTCACGCACTCCGAGCAAAGCCGCCCCCGGCATCACCAGGGGCCAGCACACCTTCCAGATACTGGGCGATTTGGGCTACAGCCGCGAGCAGGTGTTGGAACTGCGTTCACGCCGTGTGCTCGACTGGGAGTAGGGGCGGTTTGTGAACCGCTTGTTTAGGGGAGAATCCAACTCAAATACGACGCGTCGCATCTCTTGTTTCCCAAAGCCGTCTCGCCCAAGAACCTGTGTCAGTTTACTGGGTGACTTTCCTCTAAGACCCAAGGCACCCACCCCCTCTGGATTCCCGCCCCCGTTTTCACGGGGGTGACGTCTTTGCTCGGGAATGACGACTCCGGGGTGCGCCTAGCAAATTGACACAGGCTCCGATCCGAGCGGATATCGAGGGCTATACGTCGACGTCGGCACGTGTTTTCGCCCAAAGTGTGTCATTCCGGGTCATTCTGGGTCATCCCATAGCTGGGACCGGTGTTGTTTTGGGCTGCCGTGAGCCTCGGATGATGCGGTTCCAGGCTTGAAAAGACACGAAACTGCAGGAAAATGACACGGTCCCCGGGGGAGTCTATAGAGGCATCTGTGGTTGCCGGCATGAGATGCAGGTGCGTCATGGACAGCATAGCAGCACGGCTGTTCGAGAGAATCAAGATGGGTCGGCAGGGCGAACCTATGCCAATATACTAGGTGACTCCCCGCCAAGCCCGCCGCCCCGCTGGATTCCCGCGAAAGCGGGAATCACTCATGCGGCCTTGCAGCCTGCACAACGAGGCATGAAAATGGAGTGGTTCCTTACCGGCGTGGCGAATTTCCGAACGTACATGCTGATATGTGGCCCGTTTCACTCTATTTTCATGCCAATCGCCCATGTCGGTTGCGACCGACGCCACCATGAATGAAAATGGGGGCCGCCTTGCACAAGCCGCCCCTGGATTCCCGCCTGCGCGGGAATGACGGATGAGGGGCGATTTGCGGCTATTTTCAGAGGAATGACGATTCCGGGGTGCGCCTAGCAAGTTGACACAGGCTCCGGTAGCCTCGTCACGCCATTCCACGCGCGCTTGGCACGCTGTTTTTCCGCCCTATCCTCGGCGGCGAGTCCTGCGGCCCAGCCATCGGAGCCGATGGCCCCATGTCGCGCGCATCCAGCCCGCGAGGCGCGCCCACCGGCTATCGCGCGCCCGCTCGCACCGCACGCAAGTGCACGCCGGTGGGTGGTCGTACCACCATTGGGGCCGCCCCATCATCGTCATCGGCTGCTCTCTTCGGGACCACGCCCACCTTGCCCGCTCATCTCGGTGTGGGTATCGGCGTCTTCGCTCAGCAGTTCCCGCAGCTCGCGCTTCGCCTTGCGGATCTCCTCGATCTTCGAGCCTATCTTGTCGAACGTGCCCTGCTTGGCCTTGATGCCCTCGGTTATCAGGTAGTGTGCCGCTTCCGAGCGACTCGAGCACAGGCCCGCTTCGATAAGCTCATCCAGGCGATGCAGGCTGTCGGTGTCGATGCGCACCATCACCACGCTCGTCCTCGCGGGACGCTGACCCCGCACGGTCTCCTGCCACGTCTGCCTCACGTTCTCGCCCAGTGCGCCCACCGCCTCCGAGCCTCTGCCCACCGCCTCCCGGACGACCTTGTTCACCTCATCCACCACGTCGTCCAGGTCGTCGAGCAGCCGTTTGCTCTTGCCCTTCAGGTCGTCTGCCTGCCTCGAGTCGTCCGACGACTCGCCTGCTCCGTCCTCATTCCTGATCTCGTACCTGTTTCTCTCGCTCACATTCCTCTCCTCTGTTTTCCCCGTGCATTACGTGTAAGTATGATAGCACGTAAGCAATAACTGACGCAAGCGCGATAAGTCCCTTCCCCCTCGCAGGGGAAGGTTAGGATGGGGGTGACTCCTCCCCCGCTCAGCCCCCGGCCCCCTGTCCTACCCTGCCACGCGGCGGGACGTTTCCGCCCCAAATTGCACGCGCAGCCATTACAGAATTGCGCAGATCCGCCGCCGCCCCCAGCTACGAACACAACAGAATACAGTAGAATGCAACAGATTTTTCCGGGAACTACGGCACCGGGCGCGCCAGGTAATCTGAAACAGGCTCACAGGCGCTACGACGGACGCTCCTGTTTGACGCTCCGTTTCGCTTTCGCTTATGCTTGCGCGTGGCCGCCCGCTCGCCCGCGCGGCCCGGAGGTCCCAGCTTATGGCGGATGACGACGCCGAACTTTCCGGCAAGCGGAGGGCGCAGGCCACGACCGGACAGACGGGCGTCCCTTCCCAGTCCGGTGTCCGCAGAACACGCAGGCGGTCCGCATACGCGACACGGGACCTCACGAAGGGCAGCATCCCCGGCAACGTCTGGTTTCTGAGCTGGCCCCAGATAGTAGAGGGCAAGCTCGGCGTCATCGACCAGATAGCCGACCTGATATGGGCCGGACGGCTCGGCTTCCAGGCAATCGCCGGCATGGGAGTAGCCCAGACCTACATCATGCTGGTGATGACCTCCCGTATGGGGCTGGACACCGGCATGAGGTCGATGATCGCGCGCGCCGTAGGCACTCGCAACATCGCCCACGCCAACCACGTGCTGGCGCAATCCCTTACTTTGGCGAGTGTTTTCGCGCTTCTGGCGGTGCTCTCCGGCGTCTTCCTCACCGAGCCCCTGCTCCGCATCCTGGGATTGAGCGAAGCCGTGGTGTCCCAGGCCGCAGGCTACATGCGCGTCCAGTTCGTGGTCATGGCCGTGATGGGATACCAGCGGCTGTGCGGCAGCGCGCTCCAGGCGTCCGGCGACAGCATGACGCCGCTCAAGGCCGCGCTTGTGGTCAGAGTGACCCATCTGGCGCTCAGCCCGCTGCTCATCTTCGGCGTGTGGTTGTTCCCCTCGTTGGGACTGACGGGGGCGGCGGTTGCGAACCTCGTGGCCGTGACCCTGGGCGGCGCGATGAACTTCTACGCGCTTCTGAAGGGAACGTCGCGACTGACGCTCAGCGTCAGAGAATATAGCCTGGACCTGCCGCTCATCTGGCGGCTGGTTCAGATTGGAACACCCGCCTCGGTCACGAACATGCAGCGCGGGCTGGGCCAGCTCGTGGTCGTGGGCCTGGTTGCCACGTTCGGGGACGCCGCCCTCGCCGCCTTCGCGCTCACCCGCCGCGCCGAGAACGTAGTCAACCAGGGAAGCCGCGGGCTGGGCCGCGCCGCGGGCGCCCTGGCCGGTCAGAACCTGGGTGCCGGGCTTCCGGACAGGGCCAAGAGCTCCATCAACTGGGCGCTGGTCTACGCCGTGACAGGGACATCGCTGGTGGTGGCGCTGTTCCTGCTGTTCCCCGACGCGGTGGCCAAGCTATTCAACAGCGAGCCGGAGTTCGTGTCCCAGGCCGCCACATGGGTGAGCATCGTGGCGATCGGCTACGTCTCGATGAGCACGGTGCAGGTCTTCACACAGGCGCTGAACGGCGCCGGCGCCACCATGGCCCCGATGGTGATAACGATTGCCACGATGTGGGTCGTGGAGATACCGCTGGCATTTGCGTTGTCGCAGTTCACACCGCTCGGCGAGTTCGGGGTTCCCTGGGCCATAGTCATAGGCATGACGTCCAGGCTCGCTCTGTTGTACGCCTACTACGCCAGGGGGCGTTGGCTGCGCACGGGCATGTTGTAGCCGTGCCCGTTTCGGCGCTCATGTGATATTCTGAGTTTCGGAAAGGAGGCCGACCGAGCGGCAGACCATGAGCGTAGAGCATGAAGCCGAGCAACGGATCACAGAGGCGACCGAGAAGGAAAGCGGCAGCGGCGGGTTCAGGCTCGCCGATCATGCCTGGCTGTTGCTGGCTCCGGTCGCGTTCGCGCTGGACCAGCTCACCAAGCTGTACGTGCGCAGCAACTTCGAGCTCGGCGAGTCGTGGCCGGCCACCGGGTTTTTCCGGCTGACTTACGGCACGAACACCGGAACCGCGTTCGGACTCTTCCCGGACCAGACGCTGGCGCTCATACTGGCGTCGTTCGTCGCCATCGGATTCCTCGTTTACTTCTACCGCGCCCACGGCCTGAACAGGCCACTGCTGCGCGCCGCAATTTCCATGCAGCTCGGAGGCGCGCTGGGCAACCTCGTCGACCGGCTGAGGACCGGCGCCGTGGTGGACTTCATCGACGTGGGCCCATGGCCCATCTTCAACGTTGCCGACTCCTGTATCGTCGTCGGCATGTTCGTTCTCGTGTCTGTGCTTGTGCTTGCTGAGCGGGATGAGCGCAAGAAGCGCGCCGCCGACCCCGAGGACGACGAACCGTCTTGAGCGCGAAGCGCGAGTTCGACGTCGCGCATGACGGTGAACGCCTCGACGCCTACGTCGCGTCCAAGCTCCCGGGCCTCTCCCGTTCGAGGGCGCGCAGGCTGATAGAGGAAGAGCGTGTCACCCTTGACGGTTCGCCCGCCAAGCCTTCTGCCCGCGTCCGGATCGGGCAGCGCGTCGCGGCGGAGTTGGCCGACCCGTGCATCCCCGACCACCGGCCGCAGCGGATAGCTTTCGGAATCGTACACGAGGACGAGAGCATCATCGTGGTGGACAAGCCCGCCGGTCTGGTCGTCCATCCCACGCCCGCACGGAAGGACGGCACCCTGCTCAACGCCCTGCTTGAACACTGCCCCGAATTGCCCGACGACCCCGGCATTAGGCGCGGAATCGTCCACCGGCTCGACAAAGACACTTCCGGTCTGCTGGTCGTGGCGAAGACCGCAAGCGCCCATGCGGATCTCACCGGCCAACTGGAGCGACGGGCCTTCCACAAACTGTACCACGCCCTGGTGCGCGGCCGAGTCGAGCCATGCCGCGCCTCGATCGAGTCGCCGATCGCGAGAGACCCGGCCAACAGGCAGAGGATGGCAGTCGTGGAGGGAGGGCGAGAGGCGATTTCGCGGTACCGTGTCCTGGAGCGCTATACCGGTTGCAGCCTGGTGAAGGTGAAGCTGGTAACGGGACGCACCCACCAGATCAGGGTGCACTTTGCCTCGCTTGGGCACCCGGTGGTGGGAGACCGCATCTACGGCCGCGGGCCGCACGCGATAGCGAGGCAGTTCCTCCACGCGGCGGCGCTGGGCTTCCGACATCCGCGCGGCGGCGAGTACGTGGAGTTCGCGTCCGAGTTGCCTGCGGATCTCAGCGACTTTCTGGGGGGCGTGGCGCGCGGCGGAACCGCTTAGCCGTCAGATAGTGCGGCGCTTCCAGGCAGCCACCACCCCAAAGACGCCCGTGGCCACCAGCGCCATGGCAGGCCCGGAAGGCAGATTAAAGTGGTACGAGAGGTACAGCCCGGTGATAGCGGACGCGCCGCCAATGACTGCCCCAACCGTCATCACGCCCACGAATCGCCTCGCCAGCAGATAGGCCGTCGCGGCCGGCGTGATGAGCATGGCCATGACGAGTACGATCCCTGCCGCCTGTATGCCAACCACGATTACGAGTGCCAGCATGGTGAGAAGAATCGCTTCCACGAACGAAGTCCTGATGCCCACAACCTCTGCGCCTATCGGGTCGAATGACGTGTAGGCAAGTGGATTGTGGTAGACGTACAGGCCGACCAGCACGAGAGCGCACAGTCCAAGCGAAACATAGACGTCCGTGACGGAAACGCCGAGCACCTGTCCCAGCAGCAGGTCTTCGATATTCACTCCCACTGAGAACTTCGATAGCATCACCAGTCCCAGCGCGAACAGTCCCGCGAACACGATGCCGATCGAGGTGTCCTCGCTGATTCGCGTGCGGCGGCTCAGGTATCCCATCAGCAAGGCTATCCCAATTCCGCCGGGCACTGCCGCGATGAATGGGCTGATTTTCAGCAGGAACGCCAAGGCCATCGCGGGAAGCACAGAGTGCGCCAGGGCGTCGCCCATGAACGCGCTGCCCCTGGTGATCACGTAGGCCCCAAGCACCGGGCACATAACGCCCACCAGCACGGAGACGATGAGGGCCCGCTGCATGAAGCGAAAAGTAAAGGGCTCGACCAGCAACTCCGTCAATTCGACTCCCCTCCGTTGCCGGGGTCTCTGGCGAACTCGACGCCGTGGGAGCCATAGAGTTCTTCCAGAACTTCGGAAGTGAACACTTCGTCGGGCGGACCGCAGGCACAGACGTGCCGGTTGAGGCAAAGCACCTGGTCGAATCTACGAGCCAGATTAGAGAGGTCATGAGTAGCGAGGAGCACTATCTTGCCCTCGTCCCTCAGGGACTGGAGCACCCTCACCAGGCCTTCCTGCGCTCCCACGTCGACGCCGCTGAACGCCTCGTCGAGGAGAAGAATGGCGGCCTGCTGCGCGAGGGCGCGAGCGACGAACACTCGCTGGCGCTGCCCGCCGGACAGCTCCACCATCAGGGCGTCCCGCCTGTCCCAGAGGCCAACACGTTCCAGGCACTCCCTGGACTTCTCCCGGTCTTCCCTGCCGAGCGCGTGGAGCAAGCCCGCGTTGAGGCAGCGGCCCATCATCACCACGTCGAATGCAGTCGCCGGAAAGCGCCAATTTACGCTGTCTCGCTGGGGCACGTAGGCCAGCGCACCTCTACGCGCGCCGTCCCCCAGCAGGGTCACGCTGCCACCGGTGATAGGCACCGTGCCGGCCAAAGCTCCGAACAGCGTGCTCTTTCCCGCGCCATTCGGACCCAGCACGCCCATCAGGGTGCCGGCGCCCACCTCGAAGTCAACGCCGATGAGAGCTTTGAAGCCGCCGATCTCCACGGACACGGAGCTCGCCACGATGCCCGGCGCCTGCCCCGTTGAGTCGCGCATTCTCATTCTCCCTTCCGTGTTTGGCGTCCCGGTATCCTCAGAGGATACACGATCGTCTTCTTGAGGTGCGGTCTAGACAGTGACGATTCGGGTGACGCGCCCAGGGGAATCCTACGTTGCCAACCCAACGTCGTCGCGATCCACGCATCTGTCGCAGCAGATGTAGAACTCGATACGGTGGCCGAGAATCTCACCGGGGATGTCGTTTCCGAGGGCGCGCACCAATCTTTCGATGGTGGCGGCTCGGAATTCGCCCACTTTCCCACACTTGATGCAGACGGTGTGGTGATGGTGCTCGAACCTTGCCAGGCTGTACTTTGGTGAGCCGTTAGGAAGGGCGAGCTTGCAGACTACGCCCGCCTCGACGAGAAGCTTGATCGTCCTGTAGATCGTGGCTCGTCCCACTTCCGGCAACTCTTCGTGCACCTGTTCGGCGCTGAACCCCTCGAGTTTATCGCTCAAGTGGTCGATTACCCTGCGCCTCGGAGACGTCAGCCTGTGGCCTCGATCCTCGAGCGCCGCTAGAAGGTCGGGCCTTACACCTTGTGCCATAACCATGTTTGACCGCCTATCTGCTAAGCTGTTGAGCTACGGAACCGCCACCCCCATATGATACCATATATCATTGGGGCGTGAACACGTACAACTCGCATTTACTTGGGGACTTGGGAGCCGTTTGGCTGTTCTTGGGCATCCACGGAATTCAGATACATCATATCACCGACCTATGGTGTAGGCAAACCTCATCCGAATTAGGCGCTCCTCCATGATCTGGGAGGTTGTTGCCGTGCCCCGCCCCGGCTGTTCGATGGTCTGTTCTCGCGTGGCTAACGCAAAGTTGGCCGGCTACGTTCAGCCCGGCCTGCCCTTCCCGCCTCCGGCCCACTGTTGTAAACTTCCACTCACTCTAGCCAATGGTGACAGACCCATGCTCTCATCCGCAAACATGGAATTTCTTCCGGGCGAGCAGATCGTGTTCGAGGGCGGCAGCGGTATCCTTACCAACCGCCGCCTGCTGGCGCGGGTCAAGGCCAAGCCCAATGACGAGCCTGACAGGCTCGTAGAACTCTCCGACATCGTCAAGCACGAGAAGCGTAACGGCGGCGAGGAAAGCCGAATGGTGCAAGGCCTGAAGCTCCTCGCGGGGGGAGCGGTGGTCACGGCAGCCGGCGCGCTGGGGAGCGGGTTCTTACGGGAACTCGGGGGCATCTTCGAGACTGTGGAACTGCTGCTCTTCGTGGTAGGGATGGTCGGGTTGCTGCTGGGTCTCTACCTGGTGCTCAAGAGCCTGATTCGAGTGCCGCCCAATACGACCGTGTTCTTCCGCCTCACGAATGGAGACGACGTTCCTGTGACCTTTCCGGACCGGGATAATCGCCAGGCCGACGAACTGATCCGCCTCTACTTGCGCGCTAAGAGCGGGCTGAGCGGCTAGTCCGCCCGTCCCGACGCAGCCTTCGACCGCCCTTCCTCGCCGTCCGCCGCCTGTTCATACGGAACCGGCTCGCCCCTAAGCGCGGCGCACACCAGCGCCCCCAGCATCAGCCCCGTGGACAGCAGAAACGCGCGGTTGAGTCCCAGTACAAACGCTCCCCTCGCGCCCTCCGGATCCGCCGTCAGGCCGAGGTCCGATAGGCTGGGCTCGAACCCGAGCGAGGCCATGGTGAACGCGGTGATGGCCGCGCCGACCGCGACGCCTGTCAAGTTCGCGAACGTTCTGACGAGGTTCAGGAACGCCGACGCTATCCCGTAAGACCCGCGGCTCAGCGACCCCATGATGGCGCTGGTGTTGGTTGACGAGAACGCGCCCATCCCCGTGCCCGTCAGCACCATGCCCGCCATGATGTGCAGGGGAGACGAGTCGGTGCTGAGCTGCGAGAAGAGGAACATGCCCGCCGTGGAGCAGACCATCGCCCCCACGGACAGCCAGCGGGTGCCGAGCTTCTCCGAAACGCGCCCCACGATCGGCGCCATGAGCGCCATACAGGCGGATCCCGGCAGCATGAACAGGGCCGCGCTGCTGGCCTCGTAGCCCAGCCCCTGGATGATGTAGAAGGGCATAAGGAAGAAGACCGCCGTGCCGCCTAGGAAGCTGAGAAACCTGGCCGCCACTCCGAACGAAAACGCCCGCACGCGGAAGAAGCCCAGGTCGAGCATCGGGTGGTCGATTCGCCTCTCCCACCAGATGAACGCTACGGCCAGCGACAGCGCCAGGCCGAAAGCCAGCACAATCGGCGGCGACAGCCAGCCCAGCTCGTGGGCGTTGGTGATGCCCAGCAGGAAGCTGACGAGCGCGGCGGAAGAGAGCGCGGCCCCGGCCCAGTCAAAGCGCTGGCGCGCGCCACCGGGGACACCCGCGCCTCCGCCGCGGAGGACCGCCAGCGCCGCGGTTATGGCGATTATGCCTATGGGTACGCTCGCGAAGAAAACGTAGCGCCAGCCAAACTGGGTCACGAGCAGGCCGCCCACGACGGGACCGGTGATTGCGCCGGTTCCGATTATGGTCATGTAGAGTCCCAGCGCGCGTCCCCGTTCCTGCTCGGGGAACACCTGGGTTATCATTGCCATCCCGTTTGCCTGGATCGCGGCGGAGCCTACGCCCTGTATCACCTTGGCGAGAATGATGACCATGAACGTGTCGGCCGAGCCTGCCATGGCCGCCGCCCCCACGAATACGAAAAAGCCTGTAACGTACACCAGCTTCCGGCCCAGCATGTCCGACAGCCGGCCCAGCGGCATAAGCGTAGCGCTGGTGCTCAGCACGTAGCTGAGGCTGATCCACTGCACGGTAGGGATGTCCGCGTCGAACTCCTCCCCGATCCTGGGCAGCGCGATGTTTACGCCGGACTGGTCCAGTACGGTGAGAAACAGGCCGATAGCGATGGAGAAGTAGGCCCACCACTTGTAGTTCGGGCTTCTCGCGATCCTGTCGATGGGGCCAATTCCAACCGGCAGTTTCAACACTTGTCCATCCTAGCCGGCGGGCGCCTGCCCGCCAACTTGCGTGGCGCTCGCCGGCGAAGCGGCTGACTTTACCGGAACGCTCGACAGCGCGAGGGCCAGCAAGTTCAAGCCGAACATCACGAAGAAGGCCATTCGCAGCCCCTGTGTGAACGCTCCCTTCACGCCCTCGTCCACTCCCCCCGCCGATGCTATGGCGCCCAGGCTTGGCTCGAACCCCATCGAACCCATCACGGCTGTGACCACGGTGGTAACCAGGGCTATACCGATGACGCCCGCGCCCGTGCGCATCAGCGTCATGAACGCGGTTGCGACACCGTACCTCGAACGCTCGACCGTGCTCAAGACGGCGCTGGAGTTCGGCGAGAAGAAGAACCCCATCCCCAGGCTCTGGAGAAACAGCGCGCCGAGCACCCGCCACAGGGGCGGGTTGTCGCTGATAGTGGCGAGGCTCAGCATGGCTATGCTGATGACGACAAGGCTACCCACAATGAACCAACGCCAGCCGTACCTGTCCGAGAGCCGCCCGGCAAACGGGCCCGCGGCGGCGAAGCAGAGGGCGGTTGGGCTCAGCAGCAGTCCCGTCTCCCAGGGCGTCAGCCCGCGCACTCCTTGCAGATAAAATGGCATCAGAAAGAACACCGAGCTCCCCGACATGAAGGTCAGGAAACTCGCGAAGCTGCCGAATGTGAAAAGTCTGCGCCGGAACAGTTCAAGCGCGAGCATGGGTTGGGGTGTGCGGGACTCCCACCACACGAACACGCCCACCATCAAGACGACAAGGCCCAAAGCGCTGACCGCCAGCGGTGAAGTCCAGCCCAGCACGTGGGCGTTGGTCACCACCAGCAGGAACACGGAAAGCGCGGCGGCCGACAGCCCAGCTCCGAGCCAGTCGAACCCTCCCTTGCCATTCCCTTCCCTGCTGCCATGTGCGCCAGCGTCGAGTACGGCTATCGCTGCGGCCAGCGAAAGCAGGCCGATTGGAACGCCAAGGAAGAACGCGGCGCGCCAGCCGAAGACGCCCACAACCGCCCCGCTAATGATTGGCCCCGCAATGGCGCCCGCCCCCACAGTGGTCATCAGGGAGCCGATAGCCTTGCCACGCTCGCTCGCGGGGAAGGTAGTGGTGACGATGGCCATACCGTTGGCCTGAATCATCGCCGCGCCCACTCCCTGCAGCGCCTTGAACGCGATGATGAAACCCAGCGCGTTGGACGTGCCGGCGAGAACGGCGGCGATGACGAAGATCACGAAGCCGACGGAGTAGACCAGCTTGCGTCCCAGGATGTCCGACATTCGTCCGACGGGCAGCAACAGCGAGCTGGTCGCCAGCATGTAGGCCAGCGTCACCCACTGCACCGCCGGTATAGAGGCGTCCAGGTCGTCTGCGATCAGGGGCAGCGCCAGCGACAAGCCCGACTGGTCCAGCACGGACACGAAGGTGCCTAGGGCGACGGTGCCGAACGCCCACCACTTGTAGTTGGCGCGTCGCGCCCCCGACAAGTTCAGCATCCACTGTCCAGGCCGGTTTCGGGGGCGATGGTACGGATACGGCAGGGGCTCACGGAAGCAGAATCCGCCGCAACACGTGCCGCCGGTTCGTCGTGTAGGGCCTGACTTCGTCGGGCCAGCGCCCCTGGTCGACGGCCGCTGCCCAGGCATCGCTGGTCAGCACTTCGGGCGACTCTATCTCGTAGATGGCGCTGTAGCGCGGCTCTCCCTCGACCACGATGGCGCGCCGCTCGCCACCGAGTATCATTGTAAGCTCCTCGGTCTTAAGCCGCGCGATAGAGATGACGCCCGGCACCTGTTGCAGCAGCGGTACGTGCTCGGTGTCGTACACCTCGTTGAACACGTCCTCCTTGTCCGGCTGTACGTCCATGCTCGCGGTGAAGAGATACCCTGACTGGATTGGCATGTGGAAGCTCCTTTCGGCATCTAGGCTTATGTGATTATACAGGGGCCGCCGGTCGATAATCGACTCAGGTTGACACACCGCCGCGCCGCCCTACAATGGTGGCAAGGCAACGGATTAGTGAACCGGGGGACATTGCAATGATTACGAAGTTTGGAACGCTGTTTGCGGGACACGTGGACCTCGAAGACATGGGTTGGACGGGAACGCCGGTCAATGACCGCTGGCTGTCAGACGAACACTTGGCCACGGTGTTCGACAAATCTCAGGCAATGGCGGAGCTGATGGACCGCACGGGGTACAGCACGCTGTGGTTCGCTGAGCACCACTTTCAGCGCGAAGGCTACGAGTGCATACCCAACATCCTGATGCTGGCGGTGCACCTTGCCCACCTGACGGAGAACGTCAAGTTCGGCTGCGGCTTCAACATCGCCCCAATGTGGCATCCTCTTCGCATGGCCGAGGACTACGCGACCGCCGATGTGCTGACCGGCGGGCGCGTCATCTTCGGCGTCGGGCGCGGCTACCACACGCGCGAGGTGGAGGTGTTCGGCGCACCGATGCTGGACGCCGACGCCAACCGCGAGCTGTTCGAAGAGCAAGTGGATGTCATCTTCAAGGCGTTCAACAACGAGTCGTTCTCGCACCACGGCAAGTACTACCAGATACCGCCCGACGTGCCGTACCGCGGATACGACCTGAAGGAGATCACGTTGGTGCCTCGCCCGGTCAATCTGCCGGTCGAGTGCTGGCAGCCCATAGTGAGCGCCAGCCCGCGCGGGCTGAACTTCATGGCCAAGCACGGCATCAAGGGCATAATCGGCGGCGGCGCGGCGCCCGGCGGCGCGGCCCAGCAGGTGGTGCACGCATGGCGGGACACGCTGGCCGAGCACGGCAAGGAGACGGAGCTTGGCGGCGACCTGATAATGGGCGTGTCCTTCCACATCGCCGAGACCGAAGCCAAGGCCATTGAAGAGGCCAGGACCTATTTCGAGGAGAACATGAAGATGTTCGCCCCGCTGGGGTTCGTGCGAGGGCTCACGGACGACCAACTCTCGGCTCTGGGCGACCCCGCGAGAGCGCCCTTCGCCGGCCTTCCTACCCTCGAGCAGGCCGTTGAGTCCGGCTCATGGCTGTGCGGACCGCCGGACCTGATAGCGGAGAAGCTGCTGCGTGTCCAGGAGATGTACCCCGGCCTCGAAGAGGTGAACATGGGGAACGTGATAGGCACGCCCCAGAGCGTTATCTTGGAGCAGTTGGACTGGTTCGCCCGCGATGTGATGCCAAACTTCAAGGCAAAGGCCGCGGCGGTTGCCGCGGCCGGCGACTAGGCTGAGGAAGGCACACAGCCGAAGGCCGGGCTGCGAGTCTGGACTTATTCCCTGACTTGTAGTAGCTTTGGCGCAGCGAACCGCACCTGAAGAGAGAATAGCGCCGCGTGGCTGCAATACTCAGCGCCCGCAGCCCATGTCGGTGCGGTTGTTAACGATGGGAGATTGGATATGAAGTTGATTAAGGTGCTTGTGGTCCTTGCGGCCATGTTGATGATCGCGGCGTTCTCAATGGCCTGCGCCTCGGCCGAGCCGGCCGAGCGACAGCAGCCGGACCAGCCGGAGGCGGCCGCCCCGGCAGCGGCGCCCGGTCAGATGTCCCAGCAGGCGCCCCAGGCGCCCGCGCCCGCCGCGCCCGCCGCGCCGGCGGCCACCGCCATCCCCCTGGACGTTCAGCCGGCCCCGGCGGTGGCGGGCATCCAGCAGCGGCCTTCAAGGGCGCTGCCGACACCTGTGCCGGAAGCCCTGGCGAGATTCGGCGGCAACCTGCGCTGGATATCGCAGGGAAGCGTCGGCTCTCTGGACCCGCACGTGACCTCGGCCGCGGTGACTCTGACCTATGGCTACAACATGTACGACACTCTCGTGTCGTGGGACGAAGAGGGCGCGCTTCAGCCACAGATGCTTGAGGACTGGTCTGTGGAGGACGGCGGCGCGACGTTCATTTTCACGCTGCGAGACGGCCAACTGTTCCACACCGGCGACCCCGTAACCTCGGACGACGTCATAGCGTCGATGCACCGCTGGCGTGAGAAGTCCGCCTACGGTTCCTTCTTCAACGACGCGCTGGTTGAGCTCGCCAAGATCGACGACAATCAGCTCTCCGCCAAGTTCTCCGAGCCGGTCGGCATATTCCTGCAGGGGCTGGGCATTCCCACCGCTTCCTATCCCGTAATCATGCCGGCGGACGTCGCCGCAACGCCTTCATCGGAGCTTGTGAGTGACCACACCGGATCGGGCCCGTTCAAGTTCGCCGAGTGGAATTTGGGGCATAGCATCATCCTCGATAAGTTCCAGGACTACTCGCCCCGTGACGAGTCGCCCAGCTTCCTGGCGGGCGGCAAAGTTGCGTACCTCGACGAGCTCGAGATGCTCGAAGTTCCCGATCAGCAGACCAGGGTCGCGGCGCTGGTTACGGGCACCGTGGACTTTCTGGACATCATGTCGCTGGACTTCTATGAAGAACTGAAGAACAACGAAAAGGTCGAGGTCGCCATCGGCAGACCCGGCTCTCAGCCCATCTTCTTCTTCAACAAGGCGGCGCCTCCCTTCGACCATACTCCAAACGGTCTGCTGATGCGCCGGGCAATGCAGGCGCTCACCAACGCCGAGGAGATAATGCAGGGCTACGGGCCTGCCGATCTCTGGTCGACCTGCGCCTCGCTGTGGTCCTGCGGCACGTTCTTTGCCAACGAGGATTTGGCGGGCGACAAGTACAGCACGAACAACGTCGAGCTTGCCAAGCAACTGCTCGATGAGGCGGGTTACGACGGCGAGCCGATTATCCTGCTCGATCCCGCGGACTACCCCACCATCCACCCCATATCGATCGTGCTGAACGAGCAGCTCAAGCGTGCCGGAGTAAACGTCGACTACCGCGTGGTTGACTGGGCCACCGAGGTGCAGCTAATCCTCGCTCCCAGCGACTCCACCGCCGTTGATGAGTGGGACATCGCGCCCACGTGGATGAGCAGCTGGGCGTTCCTCCCATTGGCCAACGGAGCGCTCAGACAAAATGGCCTCGGCTACTACAACAGCGACGCGATGGAGGAACTGCGGACTCGGTTCTCTCGCGAGTCCGACCTGAACGAGCTGAAGAACATCGCGGACGACATGCAGAGGGTCTTCTTCGATGAGGTGCCCTACGTGCACCTGGGCAACTTCTTCCAGTTGCGGGCCATGAACAAGGACCTGGACGGCCTGATCGCCTCGCCCGTGGGTGGGTTCTACGCCGTGGGACTGTACTGGGAAGACCCGTCGCGTCGCGGCCAGTAGTCGCGAATCCAGCCTGAGTTTGGGGGCGTTCTACGCCCCCTTTTCGCAGTGAGGCGGCAACGCCGATCCGGTGGCGAGGTCCACTCCCGCCGGGAGTGGATCGTACACCGTAACGACAGTTCACGTCAGTCGGCATGGAAGTGAGTATTGAAGGCGTACATACTTCGCAGGCTTCTGGCCACGATTCCCGTGCTGATAGTCGTGGCGCTGTTCACGTTCACGCTGCTCCGGATAGTCCCGGGCGACCCCGCGGCGGTGCTGGCCGGGCACGAGGCCACGCAGGAAGACGTCGAAGTCATCCGCACCCGGCTCGGCCTGGACAAGCCGCTGCCCGTCCAGCTCGGCTCGTGGATAGGCCAACTGCTGCGCGGCGACCTGGGAAACTCGATACGTAAGTCTGACGAGCCGGTGCTCAGCCTCATCGCCAGCCGGGTGGAGCCAACTCTTTCGCTGGCGCTCATCACAGAGGTGGTCGCCGTACTGATTGCGGTGCCCATTGGCGTGCTTGCGGCTTGGAAGGCGAACTCGTGGGTGGACAGGGTTGTGATGGTGTTTGCCGCCGTGGGCTTCTCGATGCCGGTCTTCTGGGTAGGGTTCATCCTTATCTGGTTATTCGGACTCTGGTCGTTCGGTCTTGACTTCCCGCTCCTGCCTGTCGCCGGCTACTCGCCTATTGGCGAAGGGCTGACCGAGTACGCGAGACATCTCATACTTCCCACGGTTACGCTGGGCATGGTGCTTGTCGCGCTCATCGCGCGCATGACTCGCGCGAGCATGTTGGAGATACTGAAAGAGGACTACGTGCGAACGGCGAGAGCCAAGGGGATTAGCGAGAATCTTGTGCTCATAAGGCACGCTCTGAGAAACGCCTCGCTTCCGATTATCACCGTGATAGGGCTTGGCGTTGCCGCCCTGCTCTCCGGGGCGGTCGTGACCGAGAGCGTGTTTGCGATTCCCGGCATGGGAAGGTTGGCGGTGGACGCGATCGTGGCGCGCGACTATCCCGTCATTCAGGGCCTGATAATAGTCCTCGCAACCATGTACGTTTTTATCAACTTGGGCGTCGACATCATCTACGCCTACTTGGATCCCAGGATCAGATACTGATGGCACGCACAGCAGGTGACTCTATCGGGATGGAAGGCCCCGCCGTAATTCCCAGGACGGGCGGCTGGGCTACTGCGGCCGTGCGCCTCGCCCGCCGCCAGCCCAGCATGGCGGCCGGCATACTGATTATTCTGGTGCTCATTGTCATCAGCCTGGCCGCGCCGCTGCTTTCCAGCGTCGATCCGACCGACATCAGCATGAGCAGCCGCCTGACGGGTCCATCGGCTCAGCATTGGTTCGGTGCCGATGGTTTCGGGCGAGACGTCTACACCAGGTCGCTCTACGGCGGCCGCATCTCGCTGCTGGTTGGATTCTCGGTCGCTCTCATCGCCATGACGACCGGCGCGGTGATAGGCGCCATATCCGGCTACTTTCGCAAGGTCGACTCGGTAGTAATGCGGGTGATGGACGGCGTCATGGCCATACCCACCATCCTCCTCGCGATAGCGCTTATGGCCATGCTGGGGGCCAGCGTCCAGAACGTCATCATTTCGCTGGCGATCGTCGATACGCCCAGAACCGTCAGGGTGGCCCGCGCGTCGGTGCTCAGCCTCAGGGAGCAACCCTTCATCGACGCTGCGCGTGTTATTGGCGCGAATCCGGTGCGCATTCTCGCGCGTCACATCGTGCCGAACCTGCTGGCCCCGCTGGTTGTGATGGGTACGTTCATCGCTGCGGCCGCCGTTCTGACGGAAGCCTACCTCAGCTTCCTTGGCGCGGGAACGCCGCCCACCGTACCCAGTTGGGGCAACATCATGGCCGAGGGCCGTGGCTTCATAAGCAAGGCGATGTGGATTATCTTCTTCCCCGGGCTGGTGCTCGCCATCGCCGTTACCGCCATCAACCTCGCCGGAGACGGACTTCGCGACGTTCTCGACCCCAAGCTGGCCCGCCGCATGTAGCCGAGCGCGACGACTTCCCTGCGGGCGCGCCATTCCGGGCCAGACAATCCTCGCACCAGCGCGTGGCCCTGCGACGTCCATGATACAATTGCCGCGAACTCTGGCAACGCCCACAAACCAGGAGGAATGTTTCCGATATCATGGATGAGAAGAAGAACGTGCTTGTGGTAACGCCCCATCCCGATGACGCCGAGGGAGGCGCGGGAGGCACTATCGCCAGGTGGACCGCTGAGGGGCGGGACGTGGTGCTGGTGGTCACCACCGACGGTAGGCACGGGACGAGCGACAGGTCCGTGGATCCATCCGACCTTGCCCGTACCCGTGAAGCAGAGCAGCGCAACGCCGCCGAGGTGCTGGGCATATCCGAGGTGGTGTTCCTGCGATTTCCCGACCAAGGCCTCGAGGACGGCCCCGAGCTCCGGGAGCGCATCGTGCGTGAGATTCGCAGGCACAGACCCTACACCGTCGTCACCATCGACCCCAACCGCCCCTACATCCGCCACCGCGACCACATCGTAACGGGCCGGGTGACGCTCGACGCGGTGTTCCCCTACTCCCGCGACCACCTCGCCTTCCCGCAGCACCTCGAGGAGGGACTGGAGCCGCATAAGGTGCGCGAAGTCTATCTGTGGAGCGCGGAGGAGCCCGACACGTTCCTCGACGTCACCGACACGTTCGACGTCAAGATGAAGGCGCTGTACTGCCACGTCAGCCAGGTGGGCGAGCCTACGAGCGCGAGGCGGGAGCGGTCGATGGCGAGGCACAGGGAAGTCGGCAAGCGCATCGGCGTCGAGCTCGCCGAGCAGTTCAAGCGGATAGAGGTCTGGCGATAGGCTTTTTCGAAGGACGCGCCCGCTGGCACGTGGCCCTGGACTATCTCTGGGCGCCAGCGTGGACAGCACGTCGTGCGGCTGAGAGTTAGGCGTGGAGATCGAGGCTTCCGGGCTGTCTCGCTTCCGGCTCGGCGACCCCATAGGCGAGGGCGCGGACTGCCAGGTGTTCGCCGCCACGGTCCTGGAGGACGGCCCTCCGGTCGTCATCAAGCGGCCCCACCCCATGCTGATCGCGCGCGGCCAGCACGCCGACGTGGAGCGCCGGCTTTCCCGCTCCATCTCCCTGCAACAAGGCCTGGGTCGCGTCTCCGCGCGCCTGGCCGGTGTGATTGCTCACGCCACCGTGGAACCGGGAACCGGCTACTTCGGCGACACCCACGACAGGCCATATCTGGTGGTCGTGGAGCACAGAGCAACCGGCGTGCCGCTCGTGGGCAGCGCAACGGACGGCATCAGGAGAATGCCCATCGGCCTGCCCCAGCAACTGTTCGCCCTGCATCCCGTCAGGCGTCATCCGGCCAGGCCCAGATTCTCAGTGGCGATGGACATCCTGGAATTCGGAGAGGCGTTTCTCGAAAAGGGACTTGTGCTGCTGGACGCCCGGCCTCAAAACGTCTTCTTCGACCCGAAGAACGCCACCATCACCCTTATCGACACCGGAGGCGCGACCGAGGTCCGGGAGGCGACCAGGAGGCGCCCCGCGCTCGATGCGCACGACTTTTACGCCGAGTTGTTCAAGTGGTACGTCCCGCTGGGTGATCCCCCCTCGGATACGGACGGATACACGGCTCCGCACGGCATGGACTCGGTGCCGCGATTCGAGCAGGACCTGGCCGCGTTAAAGCGAGCCTACGACTCCACGCCAACCCGACCAATCGGCGAGATCGGCGCCGCAATCGTCGAGCGGGTCCGCGAGCGGGGCTACCCCCGCCCGGCGGACTTCCGGACGGACTTCCAACGGCTCGTCGCCCTGTACGACCAGCGCTACGAGAGCCTGTCGAACGACCCGGCGACTGCGTCTGTATGGACGGAAGCGGAACGGTTGCTCGACCTCCCCTACTGGCGAAAGTTCCTGTTTGACTCAGCGGCAGACATGACCCTCTACCGGTCCGGGACGATTAGCTAGCAAACCGGCCGCATTGCTGCTATTCTGCTTTCGGTAACCGGGGACGCCCGATTAGGGGTACAGCACACTGTAGGTAAAAGGAGGCGAGGTCTTGAAGAGCATCGAAATCGACCGCACCAAACGCCTCAAGCAGGAGCCGCACACCGGACACAACCGCTGGCACCCGGACGTCCCTCCCATACTGGAGGTCGACCCCGGCGAGTACGTCCTCCTCGAAACGCGGGACGCCTCGGACGGGCAGATTCAGCCCGGCATGACAGTCGCCGACCTCGAGGGCATGGACACGAAGGTTGGCCATCCTCTGACCGGTCCCGTCTACGTGAATGGGGCCATGCCGGGAGACCTTCTCGAGATAGAGTACGTCGATATTCTGCCGCAGCCACACGGATGGACCCGGATTCGGCCCGGCTCCGGCTTCCTGAGAGACCTGTTCACCGAGCCATACCTCGTCCACTGGGAAATGAGCGACGGCTGGGCCACCTCGGCGCAACTTCCCGGCGTGCGAATACCGGACGGCTCCTTCATGGGCACGGCAGGCCTAGCGCCGTCCCATACGCAGGTCGAGGAGTGGCGAAGGCGTGAGGCCGACCTCGCGGCCCGCGGAGGCATCGCGTCCCCGCCCGACTTCGAGGACGCGGTGCCCGCGACCGAGCCGGTGGCCAGCTATGGCCTGCGCACCATACCGCCCCGCGAGAACTGCGGCAACGTGGACGTCAAGCAACTCACGAAGGGTTCGAAACTGCTGATTCCCGTGGCCGTGCCCGGCGGGCTGTACTCGGTGGGAGACGGTCACTTCGCGCAGGGCGACTCCGAGTGCTGCATCACCGCCATAGAGATGGGAGCCACTCCGGTGGTGAAGTTCACCATACACAAGGGAGAGGCGGAGCGGCACGGCATACGAATGCCCCGCTTCGCGCATCCCGGCTACTTCGCCTCGCCGGAGTGGGCTTCGCCCCGCAACTTCATAGCCACGATGGGATACCCCATCACAGATCAGGGCGTCAACGACGGCGAGAACGTGACGCTGGCCGCCCGCAACGCCCTGTTGAACATGATCGATCTGCTTGGAGAACGAGGCTGGAGCCGCGAGCAGGCCTACGTTATATGCAGCGTGGCCGTGGACCTCAAGATAAGCAACATTGTCGATCTGCCGAACGTCACGGTGTCCGCGTTCCTGCCGGAGGACATTTTCGTGGCCTAGCCGGCCCGGAGGATAGATGAGCGGGCCCGGCCCCGCCCGGGCCATAGAGACATGGTGAGCCTATGCCAGGACCGCTAGACGGCGTAAAGATACTGGAGTTCACGGAGATAATCGCCGGGCCGTTCGGCGGGATGCTGCTCGGCGACATGGGCGCCGACATCATCAAGGTCGAGCCGCCCTGGGGTGAGCCGTGGCGATTCGCCCGCGAGTTCATCCCCACCGAGAGCCCCACCTACATATCCCTCAACCGCGGCAAGCGCAGCCTTCCCCTCGACCTTACCCGGCCGGAGGCCCTCGAGGTCGTCCACCGGCTCGTCCCCGACATGGACGTGGTGATAATCAACGCACGCCCCGACGTGCCCTACAACCTGAAGGTGGACTACGAGAGCCTGTCGGCAATCAATCCCCGCCTCATCTACTGCGAAAACACCGCCTACGGGCGCAAAGGGCCGGACAGCTACAGGCCCGGCTACGACATCGTCGTTCAGGCCATGACCGGGCTTATGGCGGCGGAAGGCAAGGTCCAGGATGGCGTGCCGCAGCAGATAACGTCCACCGCCATAGCCGATTACGCCACCGGCCTGTCCATCGCCTGGTCCGTGTGCGCGGCGCTGTACCACCGCGAGCGCACCGGCAAGGGCCAGAAGATCGAGGCGTCGCTTCTGGGTTCGGCGCTCGCCGTCCAGTGCGGCCGGTTCATGAGCATCGCGGCGCTCAATGAGGAGTCGCGGGGCGAGTTCCTGGAAGAGGTCCAGGCCATGAGACAGGCCGGCGCCTCATACGAAGAACTGCAGGCCGTTTACCGCGAAATGTCCCCCTTCCGCAGGGGCAATGTGTACTACACGTCGTACCAGGCCAAGGACGGCACCGTTACCGTCGGCTGCCTTAGCGACAGTCTTCGCAAGAAGATGGCCGACGCCGTGGGGCTGTACGACATCCGCTTTGAGCCTGGGTACGACCCGATGTCCGAAGAGTCGATTGAGTTCAATGAGCGTCTGCTCGAGAAGGCCAAGGAGATATTCCTCGAGAAGACCGTTGACGAGTGGCTGGCCGTGCTGGACGAGGCGGGCGTCCCGGCGGGTCCGCTCAGGTTCGTGGAGGAGCTACCAGCAAACGAGCAGGTCGTCGCCAACGACCTGGTGGTGGAGCTAGAACACTCGCTCGCGGGCAAGGTGACGATGGTGGGGCCGCCCTTCAGCATGAGCGAATCGCCCCTGGAGGCCCGACGCGCCTCCCCCGCCCTCGGCGAGCACACCGCCGAGATTCTCTCGGAGCTGGGCTACGACGCCGACGCAATCCGGCAGTTGAAGGACGACGGAGTCACCCGGTAGGGGTCTTATGGCCAGCGACGTGCGAAAGGTGCGCGCCAAGGGACGCACCATAGAGTACGAGCTCAGGCGCAGCAGGCGCCGCACGAAGAACGTAGCCCTCACCGTGGAAGGCGGCAAGGTGCTCGTGTCGGCGCCCGTGAAGGCCCGCGTGCGCGACATCGACAACTTCGTGCGCGCCAACGCCGACTGGATCGCCAAGCAGCGTCCGGAGGAGCAGCAGCTCGCCATACCCGAGCGGTTCGACGAAAGCGCCACCCTGCCCTACCTCGGCCGGCGCCTGCCGGTGAGCTACCGCCCGGCCGACGGACAGCGCCGCGTCTACGTCCGCCTGGAGGGCCGCGAGTTCCGCCTGGGCGTGCCCGCCGGGCTGGGCGAGCCGGTGCGGTCGGAGCTGGCCCGCGTCGCCGTGCAGGAGTGGTACAGGCGGGAAGCCGCCGAGCGTCTGCCCGTCCTGGTAGATCGGTGGCTGCCGCGATTTGGATTCGACCACCAGCCGCCCATAAGAATCGGCAACCAGCGCCGCGCGTGGGCCAACTGCTCCAGCGACGGCATACTCCGCTTCAGCTGGCGTGTCATCATGCTGGAAGAGCCGCTCGTCGAGTACGTCGTGGCGCACGAACTGGCCCACCTGGCGCACTTCAACCACTCCCGCGACTTCTGGCGGCTGGTGAGCGCGGTGATGCCGGACCAGGAAGACCGGCGGGAGCGCATCAGGAAGGCCACTCAGAAGTTGCAGTTCTGACAGGAACGGCCCCGGCCGGCGCCGGGCAGAATAGTCCCTTCCCCCTCGGATGGGGGAAGGTTAGAGCCTGCCCCGTACTCGATACGGGGATGAGGGTGAAGGCCCTTTGGACATCGGAAGGAGACCGGAATGAGCATGGTAAAGAAAGTGCTGGCGGTTGCGCTGATAATCGTGGCGGCCGCGGTCGCCATACACTTCATCTTCAGCCCCTTCTATCCGGACAGAGATCTCGTCGACATCAACCGCATCTGGGGCGTGCTGGACGCAGGCATGGCCCTCAGCGTGATAGTGATGCTGGTGTTCCACTACGCCCGCAAGCGCGCCTACGACGCCCGGGCCGAAGCGGGCGGCCCGGTGACGCGCGAGTACCTCGAACTGAACGTGCTGCTGTACGCGACCATCGTGCTGGGTATCCTGCTCTTCTGGAACTGGTTCGACTACCTGGACGGCGGCCAGCAGGTGCAGGACCAGATACGCTTGACCTTCTGGGGCTTCATCGACCCGCTCCTGTCGGTGACCATCGGCGTTAGCGGCTGCCACATGTGGCGCAGCGCGGACTAGGCGGCTCGCGCGGCGTCGCGGGCAACTACCGAAACTCCTGTGAAAATGGTACAATCTCTTACCATGAACACCGGGAGCACCAAACTGGACGCCGAGTGCAGCGTAGTAAGGCCGGACGAACTCGAGGTGGAGATAGCGTCGGGCGCGATGACGCGCCTGGCGGGGGTGTCGAAGGCGCTTTCGGGCGCGGAAGGCATACACCTGGCCATCGCCACCATACCTCCCGCCTGCGCCTCCTCGCCCCACTACCACGTGAACTGCGAGTCGGCCATCTACGTGGTGAAGGGCACCGGGCGCTTCCTCACCGGCAAGCGGCTCGAAAACAGCCTCGCCATCGGGCCGGGGGACTTCATCTACGTGCCGCCGGACTCCGTGCACCAGCCCGTCAACGACAGCCTGACGGAGCCTATGGAGTTGATAGTGGCACGCAACGCGCCGGTGGAGATTGTCGTCGAGCACGACCCCTCCGCCGTGTAGCTGCTCCGGGTGGTCGATCGAGCGCATATCATGGGCCATTAGCTCAGACGGTTAGAGCGCAGTCCTGATAAGACTGAGGTCCCTGGTTCGAGTCCAGGATGGCCCACCAGAATTGAAAAACAAGAATCCCACCGAGGAGACCCTACCCTGGTTGCAGCTTTCAAGCACGTCCTGGCAGGCCTGGTTCCGCTGCTGGCCCTGCTTCTTCTGGCTATGGCCTGCAATACCGTAGGCGTTCAGGAAGATGAGGGCGCGCTCACCGGCCAGCAGTCTTCCGGCGCCACCGAAGGCGGCGATGCGGACCAGGTGATCGACGTGCAGGGCACCGTGGTTGCCGTGATGACCAGGGTCGCGCCCACGCCGGCCCCCGCCGTGAACGTGCAGGCCACCGTGGTGGCCGAGTTGGCCCGCGCCGCCCCTGCCGCGCCGCTGCCTTCCCCAGTGCTGACGGCGGTCGTTCCCTCGCTGTCGGACATCGTCGAGAACACCGAGAACGGGCTGGTGCAGATAATCACGCCCGACGCCAGCGGCTCCGGCTTCGCGGTCTCCAACGATGGCCTCATCATCACCAACGCGCACGTGGTGGAAGACCACGAATCCGTCACCGTGCGCTCGGTGAACGGCTGGTCCTACGCGGGCGTGGTGCGCGGCAAGGACGATGACCTGGACCTGGCGGTTATCAAGATCGCGCCGCTGGGCCACATACGCGCCATGCCGTTGGGCGACGTGTCGCAGATTCGGCCCGGCGACCCCGTCATAGCGATGGGGTTTCCGCTCAGCGACCAGTTGGGCGACGGCTACACGGTCACCACCGGCATAGTCTCTTCCCTCCGCGAGGTCGGCTCCACCAGGCGGATTCAGACCGACGCGGCGGTCAACTCCGGCAGCAGCGGCGGCCCGCTCATCAACGGCGCGGGCGAGGTCATCGGCGTGAACACCGTCACCTTCCGCGAGTACGCGGGCATATCCTTCGCCATCTCCATCGAGGAGGTGAAGAACCACCTGGAGGCCCTGGTCGCGGGGCGGGAGGCCTCGGCCCTGGCCAGCGTGAAGTTTACCGAGTACGACAACGAGACCTGCCAATACTCATTGCACGTGCCCTCGGGGTGGAAGATAACCGACGGCGAAGAGGCCGGATGCCGCATTTCGCTGGGAAGGTACAACGAGAACGACCAGGTGGGAATCGTCAACGTTTGGGAGTACCCGCTGAACGAGGGCGAAACCCTGGACGAGTTCTCGGCCTGGTGGAGCGATTCCCTGGCGAAGCGGGCCGGCAACTGGAAGAACTTCACCCAGATTCACTCCGGCAAGTCCACAATCGAGCGCGACGGGCATCGACAGGACTCGTCCGTAATCAAGTACCGATGGCAGGAGACCGGCGAGCACTGCGTTTCCTTCGCCACCGACACGATAGTGGTATCCACTTACCGGAAGAGCGCCCTCATCTTCAACACCAGCCTGTGCGACTACATGCCGCCGTCGGTGGTCGAGGAAGTGGCCGCCATGGACTTCGAAGTCTGGGCGCCGACGCCCATCCGCCAGCGCACCTCGTCCCCCTAGCACCTTCCCTAGCGGCAGAGCAGCCCCTCCACCTCGGCGCCCCTTTCCTTCTGCATCGCGATCTGGCACGGCGTCATACCGGCGTTGTTGACCGCGCCGAGGTCGGCGCCGTGCTCCAGCAGCAGCGCGATCACGCCCTGGGGCGACGGGTTCAGGTGCGCCGCCGAGTGGAGCGGGGTCATGCCGTCGTTGTCGCTGGCGTTCACGTCGGCGCCGTGCTCCAGCAGAATCCGGTGCGCCCGCGGGTTGGGGTTGTGCAGCGCGGCGGTGTGCAGCGCGGTCCGCCCGTTGCCGGCGCGGAGATCGACGTCGCCGCCGCGCTCCAGGACCAGGGTCAGCATGGCCGGCTCCCTCCCGTTGAAGGCGGCGGTGTGCAGCGCGCCCCCGCCTTCGCTGGTGCGGGCCGAGGCGTCGGCGCCCCGGCTCAGCAGCAGAACCGCGACCTCCCGGTTGGGGTTCAGGGCCGTGGCCACGTGCAGCGGCGTCGCTCCGCTCTTGTTGACGGCCTCGATGCCGGCCCCGTGGTCCAGCAGCAATCCGGCCACCGCCGGTTCGGGGTTGAAGGCGGCGGCCATGTGCAGCGGCGTGGATTGGTTGAGGTCGCTCCTGATTCCCACGTCCGCTCCGGCGTCCAGGAGCAGGGACACGAGCGCGGGATCTCTGGCGTGGGAGGCGGCCAGGTGCAGCGCGCTGACGCCGAGCTCGCCCGCCTTCGCCGACAGGTCGGCATCGCCGAGATGGGCGTTCACGTCGGCCTCGCCCGCGGTGGCCCAGAACTCGTCCTCGCACAGGACTCCGCACCCCGCGGGTTCCCGCTCCGCGGGCTGGCCGCAGGCGGCGGACGCGGCCGCGAGGAAGACGAGCGCGGCGGCCAACGCCGCGAGGAGTGCGACCACGGTGTTGTTTGCGGTTCTCATGTCACGAACGGTAGCACGGAAGCGCGGCGGTATCAATAGTGGGCGGCGGCGGCAACAGGGGCAACCACAAGGGATTGCCCCTACAGTCATGCGTGAGGGCCGCCCAAAAGCGAGGGGGCCGCAAAAAGTGTGTCAAACTGGGCCATTCCGTGACTTTCGTAGCTGGGAGAGGTGACACCTGGGGCGGTTGGGCGCCCCAGTCTGTGCGATTTTATGGGGCAATTTGGTGAAAATGACGCAGAATTGCGCGGGTGGAGGGGAGGGCGGTCACCCCCATCCTAACCTTCCCCCTGCGAGGGGGAAGGGACTACGCGGAGCACCCCCATCCTAACCTTCCCCCTGCGAGGGGGAAGGGACTACGCGGAGCACCCCCATCCTAACCTTCCCCCTGCGAGGGGGAAGGGACTATCGAGTCGTGGTGGCGATTTGGTTGTGTAGGCGCGTTATGGGGAGACTGTAGCACGGATGTGCGGGCGAGGTCAAGGGCCATGGCGGCGCCTGGATTCCCGCGAAAGCGGGAATGACGGAAAGGGAGTGCGGGAATAGCGGTGGAGTGGGGAATGGCGGCGGGACGAAACAGGTATGGAACTGAGCGTCTGCGTAGTAGCTGCGGAGCGGCCGCTTGGCAGTGGTGGGGACTCGATTGAGCAGTTTTGGGGCGGAATTTCGGGGGGCGCAGATTCCTCGGCTACGCTCGGAATGACATGAGGGTGGCTACGTTCGGAATGACATGAGGGGCGGCGTCACCCCCATCCTAGCCTTCCCCCTGCGAGGGGGAAGGGACTTTAGGAAGGGCCGTGGGTCAACCCTCACCCTAACCCTCTCCCAGTCTTGGGAGAGGGGACTACGCGGCGTCACCCCCATCCTAGCCTTCCCCCATCAAGGGGGAAGGGACTTTGAAAAGGAGCCGCGCTCCCTGTTAGCATTGGCTGAGTCGGTGTTGGCCGCATTTCGGAAAGGGGAAAGGTCGATGATTCAGCCGGTTAGTGTTCAGGCCCGGCCGGGCTACAGGATATGGATCGAGTTCTCCGATGGAGTCGCCGGAGAGGTTGACCTGTCGGACCTGGTTGGCCGAGGCGTGTTCGAGGCCTGGAACGAACCCGGTTGCTTCGAGAGAGTGCACGTCGCGCCCCACCGCGCGATAGCCTGGAGCGATGACCTCGAGCTCTGCGCGGACGCCCTCTACATGGAAATCACGGGCATAACCTTTTGCGGTGATTCCGCGCGCGTCTCACTGCCACTCCGCGCGGCCCCACTGTCATTCCGAGCGGAGCCGAGGAATCTAGTGTGCTTGCCAGCCAACCGCCTTAGATTCCTCGGCTTCGCTACGCTCCGCTCGGAATGACAGGAGGGCCGTCTTCACCCCCATCCTAGCCTTCCCCCATCAAGGGGGAAGGGACTACGCGGCGTCAACCCTCACCCTAACCCTCTCCCAGTCTTGGGAGAGGGGACGGACGTGAACCCTGAACAGGCGGCGTCACCCCCATCCTAACCTTCCCCCTGCGAGGGGGAAGGGACTACGCGGCGTCAACCCTCACCCTGACCCTCTCCCAGTCTTGGGAGAGGGGACTACGCGGCGTCAACCCTCACCCTAACCCTCTCCCAGTCTTGGGAGAGGGGACTACGCGGCGTCAACCCTCACCCTCACCCTCTCCCAGTCTTGGGAGAGGGGATGGCTACTCGCTGGGCTGGGGCTGGCGCTTGCGGCGGCGGCGGCGGAGGGCGAGCGGGATGAGCGGCAGCAGCGCCAGCGACATGAGCAGCCACCACCAGGGCGACAGGCCGGGATCGTC
The DNA here is from genome assembly GCA_963667445.2 of Dehalococcoidia bacterium. Taxonomy (GTDB): domain Bacteria; phylum Chloroflexota; class Dehalococcoidia; order Lucifugimonadales; family CATOSD01; genus CATOSD01. The sequence continues at coordinate 2,593,449 of CAXXGY010000001.1, read as the reverse complement.
GGTCGCGGGCTGCGCGGCGGGGGCGACGGGCTCGGGCGTGTCCACCACGGTCGCGGCCGGCTCGGCGCTGGCGTTGTCGGGCGTGGGGCGGACCGGCAGGTACAGGTCGGCCTGCCCCACCTCGCGCTGGGCCGATGGCCGCTGGGGGGCTACCGGGTTGGCTATCTCCAGCCCCGGCGTGGGCGTCGCAGTCGGCGTTAGCTCGGGCTCGGGCGTCGGGGTGGGCGTCGCAGTGGGCGCCGGCACGGGCGTGGGCGTCGCCGTCGGCTCGGGCGTGAGCACGGACACCGGCCCGGACGCCGACGTGACCGCGGGCACGGCTGTGGGCGCAACCGTCGGCACGCGCGGCATCGTGGGCACGGGCGTCGCGGGCGCGGGCGTGGGCGTGGGCGTGGGCGAGTTCGGCGTCACGGGCGGAACCGCGGGCGCGGGCGTCGGGGTGGGCGCGGGCGCCGCCGCCGACGGGCGGCTCAGGGTGCGCTCCTCGCCGCTCGCGGACCAGCCGCTGCCGCCCTCGTCGTTTATCGCCATCACCTGCACCTGGTAGGTGGCGCCCGAAGCCAGGCCGCTTATCACCGCCGAGGTTCCCGCCCCGTCGTGGCCCGCGTCCTTCCACGCCGACGCGCCCTTCGCGCGATACCGCACGTCGTAGTCGGTGATGGCGGGCTTGCCCGTCATGTCGGGCGCGGTCCACGACACGTCCAGCGAGGAGCGCGGCGCGGTTCTGGTGCGGGACACGCTCGGCGCGGCCGGGGTGTCGGGCGGCTCGGGAGCGTCGCCAACGGTGACGGTTACCGTGATGACGGCGTTTACGATGTCGTGGTTGTTGTGCTTGGAGTCGGCGTGGCTCGCGGTAATGGTGATTGTGTGGACGTGGTAAGTCTCGTGGTCCAGGTTCGCGCCCTCGCGCACTACCACCTGGCCCGTGCTGGAGTTGACGGTGAACTCGTTGCTGTGCTGGTTTTGCTGCTGGGCCGCGGATGTCCTGTTCCCTCCGGTCGATGTACCGTTCCCGTAGGACACGCTGTGGCCGGTCATGGCGTAAACGACCGCGTGGCCCTCGGAGTCGATCGGCGGCAGAGACCCGCTGACCGCGGTGCCGGCCGGAGCGTTCTCCTGCACGTTGAGCGAGGCGGTCTTGAGGTCCTGGGTGCGGGTGCTGCCCGACGTGGACCATGGGCTGTCGTTGTCCGGATCCTGGTCGGTGTGGTCGGTTTCCGCGTTGTTGGCCCGCACCTGGACTTCGTAGCGCGTGCCCTTGTCCAGCCCCGTCAGCGTGGTGGACGTGGCGATGCCGTCGTGCGTCCAGTCGCTCCACTTGGAGTCGCCGGTCTTCTTGTACTGTACATCGTAATCGTCGATGGCGGGCTTGCCCGTCATGTCGGGGGCCGTCCAGCTCACATCCAGCTTGGTGTTGGGCGAGTCCGCGTTCTGGCTCACCGACGGCGCGTCCGGCGCGGACGGCGGCTCGTTAACGTCCGTCACGTTGATAGTGACCGCAATCGTGTCGTCTATCGACGTGTCCGCCGCGCCGTCGGCGTCCCTACCGTCCGTCACGTTCACCGTCACGCTGTACGACGTCTTGGCCTCGTAGTCCGGGATGTTGCCGGTCTTGACCGTTATCTGGCGGGTGGTGGCGTTGAAATCGAACTTATCGGCATCCGTGCCGCTCAGCGAGTAGGTCAGCGAGTTGAAGTTGGTGTTGTTGGTGTCCGGGTCGGTGGCGGCGGCTATTGCGACGCCGATGTTCGTACCCGCCGCCGAGTTCTCGGCGATGCTGCGCGTGGTGTCGGCGCCGAACGCCGGTGCTTCGTTCACGTCCGTGACGTTGATGGTGACCGGCACGATGTAGTCGCCGGGCGCGTTGGGATCGACGGACTGCGCGTTCGCGCCCTGCGTCTTCGCGGCGGCCCTCACGGTCACGATGACGCTGTAGGAAGTTTTGCTCGACTCGTAGTTCAGGCTGGTTCCCGACTTCACGGTAATCTGCCCGGTGGTTTTGCCAATCTCGAACTTGCCGGCGTCCGTCCCGCTCAGGGCGTGCGTATACGTGTAGGTGGTATTGGTGGACTTGGCCGTGACCGCCGCGCCCACGTTCGTCCCCGCTACCGAGTTCTCGGGCACGCTGCGAGTCACCGCGTTGGCGTCCGTGATGGCGCTGCCAGAGTCCGACCATGGGCTGTCGCCCTCGTCGTTGCCCGCCCGCACCTGCACCTCGTAGCTCTTGCCCTTGGTCAGGCTGGACAGCGTCGCGCTGAGGGTCGTGCTCGAGGCGTTGTCGCTCGTTTCCGACCAGGTGGAATCCCCGATCTTCCTATACCGCACGTCATAGTCGTTGATGGCGGGTTTGCCCGTCATCGTCGGCGCGGTCCACGACACGTCCAGCTTGGTGTCCGGCTCCGTGTTGTTGGCGGCCACCGTGGGCGCGCCCGGCGCGGGCGGCGGCTCGTCAACGTCCGTCACATTGATAGTGACCGTGGCGGTGTCGTCGATGGTGTTGTCCACGCCTTCCTGGGCGTTCTTGCCGTCCGTTACGTTCACCGTCACGCTGTACGAGGTCTTGGCCTCGTAGTTCAGCGCCGCTTTCGTCTTTATCTGCCCGGTGCTGGTGCTGATGGCGAAGCTCGCCGCGTCCGTCCCCGCCAGCGAGTAGGTCAGAGTATCGCCGTCGACGTCGGTGGCGGATACGACGCCACCGATGGCCCTGTTGGTCGCCGTGTTCTCGGCGATGCTGCGGGTGGCCGTGGCCGGGATTACCGGCGCCGTGTTGTCCTTGGTCTTCTTCGACCCGGAGCTCGACCAGCCGCTGTTGCCCTCGTCGTTGATGGCCTTCACCTGCACGTCGTAGGTGGTGCCGGGAGTCAGGCCCGTCAGGGTAGTGGTGGTTGCCGTGCCGTCGTGAGTGTGGGAAGTCCAGGTGGAATCGCTGCTCTTCTTGTACTGCACGTCGTAGTCGGTGACGGCCGGCTTGCCCGTCATCGTCGGGGCCGTCCACGACACTTCCAGCTTGTACTTGGGAGTCGTGGCGTGGGCCGCCACCGTCGGAGCGGTAATGGTCGGCGGTTCGTTCACGTCCGTAACCATGATGGTCACCGGGACATCGTAGTCGCCCGGCGCGTTGGGATCGACGGACTGCGCGCCAGCGCCCTGGGACTTCGCGGTGGCGGTCACCGTCACCGTTACGTTGTACGACGTCTTGGTTTCGAAGTCCAGCAACGTTCCGCTCTTGACTGTAATCTGCCCGGTGGTGGCGCCAATCTCGAACTTGCTGGCATCCGTCCCGCTCAGGGCGTGGGTGTAGTCGTAGGTGGTGTTGGTGCTCGTCGCCGTCACGGGCGCGCCGACGCTGGTCCCGGCCGCCGAGTTCTCGGCTACGCTGCGGGTTGTGGCCCCGGTGCTGGCGGCCACCGTTATTCCGACGCCGCTGACAGACCAGGGGCTGTCGCCCTCGTCGTTGGTGGCCAGCACCTGCACGTTGTAGCTCTTTCCCTTGGTCAGGCCCGTCAGCGTCGTGCTGGTAGTGGTTCCGTCAAAGGATGCGTCTATCCAGGAGGAAGTAGCCCCCGTCAGCCTGTACTGCACGTCGTAATCGGTGATGGCAGGCTTGCCCGTCATGTCCGGGGCCGTCCACGACACGTCCAGCTTGTTGGTGGGCGAGGCGGTGTTGACCTCCACCGTGGGCTGGGCCGGCCTTGCCGGCGGCTCGTTCACGTCCGTGACGTTGATGGTGACCGCGATGGTGTCGGTCAGGCTGCCGTCGCTGGCCTTGACCGTAACGCTGTAGGATGTCTTGGCCTCGTAGTTGGGGATGTTGCCCGTCTTGACCTTTATCTGCCCGGTGCCGGAGCCGATGTTGAATTTGCTCGCGTCCGTCCCTTCCAGGGAGTAGGTGAGCGTGTCGCCGTCAACGTCGCTGGCCGTTATCACCGCGCCGACGTTGGTGTTGGCCTGCGAGTTCTCGGCGATGCTGCGGGTGGCGGTGTCGTCCGTGAACGTCGGGGTTTCATTCACGTCCGTGACGTTGATGGTGACCGGAATGGTGTAGTTGCCCGGCGCGTTGGGGTCCAGGGACTGCGCGTTGACCCCCGCGTTTTTGTTGGCCACCTTTACCGTCACGATGACGCTGTAGGATGTCTTGGTCTCGTAGTCCAGCGCGGCCTTCACGCTTATCTGGCCCGTGCTGGTGCTGAAGCCGAAGCTCACGGCATCCGTGCCGCTCAGGCTGTACGTGTAGTCGTACTTGGTGCTGCTCGTCGCCGACACCGCGTCGCCCACGTTCGTGCCGGCGGCCGAGTTCTCGGCGATCGAGCGCGTCACGCCCCCGGCGGTGGTTATCGCCGTGCCGCTGTCGGACCACGCGCCGTTGCCCTCGGCGTTGACGGCGCGAACCTGTACCTCGTAGGTCTTGCCGGAGGTCAGGCCCGTCAGCGTCGTGCTGAGTCCCGTTCCGGTGAAGCTGTGGCTGGTCCAGTTCGTATCGCCGGACAGCCTGTACTGCACGTCGTAATCGCTGACGGCGGGCTTGCCCGACATCTGCGACGTGGTCGGCGCGGTCCATGACACGTCGATCTTGGTCGTCGGCGTGGTGCTGTTGGCCGCAACCGTGGGCGCGGCCAGCTTGGGCGGCGGCTCGGCAACGTCCGTCACGTTGATGGTGACGGGGACGGTGTAGGCCCCCGGCGCGTTCGGGTCCACCGACTGCGTGTTGGCGCCCTGCGTCTTCGCGGCGGCGGTCACCGTCACGATGACGCTGTACGAGGACTTGGCCTCGTAGTTGGGGATGTTCCCCGTCTTGACCTTTATCTGGCCGCTGGACGATTCGATGGTGAACTTGCTGGCGTCTGTTCCGCTCAGCGCGTGCGTGTAGGTGTAGGTGGTGTTGGTGGTCGTCGCCGTCACCGCCGCGCCCACGTTGTCGCCGGCGGCCGAGTTCTCGGCGATGGAGCGGGTCACGCCCCCGGCCCGGGTGATGGCCGTGCCGGAATCCGACCAGGCGCTCGTGCCCTCGGCGTTGGTGGCCCGCACCTGCACCTCGTAGGTCTTGCCCGAGGTCAGGCTGCTCAGCGCCGTGCTGGTTCCCGTTCCGCTGAAGCTGGCGTCCGTCCATGTGGAGCCGCCGGACAGCTTGTACTGCACGTCGTAATCGCTGAGGGCGGGCTTGCCCGTCATCGTCGGCGCGGTCCACGACACGTCGATCTTGCTCGTCGGCGTGGTGGAGTTGGCCGCCACCGTCGGCGCGGCCGGCGCGGCGGGCGGCTCGTTAACGTCCGTCACGATGATGAGGACGCTGTAGGTTACGTCAAGGATGTTCCTATTCAGGTTGTTCTCGACGGCGCGCAGGGTGAGGCTGTAGCTGGACTTACTCTCGAAGTCCGGCTCGTTGTCCTTCTTCACCTGTATCTGGGCGGACTGGGCCGTCTTGTAGCCGGTGTCGTTGCTGGTCTTGAACTTGGAGCCGTCCGTGCCGCCCAGGGTGAACTGCAGCGGGTAGTAGTCGGTGGCGTTGACGTTGAACTTCCCGCCGACGTTGCCGTTCTCCGCGGTGTTCTCCGCCAGGTAGAGGATGACCGACGACCCGGACCAGTGGCCCGGCCCCTCGTCCTCTATCTCGGAGCGCACCTGCACCTCGTACTCCTTGCCCGCGGTGAGGCCGGTGATGGTCGCGCTGGTGACCGTGCTGGTGCTGTTGGCGTTCCACTCCGTCCAGGTGCTGGTGCCCCACTCGCGGTACCGCACGTCGTAGTCGTTCAGCGTGGTGCCCGCCATCGGGGTCGGCGCGGTCCAGGACACGTCCAGCGCGGTGGTCGGGTTGGTGGCGTTCTGCGCCAGCGTGGGCCTGTCCACGTTGGGCGCGCGGACGTCGCCCACGTTGATGCGGATGTCGCCGCCCGCCGTCTTGCCGGCCACGGTGTAGCGGAAGGTGCCGGTGTACTGCGTCTTGGTCTCGTAGTCCAGCGTCGTCCCGTCCTTCACCGTCACCTGGCCGGTGGAAGTGGAGATGTCGAAGTAGGTGTTGGCGTCGCCGGTGAGCATGAAGCTGCTGCCGCCGGGGTTGCTCCCGCCCACGCTGCCCACCACGGTGTCCTTGGGCTTGTTCTCCTGGACGCTCAGACCGTGGGTGCACTTGAACGACTTCACCCCCAACTGGATGGAGTCGGTGAGGCCGCTGGGGTCGGTGGCCGTGTAGTGGACGTAGTACCAGTCCAGGGGCGGGTGTTTGAGCGTCATCACGGCGTAGCCACTGCTGTTGATGGTGGTGCTCACCATGTCGCTCGAGCCCGCCGTGAAGGTCATCGTGTCCCCGTCGTCGTCGACGAAGTGGACGCTGTGGCCGCTGCTGGGGGCGAACGTGATGGAGCCGCTGTAGCAGCTCATGCCCAGGTTGGTGTCGTAGTGGGACCAGAGCTGCGCCAGCAACTGGGCATTGTTGCTCTTGATGTTGCGGTAGGGCGGGTAGTTGCCGCTGGTGTCCGCCACCTGGAACCTGAGGTTCGAGTGCGTGCCCTTGTTGGTGGCCGCGGCGTTGTACACGAACACCCGCTTGCTGAAGTCGCTGGTGGGCGTGCCGCTGATGGTGCGTGTGGAGGCGTTCCATGACAGCCCGGGGGGCAGGTCCAGCTTGGTGCTCTGGCCCGAGTTCACGAGCGTGTACACGATGTGGTCTGCGCCGGTGGCCGCGGGCAGCGTCACGTTGACGGCGGTGCCCTGCTGCCAGTTCTGGTGCTGAGGGGTACTGACCCAGGAGAGGCCGGCCTGGGCGGACGCGCCCTCCTGCGCCGCCAGCACCTGCGCCTTGAACGACAGCATGGCGGTGGTCTCGGCGCCGTCGGTGGCGCGGTCGGTGGCGGTGTAGCGGTAGGTGGCCTGGGCGGTGGAGGTCGCGGGCGTGCCGCTTATCGTCCAGGTCTTGACGTCGAAGGTGAGGCCCCTGGGCAGTGCGGGCGAGATGGCGTAGGTGACGACGCCCTTGCCGCCGGTGGCCTTGGGCAGCGTGAGCGCGGTGATGGGCGCGCCCGCGGTCCAGGACTGGTCGGCGATGGTCTGCTCGCCGAAGGACAGGCCCTGCCCGGCGGCCCCGGCGACGCCCTCCGCCGTGGACGTGGCCGGCGTGCTCGTGGCGGGCGTGGTGGTGGCGATAGGCGTCGTGGTGGCGATGGGCGTGGGCGTCGGAGTGACCGTCGGGTCCGGCGCGGGGACGAACGGCCCGGCGGGCGCGGAGTTGCGCCAGCCGCTGTCGCCTGCGGAGTTGCGGGCGCGGACGCCGATGGTGTAGGTCTTGGCGTTATCGACGGCGAAGGTGAGGCTGTTGGTGGGAACGTTTCTGTGGTCGTCCACCGGAGCGTGCCAGCTTGCGCCGCCGTCCGTGCTGTAGGTTACGTGGTAGTGGGTCGCGCCGGGGATTGCGTCCCAGTCGGCGGTGAGGGAACCGTCGGCGCGGGTGACGGACACGGAGGACGGCGTGGCGGGCGGCTTGGTGGGTTCGGGGGTCTCGGTGGGTTCGGGCGTGGGCGTCTTGGTGGGTTCCGGCGTGGGTTCCGGCGTCGGCTCAGGTGTGGGTGTCGGCTCGGGCGTGGGTTCGGGCGTGGGTTCCGGGCGGCTCGGGAGTCGGCTCAGGCGTGGGTTCGGGAGTCGGCTCGGGCGTGGGTTCCGGTGTCGGCTCGGGCGTCGGCTCAGGTGTGGGAGTGGGTGTCGGGTCCGGCTTGGGCGGGGTGAACGGCCCGGCGGCGGAGGAGTTGCGCCAGCCGCTGTCGCCTGCGGAGTTGCGGGCGCGGACGCCGACGATATAGGTCTTGGAGTTATCGACGCTTATGTCGATGCTGGTGGAGTTGTGGTGGAGGGCGGCGAGGCTCCAGCTTTGCTTGCCGTCGGAGCTGTAGGTGATGTGGTAAGACCTGGCGCCATCGACGGCGTCCCAGCTTGCGGTGAGGGAGCCGTCGGAGCGGGACACGGACACGGAGGAGGGCGTGGCGGGGGGAGAGTCGGGGGACTGGGCGAACACGGAGACGGTGGGCAGGGCGGCGACGAGGACGGCCAATAGGAAGAGCGAAACGAGCATCTTGCCGTTGCCCAGGCGCTCGCGGAATCGGCGCACTTTCAGGCTGGCAAGGTGCTGGATACAGTCTGCAATCATCTTACGACTACCTCTTTACCTCTTCTCCGTATCGTTGTGCGCAGCAACGATACGCCTCTGCAATAGTCCTTACGAGCATTATTATAGCCGCCAAAATTTTGTTGTCAATAGTTATTCTGCGAATTGTTGTGCGTTGTATATGGTTGTCACTGGCAACAGTTTGGACTAATATAAAACGAACGCCTCGAATCATTTCGAATCATCCTGTGGTATGATGTGCGGCGGCTCATTGAGGAGTCAAGAGAGTGACGGAGGAGGAGGAATGCGATGACTGAACCGTCTTCGGCGACCCCGGACTACACGATGGGTTTCAGCGACGAGATGCTGGACGCCCTGCGACGCTACACGGCCGAGACCAGCGCCAGGCATCTGCTGCCCTACCTGAGGCCGGGCCTGCGGGTGCTGGACTTCGGCTGCGGGCCGGGGACGATTTCGGTTGGCCTGGCGAGGGCGGTCCACCCCGGCGAGATGTACGGCGTGGACATGGACGCGCAGACGATAGAGCAGGCGCGGGCGGTGGCGCGGTGGCAGCGCCAGGACAACGCGCATTACCGGGTGGGGGACGTTACGGAGCTATCGTTCGGGGACGGCTTTTTCGACGCGGCCTACTGCCACAACGTGCTGATGCACATTCCGGATACGCAGGCGGTGCTGGCGGAGGTGAAGCGGGTGCTGAAGCCGGGCGGGGTGATAGCCTGCCGTGAGATGATAACGGAGTCCAGTTTCACCCACCCCGGCTTCGGCGTGCTGAGGAAGGCGTGGGATATGTTCGAGGACCTGCTGGCGGCGGACGACGGCCATCCGCAGATGGGCAAGGACCTGAAGGGGCACCTGTTCGAGGCGGGGTTCGAGGGCATCCGGCTGGAGGGGACGTTCGACTTCTACAACTCGCCCGCGGACGTGACGTGGATTTACGGGTTCGCCAACAAGTGGTTCCTGTCGCCGGAGATAACGGAGGCGGCCATCAAGTACGGCGCCACCACCCGGGAGTTGTGCGACGCCATAGCCGACGCCTACGCGAGGTGGCTGGAGCACCCGGGCGCGCTGTGCGGCATCGCCTACGGCGAGGCGGTGGCCAGCAAGCCGTGAAGTCCCCTCTCCCTCAGGGAGAGGGTTAGGGTGAGGGTGACGACCGCCGCGCTCCATACGTAGGGGCGTCCCTTGTGGGCGCCCCGACACGATTGACCGACGGCGGGCAACCACAAGGGATTGCCCCTACTCCCCCGCCGCCTGCATAGCCTCGAAGTTGGCGGTTATCCTCATCGCCGCCGCCGCGAAGGTCCGTATCTCCCTCTCGGTCAGGCCCTCGGTCAGCCTGGTGTAGTAGCCCTCCAGCTCCTGGGACGCCTCGGCGAGCAGGTCCTGCCCTTCGGGGGTGAGCCGCAGCATCACGACGCGCCTGTCGCTGCGCAGCCTGCGCCTGCGGATGAGGCTCTTGTCGGCGAGGTCGGTCACGAGGCGGCTTATTCGCGACGCGTCTATGGGCAGCATCTGGGCGAGCTGCGTGGCGGCGCACTCCCCCATGCTCCGGCAGACCATCATAAGCTGGACGTCCAGAGGGGACAGGTCGTAGGGCGCCACCGCTCTCGCGATTCCCTTGTGCACCGCGTTGGACAGGCTACCCACGTAGCTCCCCAGGTCGGGCGACCTCGCCCCCGGCTCCTCCCCGTCCATTCTCGGTTGCGACTCTCTTCCAGTCATGTACCGCTTTCTGTGTGCATCAGTCCCCGCTCAAACTGTTTCAATTGTAAACCGTTTCAGACGGCATGTCAGCAATATGGACGCCAATTTGCGGGGCGATTTCAGGCGTGGCGGTATCCGGCGGCGGCGAGCACGGTCACCGGAGCCTGGCGGGGTTAAGCGCGGGGGGGGGGGGGGTAGCTACGAGGTGGCATCGTCTTGCGGCGACGGGTCCACGTCCGGCGGGGGCGCTATCTGGTCCCTGATCTCTTCGGGCAGGCTGTCGTACCACTCGCGCGTGCGCTTGCGCTCTTCCTGTCGGCCTTCCTGGCGTCCTTCCAGCCGGCCCTCCAACAGGCCCTCTTGTCGGCCCTCTTGATGGCCCTCCTGATGGCCCTCTTGTCGGCCCTCCTGCCGGCCCTCTTGATGGCCCTCCTGCCGGCCTCTCTGGTGCGCGTTCGCCAGCAGCCTCTCGTTCACTCTGCGGGACAAGACCATGATTACCTCCAGCGTAGCTATGGTCAGCAACGTGAATCCCGTCGCGATGGCGACGCCCGCCAACACCGCCAGCGCCGTCGCCAGAACCGTATCGGCGCGGTTGACGAAGATTTCGTATGCGCCTATCGGGATGGCGATTGCCCACGCCAACGCCACCGACGCCACGACGTATCTGAATTCGTTGTCTCTAAACACTTTACCCGATTAGCCCCTACGCCGCCATGCCTGCGGGCGCGGGCCTACCCCTATGAGGTGGCATCGTCCGGCGGGGGCGTTATCTGGTCCCTGATCTCTTCGGGCAGGCTGTCGTACCATTCTCGCGTGCGCTTGCGCTCTTCCTGTCGGCCCTCCTGGCGGCCTCTCTGGTGCGCATTCGCCAGCAGCCTCTCGTTCACTCTGCGGGACAAGACCATGATTACCTCCAGATTGACCCTTACGCCGCCATGCCCACAAACGTGGGCCTGCCCCTATGGGGTGGCATCGTCCGGCGGGGGCGCTATCTGGTCCCTGATCTCTTCGGGCAGACTGTCGTACCACTCGCGCGTGCGCTTGCGCTCTTCCTGGCGGCCCTCCAATAGGCCCTCTTGGCGGCCCTCTTGATGGCCCTCCTGCCGGCCTCTCTGGTGCGCGTTCGCCAGCAGCCTTTCGTTCACTCTGCGGGACAAGACCATGATTACCTCCAGCGTAGCTATGGCCAGCAACGTGAATCCCGTCGCGACGGCGACGCCCGCCAACACCGCCAGCGCCGTCGCCAGAACCGTGTCGGCGCGGTTGACGAAGATTTCGTATGCGCCTATCGGGATGGCGATTGCCCACGCCAACGCCACCGACGCCACGACGTATCTGAATTCGTTGTCTCTAAACACTCTACCCGATTAACCCCTACGCCGCCATGCCCGCGAAAGCGGGCCTGCCCCTACTGGGCGCCATCGTCCGGCGACGACGGGTCCACGTCCGGCGGGGGCGTTATCTGGTCCCTGATCTCTTTGGGCAGACTGTCGTACCACTCGCGCATACGCCTACGTTCTTCACGCCGGCCCTCCCGGCGCGCGTTCGCCAGCAGCCTCTCGTTCACTCTGCGGGACAAGACCATGATTACCTCCAGCGTAGCTATGGCCAGCAACGTGAATCCCGTCGCGATGGCGACGCCCGCCAACACCGCCAGCGCCGTCGCCAGAACCGTGTCGGCGCGGTTGACGAAGATTTCGTATGCGCCTATCGGGATGGCGATTGCCCACGCCAACGCCACCGACGCCACGACGTATCTGAATTCGTTGTCTCTGAACACTGTATCCGATTAACCCCTTCCCTTCAACGCCCGCTCTCATCGCCATTACGCGGCTCGGCCTTGGCCATGCGGTAGCCCACGCGCGGCTCCACGACGAAGTACGTGGGCTCTCTCGCGTTCTCGCCCAGCTTGCTGCGAAGCCTCCGCACGAGCGTGCGCAGCCCTCGCATGTCGCCCGGCTTCTCGGCGGACCAGAGCTCGCGCAACAACCGGTCGTGGGTGACCACACGACCCGCGTTGACCGACAGAACGTATAGCAGGTCGTACTCCTTGAGCGTCAGGTACACCGGACGCCCCGCGAGGAAAACGCGGCGTTCGACGTAGTCGATGGTCAGGCCGCCCATCACGTAGGGTTCCGTCGGCGTCATCCCGCGCGGGGACTCCCGCCTCAGCAGCGCCGCCTTGATCCTGGCCGTGAGCTCCGTTGCGGTGAACGGCTTGACGATGTAGTCGGCGGCCCCGGCCTCGAAGGCCCGGGCGACCAACTGATCGTAGCCATAGGCGGACAGGAAGATGACCGGCGCCTCGGTGACGCCGGAGATGTCCTTCATCAACTGTATGCCGTCGGCGTCCGGCAGCATCATGTCCAGCAGCGCCAAACGGGGCGCGTGCTCGTAAGCGAGCCGGAGCGCCTCCTCCGGGTCCGCGGCCACTATCGGGTCGTAGCCCGCCTCCAGGAGGGTGCTCCGGATGTGCCTCAGCATCTGCGGGTCGTCATCGACCACCAGGATGGTCTCGCCCTTCGTCGCCCGCCGCGTGTGCGTCTGCGACGAAAGGCGCCGGGCGTCGCCGGTCTCCTCGACCGCCGGAATGGTGAAGGTGAAGCGCGCGCCGAGGCTCGCCCCTTCGCTCTGCGCCCAGATTCGCCCTCCGTGCGCCTCCACGATCCCCTTGCAGATGGCGAGACCCAGTCCGGTGTCGCTTCCCCCTTCATCGGTGGCGCTCGCGGAGAACTTGCGGAACAGGTCCGGCAGCCGCTCGGCGGGTATTCCCCTGCCCTCGTCGCTGACCGAGACGGCCACGTGTACGCCGTCCCGCGCCGCGCTCACCCTGATCGGTGACGACTCCGGGGAGTGCCTCGCCGCGTTGGACAGCAGGTTGCCCAGCACCTGCACGATGCGCCTCCTGTCCACCATCACCAGCGGCAGGTCGGGAGCCAGGTCGATGTCGAGGTTGCTCCTGCCGCCTCCGCTCAGGAAGGCGATCCTCGCCCTGTCCACCAGCCACACCACCTCGGCCGGCTCGGGACTGATGGGCAGCGTGCCCATCTCGATGCGCGCCACGTCCAGCAGGTCGTCGATCAGCTCACGCATATTGTCGGTCTGGTCCACGATGATGCGGAGAAACTGGCGCAGCTCCGTCGAGTGCAGGTCCTCGGCGGCTTCCTGCATGGTGGTTGCCGAGCCTCTGATGGAGGTCAGCGGGGTGCGCAGCTCGTGGCTTATCATCCCCAGGAACTCGGCCCGCAGCCGTTCCAGCTCTTTGAGCGGCGTCATGTCCTGGAGCGTGACGACGAAGGACTCGACTTCCCCCTCCTTCGCGCGGATGGGGGTGGCGTTGAGCAAGGCGGTGACGCTCCGCCCGTCGGGCACGCTCAGCGTCACCTCTTCGGCCCGCACCGTCTCCCCCGCCCTCAGCGCTTCGGACAGCGGCCACTCCTTGAGGGAGAACTCCCGCCCGTCCGCGCGCCGGCAGGTCAGCTCTTCGAGCAGTTGTTCCGGCGGCAGCTCCATGTCCCTCAGGCCCTCGACTATCCTCACCATCTCCAGGTTGAAGGACACCGGCTCTCCCGTTCTGGCGTCGAAGACCGCGACACCCACCGGCGCGGTTTCCACCAGGGTCTTCAGGGAGGCCCTCGCCTGCTGCTCGTCCCGGTGCCTGCGAGCGTTGACGATGACCATCGCGGCCTGGGAGGCGAACATCACCAGCGTCTCCTCGTCCTCGCGGCTGAACTCCCGGCCCCGCTCCGCGTTCGCCATGTGGATGCCGCCGAGAACGTCTTCCCCGTGCCGGATAGGGACCGACAGGAAAGAGCTCATCGGCGCAGGCGGCCGGAACTCGGGCAGCCCCATGGCCCCGGAGTGACTGGCGAAATCCGCGACCCGCAGGGGTCCGGGAATGCTCCTGAGGTACTCGAAGAACTCCATTCCTTCCGGCATAGCCCACAGCAACTCCGTCTCCTCCGGGGTCATGCCGGAGGACAGGAAGTCCTTCAAGGCCCCGGACTCGTCCAGGGTGGTTATGACGCCGTAGCGGGCGCCCGTAAGATGCCGGGCGCTGTCCAGCGTTCGCTGCAACACCGCGTCGGGGTCCAGGCTGTCGTTGATGCTGATACTGGCCTCGCTCAACCGAGTCAGACGCTCCTGCAGCGCGGCTATCCGGCGGTCGCGATCGTCCGGTTGCGTCAACTTCTCACCTCCATTGGGCGGCCCCAAGCCGGAACAGCCCGCGTTCTCTCGAATATCACCATAGTGTAACCGAAAATGCCCTTGACGCCACAGCCGTCGTGGTCAAAGCTGAATAGCGTCAGTCATCGAGTGACGGCCGGCCCTCTTGATATCCGCGTACATCCGTGCTACTCTCCGTTCTGCGATGGCCTGACCCCGCGCTTCAAGAGTCCCTTCCCCCTTGATGGGGGAAGGTTAGAGCCTGCCCCGTACCGGATACGGGGATGGGAGTGAAGGGGCGACAGCTGGGACCTCCCGCCGGACTGTCCCATTTCAGGCGCATTTCGCGGCCTTCTTCGCCGAATCCGTGCTTATCGGCGCCTCCGGCGGGCCGCCCGGGCGGCTTCTCAGCTATGAGATTGTGCGGAATGGTGAAGAATGGTGCGGAATGGTGCCAAAATTCTGCTAGTCAGGAGAATACGATGTCCAATCCCGTACTTGTGGACGCCCACATGCACATAACCGAGTCCAGGGAACAGGGCCGTACCAGGAAGCAGACCTACGAAATCTGGGAGTACGGTGAAAAGTCCGACGTCAGATACAGCGCCTACGACGGAATAGTCGAGGACGCGCTTGACGCCATGAACGAGGCGGGCTTCTCCAGGGCGGTCGTGGTGAACCTGTTCGGCTCGGGCGCTCCGGCATTCGAGAGAGGACCGGAGCTCGCCGATGATCTCACGGCCTTCAACAGGTGGGGATGCGACACCGCGGCCCCTCACGACAGCCTCGTCCCATACATCAACGTCGATCCCCGCATCCTGCCGGGCGAGGAGATGTCGGCCCACATCCGCGACATGGTGGAGAATCACGGCGCGGGAGGCGTCAAGCTGCATCCGGTGCTCCAACGATTCGAAATGGGCGACCCGGCAATGACCCCGGCTTACCGCACCTGCATCGAGCTGGGGATACCCGTGCTGTCCCACTCGGGCCCGGCCAGGGACGGTAGCCTCTTCGGCAACCCCAAGGCGTTCGCGCCGTTGCTGGAGAACTTCCCCGACCTGACCCTGATCATCGCGCATCTGGGCGGCGGAGCCTGGAAAGAGACGCTGGAGATTGCGCGGGCATACCCCCACGCCTACTTCGACTGCTGCGAAATCATGGAATGGCTGGGAGGCTCGAACGCCCCCACCTACGAGCAACTCGGTAAGCTCATCAAGGACATCGGGCCTGAGCGGGTCGTGATGGGATCGGACTTCCCCTGGTACGACCTTGACCGTAGCGTCGAGATTGTCATGGGCCTGCCGCACCTGGCCCGGGAGGAAAAAGAGGCGATGCTGGGAGCTAACGCTATCAGAATAATGGGGCTGTGAGGAGAAGGCCATGCCCGGGAAACTGGACGGCAAAGTCAGCGTCATCACTGGGGGAAGCTCCGGCATAGGCAGGGGTACGGCCCTGCTGTTCGCCGCGGAAGGCTCGAAAGTCGTTGTCGCGGACGTGAACGACCGCGACGGCCAGGAGACCGTCACGCTCATCGGCGAATCGGGTGGAGAAGCCCTGTTCGTCCATGTCGATGTGTCCCAGTCATCGCAGGTCCGCGATATGGTGCAGAAGACTGTCGGGCACTACGGAAGACTCGATCTGCTCATCAATGTCGCTGGTCGGCAGGCCGAAGTCCCTCCCCTCGTCGACGTCACCGAGGAGGAGTGGGATCTCGTCATGGGCGTCAATCTCAAGGGGATATTCCTGGCGTGCAAGTACGCCGTGCCTCACATGCTGGACCAGGGCGGCGGCGCAATAGTGAACGTCGCGTCTTCCGTCGTGCTGAGGGGGTCGTCGTTCTCGCTCCCCTACTCCGTCAGCAAGGCGGGGGTGGTGCAGCTCACCAAGACCGTCAGCAGCCAGTACGCATCCCTCGGCATTCGCTCCAACTGCGTGGTTCCCGGTCTCGTCGATACGCCGGGATCCCAGGGAGTGGAGGGAGCTGCGGGCGTGTTCGACGAGGCGGTGGCCAGGATACCGGTAGGTCGTGCCGGCCAACCCGAGGACGTTGCCAGGCTCATCTTCTATCTCGCTTCAGAGGACGCCGCTTACGTGAGCGGGTCCTCGTACGTCATCGACGGTGGCAGAAACGTGCAATAGCAGAGTAAGGTATACTGTAGCTATGACATTCCAGACGGCGGAGGCGCGCGAAGCATCTCCAAGGGGCGGGAGAAGATGAGCACCACCACGGACGACGTGACGATACGTACTCTGAGTCTGCCGGAAGAGCTGATTCTCATGCTCCTCAACGACGAGAACGGCTACTTCTACCAGGTGCCCGGCTGGAACCTCAACTGCGCCGTGGCCGGCGCGGTGCTGGCCGAGCTCTCCCTGCGAAACCGCATCGACACCGACGCCGACTCCCTCTTCCTGGTGGACCTGACCAAAACAGGCGACCCTATCCTGGACCCGTTCCTGGACGAAATCATCGCCGAACCGGACGAGCGCAAGGCGCAGTACTGGATAGAACGCCTGGCCCCCCAATCCGAGTCGGTAATCGACGAGACTCTGCGACGCATGGTCTCGCTGAATATCCTCGACGCGCACGACGGGGACTTCTGGACGTTGTCCAACGAGGCCAGGACCTCGGATACGTTCCAAGCCCCCGCGGACGACGAGGAAGGCGGATTCGTCAAGGACCGCATCAGAAGCGCTATCTTCGAGGACCGCATTCCCGACCCCAGGGACATGATTCTGATATGCCTCATCAATACGTGCGACGTCTTCCGCTTCATCTTCCAGCTCGATGAAAACGCCGAAGAGCGCATCCGCTTCTTCTGCAACATGGACCTGCTGGGCCGCTCCATGGCCGCCGCGGTGTCCGAAAGCCTGACCGTCCCGTTCCTGCGGCACTCGGCCCTGGCCAAGAGGATACCGAACGTCTCGCTGACCAAGCTGCTGTTCAACCCGTACCTGCGCGAAGGAAACATTCCCGCGCTGTTCGCCGACCTCGCCGAAGAGTACGGCCCGGTGTTCCGCATCAACCCGCCGTTTTCGCCGTCCATGACCTTCCTGGCAGGCGCGGAGACGAACCACTGGGTGAACCGCAACGGCCGGTTGCACCTGCGGGCACAGGACTACTTTTCGGACTTCGAGAAGGTCTATGGCGCCCACGGAGTGCTGCCCTCCCTGGACGGCGGCGACCACTTCCGGCTTCGCAAGTCCTTGCAGGCGTCGTACTCGCGCGGCAGGCTGATTACGCACCTGGAACGGGTGTACAGCCAGGCCCGCGCGTTCATGGCCGATTGGAAAGTCGGGCAGTCCCATCAGGCCACCGCAATGTGTCGCGTTATGATAAACGCCCAACTCTCGCCCATCTTCATCGGCGTCGATTCGCAGGACCTCATCGACGACCTCATCAAGTACAAGGAACGCGCCCTCACCACACACGTCATGAGGGCGCTCCCCAAGTTCATGCTGAACACGCCCGGAATGAGAAGACGGGCCAGGAACATCGATACGCTGCTTGGGCGCGTGCAGAGCGTCCACACGCCCGCCCAGCGCGCCGGGCAGCCCCGCGACCTCGCGGACGACCTGCTGAGCCTGCACGGCAGCGACCCTCAACTGGTGCCCGAGTCCAACCTGCGGTTCGCCCTGTCCGCCGCGCTCGTCGCCAGCGTCTATCTCGGCGACGCCTTCAGCTTCGCCCTCTACGCCATGGCGACGCAACCCGAACTGTACGAGAAGATCCAGGCGGAGGCGGACGCGCTGTTCGAGAACGGCGACCCGGGCAGCGACGACTTCACGCTGGAAGCGATAGACGTAACCCATCGCTTCCTGATGGAATGCCTGCGAGTCTATCCCATCGTCCCCATGTCCATACGCAACGTCATGAACTCGTGCGTGGTGGAGGGATACGAGCTGCCGGTTGGCGAACGGCTCTTCATAGCCCAGACCGCCGCGCACTACATGGAAGACTGCTTCCCCGAACCATTCGAGTTCGACATCGACCGCTACCAGGAGCCGCGCAACGAGCATCGCGGCCCCGGTTACGCCCCCTACGGGCTGGGCACTCACAGGTGTCTCGGCTCCCGCTGGATGGACCTGCAACTGGCCGTCAACGTGATGATGGTCGCCCACTACTTCAACATCAGGGTGTCGCCGCGCGACTACAAGTTGAAGTTCAGCCCCATACCCTCGCAGAAGCCCAGCAAGAATCTGAGGTTCGCGATCGAAGAGCAAAGGCGCGAAATCCCCGTCTAGCGCGGCATGGCAGCGAAGCGAACAAGGACGATACGGCGGCGCGTAGCCATAATTGGCGCGGGCATTTCGGGTCTTGGCGCGGCGTGGGCGTTGCGCCACAGTTCAGACAGGTTCGACTTTCGGCTGTTCGAGGCCAGCGACAGGGTTGGCGGCAACGCGGTCACCGTCGATATGCCGCAGGACGACGGCGGTTCCATCCCTTTCGACATCTCGGTCACCGCTTGCATCCCGTCCGTGTATCGCCACGTGCTGCTA
The DNA here is from genome assembly GCA_963667445.2 of Dehalococcoidia bacterium. Classification (GTDB taxonomy): domain Bacteria; phylum Chloroflexota; class Dehalococcoidia; order Lucifugimonadales; family CATOSD01; genus CATOSD01. Next base: position 2,574,968 of record CAXXGY010000001.1, on the reverse strand, counting down.
CTCATGGGGCAGTTCGGCATAGAACTGTTGAACACCAGGTTCAGCTACAGCGTGAACTACCGCGGCGGCATCTACGCCCACGACCTGGACTCGGACATCAGGGATGAACTCCAGGCCGAGATTGCCAAGTTCCAGCGACTGCTGCTGCGGCTGAACCACTTTGGCGCGCTCACCCGCTCCCGCTCCAAGTTTCTGAACGCCCTGAACCCGTACAACTACGTCAGCATGGGAACGGTTCTAAACCTGAACGGCTTTTCCGGCGACTTCCGCTACAAGGTTCTCAAGCCCATGTTCGTCAACTTCCTCATGGCGACCAACGTGTTCGATATGCCCGCTTCCCTCTTCGCCAGGTATCTGGACTTTTTCGATATAGAACGCTCAACCCCCATGCAGACCTGGGACGGGGGAACGCGCCGCATATACGAACACCTGGCGGCGGACTTTCGGGACAAGATTTATCTCAACCGGCCCGTCCGAAAAGTCTATCGCGAGCGGAACGGCGTGGTGGTCGAGGACGAAGACGGCGTAAGGGAAAGGTTTGATGAGGCTATCTTCGCCTGCAACGCCAACCAGACGCTGATGATGCTGGACGAACCCACGCTGCTTGAGCGGTACATCCTGTCGTCGGTGCGATACGAGAGCGAACTGCACAACCACGCCGTCGTACACTCGGACGCATCGGCGCTTCCGGACAACGAAACCGAGCCGCTGGCCAAGCGAAGCAACTACATAGAGCAGTACGGCGCAAGACCCGACAACTACGAAATCACCTACATAATGCACAACCAGCAGCCGTGGGCCAACCGCTCCGACAAGCCTTGCCTGGTGACCTACAACCCCAACCGCAGAATCGACCCGGACAAGATTTTGGGCAGGTGGTGGTTCCAACACGTCGTCCACGACGTGCGCCAGATGGCATGGCTGGTGCCGTTGTTCCACTTCATCCAGGGCAAACGGGGCACCTGGCACTGCGGTGCGCACACCCTGGTCAACAGCCAGGAGACGTGCTTCGTAAGCGGCCTTGCTACGGCTCGGCAGCTAGGCGCGGATTACCCCTTCGACGACGAAGAGGCAAGACGCACCTTCAACCACTACGGCGGCATCATGTACGGCTGGCGTTTCAGAAAGGCGAAGAGGCGAAGGGAGTGAACTCCAAGAGACGCTACAGCGGCTTGTGCGCCAGAAAGCAGTACAACGGCGTAAACACCCCGGCCTTGCCGCCTGCGATATAGGCGTTGGCGGTGCGGTCCAGCATCCTGACGACTTCTGACGCCCCCTTCGGAAACACCCCCACCGCTTCGGCCAGCCTTGATGACGCGATGAACGCCCTGCGGCCCAGCGGGATCCTGCGCAGCGCGTTGCCCACCGTCCCCCCTCGCGTCTCCATGGGCCGATACCACGGCGTGGTCGGCCCGTCCTCGGTGATGCCCCTGTCCTCCACCTCGATTATCTCGAAACCCGCCGATTCCAAGTCCCGGTTCACCTCGGCCATGGTCGCGATGTCCTTCAGCGCGATGCCGTGTTTCAGTTCTTCCTTGATGGCGCGGTGTCGTCCGTCGTCGGGATCGTACCTGTCCGTCATGCACATTTCCTGGCCCCAGAAGAGGGCGCCGGGTTTCAGCACGCGGTAGATTTCGGCGAACGCGCCCGCCTTGTCCGGCGCATGGCAGGTCGATTCGATAGCGTATCCCCGGTCGAACGTTCCGTCCGCGACGCCGCCCATATCCATGAAACTGCAAGCCAGGTAGTCCACCATGTGGCCCAGCCCCGCCTCGGCGTCCAACGTCCTCGCCTTCTCCAACTGCACTTCGCTGCTGTTGACTCCGACGACCCTGACGCCCGCCTCCTGGACGACGCGGCGCATCGGACCGCCAATTCCGCAGCCGACGTCGATGACCTTCATGCCCTCGCGGAGTTCCAGCTTATCGATCATCAGCCTTTGGTGCCGGACCTTGGAGTCCTCAAGACTCTCGCTCGGCGAAAGTGGCGCAAAGTGGAGGGACTCGCCCCAACCGTACACCATGAACTCGCTGCAAAGGTCGTAGTATTCCCTTACGGTCTCAGCGTGGTCGTAGCCGGTTGGTCCGGTAATCTCCGATTCCGCCCTGTCCGTCCATTCGTCTAAGCGTTTCACTCGGCGGCGGGCGTCCGACCCACGGTACGCGGCCTTAAGCCCCCTGGATAGTTTGCGGAGTTGCATGAGCCTCTTTTCCGGAACCGGCCCTATTCCCCCTCGTGGCGCCGATGCACGCCCTCGATAGCCAGGTCCAGCTCGTCCCACGTCCGCTGCACCATAGAGCGTAGCCTCATGTTCTGGTACGCGCCCCAAACCGTCATGGCTGGCAGCACCACCAGAACTGAAAATATGAGCGAGTAAACTATGGTTATGGTGGCCGTTATGCCGAACTGCTGGGACGCGAGCAGCGGAGAGGCAATGAGCACGCCAAATCCCAGGGCCGTCGTCAGCGCCGAGCCGAGCAATGCCGAACCCGTAGTGGTGAGCGTGCGGATGGCCGCGGCTTCCGGGTCGCGCAGTTGCGAGTATTCCTCACGGTAGCGGTGGATGACGTGGATGGTGTAGTCGACCCCTATGCCTATCGACAGCGCCGTGATTATCGACGTGACCAACGTGTAGGGAATATCCAGCAACGCCATGGTACCGAGCACACTTATCAGTACCAGCACGATTGGCCCCACGGCGATTACGGCGAGCGTAGGTTGGCGCAGCGTGACCCAGAAGAAGATGGCGAGGATACTCAGCGCGATGGCGATGGTGGTGCCAATCGCCTCCGTCTGCCGCTCCGTTATCTGGTTCTGCACCGCGACGGCGACGACTTCGAACGAAGTGGCCGTGATGGAATCATCGTCGCCCTGCCAAAGCGCCTCTAACTCCTCTTGCAAGGCGCCTGTGTGCGCGGGATTGTTCGTGTAGGTCGGGAACTGTACCAGAATCGCGTCTACGCCCATCGGGTCGTTTGCCAGCACGCGGGCCAACTGGGGTTCCCTCTGGGCGAGTTCATCGAGAAACCGCTTCATCAGTTCGGGGTCCAGTTCCACTCCCGCGGATGCTTGCCGGAAAAGTGCCGCGAGCTCGGCGTCGTACTTGTCGCCCGGCTCTCCGCTGTCGTGCGTCCAGTCGCGCGCGAGCAACTCGTAGGACGCGAGAATCGGGCCGGCCGCCGCGTTGGGGCGACGCGTTTCGTCCTGGAAGGCGGCGGCGAGGTCGCGAAGGTTAAGAACTGTGCGGGTCTCGGTAGCCTCGGCCTTCACGAGCAGACTCGCCATCTCCGTGGAGCCGCCGACCGCCGCGTCGAGAGTCTCCATGTCCGCCAGCACGTCGCCGCCGCGCGGAAGGATGTCGCGGATGCTGAACTCGGACTTAAGCCCCCTGGCGGCGAAACCCAGCACGATGGTAACCGCGAGAACGCCGACGAGGAAGGGCGCCGGCAAACGTGTGACGCTTCTGCCGAGCAGTTCCGCTATAGACGTGATGCCGGGCAAGGCGTTTGAGATAGGGCGAGGCGGCGCCAGCGTGCCGCGGGATTCGCGTCGCCTGTCGATGATGGCGCGCCCCGACGGAAGGAGCGTCAGCATCACTATCAGGCTCATTCCCACGCCCAGACCCGCGACTATTCCGAAGTCGCCGATAACGCCTATCGGCGAGAACAAGGTCGCCAACAAGCTGACTATCGTCGTTACGGCGGCCAGCATCAGCGGTATCGTTACGTTCCTCAGTCCGTTCCGTACCGCTTCCGCGACAGGTTCGCCCTCGAGCCGCCTCTCTCGGTAGTGGGAGATCGACTGTATCGCATAGTCCACCGTAAGGCTTATCACTATCACGGGCACCATGACGGTTAGCGAGCTCGGAGGCCCTATCAGGGACAGTCCGTTGGGGCCTAGCCAGCCTTCCGCCCCGACAACCCAGACTATCGAAAGAATGAGACCCGCCAGCGTCAGCAGCATGTCCGAAAGCGTGCGCGTGAACAACAGAAGCAGCAACGCTATCAGCAGCAGCGCCAGCCCGATTAGCGGCCCCATCCCCTCTTCCGTGGCCTGCTTGTACTCGTCCTCGACGATTATCGGCGACAAGCTGCTCACGCGCAGCGGCCCTTCGGACGCCGTCGCCAGATCGCTGATGTTCCGCTCGGCGGCCTGGATCCTCTCGTCGCCGGTGTCTATCAGGCGGATGTTGGCAATCGCGACCGGCGCGCCGTCCGTGTCGGTCCCGGTCATGGCGGCCAGGGCGCCTTGAATCTGCGGGACGTTACGCGCGGTATCTATTTGCGGCTGGGTGACGGACGACAAACCGTCCACCTGGAGGGCGGCGCTTATCAGAGACGAGGGCGCGACTACTGGATCGGTGGGCGCCAGCAGCCCTCTCACGCTCGCTTCATTGACTATTTCATCTATGAGCACTGCCATCTGGGAGAGGCCGCCGGGCGTGAGCGCGTCCCCGCGAAACAGGAGGGTTACGACATTGACGTCGCCGGCGTCTCCGAAACGGTCGGCTATTTCACGCGTCGCGTTGGCTACGGCGTTGCCGGGGGGCAGGAAGGCCACGTCGGCGCCCTCGGTCGGCGGAGCGCGCCGCGCCGCTCCCGCCCCCAGCACCAAAGTGATGGCAACGAGAGCGAGAATCGTGACGTATGGGCGAGCCGTAACCAGCCGGCTAAGCCAGCCAAGCAAGTTGCTCATGGCGTATCCTCAGGAATTGGAAGCCTGTTCATCGCGTGGGTCCGGATAGAACTGGGCGCAGTAGGCCCTGAAAGGCATGATCTCGCCGTCGGACCGGCAGAGGCGCGGGCGGGGCCGATACTGCTTGTTGCTCCAGATGACTACGTCCTTGAGAACGTCCTGCCGCTGAAACTCGGCCATTACCTTGTTCATGATGGGGGCGCGCATCTTTACCGGAAGAAACCCCAATCCGGCAACCCAACGCCTCGGCTTGCGAATCTCACGGACCTGCGAAACCAGCGTCAGATCAATCAGTGTGCCGTCCACAGGTGTCGCCAGAACCCAGAGGCGCGTATCCATTCCAATGGACTTCTCGTGGATCTCGACGAAGGAGTAGCCGAGCCCATATATGCTTGCCCGCGCCGCGACGTGGAGCGTAATTTTGCCGATCTTGGCTATCGTCTGGCTGGAGCTGAATTCGAAGCTGCTTTCGAGCAGTGGCCCGTCAATCGACAAACGCGCGGAGCGGCCCACGCTGTCGTAGCCGTGGACGTATCGTAGATGGCCCAGGTCAACCGAGTTTTCCGTGGTTTCCTGGGGATGGCCGGGAAAGCTGAGGGTACGGATGGAGAGGTCAGTCCAACCGGCCTGGTCGGGCGGCTCGTCAGGCAGACTCCACTGCCGCTTCCGCCCTCCAAGGCCCCACCAGGCAAATATCAGTCCGAGGACTTCTTGCGTCTCGTAGACGCGGAGGGTGGCGGTCCTGGGAGGGTCGGCGTAGGGAGTGGCGGCGCATTGGCCGGTGGAATTGAACTCGAACCCGTGGAAGGGGCATACCAGGCGTCCGTTTCGAATGCACCCACCCGCTGCGGGTCCCAGGTCGGCTCCAAGGTGTGGGCAGACGGCGTCGGCTACGCAGATGTGCCCGTCATCGTCACACCAGACCACGACGTTCTGCCCCATCCAGGTCTTTTGGATGAGCCTGGACTTCAGCACATCCTTCCGACTCGCGACGTAGTACCAGCCCTCCGGGAATGGGTCCAGAGTGGGAGCATAGATGACCGGCCTGCGCTGGGTGGAAATCAAAACTGTCCTCTTCTTCTCATCCTCGAGTTGGTGGCACAATCTGTCTCCATCCAACGCCTAGCGCATCAGAAAACAACAAGAGCGCCTCGCCCATCAGGATTCAACTGATGACATAGTAGCAGGTACGGATTTGGCTGTTCTAGCATCGGGCCGGTCACTGAATTAGCAGGTTGAACTTGCGTGAACCTCGTACATTCACCCGATGGGGCAATACGGATCGCATGTCGCGCCTACACCATGCGCGACGGCCTGACTGGACCTGTGAACACGTCCTGGGGGATGAGGCTCTCCCGGTCCACGGAGAACCGCATATCGATGCCTTCGGTGGCGACCCTGCCCATGGCGGTGTAGCGTCTGCTTTCGCCGTGCAGGCCGCTGCGGTTGCCGCCGGAGTGGGTTCGCACCCATCCGGGAGGGAGAAGCTGTTCGCCCTTCCAGTTGCCGCCGGTGGCCACCAGCAGACCGTATCGCGCCATGTCCTTTGCGCTGATGACCACCCAGCCAGGGCCGCTCCTGACTGGGTTGCCGTTAATCTCATAAGGCGGGTCAAGGTAGGTGTAGGAGTCGGGGATCGTGGGATAGAAGTGCTTCTGGTCCTTGACGTCGCCGCCGATGTACCAGTCCCAGCTATCGGCGGAGATGCCTATCTTGCTCATTATCTTCTCGTCCATCACGTCCTTGAGGTCTCTGCCCCAGAGGTGAGTGAGCGCCTGCGCGACGCGCCAGGTGCCGGCGCTGCTGTAGTGCCGACGAGTGCCCGGCTCGATGTGTGAGTAGAGATCGTAGAACGGGTCGCCGGTCCAGTTTGCCCAGGCCGGGACTCCGGGGATGTCGTCCGTTCTGGTGTTGCGCTCCATCCAGTCTATCCCCAGTTCGATGGCGAAGCCGCCGTAGTGACCCGCTCCCCACTTGATGCCTACGAGGTGCCGCCAGGTGAGTGTCCTGTGGTGACCCTGGTCGAGATGCTTGTGGGGGTGCGATAGCTGCCCCTCTCCGGTCCAGGTCTCGGAAATCAGGTCGTCGGCCTGCACCATGCCCTCCTGGACGGCGAGGCCAAGCAGCGCATACGTGAAGGCCTTCCCGGTCGAAGCGGTCTGGAACTTGTAGTCGCCGTCACCCCAGGTGTGGACGAGGTAGCCGCCGCGGGTGATGACGGTACCGAACTTGTCGCCGGTGTGGTCTTCCCCGCCGAAGTCGGCGCCCCGTGCGTCGATGGTGGACAGGAAGGCGTCGAACTTCTTGCGGTCGAGGCCGGCCTCTTCGGGGGTGATCCGGGTCCACTCGTCCCCAGGGAACGTTACCCAGTCCGGGATTTCCGTGGTGCGCATCGACGACTCCCTCTCGCTCAGCATTCTGCGGCGCTTCCGGTGGAGCGACTATCTTGGGTTGACTATAGCAACAGCCAGCCGATACCGCAACGCACGGCCTGATGATGGGCGCTCCCGACTATGCCCACGAGGCAGAGGGGCAAGAGCTCTGTGGTACACTCAAGAGGTGGACCCACTCCACGAAATTGCCATCTGAAAGGACATCCCCTTGACACCTATCCGCACAGCCTCTCGTCGTGTCCGCCGAAAGACCACTACCCTAACGTTGCCGCTGGCCTTCGCACTGCTGTTGGCCTTCGCCGCGCTGCTGCTGGCGGCGTGCGGCGACGACGCCGAGCCGACGCCCTCGACCGAGCCGACTGCGGCGATCCGGGTCGCGCCGACGGCGCAGCCGGCCGCTACGGCCCAACCCACACCGCCGGCCGCGCCCACCGCGGCGGCGCAACCATCCCCCGCGCCGGAACCGGCCGCGACCGCGGCGCCGACGCCAATGCCGCAGCCGACTCCGGCGAGCGAGGGAAGCGTGGTGGACCGGCTCAAGCAGAACGCAGCCGACTTCGAGTACACAATCGGCAAGCAGGGCGGGACAATCACCAGCGCCACGATCGCGGAGCCGCTTACGTTCAACCTCGCGATCGCAAACGACGCTTATTCGGCGGGAACACTGGGCTACGTGTTCGAGGGGCTTACCGAGACGTCGTGGTTGACCGACGAGGTAGAGCCGCTGCTGGCCGAGTCGTGGGAGAGCTCGGACGATGGCCTCACCTGGACGTTCCGGCTGCGTAGGGACGTGAGGTGGCACGACGGGGAGCCGTTCACCGCCCACGACGTGGAGTTCACGTTTAACCGCATCGTCTATAACGAGGACATACCGGCGGCGGCCAGGCCGGCGTTCCACTTCCGGTTCATCGACGAGGAGACCGGCGAGTGGGAGGAGGCGCCGATGACGGTCAGGGCGCTGGACAATTTTACAGTTCAGTGCGTGCTTCCGCAGTCGTTCGCGCCCTTCCTGCGGGCGATGGGCACGGCCATCTATCCGAAGCACATCCTCGAGCAGTACGTGGACGACGGCACTTTCACCGAGGTCTGGGGTATCGATACGGACCCGGCCGAGGTGATTGGCACAGGCCCCTTCATCATCGAGAACTATGTTCCGGGGGAGACTGTGATTCTTCGCCGGAACCCGGACTACTGGAAGGAGGATGGCGAGGGCAACAAGCTGCCTTACATCGAGAAGCTGGTTGACATCGTGGTGCCGGACTTCGACGCGGAGCTTGCGGCGTTCATCTCCGGCGAGACGGACGTTCATGGCGTGCTTGGCGAGGAGCTGGCGCGGCTGGAGCCGCTTCAGCGGGAGGGCAACTTCACAATCCACAAGCGGGGGCCGCAGTTCGGATTCACGCTGATTGGGTTCAATCAGAACGCTCGCGTGAACGAGGAGACGGGCGAGCCGTACCTCGACCCGGTGAAGCTGGAGTGGTTCCAGCAGAAGGAGTTCCGGCAGGCGGTGGCATACGCAATCGACAAGGGCAGGATTATCGACGAGGTGCAACACGGCGTGGGTTACCCGCAGTGGTCGCCGGTCAGCCCGTCGGCGGGCGATTTTCACAATCCGGACGTGCGGAAGTACGAGTACGACCTGGACAGGGCGCGGGAGCTGCTGGACGGCCTGGGTTGGATCGACAGCGACGGCGACGGGGTGCGTGAGGACGGGGACGGCAACCCTATCGAGTTCACGATGGTCACGAATTCGGGGAACTCGGTGCGGGAGCGCGTGGGCGAGATTGTCAGGCAGGGCATGACGGACATCGGGCTGGGCGTGGACTACAGGCTGATAGAGTTCGGCGACCTTGTGACCAGGATCACGCAGACGTTCGATTGGGAGGTGATGATAGTCGGGTTTACCGGCGGCACCGACCCGCACGGCGGCATCACCTTCTGGCACAGCGGCGAGCCGCTGCACGTGTGGAACCCCAGCCAGGACGAGCCGGCGACGGACTGGGAGGCGGAGATCGACGAGATGTACGTGAAGGCGAGCGCGGAGCTGGACCGCGCCAGGCGGGTGGAGTATTACCACCGGGCGCAGGAGCTGGCCGCCGAGAACGTGCCGGTTATCTACGGCACGCTGGCGGAGCGGCTGACGGCGGTGCGCAACGTGTTCGGCAACACGACGCCGACGCTGTACGCGATATGGGATGCGCGGTACATCTACCGGACGGACCAGTAGGGGGCTTCTTCACCCCCACCGCAGCCCCTTTAGATTCCTCGGCTACGCTCGGAATGGCGGAGAGGTGGCGGGGGAAGGGGATCAACGGCCTACGCCGATGTATTGGAAGCCGAGGGGCTCGAGGGTGGCGGGGGGGAGGGCGTTGCGGCCGTCGAAGAGGAGGCGCGGGGGGATCATGCAGCGGGCGACGAGGCGCCAGTCGGAGTCCACGATTTCGGGCCACTCGGTGAGGAGGACGAGGGCCTGGGCGCGGTCGGCGGCGTCGGCGACGCTGGGGACGAGGCGCGCCTCGGGGGGCAGGGCGGCGCGGGCGTTGTCCATGGCGCGGGGGTCGAACGCGCGGACCTCGACGCCCTCGTCGATGAGGGCGCGCACCAGGTCGAGCGAGGGGGCGTCCCGCACGTCGTCGGTTTCGGGCTTGAAGGCGAGGCCCAGCACGCCGACGCGCAGGCCGGCCAGGCCGCCGCCGAAGCGCTGGCGGAGCGCGTGGAGTGGGAGCAGGCGCTGGCGGTTGTTGGTGTTGATGACCGAGCGGAGCAGGTCCACCTCGACGCCGCTGGTGAGGGCGAGGTGGTCGAGGGCGCGCACGTCCTTGGGGAAGCAGGAGCCGCCGTAGCCGACGCCGGCGTGGATGCGGGCGCCGGTGCGGGAGTCCATGGCGAGGCCGGCGCTGACGTCGTCGATGGAGGCGCCGATGGAGCCGCACAGAGAGGCTATCTCGTTGATGAAGGAGATGCGGGTGGCGAGGAAGGCGTTGGAGGCGTACTTGACCATCTCGGCGCTGGTGATGTCGGTGACGAGGTAGGGGGCGTCGATGCCCGCGTGCATACGCCGGACGAGGTCTGCGGTGGCGTCGTCGCCGGGTTCGATGCCGACGACGATGCGGTCGGGTGCGGCCCAGTCCTCCACCGCCCTGCCCTCGCGGAGGAACTCGGGGTTGGCGGCGTAGCGGATGCCGGTTCCCTTGAGCTCGAAGTCGAGCAGGCGGCGTCCGGCGCCGGGGGGGACGGTGCTTTTCATCACGACGGTGAGGTTCTCTGATGCGACGGACTTGAGCCAGGCTACGGCGGCGCGCACCTGCCGCAGGTCGGCTGCGCCGCCGTGGGTGGGCGGCGTGCCGGTGGCGACGAGGGCTGCGTCGCCGGGGGGTTCGGCGAAGTCGTCGCGGTGGAGGAAGCGCAGGGTGCCGTCGCGCAGGCCGCGCGCTATTTTCTCCTGGAGGCCGGGCTCGTAGATGGGGACGCGGCCGGCGGCGAGCGTCTCGACGCGGTGGGGGTCGATGTCGATGCCGACGACGTGGTGGCCGGCCTCGGAGAGGCCGGCTGCGGCGACGGTGCCGACGTAGCCGAGGCCGACGACGGTTATTTTCATGTGGGGTTCACCTTTGTTTTTCTACGGGCAGGCACAAGGCCTGCCCCTACAGGTTGGTGGAGAGGGAAGGACGTGTGTGTAAGGCAGGCGCACTAGCAACTATGTTGAGACCCCTTGCGGCTGGTTAGTTTGGACGCTGGGCTGGGCGCAGTTCCACTCGGTGCGGTCTCTGAGCATGGCGTTGAGTATGACCAACAGCTTTCGCATACAGGCTACCAGCGCCACCTTCGACGGCTTTCCCGCTCCGATAAGACGCTCGTAGAACTCCTTGATCACAGGGTTGTAGGTGCGAGCACTCAGCACGGCCATGTAGAGGACTCGCCTCACGTTCGACCGGCCTCCCCATATGGACCTTCTTCCCCTGTAGGCGCCGCTGTCTCTGTTGATGGGGGCGACCCCCACCAGCGACGCTATCTGCTTGCTGTCGAGTGTGCCCAACTCCGGCAGCGCGCTCAACATTGTCACGCAGGTGACGTCGCCCACTCCGGGCACCCGCTTGAGCAGTTCGACCTTCTCCGCGTAGATGCGAGAGGCCGCAATGGCTTCGGCGATCTCGCCGTCCAGATCATCCAACTCCCGCGTGAGGTAGTCGATGTGTCTCTGAAGGCCGCAGCGCAGCGCCAGGGGGGCGCGCTTGAGCCGGTTCATCTCGGCAACCCGCATCTCGGTGAGTTGCCGCCTGCGGACGGCCAGACTCTTGAGACGCTGGTCGGCTGCGCCTGGTAGAGGGCGTATGGGGGGCTTGGCGGCCAATCCGTAGAGCGCGATGACCTCGGCGTCCAGAGCGTCGGTCTTGGCAAGCCTGCCTATGGAACGGGCGTAGTCCCTGATCTGACGCGGGTTGATGACAACCACCGGGAGATTGTTGAGCGCGCAGGCGAAGGCCAACTCCCCCTCAAGCCCCCCGGTCGCCTCCATCACCAGCCGGGTGGGGTCTATCCGCTTGGCGAGCTCGATCAGCTCACCGATGCCCGAAGCGTCGTTGGCGTACCTTTCGGAGCGCGCTTCAGGCAGGATGTGAACGTCGAGGAACTTGCCACTCACGTCTACTCCGATTACAGTATGGTCACTCATGCTTCCCTCTCTTGCAGGTACGGGCTCTGCTTTGGCCCAGGCAACCATTCGGGTTTGTATGAGTAGGGTGCGGCGGCCCTTGCTAAAGCGCGGTCTGTTGATGACCAAGATTCCTGCGGCCTGCCGCACCCGCCATCCGATAGCATCACCTTACCACTTCTTCATCACACAAGATTCCTCGGCTGCGCTGCGCTCCGCTCGGACGGCCCCATGACGGAGAGGGCTGCGCTCGGAATGGCGGGGTGGTGGCGAGGGGGAAGGGACATGGCGTTCACCCTCACCCTAGCCCTCTCCCTCAAGGGAGAGGGGATATGCGGTACTCGCGATTTGGCGGATGCCGGTGGAGGCGGGGATGAGGGGTTCCCAGCCGATGAGGGATTTGGCTTTGGAGTAGTCGGCGGACTTGCGGAGCTCTTCGAAGTCGCCGCGGGGGTTGGGGATGACGTGGACGACTTCACCGCCGACGATGGCGGCGATGTCGTTGACGGAGGTTTCCTCGGAGGGGCCGATGTTGAGGGCGACGTTTTCGCCTTCGGGCAGGTCGGCGGTGGCGGCGAGGACGTTGGCGCGGACGACGTCGGAGACGTGGGTGTAGCCGCGGGTCTGCTCGCCGTCGCCATAGACGGTGAGGGGCTTGCCGGCGTCGCGCAGGCGCATGAAGTGGGGGATGACGAGGACGTAGGCGCCCTGGGTGGCCTGCCGGGGGCCGTACACGTTGAAGTAGCGGAGGGAGGCGGCGCGGATGCCGAAGAGGCGGGCGAAGATGGCGCAGTACTGCTCGCCCATGAGCTTCTGGAGGGCGTAGGGGGACTTGGGTTGGAGGGGCATGTCCTCGCGCATGACGTGGGTGGGCTGGTCGCCGTAGACGCTGGAGGAAGAGGAGTAGATGACGCGGGGGACGCCGTTTTGGCGGGCGGCCTGGAGGACGTTGAGGGTGCCGGTGACGTTGACCTGGTGGGTGCCGAGGGGGTCTTCGATTGAGCGGGGGATGCGCGCCCAGGCGGCGGTGTGGAAGATGCAGTCGGCGCCTTTGGCGGCGGCGTTGAGGGCGTCGGGGTCGGTGATGGAGGCCTCGACGAGGGTGGCGGACGGGTTGGCGCGGTCGCCTTCGCTGGTGGAGAGGTCGTCGAGGGCGACGACGTCGTGGCCGAGCTCGACGAGGCGGTCGACTAGGCTGGAGCCGATGAAGCCGCAGCCGCCGGTTACGAGGTATCGCATGGGGTATGTCCTTGGGGGATTATCCACGAAGGGCACGAAGGCCACGAAGATGTTAGGGAGCGCAGGGCGCTAGATTCCTCGGCTACGCTCGGAATGACAGTGTTGGGTTCGGGGGTTATGGTATCATAATCAAGGCGCGCGGGGGTGAGGGCACCCCCATCCACTGGGTTCCCGTGTGCACGGGAATGACGGATGGGGGGCGATTCGCCGCTATTTTCAGAGGAACGAGGAATGAAAATGGAGTGCTTCCTTACCGGCGCGGCGAATTTCCGAACGTACATGCTGATATGTGGCCCGTTTCACTCTATTTTCATGCCAATCGCCCATGTCGGTTGCGACCGACGCCACCATGAATGAAAATGGGGGCCGCCTTGCACAAGCTGCCACTGGATTCCCGTGTGCACGGGAATGACGGATGGGGGGCGATTCGCCGCTATTTTCAGAGGAATGACGAATGGGGTGCGCCTAGCAAGTTGACACAGGCTCACGCGCGTCCCGGCGTTTGACAAGGCCCGTATCCTTTGCTACTTTGAGGCTGGCGGCGACCGTCGCCACGCCTGACCGCGCCCCGTCGGCGAGACCAACGGCGGCGCGAGCATGTGGGGCAGTTGGCGCCACATTGAGGCGGCGAAAATGTGAAAGGAGGAGAAACCGATGGCCAACAGAGAAGACATCGCCCTGATGTCCCACCTGATGCGGCGCGCCGGATTCGGCGCGACTCGCGAGGAGATAGAGGCGAGGGCCGAGAAGGGCTACGAGGCCACCATCGAGGAGCTGCTGGACGTGGACACGCAGGCTCCCACGGACGAGTACACGCTGTTCAGGCATCATCCCATCACGGAGATGCCGGGAGGGGCGGTCGGCCCGGGCCAGGCGTACTGGCTTTATCACCTGCTGAACACGCAGCGACCGCTCGAAGAGAAGATGGCGCTGTTCTGGCACCAGGTGTTCGCCACCGGCAACGGCAAGGTGGACAACTGCAACCACCTCATCGAGCAAATCCGGATGTTCCGCGAGAGCGGGATGGGCAACTACCGCGACCTGCTGCTGAAGCTGGCGAGCAACCCGGCCATGATCTTCTGGCTGGACAACAACGAGAACCACAAGAACGCTCCCAACGAGAACTGGGGCCGCGAACTGCTGGAGCTGTTCTCGCTCGGCGTGGGCAACTACACCGAGACCGACGTGTTCGAGTGCTCTCGCGCCTTCACCGGCTGGACGATTTCGGCGAAGATGCCGCGCTATCCTTACGGCAGGCATCCCTGGTCGTTCGAGTTCCGGGCCGAGGACCACGACTTCAGCGAGAAGACGTTCCTGGGCCACACCGGCAACTTCGACGGCGCAGACATCATCGACATCATCCTCCAGCAGGAGGCGTGCCCGCGATTCATCTCCCGCCACCTGTACAACTTCTTCGTGGCGGACGAGCCGCAGGTACCCGCGTGGGACATCGAGGAGCCGCGCGACCCCGAGGCCGTCAGGGCGCTCTCGAAGGTGTTCGTCGACTCCGGCTTCGAGATGAAGCCGGTGCTGAGGACGCTGTTCAACTCCGACTTCTTCAAAGAGTCTATGTACCAGAAGGTCAAGAATCCCGTCGAGGTCGTGGTCGGCACACTCAGGCTGACGCAGGACGCGCTCGGCGTGGATCCGAGGCTGGAGGCGCTGTCCAAGGAGCCCGGCTACATGGGCCAGGAGATACTGGATCCGCCGAGCGTGGAAGGCTGGCACACCGGCAGGGAGTGGATCAACAGTGGTTCGCTGGTCAAGCGAGTGAACTTCGTGGCTGACCGCGTGAACGACGTCGACCTTCCGGGCGTGCAGAGCATGATCCGGCGGATAGCGGGTTCCAACGGACAGTCGATGAGCGCCGAGGCGCTGGTCGACCACTGCCTGGACCTGATGGGGCCGATAGAGGTCGCCGAGTCGACGAAGGCGGAGCTGGTCACGAACGTGGAGTCCGAGGGCGCGATCTCCTGGGCGACGGACGCGGACTACGCGAAGTCGTCGAGGCGCGTGGGCGAGACGCTGGCGCTCATCGCCGCCACCAGGGAGTACCAGTTCGGGTAGGTTTATCCACGAAGGTCACTAAGGTCTGAAGAGAGGAAGGGCGCTCCGGCCCGTGACACGGGTCCAGGCGCACCAGGGCAGGCCCGGTCGGCTGGCCGCGTCGCACGGCGGGGCGAGACTGACCGCGGCCTGCAATCATTTCGGGAGGATTCGACATGCTTACGACAACAGTGGCGGGTAGGACCTGGAGCTTCAGCCACGCGGTGGGCCGCAACGCCGCCGCGGGCAACGGGTTCACGCAGCCCATAGCGGTGGCGACCGCGCCGGAGGGCGTGCTGTACGTGCTGAGCCGCGGCCAGGAAGGGGCCGGCGGCGTGGTCGCGCCCAACAAGCGAATCGGCAAGCTGACGATCGACCAGCAGTTCATAGGCGATTTCGGACGGGAGCAGTTCGTGTGGCCGGTGGACCTGGCGGTGGACGGCGAGGGCAACCTGTACTGCTCGGACGAGCACTCCAACCGCATCGTGGTGTTCGACGAGGACGGCCAGACGGTGGGCCAGTGGGGCGAGACGGGCAGCGGAGAGGGCCAGTTGAGCGGCCCGGCGGGGCTGGCGTTCGACGCGGACGACAACCTGTACGTGGTGGACGCGGGCAACGACAGGGTGCAGAAGTTCACGAAGGACGGCGAGTTTCTGTCCGCGTTCGGGACTTCGGGCAGCGGGGACGGCGAGCTTTCCAAGCCGTGGGGCATTTCTCTGGACGGCGACGGGAACGTGTACGTGGTGGACTGGGGGAACGACCGGGTGCAGAAGTTCAGCGCGGATGGTGAGCACCTGCTGAGCTTCGGCGGCGGCGGACGCGAGGACGGCGGCGAGCTGGACCACCCGTCGGACGTGGCGGTGGACTCCGAGGGCGACGTGTACGTGGTGGACTGGGGGAACCTGCGGGTGCAGATATTCGACCCCGAGGGCGACGTGATAACGGCGCTGTACGGCGACGCCACGGAGTTTTCGAACTGGGCGAAGGAGGTGGTGGAGGCGAACCCGGACGTGACGAAGGCGTACAGGCGGGTGGAGGATATCACGCCGATGGGCCGGTTCAACCGCCCGGTGGGGATTGCGGTGGACGAGCAGGACCGGATCATCGTGACGGACAGCACGCGGGGACGGCTGCAGGTGTACGTCAAGGAGAAGGACTACATGGACCCGCAGTTTAATCTGTAGGCGCGCGCACTTATCCTCAAAGTCCCTTCCCCCTCACAGGGGGAAGGTTTAGGATGGGGGTGCAACGGCATGGATTCGATTCACGTTGACGTTCTCGTGTCCAACCTGGCGAACCCGGACTCGTCCGAAGGGGTACGTCTGCTCGTGAACACGCGCGCCATGCTGAGCGTGTTGCCCTCTGCCATGCTGCACCGGCTGGGAATCACGCGCGAGGAACGCCGTAACTTCGTGAGTCCGCGCGGCCCTTTGTCGCGCTACATAGGCTTCGCGCGGATGACCTATCGAAGACGATCCGCCAATCTTGGGCCTGACCGCCCTGAGTTCGCTCGGCCACGAAGTGGACAACGCGAACGGCCGGCTGAAACGCATGGAGTTGCTAAGGTTGTGAGCCGGCCCTACTTGAAGGCGGGGAGGACCTCTTCGGCGAAGGCCTGGAGGGCCTCGAAGTTGAAGGGCGCGCGGAGGGCGATGTTGAGGCCCTGTGCGCCGGAGTCGGCGTATTCGCCTATGCGGTCGACGACCTCGCTGGCGGTGCCGAATAGCTGGCCGCCCGCCTGCTCGTCGGCGCGGTCGCCGTACTGGGCGCGGTAGCGTTCGCGCTCGCTTTCGGCGTCGGCGACCGACGTGCCCATCCAGAAGCCGACGTTGACCGAGCGGGATAGCTCCGCGGGGTCGCGTTCCTCCACGTCGCACCAGCGGTCGAGCACGCCTATCTTGTGGGCGTACTCCTCGGGGGAGATGTAGGGCACGTTCCAGCCGTCGGCGTAGCGCGCCGCGATGCGCAGCGTGCGGCGCTCGCCGCGCCCGCCAACCCAGACGCGCGGAGGGCGCTGGACCGGCATTGGGAAGCAGTTGGCGTTTTCGAGCTGGAAGTGCTTGCCCTCGAACGTGACCGACCCCTCGGTCAGAAGCGTCTTGATTATCTGCACGCCCTCTTCCATCACGTCCATGCGGTCGCGGACGGGCAGGAAGGGAATGCCGAAGGTGGTGTGCTCGATCTCGTACCAGCCGGCGCCCAGCCCCAGCTCGAGACGTCCGCCGCTGACGTGGTCGACCGTGGCGGCGGCCTTGGCGAGCACCGCGGGATAGCGGTAGGCCATGCCGAACACCAGAGAGCCGACGCGGACGTTGGTGGTTTCGGCGGCGAGGGCGCTCATGATTGCCACGCCCTCGAAGCAGTCGCCTTTGGAGTCTCTCATGGGCTGCTCGTAGAAGTGGTCCCAGATGGAGACCCAGTAGAAGCCGGTGGAGTCGGCGAGCCGCCAGACGCGGCGCAGGTCGTCGTAGCTGCACTCCTGCTGGCCGGTGTGGATTCCGAGTTTCAGTGTCATGTAGCGCCTCCGTTTCTTTGGCGTGCGAGGTGGGGCAGCCAGCCCCGGTCGGGCGAGACGCCCTGCACCGGGATGAAGTGGAACCCGGACAGTCCGGCGTAGTGGCGGTCCACCTCGGTGTCGCCGACGTGGTAGTACTCGTCGGCGGCGAAGCGCGCCTTCACGCCGTCCAGCCTGTGCTTGAGCGAGGTGAAGTCCACGCTGATGCCGTGCTCCGCCCACATGCGTTGTTGCGAGCTGATGGGACGGTCGGAGCAACTTCCGACGATGTAGCCGTGCGCTTTCACGTCTCGCACCATGCGCATGGTGATCACGCCGGGCGGGTTGCCGGTTTCGAGCGTTCCGTCTATGTCGAAGCTGATGAGCCTGGCCAATTGGCCCTCCCAATTGCCGCGCCGAATGTATCTCTGGGCGTTTTGGTCTGGGGACAAGCTACAACACGCGCGGTCGCATGGCAAGCCGTGTGAAGCGGAAGAACCCGTGTCAGTTTGCCAGGTGACTTTCCTCCAAGCCCCCTGCCCCGCTGGATTCCCGATTGCTCGGGAATGACGATTCCGGGGTGCGCCTAGCAAATTGACACAGGCTCGAAGCGGAATGGGGCGTCGGTTTTCGACCTGAGTATCGGGTTGGATTTGTAGAGCGGCGGCAGCGAAATTCCATTTGACACATATTTCACAAACTGCTATGTTTTGTGCGGCTCAGCGTTCCGTTTTCCAGCCATTTTCCCGTTCACCAGTCATACCGAGAAAAGCGTGTTATGAGCAGTTCCTACGTCCCCGATCTCGTCAAGCAGGGCCTTTACGATCCGCAGTTCGAGCGCGACGCCTGCGGCGTTGGTCTCGTGGCCAACATCAAGGGCGACAAGTCCCACGAGATCGTCACAATGGGCTTGGAAGTGCTGAAGAACCTGGGGCACCGAGGCGCGTGCGGGGCCGACCCGGAGACGGGGGACGGCGCGGGTGTCCTGATGCAGATGCCGCACGAGTTTTTCGCGTGGGAAGCGGAGGCGCTGGGTTTCGAGTTGCCACCGCCGGGCGACTACGGAGTGGGCGTCGTGTTCCTGCCGCCGGACGCCGGTGAGCGCGATGGGTGCGAGCGCGAGATCGAGCGCGTGGTGCTGGGAGAGGGACACCGGATGCTGGGTTGGCGGGACGTGCCGGTGTCGTCCGACGCTATCGGGCGGATGGCCAGAGCGGTGATGCCCGTCATCAGGCAGTTCTTCGTGGGCCGCTCGGAGGACGTGGCCGCCGGAGACCCGTTTGCGCTGGACCTGTACCTGACGAGGCGGAGGATCGAGAACTCCGTCGCCCGCGCCGGGCTGTCCGATTCGGGCCACTTCTACATCAGCAGCCTGTCCGACAGGCAGATCGTGTACAAGGGCCTGATAATGGCCGAGCAGTTGGAGGGGTTCTATCACGACCTGTCCGACGACCTTATCAAGACGGCCTACGTGCTGGTGCACTCTAGGTTCAGCACGAACACGCTCGGCTCGTGGAGGCTCGCGCACCCGTTCCGGTACATCATCCACAACGGCGAGATAAACACCATACGCGGCAACGTGAACTGGATGACCGCACGCCAGGGCATGTTCTCGTCGCCGGAGCTTGGCGACCACATCGACGAGTTGTTTCCGGTGGTGTCGTCCGACCAGAGCGACACGGCCAGCTTCGACAACGCGCTGGAACTGCTGCTGGCCACGGGGCGGTCGCTGCCTCACGCGCTGATGATGATGATACCGGAGGCGTGGGGCGACCACATCCCGATGGAGCAGGCCAAGAAGGATTTTTACGATTACCACTCGCGCCTGATGGAGCCGTGGGACGGCCCGGCGCTCATCATCGGCGCGGACGGGGCGCGGGTGTGCGGCGTGCTGGACCGCAACGGGCTGCGGCCCTGCCGCTACCTGGTGACGACGGACGATGTTCTGGTGATGGCGTCCGAGACGGGCGTGTTGGACGTGCCGCTGGAGAAAATCAGGTTCAAGGACCGCATCTATCCGGGGCGGATGTTCGAGCTGGATACCGAGCAGGGCCGCATCATCGAGGACCAGGAGGTGAAGGCGGAGCTGTCGGCCCGCCGTCCCTACGGCGACTGGCTGAGAGACAACAGCGTGGACCTTGCGACGCTGCCCGAACCCGCCGTCACACCGGGCCACGAGTTCGGCACGCTGGGCGAGAGGCAGAAGGCCTTCGGTTATACGCTCGAGGACCTGTCCTTGATAATGGGCCCGATGGCTGAGACGGGCGCGGAGCCGGTCGGGTCGATGGGCAACGACGCGCCGCTGGCGGTGTTGTCGGAGAAACTGCCGCTGCTTTTCGATTACTTCAAGCAGATGTTCGCGCAGGTGAGCAATCCGCCGTTGGACGCAATCCGCGAGGAACTGGTCACATCGCTGGAGACGACGCTGGGGTCGGAGCAGAACCTGTTCGAGGAGAGCCCGGAGCACTGCCGGCAGCTCCAACTGAAGGGGCTGCTGCTCAGCAACCGCGAGATGGCGCAGCTGAAGGAGCTAGACCTGCCGGGCCTGCGGTCGAGGACGCTGGAGGCGGTGTTCGACGCCGGGGCCGTCGGGGCGCTCGGACGGGCGCTGGATCGGCTGTGCGAGGAGGCGTCGCGGGCCATCGAGGAAGGGTGCTCGATACTGGCGCTTTCGGACCGGGGCGCCGATTCTCGGCGCGCGTCGATTCCGAGCTTGCTGGCGACCGCCGCGGTACACCACCACCTGATACGCGAAGGGACGCGCGCGAGGGTTGGAATCGCCGTGGAGTCGGGCGAGCCGCGGGAGGTGTCCCACTTCGCGCTGCTTTCGGGCTACGGCGCGGGGGCGATCAACCCGTACCTGGCGCTGGAGACGCTGGCGGACCTTGCGCGAGGCGACGGCTTCACGGAGCCTGTGGACTACGAGACCGCCGAGTACAACTACTTCAAGGCCGCCCACAAGGGAGTGCTGAAGGTCATATCGAAGATGGGCGTGTCCACACTACAGGGATACCGGGGCGCGCAGATTTTCGAGGCGGTGGGACTGAACGAGGAGATGATAGACCGGTACTTCACCTGGACGCCTTCACGGATAGGGGGCGTGGGCCTCGCGCAGATAGAGGAGGAGTGCCGCCGACGCCACCAGGATGCCTACGGGACCCAAGCGAACGGGTTGCCGAGCGGCGGCCGCTACCAGTGGCGGCGCGAGGGTGAGTTCCATATGTGGAATCCCGACACCATCGCCAAGCTACAGTACGCCGCGCAGTCCAACAGCTACGCCAGCTACCATGAGTTCGCCGAGTTCTCGGACGGATTGAGTGAAAAGCACTGCACTATCCGCGGGCTGCTGGAGTTCAAGACGCTGGACGAGCCAATCGACCTGGACGAGGTGGAACCGGCCAGCGAGATTGTGAAGCGGTTCGCGACGGGGGCCATCTCGCTCGGTTCCATAAGCCGTGAGGCGCACGAGACGATGGCGATCGCGATGAACCGAATCGGCGCGCGCAGCAACACGGGAGAGGGCGGCGAGGACTATCATCGCTACACGCTGGACCCCAACGGCGACTCGCGCAGCAGCGCGATGAAGCAGGTGGCGTCCGGCAGGTTTGGGGTGACGATAAACTACCTGAGCAACGCCACGGATTTGCAGATCAAGATGGCGCAGGGATCCAAGCCGGGGGAGGGCGGACAGCTACCCGGCCACAAGGTGGACGAGTACATCGGCTGGGTGCGCAACTCGACGCCCGGAGTGGAGCTCATCTCGCCGCCGCCGCACCACGACATCTACTCCATCGAGGACCTGGCGCAGCTTATCTACGACTTGAAGAACGCCAACCCGTCGTCTCGCGTGCACGTGAAGCTGGTGTCGGAGGCGGGCGTGGGGACCATCGCCGCGGGTGTGTCGAAGGGTCACGGGGACGTGGTGCTCATCAGCGGCGACAGCGGTGGGACGGGCGCGTCGCCGGAATCGTCCATCAAGTTCGCGGGCCTGCCGTGGGAGATCGGCCTCGCGGAGACGCAGCAGGTGCTGGTGCTCAACGATCTGCGGGGGCGAATCGTGGTGCAGACCGACGGCCAACTGAAGACGGGGCGGGACGTGGCTATCGCCTGCCTGTTGGGAGCCGAGGAGTTCGGGTTCGCCACCGCGCCGCTCATCACGATGGGCTGTATCATGCTGCGCAAGTGCCACCTGAACACGTGCTCGGTGGGCATAGCGACGCAGGACCCGGAGCTTCGGCGCATGTTCAGGGGCAAGCCGGAGGACGTTATCAACTACCTGTTCTTCGTGGCCGAGCACATGCGCGAGATAATGGCGCAGCTCGGGTTCCGCACGGTGAACGAGATGGTGGGCCGCGTGGACAGGCTGGACGCCCGGAGGGTCGTCGAACACTGGAAGGCGAGCGGGCTGGACTTTTCGGCGCTGCTGCACCGTCCCGACGTGCCCGACGAGGTGGCGACGTACTGCTGCCAGGAGCAGGACCACTCGCTGTGGAAGGCGTTGGACAACGACCTGATCGAGCGCTTCTCGGACGCCATCGAGAGCGGGCGGCCACAGGAGTTGTCGTTGCCCATTCATAACCACAACCGCACCGTGGGGGCGATGCTCAGTCACGAGATAGCCAAGAGGTACGGCGAGGACGGGCTGCCGGACGACACTATCCGGCTGTCGTTCACCGGCTCGGCAGGGCAGAGCTTCTCCGCGTTCCTGGCTAAGGGCGTGACGATGAGTGTGGAGGGCGACGCGAACGACTACTTCTGCAAGGGACTGTCGGGCGGCAAGGTGGTCATCAAGCCGCAGTCCGGGGTCAGCTTCGTGCCGGAGACTACCATAGTGATAGGCAACGTGGCCTTGTACGGGGCGACAGGCGGCAAGGCCTTCATTCGCGGCGTGGCGGGCGAGCGATTTGCGGTGCGAAACAGCGGCGCGGAGGCGGTGGTGGAGGGTGTGGGCGACCACGGCTGCGAGTACATGACGCGCGGCAAGGTTGTGGTGCTCGGCCCGACCGGACGCAACTTCGCGGCGGGCATGAGCGGCGGCGAGGCTTACGTGCTCGACGAGGACGGCGACTTCGCCAGCCGATGCAATCCCGAGATGGTCGGGCTTGAGGACGTGGTGGAGGAGGAGGACACGCGCGCGCTGCGGCGCATGGTCGCAGACCACCTGGAGCTGACCGGCAGCGCGAACGCGAGGCGCGTGATCGACGACTGGGACGGGATGCTTCCCAAGTTCGTCAAGGTGATGCCCTACGACTACAAGCGGGCACTGGCGGAGCGCGCCCTGGCCGAGAGCGCCTGATGGGCAAGGTCACCGGTTTCAAAGAGAGCGGGCGGATGTCGATTCCGAGCGCTCCCGCGAGCGAGCGCATTCGTCACTTCGGCGAGATTTACCACGAGTGGAGCGAGGCGCAGGCGCGCGAGCAAGGCTCGCGGTGTATGAACTGCTCGGTGCCGTTCTGCCACATGGGTTGCCCGCTGGGTAACCTGATTCCCGACTGGAACGACCACGTTTACAGGGGCCGGTGGCGGGAGGCGCTGGACGCCCTGCATCAGACCAACGCTTTCCCTGAGTTCACGGGACGCATCTGCCCGGCTCCGTGCGAGGTCTCGTGCGTGCTCTCCATCAACCAGGACCCGGTGACAATCGAGCACATCGAGAAGTCGATTGCGGACAGGGGCTGGGCTGAGGGCTGGATAAAACCGAACCCGCCAAAGACTCGCACCGGAAAGACCGTCGCCGTGGTGGGGTCGGGCCCGGCGGGGCTGGCCGCCGCGCAGCAGCTCAACGCCAGCGGCCACAGGGTGACGGTGTTCGAGCGCGACGAGGTCGTGGGCGGCCTGCTCAGGCTGGGTATCCCGGACTTCAAGCTGGAAAAGCACGTCGTTCAGCGCCGTGTAAACCAGATGGCGGAGGAGGGCGTGGAGTTCAGGACGGGGGTTTACGTCGGCCGGGACTGCGCCATCTCGGACTTGCGGGACGGCTATGATGCGCTGCTGCTGGCCGGCGGTTCGACGATTCCGCGCGATCTGCCCGTGCCGGGGCGCGAGTTGGACGGCGTTCACTTCGCGATGGACTACCTTACGCAGCAGAACAGGATAATCGCCGGGCAGAACGTGGATCCGGACGAGCGCATCACCGCGGAGGGCAAGCGGGTGGTCATCCTGGGCGGCGGCGACACCGGATCGGACTGCCTGGGGACGGCGCACCGCCAGGGCGCCGAGATTGTGTACCAGTTGGAACTGCTGCCGGAGCCGCCCGTGGAGCGCCGCCCGGACAACCCGTGGCCGCAGTGGTCGGCCATACTTCGCACCTCGTCCTCGCAGGAGGAGGGCGGAGTGCGCGATTACAACATCCTGACCAAGAGCTTCACAGGATCGGGCAGGGTGGAGAAGCTGAACGGCGTGCGGCTGGAGTGGGGGCCTCCCGACGAGACGGGCAGGCCGGCGATGATCGAGGCGCCGGGCAGCGAGTTCGCGCTGGACGTGGACCTGGTGCTGCTGGCGATGGGCTTTCTGCACCCGGAGCACGGCGACATGCTGGGCGACCTGGGTCTGGCGATGGACGCGCGCGGAAACGTGGTTAGGGACGCCGACATGATGACGAACGTTGAGGGCGTGTTCACGGCGGGCGACATGTCGCGCGGCCAGTCGCTGGTGGTGTGGGCGCTCGCGGAGGGCAGGGAGGCGGCGCGCGGCATTGACCGATACTTGATGGGAAGTACGACGTTGCCGCGCGTGTTGGCCTGACGCGGGATGAGCGCCGTGTCCGAGTCCACGCTCAAGATTGAGAACGCCCGGTTCGTCCTGACGCTCGACGCCGAGCGGCGGATCGTGGCCGACGGGGCCATCTTGGTGGAGGGGAACCGCATCTCCCGCGTGGCAAAGAGCGCCGACCTGCGGGACATCGACGCCGACCGCACCATTGACGCTAGCGAGATGGTGGTGACGCCGGGGTTCGGCAACGGCCACATGCACATCAGCTACGCGCACGCCACGCGCGGCATCTTCCCGGACGACCTGGGGCCCGCGTATCTTCCATACGTGTTCCGGCTACAGTCGGCGATGACACCTGAAGAGGAATACTACACGTCGCTGCTGGCCATCACCGAGTTGCTGAAGTACGGCACAACCAGCTTTCTCGACCCCGGCAGCACCAAGCACGTGGACGCCTGTATGAGGGCCTACGAGGAGTCGGGCTGCCGCATAGTGGTGGGGGCGCAGGTCACTGACGCGCCGAACCCGCTGAACCTGCCGGTGTACTCCACCGCCGAAGCCGTGGACGTGATGCGTTCGACGGTGGAGGAGTTCGACGGCGGCCTGGACGGCAGGGTTCGCGCGTGGACTATGCCTTTCTCTGCGGAGTACGCATCGAATGAGTTGCTGACCGCCGCGAAGGAGCTGGCCGACGACCGCGGGACGGGGCTGACGCTGCACCACAGCACGGGGCCTGACGCGCGGGCGGCGTCGCTGTCCGCGCGCGGCGTGACGCCGACGGAACGGCTGGAGCGGCTGGGTGTGCTGGGGGACAACGTGACGCTGGCGCACGGGCTTGGCCTGGACGATGCGGAACTGGACAGCATCGCGCGGAGCGGCGCGAGCGTGGTGATGTGCCCGACGGCGGCAATCAAGGGCGGGTCCGGTATGACGCGCACGGCGAAGCTGCCGGAGATGCTGGAGCGCGGCATTACCGTGGGGCTAGGCACGGACGCGGGCAACAACTCGAACCTGCTGGAGACGATGCGCTCGATGTACCTGGCCGCGGTGCTGTACAAGGACGGCAGGCAGGACGTGTCCATGGTGCCGGCGGAGACGGCGGTGGAGCTGGCGACGCTGGGGTCGGCGCGGGCGATGGGGCTGGGTGCCGAGGCCGGGTCGGTCGAGGTCGGGAAGAAGGCCGACCTGGTGCTGTTCGACACGCGCCGGCCGGAGTGGCGGACGCTGTTCAATCCGGTGAACAACCTTGTCTATAGCGCGGACGGGCGCAGCGTTCACACGGTGATCGTGGACGGGCGCGTCGTGGTGGAGGACCACAGGGCGATGTTCGTGGACGAGTGGGAACTGATTCAGCGGGTGCAGCGTATCGGGGCTGACCTGATGGAACGTACCGGGGTCTCGTTCGGGCCGCGCTGGCCGGTGGTGTAGAGGGGCGTCGCTAGTCCCCGGACACCTCGTGGGTGTGCGTTTGTTCGCCCAGGATACTGTTGATGCCGTTCAGCCGCGCCTGCTCCAGTTCGGAGTTCGACACTCTCGCAGCCATGGCCCGCATCTCGTCTCTGAGTTCCTTGACTTGGGCATTCATCGTGGTTTCGAGCCGGGTGATGTCTGCGCGTACCTCGTCTTTGAAGTCCTTGACTTGGGAATCCACGGTGGTTTCGAGCCGGGTGATGTCTGCGCGTACCTCGTCTTTGAAGTCCTTGACTTGGGAATCCACGGTGGTTTCGAGCCGGGTGATGTCTGCGCGTACCTCGTCTCTAAGTCTAGAGTTGTTTGAGTTCATTTGCCACATCATGGCGAAGATTGCCACCAGAATGGTTACGAAACCGATCATGGTGGCAATCAGCATGGTCAACTGTGCAGTATCCATGACAGACGCCTCCTGCGGGCCGTGTCAGCGGCAGGCCGCCGACCCCGCGGGCCGATTATAGCACAAGGCGCCGCCATACCTGTGCCCGGCGCCGCGGGGGGAGCCTGTGTCAGTTTACTAGGCGGGATTGCGTGAGGCGTCGCAGGGAGGTCGCCCAGGGTCTCGATGCGTGGGGGCCTGTCAGCGCGGGCATTGCCGTTTCCGGCAAGCCGCCTTCCCTCGCCGCACTCGCGCGCCTGTGGCGAGAACGGCGTCCCACCGCCGACCTCTCCGTGTTCTCGCTCTTGCGTCGCCGCATGGACAACTCCCCGTTGCGGCATAGCTGTATCACCTTGGCCATGTGGTTCGCCCCACGTATCGTCCAACTCATGCCGCGCTTTTTCATCCGGTTGGCCGTCAGCTTGTCCCCGTTGGACTCCATCGTCCCCAGGCTCCGGGCATCGGCAGGGGCGTCGGGAACCACGTTGCGCCAGTCCACTCCGGCGACTACGTTGTTCTCGGCGTACCTCCTGTTCTTGACCGCGCTCTTGGTCTCTGCGCAAGCGGCTTGCGACATCCGCGACAGCGCGCCTTGAGCGTCCCCCGAGCGTATCGCCTCGTAGATTGCATGTCCTGGTTCTTTCCCATAGCCCATGCCGCACGCGCGAGCGAGATGGAAGCCGTCCAGTTGGAAGATGGCGTTGGGGAAGTCGCGCACACCCTCGCGTATCCAGTTGGCGCCGTCGCCGCCCACCACGAACAGCTTGACTTCGCCGAGCGCGAACCGCTTGCCCCACTCCAGGCTCGCACCCTCCCAGAAGGATACGTCCGATGGCGCGCCGTGCGCGTACACCCTCTTGTCCACCAGTTCGTAGCGCCCTTCGCTCAACTCATTCCATCCCGTGTAGGCTATTGCACACTTCACCTCGTGGCGCTTGGCCTTCTCTCTCTGAAGAGGGACCCACACCCCGTCGGCCTCTGTGTACAGAACGCCCGCCTTCTGCTCCCCCTCGCACACCTCCTCCCCACGCCCGAACTGCGCCTCTACGCGCTCTCGCTCCTCCAAGAGCGCCTCTTCCCCCACACCTTGCAGCAGCCGATGCGCCGTGTTGGCAGACAGCGCCCCAGCCGTCAGCGCGCTCACAGTCTCCACCACCTTCCGAAACGGCATGTACGTCGCCATCTCCACCACGCGCTCGGCGATGGACGGGCTGGCCTGTTGCCGGGGCTTCCACCCCATGCGCTCGTCCAGCGCGAAGACGCTCTGGCCTTGTTGGTCTCGATACAGCCTGCGGCTTATCGTGACATCTCCGAAGCGCGTCATCAAGGTCCTGTCGTGAGAACCCTCCACACGCCAGCCCCTGGGCTTTCGGCTGAACAGGTCGTCGTCTATAGCCTTCAGTTGGGCGGTCATCACCTCGCGCGCGAACGCGCATCCCGCCCGGTATGCCGTCTCCTCCACGTCTGCGCCTTGTCCATCGCCAATCCATTCGTGTACGCTGGTTATCGCCATCAGTTTTGCACCTGTCTTTGTTTGGGTTAGTACAAGTGTAAACTGATGGCGCCTAGCAAATTGACACAGGCTCCCGCGGGGGCCATTCCTCCACATCCACCATTTGACGTTACCTCACTCGTAGTCCATGCCTATGTGGCCTTCGCGCTCCAACTCCGCGTACTCCGCATCGGACACGCTCAGCAGGCCCTTGTAAACGTATTCGTTGTCCTCGCCGAGGCGCACCGGTCCGCGGCGGATGGCGGGGAGAGTGCGGGACATCTTGAACGGAGCGCCGGGGTACAGGTGCGTGCCCACGTCTTCCTGGCGCGCTTCTTCGAACGCGCCGCGCTCCGCCAGGTGGGGATCGGAGTAGGCGTCGGCTTGGTCCATCACGACGCCCGCGGCCACGCCGGCCTGCTGGAGCGCGTGCATGGCTTCGTAGTGGCCGCGTTGGCTCGTCCATTCCGCTATGCGGGCGTCCAGCTCGTCGTGGGCGCGGTGGCGGCCGTGCTGAGTGTCGAATCGTGGGTCTTCGGCCCACTCAGGCGAGCCGATGGCGGCGCGAAAAGCGGCCCAGTCGGCGTCGTCGAAGATGGTGATGACGACCCAGCGATCTTCGCCCTTGCAGGGGTAGCAGCCCTGGACGGCGTAGGGATGGCGGTTGCCGATAGTGGACCCGCTCCGGCGGTTCATCGAGTAGTCGAGGAAGAACTGGCCCAGGAAGGGGGCGACGTTTTCGGCCTGCGCCAGCTCGATTAGCTGTCCTTCGCCGGTGCGCCTGCGGTGATGCAGGCCAGTCAGGACGGCGAAAGCGCCCTGCGCGCCCGCGGCGGCGTCGGCGACGTACACTTGGGTGTTGGCGGAGGGGTCCATGTCGGCGTAGCCGCGCAGCAGCGAATGCCCCACCGCGCCCTCCATGTGGATGCCGAGCGAGCGGAAGTTCCTGTAGCGTCCGGCGCTGCCGTAGGCGGGCATCCTGAGCATGACGACGTCGGGGCGCAACTCTCGCAAGCTCTCGTAGGATATGCCCAGCTTGTCCATGGTCTCGGTGACGTTGTTCTCAACGAAGGCGTCGCTGACCTCGACGAGGCGGTTGAAGATGTCCTTGCCGGCCGGTTGGAGCAGGTCCACGGTCATGCTCAGCTTGTTGCGGCCGTGAGCGTTGAAGACGGGGAATCGGTTCCAGGGGCGGCGTCCGGGCACGCGGCCGGGCATACCGCCGAACATCGGTGGGGAGTCCTCAATAAGCTCCCTGGTCGGGTGCGCCATGGCCCCGCGTGTGAGCGGCGCGGGGTGCCTGGTGGACTCGACGCGAATGACCTCGGCTCCGAGGTCTGCGAGCAGGGTGGCGCAGTACGTGCCCGCCCATACGACGGTCATGTCCAGGACTCGGATGCCTTCCAGGGGCAATTTCGTCATTCGCGGTTTCTCCAGATTCTTCGGCAAGCTCAGAATGACATGGATGGGTAATGGCCGTGGGATGACATGGAAGAGCGGTTGCTAGAGCATGACATGGTAGATCCCCTGCTAGAGCATGACATGGTAGATCCCCTGCTAGATCGCGCCCGTTTCGCGCAGCCGGACTAGCGCGGCGCGGTCGTAGCCCAGTTCGCCGAGGATCTCGGCGTTGTGCTGGCCCAGCAGCGGGGCGGCCATGTGCGCGGTCCAGGGCGTGCGCTCCATGACGAACGGGCGGCCCGGGTAGGCGAGCCGGCCCGCGCCGGGGTGGTCGAACTCGGCGAAGGCGCCCCTCTCGTTGAAATTGGGGTCGCCAGCGAGGTCCTCCATCGTGTTGATGGGGCCGCTGAGCACGCGCGCATCCTGGGCGGCGTACCATATCTCGTACTTGGTGCGCTCCAGGCACCAGGGGATGAAGAACTCGTCGAACTCCTCTCTCAGGTCCGGGTCGGTCTGCGCCTCCGGCGTGTACCACCTGGGGTCGTCGAACTTGGGCGGCTTTCCGAGCATGTCGACCACCCTGTCGAAGTAAACGATGCCGCCGGTAATCTCGACGTAGCCGTCGGCGCAGGGGTAGACTCCGATGGGATAGCCCATTACGCCGAATGGGATCCTCTTGCTTACCTCGCCGGTGTACTGGTAGGCGATGAGGGTGCTCATGCGCCGGTCTATCGAGCCAATCTGGGTTTCCATGATGGAGACGTCCACGTGCTGACCCTCGCCCCACGCCCGGGCGGCGAACAGCGCGCCCATGGTGGCGACGGCGGCGGCCGCGCCGGCCTGGTACTGCACCATCGTGCCGCCGAGTTTGATCGGCTCTCTGTCCTCGAGGCCGGAGGAATACATCTCGCCGCCCATGCCGTAGAGGACTATCTCCGATGCGCGGAAGTCGCGGTAGGGGCCTGTCTGGCCAAAGTTCGAGATGGAGGTCATTACGAGGGCCGGGTTGTCCGCGCTGAGGGTGGCGTAGTCCAGGCCGAGGCGAGACATTACGCCGGGGCGGAAACTCTCGACCACGATATCGGCCTCCGCGGCCAGGCGGCGAGCTATGCGGTTGCCGGCTGCGGTCTTTAGGTCGAGCGTGACGCCGCGCTTGTTGGTGTTGAGGTGAAGGAACAGCCCGCTGCGCTCGTGGTGCGGCTCGTCGCCGGGGAACGGGCCGAGCCTTCTCGTTCCGTCGCCGCCGTCGGGGCGCTCGACCTTGACCACGTCCGCGCCGTAGTCCGCCAGCAGCTTGGCGCAATACGGGCCGGCGATCATGTGGGTGAAGTCCAGCACCTTCACGTCCGAGAGGGCGCCATCGGCCATCTGCGTCTCCTGCGTTCGGGAATGTCGAGGCGAATCAGGGCAGGCCGGGCGCGTCGCGTAGGCCGTCCTCAAGGTCGATGCCGAGGGAGCCGAGCGCCCTGGCCAGCATGACGTAGTAGCTGACCGCGACGATGAGGTCTACGGTGAGCGCCGCGCCGAGCAGGTGATGAATCGCCTGGAAGGTGCGGTCGGTCGGGGCGCCGTCGCGAACTATCTCGCGCGCGGCCTGGGCGAACACGCCCTCCTTTGCGGGCAGGCCCATCGGCGCTCTGCCGGAGCGGATGGCCTCGATGGTCTCCTCTCGCACGCCTACGCTGCGGGCGACCGGCTCGTGGTGCTTCCAGACGTAGTCGCTGCCCATCTCCATCGCGGCGGCCAGAATCGCTATCTCTCTCGCGGCGGGATCCAGGGGGCTTCCCCATCGCACGTACTCGCCAAGCGCGCCTACTGCCTCGGCGGCGTCGGGGCTGTTGAGGAGAAGGGCGAACGAGTGTGGGAGCGCTCCGCCGGACTCGGGGCCGCTTCTGCGCTCGGCGATCCGGTCGAAGACCGGGCGCTTGTCCTCGGGAAGGTCGTTTCTGGCTATGTATGGAAGTCGCGCCATCAGGCTCTCTCCGACATAGTTTCGCCGACGTCCGCATGGCTACGCCTGCGGAGCATGGCGGCAGTGGTGGCTTGCAGATCGGACAGCGTTTTGCTGACCGTCACTTCGTAGTTGTCCGATGGGGTACGCAGCCTCTTGTAGCTCAGGTCGAGTTGGGTGAAGTCCGAGCCGAACCTGTCTCGCAACTCTTCCAAGCCCGGAAGGTCAACGGTGGTCTTGCCGTCTCTCATCACTTCCGTCAGCATTGGCCGGGCGCCGGGCGAAGGACGGTGCTCGGTGGCCGTGGTCATGATGTCGTGGAGGGGCTGTCCCGCCCTGCCGTAGCAGCGGTAGACCTGCTTAGGGCCGGGTATTGTTTCCTTGTCGTCGCTGAGCTTCATCGTGGGTCTGCCGCCGTAGGCCACGAGTTTGTAGACGGAGTCTGCCCAGGGCGCGTCTGCCGATACGCCCGCTTTCGTGCCGACGCCGAAACCGTCGATGGGGGCGCCGGCTCGAAGCAGCTCGTCTATCGAGTATTCGTCGAGCGCGCCGCTGGCGATAATCATTACGTTCCCGAACCCGTCGCGGTCCAGAAGCGTCCGGCACTCCGCGGCGAGTTGCGGGAGGTCGCCGCTGTCCAGCCGAATGGCGCGGAGCTCCTGGCCGGCGTCGCGCATCTCCCGGGCAACCTGTATGGCCCTCAGAGTCCCGTTCAGGGTATCATAGGTGTCAACCAGCAGGGTGCTCGCGGTGGGGAAAGAGCGGGCGTAGCTGCGAAACGCGTCGGTCTCGTCGTCGAACGCGGAGATGAACGAGTGCGCCATAGTTCCCACGACGGGGATGCCGTGGCGAGCGCCGGCGGAGAGGTTGCTGGTGCCGTCGAACCCGACCATGTAGCTTGCGCGCGCAAAGCTATCGGCGGCGTCCATCCCGTGAGTGCGGCGCGCGGCAAAGTCATAGACGTTTCTGCCGCGGGCGGCGTAGACGACACGGGCGGCCTTAGAGGCGAACAGAGTGTTGGAATTGACGCAGTTGACAAGAAAAGTCTCGGGGATTTGCGCTTCCACTATAGGCGCGGAGACCTCGATGACCGGCTCGCCTGCGAATATGATGGCCCCTTCGGGCATGGCCCTGACTTTGCCGGTGAATCTGAATGTGCCCAGATAGCCGAGGAAATCTTCGTCGAAGAGGCCGGTAGAACGCAGGTACTCAACATCGGGAATCTCGAATGAGAGCCGCTGGAGGTGCTCCATGGCTTGCTGGAGGCCAGCGAAGACGTAGTAGGCCCTGCCCGGCAGGTGTTTGCGAAAGTACAGGCTGAACGTGGCTTCGGCCGTCGTCCCGCTTTGCCAAAGGGCCTGCGCCATGGTGAGCTGGTACAGATCGGCGAACAACGACGGAGAGGGATTGGCTCGCTGCATGGCGTAGTCACGTCCTAAGTAGCGAATGGTGCCAGTGTAAGTACACCGGGGCGTGCCGGTCAAGAGCTTTGGCGCGCGCCAAGAGCTATTCGGTTGGCGGATTGCGAGAGTTGTGGGTCAGCATACAGGTAGAATGCGGGTACCAAAGCTCACATTGGTGGTTGCGCTCACTGCGTTTGTTTTGGCCGCGCTGGCGTTGACAGGCTGTGATTCGCCTGCCGACGAGGGTGAGCCGGAGCCGACGCCGGTGATCGGCATGACAAGGCAGCCGACGCCCGTGCCGCCGTCACCGACTTCCACGGTGGCGCCGACGGCGGCGGTTCCCCCGACGGCCACGGCGACGCCACAGTCCACCGCCACGGCGATGGTGGCGCCAACGGCGACGCAGGTTCCTACGGCAACGGTCGCACCGGAGCCGATAGCCACCGTAACGGTAGCGCCGACTGCCTCGCCTCCATCGACTGCTGTGCCGGAGCCGGCCGCAACTGCCGCTGTGCCGCCTACCGCCACCCCTGTGCCCACGGCCACGGCCGCGCCGGAGGCGACGGTAACGGCTGTTCCACCCACCGCCACGGCTGTGCCGCCAACGGCGACAGCGGTACCGCCAACAGCGACGCCTGTGCCGCCGACCGCGACTGCCGCGCCTCAGCCGGTGACGGGCACAGAGGTCGGCCAGTTGGCGCCTGCATTTACGCTGCCCACGTTCGACGGCGGGACGTTCTCTACGGAGGAGCGGCTGGGGCAGGGGAACCTGGTGATCGTCTTCTACCGCGCGTACTGGTGACCGGTCTGCAAGCGGCAACTCGTCGAGTTGACAAACCAGTACAGCGCAATCGAAGACCATAACGCGATAGTGGTGGCGATAAGCGTCGACAACCTGTCCAACGCGCAGGCGATGGCCAGGAATTCGGGCGTGCCGTTCCCGATTCTGTACAACCCCGAGAAGGACGTGGTGAGTGCCTACGGCGTACTCAACCCACAAGACAACAACCTGGCCAGGCCTTCCACTTTCATTATCGACAGTTCCGGCGTTATCCGGTGGAGGTACCTGGGCAGCACCTATGACCGGCCTTCTCCACAGCAGGTGCTACAGGAGCTGGCCAAGATTTCGGGTTAGACGACGGATTGGGGCCGCGTGTTACAATTGGGCGGACAGCGCGGGCCGAGGCTGACCCCGCCCGCGCGTTAGATGGAGGTGGCCACGAATGGCAGAGGCTGAGCGAGACAATTCGGATTCGGGTCGAGGCGATGTTCCCTTCGAACTGGAGGGGTTTCTGTCGGAGTCCGCGAGGACGATAGGCGCGGGGAGCGCGTCGGACTCGGGCCGGATGTGGCGGTTGCCAACAGAGCACCCCGATCCCATCGTGCTGGCCGCCGGCATCCCCGACCCGCCGACGCTGCCGGTCGAGTACATCCGGCAGGCGATAGGCCAGGCGCTCGACGCCAACCCGTCGGCGACACTCACCTACGGCGGGTGGTACGGCTACGAGGGCCTGCGCGAGGCGATTGCCGAGCGGCAGAGCCGCATCGAGGGGACAGCCATTGGGCAGGACAACATCATAGTCCACAACGGCAGCTCGGGGGCTATAGACAACGTTTCCAAGACTTTTCTCCAGCCGGGCGACGTCGTAATCGCGGAGGCTCCCAGCTTCTCGGGCAGCGTGAGATCGATGCGCGGGTACATGACTGAGATTGTGGAAGTCCCCATGGAGGACGAGGGGGTGTCCGTCGAGGCCCTGGCCGAGACCATCGAGCGCGTGAAGTCTGCGGGCAAGAGGCCCAAGCTGTTCTACACCGTTGCCGACTACCACAACCCCACAGGAGTGACGCTTTCCCAGCGGCGTCGTGAGAAGCTGCTGGAGGTGTGTACGAGTCACGGGGTGCTGGTGCTGGAGGACGCGGCCTACACCGAGCTTGGGTTTGATGACGGGCCGCCCGCCTCGCTGTACAGCCTCGCCGAGGGTGAAGGCGTGCTGCGGCTGGGAAGCCTGAGCAAGACCATCGCGACGGGGCTGCGCGTGGGTTGGGTGCAGGCGCGCCCGGACTTCATAGACGCCATGGCGCGTGTGCGGTTCGACATGGGAGGCTCGCCGCTCATCCAGTGGGCGTTGACAGAGTATTTGACATCGGGCGACTTGGATGAGCACGTGCGGGAGATGAGACCCATCTACGCCGAAAAGTGCGAGATACTGGCCGAGTCTCTGCTGGCGTACTGCGAACCATACGTTAGGTTCCGTAAGCCGGAGGGCGGTTTCTTCCTGTGGGTGGAGTGCGTCGGGGCATCGGCGCAGGAGCTTGTGCAGGCCGCGTCGGAGGAAGGGCTGGTGTTCCCGCTCGGTTCTAACTTCTTCAGCGACCGGGAGAACTCGGACGACAACCACGTCAGGATGGCGTTCAGCACGGCGCAGCCGGAGCAGCTCGCCGAGGTTGGGCCGCGGCTGCGCGCGGCGTTCCATCGCGTGGCGGACTGAGTAACCTGAAAGCGGCATCTGTGACGCGGGAGGACGGTTCCGGACACCGGGAGGATAAGCGATGAACCTGATAGTCACTAACGCGAACGTGATAACGCTGGACGACCGTGGCTCGCGCGCCGAGGCGGTGGCGATACTGGGCGGACGGATCGTGCGCGTGGGCACTAATGAAGAGGCGATGAGCATGGCGGTCGATCCGGTGACGGTGCTCGACATGGGCGGCAAGACGGTCGTGCCCGGATTCGTGGAATCGCACGTCCACCCCGTCATGGCCGCGCACTTCAACCTGGAAATGGTCAACTGCGGCACGCCGCCCAACCACACCATAGCCGACATCGTGGAGAAGCTCGGCGAGGCGGCCAAGCAGGCGGGCAGGGGCGAGTGGATTTCGGGGCGCGGGTTCGACGACTCGCTGGTGGAGGACATGCGGCACATCACGCGGCAGGACATGGACGCCGCGACGCCCAACAATCCGGTGTACATAACCTACGTGGCCGGCCACCTGAGCTACGCCAACAGCCGCGCGCTGGAACTGGCGGGCGTCACGCGCTCCACGCCGGACCCCATCGGCGGACGCATAGACCGCGACGAAAACGGCGACGCAACGGGCCTGCTGTACGAGCGCGCGGGCAACCTGGTGCGCCACCTGGTGCCGCAGCCCGGGGTGTCGCAGATGGTGGACGGGCTGGAGTGGGCGGCCAAGCAGATGCTCAAGACGGGCGTGACGTCACTACATGACACCGGCAACCCCATCGGCGGGTTCAGCGCGTACCAGACCGCGGCGAGGCAGGGCAAGTTCCCCATCCGCGCCTACGTGGCCCGTACCTTCATGTCCTTGCTGGAGAAGGAATCGCCCCTGGACATCGTGCCCAAGTACGCCGAATCCGAGATGCGAAGCGGATTCGGGGGCGACGACATCAAGGTGGGCATCCTGAAGATAGGCGCCGACGGGTCTATACAGGGCCACTCCGGCGCGCTGACACAGCCCTACTACGACCGGCCCGACGAGTGCGGCATACTCATCATGCCGCAGGAGCAGCTCAACGTGCTGGTGGACCAGGGCAACCGCGCCGACTTCCAGGTGGGCATACACGGCAACGGAGACGCGGCAATCGACGCCATCCTGGACGCTTACGAGTACACGCTGGAGCGTTACCCCAAGCGTGACCACCGCTTCCGCATCGAGCACTGCCAGGCGGTACGGGAGGACCAGCTCGACCGGATGGCCGAGATGGGCGTGCTGGCTTCGTTCTTCAACCTGCACGTGTACCACTGGGGCGACCGGCACCGCGACCTGTTCCTGGGGCCGGAGCGGGGGCCGCGCATCAGCCCGCTCAAGAGTGCACTGGACCGGGGCATCAAGTTCGGCGGCCACTCGGACTGGTTCGTGACGCCGGTTGACCCGATGCTGAACGTGCACACGGCGGCGAACAGGCTCACGCGGGACGGAAACGAGCTGGGGCCGGAGTTCTGTCTGTCGCCGGAGGAGTCGCTGCGCTCGATGACCATCGACGCCGCGTACCTGGCGTTCGAGGAGGACGACAAGGGCTCAATCGAACCGGGCAAGCTGGGCGATCTGGTGGCGCTGTCGGGCGACCCGCTGGGCGTGGACCCGCGCAGGATAGACGACATCGAGGTGGACGCGACTATCATCGGCGGGCGGGTGCGCTATGATCGGGCCGTGGACGGCGGCTCGCGCAAGGACGAGCGCAACGCCCGTGACCCGGGGAATCCGGACGCATACTTCTAGGCGTCGCAATTCACCCCCATCCTAACCTTCCCCCATCAAGGGGGAAGGGACGTTGAGTGGACTGATACTTCTAGGAGGCAGCTATGGCCGCAACCTACTGGAAAGAGAGCGACGCCGAGAACATCATCGACTACGAGGGGATGCACGACGGCGACGGCACCGTGCGCCTGCGGCGGTTCTTCAAGGACGTGAGCAGGGTCGGCGTTACGTTCGACGTGTGGGAGCTGGACCCGGGCGTGAGCGAGGGCAACCACGTACACGAGGGCGACCGCAGCCTGGAGGAGACGTACTACTTCCTGGAGGGCGAGGGCGTGATGTGGATCGAGGGGGAGGACGTGCCGGTAACGGCAGGTGACGCGGTGCTGGTGCCTCCGGGGGTGGACCACGGGTTTCGCAACACGGGAACCGGGCCGCTGCGGCTGGTGCTGCTGTTCGGCAGGCCGGTGGAGTAAGGCGCAACGCCGGTTGCCATAAGTGGTACAATGTCGGCGGCATCATTGGAACACGATAGCGCAAACAGATAGGGGTTGAGGGGATTTGGCCGAAGAAAACGTAGCCGTCCTGGTTGACTACGAGAACGTGGGGCTGGAATCTATGGAGTCCCTGCTGGATCAGTTGTCGGACGTGGGACGGGTGATAATCAAGCGGGCTTACGCGGACTGGTCGGTGCATCGCAGCAAGCGCGACCAGCTACTGGAATACGGAATCGAGGCGTCTCACCACTTCCGGTCGACGAAGCAGAGCAAGAACTCCAGCGACATTTCGCTCACAATCGACGCGATAGACCTGCTGTACAGCGCGCCGGTGGACGTGTTCGTTATAGTGTCTTCGGACAGCGACTTCGTACCGCTGGTGAACAAGCTGCGCTCCGCGGGCAAAACGGCGATAGGCGCCGGTCGGCGAGGCCACTCGTCGCCGACGCTGGTGAAGTCCTGCGACCGCTACATCTATCTGGAAGACGAACCCAAGCCCGCCGCGCAGTCCCAGCGCCGAAGACGCAGGACGAGCGAGCCGAACGCGGAATCGCTGTTGCGCCGCGCCATCAACGCTTCCATGGATTCCGAAGGCGTGGTCGGCGGATCGAGGCTGTACCAGACGATGCAGCGCATCGACCCCAGCTTCAGCTACAAGGCGCTCGGCCACAGCACGTTCACGCGCTTCCTGGAGGCGTCCAACAACGTCAACGTGGAGAGGCCCGCCGACGGCGGCGACACCATAGTCAGCTTTGCCCTCGCACGCCCCCAGATTATCGGCAGCCCCAGGTCGCAGAGAGCCCAGGCATCGGATGGGGCCGACGCCCCACGCGAACAGGCTGCGGGCGGCGAGAGAACGCGGAGGGCGCGAAGCGCGGCCGACGGCGACAAGTCCCGCGGGCGCGCCTCAGACGGAGACAAGCCGACTCGGACAAAGAGTGGGGACGCCACCGCCGCAGATGAACAGGCATCGGAGGCCGTCACCATCCTTCGCATAAATCCACCGGAGGTCGCGACTTCCTCCGGCCAAGGCGACCCCAAGTGGGACATCAACATCGACGAGTCGTGGAAGAACCGCGAGCGCGAGCGCATCTCCGGACAGGCCGCGGCGTCCGACGCCGCAAAAGCGTTGGGCGCGCCCAGGCTGAGCGCGTCCGAGTACCCATCGCTGGACAGCCTGCTCGCGGCCAGCGACTACCTGAGCGCACGCTGGCGCAGAGAAGGGAACGCTATAATCCGCAAGTAGCGTGAGCCGCAACAGTGCGCAGCGAATAGCCGCTTTCCTTTCGGCATCGGTTGGCAAAGCGCGTTGGGATGGTTAGCGTAAAAATGCTTCTCGCTATCGACGTGGGCAACACCAACGTAACGCTGGGTGTGTTCGACGGCGGCTCCGTCAGGGCCAGGGGGCGGCTCGCCACGGACGTGGAGCGCCTGTCCGACGAGTACGGGCTGCTGATTCGCCAGCTACTTCCCATCCGGGGAATCGACCCTTCCGACATCGACTCGGTATCCATGTGCAGCGTGGTGCCGCCGCTCACCGCTTCGCTGGTCGAGGTGTGCGAGGAGTACTTCGGAGTCGATCCGCTGGTGGTGGGCGCGGACGTCCAGACGGGCATACGCATCCTGTACGACAGCCCGCGCGACGTGGGCGCGGACCGCATCGTGGACGCCGCCGCCGCGCTGCACCTGTACGGCGGGCCGGCAATCGTGGTGGACGTGGGCACGGCGACGGTGCTGGACGCGGTGACGGCGGACGGCGACTACCTGGGCGGGGCGATAGCGCCGGGCATATCGCTGGCCGCGGACACACTCTTCAGGCGGACTTCGATGCTGCGCCGCGTCGAGCTGTCCGCGCCTCCGGCGGCCATAGGCGGCAACACCATACACGCCATCCAGTCGGGGCTGATACTGGGCTACGCCGAGTTGATAAAGGGGATGGTGGGAAGGTTCGACGCGGAGCTTGGCGGCGGGTCGAAGGTGATCGCGACCGGCGGGCTCGCCGACGTCGTCGCGGACGAGGTGGGGCTGTTCGACGCGGTCGATCCGGACCTTACGCTCGTGGGGCTGAGAATGATCTACGAGATGAACGGAGCGGCCGGCGCAGGCGGCAAAGGGGGCAGCAATGGCTAGTCCGCTCGAGGGCCGGCGCGTAGTGCTCGGGGTGACGGGGAGCATCGCCTGCTTCAAGGCGGTCGATCTGGCCAGCAAGCTGACCCAGGCGGGCACCGCCGTGGACGTGGTGCTGACCAGGGGCGCGACCAACTTCCTGACGCCGCTGACGTTCGGCAGCATAACGCACGGTCCGGTGGTCACGGACGTGTACGACCCGCAGTCCGAGTTGAGCATGGACCACATCGCGATGGCGGAGCGGGCCGAGGTCATCATCATCGCGCCCGCCACCGCCAACACGATGGCCAAGCTGGCGTGGGGTTTCGCGGACGACGCGCTGACGACGACGGCGCTGGCGACCGAGGCGCCGGTCATCGTCGCGCCCGCGATGGACGCGAACATGTACGAGAACGCCGCCACGCAGGAGAACGTGGAGCGGCTGCGAAAGAGGGGCGTGGTAATCGCCGGTCCGGCGCGCGGGCGGATGGCGTCCGGGCTGGTGGGGCGGGGGCGCATGGTGGAACCGGCGGAGATCATCGAGCTCGCCAAGATAGCCCTCGCCAGGAACGGCAGCCTCGCCAATCGCAAGATAGTGGTCAGCGCGGGAGGCACCGAGGAGCCGCTCGATCCGGTTCGCGTGATAGCCAACCGTTCGTCCGGGAAGATGGGGTTCGCCATTGCGGAGGCGGCGAGAGATCGGGGGGCGTCGGCGGTCATCGTGTCCGCGCCGACGGCGCTGGCGGACCCGGTGGGGGTGCGCGTCGTCAAGGTGGGCACGGCGCTCCAGATGCGTGACGCGGTGCTCGCCGAGTGCCGAGACGCGGACGCGCTGGTGATGGCCGCGGCGGTGGCGGACTGGCGGCCGGTGTCTGCCGCCGACCAGAAGGTGAAGAAGGGCGAGTCGGACACCTGGACCATCGAGCTGACCAAGAACCCGGACATACTCGCGGAGGCGACGGGGGAGAGGCTCGTCAAGGTGGGGTTCGCGGCAGAGAGCGAGGACCTGCTGGAGAACGCGCAGGCCAAGCTCGTCGGCAAGGGCCTGCATCTCATCGCGGCGAACGACATCACGTCGCCGGGCAGCGGGTTCGCGGTGGACACCAACAAGGTGGTGCTGCTGGACCGCGAGGGCGGTGTGGAGGAGCTGCCCCTGATGAGCAAGTACGACGTGGGCTGCCGGCTGCTGGACAGGGTGGAGGGGCTGTTGGGGCCGGCAGACTGTACTTCCCAGGTGGAGGAGGATTGAGGAGAGGGAGAAGGTTCTACGTGGGTCGTGGACTGTCCGCCGGACGCATATTGTGGACGTGGGGGTTCGCGGTCGTGTGCGCCGTACTCCTGGCTTCGTGCGGCGGGCAGAGCGCCGCGCCTTCACCCACAGCCGTGCCGGACGAGCCGCCGTCATTGGCGGTCGTGAGGACTGATCCGAGCCCAACCGTCGTACCGGCCCCAACTGCTGAGCCATCGCCCACTTCGACCGCGACGCCGGCGCCGACCGCTACGCCCGTGCCCACGGAGACGCCGTCGCCCACGCCGACGGAGACACCAACACCGGCTCCCACGCAGACGCCAACGGCCGTTCCCGCAGATACGCCCACTCCTGTGCCCACCGAGACACCTACGCCCACGCCCACGGATACGCCTACGCCTGTGCCCACCGAGACACCTACGCCTTTGCCCACCGCGACGCCCACTCCGACCGCACGAGAGATCGCCGCCGGTCAGCTCGTGGAATTGCTTGGCTGGTTCGACGACCCGCCGGACGCCAGCTATGCGGCTGCCGCCGAGGAGATCGTGTCCATCTGGCTAGTGGACGTCGAACTTGCCAAGGCAGTCGTCGGGCTGGATTGGGTAACGAACAGCGTCGGCGAAACGGAGGCGGATTTTCTTGGCTGGCTGAGCGGCTTTGCCGAAAAGGACATCGAGCTGAGCCATCGGGCGCTGGGCTATCCGTGGCTTGCGGATGACGTGACCCGGGACGAGTTGGCCGCCCTGAGAGTCTTGGGTAATCTCGCATCCAGGGACATTGAGTTGGCGCGGGGTATGGCAGACCTGCCGTGGTTTATCGACGGCCTCTCTGATAGCGAGCGGCGAATACTGAGGGAATTCGAGCCTCTAACGCGCAACACCCTCGAGTTGGTGGGAGTGTACGCGGCCCTGCCCTGGTACGCGGACGGCCTGACAACACAGGCGGAACGCGGACTGTTTCACACACTCCACCTCATCGCCTCCACGGACGCCGACCTGGCGAGGTTGCTGGCGGGTTACGATTGGCTTGCGGATAAGGTCCTGTATGACGAGTGGGGAACCCTTCATGCCCTGAACACTCTGATATCGATAGACCTCGAGTTGGCGCGGACTCTGGCCGGGCAGACTTGGTTCGCCGACGGTGTTTCCGGTGTTGAATGGGGGATGCTCAACGGCCTCAGTGAAATCGCCTCCCGCGACCTGGAGTTAGCGAGAAGCCTTACGGCTGTGTCCTCGTCCGCAGACGATGCCTATCTCTTGCTCTCGCTGGTCCGGATTGCGGAGCGGGGAGATGACAAGCTCGCCGAACTGACCGCACAGCCGTGGTTCACGGACGGCATCGACGATGAAGAGGCGGCGCTGCTGATCGCAATGAAGGACGCTGCCGGCGACGCCAGAAACCTGTTTGTGAGCTTGGCTCGCAACCACCACACGCAGTCCAAGACCGTGACCCTTCCCCTCTCAGGCGAGGTCAGATTCTGGGCGTTTCAGGCGATTCCGTTAGTGGTGGTGCTTCCCAGAAACAGAGACGTGGTGGGAATGATGGAGGAAGCGGTGCGCGCCGGTGAGAGTCTGTTTGGCAAACCCTATGGCGCATCTTCTTTACGTGGCAGATGACCGTGAGCATCGACAATACGGTCTCCACCTTCATGCGCTCGTTCCACTCGCCACGCCGACACACCTTCAGATTGGCAGGATCGCCCGCGGCGCTGTGGAACCCAGTGTCGCCCAGCACCACCACGCCGTTCCCGATGAAGGACGTAGTGGTGGTGCTTCAGCCCGTAGGAGGCGCCACAAGAGGTTACGGTGGGCAGTTTCGGGGGGACCACATAAGGCTGGTAATGTACGACTTCAGCGAGGTTAACAGGGGGGTAATCTACCATGAGATCGCTCACTACTACCTTCATGGCGGATTGGGTCCCACGTGGCTGGTGGAGGGCGGCGCGGAGTTTGCGGTAGCGTACGTCATGGACTGGGTAGGTCTCGACAGCCTGGAGGTCCGCCTTCCAACCGCCCGGAAACTCGTCAGAGACAACTGCCACAATCAGGGGGTACGCAATATCAGCAAACTGATCGAACGTTTCAAAGACTGGTCTGATCCGATCTTCATATGTAACTACAGCCTGGGAGCGTACTTCCTGCACAATCTGTTCGACCTGATGGGGCAAGATGCGATGAGCGCGGCCTTCCGAGACTTGCTGCTGCTGCAAAAGTCCACGGGGCGACAACTCACCGAAGAGGAGATTTACCAGACGTTCAAGAGCAGCGTTCCGCGCGGCAGAGAGGATAGTTTCAACGAAGCGTACACGCTGTGGCACGGCGGCGAGTTCATCGAGCCTTAGGGGGGAATTGGTGGGGCATCACGTCCCTTAACTATCCACCAACTCTATGTAGTCAGCGAAGCGTCGGAAGTCCCGCGTGTTGGAATGTTAGCAGTCTTGCGTTCTCCGTGCGCCAACATGGTCGCCACGATATTGGCATCGTGGATTTGACGGCCACCTACAACAACCTCACGGCACAACGCTATCATCGTCTGGGTGACCACGGGGCCGTCCTCCAGTATCTCAAAGCCTTCAAGCAACCTTTCTGCGTCGTCAAGCGCCTGTTCTTGCGTGAGGGCCGTCCGCCATCCCTGCGGCCTCGTGACGACGGCAAGGTACTCACGCACCACCTGGCGGCTTATCGTGAGTGACTCGTCGCTTTGGATAGCCCGCTCCAATCTCGCCGTGGCAACGTCGTGGTCGGAAGCGTTGGGGAAACGGGAGCCTACGAAAACGTTGGTGTCGATGAACATGGGGGGCTAGATCCTGTCCTCGTACAAGTCCTCTCTTCTGAGGCTGATGCCTTCCGGCAATCGTGCCGTCGGATGGACGGGCCAAAGCTCATCCAGACTCCGCCTACGCTTGACCTCCTTGCGCTTCTTCAGTCTGAACAGCAGCGTCTCCGTGTTCATGTCAACCTCCGCCGTTTCCCACCCGGCGACGCTCCAGGCGAGGGCATGGCTGTGACCATTGCCAACGCTCTGATTTGCCCACCAGGG
Source organism: Dehalococcoidia bacterium (assembly GCA_963667445.2). GTDB lineage: Bacteria > Chloroflexota > Dehalococcoidia > Lucifugimonadales > CATOSD01 > CATOSD01. The sequence continues at coordinate 2,531,537 of CAXXGY010000001.1, read as the reverse complement.
CCGGTGAAGACGCGCTGACGCGGGCAGTTCGAATCCCAGGATAGACTCAATCTCACTGAAGGTCGTCCGCCAATCCTGTGCAGGAAGGCCGCACAGGTGCGTGTACAAGTTGCGGTACTTGCCTCGGAGCGCCGTAGATACGGCGCTTGGCCGCTTGGTCTGTCGTCATGCCGTATACCCCCGAAGGAAAAGGACTCTCGAACACGCTTGTTTCGTAGAAAAATAGTAGTTGATTGGTGTTCGTTCCGCAAGAGATTGACACGGCTACGAGACGAATCCGCCGCTTGACAACGCGGCCCGCCGGTTGGTATATTGCCAACCGCCAAAACTGAAAGTCGAAAGGCTGGGAACAGGAGTAGTACGCTTTCAAGCGGGGCCTCAGAGAGCCGGGTAAGGTGAGAGCCGGGCGCTGGCGCGGAAGCCGAATGGACCTGGGAGCCGCCACCCGAATGTCGGTCAATGGCCGATTGTAGGGCGGGACGGGATGGGTGCCGTTATCACAGCCCAAGATGCGGAGGGCGCGCCGGTGCGCGGCTCCCTCCCCGTCTGCCAGAGATGCCGCCTTGAGTGCGGCTGAAATTGGGTGGCACCACGGATTGAGAACCCGTCCCATTGTGGGGACGGGTTTTTTGTTTGCGGAGGAAGGGACATTTTGGAATGTATCTCGGTGGTGGTTTGTCCAGGAGGAACAAAAATGACTACGCAGATTGAGACGCAGCACGAGAGGGCCGGCGAGTCCGGCGAGACCCGGGGAGGCGGGTGTTCAGCGGCATCCAGCCGAGCGGCGACGTGCAGCTCGGCAACTACCTGGGAGCCATCAAGGGGTGGGCGGACAGGCAGGCGGAGAAGGAGAACTTCTTCTGCATCGTGGACCTGCACGCGCTCACCACGCCGCAGGACCCCGACGAGCTGCGCCACCAGACGCGGTCGCTCGCGGCGATGCTGTTCGCGGCGGGGCTGGACCCCGACAAGAGCACCATCTTCATCCAGAGCCACGTCACGGCGCACGCGGAGGGGTGCTGGCTGCTGAACTGCGTGACGCCGGTGGGCTGGCTGGAGCGGATGACGCAGTTCAAGGAGAAGGCGGACAACCAGGAGCGGGTATCGACCGGGCTGCTGGACTATCCGGTGCTGATGGCGGGCGACATCATACTGTACGACGCGCATGAGGTTCCGGTCGGCGAGGACCAACGGCAGCACGTGGAGTTGGCGCGCGACATCGCGCAGCGGTTCAACCGCATCTACGGGGACACGTTCGTGGTGCCGGAAGCGGTGATTCCCGAAATCGGGGGCCGCGTGATGGGTCTGAACGACCCAAGCGTCAAGATGTCCAAGAGCTTCTCCCATATTCGCGGCCACGCGGTGCGGCTGCTGGACGAGCCGGCGGAGATCCAGCGTTCGATCCGGCGCGCCGTGACCGACAACGAGAACGAAATCCGCTTCTCGGACGAGCCGGAGAGGGCCGGCGTGAACAACCTGCTGGGTATCTACAAGGTGATAACCGATAAGACCGAGGCGGAGGTGGAGTCCGACTTCGCCGACGCCAGGGGGTACGGCGACCTGAAGAACAGGGTGGCCGAGGTCGTGATCGAGGCGTTGACGCCGATCCGGGAGCGGCACAACCGGCTGATGGAGGACGTGGCCGAGCTGGACCGACTGCTGGAGCGCGGCGCGGACCAGGCGCGGGCCGTAGCCGACCCCAAGCTGGAGGAGTTGAAGCACAGGATGGGCCTGATTACGCCGGGGAGGAAGGGATGACCACCGCAGGGACGAGAACAACCAACCGGACATACTATCCATCCCTCGAGGAAGTGAAGCGGCTAGCGGGATCGGCTAACCTGGTGCCGGTGTACGTGGAGATTAACGCCGACCTTGAGACGCCGGTGTCGGCCTACCTGAAGGTGGCCCGCCCGCCGTACTCGTTTCTGCTGGAGAGCGTAGAGGGCGGGGAGCAGCTCGCGCGCTACAGCTTCATCGGCACCGAGCCGACGCGCATCATCAAGACCGGGCCGGGGCAGGCCGAGGGGGCGGTCGATCCACTTGTGCCTATCGAGAAGGCGCTGTCCGAGTTCACCATCGCGGACATAGGGCCGGCGGTGCGCTTCAACGGGGGCATGGTCGGCTACCTGTCCTACGAGGCGGTCAGTTACTTCGAGCGGCTGCCCTCGCCGGAGAGGGACACGCTGGGTGTGCCAGAGTCCATATTCATGCTGACAACCACCTTCGTGGTGTTCGACCACGTGGGGCACAAGCTGAGGGTAGTGAGCCACGCGCACGTGGACGGCGACACTTCGGCAAGCTCAGCGCAGGCTGTGGAGGCCGCCTACCGGGACGCGGTGGGTCGGATAGACGAGTTGGTGGAACGCCTGCGCGGGCCGCTGTATCCGCCGCGCCGCGAGTCGAGCGAATCGCGGGAGGTGACGCCGAACATGGAGCGAGAGCAGTTCGAGGCGAACGTGGTGCGCTCCAAGCAGTACGTCGTGGACGGCGACATCATCCAGGTGGTGCCGTCCCAGCGGTTCGCGCGGCCCACCGATGCGGACCCGTTCGAGATATACCGCGCGCTCCGGGCCATCAATCCGTCGCCGTACATGTACTACCTGGACTTGGATGGCTTCCAGATTGTGGGCGCGTCCCCGGAGATGCTGGTGCAAGTGGAGAACGGAAACGTCGCCATGCACCCCATAGCCGGCACGCTGCCGCGCGGCGCAACGGACGAGGAGGACGCCGCGCTGGAGCACCGGCTGCGCACGGACGAGAAGGAGCGCGCGGAACACATCATGCTGCTGGACCTGTCGCGGAACGACGTGGGCCGCGTGAGCGAGCCGGGCAGCGTCCGGGTGACGGAGCTGATGGAGGTCGAGCGCTACTCGCACGTGATGCACCTGGTATCGCACGTGGAGGGCAGGCTGCGAGACGACGCTACGAGCTTCAACGCGCTCAGGGCGTGCTTCCCGGCGGGAACGGTCTCCGGCGCGCCCAAGATACGCGCCATGGAAATAATCGCGGAGCTCGAGCCGGTCAAGCGCGGGCCCTACGCGGGCGCGGTGGGCTACTTCGACTTCTCGGGCAACATGGACACCGCCATCACCATACGGACGCTTGTGGTCAAGGACGGAGTTGCGTACGCCCAGGCGGGCGGCGGCATAGTGTTCGACAGCATACCGGCGTCCGAGTACGAGGAGACGATTCACAAGGCATCCGCCGTGATGCGGGCCATCGACGAGGCGGAGAGCGGGGTATAGGTATCGGGGGGGGGGAGGCCCCCTCACCTCAATCCTCTCTCACCAGGGGAGAGGAGGAAATGAGAACACGCGATGATACTGCTGATAGATAACTACGACAGCTTCACCTACAACATATACCAGTACCTTTGCGAGCTGGGCGCGGAGGTGACGGTCGCTCGGAACGACGAGATTACGCTGGAAGAGATCGAGGACTTGGCGCCGGAGAAGATAGTCATATCGCCCGGCCCGTGCACGCCGGAGAAGGCCGGCATATCCAACGACGTGGTGCGGCATTTCGGGCCGACCATCCCCACGCTGGGCGTGTGTCTCGGCCACCAGTGCATCGGGTACGCATACGGGGGCACCGTCGGCGGCGCGGGGGAGATCATGCACGGCAAGATGTCGCTGGTGCACCACGACGGCAAGGGCGTGTTCGAGGGTCTGCCCAACCCGTTCGAGGCGATACGTTACCACTCGCTGGCGGTCTATCGTGAGGACCTGCCGGACGAGTTGGAGGTCACCGCGTGGACGGACAACGGCATCGTGATGGGGCTTCGCCACAGGAGCGACAAGGTGGAGGGCATCCAGTTCCACCCGGAGTCGATAATGACCAAGGTGGGCCACGACCTGCTGCGCAACTTTCTGAACACCGAAGGGTAAAGCCATGATTCAAGAGGGCATCGTCAGAGTAGTAGAGGGCGAGTCGCTGAGCCTGGAAGAGGCGGCGCAGGTGATGGACGAGATCATGGGCGGCGAGGCGACGCCGTCCCAGTTCGGCGCGTTCGTGACGGCGCTGCGGCTGAAAGGCGAGACGCCGGACGAGATAGCGGGCATGGCGCGGGTGATGCGGGAGAAGGCGCTGCGCGTCAGCGTGGAGGGTTCGCTGGTGGACACGTGCGGCACGGGCGGCGACGGCTCCGGGGCGTTTAACGTCTCGACGACCGCGGCGTTCGTCGCCGCGGGCGCGGGGGCGAAGGTGGCCAAGCACGGCAACCGCGCCATGTCGGGCGCGTGCGGCAGCGCGGACGTGCTGGAGGCGGTCGGGGTCAAGATCGATCTCAGCCCGGAAAGCGTGGCGCGCTGCCTGGACGAGGTCGGGTTCGGGTTCATGTTCGCCCAGCGTTATCACCCGTCGATGCGGTTCGCCGCGGGACCTCGGCGCGAAATCGGAATCAGGACGGTGTTCAACATACTGGGGCCGCTCACCAACCCGGCGGGCGCGACGCGCCACCTGCTGGGCGTCGCGGACCCGTCCGTCGGCGAGAACATGGCGCGCGTGCTGGGGCGGCTGGGAAGCGAGAGGGCGCTGGTGGTGCACGGGCTGGACGGCATGGACGAGATCACCCTTTCGGATGAGACGCAGGTGTGGGAGCTGAATGACGGGTCGGTGTCGTCGTATCGGGTGTCGCCGGAGGACTTCGGGCTGCCACGCTCGGGCAGGGAAGAAATCGCGGTGGCCAGCGTCGAGGAGAGCGCGGCGGCGCTGCGCGGAGTGCTGGACGGCGCACAAGGACCGGCGCGCAACGTGGCGGTGGCGAACTCGGGCGCGGCGCTGCTTGCCGCCGGGCTGGCGGACACGCTGCAGGCCGGCGTGGCGCTGGCGGTGGAGGCGATAGACGGCGGCGCGGCGCGGCGCGCCCTGGACGGCCTGGCCGAGTTGAGCAACTCCCTTGAGTAGCCCGGACCGGCGGGCGGCCGACGGCTGGCCGCTCGCCGTGGTGTTCGACTTCGACTATACGCTCGGCGACTCGTCGACCGGGGTGATAGAGAGCGCCAACCACGCGCTGACGAGCATGGGGCTGTCCGCAGCGAGCGACGACGCGATATGCGCCACCATCGGCCTGTCGCTGGAGGAGTCGCTGGTGACGCTGGCCGGCGAGGAGCAGCGGGGCCGCGCGGAGGAATACATCCGGTTCTTCGTCGAGAAGGCCGACGAGGTGATGGCAGACTCGACGGTCCTGTACGAGTTCGTGCCCGGAGTGTTGGACGAGTTGAGGGAGCGGCGCGTGAGCATGGGCATCGTCACGCAGAAGTTCAAGACGCGCATCGACACCATACTGGAGCGCGACGGGCTGGAGGGCATTTTCGACGTGATAGTGGGCGCGGACACGGCTGCGGAGTTGAAGCCGCATCCGGGCGGCCTGCTGAGCGCAGTGTCGCAGCTCGGATGTGGGCCGCCACAGGCGCTGTACGTCGGGGACAGCGCGACCGACGCCGAGACGGCCCACCGCGCGTTCGTACCGTTCCTGCCGGTGCTGACAGGCGTGACGCCGAGGGAGGCGTTCGACGGGTACGACGCGCTGAATCCGGCGGGGAGCGTGGCGGACTTGCCCAGGCTGGTGGATGCGTGGAGGGGCGACGTATGATCGACCCCAACACGCCGGACATCCTCAGGGCCATCGTGGACGCCAAGCGCGAGGAGGTCGAACGCCTGAAGGTGGATGCGCCAATCGCCATGCTGGAGGAGCGCATCGAACGGCAGGACCGGCCGCTCAACTTCGGCGGCGCGCTGATGGGGTCGTCCGTGCGCGTCATTGCTGAGGTCAAGCGCGCTTCCCCCACGCGGGGCGTGCTGCGGGCGGACTTCGATCCCGCGTGGCTGGCGAAGACCTACGCGGAGGGCGGCGCGGCGGCGGTGTCGGTGCTGACGAACGCGGACCACTTCCAGGGCAGCATCGAGGACCTGGCGGCGGCGAAACAGGCGGTGCGGGGGACGGGAGTGCCGGTGCTGCGCAAGGAGTTCATCTTCGACCCGTACCAGGTGTACGAGGCGCGCGCCTACGGCGCGGACGCGATTCTGCTCATCGTGGCGATGCTGACGCCCGACAGCCTGGCGGAGTTGTTCGCGCTTAGCCAACGTTTCTGGATGCAGTGCCTGGTGGAGGTGCACGACGAGCGGGAGCTCGCCATCGCGCTGGACGCGGGCGCGGAGATAATCGGCATCAACAACCGTGACCTCCGCACGTTCGTGACGGACCTGGCGACGACCGAGCAGGTCGCGCCGCTGGTTCCTCCGGGCAGGATCGTCGTCAGCGAGAGTGGCATTTCGGACCGTGGCGACGTGCGGCGCGTGGGCGCGGCGGGGGCGCACGCGGTGTTGATTGGCGAGTCGCTGGTGACGGCGCCGGACGTGTCGGCCAAGCTGGGGGAGTTCGTATGACCCTTCGGCAATCCATTCGGCAGGCTCAGGACAAGACTCAGGGCAGGCTGGTGAAGATTTGCGGGATGCGCGAGGTGGACCACGCCCGCGCTGCCGCGCAGGCGGGCGCGGACCTGCTCGGTTTCGTGTTCGTGCCTGGGGTGCGTCGGCGGTTGGAAGTGGAGAGGGCGCGGGCCATAATCGAGGAGTTCCGGGCGTCTTGCGTGTCGCCGGACGCTGGCTCGCCTCGCATCGTTGGGCTGTTCGCGAACCAGCCGCTGAACGAGGTCAACGGCATTATCGCGCGCTGCGGGCTGGACCTGGCGCAGCTTTGCGGGGACGAGGACGTCGATTACTGGCGGCAGGTGGACGCCGACGTCATCCGGCAGGTGCGGATCGATGACACCGCGCCGCACGACGTGGCGGTGGCGGACGGCCTGCGACGGGTGGATGCGGCGACCTCCGCAGGGTGCATCCCGCTTCTCGATAAGCAGGAGGTCGGCCAACTGGGTGGCACCGGGCGCACGTTCGACTGGAGCATCGCCAGGGAGGTCGCGGCGCGGTTCGACGTGCTGCTGGCGGGTGGGCTGTCGCCGGGCAACGTGGAGCAGGCTATCGCGGCGGTGTCGCCGTGGGGCGTGGACGTGTCGAGCGGGGTGGAGACGGACGGCGTGAAGGATCCGATGAAGATTGCGGAATTCGTGAGGGCGGCGCGGGGGGCGGGATAGGTGTTCACCCCCATCCTCCTGGATTCCGGCTCGGGGGCCGGAATGACGGTGGATGCGAGGGGGAAGGGAACGACGGCCCCCTCACCTCAATCCTCTCCCACGAGGGGAGAGGAGGAATCAATGTGTAGCCGTCTCTGTGTTCCAGTCGGGGATGAGGAGCTTGCGGGTGGATTCGAGGGCGAGGATGCTGACCGCGCCGGCCATGCTTGCGGCGACCGACAGCCAGAGGGCTATGTCGTAGCTGCCGGTGATGTCGAAGATGGGGCCGCCCAGCCAGCCGCCCAGCGCCATGCCGAGGCTCGCGCCGAGCATCTGCACGCCGAAGGCGGAGCCGACGGGCGCGTGGCCGTAGTACGTTCGGTTGAGGATGGGGAATCCACCCGCCTCGCCGCCGTAGCCGATGCCGAATATCACCGCGAACAGGTAGAACGACCAGACGTCGTGCGTCCAGAAGAGCATCAGCACGGGCAACGCCTGCGCGACGTACATCAGCGCCATCACCGGCTTCGGGCCGTAGCGCTCGCACAGCATCGGGGTGGTCATGCGGGTGATGGTGCTCACGCCGGACAGCACCGTCAGCAGGCCGGCGGCGGTCACCAGCGTCAGTCCCTCCCGCATGGCCAAGGGCACTAGGTACACCAGGATGATTGCGTGGCCGACGCAGCCGAGGAAGTGGATGGAGCTAAGGTTCCAGTAGGCCTTGGTGCGGCGCATGTAGCCGGTGAACTGGGCAACGCGCTGCTGGTCGATCTTCCTTTTCGTTCGCTCCACCGAGACCTCCGAGGTCGCGCCGTAAGGGAGCAGGCCCTTGTCGGAGGGCCAGTTGCGGAAGAGCGCAATTAGCACGGTTATGAAGACGGTGGAGGCCACGGTGATTATCCACACCGACGTCGACCAGCCGTAGCGATCGATGAGTATTCCCACGACCGGCGCGGCAAGCGCGGGGCCGGCCCCCCACGATCCCATGATGATGCCCATGGCCAGGCCGAGCCTCCTGTGAAACCAGTTCATCGCCGCGGGTATGAGCGGCACCAGGAAGATTGCCTGCGACACTCCGAGGATGAGTCCGAAGGAGACGTAGAAGTGCCAGGGCTCGCTGACCAGCGCGGTCATCGCCATGCCGACGACGAACAGGGCGGTGCCTGCGATCATGCAGATGCGTGCGCCGTAGCGGTCGCCGAGCGAACCGGCCCAGGGGGAAGCGAGCGCGGTGGTGACACTGGTTATGCCGTAGGCGAGCGTGACCTCGCCCTGGCTCCAGCCGAAAGTCTCGGTGAGCGGGTCCACGATAACGCCGAACGCCATGCGCATGGTGGTGCCCACCATCTCCAGCACCGCGATGATGGCCACGATGACCCATGCGTAGTGGAAGTAGAAGGCCCCGCGTTCGCGGGGGGCGGGCCGCCTTGCGACGTTAGCCAACTGGCTAGTGCAGCGGACAGACGAGCAGCGCCGCCTGCTCCCAGCTTTGCGCATCCGCGCCGCTGCCAGACGATGCGGCGGCCCTCGCCTCGATCCGGGCGTCGGCGCTGGCCGCGATGAGGTAGATGGTGATAAGCAGGCTCACCACCACCACGGCCAGGAACTGCACCGGCAGGCCCATGACTCTCATGCGTCGTTACCAACCCATGGCGTAGGCGATGTTGTTCTTGGCGGACGCGGCGCCGCTGATGACTCCGGCGGCCTTGTCGTAGCGCACGCCCATGACCTTGCCGTTGGCCCAGGGGCCGGTGAGTTGCACGTCGTGGCCGCGACGCCGAAGCTCGTCCAGCACGTCGGCGGGGATGCGGGATTCGGCCACCACGCGGCCGGTGAAGGCGGCGCGCGGGTAGAACGAGGACGGGAAGTGCGTGGTGTGGACGGTGGGCGCGTCCAGCGCCTCCTGCAAGTCCATGCCGAACTCCATGTGGTTGAGGAAGAACTGGAGCGTCCACTGCTCCTGGCTGTCGCCGCCGGGCGTGCCGAAGGCCATGAAGGGGTCGCCGCCGCGGGTGACGATGGTGGGTGTGAGGGTGGCGCGGGGGCGCTTGCGCGGCTGCAGCGCGTTGGGGCGGGCGGGGTTCAGGTAGAACATCTGACCGCGGGTGCCCAGTGGGAAGCCGAGTCCGCGAATGACCGGCGAGCTTCCGATCCAGCCGCCGCTGGGCGTGGCCGCGACCATGTTGCCCTCGGCGTCCATTGCGTCCAGGTGGGTGGTGTCGCCGATGTGGGCGTGGCCCAGCCCCAGGTCGCGGGTCTCTCGCGCGGCTACGCCGAGGGCGCGGCGGTTGTCGTCGGCGACGGCGGTGGCGACGAACGCGGCGTCTCTGCCGGCTATCTCGCCGGGGCGCAACTCCAGGGAGGCGGCGCGCTCGATCTGTTCGAGGCGCTCGAGGGCGTACTCGCCGGACAGCAGCGTATCGAAGGGCACGTCGTCGAGCTTCGGGTCGCCGTAGTAGGCCTCCCTGTCGGCGAAGGCCAGCTTTGCGGACTCGATCCACATGTGCAGGTAGTCGGCGGTGTTGTGGCCCAGCGACCGCACGTCGGCGTGTCGCAGGATGGCGAGGTGCTGTAGGAAGACGGGGCCCTGCGTCCAGGATGGGCACTTGCTCACGTCGTAGCCGTGGTAATCGATCGAGACCGGCTCGTCCACTTCGGCGCGCCACTCGGCGATGTCGTCGTAGGAAAGCAGGCCCGTGTGCGCCTCGCCGCTGGCGTCCTCGACGGGGTTGTCGGCGATGAACCTGGCGATCGTCTCGGCGACGCGACCCTTGTAGAAGTCGTCGCGGGCGGCCTCGATTCCGGCGATGCGGCTCTTGCGCGCGCCCTCTTTCTCGGCGGCGCACATGGACTTGAGCATGTCGGCGAAGTCCGGGTTGCGGAGGATCTGGCCGAGTTCGGGCGGGCCGCCGCCAGCGTAGTACACCTCGCCGGTGGTCGGGTAGAGCTCGGTGAACTTGTCCACGCTGTCGGCGAGGGTGTCGTGCAGGCGGCGATAGACCGGGAAGCCGTCCTGGGCGATGTCGATGGCGGACTGGAGCACCTGCGCGAAGCTCATGGTGCCGAACCGGGCGACGGCGGTGGCCCAGGTGTCGACGGGCGCGGGCACGCAGGCGGGCAGGTAGCCGTCGCCGGGAATAAGGTCGATGCCGTTGTCGCGGCACCAGTCGATGGTGAAGGCCTGTGGAGACCATCCCATGCCGGAGATGGCGTAGGTCTTGCGCTCTTTGGCCGAGTAAACGAGGGTGGGGACCTCGCCGCCGATGCCGCAGCTCTGCGGCTCCAGCAGCGTCTCGCAGATGCCCATGGCGGCGGCCGCGTCGATGGCGTTGCCGCCCTGCATGAGTATGCGGAGGCCGGCGGATGCGGCGAGGTAGTGGCCGGCGGTGACGACGCCGCGCGCGCCCATGATGACGGGTCGGGTGGTGAATGTTGCCATGAGTTCCCCCTGGGGCCTGGTTCAGTCCTGTGGCCCTGCGGCCAGTCACAAGGTAGCACCGCAGGTGGTGGGCGTCAATCGGTGAGCCGCCGCCGGGGGCGTGTGGGACGAAAGCCCCCGGTGTTTGTTCCATCCTGTCGCATTTGTCTCTTGCTTGCCGGTCCGCTACTTGGAAACGGGCGGTTGGGGCAGACTGCGTGAAACAATTTCCGGTAGCGGCGGGATGGTTTCGGGCCACATCAGGACTGAGACGGGACGGAGTGTCACGGGTTCGGGCTTTGGTGGGCTTGGTCGTCGGTTGGTGTATTCGGTTGTTAATGAAGGGGGCGCAGCTGGTGAGTATGTCAGTCTGTCGGTTGGTCAGTTTGTCAGTGATGGGAGGGATGTTAGCACGGATGTGCGAGCGAAATCAAGAGGGCGCATGGCCTTAAGCAGGACCTTTTCAATCTCGTCTCTTGTCTGGGGGTTGATGGCTTACAAGGGTAGAAATTGGGAATGGCAGTAGTTGTGACGACGACACCCCCATCCTAACCTTCCCCCTGCGAGGGGGAAGGGACTTTCTGGAATCACGAAATCTGAGTAGATACCATGGCCTCACTGTACTCAGTCGGCTCTTTTGCTAACGTGAATGTCGACTGGCAGGCGATTCAGGATCAGAGCTTGAAGCTGGCAATTCCGTCAATCATCCGCCTTGACGGATTCGCGCTGGTGTAGCGGTGGCCATTCCTCCAGGAGTTGGTATTCAACCAGTTCGTGCGTTCTGCTACGACTTCTACCAGCCTGTCGTGGGGTATCAAGTACCAGTTACCGGCGATTGGAAAGCACATCCACAGCCCCTTTCCTGCATACTTCCTATCGATGCCTGGTCGAGCCTTAAGCTGAACTCTGAGCGTCTCGTCCCCGTCTTTGTGATACGCCAGGAAGTCCGCCCCCTGCCAGTCGTCGGCAAGTTTAATGCAGTTGAAGCCATAGTCGGCGAGCTTTGCCGCTACCTTCTGGAAGTTGAAAATCTCCTTCTGCTTTGCCGACAACTCGTTGTAATCGACCTTACGAAACCGCATGTATCAGTTGCCTCCGTATTGTCTGAGAAGTTAGCAGCTACCTAATCCCCTGCGATCTCCCAATCCCCTGCGCTCTCCCACACATGTTACCTGGAAGTGCGCCCTGAATGAAATGGCAATCCAAGGTGAGTGGGCGATTCAAGGACCGCTTAACGCGCAGTCAAAACGCGACGGTTCACGCCCGTCTCCCGCGCGGTTGACGGCGTGCAAGGCCGGTGTTAAGTTGCGGGCAGGTTCAGAGACTACCCCGGCTCAGGAGGGCATGATGGCAACTTCTCCACACGGTATCAATTATTCGGCTTACAGGCCCGTTGTGATGGGACGCCGCGGCGTGGTGGCGTCGTCGCACTACCTGGCGTCGCAGTCCGGACTGCGGACGCTGCAGGCGGGCGGCAACGCGGTGGACGCGGCCATCGCGGTGGCATCGTCGCTGAACGTGGTTGAGCCTGAGATGTCGGGCATCGGCGGCGACGGGTTTCTGCTCATCTACATGGCGAAGACGGGCAAGGTGGAGGCGCTGAACGGCACGGGCGCGGCGCCGCTGGCGGCGAGCATCGACTACTACAAGGACACCGGCATCCCGCCGAAGGGGCAGGGGCCGCGGACGTCGGCGCTGCGAATCAGCACGCCGGGCATACTGGACGCCTGGCTGGAGGCGCACGGGCGGTACGGCGCGCTGTCGCTGGGCAAGGCGCTGGAGCCGGGCATCGAGCTGGCGGCGGACGGTTTCCCGGTGAGCCACCGGCTGGCCAACACCTTCTGGGGCGAGCGCGAGGTACTCGCGGCGCATCCCGACACGGCGCGCACGTTCCTGCCGAACGGCAGGCCGCCCAGGGCGGGGGAGTTGCTGGCCAACCCCGGACTGGCGAGGACACTCCAGCGCGTGGCCGCTGAGGGCCGTGAGGTGTTCTACGGCGGCGAGATAGGCAGGGCGATAGTGGCGGCGTGCCAGAGCCTGGGCGGGCTGTTCACCGAGCGCGACTTCGCCGAGCACCGGTGCGCGGGCTGGAACGAGCCGCTGGTCACGTCCTATCGCGGCATCGATGTGTACGAGCACCCGCCGAACTCGCCGGGGCTGGTGCTGCTGGAGATGCTGAACATGCTGGAGACGTTCGACGTGGCGTCGATGGACTGCAACTCGTCGGACCTCATCCACCTGATGGTGGAGATCAAGAAGCTGGCCTTCGCCGACAGGGAGTACATCGCGGACCCGGCCTTCGTGGACGTGCCCATTGCGGGCCTGCTGTCCAAGGAGTACGCGGAGCGGCAGGCGGCGCGCATCAGCATGGAGCGGGCCACGCCGGAGGTCGCGAGGGGCGAGCCGGTGGGCGCGGGCCACACGACCTACTTCTGCGTGGTGGACGGGGATGGCAACGCCGTTTCCCACATCCAGAGCTTGGGCGGCTACTTCGGCTCGGGCATCGTGGCGGGGGACACGGGCGTGCTGCTCAACGACCGGATGACGCAGTGGCACCTTGATCCGAACCACGCCAACGCGCTGATGGGCGGCAAGCGGGTGCGGCACACGATGAACCCGCCGATGGCGTTCAAGGACGGCAAGCTGTTCATGGTGTGGGGCACTCCGGGCGGCGATACGCAGGTGCAGACGAACATGCAGGTGCTGAGCCACGTGGTGGACTTCGGTATGACGGTGCAGGAGGCGGTGGAGGCGCCGCGCTGGCACCACGACCAGCACGGCACGCATCCGTCGGGCTACGGCGGCGAGTTGGGCGACGAGGACCTGCTGGAGATAGAGAGCCGCTACCCGCCGGACACGCTGGACGCGCTGCGCGCGAAGGGCCACAAGCTCCTCGTGGAGTCCGACTGGGCGGCGTGGGACTACTGGTGGGGGTCGGCGCAGGCGATCATGGTGGACCAGGAGTCGGGCACGCTGCTGGGCGCGGCGGACCCGCGCGGGGACGGGTACGCGGTGAGCTGGTAGGCGCTTGCGAGGACGGGCGCGGCGTACGCCGCGCCCGTCCGTGAGCAACATGGCCGACACCCATCATGCGTACTGTCAGGGAAGCAATTCGCATAGTACGACGTGATGGGTGGTACTATGTGTACACGCGAGGCAGCCACCGGTACTTTCGTCATCCGGCTAAGAAGGGAAAGGTCACCATCCCAGGCCATCCGAGAGACACGCTACCTCCAAAAACCTGGAAGAGTATCTTGAGGCAAGCAGGAATCAAGGAGGAAGACCTGTGAAGCTACGATACGCGGTGGTCTTCGAACTGACCCCCACCAACTACTGCGCTTACGCGCCGGACGTGCCGGGTTGCATCAGCACAGGCAAGAACTGGCTGCACATGCAGATGATGATACGTGAGGCGCTGACGGTTCACATCGAGTCGATGCTGGAGGACGGAGACCCCGTACCGGAGCAGCGAATGTCCATCGAGGACGCTATGGCCGACTACATCGAGCCGTTTACGGAAGAGGAACAGGCGTCATACGCCAAGTATGGTGAGCCTGAACCGGCGCTTTCGGTCACGTTCCAGATGGTGGAGATCGACGTTCACGTCGATGAACCGATGGGCAACCATCACCTGACGGCGCACGCGCTGCAATCTCTGGACAAGGTGGCGTTTGCCGGTGAGGGCCGGTAAGACGCCGCCGCCCCTTGCAGCCTATCTGACAACCCGCTCATCACGCCCATCCCCGTATCAAGTACGGGGCAGGCTCTAACCCTTCCCCCTGCGAGGGGGAAGGGACTCATCGGATAACGTCTTAGTCTGGGGCTATACCGCGGCCGGCACGGCCGCGAGCGCGTCGTAGCAGGCGCGCGACAGGCGGGCGATGTGCATGTTGGCCTCGGCGTCGCCGGGCAGGCGGTTGGGCATCTCGACGGGCACGCGGTCGGTGTAGACCGTCAGCACGTACAGCGGGTCGTCGCCCAAGAAGACCACGCCCGCGTCGTTGCGGGTGCGGGGGCCGTGGCCGGTCTTGTTGGCGACCTTGGTGCCCTGCGGCAGGTAGGCGGGCAGCTTCTCGGTGAGGTACTGCCAGGTGAGCATGTCCATGCCGAGCCGGCAGAGCTCGGTGGTGACGCCCATGCGCGCGGCCTCGTCCGCGTCGCTCATGCCCTGCACGATGGTGTCGAGCAGCACGCCCACGTCGCCGGCGGTGGTGGCGTTGGTCTCCTCGACCGCGTGGTCCCACGCCAGGTTCTCCGGCGGGGTGCGCTGGCGGTGGGTGGTGCCGACCATTCCGATGGACGCGCAGAAGTCGTTGATGTAGTCCAGGCCCACCATGTCGACGACCGTGCCGGTGCAGGTGTTGTCGCTGAGGATGATCATCATAATCAGGAAGTCCTGGAAGGTCATGGAGAATCCAGGGGCGACCCTTCCGAACGGGCTGGAGGTCTTGCGCTGGTACTCTGGCAGCACCTCGACGGGCTGGTCCAGCGTGAAGCGGCCCTCGTTGACGCCCTTGAGCGCGGCCATCATTATGGCGATCTTGCGAGTGCTTGCGGAGTAGTAGATTGTGTCGCCGTTGCGGTCCCAGGTCCGGCCGGTGCGCAGGTCCTTGAGCCACCAGCCGGTGTCAAAAGGCTGCTCGTCGCACAGTGCGTTCAGCTTGTCGATCAGTTCTTGCATGTTGCTACCTCCTCAGTAGTATTGCTACATTCGTGCCGGTTCATCACCCCCATCCCCGTATCAAGTACGGGGTAGGCTCTAACCCTTCGGCAGGCTCAGGGCAGGCTCTTCCCCCATCAAGGGCTGACAGGGGTATGTTTTGAGAATAACAGCGTTGCGCTGGCGACGTCACCCCCATCCTAACCTTCCCCCATCAAGGGGGAAGGAACTTATCGGACAGGCGTTACTCCATTTCGCCCCATCGGTGGCCGGTTTTCAGCTCCACGTCGAGGGGCACCCTGAGAGACATGGCGGCGGGCATCAGCTTCATGACCAGGGCCTTGAGCTGCTCGAGCTCGTCGCCGGGGGCCTCGAAGATGAGCTCGTCGTGGACCTGGAGAATCATCTTCGTGGCCATATCGAGCTCGTCCAATCGGTTCTGGATGTCGATCATGGCTATCTTGATGATGTCGGCGGCGGTGCCCTGTATGGGCATGTTGATGGCCATGCGCTCTCCCGCCGCGCGCACGTTGCGGTTCCTGGCGCGGGCCTCGTGGATGTAGCGGCGGCGGCCTAGCTTGGTTTCGACGTATCCCCTGGACTTGACCTCTTCCTTGGTGCGGTCGATGTAGTCGCGGATGCCCGGATACCTGCCGAAGTAGGTCTCGATGAAGCGGGCGCCCTCCTCGGCGGAGAAGCCGGTCTGCTGGCGTATGCCGAACGGGCTGAGGCCGTAGATGACGCCGAAGTTCATTATCTTGGCGACGCGGCGCATCTCGGCGTCCACGTCGTCGAGGCCGACGCCATAGACCGCGGCGGCGGTGGATGCGTGGATGTCCTCGCCGTTGCGGAAGGCGGCGAGCAGCGAGTCGTCCTCGGACAGGTCGGCCAGGATGCGTAGCTCGATCTGGGAGTAGTCCGCCGCGAGCAGCGTCCAGTCTGGGGCGTACTCAGCTACGAACGCGCTGCGGACCTGCCTGCCGAGCTCGGTGCGCACGGGGATGTTCTGCACGTTGGGGTCGCTGCTGGATATGCGGCCCGTGGCGGAGCCGGTCTGGTTGTACTTGGTGTGTATGCGTCCGGTGCGCTCGTTGACCAGCGACGGCAGGGTGTCGACGTAGGTGGACTTGAGCTTGGTGAGCTGGCGATAGTCCAGCACGTTGCCGAGCACCGCGTAGGCGCGCGGGTCGGCGTCCACCGCGCTGCCGAGATCGAGCTGCTCCTTAAGACTGTCCAGCGAGGCGGCGTCGGTCGAGAAGCCGGTCTTGGTGCGCTTGGTGGGCGGCAGTCGCAGCTCTTTGAAGAGCACGTCGCCCAACTGCTGGGATGAGTTGATGTTGAACTCGTGGCCGACTGTCTCGTACATGTCGGCGGCGATCCCGCGTATCCGCTCGCCGAGATCGACCGACATGCGCTCGAGGGTCTCGCTGTCGAGCGCGACGCCGTTGCGCTGCATCCGCACGAGCACGGGCGCGAGGGGCATCTCCACCCTGTGGAACGGCTCGCTGAGGCCGTTGTCCTCTAGCTCGCGCTCGAAGTCGCCCCTGAGCCGCTCGGTGAAATCGGCGTCCGCGGCGGCGTAGGGGGCCGCGCGCTCGATTTCGACCTGGTCCATGGTCAACTGCTTGCGTCCCCTGCCCAGCAGGTCGGTTATCGGCGTCATCTCGACGCGGAACATATCGAGCGCGAGCGCCTTGAGGCCGACGGCCTGGCGGCCGGCGAAGTGCGCGGCCAGCATGGTGTCGAATTGGAGGTTGCGCACCTGGACGCCGTGGTTGGCGAGCACGGTCACGTCGTAGTTGGCGTTGTGCGCCGCCTTCGGGACGTCTTCGCTCTCGAATAGCGGCTTGAGCGCGGCGAGAACGTGGTCTTGCGGTAGCTGCGTGCCCTCGCGGTGGCCGACGGGGACGTACCAGGCGACGCCGGGGGCGTTGGAGAACGACAGCCCGACGAGGTCCGCGGCTATCGGGTCGGTGGCGGTGGTCTCGGTGTCGAACGAAAAGCCGGACGGCGAGTCCAGGTCGGCCATCATGGCCGAGAGAGCCTCTTCGGTGTCCACGATGCGGTAGTCCGTGTCGACGGCGCTCTCTTCCTCGAACATCCGCGCCTGGCCCTCCGCCCCGTCGTCTCCGGGCAGCCGGGCGATGACGCTGTGGAACTCCAACTCGCGGAGCAGCTCCACCACGCTGTTGCGGTCGTAGTCGGCCACGAGGGACTGTGACAGGTCGAGCTCGACCGGCACGTCGCGGGCGATGGTGGTGAGCCGCTTGTCGCGGGGCGAGGTGTCGCTCGCGTCCTCCAGCGCCTTCTGGAACCTGGCGGGCGTGACTTCTTCGATCTGTTCGTAGATGCCCTCCAGCGAGCCGAACTGGGTGAGGAGCCGGATGGCGTTCTTGGGGCCGATGCCGCGCACGCCGGGGATGTTGTCGGAGGTGTCGCCCTGAATGGCCTTGATGTCGGGCACCATCTCCGGTCCCAGGCCGCCGTAGCGCTCGCGCACCGCGGCCACGTCGTAGGTCCGCTGTCCGCCCCTGCCGGTGGAGGCCAGTACGACCCGCACCGATGGCGACACAAGCTGGAGCAGGTCGCTGTCACCCGTCAGGACAATCGTCTCTATCTCTTGTGTTTCGGCCTGCTTGCACAGCGTTCCGAGCACGTCGTCGGCCTCGAAGCCGGCCTTCTCGAAGACGGGGATGCCGAATGCGTTCACGAGCTGGCGCACGCGGTCGAACTGGGACCTGAGCTCGGGCGGCGTGGGCGGCCGGTGTGCCTTGTACTCTTCGTATTCGACATGGCGGAAGGTGGGAGTGGGCAGGTCGAAGGCGATGGCGCAGTGGGTGGGCTGCCAGTCCTCCCTGGCGCGGAGCAGCATGTTGAGGAAGCCGAAGACCGCCGAGACCTCCTCTCCGGTGCTGCGGACGTGCAGCGGCTCGCGGAAGGCGTGGAAGGCACGGTGGACCAGGGCGTGGCCGTCGATGAGCATGAGCAGGGGGGGCTGTTCGAGCATGGAGGCGGTGGGTGACGGCATGGCTTATTCTCCGGATGGCCTCCTGGGTTCCCGCGTTCGCGGGAATGACGGGGCGGCAGCGGCGCGTGGTCGATGGTGGGATTATACACGCGCGGGGGATTGGGCGCATGGGGGGAGAGCGATGTCTTACGGGAGCATCGCTCCGTCACACCAGGCCGTCTGAGCAGACGATTCGGACGACCTGCGTTTCATTGGACTGCCGGCGTCCGTCGACCTCGACGGGGTTCAGACGGTAACGCTCACGCAGGGCCTCAAGGCGGCGCACAAGCGGTTGTCCTTCCAGCCGCATGTTCCTTACGTCAGTTAAGGCGCTTTCTATCTGGGGGGACAGGTCGCCCAGAAATATCCGGCGCAGGGTGTCGATAACGGCGTGCTCCGACGGTTCGGAGAGATTTCGGGCGATGTTGAGATGCCTGGAGATATAGCGCCGGTTGCGGCTGTCGGGGCGTCTCGCTGCGCGCCCAAGCCGCCGCGACACGTCGGCGCGAAACGCGTCGAACGCCGCCATTACGCGCTCGTTCGTGCCTTCCGGCAGGGGCTGCGTGGGCGTGGCCGGGACGCACTCGGCGGCGGCGATGAGTTGCGCGGGGGAGATTGGGCGCGGCCTTGGATTGCCTTTGCCATCGACCGATACCGCGTAGCATCCCTTGAAGTCCGCTTGGCGTAGCAGCACGAGGGTTTCGCCGGCGCGCGGTTCGTCGAACGGCGACGGGGCGCCTCCGGCGCTGTAAGGCGACATCAGCGGCATCTGTGAGCCGGGGATTTCGAGTGAGAATTGCGCGCCGTCTATCGCGGACGCCGAACCTGCCGCGCCGGATTTGGCTTGCAGCGCGGAGCGTATGCCGTCGGGCAGATTGGTGATGGTGTCCCAGAGGCATGGGTCGTCGTCCTGAATGCGCTGGAGCAGCGCGATTGCGCGTTGGTTCGCCGCCACGTCGTCCAGCCCGTCCTCGCTCTCCGGCAGCTTGCCATCCACGTAGATGCTGTACATCTCCTTGGCGTTCAACCGCTCGGCTTCCGAGAGCAGCTTGCTGTCCAGCCCTATCACGTCGTGGAAGCTCTGGATGCGGTTGTGCAGCCGCTCGGTCAGGTTCAGCCCCTCGTCCACGGCGGTGTCGGGCCACATGTTGTGCAGGTTGATGATTTCGTGCTCCGTGCCGATGCGGTCCACTCTGCCGAAACGCTGGATGAGACGCACCGGGTTCCAGTGCAGGTCGTAGTTCAGGATGCGCGCGCAGTCTTGGAGGTTTTGGCCTTCCGACACGATGTCGGTGGCGAAAAGCAGCCTGATTTCCTTGCCGGGCATACGCTCGGTCGGCAACAGGTTCTGGCCGGGCGAGAAGCGCTTGATGACGCTCTCCGCGCTGTCGCTGTTGCTGCCAGTCAGACGCGCTATCGTAGGATCCGCGCCGTCGGGGTTCAGTTGCTCGTGCAGATACTCTATCGTGGTTTCGGCTTCCGAGAACACCAGCAGCTTGCCGGACTTCACCTCCGCGCGTCCCAGGAAGTCGCGCAGCGCGCGCAGCTTGTCGTCGTCTTCGGGGCCGATGCCGGCCACGCGGTCACGGATGTCGCTGAGCGCGGCGTAGTCGGCGTCGATGTCCGAAAGCCACCTGTCAACCTCGAAGTCGTCCGTCGAGTGTACGAGGTTCGACTTGTCGCCACGGCGTGCTCGTTTGCGTCCCTCCTCCTGGCGCAGCGCATCCAGCGCATCGTCGGCGTCGAACGACTCGCCCGAAAGCAGGCGCGTGGCGGTACTTCCTATCGGCACGTAGCCGTTCGCCAGGGCGTCCCTGAAGTTGCGGTTGCTGCGCATCAGTACGCCCAGCGTGGAGCGAAACGCGGCGATGCTGGACTCCAGCCGCTTGAACAGCAGCGCCCGCATGAGGCGGGCTATGCGGTTGCGCGCCCGGAAAAGGTCCGCGTACTCGCTCCTGTCTTTCGCTTCCGGCTTTATGTAGTCGGTGACCCTGTAGCGGGTGGCCTTGTGCTCATCCAGCAGGCGTCGCAACTCGCCGAAATCGCCGGATTTCTCGTACACCTTGTCCAGGCGGTAGGTGATGTTGGACAATCTCGGCTCGGGAAAGCGCACCGGCTCGCCGCCTATCTCCGCGCTGTCGCCGTATATCTCGGTTATGTCCTTGCGTCGTCGTCGTATGAACACCGGCGTCAGCACCTGCTCGATGTCGGCGCGCGGCACGTTGGGAGGGTCTGGACGGATCGGCGGCGCGCCTCTGCCGTGGCCCTTCCACTCGGTGTGTTCTTCCTTGTAGTTTTCGTATTCTGCCCTGTACTTGTGCCAGATTTCGGCGTTGCGGAAGTAGGCTTCCAGCCCCAGCGGTTCGATGTTCAGCCCGTGTTCGGTCTCGTCGAGGAAGAGCCTGAGCTGGCGGTAGATGTCGCGCGGCCCCAGGTTCTGCGGCGTCGCGCTCAGCAGCGCCACCTTGTGGTCGCCGTTGTCCAGGTAGTCGCGCAGCCCCACCGAGCGCCGGTTGACGTTGCGGAAGTTGTGGGCTTCGTCCACCAGCACCGGGCCGCGCGTGGCGTACTGCTCCCGCAGCACGATGCCGCGTCCGGCGGGTTCGGCGTCCACGTACCGGCCCAGTTCTTCGTCGTACTCTAGCTGTGGCGGCGCGGCTATCATGCTGTGGGACACCACGGCCGCGCCAAGCCCGAACTGCTCGTTCACCCGTTCCCACATGGGCCGCAGCCCGGCGGGGCAGAGGATGAGCGGCGGGCCGTCCTGGGGATACGTCTGGCGCAACTGGCGCAGAAGCTCCGCGCCGACGTATGTTTTGCCTAGGCCCACCACGTCGCCGATGTAGCACCCGCCGTGCGCCTCTATCATCGCCAGGGCGCGGCTCACGGCGTCCACCTGAAAGTTGGCGAGCTCGGTCGAGCGCAGGGGCAGCTCGCCGCCGCGTACCTCGTCGTTGTAGAGCTCGTAGAGCGCCTTCAGGTACACGTGGTACGGCGGCGTGCGGGCGAGCGCCCACGACCTGTCCAGTTCCGTCGTCAGGGCTTCGCTGATGTCCTCGGAGTCGTTCCAAAGGTCGTCGAACCAGCGGCCCAACTCCTTCATCTCCGCGTCGCCGGTGACGCGCACGTTCAGCTCGGTGTTGCCCTCGAAGCCCGCGAGCGTGAAGTTGGACGAGCCGACGATGGCGGAGCCCGGCTCCGGGTGGTTGTCGTACCAGCACAGGTACGCCTTGGCGTGGAGCGTGCCCCGCAGGTACGACCGGACCTCCACGCGCCCGTCGGCTATCAGGTCGCGCAGGCGGCGGACTGCGCTTTCGGAGCCGCTGGACTGCGGCAGTTGCGCCACGCCGTCCGCGATGCCCGATATGGAGCGTTGGGCCAGCTCGACGCGCTGGCCGCGCCTCACGATGGAGTCGGAGTCCAGGCGCGACCTGAGCGCGTCCGCCTGCTGGATGCCGAGCGCGACCTCTTCGAGCACGCGGGTGTCGGTGCGTCCCACCAGCACACGCGCCTTGTCCAGGCGAGCGAACTGGTCGGCGACCGCGTCGAAGCCGCTGATGAAGAAGTAGCCTACGGCGATGTCGGCGCGCGCCGAGCCGCCCAGCATCTCGCGCAGGCGCGTGAGCAGGTCGGGGTCGGTTGTGGCGTGGAGGATGTTCAAGGGTCAGTATCGGCGGGGATGCGCGTTGGCGTCACCCCCCGCCCTCTCTCAGCAGCGCCACGAATCCAGCCTGCACGAAGTCTCGGTCGTGGGCCAATGCCTCCCTAATGCCTCTTTCTTCCATGAGCAGGAAGCTCGCGCAATCCGTAAGGCTCCACCTGTGGTCAAGGCGAGCCTCATATCTTTCGAATGCCGCGCCGAATTGTGAGGGAGTCTGATCTACTATTTCGATGTCCGGATCACTCTTCAACTCTCGTATAAATTGCGCCGCGAGTCTGCGAAGATATTCACCCCCACGGCTCACACCGTTCAGGGTTTCGACCAGCACCATTTGGGTAGTAACTATTCGAAAAGGCGCCAGGCTTTCGGCAACTGCCGCCGCGCGCTCGTGCAATTCCTCTCTGCGATTTAGCCTAGCTATGAAATAGCCCGAATCCGCGAAGATCTCACGCACTAACCCTCCTCCTTCGGGTGACCATAGAGGTAGTGTTTTTTGTTCTTCGCTAGGTCTGTCGGTAAGTCGTCAAACGCATCAGGCGGAACGGATTTCCAGATCCTCTCGAACATCGCACGCATGGACTCCGCGGTGAGGCCCGACCGCGCCTCTTCTTCTACGCTTACCATGTCCGCGATGTCCTGTGGCAGCTTCACGCCGTGCGCCTTCTCGAAAGCGGCTACGTCCGCGTAGCTGGTGCGGAATGCCGAGACGAGACTCATTCCCATGTTGCTGGCGCTGAGAAAGTCCGACCTGGCCTTGTCCCACTGGGACAGGCGCAGCAGGCCAATGCCCCGATTGACATAAGATTCCTTATGGGGCCGTATGCTCAAGGCGCGGTCGTAATCTTGCATCGCCTCGGATAAGTCGCCTTTCAACTCATAGGCAACTCCCCGGTCGTTGCAGGCAACGTAGTTGCGTGGATTCTGGGCCAGGAGCCTATCAAAGTCTCCGATAGCGCGGTCCAATTCGCCTTTCTCCAAGTGCAGAGAAGCGCGAGCGTAGCGGGCATCCGCGAAATCAGGATTCAGCCGCAACGCCGCGTCCAACTCGCTGAACGCACGGTCGAAATCGCCTTTCCCAATGGACACGCTGCCCAGCCCAAAGTGGGCAAGCGCACTATTGGGATCGAGCTCGAGAGCTCTGCTGTAGTCCTTTTCAGCGCTGTCAACGTCGCCACGGTTATGGTGAGCGGCGCCGCGATTGATGTAGGTATCCGCGTTCCTGGGCTGGAGCTGCAAGGCCCGAGTATAGCTTACAACGGCGTTGTCGTAATCGCCCTTCAGAGCGTAGGCAGCGCCGATGTATGTATGCAGGTCCGCGTTCTCGGGGTCCAGTTCGAGCGCCTTGCCGTAGTCTTGGATGGCGCGGCCATACGACAACAGGTTCATCAGGGCGTGGGCGCGGTAGGTGTATGCGCCGACCTTGCGCGGGTCAAGCTCCAACGCCTCGCTGTAGTCTTGTACCGCCTTGCCGTAGTCCCCTCTCTTAAAGAAAACGTTGCCACGGTTGTTGTATGCCTCTGACTTGGGTTCGAGAGCTAACGCCTTGTTGTAATCCTTCAGCGCTAGTTCGAGTTCGCCCATGCTTTCGTAGGCGGCGCCGCGATTGACGAAGGCATCGGCAATCCGAAGATTGACTTCGATGGCCCTGGTGTATTCGGCGACTGCCGCCTGATAATCGCCCTCCTTTTGGGAGGAAAGGGCCGAGTCAAACAGCGCGTCGAAGCCCCGCTTAGATTCAGAGTCGGCAACGCTGTCAGGCTGCGGCGCGTCCTCACGCACGAGTTGGCGAATCACGCGTATCCGAGCTTCCAAGGGGGTAGTTGATTCTCTAGCCGTTACCATCACGAACCTCGCTGTGGGGATCTGGTCGCCAACTGATGGTGTCATTGTACAACATGGCGTGAGGGCCCTGTTGCCCTCCCATCCACCGCTACGGCTTATGAGAGCGGGTTTCGCCAGAGCAGGCCCGGAAACCTCCGGAAATCCCGGGCGTTGTGGGTGTGGACCTCCGCGTCGTGTTCAATAGCCAGCGCGGCGATGGTGGCGTCAGTGACCAGTCTCGTGGTGGCTCCGTCTACGGCAAGGTTTCGCGCCAGATACTCCAAGTGGCGATCACCGGGATTGAGCGGGATAATATGCTCGCGTTCAAGCCATCGCCCGACCTCGGCGGTCGCTGCCTCAAGGGACAGGTGTGGCGCAGTTACCGTGGGGTTCGCTATCAGCCTGATGAATCCGGTGGATACCACCCACGGCAACCCGATGATTTCCGTGCCGTTGACCAATTCCTCCCACCAGCGCCGGGCATCGTCGTGGCGTGGCGCATCCTGGTTGTAGGCGTACACCAGCAGGTTGATGTCTGGAACAATCACCTGTCGCGTTCCCGACTGCTGCGTTCTTTCTCCAGATATTCCTCCACGTCCATCTCGTAGAGGACGTCCTTGAGGTTCTCTGGGGTAACGCCCGGGGCGAATCCGCTCGCCAAGGGCACGACCTTGAAGGGTTCTTTCTCCTTTTGCGCTTCAGCGCCGGCCGGATTGCTCACGTTGCCTGTTTTCTCCACCGACACCGACACCACCGCGCCCTCTTCCAGGTCCAGCGGCTCCAGCGGCACGAGCGCGCCGTTGGTGTACCTGGCCTTGATGTTGGTAGTCATGTTCCGTTCCCCCTGAGCAACGCCACGAATCCGGCCTGCTCGAAGTCTCGGTCGTGGGCGAGCGCTTCCCGCCTGTAGCACATACTCTAACAACTCGTCACATTGCGCAAGTCGGGAATTTGCCATACAATTCAGTTGACCGCCTGTGTTGAATCTTGATTGAAGAAAGTAGCGATGATACCAAGATCGAATCCAATTCCTGATTGGAACTATTCAGGGGTTTTGCCGCCTATCGACGAAAACGAAGAACCCACTTCACCTTATGAGGTATCGCTGTTCGATGTGGTGGCGCGATTTGGTGATACCGAGTCACGTCGACGGTTGTTGAAGGGACTGCTGGACTTTCGCGCAAGGCTTCATAACGCCAACTTGATCAGGGGCTTTCAGTGGATAGACGGCAGTTTCGTGGAGAACGCGGAAGAGACTAGAGAAAGGCCGCCTGAGGACATTGATGTAGTCACTTTCTTTCACATCCCGGACAATCACTCACAACAGACTCTGTTTCACCGAATCCCAGATTTGTTTGACCATCAGGCAGTGAAGAATACGCATGGCGTTGACTCTTACTTCGTGCCGATGAACCAGACAACCCCAGAGAGCCTTGTCAACCAGTCAGTGTATTGGAATGGTCTCTGGTCGCACAGAAAGAGGGATTTCTTGTGGAAGGGCTACTTGCAGGTAGGCCTGGAGAGTGGGCAAGACACTGGCGCACTGGCTGAACTTGAGCGGTTAGATGGCATAGGTGGACAGCAATGAACATACACGAGTATCGCTTTCTGCTGTCGGAGCGCGCCACCCTGAGTAGAATGATCGGCCAGACCGATGAATCCGAAGTGATCGCTCGGATGAGTCTCGAGGCGCGACTGCAAGAAGTCCAAGAACAGCTCGAAGCATACGAAGGCCTTTCACCGCGCCTGATCAACGCAAGCCTGACATTCCGCGGCAGCCCGGTCGTGGGCAGCAGGGGCATCGACGCCGCCTTCGGTCCCGACGCGGTGAAGTCCTTTGCGACTGCAGTGGGGTTGGTGGGGGCTAGCAAACATGGGCCCCTTGCACATACGGGGCCTGTTCCACATAGAGAAGAGCACCGTCTCTTGATTACCAGCACTACTATCGGGTCGTTTGGCTTTCAGGTTGAGGAGGCCACGCAGCGGCCAGCGTTCGTTGGTGAATCCACTCCGGTCGAGATGGCTATAGCCCAAGTCAAGGCCATTTTGGAAGCGTCGGTTGGAACGGATGAGCAACTGTCGGAAGTCATAGATGAGACCGACCGGCGTGCGCTCGGCGCAATCAAGGCATTTCTCAAGAAAGTGGCCGATGGAAATGCGGTGTGCGCCCTGGAGTTTGGCGGCGACGTATTCAGGTTTACCGATGTCGCTCAAGTCCGCCGCAGCGAGAATCGGCTGAGCGATGACAACATCCAGGAGGATGACGTGATGCTAACGGGCTACTTCGAGGGATTCTTGCCTGTTAGTCGCCGGGCTGATTTCCACATCGAAGAGACGACTGCGGACTTCCTGAGTGAGGCTGTCGGCACAGTCATATCGGGCAAGGTGGAAGACGCGGTGGGCGACATTAACGAATTCCTGAAACAACAAGTCCGGATTGGCGCCCATACCCGGCGCGTGGGGGGTGGACGACCACGCTTTATCATAACGAGATGCGAGCGATTGCCCGAATAACCAGACAGGCCTCGCGCGTTCCCCGGATAGTCGCCATCACCCCGGTTTCGCCTGCTGCCTCTCCCCCCATCCACCCCTATAGCTCATACTCCCCGTAGCGGTCGCTGTAGCGGCGGCGCTTGCCGATGGACAAGCTGTCCTCTTGGCCGGACTTCAGGGCAGCCTTCGCCACCCGCCGATCTCGTTTCTGCGTTCGCAACCCCGTGGCCCTGTCGTCCCGGGCAACGCGGGTTCGCCAGTCCTGCTTGCCGTCGCGGCCCGGCCCGTCGATATAGCGGCGGACGGTTCGGCTCATGCCATTGCTCCCCTCGGCGGCGCTGCGTTCCTTCATGTACCCTTGCCACGGATTCCCGCCCAATTGTGCTCCGAGCCTAGCCGGCGGCATTCGCCACCAGATAGGCGACTCCGGGAGCCCGGTTACGAGAGCGGGTTTCGCCAGAGCAGGCCCGGAAACCTCCGGAAATCCCGGGCGTTGTGGGTGTGGACCTCCGCGTCGTGTTCAATAGCCAGGGCGGCGATGGTGGCGTCAGTGACCAGTCTCGTGGTGGCTCCCGTTGCGGCAAGGACTTGTTCGAGAATTTCCAGGTAGCGCGGGCCCGGGTTCAGCGCGGTGATGTGGCCATTGCCGAGCCATTGCGCGACCACTCTGGCTGCTTCAACCGGTGTCAGAGGCGAGTTTATCACTCTGGGGTTCGCCATCTGCCTGACGAAACCGTTGGATACCTGCCACGGAACACCAATGGGTTCCGTACCGTTGACCAGCTCTGTCCACCACGCGCTCGCGCCGTGATGAAATTCGTTCTCCTCGTTGTAGGCGAATATCAGAAGATCCAGGTCGGGCACTATCATTGGCCGAGTTTCTCCAGGAATTCTTCGTCTTCAAGGTCTAGGATAACGTCCTTCAGGTTCTCTGGGGTAACGCCCGGGGCGAATCCGCTCGCTAAGGGCACGACCTTGAAGGGTTCCTTCTCCTTCTGCGGCTCAGCGCCGGCCGGTTTGCTCACGCTGCCCGTTTTCTCCACCGACACCGACACCACCGCGCCCTCTTCCAGGTCCAGCGGCTCCAGCGGCACGAGCGCGCCGTTGGTGTACCTGGCCTTGATGCTTGTGGTCATGTTCCGTTCTCCCTGAGCAGAGCGGTGAAGCCCGCCTGCTCGAATCGCGGTCATGGGCGAGAGGCTACCCCTTGCAGGCCGCTGACAGACTCACTTATTGCCGCGCAAGCCAGCTTCTGAACTCACTCGTCGTCTTATCGCCTTTCTGCCTGTTGCAGGGAATACAAGCCGCATGAAGATTATTCAGGTGATCGGTGCCGCCTCTGCTTTCAGGTATGCCGTGGTCAACTTCCCATCCTTGCTTGGAATCAGCGTTTCCATACTCCTTCAGGCGGATTCCTTTGCTACAGAAGAAGCAGCGGCCCCTTGTCTTGTTCCATATCGTAGAGCGTTCGTCACTGGTGTATGCCACGTGTAGTCTCCTTTGGGAATTCAAGCTGCGGGACTGTAGAGGTCGATCAAAGCACCGCTTGATACCAGCCCGGGCTCAGCCATGACGCAATGCCAACTGCCGTAATGACCGCGGCTGTGCCGCCTCCAATGAAGAGAGCAGCTTGCCAAATGCGGAGTATTGCCAAGGCCAACAGTCCAACTGCCACTCCGCCAAGAGCAGCCCACAGCAGAACGCCGCTCGCGATTGCCATTGCGAACACAATTATTCCAACGACGATTGCAAGGTACACATCAGGTCTCATCTTTGCAAACCTCCTTCAACGGAACGCAATATGGTGCGTACTCGGTGCAGATACTAATATATCATTTCGCTGAATTAGATACAATGTGCTACTATTGACTTATGGAACTCAAACTAGTCGGTGTGGACGACGCCCAGCGTCTGCGCCCACATCCGCGACTTGTACCGACAGCTTGGTGCCGCAGATGCGAACTACGGAAAGCGCCGGTAAAACTGGCGCCGATGACGGAATCTGACAAGAACAACGACATCGCCTACGAGGGCGAAGCCCAAGCGATAGACTCCCAGCCGGATTCGGTAGTATCGCCCTCTTCTTGAGGTTAATCTACGAACGCCCGCCACTTCGGTCAGCATTGACGCCGCTTCCAAGTCTGCTATCCGGCGTTCGACCTCGCCCCGCAATGCACTGCCGGTTATTCGCCGCAGGTCTCGGAGGAATCGGCGATGATACCTAACCTCCACGCGGTGCCCGTAAGGCCGCCATGACTTCGGCTTCGCTCACGTATTCGCGGGGTTCCTCCGAGATTACCTCCTCTATCGCGCGGGCTATGGCCGCGTCCTCCTCTTCGTCGGTCTGGTGAATCAGGCCCAGGGCGCGCTCAATGGCGGTGCCTTCCTCTTCCGTCAGCCCGTACAGGTCGTACACCAGACCGTCTATCTCCCACTCCAACCCGCTGGTGTCCGCGTCGGGGTCGGCGTCCTTCGCCTCGAGGATGGCATCCACCAGCCGTACGAACGCGCGCTGCTCGGTGGCGGGGATTTCGGGGATGGGCATTCCCTGCAAGTACACCTTCTTCCAACGCAATGTTCCCATGCCGGAAGTCGGAGCTACCTGCTTCAACAACCAGTGAATGAGCGAGGAATTCAGCGCGGCGCACAGGTACTTGAGCCCCTCACCGGTCATCACGAAGGTTGTGGCCTCTCCGTATATGCCGCTGTTGTCGTAGGCGAATCGCCCACTATCGACCAGCTCAATCCAGAGCAGCTTTTCTTTGCCGAACTCATCATGGTAGGCAATGGAGTCTTGCAACTCAAACCAGTCGTGTCCGGTTTTCTTGCGGGCCTTCGTTCCGTCCTCCAACGTCGCGCCGGTCTGCCCCAGACGATCCTTACCGAACCAAAGAAGTAGGTATTCCTTGATCGCTGGGTAGTCGTCAATCGACAGGTTTAGTGACGGTAGAGTCGCAATGAGCCACTTGCCCGCCCACTTCGCGCGGTAGCGCTGGATGTCGCGCCCCCGAAGTACCGGCTTGAGAATGTCCGCCGACTTCGGATCGCTTTCGACCAAGGCATTCCTGGTGTCGTCGTCGATGATGAACGCCTTGTTGTAGCCTGTCTTGATGCCATAGTTAATGCGCACGTCCCAATCGCCGAGCGGCGTGCCCCTTTCAAGCATCTTGTCCATGACGCTCTCTTCCAGCGAGGACAGGACGCTCCAGGGCGCGTCGCCGTCGGGCCGCACACGCCCCCACTCGCTCGCCTGGGGCGGGAAATCGTCGCCGGGCAGGCTGTCCACGTCCAATGCTCGGAACGCTCCGCTCTCGCCGCCCGTTCGGAGCAGCAGGACGCCGGTATCCACGATTGCGCTGTCGAAAACGTCCTTGCCGAGCTCCAGCAGCGCGAGCGGTTTGTGGTTTTCGGAGAAGTAGCGGCGCAGCGGCTTGCCGTACTCCGCCTTGAGCCAGCTATTGGAGGTGATGTACGCCAGCAGGCCGCTTGAGGGCCGGAGGAACTGGCAGGCGCGCTCGTAGAAAAGCTGGTAAACGTCGCCGGTGCGGACGAAGGTGGCATAACCGACGCTCCTGTAGAGCCGGCCCAGCCTGCCGCCGTCCTTCTGCATCTGGATGTAGGGCGGGTTGGCTATGGCGACGTCGAAGCCGCCGCGCTGTGCGAACACCTCGGCGAACTCGATTCGCCAGTCCAGCGCGCCTTCCGGCGGTGGCGTCTGCCCCAGGGCGTCCCTGAGGTCGTCCCGGATGCCTTCGATTTCTGCCCTGAACGCGTCCTTATCGTCCGTGGCTTCGTAAAATCGCTTCTTCAGTTCCACCAGTTTGCCCGCCACACTCTGCGCCGTGAATCGGAACAGGTCGCCGTAGTTGTCGGGGCCGGGGTCCGGCCCCAGCAGGCTGTCGCCGCGCACCACCTTGAAGTCCAGGTTGGGCAGCGGTTCGGGTCGTTCGCCCTCGTACTCGATGACCAGCGACAGCCACATCCGCAGCATGGCGATGTTGACCGCGAACTCGTCCGAGTCCACGCCGTACAGGTTGCGCTGGATTATCTCCAGCTTCAGGTCGTAGAGGCTCTTGGCGTCCACGCCCACGTTGTAGAGTGTGTTCTGCAACTCGATTAGCTCTTGCATCATGCCCAGCAGGTACGCGCCGGAGCCGCACGCCGGGTCCACCACCGTGACCTCACTCAGCGCCTGGCTGACGCGACGCGCGGGGGCCAGGTCTATGCCCGCCGGGTCGCGCTCGTCCACGAATCGGGCGATGGCGTCTGGTTCGGCGCCGGTGTCCTGCCCCTCCAGGTAGCCCTTGAGCGCCTCGCGGCACATGAACGACACCACCGGGCGCGGCGTGTAGTAAGCGCCACTTTCGCGGCGGCCCGTGACGAGCTTCTCGAATACCTTGCCGAGCATCTCGGGGTCCACCGCGACCTCGATGTCGAACGGCGTGGACTCCATGACGGTGAAGTTGAAGCGGTCGAACAGGTCGCCCAGGATAGGCTCTATCACCCCGTCCGGCACCACCACGCCGCGGCGTTCGTCCAGTTCGCTTTTCTGGAACAGGCCGCCGTTGAGGAAGGGCACGTCGCCGATAGCCTCGTACATGGCCGGGTTGTCGCGCATGAGATTGCGGGACTGTGGGTTGTTCAGTCCTGAGAAGAACAGCAGCGTAAGCCGAGTGTTGTAGAAGTTGTCCTGGTCGGCATTTGTCCCGTAGCCGCGCCACAGCGCGTTGAGATAGTCTCTCTCGCCGCCGAATGTGAGCCAGCCCTTGCGGGACAGGAAGTAGACGAACATGAGCCGGTTGAACAGCGTCTGGACGAACAGCTTCTTGCGCTCCGCTTCATCCTCGTCGCTGGATTCAAAACCCTCCACGCTTTCCGTCGCCATTTTGAATACGCGCTTGTATTCTGCGAAGAACGCCCTGGTGACGGCCTCTACGTCGAACGCCATCTCAAGCGCGGTGTGGATGCTGCCGGTGTCCCGCCACTGGCGGTAGATGTTGGCCACCTGCTGGACTGCGGTGCGGCGGGGCAGGTCGCGCTCGACGACCAGGCGGCGCAGCGTGGGCTGGGCGCCCGCGAAGTCGGGGTAGATGAAGTGAAGCTGGCTGGCGTCGTTGTTGGTAAACACCAGCAGCGGGTCGTCGGCAATCTGCGCGGACACTATCTTGGTGGCGGCGGCGGCCTCCGCCTTGCGGACCCTGTTGGTGTCCAGGTCCGCTTCGGACAGGTCCACGTAAACGACCTGCACGCCTTCCAGTCCGGCTATGCGGCGGGCGACTTCCGGCAGGTGCACGTTCGCCGGCGCGCCGGCGAGGCTTACGGCACCGGACTGCGGGTCGAAGTCCAGCGTTTCGACGAACAGTCGCCTCAGCGCCTGCACCCGCGCATCGGGCGAGTCCGCCGCGAAGATGGAGTCTATGTTCTCGTGAACTTCTGTGGCGTCGTTTACATCTATGATGGGCATGGCATGTCACCTTCGGGCGCGCGTAGTGTGCCGCAATTGTACACCTGCCACGCGCGCCTGGCATACGGCAGGGAGTGGTCTGCCGAATTGCGAATCTGAGCAGTTACGGAGCGAACGGCGGCCGCGCTTGGCGCGCGGCGCGAAAGATGCGACACTGTAAGCTGGACGTGGACGCCGCCCCCAAGTCCATAGGTCTGCGGGGGAGAAGGAAGGCTGCGAGGACGGAGAAAGCTGGAACCGTGTTGAAGTCGGCGAACGTATCGCAAAGCGTCCTGGACGAAATAGTAAGGCGCATCGTGGAGGTGGCCGACCCGGAGAAGATAATCTTGTTCGGTTCCACCGCCCGCGGTGACGCGGGGCCGGACAGCGACGTCGATTTGCTCATCGTCAAGGAGTGCTCCCATGAACTACGCCTCATGGCGCAGATATACGAGCGGCTCCACGGTGTCAGAGTTGCTGTGGACGCAGTCGTCGTATCCCCGGGCAATGTGGAGCAGTACAAGGACAGCCACGCGCTGATATACAAGCCCGCTCTGAAGGAAGGCTTGGTGCTCTATGACGCAACATGAGCGCTACCCACCCGACGACCCGCGCTAATCCTCCTCCATCCAGGCCTTGGCCCCGCCGCTACACCCCCGCTATGTCGCGGAGCTCTTCGAGCAGGTCCTCGACGGTCTCGGGGGAGTCGGCTTCGGCGTAGATGCGCAGCAGAGGCTCGGTGCCGGAGAAGCGCACCAGGCCCCAGTAGCCGCCCTCCAGCACGAAGCGGTAGCCGTCGCGGGTGTCTATGGCGTCCACCCGCATACCCGCCAGCGACGAGATGCTGGCCGAGCGCAGCCGCTCGCGCACCTCGGCGGTCTCCTCGGCGTCGAACTCGACGTCCCAGCGGTCGTAGTGGTGCGGGCCTACGATGTCGGCCAGCATCTCCAGGAGCTCGGGCAGGCTCTTGCCGGTCTGCACCATCATGTCTAGGATGAGCAGGCCGCTGAGGATGCCGTCGCGCTCGGGCACGTTGCCCTGGATGGCGTAGCCGCCGCTCTCCTCGCCCGCGAGCAGCGCGCCCTCGCGTATCATCACCGGGCCGAGGTGCTTGAAGCCGATCGGCGTGTCGTGGACGGGGACGCCGTACCGCTCGCCGAGCCTGTCCACCATGCTGGTCATGGTGATGGAGCGCACGATGGGA
Source organism: Dehalococcoidia bacterium (assembly GCA_963667445.2). Classification (GTDB taxonomy): domain Bacteria; phylum Chloroflexota; class Dehalococcoidia; order Lucifugimonadales; family CATOSD01; genus CATOSD01. The sequence continues at coordinate 2,498,757 of CAXXGY010000001.1, read as the reverse complement.
CCGCGCCGGTGGAGCACCTCCAGGTGGTACAGGCAGAGCAGGGCGAACGTTTCGAGCGTGGTCAGGAACCTGCCGTTCTCGTCCACCACGCCGAGCCGGTCGGCGTCGCCGTCGGTGGCGAGGCCCACGTCCGCGCCGGCGGAGGGCACTAGCGCGAGCAGGCGGCCGAGGTTGTGGGCCAGCGGTTCGGGCTGGGACAGGCCGGGGAAGGCGGGGTTAGCCTCGCCGTTGATCTCGGTGACGCTCGTGGAGCCGCCCGAAAGCAGCTTGTCGAAGTATCCGGCACCGGCGCCGAACATCGAATCGACCACCACGCTGAGACCGGCGTCGCGGATGCTCTGTAGGTCCACGAGAGACGCGACGTGGCCCAGGTAGGTCGATTCGGGATCGACGTACTGGAGCAGGCCGCGCGCCTCGGCCTGGGGCAGGGAAAGCTCCTGTATGCCGGCGGGGTCCTCGGCGGCCTCGGCGATGGAACGCTCCAGCTCGTCGATGGTCTCCTGGGGCGCGCTGCCGCCGGACTCGGCCTTGAACTTGAAGCCGTTCCACTCCGCCGGGTTGTGGCTGGCGGTGATGACGACGCCCCCGCCGGCGTCAAGGGTGACGAGGTTGTAGGACACCACCGGCGTGGGCGCGGGCCGGTCGCACAGGAAGACCGGGACGCCGTTGGCGGCGACCACGCCCGCCACCGTCGCGGCGAACCGGTCGGAGGCGAAGCGCGTGTCGTAGCCCACGACCAGGCCGCGGGCGGCGAGGCCGGCGCGCTTGAGGTAGGCGGCGGCGCCCTGTGCGCAGAGGCGCACGTTGTCGAACGTGAAGTCCTCCGCGATTAGGGCGCGCCAGCCGTCGGTGCCGAAGCGTATAGGCATTGGCCGGACCCGCGCGGCTAGGCGTCGCCGGAGGCCGCCGCGCCGGCCACGCCCTCGAACGCCGCCTGCCGCAGCGCTTCGGCCTTGTCGGTGCGCTCCCAGGGCAGGTCGAGGTCGTCGCGCCCGAAGTGTCCGTAGGCGGCTGTCTGCTTGTAGATGGGGCGGCGCAGGCCAAGGTCGCGGATGATCGCGCCGGGTCGGAGGTCGAAGTGCTCGTTCACCAGCTCCACTATCTTGGCGTCGGGCACCTTATTGGTGCCGAACGTCTCGACGGACACGGACGTCGGGGTGGCGACGCCGATGGCGTAGGACACCTGGATTTCCGCGCGGTCGGCGAGACCGGCGGCGACGATATTCTTGACGACGTAGCGCGCCGCGTAGGCGGCGGAGCGGTCCACCTTCGTGGGGTCCTTGCCGGAGAAAGCGCCGCCGCCGTGCCGCGCGAATCCTCCGTAGGTGTCGACGAGAATCTTGCGGCCCGTAAGCCCGGCGTCGCCGACAGGGCCGCCCACGACGAAGCGGCCGGAGGGATTGACGACGAACTTGGTGTCGGCGTCCACGAGATTGGGGGGAAGAATCGGCTTCGCCACGTGCTCGATGAGGTCACGCTCGATGACGCTCTGCTCCACGTCGGGGCTGTGCTGCGTGCTCATGACCACGGTGTCGATGCGCTTGGCGACACCGCGCGAGTACTCGACGGTGACCTGCGATTTGCCGTCGGGCCGCATGTAGGGGAGCAGGCCGTTCTCGCGGACCTGGGTCATGCGCTGGCAGAGCCTGTGCGACAGGGCGATGGCCAGGGGCATCAGCTCGGGGGTGTCGTTGCAGGCGAACCCGACCATCATGCCCTGGTCGCCCGCTCCGACCTCCGATTCGCCGGCGTCCGGGCCGACCTCGCCGCGCACTTCGAGCGCGGTGGAGACGCCCTCGGAGATGTCCTGGGACTGCTCCTTCACCGATACGACAACACCGCAGGACTGGTAGTCGAACCCGATGGACGAGTCTGTGTAGCCGGCGTCGCGAATGGTCTCGCGCACCAGCGTCGGTATGTCGACGTAGGTCTCGGTGGTGATTTCGCCCATCACCACGACCAGTCCCGTGGTGCAGCAGACCTCGCAGGCCACGCGGGCCATGGGGTCGTTTTCGAGTATGGCGTCCAGCACCGCGTCCGAAATCTGGTCGCACAGCTTGTCCGGGTGTCCGCCGGTGACGGACTCCGACGTGAACAGGTACGACTCCGCGTTGTTGAAGCTATGAGACATAAGGCGTTTCTCCTTTTCGCCCGTGTGAATGGTTTGGGGCGCGGGCGTCACCCCCATCCTAACCTTCCCCCGTCAAGGGGGAAGGGACTTTTGGTAGTCCCCCTCAATGGGGGAAGGGATGCTTGTTTCGGTTCTAAGTTCCGGCCTGCCAGCCGGCCAGGTACTGCTGCTGCGCCTCGTCGAGGCTGTCGATCGTGACGCCCATGGACAGCAGCTTGAGCCGGCCGACCTCCTCGTCGATGTCGCGGGGCACGTCGTAAACTTGCGGCTCCAGGGTGTGGGCCGTCTGGGCCATGTACTCGGAGCAGAGCGCCTGGTTGGCGAAGCTCATGTCCATGACTGCCGATGGGTGGCCCTCGGCGGCGGCGAGGTTGATGAGCCGGCCCTCGCCGAGCAGGTAGAGCTTGCGTCCGTCGCCCATCAGGTATTCGTCCACGTTGGGGCGGGCCTCCTGCTTGCCGTCGGACAGCTCCTCCAGCGCGCCGATGTCGATTTCGACGTCGAAGTGGCCGCTGTTCGCCATGATCGCGCCGTCCTTCATGGCCTCGACGTGGCGGCGCCCGATGGCGGCCATGCCGCCGGTCAGCGTGACGAACACGTCGCCTACCTCGGCGGCGTCGTCCATCGACATCACCTGGTGGCCGTCCATTACGGCTTCCAGCGCCCTGATAGGGCTGACCTCGGTCACGATGGTGTGGGCGCCCAGTCCCTTCGCCCGCAGCGCGAAGCCCTTGCCGCACCAGCCGTAGCCGGCCACGACGACCTTCTTGCCGGCCCACAGGATGTTGGTGGCGCGGGTTATGCCGTCCAGGGTGCTCTGGCCGGTGCCGTAGCGGTTGTCGAAGAAGTGCTTGGTGTCGGCGTCGTTGACGGCGACAATCGGATAGCGGAGCTGCCCGGCTTCGGCGAGGCTCCTCAGGCGTATGACGCCGGTTGTGGTCTCCTCCGCGCCGCCGACCACGTCGCCGAGCAGGTCGGTGCGGGAGGAGTGGAGCATGGCTACCAGGTCCGCGCCGTCGTCCATCGTGAGATGGGGGCGGGTCTCGAGGGCGGAGGTCATGTGGGCGTAGTAGGTGTCGGTGTCCTCGCCGCGGACGGCGAAGGTGGCTATTCCGTACTCGGCCACGAGCGCCGCAGCTACGTCGTCCTGGGTGCTGAGCGGGTTGCTGGCGCAGAGCGCGACCTCGGCGCCGCCGTCGCGCAGCGCGAGCGCGAGGTTGGCCGTCTCGGACGTCACGTGCAGGCAGGCGGCTATCCTCACCCCGTTCAGGGGCTTCTCCCTGGCGAACCGCTCGCGTATCTGTCGCACCACCGGCATCTCGCGCGCGGCCCAGGTGATGCGCCGCACGCCGTCGCCGGCGAGCGAAAGGTCGGCGACGTCTCCTGTGGTTGTTCTACTGGTCAATTCATCCTCCTGTCGTGTTTGCCGCAAAGCGCGGTCAGTTGTCTACTCTCCGGGGCAGCTGATTGCCGCCGGAGTCGGGAAATCTGTTGATGTCGGCAAGCCGCCGGTACCTCTGGGCGATGTCGTCGTGGGTGAGGGAGCTGAGCTTGTCGGCGCTGAAGCTCTCGACCGCGAACGAACCCATGACCGCTCCGACCATGGCGGCCCGCCTGAGCGCGTCGGGGCCGGTGTCGCCGGTGGCGGCGAGGCAGCCCATGAAGCCGCCGGCGAAGGCGTCGCCCGCGCCGGTGGGATCGACGGGGGACTCCAGCGGGAAGGCGGGCGCGGCGAATGCGGAGGGGCCGTCGAACAGCAGCGCGCCGTGCTCGCCGCGCTTGGCGGCGACGGCGCGCGGCCCCATGCCCTGTATGCGCCTCGCGGCCAGGAGCACGTTGGACTCGCGGGCGAAGGAGCGTACCTCGTCGAAGTCCATGAAGAGCACGTCCACCTCGGACACTATCCGCGACAGGTCGTCCCGGCTGCCGTCTATCCAGAAGTTCATGGTGTCCAGCGCCACGAACCCGGGGCGCGGCTCCATCTGGCGCAACACGTCGAGTTGGAGCGCGGGGTGGATGTTGGCGAGAAAGAGGAACGGCGCGCTCCGGTGTCGGTCCTCCAGCGCGGGTGAGAAGTCCGCGAACACGTTGAGCTGGGTATCCAGAGTCTCGCGCGAGTTGAGGTCCTGGCCGTACTCGCCTGCCCACCTGAAGGTCTTCCCCCGCGCCCGTATCAGGCCGGACGTGTCGATCCCTCTGGCATCGAGCGACTCGACGTCCGATTGTGAAAAATCTTCGCCCACGACGGCCACCACGCTGACGGGCGTGAAGTAGCTGGCGGCGATGGAGAAATAGGTCGCCGAGCCGCCGAGCGCGTCCTCGCGGTGTCCGTAGGGCGTGGACACCGTGTCGTAGGCTACGGAGCCGACTACGAGCAGCGACATATTCGGCCCCCTCGCGTGCGGCTACTCATCGTCGCCGTAGCTGGTGGGATGGCCCTTCTCGATCCATGCGGGGGTGCCGTCGTCGATGTTGTACAGCAGCTCGGTGTCGTACCCCATGGCGGCGGCCATCTCGCAGGCGAGGCCGCTGCGGACGCCGACGGCGCAGATGAACAGCAGCTTCTTGTCACGCGGTAGCTCGTCGATTCGCGCCATCACGTCGTCGAGGGTTATGAACGTGGCTCCCTTGATGTGGCCTTCGATGTACTCGTCGGTGCGGCGAACGTCCACGAATACGGCGTCGTCGTCCCCGTACATCGTCGCGGCCTCATCGGAGTCGACCCGATAGTAGGGTTCCCCGGGCTCTCTTCTCGGCATCTTCCGAATCCTCCAACCTCTCTTGGTGTTGCTTGCGTTGTCTTTTCGTGGCCGCCCGCACTCTCTGGGTGAGGGCGGGGCGTGGCAGTTCACAGGTACTTTTCGACGATGACGCCGAGCCGGCGGACGGCGTCCTCCGGTATGCGGTCTCGCGCGGTTATGATGGCGTTCGCCAGGGCCGTGCCGCACGCGCAGTCGCGCGCCTTATCCGCGACGGGCGCGATGGCGCGAATGACCGCCCGGGCCAGAGACACGTTGCGGTGCAGGTTGGCGACGACCACCTCGACGGTGACGTCCTCCTCGCTGACGTGCCAGGTGTCGTAGTCGGTGACACAGGCCAGGGTGGCGTAGCAGATCTCGGCCTCGCGCGCCAGCTTCGCCTCCGGCAGCGCGGTCATGCCGATGATGTCGGCGTCCCAGGACTGGTAGAGCCTGGACTCGGCGCGCGTGGAGAACTGCGGCCCCTCTATCACCACACAGACGCCGCCCTCGTGCGTGGTTGCGCCCTGCCCGGAGGCGGCAGCGACCAATTCGCGACTCAGGTTCGGGCAGAACGGGTCGGCGAAGGCTATGTGGCCCACTATGCCGTCCTCGAAGAAGGACGCCGGGCGGGACTTGGTGCGGTCGATTAGCTGGTCGGGCACCACCATGTCCAGCGGCCGGATGCTCTCCTTCAGGCTGCCGACGGCGCTCACGGACACTATGCACTCGACGCCGAGCGACTTGAGGGCGTAGATGTTGGCGCGGGCGGGCAGTTCGGTGGGAGTGATGCGGTGGCCTCTGCCGTGGCGGGGCAGGAACGCGACTCGCACGCCGCCGAGGGACCCGACGACGATGGAGTCGCTGGGTGGGCCGTAGGGCGTGTCCACCGAAACCTCTTCGCGGTCGGTAATCTCCGCGAGGTCGTACAGGCCCGAGCCGCCTATGAACGCGAGCTTAGCCTCGGCCATGAACGGCCTCCACTTGCCCCTTCTCCCTCGATGGGACGACAGGGGTAGGTGCACTTCCCGATAGTCCCTTCCCCCTCGCAGGGGGAAGGTTAGGATGGGGGTGACGCCGCAGCGCCCGGTTGTACGGCGCGCGGAGCACCCCGCGCTCGGTGATGATGGCGCTGACGTACTCGGCAGGCGTCACGTCGAAAGCGGCGTTGAGCGCACTCGCGCCCCGGACGGTGGTGGGGACGCCCGCAATGCTGGTGACCTCTTCCTGCGCGCGGTGCTCCAGGGGAATGTCGTCGCCGTTCTCCACGTCCAGGTCGATGGTGCTCGTGGGGGCGGCGACGTAGAACGGCAGGCCGTGCTCTTTGGCGAGCACCGCGAGGCCGTAGGTGCCTATCTTGTTGGCGACGTCGCCGTTGGCGGCTACGCGGTCCGCGCCCACTATCACCGCGCCGACGGAGCCGAGGCGCATGAGGTGGGCGGCCGCGGAGTCTGGGATGAGCGTGAACGGAATGCCGGCGTGGTCGAGCTCCCATGCGGTCAGGCGTGCGCCCTGGAGCAGCGGGCGCGTCTCAGTGGCGTAGACCGCGGCGAGGCTGCCCTGGAACCACGCGGTGTGCAGGACGCCCAGCGCGGTTCCGTACCCGCCGGTCGCGAGAGAGCCGGTGTTGCAGTGCGTCAGCGCCGTCGCGCCGGCGTCGAGCAGGGCCGCGCCGTGGCGACCGATGGCTCGGTTGGCGGAGACGTCCTCCTCGTGGATTCGCTTCGCCTCGTCCACGAGGGCGGCGGCTGCGCCGGCAGTCCGGGCGACTCCGAGCATCCTGTCCACCGCCCAGGCGAGGTTGACCGCGGTGGGGCGCGCCTTGCGAATCAGCCTCGCGGGGGCGTCCAGCGCGGCGGCGAGGTCGTCGACGCCGCGACGTTCCAGGTCCAGCGCGGCGAGGGAAAGGGCGTATGCGCCGGCTATGCCGATAGCGGGCGCGCCGCGAACGCGCATCTCCGCGATGGCGGCGACTACACCGCGGTAGTCGTCGAACCGGAGCCAGACCTCCTCGTGCGGGAGGCGCGTCTGGTCGATCAGGGCGACGCTGGCGTCGTCCTGCCACCCGATGGGGCGAAATTCGTTCTGGTCGGTGTCCAAGTAGCGGTCCTTGCGGCGAAGGCTCGTCCGCGATCCGGCGCGGACAGGCGTGACTATGCTCGGAGGTGCGAATGCCGAAACTGGAGGCGGGGAGTCGTCCACAGTCGGACGAGGAGGCGCGCGCAGCGGGGCGATCCGGGGCAGACTTCCTGCAACAAAAAAAGAGCTTCGCCGTTTGCGTGGGGAAGCTCTCACCTGAAAGGAAACTCTCATCTTTCGAGCGCTTGGCGCTCGTCGGACTTGGCACCGCGTCGCTGGCAACTAATGCCAGCATAACCGGTTGCCGGGCATCACTGGGCCGGTCCCTCCGCCTCTCGTGATAAGAGCTGCAACTATTCAATTTGGCGGCAATGGTACTATGGGCCGAGACGGGATGTCAAGAAATCGGCGCGCGGACGATCCGGCGCCGGGCGATTCGTGCGGGTTTGTTGTAGAATTGGCGGCAGCGCAGGCGGGGCGCTTGCGGGGCGCGCCGCCGGAGAAGTCAAAGACCGCGAAGGAGTATTCTCATGTCGTATTCGGTATCCGATTTCGTTTCCGACGTCGACGTCGCTCTCAACGAGAGAGGCGTGTCGATGGAAACCATCTGGTCGCTCGGGCCAAAGCTGCAACAGCTCGTGGCCGAGGGCGGCGATCTTACGTCGCAGGGCGAGGCCAGCTCGGGCAGCACGGGGCTGGGAGGCCGCATCCTCCACGTGGACTCGGACAAGCGCTTCCGCCTGGTAGTTGCTCGGTTCCCCTCCGGCGAGCCGACGCCGGTTCACGCCCATCATCGCTGGGGGCTGGAGTGCGGCATCTCGGGCAAGGAGCGGTTCACGGTTTGGACCAGGGTGGATGACGGCGGCGACCCGGACAGCGCGGAGCTGCAGGTGCTGACCGACCACCACATCGAGCGCGGCGACCTGGGCTACTGGTACGACGCGCCCCGCAACATCCACAGGCAGTGGGCGGAGGGAGGCGAGCCTTCCTGCGTGGTGATCCTCATGGGCGGCGAAGGCACGCGCGAGAGCACCATCGACCTCGACTCCGGGGCCGTCACGCCCGTCTAGCGGCGACTCGGTACACTACAAGAGGCGAACCGGGCGGCCCTTCAAGGGACCATCGCGGTTCGCCTCTTTGTTTGTGGCTAGATTGAGCTCCGACGCTCCACGCGTCGGAGCTTCCAATCAAGACGGGCGGCTAATCGCCCGGCCCGGCGCTAGGCCGCCTTCCCAATTCTGAACACCGTGGCCGTGCAGACAGAGCACTTGCCCCGCGTGGCGGGCCTCCCGTTCTTGAGCTTGACCTGCTCGGCGTCGCTGATGTCACGGTGGTCACGGCACTTGAGACAGTAGGCCTGCATACAATACCTCCATACTCCGAGCGGTGAGCGCCGCTCGGGCTAATTTGCGGAGTGTCGGCTCGACACGTCGGAGCGGGCGGCTCCTCCCGGCGGACGGAACGTTCTTCCTCTTGTCGCCTCGACACTTCAGGTTTGGTTCTTAATGTTATTGCGTGAACGTCAGTCAACAACCCTTGTGGTGGCCTTTTCGGAGGAAATTAAGATTTCTCTTAGTTAATAGTCAAGGAGAATGCGGGGCGGATTAGGTCGTTAACTGCCGCCCGCATCGACCGCCGGCCAAGTTGACCCTCCCGTGCGCGGCGCATATAATCGGCCCCACAGGTTCCCCCCAGGCAGTCGGCGAAAGGACGTTCCCGTTGCTAGAACCCGCATTGACCCCACGACCCGTCATCGATGAACTGACCAAGAACGGCGTTTCGCACGTGATTTGCCTGCCGGACAGCGAGACCAACTACCTGTATGAGCAGATGCAGGCGGAGGAGTCGCTGCGACTGGTGCCGGTCTGCCGAGAGGGGGAGACGCTTGCCATAGCCGCCGGACTGTGGGTGGGCGGCAAACGGCCCGTGGTGCTGATTCAGAACACCGGGCTGTTCGAGGCGGGCGACTCGATTCGCGGGCTGGGCGTCGACGTGAACCTGCCGATCGTCCTTATCATTGGCTACCGGGGCTGGACGCGGCGCGGTAAGACGCCGGACTCGGCGGGCCGGATAACGGAACCGACGCTGAACGCCTGGGGCATAGACTACTTCCTGGTGGAGACGGACGACGACGTGGGGCGGCTGTCGCTTTCGTTCGAGGAGGCGGAGCGCACTAACCGGCCCGTGGCGTGCCTGATGGGCGCGGAGTACGCCTAGCGGCGATCACTACGAACCCGTAGGGGCAACCCTCGTGGTTGCCCGCAAAGGAGCGAAAACATGATCACCAAGTTCGATACCCTGTACGCCGGACACGTGGACATGACGGACGTCGGATACGGCGGCGCCGCGGTGAACGACCGGGTGTTCCCGAACGAGCACCTCGTGACCGCATACGACAAGGCGGAGGCGATCGCCAAGCTGATGGATCGCTGCGGTTACGACACGTTCTGGCTTGCCGAGCACCACTTCCAGCCGGAGGGCTACGAGTGCATCCCGAACATCCTGATGCTCGCCGTGCATCTGGCGCACCTGACGGAGAGGATACGGATCGGCTGCGGCTTCAACATCACCCCGATGTGGCATCCGCTGCGGCTTGCCGAGGACTACGCCACCGCGGACATCCTGACAGGCGGGCGCGTCACGTTCGGGGTGGGACGCGGCTACCACACCCGCGAGGTGGAGACTTTCGACGCGCCGCTGCTGGATCAGCCGGCCAACCGCGACCTGTTCGAGGAGCAGGTCGATATCATCATGAAGTCGTTCAACGAGCGGTCGTTCAGCCACAAGGGCAAGTACTACACCATACCGCCGTCGGTGCCGTATCGCGGCTACGACCTGGAGGAGATAACGCTGGTGCCCAGGCCGCTCCGGTTGCCGGTGGAGTGCTGGCAGCCGATACAGAGCGCGACGCAGCGGGGGCTGGACTTCATGGCGAAGCACGGCATACAGGGAATCATCGGCGGCGGCGTGGCCGAGGGCGGCGCGATGCACCAGGTGATCGAGGCGTTCCAGGCGGCGCAGCACCGGGCGGGGCGCGACGCGGAGCTGGGAGAGGGCCTGAGCTTCGGCTTCCACTTCTACATCGCGGAGAGCCAGGAGCAGGCCATCAAGGAAGCCGCCGGATACTTCGAGGAGAACCTCAAGATGTTCGGCCCGCTGCGGCTGGTGCGCGCGCTCACCGACCAGCAGATCGAGGACATGAGCGACCCGGCCAAGGCCCCGAACGCGGGACTACCGACGCTGGAGGGCGCGGTGGAGTCGGGCGGCTTCCTGTGCGGGCCGTCCGAGCTGATAGCGGAGAAGCTGCTGCGGATACAGGAATTGTACCCGGGCACCGACCGCATCAGCGTCAGCCAGCCGGTGGGAACTCCGCAGTCCGTCATCCTGGAGCAGATGCAGCAGTTCGCCGAGGAAGTGATGCCCGCGTTCACGTCGCAAGTCGCCGAGCCGGTGCCGGCGGACTAGGGAGCGACCCGGGCGACGAACGGAGGGCGCATCCTGCGAACAAGACGGGATGCGCCCAGCCCGAACGCCGCCAACCGAAAGAGGTTCACAAATGGAAAGAACATACATGGCCGTCCTGTACAAAGGACGGCTGGAATGGATGGGAACGCATCCTGAGATAGACCCGGACAGGCAAATCGAGGTCAAGGTCGTCATTTCGGAAGACCAGGTTCCCTATCCTATCGACCGCAAGAAGGCGGTGGCCGCGCTGCGCGCGCTAGCGGAATCCGGAGCTTTCACGGATATTGAGGACCCCGTAGCCTGGCAAAGAGAGATCCGTAAAGACCGACCGCTCCCAGGTCGCGACTAACCGATGCTGCTGGATAGCAACATCGTAATCTACGCCGCAACAACCCAGAGGGACGAATTGATTCGATTGATTGGCGACTCAGAGGTCGCCGTATCAATTGTGACCTACATCGAAGTTCTAGGATATCAAGGCCTGGACGAGAAGCAGGAGAGATTCTGCGAGGGGTTCTTCAATACAGTTTCGACTTTGTCGCTTTCGGACGAAATCGCAAACAGGGCAGTCAAGCTTCGCCAACAACGCCGCATGAGCCTGGGCGACGCCATCATCGCGGCGACAGCCTTGGAGCACGACCTGACACTGGTAACACGCAATGTGCGGGACTTCCGCTGGATCAACGAGCTTACCCTGCTTGATCCCCTCGTGAGTTGAACCGTCAAGGCCAAAGTGGAGATAGAATAACGAATCGGAGAGGTGAGCCATGACCTCCAACGGACACACCACCCACGTTTACGTCGGCCTCGGGGGCGAGGGCGAGAACATCGCCGAGGGCGGGCTGTACCGCATGGCCCTGGGCGGCGAGTGGGAGCCGGCCGAGAAGGGCCTGCCGCCGGAGCCCCAGGTGCGCGCGCTGCTCGTACACCCGGACAAGCCGTCCGTTCTGTACGCCGGCACACAGCGGGGCGTCTATCGCAGCGACGACCGCGGCGAACACTGGGAGGCGCTGGAGGCGCCGAGAGACGGCCAGGACGTGTGGTCGCTCGCCTTCCACCCCTCCGACCCCGACGTGATATTCGCCGGTTACGAGCCCTGCGCCATCTACCGCACCCAGGACGGCGGCGAGACCTGGCGGCAGATGAACACTGAGCGCATCAAGTATCCCGACGTCACGACCTACATGCCGCCGCTCGCCAAGCGCGTAATCGGCATCGCCGCCGACCCGTCCGACCCGTCGGACGTGTACGCCGCGGTCGAGGTGGGTGGGCTGCTGGCCAGCAAGGACGGCGGCGATAGCTGGGACTCGATTACGGACGGCCTGTACGTGCGCAACAACACCGTGGACCTGCACGGCGTGCAGGTGAGCGCCGCCGCGCCCGGCATGGTGTACATCATCACGCAGGTCGCCATGTTCAGAAGCCGAGACCGCGGCGGCCACTGGGAGCACGTGCGGTTCGGCGAGATGTTCCCGGGCGGCTCGTACTGCCGAGGGCTGATAGTCGCGCCCGACGACCCGCGCACCATGTATCTGGCCGCGGGCGCGGGCGGAGGCGGCGCGCCGCAGGGCACGCAGGAGGCGGGCGCGCTGTTCCGCAGCCGCGACGTGGGCGAAACGTGGGAGCGCATCGACATCGGCGGCACACCGCCGAGCCGGATGTTCCAGATAGCCATCGACCGGGCCGCGCCCTCCAACGTGTTCTGCTGCGCCGGATACGGCCAGTTCTACGCCAGCGCGGACGGCGGCGAAACCTGGACGGGCAGCGAGATTCCGGTGGAGATGTCGCGTAGCCGCCACGTCTATCCGATGGTGAGCGGGTAAGCCAACTTGGGATTGCTCTCGATACGGTGAGAAACGAGCACACCAATAGGGTTGCACGGTAAATCGCCGGAGCTTACGTTTGAGTAGTCAGGATGGCGCGGGCCAGCCGCTTGTGCGTGGGCCCGCCCCTAAACTCTCTGGGAGACTATATGGCCGAGAGCGGGCCCATTTGCGTTTCCGTAATCAACATGAAGGGCGGCGTCGGCAAGACGACCGTCGCGGCGTTGCTCGCGCGCCACGCGGCCAGAACGAGGAATCTCGATGTCCTGGCGGTCGACCTGGATCCGCAATCTAATCTGTCTCAAGCCCTGATGAGGGCTAGCGCCTATACGGACTTCATCAGTTCAGGGGAACCTTCAATCGTTGAGGTGTTCAGGGGCTACAGGCCGCCAAGTGCCACCGTGCCAACCTCTGCCCCTACTGAGTGACTCTCTCGAATCGTTCAAGAGAGCCAACCCAGTGCATCGGATTGATGTGATTGGCGTCGTCATCAATGATTTCTCGGACTATCAGGCCAGCACCCAGAATGTCCCGCCGGAAACTATAGAATCTCGGAAAGAGATTCTCCAAGACGCAGCGGCGAATAACTGGTGCATCTTCGAGAATGAACTGAAGTATTCTCGTGGATTTCCCAAAATGATGAGAGGGAACTACAATCAGACTGGGAAAGCTCTGCCGATGTTCTCGCAGTTCGCGAACGAGCTCTTCAAGAGGCTTAAGCTGTGAAAGACTCCAAACTCAAAGCTGCACTTAGGCCCATTGTGCAAGAACACGGTCTGGGGCGAGTTCTCAAGTCGTTGGGGGAAATTGCGACGGACGATGCCCCACGCAAGGCTACGCAGCGGTCGGCGGCCCAATCCAACGACAGACCCGCAAAGAAGGCTTCGCCGAGAAAGCCCAGGGTAACGGCGAGCGCATACGTCGATAAGATGAACATTCATCGCGACAGCTATCCGGCGATTGCCGAGCTTGCCAAGCGATTCGAGAACAAGGGCTTTTTGCCATCTTGGCACGACGTCGACAATTTCTGTCGGATGTACGAAATCGAAACGCCAGCGTCCAAGTCCCGATCGAACGCCATTCCCAGAGTGTTCAAGCATTTGGCTACAATGGATGTCGAAGAAGTCCAGAAGATACTGGACTACGGCATGTTTTCCGGCCCATCAAAGCTCGCGCCCATCTCGGAAGCCATCCGACGGTACGGCAGAGCGGCATCCTATCGCGCTGCGGCTTCGAAATCTTCATCAGAGAGAGTGAACGGGGACGGCGAATAGCCCCGCGCAACGAGGCAACCACTATGAAATTCGGCTTCAATCTACCGGGGACTCTGGACGGCCAGGCGCTGCTGGCGTTTGCGCGCCGAGCGGACGAACTCGGCTTCGAGTCCATCTGGTCGGGCGACCACATCGTGCTGCCCACCGCCGGCACGGACCAGTACCCCTACACCGAGGACGGCTCGTTCCAGCGCCCAGCCGACGCGCCGTACCACGAGATGATGACGGTGCTGACGTTCGTCGCGGGGGCGACGAAGAACGTGAAGATAGGCTCGACGGTCATCATATTGCCGTACCGCGATCCCGTGGTGCAGGCCAAGATGTTCTCCTCACTGGACGTGCTTACCAACGGCAGGGTCATCTGCGGCGTGGGCGTGGGCTGGCTGGAGAAGGAGTTCGACACGCTGCGTGTGCCCTACGCCGACAGAGGGCCGATGAGCGACGAGTGCTTGGAGGTCATGAGGTGCCTGTGGACGGAGGACGAGCCGGAGTACCATGGCCGGTTCTTCGACTTCGACGGCGTCCAGATGTACCCGAAGCCGGTGCAGAAACCGCACATCCCGATCTGGGTGGGCGGCCACACCGGCCGCGCGCTGCGACGCACCGCGAAGTACGGCGACGCCTGGCACCCCACGCGACAGACGCCGGACTTCGTGGCGGCGATGCTGCCGCGGTTGGCCAACCACGCCGAGCAGGCGGGGCGGGACGTGACCGACATCACCATTTCGCTCAAGCGCAGCCTGTTCTTCACGGACCTGGGACTCACGGAGGGCGGCGGCGTGCGCACCGGCGGCGCGCTGATAGCGACCACGCAGCAGGTGATAGACGACGCGCTGCGATGCCGCGAGATAGGCATCGACCAGCTCACGTTCGACTTCCGCACGCCGGATCCCGCCGACTGTGTCCGCACCATCGAGCACTTCGCCGAGAAGGTCGCGCCGGCGCTGGAGTGAGCGGCGGTCAGCCGGCCTCTCGCACCACCACCCTGAAGCGCCTCAAGATGCAAGCGCTGGACAGCTCCTCGAAGCTCACCACCTCCAGCGTGCCGCGGCCGTGCTCCGCCCGGAAACGCTCGCCGGGCGCAGGCTCCGCTTCCGCGTCGGTCTGCCTGTACACGCGGCCCATCGGGTCGCCGCTCTCGGAGTAGAGGAACCATGCCGCCGCGGGGGACACGGAGCGCCGTAGTTCAGCCAATTCTCAACCTCCATGGGGTTTGGTCTATCATAGCCGCTCGCGCGTGCGCCGCAACAGGCGCGTCCGCCGCTGCCGCCGCAAATCTGCTCGACGGAACCGCCCGGTGAGCGGCTCCGCCGATCCCATAAACGCCCTGGTGATGCAGTCCGGGGGAGCCACGCCGGTGCTGAACCGCAGCCTGGCGGGCGTGGTGAGCGAGGCGAAAGTGAGCGGCGCGTTCGGCGAGGTGTACGGCGCGCGGCGCGGCGTCGAGGGCCTGTTGGCTGGTGACGTCATCCCACTCGGTGCCGTATCGGAAGAAAACTGGCGGCGAGTCGAGGCGACGCCCGGCGCGGCGCTCGGCTCCACCCGGCGCAAGCTCAGGGACGACGACCTGCCCGCAATCCTGGAAACGCTGTCCGCCCGCCGCGTGTCCGGGTGCTTCATCATCGGCGGCAACGACTCGGCGGAAACGGGCCACACGCTGGGCTTGGCGGCCCAGGCGTCGGGCTACGATCTGCGGGTCGTGAACGTGCCCAAGACCATCGACAACGACCTGGTTCTCACCGACCACACGCCGGGATACGGCAGCGCGGCGCGATTCGTGGCGCTGGCGACGATGGGCGCGGGCCGGGACGCGGAGGCCATGGGCGTAGCGGCGCCGGTGACGGTGATGGAGGTGATGGGCCGCGACGCCGGCTGGCTCGCGGCGGCGTCGGCGCTGGGCAAGCGGGAGGAGCGCGACGCGCCCCACCTGGTGTGCGTGCCGGAGGTGCCTGTGGACGAGGGTGCCTTCGTCGCGGCGATCGAGGAGGCGTTGCGGCGGTTCGGCTTCGCCGTGGCGGTGGTGTCTGACAGCGTGCGCGGGCCGGACGGGCCGCTCGGTGGAGACGAGCCCTGGCACGTGGACGACTTCGGCCACGCCTACTACGACAGCCCGGCGCGTCACCTGGCGCGGCTCGTGTCGCGGCGACTGGGCGTGCGGGCGCGGCACGAGGCGCCCGGCACTATCCAGCGCTCGCTGGTCGCGTGCGTGTCGGAAGTGGACGCGCGCGAGGCGGAGCTGGTGGGCCGCGCCGCCGTGCGCTACGCGCTGGAGGGACACACCGACGAGATAGTCACACTACGGCGCGTGGACGGGCCGGAGTACGCGGTCGAGACCGGCCTCGCGCCGTTGGCCGAGGTCGCCGGCCGCGTCAGGCGGATGCCGCCGGAGATGTTCGACGCGGACGCGGGTCGGGTCACGTCGCGGTTCGTGCGCTACGCCATGCCGCTAATCGGCGCGTCTCTGCCGGATTTTGGCAGGCTCTGAGAGATACTAACGGGCCGCCTCCGATGCCGGGGGCGGCCCGCTTCCACTCGTGGCTATTCTTGCCATTGGTGGACGGTCCCGCTGCCTACAGGTTGAACTGCGGGTCCATGTAGTCCTTTTCCTTGACGTAGACCTGGAGCCGGTTGCGGATGGTCTCGCTGATGATCACGCGGTCCTCGGAGTCTACGAGGATGCTGACCGGGCGGGCGAATCGGCCCACTGGGGTCATGTCCTTGAGTCTGCGGTACGCCTTGACGACGTCGGGGTTGGCTTCGACGACCTCGCGGGCCCAGTTGGACCACTCCAGCGCGTCGCCGTAGAGAGCGGTGATGATGTCGCCCTCGGGTTCGTAAATCTGGACACGGTTGTTGCCGAAGTCGACGACGTACACGTCGCCCTCGCTGTCCACCGCCACGTCGGACGGGTGACTCAGGTCGCCGCCTTCATCAGCCGAGGAGCCGAAGGTGAGCAGGTGCTCGCCGTCCGCGGAGAACTTCTGCACGCGGTCGTTACCGAAGTCGGCGACGTAGATGGCGCCGTCCTTGTCGATCGTGAGTCCCCAGGGCCGCCTGAACTGGCCGTCGCCGCTGCCGGAGCCGCCGAAGCCGGACAGATACTTGCCGTCCTTGGTGTACTTCTGCACGCGGTCGTTGCGGCTGTCCACCACAACCAGATTGCCGTCGGCGTCGAACTGGATGCCCGCCGGGCTGAGGAACTGGCCCTCGCCGGAGCCGGCGTGGCCCCACTGGCCGACGCGCTGTCCGTCCGAGTCGTAGATGATGACCAGGTTGTCGTACTCGTCGGAGCAGTAAACCTGGCCGTCGCCGTCCACCGCGAGGCCCACCGGCCACATGAAGTCCTTCTTGGCGAAGTCGCCGATGAACTCCTGGTCGAGGGTCACAAGGCCGATGCGCTTGTTCTCGCCGAGCTGGACGCCCTGTCCGACGCGCTCCGTGCCGCGGTTCAGCACGTATATGGAGCCGTCCGGCGCGAAGGCCATGTCGTATGGGTTCGCGAATCCGGCGCCGGCTGCGGCGCCCCGGCCTATCGCGTGGCTGAAGCTCCAGGTGCGGCCGGCCACCGTAGTAGTTAGCATATCACGCCTCCTGAAACGCGCACCACCCGCCGCGCGGCCTCAACTGGCCGCACGAGGTGGGTATGAGCGGGGGAAGCGTAGTCGCCGCCCCCGCCTGGTGCGATTGCTATTTGCTAGCCGCCGTTCTTGATGAACTTGGGCTGTTCGAACTGGCCGTTGACTATGGGAGCCGCGTCCAGGTGCATCCAGTCCTCGAGCATCGTCGAGTAGACGCCGCGGTAGTCGATGTTGGGAACCAGGTCGCCCTGCTCAAGCGCCTCGGGGCGGGTGTCCGGGTAGTTGCTGTACATACCGCCCTTGACGTTGGGTCCGATGGCGAAGGCTACGCCGGCGGCGCCGTGGTCGGTGCCGGAGCCGTTGTCGCGGACGCGGCGTCCGAACTCGGAGAACAGGAACATCGTCACGTTCTCGTCGGCGTCGTGCTCGCGGAGGTCGTCCCAGAAGTCCGCGATGGCCTCGGAGACCTGCGTCCAGAGCTGGGCGTGGGTCGCGGCCTGCGCGGCGTGGGTGTCGAAGCTGCCGTGGCTGGTGTAGAAGACGCGGGTGCCGAGGTCGGCGGTGTGAATCATCGCGATGTCTCGGAGCTTCTTCGCGACGGGGCTCTCCGCATACTCGACGGTGGACTCGTACTGCTGCGGGGCGACCTTGAGGATGTCGGCACCCTTGAGCGCGTCGAGGCCGGTCTGGCCGAGGTATTCCATTACCTGGCCTGTGCCAACGGCCGGGCCGTACATGTTGGCGAACCTCTCGAGCACCTTGTTGCGCTGCTCTTCCTGCTCGATGCTGGTCAGCAGGCCGTAGGTGGTGAGGTCGGCGACGGACGCTACGGAAACGCCGGGGGCGACGAGCGCCCTGGGCAGCGCCTGGTCGACGTTAACGCCGGTGATGGGGTTCTCGCCCTCGGGGTCGATCTCGCGCAGTGCACGGCCCAGCCAGCCCTCGGTACCGACCTTGTCGGGCTCGCAGGTGTGCCAGATGTCCATTGAGCGGAAGTGCGACCGCGGGGAGTTCGGGTAGCCGATGCCGTGGACTATCGCCATCTGGCCCGACTCGTAGATGTCCTTCATGGGGCCCATGGCCGGGTGCATTCCGACCTCGTCGTCCAACTGGAGCACGCGCTGCTGCGGGATCTGCAGCGAGCGCCGCGAGTCGTAGTAGTTCTGGTCCGTGTACGGGATGATGGTGTTGAAGTAGTCGTTCCCGCCCGTCAGCTGAAGCACGACTATCACAGGTGGCTTGCTCGTCTTCGCCATTCTCCTTCTCCTTCTTTGGCTTGCTGCCTTGCTTACTTCGTGATTTGCCGGCTTAGCCGAACTGGTACTCCCTGGTGGCGGCGATGAGCGCCAGCGTCTCGCCCACGCGCCTCGACGACTTCGCGTAGTCCGCGTCCGTCGCCCAGGAGATCGCGCCCTCGGACTCCACGTTCGTGACCAACTCCGCCTTCGTTGACTCGGCGACCTCTATCGGCCCCATCAGGTCCAGGCAGTGGTCGACCAGCGCCTCGGCGCTCATCGACTGTCCGTTGGAACCCGCTATCCGCCGGATCATGCTCTGCACGCCCGGAAGGTCGACGTCGTTCACGCGGTCAGCCACGAAGTTCACTCGCTTGACCAGCGAACCACTGTTGATCCACTCCCTGCCGGTGTGCCAGCCTTCCACGCTCGGCGGGTCCAGTATCTCCTGGCCCATGTAGCCGGCATGGTTGGCCATCTCCTCGAGGCGGGGATCGGCGCCCAGCAGATCCTCGGTCATTCTGAGGGTTCCGACTACGACCTCGACGGGGCTCTTGACCTTCTGGTACATCGCCTCCTTGAAGAAGTCGGAGTTGAACAGCGTCTTCAGGACCGGCCTAATCTCGTAGCCGGAGTCTACGAACACCTTGGACAGCAGCTTGACGGCCTCGGGGTCTCTCGGCTCCTCGATGTCCCACGCCGGCACCTGCGGCTCGTCCGCCACGAAGAAGTTGTACAGGTGGCGCGAGATGAACCGGGGGCACGCCTCCTGGCTTACGACGATGTCGATGATGTCCTCGCCGTCGAAGTTGCCGGTCTGACCCAGGAACGTCTTCTCGCTGAAGTCGTGGTCCTCGGGCCTGAACTCGAACGACCAGGGGTGCCTGCCGTACGGGAACCTGGGAATCTTGGCGGCGATGGTCCAGCCGGTGAAGGCGCGGGAGCACTCGAACACGTCGGTCTCGGTGTAGTTGCCCACGCCGAGGGAGAAGAGTTCCAGCAGTTCGCGGCCCCAGTTCTCGTTGGGGGCGTTCTTGTGGTTCTCGTTGTTGTCCAGCCAGAAGATCATGGCAGGGTTGCTGGCCAGCTTCACCAGCAGGTCGCGGTAGTTGCCCATCCCGTGGTCGCGGAACATGTCGATCTGGTCGATCATGTTGTCGCAGTTGTCCACCTTGCCGTTGCCGGTGGCGAACACGTGATGCCAGAACAGCGCCATCTTCTCTTCGAGAGGTCGCTGGGTGTTCAGCAGGTAGTAGAGCCAGTGGGCCTGGCCGCCCGCGTAGTGCTGTGCCGGGAACTCGGTGCCCGGGTGATATCGGTAGAGCTCGATCACGTCCACCGGCGGCGCGGTCGGATTGACCAGCTCCTCGACGGTGGCCTCGTAGCCTTTCTCGACCCTTGCCTCGACCTCGTCACGGGTAGCGCCAAAGCCGGCACGCCGCATCAAGTGAGACATAAGGGCGATGTCTTCTTTGTTGGCCATCAGTTCTCCTCCTTTCTCTCTCTGCAATGGTTAACGCTAGTTGTGCCTGTCGCGGAAGATTCGTTTTCGTTTCGAGGGATGGTCACCCCCTTCCTTCCCGGATGCGGCAGCCCAGGTCAGGGCTGCACCGTTCGGCCAGACTGGCACTCCGGGCACACGCCGTAGTAGTCCATGCGGCGGCCCGTGATTTCGTAGCCCGCTACGTTGGACAGGTCGTCCAACGGATCGTCGTGGTCAACGGAATCCAGGTCTTCGATCTTCTCGCAGTGCAGGCAAATGAGGTGGGGGTGATGGTGGCTGCGCCTGCCGTCGTAGCGGTTGGCGGCGCCGCTGAACTCGATCTCCAGGACCTGTCCGGTCTCTTTGAGGAGCTCGATGGTGTTGTAGATGGTGGCGAGGCTGGTTCGGGGGTGAAAGCGCCTGACTTCCTCGTGGATCTCGCTGGCGCTGGGATGGCTCTCGCTGCAGACGAGCACCTCAAGCATCTTGTCGCGGCGTGGGGTGAGGCGGGTGCCCCGGCGTTTGAGGGCGGCCCGCATCTCAAGCAGCCGTTGTTTCTCGGTGGCGGTCAAATCCGCTTGCCTTTTCGTGTACTTACAGGGCTTTAGGCCCCATACCCGCAAGTTAGAATTATTCTAAATCCATTTTCGCCCTTAAGGTATTGCAACGATTCCCGCTTGTCAATAGTTAATCGAGCTAAATCCGGATTCTGGCGCGATAGCGAAAAGTGTTAGATTCCGCGACTTTCTGTTAGGTTCGTAGCTGGGAGAGTCGGCGGTCCCGCTCAATTCTGTAATGCTGGCGTGGGCAATTCAGGGCATAAGTGTCGCGCCGCGTGGCAGAAGAAGACAGGAGGCGAACGGGGCCAAACAGCCGTGTCTTCGCTGCCACAGGGCACCCACAAGGGATGCCTCTACGGATGCCTGGGTCCTGAACCCGCCAGGGGTAGGCTCTCGGGGCCGTGGGGTCGGTCCCACGGGTGGGTTTGAAGCCTGCCCTTACCGAGAATGAGGGTAGCACGGATGTGCGCTTACTTCAAGGGGGTTAGCGAAAATGCCGGATGAGGGCGGAATCGTGGGAAGAAATTGCGCGGGCGTGGGGATGGGGTTGAGCATCGGCTGCGCGTGTGCGTGCCAGGGACTGGGCACGGGTGGCGCAGTAGAGTGACGCTTTTTTCGAGGTACGGTGGCTAGACTGGAGCGAGTCTGGGCGAAAGGGGTGCGGCCGGAGGTGCGCGTTGGAGCGTTCGGGGGGGCAGTGACTGGGCAATAATGAGGACAGAGCAGGGGGAATTGATGGCGCCGGTTTGCCATGCGCAGCGCGAACCTTCACAATGTGCCTCGTGAACGTATTGAGATTTCGGAGGTTGATATGAGCATTGGCGTGTCGATGCCGCTGCCGGCATACACCATCAACGCGGCGTTCATGGCGAGGAAGGCGGAGGAGCTTGGATTCGACTCATTATGGTATGGCGAGCATCCGGTTATGCCGGTGGATTCGGCGAGTCCGTTCCCCGGCTCGGACGACGGTGTGATTCCCTGGACGTACTCCCATTTCGCCGATCCGTACATCGCGCTTGCGCAGGCGTCCGGCGCGACGTCCACCATCAAGCTGGGCACGGGCATCACGCTGGTGCCGGAGCGCAACCCGCTGGTGCTGGCCAAAGAGGTCGCCACGCTGGACCTGCTCAGCGGCGGCCGGTTTCTGTTCGGCGTGGGCGCGGGCTGGAACAGGGAGGAGACGGAACTGCTGGGTGGCGACTTTGACCATCGCTGGACGCAAGTGCGCGAGGCGGTGGAAGCGATGAAGGTGCTCTGGACGGAGGAAGAGGGGGAGTTCCACGGACGGTACTACGATTTTCCTCCGGTGAGATGCTACCCCAAGCCGGCGCAGAAGCCGCATCCCCCCATCATCCTGGGCGGCATGGCGCGCAACGTGCTGCGCCGCATCGTGGCGTGGGGCGACGGCTGGCTGCCGAACCGCATCACGCCGGAGCGGCTGCGCGAGGCGCGCGCGCAACTCGACGCGCTGGCGGGCGAGGCGGGGCGCGACCCCGCGTCGCTCACCATCACGGTGTCCGGGCAACCCGCGGACCGCGGCCTTATCGAGACGTACATCGAGGCGGGCGCGAACGGGGTGGTAGTGCGTCCCGAGTACATGGAGACCGAAGAGGAAATGGGCAACGAACTGGAGCGGATCGCGGAGGCTGTTTTCAGATAGGCGCACATGAGGAGGTTCGCATAATGACCCGATCGCACGAGGATTGGATGAGAATCGCGTTGGAGGACGCCGCGAAGAGCGGCGCAGCGGGCAATTCGGCGGTTGGCTCGATTGTGGTCAGGGATGGCGAGATAGTCGGGCGCGGCGGCAACGAGGTCAATTCGACGTCGGACCCGACGGCGCACGCCGAAGTCGTCGCCATCAGGGACACTGGCGAGATCGACCTGTCGGGCAGCACGCTGTACACCACTTTCGAGCCGTGCCCGATGTGCTGCGGGGCGATCATGGTCGCCAGCGTGGATGTGCTGGTGCTGGGGGCGAGGCACGACCAGGTGGCGAGGAACTACGGCGATTACTCGGTGGAGCGGCTGATCGAGCTGTCGGAGTACGGCGACCGGCTGAGCGTTGTTACCGGAGTGCTGACGCAGGAGTGCCTGGACATTCGGCAGTGAGGGTAGTGAAGGCTCGAACACCCCCTCACCCTAGCCCTCTCCCACAAGGGGAGAGGGGATCTTGATAATCCACCGTTACAAAGCGAAGTGCGAAATCGGTCGCGTCATTCAACGCCTCAACCAGCGTCGCGGCAGGTTTGACACGGAATAGGCGCGCAAATAGAATTGGCGACAATCCAGAACGGCGCGGCAGGGCCGCCCTGAACACTTATGGAGGACACTTTGAACAAGACCACCAAGCTGCGGAAGCTCATGGATGAGGGCCTCGTCGTCGCGCCCTTCACCTTCGACGCATTTCAGGCAAAGATCGCCGAGAAGGTCGGTTTCGATGCCGTGTACATGACAGGGTTCGGCACGGCCGCCGCCCGCGGCTATCCCGACGTCGGCCTCGTCACGCAGACGGAGATGGTGCAGAACGCGAAGTACATAGCCCAGGCCATCGACATTCCGCTTATCTGCGACGCCGACACGGCCTACGGCAACCCGATCAACACCTGGCGCACGGTGCGCGAGTACGAGTCCATAGGAGTGGCGGGGATTCACATCGAGGACCAGGTGTTCCCGAAGAAGTGTGGCTTCTTTGAGGGCAAGCTGGTGGTGCCGGTCGAGGAGCACGTGCAGAAGCTGCGTGCGGCGCAGGACGCCCGGCAGGACAAGGACTTCGTGATCATCGCCAGGTGCGACGCGTTGGCCGTGAACGGCTGGGACGACACCATACAGCGGTGCCGCGCATACCACGACGCGGGTGCGGACCTGGTGTTCGTGGATGGGATTCGGACGGACGAGGAACTGGTGACCTACGCGCGAGAGCTCGCGGACCTTCCGCGCTTCTACAACGGCGGCCTCCGGCCCACGCCCCAGGTGGCCGACATGGGCTTCAAGATAAACATCACTGGCAACACCCTGGGCGCAATCTACAATGCCGTGACCGACGCCTTCACCGAGCTCAAGGAGAGCGGCACGGTGCATCGCAACGGCCAGCGGGACGGCCTGACGGACATGCTGGGCCTGCCGCGTGTGTACGAGATGGAGCGCGAGTACGGCGTCGTCTAGCGGCGGGCCATTCGATGGTGGCGCCCGGGAATTTCCTGGTACGAAATCAGCCAAGAGTCTATCTGACAACCGTGTCAACACCCCCATCCTAAACCTTCCCCCTGCGAGGGGGAAGGGACTCGGAGGCGGGCGGGTTGCAAACCCGCCCCTACAACGATGAGGGGGAAGGGACATATCGGATAGGCCCTAAGCAAGCAGAGGAGGAGAATTTGCGGAAGACAACGAAGCTCCAGGAGCTTTTCAACAGGGAAGAGGTGTTCGTAATCGCGGGCGGGGGCTGCGCGCTGCACGCCAAGATCGCGGAGGCAACCGGCTTCGAGTGCGCCTACATGTCCGGCGCGACCACAGCGGCCTACGTGCTGGGCATCCCGGACGCGGGCCTGATCACCATGACCGAGATGGTGCAGAACGCCGAGCGCATGGCGAACGCAATCAGCATCCCGCTGATCTCGGACTCCGACCAGGGATTCGGCACGGCCATCAACGTGCGTCGGACGGTCGCGAGCTTCGTGCGCGCAGGCGTCGCGGGGATCCACGTCGAGGACCAGCCCTTCCCCAAGCGGTGCGGATTCGTCAAGGGTAAGGAGGTCATCCCCCTGGATGAGGCCGTCGGAAAGTACAAAGCGGCCGTGGACGCCAAGAGGGAAATCGACCCGGACTTCGTGATCATAGCGCGTTGCGACGCGCGCGGCGTGACCGGCGGCTCGCTGGACGAGCTGATAACGCGCCTCAACGCCTACAAGGCGGTGGGGGTGGACGTGTTGTACGCGGAGGCGCTGACATCCGTGGAGGAGATGTTGACCGTTCGCGCCGAGGTTGAGGGTCCCCTGATGGGCACGATGGGCTACATCGACCCCGAGCCGACCCCGGCGCAACTCCAGGAATGGGGCTGGTCGGCCTCGTTCAACCCCGGGCTGGTAGGCGGACCCGGCGTGCAAGGATCCTGGGAGTACGCGAAGTCGTACATGGACGGCCCGGACGCGCTGAAGGACTACCAGCGGCGAATCACGAACAACTACAAGTACGAGATGCCCCACATGTTCGACCTGGTGGGTTTCCCCGAGGTCGCCGAGTGGGAGGAGATGTATCTGCCCGAGGAGCAACTCAAGAAGTACGAGGACTCCATTGGCGGCTACGACCCCAGGGTCTCCAGGACTCCGGTTAAGGTCTGAATCATCGCTGCGGTCCCTCCTCCAACCGGGGTGAGGGCCGTTTGACAAGGGTGTACGCAACAACGGAGCAAAGACAGAGTGAGATGAGAGGTGACGTATGGGAATGACAATCGCTGAAAAGATTCTGGCGGCCCACGCGGGCAGGGACGAGGTGAAGCCGGGTGAGTTCCTGTGGTGCAAGGTGGACGCCTCCGTCGGCATACCCGCGGAGGCGCTGGCCGAACTGGACGTCGACAGGCTGTTCAACAAGGACAGGACCTACGTGGTCGAGGACCACCAGGCTCCGCCGCCGAACATCGCGGCGGCCAACAACATGAAGAAGCTGCGCGAGAACGTGAAGAAGTACGGCATCAAGAACTTCTTCGACTATGGGCGACAGGGAATCCTGCACCAGGTGTTCCCGGAGAACGGCATG
The DNA here is from genome assembly GCA_963667445.2 of Dehalococcoidia bacterium. GTDB lineage: Bacteria > Chloroflexota > Dehalococcoidia > Lucifugimonadales > CATOSD01 > CATOSD01. The sequence continues at coordinate 2,473,639 of CAXXGY010000001.1, read as the reverse complement.
ATAGCTCCGGGAGAGCTGATCCCCATGCCGGACTCGCACTCCACGGCGGGCGGCGTCTTCAACGCCTGCGTGACCAACGCCGCGATGGACAGCATCCTGGGTCACATCTTCGGCGAGTACTGGTTCAGGGTGCCCGAAAGCCAGAAGTGGAACATCGTGGGCGAGTACCCCGGCCCCGACGGGTTCATCGTCGGCAAAGACGTGGTGCTCACCATAACCGGCAAGTACGGCACCGACATCGGCCTCTACAAGTCGATGGAGATGACCGGCCCGGTGGCCAAGGAGATGAGCCTCGCCAGCCGCTGGACGGTCTCCAACATGGGCGTCGAGATGGGCGCGAAGTTCACCATCTTCGAGTACGACGAGAAGACGGAGGACTTCCTGCGCGGCAGGATAAACCGCCCCTACACGCCCGTCTTCGCCGACGCCGACGCCGAATACGAGGACGAGTTCACGCTCGACATCACCGGCATAGAGCCGATGGTAGCCTGCCCGCACGACCCTGGCAACGTGAAGGGGATCACCGAGCTCGAGGCAGAGAAGATCCGCATCGACCAGGGTCTCATCGGCTCCTGCACCAACGCCAGGCTGGAAGACTTCCAGATGGCGGCGCGGATTCTGGAGGGCAACAAGATTCATCCCGACGTTCGCCTGCTGTGCAGCCCGGCGTCGATGAACGTGTGGCGCGAGGTGCTGGACGCCGGACTGTGGCAGACCTTCTCGGACGCGGGCGCCAACATCGAGCACTCCACGTGCGGCCCCTGCTACGGCGGCCACATGGGCGTACTCGGCGACGGCGAGGTTTGCATCGCGTCGACGAACCGGAACTTCCAGGGCAGGCAGGGCAGCCCGGACGCGTTCGTGTACCTGGCGAACCCCGCCGTGGTGGCGGCGTCCTGCGTCAAGGGCCACATCGCCGACCCGCGGCAGTTCCTGTAGGCCGGCGAGCCGGAATCGTACTTAGAGCCTATCCGATAACGGGTTAGTCACCCCCATCCTAACCTTCCCCCTGCGAGGGGGAAGGGACTTGCCGGATAGACCATCTCCCTGCGAGGGGGAAGGGACTTGTCGGATAGGCCCTTACACACAACAGAAGGAGCTTCGAACATGGCTGACGATCTGATTTACAAGGGGAAGGTGTGGAAGTTCGGGGACCGGATCAGCACCGACCTGATGATGCCCGGCGCGCAGGTGCTCGCCGGGGGCGGGCTGGGAAAGCCGCCGCACAAGTGGTGCTTCCACGCCAACCGCCCCGGTTGGACCGACGAGGTAGAGGAGGGCGACATCATCGTGGCCGGAGTCAACTTCGGCTGCGGCTCGAGCCGCAACGGCGCGCAGGCCATCCAGCGCAACGGCGTCGGCGCCATCATCGCAGAGTCCACCTCACGCATCTTCTTCCGAAACGCGGTCAACAGCGCGCTGCCCACACTGTGGTGCAAGGGCGTGACCGAACTGTTCGACGAGGGAGACATCGCCGAGATCAACATGAACACCGGCGAGGTCAAGAACCTGACCAAGGGCACGTCCCTGACGGGCGAGGCCTGGGCAGAGGACACGCCGCCGATGCAGATTCTCAGGGCAGGCGGATTCTATCCCTACGTGCGCAAGATGATCCAGGAGAGGGGTCTGCCGGAGCCGGTAAGCTAAGGACCCATCCCCTATCTACTCACCCGTCCCCTCTCCCACAACGGGAGAGGGGACGCAGTATGTAAGGACAAGAGATGCCAAACCCCAATTTGCGGAGAGACCTGGAATCGGGGAAGATGGTGGTCGCCCCCGGCGCCTACGACGTAATCACCGCCCGTCTGTTTCGTCACATGGGATTCGAGACGCTGTACATTCCCGGCTCCCAGACGGGCACGGTGCTCGGCACCACGGAGCCCTTGACGTCGCTGACTCAGATGGCGCAGGTGGGCGAGACGGTGGCGAAGGGCGTGCGGTACGAGTTGCCAGTCATCCTCGACGCGGGCTCCGGCTTCGGCGACCCGGTGCACGTGATGCATGCGGTGGAGACGCTGGAGGACGCGGGCATAACCGCGATTCACATCGAGGACCAGTTCTACCCCAAGCGCGTCTCCTATCATCGTGGCCTGGAGCACATCGTGCCCATCGACGTGTACCAGCAGCGGCTGGAGTACGCGCTGAAGGCGCGTAAGAGTAAGGACTTCCTCATCATTGCGCGCAACGACGGCATCCGTGGTGTCGAGGGCGGCTCGCAGGAGGAGGCGGTGCGGCGCGCCCATGCCGCCATGGAACTGGACGTGGACGTGATTATGCCGCTGGGAGTCCGGGACAGGGCGCAGTACGAGTACCTGCGCCGCGAGATCAAGGACATTCCGATGCTGGCGTTGGCGGGCATTGGCCCGCTTGGGGTCAAGGAATTCGAGTCCATCGGCTATCAGATAGTCATCTACCCCGGCACGACGATAGGCAGCGCGCTGAACGGCATCGTCCACGCCTACAAGGACGTGCTTGAGACCGGCCACGTGAACGTGAGCCAGGAGGAGAGCGACGCCGCCCGCGACCTGACGAACACGCTGCTGCGGTTCGACGACCTGTGGGAGGTGGAGGCGGCGACGACCGAGGGAGCGGACTGAGGCGCTCTCGGCTTCGTTGAAGATAAGGCGTCGGTTAAGGTACTATTGGGCGAGATGGCGGCTCAAACGCGCCAGGGCCAGAAGACGCCGAGTGTCTGTCGCCCGCCGGCGCACCGAGCCTCTGGAGCTCGCCCGACGACTTGCTTCGCCACTAAGCGCGCTCATTGCTGGCATTGTCACCGTCCTGGTTATCATCGCGCGTCTTGATGGAAGCTGGACGGAGGCCTTATCGACCGGCGCGTCAGTCGCTTTTCTCACCTTTCTGGCGGTGGAGGTGCCAAACATGGTTCTGAACCAGTACATGCTCGATAGGGCGCGAGAAGACCAGGAGCGGATAGCGGTGGAGCTCGAGCGCGAGCGTGAGGCGCGACGGGCTGCGGAGACGAAGGCGGATGCCGCCCAGACGAAGGCGGAGGCCGCCCAGACGAAGGCGGAGGCCGCGGAGACGAAAGCGGAAGCCGCGCAGCGACGCTCAGATCGCCTGGCCGCGGCACTGCTAGCCTCGCTCAAAGACAAGGGCATCGACCCCGAGGTGCTCGACGCCCTGTTGGAAGAGTGATAGCAGTCTCGTTTTCTGCGCGTCCCGCGCATCTGATTGCCTGCGGCCGCGCCTGCCGTTCCTTGAACTCTTAAGGAGATACGACATGGGACTTACGGATTCTATCGCTAGGTGGATTATCGCGACCGAGTACGAGGACCTGCCGGTTGAGGCGGTGACCGCCGCAAAGCGGGCGATGCTGGACACGCTGGGCGTGTCGCTGGCGGGTGCGACTCAGCCTATCGGCGAGATCGTGCTCGACTACACGAGGGGCGCGGGCGGCGCGGAGCAGGCGTCCGTCATCGCGGGTGGGATGCGCACATCGCTCGCGGACGCCGCGTTCGCCAACGGCGTGCTGGCGCACGCGACCGACTTCGACGACACATGGCTGCCGGTAGGCCATCCGACCTGCACGGTGTTTCCGGTTGTGCTGGCGCTGGCTGAGGAGTTGGGCGCGTCGGGCCGGGACGTGGTGACGGCCTTCTGCATCGGCCTCGAGATTCACGGAAAGCTGGGCATCGGACACCACACGCCCGGCTTCCACAGCACGGGCATCTACGGCGTGCTGGCGGCTGCGGGCGCGGCGTCCAAGATGCTGGGGCTGGACGAGTGGCAAATCAGGATGGCGCTGGCTATCGCGGCGTCCCACGCGAGCGGCATCGGCAAGAACGTCGGCACGATGACCAAGCCGTACCACTCCGGCAACGCAGCGGCGGGAGGCCTGCGGGCGGCGCTGCTGGCGAAGGCGGGCTTCAACGGCGACCCGGAGCCGATAGACGGCGAGCGCGGCTTCGCGGGCGTGTTCATGGACGGGGAGTACGACGCGCAGGCGACCATCGACGCGCTGGGCAAGCCCTTCCACGTCGTGAGCCCGGGCATCGGCGTGAAGAAGTACCCGACCTGCTACCTGAATCACCGCGCGCTGGACGCGATACTCAAGCTGGTGATCGCCAACGACGTGAAGCCGGAGCAGGTGGAAGAGATCGTGGTCACCGTTCCGCACGAGGGTTGGCTGAACCGCATGGACCTGGACTTCGGGCTGCGGGCGAAGTTCAGCATCCAGTACAACATGGCGGAGGCGGTGCTGTCGCGCCGGATCGTCATCGAGAGCTTCGACGACGAGTACGTGAACCGGCCCGAGGCGAGGGACATGATGGAGCGGGTCACGCTGCAAGAGGACCCGTCCATTCCCAGCGAGTACAAAGACGCCTCGAACCCGGTCACGCTTCACCTGAAGGACGGGCGGACGCTGTACGAGCGGGTGGACGTGCCTCACGGCGATTGGGACGACCTGCTGAGCCTGGAGGAACTGCTCGGCAAGTACAGGGACAACGCGCTGCGGGTGCAGTCCGCCGAGGACTGCGAGCGCACCATCGAGCTGATGCTGGCGCTGGAGACGCTCTCCGACGGTCGACGAGCTGGCGGCGCTGTACGTCACGGCCGGCGCTGGTGGGGGTGGGTTAGGCGGCGCGTTCGGTTCGTACTCAGGGGCGCTTGATGGACCCCCATGCTCTTATCGACCCCGGGGCAGGCTCTGGCCTTCCCCCATCAAGGGGGAAGGGATCATTCGTCGAGGCCGAGGACTTCGCGGTAGTCGGGGTCCTGCATGGCGATTGCGCCCATGCGTAGCTGGCCCTCGATGTCCATAGGCTGGGGGTTCATGGACTCGACGCCGGTGGGCACGTCGCCGACGATGCCCGCGTCGACCAAGTTGCCGATGGCGCGGTCGCCCATGCCGAGCAGCTCGCGGAGCGCGTAGTCGTTGTGCTGGCCTAGCTGGGAGACTCCGCGCACGCGGCCCTGAGAGCGGGAGAACCTGTAGGGGCGTCCGCCGTATATGCGCTTGCCGACGCCCTCGACTTCCGGCGGGTCTTCGCTTTGCTCGAAGAATCCGCGGCTCCTGAAGTGGGGGTTGGTCATTACCTCACGCGCGTTCAGCACGGCCCCGGCGGGGACGCCGCGTTCCTGGAGGGCGTGCATCACCTGGACGTGGTCCAGGTCGCGCGTCCACGACTCTATCAGCGCGTCCAGCTCGTCCCTGTGTTGCCAGCGCGTGTCGCCTGACGAGAAGCGCGGGTCGTCGGCCAAGCTCGGGCCGGCCCATGGCTTCGCACAGGGCGCGCCACTCGCGCTCGTCGCGGGCTGCGAGCGTGACCCACTTGTCGTTGCCCGCGCAGGGGTAGCAGCCGTGGGGGGCATATCCAGGGGTGCTGGTTGCCGATGCGCTCGGGGTTCGTGCCCTTCAGCTGGCGTTGGAGCAGCGCGACGCCAACGCTCGACACGCCGGTCTCATACATAGACATGTCGATTTCGGCACCCTCGCCCGTCCTGTTGCGGTGGTGGAGCGCCATCATCACGGCCAGCATGTTGTTCCAGGAAGTGGTTATGTCCACGTAGGACGTGTTGGCCCGCACGGGAGGGCCGTCGGAGAAACCGGTCATGTGGGACAGGCTGCTCATCGCCTCCACAGTCCGGGCGAATGCGCCGTAGTCGCGCCACTCGCCGGTCTGGCCGTAGCCGGTAGAGCGCAGCATGATGAGGTCCGGCTTGACCTGGCGGAGCACGTCGTAGGTGAGGCCGAATCGCTCCATGATGCCCGCCCTGTTGTTCTCGGCTACCACGTCACTTATGGCGACGAGTTCCTTGAACGCCTCCGCGCCGTCCGGCGTTCTGAGGTCCAGGGTGACGCTCTTCTTGCTGCGGTACCAGTTGTGGTAGGTGGCGCCCTGGTTCCAGAAGCGCTCGCCGACCTTGTTGTCTGGGTAGGGGCCTATGTTGCGCACCACCATGCGGCCGAGGGACTCGACGCGGATGACCTCGGCGCCCATCTCGGCGAGATTGACGGTGGCCCAGGGAAGCTGAAGCCACTCCTCGACGGTGAGGATTCGTACTCCCCTCAGGGGCATGCGCTTGGTGTCTGTTGCCATCGGTGCCTTTCGAAAGTGGATCGAGTGCTAGATCGCGCCGGAAGCTCGAAGCCGCGCCAGGGACTCGCGGGGTCGGCCGAGCCAGTCGCAGAAGATTTCGGCGTTGTGCTCGCCGAGCCGCGGGGGCGGCGTGAGGCCGATGCACTGCTCGCCGTCGATACGGAAGCCGGAGCCGGTGTACCTGAGTTCCCCAATATCGGGATGTTGCACGTGTTGGTAGTACTGCCTGTCTTCCAGGTGTGGGCAGTCCAGCACGTCCTGCGGAGTCTGGGCCGCACCGAAGACGAAGCCGTTCTTCATGGCGGCATTGAACACGTCGTGCTTGTCCCGCTCGCGCAGCCGCGACACCATCAGCTCGTTGAGCTCCTCGGCGTGGTTCGAGCGGCTGAGTCTGTCCGCGAACTTGTCGTCGAGCAACTCGGGCGCGTCGAAGAAGACGGCCAGCTCTTCCCAGGTGTTGCCGCCGCTGCTGGCCATGGTGATGTAGCCGTCGCGGCAGGGAAGGAAGTCACCGTCCACGGGCACGTTCACGCGCCTCGTGCGCCTGGAGATGATGCCGAGGAAGCTGTAGTGGGTGAACTGGAACGGCGGCTCGGTGGCCACGGACTCGGCGATGGATAGGTCCACGTGCTGGCCGAGGCCGCTCATCTCGCGTTCGAGCACCGCGAGCATGATGGCGTTGGCGGCGTTGCGCCCGCCCATGATTTGGGCCTGTTCCAGCGGCGCGCGGGCGGGCGGCTTGTCGGAGTTGCCGCTTAGGTAGAGAAAGCCGGTGAGCGCCTGGAGCGTGATGTCGTCCCAGGCGAAGCCGCTGTAGGGGCCGGTCTGACCGAAGGGCGTTATGGAGACGACGGTGAGGCCGGGGTTGAGTTGGGACAGCCCGTCGTAGCCCAAGCCCAATTCGGCCATCTCGCCGGGGGCGAAGTCCTCGATCAGCACGTCGGAGCGGCGGGCCATCTCCGTGAGCAGGTCGGCGCCTTCGGGCGTGCGCACGTCCAGCGTCACGCCCTTCTTGCTGGTGTTGAAGAAGGCGTAGGTGAGGCTCTGGTCGGGGTCGGGGGCGTCGCCGGCGAACGGCCCGTGGCGGCGGCTGTAGTCGCCGCCGGGCGGCTCGACCTTGATCACCTCCGCGCCCTGGTCGGCCAGCAGCTTGGACGCCAATGGCCCGGCCACGCCCTGCGATATGTCGATTATGCGTAGGTCGCTGACGAATCCTCTGTGCATCGGCAGTTCTCACCTGTCCGCGCGCGGGTTTGGCCGCGCCGCTCCAGGCCGTCGTGGGGACGGGGAAGCGGCGCGACCGCCGGTCCGCTGCTAGCTGGTGCGCGGCACTATGGTCGGCACCTCCAGCTCGTGGACAAGGTTGTCGAACTCCGACACGTCCTTCTCGATAATCTCGTCGACCTGCTGGATGTAGGGGTCTATCTTGGACGCGAAGTCCACGTAAACTTCCTGCGTCTGAGTGGGCGGCGCGTAGTCCGCGCTGGACACGACGTCGACCAGGCCGGCGAGCTTGGCGTTGAGCTTGACCGGCTGGTTGAGGCGGTCGCGCGCGCCGCGGTATTCGGTCTGGATCAGGTCCTCCTCGATGGCGGTGAGCTTGTCGTTGAGGGCGGTCGCGCTGGCGGAAATCGCTTCCTCCGCGGGATGGCCCTCCGCGCGCTTCGCCCACTCCTCGACCTGGCCTCGCACGCTGCGAATCTTCAGGACGCTCTCGTGCGTTTCGGAGAGCTTGTCGCGAATCTTGAGCAGCAGCTCGAACTGCGCGTCGAAGTCCTCCTGGGTTGCGGTGACGCGCGGGTCCTTGACGAGGGCGAACGACTGGGTCTCGGAATGGCCGGCGACAGAGAGCGTGACGCTGTAGTTGCCTGGGGGCGCGATAGGCCCGGACAGGTCCTCGCTGACCGTCTTGTCGCCGGGCACCTTGGTGGCGGCGGGGTAGCGCATGTCCCAGAGGAAGCGGTTGGTGCCGGCGTTCGCGGGCGCCCTCTTGGGCTTATCGGCGTCGTCGCCCTCCGCTTCCTTGCTGGAGAAGGTCTGTATCTCGTTGCCATCGGCATCCGAGAACGTGAGCGTCAGCTCGTCTTCGGGCGCCTCGGCCAGGAAGTAGGTGACGATGGGGCCGTAGGGCGGGTTCTCGCCGGCGTCAAGGAAGTTGCGCTCCGTCTGGCCGTACTCGTCCTTGGACTCGTAGTAGCAGACCGCGCCGCCGAGAGCGAGCTGGTAGCTCTTGCCCGTGGTGCCTTCGCGGAAGCGGAAGGGGCGGGCGGGCCTGTAGGTGTCGCGCGGCTTGAGCAGCCGCGCGGCGCTGCCGGTCACGGCGTCGTCTATCTGGCGGAGCTGGGTCAGGTCGTCCATTATCCAGAAGGAGCGCCCGTTGGTGGCGGCGACGAGGTCGTCTTCCTTGATGATGAGGTCGTGGACCGGCACTATGGGCAGGTTGGCGGCCAGGGACTGCCAGGAGCCGCCGTCGTCGAACGAGACATACGCGGTGGTCTCGGTGCCCACGTACAGCATACCGGCGCGGACGGGGTCCTCGCGGATGCAGCGGGTGTAGTCCCAGTCCGGGATGTCGGACGAGATGTTCGTCCAGGTCTTTCCGTAGTCGTCGGTCTTGTACAGAATCGGCTGGTTCTCGTCCAGCTTGTAGCGGGTGGCCGCGACATAGGCGGTAGCGGGGTCGTGGTGGGACGCCTCGATCATGCCGACCAAGGTGTACTCGCCGAGGTCGGAGGGGGTGATGTCCTCCCAGTTGGCGCCGCCGTCGCGGGTTATGTGGATGAGGCCGTCGTCGGAGCCGGCCCACAGCACGTTGGGATCGTGGTGGGACTCGGCGAACGCGAAGATGGTGGCGTAGGTCTCAGCGCCGGAGGTGTCCTTGGTGATGGGGCCGCCGGAGACCTCGAGAGTTTCGGGCACGGCGCGGGTCAGGTCGGGGCTGACGGCCTCCCAGTTGCTGCCTACGTCTCGCGTCTTAAATACGACGTTGCCGGTCACGTAGAGCAGGTCGGGGTCGTGGTGCGAGAAGACGATGGGGTAGGTCCACTGGAAGCGGTACTTCATCTCGCTCGCGCCGAGGCCGGTGTTGAGCTCGGGCCATACGGTGATGATGCGCACCTGGCCGGTCTCGTGGTTGTAGTGCAGCATGTTGCCGCCGCCGCCGGGGGAGCTTCCGATGGAGCCGGAGACCACGGTGTTGTGGTCGTTGGGGTGGACGGCGATGTAGCCGCTCTCGGAGCTTCCGGTGGGGTAGCAGTCGGTCCAGGGGATGGCGCCCTTGTGGGTCATGCTGGGCACGCAGATGGCCGAGTTGTCCTGCTGGGTGCCGTACACGTGGTAGGGGAAGCGGTTGTCGGCGATGACGTGGTAGAACTGCGAGGTGAGTTGGTTGTAGATGGTGGACCAGGAGTCGCCGCCGTTGAAGGTGACGTTGGCGCCGCCGTCGTTGCCCTCGATCATGCGGCGGGGGTTGCGCGGGTCGATCCACAGGTCGTGGTTGTCGCCGTGGGGCGTGCCGACGGTATTGAACGTCCTGCCGCCGTCTATGGACTTCCAGCATGAGTAGTTGAGCACCCAGACGGTGTCGGCGTCTGTCGGGTCGGCGAACACGTGCTGGTAGTACCAGGGCCGGCCCTGGATGTCGCGGTTGTCGGTGGCGAGTTCCCAGGTGTCGCCGTAGTCGTCGGAGCGGAACAGGCCGCAGTTCTCGTTTTCGACGGTGGCGTACACGCGACCACTCTTCGCCGCCGAGGCGGATATGCCGACGCGCCCTATGAGGCCGTCCGGCAGGCCCTTGTTGCGGGTTATCTCGGTCCAGGTGTCGCCGCCGTCGGTCGTGCGGTAGATGCCGCCGTCGGGGCCGCCGCTGGTGAGGCTCCAGGGGTTGCGGCGCACCTGGTAGATTGCCGCATACAGGATGCGGGGGTTGTTCGGGTCCATGGACAGATCCACGGCGCCCGCGTTCTCGCTCTTGTAGAGGACCTTTTCCCAGTTCTTGCCGCCGTCGGTGGAGCGGAAGACGCCGCGCTCCTCGTTGGGGCCGAAAGCGTGGCCGAGCGCGGCGACGTACACGATGTCGGGGTTGGTGGGATGGATGCGGACCCGGCCGATGTGGCGAGTGTCCGCGAGACCCAGGTGAGTCCAGGTCTTGCCGGCGTCGGTGGAGCGGTAGACGCCGTCCCCGTAGGTGACGTTGCCGCGCAGTCCGGCCTCACCCATGCCCACGTAGATGACGTTGGGGTCGGAGTCTGAGACGGCTATCGCGCCGACAGAGGCGGTGTTGACCTGTCCGTCGGTGATGTTCTGCCAGTAGGTGCCCGCGTCGTCGGTCTTCCAGACGCCGCCTGCGCAGGCGCCGAAGTAGAAGACGGCCGGGTCTACCGGATCGCCCGCGACTGCCTGCACGCGCCCGCCGCGCGGCGGGCCGATGCATCGCCATCGGACCGCGTTCAGAAGGCCGTTGCCGTTGGAACCCTGCGTCATTAGTCCACCTCTCGATTGTGTTCGTTGGTTGAAAGTCCGGCTGATGCCGGAGCGACCGTGCCCGGCGCGATTCGCGCTCGCACTCCGGGCCGCCCGTATTCTCGCACAACACGCCGTTCGCGTTCAACAGCATGGGCGGCGGCGGTCTGGGAGGGTTGCGGGTTTGCCGGATGGCCCAACACTGTCGTTCCCGCGAAATCTGTTCGTTTCTGCGACATTCTGTTGTGTTCGTAGCTGGGAGCGCCGGCGGTCCTGCGCAAATCTGTAACGCCGAATGGGGCACTTGGTGGCAAAAGTGTCGCGCCGCGTGGCGGAAGAGGACAGGGAGGGGTAGTGGCCGGTGGTCAGTATTCGGTTGTTAAGGATGCGACTGGGATTTATCCGGTTTGGGGGTTGATGCCTAGTGTGGCGAGGATAGCACGGGCGTGCGGATATTTCAAGAGCGGTGTCGATATTTCGGGATTCAGGGGGGAATCGTGGGGAGAAATGGCGCAGATGGGTGGACGGGGTGGGGCGTGCGTGGGATGGCGTGAGGCAGGGCCGGGGAACGGATGGCGCGGGAAAGTGACGGTTTTTTCGGGGTGGGGCGCACCCAATAATCTGATGCAGGCTCCTCCAACGACCCTTTAACACTGCACGGCGCGCCAGGCGTTCGCTGTCAAGCCTATGGTGAAGTTACCGCGTAGATGATTATCCAAACTATCGGGAAAACCACAATCCACACGAAAGGCCATGCCAACGGGTGCATGTACACGCTGGCTTCCGGAATGTGCTGAGGGAGTTCTTCATGTTCCGCTGCGTACTGAGCGTATGCACGGCGCAGACTCAACAATGACGATGCCCATGTGTAGGAACTAAGGGCTATCATCACAAACCACATTGTAATTTCAACCTCCGTTCCCTCCGCCCCTCGCTCGACACGGTATAGATGATAGTCCATTGTCGAATAGATCAAAAAAGCGACATAGCCCAGGGTCACATTCAACCACAGTGCGTAGGCAGCCACGTACACGGCTATTGGACTTACAACCGAGGCATCGAGTCCTCTCTTGCGGGCGACTAGAAACAGCAAAGGCAGGAACAGGAAGGTCGCCAGGATGGGGGATAGTACAACGAGACCCTGCACCATTTCTCCACACAGTAGTTTGGTGCAAGGGGGGTTGTCGGTTACAAGTTCAACTAAGGGCGTGCCAAAAATCAGTAACGCAAGGACGGCCACAAAAGCAGAGCTAAAGCCGATGGCGAGGAGGATGTCTGCCCAGTGTCGAGAGCACATCGCTACGCCCATCCCAAGCAACACAATGACAACGATTACGAAGAAAACAACCAAGGCTCACTCTCCATATCGCAGGTCAAATGACTGCGGATCATAGTAGACGCCTCCGAGGCCCAAGAACCGTTTGCGATTGGGGGAGATCGCCATCGATTTGAACGCCACTATCGCCCACTCGTCCCAGGTCACGTATACCGGCGAAGACGTGGCCGACGTCGCCGTGGCGTGGCTCGCAACCACCCTGAACTTGCGTGTGCCCCGCGTGGTGAAGGATACGTCCTTGGTGAGCGAAGTGGTCTTCGCCCCCAGGTTCGTCCAAGCGCTCCCCTTAAACCGTGAGTTCTTCAGTTCTATCCTGACCGACCACTTGCTCCACCTTCTACAGTGAATAGGAGGACGAGTCAACCTCAACAAAGTATGTCGCTGCCCAGGCAGCGCCGGCGAACAGTGTCCAGATGAATGCGTAGGCGAAAGGCATGATGTACACGCGTTCGGGTATCATGCCGTCCACGTCATCATCAGTCCGCCACTCATATTTGTTCAGGCCCAAGAGGTTCTTCAATGAAATGAACCAGGTAACGGCGCTTAGCGGCACCACCAAGAGAAAAGGCCTGAGGGGCGATGCCATTAGCGCCGGCAAGATGGCACTCAAAGTGGCGAGCGGCCAGACTACACAATACAGGATTATGTAGGTGCCTTTCACGAAGTAGCTTGGAACATTCTTGTCGCGCATTCTCGCTACAAGGTAAGCCCACGGCCAGAAGAACAGTATGGAGTAGATTGCGCCGACAGTGGCGTATCTGCGCTTGTCCAAGCCTCTGGACTTCGCCATACGCGCGCAAATTAGAGCGGCGAATGGTGCCCAGAGCAGACCTACGGCAAGGCTGGGCCATGCAATTACAATGGGGAAGAATACTACACTCCAAAAGACCGCAAAGATTGGAACCAGAATCCAGTCTCGCCAATCAGTGAAGATGCCGAACATGTAAGGCAGGGTCGAGAGCGCTATCAAAGCCAGGATGACGATGACCCATCCCCTGAGGCTGAGACAACCGGAGGGCTGGCGGTCATACATATCCGACTCTTCTAATACCCATAGAGTTCGCCGACCATCTCAGCGTAGAAGAACCGCCGCAGCGCTCACCGCTAACCATCCGAACGCGAGCACAAACGGCAAAATGTAGGCGAACGGAGGTAGGGTTTCATGGAATCTCCTGCCAGTGCCGTTTGGGGGCGGGTTAAACAACATGAAAAGCGAAACGATCAATGAGAGTATGTAGACCAAGTAGACCGTTAAAGCAATTCCATTCTGTTCCCACTCGGACACGTGGCTACCTGCTACGTCCAAGAAGAAGCTAACCACATTAGCCACACCTGTAGTCGCTCCAACAAGCCAGATGACACCATATAGCAAGACATAGCCGAGCACCACAAGACCCTTCGGAGTTCTCTTATCGTCCATTCGCGCGGTCAGATAGATCAATGGCATTAGAAAAAGCACTGAATAGAGCGCTCCCATCAGCGCGTAGCGTATGGAGGGGAGTCCAGCCGACTCAGCCTTGTTGAAGCACATGACGGCGGCAAACGGCGACCAAAGGACTCCGATGCCCAAGAGTAGGAGCGAAAACCCGAAAGCGAGGAGAGCAGCGAGTAGCAATCCCGCATACACAGGTAGATCGTGCATCGCTCACCTCGCCGGGATGTCGTCGGAGCTGTACATCTTGCCTGCTGACCTCTCTTTTTCGAGGGAATGAAGGGGAATTGTACAGCACCTTGGCCGGCAGCGAACGTGGAGCGGTCACGCTAACGGTGGCCGCTGTGGATGGCGCGCGCGTGGGCTGTGCTATAATCCGCGCAATTCACATCTGACGGGAGGTTGCGCCATGGCTGGGGAGTATTCCGCACGACCGGAGCTGAACAGGGGCACGCTTCTGTGGGCGTATGAGAGGATGGTGACCATCCGCCGCTTCGAGGAGCAGGCGCGGCGGGAGGCGGACGCGGGCAAGCTGCGGGGGATGCACTCCTCGATTGGGCAGGAGGCGGTGCCCACCGGCGTGTGCGCTCACCTGCGAGACGACGATTTCGTGCTGGGGACGCATCGCAGCCATCACCACTGCATCGCCAAGGGAGTCGACCTGAACGAGATGATGGCGGAGTTGCTGGGCAAGGCGACGGGCACGAATAAGGGCAAGGGCGGCACGATGCACATCGCCGACATCAACAAGGGTATGCTCGGCGCGAACGGCGTGGTCGGCTCCAACATCCCGGTCGCCACGGGCGTGGCGCTGAGCGCGAGCGTTCGCGGGTCGGACCAGGTGAGCGTGGTGTTCTTCGGCGACGGCGCGTCCAGCCAGGGCAGCCTGCACGAGTCGATGAACCTGGCGAGCATCTGGAAGCTGCCGATACTGTTCGTGTGCGAGAACAACCGCTACGCCGAGGCGACGCCGTTCGAGTACTCGGTGGCGGGCGCGTCGGTGTCGGGGCGCGCGGCGGGCTACGCCATGCCGGGCGTGACGGTGGACGGCCAGTCGCTGCCGGACGTGTACGAGGTGGCGGGCGAGGCGGTGAGGCGGGCCAGGGCGGGCGAGGGGCCGACGCTGATCGAGGCGCAGACGTACCGCTACCAGGGCCACTTCGGGGCGGACAATCCGCTCGGCTACAGGACGGAGGAGGAGGAGGCCTACTACCACGCCAGGGACTGCATCGACAGGCTCAGGGCGCACGTGCTGGAAGGGGAGTACGCGACGGAGGCGGAGCTGATCGCCATCGACGAGGGCGCGGTGATGGCGGTGCTGGCGGCGACCAGGTTCGCGGACGAGAGCCCGTTCCCGGCGGACGACGAGCTGACCACGGACGTGTACGTGTCGTACTGAGTGGTCAGTGGTTAGTGGTTAGTTGTCAGTGGACTCAGCAGGAACCCACCAATCTGATGAGCGGACACTGAAAGTTCTTGGAACTGATGAAGGAGTAACGCCATGACCACCGCGAGTCGGACCAGGCGGCTATCGTACATCCAGGCGGTGAACGAGGCGCTGCGGCAGGAGATGGAGCGCGACCCGTCCGTCATCATCATGGGTGAGGACATCGCGGGCGGCGCCGGTCGGCCCGACAAGGAGGACGCCTGGGGCGGCCCGATGCGGCTGACGAAGGGGCTTATCGGCGAGTTCGGGGCGGCGCGGGTGCGCGACACGCCCATCTCGGAGGCGGGGTTCGTGGGCGCGGGCGTGGGTGCGGCGGCGACGGGGCTGCGGCCCGTGGTGGACCTGATGTTCGTGGGGTTCTTCGGCGTGTGCGCCGACCAGATAGTGAACAACGCGGCGAAGATCCACTACATGTTCGGCGGCAAGGTGCGTGTGCCGCTCACCATCATGACCGGCATCGGCGCGGGGACGAACTCGGCGGCGCAGCACTCGGAGACGCTGTACTCGGTGTTTACGCACTTTCCGGGGCTGAAGTGCGTGGTGCCGTCCAACCCGTACAACGCCAAGGGGTTGTTCGTGTCGGCCATCCGCGACGACGACCCGGTTATCGTGTTCAACAATCGGCAGCTTCTGGGAAGGCGTTTCGACGTGGACGTGCCGGAGGGGCCATACGAGGTACCGATTGGCAGGGCGTCGGTCGCCAGAGAGGGGACGGACGTTACGCTGGTGGGCATCGGGTACACGACGGGGGTGTGCATGGAGGCGGCGCGGGACCTGGAGGCGCGGGGGTACTCGGCGGAGGTGATAGACCTGCTGTCGCTGTCGCCGATGGACGACGAGGCCATCATCGAGTCGGTGAAGAAGACGCGCAAGATAGTCGTGGTCGACGAGGACTATCCGCGGTGCAGCATCGCGAGCGACGTGTCCGCCTTGGCCGCCGAGGAGGCGTTCGACTACCTGGACGCTCCGCCCAGGCGGGTGAACCCGCCGCACACGTCGGTGCCGTACAGCCAGCCGCTGGAGGCGCTGTATGTGCCGAACAGGGAGCAGGTGGTGGGGGCTGCGCTTGAGGTGCTGGAGTAGGAGATAGCCAATGGCGACGCCGGTGGTGATGCCGAGACTCGGCGACTTTATGACCGAGGGACAGGTGAGCAGGTGGGCGAAGTCCGACGGGGACCGGGTGACGCAGGGCGAGGTTATCGCGCAGATCGAGTCGGAGAAGCTCAACTACGACCTGGAGGCGTCCCAGGACGGCATCCTGCACACGGTTGCGGCGGAGGGCGAGACGGTGGCGGTGGACGGCCTGCTGGGTTATCTGCTCGCCGAGGGCGAAGCACCGCCCGCCCGTGACGGTGGCGACGTGGCGAGGTCGGCTGAGGCGACTGCGCCCATGCCGCCGCCCGCACGGGGCCGGATGCGGCGCGGTGACGCGGCGGTGCCGTCGACGCCGGGCGCGCGCCGGCTGGCGGCGAACCTGGGAGTGGACATCGCGCTGGTGACGCCGACCGGCCCGCGCGGCAGGGTGGTGGACGCCGACGTGCGGGCGTACGCCGAGGCGCATAAGGCCGCGAGCGACGGTCCAAGTGTGCCGCGTGGTCTGCCAACGCCGTCGAAGATCGTCCCGCTGGCAGGCATGAGGAAGAGCATCGCCGAGCACATGCGCGGTAGCCTGGCGGGTACGGCCCAACTCTCCTACTTCCTGGAAGTGGACGTCACCGAGGCGCAGCGGCTGAGACGCGAGACGTCCAGGGAGACGGGCCAGGTCATCACGCTCGCCCACGTGCTCATTATGGCGTGCGCGGGGACGCTGCGGCGGGTGCCCGCCCACAACAGCGTGCTGGTGGACGGCAACGTGCTGTACTTCGACGAGGTGAACATCGGGCTGGCGGTCGCACTCGACGACGGGTTGATAGTGCCGGTCATCCGCAACGTGCAGGACAAGAGCATATTCGAAGTGTCGGACGTGACGCACGACCTGGCGGTGCGCGCCCGGGAGAACCGGCTGTCGCCGGACGAGGTGGTGGGCGGCACGTTCACGATAAGCGTGCTGGGGACTGTGGACGGTTTCACGCCGATACTGAACGCGGGGCAGAGCTCCATCCTGGGAGTGGGACGGACCGTTCAGAAGCCGGTAGTGAGGGGTGGCGAGATAGTGGTGCGGGAGATGTTGACGGTGAGCCTCACGTCCGACCACCAGGTCATCGACGGGGCGGTGGCGGCGGCGTTCCTGCGTCGGTTCCAGCAGGCAATCGAGCGGCCGGGGGCGTTGTTTGGGTAGGGCGTGAGTCCGACGTGGCCGTTCAGACTTGCTTAGGTGCGCACCATCAACCCTCACCCTAACCCTCTCCCAGTCTTGGGAGAGGGGATTGGTGGCTTGCGCGGAATTCTCGTTTTCATCGACTCTGACCAGTTACCTTCCAATGAAGAGTGTTGCCACAGCGGGCGGGGCGATACTATAATGCGGGCTATGACTGACAGATTGAAGGACAAGGTAGCGATAATCACCGGCGGCTCGTCGGGGATAGGGCGTCAGACGGCGTTGCGATTCGCGCGGGAGGGCGCGTCCGTGGTCGTCGCGGACCGCAACCGGCGCATGGGCGAGGAGACGCTGCGGTTGGTCGAGGAGGCCGGCGGCGCGGCGGTGTTCGTGCCGGTGGACGTGGCCGACCCGCAGCAGGTCAGCCGCATGGTGGAACAGACCGTAGAACGGTTCGGGCGTGTGGACGTGCTCGTGAACGCGGCGGCCATCCTGATTCGCACGCCGCCGCTGGCGGAGGTGGAAGAGCGCGACTGGGACCTGATGATGGACGTGAACCTGAAGGGCCTGTTCTTCTGCTGCAAGTATGCTATTCCCGCCATGCTGGACGGCGGCGGCGGGTCGATAGTGAACATTGCATCCATGGCCGGAGTGCGCGGGTACGGCATGTCGCTGCCCTACGCGATAACCAAGGCGGGCGTGATACACCTGACCACGACCGCCGCCGCGCAGTACACGCACCTGGGCATCCGCGTGAACGTCATCGCGCCCGGCTCGGTGGACACGCCGCAGTTCCGCGGCAGCACGGCGAGCACCGAGGCGGTGCGGGAACGCGAGGAGCAGCATCCGATGGGACGGGTCGGCACGCCGGACGAGATAGCCAGCATGATCCTGTTCCTGGCGTCGGACGAGGCGTCATATGTAAGCGGCAGCCTGTTCGTGGTGGACGGCGGGCTTGCGAGCGTGGGCCGGTAACGAGTGGTCAGTGGCCAGTGATTAGTGGTCAGTTGGTAGTGGCCGGCGGACTGGCGCGACGGCAACGAAGGGTAGAATGAGCGCACTTATCGAGATAGCGAACCGGGCGGTGGCGGACTACGGCTTTCGCCAGGCGGCGCTGTGGAGTCCGGGTGACGTGGCGGCGCGCTGGGAGTTGTCGGCCCAGGAGACGGCGGTGCTGGAGGGCGCGCTGCACGACGCGCTGGACGAACTGCCGATTCCGGTGGAGCCTGCCGATGTGCCCGCGCAGCAGGAGCGCATTGCGGGGGTCATCAGGGAGGCGCTGGCGGGCTGACCATCGCGGTTGCTCTGCTGTTCAGACTTGATGTGACAGGCGCTGTCAACCCTCACCCTAACCCTCTCCCAGTCTTGGGAGAGGGGATCAATGCGCCGCGTGGACAGATCTTCCCCATCGACTCTGAACAGCTTTCCTACAGGTTGTTCTTCACGACCTGGCCGCCTTTGAGCACCAGGGGTATGTTGGCGCCGTCCTCCAGGAGCTCGATGTCGGCGATGGGGTCGCCGGACACCGCTATAAGGTCGGCCTCGTAGCCTTCGCGGACCACGCCTATGCGGTCCTCCAGGTTGAACAGGCGCGCGTTGGTGCTCGTGGCGCTGACGATGGCTCCCATTGGCCCCAGCAGATTGGCCTTGTGGACCAGCTCGCCGCCGCGGCCGGACTGCCGGGCGCCGAGGATGTCGGAACCCGAACCGATGGACGCGCCCGCCTCCCGCGCGGTGCGGACGCTGTCGGGCATGAGTCCGCGGACCTGTTCCAGCTTCATCGCGCTGTAGTGGGAGACGCCCTCGGCCTCGGGCGACATCGCCAGACGCTCGATCACGAGCAGGGTCGGCACGACGAACGCGCCAAGCTCGGCGATTCGAGCGGCGGTAGGCTCGTCCAGGATGCTGGCGTGCTCCAGCGAGCGCACGCCGGCGTCCAGGGCGTTGTTCATCGAGGGCGAGGTGTGGCAGTGGGCCAGCACGTAGGTGCCCGCGGCCCTCGCCTCGTCGACGGCTGCCCTAAGCTCCGCGACGCTGAATCCCAGGCTGTCCAGCTTGTCCATCTGCGACATCACGCCGCCGGATGCCATCACCTTGATCTGTGTCGCGCCCAGGCGTAGCTGCTGCCGGGCGGCGGCGCGGACCGCGTCCACGCCGTCCGCCAGCGCGGTGGCGGCGAGCACGCCGGGGATGGCCACCTGCGGCAAGGTGTCGTAGCGCCCGCGGTGGTCGCCGTGGCCGCCGGTCTGGGAGAGCGGCGAGCCGGAAGGCAGGATGCGGGGGCCGTTTATCAGCCCCTGGTCGACGGCGCGCGCGAAGGCCGGATCCAGGCCGCCGGCGTCACGCACGGTGGTGAATCCTTCCTCAAGGGCGATGTTGATGTTCTCGATAGCGCCCAGCGTGTAGGTGACGAGGTTGTCGTCGTCGCCGTGGGAGCCGCCGTTCAGCCCCACCAGGCCGAAGTGGACGTGGGCGTCCATCAGGCCGGGCATGAGCGTGTGGCCGCTCAGGTCGATGGCGTCGGCGCCGGGCGGGAGGCCCACCTCGGCGGTTGGGCCTACGCGGGAGATGAGGCCGTTCTCGACGAGGACGCTGACGCCGCTTTGGGGGTCGGCGCCGGCGCCGTCGATGAGGGTCGCGTTTTGGAGTAGCAAGGTGGTCATGTCTTTATCCTGCCTTCGCTTGTTTCGCGCGGAACGCTTTCCAGTCTTCCAGAATCCGGTAGTCGTGCGGGAATGGCAGCGGCGGCATGTCTTCGAGATTGAAGAACGCCGCGCCGTCCGCGTCGTGGCCCGCCGCAAGCTCGCCGCACACCACCTCCGCCGCGTACACGGCGAGGGCGACGGGTTGGCCGGTGTCGGAGTACAGACCCACCAGTCCGGTCAGCCGGACGTGCAGGCCCGTCTCCTCCAGGGTTTCGCGGACTGCCGCGTCCTCCACGCGCTCGCCCCTGTCCACGAAGCCGGATGGGAAGCTCCAGCGTCCAATGTGCGGCTCGACGCCTCGGCGCACCAGCGCGAGTTTGCCGTCGCGGGCAACCAGCGTCACCGCCGCCAGCTTGGGGTCCTCGAATACGGTCACTCCGCAATCGGAACAGCGGGGGCGTGGCCTGCCTTCGACCTGTTCGGTCTCCAGGCCGCCGCCGCAGTGCTGGCAAAATCTCGGTTCGCGTTGCAATTCCCCTCCCACGCCTGCCGGATGTGGGCATATGCTAGCGTGAGTCTTTTGCGCTGTCCACATGCAGGACTGTTTGACCGGCAAATGGGGCCGCGCCTATAATCCCGACGCTGGGCCTTGTGTGGCCCGCTCCGAAAACTGAGACCTAGCGTGTGCAAGGGAGGACCGAATGGCGGACATGAGACCGAACGTTGTGAAGCGAAAGCTGGCGGCCGGACAGGCGGCGACGATACTGAGCGGCAACAACTCCACCGACGTGATCGACATGCTGGGGCCGCTGGACTTCGACGGGGTGTGGCTTGAGGGCGAGCACGGGCCGGTGGATTTCGGCAGCGTTCCGGACCTGACGCGGGCGTGCGACCTGTGGGGCAAAACGTCGGTGGTGCGCGTGAACTCGAACCACTACGGCACCATCTACCGGACGCTGGACCTGGGCGCGCAGGGGATAGTGGTGCCGCACGTGGACAGCGCCGACGAGGCCAGGGCTGTGGTGGACGCGGGCAAGTTCCACCCGATAGGCTCGCGCGGCATGTACACCAGCCGGCAGGGCTACGGCGTGGCCGACTATCTGCACCGCGCCAACGACGAGACGCTGCTGGTGGTGCTGATAGAGGACGTTGCGGCCATCGAGAACCTGGACGAAATCGTGCGGGTGGACAACATCGACGTGTTCTTCATCGCACCGAGCGATCTCGCGCAGAGCATGGGACACCTGGGACGGGTGGACCACCCAGACGTGCAGGCGGTTATCGACGACGCCATCGCGCGGATAGTCGGAGCGGGGAGGACGGCGGGGACGGTGGTGTCGGACGCGACGGTCGAGAGCTACATCGCCAAGGGCGTGCGATTCCTGATGACCAATTGGAACGCCTGGCTGGCGGCAGGGGTGCAGGAGTTCGCGCGGAGGGTGGACGCGGCGGCGGGGTAGGTGTTGGGAACGACGGCAGTTGCGCCTGCGCCGTCACCCCCATCCTAACCCTACCCTACGGCAAGCTCAGGGCAGGCTCTTCCCCCTGCGAGGGCTGACAGGGGTATGTTTTGAGAATAACAGCGTTGCGCTGGCGCCGTCACCCCTATCCTAACCTTCCCCCATCAAGGGGGAAGGGGTTTTTGGAAGTCTAGCGGCGCTTGAGGGCGCGGCCGGGCAGGGCGCCGGTGTGGGCGCCGTCGTCGATCACCGGCGTGCCGTTGACTATCACGTAGTCTATGCCGATGGGTAGCTGCTTCGGCTCGGTGCGCGTCGCGGGCGCGGACACCTTGTGCGGATCGAACACGGTGACGTCGGCTTTCATGCCGTCGCGCAGCAGGCCCCTGTCGTACAGACCCAGCCGCTGGGCCGGGAACGACGTCATCTTGCGTATGGCCTCGGGCAGGGACATCTGCCTCTCCTCGCGGACGTACTCCGCGAGAATAACCGGGAAGCAGCCGTAGGTGCGCGGGCTGGGGAAATCGCCGAGCAGCACGGCGTCGCTTCCCACCATCGACATGGGATGCGTGACGAACGCGGGCAGGGTGTTGCCATTGGCGCCGGCAGCGACGTAGCACGTCTGCAGGTCCTCGGCGAGCAGCAGGTCGCAGAGCGCGTCGACCTCGGACTTGCCCATCATCTCTGCGATTTCGGCAATCGACCGGCCCTCGTACTTGTGGTTTTCGGGCCGCTTGAAGTAGGTGAGCCACATATCCTGCCAGGTGGGCGCCCTGGGGCCGATTTCCCTGCGGAGCCGTTCGCGTCCCTCGTCAGAGCGCAGCACATCCTTCAGCCGTTCGGGGCCGCCGTCGTGCGCCCAGTCTGGGAACACGATGAGGATGCGGGTGCTGCCCAGGATGTATGGGTAGCTGTCGAAAGTCACGTCCAGGCCGCCGGCCTGGGCGTCCTCCAGCAGATCGAGCATCCGGCTGCCGCCGCCCGCGCTGGGGGCTTTCTGGTAGAAGTGGGTCACGTGCAGCGGAGCGCCGCTGCGTTCCGATATTTCGATGGCCTCACGGAACGGGTCCAGGAACTGGTCGCCGAGCCGGTAGCGCACGTGGGTGTGGTAGATGCCACCCATGTCGGCGGCGGTGGACGCCAGCGCGGAGACTTCGGCGGTGTCGGCGAAGTTGCCGGGCGGATAGTCGAGTCCGGTTGAGAGTCCTACCGCGCCTTCTTCCATAGCTTCTCTGACTATGGCCTGCATGTTGGCGATTTCCGCCGGGGTCGCGGGCCTGTCGTCCCAGCCGATGGCGTCGATACGCACGGGCGAGTTGCCCAGGATGTAGGCGATGTTGACGGCGACCTTGCGGTCGAACATGGCGAGGTACTGCTCGACGGTGGACCAGGAGCCGGGCAGCGGCGGGTTGCCGTCCAGTCCCGAGTTCAGCTCGACGAAGCGTAGGAAGTTCTCCCTGGTGCGGAAGGGGGCGTAGGAGTTGCCGTCGACGCCGACAAGCTCTGTGGTAATGCCCTGGTGGACCTTCGGCTCGTGTCTCGGCTCCGACAGTATGACGAGGCCGGCGTGGGAGTGCATGTCGATGAAGCCGGGACACACGACGCGGCCGGTGGCGTCGATGGTGCGCGCCGCTTGCACGTGCGACACGTCGCCGCGCAGCAGGCGCAGCGTGTCGCCTTCGACTCCCACCGCGCCGTAGTAGGCCTGGCTGCCGGTGCCGTCTATGATCATGCCGCCGGAAATGAGCAGGTCGAGCATAGTAATCCGTCTCCCGTTTAGGTCGTTTCGCCGCCGCTCCACGTCACGCGGGTCGGCGACTGCGATTCTACATGGTGCGGGCGCGCTTATCCAGACCGACGCCTCGAGCGTAATGGCTCAGAGTCGATGGTACGAGCCTGAACAGCCCCTTCACCCCATCGAGGGGGAAGGGACTTTCTGGAATCACGAAGTCTGAGTAGGTACGGGCTGCCGTGCCGCCTGCCGGGATTACATCCATCCTGATATACTCTACAGCTAACCTTAGGCCGCGATTGGGCGTTGCAATATACGTCGGAGGAATTCTCAAATATGCTGGAACTCAGGAGTACGGTTGTTGAACTGCGGGAGCGCATTGCCGAAATCATGGTGCGCCTTTGACCTCGAAGGCAAGCGCAGGCAGGTCGCCGGCTTGGAAAAGCAGGCGATGGACCCGGACTTCTGGAGCTCGCCCGCTAAAGCTCAGCACACGATGAGGCGGATATCCTCCCTGACGCAGGAGGTGGAGGAGTGGCAGTCGCTGGACGCGGAGGCCGCATCCGTGGAGGAGTTGCTGGAGCTGGCGATAGAGGAGGAGGACGACTCGCTGCTGGACGGGTTGAGGCAGGACGTGGCGGGGGTGAGCGAAAGGCTCGGCGCGCTGGAGTTCAAGCTGGCGCTCTCCGGCGAGTACGACGAGCGCAACGCCATTGTCGCGCTGCACGCGGGCGCGGGGGGAGTGGACTCGCAGGACTGGACGCGGATGCTGATGCGGATGTACCTGCGGTGGGCGGAACGGCGGGGGTTTTCGAGCGACGTGCTCGACGTCTCTTATGGGGAGGACGGCGGTGTGAAGAGCGCCACCGTCCAGTTGTCCGGCGCGTACGCGTTCGGATACATGAGGGCCGAGCGGGGAGTGCACCGGCTGGTGAGGATTTCGCCCTTCGACGGCAACCACGCGAGGCACACGTCGTTCGCGCTGGTGGAGGCTATGCCGGAGGCCGAGGAGGGAGTGGACGTCACGATCGACCCGGATGACGTGAAGCTGGACGTGTTCAGGGCCGGCGGCGCGGGCGGGCAGAGCGTGCAGAAGAACTCCACGGCGGTTCGCGTCACCCACCTGCCCACGGGCATCCGGGTAAGCTGCCAGAACGAGCGCTCCCAGCGGCAGAACCGGGAATTCGCGATGCGGATACTGCTGGCTCGGCTGGTGGAGTTGGAAATGCGTCGCAGGTCTGAGGAGATGGCGCGGCTCAAGGGAGAGCACGTCTCGCCCGAATGGGGCAACCAGATAAGAAGCTACGTCCTGCACCCGTACCAGATGGTGAAGGACCACCGGACAGGACACGAGAACTCGTCCGCGGAGGACATTCTCGACGGCAACATCGACTCGTTCATCGAATCTTTTCTAGCATCCCAGGTTGGAGGGTAACATTGTTCAAGCTGAAGTGGCTTCTGCCGATTGTGATTGTGATGGCCGCGTTCGCAGCGGTCGCGTGCGGCGGAGACTCGAGCGAGGATCAGGCGGAATCGGGCGAGGGGTCCGCGCTGTCTGCCTCCGCCGAGCCGACGCCGGCTCCGGCCGAGCCGACCAGTGCGCCGAGCGGCCAGCAGGCGCAGCCGGCCACCGAACCGACGGCGGGCGGCGTGTTTCGCAGGCAGTGGGCCGATCCGCCTACGCTCGACCCGCATCTGACGACGGATACCACGTCGTCGTTCGTGGTCGTCGAGCTGTACAGCGGACTGGTGACGCTGAACACGGACCTGGAGTTGGTGCCGGACCTCGCGGAGCGCTGGGAGATCAGCAGCGACGGCCTCCAGTACACGTTCTACCTGCGCCCCAACGCAAAGTTCCACGACGGAAGGCAGGTGACGGCGCAGGACTTCAAGTGGTCCATCGAGCGGGCGGCCGCGCCGGAGACGGCGTCGCCCGTGGCCGACACGTACCTGAACGACATAGTCGGCGCGCTGGACTACATCAAGGGCAACGCGACGGAAATCTCGGGCATTCGGGTCGTTGACGACACGACGCTCAGCATAACCGTCGACGAGCCGAAGGCCTACTTCCTCGCCAAGCTGACGTACCCGACGGCGTTCGTGCTGGACCGCGCCAACGTGGAGGCGGGCGGGCGAAGCTGGACGGACAACCCGAATGGGACCGGGCCGTTCAGGCTGAAGGAGTACAAGATCGGAGAGCGCATCGTCCTGGAGCGCAACGAGCACTTCTATCGTGAGCCGGCCAACGTGGACACGATACTGCTCAACCTCGCGGGCGGGCAGTCCATGGCCATGTACGAGAACGACGAGATCGACATCACCGGCGTCAGCCTGTTCGACCTCGAGCGCGTGCTGGATCCGAACGAGCCGCTGAACAAGGAACTGATAGTTGCGCCGCCCGACTTCAGCATATCCTACATCGGCTTCAACGCCAGTATGCCGCCGTTCGACGACCCGAAGTTCAGGCAGGCGCTCAACCACGCCATAGACAAGGAACTCATCGCATCGGAGGTGCTCTCGGACCTCGTGGTGCCCGCATTCGGCATTCTGCCGCCGGGTTTCCCGGGCTACAACGACAGCCTCGTGGGACTGCGCCACGACAAGGAGCTCGCACAGCGGCTGCTGAGCGAGTCCAGGTACGCCGACCCCGATACCAGGCCGCGAATCGTCATTACGGTGCCGGGAACGGGAGGCACGATCGGGTTGGACCTCGAGGTGGTCATAGAGATGTGGCGACAGGTGCTGGGCGTGGAGGTAGAGATCCAGCAGGTGGAGTGGGCGACGTATCTCGAAGACCTGAACGAATCCAAGTTCCAGGCATACGCCGGCCTGGGCTGGCAGGCGGACTATCCCGATCCGCAGGACTTCCTGGACATTCTGTTCCACACCGATAGCACTCTCAACCACGGCGCGTACTCGAACCCGGACCTGGACGCCATCCTGGAGCGGGCGCGGACCCTTCAGGACCCGCTGGAGCGCATCGAGGAGTACAGGAAGGCGGAGGTGATGATAGTGGAGGACGGCGCCTGGGTGCCGCTGTGGTTCACCGGCGAGCGCCATGTGCTGTTGAAGCCCCACGTGGAGGGCTACAGGGTCACACCGATGATCGTACCCAAGCTGAAGGAAATCCGGATCAACTAGCCCGGGAGAGGTCAGGGGCAGGTGCGGCGGCGGACGCGGCGAGATGCCGCTTTCGCCGCCGTACTTTTTTTCCGATTGCCCAACACAGGCCGGGAATTCGCTTAGATTCCACCTTGAACCGCGGAGCGGAGGGCCTTTAGTCTCTATGCTCGTAGCACAGTAGAAGGAAGGAGGCGGGCCATGACCATAAACGCGTACCTCAACTTCAACGGTAACTGCCGAGAGGCTTTCGAGTTCTACCGGTCCGTGTTCGGCGGCGAGTTCAACAATCTCGCCACGTTCGCCGAAATGCCGGACGACACGCCGGTCGGCGAGGCCGACAGGGACAAGATAATGCACGTGTCGCTCAACGTCGGTTCGAGCGTGCTGATGGGAAGCGACGTGCCGGAGCACTTCGGGCCGCCCCGCACGTTCGGTGACAACGTATCGCTCTCGTTCGTCGCCGAAAGCCGGATGGAGGCGGACGCCCTGTTCGCCGCAATGTCGATGGGCGGCAAGGTGGAGATGCCTATGCAGGATATGTTCTGGGGAGATTATTTCGGAGCGTGCGTCGACCGCTTCGGAATCAACTGGCAGTTCCTGCACTCAGCGGCGCAGTAGTAGGCGAGGACGAGAGCGGGCCGCTGGGCATGGGCGGCCCGCTAGAGTATCTGCGACAGGAAGAGCTTGGTGCGGTCGCTCTGCGGGTCGTTGAAGATCTGGTCGGGCGGCCCCTCTTCCACGAGGACGCCTTCGTCGAACATCATCATCCGGTCCGCCACCTCTCGCGCGAACCCCATCTCGTGCGAGACCACGAGCATCGTCATGCCGGACTGAGCCAGCTCCCGCATAACGTCCAGCACTTCCTTGATCATCTCGGGGTCGAGCGCGGACGTGGGCTCGTCGAACAGCATGACGTTGGGCTGCATGGCGAGTGCGCGCGCTATGGCCACGCGCTGCTGCTGACCGCCCGATAGCTGGGCCGGGTACTTGTCGGCCTGCTCTTCTATGCCCACGCGCTGCAGCAGCTCCAGGGCGGTCTGCTCCGCCTCTTCGGCGGGCACCTTGCGGACCTTGATGGGAGCGAGCGTGATGTTGCTCATCACCGAAAGGTGCGGGAACAGGTTGAAGGACTGGAACACCATGCCCACGTCCCGCCGGATGGCGTCGATGTTACGGATGTCGCTGGTAAGCTCGATGCCGTCCACGATGATGTCGCCGCGCTGGTGCTCCTCCAGGCGGTTGATGGTGCGGATGAAGGTGGACTTGCCCGAGCCGGACGGCCCGAATATGACCACCACTTCTCCGCGGCTCACGCTGGTGGTGATGCCGCGCAGCGCGTGAAACTCGCCGTACCACTTGTGCACGTCGCGGCAGATGATGATGTCTTCGACTTCGTTTCTCGCCTCAGCCGTAGCCATATCGTCCTCCTATCTCTCGCCCACGCCCAGATGACGCTCGTAGCGGCGGCTCAGGTATGACATGCCGTAGCAGAACACCCAGAATACCAACGCGACGAATATGAACATCTCTTTCGCGGAGCCTTGAAACTCTACGCGCCCGACCACGGCTATTCTGCCGATTTCCACCATGTCCACCATGGCTATGATATAGACTAGGCTGGTGTCTTTGAATAAGCCGATGAACTGTCCCACTATGGCCGGTATGACGTTGCGAATCGCCTGCGGCAGCGAGATGAACAGCATCGTCTGCCAGCCGGGAAGGCCCAGGGCGCGCGCCGCCTCCGCCTGGCCGGGGTGCAACGACTGTAGGCCGCCGCGCACGTTTTCGGCCATGTACGCGGAGCTGAACAGGGTTATCACTATGGCGGCGTTGACCAGCGAGTTGCGCGGGAACGTCTCCGGGAAGGCCAGCGGCACCAGGTGTTGGGACATGAACAGCAGGGTTATGAGCGGCACGCCTCGGAAGCACTCTATGATGGCCACGCACACCAGCTTGAGCACGGGCAGCTCGCTGCGGCGGCCCAGGGCGAGCGCGATGCCTACGGGCAGGCTGCACACGATGCCGATGGTGGCGAGCATGAGGTTGAGCGTAAGGCCGCCCCAGTACTGCACGTCCACCACCGTCATGCCCGGCACGCCCGGAATGCCGAGCAACAACAGGATGGTCAGGAAGAAGACGCAGACAGCGAGTATCACTATCCACTTGACAGTGCCCAGGGCCGTGCGCGTGGCGAGCAGGTAGCCAAGCCCCACGGTCAGCAGGTTGGCGGCCAGCAGCAGCCGGACGTCCATGCCCATGCGCTCGAAGCTGTAGGGCAGCAGCGCGAACAGCGCGGCGACGCCCGCCACCAGCAGCGCGATGTTGCGCGCCACTCCGCCGCGCGCTATGCCCCACGCCATGCCGAGCAGCGCGGTGACCATGAGCAGCGACACCTGCGGCCGCCAGAAGCAGTTGTTGCCGGGGCATACCTGGTCGCTGTTGTAGTTGCCTATGGCGAAGCGGCCGCCAATCGCGGCTATAACGCCCCAATCGGCCTTGGTGAACACCCACGCCAGGGAGAACCAGAGCGCGAACGCCAGCGCCGCGCCGAACACGATGGTGGTAATCGTGTTGGGAACGCTGCTGAACAGGTTGGCGTAGGCCCAGCCCAGCCAGCCCGTCTCGAGTCGAGGCGGGGGCAGTCGGGGGACTTGGCCTAGTTCGGTGGTGGAAGCCATGGTTTATCTGTCGCCAAAGCTGATGTAGCGGTTGTACAGGTTGCCGATTAGCGAGTAGGTGAGGCTCATCAGCAGGTAGGCGAGCATGATGAGCAGGAAGATGGATATGGCCGGGGCGGTCTGCGTCATGGTGATGCCGACGTTGGTCAATTCGGTGTAGCCCACCGCGCCGCCGAGGCTGCTGTTCTTGGTGAGGTTGAGGTACTGGCTGATGAGCGGCGGCACTATGACGCGCAACGCCTGCGGGAAGGTCACGTGGCGCAAGGCCGACATGGGCGTGAGGCCCAGGGCGCGCGCGGCTTCGACCTGGCCGCGAGTGACGGACTGTATGCCGGCGCGGACTATCTCGGCTATGAACGAGGCGGTGTAGATGACCAGGCCGATGAGGATTACCAGCAGGCCGGAGCGCACCGTTATGCCGCCGGCTATTCTGCCGAAACGCCCCTGCGCCTCCGGCGAAGATATGGTCAGCGGCGCGGCGTCGGCCATCGCGGACACCGCCAGCCAGCCGACCGCGCCTATCGCCACTGCGGTCGCTATTCCCAGGGTGAGCGGATAGGACGCCTGGCCCAAGGTCTCTTCACGCCGCGTGAGAATCTTGTCCACGTACCAGCCCGCCAGCACCGCCACGACGGCGAACGCCAGCCACGCCAGCAACGGGACCGAGCCAGAAATCACGGGGCCGGGAAACGATATGCCGCTGTTGTTGATATATACGGCGTCGCCGAAGTTGTAGCCGTTTCGCACGTTCGGCAACGCCAACACGATGAAGAACCAGAAGAGCAGTTGCACCAGCAGGGGGACGTTGCGGAAGAACTCGATATAGACCAGCGCGAATCTGGACACCAGCCAGTTGCCGGACAGCCTGGCGACGCCTATGGCTATGCCCAGCAGGGTTGCGAGAATCACGCCCAGCACCGACACGAACAAAGTGTTGGTCACGGCCACGATAAGCGCGTAGCCGAAGCTGTCGGAGGACTCGTAGGGGAGGAAGTGTTCGCCTATGGGCGTCTGGTACTGGCGGTCGAGGAAGGTGAAGCCGAAGGGAATATCGCGTTCGTCGATTTCTCCGATGATGTTGGCGATGAACCAGAATACTAGCGCCAACACGAAGATGGCGGATACTATCTGGAGCGCCCATCGGATGATGCGCTCGTGTCTCCAGACGGGTATGCCTTCGTAAGTGAGGTTTCGCGCTATCTCAACCATCTGCGGTCAACGGCTTCCTGTATCGTCAAGGCGTCACGGCGGGGTGATTGCGCCCGCTCTCTTTCATCACGTGCCATCATCACGCCACGCCCCCTGTCCTCGCTTGCACGGGGACAGGGGGCGCGTCTTAGTTTGCGAGAGGTCTATCGCCTTCTATCGCAGCGGCGCGGAGTACACCTGGCCGCCCTTGGGGCAGTCGCCGCAGGGGGCGCTCATCCAGAGGGCGTTGCGGCTGCCCACGCGCTCGAGACCGAGCGGCGTGAGATGGCGGTCGTAGATTTCGCCGTAGTTGCCGACGGCGCGGATTACGTCCTGGCCCACGGTCTGGCTAAGGCCCATTTCCTCCTGGCCCCAGCTACCGGAGAGGCCGAAGAGCCTGTCGATGCCGGTGTTGCCGGTTTCGGCGGTCGGAACGTTACCGGAGGTTATTTCGAAGGCCTCGGCGTAGATGAGAATGGCCATGACGGACTTCACGATGTCGTACCACTGCTCGTCGCCGTGCGGCACTACGGGGCCGAGCGGCTCTTCGGAGATGGTGCCGGGGAGTATCACGTGGTCGTCGGGGTTGTCGAAGCCCACGCGGTTCGCCACGAGGCCGGAGCGGTCGGTGGTGAGCGAGTCGCACTGCTGGCTGGTGTAAGCGGCGTTGGCCGACACGTTGTCGGGGAACGTGGAGACCTGGATGTTCTGTCCGCTCTGGTTGATGAAGTCTTGCAAGTTGAGTTCGGTAGTGGTGCCCTGCTGCACGCAGACCGTGGTGCCGTCCAGTTCGTAGATGCTCTCGACGCCCAGGCTCTTGGGCACCATGAAGCCCTGCCCGTCGTAGAACATCGTCTGGGCGAAGTTGCCCCAGGTGGCGTCGCGGGCACTCGTCCAAGTCGTGTTGCGGGACATCATGTCCACTTCGCCGGACTGCATGGTGGGGCCACGCTCGGCGGCGGTGGTCTGCTGGTATTCCACCGCGTTGGCGTTGCCGAGCACGGCGGCCGCGACAGCGCGGCACAGGTCTATGTCGAAGCCGGTGGTGTTGCCCGCGTCATCGACGAATCCGAATCCTGCCAGGCTGTTGTTGCTGGCGCAGACGACTTTGCCCGCCTCTTTGACGGAATCGAGCCTTGACACTTGCTCCGCCGCTTCCTCCTCGGAGTCCGTGCAAGCCACTACCGCCAACGCCGCGATAGCCACTATGGCCACCAGAGCGAAGAGCTTGTACACCTTTGACATTTGGGCACCCTCCTGTTTTTGCCAACTTGTAAACCTTGACCTGCTATCCTTGCGCTACCCGAAGGCGAGCGCGGCGAGCAAGTTCGTATATGCCAATTCTAGTTGCGAGCGGCCATCGTGTCAACGAGATTCAGCGGCCTCTACGTTGATTCTCAGTATCAATTAGTCTCAATTGGCGGGCTGAAGGCGGGTCAGAGGGCGGCGTTCATGGCTTCCACAAGGCGCGCCGCCGCAGTCTCGGGGTCGTCGGCGAAGGTGACCGCGCTCACCACGCACACGCTGTCCGCGCCCGCCTTCACCACGTCCGTTATGTTGGACAGGTTGATGCCGCCTATGGCCACCACCGGCGCGGCGACGGCCTGCTTGACGTGGGCTATCGCGTCCACGCCCAGGGACGTGCGCCCGCTCTTGCCCATGGTGGTGGTGGCGAAGATTGCGCCCACGGCGATATAGTCCGCGCCGTCGGCCTGCGAGCGCGTCGCCTCTTCGATGCCGCCGTTGGAGGTTCCCACCAGCGGTTGCGGGCCCAGCACGGCGCGCGCGCTGGCGACGGGCAGGTCGGTCTGGCCGACGTGCAGGGCGTGCGCGGCCACCGCGCGGGCAAGGTCGGCGTCGTCGTTGACCACGAACAGCGCGCCGTATTCTTCGCACAGCGCCATCAGACGTTGGGCGTCGGGCAGGACCTCGCCCTTGTCACGGGACTTGTCGCGCAGTTGCACCACGCTCGCGCCGCCTCGTAGCGCCGCCTCCGCGACCTCCAGGACCGGCCGGCCGCGTGTGGCCTCCGGGTCGACGATTATGTACAGGCCGCGCACTCGCTTTGCGGACTCGGCGCGCAGTTCGCCGCCCACCTTCTGCTCGGCGCGGGCCAGCACGCGGCGCGCCCGCTCGATCCAGTTGGGGTCGAGTGCAGGCTCGCCGGAATCGGCGCAGCCAGCCAGCGCGTCCACAGACGCCGACATGGACGCTATGGCCGCCAGCGCGAGTTCCAGGGGCGTATCGGACATGGCCGCGAGTGCCTTGCGGCGTTCCAGGTTTTCTTCGCGCGAAAGATCGGCGGCCAGCTTGGTGGGCAGAGACTCCCGAAGCATCTTGACGTCCGAGTACAGACCAAGCGGGGAGGTGACGACGGTTTCGAGAAAGCGGTTGTTCTCCACGATGGCGGCGAGGTGGGCGTTTACGAATGGGTTCATGGGCGGATGGTACACGGCTCGCGCCGCAGTCGTCCAGTGCACGGCCCCGCTTTTTCGTTGACAGCCCAACACCGCCGTCTTACACTCACCCCGTCGGGGACGCCTGACCGTCCCAACCACAGCCACGAGGAATGAAATCATGGGCACGACGGAAGAAATCGCTCGTTTTATAGTGGAGACGGACGTGGAGGCTCTGCCGGAACGCCTCTTGCACGAGGGAAAGCGGTGCCTCATCAACTACCTGGCCGTATCCCTGTACGCTTCGGCGGATCCGTCGCTGGACATACTGTTGGACGTGTTCCGGGAGGAGGGCGGCAACGGCAGCGCGTCGGTTGTCGGCGCGGGAACTCGCACGTCGATGCAGAACGCCGCGCTGGCGAACGGCTACCTGGCCCACCTGGAGGACTACGACGACACGCACTTTCCGACGATCATCCACCCGTCCGCGCCCACATTTCCGGCGTCGCTCGCGGTGGCCGAGCGCGTCGGCGCCGACGGACGGAGCGCGCTGGCGGCGTCGGTGCTTGGCATGGAGGTGTCGTGCCGTATCGGGATGGCAGTTCACCCGGCGCACTACGACGAGGGCTGGCACATCACCGGCACGTGCGGAGTGTTCGGGGCGGCTGCCGCGGCGGGTCGGCTGATGGGAATGGACGCCGGCCGCATGGCCCACGCGCTGGGCGTCGCGGGCGCGCAGGCTGCGGGACTGCGCGTTTCGTTCGGGTCGATGACCAAGCCGCTGCACCCCGGACGGTCGGCGCAGAGTGGCGTGCTGGCGGCGCTGCTGGCCAGACGCGGCTTCACATCCACGACCGAGATCCTGGAGGGAAGGCGGGGCTTCGCCGAGGTGTACTCCGCCGAGAGCGACCTCGACCGGGCGACCGGCGGGCTGGGCGAGCAGTGGGAGCTTTACCAGAACGGGTTGAAGCCATACGCCTGCGGCGTGGTCAACCATCCTCTAATCGACGCCATGGTGCGCTTCCGAAACGTCCATGAAGTAACTGCCGACATGGTAGGCGAAGTGAGGGCTAAGGTGCATCCGCTGGTGCTGGAGCTCGTCGACCGGCCACATCCCAGTGTCGGGCTGGAGGGGAAATTCTCGTACCAGCACAGCATGGCCGTGGGACTGGTGGACGGCGCGGCGTTCCCGGCGCAGTACACCGATGCGCGGGTAGCGGACCCGGAGATTGCGGGGCTGAGGGACAAGATAACCGCCACGGTGGACGGCGCCCAGGAGGAGGGGTCCGCGGAGGTGACAATCCTGCTGACGGACGGCCGCGAGCTGACCGAGGTGGTGGAACACGCCACCGGCACGCCGGAGAATCCGTTGAGCGACGCCCAGCTGGAGGACAAGTTCCGCGCGCTCGCGGGCCGCGTGCTGTCCGATGCCCAGGTCGAGAGCGCGCTGGCGCGGCTGTGGGCGCTGGAGGAGGTGGAGGACGTGGGTGAGCTGTTCTCGATGCTACGAGGGGGAAGGGACTTGTCCTAAGCGGGGAGCAAATGGCAGAGTCGCTGTTGAAGGGCGTCAACGTGCTGGAGCTCGGCGAGGGCGTGTCCGCGGCTTACTGCGCGAAGCTGCTGGGACAGCTTGGCGCGCGCGTGGCGAAGGTCGAGCCGCCCTATGGCGACAGGGCGAGGCGGGTCGGACCGTTTCCGGGAGATAAGCCGCATCCCGAGTGCAGCGCACTCTTCCTGGCGCTCAACGTCAACAAGTACGGCGTCACCGCCGATCTCACGACAGATGAGGGCCGCCGGGCAGTGCGTTCGCTGGCGGACGAGTCGGACGTGGTTGTCGAAAACATGGGCACGGGCGCACTGGATGCCCTGGGCCTCGGCTACGACGACCTCTCGGCCACGAATGGCGGGCTGGTGTTCGCGTCGATCACGCCCTACGGCCCCTGGAGTCCGCGCGACGGACTACCCGCCACCGATCTCACGCTCTTCCACGAGAGCGGCCACGCTCACGCGCTGCTCGGTCCGGTCGACGAACCGGACCGCGTCCCGCCGGTGCGCGCGGGCGGCTGGCAGTCGCACCTGGCCGCCGGGCTGGCTGCCGCGACCGGGGCGCTCACCGCGCTCTACCGCAGGCAGATGACGGGCGAGGGCGCCCGTGTCGACGTGTCGAAGTACGAGGCGCTGGCCACGCAGCTAATCGCGTCGTTCGCCGGACACGCCTACGGGCAGCCCGCGGCGTCACGCGATCGGAAGCTGGCGGGCACGGTGGGCGCCATCGGGGGAGTCCTGCCGTGCAACGACGGGTTCGTAGCCATCTCGCCGCGGGAGGAGGCGCAGTGGAGACAGTGGCTGGAGATGATGGGCAATCCCGACTGGGGAGACGACGAGCGTTTCGCCACCAGGGAGGCCAGGGAGGCGAACACGCCCGCGCTCTGGGAGTTGCTCGGCGAGTGGACGAGCGGGTTCTCGAAGTTCGACGTGGCGCGGTGGGGACAGGAACGCCGGATTCCGTGCTTCCCGGTGAACACCGCCGAGGACCTTTTCACGGATCCCCACTTGGCAGAGAGGGAGTTCTTCAGCGAGCTGGAGCATCCCGTGGCGGGCAGGCTGCGCTACCCGGGCGCGGCATACAGGCTGTCGAACGCGGCGGACACGGCCAACCGTCGCGCTGCTCCGACGCTCGGCCAGCACAACAGCCTGCTGACACGGTCTTTCGCTCGCGAGGCGGCGGTTGGGCAACGAGTGGGTGGTGAAGCCGTGACGGAACGCCGCGCGGAACTGTCCGGTGGGCTGCCCCTGGCCGGCGTGCGGGTGGTCGATCTGAGCTGGATCATCGCAGGGCCGACGGCGGCGAGATTCCTGGCCGCCATGGGGGCGGAGGTCATCAAGGTGGGCAGCGCGAGACGCCCCGATCCCTCATCCAGGGGCGCGGCCTTCCAGGTGTACAACCAGTCCAAGCTGTACTCCGCGCTGAACATCGCCCAGCCCGCCGGACTCGCGCTCGCGAAAGAACTGATAGCGACCGCAGATGTGGTCATCGAGAACTTCGCCGCCGGTGTGATTGAGCGGCTGGGTCTGAGCTATCAGGTGCTACGGGAGCTCAGGCCGGACATCATCATGGTGTCGTCGTCTGGGACGGGCCACTCCGGGCCGGACAGGGACTACGTGGCATACGGCAGCCTTCTCCAGTTCTACACGGGATGGAACTCGGTGTCGGGCTACCCCGGTGGCGAACCCATCAAGGGCGGGCTGTGGGCGGACCCCTGGGTGGGCATGGAACTGGCGATGGTGACCGTCGCCGCGCTGGCGCACCGCGCGGCGACAGGGCAGGGACAGTACGTGGACTTTTCGATGGCCGAGGCGCTGACGGCCAGCATCGCCCCCGCGCTGCTCGACTACCAGATGAGCGGCAGGCTGAGGGAACCGATGGGCAACCTGGACCTGGCCCACTCTCCGCACGACCTGTATCGCTGCGCGGGCGACGACGAGTGCGTCGCTATAGCCGTCACGTCTGCGGACGAGTGGCGGGCGCTCTGCGATTCGATTGGCAGGACCGACCTTGCGGGCGATCCGGCCTACGCAAGAGTGGGCGGACGCAGGCAGGACAGGGAGGCGATAGATGCGACGATTAGCGCCTGGACGGCTGGCCGGAGCGCCGAGGAGGCCGCGCAGACCCTCCGGGCCAGTGGGATACCCGCGGCGCAGTCCCGGAACTCGCTCCAGGTGTACGATGACGAAACGCTGAGGCAGGGCGGATACTTCACGCCGGTTGTGACGGGCGGCGGCGAGACGCGGCTGCTACCGGGAATAGGCTGGCGATTCGCGGGAGGTCCGCAAGCGAGGCTGACGGCGGCGCCGAGCCTGGGCCAGGACAATGAGTACGTTTACCAAGGGTTGCTGGGTGTGGGGGAGGCGGAGTTCAGCGAGATGGTGGAAGAGGGCGTCATCTACTAGGGGTCTATCCGACAGGCCGGGCATCACCCCCATCCTAACCCTACGACAGGCTCAGGGCAGGCTCTTCCCCCTGCGAGGGGGAAGGGACAATTCGGAAGGCTTTTTCACAAAACCTACTGCTATCAGCCCTGCGAGGGGGAAGGGACTTATCGGATAGGCGCGCGAGACTGGGAATCAAGGAGAAGCAAAATGCTGGCAGACCTTGTGGAAGTTACCACTCCGGAGGGGATAACGCTTTCCGGCGCGTATTTCGCGGCTAAGGACGCTGGACAGGACCACCCCGTTGACGCGGTGCTGTTCTTTCACGGCGACGGCGGCCACTTCTACAGCAGCCTCTATCTGGGGCTGGGGGAGCGTTTCGCAGAGCGCGGCATCGCGTTTCTGACCGGGAATCGGCGAGGCCACGATCACGTAGCCAACGGCGTCCGCGGCGGGCCGCTCGTGGGATACGCCTTCGAGTCGGTGAATGACTCGCGTGCCGATTTCGCGGCGTGGCTGGAGCTGCTCAGGGCGCGGGGACATCGCC
This sequence comes from Dehalococcoidia bacterium, assembly GCA_963667445.2. GTDB lineage: Bacteria > Chloroflexota > Dehalococcoidia > Lucifugimonadales > CATOSD01 > CATOSD01. The sequence goes on along the minus strand of CAXXGY010000001.1, from coordinate 2,436,948 downwards.
GGATTGCGATTGGCGGCCACAGCGGGGGAGCGGTGAGGGCCACCTACGCGCAAGCCACGGAGCATTACGACAACGTGGTGGCGGTGGTGCCGGTGTCGCCGGGGGAGTACAACCACGAGGGCGTAGTCGCGCTGCATGGCGAGGATTTTGCCGGGCCGTTCCGCGAGTCGGAGCGCAACCTGGCCGAGGGCAGGTCCGACACGCTGCTGCGTCCCGGCGTGCCGTGGGGATCGACGTGGAGCGCGCGCGCCTACGTGGACTGCTTCAACCCGGACAACCGCTACAGCGTCACCGTCCACGCGGCCAACACCGGCTGTCCGACGCGGTACATCTTCGGAGCGGAGGAGTGCGCGGTCGGCGGTGAGCAGGAGCTGCCGGTGTGCGGCGCGGCGCGGCGGAGCCTGGCCTCGGCGGGATACCCGCACGTGGTCGTGAGCGAGATCGAGGGCGCGAACCACGGGTACATGGGGCGGGAGCGGGAGCTGTTCGACACGATGTACGGTTGGCTGGCAGGGTTGTAGGCTGCGCCGGCCGGGCGGGGGCACCCCCATCCTAACCTTCCCCCTGCGAGGGGGAAGGGACTTGGCGGGCTGGCAGGCGGCGCCGGCGACCTGGACGTCACCCCCATCCTAACCTTACCTTCCCCCATCAAGGGGGAAGGGACTCGACGGATCCTTCCCTCGTGAGGGGAAGGGACTTAGCGGATCGAGGGGCGACGCTACTTGTGGAACATGTTGAGCGCGCCGCCGATGCGGAACCACTCGACCTGTGACTCGCCAATCGAGTGGTTGAGGTGCAGCGTCTCGGACGTGCCGTCCGAGTGGGCGATGCGGCATTCGACGGGCCGGCCGGCGGCCAGGTCGTTCAGTCCGACCAGGCTGATGCGGTCGTCTTCGCGGATGCGGTCGTAGTCGGCGGGGTCGGCGAAGGTGAGCGGCAGAAGTCCCTGCTTCTTCAGGTTGGTTTCGTGGATTCGCGCGAAGCTGCGGGCGATTATGGCAGCGCCTCCCAGTAGCCTGGGCGATAGGGCGGCGTGCTCGCGGCTGCTGCCCTCGCCGTAGTTGTCGTCGCCTACCACGACCCAGCGCAAGCCGTTGTCCCGGTAGTGCGTCGCTATGCTGGAGATGGCGCGTCCCTCCTCGCCGGTGAGCACGTTTTTGCCCGTGCCGGCGTCGCCGGTGTAGGCGTTGGTGGCGCCCATGAACATATTCTCGCTGAACTTGCTCAGGTGGCCGCGGTAGCGCAGCCAGGGCCCCGCGGGCGATATGTGGTCCGTGGTTGTCTTGCCCTGGGTCTTCATCAGAACGGGCATGTCGTGGTAGTCGTTGCCGTCCCAGGCGGGCCAGGGTTCCATCAGCTCAATGCGCTCGCTGTCCGGGCTTACGCTCAACTTGATGGAGCTTCCGTCCTCGGGCGGGGCGACGTAGGCCGACACGCCGCGCGCGAAGTCACGCTCCGGCACTTCCGGCGCGGGAGCGGGAGGATCCAGCGTGAAGGACTCGCCGTCTGCGCCCGTTAGCGAATCGGTCATGGGATTGAACGACAGGCTGCCTGAGATCGAAAGCGCGGTGACAATCTCCGGGCTGGCGATGAAGTTCATCGTCTGGGCCTGGCCGTCGTTGCGGCGCGGGAAGTTGCGGTTGTACGAGGTGACGATGGTGTTGGGCACGCCCACCATCTCCTGCGCGCGCCGCCACTGCCCGATGCACGGGCCGCAGGCGTTGGCGAGCACGGTGCCGCCTATCTGCTTGAGGGATTCCATCTGGCCGTCGCGCTCGATGGTGGCGCGCACCTGCTCGGATCCGGGCGTGACCATGAAGGGCACCGCCGCGCCGAGGCCATGGGCGGCGGCCTGCTCGGCAACGTCGGCGGCGCGGCTCATGTCCTCGTAAGAGGAGTTGGTGCAGCTTCCGATGAGGGTGGACGAGATGTTGTCCACGAACTCGTCCTCGCCGGAGATCTCCGCCGCGAGCGCGGAGATGGGGCGCGCGCGGTCGGGCGAGTGCGGGCCGACGACGTGCGGCTCAAGCCGCGAAAGGTCTATCTCCACCACGCGGTCGAAGTAGGTCTCTGGGTCGGCCTCGACCTCGGCGTCGGCGGTGACGAGGTGGGAGTAGCGGCTGGCGAGCTCGGCGAGCTCGGCGCGGCCCGTGGCGCGCAGGTAGGCGGCCATACGGTCGTCGAACGGGAACATCGACGTCGTCGCGCCCAACTCGGCGCCCATGTTGGTGATGGTCGCCTTGCCGGTGCAGCTAATCGAGCGCGCGCCCGGTCCGAAGTACTCGATTATGGCGTTGGTGCCGCCGGACACAGTGAGCAGTCCGGCCAGATAGAGGATGACGTCCTTGGGGGCGGTCCAGCCGCTCATCTCGCCGGTGAGGTGGACTCCGACGCGGCGCGGGTAGAGCACCTCCCAGGGCAGGCCCGCCATGACCTCCACCGCGTCCGCGCCGCCGACGCCGACGGCGCAGCTTCCCAGCCCACCCGCGTTGGGCGTATGGGAGTCGGTGCCGATGATGAGGGCGCCGGGGAAGGCGTAGTTCTCCAGGTTCACCTGGTGGATGATGCCGGCGCCCGGCCCCCAGAATCCGACACCGTACTTGGCGGAGGCGGACTTGAGGAAGTCGTAAACTTCGTTGTTCTCAGCGATCGACTCGCGCAGGTCGGACTCGCCCTCGACGCGCGCCTGGATGAGGTGGTCGCAGTGGACGGTGGTGGGAACGGCGGCACTCTCGCGGCGGGTCTGCATGAACTGGAGCATCACAGTCTGCCCCAGCACGTCCTGGAGCACGACGCGGTCGGGGTGCAGGTTGAGGTAGCTGCTGCCGGATACGAGCTCCTGGCCCTCCGGGTCGTCGAGGTGGGAGAGCAGCACCTTGTCGGCGAGACCGAGAGGCCGGCCGAGCCTGCCGCGCACGACCTCGAGGTTGCGCTCCATCTTCTGGTAGGCGGCCGATACGAACTCGGGAGTCGAGTCTATGTTAGCCACGTGGGCGTCTCCTTTCGCGGTCGAGATGCCCGCCGGATGGGGCTTGAGTTAGCGTTCCAGCCCGAAGTATTCGTAGTTGAGGTCGATGTAGTTGCGCCATTCCGCCGGGGTGTCGTCCTCGGCGAAGATGGCCGTCACCGGACATACCGGCTCGCAGGCGGCGCAGTCGATGCACTCGTCCGGGTTGATGTAGTACATGTTGTCTTCGTCGGTCGTGTAGATGCAGTCCACCGGGCAAACATCTACACAGGAAGCGTCCTTAAGATCGACGCATGGTTCGGCGATGATGTAGGTCATACCTGACGGCTCCTCCTTGGGTTCTCGCGACAGGCTGCCGCGAGCCTGTGGCCGCGCATCGGTCGACGCGGGCCGTGCCGAAAGCAATTATATTGCGGCGGGCGGCGCGTTTCAAGGCGTGGGCGGGCGGGTGGAGCCTGTATCATCCTAGCGGTACCAGCGATTGTTCAGGAACTCGATGAAGTCCTCGAGGGCGACTTCGGCGAGTTCGGCGGCGTACTCTCTTTCCAGTCTGCGGATTGTGCCTTCGATGCGGCGGGTCATTGGGGGCTTCTTTCTCTACCCGCGGACGGGGGACTTCCCGAAAACTGTTTCATTCGGTGGCATTTGTAGCATTTGGGCACTTTCGCAGTGTGTTTCGGGGGTTTCGGGGGCCGATTTCGGGACGGTGCGATACAGTTGCGGGCCGGTTTGAACCGTTGGCGTGTCAAGGGTGTATCGCCCGGGCGGGTCGGCCTGGGGAGGGTAGGATGTGGCTGTGGTTGGCGCGGTGCATGGTAGGGCGTCCTTGTTGTTGGGATGGGGGAATGTTAGTACGTGTGTTCTGTATTTGTCAATGGGGGTGTCGACGTCACCCCCATCCTAACCTTCCCCCATCAAGGGGGAAGGGACAAGGCGGTGTCACCCCCATCCCCGTATCGAGTACGGGGCAGGCTCTAACCTTCCCCCTGCGAGGGCAACCACAAGGGATTGCCCCTACCTGCGTATGACCAACGCGGCGCGTGGACTGGCGGCAAGAGCTACAGCGGGATTGCCCCTACACGTGCATGACCGATTAAGCTGTTACAGGTTCGCGGGCGGGGTGCGCCCGTCGCGGCCAGGCGCATGTGCGCTAGGGGGTTCGCCCAAGTGCGCGCAACGCTTATGCGAAGGTTTGCAGAAACCGGAAGTCGCTTTTGCCGATTACAGTGGTTGACGATTATTGGCTGTAGTGGTATGTTTGCCCACGCAATAACTGACGGAAGGGCGCATGAGCTGCGAAGACAAGATAATCGAGACACTCAAGGAGTCGGGCTACAGGCCGACGCCGCAGCGGATGATGATTCTGTCCGCGCTGCGGCACGCGCCGGGCCACGTCACGGCGGGGGAAGTGCTTGAACAGGTGAAGGAGAACTACTCGTTCATCGACCTGTCCACGGTCTATCGCACGCTGGATATGCTGAAGCAGATGCGGCTGGTGTCCGAGACGCACATGGGCGGGGACCAGCACTCCTACGAGTGGATCGAGCAGGTGCGGCACCATCACCTGGTCTGCCAGGGCTGCGAGGGCGTTGAACTGCTCGACGAGGAGATGCTCCAGTCGCTGGGGCACAACATACTGGAGACATACGGGTTCGAGGTGGATATCGACCACCTGGCTATCTTCGGCCAATGCGGGAACTGCCGGGAGTCCGGCGAAGAGGGCGGCCGCTAGGCCGCCGCGAGAGGTACACAGATGTTTCAGAGCATCGGCGTGAACATCCTGAATTGGGAATCGTGGACGCCGCTCCACGCCCCGGACGGCTTCTTCAGCTTGCCCGTGGCCATTGCCGGCTACGTGGTGGTCGCGCTGGTGATAGCTTTCGCCGCGCGGCAGACCAACCGGGAGCTCAGCGAGCGCATGGTGCCCATGATGGGGGTGATGGGCGCTTTTATCTTCGCGGCGCAGATGATCAACTTCCCGGTGGCGGGCGGCACGTCCGGCCACCTGGTGGGAGGCGCGTTAACGGCCATCATACTCGGTCCCTGGGCGGCCATCCTGGTGATGACCGCCGTGGTGGGCCTGCAGGCGCTGCTGTTCCAGGACGGCGGCCTGGTGGTGCTGGGGATAAACCTGTTCAACATGTCGATCGTCAGCGTGCTCGCCGGATATGGGGTCTATCGCGCCGTGGGCTTCTTCGGGTTGTCGTCCAAGACCACGCTGACCGTCGGCGGGTTCGCGGGCGCGTGGGTGTCGGTGATGGCGGCGGCTGTGCTGGCGGCGTTCCAGTTGGCGGCGTCGGGCACTTCGCCGCTGGAGCTTGCGCTGCCGGCGCTGGCGGGCGTGCACGCACTCATCGGCATAGGCGAGGGACTCATCACGGTGTTCGCGCTGTCGTTCATCCTGGTGGCGCGGCCACAATTGCTCCGGTTGAGAAGGGCAGAGGACGCGGAGCCTGCCCCGGTCGGTAGGCAGGGGATCGGTCTTGGAAGGGTCTTGATAATCGGCTACGTCATCGCCATCGCGGTGACGCTGCTCGCGCCTCTCGCGTCCGGTTCGCCGGACGGCCTTGAGCGCGTAGCCGAGGACCGGGGATTCATCGAGACCGCGCTGGACGCTCCATACTCCATAATCCCCGACTACACGCTGCCGGGCGTCGAGAACGAGGCGGTGGCAACAATTCTCGCCGGATTCGTCGGCGTCACCATCGTGTATCTGCTGTTCGCGGGCTTCGCCTTGCTGGTGTACAGGGCGACCGCCAGCCGCGGCAGGGCCTGAGCGGACCGATTTCCACCACCGCCGGCATTCTCGACCGCTATCTGGAGGGCGACAGCTTCCTTCACAGGGCCGACGCGCGCGTCAAGTTGGTGACCGCGCTCGGCTTCATCTTCGCCACAACCTCGGTGCCGCCGGGCAAGTGGCCCGCGTTCGCCATAATGGTGGCGCTGGTGTGGCTCGCCGCGGCTCTCTCCGGCGTGGGGCTGGTTCGTGTCTTCCTGCGGTCGCTGGTCGCGCTGCCATTTATCCTGATAGCGCTGCCCACGGTGTTCACCAAGCCCGGCGACCCATTGTTCGACCTGTCGCTGGGTCTGTTCACGCTGACGGGCACCATGGAGGGAGTGGAGTTCTTCACCAGCGTGCTGATAAAGTCCTGGGCGAGCGTGACCGCCGCGGTGGTGCTCACGTCCACCACGCCCGCGTTGAGGCTGCTGGCGGCGTTGCGCGCGCTCAAGATACCCGAACTCCTGGTGGTCGTGGTGATGCTCATGTACCGGTACCTGTTCGTGCTGGTGGACGAGGCGCAGCGCATGTTGCGTTCCAGGGCGGCCCGCAGCGCGAGCGTGGGCAAAGGCTCCGGCGGCTCGGTGGTGTGGCGAGCCAGGAGCGCGGGCGGCATGGCGGGATCTCTCTTCATCCGCACCATGGACCGCACGGAGCGCATCTACATGGCCATGCTGGCGCGCGGGTACGACGGAACTATACGGCTGCGGGAGGCCCCGCCGGTGACCGGCCAGGCCGTCGCTGCGACGGTCTTGGCGCTCGCCCTGTTCGCGTCCATCGCCGTGTCCGCAAGGGTGCTGATGTGATCGCGGAGACGGCGCTGGAGGTGCGCGACCTGCGGTTCGCTTATCCCGACGGGCGGGAGGCGTTGCGCGGCGTGAGCTTCCGGCTCGGCGCGGGCGAGAAGGTGGCCATACTCGGCCCCAACGGCGCGGGCAAGTCCACGCTGCTGCTTCACCTCAACGGCCTGCTGCACGGCCACGGCGAGGTGTCGGTGATGGGCGAGCGCGTGGTGGAGGATGACAAGAAGGCGCTCGCGCGCGTTCGCTCGCTGGTGGGAGTGGTGTTCCAGGACCCCGACGACCAGCTCTTTTCACCGACGGTGTACGACGACGTGGCGTTCGGCCCGGTGTACATGGGACTGCCGCAGCAGGAGATCGACGATCGGGTCGAGCTGGCGCTGGGCCAGGTGGGGCTGGAGGGGTACGGCGGCAGAATGCCGTTTCACCTGAGCGGGGGGGAGAAGAAGCGCGCGGCGATTGCGACGGTGCTGTCTATGCGGCCCAGCGTGCTGGTGCTGGACGAGCCGTCGGCGGGTCTGGATCCCAGGGCGCGGCGAGGGCTGATAAGCCTGCTGGACGAGCTGGGCCAGACCATCCTGATAACCACGCACGACATGCACATGGTCAAGGAAGTGTTTCCGCGCTCGATCATCATGGACGGCGGCGTGGTGGTGGCGGACGCCCCGACCGCGGAGATTCTCGCCGACCAGGAGCTGCTGGAGACGCACGGTCTGGAGCTTCCGTAGGCTCCCTTTGATGAGCGACTTCCTGTACCTGGTCCGATACCTGTACGCCTCGATCGGGTGGCGGCTCGCCGCGTGGCTGGGACTGGTGGGCGCGGCGTCGCTGCTCGAGGGTATCAGCATCAGCCTGATCCTGCCGATCCTGGCCGGTTCGGCCACCACCACGGACTCCACGCTGTACGAGGCGCTCACGCGGGGCGCGGACCTGGTCGGGCTGCCCTACAACCTATGGGTGGCCGTGATAGGCATGGCGGTGCTCTATTCCGCGCGCACGGGCTGTTTCATTCTCCAGGAAGTGGTCGCCGGAAGGATAACCGGCTCTCAGCTTGCCCGCATGAAGATAGAGTTGGTGGAGAGGGTGTTTCGCGCGGACTACCAGCACGTGCTGGAGCGGGGCGTGAGCGCCTACACCAACGCGGCGACCATAGAGATAGGCAACGTGGCGCAGGTGCTCAACAACTGCGCGCGTTTCATAGTGGCCGTGGCGTACACCTTCGTGTACGTCGCGCTGCCGCTGGCCATCAACCCGATATTCACCAGCGTGGTGATCGTGGTCGGCATTCCCGGCTACTTCCTCATCAAGCGCGCCTTCGGACTCGCTGGACGGTACTCGGTGCGGGCCACCGCCGCCAACGCCCTGCTCCAATCGCAGCTCGTCCAGGCGTTCGGCTCGCTCAAGTACCTCAAGTCCACGCACGGGGGCGGCAAGCTGACGCGGCGGCTGAGCGCGACCAGCACCGAGCAGGGCGACCTGGAGTACCGGCAGAGGGCCTTGAGCGCGTTCGTGAGCAATGGCGCGGAGCTGTTCTTCATGTTCGTTATAGCCGCGCTGCTGCTGTACTACGTGGAGATAGCGCGCCAGGAGGTGATAGAGATACTCTTCATCCTCTTCATCGTGCGGCGCGGCATGAACTACGCGCTACAGGCGCAGAGCTCGTTCCAGGGCTTTCTGCGTTACGTGGGCAGCGCGCGCAACTTCCGCGAGTTGACCCGGGAGCTGGCCGACAACGAGGAGCGCACCGCGCCAGCGGGCAAGACGCCCGACTTCGACCGGCCCATCGCGCTCGACAACGTGACGTTTCGCTACGGAGACTCCACGCCCGCGCTGGCCGACCTGAGTCTCGAGATTCCCCCTCGCGGCACCGTTGCTTTCGTCGGAGCGTCCGGCGCGGGCAAATCCACGCTGGCTACGCTGCTGACGGGCATATTGCCGCCGACCGAGGGCGTGATGCGCCTGGGCGACACGCCCTACGACGAGTTGGACCAGGCGGAAATGCGGCGGCGAATCGGCTACGTGACCCAGGAGAGTGTCATCTTCAGCGACACGGTGCGCAACAACATCACGCTGTGGGAATGCGACGGCCGGGAGGTGGACGCGGCGACGCGGGCGGCGGCGGAGGCGGCGAACATCGCGGAGTTCGTCGAGTCGCTGCCCGACGGCTACGACACCGTTCTGGGCGAAAACGGCGTGGACATCTCAGGCGGCCAGCGGCAGCGCATCGCCATCGCGCGGGAGCTTTATAAGCGCGTCCCCGTTCTCATACTCGACGAGGCCACCAGCGCGCTCGACAGCGAGTCCGAGCGGGTGGTGCAGCAGAGCATCGACTCGCTGCGCGGTGACAAGACTGTCATCGTGATAGCGCACAGGCTCTCGACCGTGCGCAACGCCGACGTCATCTTCGTGCTCAGGGAAGGCCGCGTCGTGGAGCGGGGCGGCTACGCGGACCTGTACGCGCTGGATGGCGAGTTCACGCGCATGGTGGACGCGCAGTCCGCCGCGCCGGACGGGGCCTTTCGCGAGTAGAGCCTGCGCGGTCAACCCTCACCCTAACCCTCTCCCAGTCTTGGGAGAGGGGATTGACGGCGCGTCGGGAAGTGGGACGAACGCCAAGCGACACCCGGATGGTAGCGGTGGGTCTGTGACCTGTCCGCTGGGGCCTGCCCCTACGCCTCCTCTATCGCTTTGGTCGCGGAGCCGTAGATGCCCCAGAAGAACTCGCTGACGTTGCCGAGGCCGCCCGCGACAGCGACGATGAACGAGTCCGGGCTGGCGGCGATGGGCACCTCCACGTCCGGGTAGTTCTCCAGCCACTGGAGGTCCGGCCGGTCGTACCAGTTGCCCATCTTGTCCCGCTTTATGTTGCCGTCGCCGTGCATCGTTTTGAAGGGCAGCCTGGCCGTGCGGTGCAGGTAGTTCCTCACGTCCGCCTTGTTCCAGCCCGCCTGCGCAATTATCCGCGCGTGGTCCGGCGCCACGAGCAGCGTGTGCTGGGCGAGAACCTTCTTGTTGATGGCGGGGTTAATCTTTCCGCCGGTGAGCCAGTCTCCCATGGGCGCGCTTCCGGTGAAGTGGAGCGCGGACGCGGCACCGTTCAGGATGGTCTCCGGCGCTGTGCTGGACACGTCCACTATGGACGCCGCGCCCGACACGGCGACCACGGTCACCGTGCTCTCGCGGGGCCGGTAGCCCTTGTCGACGTGGTACGGCTGCCAGGGGCTGGCGTCCTCGTTCTCGGCGATGCACATGCTGTACTTGGTGGGCAGCCCCATCGTGTTGATGTCCGCCTCGCCCGGATAGCAGTCGCCGATGTTCATCAGCGAGAGCCGCAGCGAGCGGCCTATGACGGAGTTGGCGTAGTTGATGGCGCCCGGCCCCATGGCCGCGGTGCCCGCATTGATGCCGAGCCGCTTGGCGATTGGGCCGTTGACCAGGATGAGCGGCGCCTCCGGCACCGTGGACACCTGCATCTCGCGCAGTATGCAGTTCGGATCTGCCAGCGCCTCCACCGCCGCGATGAGCACGGGCAGGTGCTCCGGCCGGCATCCGGCCATCACCGCGTTTATCGCCAGTTTCTCCACGCTGGCGATTCCGAAGCCCGGCTCCATGATGGAGACCACGTCCTGGGGGTCGCGGCGCGTGCCCGCCATCATGCGCTCCACGGCCTCCGGCGTGGGCGGCACCACGGGGAAGCCATCGCCCCAACCCTTGTCGAGGTAGAACCGGTTAACCGCCTCGACGGTGGACAGGAAGTCGTCGCCGCTGACGGTGAGCGACTCGGACGCCCCGTTCGCGCCTGGCGCCGCGGCCGGCTCCCGCACAGGATCTAGCAGGCCGCGCACTATGCCGTCTATCTGCTCGTCGATCATGTCCCTGATGAAGTCGTGGTCTTGGCCGGCCACGACGCTCGGAATGGTGACTGATGGTAGGAGCGGCTGCCCCCATGCCGAAATGCTGGTGCGCCACGCGGAGGAGAAGCGCTGGGCGACCACGGCCACGGCGGGCAGCCCCGCCTTCTCGACCGCTACCGTGTCGTGGGCAAGCCACGACGTGCATCCCCCTCAATCCGCCGTGGTGCCGATTACCCCCTCGCACTCGCTGGCGATGCGGTCGACGTCCTCGTCGGAGGCGACGGTGCGGCCCCAGCCGATGGAGCCGGTGTAGTTTCTGAACTGGACGTCCGGGTAGCGCTGGCGAATCAGCTCGGAGACGCGCGATAGCACCACGTCGCCGCCGGACTTCTGGTTCCAGTAGAGGCCGATGGTCTTGCCGTTGAGGGTGTCGAGCCTGGGCGCGGGGCGCACCGTGAGGCCGGTGTACTTGGAGGCGACTGGGCTGAGGACTTCGACTGTTGGCATGGCTTCCCCTTCCGTTCGCTTGGAGCGCGCCGCGCGGTTGCGGCGGGTCGTTCGTGTAGGGCTAACCTTGCCTTGCGCCGCGCGCGGTGTCAAGTGCGCGCAACCGGCGCGACCGTGCGGCAACACGCGGAAACTGGGGAGTAGCGACGCTATAGCCGGACGGGGCGTGGGTGTATACTACGTTCTCCCACAGGCGTTCATCTTCTCGCGCTCTCGCGTGCGCCCCAAGCCTTCGGTCAGTGTCCGGCCATTGGAGATTCGGCGTGGCATCCTTTCTGAGTGGCTCCGGATGGGCCCGCTCGTTTCGATACAGGGACTTCAGGCTGCTATGGGCGGCCTCGCTTTTCCATTCCCTCTGCATGGGAATGGACCACGTGGCCCTGGGCTGGCTGGTGCTGGACATGACCGATTCGCCGTTTATGGTCGGCGTGGGGTCAGCGGCGCGCATAGCGCCCTTCTTCTTTCTGGGTATCCTGTCGGGCGCGGTGTCCGACCGGGTGGACCGGCGCAACTTTCTGAGGGTTATCGCGTGGGTGGGCGGCATCATTTCGGGCGCGATGGCGTTGATGCTGCTCATGGACGTGGCAAGGGTGTGGTACGTAATCGCGCTGGCGGCGGCGTCCGGGTGCTTCTGGGCGTTCCTGATGACGGCGAGGCACGCCTACGTTTACGACATAGTGGGGGCCGAACACGCGATGAACGGCCTCGCGCTCAGCTCGATGAACCAGCGGATTGGCGGAGTGGTGGGCGCGCTGTTCGCGGGGAGCTTTATCGCCGCGTGGGGGCTTGGATACCAGTACGCGGTCATCTGCGCGTGCTATCTGGCCGCCGCGACGCTCATGCTGACGGTGCGCAGCTCGGGCCAGGCCGCGCCCGCGAAACGCGAGTCCGTGCTGCAAAACCTGGCGGGCTATGTGCAGGTGCTGCGGCAGAACCACATATTGCGCTCGATGATGTTCATGACGGCGATTACGGAGGTGTTCGGGTTCACGCACCAGAGCGTGTTGCCCGTGTTCGCAAGGGATGTGCTCCAGGTGGGACCAACCGGCTTCGGGGTGATGTCGGCGGTGCGGCAGGGGGGAGGGATGCTCGCGCTGGTGCTCCTCGCCGCCGTGGGCAACCTCAACCGTATGGGACTGGCGGCGTTCATCATCGTGGCGGGGTTCGGACTCGGCCAGATGGCGTTCTATCTCACCACCAACCTCGTGGTGTTCCTGGTGATTCTGGCGTTCATCAACGCGTGCGCCTCGGCTTCGGACATAATCTACAGGACTATCATGCAGTCCAACGTGTCGAACGAGGAGAGGGGCCGGGCGATGGGGTCTTGGACGCTGAGCATCGGCATGGCTCCGGTGGGCCACCTGGGAATCGGGGCGATGGCGGGCGCGCTGGGGGCGCAGGGCGCGCTGCTGGTGAACGGCGGGATACTGGCGTTTCTCGCGGTGGTGTCGGCGGTGGCGATGCCGAGGATACGGCGGTTGCCGTGAGCTTAAGTGGGGCGCTCGGCTATGGTGACCTCCACATGGCCGAGTGTTCCGAAGTCGGCGGTGAAGCGGTCGGCGTTGGTGGCGGGAGTTATTCCGGTGCAGGTGCCGGTGGTGACCACCTGGCCCGCCTGGATGGACTCGCCCCGGTGCGAGAGGTGGTTGGCGACCCAAAGGAGCACCCGCAGCGGGTCGCCCAAGGCGTTCGATCCGACACCGTCGCGGACCGCCGCGCCGTTCCTGTAGAGGCTGACGCGGTGGGACTTGGCGTCCACCGCGCGCCAGTCGGCCCGCTCCGGGCCGTGAACGAAGGCGGTGTGCGCGGACATGTCGGCGATCAGGCGTAGCTGCCCGATACCGCTAAGCCCGTCCTCAAAGCGGCCGCCGACGATTTCTATGGCGGGCAGCAGGCCGTCCACGGCTTCGAGGACATCGTCCAGGCTGTAGTCCGCGGCCCGGGCGGGTAGGTCGTGGGAGAAGCGGAAGGCGAACTCGCACTCCACGCTGGCGCTCTGGCCGGGAAAGACGTTCACGACGGCGGGGCTTTCGAAGCAGTTCGGGGTGTGCATCGGGGCCGAAACAGGCCCGTCGGCGTCTAGGCTGCGCTGGGCGACCGCGCTCGTGGCGCCGACCTTCCAGCCGAAGCGGGGCATGGTAGCGAGGATTTCGGTGATGTGTTGGACGCGGTAGGCGTCGTCCACGGACGCGAGTCCGGCGGCGGCCGCTGCAGGCACTTGGCCGCCCGACGTTCGGGCTTGCCACAGGGCATTTGCCAGCGTTTCCATGTGTTCGCTCATGTTTCACCCTCCAATTGGGCTGATGGTACTCGCGAGCGACGGGAGGCGGCCAGGTACATCGCCCACGTCGCGGCGAGCATTACGGCTGCTATGAGGAACCCGCCCTGGAAGCCGATTCTGGCGGCAATCAGGAAGCCAGCGAAGGGGCCCAGCGCGGAACCCAGATCCTGCCAGGTGGAGTATCTGCCCATCGCGGCGGGACGTGCGGAGGCGGGCGCCGTCTCTCCCACGGCGGCGTCGAGGGCGGTGTTCACGCCGACGGCGGCGACGAACAGCACCGGCAGTCCGACGACGGCAGCAACTACCGAGTCGAACGCGGCGATTAGGGCCAGCGGCGCGATCATTCCCGCCATGCCGATGGCTATGGACGGCCGGCGGCCAATGCGGTCGGAGACGTGGCCGAGTGGAACGCCGAAACCCAGGTCCGAAAACCACCTGAAGCCGACCAGGAGTCCGGCCAGGGTTACGACGGTGATCGCGCCGCCGAACACGCTACCGGTCTCTTGGGCCAGCTCGGCAAGGTAAGGGGCCACGGTGGCGATGGCAAGGCCGTTGGCCGCGAACGCGGTGGCGAATCGCATGAGGCTGATCGAGAGTAGGGAAAACCGGAGGTCTCGGCGGCCCTGGGGGAGCCTGGAGACGGCGAGATTCCAGAGGTTGAAGCGGCCTCTGGGTTCGCTTGGCGACGTGGTCGCTCGGCCCGGCCTGAGATCCGGGACGCGGGAGGCGGCGATCATGCCGAGGAGGCCGACTCCGGCAAGGACGGCGAACGTGGCTTCCCTGGATGAGAGTTGAAAGAGCATCGCGCCGGCGGTGACGGCTATCAGGCTGCCGAGCCGCTGGCCGGAGTTGAAGAAGCCGAGCATCCTGCCGCGCATGTTGGACGTGCCTACGCCGAACGCCGTGAGATACGCGGCGAGGCGCATGAACGAGTACGAGACTCCCCAAGCGGCGCGGGCGAGCAGGATGAGCGCGAGGCCTTTGCCGAGGCCGCAGGCAAGGGTCGTCAGCGCGCCCGCGGCAATGGAGGCGACGAACGGCCAGCGCAGGCCGAATCGCTGGTACACGGACGCGGCGGCGGCGTTGCTGACCAGGCGGATGAAGCGGTTGATGCTGAGCGCGAGTCCGATCCAGAACGACGCGGCGAGGCCGAGCCGGTCGCCGATGCCGAAATCGGAGGCCGCCACCGGCAGCACGACGTACATCAGCGAATCGCCCATGATGACCATGGTGGTCGGGGCGACGGCGAAAACCATGCCTGTTGGAATAATCGTACTGACGCGCATCTCAGTCTGGTATCATGCGGAGCCAAGCCGTCGGCTTACAGCCGGGGGCAGCGCAGACATGATAACCGAACGCGCGCGCAGGGGTGATCCAGACTTGGAGGGGACTCAGGGTCTTTCGGTTATTGTTCTCCCACTGTCGTAAGTGCAGGAATTCATGTGTCGGATATGAACAACCGTAGCTATGCCGCTAGTCATACCTATAGAGAATAGGCAGATAAAGACCCGCCTCTCGCAATAACCGAAAGGCCCTGGGAGGGGACTCTCACCCCCATCCTAACCCGTTCGGCAGGCTCCATGAGTGTGATGACCAACGGGGGCAACCACAAGGGATTGCCCCTACACATGCATGACCGACTAAACTGTTACAGGTTCACCCTGAGTCGCAAATTGGAGGGGACCGAACGAGATGATACGTGAGTAGCAGGCCGCGCGGGGGGTTCTTCTACGGCTGGGTGATAGTGTGGGTGATGGCGGTTTCGGGCGCGATGAGCATGGCGATGGGTTCGCTGAACTTCGGGCTGTTCATCAAGCCGATGGGGGACGAGCTGGGCATCGGGCGGGCCGCGTTCGGGTGGGCGCACACCGCGCGGCAGGGGGCGAGCTCGGTGACAAGCCCGGCGGTGGGATGGCTACTGGACAGGTTCGGGGCGCGGGTGATGCTGCCGGCCGCGGCGATGATGACCGGCCTGTCGATGATAGGGCTTGCGCACATCGGGCACGCCTGGCAGCTCGTGTTTCTGTTCGCGGTGATGGGGCTGGTGGGAATGAGCGGGCCGGGGGCGCTGGTGACGTCGGTGCCGGTGCTCAAGTGGTTCGTCGCGGACAGGGGCAAGGCGATCGCATTCATGTCGGTGGGGATCCCGGTTGGGGCGTTGCTGTTCGTGCCGCTGACGCAGTACCTGATCGATGCCGTCGGCTGGCAGAGCGCGTGGATGATTCTTGCCGTGATGGGCATGGGGGTGATCGTGCCGCTGGCGGCGATATTCGTGCGGCGGCAGCCGGAGGACATGGGGCTGCGGCCGGACGGAGCAGACCGTCGCGGCGGGGTCCGAACGGAAGATGAGGCGGCGGAAGGCGCGTCGGACGAGGTGTCGTGGAGCTTGTCGGAGGCGGTGCGGACGGCCACGTTGTGGAAGCTGGTTGCGGCGTTCAGCCTGATGTCGCTCGCTATCGGCACGGTGGCTCTCCACCGGATAGCGGACTTCATGGACAAGGGGCTGGACCCGACGCTGATTTCGTTCGCGACCGCGCTGGACGCGGTGTGCGCGGGCGTGATGACCTTCACGTTCGGGATGCTGGTGAGGTACGTGCCGGCGCGCGTACTCGGCGCGTCGGGCTTCCTGATGCTTACGGCGGCGAGCGTGATGACAATCTACGCGAACAACCTGGTAATCATGTTCGCGTCGATGGCTCTGTTCGGGCTGGGAATAGGCGGGATGATGTTCTTGCAGAACTTCATCTGGGCGGACTACTTCGGACGCCAGAGCGTGGGGAGCATCCGGGGATTCGTGAATCCGATCAACCTGGCGGTGGGAGGACTGGGCGCGCCGGCGGCGGGGTACGTGCGGGACATCCTGGGGACTTACGATCCGGCGTGGTGGGCTGGGGTGGCGTTGATGGGGTTGGCGTCGGCGCTGGTGATGTCCACGTCCGCGCCGGGGAGGCGGGCAGGCGTGAAGCCGACAGAGGAGGATGTAACTGTTCAGACTTGATAAAACGCGCGCGCTCAACCCTCACCCTAACCCTCTCCCAGTCTTGGGAGAGGGAACTGGCGCAGTGCGTCGAATGCTCTCTCCCATAGGCACTGAAGAGTTGCGAGAGGACTAGGCACCCATGCTGGCATCGGGAGTATTCGGCAGGCCGGTGTACAAGTGGTGGGTGTTTGCGGCGGTGGCGTTCGGGACGCTGACGTCGGTCATCAATCACGGCGGGATGTCGGTGGCGCTGCCGACGATAGCGCAGTACTTCGACGCGGACCTGTCGGCGGCGCAGTGGATAGTGGTGGCGGAGGGACTGGCGATAAGCGCGCTGATACTTCCGATGGGCCGGCTGTCGGACGTGATAGGTCGGAAGACTGTTTATGTGGTCGGTATGGCCGTTTTCGCGGGGGCGGCGCTGCTGGCGGCGGGCGCACAGAGCATCCTTATGTTGATCGCGTTCAAGGCGGTGCAGGGAGTGGGCGCGGCGATGACGCAGGGCACGGGGATGGCCATGATCACGTCGGTGTTTCCGGCAGAGGAACGCGGCAAGGGGATCGGATCGCACGCGAGCGTGGTGGGGACGGGCGGGGTGCTCGGCCCGGTGGCGGGCGGGCTGCTGATCACGGCGCTGGACTGGCGGTGGCTGTTCTACGTGAACGTGGTGATGGGCGTGCTGGCCATGCTGCTCGTGGTGGCGGTGGTGAGGAGCCAGGTGTTCGCGCAGGACACGCGCAGCCGGACGTATGACTTTCCGGGCGCTGCGCTTTCGACGGCGTTGCTGGTTACGTTCCTGCTGGCGGTGTCGAACGGGGCGAGCCTGGGCTGGACGTCCGCTCCCATCGTGGTGGCGGGCTTGGGATTCGTCGCGCTGCTGGCGGCGTTCATCTGGTGGGAGAGCCGAGCGCCGTCGCCGATGCTGGACCTGGGGCTGTTCAGGAGCAGGGTGTTCGGCATCGGAATCTCCACCAACTTCATGTCCTTCCTGGGGATTACGTCGGCGAGATTCCTGCTGCCGTTCTATTTGCAGGCGGCGTTGGGGTACACGCCGGCGCTGGTGGGGCTGGTGCTGTTGCCGAACGCTATCAGCAGGATCGTGATGGGGCCGGTGAGCGGGCGGCTTTCGGACCGGTACGGCTGGCGGTTGTTCAACGTGACGGGGCTGCTGTTGTCGGCGGCGGGGCTGTTCACGCTGGCGTCGATGACGGTGTCGTCGTCGGTGGTGGTGGCGCTGGTGGGCATCGTGCTGCACAGCGTGGGGTCGGGGCTGTTCCAGTCGCCCAACTCGGCGTCGATATTCAGCGCGGCGGACCCAAGCAGGCACGGCGTGGTTGCGGCGTTCGTCAATCTCTCGCGGAACGCGGGCAACGTGACCGGCATCGCAATCGCGGCGTCTATCGTGACGGCGGTGATGGCGAGCCAGGGGTTCGAGCCGAACATCGACGCGGTGCTGGGCGCGGAGTCGGGATCGCGGCTGGTGGGTTCGTTCATGGCGGGGTTGAAGACGGCGTTCCTGGTGATGGGGGCGCTGCAGGTGATTGGTGCCGGGGCGTCGGTGCTGAAGCGGGAGGCGCGGCGGGACGTGGTGGTGGCGGGCGTGGGGGACGGGGGTTAGGGGGGTACTGGCCAGGCTTGATGGCTGCGCACTTTCAACCCTCACCCTAACCCTCTCCCAGTCTTGGGAGAGGGGACGACTGGCCGGGCTTGATGGCTGCGCACTCTCAACCCTCACCCTAACCCTCTCCCAGTCTTGGGAGAGGGGACTGAAGGCACCCCATCCTAACCTTCCCCCATCAAGGGGGAAGGGACTGCTGGTGAGAGCGGCAGGTTTCGCGGGGGGAGGGGTAGCGGAGGTAGGCCATGCGCTTGAGCTCGTGGCGGCCGCGGTTGACGCTGTCGAGGATGACGCCGCTGACGAAGCTGCCGAGGGAGGCGAGGCCGAGGGCGGCGCAGAAGACGGCGGTCGGCAGGCGCGGCACCAGGCCGGTCTCCCAGAAGGTGAGGAGGATGGGGACCGCGAGAGCAATCGAGACCAGCCCCAGCAGGACCGCGAACAGCGTGAAGAACTTGAAGGGGTGGAACTCCTTGACGAACAGGCCGAGGGTTAGCAGGGCGCGCCTGCCGTCGCGGAGGGTGCGGAGCTTGCTCTCGCCGCCCTCGGGGCGTTCGACGTAGCGGGTGGGCATCTCGGCGCAGGGCAGCCGCAGATGGGCGCAGTGGGCGGCGAGCTCCGGCTCGATCTCGAACTGCCGCGACAGGGCGGGGAAGGACTTTACGAGCCTGCGGGACATGACCCTGTAGCCCGAGCTGATGTCGGTGAAGACGCCGCCGAACAGTCCGCGGACCAGCCGGTTGAGCAGGGCGTTGCCCATGCGGTGACCGGGCCGGTAGGCGTCCTGGCCCTCGGCCTCTACACGGGTTCCGACCACCATGTCGAGGTTGTCGGCAACGAGCCTGTCCACCATGGACGGGGCAGCGGAGGCGTCGTAGGTGCCGTCGCCGTCGGCGAGCACGTAGACGTCAGCCTCGACGTCCGCGAACATTCGGCGAACGACGTTGCCCTTGCCCGGCAGCGGCTCGGACATGACCAATGCGCCGGCGGATGCGGCGCGCTGTGCGGTGGCGTCGGTGGAGCCGTTGTCGTACACATAGACCTGGGCGTCGGGCAGGGCCTGGCGGAAGGACTCGACGACGCCTGCAATGGCGGCCTCCTCGTTCAGGCAGGGCAGCAGCACGGCAATGCGAAGGCAGCAGGCTGTCATAGCGGGCTACCCCCCCTCGCTGTTGAGCCGTGCGCGACGGGCGTTGCGCGCGCGGAGCCGCGGCATGGGTACTTCGACGTTATCCAGAATCCAGCTTGCGGTGAGCGCGCCGCAGACCGCAAGCAGTGGACCCATCGCGCCGGCGTAGCGGGTGGCGACGACGCCGGTGAGGCCGATGAGCAGGAAGTGGCCGTGGACGGCGAGGCCGGCGGTGGATGCCAAAATCAGCCGAGCGTCGGGGGAGCGGTCGGCGGAGCGGAATCGCTGCCAAGCGGCCAGCGCGAACGCCAGTAGGCTCACCGCCAAGCCCGCGGCGAGGGTGGCCCTGACGGCGAAGGCCAGGACGGGGCCGGGCGGCTCCTTGTGACCGAAAATCGGGTCGTAGGTGAAGAGCTCGTCGGGGGTGGCGCTCTCGATGTACGTCTGATACTCGTCCAGGACGGCGGGGCTGACGTAGGCCCAGTAGGGGAACCAGAGGCCGAGGTAGTGGGCGAGCGCGTTTCTCATCCAGGCGACGGGCTGGGAGAGGATGGCGGGCCGGCCTATCCGGGCGAGAAGCTCGTACTCGTCGAGTCCGCGCCGGTCGGCGAGCTCTCTCACCAGCGGGGAGAAGACGCGGTTGTAGGTGGAGTGTTGGGCGGCGACTTCGAAGTCCACGAGAAGACGGGTGCGGGCGTAGTGGCTGGGGGCGTCGGCGATGAGCGCGCGTCCGGGGGCGAATACGTCGCGGCCCGTGGACAGGATGGCGGCTAGCTCAGGATCGGACAGGGAGGGTTCGCGGTCGATGACGAGGGACTTGGCGAAGAGGTGCCGGTCGACGAGGTTGGGGCGCGGGCCGGAATCGTGGTAGGCGCGCCAGGCCAGGGTCTCGGCTAGAAGGCAGAGGGCGATGGGGGTGATGACGGCGGCGGTCAGCGCGAACCGGCGTCCTTCGGAACGCCGCCAGGTGAGCAGGAACAGGAAGGGCCAGACCACGAGCAGACTGAAGGCCGCCGGGCGGACGGTGATGGCGAGGCCGCATGCGAGGGCAGCGAGGGCTGTCCAACGCCAGGACGGGCGTTGGAGCGCGAGGGCTATGCCGCCGGTCAGCAGGCACAGCAGCGAGACGAAGACGGACTCGGTGAGGATGAAGGCGTGCAGCTCGGTGATGCGGGGGTAGAGCATGAGGGCGACGACGGGCAGCAGGGCGAAGAGGGGCGAGCGGAAGGCGCGGTGGAGGCTCCAGCCGAGGAAGGCGAAGGCCGCGGCGGCGATGAGAAGCTGGACCCTGGGAGCGGCATCGGTGGCACCGAACACGGCCTCGATCAGGTCGAGGAAGAGCGGGTAGCCTGCGGTGCGGTGCTCGCTGAACGCAAGGTAGCCGCCGCTGTCGGGGAAGAGGGTGAGCGGCTGCGACCAGTGGAGGGCGACGTAGGCGGCCGCCAGCAGCGCGAGCAGCCAGGGGAAGGCGGCGTGGGTGTGGGTGTGTTCGAGGTACTTCATGGGGGTGCGGGTCTAGTTTATCATTGACGGGCTTGCGTCGGGCAAACGTGGGGGCGAAGCGGGAGCGTCAAGATTATCCACGAAGGGCACGAAGGGGCACGAGGGGGGGGAGGGGGTGTAAGGATACGGGGTAATGAGGCGCTTTGGATTCCTCGGCTGCGCTCGGAATGACAGGAACAGGGGCGCTCGGAATGGCGGGGGAAACCGGGTCCACGCGCACCCCCATCCTAACCTTCCCCCTGCGAGGGGGAAGGGACTTGGAAAGGCTCTACGAAGAATCATCCGCTGCCGGCACTATCTCCCGGCAGTTGGCGGCGCAGACGCTCGATTTCCGCCCGCAACTCCCTTTCGCGCGACTCCGCCGCCAGCCGCTCATAGAACCGTTCTCGTCGCTCTTCGCGCAGCCTGCTCTGTGCCGTGAGTCTGGCCTGTCGTTCTTCTCGCAATCTGTCCAGCTTCGCAAGCCGGGCCGCCCGGCCCTCAAGCAGCGCCTCTTGCCTGGCCTCCGCTAAGTTTATCGTTCGCCCTGTCAGGGGGTTGCGGACGTCGAACTGGTCTTCCAATTCCAGTGTCCAGTGGAATCGCAGGTCCAGAACCTCGCTGTACGCCCAGATCGAACCGTCCTCTTCGTCGGTGTGCAGGTCGTATGGGCGGTACTCGCCGTCCACCAGGCGCTCGCCGGTGAGCGGTTGGCCGTACAGGTCGCCGCCTGTGGGGTCCAGCCGCCAGTACTCGGTTATGCCCAGCCTGGCGTACAAGTCCCGCTTGTGCCCCAGGTCGTTGGACGCCGTGCTCGGCGACGCCACTTCCATCACGAAGTCCGGCGGCTTGCCCACTTCCCACATCCAGTAGTTGGCCAGGTTTTCCCAGATGCCCTCGGCGTCCACGTCGAACGCGACGTACAGGTCCGGGGCGATACGGCGGTTGCCATTGTCGGGGTCGTAGAAGATGAACCCACCCGCCGAAACGAACACCTCGGGATCGGACCTGAAGTAGTTTGTCAGCATGTGGGCTATCTCAACGATGATCGGCGCCTGCTGCATTCCATCCTCTACCGGCTCCGGGTCTTCGTAGAAGATGCTCGGAAGCGCTGTTGTTACGGGAGACACTTTGCTCGCTGCCATGCCAAGCCTCCGACGGGCCGCGCGTGATAACACTTCGCCCCATTATAGCCTAGAATGCGGCTGAGTCGAGAGCATCGCGGTGGGCGGGATTATCCACGAAGGACACGAAGGGCGCGAAGGTGGGGGGGGGAGTGTAGGGGGTTGGGGAAAGGGGCGCTTTAGCAACTATGTTGAGACTCCTTGCGGCTGGCTGGTTTGGACGCTGGGCTGGGCGCAGTTCCACTCGGTGCGGTATCTGAGCATGGCGTTGAGTATGACCAACAGCTTTCGCATACAGGCTACCAGCGCCACCTTCGACGGCTTTCCCGCTCCGATAAGACGCTCGTAGAACTCCTTGATCACAGGGTTGTAGGTGCGAGCACTCAGCACGGCCATGTAGAGGACTCGCCTCACGTTCGACCGGCCTCCCCATATGGACCTTCTTCCCCTGTAGGCGCCGCTGTCTCTGTTGATGGGGGCGACCCCCACCAGCGACGCTATCTGCTTGCTGTCGAGTGTGCCCAACTCCGGCAGCGCGCTCAACATTGTCACGCAGGTGACGTCGCCCACTCCGGGCACCCGCTTGAGCAGTTCGACCTTCTCCGCGTAGATGCGAGAGGCCGCAATGGCTTCGGCGATCTCGCCGTCCAGATCATCCAACTCCCGCGTGAGGTAGTCGATGTGTCTCTGAAGGCCGCAGCGCAGCGCCAGGGGGGCGCGCTTGAGCCGGTTCATCTCGGCAACCCGCATCTCGGTGAGTTGCCGCCTGCGGACGGCCAGACTCTTGAGACGCTGGTCGGCTGCGCCTGGTAGAGGGCGTATGGGGGGCTTGGCGGCCAATCCGTAGAGCGCGATGACCTCGGCGTCCAGAGCGTCGGTCTTGGCAAGCCTGCCTATGGAACGGGCGTAGTCCCTGATCTGACGCGGGTTGATGACAACCACCGGGAGATTGTTGAGCGCGCAGGCGAAGGCCAACTCCCCCTCAAGCCCCCCGGTCGCCTCCATCACCAGCCGGGTGGGGTCTATCCGCTTGGCGAGCTCGATCAGCTCACCGATGCCCGAAGCGTCGTTGGCGTACCTTTCGGAGCGCGCTTCAGGCAGGATGTGAACGTCGAGGAACTTGCCACTCACGTCTACTCCGATTACAGTATGGTCACTCATGCTTCCCTCTCTTGCAGGTACGGGCTCTGCTTTGGCCCAGGCAACCATTCGGGTTTGTATGAGTAGGGTGCGGCGGCCCTTGCTAAAGCGCGGTCTGTTGATGACCAAGATTCCTGCGGCCTGCCGCACCCGCCATCCGATAGCATCACCTTACCACTTCTTCATCACACAAGATTCCTCGGCTACGCTCGGAATGGCAGTTGGGGGTGCTCGGAATGGCAGTCAAAGAGTGGACGGAGTGACTGAGGATGGGAGAAGGGAGTTGGGGAGGCGGCTGCGGAGTTGGTCGAGGAGCCAGGTGGTGAGGAGGATGCCTGACGCAGCTATCATGTTCCTCGGCTACGCTCGGAATGGCGGGGAGAGGAAGAGGGGGCTTGGGCTTGATGAGCCAGGGACTCCAACGAGCGACGGCGTTCGTGTCGCATTAGCGCCGCCAGCATCGAAGCGAGAACCACGAACGTGGGCAATCCCGCCCACTCGCTCGTGAAAGCCCACCTTCCCGCCATTCCGGCTGTCACCCCTGAGTCAGTGAAGTAATTGTGCGCGTGAGTCAGCAGATACAGTATCGAAACGAAGCCGATCCATCCGATGCACGCAATCGTTGAGACGCTGAGAAACTGATCGCGCGGGGGGGGGGGGGGGTACATAAGGCCGGCCGCGAGTGGGATTACTAGGAAGTACTGGTGGAATCCCACCTTCCAAAACATCAGCGTGACCAGAATGCCCGCCAGTGCCCCGGGAACATGGGGCATCCGCCACTTCCAGGCCAGCGCGAATACCAGACCGCCACCAAGCGCCATTGCGGGTATGCTCAGATAGTCCACATTATCCACCCAGGCTTGCAGCGGAGAGGCATCCCCTCTCAAGAACCGGAAGATGGATAGGATTGCCGACCCCCTGCCAGCGTTGAAGGTGATAGCGTGGAAGGTAGATTCTCCCCACAAGAGCAGACTGAGCGCCAGTCCGGTCACTATCACGGCGACGAACGTCACCAGAAACCCCAGATTGATCCTCCGCCCGTCCAGGGCCAGAAACGGCGCAAACACAATGGGATACACCTTCATCAACACCGCCAGCGCCAATGCGACAGCGGCCGCCGAGTTTCGGTTGGCCTGCCGACACGCCAGCGAGACGAGGCACAGCGCGGCAACCAGCATATCGACCTGTCCGTACACGACCGGAAACGCCCAGAAGAGCGGATTGAAAGGCAGCGCCGCGAGCCAGAAGATCAGCCATGGACGCGCCACTCCCCGACACGCGAGCCGATGCAACACATACCAACTGCTGGCCTGCCATGCGGAGACGAACACAACCTTGGGCAGCATTGGATGGAGCGCGTAGAGAATGGCGAGTAGATTGTACCCGGGGCCGTATGCGTTGTTCGTGGACCATGGGTCGTCTCCGGATAGAATCAGGTCCCACTGCAACATGTATGCGGCGTAATCGCCCCGTGCGCCTACCAGGAGTGTTGCGACTACCGCGGCGAGAATGCTGAGGCTCGCGGCAATCGTCCACACGGGCGGCGACAGCCAGGGGAAGGGACTTGGAAAGGCCCTGCGAAGAATCATCCGCTGTCGGGGGCATCTGCGGGCAGTTGGCGGCGGAGACGCTCGATTTCCGCCCGCAATTCGCTTTCGCGCAACTGCGCCGCATCTCGCTCGGCGGCGCGCGCCGCCCGCTCCTCCAGCAGCTCCTGTTGCCTGACTTCCGCCAGGTTTATCGTTCGTCCAGTCAAGGGGTTGCGGACGTCGAACTGGTATTCAAGCTCCAGGTCCCAGTGGAATCGCAGACCCAGGGCCTCGCTGTGCGCCCAGACCGAACCGTCTTCGTCGGCGTGCAGGTCGTAGGGGCGGTACTCGCCGTCCACCAGGCGCTCGCCGGTGAGCGGTTGGCCGTACAGGTCGCCGCCGGTGGGGTCCAGCCGCCAGTATTCGGTTATGCCCAGCCTGGCGTACAGGTCCCGCTTGTGCCCCAGGTCGTTGGACGCCGTGCTGGGCGAGGCCACTTCCATCACGAAGTCCGGCGGCTTGCCCACTTCCCACATCCAGTAGTTGGCCAGGTTTTCCCAGATGCCCTCGGCGTCCACGTCGAACGCGACGTACAGGTCCGGGGCGATACGGCGGTTGCCATTGTCGGGGTCGTAGAAGATGAACCCGCCCGCCGAAACGAACACCTCGGGATCGGACCTGAAGTAGTTTGTCAGCATGTGGGCTATCTCAACGATGATCGGCGCCTGCTGCATTCCATCCTCTACCGGCTCCGGGTCTTCGTAGAAGATGCTCGGAAGCGCTGTTGTTACGGGAGACACTTTGCTCGCTGCCATGCCAAGCCTCCGACGGGCCGCGCGTGATAACACTTCGCCCCATTATAGCCTAGAATGCGGCTGAGTCGAGGGCATTGCGGTGGGTGGGATTATCCACGAAGGACACGAAGGGCGCGAAGGTGGTGGGGAGGGAGTGTAGGGGATTGGGGAAAGGGGCGGTTTAGATTCCTCGGCTACGCTCGGAATGGCAGTTAAGGGGTGCTTGGAATGGCACTCAAAGAGTGGACGGAGTGACTGAGGATGGGGGAACGGAGTTGGGGAGGCGGCTGCGGAGTTGGTCGAGGAGCCAGGTGGTGAGGAGGATGCCTGACGCAGCTATCATTGGGGCCATGGAGTCAGCGTAGCGGCCGACCATCACTCCGAGCAGGCCGACGAAGATGAGGTGCGAGTGGACGGCAAGAGCGCCGATGGCGGCGACTATCAATCGGCTATCAGGGCAGGGCTGGCGAACACGCTGCCATGTCGCCAGTACGGCGGAAACCGGGATAGTCAGCAGGATTATGCCCAACGCAAACCGGAGCGCGAATCCCAAACGGGAACCTTGGAGCACACCCTGACGGAATGGCGAGATTCGCTCGAAGAGCTCGTTGGGTTTCGTTCTGTCGATGTAGGACTGGTACTCGTCCAGGGTGGCGGGGGTGACAAAGGCCCGCGACCACAGTCCCAGGTAGTGGGTGAGAGCATTTCCTATCCAGGCTACAGGCTGGGACAGCATGGCGGGGCGTCCTAGCTGGGCGAGGAGTTCGTGGTCTTCGATGCCGCGTTCGCCGGCAACGGCTCTCACCGCCGGAGAGAACACCTTCGAGTATGTTTCGTGTTGTCCGGTTACTTCGAACTCCGCCAACAGCGAGGATCGAGAGTAGAAGTTGGGCGCGCCGGCGATGAGCGCACGGGCCGGGGCCATGACCTCGCGGCCCATGGCCACGATGGCGGCGAGCTCGGGGTCGGACAGGGACGGCTTCGGATCGATGATGAGTGCCTTGGCGAAGAGGTGCCGGTCGGCGAGGTTGGGGCGGGAGTCGGAGTCGTGGGCCGCGTGCCATGCAACGGTTTCGGCGAGAAGGCAGAGGGCGATGGGTGCAATCACGGAGGCGGCCAGAACCAGGCGTTTCCCGTCGGAGCGCCTCCAGGTGAGCCAGAACAGGAAGGGCCAGACCACCAGCAGGCTGAGGGCGGCCGGGCGGACGGTGATGGCGAGGCCGCAGGCGAGGGCGGCGAGGGCCGTCCATCGCCACGACGGGCGGTGGGCCGAGAGAGCTATGCAACCGACCGTGAGGCATATCAGCGAGATGAAAAGGGACTCGGTGAGGATATGGGCGTGCAGTTCGGTGACGCGGGGGTAGAGCATGAGGGCGGCGACGGGCAGCAGCGCGAAGAGGGGCGACCTGAATGCGCGGTGGAGGCTCCAGCCGAGGAAGGCGAACGCCGCGGCGGCGATGACGAGTTGGACTTTGGGGGCGGTGTCGGTGGAGCCGGATACGATCTCAACCGCGTCGAGGAAGAGCGGGTAGCCGGCGGTGCGGTATTCGCTGAAGGAGAGGTAGCCGCCACTGTCGGGCGACATCGCGAGCGGCTGGGACCAGTGGAGGGCGACGAAGCCGACCGCAAGCAGGGCGAGCAGCCAGGGGAAGGCGGCTTGGAGGCGGGGGTGTTCAAGGTACTTCATGGGTGGGCGGGTCTAGTCTACCATAGGCGGGCTTGCGTCGGGCTAACACGGGGGCGAAGTGGGGCCATAGGGATTATCCACGAAGGACACGAAGGGGCGCGAAGGTGGTGGGGAGGGAAGGTAGGGGGTTGGGGAAAGGGGCGCTTTAGATTCCTCGGCTACGCTCGGAATGGCAGTTAAGGGGTGTTAGGGGTGGCAGTTGGGGTGCTCGCGGAATGGTAGGGCAGGGTGCTCGGAGTGGCAGGGCGGGAGTGCTTAGGACGGCAGGGCGGGGGCGCTCGGAATGGCAGGGGAGAGGGGTGCGGCTGGAGGTTTGCGACGGGTTTCGCAGGTGAGTCTTTGTTGACCGGTGGGGCTGCTTGTGCTAGTTTCGGCGGTGAGTGGCAGATGCGAAGATTGGGCGTATAAAACCGCTTCGAGGAGGGCGCGATGATTATTTCGGAGGGCAGGAGACAGGACGCGGAGGCCCGGGCAGTGACGTTTCATCCGCTGGACCCGCTTACGGCCGAGGAGATCGTGGAGGCGTCGCGGATTCTCAGGTCGGAGCGCGACCTCGGCCCCAGGGTGAGGTTCGAGACGATTGTGCTGAAGGAACCGAGCAAGGATGAGGCGCTCGGATTCGAGCGGGGCGACGCCGTGGAGAGGCGGGCGTTCGTGGCGGTTCTGGACAACGACGAGGAGGCCACTTACGAGGCGATAGTTTCGTTGGACGAAGGGAAGGTGGTGGACTGGAAGCGGGTCGATGGGGTGCAGCCGCGGATTATGCTGGACGAGTTTCTGGAGTGCGAGGCGGCGGTGAAGGCGGATCCTGAGTTCCGAAAGGGCCTGCTCAAGCGTGGCATAACGGACCCGGACCTGGTGATGGTGGAGCCGTGGTCGGCGGGGTACTACGGGTACGCGGAGGAAGAGGGGCGGCGGCTGGCGCTGACGCGCAACTTCGTGCGCTCCAGCCCGACGGACAACGGGTACGCGCGGCCGATAGAGGGACTGAGCGCGCTGGTGGACCTGAACAAGATGGAGGTGATGCGGGTCGACGACTACGGCGTGGTGCCGCTTGCGCCGGAGGACGGCAACTACGCTTCGGAGTTCGTGGGAGAGTTCCGGCAGGACCTGAAGCCGCTGGAGATTACGCAGCCGGAGGGGCCGAGCTTCAGCGTGGACGGGTACAGCGTCTCGTGGCAGAAGTGGAGCCTGCGGGTGGGCTTCACGCCGAGGGAAGGATTGGTGCTGCACACGGTGGGGTACGAGGACCAGGGACGGGTGAGGCAGATCCTGTACAGGGCGTCGCTTTCGGACATGGTGGTGCCATACGGCGAGCCGGGGAAGGACCACTACCGCAAGAACGCCTTCGACGCAGGCGAGTACGGCATCGGATCGCTGACGAACTCGCTCACGCTGGGCTGCGACTGCCTGGGGGAAATCTACTACTTCGACGCGAACTTGAACGACGGCAAGGGCGGGTCGGTGACGATACCGAACGCGGTGTGTATGCACGAGGAGGACTACGGCATCCTGTGGAAGCACACGGACTGGCGGACGGGCCAGGTGGAGGTGAGGCGGTCGAGGCGGCTGGTGATTTCGAGCATCGCCACTGTGGGCAACTACGAGTACGGGTTCTTCTGGTACTTCTACCAGGACGGGACCATCGAGCACGAGGTGAAGCTGACGGGCATCATCAACACGGCGGGAATTGAAGAGGGGGAGACGCCCAAGTACGGGACGCTGGTGGCGCCGCAGTTGAACGCGCACATCCACCAACACTTCTTCAGCTTCCGGCTGGACATGAGCGTGGACGGCGAGTCCAACACGGTGTACGAGGTGAACACGCTGGCCGAGCCTCCCGGCCCGGACAACCCGCACGCCAACGCCTTCTACGCGGAGGCGACGCCGCTGAAGACCGAGAAGGAGGCGCAGCGGGTGGTGGACCCGATGAAGGGGCGCTACTGGGTGGTGTCGAATCCGTCGGTGAAGAACGCGCTGGGGTCGCCGGTGGGGTACAAGCTGATGCCGGGCGAGAACATCCTGCCGTTCGCCCACGCGGACTCTAGCATCATCAAGCGGGCGGGGTTCATGGCGAAGCACCTGTGGGTGACGCCATACGCGCCGGAGGAGACGGCGGCGACGGGGGCCTATCCGAACCAGCATCCCGGCGGCGCGGGGCTGCCGGAGTACACGAGGAACGACCGGAGCGTGGAGGACACGGACGTGGTGGTGTGGTACACGCTGGGGTATCACCACGTGCCGCGCCCGGAGGACTGGCCGATTTCTCCGGTGGCGTACTGCGGTTTCAGTCTGAAGCCGGTGGGGTTCTTCGACACGAACCCGGCGCTGGACGTGCCGCCGAGCACGAGCGCGCATCGCAACGGGGCGTCGGGCGGGTGCCATTGCCACGGCTGAGGCGGGGCGGCGACGACACCCCCATCCCCGTATCGAGCACGGGGCAGGCTCTGACCCTTCGACAAGCTCAGGGCAGGCTCTTCCCCCTGCGAGGGGGAAGGGACTCGAAAAGGCTCTGCGAAAGATGCGCGAGATTGCCTTCACGGGTTAGAATTGTGTTTGGCAACTTGGTTACAGTGGTGTCCGGCACAAGTCTTGGAGGTTTTTTCCGTAATGTGGAACAGGTTTGCGCCATCTGAGTCGGTGAGACGCGGCGGGACGGTAGGCCGGCTACGGGCCGCGTTCTTGATACTGGCGACGTTGGCGCTGGGACTGGCGGCGCTTCTGCCGGCCACGTCGCCGCACGCGGCGATGGCGCAGGACAGCGGGACCTCCCCGACACCGGCGCTGATTTCGGAGCCGGTGTCGCCCGACACGGTGGTAGAGATTCCCGACCCGAACCTGCGCGCCGCGCTGGAATCGGAGTTCGGGAAGAGCGAAGGGGAGTCCATTACGGCGGGCGACATGGCGTCGCTGACGTCTTTCGCCGCGACGGGCACGCGAATCGTGAGCCTGCGGGGACTGGAGCACGCCACGAACGTCACCAAGCTGAGCTTGTACGAGAACTCGATTTGGGACCTCTCGCCGATTTCCGGCCTCGACAATTTGGAAGTGCTGGAACTGTGGGATAACATAATCGTCAGCGTGGAGCCGCTCAGGGGGCTTGAGTCGCTGTACGAACTGCACCTGGGCGGGAACGGCATATCGGACGTGGAG
Organism: Dehalococcoidia bacterium; assembly: GCA_963667445.2. Lineage (GTDB taxonomy): Bacteria > Chloroflexota > Dehalococcoidia > Lucifugimonadales > CATOSD01 > CATOSD01. The sequence goes on along the minus strand of CAXXGY010000001.1, from coordinate 2,407,126 downwards.
CCGCTGCTGGACGTGCCGAACCTGGAGATTCTGCACGTCTGGAGCAACAACCTCGACGATGACGACCTCGAGGTCCTGGCGCGCATGACGGGACTGACCGAACTGTTCGTCGATAGCAACTCGCTCACGGACATTGGCGCCCTGGCCGTCATGACAAACCTTGAGTCTCTGCACCTGACGGGAAACTCGATCACCGACGTGTCCCCGCTGGCCGGTCTTTCCGGCCTGACAGAGCTGCGCCTGAACTGGAACGCGGTGCCGAACATCGCGCCGCTGGCCCATCTGACCAACCTGGAAACGCTGGAATTGTGGCACAACGAAATCGAGGACTTCAGTCCACTGGAGCTCTTGACGGGGCTGACGAAGCTGGACGTCAGCGACAACAAGCTGACCGAGGAAGACCTCGCCATCATAGCGAGGCTCACCCAGCTGGAACAGTTGGACGTTGGGAAATACTATTCGGACCCGGAGACGTATGTGCTGGCGGACATCGGGCCGTTGGCGGACCTGGTGAACCTGACGGAACTCCACGTGGAGGGGCACGACATCTCGGACCTGTCGCCCCTGTCCGGCCTGACCGGATTGAAGGAGCTGCACTTCCACAGGAACGACATCTCGGACCTTTCGCCCATAGCCAGTCTCGTGAACCTGGAGGAGGTTGCGCTGGGCGATAACCCGATTTCGGACCTTTCGCCTTTGGCCGAGGCAGACCTGGGGAGGCTGGAAACGCTATACATGTGGAGTTGCGAGATAGAGGACCTGTCCTCGCTGTCGGGTCTGGCCGGGCTCGAATTGTTGTACCTGTACGACAACCGGATTGTCGACGTGTCGCCACTGTCCGAATTGGTAGGGCTGGAGCAGTTGTTCCTGGGCGACAACTCGATCGTGGACGTGTCGCCTCTCGCCGGTCTCGAAAACTTGACGCATCTGCACCTTCACAACAACGAGATAGAGGACCTGGCGCCTTTGGCCGGTCTGGTCAATCTCGAAAGGCTGAACCTGCGCAGCGCCGGAATATCCGAAGTATCGCACCTTTCGGGGCTGACCGGCCTCGAGCAACTTCACCTGGAACTGAACGAGATCGTGGACGTGTCGCCGCTTTCGGGTCTCACCAACCTGGAGCTGCTGCACATCTTCGGCAACGACGTGGAGGACGTGTCGCCTCTGCTGGACAACGAAGGCCTCGGCCGTGGGGACAGGCTCGACCTGAGCGGCAACCCCTTGAACGAGGAGTCGTTGACGGCGCACATCAGAGATCTGAGGGCCAGAGGGGTAAGGGTGACGTTCACTCCGGCGCCTAATCCGCCGTCCGAACCCGCGACCAAAGCATGGGGGTCGGACACTATCGGGGTTTCGTGGGAGCCGGGCGCTTCCGCCGGTACGGCCAGAACGACCGGCTACCGGCTGGAGTGGTCGGCGACGGGTGACGGGGAATGGACCGAGTTGATCGACGACACGGGTTCCACCGGCACGACCTTCTTCGACACCGGATTGAGCGCCGAGACGACGCGCTTCTACCGCGTGTCCGCGCTCAGCAGGGTAGGCGACAGCTTCCCGTCGGAGGCGTCGGCCGGGACGACGAGGCCGACGGAGGCGGAGGTCGACGTGGCAGAGGACGCAAGGACGGTGCTGCACGCGGGGCGCACGGCGCTGACGTTCGCGCCCGGGTCCCGGGACGGCGAGTTCAGGGCGCGGGCGTCCGCGGACGCGGTGAACTGTGGCGAATCGGAGGAGGCGGGAGGCGTCCCAGGCGAGACGCTCGAGTGCGTGAGAGTTGAGATTATCGGTGACGACGGGGACCCCGTGGAGCGGGCGCGGCTGCTCAGGCCGATGGACCTCAGGATCGAGTTGTCCCCAGTGCTGATAGAGGGCGCGGGCGGACTGGCGGAGCTTTTGCGGCGCCACCTGAACGGCGACCTGAAACTGCTGGTACGCGACGCGCCCGGCGAGCATTGGCGGGAGTTCTCGTTCAGTTTCAGCGTCGATGGGACGAGGCCGGTGAGCGCAAGCGTGCGGGTGAGCAGCCTGGGCGACTTCGCGCTGGTGTATCCGGGGGCTGCGGCGCAGTAGGCGGCGAGAGGAGGCCGGTGATATGGCAACGGAACGAGACCTGATCGGGTATGGGGCGAATCCGCCGCAGGTGGAATGGCCGAACGGGGCGCGCATCGCTATATCCGTGGTGGTGAATTACGAGGAGGGGTCCGAGTACTCCACGCTCGACGGTGACGCCGCGCACGAAACGAACAACGAGGTGCCGTCGCCGGTGCCGTTGGCGGACCGCGACCTGGCCAACGAGTCGTTCTTCGAGTACGGGAGCCGCGTGGGTGTGTGGCGGATTATGGACTTGCTCGACGAGTTCGACGTCAAGTCGACGTTCTACTGCTGCGCGCTGGCGGTGGAGCGGAACCCGGAGGTGGGTCGCGCTATCGTGGAGCGCGGGCACGAGGTTTTCGGGCACGGCTACCGCTGGGAGGAGTACTTTAAGATGAGCCGTGAGGCTGAGCGGGAGGCCATCCGCAAGACGGTGGAATCCCTGGAACGGACGACGGGGGAGCGTCCGCTGGGCTGGTACGTCCGGTACGGTCCGAGCGTGAACACGCGGGAGCTGGTGGTCGAGGAGGGCGGGTTCGTGTACGACTGCATGTCGTACAACGACGACATCCCCTACTACACGCGGGTGAACGGCAGGAAGTGGCTGGTGGTGCCGTACTCGCTGGAGGTGAACGACACGCGCTTCTGGCGCGGCGGGATGAACAGCCCCGATGACTTCTATCAGACCATGAAGAACACGTTCGACACGCTGTACCGGGAGGGTGAGAGGAACCCGAAGATGATGAACGTGGGGTTGCACTGCCGCATCGTGGGCAGGCCGTCGCGAATCGTGGCGCTCAGGCGGTTCCTGGAGTACGCGCGGGGGTTCCCCGGCGTGTGGTTCGCGCGGCGAATCGACATCGCGCGGTGGTGGCTGGAGAGGTATCCTTAGGACCTATCCGACAACCAGGTCATCACCCCCTTCCCCCTGCGAGGGGGAAGGGACTTATCGGAAGGCTCATGCCTGAAACATACCCCTGCCAGCCCTTCAAGTGGGAAGAGACTCTGACATTGAGGAGGAACACCATGCACGAAAAGCTGATACAGGGCGACCGCTTTCCGACAATCGAATTGAATCTCACGGATGGCTCCAAGTTGACGCTTCCGGACCAGATTTCGAGCCGGTACCTTGCGCTGCTGTTTTACCGGGGCGAGTGGTGACCGTATTGCAGGCGGCAGTTGGCCGCCTATCAGCAGAAGTTGGACGAACTGGAGCAGCTTGGCGTGTCCGTCATCGGGGCCACCGTGGAGGACCGCGAGACGGCCGCGCGCATGGCCGAAGAGGTGGGGATCAGCTTTCCGATAGCCTACGGGGTGACGCCCGAGAGCGTGGAGCCGCTCGCGCCGTGGTGGACGGAGGACGCACGGCACGGACGCTACATTCAGCCCACGGAGTTCCTGTTGCGGCGCGGGGTCGTTCTGGGCTCGCTGTACGCATCCGGCCCTATCGGTCGGATGGACGTGGAGGAGGCGACGGTGTTCATCAGGAATAGGGAGCGGCGGGGCTAACGGCGGCGAGCCTGTGAAGGAGAGCCCGCGCGACGATTGGGCGTGGGCCTTCTTGCGATAAGGCAGGCATCGGGTCGCAAGATGGAGCCGCGTGACGCTGCCGGCTTGCAGGAGCGAGAAGATGACAACGAGACCAGTGCGCCGGCAAGAGCATCCCTACTACATGCACGACTGCATTCGTGACCAGCCTGAAGCCATAGCCGGGATTCTGGAGTCGCAGGGACAGGCGGCGGAAGAGTTGTCGGCCCTGGCGTCGAGGGCGAGAAGGGTCCACGTGTGCGGCATCGGCACGTCCTGGCATGCCTCGCTGGTGGGCGAGCACCTCTTCAGGTCAGTGGGGATTTCCGAGACTCGGGCGTGGCATTCGTTCGAGTTCGCCTCCTACCCGCCGCCGCTCACGAACGAGGACCTGGTTGTCGTGATGGCTCACACCGGCACGAAGCGGTACTCTACCGAGGCGTTGGAGCTTGCGAAGGGGGCGGGGGCGATGACGGCCATTGTCACGTCTGTGTCTTCCGAGGCGCGGCTGGAGCAGGCGGACGTCGTGGTGAGGACGACCTATCGGGACAGGTCGTCGGCGTTCACCGTAAGCCACACGGGGGCGATGACGGCGCTGGCGCTGGCGGCTTCCCGCGCGCCCGGCGGCGAGCGGATAGGGCGGGCGCTGGATGCGCTGCCCGACGCCGTGGGCAAGGCACTGGAGCGCGAGGATGCGGTGCGGGAGCTGGTGCGGAGGTTTCGGGACTTCGGCTGGTACTGCTTCGCGGGCTGGGGGCCGAACGCATCTTCGGCATACGAGGCGGCGCTGAAAATCAACGAGGCGACCTACGACGTGACCACGGCTTTTCAGATCGAACAGTTTCTGCACGGGCCTTTCGTGGCGACGGGACCCAGGTGCGCGGTTACGCTGGTTTCCCCTCCGGGGCCTGGGTATGAGAGGTCACTCGAAATCGGCAGGGCCGTGAAGGCGACGGGGGCAGGGCTGGCGGCCCTAGTGGAAGAGGGGGACGATGACATGGCCGTGGTGGCGGACACGGTGATCGAACTGCCGAGCGTGATCGAGGAGCTGTCGCCGATAGTTTACGTGACGCCGTTGCAACTGTTCACGTACTGGCTCGCGCTGGAGAGGGGGAGGAATCCGGACACGTTCAGGCTGGACGATCCGGCCCATCTCGCGGCGAGAGAGCACTACTCACTTTAGGGGGCGCCGCTCCGATCCCGTCGCAAGATGCTGGCGGGTTCCGTTTCGTTACAATCGTCCCGCCAACAGCAAGAGTGATTTCTACGATTCCAACTACTGCGAAGGGAAAATTGAATCATCACCCCAGACGGAACGGAACTTCATAGCATGGTGGGGTCTGAAGGGGCATCTTCGCTGGACGACGACGACTTTACGTTGTAACATCCTCCAATCGAGCTTCGCCTTTCATCAATTCTGTAGGCATGCCCGCTTTGTCTTGAAGGCATTTTGGCTTGCCTGGGACGACAAAATGATTTCAGTGGAAAGTGGTCTGCATAACCTCTTTGCGTCTCAAGCGTCCAGGAGTCCGGACGCCGCGGCGATAGTGTTCCCCGACGGCCAGACGTCCTATGGCGAGCTGGACCGGGAGACGGACGCGCTGGGAGCCTATCTTCGACAGTGCGGAGTTGCCATCGATGATCCGGTGGGCATATTCATGGAGACCTGCCGCGAGTACATCGTGGCGACCATCGCGACCCTCAAGGCCGGCGGGGCCTTCATGCCAGTTCCCCTGGATACCCCCGACCATCTGCTGCGGGCCATGCTGTCCGAGTCCCGGCCGAAGGTTGTGCTCACCACGTCGCAACACCTGCCCAGGCTGGGGCAAGCCACCCAGGCGCGCGTGTTGGCCATGGACAGCGACCGGTCCTGGGCCCGGCTCGATTCCGGAAAGCACTCCGCGCGCGTCGCCGACGAGGACATGGTCTTTCTGCCCTACACTTCGGGCACGACGGGCGACCCGAAGGGGGTGATGCTGACCAGCGAGGCCGTGATTTCTTCCTATCTCGCCAGGTACGAGTTCAGCTCTTACGGCGTCGGGGACAGGGTCGCCTGCAACATCTTCTTCGCCTGGGAGTTCCTGCGCCCGCTGCTGAAGGGCGGAACGGTGTACGTTGTCCCGGACGACGTGGTGTTCGTCCCCCGCGCTCTCGCCAGGTTCATCTCGGAGCACCGGATCAGCGAGATTCTGTTCACTCCGTCCCTGCTCCAGGGAGTCCTGAATTCTTCTGGCCGTGACCGGCTGCGGGAGCGGCTTTCATCGCTGCGGGTGGTGTGGCTGAACGGAGAGGTGGTTCCGGTCAGCCTGCTGAGGCAGGCGCTGGACGTGCTGCCCGACTCCGCCCGGATCTTCAACACCTACAGCATCAGCGAGACCCACGACGTGTGCACCGTCGATTTGACGGACCTGTGCGTGGACGGGATGGACAGCTGCCCGGTGGGGTTCGCCATGGACGGCGTGAAGGTGATGGTGCGTCCGGAGGGCGAGTCCGCGCTGGTTTCAGAGGGTGTCGGGGAGCTGATGATCGGGGGCCGGGGCCTGGCGCGCGGCTACCTGGGGAGGCCCGACCTGGATGCGCGCAGCTTCATCTCCTGGAACGGAGAGCGGTACTACGCGACGGGCGACCTGGCGGAGGTGGCGGAGGACGGCATGGTCACTATCGTTGGGCGTACCGACTCGATGGTCAAGATAAGGGGGTACAGCGTTTACCTGGGCGCTATCGAAGAGACTTTGCGCAGGCACTGCGACGTCGCCGACGCGGCGGTGGTGGCCGAGCCGGTGGACGAGACCAGCAAGCGGCTGGTCGCCTACGTTGCCCGGGGACCGCAGGCGGCCTGGAAGGTGGATGCAAAGAGCGGAACGAGCAGGGAGCTGCGGGCGCTGCTGGAGCGGTATCTTCCGGTTTACTCGGTGCCGACCCATTTCATGGAGATGGAGTCGCTTCCGATAAATCAGCAGACGGGGAAGCTGGAACGCAAGGCGCTGCCGCCGTTGCGGAGGGTGGGGCCGGCGCTCGGGGTGCGGAATGCGCTCGCGGACCGCGCCACGGCCGCGGGGCGGCGCAACGTCCTGCGGGCGCTGTGGGCGGAGGCGTTGGAGGTGGACGGCGACAGCCTGGAGGATGACTGGGACTTCTTCGATCTCGGCGGCCACTCCCTCACCGGCCTGAGCCTCACCCTGGACATAGAGCAGACGTTTGGGATCGAGTTGAGCGGCACCGAGATTTACGAGCACCCCACCGTCGGGGAATTGGCGGAATTCCTGGAACATCGGGGGCAGAACATGACAACGAAAGTTACATTGGCCGAGGACTCGACCCTGGACCCGGCGATTTCGCCAGGGGGGGACACGAGGACGACCCGCCTGAGTGAGGCGTCTTCGGTGTTCATCACCGGAACGACGGGGTTTCTGGGAGCCTTCCTCCTCGACGAGCTGCTGCGCAACACCGGGCCGGACACGCGCTTCTACTGCCTCGTTCGGGATCGGAACGACGGGCGGGGAGAGTCAACCAACCGGGTTTTGGAGACGCTGAAGTTCTACGGGCTGGCGGGCCAGTCCGAGCACGACCGGATCGTTCCCGTCACCGGCGACCTCACCCTTCCCCAGATGGGACTGAGCGACGACCAGTACCGGCAGCTGTCGGAGAGTATCGACCTGATATTTCACTGCGCCGCCTCCGTCAACTACGTCTATCCGTACTCGGTGGCGAAGCCCCACACCGTCGATGGCACCCTGGAGGTGCTCAAGTTCGCGTGCAGCGGGACTCCGAAGGCCATGCAGTACATCTCATCCAACGGAGTTTTCCCGGGAGGGGACGAAACTCCCTACCTGGAGAACAGCGAGATAGACGACTTCGTCGATCGGATGGAGGGGGGCTATAACCAGGCGAAATGGGTCGCGGAGCGGCTGGTGTGGACTGCCGTATCGCGGGGGCTGCCCGTCTGCCTCTACCGGCCGGGCAACATCGGGCACCACAGCGGCACGGGCACGGTGAATCCCAACGACTTCCTGTCGCTGATAATGAAGGCCTGCGCGCGGCTGGGCAGCGCGCCCGATACGCCCGACTGGTTCTTCGAAATGACGCCCGTGGACTTCCTGGCTTCCGCCGTGGCGAAGATTTCCGACGATGCCAGGAACTTTGGCCGGGTCTATAACGTGGTCCAGCAGCAGCCGGTGCCCGCCAGCCAGGTGTTCGCGCGGATGAAGGGCAGCGGGTACGTGAGCGAGATCGTCGGCCTGGAGGAGTGGAAGTCCAGGCTGGAAGCGGCGGCGGACCGGGAGGACGACATGGAGATGAAACTGCTGGCGCGCTCCCTCGATTCGGTGGAAGGGTACCTGGCCGATACGAGCGCCTACGACATCAGCAGGTTCAGCGAGGTTCTCGCGGAGATCGGCCTGGCGATGCCGGCGGTTGACGCGGAGTACGTGACCGTGTTCCTCGAACGGTAGCCGACCGCAGGCGCTGCCGTCACAGGCCACGATGGCCGAAAATGTGGAGCTGGGGGGACTCGAACCCCCTACCTCCTGCTTGCAAAGCAGGCGCTCTCCCTGATGAGCTACAGCCCCATGGTGTGGGTTGTACCTGCGCCGTCACCCCCATCCTAACCTTCCCCCACCAAGGGGGAAGGGATTTTTGGTGGCGGGCAAAGGTAAGGGGCCGACCTGTGCCAGGCCCGCCCCTTTGGTATGCGCTTAACAGTTGGATAGTGGAAGGAAACTAAGAGTGTTCTAAGTGAGTTAGGCGATGGGTTTTCTCAGGGGGACGCTTCGGTCATCGAGGAGCTCCTCTGCCAGAGGCAGATCCGGCTCGACCCGACTTCTTGGGCGTCCCGCCCACCGATCGACCTAGGAGTGTCTCCGTTTTTCCCTGTGTCCGGCTTTGGGCCGGGCGGCGGGTATTGGAGGTTCTCCCTAGAAAGGAGGTGATCCAGCCGCACCTTCCGGTACAGCTACCTTGTTACGACTTCGTCCCAGTTACCAGCCCCACCCTCGGCGCCTACCTCCCTTGCGGGTTGGCCCAGCGACTTCAAGTGTTGCCGACTTCCATGACGTGACGGGCGGTGTGTACAAGGCCCGGGAACGTATTCACCGCAGTGTGCTGACCTGCGGTTACTAGCAACTCCGCGTTCATGCAGGCGAGTTGCAGCCTGCAATTCCAACTGGGGCCGGCTTTGTGGGATTAGCTCCGATTCGCATCATCGCGACCCTCTGTACCGGCCATTGTAGCGTGTGTGTAGCCCAGGGCGTAAGAGCCATGCTGACTTGACGTCGTCCCCACCTTCCTCTCCCTTTTTAGGAGCAGTCTCGCTAGACAGAGTAACTAACGACAAGGGTTGCGCTCGTTGCGGGACTTAACCCAACACCTCACGGCACGAGCTGACGACAGCCATGCAACATCTGTGCATCTGTCCCGAAGGAGGCCCCGCTTTCACGGGGTTTCAGAAGCATGTCAAGCCCTGGTAAGGTTCTTCGCTTACCATCGAATTAAACCACACGCTCCGCTGCTTGTGCGGGCCCCCGTCAATTCCTTTGAGTTTTAGCCTTGCGGCCGTACTCCCCAGGCGGGATACTTATTGCGTTAGCTGCGGCACGGGAGGGGTCGATACCCCCCATACCTAGTATCCATCGTTTAGGGCGTGGACTACCCGGGTATCTAATCCGGTTTGCTCCCCACGCTTTCGCGCCTCAGCGTCAGGGACAGCCCAGGAAGCCGCTTTCGCCTCTGGTGTTCCTCCCGGTATCTACGCATTCCACCACTACTCCGGGAATTCCGCTTCCCTCTACTGCCCTCGAGCCTGCCAGTTTCCCATGTCCCCTCCCAGTTGAGCCGGGAGATTTCACATAAGACTTAACAAGCCGCCTACGCGCCCTTTACGCCCAGTAAATTCGGACAACGCTCGGTACCTACGTATTACCGCGGCTGCTGGCACGTAGTTAGCCGTACCTTATTCCTCGGGTACTGTCCATTCTCCTCCCCGAGAAAAGGGGTTTACGACCCTAAAGCCTTCTTCCCCCACGCGGTGTCGCTGCGTCAGGCTTTCGCCCATTGCGCAAGATTCCCTGCTGCTGCCTCCCGTAGGAGTGGGGGCCGTGTCTCAGTCCCCCTCTGACCGATCATGCTCTCACACCGGTTACCCGTATTCGGCTTGGTAGGCCATTACCCCACCAACTACCTGATAGGCCGCAAGCCCCTCCTAAAGCGGAACCCGAACTAGCCGGGAACCTCTCCTCCGGCCGCCTTGACAGCCGGAGCTTACGGGGTATTAGGCCCGATTTCTCGGGGTTATCCCCCTCTTCAGGGTAGGTCACTTACGTGTTACTCAGCCGTCCGCCACTAACGACAAAGACGAATCTAAGCCGTCCGTTCGACTTGCATGCATTAGGCGCACCGCCAGCGTTCGTCCTGAGCCAGGATCAAACTCTATGAGAATTGTTTCCTTCCACTATCCAATTGTTAAGGCGCCGCCCCTCTAAGTGAGGGATGTACTATTTTATGCCTTCCCAACGGGTGTGTCAACACCTTGGCAGGCGAATTTGGACTTTATCGGGTTTGCGCGCCGGTGTCAAGCGCCGCTTCACTTGCGGAACCGCGTAATATAGAATGAAGAACGAACCCCGGAATCCACAATTTGCCCGGACCACACCTTGGAAGGTCCGACGACGAGACGCCGATATGCCATTCGACAACCAGAGCCTCTTTCCGATGACTGCGGACGTGAACGAGTCCGGCCGCCTCGAACTGGGCGGCTGCGACGCGGTGGACCTGGCCGCCGAGTTCGGCACGCCGCTGTACGTGTACGACGAGACGACGCTGCGGCGGATGTGCCGCGAGTTCGTCGGCGAGTTCGCCAGCCGCTACGAAAACTCGCTGGTGGCCTACGCCTCCAAAGCCTTCCTGAATCCGGCCATCGGCAGGCTCGCCATGGAGGAGGGGCTGGGACTGGACGTGGTGTCGGGCGGCGAGCTCGCGCTCGGCAGGGCCATTGAGTTTCCATCTGAGAATATCTACTTTCACGGCAACAACAAGACGCCCGCGGAGTTGGAGCTTGCGCTGGACTACGGCGTGGGCCGCGTGGTGGTGGACAGCTTCCACGAACTGGAGATGCTGGACCGGCTGGCCGGCGCGCGCGGCGTAACTCAAGACGTGATGCTGCGGCTCTCGCCGGGCGTGGACCCGCACACCCACGTACATACCACCACCGGCATACTGGACAGCAAGTTCGGCTTTTCGGTGGAGACGGGCCATGCGGAATTGGCCATACGCCAGGCGCTGGCCGCGCCGAACCTGGACCTGGTCGGCGTCCACTTCCACCTGGGGTCGCCGATTTTCGAGCTCGAGCCGTACTCCATCGCCATCGATACGGTGCTGACCTTCGTATCGCAGTTCAGGGACGACGGCCTGGAGTTGCGCGAGTTCAGCCCCGGCGGTGGTTTCGCAATCGGGTACGTGCGGGAAGAGCCGCCTCCGGCGGTGGCCGACTACGCGCAGGTCATCGCGTCGGCCACGCGGGATCGCTGCGCCGACCTGGGGTTCGGCACGCCGCGCCTGGTGGTGGAGCCGGGCAGGTCCATCGTGGGCCGCGCGGGCGTCGCGCTGTACAGCGTGGGCGGCACGAAGGACATTCCGACTGTGCGCCGGTACGTCTCGCTGGACGGCGGCATGGGCGACAACATTCGGCCCGCGCTTTACGAGGCGCGGTACGAGGCGGCGCTGGCGAGCCGCATGAACGACGCGCCGGACGACACCGTGACGCTGGTGGGCAAGTACTGCGAGTCGGGCGACGTGCTCATCCGGGACATCGAAATGCCGACGCTGGCGGAGGGGGACATAGTCGCCATCCCATCGTCGGGAGCCTACGCGCCTCCCATGTCCAGCAACTACAACATGAACCCGAGGCCGGCGATAGTCATGGTGCGGGACGGCGAGGCACGCCTTATCCGCAGGCGCGAGACGTTCGAAGACATGATGCGGACCGAGGTTTTTTAGGCCGGCCCGGGCCACGCCGGACGACACTGGCCGGCGTGAAAGCGCGACCCCTGTGGCAGTCAATGCACGACCCTTTCCAGCGGCATGAGAGGTCTGACTCCCCTCCAAATCGGTTGAGGCCGCAATTTCGGCTTTCGGTCACCGCGTGCCTGCTGGCGGCAAACGCCCTGTGGTGGCTGTTCGTCGAACTGCGGGGCAGCACGCAGGACCCGGAGTCGCTGCTGGCGTTCGGGGCGAATTACGGCCCGCTGGTGGCGGGAGGCGAGTACTGGCGGCTTCTGACGTCAACGTTCCTGCACATCGGCGTAATGCACCTGGCCTTCAACAGCATCGGGCTGCTCATCTACGGAATGCTCCTTGAGCGTGTCTTCGGCCGGTTGCGCTTTCTGCTGATTTACGTCGCGTCGGGCCTCGCCGGGGCGACCGTCAGCTTCGTGGTGAATCCCATCGCAATCAGCGCGGGCGCGAGCGGCGCGATATTCGGTCTGCTGGGCGCGCTGGGCGCGACGTTCCTGGCCGGCCCGACGCGCGCGAACAGGCGAGACTTCGGCGGCATACTGGTGCTCATCGCCATCAATCTGGCCTTTGGCTTCATGGTTCCGGGCATCGACAACTGGGCGCACATAGGCGGCCTCGTCATGGGGTTCGCGCTCGGCATGGTCCTGACCGAAGGTCGCGGGCAGCCGGTGGTCCACGTGCTGGTGGGATCGGAAGCGTTCGCCCCGCGCCCGCGCCGCTCGCCGACGCGCCTCGCGCTGGCCCTGCCGCCGGTCGCGCTGCTGCTGGTGGCGGGAGTCTGGCTCGGAAGCGCAAGCCTAGCCGACACTCCCGCCGGGCGGGTGGCCGCCGCGGAGCGATTGTACGACGACGGGCGGTACGCGGACGCGCTGGCGGAGGCGGACGCCGCAATCGCGGCCGGGGCGGCCACCGGCGACGCTTTCCTGGCGCGCGCGCTGATACTGGAGAAGCTGGGCGACGACAGGGGCGCGGCCGAGGACCTGGGTCGGGCCGTGCGGCGCGGCCTCAGCGAAGAGGACACTCGAACCGCAATCGCCCTGCTCGTCGCCCTGGGGGGCGAATAGATGGCGGTCGCCGGGCGACCCGCGCTCAGGCTGGGCTGGTGGTCAACGGGGCGGGGCGAAGGCTCACGGGGGCTGCTCCGCGCGGTGCACGGGGCCATCGCATCAGGCGACCTGAACGCCTCCATCGAGTACGTCTTCAGCAATCGGGAACCCGGCGAAGCGGAGGGCAGCGACGAGTTCTTCCGGCTGGTGGAGAGCATGGGCGTGCCGCTGGTGTGGCTGTCGTCCCAGAGGTTCCGGCGCGAACGGGGAGGAGGCGGGATGGCCCGCCACCGGGACGCCTACCACGACGAGGCGATGCGGCTGACGGCGGGGTACGAGACCGACCTGTTGGCGCTGGCGGGGTACATGCTCATCACGAGCGCGCGGATGTGCCGCGAACGGGCGATGATCAACCTTCATCCCGCGCTGCCGGACGCGCCCGCCGGGATGTGGCAGAGCGTCATCTGGCAGCTAATCGAAGAGCGGGCCGCCGAACATGGGGCGATGGTACACCTTGTCACGGAGGTGCTGGACGGGGGGCCGCCGCTGAGCTACTGCCGGTTTCCGATTCACGACGCCGCGCTCGCTCCGCTCTGGGACGAGTTGGACCGGATTGGAATCGAAGCGGCGCGGGCGGTGGGCGAGAGTCAGCCGCTGTTCGCGGAGATGCGGCGCAGGGGCGTAGCGCGGGAGCGTCCGCTGGTGGTCGCCACGCTCATCGCGCTGGCTGACGGCGCAATCCGGATCGAGAACGGTAGGCCAGTAGGGCCAGGCGGGCCAATCGAGAGCGGGCTGGATATGAGCGAAGAGGTTGAAGGACTGATAAAGGCGTGGGGCCATGAGGAGGTCTAACCAGTCATGGGAAAGATAGTCACCATCGGCGGCGGCATGATGGGCGAGTTGGAGACGCTACCCATCGACCGGCGGATAGTGGAGCTTTCGGGGAAGTCACGTCCGAGGGCGCTGCTGATTCCCACCGCGACCTACGACGCGCCGGAGCCTTACGACACGTTCAAAGCTGTGTACGGAGAGCGGCTTGGATGCGAGACCGACGTGCTCCACCTGCTGAACGCCAAGCCGAGCACATCGGAATTGGAGTCCGTCATCCTGTCGGCCGACCTCATCTACGTGAGCGGCGGCAACACGCAGAAGGCGGTGATGCGGTGGCGCAGGCTTGGCGTGGACCGCGTGCTCGAACAGGCTTGGCGCAAGGGCATACCGCTCGCCGGTCTGAGCGCGGGGTGCATCTGCTGGTACAGCTGGGGGCACAGCAACTCCGGCTTCTTCTATAACTCGCAGAAGTGGAGCGGCTTTACCCGCGTGAAAGGGTTGGGGTTCATCGACGCTTTCGCGTGCCCGAATCCGGCGGGCGTGACGGATGGCAGGCTGCGCGAGCCGGACTTTCACGCCAAGGTCAGGAGGCACGGCGGCGTTGGTCTGGGCATCGGGTACAACTGCGCCATCGAGTGGGTGGACGGCGGCTACAGGCTGCTGACGTCGAGCGACGACGCGGGGGCGTACAGGGTCTACAAGAGGCGGGGTGAGCTTGTGAGGGAGGACATCCCTAAACGGGATGAGTACGCGCCGGAGGAGGAATTGCTTACCATTTGATTGGCCCGTGTCAGGCTACTTGGGGCACTTTCCACCGTTTCATGCTGAGCCTGTCGAAGCACCATAGACCCTTCGGCTACGCTCAGGGTGACAGAATGGGACAGCTACGCTCAGGGTGACAGGGTGGGACAATCGAAAGGCTCTGCGACCCATGCGGGCGGGGGAGTTGCGGTTCAGGAGGCGGCGGGGTGATAGCCCTCGCCTTCGTCGATTGCGGCAGGCGAGGCTGATGGCTCCTGGGCGGCGGCTATGGCCGCTTCGAGTCTCAGCGTCTCGCCGTCGTCCAGTTCGAGCGAAACGCCCGCGTCGTCCTGGAAGGCGTCCGCGTCCAGGATGCACTTGGAAACGTTGGGTATGCTGGGCAGCTCGAACATGACGTCCAGCAGCGTATCCTCGAGTATCGCCCGCAGCCTGCGCGCCCCGGTCTTGTGTCCGATGGCCTGAGATGCGACCGCCTGGAGGCCGTCGTCAGTAATCACCAGCTCCACGCCGTCCATCTTGAACAGGGCCTGGTACTGCTTCACCAGCGCGTCCTTCGGCTCGGTGAGTACGCGCACCAGCGTGGCGGGGTCCAGACCGGCAAGGCTGACCACGACGGGGAACCTGCCCACGAACTCCGGGATGAAGCCATACTCCAGGAGGTCGTCGGCCTCTACGTGCGATAGGATGTCCTCGTCTTCCGCCGGGCCGTGGCCGTTCGCGCTGATGGCGCCGGACCTGAATCCCAGCGAGCGCCTGTCCTTGAACGCGCGCCGTTCGATTACGTCGGTGATGCCCTCGAACGCGCCGCCGCACATGAACAGGATGCGCTCGGTGTTGATTTGCAGGAACTCCTGGTGGGGATGCTTGCGTCCGCCCTGCGGCGGCACGTTTGCGACGCACCCCTCGACAATCTTTAGGAGCGCCTGCTGCACGCCCTCGCCGGAAACGTCTCGCGTGATGGACGGGTTGGCCATCTTGCGCGCCATCTTGTCTATCTCGTCGATGTAGATGATGCCGTGCTCGGCGCGGCCGATGTCGAAGTCGGCGGCCTGGATGAGTCGCAGCAGTATGTTCTCGACGTCTTCGCCGACGTATCCGGCCTCGGTCAGCGAGGTCGCGTCTACGATGGTGAACGGAACGTCCAGTATCTTGGCGAGGGTCTGCGCGAGCAGGGTTTTGCCTGAGCCGGAAGGGCCGAGCATCAGGATGTTGGCCTTCTGCAACTCCACGTCGGGGTGCCTGCGGTTGGACCATACTCGCTTGTAGTGGTTGTAAACCGCGACGCTGAGGACCTTCTTCGCGCGCTCCTGCCCGACGACGTACTCGTCCAGCTTCTCACAGATGACCTTCGGGCTGAACGCGCTGGGCTTGGGGCCGGGGCGAGACTGGGGTGCCTGCTCCCTGATGTCTCTCGCCATGGCCTGCTCGCACAAGACGACGCACTCGTGGCAGATGTACACGCCGTCGATGCCGGCGAGCAGCCTGCCACCCTGGCTCTGGAGTTTGCCGCAGAAGGAGCACTGATGGTCCATTCGGCGACTCATGCTAGAGGCTTCTCCACCAGTTGCTCGATGCGGACAGACCCTCGCGTCATCAGGACTAACTCTCCTCGCCGTTTGACTCGCCGTTGCCGGATTCGCTCTCCTGATGGCCGTCGGACGGCGGGTGAAGCACCTCGTCGACGAGACCGTACTCTACCGCCTGTTCGGCGTTCAGGAAGTAGTCTCTGTCGGAGTCCCTGGCCACCTTGTCGTAGGGTTGACCAGTAGATTGTGAAATAATCTGGCGGATCTTGTCTTGCATCCGCAGTATCTCTCTTGCGTGAATTTCGATGTCCGACGCCTGGCCCTGCGCGCCGCCGAGCGGCTGGTGCATGTGTACCGTGGAGTTGGGCAGGGCGTAGCGCTTGCCGGGGGCGCCGGCGGTGAGCAGCACGGTGCCCATGCTGGCGGCCAGGCCGACGCAGATGGTGGACACGTCGGGGCGTATCAGGTGCATGGTGTCGTAGATGGCGAGCCCGGCGCTGATGACGCCGCCGGGGGAGTTGATGTAGAGGCTGATGTCCCTGTCGGGGTCCTCGCGGTCCAGGTAGAGGAGCTGGGCGACGATGTTGTTGGCTATGTGGTCGACTATCGGCGTGCCCAGGAAAATTATCCGCTCCTTCAGCAGCAGCGAATAGATGTCGTAGGCTCGTTCTCCCCTGGCGTCGCCTTCGACCACCATGGGGATGACGTTTTCTGGTCTGTAAAGCAACGAAGTGTTCTCCTTACGGTTCGGAATCTGGGGCGCTTTCCTGGTCGGCGCCTTCGTTCTGTTCGGGGTCGTCCTCGTCCGGAGCGGCCTCGCCTTCCGCATCCTCTTGGTCAGGTTGCTCTCCCCTGGCTATTGCCCGGAGCCGTTCCATGGCCTTTTCGCTCAGCATCGAGTTGCGGACAGAGGCTATCTCCTCTTCGGTCGGCTCCCTTTCCAGAGAGTTCTCTGCGAGGAGCTCTCTGACCCTTGCCTCCGCCTCGTCCTCGGTCACGTCCAGACCTTCAAGGTCGGCAAACTCGGTCATGGCGTAGCTGCGGACAAGCCGCTCCCGCACGTCTGACTGCGCCTGCTCAAGGAACGCCTCCTCGCTGCTGCCGGTCGAGCGCAGGTAGTCGTCCGCGCGGATGCCCAGTCTTTCGAGGAACTGCTGCTGCTCAAACCAGGCGTGTTCGGCGCCGTGCTCCACGAGCAGGGGCGGAAGCTCTACGGTGGCGTTTTCCATGAGCGCTTCCAGCGCCTTCTCCGTGAACTCCCCAATGGCCCTGTTCTCCGCGCCTTCGCGTTCTTCGGTGCGGATGCTCTCGGTCAGTTGCTCGAGCGTCTCTTCGTCCTGCCCCAGGCTTACGACAAAGTCGTCGTCCAGGTCGGGAAGTTCCCGCTCCTTGTATTCCTTCACCGTGACCCGCATGTTCACGGTCTTTCCGGCGACGGCGGTCAGGTAGAAGTCGTCGGGAAGGTCGAGAGTGAATTCGCGTTCCTCGCCCGCTTGCGCTCCCGCTAGCTGCTCGCCCAGGTCGGGAAGCCGTGTGAGCCCCTCCTCGCCGGTCAAGGTAACGTAGTCGGAGTGCTCCAGAACGGTCTCGCCCTCGGAGGTCATTACCAGGTCGGCGGTCACCATGTCCCCGACTTCCAGGGGGCGTTCCACCGGGTTCCAGGTCGCCAGTCTGCCTCGCAGGTCTTCGAGCCGCTGCTGAACGGCCTCCTCCTCATCGAAATCGACCGGGACTTCGTCGACCCGGATGTCGCGGTACGCGCCGAGGTCGACGTCGGGCTTGAGCGGAACGGTGGCCTTGAACGAGAGCGGCTCGAAGTCGACCATCTCGATGTGGGGCATACCGACGGAGTCCAACTCCTGGTCGTCGATGGCGCGGTTGGTGGTCTCGGTGACAAGTACGTCCAGCACCTCGTTCAGCAGGCTCTCCCTGCCGATCATGCGCTCGATGATGCTGCGAGGGGCCTTGCCCTTTCGGAATCCCGGAACGTTCACACGCTGAACAATGCGTCTGTAGCCCCGGTCGAGATATGGGTCAAGGTCGTCGTCGTCCAACTCGATGGTTAGGACTGTCTGCCGGTCAACAACTTCCTCGCGGTCTACTTTCAAAGCTGGCTCCTGGTGTAAGGTGTGGTGAAAGTGTCGTGAGAGATTATATCACGGCCATGTTGCAAGCAAAAGGATACATCATCTCGTACTCGTATCATGTGAGGTCAAGTTGACATGCCAGAGCGCGCGGTGCTATATTTTCGAGCGGTGTTGAAACACGCGCGCGGCGGCATCGAGCGCCGCGCGCTTCAAATAACTGGGGGGAAGAGATGGCCGTAAACATCCTGGTGTGCGTCAAGCAGGTGGTGGATCCTGAGACGCCGGCCTCCGCTTTTCGCATAGACTCGAGCGCCAAGAAGGTGGTGCCGGCCGCGGGGATTCCGCCGGTCGTCAACGGCTTCTGCGAGAACGCGGTTGAGGCGGCGCTTCGCATCAAGGACGCCGAGGGTGGGAGCGTAACAGTGCTCTCGATGGGAAGCGGATTCGTGATGGACGTGATGAAAAAGCCCCTGTCGATGGGCGCGGACGAGATGATCCTCATCGACGACGAGGCCGCGCTGGATCTGGACGCATTCGGCACAGCCTACGCGCTCTCCGAGGCGATCAAGGGCGCGGGCGAATTCGATCTCATACTCTGTGGCCGCCAGGCCTCGGACTGGGACAACGCCCACGTTCCGCTCGGCATCGCCGAGATGCTGGGCCTGCCCTGCATTACGCTGGCGCAGAAGGTGGAGGTCGCCGAGAACGGGCTGCTGGTCCACCGCGCGCTGTCCGACGGCTACGAGGTATTCGAATCGCCGCTCCCCGCCGTAGTGACGGTGAGCAACGAGTTGGGCGAGCCGCGCTATCCCACGCTGAGGGGCATCATGGCGGCGAGCCGGAAGCGGCCCGTCACCAAGACCATCGGCGACCTCGGGCTCGACGAGTCCAGGCTCGGCGCCAGGTTGCAGACGCTGGACCTGTACATTCCGGTCAGCGAGTCTGAGGTCGAAATCATCGAGGGCGAGGACGAGGCGGAGGCCGGGCGCAATCTCGCGCTGCGACTGCGCGAGGAGAAGATCATATAGAGCTTATCCGATAAGTCCCTTCCCCATCGCAGAGGGAAGGCTAGGATGGGGGTGATGAGCGGGTTGTCGGATATGCTCTCAGAAATTGGCGGAGTAATCGCCGCCGACCGTCAATAACACACGGAGCGTGACAATGGCAGGAGTTCTGGTACTGGCCGAGGTGGAGGATGGCAGGGTCCAATCGTCGTCGCTCGAGCTACTCGCGGCGGCGCGCAAGCTGGCCGAGGCGCTCGGCGAAGAGGTCGGGGCGGCCCTGCTTGGCGGAGACGCCGGCGGCTTGGCGGACACCGCGATAGCGCACGGCGCGGACAGGGTGTACGTGGTTGACGACCCGCTGCTTGCGGGCGCGCAGATCGACGCCCACCTGGCGGCGTACCAGCACGTGGCCGACGAAGCGTCGCCGAGCGTGGTGCTGATAGGGCGCACGCCGAACGGGCGCGACATCGGGCCCCGCCTGGCGTTCAGGCTGGGAGTGGGCGTCGCCCAGGACTGCGTGAACGTGGACGTTGACGCGGACACGCGGCGCGTGGTCGCTACCCGGCCCGTGTACGGCGGCAACGCCCTGGCCAAGATCACTTTCCCCGGCGACGGGCCGCA
This sequence comes from Dehalococcoidia bacterium, assembly GCA_963667445.2. Classification (GTDB taxonomy): domain Bacteria; phylum Chloroflexota; class Dehalococcoidia; order Lucifugimonadales; family CATOSD01; genus CATOSD01. The sequence goes on along the minus strand of CAXXGY010000001.1, from coordinate 2,387,624 downwards.
GGTGGTCGTCGTGCGGGGCAAGGTGTTCGAGCCGCTGGCGGAGGACTCTTCGCGCAGCGGCGAGGTGGTGAACCTGCAACCGGGTCTGGACGAGTCGGTGGTGAAGGCCAGGCTGGTGGACACGGTGCAGAGCGAGGCCGAGGGCGTGCGCTTGGAGGACGCGGCGGTGGTGGTGAGCGGCGGGCGCGGCCTGGGCGGCCCCGAGCCATTCGAGCAGATAGAGGGACTCGCCAAGCTCTTTGGCGGGGCGATGGGCGCTTCGCGCGCGGCGTGCGACGCAGGGTGGCTGGACCACAGCTACCAGGTGGGCCTCACCGGCAAGACCATTACCCCGGACCTGTACATCACGGTCGCCATATCGGGCGCGAGCCAGCACCTCGCGGGATGCTCGGGATCCAAGCACATCGTGGCCATCAACCGGGACCCGGAGGCCAACATCTTCAAGGAAGCCAGCTTCGGGGTGGTCGGCGACTGGAAGAACGTGCTTCCCGCCTTCACGGAGACGGTGCGGGAACTGCTGGAGTCCTGACGCCGGGACGCAGTTTTGGCTTCTCACCGGCGCTAACGACTGGACAATAGAAAGGGGCGGTTAACGGACCGCCCCTTTTGTCGTCCGGCTTCCTGCGGTGGCCGGAGGGCTATGGGCTACACGCCCGCCGCTTCCCTCTCCTGCAACTGCTCAACCAGCCGTCCGACGAGGTGCTGCGGGACCTCCTCGTAGTGGTCGAACTCCATTGTGAACGAGCCGACACCCTGCGTCTGGGAGCGGAGGTCCGTGGCGTATCTGAGCATCTCCGCCTGGGGAACCTCCACCTCTACGAGCGTTTCACCGTCGCCGTTCGGCGTCATCCCCAGGATGCGACCGCGCTTGCTGTTCAGGTCGCCGATGATGTCGCCCGCGTACATGTCGGGCACCGTGACCTCCGCCTTCATCACTGGCTCAAGCAGCACCGGCCTGGCCTCCCGCACGCCCTTGGAGAAGGCGTAGGCCCCGGCTATCTCGAACGACATGCCCGACGAGTCCACCGAGTGGTAGCTGCCGTCCACCAGCGTGACCTTGAGATCGACGACCGGGAAGCCGGCTACGACGCCATCGGGGAGGGACTTCTGCACGCCCTTTTGCACGGAGGGTATGTACTCGCGCGGCACCACGCCGCCGACTATCTTGGAGTCGAACGCGAAGCCTTCGCCCCTGGACAGCGGCTCCAGCTCCAGCCAGACGTGGCCGAACTGGCCGTGGCCGCCGCTCTGCTTCTTGTGGCGGTACTCCACCCGTGGTGTACGAGGAGATGGTCTCCTTGTAGGGCACCCTGGGCACTTCCAGGAGAATCTCCACGCCGAACTTGCGCTTCATCTTGTCAACGGCGACGTCGACGTGGGTGTCGCCCAGTCCTCCCAACAGCACCTCCAGCGTGTCCGGCTCCCTCGAAATGACCAGGCTGGGGTCCTCCTCGACGATGCGGCTCAGCGAGCTGGTCATCTTGTCCACGTCGGCCTTGGACTTGGGGAACACGGCCATGTGGAAGACCGGGAGCGGGAACCGGAGGCCGGAGAGCGTGAGCGGCTGCTCCCGCGTCGTGAGCGTGTGGCCTGTGAGCACCGTCGACAGTTTGGAGACGGCTCCTATGTCGCCCGCGGCCAGCGCATCGGTAGCGGTCTGGGTCTTGCCGGTGAGCACGAAGACCTGGCCGACTCGCTCGCCCTCGCCCAGGTTGGCGTTCCAAATCTGGCTGTCGCTGGCGAAGGAGCCGCTGTACACGCGGAAGTAGGACAGCTTGCCGACGAAGGGGTCGGCCGCGGTCTTGAAGACCAGGGCCGCCAGTGGGCCGGAGCTATCGCAATCCAACTCGACCGTATCACCCGAGCCGGGGACTTCCGCTTCGACTGCGCCCACGTCTGCCGGGGACGGCATGAGGTCTATGAGGGCGTCCATGAGGTCGGTCGTGCCGAGCTCGGCCAGGGAGTTGCCGGCGAGCACGGGCACGATGTCACCTGAGAGAACGCCCGCCTTCAGCCCTGTCCGCATCTCCTCCGCCGTCAGCGGCTCGCCCTCCAGGTACTTCATCGTCAGGTCGTCGTCCGTCTCCGCCACCGCCTCGGTGAGCAGCTCGCGCGCCTCTTCGACCGCGTCCTCCAGTTCGGCGGGCACGTCGGCGTCCGGGTCCAGCAGGTTGACGCTGCCGGAGAAGGAGGTCTCCGCGCCGATAGGAACCTGCACCGCCACGCATTTCCTGCCGAACGTCTGGGTGAGCGACTCCATGACGCGGCCGAAGTCGGCGTTGTCCCGGTCGAGCTTGCTCACGAACACCAGCCGAGGCAGGTTGGCCTCCTCCGCGTACTGCCACATCTGCCTGGTGCCCACCTCGATGCCGGCCTGCCCGGCGACGAGGATGACGGCTCCGTCGGCGACCCTGAGTCCTGAGACTACCTCGCCGCGATAGTCGGCGTAGCCCGGCGTGTCGATGATGTTTATCTTTCCGCCCTTCCAGGGGCAGGCTGCGATGGACGTCTGGATGCTGGTGCCGCGACGGGCCTCCTCCGGCTCGAAGTCGGAAGTCGTCGTGCCGTCCTCGATGGCGCCCAGCCGGTTGTTGACGCCCGCCGTGTGCAGCATGGCCTCGCACAGCATAGTCTTGCCGGCCCCGCTGTGAGATAGCAGCACGATGTTGCGGATGCTGTCGGTTCCGAAGTCCGGCATGGTGTGGTCTCCTTGTAGTGTGGTATCGGCCACATTGTAGGCAAACCGGCCTACGCGCGCAACGGGTTGGACGCCAGCGGGTGTGTGTCAAAGTTGCAATGGCAAGACGCTTGCCTATAGAGTAGTACCCATAGGAAAGCATCAAAAGCGTCGAGGAGAACATACCTTATGAAGGTGTACTGGCGTTATGCAAAGAGAGGGCAACGCCTTATCCTGGGTTCGGATGACGGCGACCTCGAAGAGGAGATCGGAGGAGTCAGGGAGACCAAGCGGGGTTTCGACGCCTTCGCCAAGACCTTCGGCTACGATCCGGGCCGAGCCGTGAAGGGAATGGCGTCCATGGACGAGGCCAAGGGTTTCGTAGAGTCGTTCAAGCCGTGGGAGATGTACGAGGAGGGCCAGGGGCTGTCGGTCGACGCCGGGGTGATGCCCCTGCCTGCTGATTAGCCGGCGGCGAAACCGGAGACGCGACGCAAGTTGAGGTTGCCATAATGCTGGGAATCATAGGCGGCACCGGGCCGGAGGGCAGGGGTCTCGCGCTCAGGTTCGCCCTGGCGGGCGAGCGGGTGGTCATAGGGTCGCGGGACGAGTCGCGCGCCAGGGCTGCGGCGGAGAGCGTGCTGGAGCACGCTCCGGCCGGCTCGGTGAGCGGCGCGACCAACGCCGACGCTGCGGCCCGCGCGGACGTGGCGCTCGTGTCGGTGCCGTATGCCGCACAGCGCGCCACCCTGTCCGGCCTGACCTGCGAGCTGGCCGGCAAGACCGTCGTCAGCCTGGTCGCGCCGCTGGAGTTCGAGCGTGGCCGCGCCAGCGCGGTGCGAGTCGAGGAGGGGTCGGCGGCGTTGCAGGCCCAGGCCATTCTGCCCGATTCGACCGTCACAGCCGCCTTTCAGAACGTGAGCGCGGAGGACCTGCTCGTCCCCGGCAAGCCCATCGACTCGGACGTCATCGTGTGCGCCGACGACGCGGACGCCCTCCGGCTCGTGATGGACCTGGCCGAGCGCATCGAGGGCGTGCGCGCCGTGAACGGGGGTGGGCTGGCAAACGCGCGCTACGTCGAGGACCTCACCGCGCTGCTGCTCAACATCAACCGCATCTACAGGGCGCACTCCTCCATCAAGATAACGGGAATCTAGGAGAGACGGGCCACTATGCCGCTGCTCGCAACCATACTGGCCGCGCTGATTGCCCTGGCGTCGCCCGGGGGCGAACAGCCGTCGCCGTCTCCCACCGAGGGGGCCACGCCCATCCGAGTCGTTTACAGTACGCACTCGATAGCTTTTCCGGAAGAGATCGTGCTCACGCTCGTCGCCGAATCCGACTCGCCCATCACCCACGTGAGGCTCGTGTATCAACTGGGAAACCAGCAGACCAGCATCTACGGCTACCCCAAGTTCACGCCGTCCAATCTCATCGAGACCGACTTTCGGATAAAGACCGGCGGAGCCAACTTTCTGCCGAGCGGCGTCGACGTGAGCTACTTCTACCACATCGGCGACGCGAATGGGAACGAGTTCGACAGCGAGCGATACAGCCTGGAGTACCTGGACCCACGCTACGACTGGCAGCGGTACAGCCTGCCCGGTTTTGAGGTGCTTTGGCACGACCGCCCGGCGAGCGAGGTGCGCGCCGTCGCCCACGACGTGAACGCGCGACTGGACGAGGTGCGCGCGCTGCTCAGGCTGGACGAAACCTCAACGATGAAGGCCGTCATCCTTAACGGCCGCCGTGAGGCGAGCACCAGCCTGCCCAAGGTGAGCGACGCCGCGACGTCGGGCCACCTGTACGGCGGTTTCGCCTACGGCGCGCTGGACGTGTTCGTGCTGGTGGGCCTCGGGCGCGAGGGGATGATCCACGAGATGACGCACCTGCTCATCGACGAGGCCATGACCTCGCCGCGCGGCAGGCTGCCGGCGTGGCTGAACGAGGGCCTGGCGATGTACTTCGAGGGTTCGAGCGGTTGGCGGGAGCGCGCCGTGCTGGACGCCTACCACCGCGGACGGCTGATGCCGCTGCGCTCTATGGGCGCGGTGCCCGGAGTGCCCAGCGACGTCCGCAACTTCTACTCCCAGTCCTGGAGCGTCGTCGACTACATGATGGAGACCTACGGGCCGGACCGGATGACTGCCCTGCTCGGAGCCATCGACTCGGGCATGGACGTGGAGCAGGCCGTCCCGGTGGCCTACGACATAAGCCTGGGCGAGCTTGAGTCCCGTTGGAAGCGGAGCCTGGGTGGAGGCATGATAGAGAGGCTGCCGGCCGATCCGGGAACCGTCGGCACGTCGTTCATTATCGGCGGCGCGGTGGTGGTGGCGCTCACCGCCGTTCTCTTCAGGTGGCTGAGCAACACGCCGGACGCCGACGAGGCGGACGTGGAGTAGGGCTGCGAAACGCGAGACGCGCTGTAGCCAACCGGGAACGGAAGCGAGGGGAAACATGCACCTGCGCGTGCTGGGCGCACACAACCTGGAGAGCAAGGACACCCGCATGGAGTCCCACCTCATCGACGGACGCCTCGCACTTGACGCGGGCGGACTGACGCGGTCGCTCAGCTTCGGCGAGCAGCAGGACATCCGCGCGGTGATTCTCTCCCACCGCCACTTCGATCACGTGAGGGACCTGCTTCCTCTAGGAATGGCCTTCCGCGACGTGGAGGAATCGGTTGGCGTCTATGCCATTCCGGACACGATCGACTTTGTCGGGCGCAAACTTCTGGACGGAAGCCTGTACCCAAACTTCGTGAATCCGGCTACTGGGCACGATCCCTCGTACATCCTCAACCCGGTGGAGTTCTACGAGGACTTCAGAGTGCTGGACTACACCGTGAAGGCGGTGCCGGTGCCCCACGCCGTGCCCGCGGCGGGCTACCTGATTTCGTCCGGCGACGTGAGCCTGTTCTACACCGGAGACGCCGGAGAGGGCGTGGAGGCGGCGTGGGAGCACGTGCGCCCCGACGTGCTGCTGTCCGAGTGCACATTCGGCAACGACGGCGCGCGGGCGGCGGCGCGGGCGGGCCACCTGACGCCGTCGACGCTCGAAAACGCGCTGGTGGCGTTCCGAGACCGGTGGTCGCGGCTGCCCCGCGTAATCATCTCCCACATCAGCCCGCCCTGGGAGCCGATGGTGCGCAGCGAGATGGTCGGCGTCGGCGAGCGGCTGGGCATTCACGTCGAGATTTCGACGGAAGACGCGAGCTACGTGCTATGACTGAGAGCCGGAACGCCAATCTACGGAACGGACCGGGGAGCGCGCAAAGATGAGCCGGACCGCATTCATATACGACGAACGGCTGTCGCGCCATGCGCTGAGCGACACTCACCCCATGAAGCCGGTGCGGCTGCGGTACACCTACGAGCTGCTCGAGGCCTACGGCGCGTTCTCCGCGCCGGACGTGGACCTGGTCACTCCGGCCAGCGCGAGCGAGGACGACGTGCTCTCGTACCACTCGCCGGAGTACCTCGCCGCCGTCCGGGGCCTCAGCGGCGGGGACGCCGCGATAGACGCCGCGGCGTTCAACTTCGGCCCCGGCGACAATCCCCACTACGAGGGCATGTACGACGCCGCGATGCTCTCGACCGGCGCATCTCTCAAGGCGGCATCGATGCTACTGGACGGCGGGCACTCCCGCGTGTTCAGCATTTCGGGCGGGTTGCACCACGCGATGCCCGGCTACGCCTTCGGCTTCTGCGTGTTCAACGACCCGGTCATAGCCATCAAGGCTCTGGTCGCCAGGGGCGCCCGCGTCGCCTACGTGGACATCGACTGCCACCATGGGGACGGCGTGCAGCACGCCTTCTACGACACCGACCGCGTGTTGACTATCTCCTTGCACGAGTCCGGCGCGTTCCTGTTCCCCGGCACCGGCTTCACGCAGGAGATAGGCGCGGGCAGGGGACGCGGATACTCGGTGAACGTGCCGCTGTATCCGTACACATCGGACGAGGTGTACCTGTGGGCGTTCCGCGCGGTCGTGCCGAGGTTGCTTGCGGCGTTCAGGCCCGACGTGCTGGTGACGCAGCTCGGCATAGACACCCACCTGCTGGACCCGATAACGCACCTTGCGCTCACCACCCAGGGGTTCGCGGAGGCTGTCGGAGAGTTCGGCAGGACCGCGCCGCCCGCGTGGCTGGCGCTGGGCGGCGGCGGATACGACCTGCAGGCGGTTAGCCGCGCCTGGACGATGGCGTTCGCTGCGATGGCGGGCCAGGATCTGCCGGACGACGTGCCGGAATCGTACCGGGACCGATACGGCGTGGAGCGGCTGAGGGACGAGCCGCCCACGATACAGGACTCGGTCACGAGCGATTCGCGGGTGTTCGCGGAGGCGAGCGTGCAGGCGGTTCACAGCCTGGTGTTCCCGCTGCACGGCATCCGGTTCGCCTGACCTTCTCCCGGAGGCAGTCAGGGCCGCAGCATCTCCCGCAGCGTGGCCTCGATGTCAGCGTGCCTGAACTCGAACCCCGATTCCACCAGCTTGGCGGACGACATCCGCGTGCTGTAGAGCACCGCGTCCGCCATCTCCCCCATCGCGATACGCAGCGCGAACCTGGGCACGGCGAACAGAACCGGGCGGCCCAGCGCACGCCCGAGCGCGCGCGTGAACTCGGCGTTGGTCACGGGCCGCGGCGCGCTGACGTTGACCGGCCCCGACAGGGCATCGGTCGTGAGCGCGTGGGTGAAGGCGCGGATGGCGTCCTCCAGCGACAGCCAGCTCATGTACTGGCGTCCGCTGCCAAGCCTGCCGCCGAGGCCCAGGTGGAACGGCGGCAGCATCCGCTTCAGCGGGCCGCCGGACGGGTCGAAGACCATACCCAGCCGCATGATGGCTACGCGAATCCCGGCGTCCGCCGCCGGTTGCGTCGCCTCTTCCCACTCGGCGGTGGCGCGCGCGATGAAGTCTGCTCCGGGCGGGTCGTCCTCGCCGAGCACGTCCGCGCCCCGATCGCCGTAGTAGCCCACGGCGGACGCGCAGACGAAGCAGCGTGGGCTTGGCGTCGTCCGCGCGAGGGCGTTCGCCAGCAGCGACGTGCCGCGCGTGCGGCTGTCGCGTATGCGCGCCTTCTGCGCGTCGTCCCAGCGCCGGTTGGCGATGTTCTCGCCCGCCAGGTGGACTACGCCGTCTATGCCGTCCAGCGCCCCGGCGTCTATGTGGCCCACGTCGGGGTCCCAGCGCGCCTCGCGCACGTCCGGCCGCGGTTCGCGGCGCACCAGCCGGACGACGTCGTGCCCTGCCGACTCCAACCGAGCCGACAAGGCCGAACCTATGAATCCGGACGAGCCGGTAATCAGCACTTTCATAGCGAACACTCCCGCAGGTTGGGTAAATTCTAGCACAGTGGGCCGCGTCAGGGCCTTCGCGTGGCAGCCCGAAACCGCTCTCACCGGCCCGCCCGGACAAACCGCGCCCGCCTGGCCGATACCGTCGCGCCGGCGTGTTGTTCTTTACAGGGCCGCGCGGTGGCAGATATAATCTTATGACGCATTTGCGGCGGCCCGCGTTCGGGGCGGCGCACCGAGGAGAATGGCTTGGCCGTCTTGCCAATACTGATGCTTCCGCATCCCACGTTGAGGAAGCGCGCCAGGAAGGTGCGACGAGTCGACGCCTCGGTGCTGCGCCTGGCCCACAACATGATCGACACGCTGCTCGATGCCGACGGCGTGGGTCTCGCGGCCAACCAGGTGGGAGAATTGCAGCGAATCATCGTTGTACGTCTGCCCGAAGAGGAGCCAAGAATCTACATCAATCCGGAGATCGTCCGCCGTGAGGGAGAAAGAGAGGTCGAGGAGGGCTGTCTCAGCATTCCGGGGTACAAGGGCACCGTGACCAGGTCCATGTGGGTCTCGTTCGGCGCGCTGGACCACACCTCGCAGACCGTCAAGCTGAAGGCTGAGGGCCTGCTTGGACAGGCCCTGGAGCATGAAGTCGACCATCTCAACGGCATACTCTATCTCGACCATCTCAAGAGCCACGACGATCTTGTGAAGCTGGACAGCGACGAGGCGGACGACGAGACCGACGAATCGGAGGCGGTCCCAGACCCGGAGGAACTGGAGTCTCCCGCCACGATGAAGATCGGTTAGGTCACCGAATTGAAGACTTCGCCCAGATTTGCCGCGTTTGCGACACACTTCACATCGACGCGGCAGCCCATCAGTCAATCCACATGAGCGTTAATCCCCCAGAACTACTGACCAAACCACCGCACGCGCCCGTGCGTGAAGCAATGGGCGATTGGCGAATCGCGCCCGCCGTCGAGGCTGTCCGCGCCCGCCTGGAAGAGTGGGGCGTTCGCGGCTGGCTGGTCGGCGGCGTGGTGCGTGACGCGCTGCTGGGCAGAGAGGCGGGCGACGTCGACGTCGCGGTCGATGGCGGCGCGCACGGCATTGGTCTCCGGCTGGCGTCGGAACTGAACGGCACGCTCGTACCCTGGGCATACCCCGCCGACGAGATGGCGCGCGTAGTGCTGTCCGCGGCGGACGGCGGGTGCGTCGTCGACCTGAGCTGCGCCGCCGATGGGATCGACGCGGACCTGTCCAGGCGTGACTTCACTATCAACGCTATGGCGGTACCCCTGGCGTGCGCGCCGGACGACAGCTCGGACTCCTTCTCGCTGGTGGACCCCTACGGCGGACTTGCCGACCTGCGGGCCGGCCTGATACGCGCCGTAGGCCCCCGCGTCTTCGAGGACGACCCGGCCCGCCTCATCCGCGCGCCCAGGCTCGCGGCGCAGCTTGACTTCACCGTCGAAGGTGGAACGAAGGCGTTGATTCGCGAGCGTTCCCACCTGATTGCCGGAGTCTCTCCAGAGCGCGTCAGCCAGGAGCTGATGAAGCTGCTGGCCGAGCCGCGAGGGACGCGCAACGTCCGCGAGCTCGACGACCTGGGCCTGCTCTGCGAGGTTCTGCCGGAGCTTGCCGACGCGAAGGGCACCACGCAGCCCAGGGAGCACTACTACGACGTGTTCAACCACCTCGTCGAATCGGTGGGGCAGGCCGAGCGCATCGTGACCGGACAGCCGGGCGACGGCGACTGGGTTGTGGATGCCCTGCCCAGGTTCGACGGGATCGAGAGGCGGTTCGGCGAAATCATCGGCACCGGCTTCGACAGGCTGACCCACCTCAAGCTGGCCGCGCTTCTCCACGATATTGCCAAGCCGGCCACGCGCACGGTGGAGGAGTCCGGGCGTATACGCTTTCTCGGCCACCACACCGAGGGCGAGCGCATGACCGAAGCGATCGCGGAGCGGCTGAGGCTGAGCGGCCGCAGCTCGCGCCTGCTAAGCGCGATGGTGCGGCACCACCTGCGGCCGGGCCAACTGGGACACGGCGGCGCGCTGCCAACGCGGCGAGCGACGTACCGCTTCTTCAGGGACGTTGGAGACGCCGCCATCGACACCATCTACCTGAATCTCGCGGACTACCTCGCGGCGCGCGGGCCGCTGCTCGAGCGTGAGGAGTGGGCGCACGCCTGCGAGGTCGCGGGCGCGCTGCTCGCCTGGCGGTTGGAGAGCGATTCCGAGGAGCCTTTCGCCAGGCTGCTGAGCGGTCACGACATCATGGAAGGCTTCGCGCTGGCGCCGGGGCCGGTGGTGGGCAGAATGTTGGCGGAAGTGGCCGAGGCCGCCGCGAGCGGAGAGATCGAGACGAAGGAGGACGCCATGGCCCTGGTGGGCGCGCGACTCCGGTCTGGAGGAGACCTTGCGTAGGTACGCCCGGACGCTGATACTCATCGCCTTTCTGCTCGCCGTGGCGGTAACCGCGCTCGCCGTGCAGAAGATTTCGTTCGCCGGTTTCGAGCGGGGAGGGGACACAGTCCTCGGCCTCAGCCTGGGGCTGGACCTCCAGGGCGGCATTCACCTCGTGTACCAGGTGCAGGACGTGGTCGATCCCGCCACGGGCCAGGTGACGCCTCCAGACGCCGACGACATGGACGGGCTGAAGCGCATCATCGAGCGGAGGGTGAACAGCTCGGGTCTTGGCGAGCCAATCATCCAGATACTGGGATCCGACAGGCTGCTTGTGCAGCTACCGGGCGTGCGCGACCCCGGCCGGGCCAAGGAGATTATCGGCGAGACCGCGCTGCTGGAGTTCAAGCACCGCCGGCTCGACGTGCCCAGGAAGCTGGACCAGTTCACTCCCGCCGACGTCGTCAGCATGACCGCACGCCGCCTGCCGAGCGAGGCGGAGTTGGAGGCTGAGTTCGGCGCTTCCGCCGATGCGGGCCTCGCCACGACAACCGAGGACACCGCAACCTCCACGGAAGAGGCGACCTCCACAGAGGAAGTACAGCCCGCCGAGGAGCTTCCGCCGGTGCTCGTGTACGAGTTCACCGAAGACGGCGCCGCGAAGTTCCAGGCGGTGCTGGACGAACTCGCGGCGTCCTTCACCGAGGCGTCTCCGCGTCTGAGCCGGCTGGAGATAGCCATAGAGGGCGACGAGCCGCTGAGATACACCGACGCCCCGTCGTTCTACTTCCAACGGCTGGCGTCCAGCACCAGCTACGCCATGGCGCTGGAACCCTACGCCGATGCGGAGCAGGACCCCGACGCGCTGATTTCGTCCACGAACGAGCGGCTGGGAGCGAACCCGAGCGCGGGCTTCACCGAGATTCAGGGCTCTTTCGACGAGGAAATCGGACTCACGGGAGACGACCTGCAGCGGGCGTTCGCGGGCACTCACAGCGGTTCCGGCGTACCCATCGTCAACATCGAGTTCAACGACCGCGGCACCCGAATCTTCGGCGAGCTTACGCAGCAGATAGTGGGAACCGAGGAATCCATCGCCATCTTCCTCGACAAGGAAGAACTGATTGCCCCCGTCGTGACCTCCGTTATCACCTCCGGCACCGGCTACATACAGGGCAACTTCACCCTGGAGCGAGCGCAGGACATCGCGCTGCTGCTCGAGTCCGGTCGGTTGCCCGTGCCGGTAGAACTGATCCAGGAGCGGGACATCGACGCCATACTCGGCGTAGACTCGCTCAACAGGAGCGTGGTGGCGGGTCTCGTGGGGTTGGGCCTGGTGCTGCTGTTCATGGCGCTCTACTACCGCGTGCCCGGCGTGGTGGCCGCAGTCGCGCTCCTCATCTACGCGGCGCTGCTGCTGGCCATCTTCAAGATTCTGCCGGTTACGCTCACGCTGTCAGGTGTCGCCGCGGCGATACTATCGGTGGGTATGGCGGTGGACGCCAACATCCTGATATTCGAGCGTATGAAGGAAGAACTGCGCGCCGGACGGACGCTGCTCTCGGCAATCAACATCGGGTTCGACAGGGCGTGGCCCGCTATCCGGGACGGCAACGTGTCCACGCTCATAACGTGCGGCATACTGTTCTGGTTCTCGGACCAATTGGGCACCACCATCGTCCAGGGATTCGCAGCCACGTTGGCCATCGGCGTGCTGGTGAGCATGTTCTCGGCCATCACGGTGAGCAGAACGCTGCTGCGCGTGCTGGCGACCACGCGCGCATCCCGGGGCCTGGGCGTGTTCGTGCCTACCGGCGGCAGCGAGTTGCCACAGCGGCAGATGCCGGCTGGGGGAGCATAGAAGAGCATGCAATTGGATTTCGCTGGCAAGAGGGGCTGGTTCTTCATCATCTCCCTGGTGGTCATTCTGCCGGGCGTGGTCTTTCTGATCCTCGCGCCGGGTCTCAGGCCGGGGATCGACTTCACCGGCGGCTCCACGCTGATTCTGGAGTTCGCCGAGAGCGTTGACCAGGCAAGCCTGCGCGCCAGCCTGGAGGATATGGGTCGTCCCGAGGCGGTGGTGCAGAGCATGGGCGACGACACGTTCTTCATTCGCACGGTGGAACTGGACGAGGAGCAGAAGGACGCGCTGGTGGGCGGCCTCGAATCCGATCTGTCGCCAGGCGGATCGACCGTCCTGGCGTTCGACCTGGTGTCGCCCGTCGTCGCGCGCGAGACGGTGCTCAACGCCATGTACGCAGTGCTGGCCGCCGCGGTGGGCATCTTCCTGTACGTGTGGTGGGCCTTCCGTAACGTGCCCAGCCCGTTCCGGTACGGCGCGGCGGCGATCGTGGCCCTGCTCCACGACACCCTCATCGTGGTGGGCATATTCGCCCTGCTGGGCTACGTGTGGGACGTGGAAGTGAACACCATGTTCCTGATCGCGCTGCTCACCGTGATCGGCTACAGCGTCAACGACACCATCGTGGTGTTCGACCGGCTGCGCGAGAACGTGCTCCTCAACCCCAACAGCGGCTTCGCAGACAACGTGAACCTGAGCATCTCCGAGTCGCTGGGCCGCTCGCTCAACACCAGCCTCACGCTGTTGTTCACGCTTCTGGCGCTGCTGCTGTTCGGCGGCACGACGATACGCACGTTCCTGCTCGTGCTGCTCATCGGCGTGGTGGTGGGCACGTACAGCTCCATCGGCATCGCCAGCCAGTTGCTGGTGTCGTGGGAGTACGGCGACGCCCGCGCGCTGTTCCGCAGGGTGTTCCGCAGGCCGAGTCCGGCGGCGGCTTAGGGCGTCAGCACCACGCGACCGAACGTGCGCCGCTCGCGCATGGCGTCGTAGGCGAGCTTCCAGTCCTGGAGCGCGTAGCGCGCCGACACCACCGGCGAAACCAGCCCGTCGGCGACCATCCGCGCCGCATCCGCGATGTCGCCAGGCCCCGCGCCCGTCGACGAGTTTACCGTCGCATCCCGGAACAGTATCTCCGCCAGGTTTATGGAAACGCGCCGACCCTCGATTTCGCCCAGCAGCGTCATCCTGCCGTACTGCGCCAGGCTGTTCAGCACCGAGCGGAACACCGCCGAGCCTACCGTGTCTATGGCCGCGTCCACACCCTCGTCCTCGGTCAGCGCAAGGACTATCTCCGCGAAATCGAGCTCGCCGTCGGCGAGTATCACCTCGCACGGCGCGGCCTCCTCTATCGCCTCCAGCTTCTCCGGTGAGCCTGTGACCGCGAGCGTCCTCGCGCCCAGCGCCGCCGCTATCTGCGCGGCGTGTATGCCCAGCCCGCCGCCCGCGCCCGTCACAAGCGCCGTCTCGCCGGGCCGGACGCGCGCCACGTCGCGCACCGCCCGCAGCGCCACGCCCATGGGGCAGCCGAGCACCGCCGCCTCCACCAGGTCTATGCCGTCGGGCAGCCGCACGAAGCAGCTGCGCGGCAGGCAGACGTACTCGGCGAAACCGCCGTCCAGTCCGTGACCCAGGCCCTGACCCGTCGGGCACCTGTACTGCCGCCCCGCCGTGCAGGTATCGCAACGTCCGCAGAAGGTGGTCAGCGTGGCGACTACCCTGTCGCCCGCGCTCAGGTCGTCGACTCCCTCGCCCACGCCCGCTATGCGGCCCGAAATCTCGTGCCCCAGCACCACGTCTGGCTTGACGCCCCGGCGCAGCGTGCCGGCGATAACGGCGACGTCGTGGTAGCACATGCCGCACGCCGCGACCTCCACCACCGCCTCGCCCGGTCCCGGCTCAGGAACGGGCAGGTCGCGGACGGCGAGTAACGGCTCGTCGCCCGGCTGTTCCAGTACGAGCGCGCGCATCGTCACGGGCTAGTCGCTCGCCGGAGCGGGCGCGGACACTAGCTCGGCCAGCGCGGCGATTGTTTCGTCGAGGGTGCGGTTCCTGTCGATGGTCTCTGGCGTCTCGTTGGCGAATGGGGTCTCGCTCATCAGCCGGTACATCTCGGCGGCGCCCCTGTGGAAGAACGGCGTAACCCCCGCCGCGTCGAACGTGTCGGCGATCTCCTCCATCTCTCCGATCCAGCGGAACGCCTTGGGAGGGAGACCCGGCAGACCCCTGTTCATCGCCTCGAAAGCGGCGGACTGCGAGGACGCGAACTCCGCGGCCAACTCCTCGGAAACGCCCAGCGCCTTCGCCGTCGTCAGCAGCGCCAGTTGCAGCGACGACGTGCCCTTGGTCAGCGCGGCGTAGCACATCTTTATGGCGGAGGCGCGCCCAATCCGGTCGCCCATCTGCTTGATGGCCACGCCGTCGCAGTCCAATGCCGACAGCTCGACGGCGCGCTCGCCGGACACGTAGATGCGAACGCGCGGCGAGCCGGGCGCGGGCGGGCCGCCGATGATGCCGCCGTCCACGTAACAGCCTCCCGCGCGGGTGATCGTGTCGCACATCGCCGCCGCGGTGGCGGGGGAGACCGCGTTGCAGTCCGCGAACATGGTGTCCGCGGCGGTGGCGCGTATCGCGTCCGCAACGGACTCGGCCACCCCGGTGGCCTCCGAAGGCACCAGTATCGAGAGCACCAAGTCGGCCTCTCTGACCAAGTCCTCCAGGCTCGCGACGCCGGCGATTCCGGCGCTGCGCGCCAACTCCCTGGTGCGTTCGCTCCTGCCCTCCAGGTGTGATATGACCCTCAGCCCGTGCTCGCGCAACGCCCGGCCCACGGCGTGACCCATGTCGCCCGGGCTGAGAATTGCCACAGTTTCGATTGGCATTTGTTGCTCCGTTTCCTGGGTTGTGTGAGGGGTGCGAATCGTAGTCACGGCGCCTGAGACCCCCGCTCACCGTGGCCAGATTATAGGCCAATTTCGTCTTTGGCTCAATCACGGCCTAGCCTATAATGGGACTGAGGCCCATACCGCGCCCGCCGTCGCTAACGCGGCTCCGAGAACGGCGCGCGGTCAATCGCAGGGAGTGAGGAGCAAACACATGAAGCTTGGCGCACACGTATCCGCCGCGGGCGGCGCATCGAACGCCATCGACAGGGGACAGGAAATCGGCGCGGAAACCATCCAGATATTCGCGTCCTCGCCCAGGGCCTGGAAGTTCCGTCCTGTGAAGGAGGAACAGGCGGCGGCGTTCCACGAAAAGGCCGCCGCGGCCGGCGGACTGCCCGCCTTCCTGCACGGCAGCTACCTGGTCAACATAGCGGGCGGGCCGGACCTGCTCCGCAAGTCCATCGACTCGCTCGTCAATCACATGCACGCCGCATCGCAACTCGGCGCGGTGGGCGTCATCTTTCACTGCGGCAGCCACAAGTCCGCCGGTTTCGACGCGGTCAAGGACTCCGCGGCCGCGGCGCTGTCGGAGGTGATCGCCAACACCCCCGACGACACCTACCTCATCCTGGAGAACAGCGCCGGTATGGGATCGCACCTGGGGGCGTCCTTCGAGGAGATCGGCCGGCTGATGGAGCTGGTCGGCAGCCCGCGAACCAAGGTGTGCCTGGACACCCAGCACGCCTTCGCGGCGGGATACCGCCTGGCGGACCCGGATGGCATAGACGAGGCGATGCGGGACTTCGACCGCCACATTGGGCTTGCGAACCTCGTCGCGGTGCACGCCAACGACTCGAAGGTGGACTTCGGTTCCGGCGTGGACCGCCACGAAAACATAGGCCAGGGCTTCATCGGCCTGGACGGCTTTCGCGCCATCATGGGACACGAGGCGTTCGCAGGCGTGCCGTTCCTGCTGGAGGTGCCCGGCGACGACAAGAAGGGGCCGGACAAGCCAAACCTGGACAGGCTCAAGGCGATACGCGACGAGCTGGGGCTGAGCGCCTAGTGTCCCAGCCGTCTCCGGTTTTGCCATATAATGGGACGTATGAGAGAGTCAGATAGAAGGCGCTACCGGGAGTTTCTGAACGCCGAGCTTGAAGCTGCGGCGATGTACGCCTCCATGGCTAGGGCGGATGACAACCCCGCCAGGGCCGAGATATTCGAGCAACTCGTAGAGTCGGAGCTCCGCCACGCTCGCAGGTGGGCGGAGAAGCTCGGCGTCGACAACGCCGAGCCGATACAACCCAAGGTGAACCTGCGCGTTCGCGCGTTCCAGGTGGCCCTGGGCGTGCTCGGCGTCAAGCGCGTGCTGCCGTGGCTTGTCCGCGTCGAGGCTAAGGAGATCGACGCCTACGACTACGAGCCGGGCGCGGAGGACATGGCCGCGGAGGAGCGCCAGCACGCCCGCACCCTGCGCCGCCTGGACGCGGGCGAGGACGGCCCCGCGCGACGGGAGTTGCGCCGCGCCGGCGCGGTCGGCGGCGGTGGACTGAGGGCCGCGGTGCTGGGTGCGAACGACGGCCTGGTCTCCAACTTCAGCCTCGTGATGGGCGTCGCGGGCGGCTCAGGCAACCCGGACGTCGTACTGCTCGCGGGACTCGCCGGACTGCTCGCGGGCGCGTTCTCGATGGCCGCGGGCGAATACGTCTCGATGCGCTCCCAGCGCGACGTGTACGAGCACAGCATCAGGGTCGAGCGCGCGGAACTGGAGGCCTGGCCCGAAGAGGAAGAGCAGGAGCTGGTTCTCATCTACCGGGCTAAGGGGCTGAGCCAGGAGGAAGCCGAGACTTTCGCCCGGCGCGTCATGGAGCGCCCGGAGGTGGCGCTGGACACTATGGTCAGGGAGGAGCTGGGCCTGGACCCGGACCAGCTGGGGTCGCCGTGGCAGGCCGCATTCAGTTCCTTCGCTGCTTTCGTGGCCGGGGCGCTCATTCCGATCCTCGCCTATCTGTTCGACACCGGCGTGTCCGCCTTCGTGCTCAGCGCAGCTATGAGCGCGGGCGCGCTCGTGGTCGTGGGCGGAACGCTCGCCGCGTTTTCCGGCAACAACCCGCTCTGGGGCGCGCTCAGGATGCTTGCGCTGGGCAGCGCCGCCGCCGCCGTCACTTACGGCATAGGCCGGCTCATCGGCGTTGCGGTCATGGGCTGACGGCCTTGTCCAGCCGCCAGGATAGACCGGTGTTCTTCAGACGTCTCGGCGCAATCGCGGGACGGTTAATGCTTGGGCCGATGGGCGGAGGCTCCACCCTGAAGATCGGCGCCGTCTCGGGCATCCCTGTGGGGCTTCACTACTCGTGGTTCCTGCTGCTCGGACTCGTCACGTGGAGCCTGGCGACGCAGTTCTACCCGTCTCTCTACTGGGGATGGAGCGGCGCGCAGTACTGGGCCACCGCGCTCGCAGCCGCGCTGCTGCTGTTCGCGTCCGTGCTGGCGCATGAGTTCGCCCACTCTTTCGTGGCTCGGCGGTGGGGCATCGGCGTGCATGGCGTAACGCTGTTCCTGCTGGGCGGCGTCAGCCGCCTGAAGGCGGAGCCGCGCACCGCCTGGGAGGAGTTCTCGATAGCGTCGGTCGGCCCGGCGACGAGCTTGGTGCTGGCCGGGCTGTTCTGGCTGGCGCTGCAGCCGTTCAGCGACTTCCGCACCCCGCTGAACGGCATACTGGTCTATCTCGCGGTGGTGAACCTGGTTCTCGCGCTGTTCAACCTCGTGCCGGCCTACCCGATGGACGGCGGCAGGATATTCAGGTCGATTGTGTGGGGCATCAGCGGAAACTTCCGCCTTGCCACGACCGTGTCGGCGTGGGGAGGCCAGTTCTTCGGCGTTGTGTTCGCAACCTGGGGCGTCATCCGGGTGGTGCAGGGCAATCCGGGAGGGCTGCTGCTGGTGCTCGTCGGCCTGTTCCTGTTCGCCGCCGCGGCAGCCTCCTTGCGCAGGCCGGATGGCGCGGGCGGCGAGTCCTCACAGCCTGTCTCCTCGGCGATGCGGACCAGCCCTGTAGTTGCCCCACCGGATATGCCCCTGGCCGAGGCGGTTCACGACTTGCTGCTCCCGTCAGAGCGGCACGTGCTGTTCGTTTGCGAGGGCGATCGGCTACTCGGGACGCTCACCGGATTCGACGCCGCCGCTGTGCCCATTTCGCTATGGGGCACGGTCCCCGTAAGAAACGCCATGGGGCGACCTTCGCTGCCCGTCATACGCCCCGACGACAGCCTTCAAACAGCTATTTTGCTGCTGTGGAGCCTGCCCCATGGGGAAATTCCGGTGGTTGACGGCGGACGCCTGGTCGGCAGTCTTTCGGCTTCGGACGTTCTCGCACTCTTGCACGGCCCCGACGCCGGCGCGCGCTAGCACATCCGGCGCGTGGTTATCGAGAGTCTCGCATTCGGGCTGCTGGCGGCGTTGGGTTGGGGGGCGTCCGATTTCGCGGCCGCGCTGATAACCCGGCGCATCGGCGGACTGCCCACCGTGTTCTGGGTGCACGTCGGCTCCGTCGCGCTCTCCTCGGCTTACCTGCCGTTCGCCGGCGGCATCGACGGCGTGAACGCCACCCAGTGGGCCGCGATGGCGGGCATATCCGTCCTCGCCTTCGGCACCTACATTTTCTTCTACCGCGCGCTCCAGATCGGTCCGATAGCCATCGTCACGCCGATTATCGGCGCGAACGCGGTGGTGGTCATCCTGCTTGCGGTCTCACTGACCGGAGAGCGTCTCAGCGGGCTGCAACTCGCCGCCATGCCCGCGGTGATAGGCGGCGTGGCGCTGGTGTCGGTGGACCTGCGCAATCTCAGGTCCAGCCGGGAGTTGGTCGGGCAGGGCGTATTGTTCGGCATTGTGGCTATGGTGTGCCTCGGAAGCTGGCAGTACCTGGTGGGCCTGGCGTCGCGGCAGATGGGCTGGTTCCTGCCCATCTACCTCACGCGGATAATGACGCTCGCCCTGGTCGCGCCCGCTCTGGCGGTCACTCGGAGGGCGCCCTGGCGTTCGCTCAGCCCCAAGCTGCTGGCCGGCGCGCTGTTCGTCGCCGCGCTCGAGACGCTCGGCCTGTTCGCGTTCGCCCGGGGCGCCGAGGTGGGCGTAATCTCTATTGTCGCCGCGTCCGCTACGATTTATCCGGTGTTGCCGATGGTGGGAGGACTCGTGTTCTTTCGCGAGAAAATCGCGCCCAACCAGTGGGTCGGCCTGGCGGCCGCAATGGGCGGGCTGGTTCTTCTGGCGGCGAGTGCATAGTTCCGATTGAGTGATAGGCGTAACTGTTCGGAGTTCTTGATTACCAGAAGTCCCTTCCCCCTTGATGGGGGAAGGTTAGGATGACGGTGAAGGCGCTGTTCAGGCTCGTGCCATCGACTCTGAGCCATTACTGATAGGCCGGTTGCTTGCGCAAAATCTATGCTTGGTCTATTCTCGGTCAACGTATTTCTGAATCGGAGCTGATTCATGACTGGCTGGAATTCAAGCTCTCGCCCTCGCGCGACCGACCTGGGGTTGCAGCTTGGCATCCTCCCTCGAGGGGAGCACAACTCGATAACCGACGTCGAGGGCGTGGCAGTGGGCCACACCACGTTGATTAGAGGCGCCGGGCCAATGCGGATCGGCAACGGGCCGGTGCGCACCGGAGTCACCGTCATCATGCCCCACCAGCGGAACCCGTTCAGGCGGAAGGTGACCGCCGCGGTACACGTTCTCAACGGTTTCGGCAAGGCAGTCGGTTTTCTTCAGGTTCAGGAGCTCGGCGTTATCGAGAGTCCCATCGCCCTGACCGGCACGCTGAGCACCTGGCGGGTAGCCGACGCGCTGGTTGACTATCTCGCGGCCGACAATCCCGGTGTCTATTCCTTCAATCCCGTCGTCGGTGAGTGCAACGACGGCTTCCTCAACGACATCATCGGCAGGCACGTCCAACCCGGGCACGTCTTAGAAGCCATAACCGGCGCGTACACTCCCAACGTGCAGGAAGGCAACGTAGGAGCCGGCACGGGCATGACCGGCTTCGGCTGGAAGGCGGGAATCGGCACGTCGTCTCGCATCTGCCACGGTCTGGACACCACCTACACCGTCGGCGCGCTCACGCTGACGAACACAGGAGACCCGCGCGAGCTGCGAATCGGCGGCGTGGAGGTGGGCCGCCACATGCTGCCGCCGGGTGTGGCAGACGAAGGCGGCGGCTCTATCATGATGGTGCTCGGCACCGACGCCCCGGTGACCGCCCGCCAACTCGGCCGCATCGCCAGGCGCGCCGGACTGGGCCTCGCGAGGGTAGGGGGCATAGCCAGCCACGGCAGCGGCGACTTCGTGATAGCGTTCTCGAACTCTTACGAGCGCCCGGACATCGACGACGCCGCGCTGACGCCCCTGTTCCGGGCAGCCGTCGAGGCGACCGAAGAGGCTATCGTCAACTCCATACTGAGAGCGCAGACCATGGTGGGCCGCGACGACAACAGGCGCGACGAGATCCCGATAGACGAGCTCAGCGAACTGCTGGCCGCCCGCGGCTAGATGTCGAGGGTATCCACCATCCGCCTGCGGTGGTGGAGCGGGTCGCCGAGCACGTGGTAGAGCGTGCGCGACATCCGCGTGTGCAGCGTCAGCCCGTACTCCCGCATCACGCCCAGCCCCGCATGCACCTCGTGCGCGCCGTTGCACGCCTGCATGTACGCCTCGCTCGACACGGCCTTCGCCATGTGTACGCTGGTGTCGGCGGGCCTTCCGGAGTCCAGCTTCCAAAGCGCCTCGTAGGTGGTCCAGCGCGCGGCGTCCAGGTGGTTCACGATGCCGATGATGTGGTCCTGAACGCGCTGGAACCGGCCTATCGGCGTGCCGAACTGCCGCCGCGTGCGGCTGTACTCCACCGACATGTCGAACACCGCCTGCGAGCCGCCCACCTTGTAGGCGCACAGCACTGGCGCGGCGCGGCGGAAGGCGTTCTGGAGCGGCGCCCAGCCGCCGCCGGCCTCACCAAGCACCGCGGAGTCGTCCACCTGGACATCCTCGAAGCTGACTTCTCCAACCCAGCCCATGAAGCCCGACAGCTTCCTCGCGGTCACGCCCGCCGCGCTGGTATCTACGACCGCTAGCGAGATGCCGTCCTCCGGGTCGTCGGAGTCCCCGGTTCGGACGGGGCAGATGAGCCTGGATGCGGCGACCGCGTCGTGAACGAACAGCTTGGTGCCGTTCAGCGTGTAGCCGCCGTTCGAGCGTTCGGCGCGCATCTGTATCGACGAGGCGTTCCAGCCGTAGCTCGGCTCGGTCAGGGCGAGCGTGAAGATGTCCTGCCCGCTCGCGATTCCCGGCAGGTAGCGCCCCTTCTGCTCATCGTCGCCGCCCTCCTCCACGATGAGCGCGCCCAGCACGCCCGACGAGAAGAACGGCCCGGACAGCGGCCCGCTGCCCAGCTGTTCGTACACCACCGCGGCGTCGGTAAGCGAGCCGCCCGCGCCGCCGTACTCGGCGGGCACCAGCATCCCCAGCCACCCTATCTCCGAGGCCCGTTGCCAGATGACGTCGGTGTAGCCCGTCTCCGACTCGTCCAGTTCCACCAGCGTGTCCTTTGGGCACTCGCGGTCCATGAAGTCCCGCGCGGTGTTCTTCAACTGCTGCTGGTACTCGCTCAACGCCAGGTCCATATCGCGTGTTCTCCTCGTCCGATAGATCCCTTCCCCCTCGCAGGGGGAAGGTTAGGATGGGGGTGATGAACGGGTTGTGTGTGCGCTACGCCAGCGCCCCCTGCTTCTCCTTGACCTCGCGCCCGATGCCGATGCGCCGGGCCATGATCACCTTCTGGATGTCGGTGGTGCCGCCGGGGTGGAGGGCCACGATGCTGGAGCGCTGGTACACTTCCATGTGCTCGTCCGACAGGTCCCACCTGGGATCGTTGGTGAGCGCGTAGGGGCCCACTATGTCCAGTATGCGCTGCGCCATCTTCAGGCCGGTGCTCTTGCGGTACATCGACGACTGCGGCCCCTCGTAGGACATGGGCACGTGGGAGTGGCGCATCCAGTAGTTGCGCAGCCCGAAAAGCCTGGAGATCTCCGCCTCGATGTAGAAGTCCGCCAGCGCGTCGCGCGCGTCCTGGTCCTCCAGCAGCGGCCTGCCGTCGCGCTTGAGCGCGCGCATGTACTCGAAGAGGTGGTCCACCATCCGGTTGCGCCGGATGGTGCCTCCCGACCCGTGCTCAAGCTCCAGGTGCGTGGTGGCGACGCGCCAGCCGTTGTTCTCGCCGCCGATGAGATTGAAGGCCGGCACCCTCACGTTGTCGAAGAAGATGGTGTTCTTCACGCCGGTGCCCGCGCCGCCCTCGCCGCCCGCGATGAGCAGGTCCATCGGCGTGACGGTGATGCCGGGGCTGTCGGCGGGGATGATGAACCAGCTCAGGTTCTGGTGCCGCTCGCCCTCCGGGTCGGTGCAGGTAATCGTCCAGAACTGCTCCGCTCCGTTGGAGCTGCCCACGTATATCTTCTGGCCGTTGATGACGTACTCGTCGCCGTTGCGGACGGCGCTGATCTTCACGCCGGCCAGGTCGGACCCCGCGCCCGGCTCCGTGAGCAACTGCCAGGTGCGTACCTTTCCCGTGAATATGGGCGGCAGGAAGTGGTCCTTCTGCTCCTCGCTGCCCCAAACCAGGATGCTCGCGCCGCCGAGCCGTCCGCCGCTGTCGTAGTAGGGCGGGACGGACAGGTCGTACTTGTCCAGCTCCTCTTCGATGACGATGGCATGGTCGATCGTCAGCCCGCCGCCGCCGTACTGCGTCGGCGCGGTGGCCCACAGCCAGCCCTTTTCGCCCAGCTTGTAGCCAAGCTCCCTGTACTTGAGGTAGTCCTCATAGGTAGTCTTGGCGGAGTCGGCGGGATTGGCGAGGTTCTTGGGAACGTGCTCTTCGAGCCACTCCCGCACCTCTGTCCTGAACTGCTGTTGCTCATCGGAATACCTGGGTTCGAAATCCAAGTTCGACCTCCTCAGCGCTGGTGGGCCGCCGTTTGGCGCATTGCGACGCGGCCGAGGCCAATTGTATTTCAGGCAGGCTTGCTTCGCAAGGACTGGCGACAATCGGGAAGAGACGCTTCCGCGCCACAGGGTCGACCGCGAGACTGCCCGCGCTATAGAATGGCGGCACACGGAAACAGGACAGGAGGCGACAAATGTCGAAGGCGGACATCAACGGAATCGAGATGCACTACCAGGAGTACGGCGCGGGCGACGCCATCGTGTTCTGCCACGGCGCGGGCGGCAACCTGCTTAGCTGGTGGCAGCAGATACCCTACTTCTCCGGGAATTACCGCTGCGTAACAATCGATCATCGCGGCTTCGGACGCTCGCTGGACACCGCCGAAGCGCCCGGCAGGTCAATGTTCGTAGAAGACCTGCGGGCGCTGCTGGACCACCTTGGCATCGACAGCGCCCACCTGGTGGCGCAGTCCATGGGCGGCTGGACGTGCCTGGGGCTGACGGTGGAGCACCCGGAGCGCGTCAAGAGCCTGGTTATGGCCGACACGCCCGGCGGCATCGCCGAGCCGGAGTTGCAACAAGCGTTCACGGCCTTTAGAGAGGCGCAGGCGGCCACTGAGGAGATCGGCGTGAGGGCGTTGGGCCGGGCCTTCCAGGAGCGCAACCCGGACCTGGCGAACCTGTACCTCCAGATTTCGAGGACGAACCCGCCCCGCGTGCCCTTCGGGACGGAGGGCCTGTCGGGCGGGCCGATGGCCTCTGACCTGGCTAAGGTCACGACCCCCACGCTCTTCATCGTCGGCGAGGAGGACGACGTTACGCCGCCGCACATAATCGAGATGGCGGCGGGCTACATACCGGGCGCGAAGCTGTTGCCGGTGCCAGGTGCGGGCCACTCCGTCTATTTCGAGAGGCCGGACGTGTTCAACTTCGAGGTCGAGCGGTTCTTGAACAGCCTCTAAGCGCCTATCCGATAAGTCCCTTCCCCCTCGCAGGGCGAAGAGCCTGCCCTGAGCCTGTCGAAGGGTTAGAATGGGGGTATTACCTGCCCGTGAAGCTGGGCTGGCGCTTCTCCGCGAAGGCGCGCGGCCCCTCCTTGGAGTCGTCGGTCGTCCTGAGCAGCCTTCCCAACGTGGCGTACAATCGCATCCCGTCTCGCAACCCCTGGTTGACCTTCAAGGACGCCAGTTCCTTTGTCACCCGTATGGCGAGCGGCGCGTTGCGGCAGATTTTCTCGCAAAGCTCTTCCGCCGCCTCCAGGTGCTTGCCGTTCTCGACTACGCGGGAGACGAGCCCGATGCGCTTCGCCTCCTGCGCGTCGATGAACTCGCCCGTCAGCAGAAGCTCCATCATGCTGGACATGTGGGCGCTGAAGGGCATCACCTGTGCGCCGAAGCCGTGCAGCAGGTTCCACTTCACCTCCGGGCAACCGAACTGGGAGCGCTCGGTCGCGATGCGTATGTCGCACGCCAGCGCCAGTTCCAGTCCGCCCGCCAGGCAGTAGCCGTCGATGGCGGCCACAACCGGCTTGCTGACCCCCTTCACCGACGGCCCCAGCGCGCCGTCCTCCCGCTGCGCCGGCACCACCGGCTCGCCCCGGTCGTCTCCGGTCTCCATCGTCTTCAGGTCCGCGCCCGCCGAGAAAGCCCGGCCTCCCGCGCCGGACAACACGGCGGCGAAGATGTCCGGGTCGTCCTCAACCTCCCGCCAGGCCTCGGCAAGCCCCGCCTGCACCTCGCGGTTCAGTGCGTTCATCGCCTCCGGCCTGTTGATGGTCACGTAGGCGACACGGCCCCTCTTCTCGTACTCTATCACCGCCATTTTGGCCTCCTGTCACTTTGGTTTGTCAGAACGTGGGAAGAATGTCCAGCGTGACCTCTCGCTCACGCATCCGGTCGATTTGCCGTCCGGTGTAGCCCAGCAGCTCGCCAAAGACGTAGGCGTTGTCCTCCCCGAACGCCGGCGTGCGGCGCAGCGCCTCGTCGGGCGCGCCTTCATACTTCGCCCTGCCGCCCGGAAAGGTCACGAGCGGGTGGCCGTCCAGGTTCTCCGCGTAACGCCAGAAGAATCCCCGCTCGCTCAGGTGCGGGTCCGCGCCCAGGTCACTGGCATTCTGCACCGCGCCCGCCGCCACGCCTGCGGCTTGGAGCGTGGCCGTCACCTCGGACTTCGTGCGCTCCCGCGTCCAGTCCGCTATGCGCCCGTCGAGCGCGTTCTGGTTGGCGTGGCGTGAAAGCGCGTCGGCGAATCGCGGCTCGCGCGCCCATTCGGGGTCGCCCAGCGCGGCGCGGAAGGCGTCCCACTGCTCCTCACCGCCAACGTCGATGGCAACCCACTCGTCCTCGCCCGCGCACGGATATACTCCGTGTGGCGCCCGATAAGGGCTGCGGCTGCCCATCCTGCGCCCGTTGCGCCCGTTCATCGCGTAGTCCAAGACAACCTCGCCCGAGAGTTGCGCCGCTGACTCCAGGTGGCTGACGGTTACGTGCTGCCCCTCGCCCGTCTTGGCGCGCTGGTTCAGGCACACCATGGCGGCCATGGCGGCGTACATGCCGCTGAACGGGTCGGGCATATAAATCGCAGAGCGCAGCGGCGGGCCGTCCTCGTAGCCCGTCATTTGCGTCAGCCCGGCGGTGGACTCTATCGTCTCGCCCCAGGAGGCGTACTCCCGGTACGGCCCCTCTCGCCCGTAGCCCGGCATCGAAATGACGATTATGCCGGGGTTGATTTCCCTGAGCGCCGGATACTCGAACCCGAAGTTCCGCATCACGCGCAGGCTGTAGTTCTCAACGATCAGATCGCTGACCCGCACCAGGTCTCGAAACACATCCTTGCCCTCATCCGTGGCGAGGTTAAGCACCACGCTGCGCTTGTTGCGGTTCAGGTGGTTGAATCCGGTGTAGGCGATAACGACGCGCGGCTTGGCGCCGCCGTTCTGCGGCGTCTCGTCCACCTGCGTCCTGGTGGACGCGAACGGGCCTTCGACCTTGATGGTCTCCGCGCCCAGGTCGGCCAGCACCTGCGTGCCCACCGGCCCCGCGATGTAGTAGGTGAGGTCCAGTATTCGGACGCCTTGCAGCAACATCTTTCTATATTACCCCCGCGCTTCGCAACGAGACCAGTTCGCTTGAGTTCAGGCCCAACAGATTGGAAAAGACTTCGCCGTTATGCTCACCCAGCGACGGCGCGCGCTCCATCCGCGTATGCAGGCCCTCTCCGTGCAGCGGCAGGCGCGGGAAGGGCAGCGTGGAGCCGTCCGCCTGCTCGATCTGCTGGTAGAACCCGACACTCTTGTGTTGCGGGTCATCCAGCATCTCCTCCGCGGTATAGGCCATGCCGCACGGTATGCGGTACTGGCCGAACAGGTCGAATATCTCGCGCCGTGTCCGCTCCATGAACCACGGCGCTACCACGTCGTTGAACTCGCGCGCGTGGCGCCCCCGCTCTCCGTAGCCGCTGGCGAACCTCGGGTCCGTCTCCAGTTCCGGTGCTCCCACCGCCAGCGCGAACATCTCCCACTGGCCCTGCGTCTGCACGGCTACACCCACGTGGCCGTCCTTGCATTCGTAAATCTCGGTCGGATGACTGCGTGGCCCTCCCCATCCCTTCATCATCGCGGTCCAACTGCCCGCGCGCACCTGAAGGTCGCCCGAGCTGGAGTAGGACGAGATGCCCATGCCGACGAAATGGGCTGCGGTTTCCATGACGGTGACCTCGATGTTGCGGCCCTCGCCGGTGGCCTGCCGCACGTTCAACGCCGCCGCCGCGTGTATTGCGGCGTTCAGTCCGGTCGAGTACTGCGCCTGGAACAGGCCCGGCTTCACCGGATCGCGCTCCGGCTCCCCCGTGACGAACACCCAACCGCCGAGCGCGTCCAGCACCAGTTCCCCGCCCCTGTAGTTCCTGTACGGCCCCGACCGCCCGAAGTTGGTCACGGACGTCAGCACCAGCGAGGGGTTGACCTGGCGCAGCCGACCGCCGTCCAGCGCGTCGAACAGCGGTGAACCAGGCTCGCAGCCGTCGATCACGACGTCCGACACATCGACCAGCCGCAGCGCCAATTCCATGCCGGTCGGCGTCTCCAGGTCCAGCGTCACGCCTCGCTTGTTGCGATTCAGGTACAGGAACGGCGCGCTGCGGTCTGGGTCCGGCTCGTCGTTGGCGAATGGCCCCCTGCGTCGCGTAACGTCGCCGGAGCCGGGGGGTTCGACCTTGATGACGTCAGCGCCGAACGCACCCAGCAGGCAGGCCGCGTATGGCCCGGCGATGTCCTGGGAAAGGTCCAGGACGCGCACGTCGCTCAGACCCGCGGCTGTTGTGACCATCCGACTTCGCCTTTGGTTGTCGTGTGGGGACGTAACGGGTGACATTCTAGGGTGAAGCCGCAGTATAGGGCAAGCCAGGCGTCACCCAATCGTCCCTTCCTCACCGGAGGCGCCCAATAAGTAACTATCTCAAAATAGCCAGACTCCACTGACGGCGGAACCACAGGAGCGCGCAGGCGAGTTGTAGCACTCCGAGGTAGTTCGACGCCTTCTTGTCGTAGCGAATCAGAATCGCACGGCACTTGGAGAGCCATCCCAGCGTCCGTTCCACAACCCACCGGCGCGCCGGATACCGCTTCTGTCCAGAGCTGTCCAGCTTCTCCTCACCGATGCGTCGGATATGCGCCTGATAGCCGTGTCTGGCGGCAGCCTCACGGCCTGAAGGGTTGTCATACCCTTTGTCCAGGCACAGGTGTTGCGGCTCCGTCTCGGTAGGCTGTGGTCGTTCTACCACAATGGCCGAAAGGGTAGCCTCCAACAACTTGGCGTCATGGACGTTTGCTCCGGCAACCGTGACGCTCAAAGGACCGCCCTCTCCGTCCACAAGCACACTCCGCTTGACCCCAGCCTTGCCACGGTCTGTCGGATTGGGTCCAATCAGGTCCCCCCAAAACGAGCCTTGCCCATCGCTCCATCCGCAGCCTGCCATTCCCAGTCCACTCCACCCAACTCTTCGCACCCCTCCACCAACGCTCCCCAGATCCGGCGCAGCACACCCCGCTCCACCCACCTCTGAAAGGTGCGATGGATAGTGCTGTCGTCTCCAAGCTCTCTCGGCAATCGGTTCCATTGGCATCCGCTGCGCAGACGGAAGATGACGCCATTGAGCATCTGTCGAGGATCAGCACGTTTGCGGCCCCTGGCCTTGGGCGGATCTTGCTCCAGAATGATGGGCTCAATCTGTTCCCAAAGCTCGTCCGGCACTTCCCAGATGGTTCCTAACGTCTGCTCTTTCCCCATGCGGCTCCTCCCGTTCTTTTTGGGAGAAACCATACGAATCAGCCCGAGTCTCCTTCAATGTGTCTACAGGTCATGATTTTGA
Source organism: Dehalococcoidia bacterium (assembly GCA_963667445.2). GTDB lineage: Bacteria > Chloroflexota > Dehalococcoidia > Lucifugimonadales > CATOSD01 > CATOSD01. The sequence goes on along the minus strand of CAXXGY010000001.1, from coordinate 2,359,130 downwards.
GATAGTTACTAAATTACCATCTGGAGAATACACGTGGTGACAAGCGAAGAGCGGCTGAGCCACCTGGAAGGCGCGTATGAGCACCTGGCCACCAAGGCCGACCTGCAAGAGGTGCGCGTCGAGTTACGGGGCGAGGCGGAAAAACTCCGCGTCGAAATGCAAGAACTCAGGGCATACGTCGAATCGGCCATCAGCAAACAGACGCGCTGGTTCGCCGGGATACTCGTAGTTCAGACCGGCGTCGTGACTGGCCTCATTGTTGGCTTGCTGAAACTGCTGGAGACGTAGCTACCTTACCCCAGCCCCAGCGTACTCTCGGCGAACACCTCTTCCACGTCCACGCTGCGCGAGATTATTCCCTGCTCTACGTTCCACTCGATGAACGTCTCCAGCGTCACCCGGTTGGCCTCGACTCCGTAGGGCAACGGCTCTTCCGCGCCCGCAGCCCGCAGCGGCGCGACGTTGGCGTCGCTCGTGTGCGGCACCGCACCCGCCGCCAGACCGCTCGCGTACTCGTCCCTGGCCTGCGCGAACAGCCCGAACAGCTCGCGCGCAAGCCACGGGTTCGCGTCGAGCGCGTCGTTCCGGATGACGACGATGTGACTTATCGGGTACACCCCGGTCTCCTCGTGGAAGCGCAGCGCGGCGTCGCGCGCGTCAGGGATAAGCGGCCGCACCCTCTCCGGGTCCAGGCCGCCCACGCCAATCGCGGCGTCCAGTTTCCCACTGAGCAGCATGTCGCCCAGGTCGCTGCCCGCGGGCGCGGACACCACGTTCGGCGGCTCCACGAACTCCGCCACGTGCTCGTCCGACCCCAGCACCCACGTCACGGCGTCCAGGTCCAGGCCGTATTCGTGCTTCAGTATGCCCCGCGCCCACACTCCGGGCGTCACCGTGTACGCCCGCACGCCCACGCGCTTGCCCGCCAGGTCACGCGGCGACTCTATGCCCTCATCGACGTTATACACGACGTCGCCGTGATTGAAGCTCCGCGTGATGAACACCGGAATCGCCGTCATCGGCTTGCCGTGCGCCCGTGCGCACAAGTACGTTGACAGCGCCATCTCGGACACCTCGTAGGCGTTCGTCCTCACCATCGTCCTGAACACGCCCACGATGGTGTCGTACTCGGCCCAGTCGAACTCGATTCTCTCACTGGCCACCGTGCCATCCAGCAGCGGCAGCGTGTGCCCGTAGCGTCCAATCGCGGTCTTCAGCCTCACTTCAGCCATGCGAAAATGCTCCCTCTCATCAGTGTCGTCGTGTATCGCGTCCATCCCTGCCCGCGCCGGATATGCCGACTCCGGGACATGGGCGCAAGCCAAGGCTATGCCCGTTGCGGCCCCACAGTCAACCCGCAGCGCGTTGACATCTGTTCGCAGCGCCATTATCTTGGACTAGCGCGAAAGGCGCTGGCGGAGCGGACAGTTACGGTGCCGCCCACACGCCAAACGGCAAGGAGGGGCTTTCATGGATTTCATGTACCGATACACCCCGGAGCAGGAGGAGTTTCGCCGCGAGGTTCAAGACTGGCTTGCCGAGAACCTGCCCAGGGACATCAATCGACCGCTGGAGTCTAGCCACGTCGACGCCCACACCTGGGAGCAGGTGCGCCAGTTCCGGCTGCGGCTCGGCGAAAAGGGCTGGCTGCATCCGGCGTTCCCGAAGGAGTACGGCGGCGGCGGCCTGTCGACCGAAGAGAGCGTCGTGATCCGCGAAGAGCTCGAGAAGGCGGACCTTCCCCCCTTCTACGACAACAGCCTCGACCTTCCCGCCATCCTGGTGTGGGGCACGGAGGACCAGAAGCAGGAGATCCTCTGGCCGCGGCTGCGCGGCGAGAAGCTCGGCTGGCAGCTATTCACCGAGCCGGGCGCCGGTTCCGACCTGGCGAGCCTTCAAATGAGGGCCATCCGCGACGGTGACGACTGGGTACTGACCGGGCAGAAGGTGTTCGTCGGCGGAGACGCCGGCTACGCCGACCCCGGCAACAAGGTGCCCGACGACGTCCAGATGGGCGAGCTGTTCACGCTGGCCGTAACCGATCCCGACGCTCCCCGCCACCGCAACATGGGCTACTTCATGGTGCCCGGCGACACACCTGGCATCACAGTGCAGACCCTTGACCTGCTCGTCGGCCAGGGGAAGCGCCACGTGTTCATGGATAACGTCCGCGTGCCCGCGAGCCGATTGATTGGCGGCGAGACCCAGGGCTGGCAGGTCGCCCAGACCACCCTCGAGATAGAGCACGGCGGCGGCGGCGAGGTGGTGCCCAGAAACTCCACCTTCAAGAAGTTCCTGTCCTACTGCATGGAGAACGGTCTGGACCGCGACGACCACAACGAGCAGCTTCTGATGAAGGCCTACATCGACAACGAGGTGCAGAGGCTACTCGGCGCGCGCAACCACTGGATGTACAGCACCCACCAGGAGATGAGCTTCCACGGCTCGCACCTGTCGCTCTGGCGCCGGGAGGCCGGTCTGCGCACCGCGGACGTCATCCGCGAGGTGGGCGGACTCCAGGCGATGCTGGACTTCGACGACCCGATGGCCCCCATCGACGGCGAGCTCGAAGTGCACCAGCGCGCCAGCCTGACCGCGGCCCACCCCGGCGGCGCAATCGAAATCCAGAAGGTCATCATCGCCCGCAGGCTCGGCGTAAGCCGCACGCGGGAGCGAGCCGCCCCCACGCCGTCCACAGCCGCCGCCGCACGCAGGTAACGCACCACTCCGAAAAGTCCCTTCCCTCTCGCAGGGGGAGTCCGCAAACTAGTGTCCCTTCCCCCTTGACGGGGGAAGGTTAGGATGGGGGTGGGTCTGGCTTTCACCTCCCTATTGCCACAGGCGTGGAGACGACATGGATCTTTCGCTGTCCCAAGAACAGACGATGATAAAGAACTCCGCCCAGGAGTTCCTCCGGCAGGAACTGCCCAAGGAGCGGGTGGACGAACTCTTCCGCTCGGACACCGGCCACGACCCGGAGTTGTGGGCCAAGATGGGCGCGCTCGGATGGGCCGGTATGTCGCTGCCCGCCGAGTACGGCGGCCAGGCCTCCGACTACACCACGATGGGCGTCCTGTTCGAGGAACTCGGCGCGGCGCTGTGCCCCAGCCCTCTGCTGTCGTCGGTGCTCGCGGCGCAGGTCGTGCTCGAGGCCGGCGACGACGACGGCCAGAAGCAGCGCCTACTCCCCTCCATAGCCCGGGGCGACATCATCGCCGCCGTGGCGTACACCGAGACCGGCGGTAGCTGGGACGCCGACTCCGTCACGCTCACCGCGACTCGCCACGGCGATGCGTTCGAGTTGAACGGCGCCAAGGCGTTCGTGCCCGACGCCCACCTCGCCGACAACCTGCTGGTCGTCGGCAGAACGGAAGGCTCGCCCGGCCTGTCCGTTTTCCTGGTGGACAGGGCGGCGCGCGGCCTGACCGTGCGCCCGCACACCGGCTGGCTCGGCGACGTTCTGTGCGAGGTCACGCTGGACGGCGTGCGCGTCTCCGAGTCCGCGGTGGTCGGCGAACTCGGAGCGGCAGGCCCCGGTCTCGAGTCCGCGATCGACAGGGCCACCGCGTTGCTGTGCGCCTACATGCTGGGCGGCTGCAGGCGCGTGCTGGAAATCAGCATCGAATACAGCCAGAACCGCATCCAGTTCGGCGTGCCCATCGGCAATTTCCAGCGGGTCCAGGACCACCTCATCGAGGCGCTCAACTCGGAGCAGGCCACGCGCTGGACCACCTACGAGGCGCTCTGGAAGCTGGACGGCGGCGCTGCCGACGCGCAACTCGCGATCTCGATGGCGAAGGCCGTGGCAAGCGACGCCTACTTCACCGCGTGCGAGGCCGCGCACCACGTTCACGGCGGCATCGGCGTGGACATGAACTACGGCCTGGCCTACTACACCCAGAAGTCGCGCACGCTCCAGCACTACCTGGGCGACGCCGTTCACCACCGCAAGCGCATGGCCGCCCTGCTGCGGGAGGCGGCGTAGGATTTGGGGCCGCTTTCCAAAGTCCCTTCCCCCTCGCAGGGCTGACCGGGGTACGTCTGAGGCGTGAGCCTTCCGAAAATTCCCTTCCCCCTTGATGGGGGAAGGTCAGGATGGGGGTGCCGCCCGCCGCGAGTCCAGGTACGCTTGCAGAATCACCGCGGCGGCGGCGGAGTCCAGCCGCCCCTTCTCGCGCGACGGTTCCACTCCCTGCCCCCGCAGCAGCCTCTCGGCCTGCGCCGTGGACAGGCGCTCGTCCACCGTCGTGACCGGGACTTCCACGAGCTTGGAGAATTCGCGCACGAAAGCCGCGACGCGACCGGCCTGGCGGCCCCGCTCGCCGGACATTGAGTAGGGCATCCCGACCACTATCTCGCTCAACTCCATGCCGGAGGCGTGGCGCGCGGCCCGCTCATAGGCTGGTTCGCGGTCGTCCAGGTCTATCGCGTCGATGGGCGACGCCAACAGTCCGGTGGGGTCGCTCAGCGCGAGGCCGATGCGCCGCTCCCCAACGTCCAGCGCGAGAATCCTCATCCGGCCTGGCTCTCGCGCACCAAGCCGGGCACCAGCGCCAGCGCGTCGTCCAGACCGTCCGCCTTCCGTCCGCCCGCCTGCGCCACGTCCGGACGTCCGCCGCCGCCGCCCTGGATGGCTTTGGCGGCGCCCCTGGCGATGACGCTGGCGTCCAGCCCCCGCTCCACCAGGTCGGGCGTCACCATCGACACCAGCAGGGGCCGCTCGCCGATTACCGACCCCAGCACCACGACGCCGCTGCCCAGCTTGTCGCGCAGCCAGTCGCCCACCTCGCGCAGCCCGTCGGCGTTGGCGGCGGTCGTTCTGGCGGCCAGCACGCTGACGCCATCCACGTCCTGGCGGTCCGCCAGAAGGCTCTCCGCCGCCTGTAGCGACAGCCGCCGCTCAAGCGCGGAGCGCGCCCTGTTCGCCTCGTCCAGCGAGTCCATGAGGGACTGCACCCTGTCCTCCGCCTCGGTCGGCGGCACCTGGAGCCGCCGCGCCACCGCCTCCTCGCGCCGGAAGCGCTCCCACACCAGCCGCTCCGCAGCGCGGCCGCTGACCGCCTCGATTCGCCGCATTCCCGCGCCGATGCTCGACTCGCCGAGTACGTACACCGCGCCCAACTCGCCGGTGCGCTGAACGTGCGTGCCGCCGCACACCTCGAAGCTGAACGTCGCGCCATTCGCGATCTCCACCAGGCGCACCCTGTCGCCGTACTTGTCGCCGAAGAACGCCAGTGCGCCCCTGCTGATGGCCGCGGCGTAGGTATCCTCGCTCTTCACGATCCTGGCGTTCTGGCGCAGCTTCTCGTTCACCAGCAGTTGCACCTGCCACATCTCCTCGTCCGTGACGGGCTGGACGTGGGAGAAGTCGAACCGCAGCCGGTCAGGGGCGACGAGCGAGCCGGCCTGCCGCACGTGCGGGCCGAGCACCTGGCGCAGCGCGGCGTGCAGCAGGTGCGTGGCGGTGTGGTTGCGCGCGGTGTCCTCGCGCCGTATCTCGTCCACGTAGGCCTCCACGCTGTCGCCGAGCGCGATAGCTCCGCTCGCCACCCTGCCGAAGTGGACGATGACCTCCGGCATCACCTCCAGCGTGTCGCGCACCTCCACGCTGCCGTTCGGTCCGATGAGCTGGCCGGCGTCGCCTATCTGGCCGCCGCCCTCCGGGTAGAACGGGGTCTCCACGAGAACTATCTCGACTTCGTCGCCCTCACCCGCTTCGGTGGCGAGCTCGTCGCCGCTGATGAGGCCCACCACCACGGAGCTTGCCGTGAGCTGCTCGTAGCCCAGGAAGCGCGTGGCGCCGACGGCCATGCTCTCGTAAACGCGGATCTTGGCGCGGTCGCCGCCGAACTGGGCAGTGGCCCGGGCGCGCTCTCGCTGCTCGGCCATCTGCTCCTCGAATCCGGCCATGTCCACCTCGATGCCGCGCTCCCTGGCTATCTCGCTCGTCATCTCGACCGGGAAGCCGTAGGTGTCCCACAGCCGGAACACCACCTCGCCGGGCAGCGAGTCCGCGCCCTCCAGCGCCTCGGACAGCGCCTCGTAGCCGTTGCGGAACGCCTGCTGGAAGCGTTCCTCCTCCAGCCTCAGCACCGTCAGGATGAAGTCCTGGTGGTTGCGGAGCTCGGGGTAGATGTCGCCCATCTGCGCGATGACCTCGCCCGCCACGTCGCCCAGAAACGCGCCCTCCAGGCCAAGCTGCCGCCCGTGGCGGATGGCGCGGCGAATGACGCGGCGCAGCACGTATCCCCGGCCCTCGTTGCCCGGCGCCACGCCGTCGCCGATGAGGAACGCGGAGCTGCGCGCGTGCTCGGCGACGACCCGCATGGCGTAGTCGTCGGCCTCGTCGTCGCCGTAGCTGCGTCCGGTCAGCGCCTCCACGCGGGTGAGCAGCGGCAGGAACAGGTCGGTCTCGTAGATGGTGGTCACGCCCTGCATAACCACGGCGGCGCGTTCGAGGCCCATGCCGGTGTCCACGCTCGGCGCGGGCAGCGGATCCCGCGTGCCGTCCAGGTGGTGGTAGAACTGCATGAACACCAGGTTCCACAGTTCGACGTAGCGGTCGCAGGCGTCGCCGGCGTCGTTCTTGGGATAGGCGCAGTTGGGGCCGCAGTCGGGGCGCAGGCACCCCCTGCCCTCTCCGAAGTCATAGTGGAGCTCGCTGCACGGGCCGCACGGCCCCTCCAGGCCAGCCGGCCCCCACCAGTTGTCCTCGTCGCCGAACCTGTAAATCTCCTCCGCGGCGATGCCCACGTCACGCCACAGGTCGAAGCTCTCGTCGTCGGTGTCGTGGATGGTGATGGCGAACCGCTCCTTCGCCAGCCCGAACTGCGTCTCGAAGAACTCCAGCGCGTAGGCTATGGCCTCCTTCTTGAAGTATTCGCCGATGCTGAAGTTGCCGAGCATCTCGAAAAGGGTGAGGTGCGTCGAGTCCCCCACCTCGTCGATGTCCACCGTGCGAAACGACTTCTGGGACGAGGTAAGCCTGCGGTTGGGCGGCTCGGCCTCGCCGGAAAAGTACGGCTTGAACTGGACCATCCCCGCCGACGTCAGCAGCAGCGTCGGGTCGCCGACCGGAATGAGCGAGGAGCTCGCCACGCGAGTGTGCGCCTTGCCCTCGAAGTAGCTCAGGAACCGCTCGCGGATTTCGTTGCTGTTCATGTTTCGCACCTGGGTTTTTCAGACTGGGGACGGGCCTGCGCCGCTCTGACCGCGGTCTTGCCCTAAGCATAGGAAATGGTAGGCAATCCACCCCCGCCAGTCAACCGGCGCACCGCTCCGACTTGCTCGTTGTATCCCCTCGCTAAGAGGAGGGAATGCGGCAGCAGAGGGAGGGCCGAAAACATCTGTTCCGTGCTGTCTCATTTGTCTCATTCCGTTCAGGGTCCCTAGCTGGGAAGGTTGGTCGTGGACGGTGACTCGAAACACTCGCGAGACCCTTTTGGTTCTGAACGCAACCGGAGTGTGACGGGGTGTTCCGGGCGGGTCGGCTGGTTAGATCCCTTGTTGCTTTGAGAATAGCACAGACATTCGGGCGCTTCAAGATCGTCGGCGAATTAGCGGGATCAGGGCGGATTGATCGGAAGAAACGGCGCGGACGTGGGGAAGGCGGGTTGGGACGTTGCGGCAGGCGGGCAGCCGCAACGCGCAACGGCATCGGGCAGGATTTAATCCTGCCCGATGCTACCAGAGGGACCGTGGCTGTCGCTCGCGCTAGGGCTTGCGGGCTATCGCTTCGCCGAAGGCGATCGCGCCGAAAGCGCCGGGGTGGGCGGCCCACCTGTCGAGGGTCTCACGCCACAGGTCGAACTCCGCCTGGGTAGCCAAGCCGAACGTGGTGGCGGCTCCTATCACCTCGTCCGAGAAGAACCAGTCGCTGATGAAACGGTGCAGGAAGGCGACTTCAGCAGCCGACGCGAACTTGTCGAACGACGCGGTCGCCTCGATGTCAACAAAGCCCGCGCCGAGCAGCGTGTTCTTCAACTCCTTGCCCATGTTGGGATGGCCGCCGTTGGCCGCGAGCAGCTTGCCAAAAGCGCCCCAGGCATCCTCGAACGTGCCGAAGTCCGGTTCGGCGAACGACGACCCGACTATCAGTTCGCGCGAGGAGATGATGCCGCCGGACTTCAATACGCGCTTGACCTCGGCGAGCGCGCCCTCGGTGTTCGGCACGTGCATCAACACGGCGTGGCAGTGTGCGACGTCGAACGAGTCGTCGTCGAAGGGAAGGCTGGTGATGTCGCCGACGTGGAAGGTGGCGTTGTCATGCCCGCCCGCGGACGCCGCGGCGCGGGCTATGTCAATCTGTGTCGTCTCTATGTCGATGCCGTGCAACTCTCCGGGTTCCACCGCCTTGGCCAGCCCGACAGAGATGTTGCCCGGTCCGCAGCCAAAATCCAGCACGCGCTGGCCGGCCTTCAGGTGAGGCAGCAGATGGGCGGCGTGCGTCTCTACGCTGCGCAGCCTCAGCAACTGCTGAAAGTCCTCGTCGTAGCCCATGGTATAAGTCGGGGATTCCGAAGTGTTGTCCGTCATGCCCAAGGTGTCCTTTCGTCGTGCTTGGTGTTCGCTAACTGGTGGATATTATATGCCAAGAGCGGGCAACTCACCAGCATTGGCGGCGCGAGCATTTTGGGGCACAAGTGCCGCGTCGCCCGCCCGCCCCTTCCTCCTCGCCGCTCCCTGCCATTCCGAGCGGAGCGCAGCGCAGCCGAGGAATCTAGAGCGCCTGCCCCGCGCCTCCCGAACGAACGGGCGCGCCGGCCCTTCCGCTCCTTTGCGCCAGGCAGATGAACGGTGTATATTCCAGCCTGTACGAGGAGGGCGGCCGGCATGAACGTTCAGACGCATGGAGAGTTGGCGAGCCTCATCTGGCGCATCTGCAATCTGCTCAGAGGGCCGTACAAGCGCAACGAGTACCGCAAGGTCATCCTGCCGCTAACGGTGCTGAGACGGTTCGACTGCGTACTGGCCGACGCCAACGGAAACGCGCCCGGGGCCGGCGACCCCCAGTTCTTCAACGAGTCCAGGCTGAACTTCCCGCGGCTGCTCGACGACCCCAACTCCATTGCCCCGAACCTGACCGCCTACATCGAGGCGTTTTCCCCCAACGTGCGCCAGATAATGGAGCGGTTCGGATTCGGCGATCACATCGAGCGCATGGACGAGAAGAACCTGCTGTTCCAGGTCGTCCAGGAGTTCTCGAAGGTGGACCTGTCGCCCTCGCGCGTGGACAACACCCAGATGGGCTACGTGTTCGAGGAGCTAATCCGCATTGGCGCCGAGCAGTCCAACGAGGAGGCGGGCGAGCACTTCACCCCGCGCGAGGTCATCCGGCTCATGGTCAGTCTGCTGCTTTCGCCGGAGACGGACCTTACCACCAGCTACGTCATCAAGACCATCTACGATCCCGCCTGCGGCACCGGCGGGATGCTCTCCGCCGCCAGCGAGTTCCTTCGCGAGCACAACAGCGACGCGCGGCCGATAGTGTTCGGCCAGGACCTCAACGACGAGTCTTGGGCGGTCTGCAAGTCCGACATGCTCATCAAGGGCGAGGACGCCGACAACATCGTGCTCGGCGACGTCTTCACAGACGACGGACACGTGACGGGGCCGCTGGGCACGCCATTGCGGTTCGACTACATGCTCGCCAATCCCCCGTTCGGCGTCGAGTGGAAGCAACAGGCGAGCGTCATCAGGAGCGAGCGCTCCACGCGAGGCGACACGGGCCGGTTCGGCGCCGGGCTTCCCAGGATAAGCGACGGCTCCCTGCTCTTCCTCCAGCACATGATTTCCAAGATGCGCCCGGTCGACGACGGCGGCAGCCGCATCGCCATCGTCTTCAACGGCTCCCCTCTCTTCACCGGAGACGCCGGCAGCGGCGAGAGCGACATCCGAAAGTGGATTATCGAGAACGACTGGCTGGAAACTATCGTCGCCCTGCCCGACCAGCTCTTCTACAACACCGGCATATCCACCTACGTCTGGGTGCTCACCAACCGCAAGCAACAACGCCGCCGCGACAAGATCCAGCTCATCGACGGCCGGCAGTTCTTCGTGAAGATGCGCAAGAGCTTGGGCAACAAGCGCAACGAGCTGTCGCGTGAGCAGATCGACGACCTCACGAGAGTCCACGGCAGCTTCACCGACGGCGAGACGCGCGACCTCACGGACGAGGACCCGGTTACGCATCTGGAACGCACCCGCCCGCGTATCGTCAACAAGGTGTTCGACAACGACGACTTCGGCTACCGCAAAATTACGGTGGAGCGCCCGCTGCGCCTGAACTTCGCCGCCACGCCGGAGCGCATCGCCCGCCTGGAAGAGGATGAGAAGTTCGGCAAGCTCACTCAAGATAGGAAGCGCCCAGGCAGGCAGCCGCAAGAGGTGATTCGCAGCGTACTTTGCTCAGTTGCTCAAGTAACTGGCGGAGAGCTTTATAAGAATCGGGAATCGTTTTCGGAGATGCTTAAAGAGACCGCCAAGTGCACTGGCGCACGCATCTATGCCGAAGAACTCAAGGTTGTACTGACGGCGCTCGGCGAACGCGACCCCGATGCCGAAATCTGCCGGGACAACAAAGGCAACCCTGAGCCAGACTCGCTGCTGCGAGACACCGAGAACGTGCCGCTTAAGGAGAACGTTGGCGAGTACATGGAACGCGAGGTGCTGCCCTACGCGCCGGACGCTTGGGTGGACTACAAGAAAACTAAGATAGGCTACGAAATCCCGCTCAAACGTCACTTCTATCTCTACGAGCCGCCGCGCCCACTAGAGGAAATAGAGTCCGACCTCCGATCGCTTGAGCGCGAGATCGCTCACCTGTTTGCCGAGGTGAAGACGTGAGGCGGGCGTATCCGGCGCACCGTGATTCGGGCGTCGAGTGGCTCGGCGACGTGCCGGCGCACTGGGACGTAACTGTGGTTAAGCGAAACTATCAGGTCACGCTAGGAAAGATGCTTCAAGGCGATCCCATTGACCATGATGACGTGGAAACTCCATATCTCAAGGCACTTCACGTCCAGTGGGCTGGCCTACAAGTTGACGATGCGCCAACGATGTGGGCCAACCCAGGCGAAATTGAGCATTTCTCGTTGACCAGCGGAGACCTCCTGGTTTGCGAAGGAGGTGAGGGTGGCCGATCTTGCCTGTTGCCTGCTGGCTTCGAGCGTTACATCATTCAGAACTCGCTACACCGTGTCCGCCCAAGAGGAGACAATTCTAACGCATACCTCTGTTATGTCTTGTCTTGCATCAGCGACAGAGGATGGTTCGCCGTACTTTCGGACAGAGCCACGATTGCTCACTTTACTCGGGAGAAGTTTGCTTCATTGGTGATACCAGTTCCCCCAGCGGATGAGCAGCGCGCCATCGCCGCATTCCTGGACCACGAAACGGTGCGGATTGACGGTCTCATCGAGAAGAACCGCCTGCTCATCGAGCGGCTGGCGGAGTACCGCACGGCCCTGATAACCCGCGCGGTGACCGCCGGCCTCGACCCGTCGTCGCACCTCAAGCCCTCCGGGGTTGAGTGGCTCGGCGAAATCCCCGAGCACTGGGAGGTATCGTCAGCTAAGCACCAATATGACATTAAGTTGGGTAAGATGCTTCAAAGTGAGCCTACTGAAGACCTTGATGTCGAAACCCCTTACTTGAAGGCGCTTCATGTCCAGTGGGACGGCTTGCGAATATCGGACTCTACGACGATGTGGGCTAGTCCAGGCGACGCTCAACACTTCTCGGTCGTCCAAGGCGACCTCCTAGTCTGCGAAGGTGGCGAAGGTGGCCGGTGTTGTTTTGTGCCGCCAGGTATCGAAGACCACATTATCCAAAACTCTCTACATCGGGTTCGGCCAAGGGAAGCCAATTCAATCAGATACCTGCGTTATCTTCTGTATGGCATAAGCAAAAGCGATTGGCTTACTGCATTGTCTGACAAGGCCACGATTGCACATTTCACGCGAGAGAAATTTGCTTCTCTCGCCATTCCCCTGCCTTCATGCGAAGAACAGCACGCCATAGCCGAATACCTTGACCGCGAGACCGATCGAATAGATGCGCTCACATCCAAAGCGGAAGCCGCTATCGAGCGCCTCCAGGAGTACCGCGCCGCGCTCATCACCGCGGCGGTCACCGGCAAGATAGACGTGCGAGAACCGGAGCAGGCGCCATGACCACGCAGACGACGGAGCGGGCGTTCGAAGACAGGGTGGAATCCCTGCTGCTGGACAGCGGCTGGCAGACCGGCAACCGCGCCCGCTGGGACGTCGAGCTCGCGTTGTTTCCGAGGGACGTGCTCGACTTCATCCGACAGACACAGCCGGAACTGTGGGAAGCGGTGGCCGCGCTGCACGGCGGGAGCGTCGATAGACTGATGATCGAGTACCTGGCAAGAGAGCTCGATCTGAAGGGCACTCTGGAGGTGCTTCGGCATGGGTTCCGCTTCTCCGGCAAGACCTTCAGGGTTGCATACTTCAAGCCGGCCCACGGGCTGAATCCCCAACTGGTGGCCCAGTTCGACAGCAACCGGCTCACCGTCACGCGCCAGGTCCGGTGCCACCCCGACCAGGAACACAGCGTGGACCTGCTGTTCGCGCTCAATGGCGTACCCGTCGCCACCTGCGAGCTGAAGAACCCCATGACCGACCAGACCTGGCGCGATGCCGTCCGCCAGTACAGGCAAGACCGCGACCCCACCGCGCCACTGTTCCACTCGGGCAAACGCGCGCTGGTGCACTTCGCCGCCGACACGGAAGAGGTACACATGGCCACCAGGCTGCTCGGCCAGAAAACGCGATTCCTGCCCTTCAACCGCGGCAGCGACCCCGGCGCCATCCGGTGCGGCGCGGGCAACCCTCAACATCCCTCCGGCTACCGAACGGGCTACCTGTGGCAAGAAGTGTTGGAGCGGGAGCGTTTCCTGGACGTGCTCGGCTCCTACGTCTTCAAAGAAGAGGACGAGACCGTAATCTTCCCGCGCTTCCACCAACTGGACTCGGTGTCCAAGCTGGTCGCGGCGGCCAGGGACGAGGGGCCGGGCCACAACTACCTGATACAACACTCGGCGGGCAGCGGCAAGACCAACAGCATATCGTGGCTCTCGCACCGCCTCGCCAGCCTGCACACCGAGGACGACGACAAGGTGTTCGATTGCGTGGTGGTGATTACCGACCGACGTGTGCTGGACCGGCAGCTACAGGACGCCATCTACCAGATAGAGCACGCCCAGGGCGTGGTGAAGGCCATAGACCAGGACTCGAAGCAACTGGCCGAGGCGCTGGTGGACGGCACGAAAATTGTCATCACCACGATACAGAAGTTCCCGTTCGTGATGCGCGGCCTGCTTTCAGTCGCTGGGGCGGACTCGCCCGAGGCCCCGTCACAGGCCGAGCGGAAACAGGCCGCCGAGTGGCGGGCCAGGATCGCAGGACGCAGCTACGCCGTCATCGTGGACGAGGCGCACTCCAGCCAGACCGGCGAGAGAGCGCGGGAGATGAAGCAGGTTCTCGGCCTGCGCTCGATAGAGGCCGCCGCAGACGCCGAGAACGCGGAGGACTGGGAGGACCATCTCAACGCGGTCGTGGAGTCACGAGGGCCGCAACCCAACCTGTCTTTCTTCGCCTTCACCGCCACGCCCAAGGGCAAGACCATCGAGCTGTTCGGCAGGAAGGGCGCGAGCGGCAAACCGGAGTCCTTCCACATCTACAGCATGAGACAGGCCATCGAGGAAGAATTCATCCTGGACGTGCTCCAGCACTACACGGACTACGACACCTGGTACAGGCTGAGGAAGCGCGCCGATGACGACCCCGACTTCCCCAAGCGCCGGACGGCGGCGGCGCTCGCCAAGTTCATGACGCTGCACCCGCACAACATCGCGCAGAAGATCGAGGTCATCGTCGAGCACTTCCGAAGCGAGATCCGGCCTAGAATCGGCGGCCGCGCCAAGGCGATGCTGGTGGCGTCGTCGCGCCTGCTCGCCGTGCGCTACAAGCTGGCGTTCGAGAAGTACGTCGCGGAAAAGGGCTACGACGACGTTCACGCGCTGGTGGCGTTCAGCGGCACGGTGCCCGACCCGGACACGGGCGAGGAGTACACCGAGCCGGGCATGAACATAGACCGCGTGACAGGACGGCCAATAGGCGAGGCCGCGCTGGCCGGGCGATTCGACTCCGACGACTACAACGTGCTGCTGGTGGCGGACAAGTACCAGACCGGCTTCGACCAGCCGCTGTTGCAGGCGATGTATGTGGACAAGCGGTTGGACGGCGTGCAGGCCGTGCAGACGCTGTCGCGCCTCAACCGCACGGCGCCGGGCAAGGATGCGCCCTTCGTGCTGGATTTCGTGAACGACCCGGAGGATATTCGCGCCGCTTTCGCTCCCTACTACGACCGCACCCGGCTTCTCGCGGAGTCCGACCCGTACCGGCTCGAGGGGTTGAAGCACGAGCTCGACACCATGCAGGTCTACCACCAAGCCGAAGTCCAGGAGTTCACGAGAATCTTCTACCGGCCCGTTTCCCAGCACGGCGGGGACAGCGACCACGCGCAACTGGTGGCGCAGCTTCAGCCGGCGGTCGACCGTTTCGGCGAGCTCGGCGATGACGACCAGACGAAGTTTCGCGACAGGCTCGGCGCGTTCGTCAGCCTCTACGCCTTCCTGAGCCAGATAATCCCGTATGGCGACAACGAGTTCGAGCGCCTGGCGTCGTTCGGGCGGGCGCTGCTGCCGTATCTGAGGCCGGAACGCGGGGGCCCCGTCGATCTCGGCGACGACGTGGAACTGGCCTTCTACCGCCTGCATCGCGCTTCCACCGCAAACCTCAGACTCGCCGAGTCGGAAGACGATGAGGATACCTACGTGAAGGGTCCGACCGAGGTTGGCACGGGCAACCCTGAGGAGGAGACCGCCCCGCTGTCGGAGATTATAAGGACGCTGAACGAAAGGTACGGCACGAGCCTGACGGACGAGGACCGCCTGTTTTTCGAGCAGGTCAAGGCGCGCGCCGTCAGAGACGAGGAAGTGCGCCAGACCGCCAAAGTCAATCCGTTCGACAACTTCGCCCTGCACGTCCAGAGCAGAATAGACAGGCTGATGGCCGAACGCCGGGGCGCAAACGACCACCTGTTCAATCAATACATGACCAATCGGGAGTTCAAGCAGATAGTGTACGGGCTCCTCGCCAAAGCGGTGTACGACGAGGTGCTCGCCGAAGCGAGCTAGACGGCCATTCCCCCGCCGTGTGGGCGACTAAACAGTTGCAGGCCCGGACGATGTGGTCCGAGTGACGGGAATCGCCGGGTGGTGTAGAATACCGCCAGTTGGAGGGGAAGGGACTAATCGGATAGGCTCTCAACAGGGTCTGCTGACAGGTGCGACATGACTACGCCCAAGACTTATGCCGAGAAGACGAAGACAACCCAGTCCCCGGGCCGATTCCGTCTGCCGGATCCGCCCGAGCGGGAGCTAGACGAAGTGACGCAGTTCGACCACCTGTTCAAGAGCGGCAACTCACATCACCTGGCCGTGCATCTGGGCAACCCCGAGACTACCCTCGTGGAGGCAGACCGCTGGGTCTGCCCCGACACCAACTTCAATAAGGCGCGTGCCCGAGTGCCCGACCTGCTGGTGGCCTTCGACGTGGACCCCCAAATCTACGAAGAGAACAACGGGTACATCGTCTCGGAGCAGGGCAAGCCGCCGGACTTCGTGTTGGAGGTGGCGTCGGTGAGCACGGCGCACGTCGATACGGGAGACAAGCGGATTTACTACGCCGACCTGGGGATTCCGGAGTACTGGCGATTCGACAAGACGGGCGAGTATCACGGGGCGCGATTGGCGGGGGACAGCCTGGTGGACGGCGAGTACGTCGCATTGCCCATCGAGGAGCTCCCGTCCGGGAGCTTGCAGGGCTACAGCGCGGCGCTGCGCCTGAACATCCGGTGGGAAGAGGGCGAGATAGTGTTCTACGACCCGGACACGGGCGGGCGCATAGCGACCTTCGAGGATGAGCGTGAGGCCCGTGTCGCGGCCGAGGCCCACGCCAACCGCGCCGAGGCCCACGCCGCCCGCATCGAGGCCCGCGCCAACAATGCCGAGGCCCACGCCAACCGCGCCGAGGCCCGCGCCAACAATGCCGAGGCCCACGCCGCCAGCGCCGAGTCTCGCGCCGATAACGCCGAGTCCCGCGCCGCCAGCGCCGAGTCTCGCGCCGACAACGCCGAAGCCCGCGCCGACCGTGCCGAGTCTCGCGTCCGCGAGTTGGAAGAACTGCTCCGCCGCCGGAATCGCTGACGGCTGCCTGCGAGTGGCTGCCCCCGTCTCCGTATCGAGTACGAAGTAGGCGCTTACGAACCCGGGTGCCCCGGCGCGCCGTACAACGGGCATCCCGCGCACGATCCGGCCTGGCCGCACGGCGCGGCGCTCGCGCCGGTGTGGGCCGTGTAGTCCGCGGACCGTTCGGCCAGGCGCAGCTTGCGCTCCTCTTTCGCCTGCTCTCCGAACAGGTCCAGCCGTAGCTGTTTTGCGCGCGGCGGGCGGTGGCCCGGAAACGCAAGGAAGGGCCACGCCCACTTGCGCACCACGCCCATGGCCTGCAGGTCGCGCCAGTTGTCCACGGAGTGGCGGGCGCGGTTGCGCAGGATGCGGTCCGTGGAGGTCGGCCCCACGCCGGGCACGCGCAGAAGCTGCTCTTTCGAGGCCTCGTTGACGTTTACCGGAAAGCTGTCGAGGTTCGCCAGGGCGATGGACGTCTTGGGGTCGTCTTCGTGGGGCAAGAATCCGTTGTCGTCGTAGGCGAGCTTCAGCTCGTCGTTGTCGAAGGCGTACACGCGCTTCAGCCAGTCCACCTGGTACAGCCGGTGCTCGCGGATCATGGGCGTGGCGGGATGCTCCTCCAGGGGCGTGTATCGAACGGGCTGGAACGGCGAGTAGTACACGCGCTTGAAGTTCCAGTCCGAGTAGAGCTGGTCCATGCGCTCGAAGATGTCCCAGTCCGACTCGTCCGCCGCCCCAACCACCATCTGCGTGGCCTGGCCCACCGCGCCCACGGCGGGGCCGCCGGCGCGCCGCTCGTCCCCGCGCATCATGCCGTCTATCCACGACATGGGTTCCAGTATGTCGCGCCTCATGTCCTTCATGGGGCTGATTTTGGAGAGCATTTCGGGGGTTGGGGACTCGATGTTGATAGAGAGCCTCGTTCCCAGCCGGTACGCCTCTTCCACGTACTGCCGCTCGGTGTCCGGCATGACCTTCATGTGGACGTAGCCGCGAAAGCCCTGCTTCTTGCGGATTATCTCGACGACCTTGAGCAGCCGCTCGGTGGTCTTGGAGCCGCTGCCGAATATGCCGGAACTCAGAAACAGCCCGCTCACCATGTGGCGGCGGCGCATCTCGTCGAAAGCGCCGGCGAGCTCGTCCGGCTTGAACGCGAAACGCTTTCGCGGCACCCAGGTGCTGTTGGGGCAGTAGTGGCAGTCGTACTTGCAGAAGTCGGTGTACATCACGCGCATCAGGCTGATGGTCTTGCCGTTCGGCATCTGCGCCTTATAGACGCCCGGCACGGGGCTGCGCTCGCGCACGGCGTAGGGCGCGCGCTGTCTCTCACCCGGCCTGGGACGCGAGAGGATGTCGTCGCTCGCCATACCGCTGAGGGCGTGCAGTTTCTCGAAGGTGTCCGACGTTCGCTTTACCAGCATATCCGCTCCTTTTCGCGTGATTGCGGAACTATTGTTCTATACACGAGAGCGGATGTCAAGTCTGAGAAGAAAAAGCGGCGAAAGTCGGCTAACACACTATGTGGAACGGAATGGAACAGATATCCGGGGGCTGTGCTCGATGGGCGGCTATCGAGCGCTCCGCGCCAGCATGTAGCGAAAGGGCAGGTTATTGGCAACGGTCGGGGATGAGCTATCCATCCCCTGCATCACCCTCCACCCCGCCCAGGTACACCTCCCGCCCCCCGGCCGACGCCGCGCCGTACACCTCTTCCATCGCGGGTATGAACGCCCGCTCGCCGCGCCAGAAGGGGAAGCTGCCCAACCGCTTGGGCAGCGCGGCGGCTACCGCGGGGATGCTGGCCGGCCCAAGGGCGTCTTGGACGTCCTGGCCGTCGCCGGCGTCTTGCGGCCCCCAGAACAGCGCGGGGTCCGACGGCAGCGGCTCCGGCGGCGAATGGCGCGCGTCCCGGCCGGCGGGGTCGCGCTCGTCCGCGCCGTTCTGCGACGGCCCGAAACCGGCCATCTCCAGCAGCCGTTCGCGGTCGACCCCCCACAACTTGAACATCAGGAACGGGTCGCGGTCGAACTCCTCGCCCAACAGCAGATACACGGCCGCTATGTGCTTGCACGGATTCGACCAGTCCGGGCACGAACAGTCCGTTTCCAGGTCGTCGTCGGTTTCCGGGAAGAGCGAAATCCCCACGTCCCAGAACACGTCCTCTATGCTCGCCGGCATCTCGCCCGCCAGCAGCTTGGCGACGAACACGGGACGCCGCGCGAGCGCCTCGGACAGGCTCTCCAGGTCCGCGCTCTCCAGCGTCTCGACCGCGATATCAACCTTGTAGGGCTGCGCGCGGGATCCCTGCACCTTGGCGGACACCGCGCCCTCCTCCACCTCCACGGCAAGCACCTGTCCCCGCCGCGCGTAGCTCCGGCCGCGCGAAAGCCGCCCGCCCTCCAGCAGGTCTTCCAACGCCGCGACCCAGCGCCTGGCCCACCAGCTTTGGCCGAAGTCGCCGCGCTGGGACTGCGCCTTGATTCCGCCCCTGGCCGCGATTGGCCCGGAGCGCGGGTAGTCGTCGTAGAACCATGCCATGCTCTACACCCCCACCGCCTCTTTGCTCAGCGTCAAGACCTCTCTCAGGTCGTCGTTGGAAAGCTCCGTCAGCCAGCCCTCGCCCGTGCCCACCACGCTCTCCACGACCTCGCTCTTGCTCTCTATCATCTCGTCTATGCGCTCCTCCAGCGTGCCCGCGCAGATGAACTTGTGAACCTGCACATTGCGCCGCTGGCCTATGCGGAAGGCCCTGTCCGTGGCCTGGTTCTCCACCGCCGGGTTCCACCACCTGTCGAAGTGGAACACGTGGTTGGCCGCCGTAAGGTTCAGCCCCGAGCCGCCCGCGCGCAGCGACAGGATGAACACCTGCGGGCCGTTGGGGTCGTTCTGGAACCGCTCCACCATCTCGTCGCGGCGGCTGCGGGACACGCCCCCGTGCAGAAACAACGCCTCGCGCCCGAACGTCTCTTGCAGGTGACGCTGGATGATGCCGCCCATCTCCGAGAACTGGGTGAACACCAACGCCTTGTCCCCCACTTCCACCACCTCTTCCAGCATCTCGGTCAGGCGGGCCAGCTTGCCCGAGCGGCCGGATACGGCGGAGTTGTCGCCCAGGAACTGCGCCGGATGGTTGCACACCTGCTTGAGCTTGGAGAGCGTCGCCAGTATCAGCCCGCGCCGATCGATGCCATCGGCGTCCTCCAGCGCCTCTTCCGTCTCGCCGACGACCGCGGAGTACAGCGACACCTGCTCCCTGGTGAGCGAGCAGAACACCTTCATCTCCAGCTTGTCGGGCAGGTCCGAAATTATCGTCCTGTCCGTCTTGAGCCGCCGCAGGATGAACGGGCCGGTGGCGCGCTTGAGTCCCTCTATGGCGTTCGGGTCCCTCTCGGCCTGGATGGGAACGAAGAAGTCGCGCTTGAACGCCGTCTGCGTGCCCAGGAAGCCGGGGTTCAGAAACTCCATGATAGACCACAGGTCGCCAACGTTGTTCTCGACGGGCGTTCCCGTCAGCGCGACGCGGTAGTCCGCTTCCAGCGAGCGCGCGGCCTTCGCCTGCAACGTCTGCGGATTCTTGATGTTCTGCGCCTCGTCCAGCACCACGCCGCGCCACGAGACCTTGCGCAGAAACTCGGCGTCCCGGTGCGAGAGGCTGTAGCTGGTGACCACCAGGGCGTGCTTCTGGGCCTGCCGCTTGAACGCCGCGTCGCGCTTTCTGCCTGGGCCGTGGTGTATCAGCACGGGCAGGTCGGGCGTGAACCGCGCGGCCTCTCTGCGCCAGTTGTTCGCCACGGACGTAGGGCATATCAGCAGCACGGGGCGACCGGGTTCTTCCCGCCAGTCGCGTTGTATGAGCGCGAGCGTCTGGATGGTCTTGCCCAATCCCATGTCGTCGGCCAGGCACGCGCCCAGCCCCCACTGGCGCAGGAACGACAGCCACGAATAGCCCCGCACCTGGTAAGGGCGCAGCGTGGCGTCCAGTCCCGGCGGCGGCTCGAGCTCCGCGAACTCGGCTTGCCCGTCCAGTTGCTCCAGCAGTTCCTTGATGCCGCCCGCGGCCTTCACGCCGGCGAAGTCGAACCCGTCGGGCGTAACCTCCGCGCCCACGGCCATGCGTATCACGTCGCGGACAGTCATCTTCTCCCGCCCGCGCTTTCGCCAGAAGTCCAGCGCCTGCTTGATTTCGTCGGCGTTCATCTCCACCCACTGGCCGCGCACCCGCACCAGCGGCGTCTTGCTGCGCGCGAGCGCCTGCAACTCTCGGCGGGTCATCACCTCATCGCCGAGCGCCACTTCCCAATCGAACTTGACCATGGATTCCAGCGTAAGCCTGGAGCCGCCCTGCATCCTGGACTGCCGCGCGGTGGCCTGCGCCGTCAGCCGCGTCTTGGTGCCCTTGCGCGTCCACCACGCCGGGAGCATCACACCGTAGCCCGCCTGCTCCAAGGCGATAGCATCCCCCGTCAAAAAGCCGTGTGCCCGCGCGGTGTCCAGCGTGAACCCCTCCGGGCCGGCGTTCTCGAGGCTGTCGCCTATGGCGGGGCATATACGGGATGCCTGGCCCAGGGCCGTCAGCAGTATCTCGCTGACGTTCGCGCCGTTGCCGTTCAGCGAAGCCAGTCCGCCGCCTCCGTTCCGCCAGGCGTCCTCCACCGGAACGAGCAGGCTGGGGTCGTCGTGGGGTTGCAGCAGATAGCGGACGAACCAGTCCTCTTCGGGAAGGTCGTCGTCCTCGTCGTCTGTGTAGTCCGTCAGCGCGGGCGGCGGCGGCTCTTCCAGGCGGAAGCAGAGGCGGAAGGGCGCGCTCGCCGCCACCGTGATGGGACGCCGCCACTGTCGCAGTTCGTCCGAGAGCCGCTCGAACTCGGTATCGTTCGCGTACAGGAACCCGTCCACCGAGCGCAGGCCGTGCAACCAGGCGTCGTGTACGCTGTCGAAGGCCATCTTCTTGCGTCGCCGGCCCCGGCGCGGCGTCGCATCCCAGGGCTGTCTGCTCGGCGCGCGCACCAGGTATTCCACCACAGCCGCCACGAACCGCGCCAGCGACTCGCCCGATGGCCGCTCCGGGGGCGCGTCCGCATCCGGGCCGGAGAGGGCGCGCGCCGCCGCCGGCATACTCTCCGACAGCCGCGCCAGCCACTCGGCGTCCGCGCCGGAGTACAGCGGCTCCCAACTGGCGAACCGCTCGCCGTCCCGCGTCGCGAGGCCGGGAAGATACCTTTGCCGCGCCACCAGCGAACCCGCCAGGCGCAACGCCTTAGCCCAGTACGCCAGGTCCTGACCGACCACCACGCCCGCCGCCAGGGTGCGCTTGCCCATGGCGGCGCACAAGAGCGACACGGCCTCCGGCGTCGTCATCCGGTAGGTGGGGATAGACCAGGGCGCGAGTGCGGCGTCATCGGGCCGCCCCGGGGATTCGCCGACCAGCCCGCTGGAAGGAAAGGGTTTGCCGTCTATGCTCGGCAGCCATGCCGCCGACCAGCCCGCCCTGCGCGACGTGGACTGCACGTCCGGCGCCCACTCCGCCAGCAGGCCCGCCACGTCGCGGGCGCGGGCCGCGAACGGATGCGCCGGCGCGAGCGCGGCTTTTGGCTTGCGGCCCGGCCCTCGCCGTCCGCCTTCCGAGCGCGACCCTTCGCCCCAGAGAGCGAGCGCGCCGTCCAACTCCCCTGCGTGAAGGATGAGCATGGTGGCCGTTCCTGTACGAGCGTCTCTATGAAGTCTTGAACATTGACGATACTTGTACCACTTGCGGTGGCGCGCGGCAAGTGCGTAGGTGTGAAAGCGCGCAAGCGTCGGTGCTGGGTGCTGAAGGATGACCTTGCGAGGTGCAGGCTGCCGTCGGGGAAGTTCGTGGCGAACGCGGCGTGGCGGGCGAACGCGGCGCTGGCATTCGATCTGAACCCGGCGATGAAGCGGTTGGTGTTGGGAGGAGAGTGGGAGAGCAGGCGTCTGAAGTCGGTGCGCTTCGGGGTCATCTGCGTTGCCGGGAGAGCGGTCAGACACGCAATCACCCTCCGCACCCTGCCACAAGCCCCCACGCCGCAGTTAGGCGGTGGATATGGGATGAGGAGCGAGGCTCAACAGGGTCATTTCACTATCCCACTTGGCTTATGTTCGACGCCTACTTCAGACCGCGGTATTCATTTGCCAGGTGAATGAAGTAGGGATCTGGGCGCTGTTGTGGATCAAAGGGCAAGTGAATCGCGCCCAAGCTCGCCTCGAATGCATTAAGGCCTTGGACCATATCCAACCTGCGGAGTCCCTCCACGGCGCTGAAATTCAGCTTCATCTCAAACTCTTGATCCAAGTAGATGAGTCCATTGTCGAATGCCCGATGATAGGTGGGTGACAGGGCGATTCCGTTTCGGACGTTGTCGATGCTCTGCGTTCCAGCTTTTACGGGCAAGATATGGGCGGCGTCAACGAGTCGGAGTTGCTGTCGCGTGACTGCGCACCTGTTGTCGTATGCGTTCAGCACTTGGCGGCGAAAACTGGCTGAGCGAGTCCAGCGCGTTGTCTCTTGGACAACACGCTGCCGTTCCGGGGTCAGCTGTGAGATCTTGCCGTCGTCGACTTCCCCCACATGCGACGCGCGCTCGACAACATCCAAAGCCGTCGCGTCTTCTCCGAGCCGATGAAGTTCGACGGAGTTCTGACTGTAAAAGTACAGCAGATCGCTCCTGACTCCCGCCACAATCTCGTCATTGGACTTGGTCTCGAATGATATCCCGTCTTGAAGTGCTCGGTTAATGGTTCCTATGTTCACCTGAATCGAAGGCGACCCAGTAGTGAAGGAAGTGTGTCGGCTTAAATCGTAAGCTGCGAACACTCCTCTGTCCGGCTCATAGCCAAGGAGTAGTGTGTGTCCATTTGGGTTGATCGATAGCGGGGACTGGACTGAAGTCATTTGAATTCGATACTCGTGAGGCAGGGAAGGTCGGCCTCCGGGTGTCAGCCTCCAACAATAGACCCAAATTGAGCTATGCTGGTCTCCCCTTTTTACGAGGTATCTTCTCGGGTGTGGGGTGGGATGCGGTTCCCGCAGGACGATGGATCCGGAATCGGAAATCGCATCGAGAATTGCGCGGTCTATCGTGTCTCGGTACTGAAGAGTCATCTCAAGCCCACAGACGAAAGAGAATCTCGAGTCTATTCGTCCTTTCGAGGGCGAGATTGGCCTCCGTCTTCTGGAAGCCGAGATTCAATCCCGCTATCCCACAGCAGCCCAGGACGATGAATGCTGTAAGCTCGCACTTCATTTTGGGACGCCCGCTTTGGTTGCCCCGAATCCGCTTGATTGAACCGCCCCTGCGCACCCAGCAAGTACTGTTGCTCAATCTCGCCACAGATCCATCTTCTGCCGAGCCGCTCCGCAACTTCTCCGGTAACACAGCTCCCGGCAAATGGATCGAGAACCAGGTCGTCCGGATCAGTCAGAAAACGCAAAAAGAACTCTGGAACAAGGGAGGGAAATCTGGCAGGGTGTACCGGGAGGTTGTTTTGTTCACAGTACCTGAGATACCTGGAATTGCTCTCTGTGTTTGCGACAGCCAGCAAATTCGGAGGGATAGCCGCGCCGTTGTCAGTCGCGAAATTGCGGCCGATCTCGTGTCCGCTAGGCCGCTTCTTCGCTCGATATCCGTTCTCTATCAGATTGCGCATACTGTCGCTGTACGGATTGAGGATTCTACGATTGCTCGCTTTAGGCCACGGAGTGGGCGACAACCAGAATATGTTGTTGACCGCATCCTTGACTCGAATCCGCCGGATGTTCACCCACTCCGCCGGCGTAGGCAGTCGAGATGGGTTCCACCAAAAGAACTCTTGCGCAAGATGGAAATCAAACTCTTTGCAGAGTGTTAGAAGCAGCTCGTACTGGTAAAGGCTCTTGGTGGGTATTCCTGATTGCCACGCCCCTCCAATATCTATGACAAGCGAGCCTTGAGGCTTCAAGATTCGAGCAAACTCCATTGCGAACGGCCTGAACCAATTCACGTACTCATCGGCGTCGGCGTTTCCATATTCCTTCTTTCGCACTAGTCCGAACGGAGGACTGGTCATGATCAGGTCGACCGACTGATCGTCAATTGTGTTCTTCATCAGGTCGATCGAGTCTGCCCAGTACGCCACGCCATAAAAGGTCTGGATGCGTACCATCGGCTCTGAGGGAGTAGATGAGCCGTACTGGTCGGGGGGCCGACCATCGCTAATCTGCGAGTCTGAGGTCATGGTAGTGTCGTGTCCTCACTGGGCCACTGAGAGTATGGCATGGCCACCAACCATTGTCCACGCGATCGCTGGAGTCGCACCTACTGCCAAACGCCGCGACACATTTGTGCGCATCTTCTATCGCGCACTAGTCTACAGGAAGCCTACTGGAGATTCAAGGCTACGGCAGTGGCTGCGGCCAATGTACCCGACAGGTTCGCACTGGGTCAGACCTGGCCGCTAGGCGCGGACGGCGCACGCATGACGAATCACACCGCCACCCCACACTCCACCCACCCCTCGAAATTCCGCCCCAAACCTGCGCAACCCGATCCCGCCCGCGTCGCCCCAGCCCCCACCACTGTCTCGCCGCCGCGCAGTCCCATCCCCACTTTGTCACGCCCCCACCGCCCGCGCAGCAGCCCGCGATCGCCCCGCGCAAGGGCCCTTGACCCTCCCCGCACATCCGTGCTACGCTCTCCTCAACAAAGGACCGACCTGCCACCCGCCCACGTCACCCACCCCCGCAGCCACCTGCGGCAGTCGCACCTGTTGCCGTGCACCCAGTGGCCCTCCATCCAGGCCCCAGTGGACACCCATTCTGTCACCGAATGTCCCCCAAAACTCACGGATTGACACACCACCCGCCACACCCTGGGACAGCCCCCCAGCTACGAAAAGTGCACAATGGCGCACTTTGGTGCACATTCCGTCAAAACCCCCGCTTGTAGGTCCCTTCCCCCTCGCAGGGGGAAGGTTATACCATTTAAGCGTGATGAGGGCGTAAAGTCAAAACAGGTGGTCAGCACTTCCTTACAGGCATCCCTCTGCCCCTACTTTGGGGTGGGAACAGTTGCCTTGCGACTTTGCGGTCACATCACACCGAAATGGTATTAGGATGGGGGTGAAAGGACCCTTCCCAGCTACCGCACGCATCGAAATGCATCTATTTGCAACGTAAATTTGCAACGTAAATCGCTGACTGAAGGCCGCACCCACGCTCGCCCGGCCCTGCCCGCACGGTTCTCCAACCGGGGAAATTGCCCGCGGCGACGCGCGCGGATTGACTATCGGCCCCTTTCCCGGCTATGCTGGAGTCGCGCGGGAGTAGCTCAATGGTAGAGCCCGTGCCTTCCAAGCACGCCACGTGGGTTCGATTCCCATCTCCCGCTCCAGGGATGCGGCGCGACAGCCGGCCCGCTCGCAGGCCAGCGCGCCCCGCAAGCGAGGAGGCGTCCTCATGCTGAACATAAGCCAGACCTCCACTCTAACCCAGTCGGCGCAGACCTACGCGCGCGAGTACATGGCCAAGACGCGCGAGTTCAGCCGCAACGCCAACCTGTACGTGCTGCACGTCATCGGCATGGACATGATCCACGGCTCGTTCACGGTGCTCTTCAACCTCTACCTGCTGGCCGTCGGATTCGACATCACCTTCATCGGCCTGCGGCTGATGATAGGCTTCATCGCCAGCGCCGTGACCGCCATGCCCGCCGGGCTCGTCTCCGACCGCATCGGCCGCAAGGCGTCGTTCATCCTGGGCGACGGCATCGGCGCGGTCATAGGCGTCGTGATGATAAGCACCCAGAGCGAGATGATTCTGCTGTGGGCGCCCGCCGTCGGCGCGTTCTTCGGCAACCTGCACCACACCTCCGAAGCGGCGTTTATGATGGAGAACAGCAAGAAGAGCGAGCGCGTTCACCTGTTCTCGGTGGCGGGCAGCTTCCGCACACTGTCGGCCATGTCCGGCGCGCTGATAGCCGGCATGGTGCCCGCCCTGTTCATCGACGACATCGGGGCCGTCGCCGCGTACCGATACGCCTCCTACGCCGGGCTGTCGCTGTGGTTCATATCGCTGGTGCCCGCGCTGATGCTGCGCTCGATCGAGGCCGAGGAGCAGCCGGAGAAGGATACGGAGCGTGTAAGACGCGCGCCGAATCCATTAGCCGGGCTGTTCGCCGACATCCGCCACCCGCGTCGCATCGCGTACTTCGTGCTGACGAGCGGACTGCTGGCCGTGGGCACGGCGGCGGTGGCCCCGCTGCTCAACGTCGTGTTCCACGAGGGCCACATCCACGCGGGCGAGGGCGAAATCGGCGTGGTGTTCGCGGCGGGCGAGCTTTCGCTGGCGGTGGCCACGCTGTTCGTGCCTCTGGTCGCGGCGCGTATGCTGAAGGTGGACGCTATCGCGCTGATGCGCGTGCTGTCGCTGCCGTTCATCCTGGCCATGGGCTTTCTGCCGCTCGCGCTGGGCCAGGGTGCGCTGCTCATCGTGCTGGCCGGCGCGTCGCACGTGGGGCGGGTGGCGACCTTCCGCATGAGCCGGCCGCTGGACGACGCCTTCAACATGGAGGTGCTGGAGCCGCGCGAGCGGGCCACCAGCACCGGCATCGAGATAGCGGTGGGAGCCGCCGTCTCCTCCGGCGCAGTCTGGCTCGGCGCGAGACTGCTGGACTCCGGCGACTACACCACGCCGTTCATCATCATGGCTACGTTCTACCTGGTGGCCACGCTCATCTACTGGAAGGTGTTCCGGCCGCTTGAGCGGTCCGGGGCGCGCGCCACTGGGGAGCGTCCCCTGCTGGCCGCGGGCGAAGCGACGGCGGGCTGACGCCTTTGGTCGAGAGCGGCAACGAAGCACCGCCCTCCACAGGGCGCGCCTGGCCCCGGCTGGCGGGCCTTGCGCTGGCGGGGGCGCTGATCCTGGGATTCGTGGCGGTGCTGGCGTATGGCATGGCGAACCGGACCGCGCCGACCGGCCAAAGCGGCGCGACCCGCGTCGGCAAGCCGGCGCCCGCTTTCGCGCTGGAGTTGTACGGCGGCGGCGAACTGAGCGTCGGCCCGGACCTGGGCAAGCCCGTGGTGCTCAACTTCTGGGCGTCGTGGTGCCCGCCCTGCCGCGAGGAGTCGCCGCTGCTTGAGCGCGCCTGGCGGCAGTACGAGGACCGCGGCGTGCTGTTCGTGGGCGTCGATACCCAGGACACCGAGGAGGACGCCCTGGCCTACATCGACGAGTTCGGCCTGACCTTTCCGAACGGCCTCGACGCGGACGGTGAGATCACCGTCGCCTACGGCGTCGTCGGCCTGCCGGTGACGTTCTTCATAGGCGGCGACGGCGTGGTCAAGCGCCGCTGGGTGGGCGCCCTCACCGAGTCCCAGCTACTGCCCTGGGTGGAAGAGCTGGCGTCCGGCGCGCCTTAGGGAGCCGGCTTGTAGACCGCCGACAGCTATGCGCGGATTGGGCCGCTGCGGTATCATTGTGCAGGCTCGACTGGTACAACTCAAAGTGACCGCCATGGAATGGAAACGGCGCCCCTTAGCCGCGAGGTCGACTATGACCCTGAGACACTCAAAGCCTAAGGTCAAGCAATCTGACAGGAGGTTTGTGCTGCCGGACCCCCCGCCGCGCGGACCGGATGACATGACGACATTCAAACACCTGACTTACACAGGCAGCATACGAGACCTGGTTCTCCATTTGGGTGACCCGGAAACCACCATCGTTGGTGGTGAGCTGTACGTCGTAAGAGAACCTCGGATGCCGACCCTGGGTCGGCGTATCCCAGACCTGTTCATAGCGTTCGACACCGACCCGGAGCTGTACTGGGAGTCCAACGGTTACATCATCTCCGAGCAGGGCAAGCCGCCTGACTTCGTGATGGAGGTCGGTTCGCGCACCACCGGGCGCATGGACGTCGGGGCCAAGCGCGACGATTACGCCTCGCTGCGGATACCGGAGTACTGGCGCTTCGACGAGACGGGCGGCCGCTTCCAGGGCGCGCCGCTGGCCGGGGACCGGCTGGTCGGCGCGGAGTACGAGCCGATTGAGATAGAAACGCTGGAGGAAGGTGTCCACCAGGGCTACAGCGCGGTGCTGGGCGTCAACATTCGCTGGGTTAGAGGCCAACTCGAGTGGCACGACCCGCACACCGGCAGGCCGATTCCCAGCCTGGAGGACGAGCGCGAGGCCCGCCTGGCCGCCGAAGCCCGCGTTCGCGAACTCGAGGAGCGGCTTCGCCGCGCCGAGTGGGACCGGTAGCCTTAAGGACCTGCGTCTACGGGTAGCGCGAGAAGTCGAAGCCCTCTTTGACGATGCACTCTATGAGCGCGGGCTGGCCCGTCTCGGTCACGGCGATGGCCTCTCGCAAGGCCGGGACGAACTCCGCGGGCTTGGTGACCCGCACGCCCCAGCCGCCCAGCGCCCGCGCTACCTCTCCGTAGTTGCCGCCGAGTGTGTGGGAGGCGTAGTTCTCGATGGCGAAGGGCATACCCGCTCGCTCGATGGCCATAACGCCGTTGTTCCACACTATGGTCAAGATGCCGAGCCGGTTGCGGGCGGCGGTCTCGAGGTCCATCCCCACCATGCCGATGGCGGCGTCGCCCATGACGTTGACGCACAGCTTGTCCGGCTCGGCGAGCTTGGCGCCCATGGCGATGCCCAAGCCGTAGCCGAGCTGCGTGGTCTTGCCCCAGCCCATGTAGCTGCGCGGGGTGGTCGCCTCCCAGAACGGCGTCATCTGGTCTCGCGGGCTGCCGGCGTCGTGGGTGATGATGGTGTTCGAGCGGTCCACGTTGTGCATAAGGTCCCAGATTATGCGGTACTGGTTGATTGGCTCTTCGTCGGAGGTGAGTTGGGGCATCCACTCCTCCAGCCACTCTTCCTTGACGGCCCGCACCTCCGGGCCGACGTCGCGCTCGTTGCGAAGTCCCGCGCCGTTGGTGCGGCTCTCCACTTCGGCTATCAGCGCACGCAGAACCAGCCTGGCGTCTCCGATTAGGGCGTAGTCGGCGCGAATGTCCTTGTTCACGTCCGCGGGGTCGTTTGTGGCGTGGATGATGACCTTGCCGGACGGGATCGCCCTGCCGTAGCTGGTCTGCGTGAAGCTGCACCCCACGCCAAGCACCACGTCCGCTTGACTCAGGAAGTGCGCGATGGGCTTGGTGGTGGACACGGCGGACGCGCCGAGCGAGAGCGGGTGGTTTTCGGGGAAGGCGCTCTTGCCGGGCATGGTGGTCATCACCGGCGCTTGCAGCAGCTCCGCGAGCCGCTCGAGCTCGTCCGAAGCGTCCGAGTAGAGCACGCCCTGGCCGGCGTGGATGACGGGCCGCTCGGCGTTCAGCAGCACCTTCGCCACCTCGGCGGTCTCTTCGGGAGACGGGGCCGATATGCTGGCCCTGACCGGTGTGTAATCGAGCTCGCCGTTCAGCTCCTGGTCCCAGACGTCGCGGGCGACCTCCAGCAGCACGGGGCCGGGCTTGCCGCTGCGCAGGTGGTGGAAGGCGCGGCGCATTAACTCGGGCACGCGCTCGACGTGGTTGATTTCGGCCAGCCACTTGGTGACGCCTCCGTAGTTGTCCGTGGCGCTGAAGCCGGGAGGCGTAAACGACCGTGACGTGGGCTCGCCGCCGGGAATGAGCAGGACGGGGACGTTGTCGGCGAAGGCCTGGGCCGCGCCGGGGAAGGCGTTCTCGGAGCCGGGGCCCTGCTGCATGGCGAACACGCCGAGACGCTTGCCGCCGCTCGTGCGGCTGAAGCCGTCCGCTATGGCCATGCCAACGCGCTCCTGCCGGCACAGCACCGGGCGAATGCCGGCCTTGGCGCAGGCTTCTATCAGCGGTTGTGCCGGAAAGCACGCCAGAAACTCCGTGCCCTCGCGTCTCAGCACCTCGGCGATGGCGTCCGCTCCGTTCATGGTTTGTCCTCCTGTGCGCTGTGATCGGTTAGCGGCCCTAGCTTAGCGTAGGCGCTGTGAGCGGGCAAGCGCGGGGGCGTGTGGTATGATGCCGGGCGCCGGTACGGTCGGGCGGCGCGACATTCGCGGCCCCGGAGGCGGACGGCTAAGGAGGTGCGAGGTGTACGAAGCGCAGCGAGGCGAGATAGTCGTGGCCGCGACGGGCGACAGCATGATTGCCAGGCCGCTGGCCCCGTTCAGGGAGGAGAACTTCCTGGCCCTGATAGACTTGTTGAGGGGCGCGGACGCGGCGTTTACGAATCTGGAGATGCAGGTGCACCGATTCGAGCCGGCTCCGGCCGCGGCGTCGGGGGGTATCTGGACGGCGGCGGACCCCGACCTGCTGGGCGATCTGCAGTGGGCGGGCATAACGATGGTGTCGTGCGCCAACAACCACTGCTACGACTACGGCGAGGGCGGGCTGATGACCACGCTGCTGAACCTGGAGCGGTCCGGGCTGGCCTTTTCCGGCATAGGCCGGAACCTGAGTGACGCTAGAGCGCCGGTGTACGTGGAGTGTCCGGCGGGGCGCGTGGCACTGCTGTCGTGCACATCGACGTTCGACCCGGCCTCGCCTGCCGGGGAGCAGCGGCACGACCTGCACGGCAGGCCGGGGGTGAGCGCGCTGGGGTGGTCGGCCGAGCACGTCGTCGACTCGCGGGCGTTCGAGGAGTTGCGGCGGCTGGACGAGGCGCTGGGATTTGCGGGGCGGCGCGCCAAGCAGGCTGAGATGGGCTTCGGCGGAGGCGGTCTCGACGACCCGGACAGGCTGCGGACGCTGGGCCGTTCCTTCACGCGCGGCGACGACTTCGCGGTGCGAACGTCGCCGAACGAGCGCGACGTGGTGGACATACTGAGGTGGGTGCGAGAGGCGCGCCGTCAGGCAGACTGGGTGTTTATGAGCATACACACTCACGAGGACGGAGCGACAGAATATGACCCGGCGGAGTTTGTCCAGACTTTCGCCAGGAGGTGCGTGGACGAGGGCGCGGACGCGGTGTTCGGCCACGGGCCACACTTTCTGCGCGGAATCGAAATATACGGAAACCGGCCCATCTTCTACAGCCTGGGCAACCTGATGTTCCAGAACGAAGTGATACCTCGGCAGCCGACGGACCTGTACGAGGCTGTGGGGCTGGATGGCAAGGCGACGCCGGCGGACTTCTACGACTTCCGGTCTCAGGACGACACGCGCGGATTCACGGCTAACGCCGTGTACTGGGAGAGCGTGGTAGCGGAGCTGAGGCTGAGCCGGAGCGGCGCGAGTGAGATAAGACTGCATCCCATCGAGCTGGGGTACGGAACGCCACGGTCTCAGCGGGGACGGCCGGTTATGGCCAGCAGGGAGTCGGCGGAGCGAACGCTGCGGACGGCGGCGCGGCTGTGCGAGAGGTACGGGACGCGCGTGGTCGTGGATGAGGGTGTCGGGGTGATAGAGTTGGGCGCACTGCCGTAGAGGGGCTTGGGAGCGCCCCCTGGTCGGTGGGGCCGGCTGGCGCCACCCCGACCGTTACTTAAAGCGGTACGTGATGCGGCCGCGAGTGAGGTCGTAAGGGGAGAGTTCCACCAATACGCGATCTCCGGGCAGTATGCGGATGAAGTAACGCCGCATCTTGCCCGAGGCGTAGGCGAGAACCTTGTGCTCGTTGGGCAACTCGACCCGGAAGTTTGCGTTTGGCAACGCCTCCGTGACCGTGCCCTCGACCTCTATGGCCTCTTTCTTCGCCATGCAACTCCTTGGCCCGCCGTGAGCATATCAGGCAGGGCCGTGTGTAGCCCGCTACGTGGCGCAGGCCGCGCCGCGAGAGGGCATGGCTTCTGTCCTTCGCCGCAGGGGCGAGAGCCTAGCGGTATGACCTGCGCTGGAAGTCGCGCTGCTGCCTGTAGCAGTCGTTACAGTAAACGGGCCTGTCGCCGCGGGGTCGGAAAGGGACCTCGGCGTCGGCGCCGCACTGGGCGCAGGTCACAGGGTACATCTGGCGGGGACCGAAGTTTCCGCCAAACCCACCGCCGCCGAAATTGTCGCCGTACCGGCGCTCGGCGCGGCGCGACTGCCTGCAAGGCGCGCATCGCTTTGGCTCGTTCGTGTAGCCCTTTTCTTGGTGGTACTGCTGGTCGTCCACGCTGAACGTGAACGAGTCCCCACATTCCACGCAAACGAGCGTCCTGTCTTGGAAGACCATTTTGGTGACATCCTCCCGGATAATAGTTCGAGCCGGCATCTCATCACCAAGGTCTACGAGCGTTGCAGGTTTGCCATGGTGTAACAGCTATGCGACCGCGCCGCATTCTAGCATAGGCTGGCGTGCAGCGCAACAATAACAGAGACAGGGAGAACGCTCCGGGAGGTCTCAATACGCATTGTCTCGGCGTAGACTGTACCCGGCGGAGATTCTATAATCATCTCAATAGCTGTGAGTTTCACTCCCGAGACGTGCGCCGTCCCGCGGCGGCTCTCTATTCCAGATACGCGGGAGGCGTCGATGGCTTCCACAACACAGGCATACGTTAATCCGGCGGAGCGGTCCGGCCCGCAGACTAGGCCCACGGTGGCGGTGGTGTACACCTCCCCCGAAACGGTACTGGACGACGTCGGGCTGGCCATGCGTATGGCCGGATACGAGGACAGCCTGTCCAAGGACCTTTCCACGCTGCTCAAGGTCAACATCTCGTGGCAGCACTACTATCCTGCCTGCTCGACCACGCCGTGGCAACTGGAGGGCGTGGTCCGCGCGCTGCGGGCAGACGGTTACCGCGACCTGATTCCCACGCACAACGGAACGGTGGTGGTGGACGCGCGCGAGGGCGCGGTGAAAAACAAGCACCAGGCGGTCGAAGACCGGTACGGCCTGGAAAGCCTTCACTTGGAGGAGGCTCGCTGGGTGGATTTCGTTCCGAGCTCGCCCATGATGGCGTTGGACAAGGTGTACCCGCGCGGGTTCCGAATTCCGGAGGCGTTGCCGGGCAAGAACATCGTACATCTGCCCACGATGAAGACGCACGTGTTCACCACCATCACCGGGGCGATGAAGAACGCCTTCGGCGGGCTTCTGAACCACAACCGGCACTGGACCCACTCGGTCATCCACGAAACGCTGGTGGACCTGCTGCGTATCCAGCAGGAGATACACCCGGGCATATTCGCGGTGACGGACGGCACGTTCGCGGGGGATGGGCCCGGACCCAGGGCGATGCGGTGGCACGCCAAGAACGTGCTCCTGGCGAGCGCGGACCAGGTGGCGATAGACGCCGTGGCCGCCAAAATGATGGGTTTCGACCCGATGTCGATCGGGTTCATACGGCTGGCGCACGAGGCGGGCCTGGGGTGTGGCGAGGTAGCGGACATCGCCATCGCGGGCGAGGACATTTCAGGCGTGGACTGGGGCTTCACCGGGTCGGAGAACACGTTCGCAAGCCGGTTCCAGAAGCTAGTGTATTGGGGGCCGCTGAAGCGGCTGGAGAATCTGCTGCTAAGGTCGCCGCTGGTTAATCTCGCAATCGCGGGGTCGAACGTTTACCACAACGGTTACTGGTTGCGATTCAAGGGCAGGCAGCGGGTGCGGGAGGCTATGCGCACCGGATGGGGCGAGTTGTTCCGCAGCTACCGGCCATAGCGGGCGGCCCCGGCGTCGCGAAGCGAGGTAGGTGACTGCGCATAGCAATCGCATACCCTCGTCGCGACGGTATGGGGAGTGGGCGATTGAGGACTTGAACCTCAGACCTTCTGTGTGTAAGACAGACGCTCTAACCGCCTGAGCTAATCGCCCGGATACCTGCCGAGGAGCGCGGCCAACCTCCCTTGCGCCACGTCACCGGCGTGGTTGGCGGTGTGTGGAAAGCGCGCTTGGCGGGACTCGAACCCACGGCCTCAGCCTCCGCAGGGCTGCGCTCTATCCACTGAGCTACAAGCGCACGCAACATAACATCGGGTGACTTATGGTTGGTGCCGAAGGAGGGATTTGAACCCACACACCCTTGCGGGTACTACGCCCTGAACGTAGCGCGTCTGCCGTTCCGCCACTTCGGCACGTCCGCCAGTGTTTGGCGGCTCCACTTCAAGGTCAGAAAATTATATCAGACCGACAGTGAGTTGTCAGCGTCATTCGTTGGCGTCGAGACGGGCGAGGATGTGCTGGAGGGCGGCGCCGGTGCGGTCGCGTCCCGCGCTGCAGTGGATGAGTACAGGCCGGCTGAGCTGCTGAAACGCGCGCCAGACCTGGTCGAGCTCGGACTTCGACAGGGGCGGTAGCTTGTGGTCTTCGGCGGCTACGTGGCTCACGGCGAACCCCCGCGAGCGGTAGAAGCCCAGCAGGCCGCCGCCGTCCAGGCCGAGCTCGTCGTAGTGGGCCAACTGAGGTTCGTCGAGGATGCACAGAATCCCCCGGACGCCCATTTCGCGGACACGCTCCGCCCAGGCGACTACGCTGCCCGGGGC
Organism: Dehalococcoidia bacterium; assembly: GCA_963667445.2. Classification (GTDB taxonomy): domain Bacteria; phylum Chloroflexota; class Dehalococcoidia; order Lucifugimonadales; family CATOSD01; genus CATOSD01. The sequence goes on along the minus strand of CAXXGY010000001.1, from coordinate 2,324,476 downwards.
GGGCCGGTCCACGGGGTAACCGGGGCGCTGGGAGCGGGCGAGGACGCCAGGCACCACCCACTCGGCGCGGTAAACCTCCTCGCGGGAACTGTTCCATAGCATCGACATCGCACCAGCCTGAGCCTGTGAATTCGAAGGCGGGCGCTTGCGTCCCCGACCTCCTCCGAGAGGGTATGTTAACAGACGAGGACGGAGCGTGGAGCAGGCAATCTGCTTGAATCGCTGGATTGTAGATGCTAAAATCGGCGCTGCCGAAGTTCCGCTTAGGGCGTGGCTTCGAGGAGGATGCCCGCGCGCGCCAAGCCGCCGCACAGGAGGCCGCGCAGGCCTTCAATCGCGCCAGGAGACTTGCGGTTGGGACAGATTAACGTTGCTATTATCGGCGTAGGAAACTGCGCCTCTTCCCTGGTCCAGGGAGTCCACAAGTACGCCAACGCCGGACCCGACGACTCCATCCCCGGCATCATGCATCCGGTTCTTGGTGAGTACGGTATCGGCGACATCAACGTGGTCGCCGCTTTCGACGTCGACTCCAACAAGGTGGGGCTCGACATCTCGGAGGCCATTTACAAGCCACCCAACAACACGGTCAAGTTTTTCGACGTGCCTCACACCGGTGTAACCGTACAGAGGGGCATGACGCTGGACGGCGTCGGCGAGTACATGTCGGAAGTGATAGAGAAAGCTCCTGGCCCGACCGACGACATTTCGGGCGTGCTGCGAGAGCGCGAAGTCGACGTCGTTATCAACTACCTTCCGGTTGGTTCCGAGGACGCCACGAGATGGTATGCTGAGCAGATACTAGCCGCCGGATGTGGAATGATCAACTGTATTCCGGTTTTCATCGCAAGCGGCGAGGGCGACTACTGGCAGCGTAGATTCCGAGACGCGGGCGCTCCGATAATTGGAGACGACATCAAGTCGCAGGTTGGCGCAACCATCGTTCATCGCGTACTGACCAGGCTGTTTATGGATCGTGGCGTCGATTTGGAGCGGACCTATCAGCTCAACTTCGGCGGCAACTCCGACTTCCTGAACATGCTCGAACGCAGCCGGTTGAGCTCCAAGAAGATCTCCAAGACCAACTCCGTGCAGTCTCAGGTAGATGTGGATCTCGATGCGGACAGCATCCACATTGGCCCCTCGGACCACGTACCCTGGCTGTCCGATCGCAAGTGGGCGTACATCAGGCTGGAGGGCAACAGCTTCGGCGACGTTCCACTCAACTTGGAATTGAAGCTGGAAGTGTGGGACAGCCCCAACTCGGCGGGTGTGGTGATCGACGCCATACGATGCGCCAAGATAGCCAAAGACCGGGGTCTGGCGGGTCCGATTGTTGGCCCCTCGGCTTACTTCATGAAGTCGCCGCCCGTCCAGTATACCGACTCGGAGGCGCGCCAGATGGTGGAAGACTTCATCGTGGGCCACAGCGAGTGATGCGGGGAAGTCCGACGTCGGCGGCGCATTCGGGGCCGTAGGCGCCAGTCGACAGGCAGGTTCACGAAGAGGCCCGCCAACATGGACACCAGGAGGAACTGGTCTATGACGACGGACGCGGGCCGCGGCGTATGAAGATCGCATTCGTATCGCCCTACGACCATGCCGTTCCGGGCGGCGTCTCGGTACACATCAACAAGCTTGCCGGGCAGTTCCGCGAGTGGGGACACAGCGTGCGGGTGATAGCGCCGTGCTCGGCCCCGCAGTCCATCGAGGATGAGGACTTCATTCCTATGGGCAGGCCCGTACCGGTGCCGAGCGGAGGGTCTATCGCGCGGGTCTCATTTTCCGTGTGGCTGAGGCCGCGTATCAAGGAGATGCTCCAGCGCGAGAAGTTCGACGTCGTGCACCTGCACGAGCCTTTCTCAGGGTTCGTTCCGCTTAACGTGCTAAGCCAGACGGCTTCCATGGGCACGCCCAACGTCGGGACGTTCCATTCCTTCCAGGGCACCTGGCTCTACCACGTTGGAGTGAAGCGCGTGGTGAGGCGGCACTTCCGCAAGCTGCAGGGTCGGATTGCGGTATCGGTTCCGGCGTATCAGTACATCAGCGGCCATTTCCCGGCGGATTATCGAATCATCCCCAATGGGATAGACGTCGACGAGTTCGCGGAGGCCGAGCCCTTCCCCCACCTGCGGGACGGCATGATGAACCTGCTGTTCGTGGGGCGGCTGGAAAAGCGCAAGGGGCTGAAGTACCTGCTGGGCGCGTTCAGCAGGCTGAAGTGGGACTGGCCCAATCTGCGTCTGCTGGTGGTGGGCGCGGGCACTCCGGACGAGGATTCGTACCGGATCATGGGCGAGCGCAACCTGAAGGACGTGGAGTTTCTGGGCCGGGTGTCGGACGAGGACAAGGCCAGGTACTTCAAGTCCGCGGACATATTCTGTTCGCCGGCCACGGGCAGAGAAAGCTTCGGCATCGTGCTGCTGGAGGCGATGGCGGCGGGCAAGCCGGTGGTCGCGACTAACATAGACGGCTACGCGAGCGTTATAACCGACGGCGGGGAGGGCCTTCTGGTGCCTCCCAAGCAGGACGATGCGCTCGCGAACGCGATATCGTCGCTGTTGGGCGATCCGGGGCTGCGCGCGGCGCTGGCCGGTCGCGGGCGGGAGAAGGCGAACGAGTACAGGTGGGAGATAGTGGCCGGCAAGGTGATGGACTACTACGAAGCATTGATAGAGTCGCGCCAGCCGGCCATGGCCCGTTGACGGATGTCCGCCCAGTCCCAGATGAGGCCCGGTAGCGGGCCGCCTGTGAGCCGCTTCGCATGAAACGGGACGCCGCCCGCAGGGCCATCACGCGCTACTTCGAGATGCCGGCCGCGGCCGCGCTGTCCCGCGTCGGTCTGGGGCCCAACGCCGTGACGCTGCTCGGCCTGGCGGTCGCGGTCGCGAGCGCGTGCCTGATCGCCACGGGCAACCTGCTGGCCGGCGGGGCCGTGCTGCTGGCGTCGGGCGCGTTCGACATGCTGGACGGCGCGCTGGCGCGGAGCACGGGGAAGGCCACCAGGTTCGGCGCGCTGCTAGACTCGGTGGTCGACCGTCTGGCCGAGGCGCTGGTGCTGCTTGGGCTGCTCCTGCACTACACGCAGCGCGGCCCCGAATGGGGGGCGGCGCTCGTGTACGTGGCCCTCGTAGGGTCGCTCATGGTGAGTTATCTCAGGGCGCGCTCGGAAGGGCTGGGCATAGAGTGCAAGGTGGGCTTGATGCAGCGGCCGGAGCGCGTGGTGGTGCTGGGCGTCGGGCTGATTGCGGGCCACTGGCTGCCGGCTGCCGCGCTGGCGGCGTTGGGGGCGATCGCGGCGCTAACGCTGTTCACGATGTGCCAGCGGCTCGCGCACTCGTGGCGGTCGCTGGGAGACGAGCAGTAGAGTAATCAGGGAGGAGTTAGAGGGGTGGGCGCGGTTGGTCTGATAGAATAGGTCAGAGGGACTTTGAGATGCCGATACTTCGACAGCAGGACAGGGACGCCGTAAAGTCCAAGTTCGACCTCGAGTTGAAGAGCGACGTGAAGCTCACGCTCTATTCGAAGAACGAAATGGGCGGGCTGTACATTCCGGGGCGGGAGTGCCAGACGTGCGCGCCCGCACAGCAGCTGCTCGAGGAGGTGTGCGAGCTGTCGCCGAGGCTGGGCCTGGACGTGGTCGACTTCTACGCCAATCAGCAGCGGGCCGCGGAGGACGGCATAAGCCGGATACCGGCTATCGTCGTAAGCTCCAACGGTGAGAAGAACGTGCGCTTCTACGGTCTGCCCTCTGGCATGGAGTTTCCGGTGCTGCTGGAGACTATCGTGGCGACTTCGGCCAAGGGCAGCCCCTTGGCGCTGGAGACGCGCCGCGCTCTCAAGGGATTGGAGCAGGACGTACACCTGCAGGTGTTCGTTACACCCAGTTGACAGTACTGCCCGACCGTGGCCCGTGTGGCCCACGCCATGGCGATAGAGAGTGACAGGGTGACTGCCGACGTGGTGGAGATACAGGAGTTTCCGGCGCTGGCGCAGGCGTATGGCGTCCGGGGCGTGCCGCTGACGGTTATCAACGACACGGTGGCATTCAGCGGGGCGGTGACGGAAGAGGAGTTTGTGTCGCGGCTGCTGGAAGCGGTGGGGGAAGGAGACGACGCGGAGGAGGGCGGGGATGCCGCCGAGGGTTAGCCCAAGGACATTCCGCATACGGGGGCTGGCCGCGGCGGGTGTCGCGGTCCTGGCCACTGCGATGGCCCTCGTGGCGCTGGCGGCGTTCGCGGGGGACGCCCGCGCGCAGGACGGAGGAATCCGGGTGCTGTCGTCGGAGGCCACCAGCGAGTTTCCGGTGGGGATCCGCTTCCGAGTCAGCCTGGAGTCCGACAATGCCATCGACGCGGTGAGCGTCCGGTTCCAGACGGGCACCGAGCCGCGCAAGGCCTACGACTACCTCGATCTGGAAGAGACGGCGGAGGTCGTGGACGGCGAGCTTCTCTGGCGGACAAATACCACGGCGAAATTCATACCGCCGGGCACGCTGATCACGTACAACTTCGAGATCGAGGACACCGAAGGCAACCGGCTGGACACGGAGCCGGATGAGCTTGTGTACACCGACGTCCGCTTCGAATGGGAGGAGGTCGAGGACGGCGCGATCACGGTCGCCTACCACGGCCCGGTGAAACAGCGCGCCGAGATTATCCTGGACGCAATGACTCAGACGCTCGCGATGATGGGACCGCTGGTCGGCGCGGACATCTCCGAGCCCATTCGCGTGACGATGTACAACAACACGCTCGAAATGCTGGAGGCGCTGCCGCCAGGCAGTACGACCATCAGGCGCGAGCTGATAACGGAGGGCCAGGCGTTCACCAACATCGGCACGCTGCTAGTGCTCGGAAACGGCCGGTTGGCGAGGGGCACCGCGTCCCACGAGATGACGCACATTCTGACACACCGCGCGGGCGACAGCGCGTTTCGGTCGGTCCCCGCCTGGCTCGACGAGGGCCTGGCGGAGTTCGGCAACGTGGACCCGAGCTTGTCCTACAGGGTGGCCGTGGAGTTCGCCATAGAAACCGACAGGCTGCTTCACCTGACGTCGATGCCGGTGCTGCCGGGAGACCCGGAGGACGTAATCATCTTCTACGGCCAGGCGCGCAGCCTGGTGCGCTTCATGGTGGGCGTTTACGGCCCACAGCCGATGACGGAGCTGATGAGCCTGTTGAAGTCCGGCGAGCAGATGGACGACGCCTTGCGGGCGACCTACGGCGTCGATCGCATGGGGCTGGAGAACCAGTGGCGCGACGCGATTGGCGCTCCGCTTCTCGAAATCGACGTGAGGCAGCGGGCCCGCCCCACTCCGATAGCGAGACCCACCGTTTCGGCGTACAGCCTGAGCGACCTTATCAGTGGATCGCAGGCGACGCCGACACCGGAACCGACAGCTACGCCGGAGCCGACCGCGACTGCGGTGACGGTCGCGGAGGCCGTGTCCCCGCCGACGCCGACCGCCGGGACCGATGCGGCGGAGCAGGAAGAGTCGGGCGGAGGCGCGTGCTCGCTGCCGAGCGGGACAGGGCCTCGCGCTGTCGACGGCGCGGCGGTGGCGATAGGGCTTGGCATACTGGGGCTGGCGGTCAGCCGGCGGCTCAGGCGCTAGCCATGCTGGACGGGATGGACATGCCGGGCGACCGCGACTGGATTCGGGCCGTAGAGCAGACTTGGATAGTACGGCTGCCCAAGCAGAGCCTCGCCACGTTCGGCACCACCAACGTGAAGTATTACGTGGTGACCGAGCCGATGTACGACGACCCGGAAGATAGGAGCCAGGAGGGCGTGGTGCGGACGGGAAGGGTGATAGCCGAGAGGCCGACCATCGTCACCCCGACCTACGCCATGAACCTGGAGGGGTTTCGCGACGAGGCCTACGAGTACCTGCGCTACCTCGCGGACACCTACGGTCCGAACAATTCCGGACTGCTGTACCAGTACAGAAACGAGGTGCATAACTTCGACACGGTGAGCGGAGTCACCGATGACATCGCCTACTCCCTGAGCGAGGACCTCGACCGCCGCAACGAGAACATGTCCGTCGTTATGGTGGGCGTCGACGAGTACTGGGACCTGGCGCTGCTGAAGTTCGCTTACGAGTTCACGTCGATGTCGGCCGGCGAGAACACGCGGGAGCTGCGACAGCGGGGATTGCTGGAGCCGCAGCCCCACCTGGGCGGCGTGCCGCAGGCGGCGGTGCTGAGAATCGAGCGGCTGTTCAGGGAGGTGTCGCTGGGCGGCAACCCGGAGATGCTGAAGCAGGAATTGGATCGGTGGGGTCTGTTCGACTACTACGAGTCCCGATTCCTGGACCTGTTCCGGCGGAGGAAGGGCGGGCCACAGTAGAGGCCGACACCGGCTAGGCGCGGGGCATCTTGCCTATCTCGATGATGCTCCGGGCTACGTCGCCGAAGGTGTCGAACGTGTAGTGGGGCAGGCCCTCCACCTCCATCGCCTCCGCGAGCGCGTCCCTCGCGATCGCGAAATCGGCCTCGCGCGCGGCCTCCAGGCACGAGGCGCCCGCGCCAACGTAGACCACGGTGTGGCCCTGTTCCCTGAAACTGCGCACGAACCCGCTCTTGAACCCGTGGTCTATCGATACACCGTCGATACCGACGTATTCGACCTTGAGCCTGTTTCCCACGAATGTGGCTTTTCCCGTGTGGATTTCCAGATCTTCGAATCCCAGCAGTTCGAGGGTCGGCGTTATGTACAGGTCGAGGCCGGTGCTGACGATTACGAGCCGGACTGACTCGCCGCGACAGTAGTTCACGAACTGGTCGAAGTCGTACCTGACCACTACCACACCAAGGACGAAATCTAGGATGGTTTCCTTGTCGGCTTCCACCTGGGCGTACAGAGAGGCGAGGCGCTGCTCCTCGTTGCGCGCGGGGGAAGCGTCTGCTGCGGATGCGCCGAACATTCGGAGCAGCGCGGCGCCCACGTCCTCCTCGGTGATGGCGCCGTCGAACTCGCACTGGACCACTATCATGCGGCTCTCCTGGCCGGCGCCGGGATAATCGCTTGAAGCGGGCGGCGAGGCGGATTCTCCCTTGTCTCAGTGGGGTTGCTTGACAACATGGTAAAGCGTAGTATTGACACGAGACAGTATGTAAATCACAATCACGCGTTAGTTGACATGAAGAGCGCCAGGCGGCTAAATGTGTGGTAGTTGGGCGGCTCGGCTCCGCCCGCGCCGTCATAAGGTAGCACGGATTTGAGAGGCTGGGCAACTGCCGCGATGCCCACGGCTGGGCCGTCGCGGCTTTGGAGGACTGCGCGACATGAGTGGTCAGAACCATGAGATCGAGGTTTCCGGGCTGTGGAAGGTGTTCGGCGGGCGGCCTGAGCGCGTCTTCGAGAGCGAGCACGTCCAGAAGAGCCGGGCGGAGATTCAAGAGGAACTGGGCAACGTCGTAGGACTGCGCGACGTATCTTTCAACGTCGCTAGCGGGCAGATATTCGTGGTAATGGGCCTGTCGGGGAGCGGCAAATCGACGCTGGTGCGCTGTCTCATCCGGCTGATAGAGGCCACCAGGGGAAGCATACGCTTCGACGGCGAGGACATCCGGGAGTACAGCGCGGAGCGGATGCTGGAGTTCAGGCGTTCCAAGGTGGCGATGGTGTTCCAGCACTACGCGCTGCTGCCGCATCGCCGGGTGATGGACAACGTGGCGTTCGGGCTGGAGATTCGCGGCCTGGACAAGACAACCATGTACGAGATGGCGCAGTCGGCCATCGACACGGTGGGCCTGAGCGGCTGGGAGAGCTACTTCCCGCGCGAGATGAGCGGCGGAATGCAGCAGCGGGTCGGCCTGGCCCGCGCACTCGCGGTCAACTCCGAGGTGCTGCTGATGGACGAGCCGTTCAGCGGCCTGGACCCGCTGATAAGGCGCGAAATGCAGGACGAGCTGATAACGCTCCAGACGCAGGTGCAGAAGACGATAGTGTTCATCACCCACGACCTCAACGAGGCGCTCAAGATTGGCGACCGCATCGCCATCATGCGGGACGGCGAGATCGTGCAGGAGGGCACGCCCGAGGAAATCGTGACGCTGCCCGCCGACGACTACGTGTCCGAGTTCGTGCAGGACGTTTCCCGCGCCAAGGTAATCCAGGCCGGCGCGATCATGCAGCAGCCGGACGCGGTGGTGCACACGTGGCAGGGGCCGAGGGCGGCGCTGCACGAGATGCAGGCCAACGACATCGACGCGGTGTTCGTGTTGGGACACCGGCGCAGCTTCGCGGGCATCCTGACTGAGGACCGCGCGGCGGCGCTGGCCCGCCGGGGCGTGGACAAGCTGGACAACGTGAGGCTGGGAGACGCCAAGACGACGTCGCCCGACGCTTACATCGAGGAGATCATACCCATGGCCGCCGAGACGGAGCACCCGATAGCCGTGGTGGACGAGGACGGCCGGCTGGTGGGTGAGGTGCACCGGGGGGCGCTGCTGACGGGGATGGTGGACGGCTCGGCGGACCAGGACGACGAAGATTAGGAGAAGGACCCATGGCGCGAGCGGACCAGACAACCACCGCAGGCGCGACCCCGCAGCCACGGCAATCGGCTGAGGCCGAAGCCGGATGGAAGAGCCTGTACAACCGCAACCCCAACGCCGTGACCGTGGTCGTAGGAGGCGCCGCAGTCGTGGTGTGCCTGGTGCTGTGCCTGGCGATTTGGGGGCCCGGTATGGACTTCCCCGCGGCTTGGGGCGAGAGTATCGGCTCCGAGGTCGACGAGTGGGTGTTGTGGTTGACCAGGGAGGCGTCCTGGTTCTTCGACGGGATAAAGTCGGTGATCACCAGGGTGCTAATCACGATAGAAGACTTCCTGCTCTGGGCGCCGTGGCCCGCGGTCGTGCTGGCAGTGGCCATTACCGCGTGGAGGGTGTCGGGTCTGGCTATGGCCGCGTTCGCCACCGTAGCGCTGCTGCTGGTGGGTATTATGGGCAGACTGCCCGGCGGCACCAGCACGCTGTGGGAAGGCTCGATGGAGACGCTGGCGCTGATCGTTGTATCCGTCGGCATTTCGCTGATAATCGGAATCCCCCTGGGTGTGGCTGCATCCCGCAATGCCATCGCCGATTCGGTGATTAGGCCCATACTCGACGGTATGCAGACCATGCCGAGCTTTGTGTACCTCGTTCCCGGCATACTTTTCTTCGGGTTGGGAAACGTTCCGGCGGTCATGGCGACGGTGATATACGCCGTGCCGCCGGTGATACGCCTGACCAACCTGGGAATTCGCCAGGTGTCGGAGGAAGCGGTGGAGGCGGCGCGTTCGTTCGGGGCTACGCCGCTACAACTGCTTACCAAGGTGCAGATACCAATGGCCCTGCCGACCATAATGGCGGGAATCAATCAGACTACGATGATGGCGCTCGCCATGGTCGTTGTCGCGTCGCTTGTGGGCGCGGGCGGCCTGGGTGAGGCGGTGCTCCGCGCACTCGGCCGGCAGGAGGCCGGCAACAGCGCGATAGCAGGCCTGGCCATCGTGGCGATGGCGATAATAATCGACCGCATCACCCAGTCCGCTGCTCGAGGGCGCGAGCGGGCGCTGATAGGCGGCTAAACGCAGAAAACCTAATCGCCAGCAGCCCGGCACATGGGCGGCCAATGAACTCTAGGAGGTGGAACCGGACCCACTCGCAAGAAGGGCAATCCACGCGATACCAGGCAACCGAACACTACGAAAGGAAGTGAACGCACATGAGAGCAATCAAGACGCCAAGGCTGCTTGCGCTGCTGGCCGCGATGCTCGCGGTCGTCGCGCTAGCCGCGGTCGTCGCCTGCGGCTCGTCAGAGCCCGCGGAGATAGACGAAGCACAGCTCAGCCGCATCGTCAGCGCGGCGGTAGCAGAGGCGCAACCTGCCCCTCAACCGCAGGTGTCGTCAGAAGACATCCAGGCCATGATCGGTACGGCTATGGCGGGAATGGCAGAAAGCCAAGTCTCCGCTGACCAGATTCAGGCTATGGTACAGAGCGCCGTGGCCGGCGCTGCCCAGGAGGGCGCATCGGCTGAAGAAATCCAGAGGATGGTCGAGAGCGCGGTCATGGCCGCCACGGCGGACTCCGTGACCAGCGCGGACGTCCAGTCTGCTATCTCGCAGGCCGTGATGGAGGCGCAGGAAGGCGCCGTTTCGGCCGAGGATGTCCAGGCCGCTGTTCAGCAGGCGGCGGACAGCGCGGCGATGCAGGTGGCCGCAAACTCCCTTACCGCCGAGGAGATCGACCAGATCGTCTCCAAGGCGTTGGAGGAGCGCGCGATGATGGAAGAGGTCCCCAAGAAGACTATAGTCTTCTCGGACCTCAACTGGACAAGCGCGCAGGTGCAGAATCGCATCGCGCAGTACATCGTGGAACACGGCTACGGCTACCCCACCGACCAGGTGCTGGGCGCGACGCTGCCCAACTTCCAGGGTCTGCAAAAGGGCGACATTCACGTAGCGCTCGAAATCTGGCTGCCCAACCAGTCGCTGGGCTGGGAGCAGGCCATCGAGATTGGCGACGTGGTGTCCGTTGGGACCAGCCTCGTGGGCGACTGGCAGAGCACCTTCGTAGTGCCCAAGTACGTCGCAGACGCCAACCCTGACCTGAAGACGCCGCAGGACCTGAAGACGGACAAGTTCCAGGCACTGTTCTCAACCGACGACAGCCGCGGCAAGGCCCGTCTGGTCGCCTGTCTCATCGGGTGGTCGTGCGAGCTCGTGAACACAGCGCAGATAGAGTCCTACGGGCTGGTGGATAGCCTGCACGTCATCAACCCCGGTTCGCAGGAGGCGATGTTCGCCGACCTGTACGCGGCCTACGAGAACCAGGAGCCGTGGCTCGGCTACATGTGGGGCACCGGCGACCCGGCGCTGAAGCTTGACCTGGTGCGCCTGGAGGAGCCGCCCTACACCAAGGAGTGCTGGGACTCCGACAAGGCCTGCGCATTCGCCGAGTCTCTCGTGCTCGTAGCAGTCCACAAGAGTATGCTTCCCAGGGCGCCCGACGTAATCGCGATGCTCCAGAACTGGGAGTTCACCATCGACATCTACAAGAGCATCTTCCAGTGGATGGACGCCAACGACGGGGCCGAGGCTTCTGAGGCTGCCATCTGGTTCCTCAACAACAACAAGGTCTGGGAGACCTGGGTAACGCCTGAGGCCGCGGCCGCCGTCAACGCGGCGCTCGCCGACGAAGGCTAGCCCAACAAGAGGGCAGGCGTGGTGAGACCGCGCCGGCCAGGACTGGTCATGTAGCAATCGGGGCGGCTTCCCGTGAGGGGGCCGCCCCTTTTTGCGTTGTTTCCCAATATGTTAATCTGACCGCTGATTTGGATCTTTGGCCGAACACATCCGCTGGGTAGATACGCAATGAACCTTGACTACGAAGCCGCCGTTGCCGAGAACGTGGCGCAGGCTCGCGAGTTCCTCGTGCAGTCGGATGCGGAGTTCGAGGCAGGAGACATCCGCCAAGCCGCCGAGAAGCTGTACGGCGCGGCCACCCAGGCCGTGATCGCCGCTTCGCGGCAGAGGGGCTGGAGCTACAGGTCGCACCGCGACAACAAAAACGCTACCGACCGTCTTGCAAGGGAGTTTGGAGACGAGACCCTTTATCTTGGGTTTCTCGCGGCCGAGAGGTTTCACATCCATTTCCACCATGGCGACATGGAGGACTACGAGATCGACTCCGCCCGCCCGAGAGTCCACAGATTCGTTCGCCACCTACTGGCGCTCGTAGAAGAACGAGAACGATAGCTTCCGAGGCGGTTCGGTCACTCTCCCCTCAATCGGCGGGGAACGCAATGTAAGAGTGAACGGCGCTTGTTCTTGACACGTTCTCTGCGCGCGTTCATAGTTGGGCGCGGGCGGCGCGAGCGAGCCTCCCACACCCAAACCAGGAGGCGAAAGATGTTCTACGAGCTCAGGCAGTATCGGACGAAGCCCGGCCAGCGTCAGAATTGGGTGGACTTCATGGAAGAGGTTATCATTCCCTTCCAGGTGTCCAAGGGCATGGTGATTGCGGGCAGTTTCGTGGGCGAGGAGGAGGACGACCTGTACATCTGGATGCGCAGGTTCGACGACGAGGCACAGCGGGAGAGGTTGTACGAGGCGGTCTACCAGAGCGACGAGTGGATCAACGAGATCGCGCCGAAGGTGGGCGAGCTGCTGGACCGCGACAAGATAGTCGTTACCCGCATAGAGCCGACGCCGAAGTCGGTCATCAGCTAGGCGGCGTTCAGGCGCCACTGAACTTACGCCCATCGGCCAACGAATGGCGAACGCGGCCCGCAGCCCGACAGCGCGGCCCGACCTGGCGCTGCGCAACGCCAACGTAATTACGCTCGACGACCGGCTGCCCAGGGCGTCGGCGGTGGCCGTGCGAGGCGGTGTGATCGCGTGGGTTGGGCGCGACGAGGATATGGCCCGCTCCAGTTGGCGTGCCGAGCGCGTCGTCGATTGCGAGGGCCGCACACTGGTCCCCGGGTTCATCGACGCCCACATGCACCTGCTGGCCTACGCGGCCAGCCTGCGCGACGTGGATTGCGGACCGGACGCGGTGCGCTCGATTGGCGACATTCGCCACGCCATCTCCGAACGCGCCAGCCACACGCCGGACGGCTCCTGGATCGTTGGGCGCGGGTATGACGACTCGGCCCTGCTGGAGCGCCGGCATCCCACTCGACATGACCTGGACGCCGCGACTGCTCTTCCCGTCAGGCTGGTGCATAGCACCGGGCACGCCTGCGTGCTCAACAGCGCGGCGCTGGCCCTGGTCGGCATCGGCGCGGGCACTCCCGATCCCGGTGGATGGTGTGATCGAGCGCGACGCATCAGGTGAACCCACGGGTCTGCTGCTGGAGATGGACGGGTATCTAGACGGCCGCATTCCCCGACGGACGCGCGGCGAGTTCGAGGCCGGAGTCAGACAGGCAAGCGAACGGCTGGCGGCGATGGGCGTGACATCGGTGGTGGACGCGACGCCTACGAACTCGGTGGAGCGCTGGGAGACGTTCCGGAAGCTGAGGTCTGGCGGCGTTCCCCTTCCGAGGGTCACGATGATGGCAGGGTACGCGCACCTGGATGGGTTCGTCGAGGAGGGGATGGGCTACGGGCACGGCGACGATACCCTGCGTCTTGGTCACGCGAAGATCGTGGTGACGGCGACGACGGGGGCGCTTCATCCGCAGCCGGAGGAACTGACCGCAATGGTGACGCGGGCGCACGCGGCGGGCTTTCCGGTGGCGGTGCACGCGGTGGAGGCAGAGGCGGCGGCGGCGGCGGCCCAGGCCATCGCGGAGGCGCGGCGGGAGCGGCCAATAGCGTTCGCGGACCGCATCGAGCACTGCTCCGAGTGCCCGCCCGACGTGCTGGAGCTTGTGAGGCGCGCTGGCGTGGCCGTGTGCACGCAGCCGGCGTTCGTGCACTACCGGGGGGACAAGTACCTGGTTGAGGTGCCGGAGGACGTGCAGCCGTGGCTGTACGCGATGCGGTCGCTGCTGGATGCGGGCGTGCTCGTCGCGGCGGGGTCGGACGCGCCGGTGGTGGAGCCGAACCCGATGGTGGGCTTGGGGGCCGCGGTGACGCGCAGGTCGCGGGGCGGGCGTCGGGTGGCGGCGGGGCAGGCGGTGACGCAGGTCGAGGCGCTGCGGGCGTACACGTTGGAGGCGGCGCGCGTGTCGGGGATGGGCGACGTGGCGGGGTCGATCGAGGTGGGGAAGCTGGCGGACTTCGCGTTGCTGGACGCGGACCCGACCTCGGTTGCGGCGGAGGAGATTGGGAGGATCAGGGCGCGGGTGGTGGGGTAGGTGGGCGTGCACCCCCATCCTGACCCTTCGGCAGGCTCAGGGCAGGCTCTTCCCCCTGCGAGGGGGAAGGGACTAGGGAACGGCGGGTTCAGACTCGGCACTACGGCGTGGTTGACGCGGGGGCAGGTGCCCTAGATTCCTCGGCTACGCTGCGCTCCGCTCGGAATGACGGTAGTGATGCGCTCGGAATGGCAGTAGTGAAGGGAGGGAGGGACCTAGGCGGAGGGGCTATGCGCGCATGGTGTTTACGTAGTCGACGAGGTCGGCGAGGGAGGCGCGGGCTGGGGTGTCGGGGAGGGCGTCGAGCTGTCGGCGGGCGGCGCGGCAGTAGTCGGCGGCGACTATGTAGGACTCTTCGATGGCGGTGGAGCCGACGATGAACTCCACGGCGAGGCCCAGGCTTCGCTCGTCGCCGGGGATTGTCGAACAGCGCCCGGACCGGGTTGTCGTCGGGTTGGTTGCGCAGGGCCATCATGACCGGAAGGGTGACGGTGCCGTGGGAGAGGTCGTTGCCGACGGGCTTGCCCACGTCCTCCTCAGACGCCTCGAAATCCAAGATGTCGTCCATTATCTGGAAGGCCATGCCGAGGTTGTAGCCGTAGTCCTTAAGGGCGGCTACCTGGTCGTCGGGCGCGCCGCTGAGGATGGCCCCGGACTGGCAGGCGGTGGTGAACAGGGAGGCGGTCTTGTTGTAGATGCGTTCCAGGTACTGCTCCATCGTCTGTTCGGCGTTGTAGGCCGCGGACATCTCCTGGAGCTCGCCGGTGGACAGTTCCATGATCGTTTCGGAGAAGCGGCGGATTACGCGAATGTCGCCGGTGTCGCAGACGTAGGTGGCGGACTTGGCGAAGATGTAGTCGCCGGCGAGCACGGCGGCGTTGCGGCCCCACAGGCTGTTGAGGGTGGCCCTGCCGCGCCGGACGCTGGAGTCGTCCACGGTGTCGTCGTGGACGAGGGTGGCGATGTGCAGGGCTTCTACCGCCGTCGCCATTATCTCGGTCACGCGGGGGTCGTGGTCGTGGAAGGAGGATGACAGCAGCGTGAGGGCGGGGCGCATCCGCTTGCCGACGGTGTCGAAGACGTGGGAGAGGAGCCTTGCGAGGAAGTCTGAGCGTATCTCCGGCAGCGCCCTGAGGTTGGCTTCCACGCGGGCGAGGCGGTCTTCGATGGGCGCGTAGATGGTGGTGGCTACTTGCAATGTGTGAGTTCCGGCGGCGGCTCAGGCGCCAAGCCGCTGCGTCTCGGATTCGGCCACGGCCTCATCGAGCTTGACGAAGAGCGGCTCCGCACGGCCGACGCGCCTTCCGGGCACGGTCGCGGCGGGGTCCCAGGCCCAGCCGGCGTCCTTCACGCTTCCCTCGAATCCGAGCATGGCGTGGACGCGCTGTGAGCTGAAGGGTATGAATGGGTAGAGCAGCGTCTTGAGGCAGTCGATGATGGCGAGTCCTGTCCAGAGGGCGGCGCCGGCCTTGGCGCGGTCTTCGCGGACGGCGCGCCAGGGGGCGGCCTGTTCGAGGTAGCGGTTGGCGGCCTGGGCGAGGCCCATGGCGGTGTTGAGGGCGAGCCTGAAGCGGACGGCCTCGAGATTGGCGGTGGCCTGGGCGAAGCGTTCGCGGGCCTCGTCCAGTAGGGCGGCGCTGGCGTCGTCGGGTTCGCCGGGCTCGGGCACCACGCCGTCGAAGTTGCGGTTCACCATTGTCAACACGCGGTGGACGAGGTTACCGTAGGTGGCCACCAACTCGTCGTTGTTGCGCCTGACGTACTCGCGCCACGAGAAATCGGAGTCGCTGGTTTCGGGCATACCGGCGGCTATCACGTAGCGCAGCGGGTCGGGGTCGTAGCGGTCCAGGTACTCGGGCAGCCAGATGGCCCAGTTGCGGCTTGTGGAGAGCTTGAAGCCCTCGAGGTTCATGTACTCGTTGGCGGGCACGTCGAAGGGCAGGTTGAGGCCGCCGTAGCCGAGGAGCAGGGCGGGCCAGATGATGGTGTGGAAGGGTATGTTGTCCTTGCCCATGAAGTAGTACGAGCGGCTTTCGCCCTTCCAGAAGTCCTCCCAGCGGTCGGGCTCGCCTCGGTTCCTGGCCCACTCGATGGATGCGGAGAGGTAGCCGATGACGGCCTCGAACCAGACGTAGATGCGCTTGCCGTCGTAGCCGTCCAGCGGCAGGGGAACGCCCCAGTCGATGTCGCGGGTTATGGCGCGGTCGCGGAGGCCACCCTCGAGGAAGGCGATGGTGAAGTTCTTGACGTTCGACTTCCAGTGCTCCTGCTTGCGCGACCACTCCAGCAGCGTGTCTTCGAAGCCGACCAGTTTCAGGAAGAAGTGCTCGGTATCGGCGAACTCAGGGGTGCTGCCGCAGATGCGGCAGGCGATGCCCTTGAGGTCGCGTGGGTCCAGGGTGCGGCCGCAGTTGTCGCACTGGTCGCCGCGAGCGCCGTCGAAGTCGCAGTGGGGGCAGACGCCTTCGACGTAGCGGTCGGCCAGGAAGCGGTTCTCTGAGTCGCAGTAGGGCATCTCCATGGTGCTCTTGTAGATGTGGCCGCGCTCGTAGAGCCGGGAGAAGATGTCCTGGGCGACGTGCTGGTGGTTCTCGGTGTGTGTGGTGGTGAAGAGGTCGAAGGTGATTCCGAACCTCTCCCAGTTATCGAGGAACTCGGCCTGGTACTCCTCGTAAACCTGCTCGGGGGTGACGCCGCGCTGTTCGGCGGTGAGGGTCACGGGGGTGCCGTGTGCGTCGGAGCCGGACACCATGAGCACCTCGCTGCCCTTCATGCGGTGGTAGCGGGCGAATATGTCGGCGGGCAGGTAGCAGCCGGCCACCTGGCCTATGTGGATCGAGCCGTTGGCGTAGGGCCACGCGACGGCGACCAGTATGCGCTCGGTCATGGGTTACCCCGAGATCCCGGATAGATTGCTAATGTTATCACAAACGGTCGGTGTCTTGGCCGAATTCGAGCCAGAGCCTGTAGGCGGCGCTGCGGCTGATGCCGCACTCGGACGCGGCGCGGGTGGTGGCGTCCCGGGCGGTGGCGCCCTCGGCGCGCAGTTGAGATAGCAGGCGGCGGGCGGCGTCTTCGCGGTCTGCGGCGTCGGCATGGCTTTCGGGAGCGCCTTGGATGACCAGTGTGAACTCGCCGCGCGGTTCGGCGAAATGGGCGAGCGCCTGGGAGAGGGTTCCCCGGAAGGTTTCCTCATGGAGCTTGGTTAGCTCGCGGCATACGGCGACGTTGCGGTCGCCGAGGGCGTCGAGCGCGTCCTGGAGGGCGGCGCGCAGCCGGTGGGGTGTCTCGAAGGCGACGAGTGGCGCGGGATGGCGCGCCAGCGAGTCCAGCAGGCGGCGGCGGTCGGCGACGCGGCGGGGGAGGAAGCCGAGATGGGTGAACGTCGGCGCAGCTATGCCGGACACGGCGAGGGCGGCGGTGAGCGCGGACGGGCCGGGGACGACGACGACGGACGCTCCGGCGGCGGCGGCCTCGCGGGCGAGATGGGGGCCGGGGTCGTTGACGGCGGGCATACCGGCGTCCGTTACGAGGGCCACGTCGCCCTCGCGCAGGGCGCTCAGGACGGCTTCGAGGCGGGCCGGGCCGCTGTGCTCGTGGTAGCTGACGAGCGGCGTGTCGATGCCGTAGCGGGCGAGCAGGCGGCGGGTCACGCGGGTGTCCTCGGCGGCGATGAGGCTGGCGTCGCGGAGGATCCTGAGGGCGCGGAGGGTGACGTCCTCGAGGTTGCCTATGGGGGTGCCGACGATGTAGAGGGTCTTCATGGCGTGGCGTCCGCGTGGAGTGAGACTACACCCCGAATTGTGGGCCATGGGCGACGTTTGGGCAAGGGCGGCGGCCACGCTCTTTACGCCTGACGATCGCCCCAGGTGGGACTGGCGGAAATGTGTGTATCGTGCTGTGCCAAGTGTCTTGTTTTCGGCTGGCGCCATAGCTGGGAGGCCAGTTAGTATGCAACGCCTGGTGACACGGACAAAACAGAAAAGAGTCAGGGTGAAACCGGCACGATACAGGTGGTGGAGCCGGCGGGAGGTCTCGGCCGGGGCTTTGGCAGTGTCCGGATGGATGTGGTGACGTATCATGGAAAAGAGAATAGTACGTATGTGCGGAGATTTCAAGAGGGTTGGCGGCGAGGGATTATCCACGAAGGGCACGAAGGGCGCGAAGATGAGGGGGAGGTAGGGGATCGGGGGCGTGAGTGGCAAGAACCCTAGATTCCTCGGCTACGCTCGGAATGGCAGTAGGGTAGTGCTCGGAATGGCAAGGGAGGTGGGGTGGGCAACGTCACCCCCATCCTAACCTTCCCCCATCAAGGGGGAAGGGACAAGCGGTAGGCGAGGGGGTACAGGACACAGTTGATGAGTCTGTATCAGCTTAGTCGGTGCTCCGTGCGTTGAGGCGTCCGTTGCAGGCACCATGAGCGCGATGACCAACGGGGGCAACCACAAGGGATTGCCCCTACATGTGCATGACCGACTAAACTGTTACAGGTTCACAGTTGATGGTGAGGTGGCGTGGGGAGGGTTGGATTGGGTATATTGGATGAATAGGGGTTGCAAGTTTGACGCTGGGGATATTCGATGGGTGATAGGGGTGACATGAACGGGACTGGATGGGTGGACGTGCGCAGGCACTTTTTGTGGGGGGCGCTTGGGGCCGTGGGGATGGCGCTGTTCACGTTTGCGGTGCGTTCGGTGGTGAGGGCGCTGTCGATGCCGGAGCTCGCGGCGGACTGGTTTACGATGCACCTGCCGCCGGAGTTGTTCGACCTGCTGCTGGAGAATCTGCTGTTCAACGCTAAGCCGCTGATGTTCGCGGGGCTGGTGGCGGCGCAGGTGGTCGCTGGCGGCGCGCTGGCCGCACTGTACGGACGGTACGTCGCGTGGCGCGCGTCGTCGGAGATGTGGGTGTGGGTGTACGCGGCAGGGTTCGGGCTGGCGCTGTGGCTGGCGGCGCAGGTGGCGCTGGTGCCGCTGTTCGGCGGCGGGCTGTTCGGCATCGACGTGCCGGGCGGCGCGGTCGGGTTCCAGGTGACGTCGGTCGGGTCGGCGTTGGTGTACGCGCTGGTTATCGGGTTCTTCTTTTCGGGCGAGACGCAGGACGCGACGGCGGAGGTGTCGGTCGGGACGTCGGACAGGCGGGCCTTTCTGAAGAAGGCGGGCGTGTGGGCGGCGGTTATCGCGGGGGTGGCTATCGGGCTGAAGCTGGCGACGGACAGGCTGGGCGGGCAGGTGGGAACGAGCGGGTCGTTCCGGTCGCAGGGGGTGCTGTCCACGGAGGTGACGCCGAACGACGAGTTCTACATCGTCTCCAAGAATTTCATCGATCCGACGGTGAAGGAGCAGGGGTGGATACTCGAGATAGACGGGGAGGTGGAGGTTCCGTACTGGGTCGATTACCAGCAGCTAATCGCGCTGCCTTCGGTGGAGGAGTACGTGACGCTGGAGTGCATCAGCAACCTGGTGGGCGGCGACCTGATTAGCAACGCGAAGTGGAAGGGGGTTCCGCTGCGGGCGTTCCTGGAGCGGGCGAGAGTGAAGCCGGGCGTGGTGGACATCGCGTTTTACGCGCAGGACGGCTACAGCGAGAGCATACCGCTTGAGATGGCGATGCGGGACGAGGTGATGGTGGCCTACGAGATGAACGGTGAGCCGCTGCCGAGCAAGCACGGCTTTCCGGCGAGGCTGATAGTGCCGGGGTTTTTCGGGCTGAAGCACGTGAAGTGGCTGACGAAGATCGAGCCGGTGGCGCAGGACTTCCGGGGGTACTGGCAGCAGCGGGGCTGGACGGACGTGCCGTGGGTGAAGACGTTCTCTCGCATCGACGTGCCGTCGCACGAGTCGGTGATCGAGGGCGGGACGGTGTCGCTGGGCGGCGTGGCGTTCGCGGGGGACAGGGGCATATCGAACGTGGAGGTGAGCCTGGACGACGGGACGACGTGGACGGCGGCGGGCAGCATAAGCGAGCCGCTTTCGCCGTACACGTGGGTCATCTGGCGGGCTGACGTGCCGGCGCCCGGAGCGGGGGAGTTCGGGGTGCGAGTGCGCGCGACGGACGGGACGGGCGCGGTGCAGACGGCGGAGGTGAGGAAGTCGCTGCCGAGCGGGGCGACGGGGCATCACGCGATACGGGTGCGGGCGACGTCACCCCCATCCTAGCCTTCCCCCATCAAGGGCTAACAGGGGTATGTTTTGAGAATAACAGCGTTGCGCTGGCGACGTCACCCCCATCCTAACCTTCCCCCATCAAGGGGGAAGGAACTTTTCGGAAGGCTCACGCCCCAAACATACCCCTGTCAGCCCATCAAGGGGGAAGGGACTTCTGGATAACGCCACATCTGAACAGTTGCCAGGGCGAGGAACCTGTATCATCCTAGTTGGCGCCCCATGCGTTGAGGCGTCCGCTGCAGGCACCATGAGTGTGATGACCAACGGGGGCAACCACAAGGGATTGCCCCTACGTGCGCACGGTTGAGGCGTCACCCCCATCCTAACCTTCCCCCTGCGAGGGGGAAGGGACTTTCTGGAATCACGAAGTCTGAGTAGATACCAGTGCGCTGCGTGGGTTGTAAAGGGTTGGCGGCGGTGGCTATAATTCGGTAGGTGTGCAACCACGCATGTCACCCTGTCTGCGCCGCGCCGGGGTGAGCATATCAACGAACCGTAGCGCGGGTCGAGTCCTGGACTGTAGATGACTACTCAGAAGCGAGATTATTACGAGGTGCTGGACGTGGCGCGCGGGGCCTCCGAGGAGGAGGTCCGGCAGGCGTTTCGCAAGAAGGCGCTGGAGTACCACCCGGACCGGAACAAGTCGGCGGACGCCACGGACAAGTTCAAGGAGATCAACGAGGCGTACCAGGTGCTGTCGGACGCGAAGAAGCGCGCGAGCTACGACCAGTTCGGGCACGCGGGCGTGACGGGCAACGGGGGGCGCGGCTTCGAGGGGTTCGACAACTTCGGCGGGTTCGGCGACATCTTCGACGCCTTCTTCGGAGGCGGTCCGACGACGGCGCGGGCGAACGCGCCGCGGCGGGGCGCCGACCGGGAGATGGTTATCGACCTGTCGTTCGACGAGGCGGTGTTCGGCGTGGATAGGGAGATCGACGTCGGGCGCATCGAGGTGTGCGGGAAGTGCCGGGGCAGCCGGAGCGCGCCGGGCAGCACGCCGACAAGGTGCCCCAACTGCAACGGGCAGGGCCGGATTCGGCGGTCGCACCAGGGGATTTTCGGCCAGTTCAGCCAGGTGACGACGTGCGGGTCGTGCCAGGGCGAGGGTAAGGTTATCTCGGACCCGTGCGAGAACTGCCGGGGGGCCGGTCGGGAGCAGCGGCGGCGCAAGCTGGAGGTGTCGGTGCCCGCGGGGGTGGACTCCGGCACGCAGATACGGCTGAGCGGCGAGGCGGACCACGGCGCGAACGGCGGGCGTCCGGGCGACCTGTACGTGTCGCTGCGGGTGAGTCCGCACGAATACTTCGAACGGAACGGCAACGACATCCTGTACACGATGCGCATCAACGTGGCGCAGGCGGCGCTGGGGGCCGACCTGAAAGCGCCGACCCTGGAAGACGAGGACGGCTTGCAGGTGAACATTCCGCCGGGCATACAGAGCGGCGAGGTGTTGCGCTACAGGGGCAAGGGCGTGCCGCATCTGCGGCGGAACCGGCGGGGCGACCAGCTCGTGCAGGTGATCGTGGATACGCCCGAATCGCTCAACGAGGAGCAGGTGAGGCTGTTCCGCGAGCTGGCGCTGAGCTTTGGGGTGGACGCGCCGGAGCGGGACAAGGGTTGGCTCCGCAAGATCAAGGACGCTCTCGCAGGCGGCTAGGTGCGGCTGTGAAGTGGCTGGAGCTGAGCGTCAGCGCGCCGCCCGAGTTCGTCGAGCCGCTGTCCCACATCTTCTACCGATACGGGCACGGCGGAGTGGCGCTGGAGCAGGAGGGCGGCTTCAATCCCGACGAGGGCGAGACGCCCAGCGAGACGGCCTGGGTGACGCTCAAGACCTACCTCCCCATCAACGAGTCCACGGACGAGCGGCGCAACCTCATCGACGTTGGCGTGCGCCTGGTGGCGCACGTGGGGCCGGTGACGGAGCTGGTGGCGCGGACGGTGGACGAGGACGAGTGGCAGAATAGCTGGAAGGAGCACTTCCACGTGCTGCGCGTCGGGCGGCGGCTGGTGGTCAAGCCGACCTGGCGGGAATATGAACCGCAGGCCGAGGACGTGGTGATCGTGCTGGACCCGGGGATGGCGTTCGGCACCGGGCACCACCCGACGACGCGGTCGTGCCTGGAGGCGCTGGAGCGGCTGGTGGCGCCGGGGGCGACGGTGCTGGACTTCGGGTGCGGCTCGGGGATACTGTCCATCGCGGCGTCCAAGCTGGGGGCGAGCAGCGTGCTGGGGGTGGAGGCGGATTCGTCGGCGGTGCGGGTGGCGAAGCGGAACGCGCAGGTGAACGGGGTGGAGCACAACGTGCGGGTGGTCGAGGGGACGCTGCCGCGACCGGAAGCGCGGGCGGGCGAGTTCGACGTGGCGGTGGCGAACATCTCGGCGAAGGTGGTGTCGGAGTCGGCGGGCGAGCTGGTGAGGGTGGTTAAGCACGGGGGCTACGTCATCGCGTCGGGGATAATCGCGGACAACAGGGCGGTGGTGGAGCGTGCGATGGCGGACGCGGGGGCGGCGCTGGCGGAGGACGTGGTGGACGGTGACTGGGTGACGCTGGTGTACGCGGTGGGCGGGTGCAGTTAGACTCTCATTCCGGTGACCGCCTCGTAGAGCCACTCCGGCGCGAAGTCAGCGCCGTTGTCCCAGCAGATGCAGTTCCACTCGAAGCTCAGCCGCACGGTGGCGAAGTACGCCGGGTCTTTGAGCGGCTCGAAGACCAGCCCCCAAATCTCGTCCTTGAGGTCGATCACTCCTTCCGCGCCGTCCCTGAACTTGACCCAGACTTTGTAGTCTGAGACGTGCTTGGCGTCGATCAACTGGGGGATTTCGTCCATTAGTTCAGAGGGGCCTTCCTAGCTGTGCCGGGCGCTAGGCTTCCAGGCCGGTTAGCTCGGGGCGGGGGGCGCGTTCAAGGAGGTCGGATATGACCTCGGTTACTTTGGCGCCGTCGAAGAGGACGCGGTGGGTGGCTTGGGCTATGGGCATCTCGACGTCCAAGCGGGCGGCGAGCGGCACGGCGGCGGCGGTGGTGTCCACGCCCTCGGCCACGCTGGTCATGGAGGCTCGTATCTGCTCTAGCGTTCGGCCCTTGGATAGCTGGACGCCGAACTGGTGGTTTCGGCTGAGGGGGCTGGCGCAGGTGGCGATGAGGTCGCCCATGCCGGCGAGTCCGGACAGGGTCAGCGGGTTGGCGCCGGCGGCGACGCTGAGGCGGGCGATTTCGGCGAGGCCCCTGGTGATGAAGCCGGCCTTTGCGTTGTCACCGAGGCCGAGTCCTTCGCAGACGCCGGCTCCGAGGGCGATGATGTTCTTGAGCGCCCCGCCGAACTCGACGCCGACCACGTCGTCGTTGGTGTACACGCGGAACCGCGGCGAGTTGACGATGTGCTGGGCCGTTCGGGCCGCGTCGGGGTTGCGGGAGGCTATCACGGTGGAGGCGGGCCGCTCCTCGATTATCTCGCGGGCGAGGTTGGGGCCGGAGAGGACGCACACGCCTGGGCGGAGCGGCTCGGGTAGCTCGTCTTCCAGGACCTGGCTCATGCGCTTGCCGGTGGCTATCTCGATGCCCTTCGTCGCGCTGACGACGATGGCGCGCTCGGAGATGTGGCCGGAAACGCCGTTCACGTTCTGGCGGAAGGCTCGGGAGGGCGTGGCGATGATGACGAGGTCGGCGTCGCCGAGCGCGTCACGGGGGGAGGAGGTGACGCGCAGGCCGTCGGGGAAGGGCGCGCCTGGTAGGAAGCGGGACTGCTCGCCGTCGTCGATGAGGGTGCGGGCCTCGGCTTCGGTGCGGGCGAGCAGGCGCACCCGGTGGCCGCGCCTCGCGGTGATTATGGCGAGGGTTGTGCCCCATGCGCCTGTGCCTACTATGCCAATTGCGGCCATAGATCTACAGTTTGAATATGATTGCGACTAACACCGCCTGGAACGCCAAGAGGATCGCAACCGTACTGATGAAGTAAGTTATGATAAGTCTGTGAAAGCCACTGTCCATGGCGGCACACCTCGTGGGCACTTTACCACACTCGGAGCTTGGATGGGCAGGGGCGGTCAGGCGGAGAACCTGTGTCAGTTTACTAGGTGACTTTCCTCCAAGCCCCCCCTGACAGGGGTATGTTTTGAGAATAACAGCGTTGCGCTGGCGACGTCACCCCCATCCTAACCTTCCCCCATCAAGGGGGAAGGGACTTTGAGGAAGCCCTTCAGGTGGATTGGCCGAGTTTGCGCTCTTCGCCTTTGAGCAGGCGCTCGATGTTTCCGCGGTGCTTTCCGACTACGAAGGCGCAGCCTATGGCGGCGAACCAGATGAAGCCCATGGGCGCGGCTCCGATGAGGCACATGGCGGCGAGTAGGGCGCAGCCTACCAGGGTGGCGGTGACCGAGCCGAGCGAGACGTAGCGCGTGAGGGCGACGAGGGAGAGGCCGACTACGCTGGCGACGAGTCCGGCGATGGGCCATAGCAGGAGCAGCGAACCCCAGCCGGTGGCGGTGCCGCGTCCGCCGCGAAAGCCGATGAACACGGGCCAGTTGTGGCCGGCGATGGCGGCGAGGCCGGCGGCGGCCTGGGCCGCTTCCGGCGCGTCCAAGCCGTAGCGGGCGAGCGCGATGGAGCCCACGCCCTTGCCCATGTCCAGCAGCAGCACGAGCGCGCCGACCGGGAAGCCCACGGTGCGGATTACGTTGGTCATGCCGGTGCTGCCGCTGCCGTGTTCGCGGACGTCGATGCGCCGGAACAGCTTGCCCGCAATCAGGCCGAAGGGTATCGAGCCGAGCAGGTAGCAGACCAGGATCAGGATGACCAGAATCAGGTAATCGTTCACTGTTCTCCCCTGCCTTTGAAGCGCATTCGGAGGGGGCTGCCCTTGAAGACGAATGCCTCGCGGAGCCGGTTTTCGAGGTAGCGCGTGTACGAGAAGTGGGCGAGGCTTGAGCTGTTGACGTAGAAGGTGAAGCTTGGCGGCAAGGTGTTGTCCTGGGTCACGCCGTAGATTTTCAGGGCGCGCCTGCCGGACGACGCGGGCGGATGGTCGGCGACGGCGTTGAGCACCTGGCGGCGAAGCTCGTAGCGGGGCAGGCTCTTGCCGCACTCCTCGAATACCTCCCAGGCGGTGCGCAGAAGCTCCTCTATGCCCTCCCGACGCAGGCCGGAGGTGAAGCAGACGGGGGCGAAGGACGCGAACCTGAAGCGGCGGCGCAGCTCCTGGGTGGCGGCCTCGCGGTCCAGGGACAGTTCGGGCGCGAGGTCCCACTTGTTCACGGCTATTACGATGCCCTTGTATGCGTCCAGGACGTAGCTGGCGACGTGGGTGTCCTGGTTGGTGGCGAACTCCGAGGCGTCGAGGACGAGCACGGCCACGTCGGCGCGGTCTATGGCGCGCATGGAGCGGAGGACGCTGTAGCGTTCGATGCCGGGTTCGGTGCGGCCCCGGCGTCTCATGCCGGCGGTGTCTATGAGCTGCACGGAGCGTCCCTCGAACTCGATGAGCTCGTCGAGCGAGTCGCGGGTGGTGCCGGGAATCTCGCTAACGATGGCGCGGTGGCCGCCGGTGATGGCGTTGAGTAGCATGGACTTGCCGACGTTGGTGCGGCCCACGATGGCGAGGCGGAGGTCGGCCTCGACGTCGGGGTGGTATGACGGTTCGGGGGTGATTTCGGCGACGCGGGCCATCAGGTCGTCGACGCCGATGTTGTGGTAGGCGCTCAGGGGGATGGGTTCGCCGAGTCCGAGCTCGTAGAACTCGAGGGCGAGGGTCTCGCGTTGGGGATTGTCGGCCTTGTTCACGGCGAGAACGATGGGTTTGCCGACGGCGCGGAGAGAGTCGGCGGCGTCCCTGTCGGGCGCGGTGAGTCCGGCCTCGGCGTCGGCGACCATCACGATAACGTCGGCGTCATCGAGGGCGATGTCTATCTGGTGTCGCACGCCCTGCCAGAGGTCAGTCTCGGGGAAGCGGTCGATGCCGCCGGTGTCCACGAGGACAAAGGACTTGCCTGCCCACTCGGTCTCGCCGATAACGCGGTCGCGCGTGGTGCCGGCGGTCTCGGACTCGATGGCGTCGCGGCGTCCGACGAGCCGGTTGAAAAGCGTGGACTTGCCTACGTTGGGCCGTCCCACGATTGCGACGGTGGGCTTTGGAGTAGTGAGCATGGCGTGGCGCTCTGTGACCCCCATCCCCGTATCGAGTACGGGGCCGGCACTAATCTTCCCCCATTGAGGGGGAAGGGACTTTTGGCGTCAGGAGAAGAGCCGGGCGAGGATGGCCTTCTGGCCGTGCAGGCGGTTCTCGGCCTGTTGAAACACGACCGAGCCGGGATGATCCAGCATGTCTTCGGAAATCTCCTCGCCCCTGTGGGCGGGCATGTCGTGCATGAACAGGGCGCCGGGCCGGGCCTTGTCCATCAGGGCCTCGTCGACGCGGTAGCCTGAGAAGGCCTCCAGTCGCTCGGCGCTTTCCTCCTCCTGGCCCATGCTCACCCAGACGTCGGTGTACACCACGTCGGCGTCGCGAACGCCGTCGGGCGGTTCGGGCGTCCAGTCCAGCCTGGATTCGCTGAGGGCGGCGCGGCGTTCGGCCTCCTGCCAGACCATGGAGGGTATGCGGTAGTCGGGGGGGCTGGCGACGGTGAAGTTGGCGCCGACGGAGGCGCAGCCGAGGGCGAGGCTTCCGGCGATGTTGTTGCCGTCGCCGACGAAGGCGACGTTGAGGCCGTCGAGGCTGCCGCGGCGCTCGTACATCGTCAGGAGGTCGCCGACGGCCTGGCAGGGGTGGCCGATGTCGGATAGCGCGTTGATGACGGGTATGGAGGCGCGCTCGCCGAGGATTTCGAGGCTGCGGTGGGAGAAGACGCGGGCCACGATGCCATCGACGAGGCGTTCGAGGACGCGCGCGACGTCGGATACGGGCTCGCGGACGCCGAGGCCGATGTCGGACTGGCTGAGGTAGATGCAGTCGCCGCCCATCTGGCGGATGCCGACCTCGAAGCTGACGCGGGTTCGCAAGGACGGCTTCTCGAAAATGAGCGCGATGGTCTTGCCCTCGAGGGGGCGCGCTTGCTTGCCGCGCTTCAGTTCGTCGGCGCTCTCGACGAGGAGTTTGACCTCCTCGGGTTCGAGGTCGGCGAGGGTCAGCAGGTCTTTACCTCTCATGTGGGTGCCTTTCGGTTGGTTCCGGTGTGCTACGCCTTGGGCTTGGTGAGGCCGCTGACGCAGGCTACGGACGCGACGGCGTCGCCGGGACGCAGGTTGAAGATGGTAACGCCCTGGGCAATGCGGCCGGTGTTTCGTATTTCCGACGTGCTGGTCCTGAGCACCTGCGCCTGCTCGGACACCACGTATATCTCCATGCCGTCCTCGATGACCTTGGCGTCGGCGACGGGGCCGGCCTTGCCGGTGGTGGCCAGCGTCTTGATTCCGAGGCCGGCCCTGCCCTGCTGGCGGTACAGGTCCATGTCGGTGAGCTTGCCGTAGCCGTGCTTGCCGATGACCAGCAGCTTGCTGTCCGGCCTGGCCACGTCCATGGCGACGACCTCGGCGTCTGCCAAGCGCCTGGGCTTTGCCTTGGAACCCTTTCGCGGCTTGGAGAATCGCTGCAGGTTCATGCCTATCACACCCCTGGCCGACCTGCCCATGGCCCGCACCTCCGAGGCGGGGAACCTGATGGACATGCCGTCCTCTGTGACCATGACTATGTGGTCATCCTCATTGGCGAGGCGCGCTGTGACCAACTCGTCGTCGCTGTTGAAGGACATTATCTTGATTCCGGAAGGCCTGATGGTAGAAATCTCGCTTAGCGAGACGCGCTTTATCTTGCCCTTCTTGGTGGCCATGACGAGGTAGGAGTTATCCTCGTTGAGGCCGGCGACGCCGATGATGGCGTTCACGCGCTCGGCGTCGGAGATGGGCAGCACGTTGAACACGGGCACGCCGCGGGTGTTGCGGGAGGTGTCTGGGCGTAGCTCGTAGGCCTTGATGGAGAGGATGCGGCCGGTGTTGGTGAAGAACAAGAGCCGGTCGTGGCTGTCCACGACGAGGATGTGCTTCACCGGGTCGTCATCCTTGGTGTTCATGCTGGAGACGCCCTTGCCGCCGCGGTGCTGGTTGCGGTAGGTATCGGCGGCGATGCGCTTGATGTAGCCGCCCTGGCTGAAGGTGACGACCAGTTGCTCGTGAGGCTCCAACTCCTCGCGGCTGATGTCGTGGCCCTCGTTGCTGATTTCGGTGCGGCGCTCCTCCCCAAAGCTCTTCTTGACCTTGCGGGTCTCCTTCTTGACTTCGGTCAGTATCTTCTTGGGGCTGGCGAGCAACTCCTCCATGCCGCGTATGCTCTCCTGGAGCTCGCGGTACTCGGTCTCCAGACGCTCGCGCTCGAGGGCGGCGATGCGACGGAGCTGCATGTCGAGGATGGCGCGGGCCTGCACCTCGTCCAGGCCGAACTCGTTTATCAGGCCGTCTCGCGCGGCTTCCGCATCGGCGGAGCCGCGTATGAGTTGGATCACGCGGTCCAGGTTGCTGATGGCGACGCGGAGTCCGGCGAGTATGTGCGCTCGCTCCCTGGCGCGCTTGAGGTCGTACTCGGTGCGCCGCACGACTACCTGCTCGCGGAAGGCGATGAAGTTCTGCAGGGCGGCCTTGAGGGTGATGGTTTCGGGGGTGCCGCCGACAAGGGCGAGCATGTTGGCGGAGAAGGTGCTCTGCATGGCGGTGAGCTTGTACAGGTTGTTGAGCACCACCATGGGCTGGACGCCGCCGCGCAGCTCGATGACCATGCGCATACCGTCGCGGTTGGACTCGTCGCGTATCTCGGCTATGCCGTCGATGCGCTTGTCCTTGGCAAGCTGGGCTATCTTCT
Organism: Dehalococcoidia bacterium; assembly: GCA_963667445.2. Classification (GTDB taxonomy): domain Bacteria; phylum Chloroflexota; class Dehalococcoidia; order Lucifugimonadales; family CATOSD01; genus CATOSD01. Next base: position 2,295,667 of record CAXXGY010000001.1, on the reverse strand, counting down.
CCACGAGCGTGGCCTTGTTGACCTGGTAGGGCAGCTCGGATACGACTATCTTGAGCCGGCGCGAGCGCGGGGTATCTTCGACCTCGGCCCTGGCGCGCATGATAATCTGGCCGCGCCCGGAGATGTAGGCGTTGCGGATGCCCTCGCGGCCCATAATCATGCCGCCGGTGGGGAAGTCGGGGCCCTTGACGTGGCGCATGAGCTCTTCCGGGGTGCTGTCGGGCTTGTCTATGAGCTGGATAACGGCGTCGCACACCTCGGCGGGGTTGTGCGGTGGGATGTTGGTGGCCATGCCGACGGCAATGCCGGACGCGCCGTTGATTAGCAGGTTGGGCAGTCGGGCGGGCAGCACCGTGGGTTCACGGAGCGAGCCGTCGAAATTGTCGATGAAGTCGACGGTGTCCTGATCGAGGTTGGCGAGCATCTCCTCGGCGGGCGTGGCAAGCCTAGCCTCGGTGTAGCGCAGCGCCGCGGGCGGGTCGCCGTCCACGCTGCCGAAGTTGCCCTGTCCGTCCACAAGCGGCAGGCGCATGGACCATTCCTGCGCCATGCGCACCATGGCGTCGTACACGGCGGCGTCGTTGTGCGGGTGGTACTTGCCGAGCACCTCGCCGACGAGACGGGCGCTCTTTTTGTATGCGGCGTTGGGCCTCATGCCCAACTCGTGCATGGCGTAGAGGATGCGCCGCTGTACGGGCTTCAGGCCGTCGCGGACGTCGGGGAGCGCCCTGGACACGATCACGCTCATGGCGTAGTCGAGGTAGGAGCTGCGCATCTCCTCTTCGATCTGCGTCGGCCTGATGTTCCCGAACTCTGTCTTGGTGGTTACCATGTGTGGCTCCTGGGGCGGTCATTGGTGCGGAGCGGGGACGGGGGCGCGGTTCGCGCGGCGGGTGCGGCCCCCGCTCCTGGGATGTGAAGGCGGCCTTGCTAAGCGCCTGCGGGCCGCAAGGCTAAACCTATCACTGATAGGGCTATTATACCACTCGCTCAGCGACCTGTTTGGCGGGAATCGGTGGCGCGCGGGGCCGTTAGCCAAGCGGGTGGTTTGGGCGTATAATGGGCGGTGTTCCCACGGGTTCGACGGCATGGCGCGCCGGCCGCGCGTCATCGAGGCAGGCAAGGAGAGGTCACATGCCCACACAGCAGCACCAGATGGAGATCGACCGCTACATGGCCAGCACTCCCAGGTCCAGGGAGGTGCTCGCCGAGGCGGCGAAGTACCTGCCGGGAGGCAGCACGCGGGGCGCTCAGTACTTTCCGCCTTACCCGTTCGTCGCGGATAGGGGCGAGGGCCTGTACCTGTACGACATAGACGGCAACAGCTACCTCGATTACGTCATCAACGCGACCAGCCTCATCCTGGGGCACGCCCACCCGCGGGTGGTGAAGGCGATCCAGGACAAGGCGGACTTCGGCACGGCGTTCAGCGTGCCCACCGAGGACCAGACGCGGCTGGCCAGGATGCTTTGCGAGCGGATACCGTCGCTGGAGCGGGTGCGGTTCACCAACTCCGGCACCGAGGGCACGCTGATGGCGATAAGGGCCGCGCGAGCGCACACCGGGCGGCACAAGATAGCGAAGTTCGAGGGCGCCTATCACGGCTCGCACGAGTACGTGCAGGTGAGCGTGTCGCCGCCGGCGGCCAGCCTGGACCCGAACGGAACGACGCCTGTGCCGGAGTACGACGGCCTGCCGCCCAGCGTGCTGGAGGACGTGGTGGTGCTTCCGTACAACGACCTGGCGACGAGCGAGCGGATTCTCCGGGAGAACAAGGACGATCTTTCCTGCCTGGTGATGGAGGCGATCTCGTCCAGCTTCGGCTATCTGCCCGCCGATAAGGAGTTCCTGCAGGGGATTCGCGACGTCACCGAAGAGCTTGGGATAATCCTGATCTTCGACGAGGTGCAGAGTCTCCGCGTTGCGCCGGGCGGCGCGCAGGAACTGATGGGAGTTACGCCGGACATGACGGCGATGGGCAAGATCATCGGCGGCGGGACGCCGGTGGGCGCGTTCGGCGGGCGCGAGGACCTGATGGCGCTGTACGACCCGACGGAGAACGGGCCGACGCTGGCGCACGCGGGCACCTTCAACGGCAACCCGCTGACGATGGCGGCGGGCTGCGTGGTGATGGAGGAGTTGACGCCCGAGGTGTACGCGCGGATGAGCGACCTGGGCGATTCGCTGCGCGGCAAGCTGCGGGCGGTGTTCGACGAGCTGGAGGTGCCCGCGCAGGTGACGGGCATCGCGTCGCTGTTCGGCATCCACTTCACGTCCGAGGAGATAACGGACTACCGTTCGACGCTTACGGGGGACAAGGCGCTGAACCAGGCGCTGTTCACGGGGCTGCTCAACGAGGGCGTGCTGCTTGGCGGCGCGCTGAGCGCGCTCAGCGAGGACGAGCACGTGGACACGCTGGTGGACGCGACGCGGCGGGTGATACAGCGGGTGCGGTAGGGGGCGTGGCACTGGAGGCCCCCTCACCCTAACCCTCTCCCACGCGGGGGAGAGGGGACTGTTTCACCCCCATCCTGACCTTCCCCCTGCGAGGGGGAAGGGACCTTTGCGAGCCTACTCGGTGTGCTCGAGCTGGCGGCGGCCGCCGTCGGCGGCGATGTGCATGGAGTCGGCCACGGTGAGGCCCAGGAAGACCCAGCCGGAGTAGTGCGCCACGGGTACCCAGTCGAATTCCATCGCCACGAGCATCACCACCGGGGGAATCCACAGCCCCATGATGAGCACGCGGGTTATGGTGCCGATGACGTGCTCGTGGCTGATTCCGCGGTGCTTGAACAGGATGCCGTATGGCAGCGTCCAGATGTACAGGAAGAGGCCCCACAGGCCCTTGCGTTCGGCGAAGGTGCGCCGCGCGATGTCCTGGTCGGGGTTGATGCCGATGGTGGAGAGCAGGTAGCCGCCGCCCAGCGCGGCGAGGCTCTCCCACCAGCCGACGGAGTATTCTTCGCCGAAGAACCAAGCGAGAGCGACCGCGCCGGGGACTATCAGCGCGGTCAGGTTTACGAGTCTGTGGGTTCTGCCGGAGGACACGTGGTACCCTCGGTGAGTGCGGGGGTCTGTCACCCCCATCCTAACCTTCCCCCTGCGAGGGGGAAGGGACTAATCGGAAACGGGCGGCCGTGCTCATCACCCCCATCCTAGCCTTCCCTCATCGAGGGGGAAGGGCCTAATCGGAAGCGGGCGGCCGCGTTCGTCACCCCCATCCTAGCCTTCCCCCATCGAGGGGGAAGGGACTAATCGGAAACGGGCGGCCGTGCTCATCACCCCCATCCTAGCCTTCCCCCATCGAGGGGGAAGGGACTCTAATCGGGAGCTAGCCGTAGAGGAAGGCCAGGCGCTCCTGGCGCAGGCCGTCGCCGACGTGGTCGCGGATGGCGTCCAGGGTGGCGAGGTCGAGCATGTCCGATACGAAGGTGATGGCGGTGCCGGGGCGTCCCATGCGGGCCGTTCTGCCGATGCGGTGGACGTACTCCTCCAGGTTGCTGGGCATGTCGTAGTTGATGACGTGGGAGACGGCGGGGATGTCCAGCCCGCGCGCGGCGACGTTGGTGGCTACGAGCACTCGCAGCCGCTTCTCCCTGAAGCGGCGCATCACTCGCTCGCGGTGGGCCTGCGTCATGTCGCCGTGGATGGCCTCTGCGTCGAATCCCTCGCGCTCCAGGTGGTACACCAGCCGGTCGACGCCTATCTTGGTGCGCCTGAAGATGAGCGCCTGGGTCACCCGGTCATGGTCCGCGAGCAGGCCGTCGAGGGCGGCCTGTCGGTCTTGCGCGGCGACCTCGTAGTAGATTTGCTCGACCTCATCGACAGGCTCCGCGTCGCCGCCGACCCGAATCCACTCCGGGTCGTTGAGGTAGCGCCGCGCCAGCCCGCGGATGGGGCCGGGCATGGTGGCGGAGAACAGGAGCGTCTGGCGCGACCTGGGCGTGGCCCTGAGGATGCGCTCGATGTCGTCGATGAAGCCGATGTCCAGCATCTGGTCGGCCTCGTCCAGGACGACGATGCGCACGTCGGACAGGCTGATGGTGCGGCGGCTCATGTGGTCCATGAGGCGGCCGGGCGTCGCCACCACCACCTGGGGACGCCTGCGGAGGCCGTCGAGTTGGATGTTCATGGACTGGCCGCCGTACACTGTGAGGCAGCGCACGCCCTCGAACTGTCCCAGGCTGGAAATTTCGTCGCTGACCTGCATGGCTAGCTCGCGCGTGGGCGTGAGCACCAGCGCCTGTATCTGGGTGGAGTCGCCTTCGATCACCTCGACGATGGGAATGCCGAACGCGGCGGTCTTGCCGGTGCCTGTCTGGGCCTGGCCCACGGCGTCGAGGCCCTGGGTTGCGATGGGAATGACGCTGGACTGGATGGGGGTAGGCTCGGAGTATCCCATGCGTTCGAGGGCGTGGCCCACGGCGCCGGAGACGGTGAGCTCGCCGAAGGTGGCTTGGTCGGGCAGGTCCGAGGGGACGGCGACCGGCGGGGTGGGAGCGGGTCGCGGCTCCGTGGCCAGGGCGTCTGCTTCGCGCTGGCGTCTGCGACGCTGGGCGCGAGGACGGTCCGGGCGCTGCCGGCCGTCCCGCTCGGCGAGGTCACGTTCGCGATCACGCGGCGGGCGCCGGCGCGCGGGCCTCTCGCCGCGGCGGGACGGGGCCGCGCGCCGGGTGCCGTTCCTGACCTTGGGCGACTCTACTCCGGGAAGCGATATGACGACCTGGCTCTTTGGACGCTCGGCTACAATGGCCTCGCGCCGTACTTCGGGTTCTTGCGAAGGGGGGCGTTTGAACACACCCCCCATTATTCGTGTGATGTTGGGCAGCTTGATGGCGAATCCTCCTAAAATGAAGCGGGTGCGGGCGCCGGAAAAGCGCGCCAAAAACAAAAGAGGGCGCGACGCCGAAAGGCGTCCGCCCTCACTGGTGCACAATCGTTGGTTTCTGAGTGTTGTAGCAGCATTCCGATAACGGCGCAAGTTTAGCACACTTTGTTCTAAGAGTCAAAATTGATGGGTGGGCACCCTCACCCCCATCCTAACCTTCCCCCATCAAGGGGGAAGGGATCCGATAGCACAGCGGCTGGCTGAGGCTAAGTCAACCGCTATAGATTCCTCGGCTACGCTGCGCTCCGCTCGGAATGGCACGGATGACGGGGGAAGGGACTTGCGGAGTCGGGGGTGTCGCGGGGGGTGGCTCTTTGCTAACATCGCGTTCATGCGTGAATCGGAACAGACGGTAGAGCGGCGGTCGTTTGCCGAGAGGTGGCGCGTCCATCTCATCGTGGCGGCGCTGGCGCTCGGCTGGTCGGTGCTGTACCTGGACCGGAGCCTGCTGTTTCCGCTGCTGCCGGTTATCGCGGACGACTTCGGGCTGACGGACGCTCAGAGCGGGGCCATATCCAGCGTCTATTTCATCACCTACGTCTTCATGCAGATACCCTCCGGCGTGCTGGGGGACCGGTTCGGGCTGAAGAGGGTGCTGGTGGTGATGTATCTGATGATAGGGCTTGGGATGTTCTGCATCGGGCTGTTCAGCGTGAGCTACCTGCTGCTGTTGCTGTTCGTGGGCGTGCAGGGGTTCGGGGCGGGCGCGTACTATGCGGGGTCCTACGGCATTACGATAAGCTCGGTGCCGTCCCGGTGGCGGGGCACCAGCTCGTCGGTGGTCACGTCCGGCATGGCGCTGGGGTCTGCGTTGGGACTGGGGATGGCGGGGCTGCTGTACTCGGTGGCGGATAGCTGGCGGGCGCCGTACCTGTTCATGCTGGCGCCCACGCTGCTCATGGCCGGGCTGATAGGGGTAGCGATACGGGGCGTGCCGCCGGCTCCCAAGGTGCAGGGAGGGTTAGCCTTCCTCTTCCGAAATCGCGACTTTATCCCGTTGTGCGTCACCAACTTCTGCGCGCTGTACGCCTACATGGTCATCTTCACCTGGGGGCCCAGCTTCCTGGTGCACCAACACGATATGTCCATCACCAGGGCGGGCGTGTTCACGTCGGTGGTCGCGGGGGCGTCGCTGGTGGGGGCGCTCACGTGGGGCCGGCTCTCGGACAGGCTGGGGCGAAAGGGGCTGACGCTGGCCATGCTGAGCGGGTCGGGCGTCATGTTGTCGGTGGTGGCCGTGGTGGACTCGACGCCGGCGATTCTGGGCGCGTTCGCGGCATACGGATTCCTGGGCGCGCTCGCGTGGAATCCTATCATCGTGTCCTGGGCGGGCGACCACACCTTCGCGTCCGGGCGCGTGGGCATGGGCACGGTGATGGGGGTGATGAACACCATCGGCATTTCGAGCGCGTTCATCGCGCCGGTGCTGAGCGGCTGGATCAGCGACACGACGCACTCGCTGGAGATGGCGTTCTTCCTGGCTACGGCGGTGCAGTTGGTGGGCGTGGTCGCCGCGCTCACCGCGCGGGAGAGGCCGGCTCACGCCGAGCGCGCGCCGGCGTCAGGGGGCCGGTAGTAGTGGCCGGTGGCCGGTGGCCGGTGGTCAGCGGATGTACGCTATTCTGCGCCTTGTGGCTGGCAGTCTCGTCAGTTGCCTGTTCAGCCGGGGAGCCGGAGCGTTCGGAGATACTGGTGCTTGCGGCGGCAAGCCTGGCGGACGTGATGGCCGAGGTGGAGCGCGAGTTCGAGCGTACCGGCGACGTGGACGTGTCGTTCAGCTACGGCGGCTCGCAGAGCCTGGCGCGGCAGATAATCGGCGGCGCGCCCGCGGACGTGTTCGTCTCGGCAGGCAGTCATCCGATGGACGAGCTGCGCGCGGAAGGACTGATAGCGGGGGAGCCGGCGGAGCTGTTCGGCAACACGCTGGTGGTGGCGACACGGTCGCGGAGTCTCTCGCCGGAGTCGCTGGCGAAGCTGGTGGGGCAGGGCGGCGCGCGAATAGCGATGGCCGACCCGGAGCTCGCGCCTGCGGGACGGTACGCTCGACAGGCGCTGGAGAGCGCGGGGTTGTGGGAGCCGTCCGGCGGGTGGCTGGTGTTCGCGCCGGACGTGCGCGCGGCGCTGGCCTACGTGCAGTCGGGCAACGTGGACGCGGCCATCGTGTACCGGACGGACGCGGAGGCCGCGGGTGGCGTGCGGACGCTGGACATAGTGCCGGTGGGCAGCCATGAACGGATAGTGTACCCGGCGGCGGTGGTGGGCCGGTCATCCAATCAGGGGCAGGCGGCTCGATTCGTGGAGTTTCTGCGAGAACCGGCGGCGCAGGCGATATTCCGGCGGCACGGGTTTGTGCCAGTGACGCCGTGAGGCCCTGCGAACGATGAGATTATCCACGAAGGGCACGAAGGACACTAAGATTAGAGGGAGAGATAGAAGGGTTGATACAGTCTCGACGGTTGACGGCAGTTGACGTATGGACTCAATGGACATCACGACTATCGGGGTGACGCTGCGCGTGGCGGCGGCGGCCACCGCCGTCAACTTTCCGCTGGCGCTGGGCCTGGCATGGCTGATGGTGAGGAAGCGGATACGCGGGCGGTTCGTGGTGGACTTGGTGGTGTCGCTGCCGCTGGCGCTTCCGCCCGTGGCGGTGGGCTACTTCCTGCTGCTGCTGCTGGGGCGTGACGGGCCCGTGGGGTCGGCGCTGCACGGGCTGCTGGGCGTGGACCTGGTGTTCACGTGGGTCGCGGCGGCGCTCGCCGCGGCGGTGGTGTCGTTTCCTCTGATGGCGAGGGCGGTGATGGTTGCGATGGAGGGCGTGGACGAGCGGCTGGAGGCTTCGGCGCGCAGCTTGGGCGCCGGGCCGGTGCGGGTGTTCTTCACCATCACCGTGCCGCTGGCCTACACCGGCATCCTGGCGGGGGTGCTGCTTGGGTTCGTGCGCGCGCTGGGGGAGTTCGGGGCGACTATCATCGTGGCAGGCAACATCCCCGGCCGGACGCAGACGCTGCCGCTGGCGATATTCACGGAGGTGCAGTCGGGGGACAGCGGCGCGGCAGTGCGGCTGGTGGGGGTGTCCATCGCGCTGGCGGTGGCGACGCTGGCGGCGCACAACTGGCTGCTGGAGCGGTCGGGGAGGGGGTAATCGCGCAAGCAAGTGCATTGACGGAACACACCAATTCGCGCTAGGCTGTGGTCATCTGGCGCATGAGGAGGGAATTGTGGCGACACTGGAAGAGCGTCTGACAGCCATTGAAACGGCTTTGCCGTATCTGGCTACGAAATCTGACATTGCCGAATTGGAGACTCGACTCACCAGGTGGATTGCGGGCCTGGCAATTGGCATGTGCGTCGGCTTGCTAGGTTTGGCCGTCAGCGTCATTGTGGCCGTAATCCGGCTCACCGCATAGAACCACACTTCACCCGACATCTTCGCTCACATCCCCTATAGTTGCCTCTATCCATTCCAGAGCTTCCGCCTCGTACTCTTCATCCGCCGCCATCGCGCGATAGCCGGCCTCTAAGTCCCCTTGCACATCCTCTTGAAGGACGTGAGGGCGCACGAGCGTCTCAATGAATTGGCCTATCTTTCGGCGGCCGATTACTCTGTGTAGATCGTCGTACACTTGTGCATCAAGCGTGATGGTCAGTTTTTTCCGCATGGCAAACCCCTCGGTAAGTTTCAAGTATCCATTATAGATGATTTGGCAACTAAACTAAGGAGCGCCCCGGCCGGCGTTTGTCTCGGTTTCGTGGGTTTGCTAGAATCTGCATTCATCGGGCCGGGGCGTCGAGGGCGGCTCGGCATCGGACAAACTAATTGGGAGGGACGACCATGCTCTACGAGGCCGAAAGCGGCGATATTTCGATGGCGATAACCGGGGAGTCGCTGATAACGCGGGGGATGTCCATCTTCCGGGAACCGCGATTCCTGACGATGCGCGAGAATCTTCACGGCGCGGACGTGCGGTTCACGAACGCGGAGATGCTGTTCCACAACTACGAGGACCCGCCCACGCACCGGCCGGGCGGCACCTACATGCGGTGCGACCCCAAGCACATTGAGGACCTGAAGTGGCTGGGCATCAACATGGTCGGGTGCGCGAACAACCACTCCTACGACTTCGGCGAGAACGGCATCCTGACCAACATAAAGCACCTGGACGACTACGACATGCCCCACGCCGGCACCGGCAGGCACCTCGCTGAGGCCACCGCGCCCATGTACATGGACACGCCCAAGGGCCGCGTGGCGCTGATTTCGGCCACCACCACTTCGCCGCCGGGCGGGCGCGCCGGCGAGGCGAGCCGCGACGTGATGGGGCGGCCCGGCGCGAACGTCATCCGCTGGTCCAGCGAGTTCACGGTCGACCGGCCCGCCTTCGACTCGCTCCAGCGCATCGCGGACCAGATGGGGTGGCCGCAGCGCGTGGCGGGGATGCGCAACTCCGGCTACGCCGACAACATCTCCGACTCGGACACCGAAGTACACATGCTCACGCAGCCGATGTACGGCGAGGACCCCACGGCCAAGTTCGTGCTGGGCGAGACGTTCGAGAAGCGCACCTTCATCAACCGGGACGACCTGGAGCGCAACCTGGCGCGCGTGAGCGACGCGGCGCGTATGGCGGACTGGGTGATGTTCACGGTGCACAACCACGAGGGCGGCAAGACCGAGGATGAGCCTTCGGACCACGTGCGCGAGCTGGCCCACGCGGTCATCGACGCCGGCGCCGACGTGTTCATCGGTCACGGCCCGCACCAGGACAGGGGCATCGAAATCTACAAGGGCAAGCCCATCTTCTACAGCCTGGGCGACTTCATCCTGCAGAACGACACCGTGCTGCTGATGCCGCACGACAACATGGTGAAGCAGGGCCTGGACTGGGACGCGACGCCGGCGGACTTCTACGACGCCCGCTCCGGCAACGAGACGCGCGGCCAGACGGTGCAGCCCATCCGGTGGCAGAGCGCGATAGGCATGACCAGCTTCCGCGACGGCGAGCTTAGCGAGCTGAAGCTGCTGCCGATAGACCTGGGCTACGGTCGCAACCGCGCGCAGCGGGGACGCCCGGTGCTGGCCGAGGACGAGGTGGCGGAGGAGATAATCGACCGCTTCGAGCGGCTGTCCGGCGAGTTCGGCACCAGCTTCAAGGTGGAGGGCAACACCGCGACCGTGACGATCTAGGTGCGGTGCGGGGCCTGATAGCGGCCCGTCATGTCTGAAGTCCACGGACTTGGCGGGCCGTACATCGTTTAAGCTGAGATTCGCAGACGCATACCCAGGGCGCGTGTAATGCGCATAACCGTGGCGAATGACGGGTTGCCGTCTTCGGATAGGGCATTGTAGAGACCCTTGCGGCTGATTCCCGCATCTAGCGCCAGGCGGCTCATGTTGTGTGCTCTCGCGATGTCGCTCAGGGCGGCGCGGATCAGGCTCCCATCTCCGGGGTCCTCGTCCGCGGCCGCTTCAAGGTAGTAACAGGCGTCTTCCCGTGTGCGCAGTTGGTTGACGGCGTCCCATCGCGTGAATGATTCAGGCATGGCTTTCCTTCCATTCGATTGCGAGTCGCCTTGCGCGCCTGATGTCGCGCCGTTGGACATTGTGCTCTACAAGTCAACATCGACTATCCGTCATGTTCCACTGCCTGAGTAGGCAAAGATACTCTACAATGACGTCAGTATCTTCCATTTCGAGAGGAAAGCCATGCGCTTCACACAGCCTTTTCACCTGACGCGCCGACACTATCAGACTACCGAAGTTCGTGCCGGCCATTTCGCTTTCCATGCCCCACCTATACCCTGCCGCTAGTTTTGCCAGAACTTTCTCAAGAACCGGTGTATCTTCATTCCTTACAAGATAAGCAGCGTATGAGATGCGGATAAAATTTGCCTCTTTCGCATTCCACGCTAGGTTTTCTCCTGCTATTGCATGACGGGCAACGAAGACCGCGTCGTCAAACGATTTGCAAGCCGTCTGAACAGGCGCAAGTACATGTTCCTTGTCTGGCAAGGTCGTCTCAAGTTCATCGGCTGAAATATCGATAACCGGCGTGGGCGTAGGCGTGGCAGTAAAGGAGCACGCCAAGCAGATTGTCAGGCCGACAAGTCCAGCGAATGCAGCCGCAAGGCACTCTACGGTTCTGCGCCTTACCAATCTACATGTGCGCAAAAGTCAGTGTACTCGATTCCATCTTCGGCTTGGCCGAAAATGTACTGCCTTCGAGTCTGAGACGTTGGAAGAAATGCGTGATCACTTATCTTAATGTAACTCGCCCCGCGTTCTTCGCCCATTCTGTCTTCGAAGTCTAGAGGAACTTCAACGCCGTTCACCAACAGTTGGAAGCGCTGCTCGTTGATGTTGGTTGCGAGCGTGACTAGGTTCTTTTCCCCAGCTTCGTAGTTGAAGGGTATCTGATGACCTCTTAGATTACCTCCGCGCCACACTATGTAACCTTCTTGATAATGATTGTACAGGTATAGAAGCCAATTGCCATTAGAATCGACCACGACTCTCAAACCATGGTATTTGTTGCTTCTTGGATCGTGGGTCCAAGCTGACTCGAAGCCGTACTGCCATTCGCCTTTAGCAGGATTGGTAAACACTGCTTCCATGTCCTGGACGCGCGCTTTGCCGACTATCTTCTGGGCCGGGTGGTATCTCCCTCCAAGTGTACCGGACGTGCGGTTCACGCATGGCAACTGGAAGTCGGCAAATATAGGTGTGGGAGTAGCTGTCGGTGGGGTGGTCGGAACGAAAGTAGGAGCTAGACTTGGTGTAAGTGTAGATGACGCATTCTGCACGTCTATTGGAACGCTGGCGAAGTAACGCAGAAACAGGTCAACTGCCTCTTCCTGGCCAAGACTGCCGTTGAAGTAGTCCTGGATTCCCTTGACCGCCTCGGCGTTATCAATCATCCCGTTGCGGTTGCCGTCGTAGCCGGAACCGCCGGCTATGAGTTGAGAGATGGCGATGATGCCAATGGCAATAGCACCGATAAGGATGGCGAGAGTGATGCGCCGTTTCATAAGATGCTCTCCTGAGACGGGAAAGGTTACTTCGCAGAGCTACTGAAGCTGGCTTGCGACCGCAAGTGACGCCGGCCCAGTCCCAAAGCTAGGACTGTAGTAACCTTAACAAGACGAGAATGACTATACTGACGGAAGATTATCGGGTCAACAGGCTTGTAGCTTCGAGTTCATCGCAAACGAAGGACGAATCATGGCGAATCCAGAACATGTCGAACAACTGCGTCTAGGTGTATCGGAATGGAATGAGTGGCGTAAGAGAAATCCGAGTATCAGGCCAGACCTGAGTGGAGAGAATCTCCCATCAGAGTTACTTGGTGCCGATCTATGGGGATGTAACCTTGCCGGTTCCATGTTGCGCAATCATGACCTCACTGGCGCCAATCTGTTTGACACCGATTTGTCTGGTGCTGACCTCACTGGTGCCAGGTTGGTCGGCGCCAACTTGACCTATGCAAATCTCGCTAACGCCAATTTAATGGGAGCCAACCTCATTGGCTGCAATCTGTCAGTCGCGGAACCGTGGAAGGCTGCTCTCTTTTGGGAAGTTCCAGGGCTTAAATCGTCTCATGATTTCGACGATACTCAACAAGACAACGGATTCATCAAGACAGTTGGAGAATTGTTGAACTACATTCGCAGGACTTCTCAAGACTACGAACACTACAATGGGAAAGTCCCTTTCTATTTTCGCGGAGAATCCAAGATAGTGTGGGAACTGTCCCCTTCGATAATGCGGGATGAACTTCTTTCCGAACAAGAGGGTCAAATGCTGGTGGATCTGGCATCTAGGCGTCCAGAGGATTTCAACGAGTTGCCGTCAGCCTTGGCCCAGTGGGTGCTGGCTCAGCACCACGGCCTCCCGACCCGCTTCCTGGACATTACCAAGAACCCGCTGGTCGCCCTATTCAATGCTTGCCAGGAGAATACCGAGGACTCCGGAAGACTGCATGTCTTCGCGGTTCCACGCGAACTGGTTAAACCCTTTAACAGTGATACCGTTAGTGTTATATCTAATTTCGCCAGGCTGACACCGGACGATCAAAAGTTGATTCTAGGAACTGACGGATTTCAGGGTGAGTCATATGTGTGGTTTCAGCCCGATCGTTATCCCGAGGCTATGGGAAGGCTGTACCAACTCATCCAGCAGGAAAAGCCATACTTTGCCGAACGGATTGAACCCAGGAATTTCTATCAGGTCTTCGTTGTCGAACCACAACAATCCCTCGAGCGAATCCGATCTCAATCAGGCTCCTTTTTGGTATCGGCCTTCCACAGACGCTTTGAGCAAGAAAAAATCTTGGAAGTGAATCCGAACATTCCGGTTTATGACCACCACGTACTGACTGTCCCAGCAGAGTACAAGGACTCCATTATGGAAGAATTAACACTTGCGAACATAACGAAAGAGAGTTTGTTCCCTGGTTTGGATTCATCCGCGACATCGGTTGTGAGTTACTATCGCCAGAGAATAGCGGACGGGCCGCCGAGATACCTCTTGGAGTAAGGACTCGGTTGCGTATCAGAGGAGGCCGGATCATGGACATGCTGATAACCAACGCTACCGTCGTGACGTGCGATGCCGACGGCTCCATCATCCGCGACGGCGCGCTGGCGGTGGTGGACGGCAGGATCGCGGCGGTGGGCAGGACGGCGGACCTGGAGCGCGAGCATCACGGCCTGGAGCGGGTGGACGCAAGCGGCAAGGCGGCGCTGCCGGGGCTGATTAACTCGCACACCCACACGGTGCTGACGGTGATTCGCGGCACGGTCGAGGACATGGACGTGGACTCGGTCTATGCCTACATGACGCCCATCACGTTCGCCATGACCGACGACGAGCGCGGCGCTATGGCGGCGCTGGGCTGCCTGGAGTCCATACGCTGCGGCGCGACGACGTTGGTGGACCCGCTGCGCTTCGTGGACGGCTACGCGCAATACATGGTCGACTCCGGCTTGCGGCTGTTCCTGAGCGAGAGCTGCGCCGACGCCCTGACGCTGGAGATTCGCCACGGGCGCTACGAATACTCGCGCGAGTGGGGCGAGGCGTTCCTGGAGCGAGCGGAGAGGCTCGTGGAGCGCTTTCACGGCGTGGACGGCGGGCGTGTGCAGTGCCAGATAGCGGGCCACGCCACGGAGAACTGCTCGCCGTGGATGCTGGAAGAGCTGCTCAAGATGGCGCGCAAGCACGGGCTGCGGCGCACCATTCACCTTGCCCAGAGCGGCGCCGAGGTGCGGCAGACGGCGGCGCTGAGCGGCAAGGGCAGCACGCCCGCCGAGTACCTGCGGGACAACGGCTGGCTGGGGCCGGACCTGCTGGCCGCCCACTGGTCGTTCTGCACTGAGGACGACATAGCGATCCTGGCCGACAGCGGCACGCACATGGCGCACTGTCCGGCGTCCAGCTCGCGGCGGGGCAGCCACGCGGGCGCGAACATGCCCGCCATCGTGGACGCCGGGGTGAACGTGGCGCTGGGGACGGACAACATGTCCGAGGATATGTGGCAGGCGCTGAGCGTGGGCATCATCGTGAACAGGGGCAAGCGCGGCGGCGGCCCGGTGCCCACGCCGCGCACTATGCTGGAGTGGGCTACCCGCAACGGCGCGCGGGCGCTTGGCCGGGAGGACGACCTCGGCTCGCTCGAGGCGGGCAAGCTGGCTGACATTACTCTGGTGGACCTGCGGCGCGCGCACCTGACGCCCGCCAATAACCTGCTTTCCAACCTTGTCCACTACGGGCAGGCCGCCGACGTGGACACGCTCATCGTGGGCGGGGAGATGGTGATGCGCGATGGCAGGGTGCTGACGATGAACGAGGAGGACGTGCTGCGCAACGCGAGGGAGGCGACGCATAACGCGTGGGCGCGGCTGTCCGAACAGTTCCCGGACATCCCGCCGGCGAGCGCGTTCCTGGACGGGGCGTAGGGATTATCCACGAAGGGCACGAAGGGCGCTAAGAGCCTGATACGGCGTTAGTTTTTCTTCGCCAGCCGGTCCAGCAGGCGGATGCCTATTTCGGTGGCGATTCCCAGAAGGTGCGGGTTGACGTGGCGGATCTCGTCGGCGGGGGAGTTGATGCGGGAGAGGTCGTCGGAGATGAGGAACAGCACGGGTATGCCGACAAGCCGGAACGGGCCGTGGTCGCTCGCCCCGCCGAAGCTGGCCCACTGATCCTCCGAGAACCTGCCGAGTTCCGCACCGAGGTCCGTTCCGATGCGGGACGCCTCCTCGACAAGGTCGGGGTCGCCGGACGCCTGAAGCGCGGCGCCCGACCCGAGCGCGTCGAAGTTCAGCATGGCGATAGCGTTGTCGATTTCCTCGTCATTCATGTTGTCAACGTAGTGCCGGCTGCCGAAGAGGCCGATTTCCTCCGCGCCGAACAGGATGATGCGCACGTCGAAGGGGTAGCCACGCTCGGCGACGTGCTCGGCCAGCGTCAGCACGGTGGCTATGCCGGAGCCGTTGTCGCTGGCGCCCTGGGTGTCCGCCACCGTGTCGTAGTGCGCGCCGATGATGACCGTCCGGTCGTCGCCCACCGTTCCGGGCATATCGGCAATCACGTTGCGCGATGGTGATTCCACTTCACCAACCCGCACGGTCGCTCCCACCTCGCCCCGTCCCATGAGGTCGAGCAGGCGGCTGCCGTCGGACTTGCTGACGGCGACCGCCGGAATGTTCGACTCGCGGGTGAACGTTCCGCGGAACAGGCCCTCCTCGTTGTTGAAGATGACCGCGCCGACCGCCCCGGCGTCCGCCACGCGGTCCACCTTTTCCTCGAAGGTGATGACGCCGCGCTCTATCAGTGCGATCCGGCCCGCCAGCCCCTCGGCCGGAATGTCGTCCTCGAATGCGTGGCCCGCGTCGGCGAGTATGCCGGTGGCGCTGCCGTGGGCGGACATCGAGATAGGGATCGCACGCGGCGAGCCGGAGGTATCCCCGGATTCAGACTGGAGCTCCACCCCAGCGGTGAGCAGGTTGACGTTGAAATTCTGGAGCGACGTTTCATAGCCGAGGTCGTCCAGCCTTGCGCGCAGGTGCAGGGCGGCCTCAAGCTCCTGGCTGGTGGCGCTCTCACGCGGGCTGTACTGTTCGGTTAGCTCGACCAGCGTGGAGTGCACCCGGTTGGCGAGCGCGCTCGGAACGGCTGTGGCGACAGCGGGCGCGGCGGTAGGCGTGGACCGCGGCGACGGCGTCTGGGTTGGCAGCATCGCCATGGATGTCGGCGATGGCTGCGGCGGCGTCTCGATGGCTGCGGCTGTGGGAGCGGGCGTTGCCGTAGGAAGCGCGGCGTCCTGGCCGCAGGCGACTACCGCGACGAGCAGCGCGGCGGCGGCCAGCGGCAGCAGCTTTGGGGCGAGGTTGTCCGTCAGAAGCTTCATGGCGTGAGAATTCGACTTGGTGTCTGGAGATACAACGACTATTGGCCCGGCGGCGTTAGGGCGACACTGGCTGCAACTGAACAGGCCAGATAAGACGTGCGTTCTCAACCCTCACCCTCACCCAGTCTTGGGAGAGGGGAGCATGGCCTCGGCTGTCATGCGCGCGGGGCGTATCGTGCCATGACGCGCCGGAGCTCGTCGAGGGGCAGGGCGTGGGCGGTGCGGCCGTTCACGCCGACGGTGGTCTCCGCGGCGGTCAGCGCGTTCAGGATAGACTCCTCCACGGCCTCCGCGGTGGCGTCGAACATGGGGTCCATGTGGTCGTTCGGCATCATCGTCAGGGGAACCGGGCCGTCGGCGTCCCTGGGCACGTGGTTGCCGGTGGCGAACGCCAGGAATATGTCGCCGCTGCCGTTCTGGCCGGTGCCGCCCACGCGGGCCAGCCCGACCGTGGCGCGCTGCGCGAGGCGGCGGCACTGGAAGGGCAGCAGCGGCGCGTCGGTGGCGACGATGATGATGATCGAGCCGCCGCCCACTATGTCCTGCCAGATAGAGGGCGTGTGGTCGTAGCCGATCTCTCTGCCCACCGGCACGCCGTCCACGCGCAGGTGCTGCCGCGCGCCGTAGTTGGCCTGCACCAGCGCACCGATGACGAACTCGCCGGAGGACGTGCCCACCACGCGGGACGACGTGCCGATGCCGCCCTTGAACTCGTGGCACACCATGCCGGTGCCGCCGCCCACGTTGCCCTCGGCCACTGGCCCGTCCGATGCCGACTCGATGGCCTGGTACACGTGCTCCTCGGCGACGTGGAAGGCGGCGATGTCGTTGAGCCTGCCGTCGTAGGTCTCGGCGACGACGGGCAGGTACCAGCCGCTCAGGCCCCGGCGCGTGGCGTGCTTGGTCATGGCGTCCCTGACGGTGCCGACCTGGTGGGTGTTGGTTATGCCGATTGCCGAGGTCAGCAGCCCGGACTCTTCCACCCACAGCAGGCCCGTCATCTCGCCGTTGCCGTTGAAGCGGTGAAAGCCCGCGAACGCCCGGTCCGCGGCGATGTCGCCGCCGCGCGGCAGCACCATGGTCACGCCCGTCCTGGCCACGCTCGGCTCGTCGTACACGACGGTTGTGTGTCCCACGAGCACGCCGGGCACGTCGGTGATGGCGTTGTGTGGGCCGGTGGGATGGTCGCCTATTACGATGTCTAGGTCGCGGATTCGCGCGCGTGTCATGGCCTGCTCCCGTGGGCTGAATGGGCGCTGCCATGATAGCGGCGGGGAAGGGACGTGGCAAACGTGGAGAGGCAGGCGCGCTCAACCCTCACCCATTCGACAGGCTCAGGGCAGGCTCCTAACCCTCTCCCAGTCTTGGGAGAGGGGACTAACGGTTCACTTGAACTGCGCGTGCCTCTGTTATACTAATTGACTATGGAACCGGACTCGATTCGCAACTTCTGCATCATAGCCCACGTGGACCACGGCAAGTCCACGCTAGCCGACAGGCTGTTGCAGGCCACCGGCGCGGTGGACCCGCGCGACATGGTGGACCAACTACTGGACAGCATGGAGCTGGAGCGCGAGCGCGGCATCACTATCAAGGCGCAGGCGGTGCGCATGAGCTACGCCGCGCGAGACGGCCGCGAGTACCAACTCAACCTCATCGACACGCCGGGCCACGTCGACTTCTCCTACGAGGTTTCGCGCAGCCTGGCGGCGTGCGAAGGCGCGCTGCTGGTGGTGGACGCCACGCAGGGCATCCAGGCGCAGACGCTGGCCAACGTGTACCTGGCGCTTGAGCACGACCTGGAGATAATTCCGGTCATAAACAAGATCGACCTGGACGTCGCCGAGCCGGAGCGGGTGTCCATGGAGGTGCAGCAGGCGTTCGGCTTCCGGGAGGACGAGGTGGTTCTGGCGTCGGCGAAGGACGGGCTGGGCGTGGACGACATCCTGGAGGCGATAGTTTCGCGGATACCGCCGCCGGGCGGTCGCGGTGACGAGCCGTTGCGCGCGCTGATATTCGATTCCAAGTACGACTCCTACAAGGGCGTGGTGGCCTACGTGCGGGTGTTCGACGGCTCCACGTCCTCCGGGGGACGCATCCGCGTGATGGCGTCCGGCTCCGAGAGCGAGGCGCTGGAGGTGGGGGTGTTCTCCCCCGCGCCGGAGCAGGTAGGCAGCCTGTCCGCCGGAGAGGTGGGCCTACATCGCTACCGGGCTCAAGAGCGTGGGCGACGCGCCGGTGGGCGACACCATCACGCTGGCGCGCAAAGCGGCGGGCGAGCCGCTGAAGGGCTACCAGCCGCTGAAGCCGATGGTGTTCGCTGGGCTGTACCCGGCGGACGGCGAGGACTACCTGGACCTGCGGGAGGCGCTGGAGAAACTGCGGCTGAACGACGCGGCGCTGAGCTTCCAGCCGGAATCGTCGCTGGCGCTCGGCACCGGCTTCCGGTGCGGGTTCCTGGGACTGCTGCACATGGACGTGGTGCAGGAACGGCTGGAGCGCGAATACGGGCTTACGCTGCTGGCGACCTCGCCCAGCGTGGCGTACCGGGTGGTGCGGACGGACGGCGAGGACTACGAGATCGACAACCCGTCCAGGCTGCCGCCGGTGCAGCAGATTGATCAAATTCAGGAACCGTGGCTGGATCTGAGTATCGTGTGTCCGGCAAACTACATCGGCGCGGTGATGGAGCTGGTGAACTCCAGGCGCGGCGAGTACCGGCGAATGGAGTATCTCCAGCACGAACCGTCCGCCAATGGCGGCGAGTCCAGGGCGCGGGTGCTGATAGAGTACAGCGTCCCGCTGTCCGAGGTGCTGGTGGACTTCTACGACCAACTCAAGGCGAGGACGCAGGGCTACGCATCGATGGACTACTCGCTGGCGGGCTACCGGCCCGGCAACCTGGTGCGGCTCGACATACTTGTGAACGGCGAGCCGGTGGACGCGCTGTCGTCCATAGTCCACCGGGACAACGGGTACAGACACGGGCGCGAGCTGGTGTCGAGGCTGAAGGAGCTGATACCCAGGCAGCTTTTCGAGGTGCCAATCCAGGCGTCTATCGGAAGCCGCGTCATATCGCGGGAAACCATCAAGGCGCTGCGCAAGAACGTGCTGGCGAAGTGCTACGGCGGGGACGTCACGCGCAAGCGTAAGCTGCTCGAAAGGCAGGCCGAGGGCAAGCGGCGGATGAAGCGCGTGGGCCGGGTGGAGATACCGCAGGAGGCTTTTTTGAGCACCTTGAAGGTGAGCCGGTAGGGCGGGGTGGGCCGCACCTTCAACCCTCACCCTAACCCTCTCCCAGTCTTGGGAGAGGGGACTTTCGCAACCTTCACCCCCATCCTAACCTTCCCCCATCAAGGGGGAAGGGACTCTTGGAAATCATCGACTCTGGGCAGGTTCGGTCTCCGCGAGCCTGTCCCAATTTACTAGGCGCCATCAGTTTACACTTGTCCTAACCAAAACAAAGACAGGTGCAAAGCTGATGGCGATAACCAGCGTACACGAGTGGATTGGCGACGAACAAGGCGCAGACATGGAGGAGACGGCATACCAGGCGGGATGCGCGTTCGCGCGCGAGGTGATGACTTCCCGACTGAAGGCCATAGACGACGACCTGTTCACCCGAAAGCCCTTGGGCTTTCGGGTGATGGGTTCTCACGACAGGACCTTGATGACGCGCTTCGGAGAGTAAACCGCAGGCTGTATCGAGACCAACAAGGCCAGAGCGTCTTCGCGCTGGACGAGCGCATGGGGTGGAAGCCCCGGCAACAGGCCAGCCCGTCCATCGCCGAGCGCGTGGTGGAGATGGCGACGTACATGCCGTTTCGGAAGGTGGTCGAGACTGTGAGCGCGCTGACGGCTGGGGCGCTGTCTGCCAACACGGTTCATCGGCTGCTGCAAGGTGTGGGGGAAGAGGCGCTCTTGGAGGAGCGAGAGCGCGTAGAGGCGCAGTTCGGGCGTGGGGAGGAGGTGTGCGAGGGGGAGCAGAAGGCGGACGTTCTGTACACAGAGGCCGACGGGGTGTGGGTCCCTCTTCAGAGAGAGAAGGCCAAGCGCTACGAGGTGAAGTGTGCAATAGCCTACACGGGATGGAATGAGTTGAGCGAAGGGCGCTACGAACTGGTGGACAAGAGGGTGTACGCGCACGGCGCGCCATCGGACGTATCCTTCTGGGAGGGTGCGAGCCTGGAGTGGGGCAAGCGGTTCGCGCTCGGCGAAGTCAAGCTGTTCGTGGTGGGCGGCGACGGCGCCAACTGGATACGCGAGGGTGTGCGCGACTTCCCCAACGCCATCTTCCAACTGGACGGCTTCCATCTCGCTCGCGCGTGCGGCATAGGCTATGGGAAAGAACCAGGACATGCAATCTACGAGGCGATACGCTCGGGGACACTCAAGGCGCGCTGGCGCGGATGTCGCAAGCCGCTTGCGCAGAGACCAGGAGCGCGGTCAAGAACAGGAGGTACGCCGAGAACAACGTAGTCGTGGGGGTGGACTGGCGCAACGTGGTTCCCGACGCCCCTGCCGATGCTCGGAGCCTGGGGACGATGGAGTCCAACGGGGACAAGCTGACGGCCAACCGGATGAAAAAGCGCGGCATGAGTTGGACGATACGTGGGGCGAACCACATGGCCAAGGCGATACAGCTATGCCGCAACGGGGAGTTGTCCATGCGGCGACGCAAGAGCGAGAACACGGAGAGGTCGGCGGTGGGACGCCGTTCTCGCCACAGGCGCGCGAGTGCGGCGCGGGAAGGCGGCTTGCCGGAAACGGCAATGCCCGCGCTGACAGGCCCCCACGCATCGAGACCCTGGGCGACCTCCCTGCGACGCCTCACGCAATCCCGCCTAGTAAACTGACACAGGCTCGGTCTCCGCCGTTAGCTTGACTTTTGGCCCGCGACTGGCTATATTCACGCTCACGAGGCTGCATCCGCGCCGGTATGGGTGGGAGCACGCCCTGCGCTTAACCCGAGGAGGTTGGCTTTGGACTTCACGTATCGCTACACCGATGAGCAGGAAGAGTTCAGGAAGGAAGTGCGCGACTGGCTCGGCGCGAACGTCCCGGAGGATATGCGCGCCCCGGTCGATAGGCTCGACCTGAGCGACGAGCAGTACTGGTTCTGGCGCGACAAGCACGTCACGCTGGCCGAGAAGGGCTGGCTCAATCCGACGTACCCGAAGGAGTACGGCGGCGGCGGGCTGAGCGGCGAGCACGAGACGATTCTGCTGGAGGAGTTCCGGCGCGCCCGCGTGGTGCCCAGCTTCACCAACACGCTCATCTACCCCACGCTGCTGGTGTGGGGCACCGAGGAGCAGAAGCAGCAGTTCCTCACGCCGATGCTCAAGGCCGAGAAGATAGCCTTCCAGCTATTCACCGAGCCGAACGCAGGCTCCGACCTGGCGTCGCTCCAGAGCAAGGCGGTGCGCGACGGCGACGACTGGATTCTGAACGGCCAGAAGATTTACATCAGCGGCCACGGCGATCCGGACTGGCTGTACGGCCCGCTGATAACCGACCCCGACGCGCCGCGGCACAGGAACCTGGGCTACTTCATGGTGCCGTATCCGGCCGAGGGCCTGGACATGGAGCGGATGGGCCTGCTCACCGGCCACGACCAGAGCATGTTCTTCCTGGACAACGTTCGCGTGCCCGGCGACCACCTGGTGGGCCAGGAGGGCCAGGGCTGGCAGGTGTCCCAGACCACGCTCGAGGTGGAGCACGGCGGGCGCGGCATAGCCTTCCCAATCGACGAGTCCATGGACAATCTGCTTACCTACGTCAAGGCGACCAGGCACAACGGAGGCAGCCTGGGCGACGATCCGGTGGTGCAGCAGGATACGATGGACGCGCTGCTCGAGACGCACGTGCACACGCTGCTGGCGCAGCGCAACTACTCGATGTACCAGGCGCGCCAGGAGATGAGCTACCACGGCTCGCAGACGTCGATGTTCCGCAAGGAGTACCACATGCGGAACGCCGACCGCGCGCGGAACGTGATGGGCATGTACTCGCTGCTCGGCGTCCGGGAGCCCCGCGCGCCATTCAAGGGCGAGCCTGAGGTGTTCCAGCGCAGCAGCCTGACGGGGGCGCATCCCGGCGGCACCATCGAGATCCAGAAGGTGATCATGGCGCGCCGCATGGGCATCAGCCGCACCAGGGAGCGCGCGGCGCCCACGCCGTCCACCACGGGCGTGCGCGGCGTGTAGCCAACGCGACGGAGGCGCGGCCCGCCGCAAGTCGCGGGTCGCGCGCCACAGACACCGCAACCATTCGCAAGAGGGGCTTCCGAATCGAGGAGGCCCCTTTGCTTTGCCGGAACGTCACCCCCATCCTAACCCTTCGGCAGGCTCAGGGCAGGCTCTTCCGCCTGCGAGGGGGAAGGGACTTATCGGATAGGCGCTGAGCCGACGCCAAAGGAGCACGCAGATGGACTTCAGGCAGCCCTACAGCAGAGACCAGCAGACCTTCCGGGTGGCCGTGCGCTCGTGGCTGGAGCACAACGCGCCAACCGGCCTGCGCATCCCGCCCGACGGTCGTCCGCTCGACGAGGAGACGCAGCGGGTGGTGAAGGACTTCCGGCGGCAGCTAGGGGCGCAGGGCTGGCTGGCTCCCTCGTGGCCGCGCGAGTACGGCGGGGGCGCGATGAGTCCGGCGTTCGAGGCCATCATCATGGAGGAGATACAGCGGCTGGAGCTTCCGAGCATGGGGGACAACAACCGCTGGATTCCGGCGATGATGGTGTGGGGCACCGAGGAGCAGAAGCGCCGCTACATCACGCCCGCCCTGCGCGGCGAGACTATCACCTGGCAGGCGTTCAACGAGCCGGACTCCGGTTCCGACCTGGCGGGCATCCGGACCACCGCGGTGCTGGAGGACGGCGAGTACCACATCAACGGGCGGAAGCACTACATCACCGGTCGTTTCGACCCCGATTACCTGTGGACGCTGGCGGTGACAGACCCGGAACGTCCCCGCAGGCTGAACCTGGGCGTGTTCATGGTGGACGCGCGGTCGCCGGGCATCCGCATCGAGACGCAGCGGCTGCTGATGGGTAGCGAGCGGCGGGTGTACCTGGAGGACGTCGTGATCCCCGAGGACTGCCTGGTCGGGCTGCCGTTCCAGGGCTGGGAGATCGCGCAGACGATCCTGGAGTCGGAGCGCGGCGGCTACACGCTGCGCGGCAACGAGGACGAGACGGCGGAGAGCATCGCGCGATTCCTGCGTGAGGAGCGGGAGCGGTCGTAAGTCGGCCCGTACCTTCAACGAAGATAGAGATGGACTTTGCCTACCACTACACGGAGGAGCAGGAGCGGTTCAGGGCCGAGGTGTCGGCGTGGCTGGACGCCCAGGACACGCCGGAGACGGCGCTGTCGGCGGGCGATCAGGCGTGGGAGCGGCTGCGGCGGGCGCTGGGCGAGAAGGGATGGCTGGCGCCGTCGCTGCCGGTGGAGCAGGGGGGCGCGGGCCTGACTCCGGACCACAGCGTGGTTGTGCTGGAAGAGCTTGACAGGCGTGGGCTGCTCTCGGTGCACGACGCGGCGGGGGCGCAGCTGCGGAGCGCGCTTATCGACGGCGGGTCGGAGTCGCTGCGGGAAGAACTGATTCCGGTGATTGCCCGCGGCAGGGCGGTGGTGTGGCGCATCGTGCTGGACGCGCACGCCGAGCCGGGCGGCGACACGCTGGGGGTGAGCGCAAATCCCGACGGCGACGGGTACATCCTGGACGGGGAGGCCGCGTTCACCGGCGCGGGCGCGACGCCGACGCACCTGTGGACGCTGGCCGCGTCCGAGCGCGACGGTGCGATCCTGGCGCTGGTGGTTCCGGCCGGGCTGGACGGCGTTAGCGTGTCCACGCCTCGCACGCTGGCGGACGGTTCGCTGCACCGGGCGGCGTTCGACGACGTGTGGGCGCCGCGCACGTCCATGCTGGGGGACGAGGGCGACGGCTGGCGGGTCGCGCGAGACGCCGCGCTGGAGGACCCGGCGCGGGACCTACCCGTCCCGGAGCTGAGCCGGGAGGCGGAGGCGTTGCTGCGGTTCGCGCGGGAGACGACGCACGAGGGCAGGCCGCTGAGCGAGGAGCCTGTGCGCCGGATGCTGCTGGTCGAGGCCTACGTGGACAGCCGATTGTCTCGGCTGCTGACGATGCGGAACCAGTGGCGGCGCTCAGAGGGGCTGCCGCTGACCTACGAGCTTGCGCAGGCGGAGATGCTGAGAGAGCGGGCCGCGCTGCGACTATCGCACATCACGCAGGAGGTTGCGGGCGTGTACGCGCTGCTGGACGCTGACGACCCGCGCGCGGCGTCGCCGACATTCGCGGCGCAGCAGCGCGAGAGCGTGGCCGGCCAGAATCCGACGGGGCTGCCGGACGCTCGCAGGCGCGCCATCGCGGAGGCGCTGGGCATGGGAAAGCCGACCGGCTGAGGGGAGAGCGGCGTGCGCATCGGCATCATCTCGGACACACACAGCCTGCTTGACGACGCGAGCGACATGCCGTCGCAGATACTGGACGCCTTCCGGGACGTGGACCTCATCATCCACTGCGGCGACCTGGACACGCTGGGAGTGCTGGACTGGCTGGAGACGGTGGCGCCGGTGCTCGGAGTGCGCGGCTATCCCGACCCCTACGAGGAAGGCGGCCGGCTGGCCGACTCGACGCGCGTGGTGGAGGCGGAGGGGCTGTCGATCGGCGTCATCCACGACATCGCGTGGCCGGGCATACGGGTGCGGTTGGAAAGCTTCTTCGAGTTTCCGGACAGGCCGTTCGAGGCGGTGATGCGGTCGAAATGGGGACAGTCGGTGGACGTGATCGCGTTCGGCGACACGCACGAGGAGATGGTGGCGTACTACGAGGGCGTGCTGCTGGTGAACCCGGGCAGCCCCACCAAGCCGGGGCTTCGCCACGGCGAGGGGGAACTGGGCACGGTCGCCGTCCTGGAAGTGAGGCGCGGCGTGGCGACCGTGGAGCTGGTGAAGCTGCCGGGGCGTGTTTCACCCCCATCCTAACCCCGTATCAAGTACGGGGCAGGCTCTTCCCCCGCCGAGGGGGAAGGGACATCACCCTCACCCTAGCCCTCTCCCTCAAGGGAGAGGGGACATCACCCTCACCCTAGCCCTCTCCCTCAAGGGAGAGGGGATAAACGGAGCTAGCCGCGGGAGATGCCGACTCCTTTGCCCTTGAGGATGACCTCGCCTTCACTGTTGTAGTAGGTGGTGCCGGTGACGGTGAAGACGAGGCGGTTCTTGGAGCCCTGGCGCTCGTAGATGTCGAGCAGGCGCGACTTGCGGCTGAGCTTCTCGCCCACTCTCGCCAGGCCGAGCACCTCGTAGGACTGGCCGCCGTTGAGCCCGCCCTGGGTGGGCAGGCCCTCGACCTCGTGGTCGCGCTCGCCGCTCATCACGCCCGGAGGGCCGCCCCAGTAGTTGGGGTTCTCGCGTATGCGGCGGGTGAGCTGGTCCGGCTCGGTGGGCGGGTGCTTGAAGCCGTCCACCGGATAGAGCGGCATGGCCATCACCGAACCCCAGCGGGTGGACTTGGCGTAGTCCTCGTCCCAGTAGAGCCGGTCGGGGTCCGGAATGGCCTGGGAGAAGCGGCGCAGCTCGGGCAGGGAAACGGAGTCCCAGCTAGTGCCCTCCCACTCCTGGCCTATCTGGCTGCGCACCTCATCGTTGACGTACAGCGCGCCCTCCATGTTGTGGCCGGGCTCGTAGTAGTCGTCTGGCTCGCGCAGCTCCTGCGGCGGGACGAAGGGGTAGGCGACGTCTGGGCCGTTCTTGAGGGGAATGGCCACTACAGCCGAACCGGGGGAGGTCTCCTGTCCCTTCTGGTTTCTCATGCCGCAGTCAAGGTCGACGATGCCGATGCCGTCGATCTCGCGCATCTCGCGCACGCGCGCCCAGACGGTGAACACGTCGAAGGGGTAGTGCATGGCGCGGTACTGCATCTGGAGCTTCCAGAGCCAGCCGCCTTGTCCGGCCCAGTCCTTGAAAACGCGGGCTATGGGGTGCTTGCGCCAGTTGCCGTTCGCAACGATGTCGTCGAGTTGGAACACCGAGGTGGCGAACTTGTAGTCGTAGTGGAACCGCTCCCAATTCTCCTGTGCGGCGCACCAGCGCGCGATGTGGGCGTTGCTCCAGGGGCCGTACTCCTGGGTCGGCACCTCCATGCCAACCTCGATGTCTTCCAGATAAACCTGTTCTGCCATGCTGTGAATCCTCCAAAGTGATAAAGAGTGAGACGTGTGTGCGTAGAGTTTCGGCGCGCCCAGCATAGGAAAGGGAGGGCTGCGTGTCAACGCGTGACTCACCCTCATCCTAACCCATTCGGCAAGCTCAGGGCAGGCTCTTCCCCCGTCAAGGGGGAAGGGACTGGGAACTTCGCTGACCTAGGAGTGAATCTGTACCTTGATGGAGCCTGTGGACTTGTCGTAGGCGGTCTCGAAGCCGCGCTGGATGTCGTCCAGCGAGTACCTGTGGGTGACCATCTGGCCGAGGTCGGCCTGGCCGCGCGCCATCATCTCTATGGCGAGCTCGTAGTCGTGGCGACCGTCCAGCACGTTGTAACAGGACGAGAACGCAATCGTCTGCTCCTTGAGCATCGGCGGCAGCCAGTCCACGGTGATTGGCCTGCGAAAGCCGCCGACGATGACGATGCGGCCCTGCCGGCGCGTTACCTCGATGGACTGTACGGCGGTGGCCTCGCTCTTGCCGCCCACGGTCTCGACGGTCAGGTCGGCGCCGCGACCGTCCGTGGCGTCGGCGAGGGCGTCCCAGAACGCGGGGCCGTCCGGTGGCAGGGCGTCGTCTGCGCCGAGCCGCTTGGCCATGGCGGCCTGCTGCTCGTGGCGCGCGGTGGCGAACACCTGGCCCGCGCCCAGCGCTTTCGCGGCGGCGATGGCGGTGAGGCCGATGTTGCCGGAACCGAGCACCGCGACCGTCTCGCCGCCCTTGAGGTCGCCGCGTCGCACGCCGTGAACGGACACCGCCAGCGGCTCCACCAGTGCGCCTTCCTCCCAGGTGAGCGAGTCGTCGAGCGGGTAGCATCCGGCGGCCCTGCGCAGGATGTACTCCGCGAATCCGCCGCCGTGGGCGTCGTCCTTGTGCTGGCACTGGATGAACTGTCCCTGGCGGCAGTACCAGCAGTCCCCGCAGGAGCGGCCGTGTCCGATGGTCTCCACGGCCACGCGCTCGCCGATCCTGGAGGGATCGACGTCTTCGCCCACCTCGACGATTTCGCCGGCGACCTCGTGGCCGGTGGGCAGGTCGTCCGGTTCGGTCTTGTCGGCGTTCATCAGCAGGTCCGAGCCGCAGATGCCGACGGCTCGGACGCGCACCAGCGCGTCCAGCGGACCGGGCGTGGGCCTGGGTAGCTCGGTCAGGCGCATAACGCCTTCGCCATCGAACAGCGCGGCTTTCATCGTGGTCATGATGGCCTCCTAATGCGTTTGAAGCGGCGGCAGCACGCGCTTGAGCCACTCGGCGGCGTCGGCTATCGTGCGCTGGGCGATTTCGTGGCCCATGGGGTACTCGTGATACTCGGGCGCGTATCCCTCCGCCTCCAGAAAGCTGACGGCCTCGCGGGCGGCGTCCACGCCTATCACTGCGTCGCGGGTGCCGTGAGCGACGAATATGGGCTGGTCGCGTTTCTCCGGTAGCCTGTCGCGCAGAGCGTCGGGGTCGGTCACGCGGCCGCTCAGGCCGAGTATGCCTCGGAACTTCCGGGGGTCGGGCAGGCCGACGCGGTAGCTCATCATACAGCCCTGGGAGAAGCCACCGAGGACGAGGTTGCCGGGCTCAACTCGGTAGGCTTCCATAACCTCGTCGAACAGCGCGTCAAGCATCGTCTCGGCGGCCTGCGCCTCCTCCGGTCCGCCCGCGCCGCCCGGCTGCGTCCAGGCGTAGCCCACCATTCCGGGGCCTATCTGTACGGCCATCGGCGCGTTGGGGCAGATGTACACGTACCCCCGCGTGTCCAGGGCGGGTGTGAGGCCGGCGAGGTCGCCCATGTGAGCTCCAAAGCCGTGAAGGAGCACCACCATGGGGTAGAGGGCGTCCGGGTCGTAGTCGTCCGGTTCGATTGCCAGGTAGGTCAGGGTGCTGCCCTGTCTTTCGTATGCGCGCACGGTGTTAACTCTCCTATGTCTAGCCTGGTGCGGTACAGAGGTTATCGCCATGCGGAGCGGATGACAAGTCCGCTTTGCGGTTGGTGAGAGGCTTGCGCCGTCAACCCTCACCCTAACCCTCTCCCAGTCTTGGGAGAGGGGACTACGCTTGCGCTTCCCGAGAGGCGTGCAATAGAATCGAGCCGAATCTTTAGACCGAACTCGAAGAGGATGGAATGAGCAAACTGATAGACATGCTGGAGAGGACGTCGTCGCCCTCGCAGACCCCGATGGGCTTCGGGCCCGCCTCGCGCCGCGCCGACCAGAGGCCGGCGCTCGCGGTCATAGGCCGCGTGCTGTCCTCGGAACTCGAACGGGACCCCGGACTGGCTCAGGCGGACGTTGACGCCGTGCTCGTGGGGATACACGAGGGAGCGGGAGATGCTGGGGTGAACACGGCTTTCGACGCACTGGATGGCAAATTGTGGGGATTGAGCGTGGACGAGCGCGTGGGCGCAGAGGTGGTGGCGGCGGCGAAGGAGCGGGGTTGCGACTTTCTGGCGCTCGACACTCTCGGCGCCTCCGCGTCGCTGCTGAGCGAAGAGGACCTGGGCAAGCTGGCGTCGGTCGAGAATGACCTGGACGAGCGCACCGCTGGCGCGATTCGCAGCCTCGCCTTCGACGGCGCGCTGTACCAACCGCAAGAAGGGCTGTCGCCTCTCAGCGTGGGACGGCTCATCGCCGTCCAGCGCGCTCACCGGCTGCTCGGCAACCCGTTCCTGGTCAGCGCCTCCGTCGAGCTTACAAAGGCGGACCTGAAGGAATTGCGGGACGCGGGCATAGCGGGCTTGGTGATGGAGTTGACCGACGCGGAAGCCATCGCCAGGACGCGCGAGAGCATCCGGGGCCTGCCCAGGAGCAGGCCGAGGGCGAGGCAGAGGCGAAACGTCGCGCCCCTGGCGCCTTCCACGCAGGCGGGCCAGGTCGACGACTACGACGACGAGGGACGGCTGGGCGGCTAGCGTCCCAGCGGCAGCCTGTCTATCAGGTACTGGGGCAGGTTGTGGCCGCGCATCTTCTCCTGGGTGGCCGCCACGTCGTACTCGACCCTGTGGTGCGTCACCGTGGCCGCATCGGAGTCGTACACCGCGTAGCTGGCGGTGGGATCGCCGTCGCGGGGTTGTCCGACGGAGCCGGGGTTGATGATGACCTGCTGCTCGTCCAGTGCCACTGGCTCGTTGAGCGGGAACTGCAAGAACTCCGCTCCCTGCGCGGAGGGTCGGCAGACGAACGGTACGTGGGAGTGGCCCACGAGGCACCAGTAAGTGTCGAAGTGGGTGAAGCTGGCCACGGCGGCCTGCACCGTCACGACGTATTCCCAGATGGGATCGCGGGGGCTGCCGTGTACGACGGTGAACTCGTCCAACTCGAGCCGCAATTCCAGGCCGGCGAGGTGTTCGACCTGCTCGGCGGATAGCTGGCCGGCGGTCCAGCGATTGGCGGCGGCGGCGTAGGGGTTGAAGGCCTCCAGGCTGAGCCTGCCGATGGCGGCGAGGTCGTGGTTGCCCGCGACGGCCCGCAGGTCGTGTTGGAGCAGCAGGTCTATGCAGGGGCCGGGGTCGGGGCCGTAGCCCACGACGTCGCCCAGCGACCACACCTGGTCGAACCCGCCCCGGGAGCGAGCGTCGTCGAGCACGCTCTCCAGCGCCTCAAGGTTGCTGTGAATGTCCGATACTATAAGCGCCCTCATTCGTTTTCTCCGCCTTGAGCTTGCCGGTTTTCCGAAAATACAATAGAGGCTCGTGCAACACTAAATCTGGATATGAGATTGGCATAATATCGGGAATATTTTTGGACAAATACGAACCGAGTGTTTCAGTTCATAATCTAGTCTGTGCTGTCGAGTAAGCGCCGACCCTGCAGGGCGAACCCTTCTGTTGATCGCCGTTCTACGGATTGACAATTCATAGTGTACAATGTCCTTGATCAACTCAAGAAGCGACCTCCGACCTGCGGGAACAGGTCGGAGCCACTAGACAGAAAGGAACTTGCGATGCTTGAGGCGTTGGTAAATCTGTATGCCCTTTATTGCCTCATCGTGATTGGCGGATTCTTTGCAGTCCTCGCCATCAAGATGAACAGCGGATAAGGACACTAGCAGTTCCCCCTAACGGGCTTGAGTAACGCCCACGCAGAACAGCGGCGTGGTGGCGTCGCCTGACGCCATGTTGCTATGATATACCAATATGGCGAGGGATGTCAAGGGGTGGCACCTAGCGCAGGAGGACTGACTTGACGATTGACAAAGAAACTCGCTGTCTCCAGATATGGCGGATCTTGACATCCTGCGCCAGACAACGCCGAACTATTTCTTACACTTGAATATCTGAAAGACTTGACTGGGCCTTCCGTGGCCCAGGATACGGCATGTATCTGAATCCTATAGTCCGTTACTGCAGGCGAAACAATATGCCCGATCTCACTCTGATCGTCGTCCTTAAGGCCACCGGATACCCTAGCTACTACACAGGTACACCGGAACAATACCTGAAGGACAGAGGAGACTATCTACGCTCAGGATTGGCGTATGCTTTCACCAACACGAAAAGACTTTAGATCAAGCTGATTCTCGCCGCCCACTTCTAGACTGGTACTGCCCGCGCCAGTAGTGCAGCCAGGGGCCTTCTCACTTCCGCGTCACAGTGACCTGAATCCTGTCCGTCTCGACGCTCCGTTCGACCAGCACCCTAAACTTGTCAGTATACATGGTGAACTCAGAGGTCTTGTAAGGCAAGTCCGGCGAGATTTGATCGACGAGCTCTGACAGAGAACTGAACACCTCGCGGGTCGTCCAGGCCAATACGTCCTCGAGAATCTGAAACTCCTGCTCAGTCGCGTCAGGCCCGAACCTTAATCTAACTGTTCTGACATTATCAGCCGGGCCAGTGATCTCTACCATCGCGTTGCCGTCCCAGGTCTGACCAGCCAGTACGCCATTATCGCTCAGCCAGGTTTCGATGTCGCGCTCTTGGAGCCAAGTCTCGAACTCATTATGAGAGTACCCTAAGCCGTAAGGGTCAGCTTCAGATGAGCTAGTACAGGCCGTCACGACAAACGCCAATACCAAGAGCAGCTTACGCCACACGGCGAACCATCCATCTTTTGTCAGCGATACCTGCGTTAGTTTGGACCAGAACTTTCGCTGTGTACGCCAGAACACTTATGGCACTGTGAAGCGAGATTCTGGACAGATCTCTGACAAAATGACGCTCCAATCTTCGAGACTCTTTAAGCGACTTGAACACGTGCTCGACGCTCTGGCGTTCGGTGTTTAGCGCAGCCCACTCAGGGCTGGTTACGTGCGACGGGGCCGTGAAGTCTCTTGTTCTTCTCCGTGCGCCAATCAACCCATTTGACGAACTCACACTGATGGCCGTCAGGATGAACGCCGTTTGACGCACATATGTATAATACTACGTTAGGGCGAAGAGTGAGGGGCGCAATTCTCGAGCGAGGCCGTCACCCCCATCCTAACCTTCCCCCATCAAGGGGGAGGGACTGTAGATAGTCGCCAAGTCTGAACAATTGGCATGGAAGGGCCGGAAGTTGGAAGATAACGGCAGAACGACGATAGAAAGCGGGTCGCAGGAACACACGCGGGCCATCGGCAGGGCGCTCGGAGAGAGCGCGGAGCCGGGCGACGTGTTCCTGCTCGCCGGAGAATTGGGCGCGGGCAAGACTTGTCTCACCCAGGGCGTGCTGTGGGGCCTTGGAGGCGACGAGTACGCCCGAAGCCCGACGTTCGTGCTGGTGTCGCAGTACCGGGCGCGCCTTACGCTGCACCACGTGGACCTGTACCGGCTGGACTCGTTCACGGAGGTGGACGGCCTGGAGTTGGACGAGTACCTGTACGGCGACGGCGTGTGCGTAGTGGAGTGGGCGGACAAGGCCGTGGGCATGTTCCCTGAGGACAGCCTGGTAGTCCGGCTGGACGTGACGGGCGAATCGACGCGCCGCATCACGTTCGAGCCGCCGCCGCGCCGGGCGGAGTGGCTGGCGAACGCGCTGAGTGGGGTGAGATCGTGGAACTGTCGATAGACACGTCGACAACCTGCGCCGCGGTCGGTCTCTCCGACCGGGGCGAGTTCGTGGCGGAGCGCCGCTGGCGGTCGCGGCAGAACCACTGCGTGGAGCTCGTGCCGGCCATCCGGGAGCTGATGCGGCGGGCCGGCGTGGGAACGGGGGATTTGGACGCGGTGTTCGTCGCGCGAGGCCCGGGAGGGTTCAGTGCGCTGCGGGTGGGCATGAGCGCGGCGAAGGCGCTGTCGGCGGCGCTGGACGTGCCGCTGGTGGCGGTCAACACGCTGGACGTGGAGGCCGCGCCGTATCTGCCGCTGGGGTCGCCGGTGGCCGCCGTGATTCCGGCGGGGCGCAACCGGCTTTACCTGGGAAGCTACGCCGCGCCGCCGGACGGCGGGCCTGCCTCGTACCGCGTCATACAGACGGACGAACTGGCGGGGCTGCTGTCCGCCGGCGACGTGGTGTGCGGCGAGGCGGCGACGGCTTGCGCTGACGTGGCGGCTGTCGCGGGCGCGCGCGTGGCGGATGCTTCGCCGCCAACGCGGGGCGCGGCGGCGCTGGCAAGGCTGGCCTACGCGCGGCTGTCGCGCGGCGACGTGGACGACCGCGCGGCGCTTCAGCCGCTGTACCTTCGGAGCGCGCAGGTGGAGATGGCGCGGCGAACCTGGGGCTTGTCGGGATAACCCCACGACGCCCCAAACTGGTGAACGATAGGAGATTGTAGAATTGGAACGGACGCTCGTACTACTGAAGCCCGACGCCGTACAGAGGGCGCTCGTGGGTGAAATCGTGTCGCGGCTGGAGCGGAAGGGGCTGCGATTCGCGGCGATAAAGCTGATGCGCGTGAGCGACGAACTGGCGCACACGCACTATGGCGAGCACGAGGGCAAGCCCTTCTTCGAGGACCTGGTGTCTTTCATCACGTCGGGGCCGGTGCTGGCGATGATTGTGGAGGGGGATAACGCGGTGGCGCTGGTGCGCGGTCTGATGGGGGCCACCAACCCTGCCGAGGCGTCGCCGGGCACGATACGCGGCGACCTGGGGATCGCGATAGGGATGAACCTGATTCACGGCTCCGATTCGCTGGATTCGGCGGCGCGCGAGACGGCGCTGTTCTTCGGCGAGGGCGAGGCGCTGGACTACGAGCGCGACGTGGACAGGTGGATCACAGAAGCCTGACGACCTCGACCGCGCGAGACCACGCGCCCTCGACGTCGTAGTACTCGCGCTCCTCCGGGCCGAACAGGTGGACGATGAGGTCACCGTAGTCCTGGAGTATCCAGCCGGACGCGGGCGCGCCCTCACGATGATGCAAAACCGCGCCGGAAGTCTCCAGCGCCTTCTCGATGGCCTCGGCCAGGTCGCGTAGCTGGCGTGTCGATTCGCCCGTGAGGATGATGAAGTAGTCGGCGAAGTCGCTCAGTCCCCGGATGTCCAGCATCACGATGTCCGAAGCGAGCCTGTCCGACGCGGTGTCCACCGCGATCCGGGCGTAGTCGGCGGGGTCTGTGAGCGCGTTCTGATTCATGCGCGGATTATAAGTTGAGACACCCGCATGGTCAACGTGAGGTTCGCGCGCCTTAGGGCGCTTTGCTACAATTGTCTATGCCCGGTGGAAACGACCCAGGAAGGGTTGGCACGGGCGGAATCGAGGCTGAATTGGCAGACAAGGGACGGGTTATCGTGGCGATGAGCGGGGGAGTGGACTCCTCCGTAGCCGCTCTGCTGCTGAAGCGGCAGGGCTACGACGTTGTGGGCGTCACCATGCGGCTGTGGTCGCTGGAAGACCCGAACGCGGCCCCGCATAACAAGCGCTGCTGCTCGGTGGAGGACGTGGACGACGCCCGCCGGGTGTGCCAGGTGATAGGCGCGCCCCACTACGTGATGAACTTCGAGCGCGAGTTCCAGCAGCACGTGGTGGACTACTTCGTGCGCGAGTACGACCGGGGCCGCACGCCGCACCCCTGCCTGGCCTGCAACGACAGGATCAAGTTCGACTTCCTGCTGCGCCGGGCCATGTTCCTGGGCGCGGAGTACGTCGCCACCGGACACTACGCCCGCATCCGGCGCGGGGAGGACGGCTTCCGGCTGCTGACGGGCGCGGACGGCAGCAAGGACCAGTCCTACGTGCTGTTCACGCTCCGGCAGCGCGAACTGGAGAGGCTGCTGTTGCCGGTCGGCGAGTACCCCAAGAGCGAGGTGCGCGAGCTGGCGGCGGAGGCGGGTCTGCCGGTGGCCGATAAGCCCGACAGCCAGGAGATATGCTTCATACCGTCCGGGGACTACCGCAAGTTCGTCGGCGAGCGCGTCAAGCCGAGGGCCGGCGAGATGGTTTCCACGTCCGGTGAGGTGCTCGGCGAGCACCCCGGAATCCAGTTCTTCACCATCGGCCAGCGCAGGCGGCTGGGTCTTCAGGGCAACACCGGCGTGCCGATGTACGTCGTGGAGATAGACACGGACTCGAACCGCGTCGTGCTGGGACGCGAGGACGATTTGCTGAGGACGGTCGTTCTGGGCGTCCAGGGTCAATTTCACAGCAGGCGAGGCCCCTTCCAGTCCACTCGCTGTCGATGCCAAGATACGCTACAAGTCGGGGCGGGCCGCTGCGTCGATCGTGCCGCACGGCGATTGGGCCGAGATTCGGTTCGACACGCCCCAGCGTGCGGTCACTCCCGGCCAGGCGGTGGTGTTCTACCGAGGCGAAGAGGTTCTGGGCGGCGGCATAATCGAACTGGAGCCGCCGAGCGTTGCCGCGTGAGGCCGCTCCGCGCGCCGCGTTGTCTCGCAAAGGGCCAACGATGGCCCACGAGCGGCGGCTGCGGGCGCGGGGCGTCTGGCCCGTCGCCGGCCTGGACGAGGCGGGGCGCGGCTCCATAGCCGGGCCGGTCACCGCCGGGGCGGTGGTGCTGCCGCACGACGCGCCCGACTGCCCGGAAGCCCCGATTCGCGACAGCAAGCGGCTGACCCCCGCGCAGCGGGAGCGGGCGCTGCTACACATCGAGTCGATCGCGCTCGCGGTTGGCGTCGGATACTGCTCCGCCCCGGAGATCGACGAGATTGGCATTGCCCCTGCGACGCGCGTGGCGATGAGGCGGGCGCTGGAGTCGCTGTCCCTGGAGCCTGCGTACTTGCTGCTGGACGCCTTCCCCCTGCCCGGCGTGGCCACGCCCCAGCTCGCGATCGTGCGGGGTGACGCGACCTGCACGTCGATTGCGGCGGCGTCCATCGTGGCAAAGGTGGCGCGGGACCGGCACATGGCGGAGCAGGACGAGCGGTATCCGGGCTATGGCTTCGCGCGCCACAAGGGCTACGGCACCGCCGAGCACATCCGGAACCTGGAGCGGCTGGGGCCGAGCCCGATACACCGCCGCACCTTCGCGCCGCTGAAGCCGAAGCTGGCGCTCGGCGGGGAGACGCCGAGGCGAGGGCTTGGCAGGGCCGGCGAGGAGTTGGCGCGCCGCCGGTTGGTGGCGGAGGGAAGGGCCGTGTTGGCCGTCAACTGCCGCACCAGGAGCGGCGAAATCGACCTCGTTACCGAGAAGGATGGCGTGGTGGCGTTCGTCGAGGTGAGGGCTACGCGGGGGTCGGCGTTTGGCCCGCCGGAGGAGTCGCTCACCCGGCGCAAGCTGGCGCGAATGGTGAGGTGCGCCCACGAGTTCCTGGCCGAGCGGGGTTGGGAGCGCCGCCCGTGGCGAATAGACGTGGTGGCTGTCGAGATGGACCGCTCCGGCAGGCTGCGGCGCGTGGAAGTGCTGGAAAACGCCGTGGAGGGATAGGACAGTACCCCTTCATCTCCTCATCTGAGCCTGAGCTTACCATTTCCTAACTTGCGCATGATCGCCTTAGACCTCACCTCTCTCTTTAGCTTCCGCGCTCTGTGTCTGCGGAACTGAAGGGTAGTCATGTCGCCTTTGGAGCGGTTACACGAAACACATGAAGGCACGTAGTTGTTGAGGTGATCGCTGCCTCCCTGGTTCCTTGGCCGACTGTGGTCAACCTCCCATGCTCCTCGGGCATCAAGCCTTCCGTAGTTCTTCCACGCGATTTTCTTTCCACAGTGATGACAATATCCATTCGTCTTGTCATAAACACGGTTCAAAGTATGATCGCTAAATCTCGGCATGGAGTCCTTCCTACATTGGTTTCCGCCAAAGTCTGTCGTGGTACGGGCTTACCAACTACTGCCAACTGATAGTAACCGTTCAAGCTTTATTGGACAATACGGCGGAAGCGAGTTTCTAACCTGACCGTGGTGGTAAGCAGGCCTTTGCGGTTCCCTCCTCAGGCCAGCCAGTACACCGCCGCGCTGGCCGCCGCGTACAAGCCGATGAGCGCGGCGCCTTCGTAGGTGATGAAACGAACGGGCCTGCCGCGTGGCCGCAGGGTGATGGCGACTATGACCAGCGCGGTCATGAACATGGCGAACACGGCGGTCAGCGTGTGGACGTCCGAGGCGACCGCCCAGATTGCGCCGTCCGCAAAGGCGACGTCGTCGAGGAAGAGCACGAATCCCATGTTGAAGACGTTGCTGCCGAGTATGTTGCCGATGGCCAGCTCCGGCGCGCCGAGCCTCACGGCGGCGAACGACGCCGCAAGCTCCGGCAGCGACGTACTGAACGCCAGGAACTGTGTGCCGACGAAGCTCGCCTCCCAGCCCATCGCCTCGGCGATACCCTCACCGCTGTGGGCGAGCCACACAGCCGCGCCGACGACCAGCGCAGCCGAGACCAGGTAGCGCAGGAACGCTCCGGCGAGGCTTCCGCTCTCGTACTCTTCTCCGCCCTCGGCCTGCCCCTCGGCCTGGCCCGAGCGGTAGATGAGCAGCATCGCCAGCAGGAACATCGCCAGCAGCGCCGCGCTTATCGGGCCTATGTGCCAGCCGCTCATGGCGGTGGTGGCGCCGTGTACCAGCATCGCCAGGGCGGCAATGCCGATTACGGCAATGCCGAGCGCGCCCACGATGGCCGCCGTCGGTCCCACCTTGGTCAGCACCGGCCCGTCGCGCCAGTAGAGGTCCAGCAGCCCGATAATCAGCAGGTTGAAGAGGTTGCTGCCGAAGGCGTCGCCCAGAGCGAGGTCAGGTTCGTCCAGCCAAGCGATGGCGCTGACGCCGGTGCCGAGTTCGGGCAGGGAGGTCGCCGTCGCCAGCAGCACCACGCCCACGAATGAGCGGCCCAGGCCCGTTTTGAAGGCGATAACGTCGGCGGACTTGGCGAGAAACCAGGAAGCGCCCAGGATGATCGCGGCGGCGGCGGCGAGTTGCAGCCAGAGCAGGGTGGTTTCCAAGCAGTCCTCTATGGCCGCGGTCCCCGCGGCCGGGCGGTGTGTGAGTCTGGGTGTAGGTGTAGCGGTGGGAGGCTATCCGGCGCCGCGGTTGCTGTGGAGCAGCTCGGGCCGGTCGCGCCACTTGTCGAGGAAGCGGCGGTAGTTCTTGCGGCTCAGCTCGTCCCTCTCGCCCTCGGGCAGCTCGCTCCATACGCGGTGCTCGTGCAGCGCTATCGGCAGGGTGGGGTCCGCGATGATGCGGTAGCCCCGGTCCTTGAAGTGGAAGCTGAAATCTATGTCGAGGTTCCGGTAGAAGCGGAAGCTCTCGCGCATCAGCCCCACGCCCGCCAGGCTCTCGCGCCGGAAGGCGAAGCAGTAGGCCTGCATGGCGTCCATGTCGCCGGACTCGCCCTCGCCGTCGTGGAAGTGGTGCAGGTCGTCGGTGCGCAGCCCGAACGGGCCGGCCACGCCCACGCTCTCGTCCTCGAGCATGGCGTCGATTGGGCCGAAAAGGTCGCCCACAACCTCGGTGCTGGTGTCGAGCAGCACTACGAGCCTGCCGCGGCACTGCTTGAGCACGATGTTCTTGGCGGCGGCCTCTCCGAGCACGTGGTCGGTGTGGATCACGCGAATCCTGGGGTCGCCCGCCGACGCCTGCTCCAGCCAGTCGGCCGCGCCGTCGTCGGAGCCGTTGTCCACGACGACCAGCTCGACGTCGCGGTCCCCGACCCACCTGAGCGCGGATAGCACGCATCGCTTCACGTCTTCCACGTAGTTGCACGCCACTATGCCCACGCTCAGTTCTACGGCGTCCGGTTCGTCCACCAGCGACGGCACCTCGGCGGCCGACGAGTAGGTCGGCCACCCCTCCTGCCGCTTTTCCCACGCCGTCTTGGGGCGTATGCGCGTGCCGTTCAGCGTGTCTTCCAGTACGTAGCCCGCATCGCTCAGCGAATCGCGTATGGCGTCCGCATCTTCGTACACGCCGTTGGCGCGCAGCCCGGAGCGTTGCTCTTGCTGCCCGTTGACCCCGGTGGGAACGGTGTAAGCGTCAGCGGGCTGTTCCAGGTCCAGCCCGAGCACCTCGTCGAAGGCGCGCGCTATGCGCAGCTTGAGCCGGCCGGGCAGGTCCGAGCGCGCCAGTTCCCAGCTGAGCGCGAGCGCGGACGGCATGTCGAGGTCGTCGTTCACCAGGTCTAAGAAACGCCCGCGCCACTCGTTGAAGGCGGCGTCGTCATCGTCGCCGCCATCGGGCAGCATGGTCCAATGCCACACCCTGTTACGCAGGCGGTGCAGGGCGCGCTGGGCGGCCTTGAGCGCGGTGAAGGTGAAGTTGAGCCTGGTGCGGTAGCGCGCGGTCAGGCACAGGTAGCGGAAGGCGAGGGGGTCTATGTCCTGGCTTTCTACGTCCGCCAGGATGAACGAGTTGCCGGCGGACTTGGCCATCTTCACACCGTCGGCGAGCAGGTGCTGGCCGTGCGTCCAGACGCTCACCACCTGTTCGCCGGTGAACCCCTCGCTCTGGGCGATTTCGCCCTCGTGGTGCGGGAAGATGTTGTCCACGCCGCCGGTGTGCAGGTCGAACCGCCGGCCCAGGTACTTTACGGACATCGCGGAGCACTCGATGTGCCAGCCCGGGAAGCCCTCGCCCCAGCGGCTGGGCCACTTGAGGTCGCGGCCCGGCTCCGCTAGCTTCCACAGCGTGAAGTCGCGCGGGTCGCGCTTAAGCGGGTCGGCCTCGACGCGCACCGCCTCCAGCAGCTCCGCGTCCTGGATGTTGCCGGACAGGTTACCGTAGTCCCTGAAGGAGGAAACGTCGAAATAGACGTTGCCCCGCACCTCGTAGGCGTGGCCGGCTTCCACCAGTCCGTCCACTATCTCGAGCATTTCGGTTACGTGGTCGGTGGCCTTTGGAAAGTGCTTCGCCGGGATGATGTTGACCTTGCGCTCGTCGGCGAAGAATCGGTCCGTGTAGAACTGGGCGATTTCGGCGGGCGTCTTGCCCTCGGCGATTGCGGCGGCGATGACCTTGTCCTCGCCCTGCTCCAGCACCTCCTGGCGCATGTGGCCCACGTCGGTTATGTTCTTTACGTGGGTTACTTCGAGGTCCTGGGCTTCGAGAGCGCGGCGGATCCAGTCGGCCATCAGGTACGAGCGCAGATTGCCGATGTGGGCGTCGCGGTACACGGTGGGGCCGCAGGTGTACATCTTGACCCTGCCCGGTTCGAGCGGGCACACCTCTTCCACTCGTCTCGTGAGGGTGTTGTAAAGTCTAAGCAATTGTCGCCACTGTCCCTGAGATTCGCGGCAATTATACGACTGGCCGCCTGTGGTGTCTAATCCGGAGCCTAAACGTTGGGCAAACGCTGTGAGCGGCTTACGCACCATTGTACTGGCATTGTCCCGCCGAGGACTATGAAATACGGATACTCATCAGGGCGAAATGCTTTACAATGAGCGCCAGCGGGCGGTAAACACGCCGCCGTCGCCCACACAAGCCCGCAACTATGGCCTCGACCCGCGTAGAAGTCCCCCGCTCGTGTGCGTTATGGTAAACATCAGGCAGCTTTTCGATTTGCAGCAACTGGACTGGGAGATCGCTTCCAGGGCCAAGTCCCTGGAGGAGACCCGGTTTCGGCTGAACGACGTATCCGCCATCGAGGCGGTACGACGCCGGCAGGCCCAGATCGGCCAACGGCTGGACGCGGCCCGCTCGGAGAGACGGAAGCGCGAGGCGGCGGTGAGCGGGCTGGAGCAGCGGCTGGAGAATCTGGACCGCAGGGTCTATGGGGGCTTCGTCACCAATCCCCGCGAACTCGAGGCCAGCGAGGAGGAGCGCGCCTTTTTGCAGCAGCAGAAGTCGGAAGAAGAGGACGGTCTGCTGGAGGCGCTGGTGCTGTCCGAGGATTTGGAGGAAGGGCAGTCGGTGGCGGCTGAGCGAATGGCGGCGCTGGAGTCGGCCCGCGAAGCGGAACGGCCTGTCCTGTTGGCGAGAGAGAGCGAGTTGTCGGCTGAGCTCGAGCGGTTGCGCCGGGCGCGCGAAGAGGCCGCGCCGCAACTACCGGCGGCCGCGCTCTCGACGTATGAGTCGCTGCTGAGGAGCAAGAACGGCCACGCGGTCGCGCAGGTAGAGCGCTCCGTGTGCCAGGGCTGCCGGATGACCCTGCCCTCGATGGAGGTGCAGCGTGCCAGGCAGTCCTCGCGGGTTGCGCTGTGTAGCAACTGCGGCAGAATCCTATACGTGGTGTGAACCGAGCATGAGAGCCATTGGCTATTTTCGCCCCAAAGAGGGGCCGAAGTACGTGGAGGCCTTCAAGGCAGCCTTCCTGGACTACTGCGACCGCAACGTTCACCAGCCGGTTGAGACATACTACGACTACCTCGGCGCTGAGGGCGGCCGGTTGCCGAACTACCGCGCGATGGTCGAGTTCATGCGCGCGAGCGCCGGCGGCTACCTGGTGGTGGTGCCGGACGCGACACACCTGGGAGACGACCTGGAGGCCGTGGCGCGCGCCGTCGTCGAGCTGGAGGCGCTGGGCGGCAAGGTGACGTGCGACGACGACGATATGCCCGACCCGCTACAGAACAGCTTCCTGACGCTGGACGTCAAGGGCGTTTCACGCACGCGCAGCACCCGCATCCAGACTTCCATGCGCCGGCGCGCTATGAAGGGGCTGGGGCTTGGAAAGCCGCCCTACGGCTACCGAATCGGCTCGAAGGGGACGCTGGAGGTGGTGCCCGAAGAGGTCCCGGTGGTGGAGCTTATCTTCCGGCTTCGCACCAGGGAGGAACTCGGAGTCCGACTCATCGCGCGCCATCTGAACGAGCGGGGCATACCTACGCGGCGCGGCGGCAAGTGGAACATGGTCACCATCCGGGACATTCTTCGCAATTCCACCTACATCGGCACTTACCGCCGGTTCGACATGAACGTCCCGAATAGCCACGAGGCCATTATTCCTCCCCAGGTGTTCCGGGCGGCGCAGGAGGTCACGAGAGCGCGCCGTCCGGTGGGGCGCGTGGTGAACGCGCAGCCGTTCCTGCTGTCGGGGCTGGTGGTCTGCGGCTACTGTGACAACAAGATGATGGGCGTGACCCGCCGGCAGAGCTGGAAGCGCAAGGACGGCCACCGGGCACGCGGCGTCTATCGGTACTACCAGTGCCAGACCCGGAACAACCAGAGCCTGTGCGGCTACCACACCTGGCGCGCCTCCAGGCTGGAGGGCACGGCGATGGGACAGCTAAGGCAGGCCCTGCGCTTCCGCGAGATGGAGGCGCGGCTGGACCCGGAGGCAGCGAAGAGCCGCCGGGAAGAGGTGAAGGCCGCGTGGGAAGCGCGTGTGAAGAACGCGGAGCGGCGCTTCGTGCAGAGCATGAGACAGGCGGCCAGGGGCAAGCTCACCACGGAGCGGCTGGGCGAGTATCTCAATGACCTGGACAGCGTGCGGAACGCCGCCAAGAACGCGGGCAAACCGCTGGACGTGGACAAGACGCTGGAAAACTGGGACTCGCTGGAACTCGAGGACCAGCAGCGTTTCCTGAGCGAGCACGTGTCCCGCATTGTCGTCAAGGACGACTCGGTGGAGGTGGCGGTCTAGCCTGTTGCGGGTTCGGGCCCTCTCCGATCAACCAAACGTGCTACAATTCCTTTGTCGAGGTGGCCGGGCGGTCGCCGTCGCTGGCGTCTACGAGCGCAGGCGAGGGAGGAAAGTCCGAGCTCCACAGGGTAAGGATGCCCGCTAACGGCGGGGCGGGGCGACCCGACGGAAAGCGCCACAGAAACATACCGCCGCCTTCCTGTTGGCGGGCGGCAAGGGTGAAAAGGCGAGGTAAGAGCTCACCGCCTTGTCGGTAACGTCAAGGGCCAGGCAAGCCCCATCCGGAGCAAGGCCGAATAGGGGGAACACTGGTTTACCCGATCATTCCCCGGGTTGGCCGCATGACCCGGCCGGCAACGGCCGGGCTAGATAGATGACCGCCGTCCCGGTGTTCCGGGATACAGAACTCGGCTTACAGGCCGCCTCGACTCAGCGAGAAAGTGCAGCAGACAAGCCCCAAGCATTTCGTCCCGCCCGAACCGGAGTACGCGCCCCTCACCCTGGAGGGCATGGCCTCTCTGGGCGACTGCTACGCGCGCTTCGAGGACCAGACCATCAACGTGTTCGGCGGGCTGCCGGGCGAGCGCGTGGTCGCCAGAATCGTGCGATACCGCCGGAGACGCCGCAGGTTCGTCTCCGGCATCGTCGAGCGCGTGCTGTCGGCGTCTCCGCACAGGGTCGCGCCGCCCTGCCCGCTGTTCGGGCCGTGCAGCGGCTGCCAGTGGCAGCACGTGAGCTACGAACACCAGCTCACACTCAAGCGCGAGGCCGTCGAGAGCGAAATCAGGCGCTACCCGGAGCTGGACGGCGTCACCGTGGCCCCCACCATTCCGAGTCCGCAGCCGTTCAACTACCG
Organism: Dehalococcoidia bacterium; assembly: GCA_963667445.2. Classification (GTDB taxonomy): domain Bacteria; phylum Chloroflexota; class Dehalococcoidia; order Lucifugimonadales; family CATOSD01; genus CATOSD01. Next base: position 2,252,472 of record CAXXGY010000001.1, on the reverse strand, counting down.
CAACCACGCCCGGTTCACTGTGAGGCGCGGCGGATCGCTCGGCTTTTCGAACCGCATCACGCGCAGGTTCGTGCCCGTGGACGAGTGTATGCTCATGACGCCGGGCATCAACGACGCGCTCGCCGAGCTGCAGGGCAAGTGCGCGGAGACCACGCAGCTATCCGTGCGCTACGGCATCAACACCGGCGACTACCTGGTGCAACCCACGCTGCAAAACCCCGACGTCGGTCTGTCGTCGGGCCAGACCCACTACGATGAAGAGTTACTCGGCAGGCGATTCCGAGTCGCCTCTCCGTCCTTCTTCCAGGTCAACACGCGCCAGGCGGAGCGGATGGCCGAGCTTGTGCGCGACAGGCTCGAGCTCACCGGCGCGGAGACGCTGCTGGACGCCTACGCCGGCGTGGGCACGTTCGCGGTGCTGCTGGCGGGCGACGCGGGCAGGGTGATCGCGGTTGAGGAGTCGTCCGCGGCGGTGCGCGACGCGGCGCTGAACGCGAAGGACGCGCGCAACGTGGAGTTCGTCGAGGCGAAGACGGAACACGCGCTGGAGACGCTCGACGCACCAGTCGACGCGGTGATCCTCGATCCGCCGCGTTCGGGTTGCGCCCCCAGCGTGCTGACGGCGCTGGCGCGGCTCGCCCCGCGACGGGTGGTGTACGTGTCGTGCGACCCCTCCACGCTGGCGCGGGACCTAGCGATCCTGGCTGGTTCTGGCATGACGGTGCTCGGTGTCGAGCCGTTGGACATGTTCCCGCAGACGTACCACGTGGAGACCGTGGCGACGCTGGACGGACGGCCTGGCGGGGCTTAGACGCCCGACGTATACACCCCTCACTCGTTGGACTGAACCCAGTCCCTTCAATTAGAATGGGCGCGCGGCCAGCGCCTTGAGCGCGAGATTGAAACCGCAGGAACTTCTACCCGTTATGACCCTCCATTCGGCGACTGACACCCTGGCTCCGCAGCATCCCCGCGTTGTGCTGGCCTCGTCCTCTCCACGCAGGCGGGAGTTGATTTCCGAGCTGTGCCTGGACGTGGAATTGCTGAGTCCGAGCGGCTACGAGGAGCCGCCGGCCACGGGCGAGGCCCCGGAGGAGTACGTGCTGCGGATGGCGGCGGACAAAGCCGGGCAGGGCACCGCCCTACGAGCGGGCGCGGTGGTGATTGGCGCGGACACGTGCGTCGTGTTTCGGGGCGACGTCCTCGGCAAGCCGGAGGACGCCGCAGAGGCGGTTTCGACGCTCAGGCGGCTGCGCGGCGAGGAGCACTCGGTGGTGACCGGTCTGTGCGTGCGAAGTGCTGGATGCGGGGAAGAGCCGGGGCAGGCCGTCGAGAAGCGTGCAATCCGAAGCACGCGCGTCTGGATGAGGGACTACTCGGACGACGAGATCGACCGCTACGTCGCGTCGGGCAGCCCGTTCGACAAGGCGGGGAGCTACGCTATCCAGGACAGGAGCTTTCACCCCGTCGACAGAATACGGGGCTGCTACCTCAACGTGGTGGGCTTCCCCTTGTGCGCGCTCGTGGAAACCCTCGCGGCCCAGGGCGTCCGCGCGGAGTTGAGGCGCCCGGCCCGCGTCGGTGAGCTGTGCGACGGGTGCGAGCTTACGGGAGGCGGCGCGTGAACTTCCTGGGGATGGGTACGCCTGAGATCCTGGTCGTCCTGCTGCTGGCCTTTCTGCTGCTGGGTCCGGAGCGGATGATCAACGCGGCAAGGACGCTGGGCAAGTACGCGGGTGAGATGCGGCGGATGGCGTCCGAGATACCCGACATCACGCTCGAGGGCGACGAACCCGGCAGCGGCGAGCGCCCGATAGTGCACAGGGGCGGCGGCCCCAATCCGAGCGTGCGCCCGCGCGCCGACGAAGGCGAACAGGTCGAGAAGCCCGGCGACGACGGCGAGGAGGCGACGCCGGAAGACGACGGGCCGGTGGCCTTCCGCCCCGGTAAGCCGGCGAAGGACACCCCCGAATCGACGCGAGGTCAGGACGCGCCATGAGCGAGTCGCGGCTGTCGTTTGGCGAACACGTGGCCGAGCTGCGCAAGCGCCTCACACGCTCGGTCATCGCGGTGATCCTGTGCACCGCCGTCGCGTTCGTATTCCACGAGCAGATACTTGTGCTGCTGATGGGGCCGGCCCAAGGCTTCGCCGAGATCCCCAACGGCAAGCCGGTATTCATCAATCTGACCGAGTTCATCAGCACCGCCATGAAGGCGTCCCTGGTGGTGGGCCTGTGCGTCTCTTTGCCGTTCGTGCTCTACCAGATGGTCATGTTCGTCGCGCCCGGCCTGACGCCATCCGAGAGGCGGTACCTGTACGCGCTGGTGCCGGTGTCGGTCGGGGCGTTCCTGCTTGGAGCGTTCTTCGGATACCGCGTTCTGTTTCCGCCCGCGATAAAGTTCCTGCTCGGATTCGGCAGCGGCGTCGCCACGCCGATGATAAGCATCGGGAGCTATGTGGGCCTCATGCTCACGCTGCTGCTGTGGATGGGCGTGGTGTTCGAGATGCCGGTGGTGCTGTTCTTCCTGTCCCGGCTGGGCATCGTTACGCCGACGTTCCTTGCGCGACAGCGCAGGTGGGCCATCGTGCTGGCGTTCGTGCTGGGCGCGGTAATCACGCCGACGTTCGACCCGATCAACCAGGCGCTGGTGGCGCTGCCCATAATCGCGCTGTACGAGATCAGCATCTGGCTGTCGAAGCTGGCCCGGCGCGGACGAGGTTCCTCCAAGCTGGGCCTGGCCGACAACGACGCCGGGACTTAGCGGCGGCCCGAAGGCAAAAGAGAACGCCCCGGAGAAGTCCGGGGCGTTCCGCTTTGTTGGATGTTCTGCTGAGTGTTAAGCCGAGCCGTTCCGCTTGCCGCTAGCCGCCGTCTCGCTCTGCGTCGTCGTGCCCGCGTCAGCGTCCGCCGACTGCGAGGAGCGGAACTCGCGTATCGCCTTGCCAATCGCGCCGCCAATTTCAGGAAGGCGGCCCACGCCGAAGATGACCATCACGATAACCAGGATTATTATGAGCTCCAGCGGCCCCAATCGAAATGGCATCACGCCCCCTTTCCAGTTGCTACAGCCCGATACGGAGCCTATGGTAGCCCCGTGCAACGCGCGGCGTCAAGCTTTTCGCGGGGCTTGTGAAGAAATGCACTAGAAGTGGCTTGCCCAGGCGAGACGCGGACGCGCCGGGCCTACGAGCGCGGCAGGTGGTGGCGTGGGTTGGGGTGGCTGAGCACGCCGGTGTTGTAGAGGTTGTCCGGCATACGGCCGAGCAGCACGCTGGCGACCTCGCTGCTGGCCTTTACATCTTGCCAAAGCGTTGAAATTGCGAGAACAATAGCATAGTGTAGTGATGAGGTGAGAGGAATCATGCTGAATGATGCAACAGTGCTGTTCACCGAGTGTCACGGACACTACATCCGCGGCGTCAGGGTGGCGGTTCGAGAGAGAACGGAAACTGAACACGGAGAAGATTGGTGGGATAAAGGCGTGCTGGCCAACGTGACACCAGATCAGCGACAACAACTGGAGAGACTTGCGTACATTCAGTCGCCCGACTCGCTTGAGGACCTGCTGGACGCGCCTCACTTCGGGCCGATAGTCTGTGGTTCAAAATTGTTTTTGGATTACATCGGCGACTCTCTTACCACGTTTCGAAAGTTTCGCCAACTCAATCGCATTCGCAACGAGTGGGCGCACGTAAGAATGGATAGGACATCCGCCGCACGAGTCGTTCAGTCGATTACGGTTATGGAGGACATCCTTTCATTGCTGAGGCGCAGGGAAGCCCTTGAAATCAATAGGATAAGAGAGGATTACTCAACGCAGCCCCTGGCTTCGACGAGCGACGTGGAAAAGCTGCCAGAGGAGGACGACATGGAAGCCATAGAGGATTTCGAATACGACCTTCCCTCAGATGAGCGGCATTTCGATCCTATGGCACTCTGGGCACAATTGCATTCGTACCTTGAACTGGATACGAAGGTGGAGCCGATTGAGGGCAACCCAGACGCGCAGCGCATCACTGTGAGCGTGACTAACCATTCGCCAAAGACCCCTGATGATCCTGAGGTGCATTTCAAGAACGTCTCGGTGACGATCCAGCCAGACCACTGGGGACACGGTCATCACATATCTGGCTATACCCTGTCTCCGGGAGACACCACTAGCTTTGAAATTGAAATGCCCGTCCCGCAGATGGCTTCAACTGAATTCGAACTGCAAGCCAGCATCGACTGGAACCGGCTGTCGTTCATGAAGAGAAGCCACGGCCTGCCGGCAGATGTCGTGAGGCCAATCCTAGACGAACTCCTGGCCAGCTTTGAAGCTCTGGACGTCAAGGAGTTTCTAGAGAGAGTGCTTGATTCCATCGCCGAAATCGATTCCAACATGACGATGCAGGATGCAGCGGAACTTAGAAACGACCTGAAACGCTTCCTGGAAGAGATAGGCGAGAAGGTCAACGGTGTGGGCGACATCATGAGACAGTTCTTGCTCAACAGGAATACAAGGCCAGGATCGCACTTCCGAGACGTCGCCGAGTTCCTCAACGGCCTATCTGCGAAGATAAGCTCCCTGGACGAGGCGATTAGCCAAACGGACCTTGACCTGATAAACCAGGCCAAGCACGAACTGGAGCAATCGCAACTCGCCATAATGAGGCTTGAGAACGTTATCAAGGCGATCGCTGGGCGTTCCCCTTAGCGATCCTACCCTGTCAACTTATTGTGGCACGAATGGCTACGGGTCTGGCTTGAGATCCGCGCCGGGCTTACGGCCGGGGCAGGCGGTGGCGTGGGTTGGGGTGGGTGAGCACGCCGGTGTTGTACAGGTTGTCCGGCATACGGCCGAGCAGCACGCTGGCGACCTCGCCCGCGCCGCGCTCCTCAAGCTCGAGCACCGCCTCCTGGGAGAAGAAGGCGATGTGCGGCGTCACTATCACGTTCTCCAACTCGAACAGCGGGTGGCGCTGTGGCGGGGGAGTATGGGCGGACACGTCGAGCGCGGCGCCCGCTATCCTCCCGGCTACTAGCGCGTCGTGGAGGGCGGTCTCGTCTATCACCGCGCCCCTGGCGGTGTTGACTATGACCGCGCTTGGCTTCATCGACGCCAACTCGCGAGCGCCTATCATCCCCTCGGTCTGCGCCGTGAGTGGCGTGTGAATGCTCACGTAGTCGCTCTGCTCCAGTAGCTCCGGCAGGGAGGCGAGGCGCGCGCCGTGGGCCGCGGCGTCCTCCTCGGTCAGGCTGGGGCTGTGGGCCAGCACCTCCATGCCGAACGCCCTGGCCTTGGCGCACGTGGAACGCCCGATGCGTCCGAATCCCACGATGCCGAGCTTCTTGCCGCGCAGCCGGGGCATGGGCATCCCCAGCTTCAGGCTGTCCCAGCCCTCGGACTTCACGGCGTCGTTGAAGAGCGTGATGCGCCGGTTCCACGCCAGCAGCAGCGCCATCGCGTGGGACGACACCTCTTCCACGCAGTAGTCGGGGACGTAGGTCACGGCGATGCCCAGCTCGGTGGCGACGTCCACCGCGATGTTGTCCACACCCACGCCGAACCTGCCGACGACCTGGAGATTCTCGGCCTCGCGCACCACTCGCTCGGTTACGAGCGCGAAACAGGTGAGGATGCCGTGGACGTCTCTGGCCAGATCGGTCAGCGTCTCCTCGCTGCCGTCCGGCGCGACGACGATGTCCGCGTCGGCGCGGGCGAGCACGGCTCTCTCAGGCTCGACGGAGGGCCAGACGTGGTCGGTGATGAGGACTTTGTACTTCATTCGTCTCGCTCCACCGCGCCGCGATCGTGAGATTGGCGCGGCCGGGCAGTGTGGGCCTATGTTACTACCCGCATGGAGTTGTATGCAAAAACGCGCATCGGGCCACAGTTATTTACGGTTACCGTTCGTGAATCTGCGCCGCTCGGGCCGCGGTCTCTATCTCCTCACGGAGAAGAACATCTGAATCAGCGCAAAGAAGGCCCGGCCGATCAACTCCAGGCGTACCGAAAGGTCGGCCAGCCTCTGGTTCTCGGCGTGGAATCTCCGGATCTCCCGGTTCTGCCTGCCGAACAGCTTGGCCAGCACGATGCCGGACATGGAGAGGGTCTCCTGCGTCGGTGTTCGATTCCACCATGCCGCCGTCTGCGCTATCAACGCGGCGTCGGCTTGCGCCGCAACACGTTAGGGCTTATCCTGTTACGGAACCGGCCGGGCGGCGAGCCGATGAGCACGCGGCCGAGGACGAAAAGGAGACGCAGCCGTTGGACCAGGATGGCGGGCAACTGAGAGAGCGCATACGCTCCGCCGTGTCGTCTCAGACTCAGACGACGATAACCGTGTTATCCTGCCTGCTGGCCGTCCAGGACGAGATAGGCTATCTTCCGGACGAGTCTTTGGAAGAAGTGGCTTCGCGCATGGACACGACCGTCAACGAAGTGTGGGGCGTGGCCAGCTTCTACACCAACTTCCGGTTCACTCCCCCCGGCGACCGCGTGGTCGAGGTGTGCTGGGGCCCCACGTGCCACCTGCTCGGCGCCCCCAACATTCTGCGGGCCGTGATGGACGAACTCGGCCTGGAGGACGAAGGGGAAACCGAAGGCAACCGGACCAGTCTCAAGTACAACACCTGCCTGGGGGCCTGCTCCCAGGCGCCGGTTATGATGGTGAACCACGAGCTGGTCGGCCGGTTGACCGTCGATAAGGCGCTCGCCCGCGTTTCAGAGGCGGGCGGCTAACCTCCAGGAGGAGGGCGTTAGGGTGCTGCAAGCCTCTCACCCCCATCCTAACCTTCCCCCATCCATCAAGGGGGAAGGGACTTCAGTAGGAAATCTTGCATGGCGAATCTAGACGAGCTGAAAGCGGAGGCCGACCGGCGCTGGGGCGACCTGGTGAACGGGTCGAGGCCGTGGATCAGGGTGGGCACCGCGATGTGCGGCCACGCCGCCGGAGCATTCGACACGCTCGCCGCCATACGCGAGGCGCTCCGGGACCAGGGCGTGGCCGCCGAGGTGGACGAGGTGGGCTGCCTGGGCATCTGCTACGCCGAGCCGCTCGTGGACGTGACGCTGCCGGGCGGATCGCGGCTGTTCTTCGGGAACGTCAGCCCCTCCGACGTGCCGGCAATCATAGACGGCTACGTCGTTCAGGGAGAGGTCCCGGGCGACACGGCGCTGGGCTACCTGGGCGAAACGCCGATTCCCGGCGCGCCCGACCTCGCCGAACTGCCGGGAATCCGTCTCCAGCAGCGCGTGGCGCTTCGGAACGCCGGCAACATCGCGTTCGACGACATCTATCAGTACCTCGCCAACGACGGTTACAGGGGCCTGAACAAGGCGCTGTTCGAGATGGAGCCGCCCGACGTCATCAAGGAGATTACCGACTCCGGGCTGCGCGGCAGGGGCGGCGCGGCTTTTCCCACCGGCATCAAGTGGAGCTTCCTGGTCGGCTCGCCCGGACCGCCAAAGTACATCCTCTGCAACTGTGAGGAGGGCGACCCGGGCGCCTACAACGACAAGGGCATTCTGGAGAGCGACCCGTTCACGCTCATAGAGGGCATGACCATTGCCGGCTACGCCACTCACTCCACCAACGGCTTCGTGTTCATCCGGCACGGCCACGACGGGCCGATAGACCGCACGCGCAGCGCGATAGAGCAGGCCTACGAGCTGGGACTACTCGGAGAGAACATCCTGGGGTCGGGCTTCAGCTTCGACATGGAGGTCGCCCTGACCGGCGAGTCCTACGTTTCGGGCGAGGAGACGGCGCTGATGGACGCCATCGAGGGAAAGCGCGCGCAGCCCAGGCCGAGGCCTCCCTTCCCCGCCGCTTCCGGCGTGTGGGGTAAGCCCAGCAACATCAACAACGTGAAGACGCTCTCTTACGCGCCGGAGATAATCTCCCGCGGCGCGGAGTGGTTCTCCTCCATAGGCGTCAACCGCAGTACCGGCACCGCCATCGCCTGCCTCAACGGCAAGATAAGGTATCCCGGCCTGTACGAGGTGCCCATGGGCATGACGCTGGGCGAGGTGATAAACGACGTCGGCGGCGGCGTGCCCGACGGCAAAAAGCTGAAACTGCTCCAGACGGGCGGGCCGCTCGGCGGCGTGCTGGGCGCCGGCAGCCTGGACATTCACATCGACTTCGACGAGATGCGCGCTGCGGGCGCCATCTTCGGATCGGGCGGCATCATCGTGGCGGACGAGGACACCTGCGCCGTGGACCTGACGCGCGTGCTGGTGGCGTTCTGCCAGTACGAGTCCTGCGGCAAGTGCTTCCCGTGCCGGCTGGGCATGGAGCACCTGCTGGAGATAGTGGAGCGCATAGCGCGCTGCGAGAGCAGACCCGGAGACATGGAGCTGATGCGCAAGGTGGGCGCTACGATGGAGGCGGGATCGCTGTGCGGTCATGGCCAACTGGGGTTCGGCCCCATCAGGTCCGCCTTCGCGCACTTCCAGGCGGATTTCAGGGCGCACATCGAGGACGGCAGATGCCCGACGGGAAGCTGCGGCGCGCCCATGATTTCGCCGGTCAACACGAGACCATACGCCTGGGACTACGCGCCGGGGTAGGAGTGAGTGGATTCTGTAGTCCCTTCCCCCTTCATGGGGGAAGGTTAGGATGGGGGTGACGCCGCCGCATGGCGAACGAGAACGTGGGCGGTGTGCTGGGGATTCACCCTCACCCTAACCCTCTCCCGTCAAGGGAGAGGGGATGCTAGAGAAGGATAAGCAGCCATGACGACAGTAGCCGACATCACCATTACCATAGACGGGGTGGAGGTACAGGCCAAGCCTGGCGCCACTATCATCCAGGCCGCCATGGACGCGGGGATGTACATCCCGTACCTGTGTTACTACCCCGGCATGAAGCCCTACGGCGCGTGCCGCATGTGCGTGGTCACGGCGGAGGCGCCCGGTCGGGACGGCGAGTACCGGCCTCTGCCGGGGAGCCCTGCGTCCTGCACCACGCCGGTGTCTCCGGGTATGCGTGTCACCACCAAGTCCGACGGACTGACCGACCTTCGACGCGGCATCATGGAGTTGCTCATCGCGGAGCACCCGCACGGCTGCCTCACCTGCCACCGCATCGAGCTGTGCGGCCCATCGGCCTCCAGCATCTGCCTGCGTCACGTGTCGGTGAACGACCGGTGCCTCACCTGTCCCAAGAACGAGCGATGCGAGCTCAAGGACACCGTCCGCCACCTGGAAATGGAGCTGGACACGCCGCTCACCTACAACAATCGCCACCTGCCGCTGGCCACCGCCGACCCGATGTGGGAAATGGACATGAACCTGTGCATCGTGTGCGCTCGCTGCGTGCGCGTGTGCGACGAGGTTCGAGGCGACGACGCGCTGACGCTACAGCAGCGTTCGGGGCGCAGCCTAATCGGCACCTCGCAGGGCAACTCGCTGCTGGAATCGGGCTGCGAGTTCTGCGGCGCGTGCATCGACGTGTGCCCCACGGGGGCGCTGGTGGAGCGCAAGTACAAGTGGGACAAGGCGGTGCAGAAGATACAGAGCATCTGCCCGCAGTGTCCCGTCGGCTGCCAGATGACGCTGGAGGTGGACAGGCGCAACCGCATGATAAGGGTCATCCCGGACCGCAACGGCGAGGCCAACCGCGGCCAGGGCTGCTTCAAGGGCAAGTTCGGCCTGGACTTCGTAAACGACCGACGCCGGATGATCCGCCGCCCGCTGGTGCGTCGAGACGGCCAACTGGAGGAGACGACCTGGCACGACGCCCTGGACGCGGCGGCCGAGGGCCTCGCCGCCCACGTTGGCGACGGATACGCGCTGATTGCGTCGCCGCGCGGCACGAACGAGGACAACTACGTGGCCCAGAAGTTCGCCCGCGAAGTGATGAACTCCGGCAACGTGGACGTGTCCTCCAACCTCAGACCCGAACTCGTCAGGCCCCTGGCCGAAATGCTGGGCGCTCGCGGGGCCACAAATCCTATCTGGGACCTGGAAGGGTCGGGCTGTTTCCTCGTCGTTTCCAGCAACATGACCGAGGAGCAGAATGTGGTCGGCGTGCCCATCAAGGGGGCGGTGAGAAACGGGGCCAAGCTGATAGTCATCGACCAGCGCGAGACCGAGCTGACCCGCTACGCCGACATCTGGCTGCGCCCCAACCCCGGCAGCGAGACGGCTCTGATTGGCGGGATGCTGCGCGTCATCGTGGACGAGTCGCTCGAAGACCACGCCTTCGTCAGGGACAAGTGCGACGGGCTGGACGACCTCAGGCGCTCGCTGTGGAGCTTCGACCTGCTGAGAGTGGAAGCCGAAACCGCCGTGTCCCAGGACCGGATACGCGAGGCCGCGCGCGTGTTCGCCACCAACGCGCCCGCGTCGGTGCTCTACGGCCTGGAGACGCTCGCGGCAGATCAGACAGAGGAGTGCGTGCACGCCCTCACCAATCTTTCTCTACTCACCGGCAACTTCGGCGTGCCGTCGGGCGGCGTCTATCCCCTGTTCACCGGGGCGAACCTGCAAGGGTCGATGGACGTGGGCTGCTCGCCTGAGCACCTGCCCGGCTACGCGCCGCTGACGGGCGAACCGGGCGTGGGGATACGCGAGCTCACCGACGCGATTCGCGCCAAGCGGATAAGAGCGCTACAGATCGTGGGAGACAGCCCATCGTTTACCAACGGCGAACTGGGCGAGTTCGTGGATGCGCTGAAGGAGCTCGACTTTCTGCTGGTGCAGGACACGTTTCCCAGCGAGGTTAGCGAACTGGCCGACGTGGTGCTGCCCTCGGCCACGTTCGCCGAAAAGGACGGCACGTACACGAACATCGAACGCAGGGTACAGCTTCTGCGTCCCGCGCTCGGTCCCAAGGCGGAGGAGGAGCCGGACTGGCGCATCCTGTGCCGCATCGCCGAGCGCATGGGCGCGCAGGGGTTCGACTACGCGGACAGCGCCGCCGTCTTCAACGAGTTCGCCGCGCTCATCCCGGGCTACGCCGGCCTTTCGCACCCCCGCCTGCTCGCAGGGGGCATCCAGTGGCCCTGCCCGGACGATAGCTCCGGGGGCGCCGCCATCCTCGGCGCGGATGACGATACAAGACCCAAACTGAGTCCGGTTACGATGCGGACGACGGCGGCGCGCGACGACTCCGAGTACCCCTTCCTGCTGGCGCGGGGCCGTGTGCTGCACCGGCCTAACGTTGACGCGGGCGTGCATCTGGACGGCGACCGGTACGCCATGGGCAGCGAGCCGGAGATCGAGCTTCACGAGGAGGACGCCCGCGAAATCGGCATTGCCGACGGCGACGGCGTGGAAGTGGCGCATCCGCGCGGTGTGGTCAGTGGGGTCGCACGGACCGGCGGGCCGCTGAGAGGCGTGGTCAGCACCACCGAGCTGTTCGGCGAGCTTATTCTCGACCTGGAATCGAGCGACTCGCCAGACCCGATGCTCAGGACTCCGGGGCTGCCGATGCTGCCGGCGCGAGTGAGCAAGCCCGCGGCAACCGCCGCGGACTAGGGGGCGCCGATATCCGAAAAGCCATTTTACGCATCGTGGAACTTTCGATCAGGGTACGCGCTGCGCCGAGTTGGGGCGCGTAGCGCAACGAATCAGGTCCCGCCGGAGGCTTGGCATGGCAGCGAGCAAAGTGCTTCCCGTATCCACGGCTCTTCCGAGTATCTTCTACGAAGACCCGGAGCCGATAGAGGATGGAATGCAACAAGCCACAATCATCCTGGAAGTCGGCTACCTGCTGAAAGACTACTTCAGAGGTGAGCCCGATGTGTTCGTTTCCACCGGAGGGTTCATTTTCTACGACCCTTCCAACGGCAACCGCCGCATCGCGCCGGACATCTACATCGCGTTCGACGTGGACGTAGAGGGCATCTACCAGCACCTGCCCAACTACTGGATGTGGCAAGTCGGTAAGCCGCCGGATTTCGCGCTGGAAGTGGCGTCGCCGAGCACGGCGGGCAACGACCTGGGGCTCAAGCGGGACCTTTACGCCCGTCTGGGCATAACCGAGTACTGGCGGCTGGACCCGACGGGCGGCGACCTGTACGGCCAACCGCTGAGCGGCGAACGCCTGGTTGACGGCGAATACCGCCGCTTCGATCTGAACACCGCCGCGGACGGCACTACCTGGGCGCACAGCGAGGTTCTGAGGCTGCGCTTTCACTGGGGATTGGAACTGGAGGACCAGTTCGACGTCCGCGACCCCGCGACCGGGCGAACCATCAGGCTCTCAGATGTCAGGCAAGAGGCGATGCTGGAAGAGCGTTCGGCGCGGCTGGCGGCGCAGGATGCGATGCTGGAAGAGCGTTCGGCGCGGCTGGCGGCGGAGTCTCGCGAAAGGAAATTGCAGGCGGAAATCGAGCGCCTACGCCGTCAGCTGCCGGGGGATGAAGGGTGACGCCACTTTCGGCGCATACCCTTGCCGCGCGACGAACGCGACCCATAGTGGCAACCCTCGTGGTTGCCCATGGATTGGAAGGCGATCCGACGTTCCGGTCCCGGCGAGGGCCATGGACGGCCAGGAGATGACACAATGACCTGCGAAAACTGCGGACGCGCGAACGATCCGGAAGCCCGGTACTGCGCGGGTTGCGGCGTGGCCCTCGACGCCGCGTCGGTGGCGCAGTCCGGGCGCGGGTCCATACCTACCAGGGGTCTGGGCGAGTTGCTGGGCGAAGCGTTCCGGGTGTACCGCGCCAACTTCTGGCAATTCGTCGCGATAGCGGCTATTCCGGTGGCCGTGAACGTGCTCGCCAACCTGTTCTTCGCGGCTGGAGAGTCCCCTTTGGCCCTGCTCGGGGGAATCTTCACCCTGGCCTCCATCGTGCTTTCGATAATCACCGCGGGCGCGATAGCCTTCGGGGTGGCGCGACACGCCACTCGCGGCGCAGTTGATATTGTGGACTGCCTTACGCACGCCTTCCAGGTGGGAATCTTCCTCATAGCGCAAGCGATTGTGTTCACGGTGGTCATCGGCGGGCTGCTTATTGTGGGCACCATTCTGTTGATCGTGGGCGTAGTGTTGGCCGGGTTCGCGGCCTGGGGCGGAGGCGAAGAGACAGGTGCGGCCTTAGTTCTCATCATCATAGGCGGGCTGTTGTTGATTCCTGGGATAGTAGTCGCCGTCTGGCTGGGCGTCAGGTGGTTCAGCGCCTCCTACGCGGTGGTCATAGAGGGCAAGGGACCGATAGCGGGACTTGGCCGAAGCTGGAACTTGGTCACCGGGAGCTGGTGGCGGGTCTTCGGCATCGGGTTGGTCTTCGTAATTATCGTAACCGCGGTGATCATGGTCATCGGGATTCCGGTCGGCATCATAGGCGCCATCATAGGCGGCGCCGCGGCGGGTGAGGGCGGCGCTGCATTCGTGGGCACCCTTGCGGGGTCATTGGCGACCGTCCTGGTCACTCCGTTCGCGTACATCGCCGGCGCTCTGCTGTACTTCGATCTGCGGGTGCGCAAAGAGGGCTTCGACCTGGACGCTCTGACGGCCGAGACTTCCAGGGCGTAACGCGGGCGTGGGTAAGCATTGAACTGCCAAGTCTGCGGACAACCTTGCGGTGACGACGCCAGCTTCTGCGCCGAGTGCGGTGCGGAGTTGCGGCAGCCCCCAGGCAGCGATACCGACACGGCCTCGCGCGCAACGCCCATAGACATTCGCGAGGCTTACGGAATAATCGCGCCGCCGGACGTGGGCGCCGCCAGCCCGGCCGTTTCGCGGGAAGCGGAGCCGCCCGCTCAAGATACGGAGGCCCCGGCGCAGGCGTCCGCCGCGAACGCCGCTCTGCCGCCCGTCGCGCGTGACGCCGAGCCGAGAGCCGACGGCGACGATGCTCCGCAGCGTCCGCGCGACGATGCCGCGTCCGACCGGCCGCCGCCCGCCAGCGACGTCCAGGGCGGCCCGATCACGGCGGGCCTTGCGCTGATGGTGGACACGCGCGCGGTCTTCTGGAAGGCCGCTTGGCTGTTCTTCCCGATGGGTCTGCTGCCCCAGATACCGTTGCTGTTCGCGGGCGACTTTCAGCCTGAAGATCTCACCACGCGCTATCTCGTCCTGCTGATCTTCGCCGTGCTGCTTCACGTCGTGGCCACCGGCTCCATGATTCTGGCCGTGGCGCACATCCGCGTGTACGGCGGGGTACGTCTGGGGAAGTGCTTGTCGGACGCCGCGCAGGTCGCGTTGCCGCTGCTGGTGGTGTACCTGATAGTGGGCTTTACGCTCTTTTCGTGCATTATCCTGATAGCGCTGTTGATCGGCTTGCCGCTGCTGTTGTACTTCCTGGTGACGCTGTTCTTCGCGCCCCACGTCGTAGCGATAGAGCGGCTGAACCCGCTGATGGCGCTGGGCAAGAGCCGATGGCTGGTGCGAGGCTACATCGTCACCGCGTTCGTAATCGGCGTAATGTTCGTCACGCCGTTTCTGGTCGCCACGCTGGTGGTTTTCGTGCCTTTCGCGCTTTTGGCTTCCGATTCCGCGATGGCGGTAAACGTCGTCGTGGCCGGGTTGAGCGCGGCGGCCACGTCTTATCTGACGATTGGCGGCACGTTGACGTACCTCCATCTGCGCGGAAAGCGCGAGGACTACGACCTGGAATTGTTGAAGGCGGAGATCGAGCAGGGCTGAAATCGCCCTACTGAACCCGCTTATGGCTTTCAATGTCCGGCCCACTTATGGCAAGATATAGACATAGGCCAGAAGCAGGAGGTATCGGGATTTGACGACCGTCAGACGGTTCAGACCGGTCAAGCTTTCCAAGGTCAAAGTGCTAAAGAGGGAGGACTATACGCCGGACCTGATGCTCATGTGGGTAGAGAAGCCCGAGGGCTACACCTTCAAGGCGGGCCAATACTGCACTATCGGCATCGACGGCATCGAGCGCGCCTACTCCATCGCGTCCGCGCCCTACGAAGACTCGCTGGAGCTTTTCGTGGAACTCGTACACCCCGAAGAGGGCGGCGTGCTCACACCCAAACTGTGGGAGCTCGAGGTGGGCGACGCCGTGACCATCAGGCCGCGTCCAAAGGGGATATTCACCTTCGACCCCAAGCTGCCGTCCCAACTGCTGGTCGCCACCGTGACCGGCGTGGTGCCTTACGTGAGTTTCCTTCGCCAGTACCTTCACGACGGCATGAGCGGCCACCACTTCTACGTCTTGATGGGCGCGAGCTATCACGACGAGTTCATCTACGACGGCGAGCTGGAGCGGCTGCAGGCGGAACATCCGGACCTGGTGACGTTCGTGCCCACGGTGAGCCGTCCCGGCGACCCGCACAACGGTCAGTGGCGGGGCGAGTCCGGGCGCGTCAACACGCTGCTGGACAAGTACGTGACCGAATTCGGTCTGTGCCCGGAGAACACGATGGTCTATGCCTGCGGCCATCCCGGCATGATAGAGTCGGTGAAGGAGATTATGCTGCCGGAGGGGTACGAGGTGAAGGAGGAACGGTTCTGGAAAGAGGACTAGACACCGGAAACGGCGTCTCTCCGTTCGCCAAGCGACATGACCACACCGGCAAGGCGCCAGTACCTGCGCATCAAGAGCGAGCACGAGGACGAAATCCTGCTGTTCCGCATGGGGGATTTCTACGAGACCTTCGACGATGACGCCCGCATAATTTCCAAAGAACTCGAAATCGCCCTCACCTCCCGTGAGATGGGGCGCGGCCAGCGAGTCCCGCTGGCTGGAATCCCCTACCACTCCCTCGACCCGTACCTTGCGCGGCTCATCCGCAAGGGCTACAAGGTAGCCATCTGCGAGCAGACCAGCGACCCAGCGACCTCCCGTGGCCTCGTGGACCGCGAGGTGGTGCGGGTGGTCACAGCCGGCACCGTGCTGGAAGATTCGCTGCTCAGCGCCGACTCCAACAACTACCTGGCGGCGGCGGTGACGCAGGGCGACCAGGCCGGCGTGGCATACGTGGACATCTCCACGAGCGAGTTCGCCACGACACAGCTACCCCTGGCCCAGCTAGGCGTAGAGTTGGAACGGCTTACGCCCGCCGAGCTTCTCATCCCGGAGGGCGAGATCCCACCGGACGCTGACTCCGAAACCGACGTGACGGAGGT
Source organism: Dehalococcoidia bacterium (assembly GCA_963667445.2). Lineage (GTDB taxonomy): Bacteria > Chloroflexota > Dehalococcoidia > Lucifugimonadales > CATOSD01 > CATOSD01. Next base: position 2,236,439 of record CAXXGY010000001.1, on the reverse strand, counting down.
CCCGCCGGGGTCTTTCCAGCTCGAATGGGCCAGAGACGCGCTGCTCGGCCATTTCGGAGTCGCGTCGCTGGAGGCGTTCGGCTGCGACCGCCTGCCGCTCGCGGTCCGGGCCGCGGGCGCCGTCATCGACTACCTCCTGGCCACCCGCCGCGACTCGGTGGGCCAGATAACGTCGCTCCACACCTACTCCACGTCGTCGTACATGACGCTGGACACCCAGACCCGCCGCAGCCTGGAGCTGTTCGAGGGAGGGCGCTGGGGCGAGTCCGGCGCGTCGCTGTTATCGGTGCTCGATCGCACGCAGACGGCCATGGGCGGCCGCCTGCTGAGGCGCTGGATCGGCCAGCCGCTGCTGGACCTGGACGCGCTCCGCGAACGGCAGGACGCGGTGGCGTGGGCGCACCGCAGCTCGATTCGCAGGGAGCGGGTGGCCATGCTGCTGGAGGACGTGGCCGACCTGGAGAGACTGGTCAACCGCGTGCGCGGACTCAGCGCATCGCCGGCCGACCTGGTGTCCATAGCCACCAGCCTGGAGGCCGCGCCGATGGTGCGGGAGGTGCTATGCGAGGACGACGACTCGGGGCTGGTGGACCGGGTGGCGCGGCAGATAGCGGACAACCGCGAGGTGTGCGACCTCGTGAGGACGGCCATCGACGACGATCCCGCGCCCGCGCCTGGGGACGGCAAGGTCATCCGGCCCGGTTTCTCGCCGGAGCTGGACGAGCTACGGGACGCTTCCCGCTCGGCCCAGGACTACATAGCCGGACTGGAGCGCTCCGAGCGCGAGCGCACCGGAGTAAAGTCGCTCAAAGTCGGCTACAATCGGGTGTTCGGCTACTACATTGAGGTCAGCAAGCCGAACCTGTCGCAGGTGCCCGACAACTACGTGAGGCGGCAGACGCTGGTGGGCGGCGAGCGGTTCATCACGCCGGAGATGAAGGAGTACGAGTCGCGCATCCTCAACGCACAGGAGAGGATAGGCGCGCTGGAGAACTCCCTGTTCAGGCAGGTGTGCAAGCAGGTGGCGGACGCCGGAGCGGCCATACTGCGCACCGCCGCGGGCCTGGCCGAGGTGGACGTCTACTGCTCGCTGGCCGACGTCGCCTCGCGGCACGCCTACGTGCGCCCCGAGCTGAACGACGGCGACGCGCTGGACATAAAGCAGGGCCGGCACCCGGTGGTCGAGCGCACCATGCCGCCGGGCGCGTTCGTGCCGAACGACATGCGGCTGTCCAACAGCGACGAGGCGTTGGTTATCCTGACCGGCCCGAACATGGCCGGCAAGTCCACGTACATACGGCAGGGCGCGATTATCGCGCTCATGGCCCAGATAGGCAGCTTCGTGCCCGCGGAGTCGGCCGCTATCGGCCTGGTGGACCGCATCTTCACCCGCGTCGGCCTGCAGGACGACCTCACGAAGGGCCAGTCCACCTTCATGGTGGAGATGCTGGAGACCGCGTCGATTCTGAATCACGCCACGCCGCGCTCGTTCATCATCCTGGACGAGATTGGCCGCGGCACCAGCACCTACGACGGGCTGGCGATCGCGCGGGCGGTGGCCGAGTTCATACACAGCCACCCGCGGCTGGGGTGCAAGACGCTGTTCGCCACGCACTACCACGAGCTGACGCAGCTTGCCGAGTCTCTGCCGCGAGCGCGCAACTACAACGTGTCGGTATCCGAGGACAGGGGCGAGGTGGTGTTTCTGCGACGCATCGTGGAAGGTGGCGCGGACCGGAGCTACGGCGTGCACGTGGCGCGGCTGGCCGGACTGCCGGGCGGCGTGGTCAACCGCGCGTGGGAGCTGCTGCGGGAGTTGGAAAGCGCCAGCCGGCGTGACGGCGCGGCTGACCGCAAGGGCTACGCGAAGCGCGAACCGGCGCCGCGGCAACTGACGCTGCTGGCGGACACGCCGCCCGTGCTGGAGGAGCTGCTCGCCCTCGAGGTGGACTCGCTCACTCCCATCGAGGCCATCAACAAGCTCTACGAGTTTCAGGAGCAGGCAAAGCAAGATAGATCGGGGACTGAAATATGAACTGGCGCGAACTACAGGACAAGGGGTTGGCGACCGTCGGCGGCGCGGTGTCGGGGGGACTCGATAGCTGCACCGTAACGCACTGGCTGAGCGAGAAGGGATTCGCCGTCCGATGCTACACGGTGGACCTGGGCCAGCCCGACGAGGAGAACCTGGAAGCCGTGCGCGACAGGATGCTGGGGTGCGGCGCGGAATCCGCCGCCATAGTGCCGGGCAAGGAGCCGCTGGCCGAGGCCGGGCTGAAGGTCATCCAGTCGCAGGCCCGCTACGAGGGCGGCTACTGGAACACCACCGGCATAGCGCGTCCCGTCACCGTGGAGGCCATCCTCGGCGAGTTGGAGCGCGAGGACATCGGCGTGCTGTTCCACGGCGCGACCGGCCGCGGTAACGACCAGGTGCGATTCCACCTGGCGTCCAACGTGCTCCAGCCGGACGTGGAGGTTTACGCGCCCTGGCGCGACCCGGAGTTCGTGGAGCGATTCCCCGGCCGCCAGCAGATGATCGAGTACTGCGAGGAGAACGGCCTGCCCATCCGGCCGGCGCGCGAGTCGCGCTACTCCACCGACGCCAACTTCCTGGGCCTGACGCACGAGGCGGGCGACCTGGAGGACGTCCGCATCGCCCCCGGCTTCGTCGAGCCGGGCATGGGCGTCTGGCCCTGGGACGCGCCGGACCGCGCGGAGGTGGTGACGGTGCGCTGGGAGGAGGGTGTGCCCGTTGCGCTGAACGGCGAGCGGCTGGGGCTGGTGGCTATGTTCGAGCGCGCCAACGAAGTGGCAGGCAGGCACGGCGTCGGCATCGGAACGCACGTCGTCGAAAACCGCTTCGTTGGCGTCAAGTCCCGCGGGCTGTACGAAGCGCCCGGCATGGAACTGCTGGGCCACAGCTACGAGTACCTGTTGCAGTTTGTGCTGGATAGGCGCGCCCGCGAGCTGTTCGAGTCGCTCTCCCGCACCATAAGCCTCCAGATATACCAGGGCTACTGGCTGGACCTGGCGACCACCGCCGCGCTGGCGGGCCTCGAACCCATGCGGCGGCTGGCCACCGGCACGATAACGGTGCGGCTGTACAGGGGCGGCATATTCTTCGAGACGGCGGACGACACGCCGGAGGCTATGCCGCACTCACTGTACACCGACGACTCGTCGATGGAGGCCATGGGCAGCTACGACCACGTGGACGCCGAGGGTTTCCTGAAGGTGCTGGGTGTGTCTGCGAAGAACGTGGGAGTGAAGCAGTTCCCGCGGCTGGACAGGTAGATGGGCGCGAGGCCCAACCTGTAGGGACGTCCCTGGTGGGCGCCCTGTGGAACAACATCAGGCAACCACAAGGGTTGCCCCTACGGAACGGAAAGGACGACCTATTGTGACTACCACATCTGCCCAAACCGCCGAGGCCCGTGCGCAGATAGTCAACATGGTGCGGGACTTCGTTCGACGAGAGGTCAACCCGATCGCGGACAGGTACGACAACGAGGACATCTACCCGCACGAACTGGTGGAGCCGATGCGCGAGATGGGGCTGTTCGGCATAACCATCCCCGAAGAGTACGGTGGCATGGGGCTGGACCACACCACCTTCGCCATGATATTCGAGGAGCTGAGCAAGGGCTGGATGAGCGTAAGCGGCATAATCGGCACTCACCACGTGCTGGCGCACGTGGTCGCCAACGGCGGCACCGAGGAGCAGAAGCGGCGCTTCCTCCCGCGCATGGCGTCGGGCGAGATACGCGGCGGCCTCGGTCTCACCGAACCGGACGCGGGCAGCGACGTACAGGGCATACGCACGACCGCCGTGAAGGACGGGGAGGAGTACGTTCTCAACGGATCCAAGATGTTCATCACGAATGCCGAGAACGGCAACGCCTTCGCGGTGCTCGCCAAGACGGACACGGAGGCCGAGCCGGCCTATCGCGGCATAAGCTGCTTCATCGTAGAGAAGCCGTCGACCGGCTTCAGCGTTGGCCGCCACCTGGACAAGTTGGGATACCGCGGCATCGAGTCCTGCGAGCTGGTGTTCGAGGACTGCCGCGTAGGGGCTGACAACCTGGTGGGCGAGGTAGAAGGCCGGGGCTTCCGGCAGGTGATGGGCGCGCTGGAGACGGGGCGCATCAACGTAGCCGCTCGCGCCGTGGGCGTGGCCGACGCCGCGCTCGACGCCGCCCTGCGATACGCACAGCAGCGCAGGACGTTCGGCGTGCCGATAGCCGAGCACCAGGCCATACAGCTCATGCTGGCGGACATGGCGACGAAAGTACAGGCGGCGCGGCTGCTGACCTACGACGCCGCCGAGAAGAAGGACGCAGGGCAGGAGCGCATCGACCTGGAGGCGGGCATGGCCAAGCTGTACGCCAGCGAGATATGCCAGCAGGTCTCGCTGGACGCCATGCGCATACACGGCGGCTACGGCTTCATCAAGGACTTTCCGGTGGAGCGGTACTACCGCGACGCGCCGCTCATGATAATCGGCGAGGGCACCAACGAAATCCAGAAGCTCGTCATCGCCCGCCGGCTGCTCCAAAAGTATAAGATATAAGACGGCGGCCCGGGCAATGGTCATCTTTGCAACCCATGCAAGAGATCAGATGGCCGACAGGGGAGTTTCAGAGGATGAAGTCGTTGAAGCTCTTCAATTCGGCGACGAGATTCAGGTAAGACATCCACGATTGGGACGACGTAGGGTGTTTACCGAAGGTTACCAGAGTGGTGGTGTGGCATATCCGCACAAGGAAGTGACAGTAATCTACGCTGAAGAAGGCTTCTCTCAAGTAGTGGTCACAATCATAGCCAGATACGGGCGATGGGAGAGTGCGCCATGAGAATCACGTATGACGCGGCGGCTGACGCCGTTTATCTCCGTCTGTCCCACAGCGGCGGCATCGTGACGACCAAGCAAGTGGACCAGGACATTCTCATAGACTTCAACCAGAAGGACCAAGTGATCGGCATCGAGGTGTTGAGCGCATCCAAACGGCTCAGGATGTCGGAGCTAGAGCCGGTAGCGGTCAAGCTGGACACGCATTGGACAACGCTGTCAGAGACGCTCCGGTCACACAAGGCGGAGGGCTTCCCCATCGCGGCTTCCAAGCAGCGCGAGAGTTACCACGTGAAAGAGGTAGGTTTGGACTACGTGTTAGTACAGGACGAGCGGGATGAAACGCGAAAGGTGACCGCACTCCAACTGTTCGCAGGCCAGCCCGGCGACGCCTTGATAGAGAGTCTGCGCGCGCTGGGTGAATATCCCGATAGCAAGAATGAGGTGACAAGACGATGATTCACGATGGCCGCGACAGCTACGGCAGATACCTGGAGGACTTCACCGTCGGCGACGTGTTCAAGCACTGGCCGGGCAAGACGGTGACCGAGTTCGACAACCACCTGTTCTCGCTGCTCACCATGAACCACAACCCGCTGCACATCGACGAGCACCACATGCAGCAGAACCACCAGCACGGCAAGATTCTCGTCGACGGTGCCTACGTCATCAGCCTGGTGGTGGGTATGAGCGTGCGGGACACCTCCGGCAAGGCGATTGCCAACCTCGAGTACGAGCAGATACGCCACCTGGGGCCGGTGTTCCACGACGACACCATCTACGCCGAGAGCGAGGTCCTGGAGGTGCGTGAGTCCCGCAGCCGGCCGGACAGGGGCATAGTTTATATCGAGAGCCGCGGCTACAACCAGCGCGAGGAGCAGATTCTCACGCTGCGCCGCCGCTTCCTCGTCCCCAAGCGCGAGGGCTAGCCCGGCATGGGAATGCGCGAGGTCCAGTCCACCTACACCGTCTCCATCGAGTACGACAAGCGCCTGTACAGGCAGGACATCGCAGGCTCGATAGCCCACGCTCGGATGCTGGCCAGGCAGGAGATAATCGCGGCGGGAGAGGCCGACGCAATCGTCCTCGGCCTGGAGGAAATCGCGCGGGAGATAGAGTCTGGAAAGTTTCCGTGGCGGCCCGAACTCGAAGACATCCACATGAACATCGAGCGGCGGCTGTTCGAGAAGATCGGCGACACCGCCGGACGCCTACACACCGCCCGCTCGCGCAACGACCAGGTGGCGCTGGACGTGCGCATGTACGCGCGTGAGCGCTGCGACGACGTGCTGGCCCTGCTGCGCGACCTGCGCGGGGCGCTCGTCGGGTTGGCGGACGCCAACGCCGGTGTGATCATGCCCGGCTACACCCACCTGCAGAGGGCGCAGCCGGTGCTCTTCGCCCACCACATGCTCGCCTATTTCGAGATGTTCGGTCGGGACGCCCGCCGCTTCTTCCAGGCCCGCGAAAGCGCGGACGTGATGCCGCTGGGCAGCGGCGCGCTCGCCGGGCTGCCCTACCCCATCGACCGACAGTTCGTGGCCGACCAGCTTGGCTTCTCGAAGGTCTCCGCCAACAGCATGGACGCGGTATCCGACCGCGACTACCTGCTGGAGTTCCAGGCGGCCGCCGCTATCTGCATGATGCACCTGTCGCGCATGGCCGAAGAGCTTATCATCTGGTCCTCCGAGGAGTTCGGGTTCGTGCGGCTGAGCGACGAGTACACCACCGGCAGCAGCATCATGCCGCAGAAGCGTAACCCCGACTTCGCGGAGATAGCCCGGGGCAAGACGGGGCGCGTCTATGGCAACCTGATGGCGATGCTCACGCTGCTCAAGGGCCTGCCGATGACCTACAACCGCGACCTCCAGGAGGACAAGGAAGGTTTCCTGGACAGCGCGGACACCCTCACCGCCACGCTCGCGGTGTTCGCCGACATGCTGCCCGGCCTGAGCCTCGACCGCGAGCGTATGCTGGAGGCGGCCAACGGCGGCTACGTGCTGGCGACCGACATCGCCGACTACCTGGTGGAGCGCGGGATGCCCTTCCGCGAGGCGCACGGCGTGGTCGCGCGGCTGTCGGACCACGCCGCCGGGCTGGGCAAACGTTTCGACCAACTCTCGTTGGAGACGTACCGTCGCTTCTCGGAGCTTTTCGACGAAGACGTCCTGAACATCACCGTCGAGTCGTCCTTGAACGCGCGGGACGTGTACGGCGGCACGGCCTTATCCAGAGTAGCAGGCGCAGTCGATGCGGCAAGGGCCGAACTGGAGGCCGAGCGTGGCGAGTGAGACCCGCATCAAGATCGCGCCGTCGATACTGTCGGCGGACTTCGGCAGGCTCGCGGAACAGGTCGCCGAGGCTGAACACGCTGGCGCGGACTACGTTCACGTGGACATAATGGACGGCCACTTCGTGCCCAACATCACCATGGGGCCACTCGTAGTCAGCGCGGTGCGGCGCGCCACCTCGCTGCCGCTCGACGTCCACATGATGGTAGCGTCGCCGGAGCGGTACGTCGAAGAGTTCGTCGACGCCGGGGCCGACATCATCACCGTGCACGTAGAAGCCTGCACACACCTGCACCGCGTGGTCCACCAGATACGCGAAAGCGGCGCGAAGGCGGGCGCGGCGCTCAACCCGGCGACGCCGCCCTCCGCCGTCGAGGAGGTGCTCGCCGACCTGGACCAGGTGCTGGTGATGACGGTGAACCCCGGATTCGGGGGACAGGCCTTCATACACGACGTCGTGGACAAGATACGGCGCGTGCGCGCGCGGCTGGACGCCCGGGGTCTGCCCGTGGACCTGGAGGTGGACGGCGGAATAAGCGCGGCGACGGCGCGCACCGCCGTGGACGCCGGAGCGCGCGTGCTGGTGGCGGGCTCGGCAATCTACAACGACAATATGAGCGTGGACGAGGCTATAGCGCAACTCCGCGTGAGCATAGACAATGTTTGATGCCATTGTTCAATCGAAGAGCGTTCGCTTTCATATTCGGCATTGCTTCCGGCATACTTTCCGCCACAGGGCTGGTGATAGTCGCTGAGAGGGGCGTTCTTTCGCCATTTGCGATAGCTGCGTCCATATTCGTTGCGCTAGCGGCCTCGGCGGTTCTGGCCGCCCTCATCGCCAGTTACAGATACCCCGTCCGGTGGTGGACGTGGGCCTACAGGGCGGCGATGCGGAGACTGGCTATGCGGGCAATTCGCTCGAGCCTTGCCCACGCAATGACACCCATAAAGTGCTTGGGTATAATGGAGCGTGACGGCGAGGTGGCGCTGCGGATTGACGCCCTGGCGTCAACGGGCGCGCTGCCGGGGGCGAAGTTGTATGTTTTCGATAAGGCAAATCAGCTGGTGTGGGGTCAGGTCAGGATTGTAGAAGTCGATTATGATTCGAGCTTGTGTAGAGTCTATGACAGAACCAACAGCGCATTTTGGGAGCATCTGGAAGACCGAATGGCATACGACACGTCGCCTCCCAACGTCTATCTCGCCTGGGAGGTACAGGCCAACTTTCTTGCGACGGTCGAGTGGCTGCTGGACAACTGGAGATAAGACATGAGAGAGACCGCGAAGGAACTCATCGAAGGCAGAGTCGCCAAAGTGCTCAACAGTCGCGAGTTGGTAATCAACCGCGGCTCTGAGCATGGCGTTGAAGAGGGGATGAAGTTCGGGGTAATCGAGGAGTCCGAGGAAGTCCTCGACCCCGAAACGAACTCCTCCATAGGAACGATAAGGCGAGTGAAAATAAGGGTGAAGGTGGCTCACGTTCAGCCTCAACTCTCAGTAGCCCGGACATACGAGACCTACGACGTTCCCGAACCCTCCGTGTCGTGGCTATCCCTTACGCCGTCGCCTGTGCAGACGGTCACCAAGGTCAAGTCGCTGTCCAGTTCCCAGGAATCGCTTGCCGATGCGGCGTTCGAGGAAGGTCGCAGTTTCGTCGGCATTGGTGACAAGGTCGTCCAGATCCATAAGAACTAGAGCACACATCTCAAGCAAGGTGAGTCCATGACCACAGACACCCAAGCCGCCTCGTCCGTCATAGACGAACTCAGATGGTGCGGCCTCATCCACGTCACCGAGCAGGGCCACGAGCTCTACACGCCCGGCCTTGACGACCTGCTGGCCCACCGGAAGATAACCGCCTACATCGGATTCGACCCCTCGGCGGACAGCCTGCACATAGGCAACCTGCTGGTCATCATGCTGCTGGTCCGGATGCAGCGGCACGGCCACACGCCCATAGCCATCGCGGGCGGCGGCACCGGTCTCATCGGCGACCCCGGCGGTAAGACGGAGGAGCGGCAACTTCTGACGCGCGAGCAGATGGCCGAGAATCTGGAAGGCATACGTGGTCAACTGGCGCGTTTCCTCGACTTCGACGCGCGCGACAACCCCGCGCACCTGGTGAACAACCTGGACTGGCTGGACCGCATCCTGGCCATAGACTTCATGCGCGACGTGGGCAAGCACTTCAGCATCAACTACATGCTCGCCAAGGAGTCGGTGCGCAGCCGTATCGAGCAGGGTATCTCGTACACCGAGTTCAGCTATATGCTGCTCCAGGCCTACGACTACCTCGCGCTGTACGACAGGTTCGGGTGCGTGCTCCAGATGGGCGGCAGCGACCAGTGGGGCAACATCACGGCGGGCATCGACCTGATTCGCCGGGTGCGCGGAGGCCAGGCCCACGCGCTGGTGACGCCCCTCATCACCGACTCCGCCGGCAACAAGTTCGGCAAGACGGAGGACGGAGCGGTCTGGCTCGACCCCGACAAGACCTCCCCCTACCAGTTCTACCAGTACTGGCTGAACGCCGCGGACGAGGACGCGGGCAAGCTGCTGCGCTGCTTCACGCTGCTTGACCAAGAGGAGATCGCCGAGCTGGAGGAGCGGCTGGCGGCCCGGCCGGAGCGGCGGGAGGCACAGCGCCGCCTGGCCGAAGAGGTGACGCGCATGACGCACGGCGACGACGCGCTGCGCACCGCCCAGGCCGCCACCGAGGCGCTGTTCGGCGGCGACGTGTCGACACTAGGCGCCGACGTGCTGCTGGACGTGTTCCACGACGTGCCGTCGTCGGAGATACCACGCGACCGGCTGGAGGGCGAAGGCGTGCCGCTGACGGAGCTGCTCACGCTGACGGGATTGGCGGCGTCCCGCGGCGAGGCGCGTCGGCTCATCCAGGGCAACGGCATCGCGCTCGGCAACCGCCGCGAGACCGACCCGCGCCGCGCCGTCCGCCTGGACGACGCCGTTGACGGCAGCGTGCTGGTGCTGCGCCGCGGCGCGCGACAGTACCGGCTGGTGCGGCTGGTGGGGTGACGGGGTGAGGGGCGTTGGCACCGGTTCCGTGACAACATTGCCAAGAGAACCCGATTACGGCTCTACACTTCTGATAGGAGACTTGTTTAACGAATCTGCGAGGAATTCATTTGGCCCGCTTGAAGGGCAACACAGAGGTTGTACATCGTGGAATTCGAAGATCTTGAGCTTCAACAGATTCGTTCTAAGTGGGAACAGTTGGCAAGACTGACGAACTCCACACGCGGCGGTCGGTCCGATGTCCATGCGTTGATGCCTTTCCTGATTAGCCTAAGTGAAGTACTAGACGGACTGAATGACATCATTGATGATAGGGAACTCTACCGGTCTACGGCCGAAGTCACGGAGCGTAGCTTCGACCCAGACTATGCAGCAGTTGAACTGTTCTGGCAGACGTATCGCCCAGTACAGATGCAGTTAGATACGTCCGCACCTGGGGAGTTAGGTGTCGACAGGCTACCGGCGGAACCGTTGTCGCCACACTTAGAAGCCTTGATGTTGGAATGCCTTGATTTTTTGCATAAGCGGCATCGCGTTGAATATGTGCCAGATGGCGACGATCCCGACTTGTATCTTAGGTTGTCGGCTTACGTGCATATCGTGGCTGCGCGAGCGTTCAGAATCAAGCAGAGCGATGGGCTTTCCGAGGAAGTTGTGGGTTGCCTAAGTGAGGTTGAACGCGCAATTGAACGTTTGGCACGGGAAACCATGACGATTTCGATAGCAGGAGTACAAATACTGGACACTTCCGAGACTCCGGTGTTCCTTATTTCAACAGGCGCCGTTGCCGTCCTTGCATTTATGGAGTTGAGCCGTGACAGACGAATCAACAGGGATTATGCCAGTGCACTTCACTATCTGGCCAAAGCAGCTATCTACTTCGATGAAACTGTTCGCAACAACGGAAGTACGCTGAGTGCACGATTCGACAAACATGAACATTCATTAGACTCATACAAACGGGAAGCCCGTTTGCAGTCTTTGCTGAGTGACCGCCTTCATGACCGCGCACCCTTCAGGAGGTATTGATGCCTAGGATTCGGCTTAGGCCCTGCTTTGAAGTCTCGCCTGAAGAGGCCACTATGATATTCGACTCAATTAAGGCAAACAGCCAATCCGATGAAGACTGGGCACGAGTTGCTGCGGATTGCCATGTACTGGCAACTGCTGAGTTTGTAACTTGGGATGAGGATGAGGCTTGGGAAGACTATGGAATCGCGCTCCATTGGAATGAATACTGGCAAAGAGCTCGTGGGTGGGCGGAGGCCCAACTCAGTCCAAGCGAGTACCGGAAGATGCGCGAGAGGGACGAAGGGGATGCGGCAGAACGGCGGCTGAGGAACTACTTCTTCGGAAAAGACTGGGTAGCACTGCCTCAGAACGCTCAGAGGCGACTTATCAACGCCGACTTAATCTGGAACTCACGTCAGGATACGGCAAGGGAAACGATACTCAACGACCTTCTCAGGGCAACGGAGGCGATGTGCTATGACTTCATTTGGCAACCGTTGGCTAGAAACAAAAGTGCCTATCCAGAATTTCAGCGTTATGAGGACAAAGTAGCGCAGCAGCAGATAGGCCATTATCCGGGTGTGTGGGACTACGTCAGCGTCTGTGAGAGTGGCTTCTTCATGGACTTCTGTACTTCAAGAGGGCTTAGGCAAGCTGATGAGAAGTTCATGGGTGAAAGCTTGCCTATTGCGCTAAAGCGGCTTGTGCCAAACCGCAATGATGAGCACATTCCTGTTGAGGCAGTTTCACCAGACACGGTAAAGGGTCACTACAGGACATTCCTGGGCATCGGTAGGCGTGGTGTGTTACCAGAACTAGCGCGAATCGGGCGCAAGCTGCGGGGCGGGCGGCGCGGAGGGCGCTAGGCTTTGCGGCTTATGACTGGCGAGCAGGCGTAATGTATGATGCGACTATTTCACCCATACGCTCTCTGAACGTAGCCTCATCAGAAGCGCCATCCTTGACTAACGCAATCTCGGCGGCGATTCGGTCAACGAGGTCTTGCGCTTGGCCATTGGCCTCCCACGCAAGTGGAATCGCCATGTCCTCAAGCGACTCGAAGCCTAGGTTGCCCGTTAAGTAGCTGGTTAGCAGATCGAGGACTTTTCTGCACATGTACCCCTCACCCAGTCAGCCAACTTCCATTCCAGTAAGCGACGAACTACGCTATGAACTGTACCGCATTCTGGATGTTAGAAGAAAGCTAGATAGCGGTCAAGCATACCTTGAAGTCGCCAGAACTATGTCTCGCCAACCCACAGGTGGATTTCCAGTCGGAACACAGAGCCGCATGGTAAGAATCAAATTGACTGTGAACGACTGGCTCTTGTGCTACGCTCATCAGTACGTTTCAGCTTCAGGGGCAGCCATTACAGGGCCGGACCCCAAGTGGATTAGAATAGACGATGCCATCTTCAAACAGGGAAGTAGCTAACTACCTCATTCCACTTGTCTGCCCGTAGATTGTACACCGCGTTGCCCCTCCCGCGCCCGCGCCAGCGCCACCACCGCCACCACCGCGATGACGCCTGTCGCCGAGAACGCCGCGCCCCACTCGATGGACGCCGGAACGAGGTCCAGCACGCCGCCGGCCAGGATCGGCCCCACGACGCCGCCCATGAAGCCGAGGAACGACTGCACGGCCATCGTGGAGCCTAGCTGCTCCGGCTTGGCGACCTCCGTGACGGCCGTGGAGTAGATGGCCGAGTCGGCGGCGATGGCCCAGCCGTACACGACCGCGACGCCGACGACAAGCGGCCATGGGAAGTCCCCAATCCACCCGATGAGCCACGAGCACGCCCCGCTCAGCGCGAAGATGGCCGCCGCGGACGCCGTCCGGCCCAGCCTGTCCGAGATGATACCGCCCATCACCGGGCCGAACGCACCCACGCCCAGCGCGATGCCTCCCACCGCCGCGCCGGTCGTGATCGCCTGCTCATGCCCCATGCCCCTGGCGACCAGCGCCGCCGTCAGGAACGCGGGCAGCCAGCCCCGCACGATGTACAGCTCCGCCGCGTGGAGCGTGTAGCCGAGTATGTAGACACGGGCGCGGCGATTGCGCAGCACGGACAGGTCCAGCCGACCGCCCGACGTACCCGACGCCGCAGCCGGACGCGAGCCGCGCAGCAGAAACCAAGCGAGCGGCAGGCTGACGAAAGATGCCAGAGAGAGCAGAAGGTAGGCGTCCCGCCAGTCCATCCACCCCAGCAGCCAACCCGTCGCGACGAGCGACACGCCGTTGCCGGCGTAGAAGGCCGTGACGTACAGGCCCATCGCCATGCCGCGGCCTCTGTCCGCGAACCGCTCGGAGATGACGCGCAGCCCCGGCACGTAGACTCCGACAAGTCCGGCGCCGGCCAGGAACCGCAACAGCGACGCGGTCACGGTCTCCTGGGCGGCCAGTGGGAAGAGGGCGTTGCCGATAGCCGACGTGGCCGCGGACGCCACCAGGATGTGCCGGGAACTGAGCCGGTCCGTGAGCGGTATGACCAGCAGCGCGGAGGCGGCGAACCCCGCCTGGAACGCCGAGAAGACCACCCCCGCCTGGGTGTTGTTGATTCCCCACTCGTCCTGGATGAAGGGAAGCGCGGCGACGTAGCTCGCGAACGGCAGAATCAGCACGGAGAGCATCAGCGACATCGCCGAGACCCATATCAGGTCGCGCGAGTCCAGCCCCTCGAACAGGCGGCCAACCCGGAGTCTAGGCCAACGAACCGGCATCGGCCATCAAGGCGTGCCCACCATCTCCAGCAATCTGAGGACGGTCCGCCAGTTCCGCATCGTGCTCACCGTTTGGAGTCGCGCGGCAAGGTAATCGTTCGTCAGCTTGGTGCGGGCTACGCCGTTGGGGTAGCGCAGGTACACGTCGCGCCCTCGCACGGCGAACTCGTCCGGGGGCGAACGCTCCGGGTCGAGACTGGACACCGCCTCGTCGCTGGGCGTGTCCTTTAGAAAGGCGACGTGTAGGAACCGCGGATCGCCGGACGTGTCGAAGGGGTTCGAGGTAGCAATCTGGCGCAGCTCCTCGCCGGAACGCACCACGACCGCCGTCTCGTAGCCAAACCTCTCGAGAATGGCCTGGGTCACAAGCTCGGGCACGGCCTCGGCCAGGTCTTGAGTCGCTTCGAACACGGCGTTCCCGCTCTGGATGTAGGTACGCACTCCCGCGCAGCCGGCTTCAGTGAAGATTTCCCTAAGATCGGCCATCGGTAGCCTGTTCTTGCCGCCCACGTTGACGCCCCTCAGCAGGGCGACGTACCGATGCCCGCCAGCCGTCGCGGATGAATTGGCTTGTCGGCTCATAGGTTATCCTCTTTCTCACCCTCACCCTTGATGGGAGAGGAGGACCCTTTACCGCAGCCGCAGCGCGGTGAGAAGCTGCCTCGCGGTAACCGTCAGCGTCTCGTCGTCGGTGAGGCCGAGCACCTGCTCGAAGTCCGCTTCGGCCCGCGCGACTTCGTCCAGTTGCAGGTACACCTGGCCGCGCAGCAGGTAGAGAATCGCGTCTTCCGGGGTCAGCGATATGGCGGTTGTCAGGTCGTCGACCGCGGACTCGTACTCCTCGTCGCCCGCGTGGACCCGGGCGCGATTGAGATAGGCGGTCTTCAATTCGGGGTCGAGTTGGACAGCCTTGCCGTAGTTGATCAGGGCGTTGTCGGTATCATTGACCTCCTCGAACACCATACCCCGGTAGTTGTAGGCCGAGGCCAACTCTCCGTCCAACTCGATTGCGCGGTTCAGATTGACCATGGCCGCGCGATTGTCGCCGCGACTGTGAAACACGAACCCGCGCTCGGCGTAGGCCTCCGCCAGGGCGGGATAGATGCGCAAGGCGGCGTTGTAAGACTCGAGCGCGCGCGGCAGGTTGCCCTGCTCCTTGAGCGTCAGGCCCCGCTCGAACTCGGCGCGCGCCTCGACCTCCGGCGGAACCTCCACGCCGCCGCACGCGAAAGACGCCAGAGCGGCGATCAGCAGCACCGGGCCAAAAGCCGCCCGGACGGGCAATGCCAGCCGGGCGACTGTCGAGGCCATGGGGATACGCGGCTGACGCAGCCGGGCTAGATGCCCTGCCAGACCCGTCGGCCGTCGCTGCGCACGAAGCGTCCGAAGCCGGGCGACGGGAAGTGGCCCGCGCTCACCAGCGAGCCGTCCGCCTCCAGGCGGTCGAGCACGGCGTGGCGTGTCTTCTGCGCGGTGTCCGGGTCGTTATCGAAGCCCGGGTTCCAGTCGGTGTAGTGCGCCTGGGCGGGGCTGTGCGCCACGTCCGCCAGCACGAAGCCTTTCTCGCCACCTGAGGATATGACGAGCGAGATGTGGCCCGGCGTGTGGCCCGGCGTGGGGAAAGTGGTCAGCTCGTCGGTGACGTTGTACTCTCCATCCACCAGGTCGAGTATGTTGAGGTCGTTCAGCGGCAGCACCTGGCCCTTCACGTGGTCCGAGTTCGCCAGCACCTCGGGCGAGGTCCAGAACTCGTAATCGGTGCGCGACACGATGTAGCGGGCGTTGGGGAATGTGGGGCTGCCGTCCGTGAGGTTCCAGCCCACGTGATCGGGGTGGAGGTGGCTCAGCACCACCAGGTCCACTGCGGCGCTATCGACGCCCTTCTCCTTCATCTCGTCCAGCAGCTTGCCGTCCGGGCCGTTCAGCCCGGTATCCACCACGATTAGCTTGCCCGACGAGCGAATCGCGAGGCAGCCGTATCGGGGGTGTATCATCTCGTTGGCGTCCATCAGCTCGGGGTAGTCCTCCCGCCACTGCTCGATGGTGCTCGCGGCGAACACGGCGGTGGGCGGGCCGGCGCCCTCTCCGTCCGTAAGTGAGACAAGCTCCACGTTTCCGACTGTTGCGGAGTATCCTGGCATGGGGTTACCTCCTGCGAATTTTGGTCTCATTCTACTCCCACAAGTCTCACAACCGCAAACAGGCGTATCAGTCGCGGCCTCAGCCTGATTGACACGCTGAGACTGTGCCAATAGTATGTTGACGTAGATACAGTTCCAGATAGCCATTCTGGGTGCCACTCATGACCACATACGACATACTGGAATTGAACGAAAAGCTGAGCGAGGTTCTCGGAAGCTTGGAGAACGGCCAGCAGGTGACAATCACATTCAATGACAAGCCGTGCGCCAAGTTGATAGGCATGAGCGACGGTGAGGACAAAAAGTCGCTCAGCACTCTTAGGGGTGCTCTAACCGACCTGCCGGAAGCGAGCTTCGAAGATTTTCAGCAAATCAAAGGCGCATGGGGGCCTCCTATGCAACATCCTGCTGAAGATAACCGCACCTAGCTATGCAAGCTGAGCGCCCCAGATTCGTGGTTGATACCCACGCTTTGTGGTGGTACCTCAGGTCTCCCGACCGGCTATCCGCTGCGGCATCGGCCGTCTTTCGTTTGGCGGAGATGAGCAGCGCGACTATTGTGGTTCCGGCCATGTCGAAACGGTCTGGTGATGTCACGATGCCAGAATGTTCGGCGACATGGTGTGCTATACTTGCGCAACCGGCCCGCCCGGCGGCGCCGGCACCACAAGGCGGAGGTACGACGTGGCGCTACTAAGTGACGAAATCAGGCTCACCGAGCTGGCAAGCTGCGCCGGTTGAGCGTCCAAGTTCAGTCCTTCGGACCTGGCCCAGGTTCTGAGCCAGCTACCCACCGTAACCGATCCCAACCTGCTGGTCGGCATCTCCACCGGAGACGATGCCGCCGTGTACAAGCTCGACGACGACACGGCGATCATCCAGACGCTCGACTTCTTCCCGCCCATCGTCGATGACCCCTACCTGTACGGCCAGATTGCCGCCGCCAACGCCCTCAGCGACGTGTACGCCATGGGCGGGCGTCCGCTGCTGGCCCTCAACATCGTGGGGTTCCCGATAGACCTGCCCAAAGAGATTCTCGGTGAAATCCTGAGGGGCGGCGGCGCGAAGGCCCAGGAGGCCGGCGTGCTGATAGTTGGCGGCCACACTGTGGACGACCAGGAGCCCAAGTACGGACTCGCCGTGACCGGCCTGGTGACGCCGGGGGCCGAAGTGACCAACGCGGGCGCCCGCCCGGGCGACGTACTGGTGCTGACCAAGCCGATAGGCACCGGCATCATCACCACCGCCGGCAAGCAGCAGCGCGTACCCGACGACGTGCTGGCCAATGCGGTGGCGGAGATGGCCACGCTCAACCACGCCGCATCCGATGCCATGACCGCCGCGGGCGCCAACGCCTGCGCCGACGTCACGGGATTCGGGCTGCTCGGCCACCTCAGGGCCATCTGCCAGGGCAGCGGCGTCGGCGCCCGCGTGAACTTCGGCGCGGTGCCACAGATCGAGGGCGCGTGGGACCTGCTGGAGTCCGGCATAGCGCCGGGCGGCACCCACCGCAACCTCGCCTCCATCGACGACGTGGTGGAGTGGAACGACCTGGACGAGAACCAGCGCCTGCTGCTTGTGGACGCCCAGACCTCCGGCGGCCTGCTGATTAGCGTCGCCAGTGACGGGGCGGACGGGCTCCTTGCGGCTCTCGAGGACGCTGGCGTCGAGACCCGCGCCGTCGTGGGCGAGATTGTCGCCAGGGAGGACCTGCCGGACGGCGTTCTGATAGAGACGCGCTCCTAGCGCGCCGATCCAAAGTGCTACCCTGTCGCTGATGGAGGACATCGAACCGGACTATCTGGCGCGCCGGCCGCGCCTTGTCGCGCGGCTGCCAATCGTCGTCTCCGCCTTCGCCCTGCTCGCGCTTTCGGCCGCGTGCGGCGGTCAGCCCAGTGTGACCGCCACGGCCACCGTCCCGGCGCCGCCAACAGCCGCGCCCACGTCCACACCCCTGCTCGTCTCGGCCCTGGTGTCCACGCCCGATCCCACGGCTACTCCCACGCCACGGCCCACGCCAACGCGGACACCTGAGCCAACCGCAACACCGACTCCCACGCAAGAACCCACCGCGACTTCTTTGCCGGAGCCAACCGCGACGCCCACGCCTCAGTCGACCGCGTCACCTACACCCCAGCCGACACAGACTCCAACGCTCGTACCAACCGACACGCCCACGCCGCTACCGACGGACACGCCCGTCCCACAGCCGACCGACACGCCAACGCTCGTACCAACCGACACGCCCACTCCGACGCCTGCGGACACGCCCACGCCCGTGGCCACCGACACGCCCACTCCGACGCCTACGGACACGCCCACGCCCGTGCCCACCGACACGCCTACCCCCGAGCCCGATTCGCCGGACGTGCGTATCGCCTGCATCTTCTATGATGGCGAAGTGCCTCGCAGAGAGTCCGACGAGTACGTCGCCATCGTCAACGAAGGCGGAGTCGCCCAGGACCTGAGGGGCTGGCGGCTGCTGGACATCGCGGACGGCAGGCCGCAGTTTGTGTTCCCGTCGCGGGTTCTCGAGCCTGGCGAGACGATTCGCGTGTACACCAACCAGCTCCACCCCGATTCGGGTGGCTTCAGCTTTGGTTCCCGCAGCGCCATATGGAGCAACAGCGACCCGGACGAGGCGGGACTCTACGACTCGGAAGGTACGCTCGTATCGAGCAAGAGCTACCCGCCCGGCTGCTAACGGCGCGTCCGGCGTATGGCAAGGCGCGGGGCGGTTCTGGTATCGTTTACGCAATGAAACTTACTCTTACGGCAGACGGAAAGCATGAGTAACACATCACACGACACCGTCAGGGGTCAGGTCGCCCAACTGGTGCTCGACGCTCTGCGGGACGCCCAGAGCGGAGGGCTGCTGCCCGCGGCGGACGTGCAAGACGCCGCCATCGAACGCCCGCCCAACCCGGAGCACGGCGAGTTCGCCTCCAGCCTTCCGCTGAAGCTGGCCCGCCCCATGCGAATGAACCCAATGGCCATAGCGGAGCAGATAGCCGCGAGTATCGCGGTCGAGGAACCGCTCGGCAAAGTGTCGGTCGCGCGGCCGGGCTTCATCAACTTCGAGCTTCTGCACTCGTGGCTTGTCGGTCAGGTGGAGGCCATACGCGAGGCGGGCGAGAAGTACGGCAACGTAGGGGTCGGCGAGGGCGAGCGCGTTCAGGTCGAGTTCGTCAGCGTCAATCCCACCGGCCCGCTCCACGTGGCCCACGCGCGCGGCGCGGTCATCGGCAGCGCCCTGGCCAACGTTCTGTCGGCGGCGGGCTACGAAGTCGAGCGCGAGTACTACATCAACGACGCCGGCAACCAGATGGACAAGTTCAACGAGAGCCTGTTCGCCCGCTACCAGCAGCTTCTCGGCAACGAAGCCGAGTTCCCGGAGGACGGCTACGTCGGCGAGTACATGGTCGATCTCGCGGCCGAGATTCGCGCCGCCGAGGGCGACCGGTTCGCCGCCGCGCCGCCAGCGGACGCCGTGGCCGAGATGGGCGAAATCGGCCTACGCAAGATGCTCGACGCCATACGCGAAGACCTCGAGGCGCTCAGGGTGGGCTTCGACGTGTGGTTCAGCGAGCGCAGCCTGTACCGCGGCGGACAGTACGACCGCAGCCTGGCCCTGCTGAACGAGCGCGGCCAGCTCGCCGAGCGCGACGGAGCGACCTGGTTCGATTGGGAGGAAGCGGGCGAGCCGAAACAGGCCGTCGTGGTGCGCACGAGCGGAGCGCCCACCTATTTCGCCTCCGACATAGCCTACCACTACAACAAGTTCGTGGAGCGCGGTTTCGCCCGCGTAATCGACGTCTGGGGCGCGGACCACCAGGGGCACGTGGCGCGGATGAAGGCCGTAGTGGACGCGCTGGGCATTCCCCCGGAGCGGCTGACGCTGTTGCTCAACCAGCTCGTAACGCTGCGGCGCGGCAAGGAACTGGTGCGGCTGTCCAAGCGCAGCGGAGATATCGTGACGCTGCGCGAGCTGGTGGACGAGGTCGGCGCCGACGCCTGCCGTTTCTTCTTCCTGTCACGGTCCGCCGAAAGTCAGATGGAGTTCGACCTTGAGCTGGCCAAGCAACAGTCCAACGAAAACCCCGTGTACTACGTCCAGTACGCCCACGCCCGGATAGCGGGCATACTGAAGCTCGCCGCAGAGCGCGGAATCGACTACACGGACGGCGACGTTTCGCTGCTCACCCACGAGGCGGAACTGGCGCTGGTGCGCAAGGCGTTGCAACTGCCGGAAGTGGTGGAGATGATGGCGCTTTCACTGGAGCCGCACCACCTGCCCCACTACGCAGGCGAACTGGCCACCGCCTTCCACTGGTTCTACCAGAAGTGCCGCGTCATATCCGGTGTGGAGGGCGAGGAAGCCGTCACCAAGGCGCGGCTGAAGCTGGTGGACGCGGCACGGGTCGCCCTGGCGCGCTGCCTGCGCCTGATGGACGTGGACGCGCCCGAAAAGATGTGAGGGGTGGCGCCAAGAGTCCCTTCCCCGTCGCAGGGGGAAGAGCCTGCCCTGAGCCTGCCGAAGGGTTAGAGCCTGCCCCGTACTTGATACGGGGATGGGGGTGACGTCGCAGGCACAACCCCTACCCTTCCAACCCTCCCTGGCTCTTGTACCGCTGGGCGCGCTCAACGTAGTGAGAGCCGGTGCGGTCAATCAAGTCGGCGTGACGCTCCCCGATTTCGCCGCGTATCCTCGCGGGCACGCCCATCACCAGCGAGCGGGCCGCTATCTGCATGTTGTCCACGACCATGCACCCGGACGCCAGCAGGCTGTACTCGCCTATCTCCACCCCGTCGTTGACCACCGCGCCGTTGCCGATGAGCACGCTGTTGCTGACGGTCTTGGCGTGGCACATCACCCGGTGGCCGATCACCACGTTGTCGCCGATGGTTACGTCGTCGTCGCCGTGCACCACCGAGTTATCCTGGATACAGGTGTTCTTTCCAATCGAGATCTTGCCGGCGTCCGCTCGGATCACGGTTCCGGGCCACACGCTGGAGCCTTCGCCTATCTCCACGTCTCCCACGACGTAGGCGAACTCGCTCACGAACGCCGTCGGGTGAATCTTGGGGCTTTTTCCGTCGAGGCTACGAATCATGGGTCTTCCTCCGAAAGGGGATGTTTCCAGCACTTCCCGCCCCTCCTCAAACTCCCCGCCCAATTGTGTAGCACGCCGCCGCGTTACCGCAAGGGGCCACGCTTGACACCCGCTTCGGACGACGCCTAGACTTCTGCTCATCGAGACATCGACCCGACAGCGCAGAGAATGGAGAAGTGAAGTGTTCAAGTGGGTAGATCACGTCGTAATCGCGGTCAACGACCTCGCGGGAGCCGTCGAGGACTATGAGACCAAGCTGGGACTGGAGGCGGAAGTGCGAGACAGGGAGCAGCCGCACCTGGGCTTGCGCCAGGCCATTCTTCCGCTCGGCGAGAGCGGCCGGTTCATCGAGCTGGTGGAGGCGCTCGGCCCCGAGACGCCGGTGGGCCGCAGCATCGCCCGCAGGGGCGAGGGCATTCACCTGATAGCCATCGCGGTGGACGACCGCGAGAAGGCCGGTGAGGAGCTAAAGGCGAAGGGCGCTCGGATTATCGAGGGCCCCGGCGGCCCCTATATCCACCCCGCCGACTCACACGGCGTGCTCATCCAACTGGTGGAGCGGGACTAAGAGCCTATCAACTAAGTCCCTTCCCCCTCGCAGGGGGAAGAGCCTGCCCTGAGCTTGCCGAAGGGTTAGGATGGGGGTGATAGACGGTTGTCGGACAGGCTCTAAGGCGGCCTAGCGCCACTCGTTCAGAAGCTGCCTGGCCTCGTTCAGGCCGACCGGCTGCCGACGCGGGTCGTAATAGCGGACAGCGCGCTCGATGTCGGCGATGGCCGCGTCCGTGTCGCCCAGGCGGTGGTGCAGCACCGCCCGGTCCTTGTACGCCTGCGCGAACTCGGGCTTAAGCTCGATGGCCTTGTCGTAGTCCTCCATCGCGGGCCTGAACAGGTTGTCGTTCTCCTCCTCGATGGCCTCGTTGTAGTAGGCGTATCCCCGCCCGTGCCAAGCCACCGCCATGTCCGGCAGTATGCGGATGACCAACCCGTAAGCGGGAATCGCCTCCTCCCACAGGTTCGCCTCCAGGTAGGCCACCGCGCGGATGTACTCGAACAGCCCGCGCGTGGGCTGGCCGGACGGCGTAGGCGTGGGTTCGGGCGTCGGCTCCGGGGTCGCCGTCGGTTCGGGGGTTGCCGTCGGCGCCGGCGTGGAAGTCGGCTCGGGCGTCGGCGTCGGTTCGGGCGACGAGCAGGCGAGTGCGACCCATACCAGGGCCGCGGCGAACAGCGTGAGTCGGGTGGCGGTCATCGGATATAGCATAGCACACGGAAGGCAGACGCGGCGCGATTTCCTTGTGCCGTCGTGCGCCGCGCTCACGCCCGCTTCCGGCTCTTCGCCAGCAGCCGCCGCCCCTGGAACAGGTACTGGTTCGCGTAGCCCGCGTATTCCCCGAAGTACGCCTGCGCCCAAGGCCGCATCGCCGCGCGGGTGAACGGCCTGCCGTCCTCGCGGGTCACGTGCTCCGGGTACCACTCCCGCAGCGCGCGGTCTATCCACACGTCCACCGGAAACGCCTCCCGCTTGTCCAGCGACATGAGCAGCACGCAGTTGGCCACCTTGTCGCCAACGCCCGGCAGCGCGACGAGGGCGGTGAGCGCCTCGTCGTAGTCCGCCTCGCGCAGCGCGAACAGGTCCAGGTCGCCCGCGGCCACGATGCGGGACGCGCCCGCGACGTACTTGGCCCTGAAGCCCAATCCCAAGGCTCGCAGTTCATCCTCTTCCACCTGGGCCAGCCTCGCCGGCGTAGGGAAGGCGCTACGCGTGCAGTCGCCGAGTTCGAGCGGTCTTCCGAAAGCGTCGGCGATGTCCTCCACGTTGGCGCTGATGCGCCGGACGTTGTTGTTCGCCGAGCAGATGAACGATACCAGGCACTCCCACGGCTCCTGGCGCAGCACCCGCAGTCCGGGATAGCGTAGCAGCGCGGCGCCGATGTGGTCGTCGATGCGGATGCGGTCTCGGATGGACTCCAGGTCGTCGTCCAGGCGCAGGTAGTCCCGGAAGAGCGGCGCGATGGCCGTCTCGTCGTCGGGCGCGCACTCGAACTCCACCCCTTCCGGCGTCTGGCGCGTGCGGACGATGTTGCCGAACACCACGCCGGTGAGCCATTCGTCCTCGCGTCGCCAGCGGAACGCCTGCCCGCTCTCCAGGGTGGTAATCAGGTCAAGGGGGCCGGTGAAGGGGATGAGCATGAGTTTACCTGTCCAGCCAGCGCTCGACCGCGCCGCCGAGATTGTACAGGGGCACGCGCCTGCGCGTGGCGGGCGGAAGCGAGTCCACGAACAGCCTCCCGTACCGCCGTGACACCAGGCGGCTGTCCAGGATGACCGCAGTGCCCCTGTCTGTTTTGGTGCGAATGAGCCTGCCGAAACCCTGCCTCAGCCGCAGGATGGCGTGCGGCACGGCGTACTGCATGAAGGCGTTCTCGAACTGCTCCGAGCGCGCCTCGAACACCGGCTCGGTGGGCACGTTGAACGGCAGCCGCGCCACCAGCAGGGCCTGGAGCGACTCGCCGGCGAGGTCAACGCCCTCCCAGAAGCTGGCGGTGCCCAACAGCACCGTCTCCGGGTTCTCCAGGAACCGGCGCACCAGTTGTTGCGGCGAGCCGTCCACGCCCTGCGCCAGCACGCCGATGCCCCGCGTGCTGAGCCGCTCGCGAATCGCGGAGGCCGTGGCCCGCAGCGAGGCATGAGAGGTGAAGAGCGCCATGGTCCTGCCGTTCGCTGCAACCGCGACTTCCGTGACCGCCTGCTCCAGCGCGTCCTGGTAGGCCCAGGAGTTGGGTTCGGGCATGTCCTCGGGCACGCACAGCAGCACCGCGCTCTCGTAGTCGAACGGGGAGCCGACAAGCAGTTCCTCAGCGTCCTCCAAGCCCAGCCGTGCCCGGACGTGATCGAAGCGCCCGCCGGTGGTGAGCGTCGCGCTCGTCAGCACGACGCTGTTCTTCTCGGCGAACAGCCACTCCGCCAGCATCTCGCTCACGTCGAGCGGCGCCATGTGCATCAGCAGGTCCGAGTTGGCCGGATTCCTGCTCATCCAGTACACGCCGCTTTCCTGCGGATTCGGCACGAACTCCTTGAGCATACGGCGGAAGTCCTCGTTCTCCATCGTAACGCCCGACAACTCGCCCAGCAGGCCGGCGTAGTCGTCCACGTCGGCGTCGTCGAGGTTGGACAGGGCCGTGCTAACCCGGCGCAGGCCGGCGTCGAGTTCGGCCAGGGTCACGTCCAGGTTTTCCCAGACGACTTCGAGGTCGCGCCAGCCATCTTGCTCCCGGTCCTTGCCGGTTACGCGATAGTCGTTCGACGCGCCCTGGTCGAGCGTAAGCCCCACCAGCATCGTGAACAGGCTCGCAGTGTGGCCTAGCGCCCTCGCGGACAGGTCGGTCGCGCTGGCGGCCGCTTTCTCGGCGTCGTCCATGCGGGTCGGAGCGACTGTGGAGGCGCGGAGGGCGTCGACCGCCTCACGCAGCAGGCCGCGCTCGCCGCCGATTCGCTGCAGGTGCTCCTGAAGCGCCGCCTGGGACAGGTCGTAGCCGAACCGGCGCGTCGCCTCCTCCTCCAGGTGGTGCGCTTCGTCCACGATGAGCACGTCGTATTCGGGCAGCAACGAGCCCTCCGCGAGCACGTCGGAGAGGAGCAGAGCGTGGTTGACCACGACCACGTGGGATGCGGCGGCCTTCTCCCGCGCCGCGCGGAGGAAGCACGGCCCGCCCAATGACAGGCATTCGTGCATACGCTCGGAGGACAGCCTGCTCCACGGCGCCGCCGCGCTGCGGTGGCCCAGGTTCAGCTCGCTCCGGTCGCCCGTCGATGTCTCGCCCAGCCACACCAGCGTCTTGGAGAGCAGCCGAGCCTCGTCCTCGCTGAGGGTGTCGCCGGACCTCATGCGCGACCAGCGTCTCAGGCACAGGTAGTTGGCCCTGCCCTTTAGCTGGGAGAAGCGGACGCCGTCCGCGTCCACGTCGGGCACGCCCGCGAGCGCCCCCACCAGCATGGGCACGTCCTTCTCTACGAGCTGCTCCTGGAGGTTGATGGTGTTGGTGGAGACCACCACCCGCCTGTTGTTGGCGGTGGCGTAGAGCAGCGCGGGCAGCAGGTAGGCGACGGACTTGCCGACGCCGGTGCCGGCTTCGACCACGAGCCGCTCCCCCTCGTTGATCGCCTGGGCGACGGCGCGGGCGACGGCGATCTGCTCGGGGCGCTCCTCGAAGCCCTCCATCGCGTCGGCCAGGGGACTTCCGGAGCGCAGCAGCGACTCCACCATGTCAACGTCGATCTTCTCAACGTCCTGGTTGGGTCGGATGGGTCGCTCCTGCTGGAGTTTTTCACTGAGCGCGTCCATGTCCAGCCCGGACGTGGACACGCCGCGGGGCGCAACCGCCGCGCCCAACGCCGGCCGCGACTCGATAACGCCGAGCAGGTACGCGAGCACCCACGACGAGCGGCCCGCGAGCCTGCCCATCTCCGCCAGCGATAAATCGTCCAGTTCCATCGCGCGGCGTAACAACACGTTGAACACGTTTCGGGTCGCGTGCGCGTCCGACAGCGCCCTGTGGGCGTTCGGGTTTCGCACCCCGAACCGGTCGGCGAGCCGCTCCAGCGAGTACTCGGGCAGGCGGGGGTAGAGCACGTAGGCCAGGTCCCAGGTGTCGCAGCGCGGGTTGCGGAGGTCCAGGCCGTTGTTCGCCAGAAACCCCAGGTCGAATCGCAGGTTGTGGCCGATGATCGGCGACTGGCCGACGAACTCGGCGAATGGGCGACGCACCGCGCTGAACTCCGGCGCGCGGTCGACCTCGTTCTGACGGATGCCGGTCAGGCGGACGATGAAGTCGTCCAGGCGGCGGCGCGGGTTCACCAGCGACGTGAACGTGTCCAGAATCTCGTCGCCGCGAAACTTCACCGCGCCGACCTCGATTATCTTGTCACGCTCGGCGCTGAGGCCGGTCGTCTCCAGATCGAGCGCGACCCACACATCTTCGGACGGCGGCGCCTCCGGTGGAAGCAGTGTCAAGCCCCTCGCCTCAGTCGCTTTCGTGCGCTATCGCCGCCTTCATCTGCTCCCACGCCTGCCGCGCCTCCTCCACCGAGCCCTCGTCCTCGATGGTGGTTATGTCGCCGGGGTCCTGGTCCAGCACCACCGCCTTGAACACTCGGCGCATTATCTTGCCGCTGCGGGTCTTCGGCAGCATATCAACGAAGTTGAGTTCGGATATGACGGCTATCGGCCCGAGCTCACGCCGCACCGTCTGGAGCAGCTCGCCACGAAGCTCGTTGGACGGCGAGTACTCGTTCTTGAGCACCACGAACGCCGAGATTACCTCGCCACGCAACTCGTCGGGCCTGCCCGTTACGCCCGCCTCCGCAACCGCCTGGTGCTTGAGGAACGCCGTCTCGACCTCAACGGTGCCTATCCGGTGCGCGGCGATCTTGATGACCTCGTCGGCGCGGCCCGCGAACCACACGTAGCCGTCCTCGTCGATGTGCGTCGAGTCCCCCGTGAAGTAGCGTTCCGGCACTATGCCCCAGTAGTCGCGTCCGTACCGCTCCGGCTCGCCCCACAGCCTGGGAGTCAGGCTGGGCCAGGGCCGCTTGATGGTGAGTATGCCCTTCTCTCCGGCGGGAAGCGACTCGCCCTCGGGTGTCATCACCTCCACGTCCACGCCGGGAAGGGGTATGCCCGCCGAGCCGGGCTTGATGGGCAGCGTGGAGATGCCGTAGGGATTGCCGATTACCGGGCCGCCCGTCTCGGTCTGCCACCAGTGGTCGATGACCGGGATGCGGTCGCCCAGCACCGACTTTTGCAGCCACTCCCACGCGGGCGCGTTCAGCGCCTCGCCCGCGCAGAACACGCGCTCCAGCGACGACAGGTCGTGCCCGCGCGTCGGCTCGTCGCCGTGGCGCATCAGCGCCCGAACCGCGGTCGGCGAGGTGAACAGGCCGGTGACGCCGAACTCCTCGATGAGCTTCCACAGCACGTCCGGGCCGGGGTAGTCGATCGCGCCCTCGAACGCTATGGTCGTCGCCCCCGCCAGCAGCGGCGCATAGACGATGTAGCTGTGGCCCACTATCCAGCCGATGTCGGACGTGGACCACCACACGTCGGTCGGGCGGAGACCGAAGCACCAGTTGCCCATCGAGTGTATGCCCACCTGGTAGCCGCCGTGCACGTGGACGGCCAGCTTGGGGCGGGCGGTGGTGCCGGACGTCGCCAGGATGAAGGCGGGATCATTGGCCTCCATCACCTCGTGGCTATTGTCGCGGCCCTCGCCGCGCGCGAGGAAGTCCTCCCAGGTGATGTCCCGCCCGTCGGTCATGGACACCGGGTCGTCGCCTCGCTGTAGCACGATAACGTTGTCCACGCAGTCGCCGCCTATCTCCATCGAGGCGTCGACGATGCCCTTCAGGGGCACGTTTCCCCCGCGCCGATAGGTGACGTCGGTAGCGAACACCAGCCGCGAGCCGCTCGCCTGGATGCGGTCTCCCAGCGCGCCGGAGCCGAAGCCCGCGAACACCACGGAATGTATCGCGCCGATGCGGACGGCGGCGAGCATCAGCATGATGGCCTCGGGGCACGGCGGCATGTAGATGGTGATGCGGTCGCCCTTGCCCACGCCCATGGCCCGCAGGGACGCGGCGAGGCGGCGAACCTCGTGCAGCATCTGCGCGTAGGTGAAGACCTGCCTCTCGCCGCCCTCGGTGACATAGACCAGCGCCGCGTGGCCGCCCCAGTCGCTGGCCACCTTCAAGTCCAGGCAGTTGTATGCCAGGTTGGTCTCACCGCCGACGAACCACCGGAACGTGGGATAGTCCCAGTCGAAGGTCTTGTCCCACTTGCGGAACCAGTGGACTTCCTCGGCGGCTTCGGCCCAGAACCCTTCCGGGTCCTCCAGCGCCTCCCGCCTGATGCTCTCTACCAGTGGGTTGATAAGCTCCATCTTCGCTCTCCATACCCTGTTACGGCACTTGCACGTGAATCACGCGACCGGATTCAATCCGAACGCCCTCAGCTCGCCCACGTGCAACCCCTGCACCGCCCTGTACGCGCCCGCCCTGAGCGCCTCCACGAAATCGGACTCCGACCTTATGTCGCCGTCGAACTCGGTGGCGAACTTGCCCAGCCCATGCGTCGAGTGGGCGTCGCTGCCGCCCGTCCCCCCGAATCCGAGTATGTGGGCGACTTCGAGCGCGAACAGGTTCTCGCGCTCGGTGTTCGCGCCGTTGCCGACCTCGACGTCGTCCACCACCTCGAACAGCGGATGCAAAGCGGCCTGTTCGGGTGTGCTGGGTCGCCCGTCGCGCTCGCGGAACAGCAGATTCAGGTTATAGGGTGGGTTGTTGAACAGGTTGCGGAACGGGTGGGCAGACACCAGGAAAGCGCCCGCGCGGTCGGCGGCGTGCCTCAGGTTCTTCACACGGTGTATACCGCCCACGTACTGATGCATACCATAGGCCAGCACGTGACCCATCTCCGTATCGACCTCCAACCCTCTCACCACCGTAAGGCCCGAGTCCTCGAACACTCGCCGATATTCGTGGTCGTCCCAGCCGCCGCTGTGCTCGGAAAGGCACACGCCGTCGAGGCCGATCCTCCGCGCCTCCGAAATCAGTTGTTCCGGTGTAAGGCTGCTATCGCTGCTGCCCCTTACGGTGTGAACGTGGAGATCGAATATGGCCAAGTAGTTGCGCCCCTGTCGAGAGTACCCGGTACGGGGTGATTCTATCGCTTGCGGCTTGCGCCGGTCAACGTGTCGCCCGGGGAGCGGCAGCGGTTGTGCCTGCGAACGTCACCCCCATCCTAGCCTTCCCCCTGCGAGGGGGAAGGGACTTATCGGACAGGCTCTACGGTCGCACCGCGCGCTTGGGTAGCTGCGCCAGCTTGTGGAGCATCGGCTGCGCCAGTTTCACGAACGTGCACGCCAGCCGGCGCGTGTCACGCGGGTCGATGAGGTCCACCACGTCCCCCTTGTGCGCCGCGCGGAACGGCGACCGCAGGCGCAGCAGCCGGTTCTCGATCATCTCCCTGTGCGCGTCCGGGTCCGGCGCCGCCTCGATCTCGCGCCGGTACGCTGCCGCCACGCCGCCCTCGATGGGGATGCCTCCCCACTCGCCGGCGGGCCAGCCAAACCGCAGGTTCAGGCCGTTGGGCTGGCCCAGGCTGTGTATGGCGTCCGCCGCCACGCCGTAGGCCTTGCGCACGTTGAACTCCACCTTGGGCACGTTCGCCTCCGCGCTCGCTATCAGCGCGCGCACGCCACGCCGCATCGTGGCCTTGCGCTCCGCGTGCGAGCCGAGCATGAACCCCGGCATGTCCAGGAACACCACCACCGGCAGGTTGAAGGCGTCGCACAGGTCCACGAAGTGGGTGTACTTCTCCGCCGCCCAGCCGTCCATCGCGCCCGCCAGCTTGAGCGGGTCGCTGGCCATCACGCCCACACTGTAGCCGTCCAGCCTGGCGAAGCCGGTGATGATCGCGCCGGCCCAGTGCTTTCGCATCTCGAAGAACTCGCCGTTATCCACCACCAGCCGGATGAGCTTGCGCGCGTCGTAGCTGCGCCGCCGGTTGGGTGGGATGATGTTCAGTAGCTCCTCCGGGCGACGGTCCGGCGGGTCTCCCGTCTCTACGCGCGGCGCGACGTCCGCGGTCGTGTTGGGCAGATACGAGATGAACTTCTTTATCTGCTCGAATGCGTCCTCTTCCGATTCCGCCACGTTGTCCACCTGGCCGCTCTCGTGGACGTGCATCTGGTAGCCGCCCAACTCCTCCTTGTCCATCATCTCGCCTATGGCGCGCCGCACCACGGGCGGCCCGGACGGGAATATCTGGGACTGGCCCCTGATCATGACGGTGAAGTGCGACATCAGCGCGAACGCCGCGGGCGCGCCCGCCACCGAGCCCATCACGCCCGCCGCAACCGGAACGCGCCGCATCAACTCCACCGCGCGCCACCACAGCTCGCCCGCCGGCAGTCCCATGTGTCCCGCGGCCTCGTCGGACTTGGAGCTGTGCCCCACGCCCTCCACGAGCTGGACGTAGGGTATGCCGTACTGCAACGCCAGCGGCTGCGTGAAGTGGCCCGAGCTCTTGCGCACGTTGTGGGGGCTGCCGCCCGATATGGTGAAGTCGTCGCCGCCTATGGCCACCGGACGTCCGTCGATCTCCGCCAGGCCCATAACGTAGGCCCCCGGCGTGAACGCGCACAGATTGCCGTCCTCGTCGTACTCCGCGGCTCCGACCATGGGGCCGGCCTCCACGAAACTGCCGGGATCCACCATCTTGTCGATACGCTCCCGGATCGTGTAACGCCCGCCGTCGTGCTGGCGCTTGATCCGTTCCGGCCCGCCCATCTCGCGCACAAGGCCGCGAATGTAGGCCATGTCGTCGATGGCGTGCTCCCAGTCCATGCCCGGCTTCCACGTCTCGCGCTGCGGGTCGATTGGCATAGGTCTATCCTCCTCGCCAGGTGTAATGCGGAATGCGGCGCTCAGCCGATGTCCATGGTCATCAACTCGTCACCTTCGGCCACGCTCTGGCCCACGAACGCGCTCACCGAGACGATGCGCCCGTCGTAGTCGCAGAGTACCTCGTTTTCCATCTTCATGGACTCTATGACCACAAGCACGTCATCCCGGCGAACCCGGTCGCCTTGCGATGCCTTGACCTCCAGTACCGTTCCGGTTATGGGGGCCTTTACACTTACTTCGCTCAAAGTTATCGCTTCCTCTCAAAGTCTCTTCCCTCTCGATGGGGGAGCGCAAAAAATCCCTTCCCCCTCGCAAGGGGAAGAGCCTGCCCCGTACTCGATACGGGGTTAGGATGGGGGTGGATCGCCCGCGTCCGCAAACAAGTCACGCCGCATAGTATGGCAGAAACCAGCCGAAAACGCCTATAGCGGCGAACGTTATGATGGCGACCCCCGAAAGAGCCCTCCGCAGCAGCACGGCGAGCGGCGCCGCCAGCAGCAGCGCCGCCACCGCGACGCCCAGCGTGTAAACCAGGTTCGGGCTTCCCAGCCCCCCGCCCGGCGCCTGCTCCAGGCTGATACTGTACAACACGCCGCACAGCCCGCCGATTGCGGCCCAGCCCGGATAGGCCACCGCGACCGCGCCCAGGCCGACCACCATCGGCCTGCGGCCCTCCATCAGTCGCGCGGTGGCGGGAGAGCCGCTCTTCATCAGAAAGAACAGCATCATCGCCACCGTGCAGATGAACACCGACGCCATCAGCATCCCCAGCGTCGCGCCCGCTATCAGCTCGTACACTCGCCGCC
This sequence comes from Dehalococcoidia bacterium, assembly GCA_963667445.2. GTDB lineage: Bacteria > Chloroflexota > Dehalococcoidia > Lucifugimonadales > CATOSD01 > CATOSD01. The sequence goes on along the minus strand of CAXXGY010000001.1, from coordinate 2,205,008 downwards.
CTCCCGGTAGCCGCCAACGGCCCTGACGAGGTGCGCCTCGATGCCGTGCTGGTGGGTCAGAAGCAACCGCAGCGCCGAGCCTACCTCCCTGCTGGACACCGGCGCGAACAGCGACGGCCCGCTGCCCGCCACGTGCACCTCCCGCGCGCCCAGCGCGTGCATCGCGTCCCAGCAGTCGCGCAGTCCAGGAAAGGCGTCGAACGCCACGTCGTCGAACACGTTGAACAGAAACTGCGGCGGCACGTCGCCCCCGCCGCGTATGCGCGCCGCCAGCCTGCGCGTCAGCGCGCCGCGCGTGAAGTTGGACGGCCCCAAGCGTCCGTACAGCGACGCCGTCTTGTCCGGAACCTGTATGCCCGGACAGGCGATTACGAACCACTCCAGGTCCGCGGGCGGCAACTGGTCAACACGCTCGCCGCGCCCGCTCACCATCGCCGTGCCGCCACGTAGCAGGAAGGGCACGTCGGAGCCGAGCCGTGCGGCGAGCGCGGACAGTTCCCCGGTCGACAGACCCAGCCGCCACAGCCGGTTGAGCGCGACCAGCGTGGCCGCGGCGTCGCTGCTGCCGCCGCCCAGCCCGGCGGCGACGGGAATGCGCTTGGTGATGGCAATGCGCGCGCCGTCCGAGACGCCGGTGTGCTCCCGCAGCAGCCGCGCCGCCCTCAGCGCCAGGTTGCCGCATCCGGCCAGCTCAGGCACGTCGCACGTAAGCTCCAGACCGTCCGCCCGCTCGAACGTGAGCGTGTCGTGCAGGTCCACCGTCTGTATCACCGAGACCACGTCGTGATAGCCGTCGTCGCGCCGCCCCAGCGCCTCGAGCGTCAGGTTGAGCTTGGCGTATGCGTTCGATTCCAGCGACTCACTCGGCATGGCGTCAGTCCGGGCCAGCGGCTTCGTGCAGGGTGCCCCACTCGGCCAGGCTGAGAGTCTCCGCGCGGCGTTTGGGGTCGATGCCGGCGCGCGCAAGCAGGCTCTCCGCCTCCTTCGCGGGCAGTGAAAGCCCCTGGCTCAGCGAGTTGCGTAGCTGCTTGCGGCGCGCGCTGAAACCCGCCCTCACCAGCCGGAAGAAATCTCGCTCGGAGACCAACCGCAGCGCGGGCCGCTCGTACACGTCGATACGGACGATTGCCGACGTCACCTTCGGCGCGGGCCTGAACGCGCGCGGCGGTACGGTCGCGACAACGCGGGGCCGACCGTAGAGCTGCGTGGCTACCGATAGCAGCGACATACCGCCGGGCGCGGCGGTCATCGCCCGCGCGACCTCGCGCTGCACCATCACCACCATCAGGCGCGGCCCGTCGTCCATCTCCAGGAATCGGCGCACGATGGGCGTGGCGGCGTAGTACGGCAGGTTCGCCACCAGCTTGTAGCCTGCTGAGACGTCCAGCAACTCGCCAACGTCCACCGTCCTGGCGTCCCCCGCCACGATGCGGACGCTGCGACGGTCGGCGAATCGGGCCGACAGCCGCGCGACCAGCGCGTCGTCCAACTCGATGGCGACGACACGCCCTGCGGACTCGGCCAGCCGCTCGGTAAGCGCGCCACGACCGGGGCCGATTTCGAGCGCCTGGTCCGATGGCGAAAGCTCGGCGGCCTCCACCACGCGGGCGAGCACGCGCCGGTCCACCAGGAAGTTCTGGCCCAGGGACCGCTTCGCCCTGGGCGGCGGTCCTACCACGCCGGAAACGGGCTGCGCGGACATGGCGACGAGGTGGGGTCAGGGTGGTTGCGACGACGGGCGGCGCGCTGCGGGGATAGGGTTGAGAGCGTGGTCGTGGGCGTGAGGGAAGGATAGGGGCCGTGCACCTCTTCTCGATCTCCCCCGGCAGCATACGCCAGAGAGCCGACTCGAGCCAGGCGAGCCTGCGGCGCCCGAAGGTAACCGCTTACCGCTGCTTCCTTCCGGACCTGACGGGGTTCACGGCGCTCCGCCGCGCAGGACCCAACTCTCAACATCAGCTACCTGGAGCAGTGGCCCCGTAGAGTCGACCTCCAAGAGGGATTCAGCCTCGCGTAAGCGGGTTTCGAGTACAGGGCACCGCTAGCTCCCCGCCTAGCACGGCCTTGCGACCAATGGTATGGGAAACCCGGAGCGGGTGTCAACGCGCCCGCCCGTGCCCTCCGTCGCCGGGCGTGTTACAATTCGCCTCGACCACTCACACGCTCAGGAGGCACGCGCCCGCTTGGCATCCATATTCGATCTCCACGTACACACCAACAGGGGCAGCGCCGACAGCGCCCTCACCCCCGACGAACTGGTCGCCGAAGCCACCCGCATTGGTCTCACCGGCGTTATGGTCACCGAGCACGAAGGCTGGCCGCGCTACGACTTCCAGCAGTTCGCCAGCAAACACCCGGAACTGGTGTTGGTCAGGGCGCTGGAGGTGTACACCCCGCTCGGCCACGTCATCGCTCTCGGGCTCGAAAACCACGTCTCCGGCTTCTCCCGCGACATCGAGACCATCCGCCACCTGAGGCGCGAAGTGGACCGAGTGGGCGGCTACCTGATCCTGGCCCACCCCTTCCGCTTCCTGTTCGACCTGCCGGGAAACTACACCATGAACAAGCTGTTCGAGGACGCCGCCAAGATTCCGGAGACCCCCGAAGAGGCGGCGGAACACCCCATATTCGAGATTGTGGACGAGACCGAGGTGGTCAACGGCGGCAACATAGAGGCGGAGAACAGGTTCGCGCAGGGCGTGGCCGCTCACATCGGCCACTGGGGCACGGGCGGCAGCGACGCCCATTCCGTTGCCGGGTTCGGCAAGGGAGTCACCGTGTTCAGAGGCGACGTGCGCAACGAGCGCGACCTGCTGGAGGCGCTAAGAGAGGGCGACTTCTTCCCAGTCGAGGGCTTCCACGTCGGCAAGCCCTCCGACTACGGCCGCGCCAAGTGGTGGAGTCCCGCAGACCTGAACGGCACCCGCTAGGCAGACCAAGACATAAGCCTTCCGAAAAATCCCATCCCGCCTCGCAGGGCTGACAGGGGTATGTTTGGGGCGTGAGCCTTCCGAAAAGTCCCTTCCCCCTTGATGGGGGAAGAGCCTGCCCTGAGCTTGCCGAACGGGTTAGGATGGGGGTGACGTCGCCGGCGCAACGCTGTTATTCTCAAGACACACCCCTGTCAGCCCTCGCAGGGGGAAGAGCCTGCCCTGAGCGTAGCCGAAGGGTTAGAGCCTGCCCCGTACTCGATACGGGGATGGGGGTCAAGCACAGGATACGACGGAGGACAGCCAAATGGAGACTATCGGATTCATCGGACTTGGAAACATGGGGCTGGGCATGGCCCGGAACATACAGCGCGCCGGCTACCCCATGGTTGTGTACGACATCAAGGAAGAGGCGACCAAACCGCTGCTCGAAAACGGCGCGCGTCTGGCGAACTCGCCCGCGGACGTGGCGCGGCTGAGCGACGTGACCTTCTCGTCGCTGCCCGGCCCGGCCGAGGTAGAGGCCGTCGCCACCGGCGCCGAGGGCGTGCTGGAGGGCATCCGCGAGGGCAGCGTCTACGTGGACCTCTCCACCAGCCGCCCCACGCTCATCCGGCAGATAGAGCCCCTGTTCCGCCAGAAGGGCGCCCACGCGCTGGACGCCCCCGTCAGCGGCGGCAAGTCCGGCGCTAACACCGGCAATCTCGCCGTGATGGTGGGCGGCGAGCGCGAAATCTACGACCGCATTAAGCCCGTGCTCGACTCGTTCGGCGACAAGGTATTCTACTCCGGCGCGATAGGCGCGGGAAGCATCTGCAAGCTGGTACACAACATGATAGGACACGGCGTAAGGCAGGCCATAGCCGAGGGGCTGACCCTGGGCGTCAAGGCGGGCGTGGACGCCGAATCCCTGTGGGAGTGCGTGCGGCGCGGCTCGCTCGGCCAGATGAACATTCTACACCGCGGCATACCCGGCAGCCTGTTCCGTGGCGACTTCGACCGCGCCAGCTTCGCCCTGGAGTTGTCCCGCAAGGACATTCGCCTGGCGAACGAGCTGGGCCGCGAGTACGACGTCCCCATGCCCATAGCCAACCTTGCCGAGCAGATGGCGATACAGGCCCTGAACCGGGGCTGGGGCGACAAGGACGCCGGCGTCACCTTCCTGTTGCAGGAAGAGGCGGCGGGGGTGGAAGTGCGCGCCCCGCACGTGGACCCCGAGAAGGCGGGCAAGTTCATCACCACCCACCCGGACGCCTAGTAGGGTGCCTCGTTGACCTCAGCGTCCGTCTGGCGCCGGGCCGACTACAAGTGGTGGGCGTTCGCCGCGCTCGCGGTCGGCATGTTCGCCAACGTGGCCGACCACGGCGCGGTCATCGTCGCGCTGCCCACCATAGCCGACCACTTCCTCACCGACCTGCCCACCGTCCAATGGGTGGTCATAGGCTACGCGCTCGCCATAAGCGCGTGCCTCATGCCTATGGGCAGGTTGGGCGACCTCGTGGGCGCGAAGAAAGTCTATCTGGCCGGCCTGGCGATATTCGTCGCAGGCTCGGTGCTGGCCGGCGTGTCCTTCAACGTCTGGATGCTCATAGGCGCGAAGGTGTTCCAGGGCCTGGGCGCGGGCATGACGCAGGGCACCGGCATGGCCATGATACTGTCGGCCTTCTCGGACGAAGAGCGCGGCAAGGCGTTGGGCCTCCAGATGAGCATGGTCGGCGTGGGCGGCGTCGCCGGCCCTGCCATGGGCGGCTTCATCGTCGCCCTGTTCGGCTGGCAATGGGTGTTCGGCGTCAACGCCATCATGGGGGCGATCGCGCTGCTCGCCGCGCTTGTCGTCGTGCGAGAGACGCGCACTTCGGGCGAGAGCAGGCGCGGAGGGTTCGACTGGCTTGGGGCCACGCTCTCCACCGGCGCGCTGCTCGCGCTGCTGGTCGGCATGACGCTTGGGCCGTCGCTGGGCTGGACGTCGCCCAGCGTTACGCTCAACGCGCTCGCCTTCGTCGCGCTGCTCGGCGGATTCGTCTGGTGGGAGTTGCGGACGCCCTCGCCCATGCTGGACGTTCGCCTGTTCACCCGAAAGCTGTTCGGGCTGGGAGTGCTCGCCAGCACTTTGTCTTTCCTGGCCAACCAGCCTATCCGTTTCCTGATACCCTTCTACTTGCAAGGCGTATTGGGATTCGGCCCCAGCCAGGTCGGATTGATGATAGTGCCCGGGTTTGCCATCGTAGCGTTCGCCGGGCCAATCAGTGGCTGGCTTTCCGACCGGTTCGGATTCCGTCCGTTCAACGTAGGCGGGTTAGTGTTCTCCGCCGTTGGGCTGGGCGTGCTCGCGCTGCTGCGCACCGACTCGGCCGTCTGGCTGGTGCTTGCGGGGCTGATGATTCAGAGCCTGGGGATGGGCGTGTTCTACGGGCCTAACAACAGCTCCATAATGAGCGCGGTCGAGAAGAGCAGGTACGGCGTCGTGGCCGGGTTCCTGAACCTCGTGCGGAACTCCTCCAACGTCGCCAGCATAGCCATGGGCACCGCCGTCGTGACCGCGTTCATGGCGGCGGACGGCTATCCGCCCTCGCTGTCCGGCGTCACCGCCGAAAGCGACCTGGGATTGCTACAAGCGTTCACCACCGGGTTCAACGTCTATCTGTTCATAATGTGCGGTCTGCTCGTGCTGGGTATGATAGCCTCGATGTTCAAAGGGAAGACGTTCGCGCAGTCGCGGCCGGAAACCCGGGCCGAAGCGGACGGCGGAAGCGGTGTGAGTCGGAGCGTGAAGCTGGAGGCAGGCGCGGGAAAGTGACGGCTATCGAGAGCGGTAACGAATCAGGGGAAAGGCAGGCGATGACATGAGACTTGCGGGCAAAGTGGCGATAGTGACCGGAGCGTCGCGCGGCATGGGCGAGACCGAGGCCAAGATGTTCGCCGCCGAGGGCGCGAAGGTCGTCGTGGCGGACGTGTCCGAGGACGCGGGTCGAAAGATCGAGGCGGAGATAGCCGAGGCGGGCGGCGAAGCCATATTCGTCAAGCTGGACGTCACGGACGAACAGCAGTGGCGCGACGCCGTGAACCAGACCGTCGAGCGGTTCGGCAAGCTGGACGTGCTGGTGAACAACGCCGGCGTCAGCGGCGGCATTGCCGACGACGTGCTGGACACCGACGCATGGGACACGCTTATGGACGTGAACGCCAAAGGTGTTTTCCTGGGCATGAAGCACGCCATACCCGAAATGCAACGCGCGGGCGGCGGCTCCATAATCAACATCTCGTCCATCTCCGGGTTCGTGGGCCAAGAGTACGTCCACATGGGCTACAACGCCTCCAAGGGCGCTGTCCGCATCATGACCAAGACCGCCGCGGCGAGGTACGCCCGCGAGGGCATCCGCGTCAACTCCGTGCATCCGGGTATCATGCCGCCGATGGGCACCTCCACCGTCACGGCCGCGCCCGAGACGAGGGCGCGGATGTTGGCCCAGGTGCCGATGGGCAGAGAGGGCCGCCGAGAAGAGGTAGGCTACGCCGTGCTCTTCCTCGCGTCTGACGAGGCTTCGTACATCACCGGCACCGAGATTGTCGTGGACGGCGGCTACCTGGCCGTCTAAAGTCCCTTCCCCCTCGACGGGGCAGCGCCAAAAATACCTTCCCCTCGATGGGGGAGCGCCAAAAGTCCCTTCCCCTCGATGGGGGAGCGCCAAAAATACCTTCCCCCTTGATGGGGGAAGGTTAGGATGGGGGTGAGATGGAGTTGGAACGGCCCTGCGGGAGTTGACGTGAGCACACCCAAACTGAAAGACCTTCCCCGCAAACAGCAAGCCATCATCCGCGCCTGGTGCATGTACGACTGGGCCAACTCCGCATACGCGACCAACGCCGTCGCGGTGCTTCCCATCTACGCCGTCACGCTGTTCCAGGACGCCTTCGGCGGCGGCGCCGAGCTTCTCGGGCTGCGGATTACCGGCAGTTCGTTGTGGGCATTGGTCGTCGCTGTTTCGACGGCCATCATCGCCGTCACAAGCCCGGTGCTGGGTGTAATCGCCGACCGCGTGCCCATCAAGAAATTGCTGCTCCTCATCTACACCGCCTGCGGCTCCTTCTTTGTGGTCTTGGCTTTCTTCTCGGCCTACGCCCCGCAGCCATGGGCGTGGCTGTTCGGCGCGTTCTTCTTCGCCAACATGGGCTTCGCCGGCTCGCTGGTCTTCTACAACACGCTGCTGCCCCATCTCGCGCCGCCCGAACTGCAAGACGACGTCAGCAGCCGCGGATACGCCTACGGCTACCTGGGCGGTGGACTGTTGCTGCTGGCGCACCTTGTCGTCATATTCCTGGCCGCCGATACCGGCTACGCCGACCTTGTTACTCGGCTGGCCATAGCCTCCGTGGGCGTCTGGTGGTTCGGGTGGGCGATCTGGACGTTCATCGTGGTGCCGGAACCGAAGCTGCCGAGCGAGGTGCGCGGACTTGGGCCGATGGCGGCGGTGTCGCTCGCGTTCAGCGAGTTCGGGCGCACCTTCCGCGAGCTTCGCAAGTTCAATGTGGTGTTGTGCTACCTGGGCGCGTACCTGCTGTTCAACGACGGCATACAGACCGTGCTCGCCATATCGGGCGCGTTCGCGGCGGACACCCTACGCATACCCCTGCTCTTCAACGCCGCCACAATCCTGATAATCCAGTTCGTCGCCGCGCCCGGCGCAATGGCCTTCGGCTGGCTGGCCGCGCGGCTCTCCACCAAGACGGCGCTTGTGGCCTCGCTCTGCGGCTGGTTCTTCATCATAGCCCTGGGAATAGCCGTAGCCCCCCTCGAACCCACCCGGCACGCCGACTTCGACTACCGCCTAGAGTACGCCCCCGACACGGGCCGCTACCTGGTGCATGGCGTGCCGGACGTGGGCGACTCTCGCACCGAGTTGCGCTGGAAGGACGAGGTCGGCGAAATCGAGGAAGGCGATTCGCTGGCCAGGGGCCGCGCCGGGCGGCTGGTGGACAGCGTAGCCGATTCGCCGGACTCCGCCTATTCCGCGTCCGCGCTCGGCGGCGCGCTGGACGGACGCGCCGCCGTTGGCGAGTTGCACCCCTCGCGACTTGGCGACGGGCCTATGGACTGGTGGCCCAGGGCGGTGCGACGCTGGCTGTGGGAGCCGCTGGGACTGGACGCCGGCTACCAGTGGCTGTTTCTCGGCTTGTTCGTGGGCGGGGTCATCGGCGGCAGCCAGGCGTTGGCCCGCAGCCTCTTCTCGCAGATAACGCCCGTGGCGCGCAGCGGCGAGTTCTTCTCGTTCTTCGGCTTTATGAGCCGCGCGTCCGCCGTGTTCGGGCCGCTGCTGTACGTGTCCGTCACATCCGCGCTGGACACCCGCGCCGCCGTCACGTCCATCGCCCTGCTCATACTGGCGGGCGCAATCGCCCTGCGCTGGGTGAACGTGGCCGAGGGCCGCGCCACCGCTGCCTCTGAGGACGCCAGGCTACGGAGGAACTGAGGCTTTCCAAAAACCCTGCCCTGAGCCTGCCGAAAGGTCCCTTCCCCTTTCACCCTATAGGTGCGGGTTTCCAACCCGCCTGCGCCTCAGAAGTCCCTTCCCCCTCGATGGGGGAGTGCCAAAAGTCCCTTCCCCCTTGATGGGGGAAGGTTAGGATGGGGGTGACTGACGGAAACACTCACCCCTACCGCTCCTGCCACTTAGCTGCCAGCGTCGCCCACACCGACAGCGCCAGCAGCTTCACGTCCAGCCAGGGAGACATCCGCCGCATGTACAGCGTATCGTACCGGAGCTTGTTGTGGGGCGCCGTGTCGTAGCTGCCGTACACCTGCGCCAGCCCCGTCAGGCCGGGCCTGACCAGGAGCCGACGGTGGAAGTCGGGCACGCTCTCTGCGAACTCGTCCGCGAGCTCCGGGCGCTCGGCGCGCGGTCCGACAAGGCTCAGGTCCCCCCTGAACATATTGATCACCTGCGGGAGCTCGTCCAGCGCGCGATCACGCAGAACGCGACCCACCGGCGTTATCCTCGGATCGTTCTCCGAAGCCCACACCGCCCCGCTCATACGCTCGGCGTCGGGCACCATCGACCTGAACTTGTACACCTTGAACACGCGCCCGCCCTTGCCCAGGCGGGGCTGCGTGTAGAAAACGGGTCCGCGGTCGTACAGCCAGATGGCCAGTGGAATGAGCGTCCACAACACGACCCAGAGCGGGGCAAGCGCTATGTGCACGGCAACGAGTATCGTGAGGTCGAACGGCCTCTTCCACCAGTCGCGAACGGCGGTCCGGGGAGCCTGCCCCCGATATTTACGCGTTCGTTGCACCGATTGCACGCAGAAGTGGTAGAGTATAGTTGCTTGGCGAGGGCGCCTTGTTCCGGATGCGCCTGGAGAGATAAGTAGGAGGTGTCAAGGTGAGCAGAGCGAACCTTAACGAATCCGAGGAGCGAAAGCCGGGAATGTTCTCCCGCTTCAAGGGGACACTGCAACGCCGAATGGTGGATGGTGTGGTTGTACTGATTCCACTTCTCGTCACCATTCTCGTGATCGCATTCCTGGTCGAGAACGCCGACTCGTTCATTCGAGGGCTTCCATTCATCATGGACCAGACTCTGTTGGGAGTCCCGATCGACTTTCCGGGAATCGGCGTCATAGTCTTTCTCATCGTATTCTTCATTGTAGGTCTCATAGTGGCCACGACCTGGGGGCGCAAGCTGATCGAGGTAAAGGGCACGATCCTGCGCAACACTCCGGTGGTGGGATCCATCTACGGCGTCACCGAGCAGCTCACCGAAGTGCTCGCTTCGAAGTACAACTTCAGCCGCGTGGTCTTCCTGGAGTGGCCCAAGGATGGGATGCTGGCGCTCGGTTTCGTTACCGGTCGAGCATACAATGTGGACACCCAGACTTCGCTGGCCGTGGTTTACGTTCCCACGGTGCCGAACCCGACTTCCGGCAACATGGCGTTCGTCAACGAGGACGACGTGTACGAGACCGACCTCAGCGTGGAAATGGCAATGCGCCTGGTCTTCACCGGCGGCATTGTAATGCCCGAGTATGTGTCCCTCGCCAGGCTGCCCAAGGCCGCCGTAATGGAATCGGACGGGGAGTATCCACCCGACGACTTCGCGGGCAGATTCCACCTGGAGGCTGCCGTGTCCATCGATACGGACAACTCTTCCGGCTAGCCTCCCGTTGGAGTGGCGACTTCCTCTTCGCTCTCCATCCCGGCCCCCACCTCCGGCGGCTCGAGCGGCAATTCGATAATCATGTTGGTGCCCTCGCCCGGTTCGACGTCCACTCGAATAGTGCCCCCGTGCTGCCGGATAATGTCGTTGCACATGGCCAGACCGAGTCCGGTTCCCTCGCCGGTCGGCTTGGTCGTGAAAAACGGGTTGAATATCTTCTCCAGCACATCGTTCGGAATGCCTCCCCCGTTGTCCTTTATCTGAACGCGAACGCCGTCCTCGAGTCGCTCGGTGATGAGCCACAGGGTCGGGAAGTACGAGTCGATGGTCGCCACCTCGTCGCCTGTGCTCACCCGTCTCTGGTTGGTGGCGTATGCGGCATTGCTCACCATGTTGAGAAACACCCTTGCCAGGTCCTGCGGAATCACTGATATCTCGCCCACGTTTTCGTCGAACTCGTGCTTTAAGTCCAGATTGAAGTCCGGATCGAGCGCGCGGGCGCTGTGGTAGGCCAACCGGGAGTGCTCTTCCAGAAGCAGGTTGATGTTGGTGGGCTGCCAGTCGCCCGCGCCGCGCCCCATCATCAACATATCGTGCACGATGCGGTTGGCCCGTTCGCCGTGAGATCTGATGCGTCCCAGGTTAGCTACCAGGTCCTCCGATATCTCCTCTATCAACTCTTCCTGGTCGTCGGCTTCCTCCTCCAGCACCTCCTTCAGCTCAGCCATCAACTCCTCGGAAGACTCGGAGAAGTTCTTGATGAAGTTGAGTGGGTTGCGAATCTCGTGGGCCACCCCTGCGGTGAGCTCGCCGAGCGCCGCCAGTTTCTCCCTGACAACGATCTGGTCCTGCGCCAGGCGAAGGTCTCCCAGCACCTCTTCCAGTTCGTCGTTCTTTCCCTGCAACTCCTGGGCCAGCTCCTCCACCAGGTTGAGGCGCTGCACCTCTAGGGCGTGCTGGCGGAACACGTCCAGCGCCGCGGCCATGTCCGCCACCTCGTCCCGACCGCTAACCTCCACGCGCGTTTCCAGGTCGCCGCCGGCCATGCGGCGCATCGACGTAGATAGCTGGGCCAGGCGGCGCAGTATCACGCGCCCGATGTAGAGCCACGCGATGAGTATCGCGCCCGTGAAACTCGCCGCCGTAATTCCAATAAGCAGGTTCCTGCCGGTCAGCACGGCTTGGGCCGAAGCGAGGGTGGCGGCCTCCGAGTCGGCGCGCGCCTTGCCCACCAGGGCGTCCACTTCGGCCACCAGGCTCACGGCCTGCTCCCGGTTCTGGCCCAGCAGCTCGCCCTGGTGCCGCACCAGCCTCAACTCGCGGTCCAGGAGGTCGAAGCCATTGGTGCTGCCCACTCCCACCTCGACTATCTGGTCGATTATGGGCGTCAACTGAGTGTGCAGCTCGGTGCCGCTGAGCGGGGCCATGTTGCGCTCTATGCGGCCTTTAGCGGACTCGAACTTCTCTCGCAGCGGCTCGATTAGCGACGGGTCCGTCACCGTGAAGGCGTCGGACAGGTGCAGCGTGGCCTCTCCGGCGTCGCTCTGCAACTCGGCGAGCCGGCGGTAGAGCAGCAGCTCGTCTTCCGAGAAGTACTCGGCGCGCGGAGCGGCGGGCATACCCAACTCCTGGTATCCCGTCATTGCGTAGAAGAGCTGGTCGTCGAGGGCCGGAGCGAGCAAAGAAGCGAGGGCATCCACCAACGTATCGAGTTGTAAGGCGAGTTGGTCGCGCTCGTCCCTTAGCTGGAGCAGGTCGGAGGTGTTGTATCGAATGAGCAGAATGTTATTGATAAGCGTGTCGGCCAGCGCTCGGATGGTCTCGAACTGGCTTTCCGTGCCGCCCGCCTGCGCCTCGAGCGCGTCCAGTTGCTCTTCGAACTGGCGTCGGACTAGGGCTATCTCGTCGGCGACGGACGACAACTCTTCGTAGGATTGCGCCGTCGTAAGGCGCGGCGCAGCCGCCACCAGGCTGTTGCCGTGCTGGGCGACGCCGAACGCGGCGGCCAGGTTGGGGACGGTCTCCTCGTTTACCGTTTCCTGGTGGGCCGTGACCTGTTGAAACGAGTAGAAGGCGACCAGGGACGCCAGCAGCGTCAGCACGGCGGACGCGCCGACGCCGATGTACATCTGCACCGATATGCGGTCGAATATGGCCGGCCGCCTGTTGAGTCGCTCCCTCATGGCGTAACCTCCGCCATCCTCTCCAGTGGGTGATACTCCCCGTCGCTTCCTATAGCGGTCAGAAACACCGCGTCGGAGCCCTGGTTGTCATTGGTATCGAAGCTGACCCGGAAGCCGCCGATGTCCGTGAGAGATGGCTGGTGGAGGGCGTCCAGAAAACACTCGCGGTCCACCTCGCGGCCGCACGCTTCAAGCCCGGCAATCGCGATCAGCCCGGCGAGGTATCCCTCGAGCGACACGAACCCCGGCACTGTGCCGGGGGCGTAGGCCTCGAGCGCGTCCAGGTACGCCCTCACGATGGGTATGGTGTCATCGGTCGGGAACGGCACCACCTGCGTAACGTACACACCCTCTCCCATCGCTCCCATCTCCCTGGCAAGAGCGTTGCTGCCCACGAACGAAACGGTCATGAACACAGGGTCCATCCCTATGTGGCGCGCCCACAACACCAGCGTGGACACCGGCTTGTACGCCCCAATCATTATCACCGCCTCGGGGTTGCCCTGCTGAAGATCTACGAGGGCGGTCTTCACCGAAATGGTGTTGCGGGGATAGACGCCAATGGCGACCGGCTCCATGCCCCTGCGGTCGAGCGCCTGCCTCGCCCCGTTGTAGCCCGCGCGGCCATACGAATCGTCCTGGTACATCACCGCGATGCGTGTTATGCCCAGGTCGGTGGTCAGCCGTTCCACCATCTCCTCGGTCTCCTGGTAGTAGGAGGCGCGAACGTTAATCACGTTTGTAAGCTGCGCGTCGCGAAGGAATTCGGCGCCGGTGAACGGAGCTATGTAAGGAACGTCGGCGGCGAGGGCCACGGGCACGGCGGAGCGCGAAGTGGGCGTGCCGACCGCGCCGATCAGCGCGAAAACGTCTCCGCTTTCGATCAGCGCCGTTGTGTTGGATACCGCCGCCTCCGGCTCGTAGGCATCGTCGCGCGAGGTCAGCGCGAGTTGCCGGCCGTGGACGCCACCGGCGAGATTTCTTTCGTGGAAGGCCGCCTCGATGCCCAGGCGCATGTTGGAGCCGAGCTCCTGCGCCGGCCCGCTGAATGCCGCCGATTGTCCGAACACCACCGATTCTTCGCCGACTCCGGGAACGGAGGCCGGCGTCGCCCCGGCTGCGGAGGTGGCTTCGGCCCGTGATGTCTCGGATGGGCCGACTTCCGGCTGCGCCGGCCCGGAATCGCATCCCTGAGCGCCCAACGCGGCGAGTATCGCCAGCAGGGCTAACGCAACGTGTAGTCGGCCCGCCTTCATCACTCCCTGCGCTTGATCAGGGTCAGGTGGTTCCTGCCATCCTCCCTCTCGTACCTCATCTCGTCCATGAGGGTTTCGGCGAAGTAAACGCCAAGTCCTCCTACCCGCCTATCGTCCAGAGAAGCGTCCAAGTCCGGTTCGGGAGCCTCTGTCAGGGGGTCGAACGGACGGCCGTCGTCCCAGATATCGATCGTCAGGTGGTCGGACTCCGATTTGAGGATGACTTCGAATTCGTGGATGCCTTCCGCATGGCCGTAACTCATTATGTTGGTGGCCAGCTCCTCGACCGCGAGGTTTACGTGGAACACCAACGCGGGGTCCCAGTCCTCGCGCTCGCCCAACTGCTCTATCTCGCTCTGGAGACGTAGCAACTCTTCGATTCTGGTCTCAAACTTGAGTTTCAGTGTCTCGCTCAATGAAGTAGCCTAACTTCCGGGGCGCCTAATTCCGGCGGTGCAGCACCATGCAGGTTATGTCGTCCGACTGGTCGGCTTCGCCCGCGAAATCGTGCACCGCCCCGAAAACGCGCACCGTGGCATCTTCCGCATCGACCGGTGGGGAAACCTGAAACACATCCACCAGCCTGGGTACGCCGAACTCCTCTTGCTCCTCGTTCATCGCCTCGGTCACGCCATCCGTGTACAGTATCAGCGCGTCGCCGGGCATTAGCCTCAGCATGTGTTCCTCATACTCGAAATCCGGCACAAGCCCCAGCGCGATGCCGCCGGTAAGCGGCAACTCCTCCGAGGAACCGTCCGAGTGCACCAGCAGAGGCGGGTTGTGGCCTCCGTTGGCGTAGATGAAATTGCCATTGGCCGGATCGTAAACGGCGTAGAAGAGCGTCACGAACATCGTGGAGTCGTTGTCTTCCAGCAGCAACTCGTTGACGCTCGCGAGCACCTCCCCCGGCGTTGCGCTGCCGATGGACATAGCCCTCATCAGCGTGCGGCTCGACATCATAAACAGCGCCGCGGGCACGCCCTTGTCCGAAACGTCGGCGACTACGATGCCCAATTGGCCCTGTTCGCGGTTCAGAATGTCGAAGAAATCTCCCCCCACGTTGCGCGCGGGCTCCATCCTGCCGTACACCTGGAATGCGTCGCCCTGCGGAAAGTGGTTCGGCAGCAACGACTGCTGCATATTGCTGGCGATGTCCAACTCATTTTGCAGCACCGTCAGCTTATTGCGAGACTCCAGCGCGTCCCGCCACTCCAGCAGATGACTCAGCGTGCGCTCGATAGTGAGCCTGAGGTCGTCGAAGTCTATGGGCTTTGTCACGAAGTCGAACGCGCCGCGGTTCATGGCGGTGCGAATGTTCTTCATATCGCCATAAGCGGAGATTATGACTGAGCGGACGTCGGTGCTGACATTGGGAATCTGGCTCAGCAGCGTCAGGCCGTCCATCTGGGGCATGTTGATGTCCGACAGCACCAGGTCGATGGACTCGTCGAGGCTCAGCTTTTCGAGCGCCTCTACACCGTTGCGCGCGAACACGAAGGTGTACTGCTTTCTTCGAATGTCTCGACGCATCCGCTGTAGTATCAGCGGCTCGAGATCCGGTTCGTCATCGACTACCAGGATTTTGTAAGGTCGCTCTGTGGACATGTACTCAAATGGCGCTCAGCCCTCCAGGCATTGCATCAAGGCCGGAGGCTTGGCTCAGGCATTGACTTCGCTTGTGCCGGACGCGCGGCTACGCGCCTATGGCCGACGCCGCCTCTTCCCTGGTGGAATGGACCGGAATGATCTTGTCGAAGCCGCTTATCTCGAACACCTCACGAATAGGGTCCGACAGCGAGCAGATAGCCAGCTTCCCGCCCTGTCGTTGCAGTACCCTCGCGGTTAGAAGTATCACCCTGAGTCCGGCACTGCTTATGTAGGTGAGCTGCTCCAGATCGAGTATCAGTGCCTTCACTTCCTCGTCGATGACGCTGGTCAGAGTCTCCTGAAAGTTGCGTGCCTCGGTGCCGTCGATACGGTCACCTACGTTGGCGTAAAGGGTAGAACCCTGGCGCTCGGTGCTGATGTCCATAGGATTGTCGTCTCCTCTGGGTAATAGGGCTGCTCGCTTACGCGCGGGCCGCGCAAGGCGTGGCCTACGGTCGGCGCGTGCCCGACGGCTGCCCCAGTCCTGTCTATAAATAGCATTTCGATGTTTGAAAGTCAAGCTCGACAGGCCCTGCCGCTGTAACAATCCAACTTCATCCTTCGCGCTCGCGTCTCAAATGGCGTTTGCATCGATAGCGCGTCTCCCCCCGGTTGCGACCGCACGCCGCCCAATGCTATACTTGCGGCCCCACTCCCGGCGCCACAACCCATTGGGCAAGTGATGTGTATAGCTACGGATTGATAGGCGACATGTCGTCCGCGGCCCTGGTCGGAACCGACGGCTCTATCGACTGGTGCTGCTTTCCCCGCTTCGACTCGCCAAGCGTCTTCGCCGCCATCCTCGACCCCGACGTCGGCGGCCATTTCCGCATCGGCCCGGCCGCGCCCGTCACCGCCACCGACCAGGCCTACGAGGGCGATACCAACATACTGCGGACCACCTTCACCACCGCGGATGGCGTGCTGACCCTTACCGACTTCATGCCGGCCCAGCACGACGACGACGATAACCCGGAGACTCCGCCCAGGGCCGACGACGAGATTCACCGCATAGTGAAGTGCGAGTCCGGCGAGGTTGAGGTGGTCTGCGACTACCGGCCCCGCCACGACTACGCCCGCGTCCTGCCGTCCTTCTCGGCGCAGCGTTCGCGCTCCGGTTCGACCGCGGTCAGGGCCAGGGGTGGTCGCCAGACGATGACGTTGGCCGCCACCGTGCCCCTACCCTTCGACGCCCGCGGCGTCCACGCGCGCTTCACCCTCAGGCAGGGCCAATCCGCCACCTTCGTGCTCGCCTACGGCAACGGGCGACCGGCGGGCGTGGAACGCTACCGCACCGAAGACAAGCTGGCGACGACGAGGAGCTACTGGGAGGGGCTGGTCTCCCGTATGCACTACACCGGCCTCTGGCGCGACTCGGTGGTGCGCTCGTTCCTCGCGCTGCACCTGATGATGTACCGCCACACCGGCGCGGTCGTGGCCGCCCCCACCACCAGTCTGCCGGAGACCATCGGCGGCTCCCGCAACTGGGACTACCGCTATTCGTGGCTCAGGGACGCGAGCTTCACCGTTGACATCCTCTACCGGCTGGGCGACGAGTACGGCGCCGACAGGTACCTGAACTGGCTGCTGGAGCAGTGCAACCTCCACCGCCGCAAGACGCGCATCCTGTACGGCATCAGCCCCGTCTCTTCGCTGCGCGAGTACACGCTGGACCACCTGCGCGGCTACGAAGACTCCCGCCCCGTCCGCATCGGCAACGCCGCGGCCGACCACGTCCAGATGGACGTCTTCGGCGAGGTCATCGTCACCATCCACTCGCTGCTCGTGCTCAAGGGCGAGCTGCCCCCCGAGGTGTGGGACCTCGTCCGGTTTCTGGCCGAGTTCGTCATGGGCAACTGGCAGCGCAAGGACCGGGGCGTGTGGGAGGTGCGGGGCGAGCTACAGCACTTCGTCTATTCCAAGGCCCTGTGCTGGGCCGCGCTGGACCACGCCGCCTACATCGCCGCCGCCCTGGGCGAGCGCCGGCTCTACCGCCGCTGGTCGCTGGCCGCCGACAACATCAAGAACGAGATACTCGACCAGGGCTGGTCCGAGAGCAAGCAGGCTTTCCGTCAACGCTACGGCAGCGAGGCGCTCGACGCATCCAACCTCGGCATCCCGTTCATGAACCTGATAGAGCGCGACGACCCCCGCGTCCGACAGAACCTTGACGCCATAGAGCGCGAGCTGACCCAGGGACCGCTGGTGTGGCGCTACCTGCCCCACGAAACCGACGACGGGCTGGCCGGCCAGGAGGAAGGCGCGTTCTCGCTCCTGAGCTTCTGGCTGATAGGCAACATGATCTACACAGGCCAGAACGACCGCGCCATGGACTACTTCCACGAAGTCATCACCACCCAGTCGAACCACCTGGGCCTGCTCGCCGAGATGTTCGATCCGGTCACTCAGCGTCAGCTCGGCAACTTCCCCCAGGCCTACTCCCACATAGGCCTCATCCACACCGCTCTCAACCTCTCCGGCTTCATAGCCGACACCCCCACCCGCCTGGGAGCGGGCACGGAGTAGTGTGTCAGTTTATCGGTTAGTCAGTGTGTCGGTAAGCGTCCAGACCACGCTCTCCAGTGGGAAACTAACCACTGAAAACTGATTACTGACCAACTGACACACTGACCAACTGACACACTACTCCGCCTGCGGCGACTCCACGTGCGTCGGCACGCCCTCCGCCTCGAACGCCGCGTCTATGCGGGCGCGCGTCTCGTCGTCCAGCTTCCAGCCCGCGGCGGCCACGTTCTCCTTCAGTTCGCGCTCGTTCCTCACGCCGACGAGCCCGACCGAAACCGCCGGATGCCCCGTAGTCCAAGCGATGGCGAGCTGCGCCACGCTTCTGCCGTGGTCGGCGGCGATCGTCTTGAGCCGCTCGACGACTCGCAGCTCCTTCGCGAACTCCTCCGGCTGAAACAGCGGAAGTCCGAACGCCACTCCGCGGTGGCGCCAGTCCCCCTCGCCGAACGTCGTGTCCGGCGTGAACGCGCCCGACAGCAGCCCGAAGCCGAGCGTGCCGTAGGCCATGAAGCCGATGTTTCGCTCGGCGCAGAACGGCAGCACCGCCGACTCCATCCGCCGGTCGAACATGTGGTAGCCCACCTGGTTGGCCGCGAGGTGGCCGTACCGCTCGCACTCCGCCATCATTTCGGGCGTAAAGTTCGACACGCCGTAGTGCCGAATCTTGCCGTCCTCCTTCAGCCTGTTGAGCGCCGACATCGTCTCCTCGAAGGGCGTGTCGTGGTCCGGCCAGTGTATCAACAGCAGGTCCAGGTAGTCGGTCTCCAGCCGCCGCAGGCAACCCTCCGTCCGCTCGATCACGTGGTCGTGCCTGGAGTTGCGCCCGGCGTTCCTGTTGTCCTCGTCGTATTGGAAGCCCACCTTGCTGACGAGAACCACGTCCCCGCGCCTGCCGCCCAACGCCCTGGCGAGCAGCCTCTCGGAATGGTACGGCCCATAGACTTCCGCGGTGTCGAACAGCGTAATGCCGTGATCAATCGCCGCGTGCACCGCCGTCGCCGCCTCGTCCACGTCGATGTGGCCGTACATCGTCGTGCTCATCTCCCACGTGCCGAACCCGATGGCCGACGTGTACAGTCCGCTGTCCCCAAGCTGTCTCTGTTCCATGTCCTCTCCTTCCCTCTTGTCCCTTCCCCCTCGCCCCACTGCCATACCGCCCCTCACTTGCCATTCCGAGCGTAGCCGAGGAATCTAGCGTGCCTGCCCTCAGCTTGCCGAAGGGTCAGGATGGGGGTGCCCCCGCCTGCACCGCCGGCCCGTCCACCCGCAGTGAGATTACGTCGATGCCGTAATACTTCTGGTGGTTGATGGAGTGCGCGTAGTGGCGCAGCAGCCGATACGAAATCTCGCTCTCGTCCGGCGCCTGGGGAAGCTCGCTCAGGTAAGACAACTCGTCCTCGAGGTTCTCGCCCTCCAGCGCGGACGCGAACTCGAGCTCCGCCGCTCCGCCCTCCAGCCGCGCCGACACGCGCAGCCTCTTCGCGCCGTCGCCGTCCTCCTCGCCGTACTGCGACAGAATGGCCAGCGTCTCCTCGCTCGCCGCGGCCAGCCGGTCCGCCGACGCCTCGTCCCACCTGTGGCGGGACGAGAAACCGCGCGCGAACTCGATCACCTTCGGCAGCGCGTCGTCGTCCAGCGCCACCCGCAGCGACCTGCGCCGCGACCCCGTCAGCTCCCCGAACGCCGACAGCGCCACGGCCACTATCGCGCCCGCGGTCATGCCGTTGCCCAGCAGCACCGCCATGAACCCCTCGCCGATAAGGTCGGGGAAAATCATCTGTCCCTGGAATCCGACCCCTACCCAGAATGCCACTCCGATTATCGCCGCCTTGCGCGTATCCAGCCCTTCGCTCAGGGCGATTCGCATCCCCTGCACGAACAGAATGGCTATCAGGAAGGTGACGTAGCCGCCCGCGACGGGGGTCGGAATCGCGATGATGACCGCGGTCGCCTTCGGGAAGAAGGCCAGCAGTATGAAGATGATTCCGATAGCCACGCCCACCCTTCGCGCGCCGATTCCGGTCAGCTCGGCCAGCGATATGCTGGATGAGTAGGTGGTGTTGGGCGTGGTGCCCGCCAGACCCGAAAGCAGGTTGCCCATGCCATCGGCGTTCAGCGCGCCCTGCACCACGCGAAAGTCCGTGGCGCGCGGCCTGCGGCGCGACACGCGCTGAATCGCCACCGCGTCGCCCAGCGTCTCCACCGCGCCCACCAGCGTCACCACCACGAACGCGGGCAGCAGCGCCCAGAACTCCGCGCCGGGCGTCACGTCCAGTCCCGGCCAGGACGCGAAGGGCACGCCGAACCAGGGCGCGTCCAGAATGGGCTGAGCGTCGTACAGGCCGAACGGCGCCGAGACCACGCAGCCCACGGTGATGCCGATGATGGGCGCCCAGATGCGGATGATCTTCGGCCCGCGCATCGCCAACGCCACCACGACCACCGCCGTCACGGCTGCCGCGATCGCTCCCGCCGACGCCGAAACATCCTCCGGCACGGTGGACATCATGTCGTACAGTATCGGCAGCACCGTGGCCGCTATCAGCATGATCACCGTGCCCGAGACGACCGGCGTGAGCAGCCGCCGGAACCACGACAGCCTGGACGCGAGCATGAACTGAAAAAGCGACGATACGACGACCAGGCTGGCCATGGTGGCCGGGCCGCCCTCCACGATGGCCGCGATGCACACCGCGATGAACGCGCCGGACGTGCCCATCATCAGCACGTGGCCCGAGCCTATGCGCCATACGCGCACGGCCTGCAGTACGGTGGTGATTCCGCTGACCAGGAGGGCGGCGAACACCGCCCAGGCGAGATAGTCCCCGCTCCCCCCGGCCACGTTGACGATGATGACGGGCGTCAGCACGATGCCCGCGACGATGGAAAGCGCGGCCTGGATGCCCGCGCCCACCGTCAGGGCGACCGGCGGATTCTCGTGCGGCTCATAGCGGACGGTCTCGTTCACCTGCTCGGAAGCCAACGGCAACACCTCCACGCCGGACACGAATTAAGGCCAGCATGGAGCTTGGGCGAGTCCGGCGAGTCGATTGTAACCCAAGCCCGGCGTGGTTGCCACGCCGCCCGCGCCGGTTGCGGAAGGGGCCGCCGCTTGCTAGAATTGATGCGCTGCGCCGGCGGTCGATCCCGCGGCGCGGGCGGGGCTGTAGCTCATCTGGGAGAGCGCTTCAATGGCATTGAAGAGGCAGGGGGTTCGAGTCCCCCCAGCTCCACCTCTTTCAAAGTGCGCCTGGTGTACTCCTGAACTCAAATGAATTACTCAAACCCATGTACAGCCGGCGGGAGTGGTCGTCTAAAAGCCAAGATGTCGCCGGCGAATGAGTAGGATGAACGAGTAGCGCATCCATGCCGCGTATCTTTGACAACCTGGCGCCTGATTCCAGTCTGCTGCCCGCGTTGCAGGAGGCCTTGGGACTTTCGTCGCGTGCGGACTTCTGCGTCGGCTACTTCAACCTGCGCGGCTGGGGAGGGCTTGCACCGTACGTTGACGACTGGAACCAAGATGATGGACCGTGCCGAGTCCTAATCGGAATGCAGCGTCTTCCTCACGACGACCTCCGGGATGCGCTCAGTCTTGTCGACAGACCCTCCAGCACGGACAACCAGACGGCGCACCGTCTCAGAGTCCGGTTGGCCGAACAGCTTCGCCAGCAGCTTACCATCGGCGCTCCCACCAACGCCGACGAGCGGACTTTGCGGCAGCTGGTCGCGCAGCTTCGCGCCGGAAAGGTTGTCGTCAAGCTCTTCCTACGTCACCCGCTGCATGCAAAGCTCTACCTGCTCTTTCGCAACGATCCCATCAACCCCATCGTCGGCTACCTGGGAAGCAGCAACCTGACCTTCGCCGGGCTGTCGGCACAGGGAGAATTGAACGTGGACGTGCTCGATCAGGACGCCACGGTGAAGCTCAAGCAGTGGTTCGAGGACAGGTGGAACGACCGCTTCTGCGTGGACATCTCGGACGAACTGATTCAAATCATCGAAGATAGCTGGGCACGGGAGGCATTGATACCTCCCTACCACATCTACCTGAAGATGGCCTATCACCTCTCCCACGAAGCCCGCGCTGGCCTCGCCGAGTTCAAGACTCCCAAGGTGTTCGGAGACCGGCTCTTCGACTTCCAGGCCGCCGCGGTCAAGATTGCGGCCCATCACCTGAACAGGCGCAACGGCGTGCTGATAGGCGACGTGGTCGGACTGGGCAAGACTCTCATGGCCACCGCTGTCGCTCGCATCTTCGAGGACGACTACGGGCTGGAAACTCTCATCATCTGCCCGAAGAACCTCGTTCCGATGTGGGAAGACTATGTGTACGAGTACCAGTTGCGGGCCAGAGTGCTGTCCCTGAGCAGAGTGCTCGGCGAGCTGCCCACCCTGCGCCGCTACCGGCTTGTCGTCATCGACGAGAGCCACAACCTTCGCAACCGCGAGGGGCGCCGCTACCGGGCCATCCAGGAGTACGTGCGCGCAAACGAGAGCAAGTGCATCCTTCTCTCCGCCACACCCTACAACAAGACGTACCTGGATCTGTCAAGCCAACTGCGCATCTTCGTGGAGGAAGACCAAGACCTTGGCATCCGTCCCGAGCGGCTCCTACGGGAGTTGGGCGAGATCGAGTTCAGCAGGCGCCACCAAGCCTCACCGCGCACCCTGGCGGCCTTCGACTTCAGCGAGCACGCCGACGACTGGCGCGACCTGATGCGGCTCTACCTCGTGCGCCGCACCCGGAGCTTCATCCAGGACAACTACGCGGAGACGGACTTGGCGACGGGCCGGAAGTTCCTCACCTACGAGGACGGAACCAGGTCGTTCTTCCCTACCCGCGTGCCAAAGACGGTCAAGTTCGCCATCGACGACTCCAACCCCGACGACCAGTACGCCAAGCTGTATTCTCCAAAAGTAGTGGAGGCCATAAAGCATCTGAACCTGCCGCGATACGGCCTCGGCAAGTATGCCGCCGACTCCGACAAGTCGCGGCCCACCCCGGCCGAGGCAGGGCAGATGCGGGACCTATCGAGGGCCGGCAAGCGTCTCATCGGGTTCTGCCGGGTCAACCTGTTCAAGCGCCTCGAAAGCAGCGGCGCCGCCTTCCTGCAATCCGTAGAGCGGCACGTACTACGCAACTACGTCTTCCTCCACGCCATCAGGAACAGGCTACCGCTACCAGTCGGCACACAGGACGCCGAGATGCTGGACTCCCGATTCACCGACGAGGACGCGGACCAGGCGAAGGGCGCTCTCTTCGACCCTGACGACGATGATCAGGAGGAAGCAGCCGAGAAGACCGGCGACGCCTGGACCGCCTCCGACTTCGAGGCGCGCGCCGCCCAGATATACAGTGAGTACGAGGGCCGCTACAGCCGCCGCTTCAAGTGGCTCCGCGCCGACCTATTCAAGAGTTCCCTCGAAAGCGAGCTTCTCTCGGACTCCAACGCCCTTCTGGACATACTCCAGACCTACGGGGACTGGGACCCCGCCAAGGACGCCAAGCTCAAAGCGCTCGACTCGCTATTGACGGAAACCTTCGCCGACCGGAAGGTGCTGGTGTTCTCTCAATTCGCCGACACGGTTGACTATCTGGAAGCGCAGCTCAGAAACAGAGGGATGGCGGACATGGCCGGAGTTACCGGCAACTCCGCCGACCCCACGGATTCGGCATGGCGATTCAGCCCGAACAGCAACCGGCGGCAGGGCCGACCCGATCCCGAACAGGAACTTCGCGTCCTGGTCGCCACCGACGTGCTGAGCGAGGGCCAGAACCTCCAGGACTGCCATATCGTGGTGAACTACGACCTGCCCTGGGCCATCATCCGTCTCATCCAGCGTGCGGGCCGCGTCGACCGCATCGGGCAGAAGGCGGAGGAGATTCTCTGCCACTCATTCCTGCCCGCCGAGGGCGTCGAGCGCATCATCGACCTGCGAGGGCGGGTCCGGGAGCGTCTCAGGGAGAACGCCGAGGTGGTCGGCGCGGACGAGGCGTTCTTCGAGGACGAAGACGACGACCAGGCCATCCTCAACCTGTACCACGAGCGCGCCGGCATCCTGGACGGCGACCCGGAGGGCGACGTAGACCTGGCGTCCCACGCCTACCAGATATGGAAGAACGCCATCGGCGCCGACCCGTCGTTGGAGAAGGCCGTGGCCGACCTGCCCGACGTCGTCTTCTCCTCGCGCCAGCACGCGCCCATCGCGCAACGGCCCGAAGGCGTGCTCGTCTTCATGCGCACCGCCGACAGCAACGACGCCCTGGCCTACGTGGACCGCGAGGGCCACAGCATCACCGAGTCGCAGCTCGAAATCCTCGCCGCCGCCGAGTGCGGGCCCGACACCCCGGCGCAGCCTCACCACAAGAGCCACCACCAGCTCGTTGCCGAGGGCGTCAAGCACGTCGCCAGGGAGGAAAAGCGGGTCGGCGGCCAACTGGGACGGCCCTCCGGCGCCCGCTTCCGCGCCTACACTCGCCTCAAGGCCCACGCCGACGCCATCCGGGGCCAACTCTTCGACGTGGACGCCCTCCACAAGGCCATCGACGACATATACCGCTATCCCCTGCGCCAATCGGCGGTGGACACCCTGAACCGGCAACTCCGCAGCGGCGTCTCCGACGACCAGTTGGCCGAGATAGTGATGACGCTGCGCGAGGAGGACAGGCTCTGCCTGACGGAGAACGCCGCCTCCGAACCCCGGGAGCCTCAGATAATCTGCTCACTGGGGCTGTTCGACGGCGACAATTAGGAATGATGACCGTAGGGGCGGTTTGCGAACCGCCCGTCCTTTCCTCTTCCCATTATTGACGCTTGCGAGCCGCTTATGACAGCATGGAGCCGAGGAGAAAAATGCCATGATAGTCAAAGTAACGTCCAAAGGCCAGATAACTCTGCCCTCCCATGCCCTGGAAGCCCTGGGTGTGAGACCGGGCGACGAGCTTGAATTGCTGGAAGACTCGACTGGGTTTCACTTGCGTCCCAAAGAGAGCAAATCGGCCAAGGGCGAAAAGCTGGACCAGAAGAATCCGCCCGGCATTCCCGCATACCAGATTTTCGATTACCTGGACGACACGACGAAGGGTCGAGTCGGTGATGGCAACGCTGGAAAGCCGCATGACCATTCCGGCTCACGTCCGGGTGACGCTGAGCGAAAGGCCGGGCGCAAACTCAACATCGTGACAGTCTCGACGGGCAATAGCGCCCCATGGAGCAGGCGGGATATTTATGGTGACGATGGTCGGTGAAACCCTGTTTGTGGATACCAACGTCCTCATTATCGCCACCGACGATACACGCTTGTTCCACGAAGATGCGCTGCGGCTCCTGTCCAACGCCGCTACCCAGGGGCTGCACCTTGCCACGAGCAACCAAGTGCTGCGCGAATACCTGGCGGTGGTGACGCGCCCGGTCGCTGTCAACGGCCTCGGCCTGAGCATTGTGGAAGCAGTGGCGAACCTGCGGGAGTTGACGCAAGACTTCTACGTGTGCGATGAGACTGGCCAGGTATCGAGCTGTCTGCTCCAACTAGCGCTGGCCTATAACCTTCACGGCAAACGCCTGCACGACACCAACTTAATCGCCACCATGCAAGTATACGGAATCCGATCTATCGTTACACAGAATGAATATGATTTCGGCCCGTTTCAAGACGTCGCGGTCATGTCAATCGCAGACGTCGTAAGCGCGTTTTGAACAAGGACCACCCAAATGCAGACCCCAACCGCTGAGCTCCGCCCCCACCTACAGGCGTTCGACTTTCCGCGCCTCTTCGTGGAGGGCCTGGGCTGGAACCACTACCAGGCCGAGCCGCTGACCATCCAGGTGAACGAGCGCGAATACTCCCTGAAGCCGGTCGCGGAGAAGGCCAACTTCGCCGTCTTCGAATGTTCACCCGGGCCGGGCGGCCTGTTTCCCGAATACCCCGTGAGGCGCAAGATAGAAACCCAGGTCGCCAAGCTGGCCTTCGAACACCTCATCATCTTTATCGACGCCGCGCGCACCCAGCAAAAGTGGCAGTGGGTCAAACGCGAGGCCGGCAAACCCGTGGTCTGCCGCGAGCAGGACTACCGCGCCGGCCAGGGCGGCGAACCGGTCCTCCAGCGCCTGCGAGAGGTCGCGTTCGACCTCGACGACGAGGCCAGGGGCGTCAGCATCTCGGATGTAACCGGCCGCATGTACAAAGCCTTCGACGTCGAAAAGGTCACCAAGCGCTTCTACGACCGCTTCAGGACCGAGTTGACCACCTTCGGGAAGTTCATCGAGGGCATCACGGCCCAGGGCGACCGCGACTGGTACGCCTCCCTCATGCTCAACCGCATGATGTTCATCTACTTCGTCCAGAAGCAGGGCTTCCTCGACGGAGACCCCGACTACCTCCGCAGCCGCCTGAAGATGGTGCAAGCCCTTCCCGGTCATCCTGAGCCTGCCATCCGTCATCCTGAGCCTGCCATCCGTCATCCTGAGCCTGCCACTCGTCATCCTGAGCCTGCCGAAGGACGCTTCCAGCAGTTCTACCGCCTCTTCCTCCTGCGGCTGTTCCACGAAGGCCTCGGCCAGCCCGAAGCCCAGCGCGCGCCCGAACTGGCCGCCCTCCTCGGCCGGGTCCCCTTCCTCAACGGCGGGCTGTTCGACGTACACGACCTCGAACGCGACAACCCCCACATCTCCATCCCCGACGCCGCCTTCGAGCGCGTCTTCGACTTCTTCGACGGCTACCGCTGGCACCTGGACGAGCGGCCCTACCGCGAGGACAACGAGATAAACCCCGACGTGCTCGGCTACATCTTCGAAAAGTACGTCAACCAGAAGCAGATGGGCGCCTACTACACCAAGGAGGACATCACCGGCTACATCTCCCGCAACACGGTCATCCCGTTCCTGTTCGACGCCGCCAGGAAAGAGTGCCCCGTAGCATTCGGGCCGGACGGCGGCGTGTGGCGGCTGCTGCGCGAAGACCCCGACCGCTACATCTACCCCGCCGTCGGCCACGGCATCGCCTGGAACGCCCGCGACCCCGAAAACCCGGTCCGCCTACACTCCTCCCCCTCTCCCCGGTCTGTACAGATGGGAGAGGGGCGGGGTGAGGGTGACACGCCCCGCGAACTGCCCAACGACATCGCCTCGGGCATCGACGACGTATCCAGGCGCGGCGGCTGGAACGCCCCCGCGCCGGACGCCTACGCCCTGCCCACCGAGACCTGGCGCGAGGTCGTCGCCCGCCGTCAGCGTTACGCCGAGGTCCGCGCCAAGCTCGCCTCGGGCGACGTGCGGGAGATAAACGATATCATCACCCTCAACCTCGACATCGAGCGGTTCGCAAGGGACGTCATCGCGCAAAGCGAGGGGCCGGAGCTGCTGCGCGCCTTCTGGCACGCCATGCGCGACGTGTCCGTGCTCGACCCCACGTGCGGCTCCGGCGCGTTCCTGTTCGCCGCCCTCAACGTCCTCGAACCGCTCTACACCGCCTGCCTGGAGGGGATGCGCGGCTTCCTGGACGACCTCCGTCATTCCCGCGCACGCGGGAATCCACGCAGCCCCAACGCGCTCAGCGACTTCCGCGACGTGTTGGCGCAGGTCGAAAAACACCCCAGCGAGCGCTACTTCATCCTCAAGTCCATCGTCCTGAACAACCTCTACGGCGTGGACATCATGGAAGAGGCCGTAGAGATATGCAAGCTGCGTCTCTTCCTCAAGCTCGTCGCCCAACTCGAACGCTACGACCAGATAGAGCCGCTGCCAGACATCGACTTCAACATCCGCGCCGGCAACACCCTGGTCGGCTTCACCTCCCTGGACGCCGTCCGGCAGGCCATGACGGTCACCCCGGACGGGCAAAGCCGTATGGTGTCGGAAGAAGACGAGCGGGCCCTGGCCCGCATCGAGGAGAAGGCAGAAGTCGCAGACCGGCAGGCAGGCCTATTCAGGGACCAACAGACCACGCACGGCGGCGAGATTACCGCCGACCACAAGGCCGAACTCCGCACCCGTCTGCGCGCCCTCGCCGACGAGCTGGACCGCCACCTCGCCACCGAGTATGGGATCGACTCCAACAAGACCGCCACCTACGACGCCTGGCGCGCCAGCCACCAGCCCTTCCACTGGTTCGCTGAGTTCTACGGCATAATGAGCAAAGGCGGTTTCGACGTGGTAATAGGCAACCCGCCTTACGTGAAGTACAAGTCCGTCGGATACACCGTTAACGGTCTCAAGCCGTTCAAGTTCCCTGACATATACGGGCACGTCGTCATCCAGGCGTACCGTGTCAAGAGACCCACAGGACGCTGCGGCATGATAGTTCCTCTCTCGTTGACCTTCAGTTACGAGTTCGCGGACCTTCGCAAGGAGTTGGGCAAGAGTGGCACTCACTGGCTCTCGTCCTACGACAACATACCAGCCGCGTTGTTTGCGGGCGTAAGCCAGCGTTGCACAATACTACTGAGCTCGTCGCCAGGGCGTGGGTTGTTCTCGACGCGACTACTCCGGTGGCGCGCGCCCTACCGGGATAGTCTGATGAGAAACGTCGCTTATTCGGCTGTCCCTGATATGCTCCACCTGGGGAACTTCGGTGTGCCTCGTGTTGCCAATGACCATGGCAAGCGGTTGCTTGGCCTACACATAGGACTTGCTGGCGGCGATTCCAAGAAACTGAAATACGACGAATCCCCCCCGGCTCAGTTGGGTTTCTCTTCGACTGCGCGCAACTTCCTCTCGACGTACACGGAAAAGCCGCCAACGGTAGCAGGCAACGGCAAGGTCGTCGGGGCCGGTTCCCCCGGTTACTCGCTGAACATGCCGTCACAGGAACTTGCTACCGCCGCGCTTGCGGCCACCTCGGGGAGCGTCTGTTTCTGGTACTGGCTGACTCGAGGGGATGGATTTCACGTGACGAAAGGGCTGCTTTCCGACTTCCTGGCCCCCTTGGCGCATCTTCCACCGGATTGCAAGACCAACCTGCAAAGCATAGGGGAGCTATTGCACGAATACAGAAACGCGGCCTTGGTGTTCAAGAAGAACGCGGGCAAGTACGTTGGGAACTACAACTACCAAGCCGTCGGCGCACTGACACTAAGGGCGGACTTAATCCTTCTGTCTGGAATTGGCGCGTCGTGGCAGGACGCCGAAAGACTTCTCGCATTGGTCTCAATGGTGCGCTCGATAAACGAATCCGCCGGAGAAAAAAACATCCCGGAATTCGTCAAGAGCCAGTTTCCTCAACCTGACGTGAATCAGATTTTGCATGATGAGCGCCTGATAGAAGTTGATAAGTGGCTGGCCGGTAAGTACCATGTTGACCGTGGCGCAATCGCGGAAATGGTCAACGCTTAAGCGGGTGGAACCATAACATGCCAACATTGTCTGCTGGCGAACTGCTTCAGGCCCTCATCGATTCTTGTCGCAGGTCCACTGAAGCCGTTCTGTACGTTGAAGGACGCAACCCTTACAGGTTGTCCATCAATGGCGACACGTGTACTGTTTTCGTCGCCAACATAAGCCACACCAGCCGGTCAGACCCTGACGAATATAGAATCCAGTGTCCTGGGAATCTGCCCACCCAACTCGGCAGGCGCAGCGCCCAAGGCGAATCTATCTGCATCCTCGGCTACCATGCTGAATCGGGAGCGTTCAGCGCCTGGGATCCTGCCCTCTTCTTGCGACGGAGCCGAAGAACTCGAAGGTTCTCGCTTTACACTCGCCTATCCGCTCTTCAGAGCGCTAGCACAAAGGGGTTTGACAAGTACGTTGACACCGGAGGCCAGACGGTGCTCATGTTTCGTCCAGATTATCTTGGGCTGTACATCGAGAACGTGGACTTCATCCATAGGGCTACTGACAGAGCAATTCAGAACATCGTGGACGTGTACGGGTCAACCCCTGTGGGAACGGTTCCTGAGCGGCGTGTCATGGTGGCCAGGCGCAGAGTCAGACTGACACACACCCAATACGCCAGGAGTCCCCACTTCCGCCAGGAAGTGCTGTCCGCCTACGGTAACCAGTGTGCAATGTGCAGATTGCAGTTGGAGTTGGTCGAGGCCGCGCACCTGGTGCCGCACGCCCATCCAAAGGGATTGGACGTTGTAGAGAACGGCGTGGCTCTCTGCGCCTTGCACCACAGGTCTTTGGATACGGGACTGCTGTACATAGATGGGGATTACCGGATTAGGCTGAATCAGGCACGCTACAAGTACCTGAACAAAGTGGGCTTGACCAATGGCATCCGACGCTATAGGCGCAATCTGCGGCCAAGCATTGACTTGCCTCGAGAATATAGCCAGCGCCCGCTCAGAGAGAATATACTCTTGGGCAATCAGCTAAGAGGCATAGGCGTTGACTAAGTTAGCGTAGTTGATGTGACCGAGGGCCTGGTCGTCGATATTGACGCTGACGGCCAAGTGGTCGGCTTCGACATCGACCAGGCGTCGCAGCGGCTGGACCTGCACACGCTGGAGACGACCGCGCTGCCACTGCACAGCATCAAGGCGGGTTGACGCGAGGGCGCGACTACACAATTCGGAGGAACTAGTCATGTTCATGTGCGCCGTGTGCCACAGCAAGGACAGCCAAGAGGACACGGTAGAAATGGTGCTGAAGGTGGATGGTCGCCACGTTCGCGTAGACGGCGTCCCCGCCACGGTCTGCCGGCGTTGCGGCGAAAGCGAGTTCAGCGCCGAGGCCGCCGAAAGGGTGCGCCTTCTAGTCCGGGGGAACGGACAGCCGACTAAGACCGTTCCAATGTACGTGTACGACTATGCGTGACCGCAAAATACTCCGCCATTGCGCTAAATCCGCCGGGCCATACTGCGGATACACTCGGATAATGCCTGGCCTCGGTGACTCTACCCGCAGCGTGTCCAATTCGTGTAGCAAGCCGACGGGATGGATGAGGAACTGTGAGTCCGGAAGTTCTGCCACAGATCGCGTCGATGGGTAACGTCCGGCTGCTCGAAGAGTCGCTAACAGCCCTCTTCTGTTCCCGACGCTGCCCCGGCGACCTCATCCTGAAGACCTACGACCTCGCCAGGGCCATGCGCGACGCTGGCGTGCCGGTAATCGGTGGCTTCCAGACGCCGATGGAGAAGGAGTGCCTGCGCCTGCTGCTCCGAGGCAGCCAGCCGGTGGTCGTCTGCCCCGCACGCGGCATCGGCAACATGCGCATCCCCCGCGATTGGCGCCCCGCACTGGACGACGGCCGCCTGCTGGTCCTGTCGCCCTTCCCGTCCGCGGCCCGACGCCCGACGGCGACGCTCGCAACCCGGCGCAACGACCTGGTGGCCTCGCTGGCGAGCCGGGTTCTCGTCGCCCACGCCGCGCCCGGCAGCAAGACGGAGGCCCTCGCCCACAAGCTCGCCGCCTCTGGCAAGCCACTGCTCACGCTGGACAGCCCGGCAAACGCGAATCTGGTAGCGATGGGCGCGGAGGTTATAGGAGCTGTCCCGGCTCACTTCTGATGTTCCAGTACGTCAAATCGTTAAGGCCCACCCGAAACCTCGCGCCGGTCGTCGTAGTAGCGCGATATGAAGAGCAGTCCGTCGTAGCGGATGGCCCAGTTGTGAGCGTACAGCGTCTCCGATGACCTGGTATTGGGGAAGATATGGCTCACCCATACGCCTTCGGTCGTCGCCGCCGCCAACTCTTCGCCAATCTGCCGACTCCGGCCACGTGCGAGGTCCTTGATGTCCGTGTCTATCAGGTGTGGACTGAGGACGGCGACGCGCACCACGTCGTTCTCATCGGCCATTGTCAGGCTCCACTGGCCGTCAACGCTCTCCTGGCTGTTGTAATGGGCGATGGTGGCGTCCAAGCCGTTGGCCTCGTAGTAATCGATGGCCTTCTGCACGTATGCCTGTGTCGCTGCGGCCGGGTCTTCCACCCGCGGGTAGTAGCCCGACGCGAACAGCATCCCGTCGCGGCGCA
The DNA here is from genome assembly GCA_963667445.2 of Dehalococcoidia bacterium. Lineage (GTDB taxonomy): Bacteria > Chloroflexota > Dehalococcoidia > Lucifugimonadales > CATOSD01 > CATOSD01. The sequence continues at coordinate 2,173,393 of CAXXGY010000001.1, read as the reverse complement.
CCGCGTAGCCCACCTTGGGGACTTCATTCAGCGTCACCGGGTGGGGCCACAGGTATTCCACCCACACCCCTTCGCCGCCATCAACGGCCTTTGCCAGTTCTTTGCCCAGTTCGTAACCGTCCGAGCCCACCACGTCCTTGATGTCCGTCCCTATCAAGCGGCCAATCAGCGGATGGACGTGGTAGATGTCGCTCGCGTCGGTGGCGAACAGGTACCATTCGCCCTCGAAGCTGGCGACGCTGTTGTAGTAGTCGAGCATGGACTCCAGGCCGTCTCGCTCGTAGCGCGCGATGGCCCGTTCCACGTACCGCACGGTGTACTCGCGCGGGTCGGCGTCCTGCCATGCGGCGGTTCCGGTCTCCGGCGCGCCTGCGTAGTAGCCGGAGGCGAATATCAGCCCGTCGTGGCGGGCGGCCCAGGTGACCTTCTGCTGTTCCCTGCGGGATACGGGATGGGGCCACAGGTATTCCACCCACACGCCTTCCTCGGTGGCCTGGGCTATCTCCCTGCCCAGTTCCTGCCCGTCGGACCCCACCACGTCCTTGATGTCCGTACCGATGAGGTGCGGGAATATGGGATGGGCGAGGTAGAGGTCGTCCGCGCCGATGAGGAACAGGTAGAACTGCCCGTCCAGGCTGTCCTGGCTGTTGTAGTGAGCTATGGTGGCGTCCAGACCGTCCTGTTCGTATCTGGCGATGGCCTTGTTGACGTACTCCCTGGTGGAATTCGCCACGTCCTCCGCCAGGATGGAATGGCCGGAGGAGAACACCAGGCCGTCGTGAAGGACGGCAAGCACCCGTCGCGGCTCTTCCTGCCTGGTGGCCGGGTTGACGGCGCGAGTGTTGAACCAGCGGCCTTCCGCGGTGGCGACGCCTATCAACTCCCCCAAGACGGGGAACCTCGAGCCGGGTCCCACGTACTGGCCGTCCAGACTGCGTATCGTGCCGGATACCAGCACCACGCTCTCTTCGGTGTCTATGAGGGTCAGCGACCGGCCGTCCTCTATGCCGGCTTCGGACCTGTACTGCGCGGTGGTGGCGTCCAGGCCGTTCGCGTCGTAGTAGTCGATGGCCCGCTCCACGTAGGCGCGGGTCAGCGCGTCGTCGCTCTTGGGGGTAGCGGGAATGTCCGTTGGAGCGGCGAAGTAGCCCGAGGCAAAGACCAGGCCGTCGTGCCGGATGGCCCACGTGATCCGGTGGTTGTCCCCGGCGCCCCGAACGTTAGGGAAAGTGGCCTGGAACCAGTGCCCTTCCTCGGTCGAAGCCAGCATTAGACTGCCCACGTCCGTCCCGTCCGGTGACCAGTAGTCTTCGGCGTCAGTCCCGATCAGTCCGTCATTCACGTAATGGGTAAGGAACTTCCCGTCCTTATCCAACAGCGCCAGGAACCACACCCCTTCTGCCACGCTTTCCTTGCTCCGGTAATACTCCACAGTCGCCGCCAACCCGTGATTCTCGTAGTAGGCGATGGCCTCTGCGACGTAGTCCTGCGTGTACGTCCTGGGGTCTTCGGGCAGAGGGTAGTAGCCGGAGGCGAAAAGTATCCCGTCGCGCCGGACCGCGTAGGCAATCTTCGGCGCTTCCACCAGCGTAATCGGATGCGGCCACTGGTATTCGACTCGTATCCCTTCCCCTCCATCGGCCGCCTTCGCCAGCGACTCGCCCAGAGGATTCCCTTCGGAGTCCTTTCCGGTGAGGGCCTTGATGTCCGTTCCAATCAGGTTGGGGAAGACGGGATGCACGATGTAGCTATCGTTCTCGTCAGTGGCGAACAAGTACCACTGGCCTTCGAAGCTGACGACGCTGTTGTAGTAGTTCCGCATTGACTCCAGGCCATCGTCGTTGTAACGCTCTATGGCTCGGGCCACGTAATCCTGCGTGAATTCCCAGGGATCCTCACCCACCCAGGCCGGACTGGCCGTGTAGTAACCCGACGCGAATATCTTGCCGTCGTGGCGGATTGCCCAGGTAGTCTTCAGTTCCTTCTCTCCGGTGACGGGGTGCGGCCAGAAGTATTCCACCCAGACGCCTTCCTCCGTGGCTTGCGCGATGCGCTGTCCCAACGGGTCGCCGGCGCTGTCCGTCACGTCCTTGATGTCCGTCCCAATCCGTTCAGGTTCAATGGGATGGACAATGTAGATGTCGTTCTCGTCCGTCATGAACAGGTAGAACTGGCCTTCCAGGCTTGCCAGGCTGTTGTAGTAGTGGACCGTCGCCAACAGTCCGTACTGCCGGTAAAAGCCGATGGCCTTGTTGACGTATTCCTTGGTGGCGGCTTCAGCGTTCTCCTGTATCACTTGATGGGCCGACATGAACAGCAGTCCGTCGTGAAGGACGATGAAATAGCGCGCCGGTTCCTGCTGGCCGGTGCGAACGTTGGGCCGCAGGCTTTGCACCCAAACACCATTCTCATCAGCCTTGGCCACCTCGGTGTGAAATGGGCCGCCGGGAGCTATCAAGCCCATCACCTGATTGTTCAGATAGTGGATTGGTGACGCCAGCAGGACGTAAGTTTCCGGATCGACCAGGAACAGGTAGCGCCTGTCGGGGCCCAAGCTTGGGACTGCTCTATCTTCGGTAATCAGGCTGTAGTGTTCAGTCGTCGCTTCCCGACCGTTCGCGTCGTAGTAGTCTATGGCCTTTTGCACGTAGGCGCGGGTCAGCGCGTCGTCGGTCTTGGCCGAATCGGGAACCTCGCGCCGGTCGTCGTAGTAGCGCGATATGAAGAGCAGTCCGTCGTAGCGGATGGCCCAGTTGTGAGCGTACAGCGTCTCCGATGACCTGGTATTGGGGAAGATATGGCTCACCCATACGCCTTCGGTCGTCGCTGCCGCCAACTCTTCGCCAATCTGCCGACTCCGGCCACGTGCGAGGTCCTTGATGTCGGTGCCTATCAGGTTTGGACTGAGGACGGCGACGCGCACCACGTCGTTCTCATCGGCCATTGTCAGGTTCCACTGGCCGTCAACGCTCTCCTGGCTGTTGTAATGGGCGATGGTGGCGTCCAAGCCGTTGGCTTCGTAGTAATCGATGGCCTGCTGCACGTATGCCTGGGTTTGGCCCGCCGGGTCTTCGACCTGCGGGTAGTAGCCAGAAGCGAACAACATCCCGTCGCGGCGCACCGCGTAGCCCACCTTGGGGACTTCTTGCAGCGTCACCGGGTGGGGCCACAGGTACTCCACCCACACGCCTTCGCCGCCGTCCTCAGCAGCGGCCAGAGCCTTGCCAAGCTCATAGCCGTCCGAACCCACCACGTCCTTGATGTCCGTCCCTATCAGGCGGCCAAGCAGCGGGTGGACGTGGTAGATGTCGTTGGCGTCGGTGGCGAAGAGATACCATTCGCCCTCGAAGCTGGCGACGCTGTTGTAGTAGTCGAGCATGGACTCCAGGCCGTCTCGCTCGTAGCGCGCGATGGCCCGTTCCACGTAGTCCACGGTGTACTCGCGTGGGTCGGCGTCTTGCCAGGCGGGGGTTCCGGTCTCCGGCGCGCCCGCGTAGTAGCCGGAGGCGAATATCAGCCCGTCGTGGCGGGCGGCCCAGGTGACCTTCTGCTGTTCCCTGCGGGATACGGGATGGGGCCACAGGTATTCCACCCACACGCCTTCCTCGGTGGCCTGGGCTATCTCCCTGCCCAGTTCCTGCCCGTCGGACCCCACCACGTCCTTGATGTCCGTGCCGATGAGGTGGGGGAATATGGGATGGGCCAGGTAGAGGTCGTCCGCGCCGATGAGGAACAGGTAGAACTGGCCGTCGAGGCTGTCCTGGCTGTTGTAGTGGGCTATCGTGGCGTCCAGACCGTCCTGTTCGTATCTGGCGATGGCCTTGTTGACGTACTCCCTGGTGGAATTCGCCACGTCTTCCGTCAGGATGGAATGGCCGGAGCTGAACACCAGGCCGTCGTGAAGGACGGCAAAGACTCTCCGGGGCTCTTCCTGCCTGGTGGCCGGGTTGACGCCCCGGGCGTTGAACCAGTTGCCTTCTCCGGTGGCGGCGGCTATCAGCCCCCCGAATCCGGGAAACCTCGAGCCCGGCCCAACGTATTGGCCCTCCAGAGAGGCGATAGCGCCATGCACCAGCAACACGGCTTCTTCGGCATCGATGAGGATCAGCGTCCTTCCGTTTTCGACGCCGGCTTCGGACCTGTACTGCGCGGTGGTGGCGTCCAGGCCGTTCTGGTCGTAGTAGTCGATGGCCTTCTGCACGTAGGTGCGGGTCAGCGTGTCGTTCGCATCGGCGGGCTCGGGCTCAGGGACCACCGTAGGCGCAGGTGTAGCCGTCGATTGCGGGACGGCGGTGGCGGTAGGCTGCGGGACGGCGGTGGCCGTAGCGGTAGGTTGCGGGACGGCGGTGGCGGTCGGTTGCGGAACTGCGGTGGCTGTAGGCCGCGGCGCGGCGGTGGGCACGGGCGTCGGCTCCGGGACGGCGGTGGCGGTCGGTTGCGGGACTGCCGTGGCGGTCGGTTGCGGAACTGCGGTGGCTGTAGGCGCGGGCGGTGGAGCGGGGTCGTCGCCGCAGGCAACCAGCAGGGCTGCGGAGGAGACGAGGATCAGCAGCAAGAGTAGCACGCTCACGCTGGCCGCCGGCCGGCGGCCAGCGCTCCTGGGATGATGTTCTGTCCGGTTCGCTGGCATTTTCTTGTCTTCTTGCTGGGTTCGCAAAGTTTAACCCCTCGTAATGATGATGATGCGCCGAACTCATCCAAGCGCCGCTGCTATGCGGCGCCGACCGTCCGATGCCTACTCGCTGAAGAAGTAGCCTGATAAGAAGATGATCCCGTCATGAACTACCGCCCACTCTTCCCTGACATTCTTCTCAGGCGCCAGTGGGTTGTCCACTTTATAGGGCGGGAACCACATCCCTTCCTCGATAAGGTCTAGTTCCGCGATACCGGGGATTACCGTACCCACACTCTGTGGAACGAGGGCATTGGCGAGGATCACACCGTCCCGCTTATTCACCATCAGCAGCAGCCACTGCCCGTCTATACTCTCCGGGCTGTTGTAGTAGGCGATTGCCGCTTCTCGTCCGTCGCGTATGTAGCGTGCGACGGCGTCGGCGACGAATTGCTGAGTGTACGCACGCGGGTCTTCGACTTCAGGGTAGTACCCGGAAGCGAAGAGCAGCCCTTTGTGTCGCACGGCATACGCGACCTTGGGCACCTCTTGCAAGGTGAAGGGATGCGGCCAGAGGTATTCCACCCAGTGGCCCTCCTCGGTAGCCTTGGCGATCTCCTTGCCCAGCTCGAAACCGCTGGAATCGGTCACGTTCTTGATGTCCGTCCCTATCAGGTGGGAGAACAACGGATGGAGTACGTAGTGGTCGTTGGCGTCCGTGGCAAACAGATACCACTGCCCTTCAAAGCTGCCGGCGCTGTTGTAGTAACTCTGCAACGCTTCGAGGCCGTACTGGTCGTAGCGCGCGATGGCCTGCTCCACGTACTCGACGGTGTATTCCATGGGGTCGGCGTCGCGCCAGGCCGGCGGCGCGGCATCCGGATCGGGCGTGTAGTAGCCCGTGGCGAATATCAGGCCATCGTGCCGCACAACCCAAGCGCTCTTCGGCTCTTCGATCCTGCTGACGGGGTTTGGCCACAGATAGTCCACCCAGTGGCCGTCCTCCGTGGCCTTGGCGATTTCCACGCCCAGGGCGTAGCCGCTGGAATCGGTCACGTCCTTGATGTCGGTGCCTTTGAGGTGTGGGAGAATCGGATGGGCGAGATAGATGTCGTCCGCCCCAATAAGGAACAGGTAGAACTCTCCATCTACGCTGGCCTGGCTATCGTAGAATGCGATGGTCGCGTCAAGGCCTTCGCCCTCGTAGAGAGCGATGGCCCGCCGCACGTAGTCTTTCGCGTACTCCTCGCGTACTATGAAGCGCGGGGATCCGAAAATCAGGTCATCGTGCCGGACAACCAGGAACCTGGTAGTTCCCCGCTGCCCGGTTGCAGGATTGACCAGGACGAAACCAGTGATCCAGTATCCATCCGAAGTCGCTTTCGATAAGGGCGTTCCCAGGGCGGTGCCGGGCGCGGTAAACGAGTTGCCCCCCACCAGTTGTTTATATACGGCGGAGGCGAGGACGGTATGATCGTCCCCACGCAGAATGATCAATGACTGCCCGTCTTCGACGCTCTCTGCGCTGTTGTAGTAGGCGACCGTCGCCTCCCGTCCCTCGCGCTCGTACCGCTCTATCGCCCTCTGGACGTAGGCCGTCGTAAGCGCGTCGTCATCCGACGCAGTGGGGGCCGGAGCCGCGACCGCGGTGGCGGCGGGCCGCGGCGTCGGCTGCGGGGCCGCGGTGGCAGTGGGCACGGGCGTCGGTTGCGGGACCGCGGTAGCCGTAGGCGCGGGAGCAGCCGTCGGTTGCGGGACCGCGGTAGCCGTAGGCGCGGGAGCAGCCGTCGGTTGCGGGACCGCGGTAGCCGTAGGCGCGGGCGTTGGAGCAGGGTCGTCGCCGCAGGCAACCAGGAGCGCAGCGGAGGAAACCAGGAACAGGAGCAATAGCAGCGCGCTCACGCCGGCTGGCCACCTTCGGAATTTCGATCCCGTTGGCCGCGCCTGCGGTCTTGCGCCTTGCTCGGTTCGCGACATACCTTTCCCCCTTTAATTCGTACCGCACACTCTCTTGTGTCCGAATTGGTTCGGCGAAGAAAACACTCGTCCGGCGCACACTGAGATTAAATCTCAGTGTGCGCATTCACATACATTATCGCATATGTTACGTTAAAGGAAAACACATCAGACCTGACGGGCGGCGATGTTTGCCCGACGAGACGCTGCGATCAGGGGTTTCGACTACATGTTCAGAAAAGCCCAGGAGCGGCACGAAATCCAGTACGAACCGGGCGAGAAGTGTCCGCAGCTACTGGCGATATCCTCGGCCTTACAGATATTCATCCCCAACACCATCAGCCTCATCATGCTGGCCGCGCTGGTGGTGCGAGCGTCCGGCGAGTCGGAAGCCTATCTTTCCTGGGTGACGTTCACCGCGCTGGCAGCCACCGGGGTCAGCATGATCCTGCAAACCCTCCGGCTGCGGCATTTGGGTTCCGGCCGCCTCATCGTCACAAACTTCAACGTCCCGTTCCTGGCGGTCAGCGCCCTGGCGCTCCACGTCGGCGGCCCCGGTCTGCTGGCCAGCCTGGTGGTGGTTTCCACGCTCGTACAGTCCGTCCTGACCCTTCGCCTCGCCTCGCTCCGCCGCATATTCACGCAGACCGTGAGCGGAGTGGTGGTCATGCTGGTGGCGGTTTCGGCCATGCCCTTCATCATCAGCCGAGCCGTTGTGCCACCGGAGGACGCGTCGATATTGCTTTTCCTGGCGCCGGGGATGGCCGCTCTCGGCGCCGGCATCCTCATATCGTTGCAAGATTCGCCCGCCTGGCGTATGTGGATACTGCCCGTCACCGTCGCCGTCGGCTTGGTTGTGGCCGTGCCCCTGGGCTTCTACGACACCGACAAGATTGTAAACGCTCCATGGCTGCGCCTGCCGGATTTCGGATGGCCGGGGCTGGATCTTTCCCTCAGCGCGGACTTCTGGGCGCTGCTTCCGGTCTTCGTGTTCGTGAATCTCACCGGCTTCATCAAGGCGGTGGGCGACCTGTCGGTAATCCACCGCGCTTCCTATCGGAATCAAACGGCCATCGACTTCCGCACGGTGCAGGGTGGCCTGAACGTTTACGGGATCGGCACCCTGCTCTCCGGCCTCCTGGGAACACTGCCTGTAGCCGCTCCCTGGGCGGCCACCGCGGTTTACATCGCCTTTACCGGCGTGGCCGCGACCAGTGTCGGGATTTACCTGGGACTGTTGACCATACTGGTCGCCTTCTTTTCCAAGCTGCTCGCCATATTGGTTGCCATTCCCAGCCCGGTGGTCAGCGCGGTGTACGTCATCATTTTCGGTATGCTCTTCGTCGAGGGCGCCAAGACGGTTTTTACGGGCCAGGTCGACCAGAAGAAGGCCGCCATCGCCGGCGTTTCCATGGTGTTGGGCCTGTCCGCTACGACTCTCAGCGGACTGTTCGAAGGCGTAACCATTCATCTGGTGAGCAACACAATCGTCGTGGGCGGTATGGCGGCCATAGCGATGACCCTGTTCACCGAATTTTCGGGCTTTCGCGCCAGGAAACTGAGGATCGACCTGTCCCAGTCCTCCCTTGCCGCCGTCGACGACTTTCTCTGCCAGTTCGCCGACGGCCACAGGTGGACAGAGAAAGGCAAAGACCGGCTTCGCCTGGTGGGAGAAGAGGTCATGCTGAGCCTGTTCGACAGAGAGGACGACGCCCCTGCCGAACAGAAACGCAGGTTGGTCGCCACGATTCGTCCCGACGGCGCATCGGCCGAGCTCGAGATAGTGGTCGCCTCGGACGACGCCATACAGGGCAACATCGAGAATCGCATAGCCTACCTGGGCCAGGAACAGGTGCTGGAGGACGAGCAGGAACTGTCCGTCAGAATCCTGCGCCACTACGCCTCGTCGGTGCACCACCGCAAGTATCACGGCATAGACATCATCAGTTGCCGCGTGGACAAGTAGGAACCGCATCTACCATAGAGAAGAGCGAGAAGATGTACTATCATCTCTCGCAGCATGTTCTTCGCGTGGTCGGACGACCTTACCCTCAATGCCCTCGCACTTCTGCTGGCAGTCGCGCTGGACCGGCTGTTGCCGGAGCCGCCCGCCGCAATCCACCCTGTCGTCTGGATGGGACGCGCCATCTCCGCCATGGAACGCGCCGCTCCCCGAAGGCCCTTGCCCGCGTTCCTGTTCGGCTGCCTGGTAGTCGCCACGTTAGTTGCAGTCTCGACCGCCCTCGCCTGGCTCGCGACCGCCGCTCTCCATTCCCTGCACCCCCTGGCCTATGTGGTAGGCGGTGCTCTACTGCTCCGCACCACCTTCACGGTCAGGGGCCTGTCGGCTGCCGCGAAACACACGCGGCAGGCCCTCGGCGAGGGTCGACTGGACGCCGCTCGAACGAGCTTGAGGAGTCTGGTCAGCCGGGACTCCACGACCCTGACCGCCTCCCTGGTGGCCGCTTCCGCCATAGAGTCCGTGGCCGAAAACACAACGGACAGCTACATCTCGCCCTGGCTCGCCTTCGCGCTGTTCGGCGTGCCCGGAGCGGTGGCCTACCGGGCTGTGAACACGCTCGACAGTATGCTCGGCATTCGCGGCCGCTACGAGTACTTTGGCAAGGCCGCCGCCCGCCTGGACGACGCCGTAAACCTCGTCCCCGCGCGCCTTAGCGCGCTGCTTCTGCTGGCCAGCGGCGCTCTGGCGCGCCTGCCTGCTCGCCGCGGCTGGTCGATCATGCTGCGCGACCGCAGGATCACGGCCAGCCCCAACGCGGGACTGACCATGAGCGCGATGGCGGGCCTGCTGGGAACACGTCTGGACAAGCCCGGCCACTACTCCCTGGGCCAGGGACTGAGAGAGCCGGAGGCGGAAGACATCGACACCGCCATCAGAGTCGCCGAGCTAACTGCTATACTTGGCGTCGTTGCGGCATTGGGCCTCCTCGTGGTGCGCCACGCGATTGCCGGCTGAGCGAGGGGAACACCGCCCAAACCCGCTTACGGGTTCGCCATCTCCTCGAACAGCTCCCGCCAGCCGTCGTCCGACCTCGGGCCGTAGGTCAGCCCGGCCACGATAACCCCATTCGCGTCGAGCGCCATGTAGCCCGCCTGCTGCCTGACCTTGTACGTCCCCAGCATGTCCGTGTCCGCCAGGGTCATGTCCCAAACGAAGCCATGCGTGTCTATGTACGACTGGACGTCCGAAGCGTCCTCGCCGGGGTCGACCCCCACGCCCAGTATCTCAACACTGTCCGCATACTCGGGGTGAACGCTCTTGAGTTGCCTCAACGAGGCGCGGCAGGAAGGTCACCACGTCGTGTAGAAGTAGAGCAGCGCAGGGCGACCCTCCAGGCTTGCCCGGGTGATGCTCTCACCCTCGTGGCTGGTCAACGTAAAGTCCGGCGCGCGCTGGCCCACGTCCAGGCCCACCTCCACCGACGGCGCGCTCCCGGTCGCGGCTATCGCGGTGGGATTCGGCATGGCCGTCGCGGGCGGCTGAGTCGCCGGCAGGGGCCCGCGTTGGCGTCAACGAGGCCACGGTCGGCTGCGGCGTGGTCGCGCCCGTCTCGGGCTCCTCGCCGCCGCAGGCCGCCAGCGCCACGGCAGCCACAGCCAGGCACGAGACGAGACACGCCCATCTCCATCTCTTGATAAACGCTCTCATCCTTCCATCTCCAAGATTGGTACGCCTACGTCATACTGGTTTTCGCGCCGCGGGGATGGGGCATCGCCGCCGCCTCGTCTGGCGTGAGACCCGCAAACCGCTGCGGGCGATACGGCCCCAGCACCGCGTCGGCCGGCGCGGCGTCGCATATCTCCTGCGCCGCAAGCTGGCTCAGCGCCGGGGCCAGCGTGACGCCGCTGTGCGTGATGGCCACGTACAGATTCGGCGCCTCCTCGGCGAAGCCCATCACCGGGTAGCCGTCGAGCGGCATGGGTCGCCAGCCCACCGGCACCGGAACGCCGCGCTCGCCCCCGCCAGGCCCGGCAAGTAGCGGCAGGCGCGGGCCAGCAGCTCGTCCGCGTGGGACTGGGAGTCGTCCTCCGCCAAGCTCTCCTGGTCGCCCTCGCCTATCATCATCCGCCCGTCAGCGCACTGGCGCAGGTGTATCTCCGGGCGGTCACCGTCCAGCGGCGGCGCGTACACCACCGGCACGTTCTCCAGCAGACGCGGCAGCGGATTCGTCCGAATCACCACGCCGGGACTCTCCGCCTGCGGCACGTTCACCCCCGCGAGGGACGCCAGTCGCGTCGTTCCGGTGCCCGCGGCAACCACCACGGCGTCGGCCGCCACGGTGCCCGACGAAGTTGCCAGCGCGTGGACTCGCCCGTCGTCGCCCTGTTCGAATCCCGTGACTTCCGTATCCTCGATGACCTCGCAATCCAGCTCGCGCAGCCGTCGCACGCAGGCGTCCACCACCATCTGCGGCTCCACCTGGCCCTCGTTGGGGGTGTACTCGGCGGCGACAACCCGGCCAACGTCCAGCGCAGGCTCCAGGCGCTCCAACTCGCCGGCGTCGATCAGCCGGCTTGGGTAGCCCCAGTCCTGTAGCTGCCGCACCGTCGCCGCGAGCCTCTCGGCGCCCGCCGCGTCCGACTCCCACGACACCTTGCCGCCCCAGCGAAGGCCGACGCTGTCCGGGTCCCCGTGGTCGCCAATCGCGGCGGCGAAGCGAGGCCACATCTCCATCGAGCGGCGATTCAGGTTGTGATAGCCGATGGGCGGTTTGCCGCCCGCGTTTATCCACGCGAAGCTGTGACTCGAGGCGCCGTGCCCCGCCCTACCCTTATCGACGAGGACGACGCGGACTCCCCGCCGCGCTAGGCGCCAGGCGATGGCCGCGCCCAGAATGCCAGCGCCGACGACTACTACCTTTCGAGGTCCTTCTGGAATGGTCATACGCAACGACTCCTCAACACGGACTCCGGGATTGGGCAGGCGATCACGATCTGGAGTTGTAGACAGTGTACGGCTGAGCATCCTTCGGCAGCGTCCCCTCGTAGAACCGCCGCAGATGCGGCTCCACCAGGCGCGCCACCTCTCGCCTATCCTCTTCCTGGGGGGTGAGCGGCCGGTCCAGCGCGCCCCTTATCTCCTCGAACAGCGCGTCCCTGTCGAATCTCGTCGGCTGCCCGTCCCGCAACACTACCTCGCCGTCGACTAGCACCGTGTCCACGTCGATCCCGCGCCCGCGATGGACGAGCGCGTCCACAACCGACACGTCCGGGTCCAGGTACGGCTGCTCGATGTTCCTCAGGTCCAGCAGCGTCATGTCGGCTCGTTTGCCCGGCTCCAGCGTGCCTATCCGGTCCCCGAACCAGCTTGCGTAGGCCCCGTTGACCGTCGCCATCTGGAGCACCTGGTAAGAGGTCGGCGGCTCCAACTCGATGCCGGGCACGCGGTGAATCTTGAGCGCCAGGCGCATCTCCTGGAACAGGTCCTTGTCGTCGTTCAGCCCGGCCTCGTCGCTGCCGATGGCCACTTTGATCCCCGCCGCCAGTATGCGGCCCATCGGCGCGATCCCGCTTTTGAGCCGCAGGTTCGAGCTGGCGTTGTGGCAGATGTTCGTGCCGGTGGCCGCCATGATCTCCAGGTCCTCGTCCGTAACCCAGACGCTGTGCCCGCACGTGACCTCCGGCCCCAGGAATCCGAGCTCGTGCAGATGTTGCAGCGGGGTCTTGTTCCAGGCCCGATAGCCGTACAGCTTCTGATACACCGTTTCCTGAAGGTGGATGTGAATTCCGGTGCTGAAGCGTCCTGCCAGTTCCTTCAGGGCCACGAGCAGCTCGTCGGAGCACCGATGCACGTTGCTCGGCGCCATAGTCACCTGCACACGCTCGTGCTGGCCGCCACCGTACTTCCGGCATATCTCCTCCAGGATCGGCATAACCTCTTCGATGGGCCGGTAGCTGGGAGCCATCAGCGACCGGTACCTCTCCGACAGGTTCTCAGGCAGCCCCGAGGCAAAGTCGTCCTCGTCTCCACGAGGCCCCACCACCATGGAGTTCTGGTCGGCTATCGAGGGGGCGTAAGACACCCTCATGCCGGAGGTCTGGTAGGCGCCCACCACCTTGTCGGCGATGTCCATGCTCACCGGCCCAAAGCCCCGCGGCGGCGAATGAATCGCCTGCACTGTGGTAGTGCCGGTCTCTATCATCTGGAGCGCTCCGTAGAGCTGGTCCAGGTATGGGTCGGTCAGTCTTGACCCAATCCTGGCGAGGCTCCACATCTCCAACGGCAGGTCGAGCGCCCCCATCTGGAAGGGCGTGAGTCCCAGGTGAAAGTGGTCGTTCACCAGCCCAGGCATCACGATGTAGTTTGGCGAACCGATGACCGGCGCTTCCGGATGCCGGTTGCTCAGCTCGCCGTAGTCCCCCACCTCCTCGATCCGCCCGTCCCGTTGCAGCACCGCGCCGTTGGGCACCACGTCAGCCGACCACGGGTCGTTCACCTTGCAGACGACGTATTTTCCCCGCACCAGCGACATCGCCATCGTTAAGCCTCCTACGTCAGGTTCGACACACGCCCCGGCTCACGTCTCCGCTCTCCGGAGCTGCCGTGCCCGGCCCATGTTCCGCGAATCCCCGCCGTTCGTCAACTCCGAACGCTTTAGCGACAACTAATCTATAATTCCAACATGACCGCATTAGCTCTGGCGCTGGTCCTGCTTTCCGCCTTTTGCCACGCCGCCTGGAACCTGCTGCTGAAACGCTCCGAAAACCAGGAGGTGTTCGCCTGGGCGCTCCTGGGGACTAGCAGCGTGACGTTGCTTCCTCTGGGCGTCGTCCTTTTTCTGAATTACCCGGCATCCTCACCGGGCTACTGGCTGGTCCTGGCGTCCGCGGTGATCCACGCCTTCTACTTCATCCTGCTCGGCAGAGCTTACTCGGCGAGCGACCTGTCTTTGGTCTATCCCGTCGCCCGTGGAATCGGGCCTATGCTCGTCCCGCTGCTGGCGGTGCCGATGTTTGGCGAGAAAGTGACTCCACCCGCCGCGGTCGGCATCTCACTTATTGTGGCCGGCATCTTCGTCGTCTCGTGGTGGGGCCGTTTTGGGCGACTCGTCGCCCAGCCGTCGATCCTGTTCCGAGACCGCGGGTTGGGTTACGCCGTCCTCACAGGGCTGACCATCACAATCTACACGCTGGTGGACAGCCAGGGCGTGGACCACGTCCAGCCTTTCCTGTACATGTACCTGCTCACCGTGGGATCGGCAGCCGGCATTGCCCCATACGTCCTGCCCAGATTCGGGATGGAGGAGGTCAGGCGGGAATGGCGGAAAAACGCATGGCCTATTCTCGCGGCGGGCCTGCTGTCGTTCCTCGCCTACGGCCTCGCGCTGACCGCCTTCTCCCTTTCCCAGGTCAGCTACGTCGCGCCGGCGCGCGAGGTCGGCATAGTCGTCGGCGTGCTTATGGGCGTTTTCGTCCTCAAGGAACAGTTCGGTCGGGGGCGAGTGTTGGGATCGTCCGCAATCGTCCTGGGGCTGGTCCTGATCGCGCTGTCTCCCTGACGTCGATGCCACGCGGGCCCCAACCGGCGACCCGCCGCATGTAAGGCTAAGACCCTACCCAGTAAGTCCCTTCCCCCTCGCAGGGCTGACAGGGGTATGTTTGAGGCGTAAGCCTTCCGAAAAGTCCCTTCCCCCTTGATGGGGGCCAAATGCACAACTAGGTTAGGATGGGGGTGATGAACGGGTTGTCGGATAGGCTCTAATGCTGCGCTGCCCGGCGTTCGACCGGCATGGACCGGTCCTCGTCGAACTCGTTCATGACGATTTCGTCGGGCGTGGCGATGCCGCCGGACAGGACCATGGTCATGGCTTCCTGAACGCTCAATTCGGTGTCATACACCTCATCGACCGGCAGTATGGCCACCCAGCCGGAGTTGGGCGTAGGTGCGGTGGGAACGTACACGACTCCCATGCGGACCCCGTCTTTGCCTGTCGTAATCGCGGTCAGGAACCCTAGCATCCACGTGCCCGCCTTGGGATACTCGATGATCACCACCCGTTTGAAGCCGGATGGGCCGGTGCCCGAAAACGACTGGATAAGCTGCCGCGCCGGAGAATAAACGATCTTGACTATCGGCAGCGACATCAGCAGACGCTGGCCAGAGCCGAGGATGCGCCGGCCGAGGTCCAGTTTCCAAATCAGCCCCGCCACATACACCAGCAACAGTAACGCGGCCACGCCCAGCCCGGGAAAACTGACGCCGGTGGTGGTCTCGATGGTCGGCCTGAGTACGCCGTCGATGAAGTCCCAGACCCACTTCAGTATCAAGAACGTGATCACGATGGGCACCAGGAGCAGCACTCCTTGGACCATCGTTCGCCTGACGTGAAGACCCGCCCTCGCCTTGGCGAAGTAGAAACGCCACTTCAGGCGGCTCCTAAACTGGTTCATATCCCCATCCCGACTATGGTGGCCGGGGCCTACGCGCCGAACGTAGCCGCGACGCGCGTGGGTACGACGAGGACCGGGCTTCCCGTTTTCTTTATCAGCCCCTCCGACACGCTGCCCGTGATTATGCGTCTCAGGCCGGATCTGCCGCTGTGCGTGACCGCGATCATGTTGTTCGAAGACTCATCGAAGGCCCCGAGGATGCTCTTCTTGGCGTCTCCCTCCAGCAGCACGCACCTGGCGTTCAGTCCCTTACGGTTGAAGTTGTCCGCTATCGTGGCGAGGTAGTCGTCGGATTGCTCCGCCGGCGCTTCCGGCCCTGGCACGAGGAGCACAGTATCCCTCAGCGCCGCGTATGCGTCGCTGTTGCCGTTCTGATCGCCGTTTTCGCCCCGGAAGGACTCCGCTGAATCCTCAGGCGTCGCCTGCTCCCTGGCGATCTCATCCACGGCCCGCACCAGAACTACGTCGAACCTCAGCTTGGCCGCCAGAAACTCGACGTGGGGCAGCACAGCCTCGGCCTCCGGCGTGCCGTCCAGCGCCACGTAAACCGTCGAAATATCGACCGCGTCCGCGGGCGAGTCTGCCGATATGGTGGGATTGACCACCAGCACCGGCACGGGTGCGCCGGCGATTACGTCCGTCGTCACGCTGCCGGCGAACGCCTGCGCCAGCCGACCCCCGCCGTGCGTCGACATCGCTATGAGGTCACACCCCAAGCTCTCGCACGTTTCGACAATCGTCTCCGCAGGCGAACCGAACTCCACCAGCGTCTCGAGCCTGACTCCAGGACTTCTGGTTGACTCTACTAGGTCGTTGAGACGCAATTCGACGTCATGCCTGGCCCGCTCGAATATCTCCGCGGTGCCTGGTCCCTTCTCCGCTCGATCTACCGGGATGACGGATAGGAACACCACCTCCGATGCGAGTCTGGCGGCGAGCCACGTCGCGTGCGAAACGATTCCGCTGGCTATTCCGACGTCGTCGGGGTTGATTGGAACCAGGAACTTACCGAACATGATGCTTCCTCCAGCCCTCAGCGTAAGATGGAAACAACACGATTGCGCGCAGAGGAACGCCTCCACTGAGGTGCTCACCCGCTTTTGATCCGGGGTAGACCACCCTGAAACCCAGGGTGTCGCCCCCGGCGCCAACGCTAGATGACGCTGCCGACCTTCTCGAGCTCAGCGCGTCGGCCATTGGTCGTCCCGTTGCTGTGCTGACCGCCGACTTGCTCATCCTCGCCGCCGCCTTCGGACGTCCGCTCTTCCCCATCGGAGACGCCCTTTGCTCTTGCGCCCAGCCGAATCCTATCGCCGGCCAGCTTGACCACGGGCCGGATCCTCTGTCCCATCCTGGACGCGGTACTTCTGGCGGCGTCCTGCACCGGCCCGGATCGCCGGGCGATCTCCTCCCTGGTCTCCGACCCCTTTCGGGGGGCAAAGAGAACCCCCACCACAACGCCGACAGTCACTCCAACGGCGCCAACGACTGCGAACAAGAGCTTTCCCATGGTTTCACCTCCGCCTGATAAATCTGGCATACCACTGTTTGTAGTAAGAGGGTAACTCATAGGGCATCAACTCAGTCAATGTTAGAAAGGTTTCGGATATGTACAAAATCGTGCGAAAGTCGAGATGACGGCATTGACCCGGATAACCCCGATCTCGTTGCAAGTCAACGCCCCACTGTCGCTGCGACAGTGGGGCGCATCCGAATTAGTCCTGCTGTGCTCTCAGCCGCCGGCAGGCTCACTCCCCACCGGCGCGACGACTACTCGCGTCTCCTGAGCTTGGGGTCCAGGGCGTCGCGGAGGCCGTCGCCCACCAGGTTGATGGACAGCACCGTAAGCGACAGGAACACGCCGGGGAATATCATTATCCAGATGGCCCGCTGGAAGAAGGTGCGGCCCTGCCCAATCATGTTCCCCCAAGTGGGCGTCTCCGGATTGATGCCCGCGCCCAGGAAGCTCAGCGCCGCCTCCGTGAGCATCGCTGAGGCGAACACGAACGTGGCCTGGATGATGACCGGCGCCATGATGTTCGGCAGAATGTGAAGCCCCATAACTCGGGGAGCCTTCGCCCCCAGCGCACCCGCTGCGGTGACGAAGTCCATCTCCCTTACGCTCAGCACCGAGCCGCGCACCACGCGCACCATTCGCGGCGTGTCCACCACCGAGATTACGATGATGATGTTGATGAAGTTCGCGCCCAAGGCCGCTATCAGGGCGAGGGCGAGCAGCAACGATGGAAATGCCATCACGCCGTCCATGAAGCGCATGACCACCTCATCGACGCGGCGGAAGTAGCCCACGGTCAGGCCTATTGCCGCTCCCACCAGCGATACCGATATCGCCACCAGCGCGCCGACAGCCAGAGAGATTCGACCGCCATGCACGGTGCGCGAATAGACGTCGCGACCGATGTTGTCCGTTCCAAACCAGTGGTTCGCAGACATGGCCTGAAGCCGCGCGAACGGATCCAGTTCATACGGGCCTATCCTGTCGATAAAGCCGGCGACGAACGCTATGGCGATCATCACCGAGAGAACTATGAACCCCCCAAGCATGTTGGGGTTCTTAGACAGTACTCTCTTCGCTGCAGCCGCGAATCTGCTCAGCCTGACCGACAGCGGCGCTTGAGTCCCCACCGCCGACAGAGCTTGTTCTCGCTGCGTACTCATCGTTTCTTTCTCACCTAGTATCGAATTCTGGGATCGATGTAAACGTAGAGAACATCGACTATCAGGTTGACGACCACGTAGCTTATGGCAACGATCATCATTGTCGATTGGATGATTGGGAAGTCCCGAAACACCACCGCGTCGACGAGCATCCTTCCCAGGCCATTGATGGAATAGACGGTTTCAGTCACCACTACGCCTGTTATGACCCCCGCAAACGCGATACCCACGATGGTGACTACAGGAATCGACGCCGGTTTCAGCGCGTGCCGCACCATCACAATCCTCTCACGCAACCCCTTGGAGCGCGCCGTTCTGATGTAGTCCTCGCGCAATACCTCCATCATGCTCGAACGGGTCATGCGCGCCACCAGCGCCATAATGGCTATCGCCACCGAGAACGCGGGCAGCGTCATGCTGCGAAGGAAGTCGAACAACCCTTCCGAAATCGGCACGTAGCCAACCACCGGGAACAAGTCCAACTCCACCGCGAATATAAAGATGAGGATGTATGCCAGGAAGAAGCCGGGCACCGACCACCCCAGCACGGCGAACAGCATCACACCTCGGTCTATGAGCGAATTGGCGTTCCACGCCGCCATCACGCCCAGAGGCACACCGACCAGCACCCCCAATCCCAGCCCTAGTACGGCCAGCGAGATAGAGGGCTGGAGCCGCGGTCCAATCAACTCCGACACCTCGAAACCGGAGCGGAACGATGCCCCCATGTTCCCCGTAAACACGCCCGCGAACCAGTCCCAGAACTGCTTGGGAAGCGGCTTGTCCAGCCCGAGCTGTTTTTCCAGCGCCTTGATAGTCTCTTCATCGGGACGCTCGTCTTCGTCGCCTATCAGCATCATCACCGGATCGCCCGGCGCAATGCGCATTATCGAAAAGGTAATGAGCGCGACGAAGAACACCACCGGTATGCTCACCAGTATTCTACGGGCAATGTATCGCCACATTTCGTTGCACCTCCGCCGCCTTGCTCACGGCGCGCCGGGCCCGGGGGCCGCCCCGTCCAGGGGCGGCGTCGCCTACGCTATTGTAGGTATCTCCAGTTCGTGTATCAGCGATATGAACGCCGGCACGTCATCGTCGATGACGCTCTGAACCACTTCCGTCTGGGCATCCACGCGAGCCGACACGTCCTCGAACACGCCGTAGGACTGCCGCGTCGGAACCCAGTCCGCGCTGGACACCACCGCCGTCAACGCCGCCAGCTTGCCGTTGAGCTTGGTCGCCGTCGCCCGCGTCGCTCCACCGGAGTTGAACAGCGCATCCTCGACCGCGCCCAGCTTGTCGTCTATCTGGGCCGCCGCATCCAGCACCGGCTCCGCGCCCGACCTGCCCTCGGCCCGGCTCTTCCAGCCGGCAACCTGCTCGCGTATCGAGCGCAGCCGCGACACCGAATCGTGCGTCTCGGAGATCTTGTCCCTTATCGCGATCAGCAGGTCGAACTGCGCCCTCAGGTCCTCGTCCGAGCTCTCCACGGCCTGGTGTTTCGCTATCTCGAAATCCTGCGTCAGCGCCTGCCCGCCGACCTCCAGCCGCGCCTGGTACGCGCCCGGCGCGGCAACGGGTCCGGTCAGACTGACCGCGGCCCGACCGGACTGCGGCATCTCCTCGCCCTCCACCTTGCGGGCGTCGGGGTAGCGCATGTTCCACAGGAAGCGGTTGGCGCCGGCCTCGGCCGGAACTTCCGGCCCCTCCTCCGACTCGCTGGAGAAGCTCTTGATAACCTCGCCGTCCGAATCGAGGAAGGTCAGCCTCACTTCGCCGTCGGGCTTGTCCTTGAGATAGTAACACACCACGACCCCGTCGGGCGGGTTCTCGCCCGAATCGACGAACTTCCGATTCCGGCGACCCTGCTCGTCCTGGTCGAAGTAGAACGTTGCCGGCACGCCCAGCGCCAGTTGGTAGCTCTTTCCAACGCCGGTTCGCCTGTCCAGTCCCAGCCCCATCGCGGGCGGGAAGCGGTGCGTCGTGCGCGGCTTGAACAAGTGCGCGTCCGCCGCCGCCACCTCGTCCGTCAGTTGGCGCAACGGGGTTATATCGTCCAGTATCCAGAACGAGCGCCCGTGCGTGCCCACCACCAGGTCCGTGCCCTTGACCACCAGGTCGTAGATGGGCACGACGGGCAGGTTGGACCGCATCGACTGCCACGACCCGCCGTCGTCGAACGACACGTAGATGTCCGTCTCCGTGCCCGCGTACAGCAGCCCACGCCGCTCCGAGTCCTCCCTTACAACCCAGGTGAAGTCGTCCTCCGGTATGCCGTTCACGATCTTCTGCCACGTCTTGCCGTAGTCGTTCGTCTTGTACAGCATCGGGCGGTTGTCGTCCAGCTTGTACCGCGTGGCCGCGATGTACACAGTCGCCGGGTCGTGCGGCGAGACCTCGATCATAGCGATGCGCGTCCACGCCTCCACGTCCGGCGGCGTCACGTTCTCCCAGTCGCCCCCGCCGTTGCGCGAGATGTGTACCAGCCCGTCGTCCGAGCCTGCCCACAGCAGGTCCTTCTCGTGCGGCGACTCCACGAACGCGTAGATGGTGCAATACACCTCCGCCCCGCCGCCTTCGGAGGAGATGGGGCCGCCGGACAGGATCTGCTTCTCCGGGTCGTTGCGCGTAAGGTCCGGGCTTATCGCCTCCCACGTGGTGCCGTCGTCCGTCGTCTTGAACGCCACGTTGCCGGTGGCGTAAAGCGTGTTGGGGTCGTGGGGCGAGAAGACGATGGGATACGTCCACTGGAAGCGGTACTTGTACTGAGAAGGCGCCTCTCCGCCGGACATCTCCGGCCACACGGTGACTATTCGCACCTGGCCGGTGGAGTGGTCGTACCGCAGCATGTTGCCGCCGCCGCCGGGGGAGCTGCCGATCGAGCCGGAGTAGACGATGTTGGGATCGTCCGGCTTGACGGCGATGTGACCGCTCTCGGAGCTGCCCACTGTGTAGTTGTCGCCCCACGGTATCGCGCCCTTCCAGGTCTGGCTGGGAGTGCTGATGGCGCTGTTGTCCTGCTGAGTCCCATACACGCGATACGGGTGCTGGTTGTCCGTTGTCACGTGGTACATGCACGCGGTCGGCTGGTTGTAGATGGTGGACCAGGACACGCCGCCGTTGTAAGTTACGGTGGCGCCGCCGTCGTTGCCCTCTATCATTCGCAGCGGGTTGCGTGGGTCTATCCACAGATCGTGGTTGTCGCCGTGCGGCGTGCCCACGTCAATGTAAGTCCGCCCGCCGTCCGTGGACTTCCAGCAGTTCAGCGCAAGCGCCCAGACGGTCTCGGCGTCCTGCGGATCCGCGAAAACGTGGGTGTAGTACCAGGGTCGGGCGCGTATGCCCTCGTCGTCCGTCAGGTGCTCCCAGGTCGCGCCGCCGTCATCCGAGCGGTACATGCCGCCGTTCTCTTTGTTCTCGACCAGCGCCCACACGCGGCCGGGCTTGGCCGGCGAAACGGCAACGCCTATTTTGCCTATCAGCCCGTCGGGCATACCGGGGTTGCGGGTTATCTCTGTCCAGGTGTCGCCGCCGTCGGTCGTCTTGTAGAGACCGCTGTCGGGGCCGCCGCTGGACATCTCCCAGAAGGTTCGCTGCCGCTGCCAGATGGATGCGTAGATGACCCGTGGGTTGTTGGGGTCCATCGACAGGTCGCTCGCGCCGGCGTGGTCGCTCTTGTAGAGAACGCGCTCCCAGCTTTCGCCGCCGTCGGTGGTGCGATAGACGCCGCGCTCGTTGTTGGGGCCGAATGCGTGGCCGGAGGCGGCTACGTAGGCTACGTCCGGGTTCTTGGGGTGTATCCGCACGCGGCCTATGTGGCGGCTGTCCTTAAGGCCCACGTTGCGCCAGGTCTTGCCGCCGTCGGTGGTCTTGTAAACGCCGTCGCCGTGCGTCACGTCGATGCGGATGCTGCCCTCGCCGGTTCCCACGTAGATGACGTTGGGGTCGGACTCGGATATGGCGATTGCGCCCACCGAAGCGGAGGTGAAGAAGCCGTCCGAGACGTTCTCCCAGTAGGTGCCGCCGTCTATAGTCTTCCAGACGCCGCCCGCGCACGCTCCGAAGTAGAATGTGTTGGGTTCGGTGGGATGGCCGGCCACGGCGACGACTCTGCCGCCCCTGTGCGGGCCGATGTTGCGCCACCTTAGCGCGTTCAGTAGACCTGGATCAACAGCCATGCTGAGAGACCTCCCGGGGAGATTCGCACCAAGCGCGCACGGGCACACTTTGGAAGCACTTATGGCAAGGGCTGGCGCCCTCTTCGATCTTGGCGACCTTCGAGAACGTCAGCCCATGCCGATTGATTGCTTGTCGGTTCGTCAGCTAAGCGTTACTTCTTGACTGACACTCCGTAGACCAGCGGGTACAGCCAGTTGCCAACGCCCTCGAGCACATCTGTGCGGTAGGCGCGCGGGTTGGAGAACATGGCCACGTTGCGCGGCCACTCTTCCCAGTACAACTCGTCGTACTGCCTTGTCAGTTCCAGCTGCTTCGCGAAGTCCAGTTCCTCTGCGAACTTCGTGCGAATGGTCTGCGCCCTGTCGCCAGGATCCTGCCAGTACGAGTCGTACTTGCCCTTCGTATAGCTGTTGGTGTGAGGCCCGAGCGGGTCAACCCCGTTGAAGAAGTTGCTCCAGCCCATGCTCATCTCCCAGTTAGTCGGCTCCGGTGCGCGCTGCATCTCGCCGCTCGCCGCGGTATCGACCGCCAGGATTTCCGCCGTAAAGCCTATGCCTTCCAGCGTCTCCCTGATGACAAGGGCCGCTTCGGGAATGAAGGTGCTGTCAACGGAGATTATCCGCACGTGCTGGCCCTTGACGCCCTCGGCCTCGACTATCGCCGCCGCCCTCTCGGCGTCACCGGAGATGGACTGGTACTGGTCGCCGTAGCCCTGTGCGCCTTCGCTCCACTTGGTGCCGCAGTGAATGTAGAATGCGCACTGCTGCCACCACTCCGCGTCTCCGATGGCAGCCGTCATGATGCGGTCAATCGGCAGCGCGATGGCGACCGCCTGGCGCACCTTGGGGTTGTTGAAAGGCTCTTTCCACTGGTTCCAGTTCGTGGTGCCCATGTTCATGCGGCCCACGCGCTGCACCTGGATATCGCTGTTCCCCTCCAGCGTCTTCGCCACGTCCAGCTTGAAGTCGTCCAGGAAGTGGACCTCACCCGTCTGGAGCGCGGCTCCACGGGCGGCGTGGTCGGCAATCGCCAGAACCTCTTGCTTATCGACCAGCACTTCCAGCTTGCCCGACAGGAAGTCGTAGGGCTCGGTCCTGGCCAGGAATTCATCGTTGCGGGAAAGGAAGATGCCCTTACCCGGCACCCACTCGTCGAACTTGAACGGGCCGGTCCCGATGGCCGTCTTGGTGGCCTCGTCGCCCTTGCCTCCGGCGGGGTTCTTCCAGATGTCTTCGTGCATGACCGAAGGCATGTACGGGTCTATCTGCGCCATGATGGTGAGGATGTACGAAGAGGGCTTGTCAAGCGTCACTGTCAAGGTCGTGTCGTCCACCTTTTGGAACATGTGCTCGATGTCAGCCTTGACGCTGTCGCTGGCTTCCTTGCCCGAGAAGCCCCTGTAGTACGAGCGCGAGATGCTGCTCAGCACCGCGTTGCGCTTTATGCTCTCGATGACGTCCTCAACCCTCAGCGGGGCGCCGTTGTGGAAGGTCTTGCCTTCGCGCAGCTTGAACGTCCAGACCGTGCTGTCGTTGTTTGTGCTCCACTCTTCCACAAGCTGCGGCTGCACGTTGAATTCGCCGTCGCGTGTGAACAACTGCTCATAGACCTGCCGGCCCACAAAGCCTGTCATAATCAGTCCGGTCGCGTGAGGGTCGACCCATGTGAACGTGGCCGCGTGACCAACGACCTTCACCGTGCCGCCCTCCTGCATGTGTTCAGGAGCCGCGGTAGGCGCCTCCATGGCCGGCGCCTGGGTGGGCGCCGCCATCATGGCAGTCGGCTGCGCCGGTGCAGATGTGGGCGCAGGTTCATCTTCATCTGCCGAACTGCACGCCAACACGACCATCGCCAAAGCGACGATAAGCGCGAGCGGCAGCAATCTTAGTGCTTTCAAACCTAACCTCCTTTGTCGTTAGATCGAGTCGTTCTCTTCCTCTTCCCCTTTACCTGAGTCAGCAGTCTCTGCGTATTTCACCTCCGTACTGCTTCAGGAATCAGACCGCGAATTGCGGACTGTACTTGAATCGGCATTTATACGGCATTGTTAATGCCGTGTCAAGTTTACAGTCTCAATTGACAGGGCCTTTTCAAAGTTCCTTCCCCCTTGATGGGGGAAGGTTAGGATGGGGGTGACGTCGCCGGCACAACTACTGCTATTCTCAACTCCTACCCCTGTCAGCCCTCAACTCCCAACTCCCAAACGAGAGACGAGAATGAAAAGGCCCTGCTTAGTTAAGCGCGTACACCGCGCCGGACTCCGTCGCCGCATACACCATCCCGAACGCGAACGCCGCCGCCCCAACGTGCCCGCCTTCCAGTCCCACGCTCCACTTCTCGCCTCCGTTGCGCGCATCGAATCCGTACAGCGTCCCGCCTTCGTCTCCCACAATCAACGTCCGGCCCAGCACAACCGGCGAGCCGATGACGCCTCTCCCGACCCGTGCCTCCCACACCACTCTGCCGTCCTCTTGATCCAGCGCGTACACCGCGCCTGAGCGCGCTGCGGCATACACTGTGCCCTGCGCGACGACCGGCGTCGAACTGAACTCCTCTCCACGCTTTCGGAAGTACCACACCGACCCCTTCTGGACCGGCGCCTCGCTCAGCATCCGCCAGCCATACAACTGCGCCCTGATGCGAAACAGCGCCTTCTCCAGCGGCAGGTCGCGCACCGTCCAGTCCACCGCCCGCACTCGTCCGCCCCGGTCGGCCACGTATCCGAGCTTGCCCTGCAACACGACGCCCCCCTTCACCGGGCCCGGCCGTCTTGAAGTCCATCCGAAACGTCCCCGTGTCCCGGCGCAGCGTGTACAGCCGGTTGGTCACGTCCGTGAATACCACCGCCCCGTCACTGATAGACGGCCCCGACCGCACCGAGTCCCGCGCCTTGTACTTCCATCGCAACTCACCTGTCAGCAGATCCAGCGCGTAAAGATGCCAGTCGTTGGAACCGACGTACACCACGCCCTCGAACACCGTCGGCGGCGCAAGAGATTGTTCCTCGAATTCATACCGCCAGAGCCGCTCGCCGCTGGAGGCGTCGAACGCCTCGGCGGCGCCGCCCAGCGTGCTGAACACCACCACGCCCCCTGCCGCGGCGGGCGATGAGCGCACCGCCGACCCCAGGTCCCGCTCCCAGACCAGGTCCCCGGTACGCGCGTCCAGGCACACCGCCCGGCCGCTCTCGCCCGCCACGAACAACCGCCCCTCGTGCACGATGGGGGATGCGCTCAGTGTGGCGCCGAGGTCGAACCGCCACGCCACCTGCGGAGCCGCAGTAAAATCGACCTCCGGCGCGAAGGCGTTGCGGTCCGGCCCCCGCCCCAGCATGGGCCACGAATCTGGCCCCGGAGTCGAACTCGCGGACGACGCTGGCGCTGAGATGAACCGGAGCG
Source organism: Dehalococcoidia bacterium (assembly GCA_963667445.2). Taxonomy (GTDB): domain Bacteria; phylum Chloroflexota; class Dehalococcoidia; order Lucifugimonadales; family CATOSD01; genus CATOSD01. The sequence continues at coordinate 2,148,154 of CAXXGY010000001.1, read as the reverse complement.
GCCCATACCAGTCGTAAGCGATATTGGCGACCGTCAAGAGCGCCAGCGCCAGCAGGACGGCAAGCGCCCGGCTGGTGCGCACGGTCCTCAAAGCCGCGCGCGCCAACCACCGAGGCGACCAGTTCCACCTCTCCGGCTCGTCGTCATGCCTTCGCCAGTACGACAGTGGAACACGTCGTCGTAAAGGGGACGCCTGTCCGTGCTCCCTCTCGTCGCCCTGTTTCTCCATTCCCATGGCGGCGAATTATACCATTCGCGCCCGCCTCACCCCGAAAAAAGTGCCACTTTCCTGCGCCCTCCGTGCCCCGTCTCTTCCACCCACACGCCCACCCACGCTCAACCACGTCCCCACGCCTGCCCAATTTCTTCCCACGATACCGCCCCTTACCCCGCAATTTCGCCACCGCTCTTGAAATACACGCACATACGTGCTATTATCGCCCACGATAGGGACGGGCTTCAAACCCGCCCGCGCGAGGGATCGACCGCGTTGTCCCTTCCCCCTCGCAGGGGGAAGGTTAGGATGGGGGTGCCGAATGGAGCGCAACCGCTCCCCACCCCTGTCCTCTTCTGCCACCCTGCGCGACACTTTTGCCACGAAGTGCCCACTGCGGCAGTACAGAATTGCGCAGAACCGCCGGCGCCCCCAGCTACGGATTGTGCACAATGGTGCAGAATAGTGCGGATTTCGCTGAAAGGATGGCATTGGAGGCGTCAGGCAACCCCAAGTCGGCGCACGGCCCGAGTCTCAGTTGACGCCGCCCAACCGCCGGTGCTAACGTCAATGCCGGTACACCAGTCTCAAGTGCGCAACGGGAGGCAACCCATGGCAGCCATCGACCACAAGCTCTACAACGCCCTCGAATGGCGATGCATCGGCCCCTTCCGAGCCGGCAGGGTCGTCGCCGTCGCGGGCGACCCCGTCCACCAAGGCGCCTTCTACTTCGGCGCGTGCTCCGGCGGCGTCTGGAAGACCGAGGACGGCGGCACCAACTGGCGCAACGTCTCCGACGGCCAATTCAACGTCGCCTCCGTCGGCGCGGTCGCCGTGTCCGACTCCGACCCCAACGTCGTGTACGTCGGCACCGGCGAGTCCTGCATCCGCCAGAACGTCTCCCACGGTGACGGCGTGTACAAGTCCACCGACGGCGGCGCCACCTGGCGAAACGTCGGGCTGGAGCGCACCCGCCACATAGCCCGCGTGCGAGTCCACCCGCAAGACCCGGACCTCGTTTACGTCGCCGCGTTCGGCCACGCCTACGGACGCAACCCCGAGCGGGGCGTGTACCGCTCGAAGGACGGCGGCGAGACCTGGGAGCTTGTCCTGCACAAGAGCGACCGCGCCGGCGCGGTGGACATCTCCATGGACGCGAACAACCCCCGCATCCTGTACGCCGCCATCTATCAGGCCCAGCGCTACCCCTGGATACACGAAAGCGGCGGCGAAGACAGCGGCCTCTACAAGTCCACCGACGGCGGCGACACCTGGGAGAACATCTCCTCGCGCCCCGGTATGCCCGATGGCATCATGGGCAGAATCGGAGTCGCCGCCTCGCCGGCCCGGCCCGGCAGAGTGTGGGCGCTCATCGAGTCGCAGAACGGCGGCCTCTTCCGCTCGGACGACGGCGGCAACAACTGGGAGCTCCTCACCGACACCGGCGACATCCGCGGCCGCCCCTGGTACTACACCCACATCTTCGCCGACCCCCAGGACGCCGAGACGGTGTACGCGCTCGAATTCTCCGCCTGGCGCTCCATCGACGGCGGCCGCAACTTCTCGCTCCTGCCCACGCCGCACGGCGACAACCACGACCTGTGGATAGACCCGCGCAACCCCCAGCGCATGATCGAGGGCAACGACGGCGGCGCCTGCGTCACCTACAACGGCGGGCTGTCCTGGTCGTCCATCTACAACCAGCCCACCGGCCAGTACTACCACGTCGTCACCGACGACCAGTTCCCCTACCGCGTTTACGGCGCCCAGCAGGACAACCTCACGATGTCGGTCCCCAGCCGCTCGCGTGCCGGCGTTATCGGCGCCGCCGAGTTGTACCAGGTGGCCGGTGGCGAGGCTGGTTTCGTCGCCGTGAACCAGGAGAACTCGAACATCGTCTACAGCGCCCATAGCGGAAGCACCCAGCTCACCCGATACGACCACGCCACCGGCCAGGCCAAGGACGTCGACCCCTGGCCCGAGGCCTCCCGCGCTATGGGCGCGATCGACCTGAAGTACCGCTTCGCCTGGACCGCGCCCATCGTCATCTCCCCGCACGACCAGAAGACCGTTTACATCACCGGCAACCACATCTTCCGCACCCGCAACGAGGGCGATAGCTGGGAGATTATCAGCCCGGACCTCACCCGCAACGACGAGAGCAAGCTCCAGGTATCCGGCGGCCCCATAACCCTGGAGGGCGGCACCGCCGAAATCTACTGCACAGTCTTCGCGTTCGCCGAATCGACCGTCACGCCCGGCCTGCTCTGGGCCGGCTCCGACGACGGCCTCGTCCACGTGTCCCGCGACGACGGCGAGACGTGGGAGAACGTCACGCCGCCCGGCATGGGCGACTTTGCCATGGTCGCGTCCGTCGAGCCGTCCCCCCACGACGAGGCCACCGCCTACGTTGCCGCCCACCGCTACAGGCTGGACGACACGACTCTCTACGTGTTCAAGACCACCGACTACGGCAACACCTGGACTGCCATCACGAACGGCATCCCCGATGGCGACTTCGTCCGCGTGGTCCGCGAGGACCCGGCAAAGCGCGGCCTGCTCTATGCCGGCACAGAGACCGGCGTGTACGTCTCGTTCGACGACGGCGCCAACTGGAACCCGCTCAGCCTGAACCTCCCCGCAGTGCCGGTACACGACCTCGTGGTCAAGAACAACGATCTCGTGATTGCGTCCCACGGTCGCTCGTTCTGGATACTGGACGACGTATCGCCCCTGCGCCAGATAAGCGGCGAGGTCGCCCAGAGCTCGGCCCACCTGTTCGCGCCGGGAGCGGCCTACCGCTTCCCCCTGTACCCCGGCTACGTCGCACCGGAGTACGTCGCCAACCCGCAGTCCGGCCGCAACTACCAGGGGCCGAATCCGTTGGTCGCCACCTACGACCAGACGGTTGACCCCGATGGCGAGGTATCCCGCGTGTACCTCGACGCCGGGCAGAACCCGCCCGACGGCGTGCTGGTTCGCTACTACCTCGCCGACGCGCCGGAGGGCGCGGTGTCGCTCACGTTCCTGGATGGCGACGGCGATGAGATAGTGTCCTACTCCAGCGACTCCGACGCGCGGCCCCGCGTGCGCGCCAACGCGGGCACGAACCTCTTCGTGTGGGACCTGCGCTACCCCGGCCCGACGCCCGTTGAGGGCGAAAGCCTGCACGGCCTCTCCTACAACTCCATGTTCGCCGGACCCGAGGCGCCTCCAGGCGCGTACCAGGTGCGGCTCGACGTGGACGGCCAGAGTTACGTCCAGCAATTCGAAATCCGCCCGGACCCGCGCATCGTCACCACGGCGGAGGAGTACCAGGCCCAGCACGAGCTGCTCAGCGGCATCCGCGATAAGATTTCGGAAACGCACGAGGCCGTCAACCGGCTACGCCGCGTCCGCGTACAGGTGGACGAGTGGGAGCGCCGCGCCGCAGGAAGCTCCGCCGCCGAGCCGGTCGCGGAGGCCGCGGGGGCCATCAAGGACAAGCTCTCGGACATCGAGGGCGAGCTTATCTCCATGCGCAGGCCCGGCAACGGACGCATGTCCACCCGCCTCAACACCCAGCTCGCCAGCCTGTCCAAGGTAGTGAGCCGTGCGGACGCCGGCCCCACAGAGCAGGCCAGGACCGTGTTCGTCGAAGTGTCGGGTAAGGTCGACGCCCACGTCGCCAGCCTCCAGGACGTGATCGACGAGGACGTTTCGCTGTTCTCCAACCTCCTCACCGAGCTGGAGGTGCCGGTCATCGCCGTGCCCCCGGCCAGCTAGACAAGGCGCCAAAAGTCCCTTCCCCCTCGCAGGGGGAAGGTTAGGATGGGGGTCAAGAAGGGAATGAGAGTAGGACCCACCATGAAGCAAAACCGCCTCTACGACGAGTTCGCCCACTTATGGCCGCTCATCAGCCCGCCGCATCACTACGCTGTTGAGGCGATGTACTGGCGGGAAACCCTGCGCGAAAAGCTGGGGCCGGGCAGGCGCGACATACTGGAGCTAGGCGTCGGTGGAGGACACAACCTCTCCCACCTCACCGCCGAGTTCAACGCCACCGCCGTGGACCTGTCCGAAAAGATGCTGGAAAACTCGCGGCGTCTCAACCCCGGCGTAGAGCACCACGTCGGCGACATGCGCTCCGTTCGATTGGGACGGCTGTTCGACGCCGTGCTCATCCACGACGCCATCGGCTACATGCTAACCGAGGACGACCTCGGCGCCACATTCGCCACGGCGCGCGCTCACCTGAGACCGGGCGGCGTCTTCATCACCACGCCCGACGACTTCACGGAGACCTTCCCGGGCACGTGGGTATCGCACCACAGCGAGAAGCGCGACGATCTCGATTTCACCTTCATCGAGTACAACTACGACGCCGACCCCAACGACAACACGGTGCAATCTATATTCTTCTACATCTGGAACAAAGAGGGGAAGCTGACCATAGAACAGGACTTCCACGTCACCAGCCTCTACCCCATTGCGACCTGGGAGCGATTGATGTCCGAGGCCGGATTCCGCGTGGAAAAACGACCGTACCCCGTCCACGAGGACGGGCGCGACTCGTGGATGCTGGTGGGAACTCTCTAGCTGTAGGTGGAGGGTTCGGGCAGAAAACGCATCAGCGCGAGTCGGCGATCGTTCCCGGATTGCGACAATCCCAAACAAGTTGACTATGCGTCATGTTGTCTCTACAATTGGGTTGCTTCGCCCGCCAACCCAATGTACAGGGACACCGAAGGACAACTGTACATCGGTAAGAGCGTGAGGAGGGCAAAATGACGCCAGGCGAGATACAGTTTCTGCGAGAATCTTTCGAGATTGCTTGCAAACACATGACCGAAGGCGGTATGTGGATACCGATAACCTTGGATGAGGAAGAAGGAGTTATCCTTGGCGAACCGGCCAGCCTCGCTGATATTGTCCGCGCACAGTCCGGCAGCGCGTATGATACGCAGGTTGTCACGCTCGGAACGACTTGCTTTGGCGAAGAGTCTGAAGCAGTTGTGTTTGGACCCAATACTCAGTCCTAACGTAATGGCCGTACTCAAGCCACCTGTCATGGTTTACTATTTTGACAACGGTGTGCATGAGATCACCTACGGTTTGAGCATAGTGAACGACAGGTACGTAGTCTCGCTGTACAACATCAAGTTGACATAGTAGGGTCGCACACGCGCCCGACCATCAGCAGGAGGTGAGGACATGGCAGAGCTAGGCGACGTAATCATCGGTGACGGCCCAATCAAGTTCGGTTTGGAGTACCGCGACGAGCTCAACGACCAGGGGCTGTGCCTGCACGCGCTGGGCGAGGTGGACGGTGAAGACGTGGAAATCCTGCGCTTCGACTGCTTCGACCACGTGCCCCACTACCACTACGGCCCCATGAAGAAGAACGAGCGGCTGATGCTGGACAAGACTACGGAAGGCGACCCGCTGGAGTGGACTCTCGACCAGCTACGCAACCGTCTCGCCGAGATGTACACCCGGGCGGGCTACGAAGAGCTCGCTTCTGGCGCCGACTCGGACGCGCTATCCGCCACGCTGGACGAGGTCGAGGCGAAGGCCCGGCAGATGTCCCGCGACAACCGCAGCACCGTCGTCCACAACCGCGGCGACGTCATCGTCGAGGCCGGCCCTGTGCGGTTCGGAATCGAGTTCCGTGAGTTGGGCGGCGACCGGGGAGTGGCGATTCACGTGCTGGGCGACGTCGGCAACGAGGAGCACGAGCTCCTGACCTTCGACTGCTTCGAGGTCGCTCCCCACTACCACTACGGCCCACGCGCCAAGAACCAGCGGCTGTACCTGGACATGACCACCGCGCCCGACCCGCTGCGCTGGGCGCTCGACCTGTTCCGCGGCGGCAAGCTCGCCCCCATGCTGGAGCGCGCCGGATACCCGGACCACGCCGCCGGTCTCAAGCCGTCCGTAATCGCCGCCAGGCTGGACGAGGTAGAGTCCGCCTCCCTCGAACTCCAGGCCGCCAACGCCAAGTAACCTCGCCCGCGAACCGCTCGCCCATCTCCTTTCCCTCAAATGGCAGGGGATGGGCGGGTTTGCGCGATGCGACCTGTTACACCCGTCGGTCTGCACAACCCCAAATCGGACGCGCAAGCCATTCCTGCTCCTGACTACTAACAACTAACAACTAACCACTCGCCGCCCCGCTACTGCAACCCGCGCAGCCTGGGAGAGAACACGAGAACGGACGTCGCGGTGGCGATTAGCAACCCCGAAAGAATGCCGATCGCCACCTGCCCTCCCTGCCAGTCCACCAGGGCTCCCACGGGCAGCACCGCCAACGGCATCAGCCCGAAGTTCATCATGAACACGCTCATCACGCGCCCGCGATACTGGTCCTCGGAAACTTCCATGATGAGCGACTGGTTCAAGGCGCGCCGTCCCGCGTCGCCGAGCCCCAGCAGTACCATGAAGCCCACGGCCCAAGTGTAGTAGGGAATCGCCGACACCAGCGCCAGCGCAATGCCGGAGGCGAAGCTCGCCCCTATCAGTATCAGCCCGCGGTTTCGCTTGCCAAGCGACGCGATGTAAAGCGAGCCTATCAGCGAGCCGGCGCCCATGATCGCCGTCAGCAGACCCATCGCCTCAGGACCACGCAGATAGATGTCCACCACGAACACCGGAAGCAGAAACCGGAACGGAATCGCCAGCAGAGTGGTGGCCAACCCCATGAACAGCAGCGTCCGCACCAGCGGACTGGCCAGGATGTACGAGAACCCGGCGCGAATCTGCTCCAGCGCGTTGCCCCCGCCCCTGCCGGACGTTCCGCGTCCTCCCGGAATGAACGTCGTAAAGACCACCGACAACAGCCCCAACGCGGTGATGATGTAGTACACGCGGTCCGGCCCCAGCAGAGCGTAGGCGTTGCCCGCTATCGCCGGCGCCACGAGCGTCGTCACGCTCATCGCCGCCGCGTTCAACGCCATCGCGTTCGTCAGCAGCTCCTTGCCCACCATCTGCGGAATGATGGCCTGTCTCGCCGGCCCCATCAGCGCGAACAGCACCCCCTGGAGCACCGACGCCGTTAGCAGGTGGTACCAAGTCACCGTGTTGGTGGTAATCGAAACGCCCACGCCCAGTACGATCAGCAGCGCCCCCACCTGGCCCGCCTGGATTATTCGCTTGCGGTCCACCCTGTCGGCGATCACCCCGCCGAACAGCACCAGCGTCAGCATCGGCACCGACGACCCGGCGTTGACTATGCCGAGAATGGTAGCGGAGCCGGTGAGGTCGTACACCAGGTAACCCCTGGCGAGCATCTGCATCTGCATACCCGCCATGATTGCCAACTGCCCCAGCCACAGGAAGAGGAAATGGCGGTTGGACAGCGACCTGAACGAGTTACGCCAACCGCCCTCAGAGCCGCTATCCGGCGGCAGGCGCTGCGTCGCCCCCGTAGCGGCGCCGGGACGCGCATCAGCGGGAGATGCTCGACCGTCGTTATCGTTCATCTAGTACCGTTTCCACCTGATTATGGCATGTGACGCTGGCTTGTCGTCATTCCCGCGAAAGCGGGAATCTAGGGGCGGGGGCAGCCCCACAAATGGCAAAACTAACTGGACTTGGTACTAGCCTGTCTGCCATAGCGAACACGAGATTGTGTGAGGCGTGGGACACCAAGGCGTTGAGAGGGGGAGAGGGTTATGGGCCCGGGCTGCGCGCGACGCTCATTCGCGACCAGCGCGACAGGCGCGCGCAGGTGTTCAACCCGGGCCCGCTTCAACCTGCACTTAGCGGCCGCAAGAACAGCCTCAGACTTGCCCACGGCCCGCTCGCCTGCGATGATACCATACGTAATCATAGGTTTGTAGCGGCTTGCAGTCCTGGCGTCACGCCTCAGCCGAACGGAGGTGCACACCTCGTGGCCAGCACTTTTGGACAGCTATTCAGAATCAGCACCTGGGGCGAATCTCACGGCGACGCCATGGGCGTTGTGATCGACGGATGCCCGCCCCGGCTCGAACTCTCGGTCGATGACATCCAGAAGGAGTTGGACCGCCGCAGGCCGGGCCAGAGCGAAATCTCCACGCAGCGCAGGGAGGGCGACAGGGCGGAGATCCTATCGGGCGTTTTCGACGGATTGACGCTTGGCACCCCCATACTCATCGGCGTGTGGAACCAGGACGCTCGCGGTAAGGACTACGAGCACATGCGCACCAAGTACAGGCCCTCCCACGCCGACTACACCTACGACGCCAAGTTCGGCATTCGCAACTGGAAGGGAGGCGGCCGCGCCAGCGCCCGTGAGACCGTCGGGCGAGTGGCCGCCGGTGCCGTCGCCAAGAAGCTGCTCGCCCGCGACTACGGCGTGGAAATCGTCGCCTACGTCAAGCAGGTCTGGAAGCTCACCGCCGAGGTGGACTCCGACACCGTAACCCAGGCAGAGGTCGAGGCGAACATCGCGCGCTGCCCCGACCAGGACATGGCCGTGCGCATGATCGAGCGCATCAAGGAGGCCCGCAAGGACGGCGACTCCCTCGGCGGAGTTGTCGAGGCCGTGGCCCGGGACGTTCCGCCCGGCCTCGGCGAGCCGGTGTTCGACAAGCTGGAGGCCGACCTCGCCAAGGCCATGCTCTCCCTGCCCGCCTGCAAGGGATTCGAGGTCGGCTCCGGCTTCGGCGGCGTCACCATGACCGGCTCCGAGCACAACGACCTGTTCTACAACGACTCAGGCCGCATCAGGACGCGCACCAACCGCTCCGGCGGCATACAGGGCGGCATCAGCAACGGGGAGAACATAGTCATCCGCGCAGCCTTCAAGCCCACCGCCACCATCATGCGCCCCCAGGAGACCGTGGACGCCGACGGCAACCCCACCGTGCTAGAGCCGCGCGGCCGCCACGACCCCTGCGTGCTCCCGCGCGCCGTGCCCATAGTCGAGGCGCAGATGGCCCTCGTGCTGATCGACCACGCCCTGCGCCAGCGCGGACAGAGAGGAGAGACGTAAATGGAGCGGGCATAGGCCCGCGCGCGCCTACGGATTAACCGCTATCGCCTCGCCCCAAGCCAAGGCGGAGAAAGCCCCTGAGTGGTCCTTCCACCTGTCGTAGGCGTTGCGGATTTGGTCGCACATCTTTTGGGTGGCCGCCCCGTACATCACCGCGGTTTCCACTATCTCCGGCGCCAGGAACCACTGCTGGAGTACCGTGTAGATGAAGTTAACGTCTTCGGGCGTGTCGTACAAGTCGAAAGATGCGGACCGGATTATGTTCTCGAATCCGGCCTCGGTCAACAGGCCGTTCAGATTCTTGCCCATCTGCGGATGCGCGCCGTCAGTCGAGAGGATGTCTTCGAACATGTCCCACGACCTTCTGAGTATGCCGAAGTCGGGGTGGCTGAAGCACGATTCGACCATCAATTCCCGACATGCCACGATGCCGCCGGGCTTTAGGACGCGCCTGATCTCCGCAAACACCGCCCGCGTATCCGGAACGTACATCAGCACGTTGTGGCAATGGGCCACGTCGAACGAGTCGTCCGAGAATGGCAGTTCCAGCAGGTCGCCCACCTGGAAGTGGGCGTTGTACTGCCGTCTTTCCCTGGCAATGGACTGGGCCATCCTGACCTTTACCTCGTCCGCGTCGACGCCGTGCAGTTCCCCCGGCTCGACCGCCTTCGCCAGTCCCACGGATACCGCCCCCACGCCGCAGCCCACGTCTATGACGCTCAGGCCGGGCCGCAGGCGCGGCAGCAGGAACTTGGCGTTTTGCTCGGCCGAGTACCTCTTGAAGTGCTCAAGAATCTCTTCGCTGAAATTCGACATGTAGTCGGGCGAAATCTGCGTTCGTTCGGTCAAGGCCCTCTCCATAAGGCCATTTATGGCGATCTTCGATACGCGCGCGGGCCGCGTTTACGGGTTGCTCGCTACGGCCTGGCCCCATGCCAGGCCACAGAAGGCGCCGTCGTGGTCCCTCCATCTGGCGTAGGCGTCGCTGATTCGATCGCACAGTTGTTGGGTGGTCGCTCCATGCGTAACAGCCACTTCCATGATGTCCGGCGTCAACAGCCACTGCCTGGCGACTTCGTAGATGAAGTACCTGTCTTCCGGGGTGTCGTACATGCCGAACGACCCCGACATCTCTATGCTCTCGAATCCCGCATCCACAAGATCGCCCTTCAAATCTTTGCCCATGTGCGGATGGGCGTTCTCTGCCGACAGGACGTCCACGAACATCTCCCATGACCTTTGCAGCACGCCGAAGTCGGGCTTCGTGAAGCACGATTCGACTATCATTTCACGGCACGCCAGAATGCCGCCGGGCTTCAGCACGCGCCTGATTTCCGCCAGCGCCACCTGTGTGTCCGGGATGTACGTAAGGATGTTGTGGCAATGGGCCACGTCGAACGAGTCGTCCTCGAAGGGGAGGGCGAGCGGACTGCCCACGTGGAAGAAGGCGTTGCTCAAGTTGTTCTCCCTGGCGAGGAACTCGGCAAGCTCTATCCTGGACTGAGCGTCGTCAACGCCGTGCAGTTCGCCGGGCGCGACGGCCTTGGCCATGCCCACCGACAGCAGCCCGGGGCCGCAGCCAACGTCCACCAAGCGCATTCCCGGCCGCAGGCGCGGCAGGATGTAACCCGCCCCGCTGGTATCGGAAGAGTACTTTCTGAACGTCTCGACTATTGCGGCATCGTACTCCACGTCGTAGGCGGGGGACGGTAACGATTGAATGGCCATGTCGCTCACTTTTCTTACTATACCACACTACACCACCGCGGACGTGCCGCCGTCGATGTTGACAGCGACTCCGGTAATATAGCTGGCGCGCTCGGACGCCAGGAACGCGATGAGCTCGCCTGCCTCCTCCGCCTCGCCCACGCGACCCAACGGCACGCGGCTACCCATCTGGTCGTACCAGGCGTCCAGCGTGAGCTCCGGATGCTCCGCGCTCTGCTGCTCCCAGCGACGCTCGTGCTGGCCGCTCTTGATGAGGCCGATGCAGACCGTGTTGACCAGGATGTTGTCCGCGGCGTAGTCCTTGGACATCTCCTTCGTCAGGGCGATGCCCGCCGCCCGGCTTACCGATGTCGGCACCGAGTGGGCCGCCGGGGCCTTGCCGCCGGGTGTGGTGATGTTGATGATGCGCCCGCCGCCCTGAGCCTTCATGTGCGGTATCGCCAGCCGCGAACAGCGAATCGCGCCGAACACCTTCAACTCGATGTCGTATCTCCACGTCTCGTCCGAAACGTTCTCGAAGTACGCCGCCGAGGACGTTCCCGCGTTGTTCACCAGTATGTCGATGCGTCCGTGCGCCTCGATCAGCCGGTCGAACAGCGCCTGAATCTGGTCGGGATCCGTCACGTCCGTGGGAACGGCCATCACGTCGCCGCCCGTCTGCTCCCTGATTTCGGTTGCGGCGCGCTCCAGCACGTCGCCCCTGCGCGCGCAGATGACCACTTTCGCGCCCTCACCTGCCATCACCATGGCGGCGGCCTTCCCGATGCCGTCGCTACCGCCCGTTATCAGCGCCACCTTGTCCTTAAGTCCCAGGTCCATCTATCGTCCTCCATGTTATTGTAGAATCAGTTTTCACATTGAGGCGCGCAGCCATGCGCCGAACTAACTTACCAAGTCGCTCCGACCTTCTTCAAGCCCATACGCCTCGTCCAGCAGGTCCGTCACGTACACCGTCCGCGCCGCAAGGCCCTCGCGCCGCGCGCCGTACTGAAGCTGCATCACGCAGCCTGGGTTCGCCGTCGCCACCACGTTCGCGCCCGTCTCCCGCACCGCGGCCATCTTAGTTGCCAGCACGCGAAGCGACGACTCCCGCTCCGTGATGGTGTAGGTGCCTCCCGCGCCGCAGCACCGTGAGGCGTTGGGCAGCTCCACGAACTCCACGCCCGGAATCGACCGCAGTATCTGCCTGGGCTGCTCCACCACCCGCTGCGTATTCGCCAGGTGGCACGAGTCCTGGTACGTCACGCGGTATTCAAGACTCGCGGAAGGCGGCTCGAACGGCAACTTCACCAGGAACTCGTGGATGTCCTTGACCATACCGCTCAGCCGCTCAGCTTTCGCGGCGTAGCCGGCGTCGCGCCTGAGCAGGTGGCCGTATTCCTTCATCCGAGTCCCGCAGCCGGCGGAGGCGACAACAACCGCATCGACGCCGGCGTCCAGAAACTCGTCCACGTTTCGGCGCGCCAGCTTACGCGCCGAGTCCAGGTCTCCCACGTGCGAACTGATCGCACCGCAACACACCTGGCCCCGCGGCGCCACCACGTCGCAGCCGTTCCGGGCCAGCACCCTGGCCGCCGCCGACATCTGCGGCCCGTTCACCATCGGCATCACGCATCCCGACAGCAGCGCGACCGTGGCGCGGCGCTCCCCTTGTGCTGGAATCACCTGCCCTTCCGCTTTGAAGCGAGCGCCCTCGATGGCTGGCAACGAGCTCTCGAGCTCCGCCAGGTTGCCCGGCAGCAGCCTCAGCGCGCGGCTCTTTCTCACCAGCGATTGCAGGCCGGATCGCTGGTAAACGCTCAGTGCTCCGACGACCAGGCCGAGCCTGCGCCGGTTCTCCATCACCGCCGGCGCCACCCTGGCCAGCATTCCGCTCTTTCGCCCGCGCTCCACCTGGCTCATTGTCGACTCGATGAGCTGCCCGTAATTGACGCCGGACGGGCACGCCACCTCGCACGCGCGGCACTGTATGCACATATCCCAGTGGCGCACCACACCGGGCGTAATGCCTATGCGGCCCTCATTCACCGCCTTCATCAGCGCGATGCGCCCGCGCGGCGACTCCGTTTCCAGGCCGGTATCGATGTACGTCGGGCAAGCCTGGAGGCAGAATCCGCAGTGCACGCACCGGTACAGCTCGTCCTCGTCCGGCGCGTCCGGCCCCGCGAACAACGCTCCCGGCGCGATTTTCTGGCTATCGACCATCAGATTCCGCCCGCGTACCGGCCCGGGTTCAGAATCGAACCGGGGTCGTACTGCTCTTTCATCCGCCGCATAACGTCAAGCGACTCGCCCATGTCGTCCCAAACGTCCATCGCGGCCTTGACACTGGGCGGGCAGCGCTCTATCACCAACCGCCCGCCTGCGGCGTGCACCGCCGCCCGCGCGCCGGACACGGCCTCCAGGACGCCCTGCTCAGACTGCCCTTCCTCGCCCTCGAACCAGAACAGCGAAAGGCCGCCGTAGCCCGGCTGCGCGACGACTGAAGGCCCGGCGCACCCAACCGCACCGGACGCGGCCAAGCTCTCGAGCAAAGGCCCCACCGCCGTTGGCAACACCGACGCCCGCGCCGCCGCCAACGGCTCCGTCTCCACGTCCCATCCGAAGTCCGCCAGCCCGCGCCACAACCTGGCAGCTGCGTCCCTTTCGACAGCGTCCACCTCGGCCGCGCCCGCCTTCTCAAAGAGCTCGGCACAGTCCCTGACCTGGCGCTCCAGCGAGCGCGGCCGGCCGCCCAGCCTCACGGCGACGGCGAAGTCCGGGCTGTCTACTGATGCGTCCATCCGCCGGCTGACCGACGCGTCGAACGCGACCAGCGAAAGCGGCGTCGCATGGCTGTGGAACACGTCCATTCCGGCCCTGACACAGGCCGCCATGGTGGAGAAAGATGCCACTAGCGTACACTCCCGGCGCGGCAGCGGCGTAAGCTTGAAAGACACCTCGCCGATGACGCCCAGTGTGCCCAGCCCTCCCAGGTGAAGCCGCGCCATGTCGTAGCCGCTCACGTTCTTCACAACCTCGCCGCCGCTCTTTACGACGGCCCCGCTCGCCATCGCGACTTTCATGCCGATAACCAGGTCCCGTGCGTTGCCATACTGCCAACGGAGCAGGCCGGACGCGCCCGACGCCAGCGTGCCGCCGACAGTAGCGCGACCCGGCAACGGCGCATCCAGCGCCAGAAACTGGCCGTGAGGCGCGAGCGTATCCTGGACCGCCTCCAATGTAATGCCCGCCTCTACCGTCAGCGTCAGGTCGCCCGGATTGTGCGCGACCACTCCGTTCATGCCGTTCAGGTCCACCACCGCGTCCAGCCGCCGTATGGCATTGCCCACGGTCATGCGCGTGCCCCCGCCCCGCGGCGCGGTAGCGAGTGACTGGCTGTTGAGGTACGCCAGCAGCGATCCAAGCTCTCGGATATCCTCCGGGCGCAACAGCGTTTCGGGGCGCATACCGTCGACGTCGTAGACATCCGAACTGGGCGGCACTCGCTCGAACGCCTGCGCGTGAATACCGGACATGCCCAGCGCCGCCCGGCAGCCTATATCCAGGCGTCCGCGCCGGCCCTCGCGATCGCGGCCGAGCGCGACAGGTCGGAGCACGACGCCCCGGTGGGGAATATCTTGGCCGGGTTGAACATGTCGTTGGTAGCGAAAGCGGGCTTCAGCTGCGTCATCGCTTCCATGTCGTCATCGGTGAACATCAGCGGCATGTACTCCTGCTTCTCCAGCCCGATTCCGTGCTCACCCGACAGCACGCCGCCCGCCTCCACGCACACCCGCAGAATCTCGCCGCCCACGTCCAGCACCCGCTGCGTCTCGCCCGGCTTGCGCTCGTCGAAAAGCACCGACGGGTGCAGGTTGCCGTCGCCAGCGTGCAGCAGGTTCGCGATTGGGAAACCCGATTCGGCCGATAGTTCGCGCACCCGTCCCAACACCTCGACCAGCTTGGTGCGAGGCACCGTGCCATCGACCAGGTAGTAGTTGGGCGCCAGTCTCCCCAGCGCGCCGAGCACGCCCTTTCGTCCCGACCACAGCCGCTCGCGGTCGGCGGCGTCCGTCGCGGTGCGTATCTCCATCGGCCCGTATCGTAGGCAGACCTCCTCTATCTCTTCCGCCTCTTCTTCGACCGATTCGAGCAGGCCGTCGACCTCCACCAGCAGCACCGCCCCCGCGTCGGCGGGATAGCCCGCGTGCACCGCCTCCTCGGCGGCCTGAATGCACAGGTCGTCCATCATCTCGATGGCCGCCGGCACTATCCCCGCCGCGATGATTCCAGACACAGCGGCGCTCGCGTCGTCGAGATGCCTGAAGACCGCCAGCAGCGTCTTCACCGCCTCGGGCTGGCGCAGCAGCCGCACCGCCACCTTCGTCACCACGCCCAGCGTCCCCTCCGAGCCTATGAGCACGCCGCGCAGGTCGTATCCGGGGTGCTCTCGCGTCTTGCCGCCCATCCACACTACCGACCCGTCCGCCAGCACAACCTCCATGCCGAGCACGTGGTTGGTGGTCACCCCATAGGCGAGACAATGAGGGCCGCCGGAGTTCTCGGCCACGTTCCCGCCGATTGTGCAGGCGCGCTGGCTGGAAGGGTCCGGGGCGTAATAAAGGTCGTGCTTCGATACGGCCGTAGTCAGATCGAGGTTTACGAGACCGGGCTCCACGATGGCGACCCGGTTGTCGACGTCCACCTCCAGGATGCGCGTCATCCGGGTTAGCGCGAGCACGATGCCGCCGGTTTCGGCGATGGCTCCCCCGCTCAGCCCGGTGCCCGCTCCCCTGGGGATGATGGGAACCCCGTTGCCGGCAGCCAGTCTGACTACTCGAGAAATCTCTTCCACGGTCGAGGGGACAACGACCGCCAGTGGCATGGCCCTGTCCACGGAGCCGTCGTACTCGAACACTATGAGGTCTTCCGGCGTGTGGATAACGTACTGTTCGCCCACCACTGCCTTCAATTCGTCTATCAGCGATTGGCCGTTTGGCATAGCGCCTCCCCTTCGATGGCGACCCCGTCCAGTGGGCGTATGATAGTTGATTGGGGTAGCTGCCGCAATACGAACCCGAGCCACCACGCGGAACGCTTTGTGTTATCTTTTAGGCTGCCGCGCGGGGCTACAGTCATCCCGTGGGCGGAGGCCGACTTGGCAACTTCCTCTACACAGAGACCACGCTACGAGGTGGGCGAGAACCCTTCCTGGCTCGCCTCCTTTGGCTACGGCGCGCAGTTCAGCCTCATAGCCTCGGCGACGCTGCTGGTGACCCCCGTCATCGTAGCCCAGTCCACCGGACAGGACCCGGCATACCTCACCTGGATGGTCTTCGCGTCGCTGCTCGTAATCGGCGTCTGCACTATTATTCAGGCCAGGGCGATAGGGCCGGTCGGGGCCGGCGCCCTCGCCCCCATGTTCACCGCCGCGTTCTCCATACCCTTCTGCATCGCCGCGGTCTCGGATGGCGGCCCAATCCTTCTCTCTTCGCTTGTCCTCGTCACCGCGGCTACCCAGCTCATCATCGCCAAGTGGCTCTTCATACTTCGCCGGATAGTCACTCCCATCGTCGGCGGCACCGTGATGATGATCCTGTCCATCACGCTCGCGTCGGTGGTGTTCGACCTGCTGGACACGGCGTCCCTGGAGAACCCAAAAGCGGCCACATCCACCGCGTTCGTAACCCTGCTGGTCGTTGCCGCCCTGTCATTGCGCGGGTCCAACGTGCTGCGGCTGTGGGGGCCGGTGGCCGGCATAGTGGCCGGCTGCGTCTGGGCCGCTATCGTCGGCATCTACGACCCGACGATTCTCATTGACGCCGCCTGGGTGGGGCTCCCGCGCGAGTGGCCCGGCCTCGACTTCGAATTCGGCTTCCACTTCTGGACGCTGTTGCCGTCGTTCATATTCCTGGGCCTCATCATATCCATCCAGACCAACGGGGCCGCGATCAATCTGCAACGCGCCTCCCAGCGCACCGCCCAGGCCGTCGACTTCCGCAAAGTGCAGGCCTCCATGGCGGGGAGCGGAGTAACCAACCTGCTGGCCGGTCTGTTCGGAGCCGTACCGAACATAATCAATCCGGGAGTAGGCTCGTTCATTCAGACAACCGGCGTCGCATCCCGAAGAGTCGGCTACTGTATCGGCCTCATCTTTATCGCCGTGGCTTTAGTGCCGAAGCTGTCGGGACTCTTCAGCACCATCCCCGGCCCCGTGATGACCGGCTATCTGCTCATGGTCACAGGGACGCTCTTCGTCGAAGGCGCGCGCACTGTGATTCAGGGTGAGTCCGACTCGCAAAAGCTCATCGCCGCCGGAATGTGCTTCTGGATCGGCGCCGCGTTCCAGTTCGGGCTGTTCCACCTGCCCGACTTCGGACCTGTGTGGGCGGCCCTCTTCAAGAGCGGAATCACCACCGGCGGACTCGCCGCGGTGGCGATGATCCTGTACCTGGAGTTCACCAACCCCCGCAGAATGCGCTTTCATTCCCAGCTCGACATCGACGCATTACCGGAGCTCAACGAGTTCCTGGCGCGCTTCGCCGCTCGCAGGGGGTGGGACGAGAGGATGAAGGAACGCCTCAGCCAGGTCGCGGAGGAGACTCTGCTGATACTGGCCCCGCTCGACCTGGAGATGGACCTCGATCTGGACAGTTTGGACGTGCTGGACGACTTAGACGGATCGGACGACTCCAAGCCCGAGCGCAGGCTCATCGTAGTGGCGTCCAGCGACCCGGACGGGGCCGACCTGGAGTTCATCGGCAGCGGCGGCGACGCCAATATCGAGGACCAGGTGCGCCAGCTACAGCAGCACGACTCCGAGCCGCCGGAGGAAAACGAGATGTCCCTTCGCCTTCTGCGCGGACTGTCCTCGTCGGTGCGCCACCAGCAGTATCACGACACCGACGTCATCACCGTGCGGGTCACGCCGCCGGCCTAGCTCGCGTCGAACGGCGTGGACGCCACCAGCTTTCGGTATCGTCGCGCCAGCACGGCGTGTTCCTCACGCTCCAACTCCGGGTCATCGTCCAGCAGCTTCTGCGCCTCCCGGCGGGCCAGCGCGAGCAGGCTCTGGTCCGTGGGACGCGCAACCCGCAGGTCCGGCAGGCCGCTTTGCCGCGTTCCCATGTAGTCCCCCGCCCCGCGCAGCCTTAGGTCCTCCTCCGCCAGCGCGAAACCGTCCTGTATGCGCTCCATCAGCCTGAGCCTCTCCCGCGCGTCCTCTCCCGGCGCGTCAGCCAGCAGCAGACAGTGGCCCCGGTGGACCCCACGGCCCACCCGGCCGCGGAACTGGTGAAGCTGCGCCAGGCCAAACCTGTCCGCGCCGTCTATCAACATCACGGTGGCGTTGGGCACGTCGATGCCGACCTCCACCACGGGAGTGGTTACGAGCACGTCGAACCCGCCGCGCTGGAACTCCTCCAGCACCAGCTCCTTCTCCCGCAGGGGCATTCGACCGTGCAGCAGCCCCAGCCTCAGGTCTGGGAACACGTTCGACGACAGCCGCTCGTACTCCTCGACCGCCGCGCGCGACTGGATTGCCTCGGATTCCTCGACGAGCGGGCAGACCACGAACGCCTGCCTGCCCTGGGTCACCTCCCGCCGAACGCCCTCGTAGGCGGCCGATCGTTGTTCAGGAGAGACAAGCACCGTGCGCACCGGCTGGCGGCCCGGAGGCAGTTCGTCGATGACCGACGTGTCCAGATCGCCATACACCGTCAGCGCCAGCGAGCGCGGTATCGGCGTGGCCGACATCGCGAGCACGTGCGGGCGGGCGCCCTTGCCGCGCAGCGCCGACCGTTGCATCACCCCAAACCTGTGCTGCTCGTCCACCACCGCGACGGCCAGGCGCGGCATGTCAACCGTTTCCTGGATGAGCGCCTGCGTCCCGATAACCACGTCCACCTCGCCCGCCGCGATGCGCTCGTGAAGCTCGTCCTTCGCGCGCTTGCGCAAGCTGCCTATCAGCAACGCCACCGTGACCGGACGCCCCAACGACGGCATATCCAGAGACACGACGTGTTCATCGAGCGTCGGCGATTCACCGCCGCCGGACAGCATCCGCGTCACGCTCAGATAGTGCTGCTCTGCCAGCACCTCGGTCGGCGCCATCAGCGCCCCCTGGTAGCCGTCGAACACCGCCGCGAGCATAGCCGCCGCGGCCACTACCGTCTTTCCGCTGCCGACGTCGCCCTGTAGCAGCCTGCTCATGGGCCTGCTGTCGCGCAGGTCCGCCAGAATCTCCTCAAGCGCCCTCGCCTGTCCGCCTGTCAGACTGAAAGGGAGCGACTCGATGAACGCCGACAGCCTGGCCTCATCCACTGATAGCGGCACTCCGTCGGCCTCGCGCCAGCGAATCCGACGAGACAGCACCGCGAGCTGCATCACGAACAACTCGTCGAACGCCAGCCTGCTCCGCGCGGTGGTGTAGCTCTGCGCGCTATCCGGATAGTGCATCTGCGAGATAGCGTCGCGCACCCCCACGAAACCGAGCCTCTCCAACATCTCCGGCGGCAGCGACTCCTCGACCTTGCTGAGCGCAACATCCAGCGCCTCCCGCGCCATCCGCCTGGCCGTGCGCTGGTACAGCCTGTTGGTCAACGGATACACCGGCACCAGGCGCCCTGAGTGCACCGAATCGTCGCCCTCTCGCAAAATGTCGTAGTCCGGGTTTTGGAACCTTGGTCGGCCCCCAAAGACGCCCACCTTTCCGCTCAGAGCAACCTTGACGCCCGGCTTGAGGCTCCTTGCGACATACGGGTTGTTGAACCACACGACGTGTAGGTTTCCCGTGTCGTCGCCAAACACGGCCTGCGTGGACTTGCGGCGTGGGTTTTGGCCGACTACCCTGGCCTCCCACAGCGTAGCGACGGTCGTCTGCTCCTCGCCCGGCATCAGTTCGTTCACCTTACGGATATTCGCGTAGTCCAGGTGCCGCAGCGGAAACTGGTACAGCAGGTCTTGGACTGTGGAGATGCCAAGCCTTTCCAGCATCGGCAGGTGGGACTTGTTGACGCTGCGCAGCACCGACACGCTGTCATCCAGCGACGCCTTGACCGGCGCGGGCGGCGTGCGCGGGCGACGAGGTCGCGCGGGTGAGCTACGGTCGGACTGCGGGCTGGCGCCGGCGACCGTGGCCGGATGGGTGGCGGACTGTGTGGCAGGGCGAGAAGTCGGAGCGTCCGATTGGGTGTGCCTGGGGATGCGACGCATCACGCCCGTGGCCCACTCGCGCCGCTCGGCCGGCGTCATATCACCGTAGCCGGGGAGACTGGATAGCGTCGGCGTCAACTCATCGAACGCCAGCCCGAGGAACTTGTCCAGGCCGCCCTTCACCACCTTGTCGGCGAATCCCTCTTTCGCCTCCAAACGCAGTATATTCGCCAGAATCTCCAGCTTGGTGCGGCTGCCGGGCCTCGTAGCCATCGGATTCGGCAATGCGGCGCGCCGGGGGCGGCCGGGGCGGCGTCTCTACCGCTGCGCTGTCAGCAGGGCGAGGCCGACTGTGTTCGGACCGACGTAAACCCCGAGCACAGGTCCCATTCTGGCCATGATGGGGCTTTTGCCTTCGGGCAATGCGTCGTCCAGCGCGCCGACCAGGCCCGCCAGCCCGGCGTCGCTCGTGGTGTACATCACGCTCGCCTCCTCCAGCGGCGCCTGCTGACGCACATACTCCTGCATCTTCGCCAGGCCCCTGGCGCGAGTCCTCTCCTTGCCGAACTCGTGGACTACGCCTTCATCCACCGTGATTATGGGCTTGACCTTGAGCAGCGTGCCCACCATGGCCCTGGCGCGACCGATGCGCCCGCCCTTTTGCAGGTACTCCAGCGTGTCCAGCAGACCGAGCAGGCTCGCGCGGCTCACGGCGTCGTTGGCGGCGTCGATCACGCCGGCCAGGTCCGCGCCGGACTGCGCCGCTCGCGCGGCCGCGAGCGCCACCAGGCCCTCCCCCATCGACGCCTGCATCGAGTCAACGACCTCTACAGGACACGACGCGGCTGTCTGCTCCTTAGCCTGCACGGCGGAGTTGTAAGTTCCGCTGACCTGGGAGGAGCATGTCACGCAGACGATTCCGTCTGCGTTCTGCCCGACACTGTCGAAGACCTGTACGAAGTCGCCAACTGAGGGTTGCGAAGTGGTGGGCAGCGTCGGGCTGCTGGTTAGGCGCTCGAAGAACTCGTCCGTGGTGATGTCCACGCCGTCGGAAAACTGCTCCGTGCCGAACATCACCTTGGCGGGAACAATCGAAATGTCTAGCTCCGCGGCGAGCGCGGGAGGCAGGTCGCTGACGCTGTCCGTGACAACTCTTATAGCCAAGATCACTCCTTTTGTGGTCGGCGGCGGCCACCCTGGGGGTGGCGCTACTCTATCGAAACGACGTAGTGGTAATAGGGCTGCCCGCCGTCCACTATCTCTATCTCTGCGCCCGGAATCGCCCCCTCAACGGCGGCTGCGGCCTGCTCGGCTTCATCCTCAGGCGTCGGCTCGCCGTAGTAGAGCGTGACCAGGTGGCCCTCCTCGACCTCCGCCTTCTCGAGCAGCGCGACTAGCACGTCCATCGGGGCGTCGCCCGCGGCGACGAGCTCGCGGTCCAGTATGCCGATCACCTGGCCTTCTTCGACGGCGACACCGTTCAACTCTACCTGCCGCACCGCCAGGCACACCTCGCCGGTGCGAACGTTCGAGAGGGCTTGTTCCATGTCGGCGGCGTTCTCGTTCGTGGGCTTGTGAGGATTGAACTCGAGCAGGGCCGCCACGCCCTGGGGTATGGACGTGGACGGCACGACGTACATACTCTTCTCGGTAATGTCCACGGCCTGCCGTGCGGCCTGTACGATGTTGCCGTTGTTCGGAAGAAAGATGACGCTGTCGGACGCCGCCGCCTCGACAGCCTCCAGTATCTCCCCCACGCTGGGGTTCATCGTATCGCCCCCGGCGAGTATGCCCGCCGCGCCGATGCTCCTGAAAACCGCCTCTATGCCCTCGCCGCGCGCCACCGCCACGATGGCCGCGGGGGCATCCGACGCTGGGGACGCTGTCTCGGTCCGTCTGTCGGCGTAGAACTCACGGTGCTGCTCGTCCATGCTCTCGATCTTCACCTGGCTGAGCGTTCCCAGCGCCACGGCGAAGCTGATTACCGGGCCCGGGTCTTCGGCGTGGACGTGCACCTTCAGCGCCACCGAGTCGCCTATCACCACGGCGGACCGCGCCATCTCGTTCATCCGCTCCCGCACGCGGTCCGAGTCCAGCCCGTCTCCCTCGATAAGCAGTTGCGTGCAGTAACCGAATTCCTCCTCTTCCATCGCATCGAGGAACTCGTCGGACACGATGCCCGATTCCTCGTCCACCCCAACGGCTTCCGGTGGCTCCAACTCCCCTTCTGCGGGCGTCTCTCTCGCGGCCCACATTCGTAGACCCTCGAGGATGACGAGGACGCCATGTCCCCCGGCGTCCACCACGCCCGCCTGGCGCAACACCGGCAGCATGGTGGGCGTGAGCGCCACGGCGCGGCGGGCTGCTTCGCTCACCGGAACGAGCAGAGCGGCCATATCGGACGAGTTCTCGGCCTCGAGAGCGGCGTCGGCGGTGTAGCGGAGTACCGTCAGCATCGTCCCCTCGCGCGGCTGCCCCACCGCCTTGTAGGCAAAGTCGCGGGCGAGTCTCAGGGCGTGCGCGAACTCGGCCGGGCCGAAGTCGTCGGCATCCTCCAACCCCGTGGCGAGCCCCTTGAAAAACTGCGACAGTATCACGCCGCTGTTGCCCTTAGCGCCCCAGAGCGCCCCGCGAGCCATCGAGGCGGCAACCTCGTGCGCCGATACACTCTCGCCCTCTTCGGCCTGAGAAAGCGTATCGGCCAGCGTCAGGTACATATTGGTGCCGGTGTCGCCGTCGGGAACGGGGAACACGTTCAACCTGTTGAGCAGATCGACGTTGCGCTCGAACAGCTCGGCGGCGGCGGAAAACATCGCGCGCAGGTCGCCGCCGTCGCAGCGAGTGGTGGTGCCATGGTGCTGAGTCATACTTTGGCCTGTGTCTGGATGCGGAAGTCCTCAGTCGCGGGCGGCGAAAGCCGGTAGGGGCCACTCCGCCGAATTGCCGAAAACCATTGGCTGTGCTATGGTTTATGGGCGGTTCCCGTAGCCGATAATCGCCCCAATACTAATTGAACGTCCACTGAGTGTCAAAGGTGAATCATGGCAAGATGTGAGGTCTGCAACAAGTCCGGCCAGTCCGGAAACAACGTCAGCCACTCCAAGCGGCGCACCCGCACGCGCTGGATGGCAAACGTTCAGAAGGCCACGATCAGGGTCGACGGACGGCCTCGCCGCGTCAAGATATGCACCCGCTGCCTGAGAAGCCACTACAAGGTAGCCGCCCGGGCCTAGCCTCTGGGCATCTTCCACACGGCCCGTATCGCCGCTCTAATCCGACCTCACGCCTCGTAAGCTAGACTCGGCCGCAGCCACCTCTCCGCCTCCGCCACGTCCATGCCCTTGCGACGCGCGTAATCCTCCACCGCGTCGCGCCCGATCCTCCCCACGCCGAAGTACCGCGACTCCGGGTGCGCGAAGTAGAACCCGCTCACCGCCGCCGCCGGCCACATCGCGTAGTTCTCCGTGAGCTCGACCCCCGCCGCGCGCTCGGCGTCCAGCAGGTCGAACAGCAGGCGCTTCTCGGTATGGTCGGGGCACGCCGGGTATCCCGGCGCCGGCCGTATCCCCTGGTACTTCTCCCTGATTAGCTCTTCGTTGGTCAATTGCTCCTCACGCGCGTATCCCCACAGATCGCGCCGGACGCGCTCGTGCATCCGCTCCGCCAGCGCCTCCGCGAGCCGGTCCGCCAGCGCCTTCGCCATGATGCTGCCGTAGTCGTCGTGCTCTCGCTCGAGGGCATCCGTGAACTCCTGCAGGCCGATTCCCGCCGTCACCACGAACAGGCCTAGGTGGTCGCCGACTCCGCTGTCCGCGGGGGCGACGAAGTCCGCCAGGCACAGGTTCGAGGGGTCACCGCCGACTCTGGAGCGAGTCCTGTCCGTCTGCTGCCGCAGAAAGTGGAACTCGGCCAGCGCACGGCTGCGTTCCGCGTCCTCGTACAGCACCACGTCGTCGCCATTCGACGCTGCGGGCCAGAACCCCACCACCGCGTTGGCGGTCAGTATGCGCTCGTCCACGATGCGCCCCAGCATCGCCTGAGCGTCGTCCAGCAGCGCGCGCGCCTGCTCCCCGTAGATGGGACTGCTCAGGATGTCGGGGTAGCGCCCCCTCATCTCCCAGGTCGTGAAGAACGGCGTCCAGTCGATTCGATCTACCAGTTCGTCCAACGGGAAATCGGTGAACGCCTCTACACCGAGGAAGGACGGCGGTGGCGCGGCCTCCGCCCAATCGGGCTTAGCGCGCCGCCGCCTAGCCTCGCCAAGCGTCAGCAACCGCGTCCGCTGGCCGCGCGCCGCCCGCTCTACCCTGATGCGCTCGTAGTCCTGCTTCACCTCGACGGCGAATTCCTCCCGCGCCTCCTCGCTCATCAGTCGGCCCATCACTCCCACGGAGCGCGAGGCGTCGTTAACGTGCACCACCGGATGCGGATACTCCGGGTCGATACGCAGCGCCGTGTGCGCGCTGGAAGTCGTCGCGCCCCCGATGAGCAGCGGCAGGCTGAACTCCTGCCGCGACATCTCCTTGGCGACCGTAACCATCTCGTCCAGCGAGGGGGTGATCAGCCCGCTCAGCCCTATCACGTCCGCCTCCTCCTCGGCCGCGGTGTCCAGTATCTGTTGGAACGGCACCATCACGCCCAGGTCGATCACCTCGTAGTTGTTGCAGCCGAGCACGACGCCCACGATGTTCTTGCCTATGTCGTGCACGTCCCCCTTGACCGTCGCCATCACGATCTTGCCCTTGGGCCCCATCGCGCCCGACTCGGCCTTCTCGCGCTCGATGAAGGGCACCAGGTGGGCCACCGCCTTCTTCATCACGCGCGCGCTCTTCACCACCTGCGGCAGGAACATCTGCCCGGACCCGAACAGGTCGCCCACCGTGTTCATCCCGTCCATGAGCGGCCCCTCGATAACCTCGATGGGCCGCCCCGCGCCCTGACGCGCCTCCTCCACGTCATCCACGATGTGGTCGTCGATGCCCTTGACCAGCGCGTAGGAGAGCCGCTCCCCCACCGTGCCTTCGCGCCATGCGTCGTCCACCTGGCGCTCCCTCCTCTCGCCCTGCACCGTCTCGGCCAGTTTCACCAGCCGCTCGGTCGCCTCCGGATGCCGCGCCAGCACCACGTCCTCCGCCGCCTCCCGCAGTTCGTCCGGGATATTCGCGTACACCGCGAGTTGGCCCGCGTTGACGATGCCCATGTCCATGCCGGCGCGCGTGGCGTGGTACAGGAACACCGAGTGGATGGCCTCCCTCACGGCGTCGTTGCCCCGGAACGAGAACGAGATGTTGCTGACGCCGCCGCTCACGTGCGACAGCGGGAACCTGCGCTTCAGCTCCCCCGCCGCCTCGATGAAGTTCACCCCGTAAAGGTCGTGTTCCTCGATGCCCGTGCCGACGGCGAAGATATTGGGGTCGAATATGATGTCTTGGGGCCTGAACCCAAGCTCGTCGACCAGTATGCGGTACGACCGCTCGCAGATAGAGACTTTACGGTCCACCGTGTCCGCCTGTCCCTCCTCGTCGAACGCCATCACTATCACCGCCGCGCCGTGCCGTCGCGCCAGTCGAGCGTGATCGCGGAACTCGTCCTCCCCCTCCTTGAGCGATATGGAGTTGACCACGCACTTGCCCTGCACCACCTTCAGCCCCTCTTCGATGACGCTGAAGCGGGAACTGTCGATCATGATGGGCACCCGGCTTATGTCCGGCTCCGCGACGAGCAGCCGGAGGAACCGTCCCATCGCCGCCTCGGAGTCCAGCAGACCCTCGTCCATGTTCACGTCGATGATCTGCGCTCCGTCCTCCACCTGCTGCCGCGCGACCGAGATAGCCTCCTCGTACCGGCCCCGCCGGATAAGCCGCCGGAACCGCGCCGAACCGGTCACGTTCGTCCGCTCGCCCACGTTGATGAAGTTGGAGTCGGGGCGAATCTCCAGCATCTCCATCCCGCTCAGGTAGGTGCGGCCGGACTGCTCCCTCCGCTGCCGGGGCTTCACACCCTCGACGGCGGCGACGATGGCGCGAGTATGCGCCGGCGTCGAGCCGCAGCACGAGCCGACGATGTTCGCGTGGCCGCTTCGCACCCGCGCGGCGGCCTCCTCGGCCATGAACTCCGGAGTCTCCTCGTACTCGCCGAGCTCGTTCGGCAACCCCGCGTTCGGGTGGCAGCTCACGAACTCCTCGCAGATGCCGCTCAGCGCCGCCAGGTGCTGCGCCATCTCCCTGCTGCCGAGAGCGCAGTTGAGGCCAACGCTCAGCAGAGGCATCTGCGAAAACACCGATGCGTAGAACGCCTCCGGCGTCTGTCCGCTCAGCGTACGGCCGCTTGCGTCCACGATGGTGCCCGACACCATCACCGGCACGCGCGCGCCCAGTTCCTCGAAAAGTCCGTGGATTGCGAACAGCGCGGCCTTGGCGTTCAGCGTATCGAACACCGTCTCCACCATCAGCACGTGGGCGCCGCCGTGTATCAGGCCGCGCGCCGCCTCGCCGTATGCGTCCGCCAACTCGTCGAAAGTCACGTTCCGGTGGCCGGGGTCGTTCACGTCCGGCGATATGGACGCCGTCCTGTTCGTCGGCCCAAGCGTCCCCACCACGAAGCGCGGCTTGTCCGGGTTGCTGGCAGTGAATTCGTCCGCCGCCTCCCGCGCCAGCCGCGCGGCCTCGCGGTTCATCTCGTAAACGTGCTCTTCCAGCCCGTAGTCCGCCTGGGATATGGACGTCGCGGTGAAGGAGTTCGTCGAAAGTAGGTCCGCGCCGGCCTCGAGGTACAGCCGCTGCACCTCGCGCACAAGGTCCGGCCGCGTGAGCGTGAGAACGTCGATGTTGCCCCGGAGATCGTGAGAGTGTTCGCGGAAGCGGTCCCCCCGGAAGTCCTCTTCTTCCAGCCCGTGCCTTTGCAACATCGTGCCCCAGGCGCCGTCCATGACCATCACCCTATCAGCCAGTATCGCCTCCAGCTCGGCGGTGGCGTCGGCTATGTGGTTGGTCCAATCGGCGCTGGCGTCAGTCATGCTGCCTCCTCTTGCGGACTTCTCCGGCGCGGACTCCGCGCTCCCTTTCAGTTACAATGTCGGCATGGACACTCACGTCATTGTACGTTTCCACGAAGCCGCGCTCAAGGGCAAGAACCGGCCCATGTTCATCCGGCAGCTCGCGGACAACCTTCGCCGCGCCACCATGGGCGCCGGAGTCACCCGCGTCTGGCTCGGCCACCTGTTCGTCGCGATTCGCCTCCCCGAGGACGTGGACTGGCCCCTCGTCGAGGAGCGTGTGTCCAACTGCTTCGGCGTCGCCAAGTACTACCGCGCCTGGCAGGTGCCGCCCGACCTCGCCAACGTCAAGTCGCTCCTCACCGAGGAGTTGGCCCACCGATCGTTCGACACCTTCCGCATCACCGCCAACCGCGCCGACAAGCGATTCCCCAAGACCTCGCTGCAAATCAACCGCGAGCTGGGCGCCTACGTGGAAGAGTTGACCGGCGCGGGCGTGAACCTCTCCAACCCCGACCTGGAGATATTCGTGGACGTAATCGGCAAGTCGATCCTGGTCTATTTCGACGAGATGAAGGCCTACGGCGGCCTGCCTCTCGGCGTGAGCGGCCAGACCATGACGCTGCTGTCCGGCGGTATCGACTCGCCCGTCGCCGCCTGGCACATGATGAAGCGCGGAAGTCCGACCCACCTCCTGCACTTCCACAGCTACCCCCTCGTCGACTCTTCGTCCATCGAAAAGGCGGAGGAGTTGTCTATGATGCTCGCCCGCTACCAGTACGACTCCACTCTCATCCTCGCCCCGTTCGCCGAGGTGCAAAAGCGCATTATCGTCTCCACCCCCAAGTCCTACCGCGTCGTCCTCTACCGCCGGTTCATGGTTCGCATTGCCGAAGAGCTTGCCAAGCGGCACGGCGCGATAGCGCTCGTCACCGGCGAAAGCCTGGCCCAGGTCAGCTCGCAGACCATGGAGAACATCGCCACCATCGACGAGGCGGGCCAGATTCCCATACTCCGCCCGCTCATAGGCTTCAACAAAAATGAAATAGTGGACATCGCCAGGGACATCGGCACCTTCGAGGTGTCCATCCTGCCCGACCAGGACTGCTGCACGCTCTTCGTGCCGGCCCATCCCGTCATCCACAGCGACATCAAGGTGGTCCACCGCCTGGAGGCCGAGCTCCCCGTGCGCGAGCTCGTCAACTCCGCAGTCGAGCAGGTCAAAATTCGCCACTTCTCCTTTCCCCTTTGACCCGAAAGGCCGAATTGTCCCTTCCCCCTTGATGGGGGAAGAGCCTGCCCTGAGCTTGCCGAACGGGTTAGGACGGGGGTGATGACCTGGCTGTCGGTTAAACTCCAAGTCACCGGGCGCGCCTCCCCAGCGAGACCATGAACATCACGCTCTTGCCCCGCCCGTGCGGCGAGAAGAAGTCCGTCACCGCGTCGTCGTAGAACGTCAGCCCCGTCGCGCCGAACCCCTGCGAGTACGCCGCCAGGTAAACCCGCCCCGCCGTGATGCTGGCGTCGAGTTGTGCCGCCCTGTATCCCCTGTTCCCGAACCGATCCAGCACGTCCGCCAGGTCGCACATGAAGAACAGATTCACGCTGGCGTCCGCCGCAAGCGCCTGCTGCAACCCCAGAAAGCCCGCCTCCGCTCGAAACTCGCCCTCCTCCAGCGTCTCCAGCGCCAGCCGGTCCCGGTGGTACACGTAGGACCCCGGCGCCAGCCCCTCGACCGCGTTGACCAACAGATACACGTCGTTTAGCGCGGACCCTGGCGGCGCGAGAAAGTCGGCCGGCGCTCCCCTAGTCGCCCGTTCCAGCGCGGTCGACAACTGCGCGAACGTTATAGACTCCCGCGCGAACCGGCGAGTCGATCCCCTCCGCACGATCACGCTCTCTATCGAGCCGACCGGCGATTCCTCCCCTGATGCGGGGCGCAGCGGCGTAATCCGTCCGGCGGGCGGCGGCATGGCCGATGCCGGCGGCCCGACCCGCCACGTAGCGACCTCCTCCCCGCTCACCAGTGATGACGCCGTGTGCATCTCCCGTATCGCCGGGAAGTCGACTTCGTATGTCGATATGGGCGCCGTCTCGAACTCGCGAGGACACACGCCAGGATGCTCCGAAAGCCTCCTTCCATCGGTTGCTCCCACCGGCACAACCGCCAGCGGAATCTCCCGCAGCGGGTCCAGCCCCAGCAACTCGCTGATTGCGTCGTCCACGAATCCGGCCACCACCCTTGCCGGAACGCCGCTTGCTGACGACATCGCCAGCGTGTTAGCCAGAATCGTCCCGCAGTCCCAGAATGCGTGCCGATACTCCCTCGCCTGGTACTTGCAGGCGTTGCGCCAGATAACGTCCGTGTACACAATGGACACCGGCGCTCCGGCCACGCCCGGCTCCCCGCCGCACGCCTCCGCGACGACACCGCGATAGTCGCCCTCCCTCAGCAGGTCCAGCGCCGACCCGTCCGGGTCATAGTGGTACACCCCCGCGTCCAGGCCCGGAATGTCGCCGCACACCACGTACAACTCGACGTGGAACAGCGCGCCCGTACACGGCGCAGCGCGAAACGCCATAGGCCCTCCGGCGCGCCGCAGCGTCTTGGTGATGCCGGCGGAGAAGTGCAGAATCCTGCTCAGGGTCTCTAATCCCGCCGCTCGCCCCGACGCGCCCTCTCCGGCGCTGTCGGAAATGGCCGCCAGCGCCGGCATGTCCGCCGACGGCCCATCAAGCGCGAGCGGCGCCGAATCGACGCCGGTGTACAGCTTGTAAGGCAGCGGCGGATTCATTGGGTCCCAAACGTGGTTCGGGTTCATCAGGTCCCCGTCGGGATGATTGGTTCCCCTGTGATACCGCAGCGCGGCCTCGATGTTTCGGTTCGTCATAGCGTAATCCTCTCCAAATAGGTGCTTCGCCTATCATACGCTAGTCGCGCACGAGGAGCTTGTCCCCTCTCCCAAGACTGGGAGAGGGCTAGGGTGAGGGTTGAGGACGCGCGTCTCATCGAGTCTGAACAGGCATCCCTTCCCCCATCCCCACCATCCTTCGTGCCCTTCGTGGATAATCCCCCTGTTGGACGCTCCCCCCGCGCGCCCGTATAATGCAACCCATGCTGGTGCGAGATGTGGGCGAATTCGGGCTTATCGATATGCTGGCCCGCGCCGTCGCGAACGACAACGACGCGCTCATCGAGCGGCTGGGACGGCGAGGCTTCCGCGTCCGGCTGTCCATCGGCGACGACGCCGCAGCCATCAGCGCCCCCGCCGGCCTCAGGGTTCTCACCACCGACACGATGGTCGAGGGCGTCCACTTCGACCTTGCCCACACGCCCTGGCGCGACCTGGGCTGGAAGGCCCTCGCCGTGAACCTCAGCGACGCCGCCGCCATGGGCGCCGAGCCGGTCTGCTCCCTCGTCACACTCGGCCTGCGCCCCGACCTGCCCGTCTCCGGCCTCCTGGAGATGTACGCCGGCATCATGGAGGCCCACACACGCTACGGCGGCGCGCTGCTCGGCGGCGACGTGGTGAAGTCGCCCGCCTTCTTCGTCTCCGTAACCCTCGAGGGCGCGGCCCAATCGCGCGGCGACCAGGAGCGGCTGCTCACGCGCGATTCGGCCAGGCCGGGCGACCTGATAGCCGTCACCGGCCACCTGGGCAGCTCGGCGGGCGGCCTGCGCGTGATGATGGACGACCTTGAATCGACGATGGACGAAGACACTGCTAGTCACCTCCGCGAGGCGCACAACCGGCCCACCCCGCGCGTCGCCGAGGGCGCCGCCCTGGCCGCCGCCGGCGTGACGACGGCCATGGACGTTAGCGACGGCCTCGTGGCCGACCTCCGCAAGCTCTGCGAGGCGAGTCACGTGGGAGCCGTACTAGACAATGCGCAAAGTGCCGCCGACCCCTGTCTGCGGCGAGCCTTCCCGAATGACTGGTCGCGGCTTGCCCTCACCGGCGGCGAGGACTACGAGCTGCTCTTCGCCGCCCCGCCGGACGTGATGGAGCGCGCTATCCACGCCCTCGAAGTCCCGGTGCACGTAATCGGCAAGGTGATTGACGGCCCACCGTCCGTAAACGTACTGGACCCCAACGGGCGCGAGGTCTCTCTTGATTCCGGCGGCTGGGACCACTTCACTTAGAGCCTTTCCGAAAAGTCCCTTCCCCCTTGATGGGGGAAGAGCCTGCCCTGAGCTTGCCGAACGGGTTAGGATGGGGGTGACGTCGCCAGCGCAACGCTGTTATTCTCAAAACATACCCCTGTCAGCCCTGCGAGGGGGAAGAGCCTGCCCCGTACTTGATACGGGGATGGGGGTGATCAACGGTTTGAAACCCGCCGATGTAACCTGCAAATATGGAAAAAATCACCATAAACATACAATCTAACGGCGACACTCGCGCCAGCGAAACCATCGCCGACCTGCGCAACGCATCGGAGGTCCTGTACTTCCCAATGAAGCTCGTGGGCTTCTGGGACCACCAGGCAGGGATGCACCTGTGCCCCCAGGAGGAACGACGCCAGCCGTGCCCGCACACGCTGCCCGAATCCGACCCCGCGAGAGTGGACTACGCCACCGCCCTCCAGCGCGAGCGCGGCGCGAACCTCGAGCTGACCTTTCCCCACGCGGGCGTGGTACTCTATCTTTCGTAACCGAACACACGCGAGGACGAACATGGTACAACTCACAGACCTCCGACGTTCCATGGCCCCCTACGAGGCCTACCCCGTGCAGGCGCTCCTTACGAGAGCCGCCGCACGCGACCCGAACGGCATCGCCGTCATCGACGGCGAAAAGACCTACACGTTCGCCCAACTCGCCGAGCACAGCGATCGCCTCGCCGCCGCGCTCGCCACGCTCGGCGTGGCGAAGGGCGACCCCATTGGATTGCTCGCGCCCAACTGCGTCGAGTTCGTCATAGCCTTCTACGGAATCATCAAGGCCGGAGCCGTGGCTTCCACCATCAACTCCGGCTACCGCGAGCGCGAAATCGCCCACCAGCTCAACAACAGCGGCTCGCGGATCCTCATAGCCCACGACAGCGTGCTTGAGATGGCGCGGCTCGCCCGTGACGCGGCCCCCGGCGTCGATAAGATCGTCGTCATCGAGGACTCCGCCGACGACCCAAACTCGTTCTGGGGCCTGATCGAGTCCGCGCCCTCCGCCGTCCCCGACGTCCGCATCGACCCCATGGAAGACCTCGCCGCGCTGCCCTACTCCAGCGGCACCACCGGCCTGTCCAAGGGCGTCATGCTCACCCACCACAACCTCACGTCCAACCTCGAGCAATTCGTCGTCCGGCCCGGCGAGCAAATCAAGCTCACGTCCGATGACGTCGTTCTAGTCCACCTTCCCCTCTTCCACATCTACGGTATGCAGACGCTGATGAACGCCGCCGTGATGACCGGCGCGACCCAGGTAATGATGGGCCGGTTCGACATGGACCTGCTGCTGGGCCTGATGTCCCGCCACGGCGTCACCCAGCTTTACACCGTGCCGCCCGTCGCGCTTGGTCTGACCCTCTACCCGGGCGTGGCCGACCACGACCTGTCGGCGCTGAAGATAGGCTTCCTCGGCGCCGCGCCCTGCTCCGCCGAGTTGCAGCTCAAGATGGCTGAAGTTGTCGGCGCGCCGGTGATACAGGGCTACGGCATGACCGAGCTTTCCCCAGTCACCAACGTGGACTTCGCCGAGCCGCACCTGATAACGCCCGGTTCCGTCGGCCCCGCGATAGCCGACACCGAGGAGCGCGTGGTGGACCTGGAGACTGGCACGCGAGACCTGCCGCCCGGCGAGCTTGGCGAACTGCTGGTGCGCGGCCCCCAGATGATGAAAGGCTACTACCAGAACGAAGCCGCCACCGCCGAGACCATCACCGAGGACGGCTGGCTCCGCACCGGCGACATCGTCCGCGCCAACGAGGCCGGCAGCATCTGGGTGCTGGACCGCAAGAAAGAGCTCATCAAGTACAAGGGCTTCCAGGTCCCGCCCGCCGAACTGGAGGGCCTGCTACTCGAGCACCCCGCCGTAGCCGACGCCGCCGTCATCGGCAAGCTGGACGACGAGTCGGGCGAAATCCCCAAGGCGTTCGTGGTGACACGGCCCGGCCAGCAAGTGTCCGGCGAAGACATCATGTCCTACGTCGCCGCCAACGTCGCCACCTTCAAGCGCGTGCGCGAAGTGGAGTTCACCGACGCCATCCCCAAGAACGCCTCCGGCAAGATACTGCGCCGCGTGCTCATAGACCAAGAGCGCGACGCTGCCGGCTAAGACGTCCCTTCCCCTTCGCAGGGCTGACAGGGGTAGGGCTTCGCAGTTGTAGGGGCAACCCTTGTGGTTGCCCGCCGTGCGGAAACAAGTCCGCAACGCCAAAATCCCTTCCCCCTCGCAGGGGGAAGGTTAGTGCCTGCCCCGTACTCGATACGGGGATGGGGTGACGCCGTGCCCTACGCCAACCCCGTCTCCCAGTACCGCCTGCCCCCGCTCCGCCTCACCCTCCCAAACCCCGGCGCCGGGAAGTGGCACGACACCACCGGAGTCCCCCGCGCCTCCACGTCGGCCAGCACCTTCCGGCGCGTCTCGGTCGAGAGCGGCCAGTCGTAATCGAAGATGCAGTTCCAATCGTCCTCGGTCACCTGCGCCGGATGCACCACCACGTCGCCCTGTATCAGCGCCGATTCGCCTTGCGAGCGCACCAGCGCGCTCATGTGCCCCGGCGTATGTCCGGGCGTGTGAACGGCGCGCACTTCCGGCGTCAGGTCGGCATCCTCGCTCAGCGCGTCGAACAGGTCCAGCTTGACGATGGACTCCACGCACCTGTCCATGAACGGAAACGGCAGCGCGTCTTGGACCTCCGGCCTCCTGAAGTGGTCCAGGTCGGCCTGGTGCGCCACGTACCGCGCGTTCGGAAAAGCCGGCACGAGCTCGCCGTCCCGCTCCACCACGTTCCAACCCACGTGGTCCGAATGAAGATGGGAGATGAAGACGATGTCCACCTCCGCCGGGCTGACGCCCTTCGCCGCCAGATCGTCCATCAGCTCCCCGCGCCGTCCGCCAATCGACTCGATGGGGCCTTCCCCGTACCCCGTGTCGATGAGAATCGTCCGTCCGCCAGACCGCACCAGGTAGCAGCCAATCTCTATCTTCAGGTGCTCCCCCTCGAACGTGTCCGGGTAAAGTTCCCTATACGGCTCCCAGTCCCCTGCCTCAGTCCCCGGAAAAAGTTCCGGAAGCGGTGTCGGGAACGCCAGGTTCATATCCGAAAGCGCGACAATCTCGACGCCGCCCACGGTGAGTGTGAACTGAGCCATGTGACCTCCAGTGGCCTCTTGGGCGGATTGCTAGTGGTTGCTCAGGGTACACGTCAACCTGATTGAGCGCGTCCGTTTATCGTGCCGGGCCGCTGGCTGGCGTGTTCGTACATGGCGTCGGCCAACGCAATCATTTCTGTCACCATGGCAAGCCGTTCCCGCCAACTCGCGGGGATGTTCTCGGAGCCGTAGTAGGCCCCCGCTATCTGCCCATAGATTGCTGCCGTAGTGTCTGCGTCGTCGCCCAGGTTAGCGGACAGCAGCGCGCCGTCGCGAAAGTCCCCTGACTTGTGGAATGACCACAGCGCGGCCTCAAGCGATTCGACGACATAGCCCGTGCCCTTGATTTCGGAGTCGTCTCGCTCTGTGGAGGGAAGGGACGAAATGGGCGTCTTGTCCGACAAGTAGGACGTATCGCGGTAGAAGCAGTCCGGAGGTTCCCGGCGCTTGAACGACCCGCCGGCCACCTCGTCTATCTTATCAGCGAGAGGGTTTGTTTCCCACAGTCCTTCCACCGGGCAATATCGTGGCGAGAGCAGCGTATCCTTGTCCACGCCGTTCAGCGCGCCGATGAGTAGGCCGCCGAAGTAGCGGCAGGCATCGACCGCTTCCCTGGCCGCGTGTGTCGTGCGCGAACTGTCCGCGCTGCGGTCTATCGCCAGAACGGGATCGCCGGCGAAGTACATCGGCGCCGGAGCGAGGCGCATCAGCGAGCCGTTGCCCGCCGTGTAGGGGTCCGTGGATCCGGCGTAGGGGTCGCTGGTGTCGATGAAGTAAGATAGTGCGTCCGCGGTCGTGTTGCCGATGTCGAAGCAGGCTCCCGTAGAAGAGAAGTAGCCCTCTTTCCACCAGCGCACGTAACGTCGCATCTGGTCGGCAGCGTCAAACTCGCCCGACTCCAGGAGGCTCGCCGCAAGACAAAGCGCCATGGACGTGTCGTCGGTCCACTCGCCCGGTTTAAGGCGGAACGGCCCGCCACCTGTCATGTCGGCGATTGGCTTGAACGTACAGGGTCTCTTGAACTCCAGTGTCACGCCCAAGGCGTCGCCGGCCGCCAGCCCCAGCAGGCAGCCGCGATAGCGGTCCCTCGTGGTTGGCTCATTCACTCGGTTTCTTCACCTTCTGGCGACGGCTCGGCCCACTGACGGACGTACTCTCGCTGTTTCGACGTCTCTGGCGAAGTGCGTATCCGCCAGGACTTTTCCACGCTCTTCCACCACTCCGCAATCTGGCTTAGCGCCTCTTCTCCCGTCCGACCGTGCCGCACCAGCCAGCAGCCGACCGTAGTCCCCGTCCGGCCCACGCCGCCCCAGCAATGAACATAGACCGTCTTGCCCGCGCTCATGGCTGCGTCGATAGCGTCCAGAGCGGACGCCATCTGCTGCGGGCCGATTGGAACGCTACGGTTCACAATCGGGTGCCGCTCGTAGCCAACGTCCTTGCCCAGGCGACGGCCTTCATCTTTCGCAATCTCGGAGTATGGGGCCAATTCGCCCGGCTCGGTCAAGTCTATGAAGTGGTCGATTCCGGCGTCCAGCAACGTTCTCAGCTTGTTCGCTGACTCGGCGGGATCCATCGCGCCCGGGTACTCCCCAGCGGCGAATCGTCCAGGTACGACCCAGTAGCTGTTGGGGATAGGGGCATCGTCGCCGTGCTGTTCGCTCGCCATGGTGAATGTCCTTTCGCGTTGACATTTCAGGTTCGTTCGACCGATGACGTCCGCCCCTACCCCACCGA
Source organism: Dehalococcoidia bacterium (assembly GCA_963667445.2). GTDB lineage: Bacteria > Chloroflexota > Dehalococcoidia > Lucifugimonadales > CATOSD01 > CATOSD01. Next base: position 2,112,079 of record CAXXGY010000001.1, on the reverse strand, counting down.
CAACCCATCCGTGGCGTACATCAGCCGCCCGCCCACGATGGTGCCCGCCACCTGTATGCCGCTCAGAGTGTGCCCCGCCTCCACGAACGGGTCCTCCTCCAGCACCACCACGTCGCCCATCTTGCCCACCTCCAGCGAACCCTTGAGATGCTCTTCGTATGCGCCGTAGGCGGCGTTGCTCCCCACCGCCCGCAGCGCCTCTTGCACCGGCGCGACAAGCTCCGGCATGAGCGTATCGCCGTCGCGCGTCATGCGGCTTACCGCGCTCTGCACGCACATGAGCGGGTTGACGGGCGTAACCGGCGTGTCGTTGTGCAACAGCGGACGCAATCCGGCGCGTATGGCCGCCCCCACCGGGCTTATGTGCGGCCCCCTGTCCGGCCCCAGGTAGATGTCGCGGTGCCTGTCGCCCCAGTAATAGACGTGGCTGGCGAAGTAGTTGGGGATGACGTTGAGCCGTCTCATGCGGTTGATGTGGTCGGGCCAACACATCTGGCAATGCTCGATGCGAAACCGCTGGTTGGGACTGGGCCGCCTCGCCAGCGCGCGCTCGTAGGAGTCCAGGATGGAGTCTATCGCCGCGTCGCCGTTGGCGTGGGTGATGACCTGGTAGCCGCGGCGGTGCAGGTCGAACACCATCTCGTCAAGCTGTTCCTGTTCGTATATCAGCCACGCCTTCTCGTTCATGTCGCACCAGTAGGGCGAACGCAGCGCGCCGGTGATGCCCTGTATCGAGCCGTCGGACACTATCTTGCAGCCGGCCACCCGCAGCCACTCGTCGCCGTCGCCCGTCTTGACCGAGTAGTCCATCTCCACCAGCGACTCGTACAGGATGAACATATTGACGCGCAGCTTGAGCAGCCCCAGGTCCTTGACGCGGTTGTACAGGTGGTATCCGCTCGCGCCGGCGAAGTTGGCGACGGCGGCGTCCTGCACCGACGTTACGCCCACGCGTAGGTTGTCCTGTTGCGCCTCCTCGAACGCCTCTACCAGCCGGTCCAGCGAGTAGGGCGGTATTAGCTTGAACACGGGCGCTTGCGCCGGCAGTTCGGCCAGCACCCCGTTGGGTTCGGGCGTGCCCTCGAATCTGTAGAAACGCCCCCCCGGCGGGTCTTCGCGCTCCGAGTGTATCTCGGCCAGTTCCAGGGCCATGCTGTTCACGTAGGCCAGGTGGCCGGACACGTGCGAGATGAACACCGGATGCTCGGACGTTGCGGCGTCCAAGTCGAGTTTGTTCAGGTGGCGCATATCCGATACGTAGGTCTGGTCGTAGCCGTTGCCCAGAATCCACTCGCCGCGCGGCGTGACCGCTGCGCGTTCTTTCACCTTGCGGACGACGTCGGCGATAGAGACGTCCGGCGTGGTGTTCAGGTTCACGCCCAGCTTCCACGCCGGCTGCGCGGCCAGGTGGTCGTGCGGCTCGACGAATCCGGGCAGCACCGTCTGGCCCCTGGCGTCTATCACCGGCACGCCCGGCTTGCGGTACTCTTGAACGTCCGCGTTCGCGCCCACCGCCACGATGCGCCCGCCCCGTATCGCCACCGCCTGCGCCAGCGTGTCGCGGTAGTCCATCGTGTGCACGTTGCCGTTTATGATTACCAGGTCCATGGCATCTCCAAAAATCCCTTCCCCCTGCGAGGGGAAAGCCAAGGCTAGGTGCGCGCGTTAGCAACTCTCAGTTTCACTCAGCTAGCCAGCTTGCACAGTAATTGGAAGCATTGGTCCGCATCACAATAGCGGTGGCGGTTTTGAATATGCGTTCGTCTGATTCTGTCGGATTCTCGGCTTCCCAAAGGAGCTTCCGTCGAACCTCCGCGTCGTCCCATTCGCTATCTCTTAGTTCATGGCAGGCGGTTTTGAGTTCATCATCAGACGGTTCCCAGTCACCCGCGGTCGAGAAGTTAGCGGTCTGCCTTATTCGACTGTCGAGTTCCTGTTCTTCAGCACTACGAGATTCACACGCGACTAGAATGAGTAGTGTCAGAACTAAGAGCGTCCGGTACATTGTTAGGTAATCTCCTAGGGGTTAGGTTGTCGGCTGGTCTATTCAAAGTCTTCAGCGGCGTCGGTTTGTCCATTGTTCGTGAAACAGCAGTTGATTGGCATAGCCGGCATACTGTCCAAAGTAGTCCTGCGCCCACATAACCAAATCATCGCCAACGGGCTGTCTCTGATGCGGGAAGTAGCCTGCCATTGCCCTGTCCACCCATCTGTCCACCGGGAACGCTTCCATCTTGTCCAGCGCGAACAGGGCGATACAGTCGGCAATCTTGTCACCGATGCCGTAACAGCCCATCAGTCGCCGTTTGGCCTCTGCATAGCACACTTGCGGCCGTGCCAGATAAGGCAGGTTCAGTTTGCCGTCGCGTATCCGTTCGGCGGCGGCGATTATGTTGGTATGTCGTTTGAGGCCCAACTTCAACTTCTTCAACGGCCCAAGGCCAGCCTCCAGCACCGTCTCCGGCGTTGGGAAAGTGTGGCGCACGTCACCCTCAAGCTCTACCTTGTGTCCAAGCGCGCCTGCAATGACCTCTACTTTTGCAACGACGCTGGGCACTTTAGATTGCGCCGAGCAAATGTAGGCAACTGTGCATTCCCAGGGATCTGGTTGCCGCAGGATCCGCAGATGCGGATACTTCTTCACCAGCCTGGCGACTCTCTTGTCGCGGGAGGAGACATAGGCGCGAATGGCGTCGATATCCTCGTCAAGGCGGAAGTAAGTTCTCAACAAGCCGCCGAGATCGGATTCTGAACGGTACTCCAAGCCACGACTGAATTGCCGGATGTGAATCAGTTTCGCATTCAGCACTCCGGAATACCAGCCGTCTTTCCACGGACGCCATCGGAAATCTTGTGTCCCATCCAATACTGCGGCCAAGTCAAAGGGTTGATTGATGATGAGTTGCCGGATCATCGTACCTGCTTCATCCCGGAACACATTTCCCCATGACGGGGAGCGCCAAAAGTCCCTTCCCCCTTGATGGGGGAAGGTTAGGATGGGGGTGACGCCGCCCCCTACACCTGGCTGTAGCCGCTGCCGGGCCGCTCCGCATCCACGCCCGTGCCCTTGGCGTCCTCTATCCAGCCGAACTCCTTGAGTATCTGCTGGCTGTACGTGACACGCCCCGTCACCTTGTCCAGCGGCTCGCTCGCCAGAAGCAGCGACGACTGCGCCATCAACTCCGCCGGCTCGCCGCGCGGGTCGTCCATGCCGCTGACCAGGTTGTGGAACACCGTCCCCGGCGTGGGCACCACCTGCGACGGCGACACGCACGTCACCGAAATCCCGTACTGATAAACTTCCTGCGCCAGCCCCTGCGTAAACCGCTCCAGCGCCGCCTTCTCCGCGCCGTAGCACGTGCCGCCGCTGTTGGCGGGCGCGTCGGGATAGGGCCCGCGCCCGGGGCCTATGGCCGCGCCGGACGAGATGTTGACGATGCTCCCCGACCCTCGCGGGATCATGTCCTGCAGCGCGAGCTGGCTCAGGATGAACGGCGCGTGGAAGTTGACCGCCCACGAGCGCATCCAGCGCCGCAGCGGGTAGTCCTTGATGGGGATGAAGTAGGTCAGCGCGGCGTTGTTCACCAGCACGTCCACCGGGCCGTATGCGTCCCGCGCCTCCTGCATCAGCCGCTCGCAGTCCTCCGGCAGCGAGATGTTGACGGTCGACGGCGTCGCCTCGCCGCCCGCCTCGCGTATGCCCGCCACGGTCGTCTCCAGCGAGCCTTCGAGTATGTGGTCGCCCTCGCTCAGCGTCCGCGCCGCGCACACCACCTTGCCGCCCTCCGCCGCGAACACCCTCGCGATTTCCGCGCCGATGCCCCGGCTCGCGCCCGTCACCACCACAACCTTGTCATCCAGTCTTCCCATTTGACGTTCTCCTTGTTGGGTTTGTTTGTTGCTTGCCAGGGCGGGCCTACCCATTATCCCCTCTCCCTTGATGGGAGAGGGCTAGGGTGAGGGTGAAGCCGCAGAACTCCGCTAGCGGCGTCCCGCCCCTACAGCCCCAGCTTCTCCGCCAGGTCGTTGAAGCTGGTGGCGTTCACGTCGAAGTCATCCTCAGGGATGGTGTCCACCTCGCGGTGCGGCCCCCACTCGCCCGGTCTGGGCACGAACGCCGCCCTCAGGCCCACCCTCTGCGCCGCGCGCAGGTCGCCCTTGTGCGCCGCCACCATCATAACCTCGTGCGGCTCAAGCCCCAGCAGGTACGCCGCGCCCAGGTAGCTCTCCGGGTCCGGCTTGTAGTGCTTCATCAGTTCGGCGGACAGGATGCAGTCCCACGGCAGCCCACCGTACTTGGCCATGTTGGTCAGCAAAGCCACGTTGCCGTTGGACAGCGTGGCGATGACGTACCCCTGCTTCAGCCGCGAAAGCCCCTCCACCGAGTCGGGCCAGGGCGTCAGCCGGTGCCACACCTTGTTCAAGTCCTGCTTTTCGTCCTCCGTCAGGCCGCAGACGCCGAACTCCACCAGCAGCTCGTCCAGTATCATGCGGTGCAGGTCGTCAATCCGCGTCCAGGGCAGTTCGCCCTTGCGCACCCGGTCCATCGACGGCCCGTAGCCGCCGCGCCACCTGTCGGCGAACGCCGCCCAATCGACCTCGTAGCCCTTCTCGCGCCCAAGCTCTTCCAACTGCCGTATCAGGCTGCCGCGCCAGTCCACCACCGTGCCGAACACGTCGAACGTCAGCGCCTTCACTTGCGATATGCTCATGGTTTTTCTCCGTTTCCTTTGGTGTCGCGCAGCGCCTAACCCTGTCCGTCCGCAGAGCGAGGAGCGGCCCCCGAAAGGTCTCCGGACGTCTGAGGCGCGGCTTTCCCGCCTACTTCCTGGATACCTTCCAAGTCTCCAAATTCTTCTTCCAATAGATTCTCAAGACACGGCACCATGTCCCGCGTAATAGGAAGATTGCCCGCCAACATCTCCTCCACCGCGTCTATGCTGCCTACGCACGGAACCAGGTCCACGGCGGTGAGTTCCATCTGATCCATGAGGAACTCTACCATGTCGATGGCGGTGGGGGGTGGTATGGGGTAATGCACTTGCTCGTAGCGTTCGATCTCATCGAAGAGCAAGTCGCGCTCATCTCCTTCCGGTGTGCCACTCTCCGCTTGAAACACTTCACGAAGCCTGGAGCGCGCGACCTCGTAGTCCGCCTCAGTTTGAATTGGCCTTACGTGTGCCACAACTACACCTCCCGGGCGTTTATGCGATCGTACTCTGCGTGAGTCCCGACGAAAAGAATGTCCACGATGCGTTCAGTGTAATGCAACTCAGCCACGATTCGGTAGGAATTGCCCCTGACTCTGAACACAACACGGTTATTGGGCAAAATGCTGGCGGTTCGGAAGCGTCGTCTAACATCGGAGGGCGTGGCCCAGTCAGCCCTACGCACTATTCTCAACCAGGCGCGCAAGTGTTTCTCGGCGTCTGAATGCCTACGCACGAACCTTTCGATTTCGACCAGTGAAGCAACGTGCAAAGCAGCCTACACCACATTTGCCATTTCAGCTTCCGCTACCGAACCCGTCTTCCTGGGTTGGCGACATGCCTAATCGTCCGCTCCCGCCGAACCGTAGGACGGCCGCGCCTGGGGAGGTGGCGGCTGCTCCCTCACCGACTTGTGGAAATAAGCGACCAGTCCTCCCGCTACCATCACGAACACCACCAGCAGGCACGAGAACACGAACCCCTCGAAGTAGTGCGCGCTCGCCTGCTCGCTCGTCAGGTGCGCGATGCCCGCCGGCAACACCATCGCCAGCGCCGTGGCCGACACCGTGCCGCCGAAGGCGTGCCCCATCTCCCGCGTCGTCTCCAGCATACCCGACGCGATCCCCCGGTGCCGCAGCGGCAGCGAGCTCATCACCGTCGCGTTGTTGATCGGATTGAATATGGACGACCCCACCGAGATGGGCAGCATCAGGATCGGGATCATCCACAACTCCACGTTGCTGGCGAACAGCCCCATCACCAGGAACCCGCCCGCTATCATCAGCATGGCGGTGGGCCGCAGCAGCTTGGGGTTGTACCGATCGTACACCCAGCCCGCGAACATCGACACGAACACCCCCATCACCTGGTTGGGCAGCAGCACGAACGGCACCACTATCGGGTCCTGGCCGAAGCCCTCCTCCACCAGTATCGGCACCAGCGTCATGGTGGCCAGCATCGAGAAGTGGAACGTCGTGTTGGAGATGAGCGCCATCGAGAAGTACTTCTCGCGGAAGTGACGCAGCTCCACGATGGGCGACCTGGCGAGCTTCCACTCCACCAGCACGAACGCCGCCAGCAGCGCCAGGAATAGACCGTGCATCGGCAGGTGGTAACTCAGCCCGTCCGGCGACGTGAACGACTCTTCCCCGGCGTGCAGGTGGCTTCCGGACAGCACCAGCACCGCCGCCGTGACGACCAGCAGGATGCCGCCGAGCCAGTCTATCCCGCCCGGCGCGGCCGCCTCGCGCTCCTCCGGCGTCGGCGCGCGGCTGGAGCGAATCATCGGTATCGCCGCCGCCGCCGCGATCAGGCCCATGGGCAGGAACGTCACGAACACGAGCCTCCAGGTGAAGAACTGGAGGAACGCCGCGAACAGGAACATCCCCAGCAGCGTGGCGAACCGCGCGCCAACAATAGGCATGGCGAACGCGCGGCCCCGCAGATTTTCCGGGTAGGTGACCGCGAGAATGGCGTTGGCGTTGCCCATGATCATCGCCGACCCGAAGCCGGTCAGCCCGCGCCACATCACGATCTGCCACAGCTCGCTCGACACCGCGATGAGCAGCGAGCCGACAAGCGACGCCACGATTCCCAGCGCGAACACCCGCTCGTGGCCGAACCGGTCGCCCATGCGCGCGCCCAGCAGCACGAAGCTGCCCAGCATCAGCAGGTACACGGTCACGATCCACGCCGTGTCGTCGATTCCGGCGCCGAACTCATTGGCCAGCGTGGGAAGCGAAAGCGCGACGGGCATGCTGGACAACTGCACCAGCATGTACGCCGCCGTCACAGCCACCAGCACCTCCCGTTGCCGCCTAGACGTCAGGAGGGGCCTGAGAGCACTCAGCATAACTCTAGCCTGACACCGCCCTAATCAGGATGACGCGACCCCGCGCGCAACTGGCGATAAACTATACCACACTCGTGCGCGGCGGCTGGCCGGGAAGCGCATAGGCGAGCCCCTCTCCGACGGGAGAGGGTCAGGGTGAGGGTGACAGGATTACGTCTTAAGCTCTATGTGGGCGGCATGCTGAAATTGAAATCAGGGAATGGAAGAGTCTGGGGCGGGCTCTCTGATTGCCGATAGTTGGATCTTATGGATAGATCGCACATCACATAGCCCCAATTGATCAGTCTCGATTTTTCGGCACTGGTAAAGGCATTTAGACGAGTCCTGATGTGAGCTAGGTGTTCATTCCATTCAGGCGCTATAGGGAAGGGACTTTGGATGGGGTACGCTGAGACGTCGGTCTTGGTCAGCCAGAGAGCTCCCCGTTTTCCGCCATTTCGCTGAAACTGGCTTACGATTTCTCGCCTCCTAATGGCTCTTGTTTGTTCTAACGCTGTCTCCATTGGGCGCATTATGCGATGATTGAATTGCCTGGCGAGTTTCTTGCCAGGTGTTGCAGATAGCGGCGCGCTTCCATCGGATACCAGCAACGTTTGGCATTCTCGGATGGCGTGTATTCCCAAATTGTCGTAAGCTCCGCCGTCGGTGAGGGACAACCTCCGTTTTAAGTCATCCCTGTGAAACAAGTCGGCGTACTCGGCCCTTACGAACCTGCTTGCATCTAGGTTAAGGGTTACCGTTGGGAACACTGGCGGGCAGGCTGATGATGCCGCAATCGCTTTTGCGAGTGGGAGACTTGGAATCTCAATATCTCCAAGCCGCCATGTGTGTAGCCCCTTCTTTGAAAGAGTGCAGTTACGCCCTGTTTCAATATGAGCCGCGTTGAAAACAAACTCTGGATGGTCGGGTAGGTCCTGCAATTCGGCTTTGCCGACGAGGTACTTGCGATAACTTTGCTCTAGCTTCCAACTTCCGCTGACCAACCCCAATAGAGCGGCGGCGAGGTCAATGTTCCGGCCGCAGAATTCCCATATTGGGGCAGCTATTTCTTCTTTGAAGTTGGTAGCTATCCCGCTGTCAAACTTCAGATTGGACCAACGAGTGGCTATGATCCCGGCCAAAATGGAGCCGCCTGAAACCGACGAGATACGGTCAATCTCAGACAGAATCGCCATCTCATTTAGGCGCCAGACGGAACCTAAGTGGAACAGCGTTGCGCGAAATCCACCCCCTGAGAGGGCAAGCCCAATTTCGGTATGTTCTCCCATTCAGTTCCGCAGGTTTCTAATCGACAGTCACTTCAAGGGTCGGTAGATATGGTGGATTTGGAGTAACCAAGACTTCAATGTGGCCGTCCGCTCTGGTGGTTACACACGTCCGCTGCCTTTCAGAACCGTCTCTTCTGCGACGTACTGGCCATTTTCGCGTCACATTTGAATACCGTGCTGTAGCGCTAGTGTCAACCTCTCGCCCATCAGAGATGATGGTGACGTAAGGGTGGAAGTGGTTGAACAAGGGCCGGTAGAACCCTGATTCGCGTCCGTGGTGCGGGGCTACAAGCACATGGGCGCCCGAGATAGCCTGTACGAAATCTTCCCGATCAAGGAGTTCCTGCCATGAGGGAGGCTCGTTGTCTCCTGGGATTAGAATTTTCGCACCGCAATATTCGAGAATAGTGACGACGCTGTGATTGTTGAGATTTGACCTCGAGGCCTGTACTGGGGTAAATGCCTGAATTGAAACCCCACCGTTGTTCTGCGGCAAACAGACGTTGTCCTGAGGACTCACTGGTGTGGTGTAACTACGTCTGATTGCGAGGTACTTCTGGATCTTGGCTTCGGCCTCATCACTCCAATTGGGGTTACCGTATCTAATGTCACCCTCAGTGAGGTGCTTCGGCGACCGGAAAGTACTTGGCGAAAAACTGTCGAAGTAAAGGATATCGTCAATGTGGTCAAGGTGCGGGTGCGTGATGATCACCTGATCGAGCTTACGTATCCCACAGTCCCAAAGGTGTTGCAGCGGACTAAATCCGCCCTGAGATCCGTCGCCCGCACCCAAGTCAATGGCAATAATCTTGCCATTGGGAGTTTCGATTGTGTTAGCACTACCGTGCTGGACATTCCAAACCATGAGTCGTAGAGTCATTGTTACCTCTCTATTCCGCTGTCAATCACCCAGTTCTCGTTTTTTCGGCGTATACCGTCTTCCCATCATTTGTTCTTGGCTCTTCCTTTCAATTCTACAACATTTCCTTAGGAAGCCTTGTAGGATCGCACCAGGCAATTTGAGGAAGTACCTAATAGCAGGCGTCTCTACCGACATCTCTCACTAGCGAAGGCGAGTCAGGACAGGTCTTGATCTAGACTTGACTCCAATCGCAGCATTCTCATTTGCAGAGGTGTTCAATGAGGTTGCGCAGGACGCTACGCTGGTGAAAGTTTAGGCTCGCCGCGCCCCCGCTGGCAGCCAGTACACCATCTCCATACGCAGACCCTTGCTGTCCGTCGGCGGATTCGCTGGCGCCGTTCGTTTCCCATCTGGCTGTTGGCACACCAGGTGGGCTGTCACCGCCGCGGCGAGCGCGTCCACGACGTCGTCGCGAGCAACGTCTTTCCTGAGGTACTCATTGAGCACATCTGAGTATATCTCGTCAGTCCTGTCTCCAAACTTACGAAGTACTTGAAGGCGTTCAGTTACTCCTATCGCGCCCGCCGCATCCTTCTTAGACTTCATGGCCCGCCGGTTGTTCAACGCCCAGAAGCAAAGCTCAGGATGGGTCTCGCGTACACACGGATTCGTTTTCCCGCTAGCCTTGCGGTTCACCATCACCTTGTCAACCTCAGCGATCTTGGCGGTGATATTGAATGTCTGCGCTGAAATCCCCTTACCTATCATCTGACACTGGAAGCTGGATACGGCGGCGCGATCAACTGCCCCAGTGGCTACCATCTCGACAGCTTTGCGTATTGGTACTCGGAACACGCTTGAACCCCGAGGCTGTCCGAGTTTCTTTCTGGCCAATCGGTCGCATTCGCGTTCGTCACGACCGTCCGGCAGTCCAATAGGAATGTCGACTAAGATAAGCTCAGCGTTGCAGAGGCTCTTCAGCAAGTCCTCAAACTTACGGAAGACTTTGAAGCCGTAGTCCCCGTGGTCGTCCAATCCTACGCAGAACCACCCGACCTTGCACCAGTCCACGCCGACGTACTTCCACTTGTCCACTTCCAGCAGTGCCATTTCGCGTTATTCCTTTCCGTCGCCGCTACATAGCAACCTACACTAAGGGAACCTCAAGGTAGCGCCGGCGGCGTCATATATGTCCTTCACTTTGACATTTACTCCCAAGGCTATGCAAGTATCTGCCATATTAGCCACATAGTTCATGTATAGGTTATACAAATCATCGTCAGTAGGGTTATTCCCCATACGCTGTTGTTCCCGCAGTATGTCATTGTACTGCGATACAAGCACGGGATAATACTCTTCCAATTCTTGCCATCGTTCCTGCGCGATATTGTCTATTACGAGAGCTTGCTGATGAGTGTAGTCCATTATTTTGTTCCACTCATCCTCCGCCATTCCCGGTCCTGTTCCGAAGAGGTCAGCAAGCACAAGTAGATATGCCTTTCGCCAGTGACAAATGTTCTCAATATCGCGCCGCATGGCGCTTACGTTGTTGCCTGTCGCCTGCGGATTTGTTTCATTGTTTGGCAAAACATTCTCTTTGGAATCGGTAGCCGCCTCCAAGGTTGGAGTCGGCTCAGCGTTACCGCAGGCCATGCTTGCGAACAGAGCGACAACTACGGTTATGATTGTCGTAATCTTCAGCATGCCCTTTCGTCACCCCCATCCTAACCTTCCCCCTGCGAGGGGGAAGGGGCTTTTGGTGCTCCCCTAGAAAGGCGAAGGAACTCCGAAAAGCCCCCCTACACCACCACCGCCCCGTCCCGCACCACCACGCGCCCGCCCTTCACCACAGCCCGCACGTCCGCCATCGTCGCCATGTCCGCGAACGGGTCGCCCTCCACCACCGCCAGGTCCGCCAGCTTGCCCGGCGCTATCGTGCCCAACTCGCCTTCCATGCCCAGCGCCTCCGCCGCAAGGCCCGTCGCGCCGTGGAGCACCGACTCCGCCGACATCCCCACGCGCTCCACCAAGTACGACATCAGCAGGTGCAGCTCGTCTATCGCCGTGCCGGTGGACCCCTGGTCGCTGCTCACCACCAGCTTGACCCCCGCCTCGTACATAGCCCGTATGCTCTCCGGCCGGCTCTCCCACAGGTGGCCCGGATGCGCCCGAACGTCGCGCATATCCTCGGCGCGCAGCCGATACCAGGTGGCGGGCATGGCGATGCTCACGATGATGCCCTTGCGCTTTATGTCTTCCGCAAGCTGCGGGTCGTACTCGATGCCCCCGTTCGCCCTGAACGGGCAGTGCTCCAGCGTGTCCATGCCCGCGTCCACGGCGTAGCGTATGGCGTCCACCCCGTGAACGTGCACCGCCACCCGCTTGCCGAGACGGTGCGCGTCGTTGGCCACCGCGCGGTAGCCCTCTTCGTCGTACTGAGAAATCTCCGGGTTCGACCCCGGCGTCGCGTTGCCCCCGGACCCCATCAGCTTGATGAAATCGACCCCGTTCTTCACCAGCGTCCGCACCGCGCGGCGAAGCTCGTCCGGCGTGTCGCACTCGATGCCGGTCCACCAAAGCTGCCCCGCCGTGGACGTGATAACCGGCCCTGAGCAGAGGAAACGCGGGCCGGGCACGTCTCCGGCGGCTATCGAGTCGCGCAGCGTCAGCGTCATGTAATCATGGTCGCCGCAGTCCCGCACCGTCGTCAGGCCGCTCTTGAGCGCCAGCAGGGAGTTGCGCGCGCCCACGAGCAGAAGCTGCCTGTCGTTCATGGCGCGGGAGTCCACGCCGCTGGACGCCGAGCCGGTGTGCAGCATGTGCACGTGCGCGTCTATCAGCCCCGGCAGCAGCGTCGCGTCGCCTGCGTCCATCACGTCCGCGCCGTCCGGTATCGCCACGTCGGACGCCGCGCCCGCCGCCACGATGCGCTCGCCATCTATCACAGCCACCCCATCCTCAACCGCCGTCGCCCCCGTCCCGTCAAACATCCGCGCCGCCCTTATCGCCCAGATTAGTGGTTCGCCCATGGTTTCGCCTCCGGTATGACTCGGCCTATCCACTGTCCACTAATCACTAACAACTAACCACTAACAACTAACCACTAACCTACTCCAACTCCGCGATGAGGTTCCCGTCCATCACCTGCTGCCCCGGCGTCACGTGAATCTGCCGCACCACGCCCGACCAGTCCGCGCGCAGCGCCTGCCGCATCTTCATGGACTCCAGCACGCATATCTGGTCGCCCACTATCACCTCGTCGCCCTCCTTCACGTCCACCGATATGATGACGCCGGGCATGGGCGAGCGAAACTCTCTGATAGGCTTGGGAAGGCGGGTAATCTCGATGGGCGGGTTGTCGGGCCGGCCCGTCGGCTCCGGTTCGGGCGCGGATTCGTCGGCGTCAGGCGCATCGGCGTCCACTTCCGGCGGCTGCGTCTCGATGTCTATGTCGAACGGCTCTCCGTCCACCACCGCGCGCACGGGCCTATCGAGGAGGCTGCCCACCTCCACCGTGTACCACTTGCCCTTAACCTTCACTCTGAGAGTCTGAGGCATATGCGCCTACACCAGCGAAATGAACACGCCCGCCACCACGGCGGAGCCTATGACCCCCGCCACGTTAGGCCCCATAGCGTGCTGAATCAGGTAGTTACGGCGGTTGGTTTCCTGCGCCACGTGGTGCGACATCCGCGCCGCCATGGGCACCGCCGATACCCCCGCGGAGCCTATCAGCGGGTTTATCTTGTCCTTCAGAAACAGGTTCATCAGCTTGGCGAAGAGCAGGCCGCCCATGGTCCCGCACGCGAACGCCACCAGCCCCAGCCCCAGAATCGCCAGCGTCTCCAGGTTGAACACCCGCTCCGCCGATAGCTGCGTGCCCACGGTAATCATCAGGAAGATGGTGGCGATGTTCAGCAGCTCGTTGGAGGCCGCGTTCGTCAGCCTCGGCACCACGCCGCTCTCGCGGAACAGGTTGCCTATCATGAACATAGCGATCAGCGGAGCGGCCCGAGGCACCACCAGGATGATTATGATCATGGCCGCCAGCGGGAAGATGAGCCTCTCGCGCTGCGACACCTCGCGCGGCGGCTTCATCACGATCTCGCGCTCCCTGCGAGTCGTCAGCAGCCGCATTAGCGGCGGCTGTATGAACGCGATGGTGGCCATGTACGAGTAGGCTATCACCGCGGTGATGCCCAGCAGGTCGGGCGCGAGCTTGGCGGACAGGAAGATGGTGGTGGGGCCGTCCGCGCCGCCGATTATGCCGATGGCCGCGGCGTCCGAGAGCGAGAAGGAAAGCCACGGCAGCAAATCAGCGGCGAGCGCCCCCCAGAAGGCCACGAATATGCCCACCTGCGCCGCCGCGCCCAGCAGCAGCGTCTTGGGATTGGAGATAATCGGGCCGAAGTCGGTCATCGCCCCAAGCCCCAGGAAGATGATGGGCGGCAGCAGGTTCCAGAACGACAGCCCGTAGTGGAAGATGATGCCGAACACGCCCGAGTCCTGGAACCCGGAATCGGGACTGGGCAGCTCCATCAGCCCGGTGAGCGGCAGGTTCGCCACGATGATGCCCAGCCCGATGGGTATGAGCTCATACGGCTCCATGTCGCGGGTGATGGCCAGATAGATGAATACGAAGGCGACAAGGAGCATAACCCCGTTTCGCCAGTCGAAGTTCGCGATGCCAGTCGAGCCGATGAAGTCCAGAAGCTCGGTCAAATGTGTACTCTCAGTCGAGCCTGTTTCTAATCTCTACGTGCGCCTGCACCGTCATCCCCGCGCCTACACCGTCATTCCCGCGAAGCTTGTCCCCGTGAAAACGGGGAGCGGGAACCCAGGGGCGGGCCAGGGGGCCTTGGTGGAAGGCCACATAGTTATCCGATACAAGTTCCTCTCAGTCGCCCACCCAGTCTTCGCGGCGCACGATTGCCCTCGGCCGCGATGCGAGCGTAGCGACCGCTATAGCCGCGGCCAGCGCCTTGTCCCGCGACTCGTCCTCGTCCTGCGTGGGCGCGTCCGGCGCCGCGCCGCCGCGCTCGAACGGCGCGTTGCTTACCAGCCTGACCGCCAGGACGGCGAGCACCAGCACTATCAGCAGGCTGAACGCCGTGGCCATGCCGATGGCGGTAAGTGTGGCCGCGTCTAACACCAGTTGCTGGTCGATTGGAGCACCCCGAGCGCCGAACCGGGCGGAATTTTCACCGTCGGGAATTGTACACCACCGGACGCAAGCGGGCCAACACGCCCACGAGTTCCGAACCTGTAACAGTTTAGTCGGTCATGCACATGTAGGGGCAATCCCTTGTGGTTGCCCGTGTTGGTAATCACGCCCTGGGTGCCCACTATGGAGCGCCGACCAGGATGATACAGACTCACGAGTTCCATTCCCCCTCCCCTCACTGCTATTCCGAGCGCCCTCTCGCCCCCGTCATTCCGAGCGCCCTCTCGCCCCCGTCATTCCAAGCGCCCTCTCGCCCCCGTCATTCCAAGCGCCCTCTCGCTCCCGTCATTCCAAGCGCCCTCTCGCCCCCGTCATTCCGAGCGCCCTCTCGCCCCCGTCATTCCGAGCGGAGCGGAGCGCAGCCGAGGAATCTAAGGCATCTGCCAGCAAGAACACAGGCCGTAGCCCCGCTAAGTCCCTTCCCCCTCGCAGGGGGAAGAGCCTGCCCTGAGCCTGCCGAAGGGTCATGATGGGGGTGACGATTCGCCCATCATGACCCCCCTTGAATTCTGCGTACATCCGTGCTATTCTCCCCTCAACAACTTCGATAAGTCCCTTCCCCGCCAAGTGACACTCCGTCCAATCGGAGTCTCAGTCCGCAACTAAGTCGTCACAAACCTGTATCGCCGGCCCGCACTCCCAGCTACGGGCCTTTGACAGAATGCAACGAAAGAAACACTATGGAACACATACCTGCGAGTGTGGCAAGCCCCAACCCCGCGCTGGTCCTGAAGCAGCGCTTCGGCCACGACGGATTTCTGCCCCTCCAGGGCGAAGTCGTCCGCAACGTGCTCGCCGGGCGCGACTCGCTCGTCCTCATGCCGACCGGCGGCGGCAAGTCCATCTGCTACCAGCTCCCGGCGGTCATACTCGACGGCCTGGCCTTGGTGGTCTCGCCGCTGATAGCCCTGATGAAGGACCAGGTGGACGCCCTCAGGTCCAGGGGCGTCAGGGCCGCCTTCATAAACAGCACGATGACCCATGCCGAGGTGAGGGACGTTCAGATGGACGCCTACCACGGCCGGCTGGACATCCTCTACGTCGCGCCCGAACGTCTGGTGCTCCAGCGATTCGGCGACTTCCTGCGCGCCGTGAAGCTGAGCCTCATCGCCATTGACGAGGCCCACTGCATCTCCGAGTGGGGCCACGACTTCCGCCCCGACTACCGCAACCTCCAGGCGCTGCGAGACCGCTTCCCCAACACGCCCCTGATCGCCCTCACCGCCACCGCAACCGAGAGAGTCCGCGAAGACGTCCTCCACCAGCTCAAGATTCCGACCGCCGAGCGGTTCATCTCCAGCTTCAACCGCCCCAACCTCACCTACAAGGTCGTCCCCAAGCGACGGAGCTTCCAGCGGCTCGCCGCCCTGCTGCGGGACCTCCGGGACGGCTCCGCCATCATCTACCGCTTCTCGCGCAAGGACACCGAGGAGCTGGCGTCGCAACTCTCCGGCGCGGGCTTCGAGGCCCTCCCATACCACGCCGGCCTCGAAGACGACGTGCGCCGGCAGACCCAGGAGCGGTTCATCAGCGGCGAAGTCCCCATCATCGTCGCCACCATTGCCTTCGGCATGGGCGTGGACAAGCCGGACATCCGCCTCGTCGTCCACTACGACCTGCCCAAGACCATCGAGGGCTACTACCAGGAGACGGGCCGCGCCGGTCGCGACGGCCTGCCCAGCGACTGCGTACTCTTCTTCACACTCGCCGACAAAAGCAAACAGGAGTATTTCATCCGCCAGATCGAGGACGCCTCCGAGCGAGACGCCGCACGGAGCAGGCTCGCCAGGATGGTCGAGTACGGCTCCGGCGACTCCTGCCGCCGCGGGTTCCTGCTGGCCTACTTCGGCGAGCGACTCGACCAGGACAACTGCGGCGCCTGCGACGTCTGCCTGCCAAGCGAAGCCTCGCCTCGCACGGCAACCGCCTACGACGGCACCGTAACCACCCAGAAGGTGCTCTCCGCGATCATCCGCACCGGCCAGAGATTCGGCGCCAGCCACGTCGTAGCCGTCCTACGCGGCAGCCGCGCAAAACGCATCGTGGAGTTGGGCCACGACAAGCTGCCCGTCCACGGCATCGCCCGCGGCTCATCCAAGGACGAGCTTATCGACGTTATCGACCAACTCATCGAAAAGGGCCTCGTCGCCCGCGCCACGGGCGAGTTCCCCACCCTGTCCGTCACCAGGCCCGGCAGGGACTTCCTCAGCAACCGCGAAACCATAAAGCTGCTCCGCCGGCTCGACGCCCCATCCGGCGGAAACGGCTCAGACCGCGACCCCGATGCCGACCTGTTCCAGAAGCTCCGTCTCCTCAGAAGGGACATCGCAGCCTCGCTCCAAGTCCCGGCCTACGTCGTGTTCGCTGACGCCGCCCTCCAACAGATGGCCTCACGGATGCCCACGGACCACAACTCTCTCCTACAGATTAAGGGAGTAGGCGACGCCAAGGCTCAGCGATTCGGCGACCGCTTCCTGGCGCTCATCTCCGAACACACGGCTCAAGGCGGCGCGACGACCGGTAGGAACTCCGATCCCGAAGAAGTGCCCGGCGAAGCGCCTGCACCGTTCGACAGGCTCCTTTCGCGCCTTTTCGACCGCCCGGTCGACCTCGACACTGCGGAGCCGGCCGTTCGTGACGAGGTCCGCGGCCACGTCTCCAGCGTTCTGTCCACGTTCCGCCAGAGGGAGGCCCACGTGCTGAGCCTCAGGTTTGGCCTGGAAGACGGGCGAGAGCACACGCCTCAGGAGATAGCCGCCGCGCTGGGCGTATCCCAGGACACCGTGCGCACGATTGAGCGGAAGGCGCTCAGAAGGCTGCGGCATCCGAGCCGACTGCAACCGCTGAGGCGGAGGTTGGAAACCAGCGGAGCCATAAGCGGCCCACCCGATGGCCCAGCGCCGAGTGCGCCCGGCCCAGCGCCGGGCGACGACACGTACATCGACGAGGTCCGGCAGACCCATCCCCGCGCCTACGAGAAATGGACGCCCGAAGAAGACCGGCGCCTACTGGAATTGTTCGAGGCCGGCTGTTCAATCGACGACATCGCTGCGGACCTGGGCCGCCAGCCAGGCGCTATTGAGTCGAGACTGAACCGCGCTGGAAGAACCCAGAACATCGGCCACACCCACGCGGAAACACTCGACCTTCTGCGCGAAGGTCTGACGCTTGCCGAGATCGCCCAACGTCGCGGCATCACAGAGGGCACCGTGCTCAGCCACTTGGAACGGCTCGCGGGCGACGGCCAGGCGCCGCCCCTCGCCCACCTCATGCCCGAACCCCACCGATACAAGCGCATAGAACGCGCCTTTCTTGAGTCGGACGAGGACTTCCTAAAGCCCGTCAAGGACTCGCTGGGCGACGATTACACCTACGAGGAGTTGCGCCTAGTCAGATTGGGGATGCGCCAACCACCCCACAATCACCCGACCCATCCGGCTGAGCGCCACGCGAGCCTGTATCATCCTAGTCGGCGCCTCGTGCGTTGAGGCGTCCGCCGCAGGCGCCATGAATGTGACGACCAACAGGGGCAACCAAGGGATTGACCCTACATGTACATGACCGACTAAACTGTTACAGGTTCCTAGTGCCTATCGAATGCTCATATTGTAAATGAATGCTCATAGCCCTGCGCTCGCCATAACGCCTGGCGAACGTCCCCCGAATGCCCTAACGCACACCCCGGTCGCTTCCCCACACCCCGAAAAAAGCGTCACTTTCCCGCGCTGTCCGTTCCCCGGCCCTGCTCCATCCAACCCCACGCGCGTCTCATCCCTTCCCCACGCCTGCTCAATTTCTCCCCACCAATCCGCCCTGATCCCGCAATTTCGACAACCCTCTTGAAGCGCACGCACATACGTGCTATGTTTGTCCATGCGAGGGACTGACCCCGCGGCCTGGAAACCATACCCCCGAACAGGGTAATCCCCGGGTATCCGTAGGGATGTCGAGTTCTGGCCACTGGCTACCGGCCTGTTTCGCTGTCATCATCTGCCACGCCGCGCGACACTTGTGCTCCGAAGTGCACACGCTGGCATTACAGAATGGAGCGGACCCGCCGACGCTTCCAGCTACGAACACAACAGAATGTCGCAGAAATGAGCAGATTTCGCGGGAACGACGGCGCTCGGCGCGCCCAGTAGTCTGACGTACCCAGTCCGTGTGGCCGTCCTTGACAACCCTAACCCGCATCTCTAGGCTAAGCTATGAGGGGCGCATCAATTGCGCCGGTAAACGAGGCTCCATATTTCGCCAACGGTGGAGGGTCCGATGGAAGGCAGGATACTGGACCGGGTCGATCAGCCCGCGGACCTGAAATCCCTTTCCCGCGACGAGGTCGCCCAGGTCGCCAGCGAGGCGCGTGAGACCATCATCTCGGTAATCAGCGAGCGGGGCGGACACCTCGCCTCCAACCTGGGCGTCGTCGAGCTGACGCTGGCGCTGCACCGCGTGTTCGACAGCCCCAAAGACAGTCTGGTGTGGGATACCACCAACCAGATGTACACCCACAAGCTCGTCACCGGCCGCCGCGACGACTTCCAGAACATCCGGCTGGAGGGCGGACTGTCCGGCTTCGGCGAGCCGAGCGAGAGCGCCCACGACACGCTGGCCGCCGGACACGCCGGCACCGGCCTGTCCATCGCGCTGGGCATCGCGCAGGCGTCCGCCAACCGCGACCAGGACTCGTGGACTATCGCCATCGTGGGCGACGGCGCGATGACGTCCGGCTCCAGCTTCGAGGCGCTGAACAACATCGTCCACCTCAACCCCGAAAGGTTCATCGTCGTTCTCAACGACAACGGCATGTCCATTTCGGAAAACATCGGCTTCCTGAGCAACTGGCGCAAGCGGGTGGTCACCAACCCCGAGTTCAACGCCATGCTGAACCGGATGAGGGCACTCTCGCGCAAGGTGCCCACGGGCGACCTGATGTGGCGGCTCGTCAAGGGCCTCAACGCGGGCATCTCGGAAGTGATAGTGCCCGATATGCTGTTCTGGTCCGAGATGGGGTTCCAGTACATCGGTCCCATCGACGGCCACGACCAGAAGCAGCTCGAGCAGACGCTCAACCAGGCGCGCACGCCCACGGGGTATGTGCCGCTGATTCACGTGGTGACGCACAAGGGGCACGGCTACGAGCCGGCCGAGGACGACCCAGTCAAGTTCCACCAGCCCAGCTCGCCGCTGGGCAGCGGCACGGGAGCGCCGACGTACTCCAAGGTGTTCGCGCTGACGCTGGCGCGCATAATGCGCGAGGACCCCTCGGTGGCGGGCATCAGCGCGGCCATGCTGGAGGGCACGGGGTTGGCCGAGGTGCAGGCCGAGTTCCCGGACAGGGTGTTCGACGTGGGAATCGCCGAGCAGCACGCGGTGAGCATGGCCGCGGGCATGGCCTCCAACGGCATGAACCCGTTCGTGTCCATCTACTCCACCTTCATGCAGCGCTCTTTCGACCAGATAGTGCACGACATCTGCCTGCAGAACCTGCCGGTGACGCTGATGGCGGACCGCGCCGGAATCGTGGGCGAGGACGGCAAGACGCACCACGGCGCGTTCGACGTGACCTACCTGCGCTGCCTGCCCAACGCGGTGGTGGCGGCTCCGATGGACGAGAACGAGCTCCAGCACCTGGTTTACACCGCCTACAAGCACGACGGGCCGTTCGCCATCCGCATCGCGCGCGGCGCGGCGGTGGGGACGCCGCTGGACGCCGACCTGGTGGAACTGCCCATCGGCAAGGGCCGCGTGGTGCGCGAGGGCGGCGACGTCGCCATATTCGGGCTGGGAAAGTCGCTGCACGCCGCGCTACAGGCCGCGGACACGCTGGCCGAGTCGGGCATCTCATGCGCCGTGGTGAACCCGGTGTTCGCCAAGCCGCTGGACACCGAGCTGATTTCCAGGATGGCGCGAGAGGTCGGCCGGATAGTCACAGTCGAGGAGAACGTGCTGGCGGGCGGTTTCGGCTCGGCGGTGCTGGAGGCGCTGGCGGACGCCGGGCTGGACAG
This sequence comes from Dehalococcoidia bacterium, assembly GCA_963667445.2. Lineage (GTDB taxonomy): Bacteria > Chloroflexota > Dehalococcoidia > Lucifugimonadales > CATOSD01 > CATOSD01. The sequence goes on along the minus strand of CAXXGY010000001.1, from coordinate 2,091,658 downwards.
CGTACAGGCGCTGCGCATCGGAATGCCGGACCAGTTCGTCGAGCACGGCACGGCGGACGCGCAGCGGCGCAGGCTCGGCCTGGATTCGCGGGGAATCGCCGAGCAGGTCCGCGCCCGGTTCTTCGACGGCGTGGACACCGAGTCGGCCCTACGCGGAGTGGCTGCCGCGACCTAGAGCCTAACCGATAAGTGTCCCTTCCCCCTCGCAGGGGGAAGGTTAGGATGGGGGTGACGAACGGGTTGCCACCGCCTAGACGCGACGACGCTGCGCCGCCTCCCACTTCGCCTTCTGCTCCACCCGCGTCCGCTCGTCGGGCGGCACGAACCGGCCCTGGAACTCCGCGCGGAACGCCTCGAATCGCCCCTCCGTGATGGCGGCGCGCATGTTCTCCATCAGCCGCAGCACGAACCGCAGATTGTGCTGCGTGGCCAGCCGGTAGGCGAGCAACTCCTTCGCCTTGAACAGGTGGTGGAGGTAGGCCGCCGAGAAGGTGGCGCAGGTGTAGCAGTCGCAGCCGTCCTCAACGGGACCGTCCAGGTTGCGGAACCGCGAGGTGTACACGTTCGCCCGTCCCGTGGACACCAGCAGCGCGCCGTTGCGCGCGATGCGCGTCGGCAGCACGCAGTCGAACATATCGACGCCGCGCGCCACGCCCTCGACCAGGTCTTCGGGCGAGCCCACGCCCATCAGGTAGCGGGGCCTGTCCGCCGGCAGCAGCGGCGTAGTCAGGGAAAGCACGCGGTACATCTCGCGCTTGGACTCGCCGACACTCAGCCCGCCGACGGCATAGCCGGGGAAATCGAGCGCGACCAGGCGCTCGGCGGAGCGTTGGCGCAGGTCCTCGAACAGGCCGCCCTGCACTATGCCGAACAAGAGCTGCCGCGTATCGTCCGGGTGGGCCTCCCTGCACCGCACGGCCCAGCGCGCGGTGCGCTCCACCGCCGTCTCGACCTCGCCGCGCTCGGACTCTGCGGGCGCGCAGACGTCCAGGGGCATAATCATGTCCGCGCCCAGCGCCTGTTGGCACTGGATTGCGGTCTCCGGCGTGAAGTCGTGGATGGAGCCGTCCACGTGGGAGCGGAAGACGATACCGTCGTCGGTGATCTTGCGCAGGTGCTTGAGGCTGAACCCCTGGAATCCGCCGCTGTCGGTGAGCACCGGACCATTCCAGCCCATGAAGCCGTGGAGGCCGCCCAGCCGCCGGACGGCGTCCGCGCCGGGGCGCAGGAACAGGTGGTAGGCGTTGGCGAGCACGACGCGGGCGCCGATGGCTTGGAGGTCGGACGGGTCCAGCGCCTTGATCGCGCCCTGCGTCGCGACCGGCATGAACGCCGGCGTGGGCAGTTCGCCGTGCGGCGTGCGGAGCGTCCCGGCGCGCGCTTCGCCATCGGTGGCGTGCAGGCGAAAGTGCGGCGTGGACATGGGGTGGATTGTGGCACAGCGCGGGGTGCGGGCGCAACGGGGGGCGGCGGCTCTAGGCGACAAACGGCGTCAGCCAGCCGGCCCGCTCACAGGTACTCGCGGACGCCGTTGACCATGAGGTAGGCGCCCATCGCGAATATGAGCAGCATCAGCACGCGCATAATCCAGATTCCGCGCACGACGTTGGACAGGCTGGCGCCTATCTGCGCGCCGACTATGAGGCCGGCGCCGGTGAACACAAGCGTGGGGAACAACTCGACGGCGCCCCTGATGGCGTAGGTGGCCGCGCCCGCCGTGGTGTAGAACGACAGGGTGAATATGGAAGTCGCCACGGCTATCTGCACCGGAAAGCCGAAGACGTACACGAGGAAGGGCGTTCTGAGCCAGCCGCCGCCGATGCCGAAGAAGCTGGAGACGAAGCCGAGCGCCAGGTTCACCGCCGCGGCGTAGCCCTCGTGCAGGCGGTAGCGGTAGGTGCGGCCCGCGCGGGTGGTCACTACCCGCCTTTTCAGCGAGGTCGCCTTGACGAAGCGCGGCCCGCCGCGCAGCTTGGACATGGGGGTCGGTTCGTCCGCGACGCCCTTCTGGGTCGCTATCCGCACCGCGAGCAGGACCAGCAGCAGACCGAAGGGAAAGTCGTAGATGCCCGGCACGCCCTCGAGCGCGCTGCTCAACACGAACGGCGCCACCACGGAGCCGGGAATCGCGGCGAGCGCGAATATGACCGCGCTGCGCCTGTCCACGACCCTCATGCTGCGGTACGCGAACGCGCCGGAGATGCTGTTGATGGCGACGAGCGTGACCGTGGTTCCGGCCACTATCTCTGGGTTCTTGTCGAAGAAGATGCGCAGCAGCGGCGCGATGATGAATCCGCCGCCCGCGCCCACGAGCACTCCGAGCGCGCCTGAGCCGATGCCGAGCAGAGCGAGCCACAGCCACGCCCATTCCCACATCTAGCCCACAGCCAGCCTTTCGATGGTCTGACGCACCAGCTCAGGCGGAACGTCGTTGCGGGTGACGGCGTTGCCGATGCCGTCCAGCAGCACCCAGCGAATCGAGCCGGCGGAGACCTTCTTGTCGGAGCGCATCGCCTCCTCGATGGCGTCCACGCTCACGCCTTCGAACCTCAGTGGCAGCCCGAACGAGCGCAGCATGTCCGCCTGGCGCTCGACCGCGCCGGCGTCCAGCAGACCCCTGTGGAGCGCGATATTGGCCGCGCCCATCATGCCCACGCTCACCGCCTCGCCGTGCAGGTAGGACTCGTATCCGGTGGCCGCCTCGATGGCGTGGCCTATCGTGTGGCCGTAGTTCAGCAGCACGCGGATGCCCAAAGTCTCCCGCTCGTCCCGCGACACCACGTTGGCCTTGATGGCCACGCTGCGCCGGATAAGCTCCGCCGCGGTCTCCGGCTCCAGCGCGAGCAGCGCATCACGCCGCGCGTCGAAGTCGTTGAGCAGGTCCTCGTCCAGAATCAGCCCGTGCTTGATCGCCTCGGCCCAGCCGGAGGCCATCTGGCGCGGCGGCAGACCTCTCAACATGCTCACGTCCGACAGCACCAGCCTGGGTTGGTAGAACGCGCCCACCAGGTTTTTGCCGCGCGGCAGGTCAACCGCCACCTTGCCGCCAATCGACGCGTCCATCATCGCCAGCAGGCTGGTAGGCGCTATCGCGAAGGGCATTCCCCGCACGTAGGTGGCGGCCACGAATCCCGCCAGGTCCCCCACCACGCCGCCGCCCACCGCCAGCACGAGGTGGCCGCGCTCGGCGCGCCGGTGCGACAGCCACTCGTAGGCGAACTCCGCGTTCCTCAGCGTCTTGTTCTGCTCGCCGGCGGGCATGATGAATATGTGCGCGGCGATACCGGCCTTCTCTAGCGAAGACTGCGCCCGCCGCGCCAGCCCGTATACGTGCTCGTCGGTGAAGATGTACGTCGCGGACGTCTCCCCCACCGTCTGGAGCACGCGCTCTCCGAGCGTGTCCATGTTGTCCCAGCCGACCCACACCGGGTAGTCTCCGGCGGACGTTTCGACTACCGCGGCGAGGTCCGGGGAGTCCCAGGCAGCGCGCGTTTCGTTGGATTCGCTGATTTGCTTCCACCCCCTGACGACTTCCGCGGCCGCCTGTTCGGGCGACAGGTCGTCGGTGTGCACGATTAGACGCGCATGAGTATAGGCGAATTGCCGCCGCGCCTTCAAGGAGCGTATGCGGGCCAAGGCGTCATCCGCGAACAGCATGGGGCGCGCCGAGGCGTCGGCGTCCTCGCGCGCCTGGCGCTCCAGCCGCGCGTGAAGCGTCTCGGGCCGCGCCTCCAAGCACACGACCACGCCGGCCCGTTCCATCGCGCGGCGGTTCCGCCAGTCCACCACGATGCCCCCGCCGGTGGACACGACCTGCCTGTCGCGCTCGCACGTCGTCGCCAGCGCCTCGCTCTCAAGCCGCCTGAAGTGCGGCTCGCCGTGCCGGGCGAAGATGTCCTCGATGGTCGTCCCGGCGGCGCGCTCGATCTCCTCGTCCAGATCCACGAACGTCCAGCCGAGCAGTCGCGCCGCGATGCGGCTAACGGTGGTCTTGCCGGAGCCGGAGAAGCCGGTTATGAAGATGTTTTGGGGATGGGGCATGTCAATTGCTTTTGACTTGATTGACTGTTTGTCATACTATGGACTGTATACTATCTAGGGAGAAGCTTGACAGATGAACATGAAAAACATACTGTCCCGACACAGGGATTGGGATAAGATACTACGGGTGACCATGAGCGTCATTATGGCGCTTGGGTTTGTACTCCTATCGTGGCACTTCGGTCTCTTCAGCGGGTGGTGAGTCTAGTCTTCGCTCGCACTCCTTGCCATTAGAGCGAATGACGCTATCCAACCAATAGCGAACGCAACGACCCAAATGAGCTTGTACAAAGTAGGCATATCAGGTCCTGTCTCGCTCTCCAGCCAGACAACGGCTGCGGAATATCCCGCCCACGAACCTACCATGATATTCAATCGCGTAACGAAGACCCGCCACCCGACATACATTCCGCCTTCAAGAATTCTCGCGAATATCACTGCGGCAGTTATGAGGGCGTAGGCTGCCGCCGCCGCGCCATCCGGTTCTTTGTCTACGCGCCCAACCACAGTGGCAATATAGACTACCAGAACAGCCACGGAAACCAGCAGCGGCCCCCATCCGACAAAGATTTCACCCAGCCTTCTCAAGTGCTCCTTTAGTGCCTCCGGAAGTGCGAAAGCGGCTCTATGTCCAAGTCCCCAGCGCGCGCTCGGCGGCGGCGAACATGACCCGCACCGGCGCGCGCCTGCCGGTCCACAGCTCGAACGCCGCAGCTCCCTGGTGTATCAGCATCGACAGCCCGCCAACCGCCGTCGCGCCCCCAATCTGCGCCTGGGCGAGCAGGGGAGTGAGCGCCGGATTGTACACCATGTCGTACACGACGCGGCCGCGGCCGAGGACGCCTGGGGGCAAGGGGGAGTCTCGCTGTTCCGGGGTGTGCCTCATGCCGACGGTGGTGGAGTTGACGACCAGGTCGGCCAGGGACGCAGCCTCGCCAATCGCGGCGGCGTCGCGCAGGGAGATGGCCGTCACCCCTCGACTACGTCCGCCCAGCTCCTCCGCGAGTGCGGCCGCCCGCTGGAGCGTCCGGTTGGCGATGACCAGCTCGCTCGCGCCCTCCCGGATGAGCGCGAACGCCGCGGCCCGCGCCGCGCCGCCCGCGCCCAGCAGCAACGCCCGCTTGCCGCGTGGATCGAACCCGCCGGCCTGCCGCAACGCCTCTATGAATCCGCCCGCGTCGGTGTTGTGGCCGACCAACCTGTCGCCGCGCTTGATGATGGTGTTGACGGCGCCGATGAGTCGCGCGAGTTCATCCACCTCGTCCAGGTGGGCCATCACCTCTACCTTGTGCGGCACCGTGACGTTAGCGCCCAGGTATTCGCTGCCGCGCAGCCGCGCCACCGCCGCGCCGAGATCGTTGGGGTGGGTCTCCCACGCCTCGTAGCGAGCGTCTATCTCGTAGTGATCTAGCGCCGCCTGCTGGAACACCGGCGACAGCGAGTGGCCTATCGGGTAGCCGAAGATGCCGAGCTTGCCAGCCATTCAGATCTAGCCGCCGGTGGCCCACTCCACGCCGTTCAGGACTATCTGCTGAAACTGGGGCGTCCTGAAGCTGAGACCGTTGTGGCCCAGCAGCGTCACGAACACCCTGCCCTGGCCGTAGGAGCGGGTCCAGCCCAGGGGGAAGGTTCCGCCCGGCATGAACGTGTCCTCGCCGCGCCAGGGATACGTGCCGTCCTCGGCGTCGCCCGTGATAAACACGTCGTTGCCTTCATTGAAGACTATGCCCATGTATAGCTCGTCGCTCGTCTCGAAGTCGGAGACGCCCGACACGCCGGGATGGCCGGGCTGGGATACGTTCACGGTGAAGCGTCCGTAGGGCGGATGGAAGCTCTTCGCCATCACCCAGCCGCCGCCGGTCACGTCGTGGTACTCCGGCCAGGAATCGGGAGCGCAGCCAGCGATGTGGATGCACACGAAGCCCCTGCCGCCGCTGACGTAGCTCTTCAGGCCCTCCTGTTCACCCTCCGACAGGACGAGGGCGCCCTCGCGCAGGGTGTTGAACACCAGAGCGTCGTAGCCGGCCATCGCGTCCGCGTCGGCGAGCATGGAGGCGTCCTCCGTCACGGTCGCGTCGTGGCCCGCCGCCGTCAGGAACTGTTCCAGGATGGGCGTCGACTCTTCGTAGGGGTGTCTGCCACCGGAGATTACGAGCAGTTTCATGCGATTTCTCCTTGTTACTGCGCGGTGTAGCCGCCGTCTATGACCAGCTCGCTGCCCGTCATGTACGACGACTCGTCGGACGCCAGGAAGAGCACTCCGTAGGCGATGTCTTCCGGCTGGCCGTAGCGGCCCAGGGGGTGCTGGGCGATAGCGCGGGCGAATCGCTCCGGGTCCGCGCGCCCGGCCGCCGTCATCGGCGTCTCGACGCCGCCGGGGTGCACCGAGTTGACGCGGATGCCCTCCTGCGCGTACTGGATCGCTATCGATTTGGTCAGCAGCCTGACCGCGCCCTTGGAGGCGTTGTAGCCCGCGTGGATGTGCTCCTGTCCGATGATGCCGGATATGGAGGAGATGTTGATTATCGACCCGCCGCCCGCGGCGCGCATGTGGGGAATGGCGGCCATCACTCCGAGGAACACGCCCCTCGCGTTCACGTCCATCACCCGGTCCCAGTTCTCGATGGTGGCGTCGTCGTGAGTGCCCTGCACCAGGATTCCCGCGTTGTTGACCAGCACGTCGAGCCTGCCGAACGCCTCGATAGTCGCGTCCATGGCGGCTTGCCAGGATTCGGGCTGCGTGACGTCCAGGTGGACGTACAGCGCCTGGCCGCCCGTCTCGTTTATCTCCGCCTCTACCTTGCGCCCTTCCTCGTCCAGCACGTCTCCGAACGCAACCTTGGCGCCCTCGCGCGCGAACAGCCGGGCCTCTGCCGCTCCCATTCCGCGCGCGCCGCCGCTGACGAACGCAACCTTCCCTGCGAGTCTCATGTGTCAACCTCCCGCGGAGTCTTCCGGGGTACTGTTTTGCGGCCCATTGATTGTAGGAGTGGCCCGTCGGCGTCGTCAACCGGCGGACCGGCCCGCGCGCCCAAAACTTGTTGACAGTCTCAGAACGTGCCAATACACTTACATCAACAGGCGGTCACAAACCGCCACGACGCCGCGGCGCCCCAACATTCCTGGAAACTGCGCGCGCTTTGCGGCCTGAGCGGGACCTGGGTGGTACGAATGAAACTCGGTGAATTCGACGTAGTCGAGCCTCTGCCGGAAGATAACGGCATCATAGCGATAAGCATCCTGCGCCCGTGGATCAACGTCGGGCGCGTGGGAACCTTGGTGCTCACCAGCCTCGAGCGCCATCTCGGCGCGAGCGAACTGGCCAGGCTTGCCCGTCCCGGCGCTTACTTCGACTTCACGAGGTACCGCCCGCGCACGCGCATCGTAGAGGGGCGGCGCACGCTGAACATCCCCAACACGATAGTCAACTATGCCCACCACGAGGAGACCGGCAAGAGCTACATGTTCCTCCACATCCGCGAGCCGCACTCCAACGGCGAGGACTACGCCTCGGCGATAGCCTCGTTCATCAGGCGCTTCAACGTCGTGGAGCACTGCCGCATCGGTGGCATGTACGACTCCGTGCCGCACACCCGCCCGGTGCTGGTGACCGGCACCATGAACAGCGACAAGGCCAACCGGACCGAGGGCCTCGTGTCGATGCGGCGCAGCACCTACCAGGGCCCCACCAGCATCGTTAACCTCGTGAGCACGCTGCTCGAAGAGGCCGAGATAGAGTCCACCAGCCTCATGGCGCACCTGCCCCAGTACGTCCAGCTCGAAGAGGACCACATGGGCAAGTCCCGCCTCATGGAGGCGCTCTGCTCCATGTACGACTTTCCCGAGTCGCTCATTCGACCCGAGCGCGGGCGAAAGCAGTACCAGGAGATTAACAGCGCCATCCAGAACAACAACGAGGTTCGCAGGCTTATCCGCCAGTTCGAGCAGTACTACGACCGCATCCAGTCCGGCCCTTCCCGCCGCTCCCAGGAGGCCGAGGACATCACCCTCGCGCCCAGCGTGGAGGGATTCCTCCGCGAGCTCGGCGAGCGCCTCGGCGATGGCGACGCCCCCGAAGACGACGTAGAGCCGGAGGATGGCGAACCGGACGACGACGAGCTGACCGGCCGGTCGGAGTAGGAACCACCGAACGATGCATCCGCCCGGCCCGTCGGACGACCCCATCCAGCGCGTCCTCGACGGCCTGGAGGCCCAGGACTACGTCGCGGACCCCTCCATAGCCACCTCCATCTACCTCGCCCGCGAGCTCGAGCGGCCCCTGCTCGTCGAGGGCCGCCCCGGCGTCGGCAAGACCGAGATAGCCATCGCGATGGCCCGCTTGCTCGAAACCAACCTGATACGTCTCCAGTGCTACGAGGGCCTCGACGTGAACACCGCCCTTTACGAGTGGAACTACCCCAGGCAGCTTTTGCGCATTCGCCTGAACGAGGGCGTGGGCCGCAGCGTCGACGAGCAGGAGCAGCAGATTTTCAGCCGGCAGTTCCTGCTCGAACGCCCCCTGCTAGCCGCTCTCACCCAGCCCGACAAGCCTCCGGTGCTCCTCATCGACGAGGTGGACCGCGCCGATGAGGAGTTCGAGGCGTTTCTGCTCGAGGTGCTCTCCGACTTCCAGGTCACCATCCCCGAGATAGGCACGCTCAAGGCAGAGCACAGGCCGCTGGTCATACTCACGTCCAACCGCTCGCGGGACCTGTCCGACGCCCTTCGCCGCCGCTGCCTGTACCTGTGGCTGGACTACCCCGACCTCGCCAAGGAGCTGCGGATCGTCCGCCGCAAGGTCCAGGGAATCGAGGAAAGGTTGGCCCGCCAGGTCTGTCGCTTCATCGAGCGCGCCAGAGAGGAGGACCTGGAGAAGACGCCCGGCATCTCCGAGACGCTGGACTGGGCAAGGGCCATGGTCGCCCTCCACGTGGACCACCTCGACCGCGACGCGATAGCCCGCACCCTCGGCGCTATCATCAAGGACGCGGACGACCTCGAGCGCTTCCGGCGCGAGACCATAGACCTCATCTTCAGCCGCATGGGCGCCTAGCCCTGCCCGAACTCATCCCATGAAGCGCATCTTCAAATCAGCCTTCCTCTTCGGCGTCGTTCAGGCCCTCGCGGCCCGCGAACGCCTGGAGTCCGGCGTCGCCTTCAACTTCTTCTCCCGCCGCCTGCTCGCCGACCCCTACCCCATCTATCACAGGCTCCAGACCAGGGACCCCGTCCACCGCAGCCGCTTCATCAAGGGCTGGGTGCTGTCCCGCCACGAGGACATAGACGCGGTGTTGCGCGACCACCGGCGCTTCGGCAACGACCGAGTCTCGACCCGGGACGCAAACCTGCGCTTCGACGCCGAAGAGCCGCGGAGCATGTTGTACCGAGACCCGCCCGACCACACAAGGCTGCGCTCCCTCGTCAGCAAGGCATTCACGCCCCGCGCCGTTCGCGACCTCCGCCCCCGCATCGAAAAGATCGCCGACGACCTGCTCGACAGCCTGGACGGCGAGGACTCGTTTGACGTTATCGACGCCATCGCCTATCCGCTGCCGGTGGCGGTCATCTCCGAGATGCTCGGCGTTCCCGAGGACGAGCGCGGCCCGTTCCGCGAGTGGTCCAACGACGCCTCGTTGTCTATCGAGCCGCTCCTCGACGAACGCAGGATGGCCAGCAGCCAGGACACGCTCGCCAGGCTGCGGGACTACTTCAGCGACCTCGCCAATCGGCGACGCGACGACCCCGGCGACGACCTCATCAGCGCCCTCACCCAGATAGAGGACGAGGGCGACAGCCTGACCCACGAGGAGTTGCAGCTTATGCTGGTGCTGCTGCTGGTCGCGGGCAACGAGACGACCCGCAACCTCGTCGGAAACGGTATGCTCGCCCTGCTGCGCAACCCCGAACAGCTCGACCGGCTGCGTCGCGACCCCGACCTCATCGGCGGCGCCGTCGAAGAGCTCACCCGCTACGACAGCCCGGTCCAGATGGACGGACGCAGCGTGAGGGAGGACACCGAGGTTGCTGGCGTCCGCCTGGAGCGCGGCCAGTACCTCATGCTCCTGCTCGGCGCCGCCAACCGCGACCCGGAGGTGTTCGACGACCCAGACGTCCTGGACGTCTCCCTCGAGCGCAAGCCGCACCTGGGATACGGGCGCGGCATCCACCACTGCCTCGGCGCGCCGCTCGCCCGCATGGAAGCCGAGATAATGCTCGGCAAGCTCATCGAGCGGTTCCCCAACATCCGCCTCGCGGGAACGCCCACGCGCCGCCGCCAGATAGTGCTGCGGGGCCTCAGCTCGCTGCCGGTACGCATCTAACACGAGCTTCCTTTTGTTCCCCTCTCCCCCGCGCGGGAGAGGGTCAGGGTGAGGGGCATGAAAGTAGTGTCCCTTCTGCCGCACCCTTCGTGGATAGTCCTTTCCTTGACACGCTACCATTGCCTGCCTAGACTTACCCCAACGACCGCCGTCCTTGCGGCGGCTCCCACGCATCGCATCCCGCAGGAGGCCGGCCATGGACTTCCGTTTCGGCGAGGCCGAAGAGGCGTTTCGAGGCGAACTTCTCGACTTCCTCGGCCGGGAACTCCCCGACGACTGGGACGCCCTCGCGCAGACCAGCCCGTTCTCCGAGGCCAACTTTCCCTTCACGAAGGAGATGTCCTCCAAGCTCGCCGACAAGGGCTGGCTCACCCTCGCCTGGCCCGAAGAGTACGGCGGTCAGGGCCGCTCCCACATGGAGCAGCTCATCTACCGCGAGGAGATGACCTACCGCAACGTGCCGGGCACCGACCTGGGGGTCGGCGCGATTAGCTGGGTCGGCCCCACGCTCATGCTCGCCGGCACCGAAGAGCAGAAGCACGAGCACCTGCCACCAATGGCCAGGGCCGAGCGATACTGGTGCACACTGTACAGCGAACCCGGCTCCGGCTCGGACCTCGCCTCGCTCCAGACGCAGGCCGTCCGCGATGGCGACGACTATGTGGTGAACGGCTCCAAGATCTGGACCAGCGCGGGCCACATCGCGGACTGGGGCTGGCTCGCGGCCCGCACCGACAACGACGCCCCCAAGCACCGTGGCATAAGCCTGTTCCTGCTGAACATGAAGACGCCCGGCGTGGCCGTCAGGCCCATCTACAACATGGCCGGCTCACACGAGTTCAACGAGGTCTTCTTCGACGACGTGCGGATTCCCAAGCGCAACCTGGTGGGCGAGGAGAATCGCGGCTGGTACACGCTGGCCGTGGCGCTGGACTTCGAGCGTTCGGGCGTGGGCTACTCGGCCACCGCGCGGCGCACGCTGGAGGCGCTGACCGAATACGCCAGGCAGACCGAGCGCAACGGCCGCCCTTTGGCCGAGGACCCCATAGTGCGCGCAAAGCTGGCGCAGCGGTCGCTGGAGGCCGAAATCTCCCGCGGCATGTCCTACCGCGTCGCCTGGATGCAGAGCCAGGGCATGGTGCCCAACGCTGAGGCTTCGATGTCCAAGCTGTTCGGCACCGAGTTGACCCAGCGAGTCGCGGAAACCGGCATGGAGATGCTCGGCCTTTCCGGCCAGCTCGCCGCCGGCTCGAAGTGGGCCCCGCTGGAGGGACACACCCAACGGCTGAGCCTGTCCAGCGTGTCCAGCACCATCGCGGCGGGCACGTCCGAAATACAGCGCAACATCATCGCCACCCGCGGCCTGGGCCTGCCGCGCGCGTAGCGAACTTAGTAACCAATGGTGCTAGTTGAAGAAATGGTTGAAATGGCCAGGGGATTCGCTCATTCTGTGAGTTGGAAGCTTGCAGAGGAGGAATCCCGTGACCATAGAGGATATTATCACCGAATTGTTCTGCATGATAGACGACAATATGAAAGATGTGCCCAACCACAGCCAGGCGGCGCTTCATCCGAGCGAACTGGCGACCATCGGCGTCCTGTTCGCCATCAAGGGTGTCGGGTGCAGGGCGTTCTACCGCTGGCTGTCGGAAAACCACATCGACAAGTTCCCCAACCTGCCCGAACGCACTCGGCTCTTCCGCCGCCTCAAGACGCATCGCAACTGGACGACCTACTTTATGGCGTCCCCATCCATGCTGGGCGTGGTGGACACCTACGGCATAGAGCTGATACACCCGGTGCGCGAGGGCAGAAGTCCTTCGCAGATAGGCAAGAAGGGAAAGTCCAACCACCGATGGATAGTCGGCGCCAAGCTGTGTCTTGTGCTGAACAACCTGGGGCTGGTGGTAGCCTGGGACTGCGATACCGCGAACGTGTACGACGCCACGTTCCATCCTGTGATAGAGAAACTCGCAGACCGGATGGTGGTGCTGGGCGACACTGGGTTCCACAGCGCCGCGGGCGATCCTGCCAATCTGAAGGTGTGTCGGCGTGGCGAGTGGAACGAGCGCATGAAGGTGGAGACCGTATTGTCGATGCTCACGGTCATCTGCCACGTAAAGAAGATGCGCCATAGGGTTTGGGACTATTTCAAGTCTCGTCTGGGGTATCTGATGGCCGCCTTCAACATCATGGCGCAGTGGAATGGCCTCAAACCCGATGAGAAAGGCGTGGTCCGCCTCTCCATCAAACAGTTCACCCTCTAACCTTCAACTAGCACCATTGGTTAGTAGTCCCCTCTCCCACGCTGGGGAGAGGGTTAGGGTGAGGGGGCCGCCCCCTACCCCAACCAAGGCCAACACCATGCCGAACAACACACCCGACAACTCGGCCCTCGGCCCCTACCGCGTTCTCGATCTCACCGAGGGCGGCGTCAACTGGTGCGGCAAGCTGCTAGCCGACCTCGGCGCCGACGTAATCAAGATCGAGCCGCCCGGCGGCAGTCCCACCCGGATGCGCGGCCCCTTCTACCGTGGCGAGCGCCACCCCGAACGCAGCCTGTTCTGGTTCGCCTACTGCGTCAACAAGCGCGGCGTCACGCTCGACCTGGAAAGCGAAGAGGGCCGCAAACAGTTCGTGCGTCTGGCGGACACCGCCGACGTCGTGCTGGAATCATTCGCGCCCGGCCACATGGACGGCCTCGGCCTCGGCTACGACGCGCTCCGCGAGCGCAACCCCGGCCTCATCTACACGTCCGTCACGCCGTTCGGGCCCACCGGCCCGCACGCGCACTACAAAGCCACCGACATCGTGGTCTGGTCCATGGGCGGTATGCAGTACGCCAGCGGCGACGACGACCGCCCGCCCGTCCGCATCACATTCCCACAGGCCGAGTTCCACGCCGGAGCACAGGCCGCCGCCGCGACCTTAGCCGCACTGTGGCACCGTCAGAACAACGGCGGGCGCGGCCAGCGCGCGGACGTTTCCAACCAGATCGCCATCATGTGGACGCTGATGAACATCTCCACACTCCCCATGCTCCACAAGGCCAACATGGAGCGCGCCGGAGCCTACCGACGCCTCCCCCGCGTGGACGGCCCGCCGCTCAAGCTCCGCGCCGTGCACGAGTGCAAAGACGGCTTCGTCACCACGATGATCAGCGGCGGCCGCCGCGCCAGATCGTCCATGATCCCGCTCACCAGTTGGATGGAAGAGGAGGGCGTGTGCCCCGAGTTTATGGAGGGGCGGGACTGGCTCACCTGGGAGATGGACGAGCTTATGGCACGCGGCGAAGAGGGCGCGAGAGAAGTGGAAGCGGTCTACAATGCGCTCGACGACTTCATTCTCACGAAGACCAAGGCCGAACTGTACGACCGCGCCCTCAAGCACCGCTTCCTGCTCGCGCCCTGCAACACCCCCAAGGACATCTACGAGGACCCCCAGCTTAGGTCGCGCGACTTCTGGCACACTCTCCACCACCCGGAGCTCGATGAGTCCCTGACCTACCTGGGACCGTACCTCAAGCTGGGCGAATCCCCCATGACCATCATGCGGCGCGCGCCCCTGATAGGCGAGCACAACGCCGAAATCCTCGACTCACTCGAATCCACGCCGCCCGCTCGCGCTCCACGCCCCGCAGACTCCTCGCCAGCCGCCGCCAGGATGCCCTTCGAGGGCCTGCGCGTGCTGGACTTCACCTGGATTGGCGTCGGCCCCGTAACCATCAAGTACCTTGGCGACCATGGCGCGGACGTCGTGCGCATCGAGTCCGTGAGCCGACCGGACGGGTTGCGCTCCGGCCCGCCGTTCAAGGACGGCATTCCCGGCATCAACCGCAGCCAGTTCCCCGCCAACTTCAACACCAGCAAGCTCGGCCTGGGTGTCAACATGGCTAAACCGGAGGGCGTCGCGCTGATAAAGCGGCTCATCACCGAGTGGCAGCCCGACGTGATATCCGAGAGTTTCACGCCCAAGGCCATGCGCAACTGGGGCCTGGACTACGAGAGCGTCCGCAAGATACGTCCCGACGTCATCTACTTCAGCACCTGCCAGCAGGGCCAGACCGGCCCACACGCCATGTACCCCGGCTACGGCCAACTCTCCTCATCCATGGCCGGTTACTACCAGATAACCGGCTGGCCGGACCGCGACCCGGTGACGCCCTACGGCGCCTACTCCGACTTCGTGAACCCGCCCAACGGCTTCGCCGCCATCACCGCCGCGCTCGAATACAGGCGGCGCACCGGCAAGGGCCAGCACATCGACCTGTCCCAGTACGAGGGCGCCACCCACTACAAGGCCCCCGTGATCATGGACTACCTGCTGACCGGCAACGAGATGGTGCGCGACGGCAACCGGGACGAGGCGTTCGCGCCGCACGGCGTCTACCGCTGCCAGGACGAGGTGCGTGAACTGACCGGACCCGGCGAGTCCTGGTGCGCCATCGCCGTCACCACACACGCCGAGTGGCTGGCCCTGTGCGACGCCATGGGCAACCCGCCGTGGTCCCGCGCCGAACGGTTCGCCACCTTCGAGTCCCGCCGCCAGAACGACGCCGAGCTCGATGCGCTCATTGGCGAATGGACGAAGGGCTACGGCGCGCAGGAGTTGATGCGCCTGCTCCAGGCCGAGGGAGTCCCGGCGGGCGCGGTGCAGAGCCAGGCCGACCTGTGGCAGGACCCGCAGCTACAGCACAGGCGCCACTTCCAGTGGCTGGACCACACCGAGTGCGGCCCCATGCCCTACGACGGCCTGCAGTTCGACCTGTCCGAAACGCCGGGCAAGCTGAGAATGCCCCAAGCCCTCATCGGCGAGCACAACGAGTTCGTACTCAAGAAGTTCGCCGGCCTGACGGACGACGAGATAGGCGACCTCGTGGCCGCCGAGGTCCTGGAGACCTCCGCATAACCAACCAAACAGTCCCTTCCCCCTCGCAGGGGGAAGGTTAGAGCCTGCCCCGTACTTGATACGGGGATGGGGGTGACCACACACACAAAACCGACGAACACCCCGCCGCTCACCATAACCACGGAGGCATAAGATGAACAACGCCGCCACCGGCCCCCTGCAACTCGCCAACATCCGCGTCGTCGATCTCACCCGCATGGCGCCGGGCGGCTTCTGCACCATGATGCTCGGCGACTTCGGAGCGGACGTCATCCGTGTCGAGGAGCCGGGCGGCGGACGCATCGGCCGCGCCCGAATGGGCCGGAGTGATGAACCCGACGAGCGAGAGCAACACCGCCGCGCCGCCTTCACCGCGCTCAACCGCAATAAGCGCAGCATCACCCTCAACCTCAAGGTGCCCGAAGCCCGGGATGTGCTGCGTCGTTTGTGCGAGAACGCCGACGTGTTCGTCGAGGGATTCCGCCCCGGCGTGGTCGAGCGCCTCGGCTGCGACTACGACACCCTCAGCGCGCTCAACCCCCGCCTGGTTTACTGCTCCATATCCGGCTACGGCCAGGACGGCCCCTACAAGAACCTCGTCGGCCACGACATCAACTACATCAGCACCGGCGGCGCGCTCGGCATGATCGGCACGGAGGGCGGCCCACCCACCATCCCCTACAACCTCATTGCCGACTACGCCGGCGGCGCGATGCAGGCCGCCATCGGCATACTGTCGGCGCTCATGGCCCGCCACCACACCGGGCGCGGCCAGTACGTGGACATCTCCATGTCCGACGGCGTCGCCTACATGCTGGTGGCCTCGTTGTCCGAGTACTTCAACAACGGCGCGGTGCCGCAGCGCGGCCTCATGTCGCTGAACGGCGGCGTCCCCTACTACAACGTGTTCGAGTGCAAGGACGGCAAGTTCCTGAGCCTCGGCTGCATCGAGCCCTGGTTCTGGGTCGATCTCTGCCGCGCGCTGGGCCGCGAGGACTTCATCGACCACCAGTTCAACCAGGACAGGTACCCCGAAATCTTCGACGCCTTCCGCGACATCTTCAAGACACGCACGCGCGACGAGTGGTGGGACTTCCTGCGCGACTCCGGGGACGTGGCGGTGGGGCGCGTCTTCAGCGTCGACGAGCTCGCCGACGACCCCCAGCTCAGCCATCGCGGCATGGTACAGGACGTTGGGGAGTTCGACGGCGAGACGGTGAAACAGGTCGGCATCGGCCCCAAGCTGTCTGAGACGCCCGGCTCGGTGCGCAGGCTCGGCCCGCACATTGGCCAGCACACCGACGAAGTGCTGGGCGAGTTGGGCTACGCCGCCGCCGAAATAGAAAGCGCCCGCGAAACGGGCGCATTCGGCTAACAACCTTGAAGTCCCTTCCCCCTCGCAGGGGGAAGGCTGGGATGGGGGTGACCTACCCTCTCACTACTGCAACAGCTTTAGAACGGCGACAATCCCGACCAGGCTGGCAATCTGTATTCCAATCATCCAGCGCATGTGGACGTTCATCTTGTCGAACAATTCGGCCTTTAAGTCGGCTATGTCAGCCTTAGTCGCCAAATGCTCGTAAGCGCCTTCCAGCCTGCTCAGTCTTTCTTCCATCGATGTCACGCTAAATCACTCTCTCGCTATTCGGACTCCTGTTCCGGTTGGAACAGGGACGATCACAAACGTTGATTCCTTAGTTGAGGCCCAGTATACCACTTGTTGAATGATGGCAACGTCCAAGCGACATATCATCCACGCCGACTTCGACGCTTTCTACGCCGCCATCGAGCAGCTTGACAACCCTGAACTGCGCGGCAAGCCCGTTGTGGTCGGTGGCAGTCCGGAGGGCAGGGGCGTCGTCGCGTCCGCGTCCTACGAGGCCCGTGAGTTCGGCGTCCGCTCCGCCATGCCAATGCGCACTGCCTTCTCGCTCTGCCCCCATGCCATGCGCGTGCCGTCCAACTTCGCCCGCTACCGCGAGGTCTCCCGTCGGGCCATGGCCATCTTCGCGGACACCACCCCGCTGGTCGAGCCGCTGTCTCTCGACGAGGCCTACCTCGACGTCAGCGAGGCCGTCGCCGAGGGTCGCCCCGCGCGCGAAATCGCGCTGCACGTCAAGCGTCGCATCCGCTCGGAGCTCGGCCTCACCATCTCCCTCGGCGTGGCCACCAGCAAGTCCGTCGCCAAGATAGCCTCCGACTTCCAGAAACCCGACGGCCTCACCTTCGTGCCTCCCGGCGAAGAGCGCGCCTTCCTCGCGCCCCTTGCGGTAGGCCGTCTGTGGGGCGTCGGCCCCAAGACAGCCGAACGCCTCCACTCACACGGCATACGCACCATCGGCCAACTCGCCGAATTGCCCGACGAGTGGTTCGTGGAGCGCTTCGGCAGAACCGGCCCCCGAATGCGCTCCCTCGCGATGGGCGTCGACGACAGCGAAGTGGCGGTAGAGCGCGAGACCAAGTCCATCAGCGCAGAGACCACCCTCGCCCAGGACACCGGCGACCCCGAGGCGCTCACGGAGCTTGTGAACAGGCTCAGCCTCAACGTCGCCCAGGCCCTCGAACGAAAATCCCTGCGCGGTCGCACCGTCAAGCTCAAGCTACGCCTCTCGGACTTCACCACCTTCACCCGACAAAAGACCCTGCCCGAGCGCGTCGACTCCTCCGCGGAGATTGCCGTCGCCGCAAGTGCCCTGCTGCGGGCGGAGCTGACCGGCCGGCGGCAGTTTCGCCTCGTAGGCGTGGGAGTGTCCAGCTTCGACGACCCACAAGACAAGCAGGCAGGCCAGCACGTACAATTGACGCTGGCCGGATTCGAGCGATTAGGAGAGTTTGCATGAGCGAGATAATCTTCAGGTCTGCCAAGTCGATATCCGAGGGCATCCGCGCGCGGGAGTTCTCAGCGGTTGAGGTCGTGGAGGCACACCTGGCCCGCATCGACCAGGTCAACGGCGCACTCAACGCCGTCGTCCGGTTCGCGTCCGAACGGGCGCGCGACGAGGCACGCCGCGCCGACGACGCGTTGGCCCGAGGCCGGAACCTCGGCCCCCTACACGGCGTACCCATTACCCTCAAGGACTCCATAGACACGGAGGGCGTCGTCACCACCGGCGGCACCCTGGGCCGCGCCGACTTCGTCCCCGACCGCGACTCCACCGTCGCGGCGCGGCTGCGCGCCGCCGGCGCGATCCTGCTCGGCAAGACAAACACCCCCGAGCTGACGCTCGCCGGCGAGACCAACAACCTGGTGTACGGGCAGACCAACAACCCTTACGACACGTCGCGTATGCCGGGCGGCAGCAGCGGCGGCGCGGGCGCGATAGTAGCCTCCGGCGGTTCGCCCCTCGACATCGGCAGCGACACCGGCGGCAGCATCCGGCTGCCCTCCCACTTCTGCGGCATTGCCGGCATCAAGCCCAACTCCGGGCGTGTCCCACGCACCGGCCACATAGTTCCCTACGGCATGGGCGCGGTCGACTCGCTCACCCAGCTCGGCCCGATGGCCCGCTACGTCGAGGACCTCGCGCTCACCCTGCCCATCATCGCCGGCCCGGACTGGCGCGACCCCGCCATCATGCCAGTACCGCTCGGAGACCCCGCCGACGTCGCCATCGGATCGCTCCGCATCGCAATGCACGCCGACAACGGCCTACAGACCCCGACGCAGGAAACCGCGGCCGTCGTCCTTGCCGCCGCCGACGCGCTCCGGGAAGCCGGCGCAGAGGTCGTCGAGAGCGTTCCGCCCGCGCTCGCCCAACTGCCCGACTTCCACAACGCCCTCAGCGGCGCGGACGGCCGCGCCTGGACCAAGCGTCTGCTGGCGAAGTACGGCACCACCGAGAGCCACCCCTGGCTCCAGCGCAGGCTGGACGACGCGGAGGTCCTCCCCTCGGACGAGTTCAGCGCCCTTCTCGAAAAGGCCGACGCTTACCGCAGCGACATGCTCGCCTTCATGGAGGACTACGACGCCATCCTCTGCCCCACGGCCGCATTCCCGGCCACCGAGCACGAGGGCACGTTCGCGGAGAACCTGCGCATGGGCTTCACCTACACCGGCGCCTACAACGTCACCGGCTGGCCCGGCGCAGTCGTGCGGGGCGGCACCTCCCCCGAGGGCCTGCCCATCGGCGTGCAGGTCGTCGCTCGCCCGTGGCGGGAGGACGTGGCGCTGGCGCTCGCGGCGGCGCTGGAATCCGCTCTGGGCGGCTGGCAGCGCCCGGCGCTATAGTGTATCCCCTCTCCCTTGAGGGAGAGGGCCAGGGTGAGGGTGCCACCGTAGTCCCTTCCCACTCTACGGGGGAAGGGCAGAGCGTGCCCCGTTCTCGATGCGGGGATGGGGGCGAGTAGAGGTCCCTCTACTCGCCCAGCTGCGACCCTAAAAAGTCCCTGTAGCCGCGGGCGAAATCCCGCGCGTCCGATACGGCGCGCCCCGCAAGCTGGACGCGCCGCAGTTCAAGCACGCCATAGCCCGTCCGTACCGCGATGCCGCCGTCCGCGAGAGTGACGACCTGCCCAGGCGGTGCGTCGCCGCCCGTTCCGCCTTCCCGCGCCCGCGCGCTAACCACCTTCAGCGCCGACCCGCGCCAGGTCGTGTAAGCCCCCGGCCAAGGAGTGTACGCCCGCGCCATCCACTCCACGCGGACGGCGGGTTGTCCCCAATCGATCTCCCCGTCCTCTCTCTGCACCAGCCTGGTCACAGTCGCCAGCGCCTCATCCTGCGCAACCGGCCTCACCTGTCCGCGCTCCCATGCCGGCAGCGTCTCCACCAGCAACGCCGCGCCCATCTCGAACAGACGCGCCGTAAGCGTCTGCGCGTCCTCATCCGGCCCTATCGCCGTTTCTCGCGCCGTCAGCACCGGCCCCGAGTCCATTCCCTCATCAGGTATCATCAGCGTAACGCCCGTCGTCTCGTCCCCGTTCAGCAGCGCCGTCACCACAGGCGACGGCCCGCGGTAGCGCGGCAGCAGCGACGGGTGAATGTTGACGCATCCCAGCGCGGGCGCGCTCAGCGTGTCGGACGGCAGGAATAGCCCATAGGCCGCAATCACGATGACGTCCGGCGCAAGTTCCCTGATCTCGCGCTGAGCGTCCTCGTCGCGCCGCAGCGAGGCCGGCTGCCGCACGCTCAGGCCCAGTTCCTGCGCGGCTCTCTTCACCGGCGGCGCGGCCAATCTGTTGCCCCGGCCCGCCCGCCTGTCCGGGCGCGTGTACACCGCGACCACCTCGTGCCCGGCGTCCACCAGCGCGTGCAGCGCCGGGACTGCGAATTCCGGCGTGCCCATGAAGACAAGGCGCATAGGCGAGAATCTCCTATTCCTATAATCCCTTTCCCCTTGCAGGGGGAAGGTTAGGATGGGGGTGAGTCGCGCTTAGCATCTCCCGCGCTCTACATTACGAAAGCGCACCGAGTCGCCAACTTCGATCCCGTGCCGCTCCGCCGTGCCCGCGTTCACTTCCAGGTTGTATAGGACAGGCGTCCCCGGACGATACACTGTAAGCTCGCTATCGGGCGTTCCCGACCCGGGCGCGGGCACGTCCGGCGTCACGTCCGCCACCACGCAATCCTCGCCAATCCATACGAAGTCCAGTGCGAAGCGCATCTGCCGCATCCAGAAGCCGGGCACCAACGGTTCCTGGTACACGAACAGCATCCCGCCGTCGTCGGGCAGCGGGTCGCGCCCCGACAGCCCCCTCGACCGCTCCACTGCGTCGTCCGCTACCTCAACCGCGAACCCTGCCCTGAGCTCGCCGAATGGGGCCGCGTCCCCAATCTCCACGACCGGAAGCCGCACGGCAGTCTCGACACTCTCGCACAGCGCGAACAGCAGCAGCGCGAGCGGCGCTACAGCCGCCCAGGTCATGCCAACTGTACGGCGGTCGCCCCGTTCCCGCCCCGCTCCGGCGGCTCCGGCCCGAACTCCCGCACCAGCGAATGTCGCGCCAGGTGTTCGCGCACCGCGTGGCGCAGCGCACCCGTGCCCCGCCCGTGGATGACGCGCACAGACCCCAGCCCGTCCCGCATCGCGCCATCGAGAAACTCTTCCAGCCGCACCAGCGCGTCAGCCGCGCGCAGTCCTCGCAGGTCCAGCTCCTGCGTGCCCAGCGGCGGCGCAAGCTCGTACCGAATAGCGGGCGCATCGCTCTCAGGCTCCGGCGCGGTCTCCTCCGTCCGTGTCAGTCTGCCCAGGTCCACCCGCAGCGTCACCCTGCCCACGCTCACCTCTGCCTCGTCGCCCTGCTCCGGCAGCGACACCACCCTGCCCACCAGGTTCAGCCCGCCAACGTCCACGCTGTCACCCACGCCGATGGGACGCCTCTCCACCGCACGCCGCATGACCGGAACCGGCTCCGGCACGGCGGCCCGTTCCAGTTCCACCCGTGCCGCCTCGACGCGAGTGCGTTGGGCCGCCCCATCCGCTGCCGGAGCGGTCCACGCCAGCGCAGACTCTATCCGACGCAGTCTGCGCCGCGCGTCCTCGAAACGCTGCATGGTCTCCCGCCGCGCGCTCCGCATGATGCTGTCCCTGTGCTCCGCCAGGTAGTCGAGCTGCGCTTGCAGCTCCCGCCGCACACCCTCCGCGTCCGCGCGCGTCTCCTCCACCTCACGCAGTCTCGTCTGCAACCGCGTCCTGTCCGCCTGAAGCTCCCGCAGCCAGTCCTCGAACCTCAGGTGCTGCGGCTCCAACAGCGACTTGGCACGCTCCATTATCTCTTCCATCAGCCCCAGCCGCGCCGCAACGGACATTGCGTAGCTTCTGCCCGGTATGCCCAACGTCAGCTCGTAGGTCGGCTCCAGCGTGTCCGGCTCAAGCTGCACGCTCGCGTTGCCCATGCCCGGCGACGCCTCCGCGTGCGTCGCAACCTGCCGGTGGTGCGTCGTCGCGATTGTGCTCACTCCAGCATCCGCGAGATGATCCAGCACCGCCCGACCCAGCGCCGCGCCCTCCTCCGGGTCCGTGCTCGCGCCCAACTCGTCCAGCAGCACCAGCGAGCCGGGACCCGCCGCCTCGATGATCCGCACCACGTTCCGCATGTGCGAGCTGAACGTGGACACCGACTCCGCGATGCTCTGGTGATCCCCCACGTCCGCGTAGATGCCGTCGAACACCGGCAGCGAACTGCCCTCCGACGCCGGCACCTGCAACCCCGACTGGTACATCAACGCCAACAGCCCCACCGTCTTCATCGCCACCGTCTTGCCGCCCGTGTTCGGCCCGGTGATAACCAGCACTCGCCAGTCCGCGCCCAGCGACACGTCTATCGGCACCGCTTCCCGTCCAAGCAGCGGATGACGCGCACCCAGCAGACGCAGCGACGTGTCCGGCGTCCCTTCCCTCCCCCGCGAGACGCGCGGAGGCAGCGACACGCACCGGTTCGCGGCGCCGTACCGCGCCCTTGCCAGGATGAAGTCCAGGCGCGCCGTCAGCCTGTCCCCGCGCCCGATGTCCTCCGCAAGCTCCCCCACCAGCGCCGAGAGGTCCCGCAGCACCCGCAGCGTCTCCCGCTCCTCCTCCAGCACCAGCTCCCGCCACTCGTTGCCCATGTCCACCGTGGCGAACGGCTCCACGTAAATCGTCGCGCCCGTGTTCGACGCGTCGTGCACTATGCCGGGCACGCGCGAGCGCATCTCCGCCTTCACCGGCACAACCACCCGCTCGTTCCGCGTCGTCACCAGCGGCTCCTGCAACGCCTCTCGTCCGGACTCCGACCGGATCAGCCGGTGCAGCGTCTCCGTCACGCGGTCATACGCCCGCACCACCTGCCGTCGCAGCGCCCGCAGGGACGGCGTCGCGTCGTCCGCCACGTTCCCCCGCGCGTCGATCTTCCGGCGAATCTGCCGCCGAAGTTCGCTAAGGTCCGGTATCCCCGCCACCACGTCCTCCAGCAGCAGCAACTTCCCGCGAGTACGACCCACCGCGCCCGCGGCCCGGCTGTGCACCTCCAGCGCGTCGGCCACCGACAGCAGTTGCGTGCCCGTGAGCACGCCTCCGATGCCCGCAATAGCCACGTACTCCGACGTGTCCACCGCAAGGTGCAGGTCCACGCCACCCACTTCCTCCAGCAGCGCCGCCGCCTCGGACGTCTCCCGCTGCAGCTCCTCCACCTCCGGCGCGCTATACGAGGGCAACATCTCCAGCGCCAACTCGCGCGCCGGAAAGAACGTGACTCGTCCCGCCACAAGCCGCCGCACCGCGCCGAAGTCCAGCGCCTCCATCGACTGCGCCCGCAGATCCCCGGCGAGCGATGCGCTTGTGCGGGAATCGTCCCCGATTCGCGGTCTATCCTGCCCGGCTATGCCCTCTTCAGTCGCCATGCGGCCCTCCAAGTATCAGCACGATTCTACCACAAGCCCTACAGCGCCCCGTCCCCTCCCCCTCTTTGTTCGTGCCCCTTCGTGCCCTTCGTGGATAATCCATAAGGCCCAACCCCAACCCCCGCTGTGCTATAATTCCCTCCGTTTGATATGAGAGACGTAGTGTGCGTGCGGGTCCCCGCGACTACCGCCAACATGGGCCCCGGCTTCGACTGCCTCGGCATGGCCCTGGACGTGTGGAACACCGTTCGCGTGGAACGCCGCCCCGGCCCGCTCCGCATCGAGGTTGCCGGGGAAGGCGCGGGCGAGTTGCCCGAGGACGCCTCCAACCTGGTCTACTGCTGCTTCAGCCTGCTGTTCGAGGGGGCAGGCGACCCGCCGCCCAGCGTCAGGATCACCTGCGACAACCGCATACCCCTGGGCAGGGGACTCGGCAGCAGTTCCGCCGCCGCGGTCGCCGGTCTGGTGGCCGCAAACGAGATGCGCGGCGAGGGTCTCTCGCAGCTGGAGCTACTGGAGCTCGCCGCCAGAATGGAGGGTCACCCGGACAACGCCGCGCCCGCCATCTACGGCGGCTGCCGCATAGTCGCCAAGGACGAGGATGGCGCCCTGCTGTCGGCCCCGGTGCCCGTGCCGGACGACCTGATGGCCGTGCTGTTCGTGCCGGACGTAGCGATGCCCACGCACGAAGCCCGCGACCTGCTACCCCCGGAGGTTCCCCGCGCCGACGCCATCTACAATATAAGCCGCGCCGCCCTGCTGGTGCGCGCCCTGGCCACCGGCGACCTGGCGCACCTGGACGTCGCCACGGACGACCGGCTGCATCAGCCCGCGCGACAGGCCATCTTCTACCCCATGCGCAACATCTTCCGCGCCGCCCGCGACGCCGGCGCGCTGGGTGTGTTTCTCTCCGGCGCCGGTTCCAGCGTGCTGGCCCTCACCAGGGGCCGGGAGTACACAATCGGATACGAAATGGCCGACATAGCCCACAAGTCAGGCGTGGGCGGCTCGATACTGGTCACCAAACCAACCCAAAAGGGCGCCCACGTCGAAGTCCCTCCCCCCTCGCAGGGGAAAGGCTAGAGCCTGCCCCGTACTCGATACGGGGATGCGAGTGTCGCCGCCGCTCCAGATTTCCCTCTCCCAAGACTGGGAGAGGGTTAGGGTGAGGGTTGATAGGGTGAGGGTTGAAAGGAAGTGAAGTGTCACTTGTAGTCCAAAAGTACGGCGGAAGCTCCCTGGCCGACGCCGCCAAAATCAGAAACGTCGCCGAGCGCATCGGCCGCACACAGGACACCGGCAACAGCGTCGTCGGCGTCGTCTCCGCCATGGGCGACACCACCGACGAGCTTATCGAGCTCGCCGGCCAGGTCTCCGGACGCCCCGAGCCCCGTGAGCTCGACCTCCTCCTCTCCACCGGCGAACTCGTCTCATGCACCCTCATCGCCATGGCCCTCCGCGCCCTCGGCTACGAGGCCATCAGCCTCAGCGGCGCCCAGGCGGGCATCCGCACCGACACCAGCCACGGCCGCGCGCGCATAGCCCTCATGCAGCCCGAGCGCGTCGCCCGCGAGCTCGACCGAGGCCGCATCGTCATCGTCGCCGGATTCCAGGGCATCACCGAGGACCTGGACATCACCACGCTCGGACGCGGCGGCTCCGACACCACCGCCGTCGCGCTCGCCGCCAGCCTCGAAGCCGACCGCTGCGAGGTCTACACCGACGTCGATGGCATCTACACCGCCGACCCCAGGCTCGTCCCCAGGGCACGCAAGCTGGACGAGGTCGATTACGAAGAGATGCTGGAGCTCGCCAGCTACGGCGCCAAAATGAACGCCCGCTCCATCGAGATGGGCATGTTCTACAAGGTCCCCATCCTGGTCGCCTCCAGCTTCTCTGACGCCCCCGGCACTCTCATTCACGAAGGAGCGGACATGAACACAACCGTCGGCGAGATAAGAAACCGCATCAGGGGCATCGCCGTCGACACCAACGTCGCCAAGATTACCGTCCGCGGCGTGGTCGATAGGCCCGGTATCGCCGCCGGACTGTTCGAGCCGCTCAGCGACGCCGACATCAGCGTGGACGTCATCGTCCAGAACGCCAGCGTCGAAGGCACCACCGACATGACCTTCACCGTCAAGCGCACCGACCTCGTCCGCGCCCTCGAAGTGACCCGACAGGTCGCCCGACAGCTCGGCAACGGCGAGGTCGTCAGCGCCGACCATCTCGCCAAGCTCAGCATCGTCGGCACCGGAATGCAGGACGCCCCCGGCTACGCCTCCACCATGTTCCGCACGCTCGCCGACAACAAGATAAACATCGACATGATAACCACATCAGAGATTCGCATAACCTGCATCGTCGATGAGTCCGACGTAGCCCAAGCCGCCCGCGCCCTGCACGACTCCTTCCAACTCGACAGTCCCACGCAGGTCGCGTAGGCGGCCCCATCCGACCGCCGCGGCCGGAAAGCCCCGTGACCAACCCCCGCCTGTCTGTCGTCATCCCCGCCTACAACGAGGCCGCGCGCATTCTCCCGACCCTCGACGCCGTGGCCGCCCACCTGTCCGCCCAGCCGTTCACGTGGGAGGTAGTGGTAGTGGACGACGGCAGCTCCGACGGCACCCCCGGCCT
Source organism: Dehalococcoidia bacterium (assembly GCA_963667445.2). Lineage (GTDB taxonomy): Bacteria > Chloroflexota > Dehalococcoidia > Lucifugimonadales > CATOSD01 > CATOSD01. The sequence goes on along the minus strand of CAXXGY010000001.1, from coordinate 2,065,459 downwards.
CGTCGAGTCCTGGGCGCGCGACGAGCCGCGCGTGCGCCTCGAATCCATACCCCACGCCGGCAAGGGCTGGGCCGTCCGACGCGGGATGCTCGCCGCCACCGGACAGTTGCGCTTCATGTGCGACGCCGACCTCGCCATGCCCATCGCCCACATCGACGACTTCCTTCGCCGCATTGACGACGGCTACGACATCGTCATCGGTTCTCGCGAGGTCGAGGGCGCCCGCCGGTTCGACGAGCCTACGCTGCGCCACGTCATGGGCCGTGTCTTCAACTGGACCGTCAAGGCCATCGCCGTCCCCGGCATTCAGGACACCCAGTGCGGCTTCAAGTGCTTCCGCGCCGCCGCAGCCGAAGACCTCTTCCGCCTCCAGCGGGTGCCGGGCTTTGGCTTCGACGTGGAGATTCTGCACCTGGCCCTCAAGCGCGGCTACCGCGTCCACGAGCTGCCCGTCGACTGGATCTACCAGCCCGAAAGCAAGGTTCGACCCGCCGTGGACTCCTTCCAGATGCTCCGCGACGCCCTGCTGGTGCGCTGGCGCTCCGCCCGCGGCGCCTACGACGGAGCGTCAGCGGACAGGCGCGGTCGGTAGGGGCGGGTCTGTGAAACTACCGGATTATCCCTTCCCCCTCGATGGGAGAAGAGCCTGCCCTGAGCCTGCCGAAGGGTTAGGATGGGGGTGAAAGATGCCTCTCAACTCTCGCCATCTCCCATGCCTACGCCCGTCATCCCATCGAGGGGGAAGGGGCCTCAGATGGTTCCTCCTCCCCCTGCTCGCCTTCCTCGTCGCCTGCGGCCCCGCCGACACACCCGCCGCGCCCACCGTCGCCCAACCGGACGATGCCACACCTGCCGCAGAGGCCGCCAAACTGCGAATGCTTCTCGCCTCTACCGACCTCGCCGTCGGCGCCAACCGCGTCGTGTTCGCCCTCGTAGCAAGCGGCTCCGGGCCTGTGCGCCAGCAAGACGGCGTCCGCGTCCAGACCTACTACCTCGCCCCCACCGGCCAGGAAGGCCCCATCGAGGCCGTCGCCGCGACGTACCGCGAGTGGGGCGACACCGGGCGCGGCGCGTACACCGTGCAACTGGACTTTGACAGGGCCGGCGACTGGGGCCTCGGCGTCAGCGTTGCCGGGCCGGAAGGCACGGTATCATCCGCCTCCGCGCGCGTGCCCGTCCGCGAGCGCAGCCTCACCCCCACACTCGGCGCGCCCGCCCCGCTGACCCAAAGCAAGACCATGTCGGACACACCCGACATGGCCGAACTGACGACCGACCCGCAGCCTGACACCGACCTCTACCGCATCACAATCGCCGAGGCCGTCACGTCCGGCAAACCCCTGGTGGTCGTATTCTCCACGCCCGCCTACTGCACCACCGCCACCTGCGGCCCGCAGCTGGACGTGGTAAAGCGGCTCAGTGAGAGCTACTCCGGCCGCGCCAACTTCATCCACGTCGAGGTCTACGACAACCCTCACGAGATACAGGGCGACCTCTCCAACGCCAGGATCGCTCCCGCCGTCACAGAATGGGGACTTCCCAGCGAGCCGTGGACGTTCGTAATCGACGCCGACGGCCTTGTAAGCGCTAAGTTCGAGGGCTTCGCAACACTCGACGAGCTGGGAGAGGCGCTGGGGGGGATTATCCGCTAAGGGCATAAAGGATGCTAAGGAGGTGCCCTTATGGCATCATCGACTCCGAACAGTTACAAACGCCCAAAAGCGCGCGGTGCTTAAGGGTATCTTCGACGGTACAGTTACATTTGACCTCATCCCACTTTTCAAGATAGCATACCGATCAGAAACTGATACGCTAATACTCTGAATCACTGTTCAGCAACCTCCAACGAGTTAAACTATGCCAGCAAGAACACGCCAAGTCGCCCGCTCATTGCTATGTATAGGTGTGGACGAGTACGATTCGGCTTCACCGCTGGAGCTCTGTGTAAGTGATGCTAACGCGGTCGCTGGCCTCCTAAGTATGCCGGAGTTTGGGTTTGACGACCAGCGTCTGCTCCTGAACCATCAAGCCGATAGGAGGACGACAACGGCTGCGATAAGCAGCCTTATGAGAGGTTCCTCTGCTTTCAAGTTGCTTTACTTCTCAGGACACGGAGCGTCCGCGCATGGTGAGGGGTTCCTTGTTATGCCGGATGCTCATGGACCTACCCCGGGAATCAGCCTAAAGTGGCTTCGCAGTCAAATCGTTGGGGCTAGCGGGACAGTGCTGGTAATTCTTGATTGTTGCCGTGCTGGGCTGGCCTCCGTCCGTGACTCAGAGTTCAGTGCGCTCCGTATTGCGGACATTGATGCAATGATCCCCGAACTCGGGCAGTCCAGATTTCTTTTGGCGGCCACTGAATCGGACGGCATTGCGGAAGAATCGCGAAGCCTCGGACACGGTGTATTCACCTTCCACCTCATAGAAGGTCTGTATGGAGAAGCTGCTAACAAAGAAGGCATAATCACGCCTTTGGGACTATTTGATTACGTTGTCAGCAAGTTTGAAGAGTCGGAAAGGCAAGTGCCAGTTTTCAAGGGGGAGCAAGTAGGTAGAGTGCTTTTGGGGCAAGGATTCCCGGTTCTTGAATTGCAGACAACCGGCGACGAACCAATTGCTTTGTTGGAAAGTATCGAGGGTGAGGCACGGCAACTCCTTGATGATTACATTGAGCAAGTCGCCGTGCCCTTGGATGAATGGCACTCACAAGGATACAAGAACGCAAGCCAACAACTGAGTCCGATTCTAAGGTGGTTTGACCGCACGGCTCGCGAATATCCTGATGTGTCGTCTCGGGATATTTTTCATCGTGCGCGAAATGAAGCACAAGCCCGGTTAGCGCATCTTGGCTCATTGAGCGAAGGGACCGTAACGGACTACGGGAAAGTTGTTGACTGTCTCGGCGCCGGCGCATTCGGAACGGTCTGGCGGGTAGACCCTGGTGAAGAGCGTCCTCAAGTTGCTTTGAAGCTTTACCATCCTCACGAGTTGCACGTGAAGGAGAAACTCGTGAGATTCCAACGGGGCTATAGAGCGATGACCCTTCTAGATCATCCTCACATCGTCAAGGTTGTACGGTACTCAGAAAGCCCTGTGGGCTTTTACATGGACTGGATCGATGGTCCGAATCTCCGTGATTTCGGCTCCACAATAGATCAGCCCGCAGACTTGATTGACCTTTTGTTGGTAATAGCAGAGACGCTTCAACACGCGCATGGCCGCAATGTCATCCATCGAGACGTAAAGCCTGAGAATGTACTAGTAAGATATGACCAAGAGCGTTCGCGGTGGGATCCCTACCTTACCGACTTTGACTTGGCTTGGTACTCAGCGGCGACGCAAGTCACACGTGATGCCTTTGGCGCAATCTTCTATGCGGCACCTGAACAGCTTGCCAAACCTGAGTCTGCGGATGCCCATGCGAAGACGACCGATGTCTTTGCCTTTGGCCAAGTGGCTTTCTTTCTGGCCACCGGGAGCGATCCAGTGCCGTTAGGTCAAGCCGACAATGTCAGGGCCCTTAGCGAGAGATTGGGCTCGTGGGGCAACCTGGAAGCAGCCGAACAGTTTCGATCCCTATATGAAGTCTGTACCCGGCAGAGTCCTAAGGATAGGATACAGGATTTCAGAAACATCAGTGAAGCCTTAGCACGCATACATCGCACTCTGAACGATAGGGCACCAGGCCAATCTGTGACCGCCGAGAGATTTGTTCCAGAATTAGCCTTTGCGCTTGCTGGACTTGCCCAAGAACGAGATGATTCTCAGGTGGTAACTTCTCGGTCTGGACGCACGAACATTGAAATTGGTGAACCCAAAATTGTGGACGGATTCGCACGCGTGGAGATTACACTGGAACATGGAAACTTGCAGATTCCGGGCCTAACCTATGAGAAGGCACGAAGCAGACTCAATGCGTGGGTTGACAGGTCCCTTGGAGAGTTCCATATGGCACGCCGTCGGTCAGGAGACCAGGGCGGCTATAGGATGCTCGTTGAAGTTTCGGATGTTCCAATGAACCTTAAGGGTGTAGAACTTTGCCGGCAGATTATAGGCCGATGTGTTGACACGATTGAATCCCTATGATCTCCCAACACCTTGCTGCCCTTCGTAGATTATGCCCCTTACCCGTCCCCTAGACCTCACACTCCGCGGTGCCAAGCCACGTAGCACTATCTGGGACGGCGGGCACAATGCTCCTATGCGTATTGCGGTATCCAGACCATCCTAAATGAACACGCTCTCCCAGTTGACCTCGGAGGTGATCACCGTTCGGCAACCGAGTACACATTATCGGATCGTGTATGACGCCAGACTTGTAGCGGTGTGTCTTACGGTCCTTGCGGCGTCGCTTCTCCTCGTAGGCGTAGTCAGCGGTACGCTTGCGCGCCATATCTTTCAGGTCGCCCCAGTCGTGTTAGCTGCGGCAATGGTGCTGCGATGGTCCGCAGTCGCTTGGCTCGCCATGTAGGTATTCGCCGTTTGGGCCGTCGTGATGGCGACCATCTGGCTTTACCTGCTTGGTCTTTCAGACATCGCCTCAGGCAGTTATACGTCCCTTGAAGTCGCCATGACCGCCGTCATTGCATCGTGCACTGCACTGGGTATTTGGAAGAGCGTCCGCGCAGGACGCTCGATAGGCCGGCCGTAGCGAGTGGTCGCTGCGCTGATCGGCGGACTGGCGCAAGCGGCATTCATCGCGTTGAGCTTTCGGTTCTTCTCGTAAATCCTTGCAAACAGATCTATACCTTGTGCCGAGAACCTTCGTCAAGGCATTGCCAAAGCCGCACCGACGGCAGCGTCCTGAGGGCCACTTTCGGCGGCTCCACCCCGACGCTCCCTTCCTCTGCACGGATAACTCTCCGCACACTCGAGGTCGTAGTGCCGCCCAAAGGCTATGGGTTCGCCGGCTAGGCCGAAACACGTGGTTGGGCGCTGGCTACACGAAAGCAAATGCCTTTAGGCCATTGAGGGTGAGGGGCTTAGTGGGCCGCCCGCGCTGCTCTAGAGAAGTGCTATGATAGGCGCACTCAACAGCGGGAAGGGAGGCGACACCATGCCAGCACGAAGACTCTACTCACCATGGCCCGACAACTGCACCACGGCCGGAGCGACCGGAACGTGCAGCGCGGACGGGCGCGCGCTGATAGGCAGCACCAGCGACGACCCGTTCACCACGCGGACGCGGCTCGTGGTGGAGGCCCCGTCTGACGGCTTCCGCTACGTCGGCACTCAGATAGTGTCCGGGGATGCCGCCGCCGTTGCGGACTTCAACCACATGCACACGCGCGGACTCAACGAAAAGGGCTTCGCATACACCTGGTCGGCGGCCCGCCCGGACCCCCAGTTCGAGCCGGACAGCACGCGCGCCGTGGGCGTGCCCTACTACCGCTTTGGCGACCTGCTGCTGAACCAGGCCGCAACGGTGCAGGACGCCATCGGCCTGCTGGAGTCCTACCCCAGGGCGATTCACGGCAACTTCCTGCTCGCCGACTCCGGCGGCGAGGTCGCCCTGGTCGAGGTCAGCACCCGCTCCCTCAACGTCGAAACCCGCACCACCGACGGCTGGATTGGCCGCTCCAACCACTGGATATCGCCGGAGATGTCTCAGATAGCGCCCGCCGTGCAAGCGGGCGATTCCACGACGGTGCGCTACGACCGCATCACCACGCTCATGGCGGAGGGATCGGGATCCATCGACCCCGCCTACCTGGCGTCCTGCTTCCGCGACCACGCGACGCTGGAGGAGACGGGTTGGAGCATCTGCGCCCACGGCCACACCAAGCGGCCCGGCTCCGAGACTCGCGGCGGCAGCGTCAGCTCCGAAATCCTCCAGCCCGCGGACGGCGTCATGTACTACACCTACGGCTGGCCCTGCGGCGGCCCCGCCGAGTACGGCGACGAGCAGTTGTACCAGGACCGCTCCTGGGGACAGTACGTGCCGTTTACGCTGGACGACATGGAGCCGGGCGAGTACGTGACGGTGGACGGCCGCCTCACGCCGCTCGCGGTGCGATACCTCGCGTCCGGCGCCGCGGCGGGCGTGTAGCCGGAGCCTGAAAATCGGAACAAGCCTTCCAAAATTGTCCCTTCCCTGTCGACGGGGGAAGGCCTCCGAATAGTCCCTTCCCCCTCGCAGGGGGAAGGTTAGGATGGGGGTGAAAGCGTTAAAGTGAGAAAGGACAACGCCATGACCAGCGATAACCAACAGCAAATCGGCCCCGCGCGGACGTACCCGTTCGTGGGCATACCATCGTTTCTGCGCTCCGAGATCTGCACCGACCTGGACGCCCTGGACGCCGACATCGCCGTGATGGGCGCGCCGACGGACGAGGGTTCCCCGTTCCTGCCCGGAGCGCGTTTCGGCCCGAGAGGGATACGCGAGCACTCGCTGCGGTTCAGCGGTAGCGGCTACTTCGACCAGGACGCGGACAAGGTGTACCTGGAACGGGAGATGACGACCGGCCGCATCGCCGACGTGGGCGACGCCGACGTGCTGCCCACCAACGTCGAGCAGACCTTCGCCAACATCACCGACCTCACCCGGAGCATACTCGACAAGAACGCCCTTCCCGTAGTGCTGGGAGGCGACCACGCCATCACCTTCCCCGTGGTGCGCGCCTACGACGAGCCGCTCCACGTAGTCCACTTCGACGCTCACATCGACTACGCGCCTTTCATGCACGGCTTCGAGTACACCAACGGCCACGCCTTCAGGCACATCTACCACATGGACCACGTGGAAAGCCTGACGCAGGTGGGCATCCGCAGTCTGCGCAACAACCGTGAGTGGCTACAGGACTCGATCGACGACGGCAACCGCGTCATCGGCATGACCGAGACGCGCGAGCTGGGCGGACAAGGCATCGTGGAGCCGATTCCGCGCGACGCCAACTGCTACGTGAGCATCGACATCGACGTGCTGGACCTGCCGCTGGTGCCCGGCTGCGTCTCCGCCGAGCCGAACGGCATGACCTACGAGGAGCTGCGGCAGGCGCTCATCGCCATAGCCGAGCACACCAACGTCGTCGGATTCGACCTGGTGGAGGTCAACCCGCAGCTCGACGTAGGCACCGGCATCACGTCCTACGTGGCCGCTCACACCATCCTGGAGTTCCTCGGCCACATCTGCGACCAGCCCCGCTGGGCCGCACGCGTGGGCGCGGCCGGTTAACCGTCCCCTTCCCGCCTCGCCGTCTCCATGCCGCGCATACAGCTACTGGATTCCTGGCGAGGCTACCCGAACTACAGGCTCATCTGGACGGCCAACTTCTTCGCCAACAGCGCCCAGTGGCTGCAACTGCTCACCGTCGGCTGGCTGGTGCAGCGCCTTGCGGAGGGCTCGGCGGCGACGCCCCTGCTGGTGGTCACAGTAGGCGGCCTGAACACCCTGCCCGGCCTGATAGTCGGCCCCTGGGGCGGCGTGCTGGGCGACCGCCTGGACCGGCGCAAGCTGGTCATGGTCATCCAGGCGCTCATGGCTGTGCTCGCCATCCTGTTCGCCTTCTTCGTGCGCTCCGGCGAGGCGCAGGTCTGGCACGCCTACGCCTACGTCTTCATCAGCGGCTGCTGCGTATCCATAACCCAGCCGATGAGCCAGACGCTCATAGCCAACACCGTCCCGCGGCAGTTCTACTCCAACGCCTTTGCCGCGAACGTGCTCACCATCACCGGCACCCGCTTCATCGGCCCGTTCATTGGCGGCGTGCTGATTGCCAACCTGGGCTTCTTCTGGAACTTCACCATAGAGTCGCTGCTCTACGCCGGAGTCGTCGCCGCATTTCTCCCAATGAAGACGCCCTACTTCCAGGAACGCCCCGCCGAGGACCGCGGCTCGATTCTGCGCGACCTTGTCGAAGGCGTCCGCTACGTCTGGAGCGGCAACCGGGCCATATTCCTGCTCATAGCCCTCGGACTGATCCCCAACGTGGTGCTCCAGCCGCTCATGTTCATGCTGCCCGTGTTCACCGAGCGCGTGCTTGGCATGGGCGCGGACGTCGGCGGCTACCTGTTGGCGGTGAACGGCGGCGGCGGGCTGATAGCCGCGTCGATGATGGCCTCGTTCGGCTTCCTCTACAAGCGCGGGCCTATCACGCTCGCGGCGGCGATAGGGAGTTCCGTGCTGGCTATCGTGTTCGCGCAGGCCCAGTGGCTCCCCGTCGCATTCGTCGTCATCGCCATGTTCGCGTTCACCCAGTCCTGGTTCCGCACCACCAGCGGCGCGCTCATACAGACGCTGGTGCCCGACGCGCTGCGCTCCCGCGTCACCAGCTTCCAGTCCTACGGACGCGGATTCGTCGTGCCCGCCGGCCTGCTGGTGGGTTGGCTCGCCGGCGTCACGTCCGTGCCATTCGCCGTAACCGCCATGGGCCTCGTCAGCCTCGTCGGCGCGCTCGCCTTCCTCGCCACCGCGGCCAGCCTGCGCCGCCTCGAGTGAGGCATCTGACGTCAGGAACCTGTAACAGTTTAGTCGATCATGCACATGTAGGGGCAATCCCTTGTGGTTGCCCCCGTTGGTCATCGCGCTCATGGTGCCTGCAACGGACGCCTCAACGCACGGAGCACCGACTAAGCTGATACAGACTCTGACGTCAGTCAGAAGTGCCCCGTTCACCACTGAATGTGTACAATGGTAAGACGTGCAAGCAACTTCCGGTCGTCGCACGTAAACGGTCGAGTGTGACTCATCAAGTGGGAGTGCGATATGGGCATTTTCTACGCCAGAATCGGCGTCAGCAACGGCAATGGCGGCGGCACCGAGTGGGTGGACGCCCTGGTGGACACCGGCGCGACCTACACTGTCCTGCCGGCCTCGCTGCTGCGGGACCGAATAGGAGTCCAGCCTGTGACAACACTGTTGTTCACGTTCGCTAACGGCGACCAAGAACGCCTGCCCGTCGGAGTGGCCAGTTTCAGGTACGGAGATACGGAAGTCCCCAGCAGGGTCGTATTCGGCAGTGAGCGCCAGTACCTGCTTGGCGCGACCACCCTGCAGATGATGGGTCTGATTGCGGACACGACAGAACACCAGCTCATCCCCGCGCCAAAGTTCTTGATCTAGCTCCGCGGCCGTCCTGCCAATCCGCCAACCTTGCCCCGCCCCGCCCGTGTAACTATACTTGTGCCCATCGGCAAGGGAAGCAGAAGCGGGAGGCAGCCATGACAGACCGAGTTGACACCATCGTGCGCGGCGGCCTCGTCGCCACGTCCACCGGCGAGTTCCATGCCAGCATCGCCATCCGGGGCGAGCAGATAGTCGCCGTCGGCCCCGACGACACTCTACCCGAGGCCAACGAGTACGTCGACGCCGCCGGAAAGCACGTCCTGCCCGGCGCTATCGACTGCCACGTACACCTCAGAGACGCCCCCAACGACGACTGGGAAGTCGGCTCGGTCGCGGCGGCCCGCGCCGGACTCACCACCATCATCCCCTTCGGCGGGTACGACGGCGACGCCGGCGAGACGCTGCCCCAGGCCATCGAACGCTGGAAGGCCGAGGCGGGGCGCGACTCCGTGGTCGACTACACCTTCCACTACATCCTGAGCAACACGCCCTACATCATCGACGGCCTCGCCGAGGCCATCTCCATGGGCGTCACCTCCTTCAAGATGTTCATGACCTACGACCACCGCGTGCCCGACTCGTTCATCGCCCGCGCAATGGCGATAGTCGGCGCGAACGGCGGCATCGTGCAGCTTCACGCCGAGAACGGCGACGTCATCGACTACCTGATGAACAAGGCCATCGCCGAGGGCCGCACCGCGCCCACCGACTTCCCCGCCACCTGCCCCACCTGGGCCGAGGCGGAGGCCATCAACCGCGGCGTGCTCATGGGCGCGATGACCGACTGCCCCGTGTACATCGTCCACCTGAGCACCCAGGAAGGCCTCGAGCGCATCAAGGAGGCCCAGCGCCGCGGCCAGCGCGTCTGGACGGAGACCTGCCCCCAGTACCTGCTCCTGGACGAAACGATTATGGAGCGCATGGGCCCGCTGGCCAAGATAGGCCCGCCGCTGCGCCCCGCCGACGGCGTGAACCAGGGCGCGATGTGGCAGGGCAGCGAGCAGGGCTACATCTCCGCCATCGGCAGCGACCACTCACCCGGCCCGCCCGAGCGCAAGAAGGACGGCTGGACCAACATCTTCCGCAGCCCCGACGGCGCTCCCGTCCCGTTCGGCGCTCCGTCGCTGGAGACGCTGGTGCCGCTGGTGTACGGCGAGGGCGTCGCCAGGCGCGGCCTTCCCCTCACCTGGATGGCCCGCGTGCTGGCCGAAAACCCCGCCCGCATATTCGGCCTGTACCCCCGCAAGGGCGTAATCCAGCCCGGCGCGGACGCCGACCTGCTCATCATCGACCCCGACGCCGAGACGACCATCACCGCCGACGACCACCACGGACGCTCCGGCTTCACCCCCTACGAGGGCCGCAAGGTGAAAGGAAGAATCGACACCACCATCCTGCGCGGCAAGGTGCTGCTGCGAGACGGCAAGCTGGAGCAGCCGGCGGGCTACGGCCGCTTCCTCCACGCGGGCAGCCCCACCCCGCCAATCGCCGGCTCCGTGAGGTAGGCGCCAGCACAAGCGTGAGAATGCGCAATCCCCTCTCCCTTGATGGGAGAGCACCAAAAAGTTCCTTCCCCCTTGATGGGCTGATAGGGGTATGTTTGGGGCGTGAGCCTTCCGAAAAGTTCCTTCCCCCTTGATGGGGGAAGGTTAGGATGGGGGTGACGTCGCCAGCGCAACGCTGTTATTCTCAAAACATACCCCTGTTAGCCCTTGATGGGGGAAGGTTAGGATGGGGGTGACCGGCGAACGGAGCCGCCCGAATTGCAACCCTTGCATCAACTCCCAAGAGGTAGACGAGACATGACAGATTATCTCGACACGTTAGCGAACTTCGTACACGAAACCGACTTCGACTCGCTGTCCCCCGCAACGCTCGCCGCCGTGCGCGACGTGACGCTCGACACCCTCGGCGCAATGGTCGCGGGCAGCCGCCAGCCCGAGAACGCCGCCTTCGCGTCCAGGATCGCGCGACGCTCGACCTCCGCCACGGCCACCGCCACCATCTTCGGACACGGCCTCAGGGCCGACCCGATAAACGCCACCCTCGTCAACGCCACCGCCGGCGTGGCCCTGGAGGTGGACGAGGGCAACCGCTTCGGCGGCGGCCACCCCGCCATCCACTCCCTGCCCGGCGCGCTCGCCTTGGCGGAGGAGATGGGCGCGAGCGGCCGCGACTTCGTCGAGAGCGCCCTCGTGGGCTACGAGCTGGAATCCCGCATCGGCGGCGCGACCAGGCCCCGGTTCAACGTTCACTCGCACGGCCACTGGGGCGTCATCGGCACCGCCGTCGCCGCGGCCAAGCTCAAGGGATACTCCGCGCGCCAGGTGCGCGACGTAATCAACATCGCCGCATCCATGAGCCCCGCCAACAGTTGGCAGCCCGCCTTCCGCGGCGCGACCGTCCGCAACCTCTACCCCGGTCGCTCCGGCCACGACGGGCTGCTCGCCGTCGACGTGTACGAGAGCGGCTTCACCGGCCTGGACGACGCCCCCGCGGACGTGTTCGGCACTATCCTGGGCGAGAGCTTCGACCGCGGCGCTGCGGTGGCGAACATGCCCGGCGAGTACCGCATCGAGCAGAACTACTTCAAGTTCTACGCCTGCTGCCGCCTGAACCACCCCGCGCTCGACGCCGTGTTCGACGCCAGCGCCGCCACCAGCTTCGACCCAGACGAGGTGCTCGCCGTGGACATCTCCGCGCCCAGTATGCTGGACGGAATGTTGGGCGAATACCCCGACAACATGCTCGCCGCCAAGTTCAACGTGCCCTACGCCGTCGCCGCCTCACTGGTGCGTGGCAGCGCGGGCGTAGACGACTTCTATTCCGAGGCGCGGGACGACTCCCGCATACGCGAGCTAGCCGCGAAGGTGAGTGTGAGGGTCGATCCGCCCGCCCAGCCGCCCGCGCCGGGCGTGGTGCCGCCCACCGAAGCGCGCATCCGGCTCGCCGGAGACCGCGAGGTCGTGGGCCACGCGGCCATAATCAGGGGCGACTACGGAAACCGGCTGCCGCGCGAGCGCCTGGTGGAAAAGTTCCACTCGCTCAACGACCCCATCCTGGGCGCACAACGCGCCGACGAGGTCGTGGACGCCGTCTCACGCTTGGAGGACCTGTCAGACGTCCGGGAACTCACGGCCCTGCTGGCCGGCTAACGGCGACACCGGCGACCCAGCCGGACGGGGCGCTTGGCCGTCCCCTGCTAAGGTAGCGGGGTCAACGTCACCGATCCGCTGTCCAGCACCGACTTGGTGATGCGCTGCTCTTTTCGCTCGTCGGCGATGATCTTGTAGGTGAAGGAAAGCACGTACCCGGTGCCATTCAATTCGATCGGCAGCGTGTACTCCGCGTCCGCGTCGTAGTTCCGCTTTTCGGTCGTCTTGCTCCTCGCCCTCACGACCACGCGCGTGGCCGTAACGGTCGCCGCGTCGACGGACGCTTCACGCACCGCCTGCGCCAGCGCCGCCTTGTCCACCGGATTGCCGTCTGGATCGTTCACGTCCCCGAACAGCCCCTCTATGTCCGCCGACAGCGTGTCCAGGAGGTAAGTAGGAGTCCACTCTTCCATGAAACTCTGGACTGCCTCCTCCTTGACAGGTGTCGGGCCGGGCGTCGGCGTCGGAAAGGTATCGCGGCTCACGATTGACGTGCCTGTGCCGCGCTCGCCGCACGCCAGTGTAAACAGCAGAAGCACTATTGAAATCAGAAATACTAGCCGCGGTCCCATCGACATCTCCTGAACGTCATTTTGGTTTTCGTCTATATTTTAGCTTGGTACAAGGACGCAAGCAACCGGCGGGCCAGGAGGATGCCGCCGGGGTCGATGACGGCGCGTCCGCGACTGCGGCGCCGGACCCCTACTCGCCTACGTTGGCCTCCATGACGCGCATGGTGTTCTCGCCCAGAATCTTCTTGATATCCGCCTCGGAGAACTCCCGCCTCAGCAGCTCCTCCGTGATGGCCGGGAACTTGGAGCAGTCCTCCAGCCCGATGGGACCGGCGGGGATGCCGTCGAAGTCCGACCCCAGCCCCACGTGGTCCACGCCCGCCACCTTGGCGATGTGCTCGATGTGGTCCACCACGTCGGACAGGTTGGGCTGCGGCAGGTCGTGCCACGACGCCATGCGCCGCTCCCGTATCTCGGCGCGCTGCTGCGCGACGTACTCCGGCGTCCCGGAGTAGTGCGCGATTGCCGACCGCCGCGCGAACTTCTCCACCTCCTCGATCTCGTCCCAGGTCGCCTCCTGTAGCCTGTCCGTGGCTATCCTCGTCTCCTCCAGCACGAACGCGGGGTAGAAGTTGACGTTCACCACGCCCCCGTTGCTCGCCACCGCCCGCAGCATGTCGTCCTTCATGTTGCGCGGGTGCTGGCACAGCGACCACGCCGACGAGTGTGACGCCATGATCGGCTTGTCGGTCACCTCGATGGCGTCCCAGAACGTCTTGTCCGACACGTGCGAGATGTCCACCACCATGCCCAGCCGGTTCATCTCCCGGATTACGTCCCGCCCGAACAGGCTCAGCCCGTTGTTGCGCACCGCGTCCGTGGAGGCGTCCGCCCAGTTGTTCGTGTTGAAGTGAGTCAGCGTGATGTAGCGCATCCCCAGCTCCCAGTACAGCCTCAGCACCGCCAGGCTGTCGTTGATGGCGTGCCCGCCCTCGATGCACGGCACCGCCGCGTGCTTGCCCTCCGCCACGATGCGCCGGCAGTCCGCCGCCGTCAGCGCGATCTCCACGTCGTCGGGGTTCGCCGCGCAGAAGCGGTTCAGGCCGTCCAGCAGTTGCAGGCAGCGGTCCAGCGTGTTCTTCTCCGGGATCTCCGCCGCCGCCACGTAGCAAGACCACCACTGCACGCCCAGGTTGCCCTCCCGTATGCGCGGCAGGTCCAGGTGGCCCTTGCCGGTCGCCGTCGCCAGGTCGTCGCCGTCGTCGGTCATCCGGCTGATCGTGTCCGCGTGCGTATCCACCACGAGCGACGAAAAGTGGAGGTCGCGCGCCCGCTGGCTGATCGAGTCTCCGGTTGTCATGGTGCGTTCTCCTTGCTTACAAATGGTCCCTTCCCCCTGCGAGGGGGAAGAGCCGGCCCTGAGCCTGTCGAAGGGTCAGGATGGGGGTGCTGACGCAGCAAGGCCCCTAACCCACCACCTCACGGAACACCCGCAGGTAGTTCTGACCCAGCAGCTTGCGCAGCTCATCCTCATTGAACCCGCGCTCCGCGAGCTTGACGGTGAGATTGGGCCAGTCGCTGAAGTCGTCGTATCCCACGATGTGGTAGTCCTCGGTCAGCCGGTGCTCCACCTGCCTAAACCCGCTGTAGTTGAACACACCCGGCCGCTCCGTGGGCATGTCGCTCGGCCACTCGATGAGCGAGTCCGTGCCCGGCCCCGGCCCCGCCTTGTCGGTGCCCACGCCCACGTGGTCTATGCCCATCACGTCCACCAGGTGCACCACGTGGTCCACGAAGTCGTCCAGCGTCGCCTCGGGACTGGTCTGGATGAAGCCCGGTATGATGACCACGCCGAAGAAGCCGCCCTGATTGGCTATGGCCCTGGCGAGCTCGTCGCTCTTGCCCCGGTCGTGGTACGCGACCGCCGCGCTGCACGAGTGCGACACGATGACCGGCGACGTCGAAATCTCCATCGCGTCCCAGCCCACCTGCTCGCTGCAGTGGCTCACGTCCACGATGATGTCCAGCTCGTTCAGCCGCTGCACCACCGCCTGGCCGAAGTACGTCAGGCCGCTCTTGTGTAGCTCCGTGCAGCCGTCGCCAACCAGTGTGCCCAGGTTGTACGTGAGCTGGCACATCCGCAGACCCATGTTGTGGAACAGGTCTATGCGCTCCAGCCTGTCGCTGAACGGCGTCGTCTCCTGGAAGTCGATGACCACGCCGTACTTGCCCTCCCGGTGCGCCCGCTCGATGTCCTCCGCCTTGCGCACCATCAGCATCCGGTCGTCCATCGCGTCGATGATCGCCCGCGCCTGCGCTATCCCCGTGACGGACTTCTCGAACGCCGTGTCGAACGGCCCCGGCCCAGCGTAGGTGCCGCCCGCGACGTTCACGCCGGACGCCGCCCACAGCCCCAGGTACTGCTCCCTGGCCGCCGCGTTGGTCTTTATCTCGTGCGTCGCCATCGCCTGTAGCAGCGGCGACGCCTCGTTCCGCGTCATGCCCATGGCGTGGTATTCGTTCAGCGCCTCCCGCATGTTCTCGGTGAACAGGAAACCGCTCGTAACCGGAGGCTGCTGGCTGTCTATCACCAGCGCCTCGCTGTGAAGCTGCCGCGCCTCTTCCGCGCTCAGCACCTGATTCCTAACGTTCGTGCGTGCTACCAATGTCCTTCTCCTTGCCTGTCTCCAAAGTCCCCTCTCCCTTGAGGGAGAGGGCTAGAGCCTGCCCCGTACTTGATACGGGGGTGAGGGTGCGTCCCCCTCCCGCGGTATCCAATATGTCCCCTCTCCCTTGGCGGGAGAGGGTTCTGCCGCATTGTCCCTTCCCCCTCGCAGGGGGAAGGTTAGGATGGGGGTGCGTCGCTCAGTCCGAAAAATCGCGTATCACCCGCCCCGGCGTCTGCCCCGTAAACTCCCCGTCCTCCACCACCAGCGCCCCGTTGACCGCCACGTGCGGCACGCCCACCGGGTAGCTGTGCGGCGCCTCGAACGTCGCGGTGTCCGCCACCGTCTCCGGGTCCAGCGCCACCAGGTCCGCCGCGAAGCCGGGCGCGATCCGCCCCCTGCGCGTCAGCCCCAGCCGCTGCGCCGGCAGCATGGTCATCTTGCGTATCGCCTCCGGCAGCGACACCAGCCCGCGCTCGCGCTGGTAGTGCGACAGGTAGCGCGGATTCGTGCCGTAGCTGCGCGGATGCGGCAGACCCTGCGAGAGGATTCCCTCCGCGGACAGCGACGTGCCGTCGGACGCCACCGAGATGAGCGGGTGCTTCGCTATCGTCTCCACGTCGTCCTCTTGCATCCCGTGGCTGATGACCGACGCCTCGCCCTCATAGTACAGGCTCAGCACCGCCTCCGCCGGCGAAACCTCCATGTCGATGGCGATCTCGCCCACCGTCATCCCCTCATAGCGTTCTTGCGGCACGTACCGCGCGATGACCGTCGCGTCCGGCCCGCGCCCTACGTCGAAGCGCGTCGCTATGTCGGCCAGCATCCGGTCGCGCTGCGCCGCGTCGGCCATGCGCGCGAGCGTTGCGTCCCGCCCGCCGGACAGCGCCCAGCGCGGGAACATCGCCCCCGTCAGCGAAGTGCTGGACGCCGTGTACGGGTACTGGTCCCCCGCGACGTCGATGCCCTCGCCTCTGGCGAGCTCGAACATGGACAGCGCGTCCGCCGCGCGGCCCCACATCAGGTCGCCGATGCACTTCACGTGCGAAATCTGCACGCGCACTCCGGTGCGCCGTCCCACCTCGATCGCCTCGTTGATGGCCACGAACAGCCCCACCGTGCCCGCGCCCTCGTCCCTCATGTGCGTGGAGTACACCCGGCCCCTGTCGGCGGCCGCCTGCGCCAGCGCGATAACCTCCTCCAGCCGCGCGTAGTTGCCCGGCGCGTAGAACAGGCCCGTCGAAAAGCCCATAGCGCCCGCGTCCAGGCACTCGCCCACCAGCCCCACCATCCTGTCCAGCTCGTCGCCCGTGGGCGCGCGGTCCTCCTGGCCCACGATGCACGTCCGTATCGTGCCGTGCCCCACCTGGAACGCCACGTTGAGCGTCGATCCGGCGCGCTCCACGGCGTCGATATAGCCGCCGAAGTCCGTCCACGACGGCTCGAACGTGTCCGTGTACGCGGACATTCTGCCCCGGAACTGCTCCTCGGCTTCGCCTATCAGCGGCGCACAGAAGCTCATGCCGCAGTTGCCTGTAAGCTCCAGCGTCACCCCCTGCCGCACCTTGCTCTGCGCGGTGTTGTCCAGCAGGAACGACATGTCGCTGTGCGTGTGCAGGTCGATGAATCCCGGCGTCACCGCCAGCCCCGCCGCGTCGATAGTCTTCGCGGACTCGCCCTCTATGCGCCCGATGGCGGCTATCTCGCCGTCCCTGACCGCCACGTCCGCCGTGTACGCGGGACTGCCCGTGCCGTCTATGACCGAGCCGTTTCTGAACACCAGGTCGAACACTAGCTCACCCCCGGCAGCGACTCTGCCCACGGCCTCGCCTGCTCGAATGCCGCCGACGCCGCCAGCACCGTCTCCTCGTCCTTCCTGCGCCCGATGATGTGCAACCCCAGCGGCAGACCGTCCGACGAGAACCCGCACGGCGCGCTCGCCGCCGGATTGCCCGTGCGGTTGAACAGCGCGGTGAACGGCGAGTAGCCGAAGCCGGTCACGTCCCGCCCGTCTATCACCTTCGGCGCCTCTCCGCACCTGAAGGCCGGCACCGCCAGCGTGGGCGTGAGCAGCAAGTCGTAGCGCGAGAAGTAGTCCGCCACGTAGGCGCGCATCTTCTCCAACTCGCACAGCGCCTGCCCGTAGTCCTGCGCCGAAATCGTCTTGCTGTGCGCGATAGACTCCCGCACGTTGGGCATAAGCATGTCCGGGTCGCGCTCATACAGTTCGCCGTACTGCACGTAGGTCATCGCGCCCAGGTTCCCGGCCCAGGCGTTCATCTCCTCCAGGTCGATGACGAACGGCGCGTCCTCAACCTCCGCTCCCAACTCCTGGAACACCTGCGACGCCCGCTCCGCCGCCTCCCGCGCCTCCGGGTCCACCGCCGCCGACCCGCCGAAGTCCGCGCTCCATCCGATGCGCAGACCCGCCACGCCCCGACCCAGCGCCGCCGCGTAGTCCGCCGGCTCGTCCTGTATCGTGCCGTGCTCCGCTTCGGGATGCGGGCCGGACATAACCTGTAGCAGCAGCGCCGAGTCCATCACCGTGCGCGACATCGGCCCCATGCACGAGAAGTTGACCGGATGCCAGCTACCCATGCCCACGTGCAGCCTGGGCACGCGCCCCTGCGTCGCCTTGATACCGTAGATGCCGCAGAACGCGCTCGGTATGCGAATCGACCCGCCCCCGTCGCTGCCCTGCGCCACCGCGTTCATCCCCGACGCGATGGAGCTTCCCGTGCCGCCGCTGGAGCCGCCGCTCACCCTCTCCGGGTTCCACGGGTTGCGGCAGTCGTCGCCCAGCTTGTTCTCGGTGGTGCCCGACATTCCGAACTCCGGCGTGTTCGTCTTGCCCAGGATGATCATGCCCGCCTCTTTCATGCGGCGAACGCCGAGCTGGTCGTAGTCGGGCACGTGGTCCTTGAAGAACAGCGAGCCGTGCGTGGTGCGGACTCCCTCCGTCGGTTCCAGGTCCTTGATGGACGTCGGAATCCCGTGCAGCGGCCCCACCTCGTCGCCGCGCGCCACCGCCGCCTCCGCATCCCGCGCGGCGGCCAGCGCCTCGTCCGCGGTCACCGTCAGAAAGGCGTTGAGCGTCGGATTGAACTCCTCGATGCGCCGCAGGCTGATCTCCGTCAGCTCCACCGGCGAAACCTCCTTCGCCCGCACCATGCGGTTCAATTCATACGCCGGCGTAAAGGCGATATCCCGCTCCCTCGTCATGGCAAGCCCCCCAGTCTCAGAATGGCGTAAGCATAGCACAAGTGGGGATAGGGGGTGGGAGTTGGTAGACTTTTGGGAATGGCTCGGAATCGTCGCTTTAAGCTAAATAGGAGTTCAATCGGAAGATTACGCTTCTGAACATACGCCAGTCATTCTCAATTCTGGTTCAAAGAGCAATAGCTTGTACTTGGTACGGCGTGTACGTTCAGCACTGAAGTAGAGAGGATAGCGCAAGTTGCCGCACGTGTTACGAATGATATTCGTGTCTTTACCTCGTGGCGGGTGAAGTTGAAAGTTGTTGCTCGTGATTTCGCCGTTCGCACGCCTGGAGTACCATTCTTCGCAAACAGCTCTAAACTTCTGGTCGTACTGAGGGCGAACTACCCAGATCCTGCAACGCACTCTACCCCGCTCAGTTTCATCCCATAAGACCAAGTAAAGGTGTGGCATTGAATCAAGACTGGTCAGCCTGCCCGACGTGCTTGCCAGAGTTCCCGCTTTGATTACACCATTGAATCGCGGCGTATCTATGGCTTCCCAGGTGTTAGCACCCTTAACGTCCGAGCCGTCGATCAAGTCTGCACCTTTGCGGCGTCCCAAACCACTGATGCCGGTCAGAGTACTGACCAGAATCTGCGACCAACTCCTAGTATCGGTGGGAACTGGGTGGCCAGTCCTCCTGGCATAGGGCACCGTCTCGTAGAACGACCTGTAGTGTATGTCAAGGAGGTTAAGCGCTTCCCGAATCTCTTGGTCCATCACACTCAATCTCGCACAGATGAATAAGATAAGAAAGGTTTTCACCTAGGGCACATGCTAACTTTCTCATCGTCTCTATTGAAGGAGTCGCTGTTCCAAGCTCAACTCTCCCGAGATAACTGCGGCTCAGCCCTGCTATCTCGGCCAGTGATTCTTGCGACAAGCCACGTGACATGCGACTTGAGCGAATGACGCGCCCGAACCTGTAGGAAATTGCTGACACGTTACTAACCAATGGTGCTAGTTGAAGGTTAGAGGGTGAACTGTTTGATGGAGAGGCGGACCACGCCTTTCTCATCGGGTTTGAGGCCATTCCACTGCGCCATGATGTTGAAGGCGGCCATCAGATACCCCAGACGAGACTTGAAATAGTCCCAAACCCTATGGCGCATCTTCTTTACGTGGCAGATGACCGTGAGCATCGACAATACGGTCTCCACCTTCATGCGCTCGTTCCACTCGCCACGCCGACACACCTTCAGATTGGCAGGATCGCCCGCGGCGCTGTGGAACCCAGTGTCGCCCAGCACCACCATCCGGTCTGCGAGTTTCTCTATCACAGGATGGAACGTGGCGTCGTACACGTTCGCGGTATCGCAGTCCCAGGCTACCACCAGCCCCAGGTTGTTCAGCACAAGACACAGCTTGGCGCCGACTATCCATCGGTGGTTGGACTTTCCCTTCTTGCCTATCTGCGAAGGACTTCTGCCCTCGCGCACCGGGTGTATCAGCTCTATGCCGTAGGTGTCCACCACGCCCAGCATGGATGGGGACGCCATAAAGTAGGTCGTCCAGTTGCGATGCGTCTTGAGGCGGCGGAAGAGCCGAGTGCGTTCGGGCAGGTTGGGGAACTTGTCGATGTGGTTTTCCGACAGCCAGCGGTAGAACGCCCTGCACCCGACACCCTTGATGGCGAACAGGACGCCGATGGTCGCCAGTTCGCTCGGATGAAGCGCCGCCTGGCTGTGGTTGGGCACATCTTTCATATTGTCGTCTATCATGCAGAACAATTCGGTGATAATATCCTCTATGGTCACGGGATTCCTCCTCTGCAAGCTTCCAACTCACAGAATGAGCGAATCCCCTGGCCATTTCAACCATTTCTTCAACTAGCACCATTGGTTACTATTGTGTCGTATTTGACGCTTGACTTCAGCACACAATAACGCTCAAAATAGATGTTAATCTAATGTGGGATTGGCTATGATTGACCTTTTTTCATACCGTGATCCGTTGCCGCGAGTGTACAGTACCATCTATGAAGCGTTGTCGGCATTGCGAGAGAACTTCCACCGGTCGGGCCGGTTCGACGACTCTAACGCAAAACTGGACGAGGTTTCAAAGCTGTTCGCCACTTATCTAGCGGCTAAGCAGGGCGACTTAAGCGCGTTCCCTGAACCAGAATCGAGGTCCCTGGTATCAGAGCTGCAGACCGCATTCGAGGAAGCGGCTAGACTCCCTCAGTACGACCTTGGGAGCGGTAACACTATCTTTGGAGCGCAGCCGACCTTGTCGATCCGACCTGGGGACGAGTTGATGGCGTCTGATATGGTTAGGTTAGTTCGACAGAGTGTCGACTTAGCATTCGAACTCCGTCACATTGGCCGCCCATTTGACATACTCAACGAAGCGTTTGGTCACTTTGTGCGAGACAACTTCAGAAGCAACGTTGAAGATGCGCAGTACATGACTCCGCCTGAAGTTACAGATTTCATGGCGGGGCTAGTACTACACGACATTAGAACTGAAAGCACTCAGCGCTGCCAATCGGAGGGTGCCCTCACAGTGGTGGACCCTTCCTGTGGAGTTGGGTCCTTCCTAGGTGCAGTCTATCAGCGCGTTCGAAACGAACGTGCCCTAAGCTCGAAAGATCTTATGTTATATGGCCAAGACAAGGTTGAACGGATGGTTCGCCTGGCAACACTGAATCTCGGCTTGTTCGATGTGCGTGAGCACCGCATAACTCTTGGCAATTCCCTAGAGCGAGGCTCGCCCCTTGACGACCTGAACGACGGCGTGGACGTGATCCTTACAAACCCTCCATTTGGTGCTCGTTTCGATCACGAGTACGCCGTAGCTTCCTCTAGAGACAACACACCATTTTTTAGCGGCAGAAGCCGCCGGTCGGCCACCATTACTTCTGAACTGCTGTTTATCGACAGAGGACTTCGCCTTCTCAAGCCGGGTGGACGTATGCTGATCGTTGTGCCAGACAGTGTAGTTTCAGCAAGGGGTCTACCCGCCATGTTGCGCCACTACCTGGCGCGGACATGCACTCTACGTGCTGTGATTGAGTTGCCCGCCTCTACTTTCGCACAAGCTGGGACTCGTACTAAAACGGTCGTGTTGTACCTACAGAAGGGTCGTGCCTTCCAAGATACGCCAGTGTTTATGAGTGTTTCAGAACACTTGGGCTTTCATGTGTCTTCCCGAAAGGGTGTTCAGGTGAAAGTGGCGTCCGGTACAAATGACCTGCCAGCGGTCTTGGCAGCCTACCGTGAGAGTGCTGGGGCGCCTGTCCCCCAAGGCGCCAGAGTACTCTCATCATCACCGTCTTGCGTCTCAGTCCCCCAATCCACCGTGTTCAAGGAGAGTTGGACCCCTAGGCACCACAGTGCGTGGCGATTCAAGACGGTTGCGAACTTCAGAACGCATCCAGACTTTAACGTCATTCCATTGTCAGATCTAGTTGACTTCTGCTCCAGGAAGCGGAGACCGAAACAATGGTCCGAAGGATGCGCTTTTATTTCCGTTCGCCACATATTTGGAGAGGGGCACCTCAATATAATCGGTGCTCTCGAATACAGGCCCAAGACTCCGGGAATCCCTGTTTCACCTGGTGAACTACTAGTGTCCCGAATAAATCCCAGGATTTCGAGAGTGTGTGTAGTACCCGATCTCGGATTGGAATTGTTGTGCTCTTCTGAATTTGAAGTGATGAGGGTCAAGAATGGTGCAGACACCTACATGTTGGCTTATCTGCTGCAGACGAAGGCTGTACAAAGTCAAATCTATAGCTTAACGTCGGGGACCTCTTCTTCACATAGTCGAATCCGCACGGACGAGCTTAGGAAGGTACTTATTCCAATTCCCAAGCCTGGAACACCGAGAGCATGGATAATGTCTAAGCTAGCGAATGAGTATCGCGACGTGCTTAACTCGCTTGCCACACACTCCAATCTTATGGCAAGTCTGCGGCACCGAGAAGCAGAAGTATTGCCAATTGGCAACGGATAGACAGACTTCGGTGGCCAGCTATCGCGACCCCGCCCACCCCAATCCCGCCACCCCCCTTGCCCTTCTCCGCACATCCGTGCTACGCTTCCTCCATGACGCACCACCTCCACCTCTCGGCCACCACCACCGGCGCGCCCACGCCTGCCGACAGCCCGTCCCGCTCCCGGCACACTCCGTCGCACCCGGGTTGCACACCGTACCCTAATCGTCCTGAAATCGTCTCGGACCATCGAGTCTCCCAGCTATGGAACGACACCAAATGAGTCAAATAAAACGGAATGAAACACATATTTTCGGGGTTCACTCCGACGGCCTGCATCCGGCCCACACCCGCCCGTCATCCGGCCCACACCCGCCCGTCATTCCGGCCCACGAGCCGGAACCCAACCCCGCAACCCGTCCTAGCCACGCCGCCGGTTTGCTGATAACATTGACGCGCTTCATCCCACCATGCCCGATGCGGAGGTCAGACCTGAACATCTTCTTTGACGTGGACTACACCCTCCAGTCTATGGACGGCAGCCTCCGGCCCGGCGCCCGCGCCGTCTTCGAGCAACTGGTCAGCGACGGCCACACCATCTTCATCTGGTCCGGCGTCGGCATCAGGACCGCCGACGTCGAACGCCACGAGCTCGACGACCTCGTGTCCGGCGTTTACCAGAAGCCCCTGGAGGACTTCGAGGCCGGCCTCGAAACCTTCAACGTCCCCGTCCGCCCCGACTTCGTCATCGACGACTACCCGGAGATAGTCAACGAGTTCGGTGGCGTGGTCGCCCGGCCCTACTACTTCCGCCAGTTCAAGGACACCGAGATGGACCGCATCTACCAGATAGTCCGCGAGTACGTCGAGTACGGCTACTCCGACGAGGTGGGCTTCCGCCCTGGCGTGAACGGCGCGAGCTAGCCCCGGAGTGCGCCCCATGTCAATCCGCGTGCTCGCACCCGACGTGGCGTCCCGCATCGCCGCGGGCGAGGTAGTCGAGCGCCCCGCGTCCGTAGTCAAGGAGCTAGTCGAAAACTCGCTGGACGCCGGCGCGTCCGAGGTGTCCGTCCAGGTGCGCGGCGGCGGCGTGGACCTCATCCGCGTCGCCGACAACGGCTCCGGCATCCCCTCCGACGAGCTCGAGCTCGCCTTCCAGCGATTCGCCACCAGCAAGCTCGAAACCGCGAGCGAGCTCGATTCGATAGCCTCGCTCGGCTTCCGAGGCGAGGCCCTGCCCAGCATCGCCGCCGTCTCCCGCGTCAGCATCGTCTCCCGCACCGCTGACGAGGACGCCGGAACCCGCCTGGAGCTTGCCGCCGGCCGCATCACGGCCCGCGAGCGGCTGGGGGCCACGCGCGGCACCGCCATAGTCGTCGGCCGGCTCTTCGAGGACGTACCCGCTCGCCGCAAATTCCTCCGCACCCCCGCCACCGAGAACTCCCGCATCCACACCGTCGTCGCCCGCTACGCCCTCGCCTACCCGCACGTGCGCTTCAGCCTCGACACCGGCACGTCGTCCTCGTTCGCCACCCCCGGCAGCGGCGACCCCCGCGAGACTTTCGCCGCCGTCCACGGCCTGGACGTGGCCCGCCAGATGCTGGAGATAGTGCGCGCCCCAGGCGAGGACGAGGGAAAACCCTTCGCATCCGGCATGATCAGCCCTCCGGAGTTGAACCGCGCCAACCGCAATCACATCAGCTTCTTCGTCAACGGCCGCTGGGCGCAGAACCGTATGCTCTCCTTCGCGCTGGAGCAGGCCTACCACGGCTTCCTCATGGAGCGGCGCTTCCCCATTGCCGCCGTCAACATCTCCATGCCCTTCGAGGACATCGACGTCAACGTTCACCCCGCCAAGAGCGAGGTCCGCTTCCGATACGACAACCGCGTGTTCGGCGCGCTCCAACAGGCCGTGCGGGAGACCCTCAACGCCCAGTCGCCCGTGCCCTCCGTGCGCACGGTCCATTCGGCGCACGGCCCGACCTCCGGCCACGCGCCCGCCCATCAGCCCCACGACGCCGCCTTCTGGCCGAGCGTGCCCTTCGCCACGGCGCACGAAGCCGCCAACGCCGCCATGATCGATCCGGCCCACGCGGAGACCCAGACGCCAAGAGCCGCCCTGCCGGTGCTCAGGGTGCTCGGCCAGATGCAGAACACCTACATCGTCGCCGAAGGCCCCGACGGCATGTACCTCATAGACCAGCACGCCGCCCATGAGCGCGTGATGTTCGAGCGCATCCGCGCCGAGGCGGCATCTCGAACGCCGGACACCCAGAGCCTGCTGGAGCCGGCGACCGTCCACCTGACCGAGGACCAGGCCGAGCTTGCCGCATCCCGCTCACAGGAAATCGCCGCCCTCGGATTCGTGGTCGAGCCGTTCGGCGAGACCGCATACCTGGTGCGCGCCGTCCCCGCCCTGGTGGACTCCACCGACCCCGGCAAGGTGTTCCGAGAGGTGCTGGACACCATGTCCGAGGGCGGCGGCTTCGAGACCTGGGAGGAGCGCGCCGCCTACTCGCTGGCCTGCCACGTCGCCATCAGGGCCGGCAAAACGCTCACCCACGAGGAGATGAGCGAGCTTAGCCGCCAGCTGGAGCGCTGCGAGCAGCCCAACACCTGCCCCCACGGCCGGCCCACCACCATCCACCTCCGCGCCAGCCAACTCGAGCGCGAGTTCGGCCGCCGCTAAATCGGCAATCCCCTCTCCCTTGAGGGAGAGGGCTAGGGTGAGGGTGATCGCCCGGCACTCCCAAAGTCCCTTCCCCCTTGATGGGGGAAGAGCCTGCCCTGAGCTTGCCGTAGGGTTAGGATGGGGGTGACGGTGCCCCGGCTACCCCACCACCGCCACCTCCACCGAGTTGACGGGCGGCAGATTCTCCACCAGCAGCCGCCAGCTATCGCCGTCGTCGCGGCTGTAGAAGACCTGCCCCGCCGTAGTGCCGACGTAGATGCCGCACGGGTCCAGCGAGTCGGTGGCCATCCCCTCCCGCATCACGTGCAGGTAGGCCGGGTCCGGCGGCAGCCCGTCGGTCAGCGCCTCCCAGTCCCGCCCGCCGTTGCGCGTGCGGTAGACCCGGAACCTGGCGTCGGTCACATACCGGACGTTGCCGCCGATCTCCCCGTCCTCCATCACCTTGTCCTCCGGCACCACGTAGTAGGTGTCCGGCTCTCTGGAGTGCAGCCCCAGCACGAAGCCGAACCGCGACGGCAGCCCAATGGACAGGTCCTCCCAGCTCTCGCCGCCGTTATCCGAGCGGAACACTCCGCAGTGGGTCTGCGTGACCAGCGAGCGCGGACGCGATGGATGCGAGAGCACCTTGTGAGGACACTGGCCAAGCTCGGGAAAGTGGTCGGGCAGATAGTCGGCGCGCAGGCCCTTGTTCATCAGTCGCCAGCTCTCGCCCGCGTCCTCCGTGCCCATCACGCCCACCGCCGATATGCCCACCCACATCCGCGCGTCGTCGTCCGGATCGAGCACGATGCTGTGCAGGCAAAGCCCGCCCAGTCCGCCCCACCACTCCTCGCGCGTCGGGTGGTGCGTCAGCCCCACGACCTCCTGCCAGGTCGCTCCGTAGTCGTCGCTGCGGAACAGCGCCGCGGGATCGACCCCTGCGAACAACACGCCCGGCGTCCGGTCGCGGCCCGGCTTGATGTGCCATATCTTGCCGACCGTCCGCCCGTCGCTTCCCACGAACCTGGGCTGGCCGTCCGAGCTGCTCCACGTCGCGCCGAGGTCCGGGCTTATCCGCATCTCCGGCCCCCACACCGTGCTGTTTATCGCTGCCAGGGTGTTTCCGGTGCGAGCGTCGTACACCATGTGGAACACGTCCTCGCCCTGGCACCCCAGATCGCCCACGTCCCACCGCTCACGCTCCGCGTCGCCGCTGATGGCCACCGTGCCCTTGCGCGTGCCGACCAGCAGCGCCAGCTTTGATCCGTTCGTATTGCTTGCCATGTGCGGGTAACCTCGCAACGTGCTTTGGATTCGGTGACGGCTACCAGTTCACAAGGTGCGGCTTCTGGCTGCGCCAACCGTCGTCCGACGGGAACACCGTCGTCATCTCGACCCGCGTCCTGTCGCCGTCGAACCAGTCCTCCACCGTCGAAATCCACTTCTTGTAGTGGGGCGCGTTCCGGTGGGCCTCCAGCGCCGCGTCGTCCTGGTAGACCTCGTAAAGGTGGAAGCGGTTGGGGTCCTCGTTGCTCTGGAGAATGTCGAACCGGAAGCACCCCGGCTCGTCGCGCACCGACCCCTGCGCGTCTCCCAGGCTGGCCTCCATGAACTGCTCCCTGTACTCCCCCTTGACCTGGATGGTGACGAATATCGAAATCATGGTTCCTCCTTCCATCTTCCATAGATTCAATCCGTTGGCCGAGATTCTAACAGCGTTCGTACCCCCGATGGCTAGGTAGGCGTATAGACTCACGCGCCGATTTTGGGCTAGAATCGGCCTGCGGAAGCCGGACTTCCCGGCCCGACGAATGCGGGGGAATCTACGAACATGCGGTACTCGCTCGGAATCGACTTCGCCACATTTTCCATCATCGGCCGGTGCGCCCGAACCGGAATGTTGGGGGTGGCGATTACCACCAGCGACCTGTGCGTCGGCTCGCGCTGTCCCTACGTCGCCCCCGGCGTCGGCGCCGTGTCCACCCAGGCCGCCACCGACCCGCGCATAGGCCCCCGGCTGCTCGCCCTGATGGCCGAGGGCCGCACACCCGAAGAGGCCGTGGGCGTCATCGAGTCTGAAGACGCCCACGTCGAGCGCAGGCAGATAGGCGCGGTCGCTATCGACGGCAAGTCGTTCGCAAGGACGGGCGCGCGCAACGGACCCTGGGCGGGCCACCTCGCCCTGCCCGACCACGTCGCGATGGGCAACGGCCTCGCCGGTGAGCGCGTCATCGAGGCGATGTCCCGCGTGTTCGCGGAGCGTGAGGCCGACAGTCTCGAGGAGCGGCTGCTCTCGGCGCTGGAGGCGGGACAGGAGGCAGGCGGCGAGCGGCGCGACATGACGCCGTACCACTCCGCCGCGCTACTGGTCTACGGCAGCGCCAGCTTCTCCCGCGTCGACCTGCGAGTCGACGAGCACCCGACGCCCATTATCGAGCTCCGCCGCGTGCTGGAGTTGTTCAAACCCAAGATAGACTACTTCGCGCTCAGGGCAGACGACCCCGAAACGGCCCTCGCGCAGGGCCCGCCCCCACCGGCCACTGACCAACCGAGAAACTGACAGACTGAGTTACTCACTCACGAAAGGACAACCCACAATGATTGGCGCAGACCTGGTAGCTCGAATACTCAAGGAAGAGGGCGTCGACTTCATGGGCGTCATCCCCATGAACAGGCTCGAAGAGGCGGCGGCCAAGGTCGGCATACGCCCCCTCATCTTCCGCCAGGAGAGGGTCGGCGTGAACCTCGCGGACGGCTACAGCCGCGTGACCAACGGGCGCGGCACCGGCGTGTTCGCCATGCAGGCCGGGCCTGGCGCGGAGAACGCCTACGCCGGAGTGGCCCAGGCCTACGCGGACTCGGTCCCGATCCTATTGCTGCCCGCGTCGGCCCAACTCGACAGGCACGGCGTCCACCCCACGTTCAGTCCCATTCGCAGCTACGAGCAGGTCACCAAGTGGTCCGGCCAGGTCTCCGGCGTGGAGGGCATCCCCGAAGTCATGCGCCGCGCCTTCAGCCAACTCAGGCTGGGCCGACCAAGTCCGGTTCTTCTGGACCTACCGGCCAACGTCTTGCGAGGCACGGTCCCTGACGGGCTGAGCGACTACACGCCCGTGGCGCGGCGAACGTCCGCAGGCGACCCCCAGGACGTAACTGCCGCCGTCCGAATGCTGCTCGGCTCGGCCCGGCCGGTCATCCAGGCGGGCCAAGGCGTGCTCTACGCCGAAGCGTGCGACGAGTTTCTCGAGCTGGCGGAGTTGGTCCGCGCTCCGGTGATGACCACCATGGCCGGCAAGAGCGCCTTCCCGGAGGACCACGAACTGGCGCTGGGGACCCGCTCCGGCACCACTACGGGACCGGTGGTCCACTTCCTGGAGCGCTGCGACCTGGTGCTCGGCGTCGGTTGCAGCTTCACTCGCATCCACTACGGCGCCGACGCGTTCGACGCCAAGACTCTCATTCACGTCACCAACGATGAGAACGACCTGAACAAGGACTACTCACCCGACCATGCCGTCATAGGGGACGCGAAGCTGGTGCTCCGCCAGTTGATCGACGAGGCCCGCGCGCAGCTCGGCTCGAGCTCCCGGAACGAACGCGGCGACGACGATCCCGCCGAGGAGATTGCCGCAGTGAAGGCCGCCTGGCTCGCCGAGTGGATGCCCAGGCTCACTTCCGGCGAGCGCCCGCTCAACCCCTACCGCGTGATCTGGGACCTGATGAACACGCTGGACCGCTCGAAGTCAATCGTCACCCACGACTCCGGCAGCCCGCGTGACCAGTCGATCCCGTTCTTCGAGACGACCACTCCGCGCGGCTTCATCGCCTGGGGCAAATCTACCCAGCTCGGATACAGCCTGGGGCTGGCGATGGGCGCGAAGATGGCGGCCCCCGACAAGCTGTGCGTCAACATCATCGGCGACTACGGGTTCGGCATGGTTGGCATGGACGTCGAAACGGCAGCGCGTGAGCGGATCCCCATCCTGACCGTCATCCTCAACAACTCGGACATGGGTATCTACGGCCCGGACAGCTTCCCAACGGCCAACGAGCTGTACGGCACTCGCTACACCGGCGGTGACTACGCCAAGGTGGCCGAGGCGATGGGCGCCTACGCCGAGCGGGTGGAAGACCCGAACGAGATAGTGCCGTCGATTCTCAGGGCGAAGCGCGTGATCGAGTCCGGACAGCCGGCCCTCCTGGAGATGGTCACGGACCCAAAGGAGAAGTCCTTCTCCTACAGAGGCGCGGTGTAGTGGACGAACGTGGGGCGGTTCAGCGTCCCGCCCGATAACCGCGCATCCGCGTGAACGGCAGCTTGCGCAGCGTCTCGTTGTGCGGGTCAACCTCGACGCCCATAGATTCCAGGGCGGTCACGCCCAGCAGCGGCTCGGCGTCTTCTTCGCCGAACACGATAGTCCCGCCTACGAAGTCGCCCATGAACTCTATTCGTGCGCTGGTGATGCCCATTTTCACTTCGCTGCCGTCCGCCAGGCCGTAGCTTCTGTGTCCTTCGGGAACAAGACCGATGGACTCCAGGTGCTGCCTCGGCACTAGGCAGTCCGTCGCGCCTGTGTCCACCAGGAACCTGCCTTCCCACACCCTGTCGGGTTCGGCCATGTTTCTGATTGCGGCGTTTATCCAGATGGCTCCCATTACGGGCCTCCTTTGGCAAAGCGGGCGGTTCGCGCGCCCACGCGCAGCTAGTTGAAGTTGAAGCCCTCCAGCGCGCAGCCGGTGTCGTAGCCGCCCGGCGGGAACCATATCGGTATGCACCAGGGGGCGTACTCGGCTGTCTTGCCGCCCGATACGGTTACATCATAGCTGCCGTCCGGGTTCTTCGCCACGCGGACGGTCAGCCCGCCGCCTATGCTCCTGGACTCCCCATCCGCGATTACGGAGTAGTCGTCGCGGCCGTAGCCCACGTCCGATTCGTAATTGGGGTTGGCGGTGTTGTACAGGGCGGGGCCTGTGCGCGCGTTGTAGCCCGTGCCGGTGGTCTGGTCGTAGCGGCTCACCATTACGCCGTCGTACCGAAGGGGCCGTTTTTGGTCCTGACTCGCGGGGTCATAGACCGCGGCGTCGGTGTCGCGATAGATGGCGTTCCGTTCGTCCAGCACCTCCAGGGTGGTGAAAGCGCCGGGCCGCCCGGAGTGAATCACCAGGAACTGGTATCCGCTTTGCAATGGCCTGGCCAGCGTGTAGGTTCCAGCGTCCGATAGGTGCAGCGCGACCTCTTCCGGCTCTATCCAACCGGCGGCGTAGCGGTTGATTGCCAGGGTGGCGGGCATATCCTGGTACCAGCCGGCGGGCCTGCGGTAGGTCAGCTCGGACATGAAGTCGTGTCGGTTGCTGTAGAAGTTGGGATTCTGGTACGACGCGTTGGGGTCCGGCCTCCAGGGAAGCTCGGTGTATGAGTGGGGCCAGAACATCCAGGCGTGGCCGATTTCGTGTACCAGCGTCGGCATTACGGCGTGTTTCAGGGTGACGAGTCCAAAGTCGGCATAGCCGTTCCAGGCCGACCCGCCGGAGTAGCTTGTGACGTCGTTCAGGAAAAAGCGGTTCAGGGCACCGGGCATACCCCATCGGCAGCCGGGCCTGTCCGGGTCGTCGGGATCGCATCCCACAATGCCGATGAGGGCCAGCCACTCGTTCTCAACGTCTTGCGGGGTCGCCCGCCCGCTCGCCTGGAACTCCACGCCTGGGACGAATGTCATCCGCAGCTTGCCCTTGGAGATTTTGCGAAAGTAGGCGGCTATGTGGGTGTTGAGCGCATCGACCGCTTCGGCCATGCTCATGTTTATCCGTGAGCCGTCGTCATAGGGCCATTCCGGTGCGCCCACCGGCACCCTGGCAATGTCCACGGCTATCTCCAGGTTGCCCAGGGAGTAGTAGGTGGGGTCTGAGGGCATGTCCAGGTGGGTGCGCTCGGGATGCTTGCCCATGAAGGTGCATCCCTCGAATCCCATGAGTCCGTAGCGGACATAGCTGCCGTTGCCGAAGTAGCGTATGAGAGACAGGGGGTCCTGGCCGCCCAGGTCGGGCAATCCGGCGGCCGTCCAAGGCGAGTTGGAGTTGGCCGGCGGGTCGCAGTCGTAGGGGTTGGACGGTCTCCACCAGGGCTTTGGTTCGGCCAGCCACTCGTGGGTGTTCCAGGCGTCGTAACGCCAAACAGGGATTGCGGTTGGGGTCTGGGTGGGGACGGCGACGGCCGTGGCGGTGAGGATGTACTCGGAATAGGCGACGGCGGTGGCCTGGTTTGCGGTTTCGGTGGCCTCGGCGCGGGCGCGGGCTGCGGCCAGGGCTCTGGCCTCGGACTCGGCGTTGGCGGTGGCTATGGCTATTTGCGTGGCATTGGGAGTTGGCGTAATGGGATTGTCGTAAGCCTCGGAGACGGCGGTGGCGACGGCAACGGGATCGGCATTGTACTTAGCGCTGGCGGCGGCTATGGCCGCGGCCCTGTCGCCGGGTGACATGCCGGGAGAGAGGATTAGCAGTTGGAAGACCTCGGTGAGGGCTTCTGTCAGGGCCGCGGCCTGGGCGTTGATGATGGCGGCGGCAGTGGCGGTGGCCCCCGTCCCGTTGCCGCCAGCAGTGGGGACAGGAACGGGAGTAGGGATAGGGCCGGCAGTGGGAGCAGGGCCAGGGTCGGGAGTGGGCGTGGGAGCGGGCGCGGGCGCGGGCGCGACACCGGCCAGGGCGGTGGCGACCGCCTCGGCAACGGTGGCGGCTATGGCCTCACTCCCGGCGTCAGGAGTGGGAGTAGGAACAGGGCCGGGACTGGGAGTGGGAGTAGGAACGGGCATGGGTCCGGACGCGGCGGAGGCCAGGGCCGTGGCAACGGCCTCGGCAACGGCGGCGTCAACGTTCTCGGAAGTGGGCGGGGACGTTGGCACCGGAGTCGGGTCGCCTTGACCACAGGCCAGGGCCAGCAGGACTGTAACCGCAATCAGGACGGGCAGGCGCTTCCCCTTGACAGACGTTACTGGGTGCAAGTCCGTCCTTCCTGGCTACTGGCCTGGTGTCCCAGACTCTCGGCGATGACGGACTCGAACAACAGCTTGCCGTCCTCGCCGCCCAGCAGCGCCTCGCAGCAACGCTCGGGGTGCGGCATCATGCCCAGCACGTTGCCGCGCTCGTTGACTATGCCGGCGATGTTTCGCAGCGAGCCGTTGGGGTTGGCGTCGGCGGTCACGTCGCCGGACGGGTCGCAGTATCGGAAAGCCACGCGGCCCTGGGACTCCAGCGCGGCTATGGTGGCGTCGTCGGCGAAGTAGTTGCCCTCGCCGTGCGAGATGGGAACTCGCAGCACGCGGCCTTCTTCTATGCGGCGCGTGAACGGCGTGGCCGCGCCTTCTACGCGCAGGTGCGTCCACTCGCACCGGAACTGCAAGCTGGCGTTGGGCATGAGCGCTCCGGGCAGCAACCCCGCTTCGCACAGAATCTGGAACCCGTTGCATATGCCGAGCACGTAGCCGCCCCGCGCGGCGAACCGCCTGACCTCGTCCATGACGGGCGAAAAGCGCGCAATCGCGCCCGGCCTCAGGTAGTCGCCGTAGGAAAAGCCGCCCGGCAGTATCACGCAGTCAAGGCCGGACAGGTCGCTTTCCTTGTGCCACACGTACCGGACCGGTTGGCCGAGCACACCGTCCAGGGCGTGGTAGCAGTCGGTGTCGCTCCAGGTACCAGGGAAAACCACCACGCCAAAGTTCACGCCGCGCCGTCCTGGGTCATCCCGCCATCTGCCGGAGCGCGGCGGATACGGCGGCGCTGACCTCGCGTCCCTCGGCCCTACCCCGCACCTGCGGCATCAGCTTGCCCATCACGCGGCCCATGTCCTGCGGGCCGCTCGCGCCCGTATCCGAGATGGCCTGCTCCACGAGGTCGTCTATCTCGGCCCGCGTGAGTTGTTGGGGTAGGTATTCCATGATGATGGCGAGTTCGCCCTGTTCGCGCTCCACCAGGTCCTGGCGGTTCGCGCCCTGGTAGGCCTCGATGCTGTCGCGGCGCTGTTGCGCCTGGCGGCTCAGTACGGCGAGCACGCCCTCGTCGTCCAGTTCCTTCTGCTGCGCGATTTCGACGTTGTGTATCTCCGAGCGCAGGTAGCGCAGCACCGAGCGGCGCATCGCGTCCTTGTCGCGCATGGCTTGTCTAAGGTCTTGTTGCAACTGGGCTTGTATGGGCATTTTTCGTTCCTAAAGTTCAGAGTGACGTTGGGAGGCGGCTACGGCGAGACCGCCGTTTCGCGCTCGGCCAGTCTCGCGGCGGCTGCGCGAACGTCGCGCAGGGTGCGCTCGCGGCCGAGCGCCTCCATCGTCTCGAACAGCGGCGGGGCCACGCGCAGGCCGGTGGTGGCGATACGCAGCGAGCCGAATAGCTGACCGACCTTTACGCCGAGCTCTTTGGCGAGCGCGCGCAGCGGCGGCTCCAGCGTGGCGGCGTCGAACGGGGCCAGCGGCTCCAGCGCGGCAAGCGCGGCTTCCAGGGCGTGGCGAGTGCGTTCGGCGTCCATGCCCTTCTGCACCAGGTCCTCGCTGTCGTAGCTGGGCGCGTCCTGGAAGAAGAACGACAGCCGTGGCGCGGCCTCGCTCAGTTCTTTCAGCCGCTCTTGAACCAGCGACGCCATCACCGCCGCGCGGGACTTGTCGGGCAGTTCGGCTATCTCCGGCGGGCGATAGCGACTCCAGTAGTCCAGCAGAGCGTCCGCCAGTTCGCCGGCGGTCAGGCTGCGGATGTACGCGCCGTTCATCCAGTTCAGCTTATCCACGTTGAACACCGCGCCCGCCCTGGACACGCGCTCGATTGAGAAATTGCGTATCAGGTCGTCCATGGAGATGATGTCCGTCTTGTCGTCGAGGGACCAGCCGAGCAGGGACAGGAAGTTCACCATAGTCTGCGGCAGGTAGCCCATTTCGCGGTATTCCAGCACCGACGCCGCGCCGTGCCGCTTGCCCAGCTTGCTGCGGTCGGGCGCGAGTATCATGGGCAGGTGCGCGAACTGGGGCGGATCCCAGCCCAGGGCTTCGTACAGCCGCACGTGCCGGGGCGAACTGGAAATCCAGTCGTCGCCGCGCATCACGTGGCTAATCTTCATGTGGTGATCGTCCACCACGTTGGCGAGGTGGTAGGTTGGGAAGCCGTTGGAGCGCAGCATCACGAAGTCGTCCACGAGGCGATTCTCGAAAGTCACCTCGCCGTGGATTACGTCGTGGAGCGTGGTAGTACCTTCGCGGGGCATGGCGAATCGCACCGCGGCGGGCGCACCGTCGCGTTCCAGGGCCGCACGCTCGGTGGCGTCCAGGTCGCGGCAGCGGCAGGCGTAGCCCGACGAGCCGTCCTGCTGCCTGCCGCCGCGCCGCAGCTCGGCCAGCCGCTCGGGAGAGCAGTAGCAGCGGTAGGCGCGGCCGTTGGCCAGAAGGATGTCGGCGGCTTCGTGGTACAGGTCGAGGCGTTGGGACTGGTAATAGGGGCCGTAGGGGCCGCCCTTGTCCGGGCCCTCGTCCCAGTCAAGGCCGAGCCAGGCGAGCGCGTCCAGCAGAATATCTATGGAGCCTTCCACGTTGCGGTTCTGGTCGGTATCCTCCACGCGAATGATGAAGTCCCCGCCATTGCGCCGGGCGAACAGCCAGGTGAAGATCGCGGTTCGAACGTTTCCAACGTGCGTCGCGCCTGTGGGGCTCGGGGCGTAGCGCACGCGAACTCTATCGGTCATGGCTTCTACTCCTCCCTGCCATTTTAGCACGCCGGGCCGAGTGGGGGGCGGCAGGCGCCTCACACGCGACTTCCGCCCTTTACTCGCCGCGAAAGTCGTTGCCGATTAGGGGCCGACGCTGACTCGCATCTGCCGCAGTCCGCGAATTTGCCGCAAAAGCGCTTGACGTGCGCCAATGGCGGGCATATAATTGGTATTCCTGTAAAGGGACTAACATGAACGAGAACGCAAACGACAACTAGTCGAAGCGAAATCCCTGGCGGCGGCTGGGGCTGCCCGGCCGCCTTTTCTTTTGCACTTTAACAATTGAATCCTGTCAAAGAATAAACGAGCCTAATTGTGGGTCAAGTTATTAAGGGTTTACGGTGGATGCCTTGGGGCCAAGGGCCGAAGAAGGGCGCGGCAAGACTGCGAAAAGCCTCGGTGAGCTGTCTAGCAAGCTTAGCCGGGGATTCCCGAATGGGGAAACCCAATCCGGGTC
>CAXXGY010000001.1:0-2025000 GCA_963667445.2 Dehalococcoidia bacterium | reverse complement strand
TCGCATCGACAGCACGATGACGTGCCTCATCCCGATCTTCGCCAAAAGTCGTTAGCTCCGGGAAGTCCGGCGAGATTACCAGCAGTGTGTCGTTATCGTCTTCTTCCATGAAAATCGGATAGGTAAGCATCGTCCAATCCTAAATCCCAACCGGAGAACACGTCAACACTTGTGTTGCGTCAGCGCCAGTTGACGCCCTCCGTTCCCCGTTGCTACACTCGCCCACAATATGAAGATCGCCATCGGCTCAGACCACGCCGGCTACCGGTACAAGCAGCGCATCATCCGACACCTGTCCGAACTGGGCCATGAGGTCCGCGACGTGGGCACCGATTCGGAGGAATCCTGCGACTACCCGCTGTTCATCCGGCCCGTCGCGCTCGCCGTCGCGAGCGGCGATTGTGAGCGCGGCATCGTGCTGGGCGGCTCCGGCAACGGCGAGGCCATGGCCGCCAACCGCGTCGCCGGCGTCCGCTGCGCGCTGTGCTGGGACACTCGCACCGCCGCGCTCGCCCGCGAGCACAACAACGCCAACATGGTATCGATGGGACAGCGTATGATCTCACTTGAAACGGCCCTCGAGATCGTCGACGTCTGGTTGGCAACTCCCTTCGAGGGGGGTCGCCACGTCCGCCGTATTCGACTCATCGACCACCCCGAGGAGGCGTGACCATAGCGCAGCTCATCTACCAAGTAGACGCCTTTACCAGAACGCCCTTCGCCGGCAATCCGGCCGCGGTGTGTCTGTTGCCGGAGCCCGCTTCCGAAGACTGGATGCGAAACGTGGCCCGCGAGATGAACCTGTCAGAGACGGCCTTCCTCGTGAGGCGCGCCCACGACTATGACCTGCGATGGTTCACGCCGTCCGTCGAGATAGATCTGTGCGGCCACGGCACACTCGCCAGCGCCCACGTGTTGTGGGAAACGGGCGAGGCGCGCCCCGACGATACCATCCACTTTAGCACCAGAAGTGGCCCGCTTTCGGCCTCCCGGGACGGCGACTGGATAGAGCTCGACTTTCCCGCCACGCCCGTGGTGACGTGCGACGTGCCGCCCGGACTCCTGGAAGCGCTGGGCGTGTCCGCCGCGTCTGTGGGCAAGAGCGTGTTCGACTACCTGGTCGAGGTAGACAACGAGAGTGTGGTTCGCGCAACCGCGCCGGACATGGGCGCGCTATCGCGGCTTGACTGCCGGGGCGTCATCGTGACCAGCCGCTCCCGCGACCCCTCGTTCGACTTCGTGTCGCGATTCTTCTCCCCCGCAACGGGCCTCTATGAAGACCCTGTGACCGGCTCCGCTCACTGCGCGCTGGGCCCGTACTGGCAGTCTCGACTTGGCAAGTGCGAGTTTGCGGCTCGCCAAGTGTCGGAGCGTGGCGGCGATCTCAGGGTTCGCGTCGACGGCGAGCGGGTTCGCATAGCGGGCCAGGCCGTAACTGTAATGCGGGCCGAGTTGCTGTAGAAGAAAATCCCTTCCCCCTTGATGGGGGAAGGTTAGGATGGGGGTGAACGGTGGTCTCGCAACCGCCCCAACCCACCAACAAGCCGGAGAGTAGCCACCATGTCCACCCAAGCCAAAGGCCGCATAGCCGCCGAAGACCTGTACCGCATCCGAACAATCTCGGACCCCGCCATATCGCCAGATGGCCGCCACGTGGCGTTCAGCGTTCAGCGCGTGGACAGGGAGTCCGAGCGCAAATACTCGAACCTGTGGGTCGTGCCCACGAACGGCGGCGCGGCGCGGCAGTTCACCTACGGCGACCAGCAGGACACGCGCCCGCGCTGGTCTCCGGACGGCTCGCAAATCGCCTTCCTGTCCAATCGTGGCGACGACGGCCAGTTGCAAATACACGTCATCCCCTTCCACGGAGGCGAGGCGCGGCCGCTGACCGACCTCAAGGGCAAGTTCGGCGCGTTCGAGTGGTCGCCGGACGGCTCGCGGCTGGCGGTCGAGTTCCAGAAGAAGGACGCCGAAGAGCTCGAGCGCGAAGAGGACGAACGCAAGCGCAAGCTGGGCATCGTGCAGCGGCACTATACCCGCATACACTACAAGTGGGACGGCATAGGCTTTCTGCCCAGGGAACGCTGGCACATCTGGTCAGTGGACGCCGGCGCCGGCGCGGCGTCGCAGCTTACCGACAGCGAAGTCTTCGACGAACGCGAACCGCGCTGGTCGCCGGACGGCGCGTCCATCGTGTTCACGTCCAACCGCGCCGAAGACCCCGACTTCGCGCCCGACGCCGTGGACATCTTCGTCATGTCGGCGGACGGCGGCGAGGCGCGCAAGGTGGAGACGCACCTGGGGCGCAAGGGCCTGCCGAGCGTGTCGCCCGATGGCAAGTGGATTGCCTTCACCGGGCGCAGCCGCCGGTCCGACTGGTGGCAGCACGACAACCTGTGGGTCGTGCCTTTCGACGGCGGCGCGCCGCCCAAAAACCTGACCGGCCACTTCGACATATCGGTGTCCAACTCCACCATGAACGACCTGGGCGGCGCGGACATGACCTCCCCCACCTGGGCGCCCGACAGCGAGTCCATCTACTTCCAGGTTAGCGAGCACGGCAATACGCAGCTACGCAGCATCCCGGTAGAGGGCGGCGATATGCGCCCGGTGATAGCCGACGACGGCGTGGTGGGCGCGTACAGCCTGGACGCCGCAGGCTCGCGGCTGGCCTACTTCCACGCCGGCACATACGAAATCGGGCAGATTTACGCGCGCGACCTGGACGACGGCGCGGCGCGACGGCTGACGACGTTCAACGACGACATCGTGAAGGGCGTGGAGCTTGGCAGGGTGGAGTCCGTCTGGTTCGAGGGCGCGGCCGGTAACGACTTGCAGGGCTGGGTGCTGACGCCGCCGGACTTCGACCCGTCGAAGAAGTACCCCACGCTGGTGGAGATACACGGCGGCCCTCAGGGGCAGTACGGCAACTTCTTCATGTTCGAGTTCTTCTACCTGGCCGCTCAAGGCTACGTGGTGACCTTCTCGAACCCGCGCGGCGGCACCGGCTACGGCGAAGCGCACGGCGCGTCCATCTGGAACGCGGCCGGCACCGCCGACTACGACGACGTGATGGCCTGGACGGACTACGTTGAGCGGCTGCCCTACGTGGACGAAGGCGCATGGGCGTAACCGGCGGCAGCTACGGCGGCTTCATGACCAACTGGATAATCGGCCAGACGCACCGCTTCAAGGCCGCCGTCACGCAGCGCAGCATAATGAACCGCTTCAGCAGCTACGGCACCAGCGACATGAACTGGATGCGCGAAGAGGCGTTGGGCGACGAGCCGCCCTGGGACAACCCGGACAACTACCTGGCGCAATCGCCGCTCAAGGCCATCGGCAACGCCCGCACGCCAACGCTGATAATGCACAGCGAAAACGATATGCGCTGCCCCATCGAGCAGGGCGAGCAACTGTTCATCGCACTCAAGCGGCTGGGCGTCGACACCGAGTTCGTCCGCTTCCCCGACGAGTCGCACGGCCTGTCGCGCGGCGGCCGCACCGACCGGCGCATAGTGCGGCTCGAGCACATCCTGCGCTGGTTCGACAGGTACCTGAAGTAGGACGGCGGCGATAATCCCTCACAGAAAGGAGCTTGGCCATGGTAAATGTATGGGCCGTATGCGCCGATTACGGGAAGTACGCGCGGAACTTCGTCGATGGCGGCTACGCTGCGGTGGGA
Organism: Dehalococcoidia bacterium; assembly: GCA_963667445.2. Lineage (GTDB taxonomy): Bacteria > Chloroflexota > Dehalococcoidia > Lucifugimonadales > CATOSD01 > CATOSD01. The sequence goes on along the minus strand of CAXXGY010000001.1, from coordinate 2,021,315 downwards.
TGGATTGCGAACACTGACTTGACCGGAGTGACGACTAGAGAAGAAATCTGGAAACTCTACGCGGAATCTCAGCCGCATGAGAGTCCCAACCAAGTTGGGGCTAACGCGAGTCAGGTGGCGTATTTTCTCCTGGACATCCAACCCGGCGACTACGTGATTACGCCATCAGTCAAGCAGCGCAAGGATCCGTTCTACTTCGGCCGGATTGAGGAAGCCGGTTCGTACTACGCGCCCGAAGCCGACGACGGCTGCCGATTTCAGCATCGCCGCAGGGTAAAGTGGAACGACCAGCCGGTCAGCATCTCCATGTTCTCGGACAGCTTCCAGAGAACGCTCATCCGCACTTCGAAGACAGTGTTCAGGTTTCGCCAGAACGAAGAGTTCTTGGCGCGAATCGCGTCCGAGGACTTTCGGCCCTTCTTGAGCGATAAGTTTCGGGCGTGTTTCGATTTCGAGCGCGTCCGGCCGTTCCTTGAGAAAAACCACCGCGGTGTAATCACCACCCGCCAGGCCGATGGCGCGGCGCACGCGAGCATCGTCGTTTGCGGCGCGTACCAGGGCAACGCGGCGTTCGTCACCGTGTACGGCAATTCGGCCAAAGTCCGCAACCTGCGCCGCGACCCGGCTTGCACGGTGCTCGCCGTAACCGACGACTGGCGGGCATTCGTCAGCGTGGAGGGGCAGGCGTCGCTGTTCGACGCTTCGAATACTGAGCCCGAGAAGCTTCGCGTGCTGCTGCGTGAGGTCTATCGCGCCTGCGGCGACAAGGACCACCCCGACTGGGACGAGTACGACCAGGCGATGGTGGATCAGCGGGCGGTGGTGGTGCTGGTGAGGCCGGAGAGGGTGTACGGGCTGTTAAGATAGGGTGAGACGACGGGTTTCCGAATCCGTCCTTTGACTCTGCGCCGTCACCCCCATCCTAACCTTCCCCCATCAAGGGGGAAGGGACTTTATCGCTCCCCTGCGAGGGGGAAGGGACTTTGGAAAGGCAAACATATGCCAATGCCTCGCCCGCTTGAAGGGCTGCGAGTTGTAGATTTCACCTGGGTGCGCGCAGGGCCTTGGGCCACGCGGTGGCTGGGCGCGATGGGCGCCGAGGTCATCAAGGTGGAGTGGCCGCAGAACCTGGACCCGTTCCGGCAGAATCGCGGAAACGAGCCGCCGGGAATCGCGCCGAGTCCGAACTCGTCGGGCACGTTCGCCGACACCAACGCCAACAAGGTGAGCGTGACCGTGAATATGCGCAGCGAGCGCGGCATGGAGTTGCTGCGCGAGCTCATCTCGATTTCGGACGTGGTTATCGAGAACTTCTCTTCTCGCGTGATGCGTCGCCGCGGGCTGGGCTACGACGAACTGCGAAAGCTGCGTCCCGACGTGATTTACGTTTCGATGGCGGGGCTGGGCCAGGAGGGCCGGGACCACGCCTACACCACTATGGGGCCGTCGGCGCAGGCGCTGTCCGGGATGACCTACCTTTCGGGACTGCCCGATGAACCTCCGGCGGGCTGGGGCTGGTCGTACATGGACGACAGCGGCGGCATGTACGGCCTCATCTGCGTGCTGACCGCGCTGCGGCACCGGGACGTTACCGGAGAGGGCCAGCACGTGGACCTGTCCCAGATGACGGTGGGCATCACGCTCACCGGCTCCGCCTTCCTCGACCGCACCGTCAACGGGCGTCCCTCTCGGCGCGAGGGCTATCCGCCGGGCAACCGCACGGTGTGGCCGGGCGCGCCGAGGCTGAACAACTACCGGGGCGCGATGGCGGCCCCGCACAACTCCTACCGCACCGAGGGCGGCGGTTACAACGACTGGTGCGTGATCGCGTGCTTCTCGGACGACGAGTGGCGCGCGCTCGTGGAGCTGATGGGCAGCCCCGGCTGGGCGCTGGACTCGGCGTTCGACACGCTGGAGGGCCGCATCGACAGGCAGGACGAGATAGACGCCGGTATCGAGGAGTGGACGCTGACGCTGGGCAAGTACGAGGTGATGGAGCGGTGCCAGGACGCGGGAGTGCTGGCGATGCCGGTGCAGAGCTCCGAGGACCGCGTCGAGAACGATCCTCAGCTTCGGGCAAGGGGCTCGCACAGGGAGATGGAGCACCCGGTATTCGGCCAGCGCAAGTACCAGAACACACCCTTCCGGCTGTCCGGGGCGGAGGTGCAGGTGCGCGCGCCGGCGCCGCTGATCGGGCAGCACAACGGCCAGGTGATGCGGGAACTGTTCGGCATGAGCGACGCCGAGTTGCGGCAGGGCTACGACGACGGGGTGTTCTGGCCTGTGGGCATGGCGCGCCTGGACTACGTTGAGGAGGCGCTGAAGTGAACGACCGGCACGGTCCCCTGCACGGGCTTCGGGTGCTGGAGCTTGCGGACGAGAAGGGCCAGTTCTGCGGCAAGCTGATGGCCGACCTCGGCGCGGACGTGGTGAAGGTCGAGCCGCCGGGAGGCCATCCCACGCGGTCGGTTGGGCCGTTCCTGAACGACGTGCCGCACCGCGAGCGCAGCCTCTTCTTCTGGCACTACAACACCTCCAAGCGGGGGGTGACGCTGGACATCGAGAGGCCGCAGGGCAAGGCCATCCTTCGGCGGCTCGCGGCGGGCGCCGACGTGCTGCTGGAGACGTTCGATCCGGGGCGCATGGGCGCGCTGGGGCTGGGCCACGAGACGCTCAGGGCGGTCAACCCGGCGCTGGTGTACTGCTCGCTCACGCCGTTCGGCCAGACGGGGCCATGGCGCGACTACCGCACGTCGGACCTGATGCAGATGGCGGCGGGCGGCCAGATGGCCTCGTGCGGGTACGACGAGGAGGACGTGCCGGACGCTCCGCCCATCGCGCCGGGGGGCGGCAACGCCTGGCACATCGGCAGCCACTACGCATACATCGCGATCATGGCCGCGCTGCACCTGCGCGCGCTGACCGGAGCGGGCCAGCATATCGACGCCTCCATCCACGAGGCTTGCGCGCTGACGACGGAGAGCGCGGTGCCGACGTACATCTACCTGGGGCAGGTGGTGCAGCGGCACACGGGACGGCACGCGGCGCCGGGGACGTCGACGCCCACGCAGATTCCCACCAGAGACGGCGCGTTCGTGCAGACGACCGGCAGGGGCGGCAATCCCAACCCAACACGGCTGCGGGGGCTTGCGGAGTGGATGGACGGGTACGGGCTTGCGGACGACCTGCTCGAAGACAAGTACCTGGACTGGGGCGTGTTCCGGGATAGCGAGGGGCACATCGCGCAGGTGGTCAACGAGTTCATCTCGAACATGCCGCAGGATGAGGTGTGGCGCGGCGGGCAGGACCGCGGCTATCCGTGGGGCGCGGTGCGCACGCTGGACGACATCATCGGCGACCCGCACCTGCAGGACAGGGACTTCTTCAAGCGGGTCGAGCACCCGGAGCTGGGGGCGGCGTTCACCTATCCGGGGCCGGCGGCCATCTACAACGCGACGCCGTGGCGCATCTCCCGGCGCGCTCCGCTGATCGGGGAGCACAACGAGGAGGTGTACGTCGGCGAGCTTGGCATGAGCAAGGAGCGGCTGAACGTGCTGGCGGAGGCGGGGGTTATTTGAGGGATACGTCACCCCCATCCTGACCTTCCCCCATCAAGGGGGAAGGGACTCTTAGGCACCCTAACCCTAACCCTCTCCCTCAAGGGAGAGGGGATACGTGACCCCCATCCTAACCCCGTATCGAGTACGGGGCAGGCTCTTCCCCCTGCGAGGGGGAAGGGACTTTTGTGTAGCCTAGCTGACCTGGGGGCGGTGGTGGAGCCAGGGGCGGGCCTGCTCGAAGGCGGCGGATGCGGCTATGACGGTTTCCTCGTCGCGGGGGCGACCGACGATGTGGAGGCCGATGGGCAGCCCGTCCGACGAGAAGCCGCAGGGCACGCTGGCGGCGGCGTTGCCGATGACGTTGATGGGGTGGGTGAAGGGCATGAACGCGAACGCGGGGTTTGGCTCGGCGGGCCTGCCGGCTATCTCCTCAGGGTATTGCTTGACCGGGAACGCGGGCGTCGCCATGGTGGGCGACAGCAGGATGTCGAACCGATCGAGCTGCTCGGCGAACTGCGCGACCATCCGGTCGCGCTCTCCGACGGCGCGGCTGTAGTCCACTCCGCTGACCTTTGCGCCGGCCTCGATGGCGTTCCGCGCGTACCAGGTGAGCAGCTCGGACTGGTCGGCTAGCAGGTGGCCCTGGGTGGCGTAGGCGTTGGTGGAGAAGAGCGTCCACCAGGTCTCGAAGGGCGATTCGAGGGCGAGGTCGGACTCCTCCAGGTCGCAGCCCAGGTCGGAGAAAACCTGCGCGGCCTTCTCGCAGATGGCGGCCACTTCGGGGTCGACGGCGGCGTAGCCGAAGTCGGCGCTGTATCCCACGCGAAGGCCCTCGACGCCCCGGTCGATGGCGGCAACGAAGTCCGGCACGGGGTCGCGGAGCGAGTTGACGTCGCGGGGGTCGTGGCCGGCCAACGCCTGCAAGAGTATGGCCGAATCGCGCACGGTGCGGGACATGGGGCCCTGCTGGCTGGTGTAGTTGGCGAGCGGGTGGGCGGCGACGCCGCCGAAGCTGGACACGCGGCCCTGGGCGGGCTTGATGCCGTAGATGCCGCAGAAGCTGGACGGGATGCGTATGGAGCCGCCGCCATCGCCGCCGGTGGCGATGGAGCAGAGGCCGGCGGCCACAGCCGCGCCCGCGCCTCCGCTGGACGCGCCGGAGGTGCGCTCCGGATTCCAGGGGTTGCGGCAGTCGTCGCCGAGCAGGTTTTCGTTGGCGCCGAGCAGTCCGAACTCGGGGGTGTTGGTCTTGCCGAGCATGATGGCGCCGGACGCGAGCACGCGCTCGACGACGGCGGAGTCGGCGTCGGGCACCCTGTCCTTGTAGGCGAGCGAGCCGCCGGTGGTGAGGATGCCCTTGGTCATCTGGAGGTCCTTGATGCCGATGGGGACGCCGTGCAGGGGGCCGAGGTCGTCGCCGCGCGCGACCTTCTCCTCGGCGGCGCGGGCGGCTTCCAGGGCCAGGTCCGCGGTGACCGTGAGGTAGGAGTTGAGCCGGGAGTCGAGCGCGTCGATGCGGTCGAGGTAGAGTTGGGTGACCTCGACGGGGGACACTTCCCCGGAGGCGATAAGCTCGGCGAGGCTACTGGCGGGAAGGTGGGCGAGTTCGGTGTTGTCCATGGTCAAGCCTCCGTGGATGCGGGCGGGAGATGTGGGCCGACAGTCCGGCCCGGCGGGGCCTATGCTATGGAGAGTGGGCCTCATGTGTCAAGGCAGTCGTCCCCACCGGCGGCCGCCGGTGAGGGCTTGGCGATGGGTCCGGTCGGAGCCGGCGCAGGGGCGTGTGACGAAACCCCCAAATGTGTGTTCCGCACTGTCTCATTTGTCCCGCGCTCACTCGATTCGTAGCTGGACGGCCCGAAATCCGCGGTCTTTGCGGGACACTGGGAGCGGCGAACGGGACTCGTAAGCGACGGGATGAACCGGAAACGGGACGGAGTGTCGCGGGTATTGGTGTCGTTAGCGGTGGTCGCCGGTTGGCGTATTCGGTTGTTAACGTGAAGATGATAGCACGGATGTACGGGGGTTTCAAGAGGAGTACCGGCGATTTTGGACTATCCGCGAAGGGTACGAAGGGGACTGAAGGCCAGATGATGCGGGCGTGGGGGAAGTGTCGCTTCAGATTCCTCGGCTACGCTCGGAATGACGCGGTGGGAGGTGAGTGGCGTGGTGGAGCCTGTGTCAGTTTACTAGGCGGGATTGCGTGAGGCGTCGCAGGGAGGTCGCCCAGGGTCTCGATGCGTGGGGGCCTGTCAGCGCGGGCATTGCCGTTTCCGGCAAGCCGCCTTCCCGCGCCGCACTCGCGCGCCTGTGGCGAGAACGGCGTCCCACCGCCGACCTCTCCGTGTTCTCGCTCTTGCGTCGCCGCATGGACAACTCCCCGTTGCGGCATAGCTGTATCGCCTTGGCCATGTGGTTCGCCCCACGTATCGTCCAACTCATGCCGCGCTTTTTCATCCGGTTGGCCGTCAGCTTGTCCCCGTTGGACTCCATCGTACCCAGGCTCCGGGCATCGGCAGGGGCGTCGGGAACCACGTTGCGCCAGTCCACCCCCACGACTACGTTGTTCTCGGCGTACTTCCTGTTCTTGACCGCGCTCTTGGTCTCTGCGCAAGCGGCTTGCGACATCCGCGCCAGCGCGCCTTGAGTGTCCCCCGAGCGTATCGCCTCGTAGATTGCATGTCCCAGTTCTTTCCCATAGCCTATGCCGCAGGCGCGCGAAAGGTGGAAGCCGTCCAGTTGGAAGATGGCGTTGGGGAAGTCGCGCACACCCTCGCGTATCCAGTTGGCGCCGTCGCCGCCCACCACGAACAGCTTGACTTCGCCGAGCGCGAACCGCTTGCCCCACTCCAGGCTCGCACCCTCCCAGAAGGATACGTCCGATGGCGCGCCGTGCGCGTACACCCTCTTGTCCACCAGTTCGTAGCGCCCTTCGCTCAACTCGTTCCATCCCGTGTAGGCTATTGCACACTTCACCTCGTGGCGCTTGGACTTCTCCCGCTGAAGAGAGACCCACACCCCGTCGGCCTCCATGTACAGAGTGTCCGCCTTCTGCTCCCCCTCGCACACCTCCTCCCCACGCCCGAACTGCGCCTCTGCGCGCTCTCGCTCCTCCAAGAGCGCCTCTTCCCCCACGCCTTGCAGCAGCCGATGAACCGTGTTGGCCGACAGCGCCCCAGCCGTCAGCGCGCTCACAGTCTCGACCACCTTCCGAAACGGCATGTACGTCGCCATCTCCACCACGCGCTCGGCGATGGACGGGCTGGCCTGTTGCCGGGGCTTCCACCCCATGCGCTCGTCCAGCGCGAAGACGCTCTGGCCTTGTTGGTCTCGATACAGCCTGCGGTTTATGGTGATCTCTCCGAAGCGCGTCATCGAGGTCCTGTCGTGAGAACCCATCACCCGAAAGCCCTTGGGCTTTCGGGTGAACAGGTCGTCGTCGATGGCCTTCAGTCGGGAAGTCATCACCTCGCGCGCGAACGCGCATCCCGCCTGGTATGCCGTCTCCTCCATGTCTGCGCCTTGTTCGTCGCCAATCCACTCGTGTACGCTGGTTATCGCCATCAGCTTTGCACCTGTCTTTGTTTGGGTTAGGACAAGTGTAAACTGGTGGCGCCTAGTAAATTGGGACAGGCTCGGCGTGGTGGGTGCGCTTGAGAGGAGGTGGGGCTTGGTGCTAAAATGGATAGGGTGTTCCGCACGCTCCGCAGTAGCTCAGTGGTAGAGCAATCGGCTGTTAACCGATTGGCCGTAGGTTCGAATCCTACCTGCGGAGCCAGAACGACGAATGGCGGCGGGCCGCGCCGCGTGATATGGTACGCTATGGTAATGGTTCCCCGTCCATGAGGGCGTGTTTATCACTCGCGATAATTCAGGAGGTTGGATGATGGTGACATTTCCTGGTTTGGTCAGGCTGGCGGCTGTGTTCGCCGCGTTGGCGGCGCTCGCGCTGGTGTTCGCGGGTTGCGCGACCGACGAGGCGGAGGAGGAAGACGCGGCGGAGCCGTTCGTCATTGGCGTGATGGAATCGGTGACCGGCCCCGGTGAGACCTACGGCAACGTGGCCGTGCAGGCCAAGCAGATGGCCGCGGACGAGATCAACCAGGCGGGTGGCATAAACGGGCGCCCGCTCAAGCTGATCGTCGAGGACGAGAAGTGCAACGCGCAGGACTCGATCACCGCGTACCGCAAGCTGACCGATGTGGACGGCGTGAAGATCATCCTCGGCACCTCGTGCAGCGGGGCCATGCTTGGAGCCGCGCCTCTGGCCGAAGAAGAGGGCGTGATAATGTTCTCGGGCCTTGCGACGAACCCGGACATCGCCAACGCGGGCGACTATATCTTCCGCACCTCGCTCAACGACGCGCAGGTGGGCGTCGATACCGGCAACGTGCTGTGGGCCGATGGGGTTCGCAAGCTGGCCACGATCACCGAGGCGACCGACTACGCCGAGGGCGTGAGGCGCACGACGGTGGAGCAGTTCGAGAAGCTGGGCGGCGAGGTGGTCGCGGCGGAGCGCTACGCTTCGGACGTGATCGACTTCCGCAGCCAGCTCACCAAGATGATCGGCGAGTCGCCCGACGCGATCCACATCGCGGCCCAGTCCGAGCAGGCGGGCGGCACCATAGTCAAGCAGATCCGCGAGCTGGGCTACGATGGCGGCCTGTACTCCGAGGTCGTGCCGGTGGGCGCGACGGCGCTGGAGATAGCGGGCGAGGCGGCGACGGGCCTGAAGGGTATCACCGCAGACCTCGACCCCGCCAACGCCAAGGCGCAGGAAGTTCTCTCGAACTTCAGGGAGCGCTACGGTTACGTGACGCTGGCGTGGTACCTGGGGTCTGCCTACGACGACGTGTACATCACGGCGGAGTGCCTGAAGCAGACCGGCGACGACCAGGACGCGGACGGCTTCCGGGACTGCATGTACGACATCACCTGGAGCGGCACCATCGGCGAGAACTACGGCTTCGACGAGCTGGGCGAGGTCGAGGGTCTGGCCAACGTGGTGGTCGAGGTGTTGCCGGTGGCGGAGCGGACGGAGGACAACTTCGGCTACAAGGTGCTGGGGCCCGCGCCCAGCCAGTAGGGCGTATTCACAGGGGTAGGGATGGGGGGCTTCGCGGTTGCTGCTGAGTCGTCACCCCCATCCTAACCTTCCCCCATCAAGGGGGAAGGGACTTTTCGGAAGGCTTACGCCTCAAACATACCCCTGTCAGCCCATCAAGGGGGAAGGGACAAATTGGAGGGCCTTGACCTTCCCCCATCGAGGGGAAGGGACTTTAGAAGGTGTGACCGATAGCCAGCAAGAGCATCCTGGAACGACTGCCGGTGGGTGACCGGTTCACGTGGACGAACGGGCTGGCCGTCGTGCTGGTCGTTCTGGCGGCGCTGTACGTTGGCTGGAAGGGCGTGGAGGCGCCGTCGCTGGCGCTGCAGTTCGCGTTCAACGGGCTGTCGGTGGGAGCGGTGTACGCGCTGCTGGCGCTGGGCTTCACCCTCGTGTATAGCACGGTCTGGTTCTTCGACCTGTATTATGGGGCGGCGGCGGCAGTGGGCGCATACGGCGTGCTGTACCTGCGGTCTAAAGACGTCGCCATCTACTACGACCCGAGCAGCTTCTACCTCAACCTGGTGTTCGCGCTGATCGCGGCAGGCGTCGCGGCCTGGGGGCTGCACGCCACGCTCTACCCGCGATTGCGCTCCTCGATCGGGGGCGTGGCCCCGCTGGTGGTCGAGGCGGCGGTCGGTATCGGAGTGGGGCTGTACACCTGGTACGTTCTCGCGAATCCCGACAGTCTGCACGTGCTGTTGAGTCCGGCGGTGGGGGTGTTCGTCGCGCTGTTCCTCACGTGGGTGCCGGGCCGGCTGCTGCGGCGACGCGCCGCCAGCGCGGTCGCGGCCCCCTTCGCGCTGGTCGCGGGGGCGCTCGTGGCCTACGTGGCGTACATCACGCCGGAATCCAACCTGTACCTTAGCTGGGTGGTGTCGTGCCTGCTGGCGGGCGCGGTGGGCGTGGCGCTGTACCGGGGGTTGTACGTGTACATGCGGGAGCGCGCGCGGTCGCCGCTGATAATGCTGGTGGCCTCGCTGGGCGTGCTGCTGGCGATTTCGGCGGCGATAACGATAGTGTTCGGGAGCGCGGGGCGGCCGCTACCCAACGCTTTCGGCAGCGAGCCGTGGACGTTCGGCGGGGCCAACATCAAGGGCTTCAACCTGTTCACCATCGGGGTTGCGCTCGCGGCGTTCGTGGGCTTGGTGGCCTTTCTCAAGTTCACGGCCTTCGGCAAGATGGTGCGGGCGATTGGCGACGACGAGGAGGTATCGAAGGTCGTCGGCATCAACACGACCTACGTTATAACGATCGTGTTCTTCATAGGGGCGGTGCTGGCGGCGCTGGCGGGACTGCTGAGCGGACACGACACGGCGGTGCAGCCGCGTATGGGGCTGCTGTTGCTGCTGAAGGGCTGGATCGCGTCGGTGGTGGGCGGAATAGGCAACCTGTACGGGGCGCTGCTGGGCGGGTTCGTGCTTGGCATGGTGGAGCAGTTCGGCATCTGGGACCTTGCGGGCGAGTGGAAGGACGCCATAGCGGTGCTGCTGTTGATAATGTTCCTGTCGTTCTGGCCGAAGGGGTTGATACCGAGGAAGTAGGGGGGTGGGTCAGTTTGTCAGTGGGGATGGAAGATGAGCACCCCCATCAAGGGGGAAGGGACTAATGCGAGGGCCTGTGGGTGAACGGCACCCTCACCCTAGCCCTCTCCCTCAAGGGAGAGGGGATTTTAGGAGTACGGCTTGACTCAGCGGATTGGTAGGGTAGTCGATGGGGCGAGGGGCGTAGCGAGCGACCCGGGCGCGGCGTGGAGGGCGGCGCGGGGGAACGTGGGGCTGTGGGCGAACATCATCGTGCTGGGCTGGGCGGCCGGTTTCATGCTGTGGCAGGGCACGGGCTTCGCCGTCACCATAGCGACGGTGTTCGCGATATGGGCCATCCTCGCGGTGAGCCTGAACCTGGTGGTGGGATTCACCGGGCTGCTTTCGGTTGGGCACTTCGCCTTCTTCGGCATCGGCGCCTACACAATGGCCATACTCACTTCGTCCCCGGACTACGAGCAGCTACGCACGGAGGCCATCGCGACGTTCGGGTGGTCGTTCTTCGCGGCGCTGCCGGTGTGCATTCTGCTGGCGGGAGTCATCGCGCTCGCGGTGGGGGTGGTGTTCAACCGCTTCCGGGACGACATATTCGTGCTGGTGTCGTTCGGCTTCGCCATCATCGCGTTCAACGTGTTTCTCAACTGGCGGGGCGTGACGAGGGGCGCGTTCGGCATCCACGAGATAGCGCGGCCGGAGATATTCGGGTGGGTGCTGGACGGCGACGTGGAGTTTCTGGCGCTGGCGCTGGTGTTCCTGGCGATAGTGGTGGCGATATGCTGGTTCGTGGTGACGTCGTCGTTCGGGCGGGTGCTCACGTCGATACGGGAGGACGAGCAGGCGATAGAGGTGTTCGGCTACCGCTCTACGCACTACAAGCTGGCGGTGTGGGTAATCTCCGCGATGATGGCGGCGTTGGCTGGCGGGCTGTTCAGTAGCTGGGCCAGCTTCATCGACCCGTTCTCGTTCATACTGCTGGAGTCGATTCTGCTGGTGTCTATCGTCATACTGGGCGGGCTTGCGACGATATGGGGCTCGCTGCTGGGGGCGATGGCGTTCGTGCTGCTGGAGGAGGGGATGCGCTTTCTGCCGTTCCTGCCGACGGAGCACATAGGGCAGGCTCGGCAGATGGTGCTGGGGGCGCTGCTGGTGCTGCTGATGGTGTTCAGGCCGCAGGGCCTGGTCGGGAGGTACAAGCTGTGAGCGGCGGGGATAGCTACGCGCTTCAAACGAGGGAGATTTCGAAGCGGTTCGGCGCGGTGTACGCGGTGGACCGGCTGAGCATCGACGTGCCGCGCCATGGCATGACAAGCGTGGTGGGGCCGAACGGGTCGGGCAAGACGACGCTGATGAACGTGCTGAGCGGCGTGCTGCCCCTGGACGGGGGCGTGGTGCTCATCGACGGCGACGGTCTCAAGGTGCTGCACGCCTACGAGACGCCGGAGCATGGGATCACGCGGACGTTCCAGGAGGTGCGGCTGTTCGACCAGATAAGCGTGTGGGACAACATCATGGTGGCGCTGACGGCGCGGGGACTGTTCGCGGCGCTGTTCGAGAGGGTGCGCCCGACCCACAGGCGGAGGGCGCAAGAGATTCTGGAAGACGTGGGGATGTGGGAGAAGCGGGACGCGCTGGCGTCGGACCTGTCCTACGGACAGCGCAAGCTGCTGGAGATAGGCCGGGCGCTGGCGATGAACGTGCGGACGTACCTGTTCGACGAGCCGTTCGCGGGGCTGTTTCCGCAGATGCTCAACAGGGTGAAGGAGCTGATGAAGGCGATGCGCGACGACGGGCACGCCATCATCTTCGTTTCGCACAACATGGACATCGTGCGGGAGCTTTCGGACTACATCATCGTGATGGACAGCGGCACGCTGTTGGCCGAGGGCGAGGTGGACGACGTGCTGTCGAGGCCCGAGGTTATCGAGGCGTACCTGGGGAGTTAGGTTGGCAGTTTGTCAGTGGGTCAGTTTGTCAGTGGGTCAGTTTGTCAGTTATCAGGGGTTTGTGGCTGGCTTGGTGATGACTGATTGGCGATGAATGGCTACTGACCTCTAGCGGAGTTGCAAAGAATGGACGAATCCACTCTCTCGGCCGCTGAGACGCTGCTGGAGTTGGTGTCGGTGTCCGTGAGCTACGGGGCGGTCTCGGCGCTGACCGACGTGTCGGTGAGCGTGAGGCAGGGGGAGGTTGCGGCGGTGATGGGGCCGAACGGGGCGGGCAAGTCAACCGTGCTGCGGGCCATCATGGGACTTGCGCCGGTGGTGGGCGGACAGGTGATGTGGAAGGGCGCGCGGCTGGACATGGCCACGCACGACATCGTCAAGCACGGCATATCGTTCGTTCCGCAGGGCAGGCGGGTGTTCACGCACCTGAACATCACGGAGAACCTGGAGATGGGCTGCCTGTTCGTGGACGATCGGGCGGAGAAGCAGCGCAGGCTGGACTCGGTGATGGAGCTGTTCCCGGTGCTGTACGAGAAGCGCCGCGACCTGGCGAGCCAGATGTCGGGCGGGCAACAGCAGATGCTGGCGCTGGGCAGGGGTCTGATGGCGGACCCGGAGGTGCTACTGCTGGACGAGCCGACGCTGGGGCTGGCGCCGATAGTGGTGCGTGAGGTGTTCAGCAAGGTGTCGGAGATCAACGAGCGGCTGGGCACGTCGATCTTCGTGGTGGAGCACAACATCCGGGGCGCGCTGGACGTCGCACACAGGGCCTACGTGCTGGACAAGGGGGAAGTGGTGCACGACGGGACGCCGCAGACGGTGCGGGACACGGACATACTGACGCAGGTGTTTCTGGGGAGCGCGTAGGGGCTTCACCCCCATCCTAACCCTTCGGCAAGCTCAGGGCAGGCTCTTCCCCTGCGAGGGGGAAGGGACAAGGCGACGTCACCCCCATCCTAACCTTCCCCCATCAAGGGGGAAGGGACTCAGTGGAAGGCTGGGAGGGGCCGCGAAATTCCTGCGGGCGTGGGGGCAGCTCCGGTTCGGGGATTGTGTCGGAGGCGTGGCGCTGCCATTGCCTGAATGACTCGATTAGCCTGTCTTCGATTTCGTAGGCGTAGGGGTTGCCGACGAGCGCCTCTATCTGCTCGTCTATGAGGTCCCGGTTTTCGGCGAGCCAGAGCGCGGTCCTCCTGACGCCCTCCTCCACCGGAACGACGTCCTTGTATTCCAGTATGGTCTTGAGGTTGGAGTTGTCCAGCGTCCGGCTTTCGCCCTGGCAGTAGCCCCTTGCGAGCCGGTACGCCATGGGGTGGCTAATCTCCACTATCTCCCACTCGTGGTCGAGCGCGCGGGCGACCATGGCGATGAAGTCCTTGATGCGGTAGGTCGTGTCGTCCACGGCGTTGAAGGCGTGGCCGTTGGCCCGCTCGCTGTCGCAGGCGAGCAGGACGATGTGGGCAACGTTTTCGGCGTAGCCGGTGGGCATGAGGCTGGAGCCGTCGCCGGGGACGATGATGCGCTGTCGTCCGTCCAGGACCCGGCGCACGATGGGCCACATCCACTGGCGCGGCGTGCGGGGGCCGTACACGGAGGGGTAGCGAACTATGGCGGCGTCGAAATCGCCGCGCCGGTGGTGGGCCATGACGCGGCGTTCGGTCTCGGCGACGGCGAAGGCAAACGGGTTGAGGTCGCGCTCGCTGTAGACGGGGAAGTCCAGCGGCGTCGGCAGGCTCCTGGCCGCGAGCGGGTCGCCGGTGTGGTGGGGGCGCAGGTAGGACGCCGCGCCGCCGATTCCGACGAGCTTCGCCGTTCTGCCGACCATGGCCGCGGCGACGTGGCGTAGGCGGCCGTACATGCCGACGACGAGGTCGTAGGTGTGGCCGTGAAAGTCGGCTTGGAGCGTGGCCAGGTCGAAGGGGTCGCCGTGCAGGTGGTGGCTCACGGGCGGCATGTCGTCCACCTCGTGATAGCCGCGATGGTAGATGCTGACCTCGAACCCTCTATCGAGAAGGCCCTGCACTATGAGGGGGCCGGTTGGGCCGGTTCCGCCTACCACAAGCGCTTTCATGCCGGTCATCTCTACGTCGCGCGGGGGTTGCCTGGGATGTCGCTGGTGATGGACGCGGCTTCGAGGCGGGCCATCTCCTCGTCGCCGATGCCGAGCAGTTCGCCGTAGATGAGCGAGTTGTGCTGGGCGAACAGTGGCGCGGGGTAGAGGGTCTCGCCGGGCGTTTTCGAGAGCTTCCAGGGCCGGCTGTAGTAGCGATGGGGGCCGGCCTCGGGGTCGTCGGAGAGCTCGAAGAACTCGCGGGACTCGAGGTGCGGGTCGGTCATCAGGTCGGCGGCGTTCATCACGACGCTGGCAGGGACGCCGCGCGCCTGGAGCCGGTTCATCACCTCGTAATTGTCGAGCGGGGACGTCCATTCGGCGATGATGGCGTCGAGGTCGTCGTGGTTGTCCCAGCGGGCGTCGGCGTCGGCGAAGCGGGGATCGTCGGCGAGGTCGGAGCGGCCCATCTCGGCGCAGAGGGCGCGCCACTGGGCGTCGTCCTCGACCGAGATGGCGATCCACCTGTCGTCGCCTTGGCAGGGATAGGCGCCGTGGGGCGCCTGCGCGGTGTGGCGGTTGACCATGGGCTGGCGGATTCTGCCGTTCATGGTGAAGTCCATGATGGCCTCGCCGACGACGGCGGTAGCCATCTCGCGCTGGGACAGGTCGAGGCGCATGGACTCGCCGGTGCGCCTGCGGTGGCGGAGCGCGGCGGTGACCAGCGCGACGCCCATGTAGCCGGAGAGCGGGTCGGGGAAGGCCATGCCGTTGAAGTAGGGCGGCTCGCCGGGGTAGCCGGTGAGGCTGAACAGGCCGGATAGCTTTTCGAGGGTGTTGCCGAAGGAGCGGTAGCCGCTTTCGGGGCCGGTGGTGCCCTGGCTGGACAGCGACGCCAGGATGACGGTGGGGTTGAACTGCTTGAGCACGTCGTAGCCGACGCCGAGCCGGTCCATGACGCCGACGCGGAAGTTTTCGAGCACGACGTCGGAGACGCTGACCAGGTCGAGGAACATGGCGCGGCCCTCCGGCGTGGCGAGGTCCAGGGTGATGCCGAGCTTGCTGCGGTTGCGCTCGTTGATCATGCCGGAGCGGTTCCAGGGCCGCTCGCCGGGGTCACGGTCGGGGTAGATGTCGCGCGGGTTTACCCTGAGCGCGTCGGGATGATGGGGCGCCTCGATCTTGATGACCTGCGCGCCCATGTCGCCCAACAGCTTGGTGGCGTGCGGGCCGGCCAGGAACATGCTGAAGTCGAGTATCCTGACGCCGTCCAGGGTCTTAGACATTGTGCGCTCCTTCGGTGTTGGGATGGGCCACCCCCATCCTAACCTTCCCCCTGCGAGGGGGAAGGGACTGGCGGCGTGGGTTAGATTATGCCAGCGCCTCTTAGCATAACCAATTCCGGCTTATCGTAGCCCAACAGCCCGCACAGGACCTCGGCGTTGTGCTCGCCCAGCAGCGGGGCGCGGCGGTGCTCGACCTCGACGCCGGCTATGCGGAAGGGCGCGCCGGGGTACTTGAGGCGGCCCGCCTCTGGGTGGTCCATTTCGACGATGAAGTCCCTGGCGGCGTGCTGGGGGGATTTCACGATGTCCTCCACGGTGGCGACGTAGCCGGTGGGCATGTTGTAGCTCTGGGCCTGGTGGTAAACTTCTTCCTTGGTGCGCTCGATCATCCAGCCGATGATGTGGACGTCGAGCAGGTCGGCATTCTCGCGCCTGCCCTGGAAGGTGGCGAACATGGGGTCGTGCTCGAGCTCGGGCATATCGAGCATGGCGCACACCCTGGGCCAGAGGTGCTGCTGGAGGGTGAGTCCAACGTAGCCGTCCTTGCAGGGGTAGATCATGGAGCCGTGCCCACGGCCCTGAATCTCGCCGGTGTAGGCGTAGTTGCACAGGTCCTGGATGTGGCAGCAGACGAGGGACTCCTGTATCGAGACGTCCACGTGCTGGCCTGCGCCCGGCGCCGTCCGCGCTGTAGAGGGCGAGCATGGTGCCGCTGAGAGTGGAGACGGCGCCGAGGTACTGGCCGGCGTTGCCGCCGAACTTGATGGGCGAGCGTTCGGGCAGGCCCATGAGGTTGAGGTTGCCGCCCGCGGCGAAGTCGACCAGCTCGCCGCCGCGGTACCGGCTGTACGGGCCGGTGCCGCCGAAGTGGGACACGGACGTGAGGACGAGGGCGGGGTTGACACGCTCGAGAGTCTCGTAGTCCAGCCCGATGTCTTCCAGGTGGCCGGGGTGGTAGCTCTCTATCAGCACCTGGGACTTGGCCACCAACCGCTTGAGCAGACGTGGGCGCCGGTGGAGGTGGCGACGTCCAGGGTGACGCTCTTTTTGCCGCCGTTGAGGTAGAGGAAGGAGCCGCTCGTCTCCGGGTTCGGGAGGTCGTTCAGGAAGGGGCTGGCGCGCCTGCTGGCGTCGCCGCGGCCGGGGCGCTCGATCTTGATGACCTCGGCGCCGAGGTAGGCCAGGAGCTTGGCGGCGAAGGGGCCGGGCACGCCCTCGGAGAGGTCGAGCACGCGCACGCCGGAGAGCAGGGCGCCGGTAATCGGGCTGTCGGTCAGTTCATCGGTCACTTGTCTCACACCGCGCTTTCGGCCTGGCCGGCTCGGATTGCGGGTCAGGGTCGATTGTACGCTTATATCGTTCGGTGTCAACCGAGAGGGCGGTGTCACCCCCATCCTGGCCTTCCCCCATCGAAGGGGAAGGGACAATTCGGTAGAGGGGACTGGCGGCGCTCGGCGTGTGTTATACTGCGCGCGTCTCACGCAGATTGGGCATCCCTCGTTCGGAGGAGCGGCCATGAGTGACGGCGCACTCGACAACCTTCGAGTACTGGACGTTTCGCAGGGGATAGCGGGGCCGTACTGCGGCAGGCTGTTCGCCGGGATGGGCGCGGAGGTGATCAAGGTGGAGCCGCCCGGCGTGGGCGACGTCTCCCGAAAGGCCGGCCCGTTTCCCGATGACCGGGCGGACCTGAACAGCGGAGGCAGATTCCTCTACCTGAACGCCGGCAAGAAGAGCGTGACGCTGGACCTGGAGTCCGACGCGGGCCGCTCGGCGCTGCGGCGGCTGGCCGCCGGGGCGGACGTGCTGATCGAGAGTTTTACACCGGGCGCAATGGATGCCATGGGACTCGGCATGGACGCGCTGCGGGCGGGGAACCCGATGCTGGTGATGACGTCGGTCACGTTCTTCGGGCAGGACGGGCCGTACAGCGGGTACAAGGGCGAGGAGATTGTCACCTACGCACTGAGCGGGGCCATGTTCATCAGCGGGGAGCCGGACCGGGAGCCGCTGATGTCCGGTGTGCCCATCACGCAGTTCGTGGCGGGGCAGACGGCGTTCGTGGCCACGATGGGCGCGCTGTTCCACGCGCAGGCCACGGGTTCGGGGCAGCGGGTGGAGGTGTCGGTGCACCGCGCGATGGCCGACCTGATGGAGAACCATTTCGTCGGCTCCAACCTGGTCGGCCGCAACATGGTGAGAACGGGCAACCGGCACATGAACCACCCCTGGGGGCCGTATCCGTGCAAGGACGGCTACGTGGCCGTGATATGCGGGCCTCCCTCCAACTGGCCGACGGTGGCGGAGTTCATCGACCCGAGGCTGGGCGACCCCAGGTTCGCCACCGTGGCCGACAGGGTCAAGCCGGAGAACAGGGACGCCATCGACGCCATCCTGGGGCCGTGGCTGATGGAGCACACCAAGGAGGAAATCTGCCGGCTGGGGCAGGAGCACGGCATGGCGTTCGGCTACATGGCGACGCCGGAGGACGTGGTCAAGTCGGCCCAACTGGACTTCCGGGGATACTTCGAGGATCTGGAACACCCGGCAGCGGGACGCTTCAGCTCGCCGGGCGGCCCGTTCCAGATGCTCGAGACGCCCTGGCGGAACGAGAGAGCGCCGCTGCTGGGCGAGCACAACGCGGAGGTGCTGGGCGGCGTGCTGGGTGTGAGCCGTGACGAGATCGCCCGCATGGAGAGCGAGGGAACGGTCTAGCGCCGTGTCCGGGGAGAGTGGGGATAGCATGAACCCGTTGCCGCTGGAAGGCATTCGCATCATAGACCTTTCGATGATCTGGGCGGGGCCTCACTGCACCAGGCTGCTGGGCGACATGGGCGCGGAGGTCATCAAGGTGGAGTCCGTGACGCGGCTGGACCCCACTCGCGGGCCAGTGCGGCCCAGCAACGGGCGTCGCATCTATCCGGGCGGCGATCCGGGCGAGAAGCCGTACAACCGCTCCGGCGGCTTTCACCAGTTACACCGGAACAAGCATGGCATAACGCTGAACCTCAAGACCCCTGCGGGAGTGAAGCTGTTCAAGCGACTCGCGCGGGTGAGCGACGTGGTTATCGACAACTTCTCGCTGGGCGTGATGCGGGCCTTCGGGCTGGACTACGACACGCTGAGGGCGGAGCGGCCCGACATCATCGTTATCTCGATGCCGGCCTTCGGCAACACCGGGCCGGACAGGTCATACGTTGGCTTTGGCGTCACCATCGAGCCGATGGCGGGCGTGTCGCACCTGACGGGCTACGAGGGGGCCTACCCGATGCGGTCGGGCGGGAACCACGCCGACCCGGTGAACGGACTTCACGCGGCGGGCGCGGTGCTGGCGGCGCTGTGGAGCCGGCGCAGCACGGGCAAGGGGCAGTTCGTGGACTTCTCGCACCTGGAGTCGATGTCCTCGCTCATCGGCGAGGACATCATCGGGTACTCGCTTAGCGGGAAGTATCCGGGACAGGACCGGGAACCGGCACGCCTCCGCTGCGCCGCAGGGCTGCTACAGGTGCGATGGGTGACGACGAGTGGATCGCCATATCCATCGGTACTGACGATGAATGGGAGAGGATGTGCGGCCTGATGGGAAGGCCGGAGCTATCCGAGGGCGAGTTGGCCGGGTACGCCGGCAGGCTGCGCCGCCACGACGAGCTTGACGCGGCGATTGGGGAGTGGACCGTTCGCCGGAACAAGCACGAGTTGATGGGTCTTCTCCAGGCCGAGGGCATAGCGGCGGGCGCGGTGCAGCAGATAAGCGAAGCGTCCAGGGACCCGCAGCACGAGCACGACAGGCTACTTGCCAGCACATACAGCACTACCCCGGAGACGCGGGGATCAGCCACCTGCACCCGGGGGCTGCCGTTCAACAACCGCGCTGTCCGACACGCCAATGGGAGTTCCGCAGCGCCGCGCCGGACCTGGGCCAGCACAACCGGCGCACGTTGGTCGAGTTGCTCGGCGTATCGCCGGCGGAGCTTCCTGGGAAGGCTGTCCGCCCACGAGAAGGCGGCTCGCCCTGATGAGTTCGAGGCGTTGGAGCGTGACCGGATCATCGGTCGAGACGCCGGAGGAGGCCGCGGGGAACGCGCTTTCCTGAGAAGCCTCTTGTCCCTTCCCCCTCGCAGGGGGAAGGTTAGGATGGGGGGAATGAAAGCCTACCGACTACCGCGCAGGCGCGGGTCCAGCACGTCGCGGACGGCGTCGCCGAGCACGTTGATGCCGAACACGGTGACGGTGAGCGCGACGCCGGGGAAGATGCTTGTCCAGGGGCCGGCGGCGATGTAGCGTTGCTGCGCCTGGCCGAGCATGTTGCCCCAGGTGGGGATGTTCGCCGGCACTCCCAGGCCAAGGAAGCTGAGGCTGGCCTCGGTGACTATCGCGCCGCCCAGCACGGCGGAACCCACCACGATGACGGGCGCCATGACGTT
Organism: Dehalococcoidia bacterium; assembly: GCA_963667445.2. Lineage (GTDB taxonomy): Bacteria > Chloroflexota > Dehalococcoidia > Lucifugimonadales > CATOSD01 > CATOSD01. Next base: position 2,001,401 of record CAXXGY010000001.1, on the reverse strand, counting down.
TGGCGTGATGTGGCGGAACATGATGCGCCAGTCGCTGGCGCCGATGGCCCTCGCCGCGTCGGCGTACTGGCTCTCCTTGATGCTGAGAGCGACGGAGCGCACGGTGCGCGTGGTGCCGGGCCACCTGACGATAGTGATGGCCAGAGATCACGGCGAACAGGGACGGCCCCAGCGCGGCGATGAGCGTCAGCGCCAGCACAAGACCGGGAACGGCCTGCAGCGAGTCCACGACGCGTTGTAACAGCAGGTCCAGCGTTCTGCCGAAGTAGGCGCTGGCGACGCCCAGCACGGTGCCGATGATGGTGGATGTCGCCACCGCAATGAAGCCGACCAGTAGCGACACTCGGGAGCCGAAGAGCACCCGCGTATAGACGTCGCGCGCGATGTGGTCGGTGCCGAACCAGTGGGTCGTGTCGGGTGGCGCGAGCCGGGCGTCGGCGTCGAACTCGTCCGGGCTGTACGGCGTAAGCGCAGCGGCGAAAACGGCTATCAGGATGGCCGACAGCAAGATAAAGCCGCCGACGGCGCCGAGCGGCTTCTCCTTGATGAAGCGGACGAAGTAGTGCCAGGCGCTGCGCTTGCTGCGCAGGCCGAACTCCCGCTCCAGTGCCGTGTCCATCGTCCTTTCAGCCATGGTTCTCTCTTGCTTTCGGGCGGGTTGCAAACCCGCCCCTACAACCAGCATCTGCCGTATCCGGGGGTGGTCACCCCCATCCTAACCTTCCCCCATCAATGGGGAAGGGGTTTTTGGTACTTCCAGTCGATGAGGGAAGGAGACTTAGTCGTAGCGTATTCGTCGGGTCCAGCCAGCCGTAGAGCAGGTCCACGAGCAGGTTCATCGTAAGGAATATGAACGCGATAAACGTCACCAGGAACTGTATCATGGGGTAGTCCCTGACGTTGATGGAGAAGATGAGCAGTCGCCCGATACCGGGCAGGCTGAACACCGACTCGATGACCACCGAACCGCCGAGAAGCGTGGCGAACTGCACGCCGAACAGCGTTATCACCGGCAGGGAGGCGTTCTTGAGGGCGTGTCGGTAGATGACCACACGCTCCCTGAAGTCCCTTGGCCATGGCGGTGCGGATGTAGTCCTCGCGGAGAACTTCCAGCATCTGCGAACGGGTTATTCGGGCCGTCACCGCATTGGTGGAGTAGGCCAGCGCCACCGCGGGGAAGATGAGTTGCACGAAGTTTGTCCAGGGAGACTCCCAGGGAGGCGTATATCCCAGGGGGGGAATCCAGTTGAACTGGAGCGAGAGGCCGAGCAGCACCAGGGATCCCACCCAGAAGGTGGGCATGGCCAGACCGATGATGGCGAACACGCGCAGGCTGTAGTCGGCCCAGGTGTCCTGTCGCACGGCGGAGATAACGCCCATGGGCAGCGCGAATATCACCGCCAGGAAGATGGCCATGAAGGCGAACTGCAACGTAAGGGGCAGCCTGGGGCGCACCTCGTCCCAGATGGGGGTGTTGGTGAAGAACGAATCTCCGAAGTCCAGGCTGGCAGCGTCCGCTATCCAGTTGAGGTACTGGATGGCGATGGGGTCGTTGAGCCCCAGGTTCTCGCGCAGGTTATCGAGGTCTTGCTGGGTAAAGGTGCCCTCGCCTTCGAAGCCACCGAGCATGACGAGCGCGGGGTCGCCGGGAACTATGCGCAATACGATGAAGACGACGAGGGTTACGCCGAAGATGGTAGGCACGAAGAGGAGCAGTCGGCGAAGTATGTAAGTTCGCAAATCTACCCTCCCGCGCCAGCCAGTTCTTGGGCATCCTTGATGTAGTCAGCCGTCTCGCGTATGAGAAGCTCGGTGTCAATTGGGTCGCAAAAGCCGTGGTAGAAACACTCGCCGTGTAGCGCAGCCTGGCGGTCGAAATAGCGAATGCGTAGGTCGCGCAGCGTAGGATCGGTTCTAGAGAGAGACCTCAGTGTTCTGCTGGCCGTGGTGGAATAGCCGGGTTGTTGGCCGGTGCGGGCGAGTATCAGGGCTTCTGCTGCCCGCAGGGTGGCACACCAGGCCTTTTCCGCGGCATCGCGGATGTCTCCGGCGGCCATGCGGTCAAGGGCCGCAGCATCCATGCTATGGGCGTCCGCGAAGATAGCTCGCGGGGTTGACTTCCGCTGTGGTCATACCGTCCCGGTCCTTGTTAGGCCCCCGTCCCAACCTTCTCCATTGGAAAGGGGAAGGGACTAGAGGGCAGTACGTTGGGTTTGCGGCTAGTCGCGCGCCAGACGCTGGGCGTCCTCAGATGTAGTCCGCCGTCTCGCGGATGAGACGCTCGGTGCCGATGGGTTCGCAATAGCCGTGGCAGAAGCACTCGTCGTGAAGCCAGAAGATACGGTTGGTGTAGCGAACGCGGAGGTTGTACACTGCGGGGTCGGTTTTGGAGATGGCTTGGAGCGTCCTGCTCGTCTGGGTTAACGTTCGCGGTTCCTGGCGGGTGCGGGCGAGCACCAGGGCTTCCGTTGCCCGCAGGGTGGCGCACCAGGCCTTTTCCGCGGCGTCGCGGATGTCACCGGCGGCCAGGCGGTCCAAGGCCGCGGCGTCCATGCTATGGGCGTCCGCAAAGATGCTCGCGGGGTTGACTTCCGCTGTGGTCATAGTCATCCCTGGCGGGCGGGTTTGAAACCCGCCCCTACCGCAGTCTCCCGGTTACTGAGGGAAGGCTAACGCCCGATGGGACGGAAACTCGGAAGCCCCGTCCCATCGGGTCTAGTTGCTATCGGTTGGCACGCGGCCTAGCGGCAGGGCGCCTCATCGGCCAGCCAGGTGCGGTCGTGGCGGTAGTTGTTCTGTCCGAGCGCCTCAGGCGCTTTGTAACCTCTGACGCATCCCCACTGGATGAAGTGTCCGATCCCTCCGGTACCGGTAAGGTATGGCAGGTCTTCTTCCAGAATGTCCGCCATACGCTTCAGGTGCATGGCGCGGGTAGCCCGGTCGGTCTCGCCCTTTTCCTTAGCGAACAACTCGACGAACTCCGCGTTCTCCCAGCCCTGGTACATGCGTCCGGCGGTGGGGAGATAGAGAAGGTCGTTCGCGGCGTCGGGGTCGAGGAAGTTCAGGCCCGTGCCCTGCATTGCGAGCGTGAAGTCGTGCGCCTGGTAGGCGGCCCAGCCGGCGGCGCTCTCATACTGGCGCAACTCGACGTTCAGGCCAATTTCCTTCCACTGGTCAAGCAGGATCGCAGAGACGTCGGGGTAGTTGCCAACCGACCTGAAGCTGAGGACAACGTCGAGCCCGTCGGCAAGGCCGGCCTCTTCCATGAGGCGCTTGCCTTCGGCGATGTCGGCTTCCTTGGTGTCGGGATTGTAGCCGGGCAACTTCCTGTAGTCGTCGGCGTCGTAGATCCAGTCGAACACGCAGGGGTAGTAGCAGAGCACGTCGCCGCCCAGCGGGTGGAGGACCTTGATGGCCTCCTGGCGGTCAAACGATAGCTGCATGGCCCTGCGCACGCGCACGTCGTCGAACGGCGGTCTCCTGAAGTTGATGTGAACGCCGTTCACTCCGAAGCCGATGGTTTCGGTAACGGTCAGACGGTCACCAAACTCTTCCCTGACGGCGATGTCGTCGTCGGGGCCGAAGCCGGGGAAGATGGGTTCCATGTAGGCGGCGCCGGTGCGGAAGGCCGCCACCCTCGCGCTGGGGTCGGTGATAAGCACGTAGCGCACCGAGTCGAGGTATGGGCGGGGCTGGTCGTAGTAACCAGGGTTCTTTTCGACGTCCCAGGAGACGCCGCGCCTGTACTCGGTGAGCTTGAAGGGACCGGCCCCGACAATCTCGTCCAGGTCGAGCTCGCGCCCAGGGTCCGAGCCCTCGTCGATGTCCCGCAGCAGGCTCTCCTTCTGAATCATGATCCATGGGGATGCGAGGCAGCCGAGGAAGGCTACTGCCGGGTCCTTCAGCGTAACCGTCAGTGTGTCGTCGTCCACGGCGCTGGCGCCGTCCGGCTCCATGAATCCGCGTATGCAGCCCCAGCGCGGCATACCGATGCTGTTGGGCAGGGCGATGGAGCGGTTGAGGCTGTAGGCCATGTCGCCCGCGGTAACGGCTTGCCCGTCGCTGTACTGCACGCCGTCGCGCACGCTGAACGTGTACACGTCTCCGGCGTCGTTGAGCGACCACTCGTCCGCGAGGTCGGGGATGATGTCCACCCAGGTGCGGGTGTCGTACTGGTAGATGCTCGGATGGATGAGCGTAAACATCATCAACTCCGCAACGGAACTGTTGCGGTGCTGGTCGGTGTGGCCGACATCGAAGTGCGCCAGCGAGATGAGCTGGCCGCCCGTCTGGACATCCTCGCCGGTTGGGGTAGGCGTCGCCCGGGCGGGCTGGAGGGGCATGGCTACCTGGGTCGCGACTGCGGCGACCACGGCGCTCTGCTGCTCTTCCATCGCCTGCGCGACGATGGCGGTCACCTGCGCCTCCGTCAGTCCGGGGCGCTCGGCCATGGCGGACTGGATCGCGGCCGCGACCTGCTCCTCGGTAACGCCCGGCTGCGCCCTGAGAGCGGCGGCTATCTCGTTAGCCACGTCCTGCGTGGTCACGCCGGGGCGGGCGTCCAGCGCGGAGGCTATCGCGGAGGCGACTTCGGCGGAAGTGACGCCTGGCCTTGCGCTGAGAGCCTTGGCAATCTCGTTGGCCACGTCGGCGGAAGTGATGCCTTCCTGCTCAGCCAGGGCCGCCTGGATCGCGGCGGTGACGTCAGCGGTGGTCATGCCGGGCTGCTGGGCCGCCATCACCTGCTGGATTATGCCGGACACATCGACCGGCGTGGGCGTGGGAGGCGCCTCCTCGGCCTGGCTGCACGCCGCGAGCAACATGCTCAGCGCGAGCAGCAGGCCTCCAGCAAGCAAGAGACGGCTCGATCTCGACCAGTTTGCCATATTTCTCCCCTTTCAGGTTACGGGCGTCGGTACGGCTTATAGATACGGGCTACCAGTTGGGCGCCCGCTTCTCGTTGAAGGCGCGGAAACCCTCCTCGGCCTCGCCGGAGTTGAGGTTCGCCGCGCGGGTGTAGCCAACGTATTCCATGGCGTCTTCCATGGTGAGGTTCAGGCCCTTGTAGATGGCCTTCTTAGCGTACTTGGTGGCGTTGGGCGGTCGGGTGGCCAGCTCCTGCGCCATCTTCATCGCCTCGTCCATGAGGTCGTCGTGGGGAACCACGCGGGAGACGAGATGCAGTCGGAGGGCCTCGTCGGCGTCGATGGCGTCGGCCATGAAGATGTGGTAGATGGCGTTGCTCAACCCGATGATGCGGGGAAGGTACCACGTTTCGCCGCTCGTAACCAGTGCGCGGCGGAGGTAAACGTGGTGGAAGATGGCCCTGTCTGAGGCAATGCGGATGTCGCACGCGAGGGCTAGCACGTAGCCCATGCCCGCGGCGGCGCCGTTGACGGCGGCGATGACGGGTTTTTCGACGATTGCTTTCAACATTCGGGGCGCGGGGCTGGCTGCGCCGGGTGTGGCGCCGGGGTCGGCGGGCGGGCCGCCCATACCCTCTCGGCTTACGTCGGCGCCGGCGGTGAAGCCGCGTCCGGTGCCGGTGACTATCATCACTTTGAGGGCCTTGTTGGCGTTGAAGCCGCGCCATGCGTGGTACATCTCTTCGGTGGTCTGGGACCGCATGGCGTTGAGCTTTTCGGGGCGGTTAAGCCTGCACACGGCGACGGGGCCGTGCTCCTCCCAAACAATGTCCTGGTAGTCGGCCATAGCATCCTCCTGGTCGCTAACGCGGATGTTTGGAGCGCCGGCGCCAAGCGGGGCCGTTAGCCTCGCCCCAACGTGAGGGCGCACCCGGCGGCGCGCCCAAGCCCTTGGCGGGTGTAGTTGTACACCAAGCCGTTGTCGAGCGTCAAGTGCGGGGCGGCTCATCGTAGTTGGGGAAGTGAGCGAAGGCGTGCTGGAAACTTCAGGAACGCTCGCCGGCGACAGAGGAGAGATCGATGATTTCGGCACTCGCCGCGCCCGCCTCGACCGTGAGGATGCCCACCTGGCCGAGGGCGTACATCTGGCGCGGCAGCGTGGGGCTGCCGGGGTTGACAAACAAGACGCCCTCGCGGACGGTGTTGAGGGTGACGTGCGTGTCACCGCACACTATCACGTCCACCTGCCGGCCCAGCTTTCGCACCATGAGGTCGTCGAGCGTGGTCCAGGGCGCCTCCTCCGGCAGAGGGAAGCCGTGCGTGAGGCCCACGGTGACGCCCTCGGCCTCGAACACGTGGGCCTCCTTCACCCTGGGATCGTCGTCGGGGAAGTCGGGGCGGTGGCCGTCGCCGTCGCCGTTGCCGCGCGCGCCGAGCACGGGGGCTATCTCTTCGAGCCAGTCCAGCACCTCTATCACGTGCATGTCGCCGGCGTGCAAGATAAGATCGACGCCCGCGAGCGCATCGTAGACCTGCCAGGGCAGCTCGCTGCCGGCTTCGGGTATATGTGTGTCCGAGATGAGTCCGATCTTCAAGGCGCGCTGTCTCCTGGGTGCGGCGGTAGGGCTGCGCGGGCGCCGTTCGCGGCGCCGTCGGGGCACGGCCAAGTATAGCAGCTAAGGGCATTTGCCGCGCGCCCGGCGGCGCGGCTTCGCCTTGACCGGTCTGGAAGCGCGCGCCTATAATGTTGCAACCAATTGCGCAGCGCGCATCAAACGAGGGCATGTATGAGTGAAGGCGCCACCGCGCCCGTCGAGGGCGTAAGGGACGAAGCCCTTGCGGCGTTGGCGGGCATAGACTCCCCCGAAGGTCTGGAATCGTGGCGTATCGCCTTCCTCGGCCGGAGAGGCCGGCTGACCGAGCTACTCCGTTCCGTAGGCTCGCTGCCGCCGGAGGAGCGCAGGGCCGCGGGGGAAGCGGCGAACCGCGCGAAGGCGGCGCTGGAGACCGCCCTCGACGAGAGGGAGCGCGCGCTGTCTGAGGCGGCGGACGACAGCAGCGCCGACGCGGACGACGCCATCGACGTGACGCTGCCCGGCTGGCCGGCCCCCGCGGGCGGCCTGCACCCCACCACTCTCATCGTGCGGGAAATCTGCGCCGCCTTCAACTCGATGGGTTTCCAGGTGGTGGAAGGGCCGGAGGTGGAGTGGGACCACTACAACTTCGAGATGCTGAACATCCCGAAGGACCACCCGGCGCGGGATATGTGGAACACGCTGTGGCTGGACTACGAGGACGATTCCGGCCAGCATCCTATGCTGCTGCGCACGCACACGTCGCCGATGCAGGCGCGCATCATGGAGGGGCAGGAGCCGCCGGTGCGCGTGGTGGTGCCGGGCAAGTGCTACAGGTACGAAGCGACGGACGCAACGCACGAGTGGCACTTTTTCCAGATAGAGGGGCTGGCGGTGGACCGCGGCATCACGTTCGCAGACCTGAAGGGCACGCTGTACGAGTTCGCGCGCATAGTCTTCGGGCAGGAGCGACGGGTGCGCTTCCGGTGCGACTACTTCCCGTTCGTCGAACCGGGGGTGGATATGTCTATCGACTGCTTCGCGTGCGCCGGGGACGGATGCCGGATCTGCAGCGAGACGGGCTGGATCGAGATCATGGGCGCGGGCATGGTGCACCCGAAGGTGCTGGAAGGCGTAGGCTACGACCCGAACATCTACACCGGCTTCGCCTTCGGCATGGGACCGGAGCGGATCGCCATGCTGAAGTACGGCATAGACGACATCCGGCTGTTTTACGCCAACGACCTGCGTTTTCTGAGCCAGTTCTAGCAGGGGCGCGCCGGAACTTGGAGGTGGTCTGTGGTCACACAGCCTTACAGAGATGGCACAGCGCAGGCGGAAGCCGAGCGGGAAGACCCCACGATCGTATATCCATACGAAGACGACGAACCGTTGGCTGAAACCGATTTTCAGTACGTGCCGCTGACCGAGACCGTTTCGGCTTTGAGGGCGCATTTCAGAGACCGCTCGGACGTCTACGTCGCGGGCGATATGTTCGTGTACTATCGCATGAACGTAGTTTCAGCCGTCGTAGCGTCGGACGTGTACGTGGTTTTTGGAGCGGCCGGCAATCACAAGCGCAATTCCTGGTTCACGTGGCGCGAGGGCGCTATACCCTCGTTCGTGATGGAGATAGCGGCGGAGGGCACCTGGCGGCGGGACGCGAACGAGAAACGGGACATCTATGCCGAGATGGGAGTGACCGAGTATTGGCGGTTCGACCCGACGGGGAACTGCTTCGACCCGCCACTGGTGGGAGAGCGCTTGGAGTCGGGCGAGTACCGGCCTATCGCCGTAGCGCCGGACGCGGTTGGGATCCTACGTGGGCGCAGCGGGGTCCTGGGACTGGACATCTGCGTGCGGGGCGAGTTGGAGTTGAGGCTGTTCGACCCCGCGAGCTGCGAGTGGTTGCGAAACACCCAGGAATACATCGAGGCGCTGGAAGCATCAGAAACGGCGTTGGAGGCCGCGCAGCGGCGCATTCGGGAACTCGAAGCGAGGCTAGGTCAACAGCCGGGTGAAGGCTCAGGCTGACTTGGGCGGTCAACGGCCGCCGGTGTGCCAATCTGACCGTCTGCGCCAGTCGAGCCGGTTCTAGCAGGGGCGCGCCGGGGCGGATATGAGCGCGTCCGCAGCAAGCCCACGATGCGCCCTAAGGGCCGCGTGCCGAGAATGGCACGCGCAGAAAGATAACCCGTTATGCGAGAGCGAGATAGATGAGAATACCCCTGTCATGGCTGAGGAAGTACGTTCCGGTCGATATGCCGCCGCACGAGCTGGCGCACCGGCTGACGATGGCCGGCAACGAGGTTGGCGAGGTGGAGATAGTCGGCGGCGATTGGGAACGCGACAAGGTGGTGGTGGGTTACGTGCTGAAGGTGGACCCGCATCCCAACGCCGACCGGCTGATGCTGCCCACGGTAGAGCTGGGCGGCGGCGAGACGGCCACGGTGGTGTGCGGCGCGCCGAACGTCGCGGCGGGCCAGAAAATCGCTTTCGCGAGAGAGGGCGCGCGGCTGTTCAGTCCGCGCAGCGGCAGGCTGGAGCAGCTCAAGCGCGCGAAGATCCGGGGCGTAGAGTCGGCGGGGATGGTCTGCTCGGCGCTGGAGCTTGGGCTGGGCGACGATCACGACGGCATCCTGACGCTGGCGGACGACGCCCAAACCGGCACGCCACTGGTCGACTACCTGGGCGACGCGGTGCTGGACGTGGAGGTGACGCCTAACCGGCCGGACTGCCTCTCGGTGCTGGGCATCGCCCACGAGGTGGCTGCCATCACGGGCGAGCGCGTTGCCGAGCCGGACCTGTCGTACCCGGAGGACGGCCCGCCCATAGAGGAGTTGGCGTCCATCGAGATTGCGAATCCGGAGCTGTGCGCCCGGTACACGGCCAGCCTCATCAGGGGGGTCCACATAAGCGAGTCGCCGCAGTGGATGCAGGATGCGCTGCTGAGGGCCGGACAGCGGCCAATCAACAACGTGGTGGACATTACCAACTACGTGATGCTGGAGTACGGGCAGCCGCTACACGCCTTCGACTTCGACAACGTGCGTGACAGCCGCATCGTGGTGAGGGCGGCGCGACCCGGCGAGACGCTGGAGACGCTGGACGGGGTGCGGCGCGCGCTGAATCCGCCTATGCTGTGCATCGCCGACTCGCGGGACGCGATCGGACTGGCGGGCGTGATGGGCGGCGCGAGCACGGAGATGGACGAGAACACTACGTCGGTGCTGCTGGAGGCGGCGAGCTTCGATCCGGTCAACACACGGCGCACCCGCACCGCGCTGCGGATGAACACCGAGGCGTCGTACCGATTCGAGCGGGCCATCCGGGCCGAGCTAGCGGAGCGCGGCCTGCGCAGGGCGACGGGGCTGATACTGGAAATCTCCGGGGGAGAGGCGGCGAAGGGCATCGTCGACCTGTACCCTGGGCGCAAGCCGGCGCCCACGCTGCGGCTGAGCCGCCGCCGCGTGCGGCAGGTGATGGGTGTGGATTACGGCACCGAGCGCATGAGGGAGGTGTTGGACGCCCTCGGCTTCGAGCAGGCGGCGGAGCCTTCGGGTCTCATAGACGTCATCGAGGCGGTGGAGGCGGGGCCGGCGCCCGAACGGCGGGACACCATCTGGGTCAAGCCGCCCTACTGGCGTTCCGACGTGTCCATTGAGGACGACCTCGTGGAAGAGGTGGCCCGGATAACGGGCTACGACTCGATACCGACGACGATGCTGTCGGCGCCCATTCCGCACCATCCGCCGCAGCCGCTGCGCGAGTTGAAAGAGCGGGTTCGGGGACTGCCTGGCGGCGTCGGGTATGCGCGAGACCATTTCGTATTCGAGCACCACGATGGAGACGCTCGACAGCGTGGGGGCCGTGGACGAGTCGAACCCGCCGCTGCGCATCGCCAACCCGATGAGCTCCGACCACGAGTACATGCGAACCAGCTTGCGCGGCGCGGTGCTGCGAACTCTTGCCGCGAACCGCCAGATCGCGCAGACAGAGGGCGTTCGCATCTTCGAGCTTGGGCGAGTGTACCTACCCAAGCTGGAGGCGAAGGAGCGGGACCTGCCAAACGAGCGGGAGATGCTGGTTGGCGCGGTGTCGGGGCCGCGCTCAGCAGTGTCGTGGCTGGCGCCGCCGGGCGAGATGGGCTTCTTCGACGCCAAGGGCGCGCTGGAGGCGTTGTTCTCCGTACTCGACCTGAAGGTCGAGTACGAGCCGAGCGAGAGCGGTTTCTTCCGGCGCGGGCGGGCGGCGCGGCTGACGCTGGACGGCGCCTCCATCGGCGAAGTCGGCGAGGTGCCCCCGGACGTGCTGGCACGATTCGACCTGGACGAGGCGCCGGTGGCGCTGTTCGAGGTGGACGTAGAGGGCCTGGCCCAGGCCATGCCCGACACGCCCCGGCGTTACCACAGAACAAGCCGATTCCCGGTGTCCAACCGCGACGTCGCGCTGGTGATGGACGCCGACGTGTCGTCCTCGCGCGTGCAGGGCATCATCGCCCGCCACAAGATGGTCGCGAGCAGCGCTCCGTTCGACGTATACTCGGGCGAGGGCGTTCCGGCTGGGAAGAAGTCGGTGGCGTATCGGATCGTGTTCCGGTCGGACAGGGGAACGCTCACTTCCGATCAGGTGGACAGGTATCAGAGTGACATATTGCGGCAGCTCCGGCGCGAGCTTGGCGCGGAGATTCGCGGGTAGGGACCGGCATGACTCAGTACACGCACGTACACCGACATCACAACGAATCGATGCTCAGCGTCGAGGAGGCGCTGGAACGCATCCTGGGCTTCTTCAGCGTGCTGGACGTGGAGCGCAAGCCCATACTGGACGCGCTGGGCCAGGTGCTGGCCGAGGACGCGGTGTCGCAGTACGACATTCCGCCGCTGGACAACTCCGCGATGGATGGCTACGCGGTGCGGTCGGAGAGCGTGGCGGGGGCGTCGGAGGACTCGCCGGTAACGCTGGACGTGGTGGGCTACGTGGCGGCAGGTCAACTACCGAGTGACGAGGTCGGGCCGGGAACGGCGGTGCGCATAATGACCGGCGCTCCCATCCCCGATGGCGCCGACGCCGTGGTGCCGTTCGAGGACACGGACGAGGTGGAACGGCGCAGGGACGGCGGCGACATGACGCGGATTGGCGTCAACCTGGCGGTGCCGCCCGGCGCGGAGGTCCGCCCCGCCGGACAGGACGTGCGGCGCGGCACGCTGGTGCTGAAGCGCGGTTCGCTGCTGCGTCCGTCCGAGATAGGCGTGCTGGCGTCGCTGGGCTACTCGGAGGTGAGCGTGGTGCGCCGGCCCGTGGTGGGGATACTGGCTACAGGGGACGAGCTGCTGGAGCCGGGAGAGGCGTCCGAGGCAGGGAAAATCTTCAATAGCAACAACTACAGCGTGGCGGCGAGCACGCTCCGCTACGGGGGCGTTCCCCGGCTGCTGGGCATAGCGCGGGATAACCTGGAGTCGATGAACGCCAAGCTGGAGCAGGCGTTGGAATGTGACATGCTGGTGACTTCGGCGGGCGTGTCGAAGGGCGACTACGACATGGTGAAGGACGTGCTGGCGCAGCACGGGAGCATCGACTTCTGGTCGGTGCGGATGCGCCCTGCCAAGCCGCTGGCCTTTGGCGCGCTGAGCGCCGGGAACGGCCGTCGGGTGCCTCACCTGGGGCTGCCTGGCAACCCGGTGAGCGCGCTGGTGGCCTTCGAGCAGTTCGGGCGTCCGGCCATCAGAAAGATGCTTGGATTGGGCGACGTGGACAAGCCGACCGTTGAGGCGGTGCTTGACGAACCGATTGAGAATCCCGACGGGCGCAGGGTGTATGCGAGGGCCGTGGTGACCAAGCACAACGGCGGATACAGGGCGCGGCTTACGGGCGACCAGGGCTCGAACCTGCTGACTTCAATGGCGCTGGCGAACGGACTCGCCATCTGCCCTGAAGACGTGCCTCTCATGGCGGCGGGAGAGGTCGCGCAAACTCAGATGCTGGATTGGCCGGAGGAAGTGTTTTGATTAGTGCAGAACAGGGCGAAATTCTCGGCGAAGCGGGCGACAAGCGGCCGGCGAAGTACTTCATCGACGCCGAAATGGCCGAGAAGCGGCGGCGGTCGCTGCCCGTGATGATCGCGTCCAGGCAGTGCTACATGTGCCAGCAGGCGGTTGACGAAGAGGAACTCGCATCGGCTGAGACTCGCGATCTGATCGAGCGGATAGTCGGCCACTGCGCGAGCGCCAACGACTACCTGCTCGACGACACTCCGCTCAAAGAGGCCATCTTCAGGGTGTTGCTTTCGCGGGGCAACGAGCCGATGGGCGCCGACGAGATAAGCTCGGACATCAGCGAGAGGTTGGCCAACGCCACCAACCAGCGTAACACCAGGCCGGAAGTCATCGAACGACTCCTCCAGCACAGCGAGAGCTACTGCATCGCGCCCCTGCGGGAGGATGAGGGCGAGTAAGTGGGGCCAAACGTGCTATAATTCGGTTGTGGAGAGATGGCCGAGAGGCTGAAGGCGCCGGTCTCGAAAACCGGTATGGGGGCAACCTCATCGTGGGTTCGAATCCCACTCTCTCCGCCACCCCAATCGTCCGACCCCGCCGAGCGGGGCACGCGGTCGAAAAGATGGGGCTTGGCCCGTCCAATGCGGCGGGCGCGTGGAGAGATGCTAGAGAGGACGAATAGGCGCGACTGGAAATCGCGTGTACCTGCAAGGGTACCGTGGGTTCGAATCCCACTCTCTCCGCCACTGCCCAACTTCACCCCCATCCCCGTATCAAGTACGGGGCAGGCCCTTCGCCCTGAGAGGGTGAAAGCACTTTTGGAAGACCTCGCTCTGAGAGGACCGGTATGGACATTGGCGAGACACTGTACGTCATCGAGAGAGACCGCTGGCGGGAGTGGCTGGAGGCGAACTTCGACAGCGCCAGCGAAATCTGGCTCCTGTACCCCAACAAGGCCACCGGGAAGCCGCGCATTCCGTACAACGACGCCGTCGAGGAGGCGCTCTGCTTCGGGTGGATAGATTCGATCATCAAGAAGGCGGGCGAGGGAGTTGCGGCCCAGCGGTTCTCGCCGCGAAATCCGAAGAGCGGATACTCGCAGCCCAACAAGGAGCGGCTGCGCTGGCTGGACGAGCGCGGCATGATACATCCGACGGTCCAGGAGGCGGCGAGGCGTGCGCTCGCGGAGCCGTTCGTGTTTCCAGATGACGTTGTGGACGCGATCAGGGCCGACGCCGACGCCTGGCGCAACTACAACGCATTCTCCGAGACTTACCGCCGGATACGCGTGGCCTACGTGGACGCCGCCCGCAGCCGCCCCGAGGAGTTCGACAGGCGGCTTGCCAGTCTCATTCGCGCCACCGCGAAGGGGCGCAAGCTGGGCACGGGCGGCATAGAGAAGTATTACTAGGCGCGCCGGTCGAGGCAGGTGGCAGCCATCATATCGATGACCGTCATCAGGTGGGGGCCCTGAGCGACACCTCACGGTTGTAGGATAAAGGCCAAGGCCAGACCGTAATCAGCAACTGCCAGACGCAGGCTCAGGAGGTGGAGTTATAATTTCGCAGGTTGGCCCACTGGCGCGGCTGAGTCGGCGGTCCAGCGTTACCAGAGGGCAGGCGAGGGACTCCGCCAGGGCGACGTACCAAACATCGTAGGCGATGACGTTGGCGCGCAACTCCCACACGCGCTCGGCGTGGGGTGCGAAGGGGTACAGCGTAAGCCCATACATCAGGAGTTCATGGAAGGCGATTGTAGCCTGAGCAGGCGTTATGTCCCTTGCCAATTCCAATCGGCGCAGCCCGTTGGCAACTTCGGCCAGCACGTGCTCCGGAGCGGCAAGCGAATGTCCACGAAGCTCCGACTGCGACCACATTCCCTCATGGCCCACGTCCGTCAGTGCCGCGACGAGCGCGGAGGCGTCGACTACTCTCGTCACATTCGGTCCGCGTCGATAGCCCTGAGTATCTTCCACGCCGGCACATGCGTCTGAGTCACTTCCAAGCGCTCGCGGGCTTGCTGCAGGAGTTCGTCATTCCTGGAAGGTGCGGCCATTAGCTTCAACTCGCGGCGCAAGTATTCTTCCAAGCTCTGGCCGAATATAGCAGCACGCTTGGCGAGCTTGTCGCGAACATCTTCGGGAATGTCCGTTATGGTTATCTGAACAGGCATGGAAACATTATGCCATCAAGCATGGCTGTTTGCCATCACCCTGCCCCAGCGTTTGACGGCTCACTTGGCCCGCTATACACTTCCAGCGACGGCGGACGCCGAAACCGACGCAACGCGAAAATCAATGCAACGAGGAGAGCGCACGTGTACCTGGTAAGAAGGATAGCCAAGACCAAGCCACAGACGGAGTGGGAAGTCGCAGCGATTCTGCGGAGAATCTGCGACGCTTACGAGGAGAACGGTCGCAGCAAGGCCACCATCATGGTGGGCGGGCGCGGCCTGCCCGGCGATAGCCAGGTGATCGCCGAGTGGACGCAGGACACCATCGAACCCAACTGGGTGTCGAACGTGCCCGCGTCGGTGCGTGAGGACAACGCCAAGCTCCAGTCGCTCATCCTGGAGTATCTTATCGAGTTCTACGAGGTCGTGACCGACTACAAGATGGAGGAGCGCGGCCTGTAAGGGGGCGCAATCCCGGGAAATCGAAGGGCGAATAGATAGCAGCGGAGGTGCGAACGTGACCACGACAGTCAATGGCGCGACGCCGGGAAGCCACGGGCAATTCTCCCACCGCCCTCTTGTTTGGGGCAGGCACGGGATGTCCGGCGCGGGCACGCAACTGACGGCGCAGGCGGGTATGCGCGCGCTGTGGCAGGGCGGAAACGCCGTGGATGCCGCGGTCGCGTCCGCCCTCGCCGCGGGTGTGCTGGAGCCGACCGCGCACTACACGCTGGGCGGCGAGGTGGCGATGCTGCTGTATGAAGCCGAGTCGGGCAAGGTGCGCTCGGTGGTCGGCCAGGGCTGGGCGCCGCGAGCCGCGACGATAGACCTGTACATGGAGCGCTGGGGCGAAATCCCGCCGGGAGTACATTCCAGCACCGTGCCGGGCGTGATTTCGGCGCTGCTCACGATGCTGGGAGCGCACGGCACCATCTCGTTCGGCGAGGCGGCGGCGAGCGCGATAGAGCTGGCCGAAGGCGGCTTTCCGGCGTATCCGCTGTTCAGCCGCACGATCGGCACACCGGCGCGGCTCGCCAACCTGCGGGCGCACGCCGACTCCGCGCGCGTGTTTCTGCCGGGCGGCTCTCCCCCGCCGGTGGGCAGCAACTTCAGGCAGCCGGACCTGGCGCGCACGCTGTCGCTGATGGCGCAGGCCGAGAGCGACGCGCTGGCGGCTGGCGTGGACCGTGAGGGTGGCATCCAGGCGGCGAGGGACTGCTTCTACAAGGGCGATCCGGCGCGCCGCATGGTGGCGGCGCTACAGGCGCTGGGCGGGCTTTACGAGTACGACGACTTCGCCGAGTACGAGTCGCCCTTCGAGGAACCTATCTCTGTGGACTACCGCGGCTACACCGTGTACACCAACCGCACGTGGACGCAGGGCATCTCGCTGTTGCAGGCGCTGAGCATCCTGGAGGGCATGGACTTGGCCGGGATGGGCCACAACAGCCCGGAGGCCATCCACACGCAGGTGGAGGCGCTGAAGCTGGCGATGGCGGACCGCGAGCGGTACGCGGGAGACCCCGCACACGTGGACGTGCCATTCGACGGGCTGCTGTCACCGCGGTACGGCGCGCTGCGCCTGTCGCTGCTGGACAGGGAGCGGGCGAGGGCGGAGTACCCGCCGGGGGACCCGCGCGCGATGAGGGCGGTCGTCAACGGCGCGGGCGTCATGGGTGACGCGCAAGTAGTGGAGGCAGCGGGCGAGTTCGACGGCACGACGTACCTTTCGACCGCCGACGCGCAGGGCAACATGGTGTCCGCGACGCCGAGCACCTTCGCGGGGCTGGCGCAGGGCATGGTGCTCGGCGACACGGGCATCGTCATCAACTGCCGCGGCTGCTACTTCTGGCTCGACGCCGACAACCCGAACGCGCTGGCGCCCCGCAAGCGGCCGCGCACGACGCCGTGCACGTTCATAGTGCTAAAGGACGGCAAGCCGTTCATGACGCTGGGCACGCCGGGCGGCGACAGCCAGGTGCAGAGCAACCTTCAGGTACTGACGAACATCGTCGACTTCGGCATGGACGTGCAGGAGGCGGTGTCCGCGCCGAGGTTCTGCGGATACAGCTTCCCGCGCTCGCCGTGGCCTCACACCGTGTCGCCCAACCGCCTGTCGCTGGAGAGCCGGATACCGCGTGAGACGGCCGGCGCGCTGGCGGAGATGGGGCACGACGTGGAGACCATCGGGCCGTGGGGCATAGTCAATGGCTTTACGCCGATAGTGGCGGACAACGGCGCGTACACCGGAGGGGCCGACCCCCGACGCGACGCGGTTATGCTGGGGTGGTGATGCGCAAGTGACGATGACGCACACGATAGTCGAAGTCGAACTGACGGACGCCCACATCGTCGTGGAGTGGAGCGACGGCCACGTAAGCGTGTACGATCCGAGAGAGGTGCGGATAAACTGCGGCTGCGCGCAGTGCGTCGAGGAGTGGAGCCGCCGCAAGCTGCTCGATCCGGCCACGGTGCCCCACGACATTCGCGCCGAGGACTACCTGATGGTGGGCAAGTACGCGGTGCAGTTCCTGTGGAGCGACGCGCACTTCACCGGCATCTACACGTTCGAGACGCTGCGCAGGCTGTGCGACTGTGAGGAATGCAGGGCGGCGCGAGGGTGACGGAGCGCCTGCCCAGGGCCATCCTGTTCGACCTGGACGACACCATCCTGTCGGCGTCGGCCCACAGGCTGGCAATCATGTCCGACGTGGCCACACGCCACGCGCCGTCCCTGTCGGACGTGTCCGCCGACGACCTGCTGGCCGCGCTGAGAGACGGCGCGAACGCGTTCTGGGCCGACCCGACCCGCCAGCGCGAGGGGCGCCTGGATCCCCATGAGGCTACGCGCGCAATCGCCAAGATCGCCCTGGAGGGACTTGGCGCGACGGACGCCGCCGCGCTTGCAGCTAGCATCGCCCACGACTACATGACTGAGCAAGACGCATCCCTGGAGCCCTTTCCGGGAGCAATCGAGACGCTGGAGAAGCTGCGCGGCAAGGGCGTGCGGCTGGCCCTGATAACCAACGGCGGCGCCGAGGGACAGCGCGGGAAGGTTGTGCGCTTCGGGCTGGAGCGCTACTTCGAGTGCATCGTCATCGAGGGGGAGTTCGGGGTGGGCAAGCCGGACGAGCGGGTGTACCGTCACGCGCTTGCGACGCTGGCCACGGAACCGGAAGACGCCTGGATGGTGGGGGACAACCTGGAGTGGGAGGTGGCGACGCCGCAGCGACTGGGGCTGCGCGGCATCTGGGTGGACTGGGCGGGTATCGGCCTGCCGGAGGAGATGGGCGTGAGGCCGGACCGGATAGTGCGGGCAATAAGCGAGCTGGTGTAGGCACTGCAAGGGCTAGCTCGCGGGCTTTTGGGCTACGAGCAGGGCGACGGAGCGCATCCAGACGCGGTGATTGGCGACGAGGCGCAGGCCGGCGTCTTCCATGAGCGCGGCTAGCTGCGGGGCGCTGGCGAATCCGCCGACGGACTCGGGCAGGTAGGTGTAGGCCTCGCGTTCGCCTGCGAAGACCGCTCCCAGGGCGGGAGCTACGCGCCCGAAGAGTCGTGGAAACATCCGTCCCCACGCGCCCTCTTCGTCAGTGCGCACTATCTCCAGGATTGCCACGCGGCCGCCGGGTCGCACGACGCGGGCAAGCTCCCGGATGGCGAGTGGCTGGTCGATGAAGTTGCGGACGCCAAATCCCACCGTCGCGCAGATGAAGGCGTCGTCGGCGAAGGGCAGCGCGTGGGCGTCTCCCGCGACGAGGTCGACCGTGTCCGAGAGACCCTGCCGCCGCGCCTTGCGGGCGGCCACGCGCAGCATGGCGGGGGCGAAGTCCAGCGCGGTCACGCGCGTCACGGCGGGGATGCGGGCCAGGTCGAATGCGAAGTCGCAGGTGCCTGCGGCGACGTCCAGCGCGGGACCGGAAAGCGAGCCGACGGCGAGGCGGCAGGCACGGCGCCGCCAGGCGTAGTGCCTGCCGGCGGTCATCACGGTGTTCATCAGGTCGTAGCGACGCGAGATGCGGGTGAACATCTCCGCGACGTAGCGCGCCCTCTCCCGTCCGCGCAGGTGCGCCACCGGAGGTTCCCCTACCCACGCAACCCGGCAAGGGCGCGGATGGCCTTCGGCAGCTCCGGCAGCAGGTCGCTGGCGACCATGCCGGCGTCGCCCAGTTCGGCGCGCACGCGCTCGCCCGCCACGCCGTGCAGGTACACGCCCAGCGTGGCCGCGTCAAAGAGGCCGACGCCCTGGGCGAGCAGGCCGGCGATTGCGCCCGCCAGCACGTCGCCGGTGCCCGCCGAGGCGAGGCCAGGATTGGCGAAGGGCGACAGCGCGGCGTGGCCATCGGGGGCGGCGACGACTGTGAACGCGCCCTTGAGGGCTACCACCTTGCCCCACGCGGCGGCCGCGTTCGTGGCCGCCGCTACACGGTCGGCCTGCAACTGTGCCGACGTTTCGCCGGTCAGGCGGGACATTTCGCCGGGGTGGGGCGTGAACACGGCTCCCTGGGTGAAGGACTGGCTCCAGGCGTCGCCTTGGCTGGCGAGAAAGTTCAGGGCGTCGGCGTCGACGACGGCGGGCGGGATTGGCGCGCCGCCGAGCAGCAGACGCTCCAGCAGTTCGCGCGTGCGCTCGTCCTGTCCGAGGCCGCAGCCAACGAGCAGCGAGTCGTAGTCGCTCATGGCATCCAGAAGCATGGCCACAGCTCGCTTCGGGTCGGCGAATCCAGGGGAGGACTCCGGCAGCGGGATGAAGGTGGGTTCGGTTGCGCCGGCGGCTACGGATGGCTGTAGGGCGGCGGGAATGGCGAGCGTGACCAGGCCGGCGCCCACGCGAGTGGCGGCCAGGGCCGCGAGGCGGGCCGCGCCGACGTAGTTGGGGGATCCGGCGACGATGAGCGCGCGGCCGAAGCTGCCCTTGTGGGCGGCGAGCGGACGCGGCGGGGAGAGCCGCGCGGCGGAGGCGGCGGTCATCAGCTCGACGCTTACGTCGTCGTCCAGGCCGGGCGGAATGCCGATGTCCAGCACTTCGAGCGCGCCGACGCTCGCCGCGCCGGGGAGCGCGAACATGCCGAGCTTGGGGTAGCCGAGGGCGAGCGTCACGTCGGGCGGGGGCGTGAGCGGGTCGAGCGCGCCGGTGTCCGCGTCCAGGCCGGTGGGGACGTCCAGCGCGAACAGCGCCGACCCTTTTTCGTCATTCCCGCGAAAGCGGGAATCCACACGCGCCCTCGCCAATTCACCCAGAATCGAGGCCAGCGCGCCCTGGATGGGCCGGGAGCGTCCGGTGCCGAGCACGGAGTCGACGACCGCGTGGGCCAGGGACAGCCACTCGCGGAGCTTGGCGAGGTCCTCGTCGTCGGATGCGTGGGCGATGGGCGTTTCGATCTGGCGTAGGGAGTCCAGCTTGGGGTCGGGCGACGGCCTGGGTCCGCAAAGGTAGGCGAGCACGCGCGCGCCCCAGCGGTGCAGGTGGCGGGCGGCGACAAGGCCGTCGCCGCCGTTGTTGCCGGGGCCGACCAGCACCACCACGCGGACGCCGGGCAGGTGGCCGATGCGACAGCGGACGGCGCGGGCCACCTCCAGGCCCGCGTTCTCCATCAGCGTGTCCTTGGAAACGCCGATCTCCTCGGAGCGATCCTCGATGCGGCGCATCTGCGCGGCGGAGACGACTTTCACGGCAACTGCTCCGAACTCCCAAGTGTTCAGTTGGTAATTCGGAAGGCGATGGCGACCAGAGCGCCTATGACGCCGCCGCCAACTACGATGAGAGCGGTACCGGCGCCGACTACGGCCCAGAAGACTCTTTCAATGCGCGCGCTGCTCTCTTGCTGAATCCGGTCAAGGCGGGCGTTGTTCTCTTGCCGCATCCGGTCAAGGCGGTCGTTGTTCTCTTGTCGAATCCGATCGAGGCGGTCGTTGCTCTCTTGTTGCACCCGGTCAATGCGGTCGCTGCTCTCTTGCTGCATACGGTCAATGCGGTTGCTCATTTCCCGAAGCTCGGCCCGTAGCTCCGAGATGCTCGTCTCTATGCCGGTGAGGCGGCCTTCTATTGTGGCGACGCGCTCCGTCAGGGCGGAGAGTCGGTCTTCCACGGCGGTCAGGCGCACGTTGGTTGTTCGCTGCTCGGCCTGCAGCTCCTGAACGGCGCTTTCCAAGGACGCCAGGCGGGGGGTTATGTCGTCAGTGGCGGTGGTCATAGGTTGATCTCAGGCCTCAGTTGGTTGCAATTGTAAGGTATAAGTCAGCGATTGGGATAGGGCCGTTCGTGAGCCACCCTACAGCTTGCCGAGGAGGGACTTGAGCAGCGCGCGGGTGCGGGCGACGGAAGCCTCCTCGTCGCCGCCGTAGGGGAATATGGACGCCAGAAGCTCGGTGGCGCCGGCTTCGGCGACGACGGCAAGCTGCTCAGTCACCTCGTCCTCGCTGCCGACGACGGAGATGTCGGCGGGGCTCTCGACGCCCTCGATGTCCAGCATACGGCGGTAGCTGGGGAGCAGGCCGTAGCGCCCGAAGTGCTCGGCGGCGCGCAGGCGGGCACCGACGGGGTCGTCGGTCACGGCGATGGGCAGGCCGACGCAGACGCGCGGCGCGGGGCGGCCGGCATCGGCCGCGGCGGCGGTGATGCGCGGCACGACGTGGGTTCGCAGCGTGCTGGGACCGACCATCCAGGTGACGGTGCCGTCGGCCTGCTCGCCGGCGATTCGGAGCATACGAGGCGCGAGCGCGGCCACCAGGATGGGGAACGGTTCGGCGCTGGGTACGTCGATATCGGCGTTCACTCGGAATATCTCGCCCTCGAAATGCGCGCTGCCGCCTTCCACGAGGGAGCGGAGCACGGACAGATACTCGCTCATGTGGCGCGCTGGCCGTTCGAACGGCAGGCCCCAGCGATCCTCGACGGTGGGTCGGTGGGACAGGCCGATGCCCAGGTCGATGCGTCCGCCAGTGGCGGCGTTGGCGGTGAGCGCCTGCTGGGCGAGCATGACGGGGTGGCGTTGGAAGGTGGGGACGACGGCGGTGCCCATTCGTATGCGCTCGGTGCGCTGGCCGGCGAGGGCGAACAGGGTCAGGGCGTCCACGCCGGCGACCTGTGCGGACCAGAAGCTGTCGAAGCCGTCGTTTTCGGCGTCCACAGCCTGCTGGACCTGGCCCATCAGGCCGGTGGCGGCGCCCATGGAGCCTATAAAGATTCCGATTTTCATTTTTGGTTCCTCCTGAAGTCGTCACCCCCATCCCATCCTAGCCTAGTTGTGCATTTGGCCCCCATCAAGGGGGAAGGGGCTTTGGGCGACGGGTGCGTCTGACGGGCAGGGTGTTTTCGTGGCGGCTTTCGGCGACGACCATGGCGACGGCGTAGTCGCGGGAGTGCGATATGGTGATGGCCAACTGCTCGATGCCGAGAAGCTCGGCGCGGGCGAGCGCCTTGCGGTGGAGGCGCACGGTGGGCGCGCTGCCCCTGCGGCGCACGACCTCGATGTCCTTCCAGGGCACGCCGCGAACTCCGGTGCCGAGCGCCTTCATCACCGCCTCCTTGGCGGCGAACCGGCCGGCGAGCTGGGGCGCGCGTCCGCGGCAGAAGGCGATCTCGCCCTCGGTGTAGATGCGGCGCTCGAACCTCTCGCCGTACTCTCGCGCGACCCTGCGGACGCGCCCTATTTCGATGATGTCCACGCCGGTGACGAGCGTCATGGCCCTCGAAAATCCCCTTCCGCCCGTGCTGGCCGGGCAGTCGCCATTATAGTCCGCGTTGCCGCGTCGTGTCAGTTTTTCGGGTGCGACCAACGGCGTTTACTCGGCGTGGACGCGAAATCTGTTAGTTTCCGCGACATTCTGGGCGATTCGTAGCTGGGAGCGCCGTCGGTTGTGCCCTGTTCTGCAATGCCCGGTGCTCTATGGCGTGTCACAATAGTGGCAATTCGCGGCAGAGGAGGACGGAGGCGGGTGGGCCAACCGCCCGTTCTTCAGCGACCGTTCAGACGTGACCCGCGCTCTCAACCCTCTCCCATTCTTGGGAGAGGAGACCAGTGCCTCGCGCGGGCGGGTTTGAAACCCGCCCCTACCGAGAGTGATAATAGCACTAATGTGCGTATGTTTCAAGAGCGGTGTCGAGATTGTGTTTCTAGGGCGAAATCGTGGGAGGAAATTGCGCAGATGGGTGGCATGGTGGGGACGTGCGCGTGGATGGATGAGGCACGGCCGGGAACGGGTGGCGCAGGAAAGTGACGGTTTTTCCGGGGCAAGGAGGGGCGAATGGGTTGGGTGTGGGGGAAGGGACAGTTCGGAATGGCGTGGAGTGGTGGCAAGTCCTATAATTGGGGCCAACACCGAGGGCCCGTCAGAAGGCCCTCGACAGGAGGCGCGTCCTATGCCCGCATTGCGAATAGACGGCGCGGCGATGGCCGCCGAGATAAGGGGAGAGGTCGCGGAGGGGGCGGCGGAGATGAAGGAGAAGCACGGCGTGACGCCGGGGCTGGCGGCGGTGCTGGTGGGCGACGACCCGGCGTCGGCGATATACGTGCGCAACAAGCACCGCGAGGCGACTTCGGCCGGGCTGTACGCGGAGGTGTTCCTGCGCCCCGCCGACACCACCCAGGACGAGGTGCTCGCGCTGGTGGCCGACCTGAACGCCGACGACCGGTTTCACGGGATACTGGTGCAACTTCCGCTGCCGGGCCACGTGGACGAGAACACGGTCATCGAGTCGATAGACCCGATGAAGGACGTGGACGGGCTTCACCCGAACAACATGGGCCGGCTGATGGCGGGCAGGCCGCGCTTCGTGTCGGCGACGCCGGCGGGCATACAGCAGATGCTGCTGCGCACGGGCAACGACCCGTCCGGCAAGAACGTGGTGGTGTGCGGCAGGAGCAACATCGTGGGCAAGCCCATCGCCAACCTGCTGATGCAGCGGCTGGCTGGCTCCAACGCGACGGTCACGGTGTGCCACACGCGCACGGTGAACCTGGCCGAGGTGACGCGCGGCGCGGACATCCTGATAGCGGCGATGGGGCAGCCGCGGCTCATCACGGCGGACATGGTGAAGGAGGGCGCGGTGGTGATAGACGTGGGCACCAACCGCGTGGACGCGCCGGAGCGGGAGCGGGGCTACCGGCTGGTGGGCGACGTGGCCTACGGGCCGGTGCGCCGGAAGGCGGCGGCGATAACGCCGGTGCCGGGCGGGGTGGGGCCGATGACGATTGCGATGCTGCTGGTGAACACGCTGAAGGCGGCGCGGCTGTCGGTGCATCCGGAGTTGGATGAGTAATTTCCGGGAATGAACACGGGGGACTTCGATTACGAGC
Organism: Dehalococcoidia bacterium; assembly: GCA_963667445.2. Lineage (GTDB taxonomy): Bacteria > Chloroflexota > Dehalococcoidia > Lucifugimonadales > CATOSD01 > CATOSD01. Next base: position 1,977,495 of record CAXXGY010000001.1, on the reverse strand, counting down.
TGCCGCCTGAGCTGATTGCGCAGACGCCGCTGGAGCGGCGGGACTCGTCGCGGCTGATGGTGATTCCGCTGGACGGCGCGCCGGCGCGGCATACGCGGTTCTCTGAGCTTCCCAACATGCTTTCGGCCGGGGACGTGCTGGTGATGAACGACAGCAGGGTGATTCCGGCGCGACTCGTGGGGCGTCGCGCCAAGACCGGCGGCCGCGCGGAACTGCTGCTGCTGGAGAGGCTGTCGCCGGGGGTGTGGCGCGCGCTGGTGAGGCCGGGCCGCAGGCTCGGATCGGGCGCGGTCATCGAGTTCGAGGGCGGGGACGCGGCGATGAGCGCGGAGGTGGTGGAGGTGGAGGATAGTGGCGCGCGGGTCGTGAGGCTGCGCGGGGAGGAGAACCTGGACCGCGTGGGGGCGATGCCGTTGCCGCCGTACATCCGGGAGCCGCTGGCCGACAGGGAGCGGTACCAGACGGTCTACTCGCGGGTGGAGGGCAGCGTGGCCGCGCCGACCGCGGGGCTGCACTTCACGCCGGCTGTGCTCGACGAGTTGCGCGACATCGGCGTGGAGACGGTGTTCATGACGCTGCACGTGGGTTGGGGCACGTTCCGCATGGTCAAGACGGACGACCCGGACTCCCACGAGATGCACGCGGAGCGGTACACGCTGTCGCGGGAGGCGGCGGACGCGGTGAACGCGGCGAAGCGGGAGGGCCGGCGGGTGATCGCGGTGGGCACCACGCCGACGCGGCTGCTGGAGCACGTTGCGCTGTCCGGCGGCGGCGAGGACGGGCCAGTGGCGGCGGGATCGGGGTGGGCGGACCTGTTCATCCGGCCGGGGCACCGCTTCCGGGTGATCGACGGACTGCTGACCAACTTCCATCTGCCGCGCTCGACGCTGCTGATGCTGGTGAGCGCGTTCGCGGGCCGGGAGTTGGTGCTGACGCGCTACCGGGAGGCGATAGAGCGCGGTTATCGCTTCTACAGCTTTGGGGACGCGACGCTGTTTGTGGGTGGTGCACCGTCCGCTTAGCTTCCGAGGCTTGGCTGGTCCCGCGTTCACAACCCTCACCCTAACCCTCTCCCAGACTTGGGAGAGGGGACTGACTCCTCGCGCGGACTGCTTTCTGTGGGCGGTTTACCGTCCGTTTCTTGACTAGCCCCACGCCCGATAGTAACCTGTTTTTGCGCCGTCCCGAGCGGCGCGGCGGGCGCGTGAAGTCCGTCCCGATTCCAAGTCTGCCAGAGGGTACTCACATGCAGCTTTCCGCTTTGCCGACCAGCGCGACCGACCTGCGCAAGATGTTCCGATACGACGAGCTGGTGCAGACCACCAGCGGCATGGCGCCGGGCAACGTCCAGGCGAACCTCGCCATACTTCCGAGGGAGGTGGCGTTCGACTTTCTGCTGTTCTGCCAGCGCAACCCCAAGCCGTGCCCGCTGATCGAGGTGGTCGAGGCCGGTTCCAGCGTGCCAGCGCAGAGCGCCCCGAGCGCGGACCTGCGCTTCGACGTGCCGAAGTACCGCATCTACCAGTACGGGGAGTTGACGGACGAGGTCACCGACCTGTCCGAGTTCTGGCGGGAGGACCTGGTGTCCTTCCTGCTGGGGTGCAGCTTCTCGTTCGAGTCCGCGCTGGTGAAGGCGGGCATTTCGCTGCGCCACGTGGACTGCGGCACGGTGGTGCCCATGTTCATCACGAACATGCAGACGACGCCCGCGGGCGGGTTCTCCGGCCCGATGGTGGTGTCTATGCGGCCCATCCCGCACGACAAGGTGGTGCGGGCGGTGCAGGTGACATCCCGGTTCCCGGCGGTGCACGGCGCGCCGGTGCACGTGGGCGACCCCGCCGCTATCGGGATACGCGACGTGTTCAGCCCCGACATGGGCGAGGCGGTGGAGATCAAGGATGGCGAGGTGCCGGTGTTCTGGGCGTGCGGCGTCACTCCGCAGGCGGTGGCCATGAAGTCCCGCCCGCCGTTCATGATCACGCACGCGCCGGGGTACATGTTCATAACGGACATGCAGGACGAGGACGTTTCGGTACTGTAGGGGGCTTTCACCCTCATCATCACCCCCATCCTAACCTTCCCCCTGCGAGGGGGAAGGGACTAGAAGTCACCCTCACCCTGACCCTCTCCCATCGAGGGAGAGGGGACTACAAGGAGTCGCCGATGAGCATTGAAGACATCATACTGGACCACGACAGGCGCGGGATCGCCGCGCTGAGGGCGCACCTGCCGGACGACTTCTGCGACCAGGCGGGCGCGCTGGTGCTGGAGCATCCGGGCACGGCTATCATCATCACGGGGTTCTACATCCTGGCGGCGGGCGCGGTCGAGACAGACGGCCCCGCGGGCGCGATAGTGATCGGCGACGCGCTGCGGAAGCTGGGCAACGAGGTGGTGTACGTGACCGACAAGTGGTCGGTGCCGCTGATGGAGGCGGCCGCGGGTGATGGCGTGCGCGTGGTGGACTTTCCCATCGCCGACGCCGAGGCGAGCAAGCGCCGCGCGGACGAGCTGCTGTCCGAGATCGATCCGTCCGTGGTCATCGCCATCGAGCGGTGCGGGCTGACGGACGAGGGGCTGTTCCGCAACATGCACGGCCAGGACATCACGGCGTACAACGCGCGCATCGACTACCTGGTGTCCGGCCACCCGCACACGGTCGGCATCGGGGACGGCGGGAACGAGATCGGCATGGGCAACCTGGCGAAAGAGGTGACCGATGTGCCCACGCTGGTGAAGATTCCGTGCGTGACCCAGGTTAGCAAGCTGGTGATAAGCAGCGTGTCCAACTGGGGCGGCTACGGGCTGGCGGCGTCCATTTCCAAGCTGAGCGGCCGCAACCTGCTTCCCAGCATCGAGGACGAGCAGGACCTGGTGCGGCGGACGGTGGACCTGGGCGCGGTGGACGGCATGAGCGCGAAGCAGGAGTACAAGGTGGACGGCTTCACGCTGGAGGAGAACAGCCAGACGCTCCAGAGGCTGCACGACTACCTGGCCGGCGAGGGCGTGGGGTAGGGGGCCCCTTTTCGAGAGGAGTCCGGCGAGATGTTCACACACGTTCTGGCGCCCCTGGACGGTTCCGAACTGTCGGAGGGCATACTCCCCTATGTTGCCCGGATAGCAGGCGGTGTTGGCGCGCGCATAACGCTGCTCACGGTCGTTGACCCCGACATGCTGGAGGTGCCCTCCACGCTGCGGGGCGACGCGTCGAGCCGCGGGGTGCCTACCCAGGAGCGGCAGCGTGCCGGCGCACGCCGCCACGAGGCGAGCGGCCCATTCGTGCAGCAGATACTGGAGAACGTGGAGCGGCGCGCGGAGGCGAACCTGCACGAGGTGGCCGAGCGGCTGCGGGAGCAGGGAGTGGAGGCGGAGGGCAGGGTGGCGCTCGGAACGCCCGCGGAGCAGATTTCACAGACCGCCGCGGACGAGGGCTGCGACCTCATCGCCATGTCCACGCACGGCAGGAACCTGATAGCGCGCGGCGTGCTGGGCAGCGTGACCGACAAGGTGATTCACTCGGTGAGCGTTCCGGTGCTGACGATAACGCCGGAGCGCGCCCGCCGGTACCGGCAGGACACCAGCGCGGCGATGACCGCGCTGCTTGCGCCGCTGGACGGCTCGGAGCTGGCCGAGGACGTGTTGCCCTACGTGGAGAGTCTCGCGCTAGCCATGTCGCTCAGGGTTACGCTGGTCAAGGCGCTCCAGCTGGACAACAGCTCGTCGGCGTACCTGGAGGGCATGGCCTACGCAACGGACGCGAAGATCCGGTTGGAAGTGGAGCAGGAGGCCTCCGAGTACCTGAGCGAGGTGGCGTCGGGGCTGAGGGACAAGGGCGTCCGGGTGAACACGAGGGTTCTCTTGGGCACGCCGGCGTCCGCGATCGGCGACTACTCGCACGAGATCGACTGCGACGTGATAGCGATGGCGACGCACGGGCGGTCGGGCATCTCGCGCTGGGTGCTCGGGAGCGTGACGGAGACGCTGGTGCGGACGTCGGGGAACCCGGTGCTGGTGGTGCCGCCGGGGGAGGGGTAGGATCTTCTATTGGGTGAGGAAACGAATGGCAACTACTGATGAGCGTCATGCTTCGGAACTGGGAACTGGAGTCGTAAGACCCAAGCATCGCGGACGCAGTGACATACTGTGTTGTTACAGGCCGTCGTTCGTGGAAGGCATGGCCCGCATTTTTGACTTCTTCGGTCACATGCCCGTTCGGCGCTGTCGGGATTCTTCGCCACAAGCCACGTGGGATGCGCTCTACGGTGATTGGGAAACTATTGGCGCAGACTTGTGGAAAGCCACCCGTGACTTTGAAGCCGACCTCAACCTCAACGTGCTGGGTTCGTGGGAGATGAGACATGGGTTCACGCTCGAGTGACTAAACTACCTGCCACGTAGTTTGTCCGTGCAGTATGGGCTTGGGGCCATGAGTCCCCTTTCGGTCTGCATGGGTGGCGACTGTGGCAGGACCCAATCTAAAGCCGAAAGGGGGCCACCTTTGAAGAAACTGTTATTACTATTACTCCTACCACTTACCACCATCAGTTGTTCATATTCCGCCTTCGGGACATGGGATTATGGCGTACAGAAAGTAGCTGTTGTAAATGACTACGTGACGGAATTCGTGAGTTTTGAGCTTGCCGTCATTGCGGTCGCATTGATAGTGTTCGGCACTTGGATAGTTGTTCTGCTCAGTTCCATACGACGAGAGCTAAGGGACCGCAACATACGAGAAATGGCTAGAGAGATAGCTAGAGAGAAAAGTGAGGAAGAATAGTGTTTGTCTTTCGTTCGACTCTTCCAGGGCTACTGCGGTTACTGCGCAGAGTGCATAGTTGCGCATAGAGGTACGACATGAGCATAAGAGATCGCTTCGCTGAAGGTCTACAGATACCCTATGCCACCAGGGTTGGGGACTGGACGATCAACGTCGCTCCTAAGGCTACCATCTATTTCCGGAGGCCCAACATTGGTCACCGAATTGCAAGAATTCACGCAGCTTGGATAGGCAATTTCCCCAATAGAGCCCGACTGGAAGAGTATCTGCGAAACAATGTTCGGCTGGATGCGCGTGGAGACTATTGCATTCCAATTGAGCACGCGGAAAGCGTTATTGCCATATTGCGCCGAGAACCCTTGTAGGACTCTGGTTGAACAGAAGCTTCTCCGAGACGGTATGGACGGTGGACAGGTCAGTCGCCTTCACCGATCACGGGTATCAAGGGGATAGAGGCTGTTTCGTTCGGAATGCCCCTACCCTTGCGCGAGGAATTGGCGCACGCGGTCTTTGAGGGGCTGTTTGTCGTAGATGCCGTAGAGGGCGCTGGCCATCCGCGACGGGTCGCCGAAGAAGAAGCGCTCGTAGAGGACCTGGCGCGAGCCGAACGCGCTGCACGCGACGTCCCACGCCAGGCGGAACAGGCGCACGCGTTCCAGGCCGGTGGCCGTGCCGGTCGCCAGGTAACGCTCAAGGTCGGGCTCGAGCTCGGTGTCGAAGTCGGACTCTGTGGGCAGGGCCATCAGGCTGCTCGAACCGAGCAGTTGCAGTATCTCGACCATGCGCGGGTACATGCGCGGGAAGAGGTTGCGGGCGGCGTCCAGCGGCATTCGCGCGGGACAGGTGACGCCCCAGTCGTCCGGGGCGGCGTCGGCCTCTGAGGCGCGGAGACAGGCGCGCATCACCTCCAGATCCAGGATGATCTCGGCTATGCGCTCCTGCACCTGCGGGGACTGCTCGGAGCCGAGCGTCTCGGCCACGAGGCAGGCCATGCCCAGCACGAACTCCGCCTTGGCGACGTTCTTCACGACGACCTGGTGCATCATGTGGACGACGGCGTTGGTGGCGGCATAGCATGAGTTGGCGAGATCCACGTCGTCCAGCAGGAACAACCGCTCCCAGGGCACCAGGACATCGTCGAAGAAGACGATGGCGTCCATCTCCTCGAAGCGCGAGCCGAGCGGGTGGTCGAAGCGCGACCGTCCCAGGTCGAAGCTCTCGCGGCAGATGAACTTCAGGCCGGGCTGGCCGCAGGGTATGGCGAACGAGAGGGCGAACTGCCCGGCGCCGGGGCCGGTGCGGAGGACCGTGGAGGGCGAGACGATTATCTCGTCGGAGATGGGGCCGAGCGTGGCGAGGACGCGCGCGCCCCGGACGATCACGCCCGCGTCGGTTTCCCGCACGGCGCGCAGCGAGACCTCCTCGTCGGTGCCCATGGTCGCCTGTGGCGAGCGGGTGCGGCGCACGTTCACCAGCGTGTGGGTGAGCGCGAGGTCGTTCTCGCGGACGTGCTCGTAGTAGCGGCGGATGTTCTGGGAGAACTCCGGGCGGTTGCGGGCGAAGAAGTCGGATGCGGCGGCCTGGGCCATGAGGCTGCCGTTGAGGTAGTCGGGGGTGCGGCCCATCATGCCGCCGCTGAAGCGCGCCCAGTGGGCCATCATGCGGCTGCGACGCTCCAGGTCGTGCTGGGAGCGGGGCGTCAGGAACGACAGGCCCACGTCGTCGCCGGTGGTGGGCGACAGGTAGGTCATTTCGCCGCGCAGTTCGGGAGAGAGCTGCATGTCGTAGAGCGCGGCGAGGGAGCGCGCGCCGCGGCGGGTCGCCGGGTGGGAAGTTACGTCGTCCACGCGCTCGCCGTCTATCCAGACCTCGCGCTCTGTCTCACGCAGGCCCTCCAGGTACTGTTCGCCGCCGCGTGCGGGCATGGGCGCCTCCTGTTCGGTTGCTCACGCCGCGCCGGTTGTGCGGCGGGGCGGGTCTGGGTTTGTCGCGCGGGAGTGTACCAATGGGGGCGCGGTGCGTCCAGCGAGGGAGGCAAGCGGCTGCTCAAGCTTGATGAGGCGCGTGCCATCAACCCTCACCCCCGTATCAAGTACGGGGCAGGCTCTAGCCCTCTCCCAGGCTTGGGAGAGGGGACAGGTACGCGTTTTGACGGCCCATCGGTTGCGCTGCTACACTCGCCGCCACCGCGGGAGACGCGGAATCACCGGCGAGGTGAATAGGGATGATCGGAGTGCTGACACACCACTGGGCGAAGGAGGACAGGGTAGAGGAGGCCAGACGGCTGCTGGACGGTAACGGTCTTGCTCAGAGTAGGGCGCCGGGCTTCCGCTCGCGCCAGACGCTGCTGTCGCTGAGCGACCCGACGAAGATAACGAGCATCGTCGTCTGGGACAGCAACGAGATTTACGACGCATGGCGCGCCAGCCCGGAGAGGGCGGCGGCGATGGCGGGGGCTGAGGAGCTTTGGGCGCGGCCGCCGGAGTCCGAGCGGTTCGAGGTGGTGGATTAGGGGCGTGGGGCGTAACGCCTAACGTCCTTCACAAGAGTAGGCGTCGGAAACGGCGTCACCCCCATCCTGACCTTCCCCCATCAAGGGGGAAGGGATTTTTGTACGCCTAGCCCTTGGCGAGGAGTATTTGCAGCACCTCGGGAGCGGCGCGCATGGCGCGCTCGCGGAGGACGTCGTCGGGGAGGCTGCCCAGCGGGTGGGGCACCACCACGAAGGGGTAGTCGGGGATTCCGCCGATCTTGGACATCGCCTTGCCGCTGGACACGAACGGCTCGGTGCAGATGACCGCCGCGGGGACTCCGTTCTTCTCGAACTCGATTCCGTCGTGCACACTGCACGATGAGCAGGAGCCTCAATCACCCGACGCGGTAATCACCACGTCGCACTGCTCGACCATCTCGTCCATGATGTGCTTGGGGCAGGGCCGCGAGGCGTTGCCCTTGTTTCGGACCACCACGTCCTTGAAGTCGTAGCGGTCGGCGAGAATCTCCTGGACCATCTCGAGAATCTCTGGGGAGTTGTGCTTGCCGTTGGCGAGCAGACCCACCACCGTGCCGTCGAGCGTCTCGGGGCGGGGAGCGACTACCGCGTTGACGGGAATCGGCTCGACCGTCGGGTCCAGCACCTGCAACCTGGTTGCTGTAGCCATGAAGGAACCTCCTTGCCGGCTGTTTGCGTGTGCCGTTCGTCTGTTGGTTGCCCATTATTGCGCGAACGGGGGCGGATGGCAAGCGCTTTTGTGGCGACGGGCGGCGTGCTACCATGTCGGTACCGAAAGCAAGGAGGCGGAAGATGTCCGATGCGCTCGAATACGGCCCGGTGAAGGTCACGTTTTGGTACGACTACATTTGACCGTGGTGCTACGTCGGCCTGGAGAGGGTCGACAGGTTGGCCGAGGAGTTCGACGTAACCGTCGAAGGCAAGGCGTTTCTGCTGCGGCCCGACATCCCGAAGCAGGGGCGGCAGAGGTCGCTCACGCCCGAAGAAAGGGGAGGCTCGCTGAACGAGCCGCTGCGGTCTTACGCGGAGGAGGCGGGGCTGGTGATGCGCCGGTTTCCGCTGACGCCCTACACGCAGTACGCGCTGGAGGCGAGCGAGTACGCCAAGGAGTACGGCAAGTTCGACCCGGTGCACCGCGCGCTGTATCGGGCCTACTGGGAGGACGGGCAGGACCTGGGCGACTTCGCGGTGCTGGAGCGGGTGGCGGGCGACTGCGGGCTGGACTGGCCTGAGCTACGCGACCGGCTGGAGTCCCGGTACTACGAGACGGCCATAGCGAACCAGTTCCAGGAGGGCCTCAACCTGGGCATCAACGGGATACCGGGCTTTCTGATGGGCAACATCTTGTTCACGGGAGCGCGCCCGTACAGCGTGTTCAGGGCAGTGATGGGCAAGCTGCGCGAGGCGGGCCAGCAGGGCGGTGCGCGACCATGAGGACGAACACGACCAAAGCCAAGCTCCAGGCAGGCGGCCACGCCATCGGCGCGATAATCGGCGGGTTCGCTCCCGACCTGGTGGAACTGTTCGGTGCGATGGGGTTCGACTTCGTGATGATCGACTGCGAGCACGGCCCTATGTCGCTGTCCGAGGCGGAGCACATGACGCGGGCCGCCGAGTCTTTCGGTATCACGCCCATCGCGCGCATACCTGACCACGACGACGCAACGATCCTGCGCTTTCTGGACCGGGGACTGCAGGGCATCATCGTGCCGCACGTGAACACGCGCGAGCAGGCGGAGGGCATCGCCAGAGCCGCGCGGTACTATCCGCAGGGCCGCCGCGGCGTGGGAGGAGGACGCGCGCACGACTACGGCGTCGGCGTTGGGCGCGACGAGTCCACGCGCCACGTGAACGAGCAGACGCTGGTGGTGTGCATGATCGAGGAGACGGATGCGGTCGAGAACCTGGACGACATCCTGACGGTGCCGGGCGTGGACGTGCTGCACGTGGCGGCGGGCGACCTGGGCCAGAGCATGGGCAACCCCGGGCCGCGCGAGGTGCGGCGGCTGATGGGCGAGACGATCCCGCGCATCCGGGCGGGCGGGAAGTTCGCGGGCGCGGGCGGCAACAACCCGGGCGACGTGGCGGGCGTGGCGGAGTTCATCCGGCTGGGCGCGAACTTCGTGACCATCTCGGCGCACGGCCTGTTGCGCCTGGGCGCGGAGGGATTTTTGGACGCGCTGCGGGGCGAGCTGGGGGAGTAGGGGTGCATGGGAACGTTTAGCGTGGTGATGGAAGTGGGCGATCTGACCGGCGAGAGATTCGTTCCGTTTAGTGGCTTGGTGGGTGTCAACAGCACCCTCACCTGCCTGCCGGAGAGCCTGTTGAGGTCGCTGGGTATAGTGCCGGAATGGAGTGCCGGCTTCGAGTTGGCCGACGGGCCGGTCGTAGAGTATGGAGTTGGTAACGCAAGAATTCGATACGGCGAACACTTTGTGTGGAATCCGGTTGCCTTCATTCCCGACGACGCCGAACCCGTCATCGGCGTCGTGACGCTGGAGTGCTTCGCCCTCGTGGTGGATCCGGTGAACGGCAGGTTGCGGCCGGTGAATTTTCTGATGAAGCAGCATTCCGGCGGACACCTCTGTATGCCAGCGCGAACAATGAAACCGAAGGAGTAACACGTGGGGACCTTCAGCGTGGACGTGGAGATAGGCGACCCGGAGGGACGCGAGTTCGTGGTGGTGAACGCGCTGGTGGACACGGGGGCCAGCTATACCGCTATGCCAGCGAGCCTGCTGAGGCGGTTGGGCGTGGAGCCTCGAGACGACCGGCGTTTCAATCTCGCCGATGGGAGAACGACAAGACTTCCCGTGGGAGAGACTACTATGCGCCTGACAGGCAAGGATTGGACCGTTCCCGTGGTTTTCGCTCCAGAGGACACGCGCCCTCTGCTGGGAGCCACCGCACTGGAGATTTTCAGCTTGGTCGTGGACCCGAACGAGGGCAGACTGGTTTCCAGCAATGCGCTACTCATGCAGGTGGTGGAGTGGGCATGACGAATCTTTCGCGGGAAAAATGGAGTAGGAGTAACTAGATGAGCACACAGTCGCTGACGTCCGACCGGTTGGAGTTCGACGAGGCTATCGACGTCATCGAAGCGTACTACGAGCGCGGCTGGACGGACGGTCTGCCGATCGTGCCGCCCACCGTTGGACGGGTGCGCCAGTTCGTCGACTACGTGGGGCGGTCGCCGTCCGAGATCGTGGGCGCGGAGCCGACCAAGGGACGGGTGATTACGCTGGAGAAGGTGGCTATCAACTCCGTGATGGCGGGCTGCCTTCCGGAACACTTTCCGGTGGTGCTGGCCGCCATCGAGGCGATGAGCGAGCCGAGGTTCAACCTGCACGCCATGACGGTGAGCACGATGGGCGCGGCGGTGCTGGTGGTGGTGAACGGGCCAATCGCGAAGAGCATCGGCCTCAATTCCGGCGTGAGCGTGTTCGGTCCGGGCCACCGCGCCAACGCCGCGATTGGGCGGGCCATCAGGCTCGTCATCATCAACGTGACCGGCTCGGTGTCGGGCGTGCTGGACAAGGCGACGCTGGGTCACGCGGGCAAGTACACCTGGTGCATAGCCGAGTCGGAGGACGTGAGCCCGTGGGCGCCGCTGCACGCGGAGAGGGGGCTAGAGGACGGCGACAGCGCGGTGAGCGTGTTCGCCGGGCTGTCGCCCACGCAGGTGAGCAACTCGTTGGGCCACGACCCGGCGACGATACTCAACAGCTTCGGCGACGCGCTGTTCGCGGCGGGTCCGGGGCAGGGCGAGCTGGTGGTGGTGCTCAGCCCCGAGCACGTGGGCTACCTGCGTCAGCACGGCTGGAGCAAGCAGCAGGTGAAGGAGTTCCTGTTCGAACGCTCGCAACGCACCGTATCGGAGTGGACCGACGCCGGGGGCGCTGAGGGCGGCGCTGAGGGCGACGACCTGGTTGGTGTGGGCAGGGGGCCGGAGAGCTTTACCCTGGTGGTGGCGGGCGGCCCGGCGGGGGCGTTCTCGTCGATCATCCCGCTGTGGGGCGGGGGCTCCAACTCGCAGTCGGTGACGCGGCGTATCCCTGTCTAAGCGGAGGCGTACACAGGATCTGACGCAGCGACACGCTAGTTCTGCCAGCCTTTCCGATAGTCCCTAGTCCTGTTGCGTGCAAATGCTCTCCGAGAGTTGTTTGGCGGCGTTCCGTTTCTGCGCAGAAACGCGCGGTGTATCCACTTGGCGACTTGGGCCCGCACCCAAGAATTCGACCAATCGTAGATGAGTGCATAGGGGTCCTCCCCCTTGGCATTGTCCGCTAGGCGAGGAGGGAAGAGGCGGCTATTTCGCCTCTTGCCATAGTTGGGGTGATTTGGCAGCAAGATGCCCAGCAATCCGCACCTGGAGTTTCTCTTGGTCCTCCGAATGCTGGAGCCAATCTCCCAATCCACGTGTTTGCGTTGCCACGTGCGGGGGCCTATCAGGACGATGGAGACGGTGGCGTCTCTGATATACTCATCTCGAATCTTCTGGCGCACAGTTGCCGTCTTCAGCCCTGCGTCGTCGATGTTTCCTGTATCGACAGACACATCGACGATGCGCTTTCCCATTCTACGAACGAATGCTTCCTTGTGCTTGATGTCCCCTTCGTGAAAGCTGATGAACACTTTGTGCCTGGGTGTGTTCGCCATCGTCTTCACTCCTATTTCAACACCCACGCCCATGCCGCCAGCACGGTGGTCGCAAGCAGAACGTAGAACGGCAATATCGACATCGAACCCAACAGGCATCGCCCCACCAGACGCCAGCCCATTCCCTTGGGCACCACCCGGTAAACGTCCGCCGGTATCAGTTCGCCGCCGTGCAGCTTGGCGACGAAAGCGTTCTGCGATGCGATGAAGGCCCGTTCGAGCGCGAGATAGTAAGAGTCCAGGAACAGGAACAACAGAGTCGGAATCAGGGCTATCAGCGCGTGCTCCGCGCTTTCGGTGCGCGCCACAAGCACCAGCACGGCCGCGACCAGCGTAACGCACCACACCTTGCACGCGCGGCTGTTCTCCGCCATGCGCGTGATTACGCCCTGCATCATCTCTATGTGCTTCTGAACGCCGAGCGAATCATAGTCGAGACGTGACTCCTGGGCCATGTCGATTCTCCTTCAGCTACAGCCACCGGACGCAATCACCGCATCCGGAGCTATATTCCGTCCAAGCGGGCGTTGATGGTTCTCCACCGCCAGGGAATCGGTTCCCCGAGACGGGTTAGCCCCTGATACGGCCTGTCCTGGGGCCTGACCTGGATGATCGGCTTGCCAAAGCTGCGGGCCATGTCCGTTTCGACTATGACACCTTGGGCGTTATGCGTGTCCTGACCAATGAGAACCACTACCACGTCACACTGTCGGATGGCCGCCCGCGCCCTGTTCCTCCAGACTTCATCTCGGTAGGTTTCGTTGAGCGAGCAGTTGCTGATTCGATGAGTGCTATGTCTCTCGGCCTGATCATAGAAACTGTTTTTGAGGTCGTTGTCCCTATCGAACTCGAAGCTGACGAAGATGTTGAGGGTAGCCATACCATCTCCTTTATCCCTCGCGGCAGGGGTACTGCGACGCCGCGCGGAGGGCCTCGTCGAAGGTCATTATCTCCCGGACGCCGCGCCTGCGACAGCTTGCCAGGTGGCACAGGTCTCGCGCGCTCAGCTCCGGATGCCGCTCGCTGAGCCGCACGGCGACCAGCACGTCCTCTCGTTCCAGTGGCCATACCACTACCCCGTATCGGTCTATGAGTAACAGCGCGGCGTCCAGCGTCTCCATCCGGCGTCGAGAGGTATAGATGTGAACCATCTCTTGCAGCACCTCCGCGGAGGTGTAGAGGGGGGTTTCCTCCTGCTGAGCGCGGCGAAAGAAGTTCCGAGCAGCCACTTGGAGGGGGTGAGGGCTGCCAACGAAGTACATGAAGACGTTCGTATCGATGAAGATCATACGTCGGGGAGGCCGCGCATCTTCGATTCGTTCAGAACGGCCAGATGCTCTTCCCAGTCCGGCTCCCGTTCGGGGCCGGGGAGGGAATCGCAATAAGCGAAAAAATCCTCGAGGGCTTCCATATTCTCGAAGCCGAAAGAACGCCGATTGGCCCGCAGCCGCTCTTGGGCCGCGGCTCGCAGCCACGCGCTGAAGGTCAGGCCCTCCCTGCGCGCCTGACGCACAAACTGTTCTTTGTCCTGGTCGGGGATTATCAACTGGACCCTCGCCATGAATGACCCTCCCGTTATAGTGTGTATAAATCATACACACGCTAAAGCCGATGGTCAAACACTTCCGACAGCAGCCCTTCCGTCCCGCGCTAGTGTATGCGTGGACTCTTGAGGTGCCAATTGGGGTAGAATGTGGCCGGCAAGCGCGGCGATTCGCCGGAGAGGGTGTTCGGGAATGTGAGCGATCCAATCACAAGGGCAACGCTGGACGTGCGGGAGGACGACCTCCCCGGCATGATGCCGGACGTGGAGGACCTGCCCCCGCAGTTCCACGGCTTCCAGATGACCAAGGACGGTCCGCTGGACAACGCGGAGCTGGCGGAAGGCAGCTTCCCCGGCAACACCGAGGAGTCCTACAGCGAGGCGGGACGAATCACGGGCCACGTGCGCGAGTTCGTCAGGCCGGCCGAGTCGTTCCCCTTTGCCCCCGGCACCGATATTGTGGTGTGTACCACAGTCCACCTGTTCGAGACGCCCCAATCGGCGTCGGACTGGATATCCAACGTGTTCCTCAAGCAGTTCGAGGAGCAGGTGGGCCGCGACCTGCCGCACGAGCACCGCATAGCCGAGATCGAGCGGCTGCGGCCGCGGGGGTTCTACGACGAGACCGCCGCGCTCAGGGTGCTGTACGACGTCAGCGGCGAGCAGGTGTCGTCCACTATCGTGGACTTTCGCATAGGCCGGCTGCTCGGCGTCGCGTTCGTGCTGACGCTTGGCGACGACGAAAAGCTGCCGCAGGCCGAGCAAGCGGCGCTGGCGCTGGAGCGCAGCATAGTCGCCTACATTCTCGGCTAGCCCCAGCGAACGCCGCATGAGCGGCAGCGCCCCAAACCGAAAGGAGTTTCCGCCATGGCCGGATACATTTACCTGGTGCAGATGGACATACCCCCGGAGCTCGAGGACGACTTCAACCGCATCTACGACACCCAGCACGTGCCCAACATCCTCACCGTGCCCGGCGTCCGCTCTTGCGCGCGCTATCGCGTGGAGTCGGGCGACGTGGAGGGCGTGGCGAGATACGCCGCCGTGTACGAGATCGACTCACCCGACCTGCCCACCACCGACGAGTGGAAGACGGCGTCGGACAAGGGCGACTGGATTACGCAGATCCGCCCCTACGCGACCAACCGCACGCGCGTGGTGTACAAGAGAGTGGGTTAGTTTGTCAGTATTTCAGTTAGTCAGTTTTCTGACTACCGGCCCTTCGCTCGCTGACAACCGACAACCAGTTGCTGACCTACTGAACAACCGACATACTGACTAACCGACCTGCTAACCACCAACCGGAGGCATCCCATGGATCTGACAAAACGGCGCGAGCGCTACAGAGAGATTCTCGCGGGCGACGAGTGTGTGCACCCCGCGTCGGTGTTCGACCCCATCTCGGCGCGAATCGCCGAAGACCTGGGGTTCGACGTGGGGATGTTCGCGGGGTCGATAGGCGCGGCGACGGTGATAGGCGCGCCCGACCTGATTACGCTGACCCTGACCGAGTTCGCCCAGCAGGCGTACCGCATATGCCGCGCAGGGTCGATCAGCCTGATGGTGGACGCGGACCACGGTTACGGCAACGCCCTGAACGTCCGCCGGACCGTGGAGGAGCTCGAGAGCGCCGGAGTCGCCGCGCTCACTATCGAGGACACGCTGCTGCCCCTGCCATTCGGCGGCGAGGGCGGTCTCATCTCGCTTGAGGAGGGCGTGGGCAAGATGAGGGCCGCGCTGTCGGGCCGGCAGGACGCCAACCTCGTGGTGGCGGGCCGCACCAGCGCGCTGCGGCTGGCGGGCGTGGCCGAGACGGTGCGCCGCGTAAGCGCGTACGAGCGGGCGGGCGTGGACGCCATCTTCCTCGCGGGAGCGCAGACGCTGGACGAGCTGCGGGCGGTGCGCGAAGCCACCAGCCTGCCGCTGCTGCTGGGCGGCACCACGCCGGAGCTCTCAGACCGCGCCGCGCTCGCCGAGAACGGCGTGCGGGTGGCCCTGCAGGGGCACATACCGTTTCAGGCGGCGGTGAAGGCGGTGTACGACACGCTGCGCGCGCTGCGGGAGGGTGCCGACCCGGGCGAAGTGGCGGCGAGCGCGACGTCGCCGGAGCTGATGGCGCGGGCGATGCGGCAGGCCGACCACGACGGCTGGATCGAGGAATTTCTGGGGTAAAACGGGCGCCCTGGCGCGCGTCTTTCGGGTTCGGGTGGGCGCGGGCGGGTATGCTATAATGCGGCTGTGGCGCCCGATTTCGCCGCCCACGGAACGCGCCCCGCGTCTGGCGGCGCAACTCATTTCAAGGAAGTGAAATGCCCGCGTTCGACGAACTGAAAGTGTTCACCGGAAAGGCTCACCCCAAGCTGGCAGAGGACATCTGCTCGTACCTGGGCATCGGTCTTGGCGTCTGCGAAGTGTTCAAGTTCAAGAACGACAACACGTTCGTGAGAATCCGGGAGAACATCAGGGGACGCGACGTGTTCCTGGTGCAGCCGATAGCGGCGCCGGTCAACGACAACATCATGGAGTTGCTCATCATGATCGACGCCGCCAAACGGGCGTCGGCCGAGCGCATCACCGCCGTGATTCCCTACTACGCCTACGGGCGCAGCGACAAGAAGGACCAGCCCCGCGTGCCCATCACGGCGCGCCTGGTCGCCAACCTCATCGAGGTCGCCGGCGCCGACAGGGTGCTGACGGTGGACTTTCACGCCGGGCAGATACAGGGCTTCTTCAACATCCCCGTTGACGAGCTCACCGCCATACCCATGCTCACACGGCCCTTCGCCAGCCGCAACGGCGACAACCTGGTGGTCGCCGCGACCGACACGGGCGGCACGCGCAGGGCGCGGGACACGGCAAACATCCTGAACACGCCCATCGCCATCGCCGAAAAACAGCGGGTCGCCAACGCCGACAGCATCATGGAGTCCATCATCATAGGCGACGTGAGCGACAGGGACGCGCTCGTGGTGGACGACGAGATAAGCACCGGCGGGACCATGGTTTCGACAATGAACGTGCTGCGGGAGTTCGGCGCCAACGACATCTACTGCGCGGTGACGCACGGTGTGCTGTGCGGAGACGCGCCGGCCATCATGGGCAAGAGCGGCGTGAAGGAGTTCTTCGTAACCGACACGCTGCCGATAGCCGAGTGCAAGCGGACCGAGGCGATGCGGATCATGTCGGTCGCGCCGCTGCTCGGCGAGGCCATCCACCGCATACACAGCGGCCTGTCCGTGGGCGCGCTGTTCGACGAGGTGTAGGCGATGGCGCGGGGGCATGACAGCTCCAGGGGCGGGATTGAAACCACAAGGAGAAACTGATGGCCACGGTAGAAGAACGCCTCAGCCGACTCGAGGGCGGATACGAACACATGGCCACCAAGGCGGATATTTCCGACGTCAAGGCGGCGATCGCCGAACTGAGGGCGGATCTCGCCACGTCAAACGCCGAACTCAGGACGGAGCTCACCGCGTCAATCGCCGAACTCAGGACGGAGCTCACCGCGTCAGACGCCGAACTCAGAAGGGAGTTCACCGCGTCAAATGCTGAACTGAGGGCGGAGCTTACTGCGGCAATCGCCGAACTCAGGACAGAACTCACAGCGTCAGACGCCGAAGTCAGGACTGATCTCACCGCGTCAATCGCCGAAGTCAGGACTGATCTCACCGCGTCAATCGCCGAGCTCAGAACGGAGGTCACCGCGTCAATCGCCGAAGTCAGGACGGCAATCAAGATACTTCTGTGGGGTGTAGGGGTGATGGGCGTTCTCGTCGCCGCTGTGCTGGCGGCCGTACTTCGACAGATGCTCATGTGACCAAGGGATAAGAGAGGGCGCAATATGCTGAAGACCCTCACAAAACTGATCGGCGGCTCCAACGAAGGGGTCATCAAGAAGATTCGGCGGCAGGTGGTCGACGACGTAAACGACCTGGAGCCGGAGTTCGAGGCGATGACCGACGCCGAGCTGCGCGCGCTGACCGATGAGTTCCGCTCGCGGCTGCGAGACGGCGAGACGACCGACGACATCCTCCACGAGGCGTTCGCCGCCGTCAGGGAGGCGGCCAAACGCACGCTCGGCCAGCGCCACTTCGACGTGCAGCTAATCGGCGGGTTCGCCCTGCACGAGGGCAAGATAGCGGAGATGCGGACCGGCGAGGGCAAGACGCTCGTCGCTACGCTGCCCGCCTACCTCAATGCGTTAACCGGCGATGGTGTGCACGTGGTCACCGTGAACGACTACCTGGCGCGGCGCGACGCGCAGTGGATGGGACAGGTGTACGACATGCTGGGCATCAGCGTCGGCGTGCTCCAGCACGAGGGATCCTACGTCTACGAGCCCGACGCCAACAACTCCTCCGCAGGCATGGAGTCGCTGCGCGCCGCAGACAGGCGGGAGGCCTACGCCGCCGACATCACCTACGGCACCAACAACGAGTTCGGCTTCGACTACCTGCGGGACAACATGGTGCTCCACACCTCGCAGAAGGTGCAGAGAGAGCGCCGGTTCGCCATCGTGGACGAGGTGGACAACATCCTGATCGACGAGGCGCGGACGCCGCTCATCATCAGCGGACCGGCCGAGGAGACGCCCAGGGACTACACGAGATTCGCCCGCGTGGTGCCCAGCCTCGCGGAGGGCCGCGACTACGACATCGACGAGAAGCACCGGTCGGTCTCGCTGACCCCTGAAGGCATGAACAAGGTGGAGCGCCTTCTCGGGATCAAATCGCTGTACGAGGACAGCGAGGCCAGCTTCCGGATAGTGCACCACGTGGAGACTGCGCTCAGGGCGCAGAACATCTTCCAACGCGACCGCGACTACGTGGTGTCCAACGGCCAGGTCGTGATAGTGGACGAGTTCACCGGGCGGCTGATGACCGGTCGGCGCTTCTCCGACGGGCTGCACCAGGCCCTCGAGGCGAAAGAGGGCGTGCAGGTGCGCCGCGAGACCATCACCTACGCCACCATCACGCTGCAGAACTACTTCCGGCTGTACGACAAGCTGGCCGGCATGACCGGTACGGCGGCGACCGAGGCCGAGGAGTTCTGGAAGATTTACAAGCTGGAAGTGGTGGAGATTCCCACAAACCAGCTGATGGTGAGGGACGACCAGCCGGACCTCATCTACAAGAACCAGGACGCCAAGTACAGGGCTGTCGTCGAAGAGATAGCGGCGCTGCACGAGGACGGCAAGCCGGTGCTGGTGGGCACCACCGACATCGACAAGTCCGAGCTGCTCAGCGAAATGCTGAGGCGCAGGGGC
The DNA here is from genome assembly GCA_963667445.2 of Dehalococcoidia bacterium. Classification (GTDB taxonomy): domain Bacteria; phylum Chloroflexota; class Dehalococcoidia; order Lucifugimonadales; family CATOSD01; genus CATOSD01. The sequence continues at coordinate 1,958,738 of CAXXGY010000001.1, read as the reverse complement.
GTCCCCCACGAGGTGCTCAACGCCAAGCAGCACGAGCGCGAGGCGGCGATAGTGGCGCAGGCAGGCCAACCGGGCGCGGTCACCGTGGCCACCAACATGGCCGGCCGCGGTACCGACATCATCCTCGGCGGCAACCCCGACAGCCTGGGCATCGGCGCCGGCAAGTGGCGGCAGGCGCACGACAGCGTGATGTCCAGCGGCGGCCTGCACATCATCGGCACCGAGCGCCACGAGGCGAGGCGCATCGACAACCAGCTTCGCGGGCGCGCCGGACGCCAAGGCGACCCGGGCAGCACCAAGTTCTTCGTCGCCCTGGACGACGAATTGATGCGACGCTTCGGCGGTGAGCGCATCAGCAACTTCATGGAATGGGCGGGCCTTGAAGAGGACGTGCCCATCGAGACCAAGATGATAAGCAAGTCCATCGAGAACGCGCAGGTGAAGGTCGAGGCCTACCACTTCGACATGCGCAAGCACCTGGTGGACTACGACGACGTGATGAACACCCATCGCGACGTCATCTACCGCGAGCGCGAAAAGGTGCTCAGCGGCGCGGACCCCAAAGCGAACATCCTGGACATGGTGCGGCAGGAGGTCGACGACATCATGTCCGAGCACCTGGCCGGCAGGACGGAGTCGCAGTGGGACGCCGACGCCTTCCTGCGGGACCTGGGCGGCGTCTTCCCCCCGGCTGCGCACGGACTGACGCCCGACAGCGTGCTGGACATGTCCTTCGGCGCGCTGTCCGACTGGCTTCACGGGTTCGCGCGCACCTGCTATGACGACCTGGAAGAAAAGCTCACGCCGGAGGTAGCGAGCGGCATTGCCCAGCAGGTGATGCTGCGGGCGATAGACCACAACTGGGTGCTGCACCTCACCGGCATGATGGACCTTCGGGAGTCCGTGGGTCTGTACGCCTACGGGCAGCGCGACCCGCTGGTGATGTACAAGAAAGAGGGCCACGACAAGTTCCTCGCCCTCCAGGACGGCATCCAGAACTCCATAGTGCGCACCATCTACCAGGGCTTCTACGCGATCGCGTCGGGTCCGGGAGCGAACGGGCGGTCGCGCGTCGCTGCGCCCCCTGGCGGCGCCAGCGTGATGGGCCGCCTGGCCGACACGCCCTCGCGCCGGGGCAAGTCCAGGGGATCGGGCAAGGTGGGGCGCAACTCCCGATGTCCGTGCGGCAGCGGCAAGAAGTACAAGCGCTGCTGCGGCAGGGCCGCATGAACAACCAGCGCATTGCCGATGTGTTCGACGACATAGCGGGCCTTCTCGAAATCAAGGGCGAGAAGGTGTTCACCGTCCGCGCCTACCAGCGCGCCGCCCGAACCATCTCCCGGCTTCCAACCGAGCTCGAAGTGATGGTCCACGACGGCGAGGACCTGCGGCAGATACCCGGCATCGGCAAGGCCATCTCCGACAAGATCGGCGAGTTGGTGACCACCAACCGAATGAGGTTCTACGACAACCTCAAGTCCGAGTTTCCCGACGGCATGTTGGACCTGCTGAGTGTCCCGGGGCTGGGCCCCAAGACCATCTCCAGGGTGTGGAAGGAACTGGACGTAACCTCCATCCCGGAGTTGGAGCAGGCCGCCTCGGACGGACGGCTGGCGTCGCTGCCTCGCTTGGGCCAGAAGACCGCCGACAACATCCTGCGCAGCATCCAGTTCGCCAGGACTCAGGACCAGCGCACGCCCATCGCCGACGCGCTGCCCGCCGCGGAACGTCTTGTCGCGGCGATGCTGGCACGCAACACCGGCATCCTGTCGCTCGCGCCCGCGGGCAGCCTGCGCCGGTTCGAGGAGACCATCGGCGACCTCGATCTCGTGTGCGCGACCCACGACGCCGAGGGCGCGCTGGCCGGCTTCGTCGCGCTGCCCGACGTGGCCGAGGTGATCGCGCACGGCGGCACCAAGGCGTCGGTGCTGCTCGACGACGGCTTGCAGGTCGATTTCAGGGCGGTGCCACCCCGGCATTACGGCGCCCTGCTCCAGTACTTCACCGGCTCCAAGGAGCACAACATACTGCTCAGGGACCACGCCAACCGGCTTGGTCTGTCTCTCAACGAGTACGGCCTGACCGACGTCGAGACCGGCGAGCTGGAGGAGTTCGCCGAGGAGGAGCGGCTGTACGAGCGGCTCGGCCTCCAGTACGTGCCGCCGGAGCTGCGCGTGGGCGAGTCCGAGGTCGCGCTGGCCCGCGAGGGCGCAATTCCCCCGCTGGTGCGGGTGGACGACCTCAGGGGCGACCTGCACGTCCACACCGACTGGAGCGACGGGCGGGACCCAATCGAGCTTATGGTCGCGGCGGCGTGGGAGCGCGGCCACGAGTACGTCGCCATCACCGACCACTCGCAGGGGTTGGGCGTCGCCAACGGCCTCAGCCCTGAGCGCCTCGACGCCCACAACGCGCGGTTGAAGGAAGTGGAGCGCGACGCGGGCGGCATCGCCGTGCTGCGCGGCTCGGAAGTGGACATTCGCGCCGACGGCAGCATGGACTATCCCGACAGCGCGCTGGCGGAACTGGACTGGGTGGTCGCGTCGGTGCACTCGGCGATGAACCAGCCGTCGGACGTGATGACCGAGCGCATAATCAGTGCGATGCGCAACCCGCACGTCACCGCCATCGGCCACCTGACCACGCGGCTCATCGGCAGTCGCCGTCCCATCGAGGCGGACTTCGACGCGCTGTTCCGGGGGGCGGCGGACACCGGCACCGTGCTGGAGATTAACGGCTCGCTGGAGCGGCTCGACCTCAAGGACGTCCACGTCCGAAGGGCGCGGGAGCTTGGCGTAACGTTTGTCATCGACAGCGACGCCCACACCGCCGAACATCTCGACAACCTGCGGTTCGGTGCCGCCGTGGCCCGCCGCGGGTGGTGCCGGGCCGAGGACGTGCTGAACACGCTGCCCGCGGCCGAGTTGCTCGCGCTGCTGCGAATGCCCAAGTCCGAGCGCGCCGCGGCGCTGAGGGCGCGACGGTGACCCAGCAGGCGGTCCAGACGGTCGGCGCGGACGAGATTGTCGCGCGGCTGCGCAGCGCGGTGCGCGATGGCGAGGACTGGGCCATGGCCGTGCTGGAGGCTATGGCCGCCTGGACCGCGCCCGTGGAGGAGTACCGGGGCGTCCGCAACACCTACTTCATCCTGGGGGAGGCGTTCGACTGGCTTACGCTGGCGCAGCGGCTGAGTGTCGAGTTGTCGGGCCTGGTGCCGGAAGACGAGCTAGAGCGGCTGCTGTTCACGGGCCGGTTCCCGGCGCACGTCGATGAGGGCGTGCTCAGGGACATGCTGGGCGTCGAGAAGTTCCGGGGCCTTCTCAACTACTTCTACGGCGTAACCGTCGAGGAGGCGCTGCAATACGCGGTGGAGTGCGAGATACAGAAGCGGCTGCTGAGCAACGGCGTCCAGTTCAACGGCGACCTCTCCCAGCGGGCGTTTATGCGACTCTACTGGAAAAGCGAGGCGGAGTTGCTGCACCTGTTCAGGGAAGAGATGGGCTACCCGCACCGATCCTCCATCCCATTCAGCCAGTCCAAGGAGTTCACCTACTGGCTGTTCAAGTACCGCGTCCGTAATTCGGACAAGGCCAAGACCGCCAGCGACACCCGCAAGGGCCTGGAGCAACTGGAAGAGATGACCGTCGCCCACCGCGCGGCGCGATCGCTGGCGGTGGGGTAGGTCTGTTATGCCAAATCGCTTGATCGACGAGACCAGCCCGTATCTGCTCCAGCACGCGCACAACCCCGTGGACTGGTATCCCTGGGGGCCTGAGGCGCTCGAACTTGCCAGGGCCGAGGACAAGCCCATTCTGCTCAGCGTGGGCTACTCGGCCTGCCACTGGTGCCACGTCATGGAGCGTGAGTCGTTCGAGGACCCATCGATTGCCGCGTTGATGAACCAGGCCTTCGTCTGCATCAAGGTGGACCGCGAGGAGCGTCCCGACATCGACTCCATCTTCATGACGGCGGTGCAGGCGCTGAGCGGACAGGGCGGTTGGCCCATGACGGTGTTTCTCACGCCGGACTGCAAGCCGTACTACGGCGGCACCTACTTCCCGCCCGATGACCGCCACGGTATGCCCGGCTTCCCCAGGGTGCTGGCCGCAATGTCCCAGGCCTACCGGGAGCGGCGCGGCGACGTGATAAAGGCCACGACCCAGCTCGTAACCCGGATGAGACAGCTCACGCAGAGCGTGCGCAGCCTGGACCCGCTCACCGACGAGGTGCTGCGCCAGGCCTACATGGGCATTGCGGGCCAGGTGGACGACCGCTTCGGCGGCGTGGGAACGCAGCCCAAGTTTCCGCAGCCTATGACGTTCGAGTTCATGCTGCGCCACCACGTCCGCGCCGGAGACCCGCAGGCGCTGGAGTTGGTGGAACTCACGCTGGACAGCATGGCCCACGGCGGCATATACGACCACGTCGGCGGCGGCTTCCACCGCTACTCCACCGACGCCTTCTGGCTGGTGCCGCACTTCGAGAAGATGCTCTACGACAACGCGCTGCTCGCCAAGCTGTACCTGCACGCCTACCAGGTGACCGGAAGCCCGCTCTACCGGCGCGTGGTCGAGGAGACGCTGGACTACGTGCTGCGGGAGATGACCGGCCCGGAGGGCGGCTTCTACTCCGCGCAGGACGCGGACAGCGAGGGCGTGGAGGGCAAGTTTTACGTGTGGACGCCGCAGGAGTTGATCGAGGCGCTGGGCGAGGGCGACGCCCGGCTCTTCGCGGCCTGCTACGGCGTCTCGACGGAGGGCAACTTCGAGGGATCGAACATCCTGCACCTCGCCGCAAATCCCGCCTCGGTGGCGAGCCGGGCGGGCGTGAGCGAGGAGGCGTTCGACGAGTTTCTGCGCGAAGCGAAGGCGCGCGCCCGCGAGGTGCGCTCGCAGAGAGTGGCCCCGGGACTGGACGACAAGGTGCTCACGTCCTGGAACGGCCTGACGATGAGGGCGCTCGCGGAGGCCGCCGGCGTGCTGGACCGGCCCGACTACGCGGAGGCCGCCGCGCGCAACGCCGATTTCGTGCTGCGCTCGCTGCGCAGGAACGGCCGGCTGCTGCGCACGTACCGGCGCGACCCGGCCACGGGTGAGGGCAGGTCGAAACTGAACGGCTACCTGGAGGACTACTCGTTCCTGATAGACGGGCTGCTCTCGCTCCACGAAGTCACGCTGGAAGAGAGGTGGCTGCAGGCCGCGATCGAGCTTGGCAACGACATGGTGGAGCTTTTCTGGGAGGAGGCGTCGGGCCAATTCTACGACACCGGAACGGACCACGAAGAGCTTATCGTGCGTCCCAGCGACTCGTCCGACAACGCCGCGCCGTGCGGCGGCTCGATGGCGGCGGACGTGCTGCTGCGGCTGGCGGTCATCACCGGCGACGGCGACATGGAGCGGCGGGCCGTGACGGCGCTGCGCTCCACGCGCGAGCTGATGGCGCGCTTCCCGACGGCGGCGGGGCACTGGCTGTGCGCGCTCGATTTCTACCTGTCCACGCCGAAGGAGATCGCCATACTGGGCGGCGCGGCGGACGCGGACACGCGCGCGCTGCTGGCGCAGGTGTACGCGAACGCCCTGCCCAACCGCGTGCTGGTGGGCGGCGAAGCGGACGCCGCCGGCATCCCGCTGCTGCGGGACAGGGAGCGGCTGAACGGACGCGCCACCGCCTACGTGTGCCGCAACTACGTGTGTAACCTGCCGGTCAACGAGCCGGCGGAGCTTGCGAGGCAACTGGCGGAGTAGGGTTCGGGCAGGCGTGATACAACGCCGGACAATTTGGAAGAGTCCGGTTGAATTGCCGGTCTTGGAGTGAACATCCTTGGCATCGGAAACCCGCGTCGAGTACTACAACACCACAGGCCGTGACTTTCTGGAAAGGGCGCGGGCGTATCTCAGCGATGGCGACCTGCTTCAGGCGTCAGAGAAAGGCTGGGGCGCGGCCGCCCAGATGGTCAAGGCCGTGGCGGAGACACGAGGTTGGCTGCACCGAGACCACCGCGGCCTGTATCAAGCAATAGATCGCCTCGCCCAGGAGACCGGCGACGATGACTTAATCACTGCCTTTGCCGGGGCTAGCACCTTGCACGTTAACTTCTACGAGGGTTGGCTGCCCCGCGGCATGGTGGCCTACTACCTGTCGCAGGTCGGGGAGTTGGTGGACAAACTGGAGGCGCTCAGGGGCTGAGTCTGCCGTGGCCGTCCATCGCGTAGGTTGTTTCTGCCACTTGCAGCTCCCAGGGTCGCCGATCCGTTGCTTGGCCTAGCGCACCTCGTCCAGCCAGGCGTAGGCGCCCGGCGGCAGACGGAGCGGGGCGGAGAGCAAGCTGTTAAGACTCGCAAAGAGCCGCGCGCTTTCACGGCAGTTGGCCGCGAAAGCCGCCTCGCTCAAGTCAAGGTTGTGCTGAAAGCCGTGCAGCCGCGACAACCCCCGCCAGCCAGGTCGCAACCGCAATGGCCGATGAGACGGCACAATCCGATTCACCAAGTAGCGACGACGACTGGCCGACGTGCCCAGGTTCATCTCGCCGTCCAACAGCATGTGAACGCTTATCAAATCGACGCCCGCGCTCCAGACAGCCATCGCGACATTCGCCATCTCGATGTATCGGTCGCCAAAGGGCAGACCCGCAGCTCGGTCGTACATACTCAGAGCCAAGTCGAGGCGGATTTCGGCGGCGCGAACGAACTCCTCTGGAGAATGGTCAGTCAATCCCGCCTCTCAATATCCAGAGCATGTCCTCTCCGACACCTATGAGTTCTTCGTGGTCTATGTCCTCGTAGGAAACGGCGAATTTCTTGGGGTCGAGGCTGTCCTCGTAGTAATCGTTCAAGTGCCTGTACCCCGCCTTGATTGCCCAGTCGTCCCACTCCGCAGTCAGCCGTTTCGCGGCGGCGTAGGGTTCCTCGCCGGGCGCTATTTCCGCCAGCAGCTTGTTGACGGCTGCCAGCATCAGCGCGGCGGACTCCGGCGTGTAGATGGCCTTTCGCGCCCGCTCGAACAGTTCGTCCGGGGTACCCGTGTAGTCTTGCATAGCCAATGCAGCCATAGCGTAACCTCTCGCGTAAGTCGTATGAGTCCGCGATAGCAAAGCCGGCCCGTCACGGCGCCCACTGTGTACGGGGCATCGGGTGGGTTTGAAACCCGCCCCTACCAGAGATGCGCTCTACTGCGAGTGGGTTTGTCACGGTCAGCCGGGCCAGCAGTCACTAACAACTGACAACCGACCACTAACGACTACCCCTCCGCGATGGCCTTGCTCACCGCGCCCGGGTTCATCGGCAGGCTGGTCATACGCACGCCCGTGGCGTCGTGTACGGCGTTGGCCAGGGCGGCCAGCGGCGGGCAGATGTTGGCCTCGCCCACGCCGCGCACTCCGTAGGGATGGCCTGGGTTGAACACCTCGACTATCACGCTCTCTATCATCGGCAGGTCGAGGGACGTCGGCATCCGGTAGTCCAGCAGGCTGGAGTTCGCCATGGCGCCGTCGTCGTTCAGATAGTACTCCTCGTTCAGCGCCCAGCCGATTCCCTGGGCGGTGCCGCCCTGGATCTGGCCTTCCACATAGCTGGGGTGAATCGCGAATCCCACGTCCTGGAACGCGGTAATCCGCAGTATGTCTATCTTGCCGGTGTCGGGATCGACCTCCACGTCGATGATGTTCGCCGCGTAGGAGCCGCCGGAGCCGCCCGGGTTGATGTTCGCGCGTCCCACCACCGGGCCGCCGGTCTGCGGCAGTTGGCCGGCTATCTCGTCGAAGCTCATGCTCAGCTCGGGGTCGGACGAGTGACGCAGCGAGCCGTCCACGTACTCCACCTGGTCTGCGGTCGTCTCCCACAGCAGCGCGGCGCGCTCGATTAGCTGCCGCTTCACGTCGTTGGCGGCCTCGTATGCGGCCCAGCCGGTCTTGAAGGCGACGCCGCTGCCGCCGGTGTTGGACGTGTAGCCGATGGTGTCGGTGTCGGCCACCTGCGGGATCACGTTCTCGACCGGTATGCCAAGCACCTCGGCGAACTGCTGGGCGACGGCGGTGCGGGTGCCGCCGATGTCCACCGAGCCTTCCACCAGGCTCACCCTGCCGTTGGACAGCACGTTGGCGACGACGCACGACATTCCGGTGTTGTTGCGGCAGAATCCCATGCTCACGCCGCGGCCGCGGTTGGGGCCTTCGAGCGGGGCGTTGTAGTGCGGATGGGACTTGACCGCCTCCATGACCTCCTGCGCGCCGATGACCAGGTTCATCACGCCGTCCGCGCGTCGCGTGCCCTCACGCGCGGCGTTGAGCAGCCGCAGGTCAACGGCGTCCATGCCCAGCCGTTCGGCCAGCTCGTCCACCACGCTCTCGACTGCGAACGCCACTATCGGCGCGCCCGGCGCGCGGTAGGGCGACGTCTTGGGCTTGTTGTCCACGACGTCGTAGGAGTCTATCTGGACGTTCTCGATGTTGTAGGGCGCGAAGATGGCCGCGTTTGCGCCGGACAGCGGCGCGCCCGGATAGGCGCCCGCCTCGAAGGCGTAGTAGGCGTGGGCGGCTGTGATGCGGCCCTCGCTGGTCGCGCCAATCTTGACGCGCACGTGCGCGCCCGACGTTGGGCCGGTGGCTTCCATTACCTCGGTGCGGCTCATCGTCATCTTCACGGGATGGCCGCTCTTCTTCGACAGCGCCGCGGCCACCGGCTCGAGGTAGGCGTTCAGCTTGCCGCCGAATCCCCCGCCTATCTCCATGGGAACCACCTTTATGTCCGAGACCGGCACGCCCAGCACCCGCGCGGTGGCGTCGCGTATGCCGAAGTGTCCCTGGCTGCTGCACCAGACCGTCAGCCGGTCGTTGGGCGCCCACCACGCGGTGGCGTTCTGCGGCTCGATGTAGCCCTGGTGGACCGTCTTGGTGCGGAACTCGCGCTCGAGCGTCACGTCCGCCTGCGCGAAGCCCGCGTCCAGGTCGCCGAACACGTGCTGCTCGAACCCCGCGATGTTGCGTCCCTCGGTGGCGTCGCCGCCGGGCGTCGGCCTGTTCTCCCAGTGCTCGTGGAGAACCGGCGCACCCTCCCGCATGGCGTCCTCGACGTTGGTGACGGCGGGCAGCGGCTCGTACTCCACGTCTATCAGCGCGAGCGCATCCTCGGCGGCGTGTGGGCTGGCGGCGGCCACTGCCGCGACGGGGTGACCCTTGTAGAACACCTTGCCCTTGGCCAGGACGTTCTCGCTGATGGGCGCGCCGAGCACGGCCATCTGCGGCGTGGGCGGCGTGGGCGCGAGGTCCGCGGTGGTCACCACGGCGCGGACGTCGGGGTGGGCCTCCGCCCTGCTGGTGTCGATGGACTTGATGCGCGCGTGCGCGTGCGGGCTGCGAAGCACCTTGCCGTGCAGCAGGCCGGGCAGCCGCATGTCGGCGCCGTACAGCGCCCTGCCCGTCACCTTATCGACGCCGTCGTGCCTGATGGGCCGCGTGCCGACTACCTTGTACTCTTTAGCTTCGGTGGCCATGCGTACTCCTTGAGGAAATCGTTTGGTGGTCCGGCGCAGCCGCGCGGGCTGCGTAGCAATCTTATCATATAGGGGAATGGGCTAGGGGGCGAACTGCGGCCCTCCTCTTCCCTGGTGGGCTGACAGGGGTATGTTTGAGGCGTAAGCCTTCTCCGAAAAGTCCCTTCCCCCTTGATGGGGGAAGGTTAGGATGGGGGTGCCGAACGGGAAGCAACAGCCTTGATTTCTGAGCACCTACCCTTGTAAGCCCCTGGTGGGAGAGGAGTGAGGTAAGGGGGAAGGAACTTTCTGAGTTCGGCTGCCTACATGCGGTAGTCCACGTCCGCGCGGGCGGGGCCGCCGGAGATTCCCACGGGCGCGCCGTCCGCGCGCCAGCACGCCGCGCCGTGGATGAGGCCGGCCGCGTGGTCGAATATCACGCCGTTCATGCCGCCCGCCACGCGCGCCACCACGCTCACGTCGTGGCCCTTCGCGGCCAGCGCTTCCCTCGTGTTCGCGGACACCCCCTCCTCCACCTCCACCTGCTGCCCCTGCGTCCAGACGCGGGGCGCCTCCACCGCCTCCTGAAGGCTCATGCCGTGGTCTATGACATTCACGATGGCCTGGAGCACCGACGCGAAAATGCGCGTGCCGCCGGGCGTGCCCAGCGCGAACAGCGGCCGCCCGTCCTCCAGCACGACGGTGGGCGACATACTGGAGAGCATCCGCTTGCCGGGCGCGATGGAGTTGGCCGTGCCGGGGTGCGGGTCGAAGATGTACATGTTGTTGTTCAGCAGCATACCGGTGCCCGGCACCGTCACCTTGGAGCCGAACGCCTCGTGGATCGTCTGCGTCATGGAGACGACGCTGCCGTCGCCGTCCGCCACCGTGAAGTGCGTGGTGTTGTTGGACTCGCCGAGTGCCACCGTAACCTCGCCCGGCGCGTAAGAGCGGGCGCGCTCCGGGTCGATTTCCGTCCGTCTCCGTTCGGCGTAGCCCTTGGACGTGAGCCACTCCACCGGCACCTCCACGAAATCGGGGTCGCCCAGGTACTCGAACCTGTCCGCGAACGCTATCTTGAGCGTCTCGGCCAGCAGGTGCGCGGACTCGCCCGTGCCGAATCCCATCGCGCCAACGTCGAACCCCTCCAGGATGTTGAGCGCCTGGACGATGTGCACCCCGCCGGAGCTTGTGGGCCCCACCGCCACGATTTCCTTGCCGCGGTAGCTGCCCCGCACCGGCTGGCGATACCTGAGCTCATAGCCGCGCAGGTCGTCCAGCGTGATGATGCCGCCGTTGGCCCGCATATCCTCGGCCACGGCGCGGCCCAACTCGCCGCCGTACAGCTCGCCCGAGCCGTTCTCGGCGATGCGTCGCAGCGTGCGCGCGTAGTCCCTGCGCGGGATGAGCTGTCCCACGGTGGGCGGTTCGCCGTTCGGGAGGAACACCTCCCTGGTGGCGGGAAATCGCGCCAGGTCGTCCCGGTTGTCGGCGATTATCTTCACCAGGTAGGCGCTCGCCGGAAAGCCGTTCTCGGCGTAGCGTATGGCCGGCTGCGTCACGGCGTCGAGGTCGAGCCTGCCATAGCGTTCCACCAGGTGGCACCAGCACTTGAGGTTGCCCGGCACTCCCACCGCAAGGTAGCCGAGCCGGTTCTTGCGCCCTGCGGCCTCCAGGTAGTCCGGCCACTCGTCCGAGACAGGCTCGTACATTCGCTCGGACGCCGCGGCGGGGGCCACGGCGTAGTTGTCGATGGTGATGGACTCGCCGGATTCGGCGTCGTAGTAGTTCACCATGCCCGCGCCGAAAATGCCCACCATCATCGGCTCGACGACGGTAAGCGCGAACGCGGTCGCCACGGCGGCGTCGATGGCGTTGCCGCCCATCGCCAGCATCTCCGCGCCCGCCGCGGACGCCATGGGGTGGTTGGACGACACCATGCCGCGCGAACCGGCGGCGGACTGCTTGAACGGGGTGAATGGACTTCCTGCGCGCTCGCGCCAGCCGTTGTTCACGTGGACACCTCGAATGTGGAGTTGGGCGAGGGCGATTGTACCACAGCGGCCGCCCTTGCCCCGACCGCTTCACGTTCCCCGCCGGATAGGGAAAGTTCTGGCTTGATTGCCAAAAGTCCCTTCTCCCTTGATGGGCTGACAGGGGTATGTTTGGGGCGTGAGCCTTCCGAAAAGTCCCTTCCCCCTTGATGGGGGAAGGTTAGGATGGGGGTGACGTCGCCAGCGCAACGCTGTTATTCTCAAAACATACCCCTGTCAGCCCTTGATGGGAGAAGAGCCTGCCCTGAGCCTGCCGAACGGGTTAGAGCCTGCCCCGTACTTGATACGGGGATGGGGGTGAGGGTGCTGTTCAGACTCTCCCCATCGACTCTGAACCATTACTTACTTGTTGCAGTGATTGCCATGTTACTCATACTGCTGTACCATTCCGCTACATTCACTCGAAAAAAGTGAAGCGAGCAGCCAAGATGGATAGCTCCGACGGCTTCGGGCGCGTTAGCGCAATCGTGTTCCTCGCGCTGGGCATAGTGGCCTGTGCCACCCACGGCCACACCCAAGCCGGTATCTACTCAGACTTCGTGATTCCAGAAAGTCCCTTCCCCCTCGCAGGGCTGACAGGGGTATGTTTGAGGCGTAAGCCTTCCAAAAAGTCCCTTCCCCCTTGATGGGGGAAGGTTAGGATGGGGGTGCCGCCCCAAAGCCAAGCTCGTATCATCAACTCTGAACAGTTACCCAGGCCACCCACGCCTACACCAGTGCCGCCCACGCCTACCCCTGTGCCGCCCACGGCTACACCCAGGCCGCCAACGCCCACGCCCAGGCCACCAACGCCAACGCCCACGCCCGCGCCCAGCGGCAGCCTTTCCGCGTCGCCGTCCAATATCGGCCTGTACTACGACACCACGACCATAAGGGCCACCAACGTCTCGCCGTCGAACCTGTCCCTCAGGATAGAATACATCTCCCCCGCGATGTCGTCGGGCGGTTGCGACGACCCGGGGTATGACGCGGATCCCGCAGGGATACCCTCTTATGTATCCTTAATCGGCAACGGCAGCTTCACGTTCAGGGGATGCCAGACCGGGACGCACACGCTGAAGCTGGTGACCGTATCGCCAAGGAAGGTGTTGGACACGGCCAGCGTCACCGTCGAGGCCAACACGCCCACTCCCACAAACACGCCGACCGATACTCCGACCCCGACCGATACGCCCGCTCCGAACCCGCCCAGCTTGTCCGTTCAAGCCTCTATCACACGCACCGACGACGACCTGACGGTCACTTACAACTGGCTGTCTGGGGCCAGTTCGCAGTCATCCGAATCGTGGACGATAACGCTGCGGAAGTCGAGTTCCCTGACAGGGCCTTACACCGATTACAGAAGCGCGACGAGGTCGTCCTCGGGCACCGTATCCTTCAACAACGTGCAAAGACAGCGGTGGTACATGGTCAGGGTCAGCGGCTGCGACGAGCAGAGCAACTGCGCGTCGGCCAATTCCAACAAGGCATGGGTACCGCCGCCGCCCAGCGGCGACCTTTCGGTTTCCGCGTCTCCAATCACCCAATACAGCGCCTTCACCGCAAACGCCACGAACGTTTCGCCGTCGAACCTATCGGTCAAGATAAAGTATCAGTACCCTGCCTTGGACCCGGCGGGCGAGTGCGGAGGCCCGGGTTACGACGCGGACATGGCGACATTGGGCGTCAGTCCGCCCTTCACGGGCGACGGCAGCATTACGCTGACCGCCTGCCTGACGGGGATATACACGTTGAAACTGTTGACCGCCAGCGGCAACGTGCAGTTGGACACGGCCTCGATAACCATCAATCCCGTGCCCACACCCACGCCTAAGCCCACGTCTACTCCCACTCCCACGCCGACGCCGCCGGCTACCACTACGCCGGCGACGCCCACCGGCAGTCTTACAGCGGCGAGCGCTACTATAGAGGTGGGCGCAACCACTACCGTGACGTATGCCAGTTCTCTCTCCAGCACCGAGATAAGTTTCACATACTCCAACAAGAACGCGGTGCCCGTGAGCACCTGCGGCAACGGCGGCGAAACTCCGGGCGTGAATACCCAAGCGGCGAAAAAGCCCGCCTCCGGTACGATTACCATGCTGGGGTGCAGCGTCGGCACGACCACCATCAGGCTGTTGAAGAAAGCCGGAAACATCAAGCTGGCGAGCGTCACGATACGTGTGATTAAGCCCGCCACTACCACACCGCCCGTAGCCACTCCTACGCCCACCGGCAGCCTTGTGGCGACGCACAGTACCATCGCGGTGGGCGCGACCACTACCGTGACGTACGCCAGTTCTCTATCCGGCACCGAGATAAGTTTCACATACTCCAACAAGAACGCAGTGCCCGTGAACACCTGCGGCAACGGCGGCGAAACTCCGGGCGGCGCTACCCAAGCGGCGAAGAAGCCCGCCTCCGGTACGATCACCATGCTGGGGTGTAGCGTCGGCACCACCACCATCAGGCTGTTGAAGAAAGCCGGGAAACTGGAACTGGCGAGCACCACCATAGTGGTGACAAAAGCTCCTACACCTACGCCCACCGCCAGCCTCAGCGTGTCTGTCAACCCCGTGCCCGTGGCCCGACAGACGGTTGTGAGTTACGAGACCACTCCGGCTAACCTCGAAGTCAAGTTCGCAGACTCCAAGGCCAACGACGCGTTAGTGCCGGTAGGTAGCTGCCCCGAACTGGAAACCCCGATCTTCGGCCCCAGTGGTGGGGCGTCCGCGTCCGGAGGGGCCACGGCCGCGACTTCCAGCGTAAGGACAAAGACGTTCATCGGGTGTAAAGTCGGCATCACGGTCGTCAGGCTGTTGACGAAAGACGGCAAAGTCGAACTTGCGAGCACCACGGTTGAGGTGACGTTGTGGCCCGTGAGCGGCAATCTGAGCGCGTCGCCCACGGCCATCCACAAGGGCAGCACCACGAGCGTCAGCGCATTCGACGTCAAGCCCACGTGGCTGACAGTCGCCAAGGTCGAGTACCCGGACGCCTTCACGGAGGGCAAAACGTGTCCCGTTTCAGCCGGCACGGGCGCCACTCGCGCCACTCGCAACTTCAAGGGAAGCGCCACCTTCACGTTCAAGGGTTGCGAGACCGGCACCCACATCTTCAAGTTGCTCAGGACTTCGGGCGGCGTGCCGTTGGACGAGGTCACCGTGGTGGTGCACGAGCAACTGGTGCTGCCCGTCGTGCAGAGTTACGCCGCGACGACCAGCCGGCCGTTCACGGCGACGTTGCCCGCCGCCACGGGCGGCGCGCCGTCACTCGTCTATAGCGTGTCCAACCTGCCGCCGGGCCTGTCTTTCTCCACATCCACGCGCACCATAAGCGGCACTCCCACCGTGGCCGGCTCGTACACCGCAACGTACAGGGTGACCGACGCCATAGGCGGCTCCAAGCAGCGCACATTCGCCATCGTCGTCGCCGCCTCGCCAAAGGCCCCCGCGCCCACGGGCCTGAGCGCGACGGTGAACTCCACCAGCAGCATTGCGCTGTCGTGGAACGCGGTCGCCAACGCGCACCGCTACCGGCTGGAGCGCGCGGCCACTTCGAGCGGCCCCTGGACCGTCGTGGGCGACGAGCTGGCCACCACCACGCGCGCCGCCACCGGCCTGGCGTGCGGCGCCACGTACCAGTTCCGCGTAAGCGCGCGCGGCGACGGCGCCCCCTACGACTCCAAGTGGGGCGCGCCATCGAGTAGCCTGGCGGCTGGGACGCCCTGCGTCAGCGCGTCTGTGGCCAGCGACGACCTGTTCGTGGGCCAGTCGGCCGCGCTGACGGCCACCGTCACCGGCGCGCCGGGCGGCGCGTCGTATCGCTGGCAGAAGTGGGGCAACGGCGCGTGGACGAACCTGGCGGCCACATCCACCACGCACAGCGTAAGCTCCGCCACCACCAGCGTCAGCTTCTTCAGGTTCGCGGTCAACTACCCGTCCGGCGGGGGCAGCGCGGCGTCCGGCGTGTTGACCGTGCAATGGCGGCCCATGAGCGTGAGCGTCTCGGCGTCGCCCGAGTTTCCCCTGTCTGCGTCCTCCACCATGCGCACCGTGACGCTAACGGCCACTTCGACCGCGCCGTCCGGCGTGTCCTACCAGTGGCAGCAGGGCGCTGGCGGCGGCTGGACAGACCTGGGAGCGAAGACCACTTCACTGACCAAGGACGTGTCGTTCACCACGCGGGGCACGCGCAAGTTCCGCGTGGTGGCGAGCCACGCCACGGCAACGTCGGCCACGTCTTCCCCGGTGTACGTCACCTGGGACGAGCGGGCGATAGTGGGCGAGATGATAGGCAAGCTGTCCGATGCGGTGGCGACATCCACCACGTACAAGGCGGCGCAGACGGCGTTGCTCAAGTGCATGAACGGCTCTACCGGCGGGGGCGGCAAGGACAGCGCCACTTCCACCCCGGGCGGTGCCACCTCGACGACGCCAACCTACATATCCTTCAACGACATCCTTGCGCAGTACGCCACCACGACCAAGGCTAAGATGGACGGCGAGTGCTCCGCGACTTCCACCGCTATGTTCAGCGCGAACCAGAGCACCACGCAGGCGGAGCTTGCGAAGCTCAAGGCCGGTAACACCGTGTATGCGGCCCTGCTGGACACGCCGTACGGACGACAGTTCGAGGCGAATGCGGGGCATAGCCCTACCTTAAAGCAAGATGCAACGCAGTTGGCTTCTGTACTGGCCCTGGATGACACAGGTAGCACAGCTACGGGCCAGGCTCCCGCGGCAGGCGGCGCGACTCATGGCTTCGAGAGTTGCCTCCCGACGAACACAGATCCGAGTCAGTCGGAAAAGTTTGACACTATAAACTGCCTCCAATTTGAGAAGCCACACAGTCTCTGGGTACAACTTCATGGTAGCCAGGTAAAACAGACTGCTCTCAAGCGCGACCTCGACCGTTACGAATGGCTTCAGTACGACAACTTCGCTTGCTCAAACAGGCTGCTTTCAATTTTTGGTGTTCCCATCGTTGATCTACCTGATCCGGGGCGGGGATTGCCTTGCATGAAACATGACATTCCGTATGCCAGCCTTCAGATTCTCGTCGCAGATAGCGGTACGCCTTCTGAAACCTTAGATATTGCATGGAACCCAAGAAACAAATTCCTTGCGGACCATCTATTTGTTGTAGATGGCATATGCGGGATGAAAGAAGGGAAGCAGCGAAGGGAATGTATCTCGGAAGCGGCAGATGACCATGGCGTCCTTGAAACGCTGCTACACGTGGGGTGGTGGGTGCCCAAAATAAACCACTTTGGAGTTAGTGGTATCAATAACAAGGGGTGGCCAATCACCGAACAAGATGCTGCTCATGCTAAGCGCAATCTTAAGTACCTCACGTGTGACGTCCCTAGGATAAGCAACGTCAACATCACGTTCAGGTCAGGCAGAGAATTCGACGCGACATGGAATCACATTCCCGGCTGCGTTCAAGACATTACCATCAATTCCTACGAATTCTGCTTTGATCGAACATACTCTATGTTGTTCTTTAGTGGCACAGATCGGATCTGCAGGACAGTGCGCGCTGCGAACATGCTCAGTACAGGTAGCTTCACAGTGCCTATTGGAACGTCTTCTGTCACATTAGTCTCCGTGGCGCTTAGACCCAATGACAACACTAACGAACGTCTCTACTATCCGAAGATCCTATTTGAATCGCAGGCGCCTGTCAGCCGGGATTAACTCCAGTTGAACAACCTCTGGACGGTCACATGGAACACATAATCAGCGTTGGTGAGTTTTTCTTCTGGATTCCGGTCTCGATCCTGCTGCTATCCATACTAGGACTTTTGTGGGCTCCGGTTGCGGCTTTGACCTGTTTACTCGTGGCTCGCTTTAGGAGGCTGCACGGTGAATCTTATGCCGCCGCCGGTGCGAAGCATTCGATTCTTCTAGTGCTCCCTTGGATTTATCTGTTGGTGAGAATGATATTCGGACGTTCACTCCCAACATTCTTGGTCGCGCCTGTGTATGTGCTGATCTATGGAATCTGGCTCATCTCCTATCTAGTAGTCTTCAATGTCGGTGGGTTAGTTGCGTCAGTTTTGGACGTACTGGTGACCCATTCCCAACCCCTCGCAAGCATGGGCTTCTTTTTCATTGCCTTGAGCGTGATACTGCCGCTCAACGTCTACATGTGGAGGAGCTCCGTAAGGAATCTCCGTCGCAGATATGCCGCAGACAAGGAAAGTACTTGCCAGTCACCACTTGTTGTGCCGCATCGAGACTACACGGCGCCTTTTGCTTGGCTGATACTATGGTCGATTGTTGTTCTGATTATAACAATAGTTGGAGGGCTTTCTGCCTATGCTGGTACGTGAACGGTGCTGGTGCTTGTACGAGAATGGACTAGTGACTGTCAGTAGACAAGGCGACACCTCGGCTGCAGACTCTCGCACCTTCACTTTCAAGGGCTGCGAGACCGGTAGTTACACCTTCAGGTTGCTCACGGCGATAGGCGATTCTGAGTTGGCCAGGGTCACCGTGCGGGTGAACGAAGCGGTAACGCCGAAGGCCCCCGCGCCCACGGGCCTGCGCGCTACGGTGAACTCCACCAGCAGCATTGCGCTATCGTGGAACGCGGTCGCCAACGCGCACCGTTACCGGCTGGAGCGCGCGGCCACTTCGAGCGGCCCCTGGACCGTCGTGGGCGACGAGTTGGCCACCACCACGCGCGCCGCCACCGGCCTGGCGTGCGGCACCACGTACCAGTTCCGCGTAAGCGCGCGCGGCGACGGCGCCCCCTACGACTCCAAGTGGGGCGCGCCATCGAGTAGCCTGGCGGCTGGGACGC
The DNA here is from genome assembly GCA_963667445.2 of Dehalococcoidia bacterium. Classification (GTDB taxonomy): domain Bacteria; phylum Chloroflexota; class Dehalococcoidia; order Lucifugimonadales; family CATOSD01; genus CATOSD01. The sequence continues at coordinate 1,940,427 of CAXXGY010000001.1, read as the reverse complement.
CCTGCGTCAGCGCGTCTGTGGCCAGCGACGACCTGTTCGTGGGCCAGTCGGCCGCGCTGACGGCCACCGTCACCGGCGCGCCGGGCGGCGCGTCGTATCGCTGGCAGAAGTGGGGCAACGGCGCGTGGACGAACCTGGCGGCCACATCCACCACGCACAGCGTAAGCTCCGCCACCACCAGCGTCAGCTTCTTCAGGTTCGCGGTCAACTACCCGTCCGGCGGGGGCAGCGCGGCGTCCGGCGTGTTGGCCGTGCAATGGCGGCCCATGAGCGTGAGCGTCTCGGCGTCGCCCGAGTTTCCCCTGTCTGCGTCCTCCACCATGCGCACCGTGACGCTGACCGCCACATCCACCGCGCCGTCGGGCGTGTCCTACCAGTGGCAGCAGGGCGCTGGCGGCGGCTGGACAGACCTGGGAGCGAAGACCACTTCACTGACCAAGGACGTGTCGTTCACCACGCGGGGCACTCGCAAGTTCCGTGTGGTGGCGAGCCACGCCACGGCGTCGTCCGCCACGTCTTCGCCGGTGTACGTGACCTGGGACGAGTGGGCGATAGTGAGCGAGATGATGGGCAAGCTGTCCGATGCGGTGGCAACCTCGACGACGTACAAGGCGGCGCAGACGGCGCTGCTCAAGTGCATGAACGGCTCGACCGGCGGGGGCGGCAAGGACAGCGCCACTTCCACCCCGGGCGGCGCCACCTCGACGACGCCAACCTACATATCCTTTGACGACATCCTGGCGCGGTACGCCACCACGACCAAGGCCAAGATGGACGGCGAGTGCTCCGCGACTTCCACCGCCATGTTCAGCGCGAACCAGAGCGTCACGCGGGCGGAGCTTGCGAAGCTCAAGGCTGGTAACATTGTCTACGCCGCGCTGCTGGACACGCCGCACGGGCGGCAGTTCGAGGCGAACGCGGGGGACTCGGATGAGCTTAAGTTCATCTCCTATCTGGGGGCCGCCACTTTCGAGCCGGGCCAGTTCACGGTGCCGCTGTACGCCACCTCAAGCGACGATGGGGCGTCCGGCACGGATGGACCAGATGAGGAAGAATTGCCAGTTGTCGGAACTGGAGTAAGCTGTTTGCCCCCAGGCGCGGACGGCGCGAATTTGTCCCTGAGCAACAAGTTGGTGGTGCTCAACTGCCTGGTGTTCTCGACGCCGCACGATTTCTGGGTGAAGGGGGATAAGAAAGGTAGGAGCGCAAAATCATTGAAAAACGCCATTGACTCCAGCATTGGTCGCTACGCCTGGCTGGACCGTGGAGACTGGGAATGCACGTTGTCGCCGGACGGGCCCCTACCGTCTTGCCTGAAGCACGACGTGGCTTACGGTGGCCTACAGGAGTTCGCGGGACAGGATACGAAAACGAGCCTGACCGCTTCTCCCGATGGCACCGAACTCGATGAGGCGTGGAACCCCCGCAACAAGGCGCTTGCCGACGCCAAGTTCAAGGCCGACATCGCAAAGTGGGGGTGTCAAGATGAAACGTCTGTCGCAAAGGCTGGCGTCTGCGCGTTGGCGAGATTCCCCCTCTCGAATGCCTTTATGGCAGAGCATGTGTACTTCTGGGGCACTGCCAGAATGAACTCCAAAGGCTGGCCGGTCACGACACGCGACTTGCGCCACATAGATGGGTTGCCAAGGTTCATTGTGTGTGGCGAACCGGTGGTGCCTACGGTCAGTGAATTCACTGCCACAAGGACGGAGCAGATCATAACCGCGAGTTGGAACTTCGTGCCCGGGTGCGTTCCTGTTACGCTGTCCGACGTCAAGTTTACCGTTGACTGGATCATCATGATAGGCGGCAGCGTTTATCCATACAGCGGCGACGCTAGCACGTGCGTTGCGAATGGCAATCGCCTTACCTGTGCCTATGACTTTTCCTACCTGTCTTATCTGCCGCAAGGCAAGGTAATCTCAGGAGTCTCAATCTTTGTCGTTCCGCAGGACAGGGAATACGGCGGCCATCACTATGGAGGTGAGGGCAAGACAGGCCGCAAGCAAACTTTCAGCGTAGGCCCATGGGAGTTCTAGATGTCCATGTCCACATCCGCCACACTCGTTATCGGCATCGCGCCCTTGATGATCACATTGTTCATGTTCTCCCTGATAGCGGTCCCGAGCTTGGTGGTTTCGCCAATTGCGGGGCTGATAGCTTGGTGGTCGGCCCGCGGCAGATTGTCAAATGGAGTACGCGAAGCTCTGGCGGGGCTCGCGTACTCGATCTGTCTGTTTCTTCCCTGGATTCTTCTGGTCGTCGCGCTTCGCAGGGGGAGCTTGTCAAGCTCGGCGGTCAACAAGTGCTACATTCTGCTGTACCTCGCTTGGCTGATTGGTCCGCTCATCACTCTTGGCATAACGGGCGCCTACTATCAGAGTCAGGTATCCGACCCGAGGCCGGAGTACTGGTGGGTTAGCCTCGTCGTGTTCTGCGGAATGGTAATTCTCTGGGTAGGCTCGGCCGGCATGACAATGAAGTGGTGGAGTGGGGTTGAAGACGTGACTGTAGAATGCCTTATCAGCTTCAGATTCATCTTGCCTTACGTGCTCGCGTGTGTCTGTCTCTGGTCCTTTTTCGTCGTTGCACGATTGGGGATAGGCATGGAAGATGCATGTAGCGAACAGCAGGCTATGTTAGCGGGATGCCCTCCATAGCGCCGCCCGCGGTGAGCTTCGCCAGCTTCGGACAGAAAGCGCCGAGTCTGTGGGATTCCGGCAAAGGCGAAGAAGGTAGGGGCTACGGGTCTGACGTGCGGCCAGATGTACCACTACCGCATATCGGCCTACGGCGACGGCAGGACCTACGCTGCCAAGTGGGGGCCGCACGCGGAAACCTGGATCGTGGTGAAGTGCTAGGGCGGCAAGGCTATCGCATACCGATTTCTCGGCCCCGAATCAGGCGTGCCCTCACGCATACCCTGAGCCTGTCGAACGGCCACGACCCCCGAAATTCCGCCCCAAAACCGCGCCATCGAGCCCCCACCACTGCCATGCGGCCCCCCGCAACTGCCATGTAGACGCTCAGTTCCATACCTGTTTCGTCCCACCGCCAACGACTACAGACCAGTATGCGCGACATCCTTCACTTCCGCAGGGCCTTCTCAAAGTCCCTTCCCCCTTGCAGGGGGAAGAGCCTGCCCTGAGCGTAGCCGAACGGGTTAGGATGGGGGTGAACGCCCCTTTTGGATTCACCATGGCTCTTGACCCCGCCCGCACATCCGTGCTATCGTCTCCCCATAACGCACCTACACAACCAAATCGCCACCCACCGACGCCCGGCTGCGCCCACCCGTCCGCTGTGCATTTCCGCGCCATTTTCCCCAAATTGCCCCATAAAATCGCACAGACTGGGGCACCCGACCGCCCCTGGTGTCACCCCTCCCAGCTACGAAAGTCACGGAATGGCCCAGTTTGACACACTTTTCGCGGCCCCCTCGCTTTTAGTCGGCCCTCACGTATGCCTGTGGAGTAGTACCCGATAACCCTGCTCACGCCAAACATTCTTATTGACACACGAATCTCAATTAGGTTACTATGGAACGGGTTCCCAAAATAACCAACATACTCTTTTCAGGGAGGTCTATTATGCCACACGACCGGCACGAATGTGACGAGCACGAGCACCACGGCGGACCGGGCCACGTCCACGACTCGCACGAGTGCGACGACCATGAGCACCACGGGCACGACCACGACCCGCACGAGTGCGACGAGCACGAGCACCACGGCGAGCCGGGGCACGACCACGACCCGCACGAGTGCGACGAGCACGAGCACCACGGGCACGGCTAAGCCCGACTAACCCTGGCGGGTTGAGTGCGCCCACCGGCGCCATCTCAACCCGCCATTGAACACCTGCGGCCCCCCACGCTTCGCCCCCCCTCGTGGGCTTACCCCCACCGGATGCGGGCGTTTTTGCGTGGCCTTGACGGGAAGCCGCTCTGATACCCATTTGCCCGCTCCCCGTGTGCACAACTCCATTGAGGGGCAGAAAGCGAGTCCGGACAGGATGCTAAATCTCAGGCGTTCCCTCGAGGAGTTCCTGTTGCCCCGGAGGCCCGCGCTCGGCGCAAGCGCCGCAGGCCCCTTCCACGTCGGCGCCAACCACCTGTACATGGCGTCCTCCGGCCGCCACGAGGGACACGGCCACAACGGCCACGGCGATCACGACGACAACGGGCATAGCGGCCACGACCGCAACGGCCATGCCGGACACGATGACCACGATGGGCATGACCACAGCGGCCACGACGACCACGATCATCACGACCACAATGGACACGACGACCACGATGGACATGACGATCATGGGCACGGCGGGCACGATGGGCACGACCACAGCGGGCACGATCACCACGACGAGTTGAGATTCGCAAGCCGACGCAGCCTCATCATCGGCCTGGCGCTCATCTCCACCTACATGTTCGTCGAGATAGTCGGCGGCCTGCTGTCCGGCAGCCTCGCGCTGCTGGCGGACGCGGGCCACATGGCGACCGACGCCGCCGCCATCGCGCTCGCGCTGTTGGCCATGTGGCTCGCCGACAAAGGGCCAACGGCGGAGCGCACGTTCGGCTTCTACCGCACCGAGATTCTGGCCGCGCTCTTCAACGCCGTCAGCCTGTGGGTCATCGCCGGCTACATCCTCTACGAAGCCTATCACCGCCTCGTGGACGTGCCCCACATCGAGGGCGTGCTGATGATGGTCGTGGGCGTCGGCGGCCTGATAATCAACCTCATCACCGCCTGGGTGCTGCACGGCGCGTCCCAGCACAGCCTGAACGTGGAGGGCGCGTTCCAGCACGTGCTCGGCGACCTGCTCGGCTCGGTCGCGGTGGTCATCTCCGGCATATTCATCCTGACGCTGGAATGGTTCATAGTCGATCCCATCCTCAGCGTGCTGATAGCGCTGTTCATCGTCTATAACACGCGCCACCTGGTGCGCAAGATTGCCGTCGTGCTGGTGGAGGGTACGCCCCCGCACATAGACCTCTACGAGGTGTTCGACAGCCTGGAAGACGTGGAGGGCGTCACCATCGTCCACGACCTGCACGTGTGGACTATCTCGTCGGGCTACGACGCCCTGAGCGCCCACGTGCTGGTGGACAGGAGCTACCCCGGCACCTTCGACGACCTGTTGAACGAACTGCGCGACGTGGTCAAGGGCAAGTACGGCATCACCCACGTCACCTTGCAGATGGAGTACTCGACCACCGAGTGCGACGAGGCCCACCCCGCGTGGAGCCTGCTCACCGAAAAGCGTCTCGAGCGCGCCGAAAGGCTGCTGGAGGGCGACTTCGCCAACTGACCCGGAGGGGCCTTCCCAAACTATCCCTTCCCCCTTGACGGCGGAGGGCTAGAGCCTGCCCCGTACTCGATACGGGGATGGGGGTGCAGGATGGGAGCGGGAAAATCCCCTCTCCCTTGAGGGAGAGGGTTAGGGTGAGGGTGCCAGACCCTAGTCCCCGCCAAAGTACCTGGCCAGCTCGTCCCTCTCGAACTCCGGCAGCGGCGCCCTCCCCGCCGGCGTCCGCAGCGTCAGCCCCTCGCTCGCCGGCGTAACCCGGCCGATAACCCGCGCCGGTATGCCCTCCGCCGCCAGCGCCCCGACCACCGTGCCGGCGTGCTCGGGGGCGAGCGTGGCCAGCAGCGCGCCCGACGCTATCAGCCCCAGCGGGTCGAGGCCCAGAGCGTCGCAGAAGGCGCGGCACGCCGGCAGCACCGGAATCGCGTCCGCCTCAACCTCCAGCCCCACGCCCGCGGCGGTGGCGAGTTCGCGCAGCGCCGTCGCCAACCCGCCCTCGGTCGGGTCGTGCATCGCGTGGACCCGCGCCGCCCTGCGCGCGACTTCCGCGTCCTTCCTGACGCTGATGCCCGGCGAGAAGAGCAACCCCTTCGCGTCCTCGACCATCTGGGGCGACACGCCCGCCGCGACCAGTTCGGCGCCCGCCTCTCGCGCCAGTATGGACGCTCCCTCGATGGCGATGCCCTTGGTCAGCACCACGCTGTCGCCGGGCCGCGCGCCCGACGTGAGCACCACCTCGTCCTTCGCGGCCTCGCCCAGCAGCGCGCCCACCGCGATGGGACGGGGCAGCTCGTAGGTGACTTCGGTGTGCCCGCCCACGAGCGTCACGCCGTGAGAGCGGCAGGCGTCGAGAAGCTGGTCGAAAACGGTCCGCACCGCGTCCTCGGACACGCCCTCCGGCAGCAGCAGCGTCGCCATCAGCCAGCGCGGCGTCGCGCCCATCACGGCCAGGTCGTTCGTGTTGACCTGCACCAGGTACCAGCCGATGAGGTCGGTGGCGAAGGTGATGGGGTCGGACTTGGCCACCAGGTAGCGATCCCCCAGGTCGATGAGCGCGGCGTCCTCTCCCGCTCGCGCCCCCAGAACCACGCGCGGATCGACGCGCTCGATCCTGCCGAGCAGCTCCGACAGCAAGTCCAGGGGCAGCTTTCCCGCGAGCATCTTCCCACCTCAATCGCGGCGTCGTATTTACTCAGACTTCGTGATTCCAGAAAGTCCCTTCCCCCTCGCAGGGGGAAGGTTAGGATGGGGGTGCCGCCCCAAAGCCAGGCTCGTATCATCAACTCTGAACAGTTACGGTTCGTCGGCTCCGTGTACGCCAGTCCACCGCCGATGCTATCATAGCGAGATGAAGATTCGCGCGGTTTTCTTCGACCTGTACGGCACCCTGGTGGGGTTCAGTCCCTCGCGCTTCGAGATACAGTCCACCGCCTGCGCGGACTTCGGCATCGCGCTGACGCCGGAGGGGGTCCTGCGGGGCTACAGGCTGGCCGACACCTTCATGGCCGAGCAGAACCGCACGCGGCCCCTGCGCTCGCTGAGCGAAGCCGAACGCGAGGACTTCTTCGCCAGGTACGAGCAGCGGGTGCTGCGGGGCGCGGGCGTGGAGGTGACGGTGGAGCGCGCGGCCGAGGTCTGGCGGCGCATCCGGCAGTTGCCCTACGGCATGGCGCTGTTCGACGACGTTGCCCCCACGCTGGAGACGCTCAGGGCGCGGGGCCTGACGCTGGGCGTGGTTACAAACATGAACCGGGGCAGCAGCGAGATACTGGCCGAGTTCGGGCTGACAGGGCGAGTCGATTTCGCTGTTACGTCGATAGAGGCCAGGGCGGAGAAGCCCCACGCGCCCATCTTCCGGGAGGCGCTGCGCAGGGCGAACGCGGAGCCGGGCGAGGTGGTGCACGTGGGCGACCAGCTAGAGTCCGACGTGGAGGGCGCGCGCCGTGTCGGCATCACGCCGGTGCTGCTGGACAGAGACGGGAACCACCCTAGGTTCACCGAGTGCCGCCGTATCGAAACGCTGCCCGAGCTGCCGGGCGTGCTGGAGGCGCTGAAGGGGTAGGGCGGCGCTACGCCTTAGCGCTGCTGTTGCCCGCCTATGCGAAGTACATGTCGTAGCATTGGCCACATAAGGGCTTTGCGTAGGTCGTCCTCTGCTTCTGGCCGCAATCGTGGCAGAAGTTCTCCTTGTAATTGTGGTTGGCATATTGCGCCCAGATTGGATAGCAGTCCTCGCACAGTGGTCGGTCCGGGTCGAACGCGATGCCTACCCCACATCTGACGCAGCATCCTCCTTGGCGAACTTCGGTGTGCACCGCAACTGAAGTCCCAATGAGCCGAATCCTTATGTAGTCAAGAATCTGCTCATGTAGCGCTTCATCTCTTATCCTGAGCGCTATTTCTCTGGAGTTCACGGCAGAAGATTGTGTGAGGTTCATTGACGTCAGGATCACTTGGGATTCATTGGCGTAAATCTTGGCGTGAAGACGTTCCACCAGATACACGTGAGCGCCCAAGTCGATCAGCCGGTCGATGTGGCCCTGTTCACTCTTTGCGCGGTCCATACGGCAAATCGCAATGAGTTCTACCTGCTCAGGTACTTGGGCAACGGCGTCACCCAAGAGCACCGAGTAGTCGTTGTAGGGTGAAACCAGTACCAAGTACTCCTGCGCCTCTCCGATCAATCCCGTAATTGCAGGTAGCACGTGTTCGTCCACCAACAGTTCCATTGGCTTAGGCTTGTGAACGCCCCAACCCGTACTGGAATGCCCGCTTTGTCTCGCTGCCAGAACTTTATCCCAAAACCCAACCACTTCTCATTTCTCCTTCGCTTCCGTGTAAACACTCAAACTCTTACTGCGACACTTCCTACGCCACTCCCGCCGCCAGCACCCGCGCGCGAAACTCCGCCAGCCGCCCCACCGCCTCGGCGAGGGCGGCCTCCCAGCCCGACGCGGTGCCGCCCACCCTCATGCGTAGCTGTGTGTCGCCCACCTCCACGGCGCGACCGACCGCGCGCTGTAGCGCCGGCCTGGCGCCGCCTACGCTGTCCCCCAGCTGGATAACGATCCGGTCGTCCTGGCGCGTGATGGCGACCACGCCGGCCTCGCGCGCGCTCAGCCTGAGCCGCGTCGCGTACATCAGGTTCTGCGTCTGCCAGGGGAGCGGGCCGAACCGGTCTCGCAGCTCGTCCTCCACGTCGCTCACGGCGTCGAGCTTGGACAGGGCGGCCAGCCTGTGGTAAAGGTCGATGCGCGCGGGCAGATGCTCCACGTAGTCCTCCGGCAGGCTCACTGGGATGCCCAGGTCGAGCTTGGGCCCCTGCGCGGGCGCCTGGGACGTGGCGAACGGCCCGGACTCTCGGCCAATCTGTTCCGCTTCCGCCTCGCCGCTGCCGTTCCGGCCCGCGCCGCCCGTAGCGCGAAGCTCCTCGACGGCGTTGGAGAGTAGCTGCGTGTACAGGTTGAATCCCACCGCGTGGATGTGGCCGCTCTGCTCCGCGCCCAGGATGTTGCCCGCGCCCCGGATTTCGAGGTCCTTCATGGCGATGCGGAAGCCCGCGCTCAACTCGGATGCCGCCAGCATCGCGCGCAGCCGCTTGTCCGCCGCCTCCGTCAGGCTGCGCGCCCTGGGCACCAGCAAGTAGGAGTAGGCGCGGCGTGACCCTCGGCCCACCCGTCCGCGTAGCTGGTAGAGCTGGGCCAGTCCGAAGGCGTCGGCGCGGTTGACTATCAGCGTATTGACGTTCTGGATGTCCAGACCCGACTCGATTATCGTCGTGCACACCAGCACGTCCATCTTGCCCTCGGCGAAGTCCAGCATGGTGCTCTCGAGCTGGCCCTCGGCCATCTGCCCGTGCGCGACCCCGACCTCTGCCTCGGGTACCAGCCGCCTGACGTATCCGGCCATGTAATCGATGTTGTACACGCGGTTGTGCAGAAAATAGACCTGCCCCTGCCTGTCGAGCTCGCGAAGGATGGCCTCGCGTATCAGGTCGTCGCTGAACTCGGAGACGTAGGTCTTGATGGGCAGGCGCTCTTCGGGCGGCGTCTCGATTGTGCTCATGTCGCGCACGCCGGCCAGGGACATGTGGAGCGTTCGCGGGATGGGCGTGGCTGTCATGGTGAGCACGTCCACCTGCTCGCGCATCTGCTTGAGCCGCTCCTTGTGGGCCACCCCGAAACGCTGCTCCTCGTCCACAACCACGAGGCCCAGGTTCTTGAAGCGCACGTCCTTTTGGAGCAGGCGGTGCGTCCCGACGCACACGTCCACCTCGCCCTCGGCCAGCCGGCGCACGATGTCCCGCTGCTCGCGGTCGGTGCGGAACCTGCTGAGCGCCTCGATCCTGACCGGATATGCGCCCAGCCGCTGCGTGAACGTCATGTAGTGCTGCTGGGCGAGCACGGTGGTTGGCACCAGGATGGCGACCTGCATCCCCTCCATCACCGCCTTGAACGCCGCGCGCAGCGCAATCTCGGTCTTGCCGTAGCCAACGTCGCCGCATATCAGCCGGTCCATGGGCTTGGCCGACTCCATGTCGGTCTTGACCTCGGCGATGGTGGAGAGCTGGTCGGGCGTCTCCTCGAACGGGAACGACTCTTCAAGCTCGGCCTGCCAGTGGGTGTCGGGCGCGAAGGCGTAGCCCTCCGAAAGCTCGCGCGAGGCGTACAGCGCGAGCAGCTCGGAGGCCATCTCCCGCGTGGAACGCTCCGCGCGCGCCTTGGCGCGCCGCCACTCCTGCGTGCCGAGCCGCGTGAGCGACGGCGGGCGATCCAGCGGAGCGACGTATGGGCCGACGCGGTCGAGATGCTCCATCGGCACGTACAGCTTGTCGCCCTGGGCGTACTGGAGCGTGAGGAACTCGCCTTCCTGGCCGCGCGGCCCCTTGCCGGCGCCCACGAACCTGCCGATGCCGTGCTCCACGTGCACTACGTAGTCGCCCGGCGAAAGCTCGGACAGAAACGCCGCGCGCCGCATGGTGTTGCGCCTGGCGGAGCTACGGCGCTTGGCCACGCCGAACACCTCGGCGTCGCTGTACACGACCAGCTCGCCCGATGGCGCGGACAGCGTGAATCCCTCTTGCAGTCCCGCGCCCTCGGCCTGGAGCACGCTGACGGAGCCGAGCGGCCTGTCCTTGTCGAGGTCCGGGCCGACCTGCGCGGCGACGCCGTAGCCGTCCAGTATCTCGCCCAGCCGCCTGGAGTGGGACGTGACGGCGACGACGCGCCGGCCGTTGGCGGCGAAGTCGTCCACGTCCTCCACAAAGTCCTCCAGCTTGCCGTAGTACGACGGCGCTTCGCCGAAGGGCAGGACGTGGGACTCTGCCTCGTCGCGCTCGCCGGTGGCGGAAGGGTCCACGTCCAGCCGCCTAGCGAACCGGTCCATCCGCTCCTCGACCTCGCGCCACGCGAAGTGGGACGACGGGAACAGCCGCGGCAGCTCGCCCCGCCCTTCCTTCGCCTCGCGCAGGTGCTCGGTGCGCTCCTCCACGTCCCAGGCGGCTCCGGCGACGCGGTCCGGGCGCACCATCACCAACAAGGCGTCGTCGGGCAGGTAGTCGAACAGGGAGCCGTGATTGAAGAAGCCGGCGTAGAACTCAAGCTCCTCCACGTCGTAGCCGTCCAACAGCGCGTTGAATTCGTCCTGGAGCCGCTCGGCAGCCGCAGGCGAGCAGTTGGACACGTCCACGCGGCCCAGCCGGGCGTCCAGCAGCTCGCGGGGCGTGAGCGAGGGCAGCGTCTCCCGCGCCGGGATGATCCGGACGCTCTCTACGGCGCGGGTGGAGCGCTGTGTCGCGGCGTCGAACTCGCGGATGGTGTCGATCTCGTTGCCCCAAAGCTCGACGCGGGTGGGGGCCTCCGCGCCCACGGGGAAGACGTCGATGATGCCGCCGCGCCGGCTGAACTGGCCCGGCCCGACCACCGCGCTCTCGAACCGGTAGCCGATGCGGCTCCACAGGTCCAGCGTCTCGTCCAGGTCCACGCTCTCGCGCACGCGGAGTTCGTGGCTGCTCTGGCCGAAGCTGTCCCTGTCCAACGTCTTCTGCGCCGCGGCGGACGCAGACGCCACCACCGCGGGCGGGCGGGAGCCGCTACCGGCGGCGTGCAGCGCGGCGAGGGTGGCGAGACGCTGCTGAATGGTGCCGTCGTCCGAGGCGAGGCGCTCGAACGGCAACGTCTCGGTTTCGGGGAAGTGGAGCGCGCAGGAATCGCCGCCCCACAACTGCATCTGCTCGTACAGCCGGCGCGCGTGCTCGGGCAGCGGCGTGACGACCACGATAGGCGCGTCCAGCTCGCGCCAGAGCTGGGCGAGCGCGAACGCGACGGACTGTTCCGGCACAATCGCCTTTTCGCGGGCGTGGCGGCGCCCGAGCGCCTTCCGCAGCCCCGCGAACTGCGGCGTGCCCGCCAGCAGCCGTCCCAGCGAGCTAAGCCTCATCTATCGCCGTCAATACGGCCTCCTCGCGCCTACCGGGCGCCGATTTTCCCAAACACGCGGAAGGGCCGGCCCGTATGGCCCGGACCGGCTCGATTTATATGTCTTCACGCCCGCGCAATGACGCCAAGTGCCGAAGGTCGGAGTCGAACCGACACGGGATTTAACTCCCAACGGTTTTTGAGACCGCCGCGTCTACCATTCCGCCACTTCGGCGCGAATCGGGCGAGGCACGGCTCAGCCGTGCCCGTATATTATCCGCTAGTACCGGCAGCCGGTCAATCCAAACTCTCGTCATGTCATTCCGAGCTTGCCGAGGAATCTAGTGACCTCGTCTGAAAAGCAGCCACCTTAGCAACTATGTTGAGACTCCTTGCGGCTGGCTGGTTTGGACGCTGGGCTGGGCGCAGTTCCACTCGGTGCGGTCTCTGAGCATGGCGTTGAGTATGACCAACAGCTTTCGCATACAGGCTACCAGCGCCACCTTCGACGGCTTTCCCGCTCCGATAAGACGCTCGTAGAACTCCTTGATCACAGGGTTGTAGGTGCGAGCACTCAGCACGGCCATGTAGAGGACTCGCCTCACGTTCGACCGGCCTCCCCATATGGACCTTCTTCCCCTGTAGGCGCCGCTGTCTCTGTTGATGGGGGCGACCCCCACCAGCGACGCTATCTGCTTGCTGTCGAGTGTGCCCAACTCCGGCAGCGCGCTCAACATTGTCACGCAGGTGACGTCGCCCACTCCGGGCACCCGCTTGAGCAGTTCGACCTTCTCCGCGTAGATGCGAGAGGCCGCAATGGCTTCGGCGATCTCGCCGTCCAGATCATCTAACTCCCGCGTGAGGTAGTCGATGTGTCTCTGAAGGCCGCAGCGCAGCGCCAGGGGGGCGCGCTTGAGCCGGTTCATCTCGGCAACCCGCATCTCGGTGAGTTGCCGCCTGCGGACGGCCAGACTCTTGAGACGCTGGTCGGCTGCGCCTGGTAGAGGGCGTATGGGGGGCTTGGCGGCCAATCCGTAGAGCGCGATGACCTCGGCGTCCAGAGCGTCGGTCTTGGCAAGCCTGCCTATGGAACGGGCGTAGTCCCTGATCTGACGCGGGTTGATGACAACCACCGGGAGATTGTTGAGCGCGCAGGCGAAGGCCAACTCCCCCTCAAGCCCCCCGGTCGCCTCCATCACCAGCCGGGTGGGGTCTATCCGCTTGGCGAGCTCGATCAGCTCACCGATGCCCGAAGCGTCGTTGGCGTACCTTTCGGAGCGCGCTTCAGGCAGGATGTGAACGTCGAGGAACTTGCCACTCACGTCTACTCCGATTACAGTATGGTCACTCATGCTTCCCTCTCTTGCAGGTACGGGCTCTGCTTTGGCCCAGGCAACCATTCGGGTTTGTATGAGTAGGGTGCGGCGGCCCTTGCTAAAGCGCGGTCTGTTGATGACCAAGATTCCTGCGGCCTGCCGCACCCGCCATCCGATAGCATCACCTTACCACTTCTTCATCACACAAGATTCCTCGACTTCGCTGGGCTACGCTCGGAATCACTATGGCCTTGTGAAGGCCACGTAAGAGGATGAAAATGGGGTGCGGCGTCGATCGGTACAATCAGGGCGTTTGTCATTGGTGCTAAGAGCCCGTGTCGGAATCTGCCTGGGAGGCTGGCAGGTACATAAGAATGTCGCCCCGCCGCGGCGGAGAGCACGCATAGTAAAGTCTTCAGATAGCGGCCTCCCACCGGTCGGCAGCTGTGAGAGGGGGTTGCGCCATGCAAGTGGTTTATGAGCGGTGCTGCGGGCTGGACGTTCACAAGAAGTCTGTAGTGGCCTGTGTGATGACGCCTGAGGGACACAAGACGAGGACCTTCGGCACGACGACGCGTCAGCTTGTGGCGCTGTCTGAGTGGCTCGGTGAGCGGGAAGTGACTCACGTGGCGATGGAGAGTACGGGAGTGTACTGGAAGCCGATCGTCAACCTTCTGGAGGACAGGTTCACGGTGTGGGTGGTGAATGCGGCGCACATCAAGACGGTGCCCGGCCGCAAGACCGACGTCAAGGACGCCGAGTGGATAGCCGACCTTCTGAGGCACGGCTTGCTCAGGCCCAGCTTCATTCCAGAGCGTGCGCAGCGTGAGCTTCGGGAACTGGTGCGTTACCGTCGGAGCCTGGTGCAGGAGCGTTCGAGGGAGGCGAACCGGGTACAGAAGGTGCTCGAGGGCGCCAACATCAAGCTGGGTTCGGTGGCCTCCGACGTGCTGGGAGCATCGGGCAGGAAGATGCTCTCTGCGATTGCCGAGGGTGAGGACGACCCGAAGGTGCTGGCTGAGATGGCCAAGGGTCGCCTGCGGGAGAAGCTCGACGCCTTGGAGGAAGCGCTGGAGGGCGTGGTGGGGTCTCACCAGCGCCTGATGCTGAGCGCTCAACTGCGGCATCTGAGCTACTTGGACAGTGAGATACAGAGACTGGATGAGGAGGTAGGGCGGCGTGTTGGGCCTCACAAAGACGTTCTGGATGCCATTGACAGCATACCGGGTGTGGGGCGTCGCACCGCCGAGACGATAGTGGCTGAGATAGGCGCCGACGTGGACAACTTCCCCACGTCCGGGCAACTGGCCTCCTGGGCCGGGGTGAGTCCTGGAAACAACCAGAGCGGCGGCAAGAGCAAGCGTAGCCCGGTCAAGAAGGGAAACACATCTCTTCAGTCGGCCCTGGTGGAGGCGGCGAGGGCAGCCGCACGGACCAGAACCTACCTGGGAGCTCAGTATCACCGCCTGGCGCGTCGTATAGAAGCAAACAGGGCCGCCATGGCCGTAGCCCACTCCATCGCTGTAATCCTCCATGCCGGTTGCCACCGGCACCACCAATGATGAAAGTGGGTGCCGCCTTTCATAAGCCACCGCTGGATTTCCGTCCCCGTTTTCACGGGGGTGACGGAAAGGGAGAGTGGGAATGACGGCAGGAGGGGGCGGGAACGACGGTTCCGGTGAAGGTTCGCGGCTATTTCAGAGGAATGACATGCTGGGGCGCTCGGAGATCGTACCTTGGAGGCGTCACATGTCGATTTTCTTTTCGCCGGACAGGTACGCCTCCGGCTCCCTCTGGAAGGCGCGGTTGCAGCCAGGGCCGCAGAAGTAGTAGGTGACGCCCTCGTACTCCCAGGCGCCGCCGTTGGGACTCCTGGTGTTCACTTCCATGTGGCAGACCGGGTCGGTCGCCATCAACTCTTCGCCGCGCCTGCTGAAAAACGGGATTCGCAATGTCGCTGCCTCCGGTTACGTCCTAAAGCTAATCCGACAACCAGGACATCACCCCCATCCTAACCTTCCCCCGTCAGAGGGGGAAGGGACTTATCGGATAGGGTCTTGGTGATGCCGGGCCTGAACCGCTTGAGTCTGAGCGAGTTAGTCACGACCGAAACCGAGCTTATCGCCATCGCCGCCGCCGCGAGCGTGGGATTGAGGAACCCGAACTCGCCGAATACCGGGCGCAGCGCCTCCGGCGCGCCTCCGGCGAACACCGGGTAGAGCACGCCCGCCGCGACCGGTATGAGCGCGACGTTGTAGGCGAACGCCCAGAACAGGTTCTGCCGGATGGTGCGCATGGACGCGCGGCTTAGCTGCACCGCGGTGTCCACCCCGCCAAGCTCGCCCCGCACCAGGGTCACCTGGGCTGTCTCCATGGCGACGTCCGTGCCGGTGCCGATGGCGATCCCCACGTCGGCCTGGGCCAGCGCGGGCGCGTCGTTGATGCCGTCGCCCACCATGGCCACCACGCGGCCCTCCGCCTGCAGCCCCTCCACAAACGCCGCCTTGTCCCCGGGCAGCACCTCCGCGACCACGCGGTCTATGCCCGCCTGCGCGGCGACGGCCTTGGCCGTGCGCCTGCCGTCGCCGGTGAGCATCACCACCTCGATGCCGCGGTCGCGCAGCGCGGCCACGGCGGCCGGGGAGTCGGGCTTGAGCGTGTCGGCCACCGCGATCAGCCCATCTACGCGACCGCCGGCGGCCACGTAGATGGGGGTCTTGCCCTGACCGGCGAGGCGTCGCGCCTCGCCCGCGAGTTGGGCGGCGTCCAGGCCCTCGGCGCGCATCAGCGCGTCGTTGCCCAGCGCGACGCGCCGGCCGTCCACCTCAGACGTGATGCCGAGTCCGGGTTTCGCCTGGAAGTCGCTCGACGGGAGAGACACCAGTCCAAGCTCGTTCGCGGCCGCGACAATCGCCGCGCCCAGGGGGTGCTCGGAGCCGCTCTCGACGGACGCGGCGAGTATGAGCAGGTCGTCATCGGCGGAGTGAACGGATACGATGTCGGTGACGGATGGCTTGCCCGCCGTGAGCGTGCCGGTCTTGTCCAGCACCACCACGTCCACCTTGTGGGCGCGCTCCAGCGCCTCCGCGCTGCGGAACAGGATGCCGTGCTCGGCACCCTTGCCGGTGCCGACCATCACCGCCGTGGGCGTGGCCAGCCCCATGGCGCAGGGGCAGGCGATGATGAGCACGGCGACGGAGGTGAGCATCGCGTACAGGTGGGCGGGCGCGGGACCGAACGCGAGCCACACCGCAAACACGACGGCGGCGGTGACCACCACGGCGGGCACGAAGTACGCGGATACCACGTCGGCCAGCCGCTGTATCGGCGCGCGGGATGCCTGCGCCTCCTCGACTAGGGCGACTATGCGGGCGAGCATGGTGTCGGCGCCCACGCCGGTGGCCCTGAACGTGAGCGATCCGGTGTTGTTGAGCGTCGCGCCGTAGACCGGGCTGCCGGGGCCTTTCTCGACCCAGGCGCTCTCGCCGGTGAGCATCGCCTCGTCCACCGACGAACGGCCCTCGACGACCTCGCCGTCCACGGCTACCTTCTCGCCGGGGCGCACGAGCACCAGATCTCCGACGGCGATGTCCTCCACGGCAACGTCCGCGTGCTCGCCGTCTCGGATCACCCTGGCGGTGGCGGGCTGGAGGTCCATCAGCGAGCGTATCGCCTCGGACGCGCGGCCCCGCGCCTTGGCCTCGAGGTAGCGCCCGAGCAGCACCAGCCCGATGATGGCGGTGGAGGTGTCGAAGAAGGTCGCTGCGTCGCCCAGCGCGAACAGACTAGAACCGCCGAACAGCGTCGCAGCCGCGCTGTAGAAGAAGGCGACCGACGTTCCCAGCGCGATGAGGGTGTTCATGTTGCTGGTGCGGTGCTTGAGTGCGCCCCACGCGCCTGAGTAGAACTGGCTGCCGGCCCAGAACTGCACCGGCGCGGCGATGACGAGGAGCAGGTAGTCCATCGAGAAGGGGAGAACGCCGCCGACGCCAGGGACGGCCATGAGCGCCATCACGACGACCGCGGTGGCGAGACTGACGACGAACTTGATTCTAAGCTTGGCGGTGTCCCGGGCCGTTACCGCGTCGTCCGGGTCGCCGGTGAGCAGCGCGGCGCCGTAGCCGGCGTCCTCGATGGCGCGGCGCATGTCGGCGGGGCCGGCTACACCCGGCACGTACTCGATGGTGGCCCGCTCGGTGGCGAGGTTCACGTGCGCGCCCAGCACGCCCTCGACGCCGCCTAGCGCGCCCTCAACGTGGGACACGCACGCCGCGCAGGTCATGCCGACGACGGCGAGTGTCGCCTTGGCCGTGTCCACGCCGTAGCCGGCGTCCTCGATGGCGTCTATCGCCTCGTCGAGAGCCGCAGCCGCGGCCCATGTCACCGACGCGCGCTCGGTGGCGAGGTTGACCACCGCGCCGCTCACGCTCGGCACGCCCTCGAGCGCGTGCTCCACGTGGGACACACACGCCGCGCACGTCATCCCCGTAATCGGAATGGAAACTTTCTCGCCGGTAGTCACCCGGTTGCCCCTGCAATCGCTGAAACGCCGCGCGCGCGAAATGGCGAGCGGACATATGGGACATGATAAGCGCGGCCCAATCCGCCAGTCAACGTATTGGGGTGGGGCGAATAGAAGCTACGGAGCCACCGTCGCCACGAAATCGATCTCCAGGCGAATCTCGTCGTCGAGGCTGAGGATGAACGCCAGCCTTGGCTTGCTCAGCTCGAAGTAGTCGAAGGTGAACACTGACACCGCCTGGCCGGTTATCTCCGGCCCGAACTGCGCCGTGACCTCCCATTTCACTTCTTTGGTCACGTCCCTCACGGTGAAGTCGCCTATCAGCATGAAGGTGGCTTCGCCGCTGTCCGGCAGCGGCCAGGGCAGGTCGACGACCTCGTTGACCGCCAGCCGGGCCTCCGGGTAAGCGTCGGTTTGCAGCGAGTTGCCGCGCAGGTAGTTGTCGCGGCGGCCGGAGTCGCTTTCCAGGGTGGACACGTCCACTACCAAGGCCGACTGCCCCGGCACGACGTTGCCGTCTGCGTCGAATACGATGCCGCCGGTCACGTTCGACGTCTCGCCGATGGCGTCGTTGGGAAGATCGCGGTTGGCCAACTGCTCGCCGATGACGTAACGGGCCAGCGTGCCTTCGCCGATGGCGACGGTCACGCCGCCGCCTGGGGACGGCGCGGGAGCCTCGGTCGCGTCGGGCGTCGGGTCCTGGGCGGGGGCGAGCTCGCTCGCGCTGGGCGTGTCGGGCGGTGTAGCGGGCTGGGCCACCGCCGCGGTCGGGGGGACGGTCGGCGTCGGCTGCTGGACGGGGGCGGCGCCGGTTGCCGTGGGCGGGCGTGGCGGCGGGGCGTCATCGTCCGCGTCAGTGGATGAGCCGCAGGCTACCGACCCGAAAAGGAATACGGCGCCGAGGAATGCGGCGATAGTGAGAAGTCTCATGCGGGAAGGCGCCCTACTGGACAGTTATAACGCCCACCATCCCGTTCAGCTCGTGCGGGATGCAGATGAGGTCAAAGGTGCCAGCTTCGTCGAAAGTGTAGGTGACCGTCACCACTTCGTCCACGTCCACGTCCACGTCGACGCTCGTGCCGTCGATGGTGAACGTGTGGTACACCGCCTCGGACGTGAGCGTGAAGGTGACAGTCTCGCCAACTGAGAAGACGAAGTCTGCGGGCTCATAGACGTAAGGACCTCTGCCGTCGTTGTCCAGCAGATCGACTGTGATCTGGGTGCCTTCGCCCGACGCAGCCGCCTGGCCCCCTTCCGGAGTTGGCGTCGCCGGGTCAACGGGCTTGGGCGGAGGTGGAGGAGGAGATGACCTTTCTGCCGGAACCATTACGGCCATAGTCGGCGGCTCGCTGCCGCACGCGGCAATTGCCAGCATTAGCAGAGCAAGAATCGGTACGAAGAGGACCAATCTCTTGAGCACGTCGCCTCCTGTCATAGGGTGCATCGGCCTTGTCGTGCAGGTGGGCCAAGCCTGGCGCAGACATTCGTTACATATTTCACACAGAGACTAGCATTTCGTGCCTGCCAAGTCAATTCAAGTAGAGCTTGACACGGCTGTTCTGGCTTGTTACACTGGCCGAACATTTGGTCATGCAAGGCATTGATCGCACACTGGAGGGTGACACATGGCAAAGGGCACTATTTCCGCTAGGCAGGAGCGTATCCTGGAGTTCATCCGCGACTTTCTGAACGACCACCACTACCCGCCGACCGTCCGAGACATCCAGACGGGCTGCGAGGTCAGCTCCACCTCGGTGGTCGACTACAACCTCAAGATCCTGCACCGCGAGGGCTACCTCCGCAGGGAAGCCGGCGTGTCCCGCGGCATCGAGCTGACGGACGGGTGGCGCGGCGCTTCCGGCTCGCAGGTCATGGAAGTGCCGATGCTCGGCTATATTGCCGCGGGCGCCCCGCTCCCCATCTTCTCGGACATTCGCGCCGACGACGCCTACGAAAACGTCGAGATTCCTCCGTCGCTCTCGAACGGCAGGTCGGACGTCTACGCCCTGCGCGTCAAGGGCACGTCGATGATAGACGCCTTCGTCGCGGACGGCGACCTGGTGCTGCTCGAGCCGGTGGCGCAGCCCGAAAACGGCGACATGGTGGCGGCGTGGCTGACGAACGACGAGGAGGTAACGCTGAAGCGCTTCTACCTCCAGGGCGACACCGTCAGGCTCCAGCCCGAGAACGAGACGATGGCTCCCATCGAGCTGCCGGCGGACCAGGTGGCGGTGCGAGGGCGAGTGGTAGGGGTGTTCCGCACGCTGTAGGCGGCGCTCAGGGCATCAGCCCGGCCGGGACGGACTACGCCTCTTTTTCCGGCGCGGGGGCAGACTCCGTGGCCTCGTGCTCCGCATGGGCCTCGGACGTCTCGCCGCCGGCTTTCCAGCTCCACTCGTTGTAGAAATAGACGAACACGTCCCGCGCGGCCGCGACGAGCGGCACGGCGACTATGACCCCCCACAGGCCCGCTATCTCGCTCGCGAGCACCAGCGTCGCCATGATGATCGCGGGATTGAGGCGCACCGCGCTTCCCTGTATGCGCGGCGCTATCAGGTTGTTTTCGATCAACTGGACCGCCAGGTAGACCAGCGCGACCCAGATAATCTTCTCGGGCGAGCTCGCGAGGGCGACGAGCACACCGGGCACGGCCCCGAGCACCGGGCCAATAATCGGTATCAGGCCGAACAGCCCGGCGACCAGCCCCAACACCGCGGCGAACTCGATGCCCAGGATGGTCAGCCCCACGAACACCAGCAGGCCGACTATGGCGGCGCTCAGTAGCTGGGCGCGCACGTATGAGCCCACCACCTCGTTGACAATGAGCACGACATTCCTGGTGTGCATGCGTCCGGTTGGGGGCAGCATCGTGTAGAGGCCGCCGACCACCTTCTCGCGGTCTTTGAGCACGTAGAACAGGAAGAACGGCACCACCGCCAGACCGATGACGAGCGTCACCGCGTTGGATACACCACTTATGGTTCGTGCGATGACGCCCCGCGCGGCGTCGGCGAGCACGTCCCCGCCACCGGCGACGGCCTCTTCAATCTGCGCTCGCAGCTCTTCCGGTATCCTCCCGGTGATTTCGTGGGACCAGCTCTCCACGGTGGCCCTGGAACGCTCGTACAGGTCGGGAAGGGTCCTGGCCAGCTCCTGCGCTTCGTGGAACAGCGGCGGAATCGTCAGGTACAGGATGCCGGCGACTATCGCCACGAACGCGAGGTAGATCGAGAGGATCGCTACGATGCGGGCCGCGCCCGGGGCGCGTTGACGGCCCGGCATTCGCTCCTCAAGGAAAACGACCGCCGGATAGAGGAGTTGCGCTAGCACTATGCTGATGATGAACGGGAACAGCGCGCCGCGCGCGACGTACAGCAGACCCAGGACCACGAGCATCGCGGCGGCCACCAGGCCCACCCGTCGCCATCTGACCCACGCCTCCTGGCCGGTCCTCTGTCGCGCCGAGTCAGTCCGGTCTTGCTGCGCCAATTTGCGATCTCCAAGTCCCCGTCCGTGAGGACGCGCATTCAAGGTGCGCCCATCGCCATCCGCTTCGCCCGCTATGTTACGCCGAATCGACGGCGCGTTGGAAGTGCGGCGACGACCGGCCGGCTTTGCTTGACCTCATGTTCGCCGCTATGTTAGTTTTCTCGCGGAGCGGCGCCTTGGCACGCTTGACCCCCTGAACTGTCGTACGGGGGGAGATTTTTTGTGGAGGCCGGTCTTGATAATTCTCTACCTCGCGATCGCCTCGGGCGTGGTGGCGCTGGTATTCGCGCTGCTGCTGACGCTCAACATCCTGCGCCAGGACGAGGGCGACGAGACGGTGCAGTTCATAGGAAAGGCCATCCAGGAGGGCGCGAGGGCCTTCCTGACGCGCGAGTACACCGTGCTGGCGGTGTTCGTGGTAATCGTGTTCATCGCGCTGGCCGTCTTCATCGACTACGACGTGCTCGGCCGGGAGGACGGCGGCGCTTCGGGTCTGCCCTCTACCGCCATAGCGTACCTGGCCGGCGCCATAGGCTCGGCCCTGGCCGGCTACATCGGCATGAGCATCGCGGTGCGAGCCAACACGCGCACCACCGTAAAGGCCATGATCGGCCTGAATCCCGCGCTGAGGGTCGCCTTCAACAGCGGCGCGGTGATGGGCATATCGGTCGTGGGCATCGGCCTCATCGGCATCGCCGCCGCCTACTGGATATTCCAGGACGCCAACATAGTCGCCGGATTCGGCTTCGGGGCGTCGTCCATAGCGCTGTTCGCCAGGGTTGGGGGCGGCATCTACACCAAGGCCGCGGACGTGGGCGCGGACCTGGTCGGCAAGATCGAGCAGGGCATCCCGGAGGACGACCCGCGCAACCCCGCAACCGTAGCGGACAACGTGGGCGACAACGTGGGCGATGTGGCAGGCATGGGCGCCGACCTGTTCGAGTCCTACGTCGGCTCGATAATCGCGACCATCACGCTCGCCGCGGTGGGCGCGGCCGCGCTCGGTATGGCCGAGCCGTCGGACTTCGACGCGGACCTGTTCCTGCTGCCGCTGCTCATCGCCGCCATCGGCATCTTCGCCTCCATCATCGGCACCTTCCTCGTGCGCACCGGCGAGGGCGCGAGCATGGGCCGGCTGCTGTGGGCGCTGCGCACCGGCATATTCACGTCCGGGGCGCTCGTGCTCGTCGGCACGGCCATAGCGCTGTCCGTGATGGACATGAGCTTCGACCTGTTCTGGGTCGTGCTGGTGGGCCTGGTTGCCGGCCAGATAATCGGCACCGCATCCGAGACGTTCACTTCCTACGAGTTCGGATTCACCCGCGACATCGCCAAGCAGGCCGAGACTGGCCCCGCGACAGTCATCATAGGCGGTCTGGGGCTGGGTATGCTGAGCACCGTGGTGCCCGGCGTTGTCGTGGTCGTGGCGATGTGGCTTGCCTACGATCTGGCCAACACTTACGGCGTGGCGCTCGCCGCGGTGGGAATGCTGTCCACGCTCGGCATCACGCTCGCGACGGACGCCTACGGCCCGGTGGCCGACAACGCGGGCGGCATCGCGGAGCAGGCGCGGCTGGACCCGCAGGTGCGGGAGCGGACGGACGCGCTGGACTCGCTCGGAAACACCACGGCGGCCACGGGCAAGGGATTCGCCATTGGTTCGGCGGTGCTCACCGCCCTGGCGCTGATGGCGGCCTACTCGCAGGTGACGGGCATAAAGTCGTTCGACCTGCTGGAGCCAAGAGTGCTGATGGGGCTGATAGTGGGCGCGATGCTGCCCTTCCTGTTCGCCGCGCTCACCATGCAGGCGGTAGGCCGCGCCGCGAACGCCATGGTGCAGGAGGTGCGGCGCCAGTTCCGCGAGATTGCGGGGCTGATGGAGGGCACCGCGAACGCCGATTACGCGCGCGCGGTGGACATAAGCACCAGGGGCGCGATGCGGGAGATGGTGCTGCCGGGGTTGCTGGCGATTGTCGCGCCCATCGTGGTGGGCCTCATTTTTCAGGCAGACGGACTGGGTGGAATGCTCGTCGGCGCGATAGCCACCGGCTTTCTGCTGGCCATAATGATGGCGAACGCGGGCGGCGCGTGGGACAACGCCAAGAAGTACATCGAGGCGGGCAACCTGGGCGGCAAAGGCTCCGACGCTCACGCCGCGGCGGTGGTCGGCGACACCGTGGGCGACCCCTTCAAGGACACCTCCGGGCCGGCCCTGAACATTCTGATCAAGTTAATGTCCATAGTCGCGCTGGTGTTCGCGCCGATTTTCCTCTAGCGGCTTACCGGCGGCGAACGCTGGCGGCCACTCGGAGGCGAACACGCCGTCAGGCCCAGGTGGCGGAATGGAAGACGCGGCGGACTTAAAATCCGCTTCCCTTTACAGGGGGTGGGGGTTCGAATCCCTTCCTGGGCACCAATCCGACACACAGACGCCCCGGCCATGCGGCCCGGGGCGTTTCGCGTTACGTAACTGATCGACAACCAGGCCACCACCCCCATCCTAACCTTCCCCCTGCGAGGGAGAAGGGACCTATCGGAGGCGGGCTACCACTGGACGAACATGGGCATCACCACGTGCACGTAGTCGTCCGCGGATTCGGCCTCGTCCTCCACGCCGACGGGGCGGATGACGCCGGGGCTGGACGGCGTGGTAGTCTCAAGGGCCACTTTGCCCTCTTGGAGCACGTCCAGAACATCCACAAGGTACTTACTGTTGAAGGCTATCTTGGCCTCGTCGCCCTCGATCTGGCCGTCGATCTCGCCCTGGTTCTCGCCGAGCTCCTCCGCCCTGGAGGAGATGGACATACGTCCCGCGCCCGACTCCTCGGAAGGCTCCGAAATCTGAAGCCTCACGATGCCGCTGCCGTCCCTGGCGAAGATGGACGTGGACTTGGTGGCCTGCGAGAACTGGTTCAGGTCCACTACCACGCGGGTGCCCCAGCTTTCGGGAATGAGCTGCGCGTAGTTGGGGAAGGTGCCCTGGATGAGCTGCGAGGTCAACTCCACGTTCTCGAGCTTGAACAGCGCCTGGCTCCTCGCGGTGGTGACGGTGAACTCGACCTGCTCCTGTTGGCTTCCGATGAGGCGGCTGACCTCCTGCATAGCCCTGCTGGGTATGATGAAGTCGAGCTCGCCGTCCAGGGGCTCCGCCAGCTTGCCCTTGTACACCGCGAGCCGGAAGCCGTCCGCCGCGGCGAAAGTGAAGCCGTCCCCGGAAGCCTCGACCTTGATGCCGGTGAGCACGGGTCGGGAATCTTCCGTCGCCGCGGCGAACTCAACGTGGCTTATGGCCTTTCGCAGCATGTCGGCGTCGATTCTGCACACCACGCCGTCCTCCACTGACGGAATGGGCGGGAAGTCCTCGGCGTCCGTGCCGTTGATGTTGGCCTCGAACCGCGCGCACCGGAAGCGCAGCCCCTTGGGCTGTTCCATCGCGTCCACGTCCACGCGCTCGTTGGGAAGCGAGTTCACGAAGTCGGTCAGGAGGCGGGCGGGAATGGTGATCGCCCCCTCGTCCTCAACCTGGGCGCCCACCCAGGTGCTGATGGCTATCTGCAAATTAGTGGCGGACAGTTTCAGCCTCGACCTGTCGGTGGACAGGAGCACGTGCTGGGTGATCGGCAAAGTGGTGCGGGTGGCGACGGCCCTGCCCACGACGCCTAGCCCGCGGCTGAGATTCTCTTGAAGGCACGTAAGCCTCATTCCTCGAAACCTCCGGTTAAGTGCGCAACAGTATAGATTTGGCCCCGCGAACAGTCAACACGCCGGACCCGCGGGCGACCCCATGACGGCCACGCCCGTGACGACTCACGAGCCGCCGACGCACAGGAATTGTGGGTTCGTCAGCCCTCCCTGCCGATGGGCAGCACCACGCACGAGGCGCGCTCGGCGTCGTGGTACACCGCCTGGTGCGCCACCACGCTGCGCTGCTCCAAGCCGAGCGGGCCGCCCGTGTTGGGGTTGGCGTCGAAACGCGGCCAGTTGCTGCTGCTCACGTCCAGGCGTATGCGGTGTCCCGCCTTGAAGACGTTGGACGTGGGATAGAGCTGGAACACAAGCTCATACGCCTCGCCCGGCTCCATCAGTTCCGGCGTCTCCCAGCCGTTGCGGTAGCGCGCGCGGATAATCGAGTCTGTCAGGTTAATGGCCAGCCCGTCGGGGTGCTCCGCGCCGGGCGGGTAAACGTCCAGCAGCTTGGCCGTGAAGTCGGTGTCCGGCGCCGAGGACGACACCCACAGCCGCACCTCGATAGGCCCGGTGACCTCAACCGGCCGCTCCAGCGGCTCCGTCTGGAACGTAAGCACGTCCTGGCGCGAGTTCAGCGGCAGCGTGTCCTCGCAGCCGAAGAAGTCGGACCGTCCGCGCTGGTCGAACGCGCCCGCCCGCATGATGGTCTCCGCCGCCGAGATTCCGCCGCCGATGGTAGGCACCGGGTTTGACGGGTCGAACGTGTACCGGCTGGGGTCGGTGTCCGCATCCTCCGGCTTGTCGGGGGAGAGACCGCCGCCCGCGCCCAGGTAGTACGGCGTGAAGCTGGTGTCGGGAACCGGCCAGTCGGCCTCGTCCCGCCAGTAGCCGCCGTGGCTGATCAGGCCCGCGTAGTCCGCGTTCGCACCCGGCGCGCCGAGAATGTCCCGCGCGCCGTCGCCGGTGCCCATAGTGAAGATGCGCACCGGCGCCCAGTCCGCGGCGGCCGACCGCAGCCCCTTCAGATGGTGGTCGAAAAACGACAGCCGCAGGTCGTTGTAGTGGATCTGCGCGTCCGGCCCGAAGTCCAGGTCGCCGGACTGCGTGACCTCGTACTGGCCGTGCGTCCACGGCCCCATCAGCAGGTGCTGGCGGGACTTCTTCATCTTGCTCAGCAAGGCGTAGCTCGCGCACGTGTTGCGAGCGTAGGAGTCGTACCAGCCGCCCAGGTACAGCGTGGGCACGTCGGCGTGCTCCTCGTAGTACTCGTCCGGCGCGTAGCCCCGCTGCCGCCAGTAGTCGGAGTACTCCCCGTGCGTCAGCAGGTCGATGGCCCACCGCTCGTAGGACGGCAGCCGGCGCAGAATGGTAGTGCCCTCCTTCAGCGGGAAGCTCCTCACGTGATCCGGCAGCCGCTGGGTGTACTCGCGAATGAGCGCGGCCTTGAGCGAAGGGTCGGCGGCCGCCTCCCGGCTCGTAACCGCCATGCGGAAGGCGTAGATGAGGAAACGCTGCTCCAGCGCGCCGTTCTGCCGCATGGAGCTGTGGTAGTAGTTGGACGCCCCCACCGCGACGACCATCGCCGACAGGTGCGGCGGGTCCATCGTCGCGAGCGCGGCCTGGTCGCTGCCGGCGTAGCTATCGCCCATCGTGCCGATCTTGCCGTCGCTCCAGGGTTGGGAGGCTATCCACTCCACGCAGTCGAAGCCGTCCGGCGCTTCCTTGGCGAAGGCGTAGAACTCTCCCTCCGAATCGAAGCGTCCTCTCACGTCCTGGATTACGCACACGTAACCGCGGCGCGCGAAGTAGTGGCCCTTGTTGGCCTGGCGCGGCGCGGTCTTGCCGTAGGGCGTGCGCTCCAGCACGACCGGGAAGGCGCCCTCGGCCCTTTGGCCGCCAAGCGCGGGGTAGTAAATGTCGGCGGCGAGCGCCACGCCGTCGCGAGTTCGCATAATGACGTTTCGCTCGGATATCGACTCGTATTGCTGGACCGAGCCTTCGTAAGTGGTGGTCATGGTGAGGCCTTTCGGTGGGTTAGTTATCAGTTGTTAGTGGTTAGTGGGTGTCAGCCCTGCCGCCCATATGTGCGTGGCGGGGTGCCTGGGTTGAGCGAGAAGTGGGTGTGGGTCGCCAACCACGCGCCGCCGCGACGCTCCAGCGTGACGGTCGCCCTGCCCGGCCTATGGAACGCCTCGCCGTTCTCGTGGAAGCCGGTGGACGTCCACGTGGCGACTCCCCAGGCGTGCCGTTCGTCGCCTCCCGACCGCACGCTGTCGAGTTCGACCCGGAAGTCCGCTATGTTGGGCCAGATGCCCTCCCACTGGTTGCGGCGCAGCGGGCCAAGCCCGGAAACGACGTCGGCCCTGGTGCCAAACGACACCACGTCCGGCGCGAAGATTGCCTCCGCGGAGTCGTAGTCCACGGCGGCGCAGCAGCGCCCCAGCTCGGCGAACCAGTCGCGCGCGGCGGCGACAGGGTCGTCGGTGGTGATGGGGCGTTGGGCTTCGGTCATAGTCCGGGTACTCCACCTGGGATGGGCGCTGCGGCGCGGACGGCCGCCGACATCATGGTACACTATCGCACATAGCACAACCACCGACGCGGCGGCTGCCACGTCGCTCCACCGCACTACCGAGAGCCTTAGCCTTGCCAAACGTCGCCACCCTGCTCCGCTCCGCGCTCGCGCCGGAGCATAGGGAGCTTCTGAAAAGAGCCGCCGAGGAGTCGGCGCGGCGTGGCGTGCGGCTGTACCTTGTCGGCGGCGCGGTGCGGGACGCCCTTTTGGGCCGCCACGTCGTGGATCTGGACGTCACGGCGGTATCGGGCGGCCCACGCTTCGGGTTCGCGCTGGCGGACTCGCTTGGCGGCGAGGTGCCCGCGTCGTCCCAGTTCGGCACCCACAAGGTCAGGGTGGGCGACGTGACGTTCGACCTGGCGATGGCGCGCACCGAGACCTACGCCCATCCGGGCGCGCTGCCCGCCGTGAGTCCTGGTGGCATCCTCGACGACCTGGCGCGGCGCGACTTCACCATCAACGCCATGTCTATCGAGGTCCGTGGCGAGTCTTGGGGCGGCCTGCTGGACAAGTTCGGCGGCGTGAGGGACCTGCGTAACGGACTGGTGCGCGCGCTGCACGACGGCAGCTTCCGTGACGACGCCACGCGCATCGTGAGGGCCGCGCGCTACGCCGGGCGCTACGGCTTCCGGCTGGAGAACCACACCGCGCGGACGCTGGCGAGAGACCTGCGCCATCTGGACGCCATCTCGGGCGACCGGCTGCGCCATGAGCTTGAGCGCGTGTTTGACGAGCCGCGCGCCGCGGCTGTCTTGCGCCTGTTAAGAGACTGGGGCGCGCTGCGGGTCATACACACGTCGCTGGACGCCGACAACGCCACGCTCGCACTGATAGACGGGGCGGGCGGCGGCCCCGACACGAGGCCGGTGCTGTTGTCGCTGCTGGTGTCGTCGCTGCCCGCGGACGCGGCGCCCGCGCTCACCCGCAGGCTGAACATGGGCGCGGACTGGTCGCGAATCGTGCGCGACACCATCGCGCTGAGGGACGTCGTAGGCCAGTTGCATCGGCCCGGGCTGCGGCCCAGCGAGGTGGACGGCCTGCTCAGCGCCTACGACGAGCACGCCCTGCGCGCCCGCGCCCTAACGACCGGCGATCCGGCGGCGGCGTGGGTGCGCCGCTACCTGGATGAGCTGCGCCACGTGCGCCCGCTGCTGGACGGCAACGACCTGCTTGCGCTGGGCGTGGAGCGAGGGCCAGGTGTGGGCGAGGCGCTGAGGGCGCTCAGACGCGCGCGCTTGGACGGCGAGGTCCGCTCGCGCGACGACGAGGTGGCCTACGTGCGGGGGAGAGGACATCATAAGCCCCTTCCGCCCCAATAGGCCAACAGGGGTAGGTTTCAGCCGTGAGCCTTCCGAAAAGTCCCTTCCCCCTCGCAGTGGGAAGGTTAGGATGGGGGTGACGCCTCCTCTACCCCACAGCCACCCCCGCGCCGAGGCCCGGCTCGGTCATGCCGCTTGGGTCGAGTATGTCGTCCAGTTCCTCGCCGCTGAAGCTCGTCGCCTCCAGGGCGACCTCCTTCACCGTCCGGCCCGTAGCCTGCGCCTCCTTGGCTATCGCGGCGGAGGCGTCGTAGCCGACGTGCGGCACCAGAGAGGTTACGATGGCGAGACCGCGCTCGACCATCTCCGGCCCGCGCTGTGTCGCCCGCAGGCCGCTAACGCACTGCTCGGCCAGGTTGTCGGCCGCCGCCGCCAGCAGATCGATCGACTGCAGCAGGTTGTACGCCGCTACCGGCATCATCACGTTGATCTCGAAGTTGCCAGACTGCCCGGCCACCGCAATGGCGGCGTCGTTGCCTATCACCTGGGCGGCAACCTGGCACACCGATTCGGGTATCACGGGGTTGACCTTGCCGGGCATGATGGAGCTGCCGGGCTGCACCTCCGGCAGGTCGATCTCGCCGATGCCGGCGCGCGGGCCGGACCCCAGCCAGCGGATGTCGTTGCATATCTTCATCAGGCTCACGGCAATGGTCTTCAGCGCGCCGCTCGCCGCCACCACGCCGTCCAGCGTGCTCTGCGCCTGGAAGTGACCGCTCGCGTCGGTCTCCGTCACCGTGATGCCCAGCATCTCGGACAGCTTCTCGCACACCCGCGCGGCGAACTCCGGATGGGTGTTGATGCCGGTTCCGACTGCGGTTCCGCCCAGCGCCACCTCGGACAGCTCTGCCCGCGCGTGGTCGAGCCTGCGCAGCGAACGCTCCATCTGGGCGGCGTAGCCCTGGAACTCCTGGCCCAGCCGCACCGGGGTTGCGTCCTGGAGGTGGGTCCTGCCCGTCTTGATGATGGGCATGAACTCGTCGGCCTTGCGCTCGAACTCACGCTGGAGCTTCGCTATCGCGGGCGCGAGATCGTCCTCGATGGCCTTGAGGGCCGAAATGTGGATGGCCGTCGGGATGACGTCGTTGGACGACTGGCCTATGTTCACGTGGTCGTTGGGGTGCACCGGAGTACGGGAACCGATTTCCCCGCCGATCAGCTCGATTGCGCGGTTGGAGATGACCTCGTTGGCGTTCATGTTGGTGGACGTGCCTGAGCCGGTCTGGAAGATGTCCACCACGAACTGGTCGTCGAGTCCCCCATCGGCTACCTCCTGCGCCGCGCTCACGATGGCGGCGGCCAGTCCGCCGTCCAGCAACTCCAGCTCGAGGTTCACCTGCGCGGCGGCGAGCTTTACCTGGCCGATCGCCCGGATAAACGACCTCGGAAACCGCAGGTCGCTGATAGGGAAGTTGAGCACCGCGCGCATGGTGTTGGCGCCGTAGTAGGCGTCGGCGGGCACGTCGAACTCGCCCATCGAATCGCGCTCTTTTCGAAAGTCGGTCTGTTCCACCAATTGTCGCTCCTGTTGTTATTTTTGCGATTCGCGTCATGTCGTGGTAAAAATATACCACAGGCCGCGCAGTGAAATGCGAGCGCGTTCAGGCTCGGTGCTACTCTGACTTCGCAGGAGCACTGCACGATGTTGCAGATATGAACTCACCTGATGGAAACAGGGAATCCATCTGGAGCGTGCCTCACGGATGGAGAACTGCCTACTTTCTTACGTTCAGCGTATCGAATTTGACCGCGACTTGTTTTATAGTTGCCGATGAGGTCGCCAACAGGGGCGACGCCAGCCCTATGGCGGTGTTCTCTTCAACCGCCGAAAGAGTCGCAGTCTCGGGACTAACGCTGGCCATCACGATATTCTCGGTAGTGGAGGTCTCGTCGTTCACCATGATTGCCGCAGACTACTTCAGAAGAAAGTACCTGGAGCCGCTCAAAGAAAGGCAGCGCGAAGAAGGCCGCGAGGAAGGCCGACAGCGGGGCCTTGAGGAGGGGCGTGAGCAGAACCAACGCTTGTGGGAGGACTGGAACGAACGACGCATGAAGGCGGAGGCCGATGGCGTCCCGTTCGATGAAGCGCCGCCGTCTGGTCGTCGCGCCAAGGACGAGTAGAACGGCTCGGCACCAGCGTAAGCGCCGCCAGCTTGCGCGTGGCAGTTGGGCCACCGAGGGCGGGACGCTCTTCCACTCCCCCGGCTGCCGCTCCTAGCCGGATAGGCCCAGTTCCTGCGCGACGAACGCCGCCACGACCTCGCCCACCTCGGCCTCGCGGCCCAGCATGTTGTGGGCCGCGCCCGCAATCTGCGCGAACCGGACCGGATGCCGCACGTCGTCAAGCGCGCTCTGCAGGTCCAGGGGCGGCGAGATACGGTCGTTCTGGCCTGTGGCGAACAGCTTGGGCCGCTTGTCGGAGGCTATCCGCGACTCCCTGACGGCGGCGATGGGGGGCGCGACGAACGCCAAGCAGCGTGCCGCGCGGCACCGCCGCAGCCCGCCGAGCACGACGGACGCGCCGAACGAGTAGCCGACTACGGCCACGCGCTTGCCGTCCAGTCCGGGCCACTTGCGGGCTATCTTCAGCGCCGACTCCAGGTCGCGCTGCTCGCCCTCGCCGTTGCTGAACTCGCCCTCGCTGTCTCCCACACCGCGAAAGTTGAACCGCAGCGTCGCGAGTCCCCGGCTGTCGGCGGCGCGGCAGATGGCCATCACCACCGCGTTCTCCATGTCGCCGCCGAGCACGGGGTGAGGGTGACACACCACCAGCGTGGGCAGCTCCCCCGCTATGCCCTGAGGCGACGTTAGCACGCCTTCCAAGTTGAGGCCCTGGCTGCGGAACCCTATCGCGGTCTGACGCATCTGTACGACGCCCCTTCGATCTAGAATCCGCCCACGTCGCCGGGGGCGCGGTCGTCCAGCCACCGCGACATGAACGCAGCGGTCAGTTCGGCGACCTCCGTCTCGTGGCCGCCGAAGAAGTGGTCCGCGCCGTACTGCACGTGCACCTCCTTCGGCTCCATGAACCTCCTGGACAGAAACCGGAAGTGTTCGACCGGGAAGTCGTGGTCAAACTCGCCGCACACGAGCAGCTTGGGCTGTAGAAGTTCGTCCACGCCCAGCGCTGTGTAGGCGCCCATGGGACAGGCTATCGACGCCACCGCTTGGATCGACCCGCTGAGCCTGCTGGCTTCCAGCGCGATCCACGCGCCGAACGAGTAGCCGGCCACGCCCACGCGCGTCGTCTCGACGCGGTCGTGCAGGGCGAGGAAGTCCACGGCGGCCATAGCGTCGTCCACCTCGCCCATGCCTTGGGAGAACGATCCCTCGCTCGCGCCGACGCCGCGGAAGTTGAAGCGCAGCACCGCCACGCCTGCGGCGAGCAGCCCCGACGCCATCGCGGTGACGACGCCGTTGTGCATGTTGCCGCCGTAGCGCGGGTGCGGGTGGCACAGCGCCACGGCGGGGAGCTTCTCCCGCTCGTCGGCGGGCAGGTGCAGCACTCCTTCGAGCGTCACGCCGGAACCGGCGAACGTAACCGGCTGCGATTGTGGTGTTGCGGGTGGGTTTGGCATGGCTGGGTCTCGCTCCGCATGTTATGAGACGCTATGGCGTTTGGCAAGCAGTGTGCTAGAATCGTTCCAGCCTATGAAGCCCCGCGCGAGCGGGCCCCGACTATGCCCCCGCCACAAGGAGGAACCTTGCGAATCGTAGACCTGCGCAGCGACACCGTAACCCATCCCACGCCGGAGATGCGCCGGGCCATGGCCGAGGCCGAGGTCGGCGACGACGTCTACGGCGAAGACCCCACGCTCAACCGACTGGAGGCGATGGCCGCCGAGCGGCTGGGCAAGGAGGCCGGCATGTTCGTGGCGAGCGGCACCATGGGCAACCTGGTGTCGACTCTCACGCACGCGCAGCGCGGCGACGACATCATCCTGGGCGACAAGTCCCACATCTTCCGCAGCGAAGCGGGCGGCGCGTCGGCGCTGGGCGGCATATCCTTCCACACCATCCCCAACGACAGCAGGGGAATGCTCGACCCTGACCAGGTGGAGGCGGCGATACGCCCCAACGACGTCCACTTCCCGCGCACCGCGATGATCGCGCTGGAGAACACCCACAACGCCTGCGGCGGCTCGACGCTGACGCCGGAGGACACGCGCACGATTGCTGAGGTCGCCCACCGGCACGAGATCCCGCTGCACATAGACGGCGCGCGCATCTTCAACGCCGCCGTCAGCCTGGAGACGCCGGTGTCCGAGCTGGTCAAGGACGCGGACAGCGTGACCTTCTGCCTGTCGAAAGGCCTGAGCGTCCCCATCGGCTCCGTGGTGTGCGGCAGCAACGAGTTCATCGAGCGGGCGCGCCGGTGGCGCAAGATGGTTGGCGGCAGCATGAGGCAGGTCGGCATCATCGCCGCCGCGGGCATAGTGGCCCTCGACAGCATGGTCGAGCGCATGGCCGAAGACCACGCCAACGCGCGCAGGCTCGCGCAGGGCCTCTCCCAGATACCGGGCATCTCTATCGACCTCGACGCGCTGCCGACGAATCTGGTCTTCTTCGAGATCGAGCGCGGCGATCCCGCCGAGCTGGCCCGCCGGATCAACGACCGCGGCGTGAAGGGCGGCTCGCCCGCGCGCAGGTGGAGGTTCGTGACCCACTACGGCATCACCGCCGAGGACGTGGACTACGCGCTGGACGTGGTGGAAGCGACCTTCAGGGAGTACGCCACGGAATAGCTGTTGGGCGGGGCGTCCTGCCCCGCGCAGCCGTCTCTGGCTTTGTCTAACTGGCGTTTTCTTCGGGGGTGGGTCTGGGACCCGCCCCCGCAACTATTGCATCTGACGTTTATCACCCCTTGCCATGATTCTTCTCGTTCGCAACCCCAAGTTCCGCCTGCTGTTGATCGCGGGTCTGTTCAGCGACGTT
Organism: Dehalococcoidia bacterium; assembly: GCA_963667445.2. Classification (GTDB taxonomy): domain Bacteria; phylum Chloroflexota; class Dehalococcoidia; order Lucifugimonadales; family CATOSD01; genus CATOSD01. The sequence goes on along the minus strand of CAXXGY010000001.1, from coordinate 1,906,861 downwards.
GCCATCACGTTGTACATCCTGGCGCACGGCTGGCTGGCGCTGCTGGTCACCGACTCCGCGTTCTGGGTGGGCGCGACCGCGGGCATGGCGGGACTGGGCATGATGCTGTGCGCCGGATTCGCGGGCGTGATGGCAGACAGGCTGGACCGCCGCGCGCTGTTCATCGTCGCGCAGACGGTCCAGGCGGCCATGTTCGCCGTTGTCGCGCTGCTTGTGTTCACCGACCGCATCGAGCTCTGGCACATCCTGGCGACGGCGCTCGCGGACGGCATGCTCATGGCCTTCAAGCTGCCGGCGCGCATGACGCTGGTGCTGGACGTGGCGGGCCGCGAGAACCTGCTCAGGGCCAACGCGGCCAACTTCGCGGCCATGACCACCGCCGGCATCACCGTGCCGCTGGCGGCGGGCCCGGTGGTGGACACGTTCGGCATCGGCTGGATCTACGTGGTCATGGTCGTCGCGCTCGTGATTTCCGGCGTTGTCATGGTGTTTCTACGCGGCTTCGGTGCGACGGGGGACAAGCGCGACACCTCGCCGCTCGCCGATCTGAAGGAGGGTGTACGGTACACGCTGGGCACGCCCCAGATACGCTTGCTCATCCTGATGATGCTGTCGTCGGAGGTGTTCGGCTGGTCCCACGAGACGATAATGCCGGTGATGGCGGGCAAGGTGCTCGACGTGGGTCCGACCGGGCTGGGCTACATGTTCTCGGCGGGCAGCGCGGGAGCGCTCATGTCGACGCTGACGCTGTCGGCGCTCGGCGAGGGGCGAAACGGGGGACGCCTGCTCGTGTTCGGGTACATCGGCTTCGGCGCTTGCCTGGTGCTGTTCGCGGCATCGCCGTGGTTGCCGCTCTCGCTCGTGTTGCTGGTGGGGGCCTACGGCTCGGGGGTGCTGTACGAGACGACGCTCGTAACCGTGCTACAAAGAGCCGTGCCCCACGACATGCGCGGGCGTGTGATGAGCATCCAGTCGTTCACCTGGGGCATGACCGGCTTCTCCGGCTTCTACATGGGCAGCATAGCCGCGCTGCTGAGCGCGCCCGTCGCGATAGCCATTGGCGGCTCGGTGCTGGCGCTCAACGGCCTGCGCGTGTCGCGGGGCATCATCCGGCAGTACAACCGGGCGTCCGGACAGCCCGATCCGGTTCGGGCGGATACTGTAGCCCGCGAAGGACAGCCGTAGGGGCGACACCCCCCATCCTAACCCTTCGGCAAGCTCAGGGCAGGCTCTTCCCCCTGCGATGGGGAAGGGATTTCAGGTTCCTTACGCGACGAACCAGTCTTTGGCGGCAGCCTCGTCGGGCCACAGGAAGTCGAACCCCGCCTTGAGCGCCATCTGCCTGTCAAGGTCCTCGCGGTCGCCTATGTGGACGTAGACGTCGGCCTTGAACTTCGTCTTGACCTCGGCGAGCATGTGCTTGGGCGACACAAAGTCGGCCTCTATCTCGTACTCCTCCCACATGGCGCGCTGCCTGCTGGGAGGCCGGTCCGAGCAGCTCCCTATCAGGAAGCCCTTCTGCTTGGTGATGCGCACCATCTCCATGGTGAGCGGCCCGGGGGGGTCGCCCACCTCCAATGTCCCGTCGATGTCGTAGCTGATTAGTATCAAGCGGCGTTCTTCCTCTTCGGTTGTGTCACGTCTGTCACCCCCATCCTAACCCTTCGGCAAGCTCAGGGCAGGCTCTTCCCCCATCAAGTGGGAAGGGACTTCTCGGAAGGCTCTTTCACAGATCCTACCCTTGTCAGCCAATCAGGAGGGAAGGGGGCTCTTTGGAAGGGGCCTGTTGTGATTCTAGTCCGGGGTGGCGCTCCAGACGGTGAAGTTGCCGCCGAAGGGCATGGGGCCGCCGGATACGGCGACCTCGGGCTTCACGCCTGTCACCTGGCGCGCGCCGGCGCGCTGTTGGATCTGCTGTATGCTGTCGGTGTGCATCCAGAAGCGGCTGCGGCCGCCGCCGATGTTGCCGCCGCTGGGCATGATGGGGTCCGGGCCCTCTATGCTGATGTCGCCCTGGTAGAAGTCCAGCGCGTCGCCCTGCTTCATGCCGCGGTAGCCGATTCCCTCGATGTGGAACTGGTGGAACTGCACGAAGCCATCGTACATGTTCTCGAACGACAGGTCGTCGGCGGTGATGCCGGCGGCCTCCAGTATCTTCCTGCCCGTGCTGGCGCACTCGGCCTCCACCTCTGCGAGCGTGGGGGTCAGGCTGCGGGCGACGCCGCGGCTGGAGGCGTGGCCGAGTATGTACACCGGCTTCTGTCGCATGTCCTGGGCGCGCTCGGCGGTGGTGAACAGGTACGCCGCCGTGCACATGATGGGTATGTCGTTGTCGAACAGGTTGGCGGGCTTGGCGATCCAGCGCGCGCTAAGGTAGTCCTCCGGCGGCAGCGGCTCGGGCCGGTGCTGCGCCCAGTATCCCTCCGGGAACATCAGCCCGTTGCGGCGCGAGTTCTCCATGAACGGCGCGAGCATGTCGTGGTGCTTGCCGTACTTGCGGCAGTACTCGGCGAACTGCAGCGCGGTGCCGTAGCAGCCGGGCGGCCCCCAGATGGAGCGTCCGGCGCCGATGGCGAAGGAGCCGGGCACTTCGTTCGCCCCGCTGATGCCTCCGTGGTTGTAGCGGCCCTGCAGGTTGTGCCAGCCCTTGACGACCAGGCACGTCTCGGCGAGTCCGTCGCCGATGGCCTGCGCCGCGACGGTCAGCGCCGCGGACATGCAGCCGGGCGCGTGCACCTTGTACTTAACGTTGGTCAGCTCGGGCATGTTTATCTCGAGCCAGTCGGCGCTGAGCTGGCCCAGCCCGTCGAGCGGGTCGTCGGTCTGGTTGTAGGCGCCGATCACGTCCTGCGGAATCGGCGTGTCCTCCGGCCAATGGGCGCCGGTGGTGGTCACCGGCACTATCACCAGGCCGTCCACGTCGCCCGGGTCGACGCCCGCGTCCGCCATCGCCCGCCGCATCGACAGAATGGCGCCCGCGCCGACGGTGGTGTCGGCTTGGCCATCCCAGCGGCGCGCGGTGGGCGAGTGGCCTATGCCCACGGCCGCGACCTTGCCCCTGTGCTCCCAGACGCCCAGCCCCTCTACGGACCTGTACATGGATTCCGGCGCGTATTGAGTAGTCATGGTTTCGCTCCTGGTATTCGCTTGTCGTGGGGCGCGTTCACCCCCATCCTAACCTTCCCCCTGCGAGGAGGAAGGGACTGCCGTCACCCCCATCCTGACCCTTCGGCAAGCTCAGGGCAGGCTCTTTCCCCTGCGAGAGGGAGGGGCTGTTGAGGCAGCCCTAGCCGGCCACCTTCCACTCAGGGACGAGTTGGCCGTTCGCGGTCTCCTCGAAGACCACCTCGACTGCGGCGCCCACCGGCACGTCGTCGATCGGGACTCCCGGAAGGTGGGAGTACATCTGGATGCCCTGGTCCTCGTCCAGCATGACCACGGCCAGGTTGAAGGGCTGGTCCTCCTGGAGCGAGGCTATGGGGCAGTCGTAGACGACGCAGTAGTTGTAGATGGTGGCTTTGCCGCTCACCTGCTTCCACCCCAGCCCGTCGGCCAGGCCGCACGCGGAGCACGACGGCTGCGGCGGATTCTGCAGGCGGTCGCACTTCGAACAGTTCTGGATGACCAGGCGGTGCTCGTTGGCCGCGTCCCAGAAGGGCTTTGTAAGTTCGTCGGGTATCACACCCTGTTTCACCATGTCGGTCGGACCTCCATTGTGGTTGGGAGAGATGATAGTACAAAGCGCGCCCGAATCCAACCGGGGGGCGGGAGGGCGAAATCTGTTCGATTCTGCGCAATTCTGTTGGTTTCGTAGCTGGCGGCTCCGGCGGTCCTGCGCCAATCTGTTATGCCCGGTGCTCTGTGGCGTCACGCAGAAGTGGCACGGCGTGACAGAGGGGGACAGGGGGCAGTAGTGGTTAGTGATTAGTGGTTAGTGGTTAGTGGTTAGTTTCCGGCGCCACTACGTATGCCTCACGAACCCACTCCGTGAGAGGGCAGGGCTTGCGCGCCGCGGGGTCTGTCCCTTGCGCGGGCGGGTTTGAAGCCCGCCCCTACCGTGGGCGATAATAGCACGGATGTGCGTGCGCTTCAATACCGTTGGCGAAATTGCGGGGTCGGGGCGAATTCGTGGGAAGAATTGGCGCAGATGGGTGGAAGAGGAGGGACGTGCGCGGCGCATTCGAGAGGCAGGGACAGGACGCGGGTGGCGCAGGAAAGTGACGTTTTTTTCGGGGTGCGGGGGTTCGGTCGGGGTGTGCGTGAACGCGTCGTGCGGCCGGGAAGTCCATCGGGGCGTGACGGGGAATCACCCTCACCCTAGCCCTCTCCCTCAAGGGAGAGGGGATTTGCGCTCGCCCCACCAGCGGCGCATTCGCTCCGCCACTTCGCGCTCGTAGCCCTGGTCGCTGGCGTCGTAGTAGCGGCGGCCCGCCAGGCTGTCGGGCAGGTTCTGCGTCGGCGTGAAGTGGCCCTCGTACTCGTGGGCGTAGCGGTAGCCCTTGCCGTAGCCCATGTCCTTCATCAGACCGGTCACCGCGTTGCGCAGGTGCAGCGGCACAGGCTCGTTGCGCGTCTCACGCACGTCCGACATGGCGCGCTCCAGGGCGGAGTAGGCCGCATTGCTCTTGGGCGCGGTGGCGAGGTAGATGGTCGCCTCGGCGAGCGGGATGCGGCCCTCCGGCATTCCGATGAAGTGCACCGCCTGCTGCGCCGCCACCGCCACCGTCAGCGCCATGGGCGCCGCCATGCCTATGTCCTCCGCCGCCAGCACCACCAGCCGCCGCGCCACGAACAGCGGGTCCTCGCCCGCCTCCAGCATCCGCGCGAGCCAGTACACCGCCGCGTCTGGGTCGGACGCGCGGACCGACTTGATGAACGCCGAGATGGTGTCGTAGTGAAGGTCGCCCGCCTTGTCGTGCCTGAGCGAGCGGCGCTGCATCGCCTCCTCGACCACCGGCTGCGTCACGAGCCGCGCGCCGTCCGCGTCCGGGGGCGTGGCGGACACCGCGAGCTCCAGCGCGTTGAGCGCCGAGCGCGCGTCGCCGTTGGCGAGGTTGACCAGCGCGGCCTGGGCGTCGTCGTCGAGCGCGGCGTTCAGGTCGCCGAGACCACGCTCGCGGTCCGCCAGCGCCGCCGCGACGATGCCCGCCACCTCGTCGTCGGTGAGAGACTCAAGCGCGAACACGCGCGCACGAGAGAGCAGCGGGGACACCACCTCGAACGATGGATTCTCGGTGGTAGCGCCGATGAGGGCGAACGTGCCGTCCTCGACGTAGGGAAGGACGACGTCCTGCTGGGCCTTGTTGAAGCGGTGTATCTCGTCGACGAAGAGCAGCGTGCGCTCGCCGTGCGAGCCGAGCCGCTCCCTGGCCTCGGCGGCGATGCGCCGCAGGTCGGCCACGCCCGACGCCACGCCGCTGACGCGCTCGAAGTGGCTCCTGGTCTGGCCGGCTATCAGCGTGGCCAGCGTGGTCTTGCCTGTGCCGGGCGGCCCCCACAGGATGACGGACGGTAGCTGGTCGGCCTCTATGCTGCGCCGCAGCACGGAGTCGGGGCCAACGACGTGACGCTGTCCCACGAACTCGTCGAACGTGCGGGGGCGCATCCGCGCGGCCAGCGGCGCGCCGCGCGCAAGCTCTCGCTTCGCCCTGTCATCGAACAGCGTCACGGTTGATACCTCTTACGTTTCTGCCCAGAAGTTGGAATAGGGCGTAGGCAGCGTTGCAGAAGTGCAGGGCGGTATCTGCAAATCAGCCGCTTTAGATTCCTCGACTGCGCTACGCTACGCTCGGAATGGCACCAATGCAATGGTGCTCGGCACGGACGTCACCCCCATCCTAACCCTTCGGCAAGCTCAGGGCAGGCTCTCCCCCCTGCGAGGGGGAAGAGCCTATTCGGAAGGCCATGCCCCTAGTTGCTGCGCTGCGTCGGTAGGAACGGCATGAGGATGCTGGCGAGCGACTGGACGTTGCGCGTCTGTATCCACACGTTGCCGTTGCCCCGGAACTTCATCACCAGCCCCTCGCCGCCGGCTATCAGCGAGCGGATGCCGCCCACCTTGCCCACGGAGTACTCAACGTCGTCCGTGAACGCCACCAGGTGGCCCGTGTCCACGACCAATTCCTTGCCCGGCTGCACCGCCACCTGCTTTATCGCTCCGTAGGAGGTCACGTACACCGTGCCGGAGCCGCCCTTGGAGAACGCCCGCAGGAAGAAGATGCTCTCGCCGCCGAACAAACCTCGAAATCCCTGGAACTGCGAATCCGTCTCCACGTTTTCGGTGGAAGCCATGTAAGACTGGCCCTGGATGAACAGGTTCTTGCCCGGGTCCAGGTGGAACGAGGCGATGTCTCCGGGAGCGGATGGGGCGAGGCTGACCCAGCCGCCGCCGCTCTGCGCGGTGAACGTGTTGACGAAGAACGACTCGCCGCCGAGCATACGCTTAAGGCCGCCGAATATGCTGCCTGAGCCCATGCCGGTGGTCATGTCCACGCCCTCCTGGGCCACCATCGCGCCCGGCTCGGCCTTGATGACTTCGCCGGGGTCGAGGTCCAGCGTCAGCAGCGTGTAGCTGGGATCGTATTCTATGGTGGGTCTCATAGTGGGTTCTCCTGTTTAGTCTCTATCCGGTTTCCACACATTTGGAGCGGCGCAACCACTTCACCCTCACCTCAATCCTCTCCCTCAAGGGAGAGGAGGCACAAGGCGCGTCGTCTCCAACGCCTAGTCCTCCAGCGCTCCCGTCAAGCCGGCGATCAAGGCGTCGTCCTCGTTCTCCAGAACCGTGCGCGGGTCCAGCAGCAGCGCGTCGCGCTCCACGCGCCCGACCACGGGCGGGTCGGCGGCGCGCAGACGGTCGGCCAGCCGCGCCGCGCCCGCGTCGTAGCAGGACACGGACAGCGCCCAGGTCGGCAGCGTCTCGCCGGGCAGGCTGCCGCCGCCGATGGCGGACGTCGTCTCGACGACCCGCGCGTCGCACGGCTTGGCGTCCAGCGCGCGCCGCCACCGCTCGGCCCTGTCGCGAAGGTCGTCGGGCTTAGCGCCAATCATGCGCCAGACGGGAACCTCGCGTTCGGCCTCGCTCTTCACGTAGTGGAGCAGCGTCGCGTTGAGCGCCGCCATGCTCAGCTTGTCGATGCGCACCGCCCGCGCCAGCGGATGGCGGGATACCAAGTCCAGCATCTTGCGGCTGCCTGCGATGATGCCCGCTTGCGGCCCGCCGAGGAGCTTGTCGCCCGAAAAGAACATCACGTCCACGCCCGCCGCGGCGCTCTCCTGCGGCATCGGCTCGTGGGCCAGGCCGAACCGCTCCGTCTCCAGAAGGCAGCCGCTGCCCAGGTCGTGCAGCACAGGGACGCCGCGCCTGCGGCCAATCTCGGCAAGCTCGGCTATTTCGGGCGTGTGGGTGAAGCCCATCACGCGGAAGTTGCTGGCGTGGACGAGCAGCAGCGCGCCGGAGTCCTCGCCGATGGCGTCCTCGAAGTCGCGCGCGTAGGTGCGATTGGTGGTGCCAACCTCAACCAGTTCGGCGCCGCTCTGCCTGAGCACGTCGGGGATGCGGAAGCCGCCGCCTATCTCCACCGCCTCGCCGCGCGAGACGATGACCTGCCTGCCCGCGGCGATGGCGGCGAGACCCAGCAGCACGGCGGAGGCGTTGTTGTTTACGACCATCGCCGCCTCGGTGCCGGTCAGCTCGCAAATGTGCCGCGCAACCGCCGCCTGGCGTGAGCCGCGCCGTCCGGTGGACAGGTCCAGCTCCAGGTCGCCGAAGCCGGCCGCGGCCTCCCGCACCGCGTCCGACGCCGCCTCGCTGAGCGGCGCGCGGCCCAGGTTGGTGTGCAGCACCACGCCGGTGGCGTTGATCACGCGGCGGGGCCAGGCTGCGAAGCGCGCCCGCGCCTGCGCCGCGACGTCGCTCGCCAGCTCGTCCAGGCCGGGCGCGTCGGCGCCGTTCTCGGCGATGCGCCGCCTGGCTAGAGCGAGCCTGTCACGCACCAGTTCCAGCACCGCCTGGCGCGAGTAGGCGCGCGACAGCGCTTCCACGCGCTCGTCGCTCATCACCCGGTCGACGCTCGGAAGCGCCCTGAATCGCGATGCCATACCTCATCCCCCGTGCGAATGTGTCGCACACGCCCAATTATAGCGCACCGCCTTTGGGCCGGTATTGGCTCAGGCGGGACGTTCAGTGTTGACAATTTTCACGATTGGCGAAAGAATCGAGCGCCAACCGGCTGTTAACAACATAGTAGCTGTGCCGGCGACGTCACCCCCATCCTAACCTTCCCCCTGCGAGGGGGAAGGGACATTGAGGAATAGGCTCACTCAATATGCTGCGAAACACGTTCCTGCACCTGCCCGGCATAGGCTACGCATACGAGCGGCAACTTTGGGAGTCGGGCGTGCTGACGTGGGAGGACTTCATGGGCGCGCCATCGCTGCCTTCCGCGCTGGACGGGCGCAGGGAGCGGCTGCTTCCGCTCGTCGAGGAGTCGCTCGCCCGCCACGAATCGGGAGACGCGGCGTACTTCGCCAGAACGCTGCCCGCGCGCGAAGTTTGGCGTTTGTACGCGGACTACCGCGACAGCGCGGCGTTCCTGGACATCGAGACGACCGGACTGTCGCCCTACTCGAGCATTCTGACGCTGGTGGGCATTCTCGACAGGGACGGATACCACGGATTCGTGCGAGACGACAACCTGCTAGACCTGCGGGAGGCGCTGGAGCAATACGGCCTGGTGGTCACGTACAACGGAGCGAGCTTCGATCTGCCCTACGTGGAGCACTCGTTCGGCAGCGTGTTCAGGCACATCGCGCACATCGACCTGATGTACCCGCTGCGGCGGCTCGGCTACGGCGGCGGGCTGAAGCGCATCGAGGCGCGGCTGGGCGTGGGGCGTCCGTCCGAGCTTAGCGGGCTGAGCGGATACGACGCGGTGCGGATGTGGCGCATGTGGACGAGGGGCAGCGCCGGCGCGCTGGAGACGCTGGTGCGCTACAACGCCGAGGACGTGGCGTCGCTGCCCGCATTGGCCGACCTGGTGTACAACCGGCTTGCGGAGAAGCTGTGGCCGCAACTTCCCCGTCTCGAACCGTCCCCGCGCCACGACATCGACCTGCCATACGATCCGGCCATAGTGGCGGCCCTGACTTGACGTAGTGTTCCGAACATAATAGAATGTGCGTGCTAATTCTGTGTTCGGAGATGGGAAAATGCTCGCCAAGTGCAAGACCTGCGCCGTCGTCGGCCTGAACGGCCTGATAGTGGAAGTGGAGGTGGACATACTACCCGGCCTGCCGGCGTTCAACATCGTGGGCCTGCCCGACGCCGCCGTGAAGGAAGCCAGCGAGCGGGTGCGCTCCGCCATCCGCAATGCCGGCTGCGCGTTCCCCATGCGCCGCGTCACCGTGAACCTCGCGCCCGCCGATCAGCGCAAGGCCGGCCCCGCCTACGACCTGCCGATCGCCGTCGCGGTGCTCGTAAGCTCCGGCCAGATAGAGGACATCCCCAACTCGTCCGTCTTCCTGGGCGAGCTCTCCCTCGACGGCACGCTCAGACACACCAACGGCATACTCCCCATGGTAGCGGTAGCGCGAGAAGAGGGCTTCCGGCGCGTGTTCGTGCCCGCGCCCGACGCCAATGAGGCCGCGCTGGTGGACGGCGTGGAGACTATCCCGGTCTCATCTCTGGGCCAGCTCCTGGGGCATCTCAACGGCGGCCCCAAGATAGCGCCCGCCACAGGGGACGTCGCCACCGACGGCGACGGCTTCGTGTCCGCCGACGGCTGCGGCGGCGGGGTCACGGACATCGCCGACATCCGCGGCCAGGAGCACGCCAAGCGCGCCATCGAGGTCGCCGCGGCGGGCGGCCACAACCTGCTCATGAGCGGCCCGCCCGGCAGCGGCAAGACACTGCTCGCCCGTAGCCTGCCCTCCATCCTTCCCAGGCTCACCCAGGACGAGGCGCTGGAAGTCACCAAGATTTTCAGCATCAGCGGTCTGCTGCCCTCCTCGTCGCCGCTGGTCAACCGCCGACCCTTCCGGTCGCCCCACTACACCATCTCCAACGCCGGACTGGTGGGCGGCGGCCGGATGCCCAGGCCGGGGGAGATAACCCTGAGCCACCGCGGGGTGCTCTTTCTCGACGAGCTGCCGGAGTTCGGCCACTCGGTGCTGGAGGTGCTGCGCCAGCCCATCGAGGACAAGGTGGTGACCATCAGCCGCGCCCAGGGGACGATAACCTTCCCTGCCAACTTCATGCTGGTGGCGGCCATGAACCCCTGCCCGTGCGGGTTCGCCGGAGACCCCGGCAAGCAGTGCGTCTGCTCCCCCAGCCAGGTCACCCGCTACGCCAAGCGGATAAGCGGCCCGCTTATGGACAGGATAGACCTGTTCGTCGAGGTGCCCAGGGTCGAGTACGAAAAGCTCACCAGGCCGCCCGGCTCCGACACCTCGGCCCGGGCGCGCGGGCGGATCGAGGCGGCGCGCATGGTGCAGGCGAGGCGGTTCGAGGGAACCGAACTGATAACCAACTCCGAGATGGGGCCGGTCGAGGTGTGGGAGTACTGCAAGGTGGACGACGCGGCCTCGAGCCTGCTGCGCATGGCGACCAACCGGCTTCACCTGTCCGCGAGGGCGTTCCACCGGGTGCTCAAGCTCGCCAGGACCATCGCCGACCTCTGCGGCGCCGAAAACGTGGAAGCGCCGCACCTGGCCGAGGCGCTCCAGTACCGGCGCGCCGAGCAGGCGGTGTGAAGCGTCGTCTGCGGTTTTGATGCGCTAAACATCGGATGCTATGATATGCGCCATGAGAACGACGATAACCTTGGATGACCAGCTTGCGGAGCAGGTGTGCCGTGCGGCGGCGGACCAAGGCATCAGCGTGAGCGCCTTCATCGCTCGAACATTAGCCGATGCCCTGAAGCGACCCGAGCCGACGCAACAGCCGCCGTTCCGGTTGGTAACGGTACGCGGAGTCCGTCTGCGCGAGGGAGTGGATCTCGACTGTCCCAGGGCGATTGAGGCGCGGGAAGACGAGGACCGATTCTCGCCCGGACGACCTCAACCCTAGATGTTGCTACCCGACGTTAACGTCTTAATCTACGCGCACGTTGAGGATTCGACACCCGAACACGCCGAGTATGCGGAATGGGTCACGCGAATGGCGACAGGACCTGAGCCATTCGCGCTTTCCGTACTCGTTATCGCGGGATTCATCCGTGTCGCGACGAATCCGCGAGCCTTCAGTCCCCCGTCCACGCTGGAAACATCGCTGGCGTTTGTCGATTCGCTCTTGGAACGACCCCAGGCTCGCATCGTGGGCCCAGGCCCCGATCACATGGACATATTCAAGAGACTGTGCCGGGAGTCCGGGGCAACAGGCAATCTGGTTGCCGATGCCCAACACGCAGCGGTCGCCATCGAGCACGGCTGCACGATGGTTTCGACCGACTCCGACTTTGGCCGCTTCCCTTCGCTCCGATGGCAGCACCCGCTCAGGCCGAACACCACGTAGCGATACACCCCAAGTTGACAGCCCATAGCCCCAACGCTATTCTCACATTCACAGAATAGACACCCGGCCGCGCACCGCTCGAATCAACACCCAGGGGGAACCAATGTCGCACGACTACATCGAAGTTACCGAAGTCGGTAGCGTGATGGTCATCACCATGGACGACCCGACGACCAGGAACGCCATCGGCTCGGAGATGTCCACCGAGATCAACGCCGAACTGGACCGGCTGGAGGCGGACCCCAACCTGCGGGCCGTCGTGCTCACAGGCCGCGACCCGTCGTTCTGCTCCGGCGCGAACGTCAAGCGCATGGACCAGTCCGTGCAGGAGCGCAGCAAGGTCGCCGAGGAGCCTATTCCCGCCGACCTGACGGCCTGGGAGTACCTCGAAAACCAGTGGGCGAGTCGGGACGAGCCAACGGACGAGGAGGGAGCGGAGAACGTCCGGTTCCTGCCGCTCAGGCTGCACAACCTGCAAAAGCCCTCCATAGCCGCGGTGAACGGTTACGCCATGGGGCTTGGACTCGGCATCGCGCTTTCCTGCGACATACGCCTGCTCTCGGAGAACGCGCGCCTGTCGGAGACGTTCATCCGGCGCGGGCTGATTCCCGCGGACGGCTCCTGCTGGCAACTGCCCCGCATGATCGGGTTGGGCAACACCTTCCTGATGCAGTACACCGGCGACGTGATCGACTCGGCGGAGGCGCTGCGGCTCGGACTGGCGAGCAAGGTGGTGTCCCACGACGACTTGATGGAGGCCACCATGGAGTTGGCCCAGCGCATCGCCGACGGCCCCACGTACTCGATGGCGCTCATCAAGAAGCTGGTGCAGGACTCGCTGTACATCAATCTCGAGGAAAGCCTGAGGCTGGCCGGCCCGGCGCAGGAGATCAGCCGCCGCACGGAGGACCACAAGGAGGGCGTGCGCGCGTTCGTAGAGAAGCGCCGACCCGCCTACACCGGACGATAGGCGCGGCGACCGGAAGACGGCGAATCGCATGGAGACGGGCGAGCACCTGCTCGGCGGCATCACGGCCCTGGACCTCAGCGAAGGCGTGTCGGGGCCGTATTGCGCCAAGCTGCTGGCCGGAATGGGGGCCGAGGTCATCAAGGTCGAGCGCCCCGGCGTCGGCGAGGCGTCCCGACGGGAAGGCCCATTCCTCCGCGACGAGCCGCACGTCGAGAGCAGCGCGCCCCACCTGTACCTCAACACCGGCAAGAAGAGCGTGACGCTGGACCTGGAGAGCGAGCGCGGGGCGGACGTCCTGCGCCGCCTGTCCGAGGGCTGCGACGTGCTCATCGAGAGCGGCGCGCCGGGCCGCATGGCGGCGCTCGGCCTGGGCTACGAGACGCTGGCAGCGCACAACCCCGGCCTGGTGTACGTCTCCATCACGCCATTTGGCCAGACAGGCCCATACCGCGATTACGAGGGCGGCGACATCGTGGCGCAGGCTATGGGCGCGCTGATGCACACGGTCGGCCTGCCGGACCGCGAGCCGCTGAAGATAGGCGGCAGCGTGGTGTCCTACGCCGTGGGGGTCGCCGCGTTCTCCGGCGCGATGCTGGCCCTGTACGCCCGCGACTTTACGGGCGAGGGCCAGTACGTGGACGTGTCGGCGATGGAAGCGGTGACCGTTGCCCAGATACACGCCTCCATCCATCACCAGTTCGGGCGAATACCCGCAAGAAGGGAGAGCGCCCTGGTGCGAACCTCCGACGGCTGGGTGAGCCCGGGCCTCGAGATAGGCGTGAGAGAGGACATCTGGGCCAGGGTGTGCGAACTGATGGGCGTGCCCGAACTGGCCGACGACCCCGCGTTCAGCACGCGGGAGGCGCGCCGCGAGCACCAGCAGGACGTGCTGGCCATCGTCGGCGAGTGGGCCGCCACGAAGACGAAGGAGAAGATTTACCACACGCTTCAGGGTATGCGCACCATCGCCGGCTACGTCGCCGACGTGGAGGACCTGCTGGGCTCCGGCCAACTGCGTGAGCGGGGGTTCTTCCAGGACATCGCGCATCCCCACGCGGGCACGGCAACCTACCCCGGTGAGCCAATCCGCGTGAGCGGCCACGCCTGGCGCCACGAGCGCGCCCCGCTGCTGGGCGAGCACAACGCCGAGATACTGGGCGACCGCCTGGGCATGAGCGAGGCGGAGATAGCGGAGTTGGCGGATGCCGAGGGGCCGGAACGTGAGTGACCTGCCCCTGAAGGGGCTGCGCATACTCGACCTGACCCAGATAGCGGTGGGGCCCTACGCCACCATGCTGCTGGGATTCATGGGCGCGCAGGTCATCAAGGTGGAGTCCCGCACTCGCATGGACACGAGTCGCGGCTTCGCCCGGCCATCCACGACCGGCGCCTACAATCTCTATCCGGGCGGGGATCCCGGTGAGCGCCCGTGGAACCGCTCGGCACACCACGTCCACCGCAACCCGAATAAGCTGGACGTAACCCTGGACCTGGCGACGCCGGAGGGCAAGGAGCTTCTGTTGAAGCTGGCGGTAGTCTGCGACGTGATGGTCGAGAATTTCCGAGCGTCCGTCATGGACCGGCTGGGCCTGGGCTACGACGCCATCTCCGGCGCCAACCCGCAGATAATCTACGCCAAGATAAGCAGCCAGGGCGCGAGCGGCCCGGAAATGGACTACGGCTCGCTCGGCTCGACGCTGGAGCAGACTGGCGGCTTGGCCTCGATAACGGGCTACGAGGGCGGCCAGCCCTTGATGACCAACGAGACCTTTCCGGACCCGGTCGTAGGTATCCTGACCGTGGGCGCGCTGATGGCCGCGCTGCGCGTCCGGCTGAGAACGGGCAAGGGCGGCTTCATCGACCTGTCGCAGCGGGAGGTCACGGTGGGCATGATGGGCGAGGCGTACCTGGACTACGCGATGAACGGACGTGTGGCGGAGCTTGCCGGCAACCGGCATCCCGTGCACGCGCCGCAGGGCGTCTATCCCTGCGTGGGCGACGACTCGTGGGTCGCGGTGAGCGTGCGTTCCGACTCCGAGTGGCGGGGGCTGTGCGAGGCGATGGGCCGGTACGACCTGGCCGACGACGCGCGGCTGGCGACGGCGGCGGACCGGCGTAGACATCACTCTGAGATCGACGAGGCAATAGCCGCGTGGACTAGCGAGCGCGGCCACTACCAGGTCATGCACCTGCTCCAGGCGCGGGGCGTGCCGGCGGGCGCGGTGCTTAAGGGCGGCGAAACTATCGTCGACCCGCACCTTGAGGCGAGGGGGTTCTGGGATACGGTGGATCACCCCGAAGCCGGAGAGTACAGGCAGGTGACGACGCCTTGGCGGATGTCGAGGAGCCGCCGCATGAAGGCGACGCCCGCGCCGGGCCTGGGCGAGCACAACGCGCTTGTGCTGGGCGACCTACTGGGGCTACCGGAGTCCGAGTTGGAAGCGCTGGAGCGCCAGGGCATCATAGGAACGCGGCCGGTGGGCGCCGACTGACACGCGACAGACATTCAATGACAGCATACTATACACCCGATGGAGGTTAACGATGGGCCCGAAACTGGTTGACTATCTGTTGTACGAACCGGAGGACACGGGAATTCTATGGATCAAGTTCAACCGGCCGGAGCGGCTGAACGCGCTGATAGGCTCGGCCGAGGTGAACGGCACCGTGGCGAAGGTGGGCGAGTACATGCGCGCAGGCGACGACGACCCCAACGTCAAGGTCATCGTGCTGACGGGCGTGGGGCGTGGGTTCTGCTCCGGCGCGGACATGCGCGGCGACACGCCCGACGAGATGAAAGGCCCGAAGTTTTCGGGCGACTTCGGTCCGGAAGGCCCGGACGCCACACGAGAGCACTTCTACCACGGTTTCACCAAGCTGCACCGTGACATCTCGCTTATCCGCAAGCCCACCATCGCCATGATAAACGGCCCCGCCGTCGGTTCCGGCATGGACATGGCGCTTCACTGCGACATCCGGCTCGGCTGCGAGACCACTCGCTTCATCGGCTACCACCAGCTAGGCCAGATAATCGAGAACGGCGGTTCCTACTATCTGCCCAAGCTGGCCGGACTGGGTCGCGCGCTGGAGTTCGCGTACACCGGCCACCTGGACGCCAAGCGAGCCTACGAGTGGGGGCTGTTGAACTACCTGGTGCCCTCCGAGGACCTGGAGAAGACCACGCGCGAGCTTTGCGACCGCATAATGCGCGTGCCGCCGCTGGTGCAGTGGATAAGCAAGCGCATCATGCGGACGGCGATGGACACCACCATCGAGAACACCATGGTGCTGACCTCCAACGCGGGCGGCATCCTGGGAGGCTCAGAGGACGCGCAGGAGGCGCGGAGGGCCTTCCTCGAAAAGCGCAGCCCCGTCTTCCACGGACGATAGGGGGCGTCACACCCATCCCCGTATCGAGCACGGGGCAGGCTCTAACCTTCCCCCATCAAGGGGGAAGGGATGATGTGAAGGACACCTACGTCTAACACTCCGTCAAGGTGGAGAAGGAACGATACAAAGACATCGAAAGGAGAACCCACATGATCTACGAGATGCGCACATACGACCTGAAGCCCCGGAGCGTCCCCGACTTCGAGGCGGGATTCGCCGAGAAGCTGCCCGGGAGGCTGGCGTACTCGCCGCTCGGCGCGCTGTGGCACACCGAGGCCGGCCCGCTGAACCAAGTGATCCACGTGTGGCCGTATGACGACCTAGGCCACCGCGCCGACGTGCGCGGCAGGGCCGTAGCGGACGGCGCATGGCCGCCCGACACCAGCCAGTACGTGGTGAACATGAACACCGAGATTCTCATCCCCGCGCCCTTCATGACGCCGCTGGGCGACAGAAAGATAGGCCCGCTGTACGAGATGCGGATTTACACCTACGACGTGGGCGGCGTGGACCAGGTCTTCGCGGCGTGGGAAGGCGCGATAGCCGCGCGCGAGGAGTTCTCGCCGCTGGCGGGTTGCTGGACCACCGAAATTGGCGGGCTGAACAAGTTCATCCACCTGTGGGCCTACTCGAGCTTCGAGGAGCGGCTGAGGGTGCGCGCCGAGACACGCGAGAAGGGCGTGTGGCCGCCGTCGGTCAGCGTGACGCCGCTTAAGCAGGAGAACAAGATACTGCTCCCCGCCGAGTGTTCGCCTATGCAGTAGAACGGCGGCTACGCGAACCACTCCAGCCACATGCCGTGATTGTCGCACCGGCCCAGCGCGTGGGTGGTTTTGCGCCCGCTCTCGTAGGCGCTCTGCTTGAGCAGAGCGCCTACGAGAGCCTGTAGCTCGTCCTGCCGTTCGATGGACACTACGTACAGGTCGCGGATTGCGCCGAATCCGTCGATAATCTCCTCGAATCGGCGGCGGGCGTCCGGCGGGAACTGGTTGAGAGTGAACGTGTGGAAGATGCACAGCGCGGCGTCGGGCGGCGCGTTCTCGAGCACGCCGGGCAGCGCGTCCAGCGCGTCGGCGGCGATGAGCGCGGGCGGGGCGCTGGCGGCGATTCGCAGCGCGCCGTCGAGCGCGGCCACGCGGTGGCGGTGCTCCGGCCAGATGAGCGCGCGCAGCCATGCCACAGCGTCCGCGTCGCCCATGTCCACAGGATCGAGGTCGATGCCCACGCGCATGGAGACACGCGGCATCGCGTCCGGGATGGGCGGCAGCGGAACGCCTCGCGGTTCGCAGGCGAGCCGCACAGGGGAGGACGGGTCTCCCCAGATAATCTGCTCGCCGTAACGGTAGCGAAAGCGGTCCCACAGCAGGTTCAGCCCGGCGCTGGCGCCCACCTCCACGAAGGCCGCTTCGCGGGCTGCCGAGCGTTCCGCCACGATGGCGAAAGCCGGCAGGAGTAGCGCGCAGCGGCCCACTTCGTTTGTCTGCACGCGCCGGGTCGAAATCGTTTCTACTATCCGGTCGCGGTGATCGAGGCACAACGACCTGAAGTGAGGGTAGGCGCGCTCCCGGTCTTCGGGCGACTCGACCACGCTGGCGTAGTATGCCGACAGCGGGTGGTCCGGGTTGTCAAGCAACACGAGGTGGGCCGCGCCCAGGAACAGGTTGGGCGTGGGCTGGGTCGGGTTGCAGTGGGTCGCCATCTCCAGGAGCTCGGCGTCGCCGGCGATAGAGTTGGAGAGCCGCTCGTACAGCGGGGACGAGCCGCGGCACTCCAGCGCGGCGAAGCGGCGAAAGCGTTGGGCGAGTTGTTGCGGGTCGTTCAAGCGAGACCTCTCTGGTAAACTGGCACAGGTTCGGCAACGGTCATTATACCCGTGGCGGTTGGGCGGGTGTGCTACAATGCCCGAAAGCGCAGGAGGTGCGAAAATGGTGCCGGACCAGGTTGTTTCAACAGTCGGATTTACTATGGTAGTGATCGGCCTGCTCTCTCTTGCTGTCATAGTCGCGCATTGGGCAATATCGGAAATCCGAAAGTCGGACTAGAATCGCCCGCCGACGAGACCAGGAGATGCAGTGAACCCTATCAAACGCAATACGCTCGCGGCACGGCCGGTGTTGGTTCTGTTCGTGCTGATGTTCACGGGTATCGGCGTGATGATGTGGTTCGCTCCTGTCCCTGATGAAGATATCACTAGTACCCAAGCCAACCTCATAACCATCGCGGACTGGATGGTCAAGGTGTCCGTAGGGGCCCTTCTGGGGCTTGTGGGAGCCGGCCGGATGAGGCCGAACGGAGGCTAACATCCAGCCCGCCGAATTGCCGACGCCAAGCTATTGGCGCAAAAGCCGCGTTGGTGTTATCATTCCCACCCAAGAACAAGGAGGTGTCGTACATGACCACTAAGACTTTGAGCGGCGAGGTTATCGAAGACCTCAAGCAGATGGCGTCCGCGCACTTCTGGCCGCACGCGCGGTTGGCGGGCGACATGTCCGAGGACACCGGCGTGAAGCTGGCGAGCGCCGCGTCCGGCGTCTGGGTTGACGACGCCGAGGGCAAACGCTGGTTCGACACCCTTTCGAGCATGTGGCTGGTCAACATCGGCCACGGCCGCGAAGAGGTGGCCGAGGCCGTGTACGAGCAGATGAAGGACATCAGCTATTCGCCCGGCGGGACGGTCAGCCCCGCAACGGTCAAGCTGTCCGCCAAGGTGGCCTCGCTCGCGCCCGACAAGGAATCGCGCGTTTACTTCGTCAGCGGGGGATCGGAGGCCGTAGAGACCGCCATCAAGATGGCCAAGAACTACCACAAGAACAACGGCGAGCCGACCCGCTGGAAGGTTATCAGCAGGCGAGGCTCATACCATGGCGCGACCCACGCCTGCATGGCCCTGGGCGGCGGCGGGATCAGCGCCCCGGTGAACTTTGGCCCGATGATGCCGGGAAACGTCCACATCGACAACCCCAACGCCTACCGCGGGCCGCGCTCCGACATGGACGCTGCCGAGGAGTTGGAGCGCACGATACAGCACGAGGGGCCAAGCACGGTGGCCGCCTTCATTGGCGAGCCAATCTCGGCCGCGGCGGGCATCCACGTTCCCGACCCGGGCTACTGGCCGAAGATACGCGAGATCTGCGACAAGTACGGCGTCATCATGATCTGCGACGAGGTCATAACCGGCTTCGGGCGCACCGGCAAGATGTTCGCCACCGAGCACTGGGACATCCAGCCCGACATCTTCACCGTCGCGAAGGCGCTCACCAGCGGCTACCTGCCCATAGGCGCGGCGGTCGCGAGCAAGAAGGTGTCCGACGCCTTCCTGGGCGACGAAGAGTCGGCCTTCCGCCACCTGATAACCTTCGGCGGCAACCCGGCGTCCTGCGCCGCCGGACTCGCCAACCTGGAGATAATGGAAGGCGAGGGCATGGTGGAGAACTCGGCCGAGATGGGCGAGTACCTCTACGAGCAGCTGCAGCGGCTGTACGAGCACTCCATCGTCGGCGACGTGCGCGGCGGCATGGGTCTGCTGGCCGCCGTCGAAGTCGTCAAGGACCGCGAGACCAAGGAGAAGTTCCCCAAGGAGGCGGACCTCGCCAAGAACCTCTCCGCCATCATGGACAAGCGCGGGCTGCTGGGCCGCTTCGGCGACGTAATGTCCTTCGCCCCGCCGCTGTGCATCACCAAGGACGAGGTGGACTGGCTGGTCCAGAACGTGGACGACGGCTTGACCGAGCTCGAAAAGACGCTCTAGGACGCGCCGTTCGGTAGGGGCGGGTTTGAAACCCGCTCGTTGGGGGCGTCGCCCGTGCCCACGCCGGCGCGGACGTGACGCCCCCACTTTACGTGCACTGAAAACTAACCACTTGCCACTACGGAGCCCCCCATGCGGTACGACTACATCATCGTTGGCGCGGGTTCGGCGGGCGCGATCCTGGCGACGCGGCTGACCGAAGACCCGGCGACCTCGGTTCTGCTCATCGAGGCGGGCCGCGACTTCGCCAGCGTGGGCGAGTTGCCCGAAGAGGTCCGGTACAACTCTTCGATTGCCGAGAAGTTGATAAGCGACAGCGAGCACAACTGGAACTTCGTGGGGAAGGCCAGCTCGCGCGGGGAGCCGATGAACGTACCGCGGGGGAAGGTGACGGGCGGTTCCAGCTCCATCAACGCGCAGATATTCCTGCGGGGCGAGTCCGACGACTACGACACCTGGGCGTCGTGGGGGAACTCCGAGTGGAGCTACCAGAAGGTGCTGCCGTTCTTCCGCAGGCTGGAGAGCGACCAGGACTTCCGCGACGACTACCACGGCTCGGACGGCCCCATCTACGCGAGGCGTGAGCCGCGCGAGAACTGGACGCCCCCGCAGGCGGCCTTCTACAGCGCCTGCCGGGCCGCCGGATTCACCGACGTTCCCGACCACAACAACCCCGACTCGACCGGCGTGGGGCCGATGCCGCGCAACGACCTCGACGGCACACGGGTGAGCACGGCCATCGGCTACCTGGGAATGTCCAGGCACCGGCTCAATCTCACCATCAGGGGCGAGTGCCTGGCCCGCCGGGTAATCTTCGACGGCGACAGGGCCGTTGGTGTCGAGGTCGAAAGCGGCGGTGAGAGGTTCATCGCCGAGGGTGGGGAGATCATCCTGAGCGCGGGAGCGGTCGGCTCGCCGCACCTGCTCATGCTTTCGGGCGTAGGCCCGCGCGCTCAGCTCGAGCGGTACGGCATACCCGTGGTACGCGACGCGCCCGGCGTGGGGCAGAACCTGCGGGATCATCCGCAGCTGGCCCTGGCCTGGAGCGTGAAGCCCGGCTACGACCTTCGCAGAACCAGCGCGTTCGGCCTGTCGCTGCGGTACACGGCGACCGGCTCGCACCTGCGAAACGACATGATGATCATCATGCTCTCGTACGCCACCGACTGGGACAGCCGCGGCGTGATGGGGAGAAGGGCGCTGGGCATCGGCATGATCGCGCACCTGTACCTCGCGTTGTCGTCCGGCGAGTTGCGGCTCCAGTCCGCCGACCCCAGGGTGCAGCCCTTCCTCGATTACAAGATGCTCAGCCATCCATTCGACATGGAACGGATGAAGGAGGAGGTGCGGCTGTGCATGAATCTGGTCGAGCATCCGGACTTCGCGGAGATCATCGACCGTAGGGTGCGGCCCACCGACGAAGAGTTGGCAACGGACGAGGCGCTGGAAGACTGGATGCTTCGCACAGTGTCCACCGGACACCACATCTCCTGCACGTGCAAGATGGGGCCGGCGGACGACCCTATGGCGGTCGTGGACCAGTTCGGGCGAGTCCATGGGCTGCGAGGGCTGCGGGTGGCCGACGCTTCCATCATGCCCGACTGCGTGCGCGCCAACACCAACGTGCCCACGATGATGATTGGCGAACGGGTTTCGGACTTTCTGACGTCGGGGCGCTGATGGCGGCTGGAATTGACTTTTTTGGCGGCCCGGTGATAGTGTCTATCGTGGCCGCAGGGACTCACTTAACACTGGCTGCCGGAGACAGACAATGAGCGTTCACACTTTCGTCGCGACCGGAGACTCCATCATAAGCCGCAGGGTGTCGAACCGCACGGACAAGGCGTTTCTTGACCTGGTGGAGTTGATACGGAGCGCCGACAGCGCCTTCACCAACCTGGAGATCGTGACGCCGCGCGAGCCTTGGGTGCCCTTTTCGGAGTATGGCGGGCTGCACCTGGGCTCGCCCGCGTTCATCCTGGACGAACTGGACTGGATGGGCTTCAACCTGTATTGCGCGGCGAACAACCACTCGGTGGACTTCACGTACCAGGGCCTTGTGGACACCATGGAGGAGTTGAAGGAGCGCGGGCTGGTCTACGCCGGCGCGGGCATGACACTCGGAGAGGCACGCAGCCCGGGCTACCTGGATACGCCGGTGGGCAGGGTGGGCCTGCTGGCTTGCGCCTCCACGTTTTCGATCAGCGCGCAGGCCTCCGCCAGCCGGCCGGACATGGGAGGCAGGCCGGGCATAAGCCCGATGCGTTACCTGACCCACTACGAGTTGGACGCCGAGCGGCTCGCGGCCATCAAGGATATTGACGAGACGCTCGGAACAGACGCCACTACCCGCAAGATGCGAGACTGGCTGAGGGACGACCAGCCGGGCGCATACAAGTTCGTGAACCTGAACTTCAAGGAGGGGGACAATCTGGGCGTCCGCACCCAGCCGAGGGAGGACGACCTGGAGGACATAGCGCACTGGATTGGGGAGGCCAAGCGCCGATCGGACTTCGTGGTGGTCACCATACACGCGCACGAGGGGCAGAACGGAGACCTGAACACGCAGGACATAGCGGACTTCATAGTGCCGATGGCGCACCGCTGGATCGACGCGGGCGCGGACGTGTTCGTGGGCCACGGCCCGCACACGCTGCGCGGCGTGGAAATCTACAAGGGCAAGCCCATCTTCTACTCGCTTGGCAACTTCTTCTTCACCCTCGCAACGCTCCATCGTTACGGCAGCGAGGTGTACGAGCAGCACAAGCTGCCGCCGACGGCCACGCCCGCGGACGTGTACGAGTCGCTCGCCTATGACGACGACGGCAACTACAAGGGCATGGAGGGCGATCCGCAGTTCTGGCGGACGGTAGTGCCGGTGTGCAGGTTCGAGGGAAGGGACCTGATCAGCGTGGACCTCCATCCGGTGGACCTGGGTTACGATCTGCCGCCCACGCAGAGGGGCATTCCGACGCTGTCGGACCACGAGGAGGGCGCGATAATTCTGGAGAACGTGCAGCAGCTTTCGGAGCCGTTCGGCACCAGGCTGCGCATCGAGTCTGAAGGCGACCGGGTGGTGGGACGTATCCAACTCGACTAGGTCAGCTCGGACCGAGCCCTAACATGGGCGCGATTCGCCTTGTCTTGATATTGCATTTTGGGGGCCATGCTTTTAGAATTGCGTGAACTTTGTCGGGCCGCCGTTAGACGGCCAATCGGTTAACAGGCAGCTCCAATCTCAAATAATGGAGGAGGTCAACACCTATGAGAAGGAAGTTTCCCTTAGTCCTGTTTGCGGTGCTGGCAATGGCGGCCTTGTCATTGGTCGTCGTTGCCTGTGCGGCAGACGAGGAAGACGAGCCTGCCCCGGCGTCACAACCGGCGGCGCAGGTGCAGCCGACACAGGCTCCCGCACCCGCCGCGCCAGCGCCAGCACAGCAGCCGCAGGCCACGGCAGCGCCGGCGCCCGTAGCCGCGCCGACGGCGGTTCCCGCGTATCGCCAGCCTACGGCAACGCCGGCAACCACGATGGTGGGGACAGGGATAGACCGCGGCGGCATCTTGAGCCACGCGGTACACGAGACGTTCGCGGGCTTCGACCTCCACTGGGAGGGCAGCTACATCGCGGTTCAGCCGCTGGCGCCGATCTATAACGGCCTGCTGACGCGCGACATCAAGGCCGCGGGCGACGACCCCGTGGGCCAGCTAGCGGCTGACCTGGCTCATTCCTGGGAGGCGCAAGACGGCGGCCTGAAGTATATCTTCCATCTGCGCGACGACGCGACCTGGAACGACGGCACCGAGTTCTCCTGCGAGGACGTGGACGCCACGTTCTCGAGGTGGTACAACCCGGACGTCTCCACACGCAAGGCGGTGTTCCCGACCATGCGTGAGGACTGGCAGTGCACGGACGACTACACCTTCGAGGTTAACTTCGACGTGGCGCAGGGATCTTTCCTGACCGCGATCGGCAGCGCGCGCTTCGAGATGATGCAGAAGGAGACCATCGCGAAGGTAACCAAGTTCCGCCAGGGTCTGGCCAAAGAGCCGGGGTTCCTGGTTGGGACCGGCCCTTACGTGGTCGATACCTGGACGCCAGGCGTGGACTTTGTCGGCAAGCGCCGGATGGACTACTGGAAGGCTGGAGAGGACGGGGACCCGCTGCCCTATCTGGACGGCTACCAGTCCGTGGTCATCACCGACCTTTCGGCCATGTTCGCGGCCTTCCGCGGCCAGCGCCTTACGATGGGCGGAATCGCCCGTCACCTGGAGAAGAGCGAGGCGGACATCATCGAGAGCCGCCCCGACCTCAAGAGCAGAATCACCATCCTGGTTGGGCCTCGCAACGCGTGGCACAACGTAGCGTTCAACCTCGCCAACCCGCCCACTGACGACCTGCGCGTGAGGCAAGCGTTCTTCTACGCCATCGACCAGCGCGCCACCATCCAGGCGGCGGTGGAAGGCTGGGGCAACCTGGGTTCGCACATAGGCCCGCATCTGCCGTTCGCCATTCCTAAGGCCGAACTGGAAGCCGACCCGCGCTACAGCACCGACATGGATGCCCGGCGCGCGAAGGCCAAGGAACTGCTGACGGAGGCCGGCTTTGCAGACGGCCTGCAGCTCGAGTTGATCCAGCGGCGCGGCCCGCTCTACAACCGCGGCGCCATCGCCAACCAGGCCGACCTGAAGAAGGCCGGCATCGACATCACCATCCGGCTGGTTGACACCGCGACGATCGGTGACGTCGCCAACTCCGGTGAGTTCAACATCTTCACCTCGCCCGGCTCGACTCTGCTGGACGACCCCGACGGCTACTGGGCCCGCTGGCTCTCCACACAGTCCGACAGGGTGAACTACTCGCGTTACAAGAACCCGGAGTTCGACGAGCTTTACGCGGCACAGTCGAGGGAAATCGATATTGCGAAGCGTATCGAGTTGGCTCGACAGATCGACCGCATGCTTCTTGAAGACGGCGTCGAGCAGCGCAGCTACTACTGGTTCCAGTCGATGTCGCACTGGAACAACCTGCAGGGCTGGCACATGAACTTCGGCGACAACGTGTACAACTTCGGCCGCTGGGAAGAGGTGTGGTGCAGGACCGGAAACTGCAACGACGGCAGCGGCGGCTAAGCAACCAGAAGAGCCTTTGAAAAGCCGAGCCTCACTGTGGCCCTCAGAGCCGGAGTGAGGCTCGGCTTAACAGCCAAGAGTACGCCAGACTGTGGCGGGTTCCTGGCAAGTACCGGAGGGGCGAGTCCCGCGACGCGCAGGCTCGAACTTCCGGTGTTCGCCAGGCAATCGTCACCCTTTGCGTCCAGGCCGCCCACTACCAGCCTGGGGACAGAAACGCTTTGACAATGGAGGGCAGTGGTGAAGTCGGTTAACTTGGGCAACGGGATTGTGTTCGCTTTCGGGGGAGCCGGAGCCGGATTTTTCATATCCGTCTTCATAGGACTGGTGCTCTTGTTCGTGGACTACAGCGAACTTAGAGTGAGCCTGGTGAAACTTTCCAACTGGGCCATGCCTATCGTGGGAGCGATAGTAGGTGGCGTTTTCGGACTGCTGTCGAGAGAGGAGTCCCGCTTCTGATACGCAACGGGCCGTTCCGGACGGGTAGTACGCCTGCCCGGCGAATGGGGTGAAACCAAATGCAAGAGTACATCATAAGGCGTGTCCTGCTGGCGATTCCTACACTGATAGGCGCCGTGACGCTTGTGTTCCTGGTGATGCGGATACTGCCCGGAGACATCGCGTCTCTCATGCTGGAGGGGAGCGGCGAGCTTGGCGTACAGGCTGACGAGGAGCAACTGAAAGAGTTGCGCGCGCAGTTGGGCGTCGATCAGCCGCTGTACGTTCAGTACGTGACCTGGATGTGGGACGCCGTTCGCTTCGATTTCGGCGACGCTCTCTGGACCAACCGTCCGGTGTGGGAGGAATTCCAGCTCAGGTACCCAATCAGCCTGAGTATTCTGATTCTTGCGATGGTTACTTCCCTGGGCATTGCGCTGCCCGCGGGCATCATATCGGCAGTGAAACAGGACACGTGGATAGACTACGGACTGCGTATCTTTACGCTCGCCGGTCTTTCCATACCCAGCTTCTTCGTCGCCATACTGATCATTCTGTTCATGCTTAGATACTACGGTTGGACCTCTCCGCTGGAGTACGAGCCTATCTGGAAGGACCCATGGCTCAACTTCCAGCGCCTCATCTTCCCGTCGCTGGCCATCGGTTACAGGCTTTCGGCCATTGGCGCGAGAATCACGCGCTCCAGCATGTTGGAGGTGATGCGGGAGGACTACGTGCGCACCGCGCGCGCCAAGGGCCTGCGCGAGCAGATGGTCATCTGGAGGCACGCGCTCAAGAACGCGATCCTGCCGGTGCTCACGCTCATCGGAATAGAGCTCCTGATACTCTTCTCGGGCGTGGTCATCGTGGAAACCCTGTTCATCATACCGGGCGTGGGCAAGCTGTTGGTCGATTCCATATTCCGGCGCGACTACATAATAGTGCAGGCGCTGGTGTTCGTCTTCGCCATCTTCGTGCTGCTGGTCAATCTGGCGGTTGACCTTTCGTATGCATTCTTCGACCCCAGGATAAGGCTGGGTTAGTCTAGGGTCAGGTGATCTGATGTCAACAGAGAACATAGCCAACCAGGAGTTGGCACGTGACCTGTTCGCGGGAAGGAAGAAGCGCTCCAGGCTGGGCGTGCTGGCAGACTTCGCACGGCGCAAGCCGTTGGGGGCGGCGGGGGGCCTGATCCTGCTGCTGTTCGTGTGCGTGGCCATCTTCGCGCCTGCCATAGACCGGTACGACCCTCTGGAGACGGATCCTTTCAACGCGCTTCAAGGACCGAGCTGGGAACACTACCTGGGCACGGACAATTTCGGGCGGGATATGTACTCCAGGATAGTGAACGGAGCCATCCTGTCGATGTACGTGGGACTTACCGCGACGGCGTTGGGGGCCATCGTGGGGTCGGTACTGGGATTGTCCAGCGCCTTCTTCCGTGGCTGGGTGGACCTGCTGCTCCAGAGATGGCTGGACGTGATGTTCATCTTTCCGGGTCTCATCCTCGCGCTCACAATCGTTACGGTGCTTCAGGGCAGCACATTGCTGTACACGTTCGGGTTCGGCTCGTTCTACTGGGGCAACCTGAACGTGATCGTCTTCGCGATAGCCATCCCGATTGTGCCGGGCACCGCGCGGGTTATCAGGTCGGTGGCTCTGGCGGTGATGTCCACGCAGTACATGGATGCGTCCATAGCGGTGGGGGCGCGACCGCTGCGCCGCATTTTCAGGCACCTGATGCCGAACTGCGCGGCGCTGTTCATCGTCTATTCGACGGCGCAGATAGGCAGCGTCATCCTTACGGAGTCGTCGCTGACCTTCCTGGGCATCGGCGTGGCGCCCGAGATCGCCTCCTGGGGCCGGATGCTGTCAGTGGAGGGGATGCGCTACTTCGAGGCGCACCCGTACCTGGCCATATTCCCCGGCATCGCCATCAGCGCGGCCGTGTTCGGCACCAACCTGTTCGGCGACGCGCTGCGCGACGTGCTGGACCCGCGCCTGCGAGGTTCCGAGCGGCGGTAGAGCCGCCCCCGGCGAGACCCAAGAGACACCCCGGGCGGCAATGCCTGGGGTGTTTTGCTAAGGAGCAGATAGACATGGCAAAGGTATTGCACCTGAAAGCGACAGTCCAGCCTGGAGGCAAGGTCGAATTGACTTGCCCTGAACTTGAGGAGGGGGAGTCAGTCGAGGTCACCGTGCGGACCGTTCTGCCTCCGGAGAAGAGGCGGTCCGCCTATGAGATAATCTCTAATGCGCCGGGGCAACTTCTTTTCAAGACAGCGAAGGAGGTTGACGACTACATCAGGGAAGAGAGGGATTCGTGGGATCGCTGATTCTACCGGATGAAGGCCCAACCTACCTTGATTCCAACGCTATCATCTACAGCGTGGAGCGCAACGAGCCATATTGCACTTTGCTCGACCCCCTATGGCAACAAGTTGAGGCCGGGCGATGTATCGTTGTATGTAGTGAACTTGTGGTGACGGAAGCCTTAGTCAAGCCTATACGAGACCGCAACGTGGGCATAGAAATGCTCTTCCGTTCCCTTTTCAACACAGGTGACATTGACCTGATCCCTGCCACACGACAAGTGTGGGAAGACGTCGCCCGCGTGCGTGCCGAGACGGGGCTGAAGACGCCTGACGCCCTTCACGCCGCAACTGCACTGGGAGCGAGATGCACACTGTTCGTGACGAACGACCGCGACTTTCGGCGCGTGTCCGGCCTGCCTGTCGCCGTCCTGGACGACATCACCCAAGCAGACGGTGCGTGCTAAGAGCACGCTCTGCCCTGCGTGCCAGTTCACCCTTCGCTTGAGGCAGTGGCCTTTCACGCAGGCACAACAGCCACTCCGGGCGGCGGTGCCCGGAGTGGCTGTTTCAAGGTCGTATGGGAACCGTGGAGGAGGACGGAAGGGCTAGCGCGCCTTCCAGACGCTGCCGAAGCGGGCGAGGTGCGAGACCTCGGTTATGGACTCCACGTCCCAGCCCTTGTCGGCCAGCCACTTTTCGAAGGCTTCCTTGCTCACTCCCTGGCACTCCGCGAGCAGGCGTCCATCCTGGAGCGCGGTGACGGTGGATATCGAGGTGCGGGGGTCGGGCCGCCACTGGCTGGTGGCCGACAACTCCTCGCCGAACTTTTCTATGTCTTCCCAGCCGGGCGCGGTTCCTATCGCTAACCAGCGCATGGTTTTCTTGTGCTCCTTGCTTGTGTACTGGCGGGGGTGGGCGCTTGTCTGACAGCACCCTCACCCCAACCCTCTCCCATCAAGGAAGAGGGGACTGTTGGTTGCTTTGTGCGGGCGAGCCGGGCCTAGTCCTCGGCGGGCGGCACGAATGGGTAGGGCACCTCTCGGCCGCCGCGGATAGGCAGCACGATGATGGCCCTTCCGGGGCAGGACTCGACGCCGCTGTCGAGTCTCATGCCGGTGTCGAGCTCGAGGTAGCCCAGTCCTTCCTTATCGTACTTGTCTGTGACCTTGGCCCAGCACGTGATGAGGTCGCCGGGGACTATCATGGCGCGGTGCTGGAATGACACCTTCCACATCCAGCCGTTGGGTAGGCACAGGTCCTTGAGGTAGCGGGGCATGATGCTCTGCTTCCAGGAGCCCTGGATCAGGATGTTGGGCAGGCCGTCGTGGTACACGGAGAAGTCCTGGTCGTAGTGAATCTTGTGCCAGTTCTCGATGGCCGCGCTCCAGCGGAAGGCGTGGACCGTGGTCATGGGGCCGATTTCGAGGGAGGGCAGGTCCTGGCCCACCTCGACGTCGTCGTAGTAGAGCTGCTCTTTGGTCCTCAGCTCGTCTGCCGTAGTAACAGGCATTGGCGTATCTCCCCTATCTGGCTAGGACGCTTCTCTGCGAAGCCCCGTAGCGCGAGTTATGCACAGCAGGTCGCCGTTCTGGTTGGTGTACCTGGTTTCGGTGGTGGTGATGAGCATGTGCCGACCCGCGCGGCCGACGCGCTCGTGGACGTTGGCTATCTCCGACTGGGCGTAGATTTCGTCCCCCAGGGTGGGGTACTTGAACACCTCTATTTCGTTGCCGCCGTTGAGCGTGGCGGGAAGCTCCGGCGGGTAGGGGATGCGCGGCAGGCCACCCTCGTCGGGCGCGGATGCGTCGCGCACGCCGCGGATGCCGTCCGAGAGCGGGTCGGCGTCGAAGGCGAGGCTGATCGGGTCGGTGGTGCCGGGCGCGGTGCGGTTGAGGTAGGTGCAGTAGATGGGCGGGGTGACTATCTCGCCGAACTTGGTGGACTTGGCGAACTCCTCGTCCCAGTAGCGGGGGTCGGGGTCCATGATGGCCTGAGTGAACCGGCGCAGTCCTTCCTTTTCGATCTCGAACAGGCTCGCCCGGCGGCGTTCGCTCTTGGAGCCGATGAGGGCTTTGATGTCGTCTGTCAGAAAGCTCTTTCCGCAAGACATGGTTTTTCGGTTCTTCCTTTCGGTCGATGGGTTGGTAGTGGTTTATCCCTTCCCCCTACGAGGGGGAAGGGATTTTGGGTATGGCCTTAGGAGCCGGGCTTGGGGAAGAAGTCCTCCGTCCAGGGCCAGTCGCCGTCGACGTCGTAGGCGGGGAGTCCCTGGTCCACGCGGTCGCGGTACGGGCTGGAGATGCGCTCTCGCCACGGGTAGATGGCGTCCGGGCCTTCGTAGGCTTCCGGCCCCAGCTTGAAGTGCCTGGCGTGGTCCAGCGTCTCCACGAATGGAGCGTTCGGGTCGTAGAGCTCCTCGGCGTTCGGACGCCCGCCCGCGCGGGAGACGTGGCCCCAGAGCTGGCGTCCGAGTATCTCCTCGGCCATCCACACGGCCTCTACGAGCTTGTCGAGGTCAACGCCGGTGTCGATGCCCATGCCCTCCATCATGTGCATGGCGTCTTCGGTGGCGGCCATGCCGGTTGCGCGGCCATTGCCGCAGTAAGGGCAGCCGCCGAAGCCGCCGATGGTGCCGTCGAGGCTGAGGCTGTCTTCGGGGCCGAGCGCGCTGATGGCGGCGTACATCGAGGGAAGGGCCATGCCGCGGCTGTTGTGCAGGTGGGCGCGGAAGTTGGTCACGTCCGGCCACTGCTCCTTGACGCGGGTGAATATCTCCTCGACCTTGGCCGGGTGGCACCAGCCCATGGGGTCGCCGACGCTGACCTGGGTGACCTTGATGCCGACTTCGTCCCAGAGATCGTGCTGCTTCTCCATGAACTTCATGACGAGGTCGACGCTGAAGTCGCCGAGGAAGTTGGAGCCGAAGGTGGCGTTGGTGCCGATGCCGGCTTCGGTAGCGCCCTGCTCCTGCGCCATGGCGATGATGCGCGGCCAAGCCTCCATCTCCTGCATCTGGGAGCGGTTGGCGTTGCGTCGCACGAACACGTCGCACATGTGGCAACCGAGCGAGGGGCGGCCATCGCCGCGCTCGATGGTGAGCGGGGGCGAGTACTCCCTGGCGCGCTCTATGCCGCGCTGGTTGAGCGCGAGGGCGGTGTAGGTGACGCCCTCCTTGGGCACGAACTTTTCCATTATCTCGTCGATGCGGGCCATCTGGGGCGTGTAGCGCGGGCTGACGAACGAGCCGACGACTATGCGCTTGAGGCCGGTTTCTCCGAGGGCGTCGAGGAGCCGCACCTTGTCATCGACAGAGATGTTGGCGTCCTCTATCTGCATCCCCTCGCGCATCCCCTCTTCCGTGTAGGTGATTGTCGGGTACTCTCTTGCCATTCCTCCTCCTTGGTTAGGTTGCGTTTTGCCTTATGTTCGTGTCCGCCGCCGCGTTCGGCACCCCCATCCTAACCTTCCCCCTGCGAGGGGGAAGGGACTTGTTCGGATAGGCTTCTAACCGCCGGTTGTGACGGTGTCCATGAGCGCGGAGACCTCACCGAGCTCGTCGAGGTTCTGGACCAGGCGGATTGGCTCGCTGGCCCTTTCCTGGTCGAAGACGAAGCCGGCGTTTACGCGGAACTTGTCGATGACGGCGTCGCCGGTGAGGTGCAGCGCCGGGCCTAGCTCCACGTCTCGCAGCCCACCGTCGCGCATGTGAATCTTTATGCGCGCTTCGGGGTTGCCGTCGGCGATGTGCTCGTTGCGAAGCTCCACGTCGGGGTTGCGGCCCACGCTGATTCTCTGCATGAACTGTTGGAGGTCGCCCCTATCGGAACGCTCGTCGGTGAAGGTGCTCAGGTCCACCTTGCGGTCCACTATCGCAGCTGCGATGTTGTAGGCGAGGCAGAACTTGCCCTCCAAGCCCTCGTTGACCTCGGAGCGCAGCAGTGCGCCCGTGCAGGGGACGCTGGGCCCGGTGAACTCGATGCGGTCGACGTCGTCGGGGTTTATCTCCTCGTCCTGGATAAGGTCCATCAGGCCGGTGAGGGTCTGGTGGTTGCCACCGCAGCAGGGCCAGGGCTTGATGCGCGTGCCCTGCGCCTCGAGAAGGTAGAGGTGGCCGAGGTACTTGGTGACGGCTGGCAGATTGCACTTCACGCCGCCGAAGTTGTCGGCGTAGCCCTGCCGTCCCTCGATGATATCGGGGTCGGCGGTGTAGCCACGCGATGCGAGCTTGGCGGCGACGATGCCGCTGCGGGCGGCGTTGCCGGGGTGGAACGGCTTGGTCATGGTGCCGAAGTTGCGGCGGAGACCGGCGGCCTCTGAGCCGGCGATGCCCAGCGCCATGCGCGTCTGCTCGGCGTCCAGTCCCATCAGCTTGCTGGCGGCGACGGCGGCGCCCATGGTGCCGAAGATAGCGGTTGGGTGCCAGTCGCGGTCGGGGTGCAGGTTGTCGCTGAGGCGGGTACCGACTTCGTAGCCGATGGCCCACGCGGCGAGGATGTCGCGGCCGGAGAGGCCGTACTCTTCGCCGAGCGCGAGCGCGGTGGGGGTGAGGGTCACGGCGGGGTGGCCGCCAACGCCGCCGAGGTCGTCGTAGTCGTCGGCGTGGCCCATGGTGCCGTTGGCGAAGGCGGCGTTGGGGCTGGTGGTGCGGATGTCGGTGGCTATGACGCGGGCCTGGGGCGTGCCGCCCTGTTCCTGCGTGTAGTCAACTATCATGCCACCGAGCTTGGTGGTGGAGCCGAGAATGGTGGTGCCGAGATAGTCCAGAATGGACTTCTTGGCCTGGTCGTAGGCTGCGGGTGGGATGTCTTCGTATGAGGTTTCGACTATCCACCTGGCCAACGTTTCGGTAGTGCCCATGAGTCCTCCTCTTTACGCTGTGTTTTCTATGATTCCGCGCGGTCGGAAATCGCTTGCAGCCAGGCGCCGTTCACCCGGCGCACAAAGCTGAAACGCCGCTTCGCGCTTGGCGCCGATGTTATTTTGTTGCAGCACTCGTGTCAATGGCGGGAGGAGCGAAACGCTACAACCCCATCTTCTGTTTGTACTCGGGGTCGTGGTAGGCGAGGCGGCCGCGGCGGACCAGTTCGTCCATGCTCAGGTCGGGCGGGCGCTGGTGGTTGGTGGGGGTGGTGGCGATGATGCCGGCTTCCTCCAATTCGTCGCAGCGCGCGTCGTCGTAGCCGAGGATGCCCTTGAGCAGGTCGCGGTTGTGCTGGCCCAGCGACGGCGCGGGGCCCTTTATGGTCACAGGGGTTTTGCTGAATCGCCAGGGACGGGCTATCAGGGCGCGTTCGCCGAGCTTGCGGTTTTCGGGGTACTTGACGCGCTCGAGGAAGCCGCGCTGCCAGTAGTGCTCGTTGAGGTTGGTGTCGCGCGCGTCGAACACGGGGCCGGCGGGTACGCCCTCGTCCTGAAGTCGCTCCATCGCCTCGTACTTGCCCAGAGTCTTGGTCCACTCCGAGATGATGGCGTCCAGCGCGTCGTGGTTCTCCATGCGGGAGAGAGTGGTGGCGAACCGCTCGTCGGACGTGAGGTCCGGGCGTCCCATGGCGCGGCACAGCCCGGCCCATTCCTCGTCATCGCCCACCGACAGCACGCACCAGTCGTCGTCTCCGGCGCAGGGGTAGCAGCCCTGCGGCGCGCGCCACGGGTGGCGGTTGCCCATGCGTTGGCCCAGGTTGCGGTTGTGCATCCAGTCCATGATGAACTCGCTGGTGTTGAAGCAGCCCAACTGGTACATGCCGATGTCGATCCACAGGCCCTTGCCGGTCTTCTTGCGGTGGCGCAGGGCGAGGGCGATGCCGAGCAGGGCGGACCAGCAGGCCAGGAAGTCGACGTAGGACTGGCCGGCCTTGGACGGGATGTCGCCCCGGTAGCCGGTGATGTGGGTGAGACCGTGGGTGGACTCCTGCGTCGTCGCCTGCGCCGGGTACTCGGAATAGGGGCCGTCGCCGTGGCCGTAGCCGGTGTTCGACACCATGATTATCTCCGGCTTCAGCTTCTTCATGTTCGGCCAGTCAAGCCCCCAGCGACGCATCACCCGCGGGGTGAAGTTCTCCATAACCACGTCGCTTTCCTTGATGAGGTCTTTCAGCACGGCCAGGCCGTCGGGTTTGCTCAGGTCGAGCACGAGCGACTTCTTACCCCGGTTGAGGATGTTGTAGGAGGCCGAGCGGTTCCACGGGTCTTCGCCGATGTCGTTGTCGGCATAGGCGCCGCCGAAAGCGCCGCCCCGCGTGGTGTCGATACGGCCCGGACCCTCTATTTTGATGACCTCAGCGCCGAGGTCTGAAAGCAGCCCGGCGGCGTAGGGCAGCGCGAACACGTAGGTGGACTCGATAACCCTTATGCCTTCCAGGGGTAGTCTGGCCATGTGTAGTTCTCCTAGTGCTTGCGCTTTGCGGTCTGCCCCCGCCTCTGGATTCCCGCCCCGTATCGGAGTACGGGGTGACGATCTTGCGCGGGAATGACGGTGGGATGGTGCGGAGAAAACTCAGATGATGGCGAGTTCGCGCAGGCGCACCACGTCGTCCCTGGCGTAGCCTAGCCCCTGCTCGTAGATTTCGAGGTTGTGTTGGCCCAGCAGCGGCGCGGGGATGCGGTAGCTCGAGGGTATCTCGGTCATGTTGAAGAGCCGGGAGGGGACCCGTGTCCTGCCGATGACGGGATGATCGACTTCCCAGTAGAAGCCGCGCGATTCGAGCTGGGGGCAGTTGGCCAGGTCTTCGGGCGTCTGCGCGATTCCGAACAGCATCCGGTATTGCTCGCTGGCCGTCTTGAACATCTCGGCCATGGTCCGGTCCTTGGTGGCATCCAGGATGATGTCGTCCAGCTCGGGGCCGTGCAGCGAGCGCTGGTCGGCCTCGGCGAAGCGCGGCTCTTTCATCTCTTCACTTCCGTAGAAGTCGGCTATCTGCTCCCAGGTTGCGCCGCCTCCGGGCTGGCTTATGAAATAGCCGTCCTCGCAGGGCATGATGTTGCCGAACTGGGCGCCCTCCGGGTTTCGCCGACCGCGAACTCCGCCGTTCCAGGGGTAGAAGGGCTGCTCGATCACCATGGTGGACGCGACAACCTCCTGAATCGAGACGTCCACGTGCTGGCCCTCGTCGGTGAAGTCCCGCAGCAGCAGCGCGAACGCGGTGGCGAGCGCGCCGTTGAGGCCGGACTCGTACTGCGATTGCACCCCGCCGTGGCGTAGCGGCTCGTAGTCGGTGGTGCCGCTTATGGCCATGATGCCCGACATGGCGTAGGTGACAATCTCCTCGCCCTTGTAGCCGCTGTACGGGCCGGTCTGGCCAAAGGGCGTGATCGAGGTCATGACGATCTTGGGGTTTTCGTTTTCGAGCGATGCGTGGTCCAGACCGAGCGAGGCCAGATAGCCCGGCGCGTAGCTCTCGATCACCACGTCCGCCTCGCGCACAAGCTCCTTGAACATGCTCTGGCCCTTCTTCGACTCCAAGTTCAAGGTAACGCCGCGTTTGTTGAGGTTGAGCAGCAGGAAGAACAGGCTCTTTTCGGGGTGCGGGTCGTTGTCGTGGAACGGCGGCAGCGAGCGTCCGCGCTCGCCGGACGGCGGTTCGACCTTGATAACGTCGGCCCCAAAATCGCCCAGAATCCTCGCGCATAACGGGCCGGCAATGCCCTGGCTGAGGTCCAGCACACGGATGTCGTCGAGGGCCGTAGGCAGCATGGCTAAGGCGTCTCCTGTGTGGGATGTGAGCGCGTATCGGCCCAGGGCCGAGCGCCAATGAATAATAGCCGAACCGGGCCGGGCTTTACAACCCGCGAAGAACCGGCGCTCAATCCTTGACACGACCCACTTGTGCCAGCAAAATGTAGGCGGCGCAGTACAAGGCTTGCTTGCGCCCTGCGCGATTCGAGCCGTGGAGGATACGAATGGATTTTGGTTACACCGCCGAACAGGAAGCCCTGCGACTGGAGGTCAAGGAGTTCATCGCCGAGCACGTGACGCCCGATGTGGTGGACGAGATGCACGGCGGAGAGAGCGGCCGTGACACCAGCGGACGGCGGGGGCGCGGCCCGCTGGTGGCCGACCTGTTCCGCAAGATCGGCGAGAGGGGTTGGCTCGGCATAAGCTGGCCGAAGCAGTACGGCGGTCAGGACGGAGACCGCATGAGCCAGTACATCGTGGAGGAGGAGTTCTCCCGCGTCGGCATTGGCGTGGGCGGCGGCGGCAGCGGCGCTCCCGCGATCATGGCGGCGGGCACCGACGAGCAGAAGGACTACTACATCCCCAAGCTAATCAGCGGCGAGTTCTCGCTCGCCCTCGGATTCACGGAGCCGAGCGGAGGCGCGGACCTGGCGTCGTTGCAGTGCCGCGCGGTGAAGGATGGCGACGAGTGGGTCATCAACGGCCAGAAGATATACACGTCGGGCGCGCACACCGCGACCCACTTCTACCTGATGGCCCGCACCGACCCGGAAGCGCCGAGGCACAGGGGGATTTCCATATTCCTGTTCCCCATGGACACGCCGGGCATAACCGTGCGGCCGCTGTGGACCATCCAGAGCGATCCGCTCGCGCCGCCGGGGACAACCTACGGAACCGCGCGCACTAACGAGACGTTCTTGGAGAACGTGCGTGTGCCACAGTCGGCGCTGCTGGGCGAGGAGAACATGGGCTGGTACGTTGGCGCCATGGGCCTGAACCTGGACCGCGTGGGCGCGGGCCGCTACCTGATGTCCGTTCGCAGGGACGAGGACATCATCAACTGGGTGAAGGAAAACCAGCTTGGAGACCTGTCGCTGTCCGAGGAACCGGCGGTGCGCGACAAGCTCGCCGAGCTATGGATCGAGGCGCAGGTGTGCAGGCTGATGACCATGCGCAGCATGTCTATCGTCGAACAGGGTGGCAACTTCACCTACGAAGGCTCGGCCGAGAAGGTGTGGGCGCCTGAGCACGGCGTCCGCACGGCGGAGGCGATTTCGCAGATGCTCGGGCCGTACGCCACGCTGCTGAGCGGCTCGCACGGGGCGCTCGAGGACGGCCTGTACGCGCACCAACTGATGGGCGCGTTCCAGTCCGGCATCAACCACGGCAGCGTACAGGTGATGCGCGACCAGGTGACTCGCAGGGGGCTGGGGTTCCCGCGGGGCTAGCCCGTAAAGCCCTGCATCGAGCAGAGGCGAGCATGAAGCCCCCTCCGTCGAGGAACCGAGCGGCTGCGCCCCGCAAGAGTGGCGCAGCCGCTCGGTGCGCCAACGTATGATTGAGGGATAACTCTTTAGGAGACTTGGCGGAGTTTCGCAAGAACTGGGCCAATCCCGACTATTCGATAGACCTCTAGGTGTGCTGTCGTAGGGCACGTAATGCCGAGGGTGTTCCGTCTGTAGGTCCAAGCCGGATTCGGTTAGTTCGCAAGCCGCTGAACCAAGAGGGCTATGGAGGTGGCCGCAGCGACCGATCCGACTATCCACCTGACCAGACGCGACTCCATTTTGGCGATGTCTGTCTTCAGTTCAGTCCTGGTCTCAGCTATCTGTGTCTTCAGTTCAGTCCTGGTCTCGGCTATCTGTGTTCTGGTCTCTGCTATCTGTACCCGCACATCGGCCACGTCTGCTTTGGTCGCCACGTGTTCGTAAGCGCCTTCCAGGCGGCTGAGACGCTCTTCTGTCGTTGTCATGGCGGGCTTGGTTCTCCTTTACGAAACTATCGCTTTTCCGCATTATCGCGTCGTTTCTCCGGCGATCCAGAGGGGCGATAGAGTTGCCTTAGTTCCTCCCTATTTTCTCTGTGCCACTCGTTACTGTCAATGTTCTGGGATTGGTGGTGCAAAGCTACGCGCTTGTCTGGTAGAATTGCCACCGCAGGCACATTAGGGGCCTTGCGCGGTTGGTGACCGGCAACCCCAGGGAGGCATACCATGGACTTTGGCTACACCGACGAACAGGAAGCCCTGCGTATGGAAGTCAAGGACTTCATCGCGGAGCACGTAACACAGGACGTGCTGAACGAGATGCACGGCATCGAGGACGGCAAGGAGACAGGCCGCCGGGGGCGTGGGCCGCTGGTGGGTGAACTGTTCCGCAAGATTGGCGAGCAGGGCTGGCTGGGTATCAGCTGGCCGAAAGAGTACGGCGGTCAGGACGGCGACCGGCTGAGCCAGTACATCGTGGAGGAGGAGTTCGCCCGCGTGGGCATCAGCGTGGGCGGAGGAGGAAGCGGCGCGCCGACGATTATGGCGGCGGGCACCGACGAGCAGAAGGACTACTACATTCCCAGGCTCATCAGCGGCGAGATTTCCCTCGCGTTCGGGTTCACCGAGCCGCAGGCGGGCGCGGACCTGGCGTCGCTACAGTGCCGCGCCGTCAAGGACGGCGACGAGTGGGTCATCAACGGCCAGAAGATGTACACGTCCGGCGCGCACACCGCAACCCACTTCTACCTGATGGCGCGCACCGACCCGGACGCCCCCAAGCACAGGGGCATCTCCATATTCCTGTTCCCGATGGACACGCCGGGCATCACGGTTCGCCCGCTGTGGACCATCCAGAGCGATCCGGTGGCGCCGCCGGGCACCACATACGGCACCGCTCGCACCAACGAGACGTTCCTGGAGAACGTGCGCGTGCCGCAATCGGCGCTGCTGGGCGAGGAGAACATGGGCTGGTACGTGGGCGCGATGGGTCTGAACCTGGACCGCGTTGGGGCCAGCCGTTACCTCATCTCGGTGCGCAGGGACGAGGACATCGTGAACTGGGTGAAGGAGAACAAGCTGGGCGACCTGTCGCTGGCCGACGATCCGGCGGTGCGCGACAAGCTGGCCGAGCTGTGGATCGAGGCGCAGGTGTGCAGACTGATGACGATGCGCAGCATGTCCATCGTCGAGCACGACGAGACGTTCACCTACGAGGGTTCGGCCGAGAAGGTGTGGGCTCCCGAGCACGGCGTCACGACCGCAGAGGCGATTTCTCAGATGCTGGGCCCATACGCGACGCTGCTGAGAGGCTCGCACGGGGCTATAGAGGACGGGCTGTACGCTCACCAGCTTATGGGCGCGTTCCAGTCCGGAATCAACCACGGGAGCGTGCAGGTGATGCGCGACCAGGTGACCCGCCGGGGGTTCGCTTTCCCGCGGGGTTAGCCGACTACAACGGATTCCTCGGCTACGCTCGGAATGGCAGGAGAGGCAAGAGGTAAATCGAGAATGGACACACTTCTCAACGAAGAAGAGCTGATGGTGAAGAACAGCGCGCGGGAGTTCCTGGAGGCGGAATGTCCGCCCGCGCTGGTTCGCGACATGGAGAGGGACGAGCGAGGCTATCCGGCCGAGCTATGGAGCAAGGTGGTGGACCTGGGTTGGCCGGGCCTCGCGCTGCCCGAGCAGTACGGAGGCTCGGGGCTGCCGATCACCTACTTGGGCATTGTGCTCGAGGAGATGGGGCGTGCCCTTGCGCCGCTGCCGGTACACTCGACGTCCGTCGCCGCGCTCACTATCGCCAGCGCGGGAAGCGAACAGCAGAAGCAGGATACGCTGCCCGCAGTTGCGAGCGGCGACTCCATCCTGACCTGGGCATTCACCGAGCAGACGCCCCGGTATACGCCGGACGCTATCAACCTGGAGGCTACGCTGGACGGGGACGACTACGTGCTGAACGGCGCCAAGATGTTCGTCGACAACTTCGTCGTGGCCGACAAGTGCCTCGTCGTGGCGCGCACCGCCGCCGAATCCGAGGACAACGAGGGCGTCTCGCTCCTGATAGTCGACACCAACAGCCCGGGCATATCGCACATCCCGCTGCTCACCATGGCCAAGGACAAGCAGAGCGAGGTCACGTTCGAGAACGTGCGTGTGCCCAAGTCGAACCTCATCGGCGAAGCTGACCGCGCCTGGCCCATCGTGCAGGACATGATCGACCTGGCGACGGTGCTGCTGTGCGCGCAGATGGTTGGCGCGGCCCGGATGGACGCCGACATGGCCATCGAGTACGCCAAGAACAGGACGGCGTTCGGTAGGCCCATCGCGGCGTTCCAGTCCATTTCGCACATGTGCGCCGACATGATCATGTGGGTGGACGGCGGGCAGCTGCTCACTTACGAGGCGCTGTGGAAGCTGGATCAGGGGCTGCCGGCCAAGGTAGAGATATCGCAGGCCAAGGCCTTCTGCAACGAGAAGTGCGAGAACATCGTGCGCTACGGCCAGATGATACACGGCGGCATCGGGTTCATGATGGAGTTCGACCTGCACCTGTGGTATCGCCGCGTCTGCTCGTGGACGATGCGCCTGGGCACGACCTACGAGCACCGCGCGCGAGTCGCCGGCGCGCTGCTGGCCCACGAGGGCAAGGTGGAGCTCGGTCGGCCCGTGGTCGCCGTGTAAGTAGGGGGTGTCACCCCCATCCTGACCCCGTATCGAGTACGGGGCAGGCTCTTCCCCCGCAAGGGGGAAGGGACTCTTCGGAAACGCAAAGGAGAATCCGTTATGGCAATCTGCCCTGTGTGCCAAACAGATGTAGACGAAGAGGCCGCCCGCGCGCAGACGGGCCTTACCGCCTATGGCGCGTCCGAGGTCGACCCTGATAAGGGCACCCGCCGCTTCTACGACGGCGTGTGGTACTACCTCTGCTCCCTCAACTGCTCCAGCAAGTTCATCCTCAACCCCAGCACCTACGTCAGCAAGTAGGGCGGGCCGGAATGCGGGGATGCAAACCCAGATGGGCGCGACCGAACAACTCGCCGGTTTCATAGCTGGCCTGCGCTACGAGGACATTCCCGCCGAGGTCGTGGACGCCGCCAAGGCCGCCATCACCGACGGAGTCGCCGTGATGGTGGCCGGTTCTCGCCAGCCGCTCGCTGAGATAGTGAGCGGCTACGTGCGTGAGCTGGGAGGCGCGGCCAACTGCACGGTGGCGGGGCGCGGCTTCAAGACGAACGCGCCGTCAGCCGCATTCGCGAACGGCGTTTTCGGCCATTGCCTTGATTTCGAGATCCAGGGCGTTCCCCCGACACACGGCACGTCGTCGTGTCTGCCCGCCGCGCTCGCGCTGGGCGAACAGTCGGGGGTGGACGGCAGGACGATAATCGCCAGCTACGTGGTTGGCTGGGAGGTGCAGGGGCGCATCAGGGCCGCCAGCGCGCCAGCGTCCAATCCCGCGTACCACCCGCCCGGACTTGTAGGGCCCCTGGGCGGCGCGGCCGCGGCGGCGAAGACGCTGGGCCTGAACGCAGAATTAACCCACATGGCGCTTGGCATCGCAGCGTCGCGGACCGGCGGGCTTACGGCGAACACGGGCACCATGGTGAAGTCCACGCACCCGGGCAACGCCGCGAGGATGGGCGCGGAATCCGCTATGCTGGCCGCCGCCGGATTCACCAGCACCGAGAACATCCTGGAAACGCCCAACGGATTCGCGGACGCATTGTTCGGCGGCAGCGTCGACTGGGACGCGCTGACATCGGGGCTGGGCGACACGTTCCGGCTGACCGATCCGGGCTACGACATCAAGCGATTCCCGGCGCAGGTCCACATGCAGCGACCCATCGAGGCCGTGCTTGACCTGCGCGAGCGGCACGGCCTTGCGGCGGACGACGTAGAGACGCTGACGTTGGCGGTTCGGGACAGAGGCCATTCGGCGTCGGTGCCGCGCAGCGGGCTGGACGGCAAGTTCAGCGTCGAGTACTGCGCGGCGGCGGCGCTTGTGGACGGCGACGTGGGAATCGACACTTTCACCGACGAGCGCCGGTTCCGCCCCGACGTGGATGCGGCGCTCGGCAGGGTTCGCGTAGTCCCGTCGTCCGAACCGCAGGCGGCCACGGCGACCGCCTTGTTGCGAGACGGCAGCGAGGTGAGCGAGACGTGCGCCCACTTCCGGGGTTCCATAGCCAACCCCATGAGCACTGAGGAGCGGCTGGCGAAGGCCGCGTCCTGCATTCGCGTCGCGCTTGGCCCGGCGGACGCGGGCCGGCTGATTGCGCTGCTTGAGCGATTGGATGATCTGGAGGATCTGGGCGAGCTGATGGGTCTGATAGGCGGGGGTTAACGCCGCACGAACACCACGCCGCCTTTGCCCACGTAGCGGTCCCTGACGCCCTCGAATAGCGCCACCTTTTCCGGCTGGAAGTCCGACGGCTTTTCGTCGTCGTCCAGCCACGGGTTGGGGAAGTAGAAGCGGATGGTGGTTCCGCCGTCGGCGTCCGACATTCGCACGTAGTAGAGCTTGGGGAAGCTGTGGAAGTTGTCCTCGGCCTCCACGAACTGCACCCCGTCGATCTTTCGCAGGTTCAGATGCACGTGCCAGGTACCTGCCTCTATCATCGCCCATTCGTCCTCGAACTCTGGCTTCATACCTGCGGGCGGGTGTAGCTCCGCGACCGCGCCGCCCGAATCCACGACGACGAGCATTCCCTGAAGGGCGAGCAGCTCTTCGAGAAGGCGCTTTACGATCGAGACATCTATGGCCATGCCGTCCGTTGCTCCTGGCAGGGGTGCCACTACCTTACCAATCAAAGCGCGCGGCGGCAAACCGGCGGCGCGTTGACGGCCCTCGATAGGTGGTGTTAGCATCCGCGCGTACCTTCATCCGCAGCGCGGGGGGCGCGGCTCGCCGGCATCGCGACTCCGACACCGCTGGGCACGGGACATCTCCTTTGCAGTTAGCAACCCGTCTCGCCAAACGCACGCCGTTCTTCTACGGCTGGGTGGTGCTGTACGGCGCAAGCGCGGCGCAGTTCGCGTCGAACGCAGCGGCAAGCCTCACCATGTCCGTGTTCATCTACCCAATCTCGCAGGACCTGGGTTGGAGCCGGACGCTCATCGCGGGAGCGGCCAGCCTCGGCGGGCTGGTGGCCACGGTGCAGTCGCCACTGATCGGCTGGCTGATGGACCGCTACGGCATTCGCGTGGTGCTGGCGAGCAGCGTGCTCGCGCTGGGGCTGTCGGTGATGTTCCTGTCGTGGGCCACGGCGCCGCTGGCATTCTACATCGCATACGGCATAGCGCGGTCGATGTTCTCCAGTCCCATCAAGATAGGCTCTTCGGTGGCGGTGTCGCGTTGGTTCATCGAGCGGCGCGGACGCGCAACCGGGGTGCTGTTCCTATCGCACGCGGCCGGCATGACCACCTTTCCGCTGGTGGCCGGTCTGGTGATCGCGCGGAGCGGCTGGCAGGACGCGTGGCTGGCGCTGGGCGTGATTGTGCTGGTCGTGGCCCTGGTGCCCGCCATGCTGATAGTGCAGAACCCGGAGGATGCAGGGCTGCGCCCGGACGGCAGGTCTGCCGGAACCGCCGGGAGCGCGGCGCAAGCTCAGGCCCTGGACCCGATCTGGACGCTCGCGGAGGCGGTAAGAACGCCTGCGCTGTGGCTGCTGGCGCTGGCTGGCGGTTTCGTGTTCATGATTCAGGCGGGCACGAACGTGCACGTGGGGGCGTTCTTCAGGGACCAGGGCCTGGACGCGGGAGTGGCCGCCCTCGCCGTGAGCGTCAACGCGATGTCCACCGGCGCGGCGAGCCTGTTCTGGGGATGGCTGGTGGATCGCGCGCCGGTGCGGTACGTGTTCGCGGCGGTGGCGGTGGTGATGACGGTGGGGGTTACGCTGGTTGTGAACGCCGACACCGCGATCGAGGCTATCGCGTATTCGAGCCTGCTCGGATCGTCGATAGGGGGCATTCTGGTGGTGCCGCCGGTGGCGTTCGCCAACTACTTCGGGCGATCGTCGATAGGCGTCATCCGGGGCGTGACCGAACCGTTCGCCTCCGGCGGGCAGGCGGTGGCGGTGCTGTTCTCGGGGATCATATTCGACACCACGGGCAGCTACCATGCGGCGTACCTGACGTTCGCCGCGCTCGGAGCGGTGACGGCGCTTATGCTGCTGTTCACAAAGCCGCCGCGGAGGAGAGGCGAGGGCGAGCGGGCGACGGCATGGAGCGAGAAGCGGACCGCAGGGAGAGAGGGAAGTTGATGGAGCCAACGAGTGGACTCGAACCACCGACCTGCGGTTTACGAAACCGCTGCTCTACCGGCTGAGCTACGTTGGCGTACCGGCAACAGGAGTATTGTACTACGGCCCCTTGCCGGCTCTCAAGGTTGCTACGCCAAGATGCGTGTGCTACATTCCGAGCGAACCGCGTGAATGACAACTGAACGGAGGACAGACGATGGCCGAGGCGTATTCGGTAAAGTTCGAATCCAACCTGGAGCTGCCGCTCAGGGACGGCACGAAGACCTACGTGGACGTGTTCCGGCCGGACGCCGACGGCTCGTTTCCGGGCCTGTTGCAGCGCACGCCTTACGACAAGGGCTCGGTCGGCAGCCGCGGCGGAACGCTGGACGCGGTGATGGCGGCGTCGCGCGGCTACGCGGTGGCCATCCAGGACGTGCGAGGGCGGTACAACTCGGAGGGCGAGTTTTACACCTTCGTCAACGAGATCAACGACGGCCACGACTCGGTGGAGTGGCTCGCTTCGCAGCCGTGGTGTACGGGCAAGGTGGGGATGTACGGCGTGTCCTACGTGGGAGCGACTCAGTGGCTGGCGGCGAAGTCGAAGCCGCCGTCGCTCAAGGGCATCGCGCCGGGCGTGACGGCATCGAATTACCAGGAGGGCTGGGCCTGGCAGGGCGGCGCATTCGAGCTTGGGTTCAACTTGTCCTGGACCATCGGCGCGCTCACCGCGGCGAACTGGGGGAATCTGTCCAGGCGTCTGCCGCTGACGAGCGAGCAACTCGACAGCGTAATCGAGGCCAAGGATGACCTGAACACGGGCTACGCCCACCTTCCGATGCGGGACATGCCGGACCTGAAGGGCGGACTGGCGCCCTACTACTACGACTGGATGGCGCATCCGGAGTACGACGATTACTGGAAGGCGATCTCGATAGAGGAATCGCACGCCGAAATCGAGGTGCCAGCGTTCAACTTCGG
The DNA here is from genome assembly GCA_963667445.2 of Dehalococcoidia bacterium. Classification (GTDB taxonomy): domain Bacteria; phylum Chloroflexota; class Dehalococcoidia; order Lucifugimonadales; family CATOSD01; genus CATOSD01. The sequence goes on along the minus strand of CAXXGY010000001.1, from coordinate 1,862,479 downwards.
CGGCTGGTACGACGTCTTCCTGGGCGGCACCATACGCAACTACGTTCGCATGAGCAAGCTGGGAGCGACTGAGGACGCTCGCAGGGGGCAGAAGCTGGTGATAGGCCCGTGGATTCACGGCGGATCGCCGGCGAGCGTGTCCGGCGAGCACAACTTCGGGACGCGGGCGGCGGCGCTCGCGCTGGACCTGCAGGGGCAGATACTTTCGCACTACGACTACTGGCTGAAGGGCGAGGACAACGGCTTCGTGGACCAGCCGCCGGTGCGGATATTCGTGATGGGCGAGAACGTGTGGCGGTACGAGGACGGCTGGCCGCTGGAGCGGGCCGTGGACACCAGGTACTACCTTCGCAGCGGCGGCAAGGCCAACACTCTCAACGGGGACGGGGCGCTCAGCCTGGACTCGCCCAACTCCGAGCCGCCCGACGTGTTCGCGTACAATCCTCTGGACCCGGCGCCCACGCGGGGCGGGCAACTGTGCTGCGACCCGGCGTTCATGGCGTCGGGAGCGTATGATCAGCGCCCTGTGGAGGCGCGCCCGGACGTGCTGGTGTACTCCACGCCGCCGCTGGAGCGGGACACGGAGGTGACGGGGCCGGTGCGTGTGACGCTGTACGCGTCGAGCTCGGCGAAGGACACGGACTTCACCGGTAAGCTGGTGGACGTGTCGCCCGATGGGTACGCGCGCAACCTGACCGACGGCATCATCCGGGCGCGCTACCGCAACCCGAGGTCCGCGGCGAGCCTTATTCAGCCGGGGCAGGTGTACGAGTACGACATCGACCTGTGGGCTACCAGCAACCTGTTCAAGAAGGGGCACCGGATACGGGTGGAGATTTCGAGCAGCAACTTCCCGCGTTTCGACCGCAACACGAACACGGGCGAGCCTATCGGCACGGACGGGGACTTCGTTTCGGCGCTGCAGACGGTGTACCACACGGCGGAGTACCCGTCGCACGTCACGCTGCCGGTCGTGCCGCGCGACTAGAGGAGCGGCGGCCCAACTGCTTTTGGAGGACGAACATGACCACTTCTTCGTTTCCTACGATTCACAAGCCGAGCCGCGACGAGATGCGGGTCGAGCCTAATCTCGAATACGCCGAGGCACGGGCCGGCTTTGACTGGCAGCAGGTGTACGGCGAGCTCGACTGGCTGCCGGGGGGCGGGCTGAACAAGGCGCACGAAGCGATCGATCGCCACGCCAATGGCCGCAAGCGCGACAAGCTGGCCATGATCTGGGAGGGCAAGAACGGCGAGCGCGAGGATTACACCTTCGGCGACATGAAGCGCGAGACTGACAAGTTCGCCAATGTGCTGAAGAGCCTCGGCATACAGACGGGCGACCGGGTGTTCACGTTCATGGACAGGCTGCCGGAGCAGTTCATCTCGGTCTTCGGCATACTGAAGGCCGGGGCTATCGCGGGGCCGCTGTTTTCGGCGTTCGGGCCGGACCCGGTGAAGGACCGGTTGCAGGATTCGGGCGCGAAGGTGCTGGTCACGCAGCCGGACTTGCGGCGGCGAATCGAGCACATCATACCGGAGCTGTTCGACCTGCAGCACATCATCATCGTGAACAAGGACGGGCGCGACCCGCTGCCGATACACTCGCAGGACCTGGACTACTACGAGGAGATGGGCAAGGCGTCGGTGGATTTCACGACGGTGAACACCTCGCAGTACGATTTTTCGATAATGCACTACACGTCCGGGACGACGGGCAAGCCGAAGGGTGCGGTACACCGTCACCAGGCGGTGGTGCAGCAGTACGCGACCGGCAAGTGGGCGCTCGACCTGCACGAGGACGACATCTACTGGTGCACGGCGGATCCGGGCTGGGTGACCGGCACGTCTTACGGGATGCTGGCGCCGTGGACGAATGGGGTTACGCAGCTCATCTACGAGGGCGGATTCCGGGCGAGCGCGTGGTACGAGCAGATACAGAAGCACAAGGTGACGGTCTGGTATACGGCGCCTACGGCCATAAGGATGCTGATGAAGGCGGGGGACGAGGTGCCGAGGCGGTACGATCTGTCTTCGCTACGGTTCACGGCGAGTGTGGGCGAGCCTCTGAATCCCGAGGCGGTGGTCTGGGGGCACGAGGTTATCGGGCACGCCTTCCACGACAACTGGTGGCAGACGGAGACGGGCGCGATAATGTGCGCGAACTACGCATCCATGCCCATCAAGCCCGGCTCGATGGGTCGTCCGATTCCGGGCGTTCAACTGGGAATCGTGGACGAGAACTTCGACCCGGTGCCGGTGGGGGAGGACGGCAACCTGGTCGTCCGTCCGGGCTGGCCCTCGATGTTCCACCAGTACTGGCAGAACCTGGAGATGTACAACTCGCGGTTCAAGAAGGGGTGGTACATCACGGGCGATACGGCGCGAGTGGATGAGGACGGCTACTTCTGGTTCGTGGGGCGGGCGGACGACGTCATCAACACGGCGGGGCACCTGGTGGGGCCGTTCGAGGTGGAGAGCGCGCTTATCGAGCATGAGGCGGTGGCGGAGGCGGGCGTCATCGGCAAGCCCGACCCGATAGCGATGGAAGTGGTCAAGGCGTTCGTGTCGCTGAAAGACGGCTACGAGGAGACGCCGGAGCTGCGGCGTGACATCATGCGGTTCGCGCGGTCGAAGCTGAACGCGGCGGTCGCGCCGCGCGAGATAGATTTCATCCCCGGTCTGCCGAAGACGCGCAGCGGCAAGATCATGCGGCGGCTGCTGAAGGCGCGGGAGCTTGGGCTGCCGGAGGGGGACACGAGCACGCTGGAGGAAGAGGAGTAGGGGGCGGGGAAGTGGTTAGTGGTTAGTCCCTACCCCGCACCGTGATGTCACCCCCATCCTAACCTGCCCCCTGCGAGGGGGAAGGGACTGAGGTGAGCGGGGCGTGGAATTTGCCGGTGGTTTCGGGCGGCCATATAATGGCGCAACTCAAGAAGCAGGAGATTCGTGGTGGGCTACGAGAACATTGTCGTTGACAAGCAGGAGGGCGTGGGCACGATAAGGCTGAACAGGCCGGAGGTGCTGAACGCGCTTAGCAGGGACCTGTACCGCGAGGTGAACGAGGCGGTGCTGGACATGGAGGCGGACGCGGGGGTGAAGGCGGTGATATTCACCGGGACGGGGGAGCGGGCGTTTTCGGCGGGCGCGGACATCCACGAGATGGCGCGCAACGCGGAGCTTGAGACGCCGCCGGAGCCGTACCCGGGGAGCGATCTGTTCGCGTGGAACATCGCGTCGTGCAGCAAGCCTACGATTGGCGCGCTGAACGGGCTGTGTTACGGCGGCGGCGCGCTGATGTCGTCGAGCTTCGACATCCGGGTCGGGTGCGAGCGAACGCGGTTCCGGTTCCTGGCGGCGTCGTACGGGCGGGTGAACTCGACGTGGACGCTGCCGATGCAGGTGGGGTGGCCGAAGGCGAAGGAATTGCTGTTCACCGGCCGCGTGGTGGAGGCGGAGGAGGCTTTTCAGATAGGGCTGCTCAACCACCTGGTGCCGTCGGAGGAGCTGATGGCGAAGGCGGTGGAGATAGGGCTGCTCATCGCGGGGAACGACGAGCGGATGGTGCAGGGCATCAAGGACCTGGCGATAGAGAACGTGGGCGCGGGCTGGCGGGAGATGCACGACAACGAGGTGGAGGCGCGGGATACGAAGCTGGTGGCGACGACGGTGGAGGAGGGGTTCAAGGAGTTTCTGGACAGGAAGGGGAGGAAGTAGGGAGCGGGGGCGGCACCCCGATCTTAGTTTATCCACGAAGGGCACTAAGGGACACGAAGATGGGGGATGGTGGTGAGCGGCGTGCGTGGGCGGACGAGTCACCCCCATCCTAACCTTCCCCCATCAAGGGGGAAGGGACAGCGGGGAAGGGACGGCAGAATCTGAGTGAAGAGAGGGATGTGAGTACCATGACGAATTCGGTGAAGGCTCCGTTGGAGGGGATTCGGGTGTTGGACCTGGGGCGGTACCAGGCAGGGCCGAGGTGCGCGCTGATGTTCGCGCGGATGGGCGCGGAGGTTATCAAGGTAGAGACGCTGAGGGGCGACGAGAGCCGGGCGAACGGGCCGACGGTGAGGGGGCAGAGCGCGTACTGGGTGCAGTACAACAGCGGCAAGAAGAGCCTGTCCATCAACCTGCGGACGGACGAGGGCAAGGAAGTCATCCGGGACCTGGTGAAGGTGTCGGACGTGCTGTTGCAGAACTTCAGGCCGGGCACCATCGACATCATGGGGCTGGGGTACGACGTGCTGAAGAAGCTGAACCCCAGGATCATCATGATCAACGTGTCGGCCTACGGGCAGTACGGGCCGCTGCGGGACCGGGTGGGGTTCGACCCTATCGGGCAGGCGATGGGCGGCATGGCGTCGCTGACGGGGTTCCCGGACGACCCGCCGATTCTGACGGCGTTCCCGCTTATCGACAGGATTACTGCGCTGCACGCGACGATTGGTGCGCTGGCGGCGCTGAGGGAGCGCGAGATCTCGGGCGAGGGCCAGGCGATAGACGTGTGCCTGGCGGACACCGGATTCACGACGAACGAGATTCCGATTTCGGCGTACCTGGGCGGGGGCATCGTGTCCGAGCGCAGGGGCAACGGCAGCGGGCTGGGCGGGATGTACAAGACCACCGACGGCTGGCTGATAATCGCGGCGAACAACGACCACATGTGGGGTCGGCTGTGCGAGGCGCTGGACAAGCCGGAGTGGCTGGAGGACCCACGGTTCGCGACGCGGGCCGACCGCGGCACGAACACCGAGGAGCTGGAGCGGGAGTTGACGGAGTGGTTTTCCACCCGCACCACCAAGGAAGCCGTGGACTATCTTTCGAGCTACTCGATTCCGTGCGCGCCGGTGAACGACGTGGTGCAGGCGGCGAACGAGCCGCACCTGCGGGAGCGGGAGATCATGATGGAGGTGCCGGACCCGGTGGCGGGGACGATGTGGGTGAGCGGCAAGATGATCAAGTTCAGCCGGACGCCGATGGTGGTTGGGTCGGCGCCGACGCCTGGGCAGCACAACGAGGAGATTCTGAGGGACGTGCTGGGGTACAGCGACGAGAGGGTGCGGGAGTTGCAGGACGCGGAGGTCATCAGCAGCCAGGAGGCGGTGCTGGCGGACGACTAGGGCGTCGGGATTATCCACGAAGGACACGAAGAGGCACGAAGGGAGCGCAGGCGGGCCAGTCACCCCCATCCTAACCTTCCCCCATCAAGGGGGAAGGGACTTTTCGGAAGGCTTTCTCACAGACTCTACCCCTGTCAGACCGTCGAGGGGGAAGGGGCTGTGGGACGACCTCGGGACAGTGGTGAGATAAGAGATGACTACGAACCAGAGGCTGGAAGCCACGCAGGCGGAGCGGCGGGAGGACCCTGTGCCTCTGCCGAATCCGCCGCTCAAAGTTGACGCGATGCAGCAGTTCCCGATACTGGCCAACACCGAGCAGATTCTTAGCAGGTGGTACGGCGGGAGGAATGACGTCCTCGTCGGAGGGCAGGGCTACCTGTGCGCCGACAGGCGGAACATTCGCTCGAGCCCGGTGCCGGATTGCGTGGTCGCGTTCGGCGTGGACGCCCGGCGCATATTCGATACGAACGGCTACGTGATAAGCGAGGTGGGCAAGCCGCCGGAGTTCGTGTTGGAGGTGGCGTCCAAGACCACGGGCAGGCGCGACTACGAGGTCAAGCGGGGCATTTACGCGGAAATGGGCGTGCTGGAGTACTGGCGCTTCGACTGGACGGGCGGCAGGTATCACGACGCTCCTCTGGCGGGCGACAGCCTTTCGGGGAGCGTCTATACTCCGTTTCCGATCGAGGAGCTTGCCGAACGGCGAAATCCGGGGCTACAGCCCGATACTTAGGCTGTATCTGTGCTGGGTGAACCAGCGGTTGCTGTTTTTCGATCATTTGAAGAGGGAGTACCTTCCGGACGGGTTCGAGTTGATGAGTCAGCGCGACGAGGCGGAGGCGCAGCGCGGCGCGGCGGAGGCGCAGCGCGACGAGGCGGTGCGCGAGGTGGAGCGGTTGCGGGAAGTGGTGCGCCGCCTGAAGTCCGGGGAGTGAACGCTTGCCGCCGCGGTTCGCTGCCGTGGCGTTCGGCGCGTCGGCGCGGGCGGGCGCCAGAGGCAACCGCTTTAGATTCCTCGGCTGCGCTGCGCTCCGCTCGGAATGGGAGGGGAGAGGGGGCGCTCGGGACGACGGCGGAGGGTACGGGGGACGGCGTGGTGGCGGCCCCACCCCTGGATTCCCGCTTTCGCGGGAATGACGGGGGGTGAAGGGACGGGTATGACGGTTGTGTAAGGGTCTCGTCATCTGTGGGTTCGGGGTCGGGGTGCGGCGTGACGGCTGGATCCCCTACCCTCACCCCAGCCCTCTCCCTCAAGGGAGAGGGGGACAGTAGGTTGATTTCGGGGCGGTCGGGTTCGAGGTCGTCGTCGGGGGGCGGCGTGGCGGCGCGGATGAGGTCGTGGCGCCAGGGGAGGACGGCACGGACGATTGGGAGGGGGTGGGGGAACTCGTCGCGGGCGGCGCAGCGGTCGAGGTACTGGGCGACCTTGTGGAGTCCGGGGAGGCCGGAGTTCCATGCGTCGGCCATGTTGAGGAAGTCCCAGCCGTCGCCGCGGTTGTAGGCGGCGTGGCGGTACCAGCGAAGGTCGACGAATTCGAGGAGGTTTTCGAGGGCTACTTCGGCGAGTTCGGCGGCGTATTCTTTTTCCAGCCTCTTGACGGTTCCTTCTAGACGCCGGGCCATTGTGCCTTCTTCCTGATGTGCGAGGCCCTTTCGAGGTTGTCGATGCGCTCGGCGATACGGCTGGCGAAGCGGGCGTCCTGGGCGAGCGTGAGGGCGGCGAGGGCGGCGTCGAGTCTGACGCGCTGGCTGCCGGACTGCATCAGCTCGAAGATAACGGAGACGGCGTCTTGCGCCATCGACTGGGCCTCGATTTCGGCGACGTGGAGGATTTCCTTACGGAGTCTGTCGAGGGCTTCGCGGAATTCGGGTTCCTGGAGCCACCTGTAGAGGGTGGTGCGGGAGATGCCGGCGTTCCTGGCGCGCTGGGTGGCGGAGCCGGGGCCGAGGAGGTGTGGGAGGGCGCCTATCTGCCTGGGGGAGAGGATGTCGAAGATATGTGTTTCATTGTGTAGCATCTGTATCAGACCGGCGTTTTCGCCGCCGAATTCGAGGGGATACGGGGGCGATTGCGGGACGGGGTGGAACTCATCCGCGTCGATTTGAGACTCGAGCGTGACGGGGTTGTCACGGTCGGTCTGGCCGGGCTGGGGCAGGGCCGGGATGGCGGGGTTGGGGTGGTTGTCGGTCATGGTGGCTCCTTTTGGTTGGGATGGGTGAAGTATAGTACGTATGTTCTGGCGTGTCAATGGGGGTGGGGGGATTATCCACGAAGGGCACGAAGGGACGCTAAGGGGGGTGATGGGGGACGGGCAGGCACAAGGCCTGCCCCTACAAGGTAGTGACTGAGAGGAAGGCTTATGACTGGGAAGACGGCGTTGGTTACGGGGTCGGGGAGGAATATCGGGCGGGCGACGGCGCTGGAGTTTGCGGCGCGGGGGGCGAACGTGGTGGTGAACGCGCGGTCGAATCGGGGCGAGGCTGAGGCGGTGGCGGAGGAGGCGAGGGCGCTGGGGGCGCGGGCGATCGCGGTGGTGGCGGACGTGGGTAGCTTCGACGACCTGGACCGGCTGGCGGAGGCTGCGCTGGCGGAGTTCGGGCGGGTGGACGTGCTGGTGAACAACGCGGGGCTGCGTCGGCCGGCGCCGATTACGGAGATGAGCGTGGAGGAGTGGCGGGAGGTGCTGGCGGTGAACCTGGACGGGCCGTTTTACCTGAGCAGGGCGGTGATTCCGGGGATGATCGAGGCGGGGGGAGGGCGCATCATCAACGTTTCGGGTCTGAACGCGTTCCGGGGGCACGCGGGATGGGCGCACGTGTCGGCGTCGAAGATGGGTGCGCTGGGTCTTACGCGGGCGCTGGCGATGGAGCTCGCGCCGCACAACATCCTGGTGAATCACGTGGTGCCGGGGGCTATCGACACGTATCCGGCGAACGCTCAGCCGGCGACGCACCGGACGGCGGGGATTCCGCTGGGACGGCTTGGGCTGTCGGAGGAGATAGCGAAGACGTGCGCGTTTCTGGCGTCGGAGGACGCGGCGTTTATCACGGGGCAGGCGATTCACGTGAATGGCGGGGCGCTGACGTACTAGAGGGATTATCCACGAAGGGCACGAAGGACGCGAGGGGGGGAGGGGAGAAGGGAAGGCGGGGGCGGACATGAAACGCGGGCAGACACAAGGCCTGCCCCTACAGATGTGTGGGAGAGGGTGGTTGGAGGGCAGGCACACTAGATTCCTCGGCTACGCTGCGCTCCGCTCGGAATGACGGGGGAAGGGGCCGCTCGGAATGGCGGGGGGCTGGGCTTGGCTTGGAATGGTGGGGAGGGAGGGGGAAGGGATACTGGAACACCCTCACCCTAGCCCTCTCCCTCAAGGGAGAGGGGATAAGCGGTAGGGACTGTATTGGAAGGAAGGCGATGACTACTTACGCATACTCGCGGTGGGATGGCACGCAGGATTGGTCGGATATGGATGAGGACGACTTCCTGGAGGCGCTGTCGGACGACATACTGACGCACGGGGACGTTAACCGGGCGCTGCGGAATCTGTTTCAGCGGGGGATGAGCGGCGAGCAGGGGGAGCGCGTCCAGGGTCTGCGGGAGATGATGGAGCGTCTTCAGCGGCAGCGGCAGGCGCAACTGGAGCGGTATAACGTGGACTCGCTGATGGAGGACCTGAAGGAGCGGCTTCAGGACGTGCTGGATACGGAGCGCTCGGGCATCGAGAGTCGTTTGTCGGAGGCGCGGGAGCGGATGGACGCGGAGGGGAAGGGCGCGGAGCATCTGAAGGGTCCGATGAAGATGTTGGAGGAGCGGGCGGAGCGGAGCCGGGAGAAGCTGGACTCGCTGCCGGAGAGTCCGAGCGGGGCGATCCGGGAGCTTCAGCAGTACGACTTCATGGATCCGGAGGCGCGGGAGAAGTTCAATGAGCTGCTGGATATGCTGAGGCAGCAGATGATGCGCAACTTCTTCCAGAGTATGCGCCAGCAGATTCAAAACATGACGCCGGAGCAGATGGAGGAGCTTCGGAACATGGTGTCGGCGCTGAACCAGATGCTGCGTGACCGGGCGATGGGGGAGGACCCCGATTTCGAGGGGTTCATGGAGCAGTACGGGCATCACTTCGACCCGGACCGGCCGGAGAGCCTGGACGAGCTTATCGAGCAGCTACAGCGTCAGATGGCGGCGATGCAGTCGATGATGGAGAGCATGAGCCCGGAGATGCGGGACGAGCTGGAGTCGCTGCTGATGTCGTCGATGGACTCGGAGCTGATGGAGGAGCTTGCGGAGCTTGCAGCGGAGATGTACGACCTGCACCCGTTCGACGACATGGCGCGGGACTATCCGTTCATGGGGGAGGAGTCGCTGACGCTGGACCAGGCGATGGAGTTGATGGGCGACCTGCATGACATGGACGACCTGGAGCGTCAGCTTCAGCAGGTGATGCGGAGCGGGAACCTGGAGGACCTGGACCCGGACAAGGTGGAGAATCTGATTGACGAGGAGGCGCGGCGGCAACTGGAGCAGATGCAGGACGTGCTGCGGCAGTTGCAGGAGGCGGGCTACCTGAAGAATGAGGGGGGCCGCCTGGAGCTGACGCCGAGGGCGGTGCGGAAGCTGGCGCAGCAGGCGCTGAAAGAGGTGTTCTCGGAGCTTAAGAAGGACCGGGCGGGCCGGCACGAGGTTTACTTCCGGGGCGAGGGCGGTGATTACACGGGGGAGACGAAACAGTACGAGTTCGGGGACCCGTTCGACGTGGACCTGCACCGGACGCTGTTCAACTCGGTGCTGCGTGAGGGGCCGAGCGTGCCTATCCGGTTACAGCCGGAGGACCTGGAGATTCATCGCACGGAGCATCTGAGCCAGGTGGCGACGGTGCTGATGCTGGACCAGAGCCGGTCGATGGGGATGTTCGGGAGCTTTACCGCCGCGAAGAAGGTGGCGCTGGCGCTGTACTGGCTGATACACAGCCAGTTTCCGCGTGACCAGTTTTACGTGGTGGGGTTTTCGGACTACGGGATGGAGTTGAAGGGGGAGGACTTGCCGGAGGTGAGCTGGAACGCGTGGGTGGCGGGGACGAACATCCAGCACGGGTTGATGCTGGCGCGGCAGTTGCTGTCGCGGAGGAAGGTGGCGACGAAGCAGGTGTTGATGATTACGGACGGGGAGCCGACGGTGCACATGGAGGGGAGCAGGGCGTATTTCAGCTATCCGCCGACGTGGACGACGATCGACGAGACGCTGAAGGAGGTGAAGCGGTGCACGCAGGAGGGGATTACGATCAACACGTTCATGCTGGAGCGGCAGCCTGACCTGCTGGCGTTTATCGACCAGCTGACGCGGATCAACAAGGGGCGGGCGTTTTACACGGATTCGCGGAACCTGGGGAAGTTCGTGATGGTGGACTATCTGCGGAACAGGCGGAGGCGGGTGGGGGCGTAGGGGGGCGGATTATCCACGAAGGGCACAAAGGGGCACGAAGAGGGGGGGAAGTGAGCCTGTGTTAGAGTATAGAGGCAGGGAGACAAAGAGGCCAGGTGGGGAATGACTCTGGAGGGCAAGGAAAATGCAACTTCACTCACCAGAAGTGATGGCCGAACTGGAGAAGAACTGGCAGGCGTTCAAGTCGCAACAGGCCCAGTTGGAAGCAAAGCACTGGGGCAAAATAGCCATGTTCCACGACGGCGAATTGGTGGACGTGTACAACAACGAAAGCGACGCTTACTCAATCGCGGTGGAGAAGTTTGAGTTGGGGTCTTTCATTCTCCAGCACGTTGGAGAACGTCCAATCGATCTAGGCTTCCACACCATGTTCGTACAGTTAGAAGAGTAGACATGCCAACGTTTGGGCAAGCGATTCAAAACAGGAAAATAATCATCCGTGTTGGGGTGGCACCTGGAAATCGTCAAGAAAGACGGGAGTATGCCGGGCTCTTAGATACAGGAGCAACAGATACGCTGATTTCTCCACGTGTTGTAACAGACCTTGGCCTCATGCCTATAGGACGTACCTTCATAGCGGTGGCTTCAGGGGATGAAGTTCCAGTGAACAGATATTTTGCCTGGATCGATATTCCGATACAGTACCCATCTCCACATAGCCCTGTCCCAGAATCTTTCTTTTGGGGTGAGGAACAGCCTTTTTTGGGCCTACCTTATCAACCCTCTGAATACGATGTGCTCTTAGGGATGGACTTGATTGGGCTGTTCCATATCACTATGTTCAAGAACCTGTTCATTCTAAGCAACTGACTTTCCACCCGAGTTCGAATGGCGCAGGCGGGTCGCGGGGAGGGTAAGGGACACTTTCGCCCTCACCCTAGCCCTCTCCCTCAGGGAGAGGGGACTCTTTCACCCCCATCCTAACCTTCCCCCTGCGAGGGGGAAGGGAATCCAGGCTCGCGCATGGTGACGGTGACTTGGAGGAGGCTGTGGCCGCCGCCTACGAAGATGCCGCGGGTGGGGGAGACGTCGCGGTAGTCGCGGCCGGTGGCGACGCGGACGTGGCCGGGGCCGGTGAGGGCGCGGTTGGTGGGGTCGAAGCCGGTCCAGCCGAGGCCGGGCAGCAGACACTCGACCCAGGCGTGGGTGGCGCTGTGCTTGGCGGCGACGCCGTCAACATCGGTGGCCGCGACGTATCCCGAGACGTATCGCGTGGGGACGCCCCACGAGCGGGCTATGGCTATCATCACGTGGGCGTAGTCCTGGCAGACGCCGCGTCCGGTTTCGAGTATGTGCTCGATGGGGGAGACGGCGGAGGTTGTGCCGGGGACGTACTGGAAGCTGTGGTAGATGGTGTCGTTGAGCGTGAGCAGCGACGAGAGGGGGTCCGGTCGGCGGGCGATGGCGTGGCGGACGACGTACTCGTCCAGGCTGGGAGACGGGCGGACGTAGGCGCTCGGTCGGGTGAGTTCCCAGTGTTCCATGGAGGTTTCCCAGCGGGCGATGGCGTCCCAGGCGTCAGGATCCAAGGTCTCGGGCAGCGGTGAGGGCGCGGCGGTCTGGACCACGGAGCGGGCGGCGATGGTGAGGGAGTGGTGCTCGGCGTGTATGTGCAAGAGGTGCTTGGTGTTGCCGAAGGGGTCGGTTTCCTCGCTGAGGGTGGCGTCGGGTTCGGTGTGGACGGCGAAGTCGAGGAGGCGCTGGCCCATCCGCTCGCTGGGTCTGAGGCAGAGGGACATGGAGCACTGCGTCACCGGCTGGGAGTAGATGTAGCGGGAGACGTGCTCGATTTGGTATGTGTTGCCGGCGGGCATGGGTGCGTTCTCCTGGCGGCCGGGCGCGGAGGTGGTTAGCGAGAGGCATTTTAGCATAGGTGGCGCGGGGGCTTGCGGGTTTATCCACGAAGGGCACGAAGGGGCACGAAGAGGGTGGGGGCAGGGGTGAGAGGGGCAGGGATTGCGATGTCTGGACAGGGTTGGCGGGCGGGGCGTATGCTATGCGCGGCCCCTGGAGAGGCGGGGACGCCCGAGGGGCGCGAGTGAGTGCATACGAATGGATTGGAGAGGAGGGCAGGCAGTTGGCTAAGTTTAGAGTGGTTACACAGAAGCCGCCGGGGGTTACGTTCGACATGGCGGGCGGTGGATTCGACCTGGAGATGGAGTCTCTGTCGGCGGTCGACGCGGAGATTATCGAGGTCGACGCGGAGACGGAGGAGGAGTTCATAGAGGCGGCGAGGGGCGCGGACGCGCTGATCGCGCGGGGGCGGCGGATAACGGCCAACATCATCAACAACCTGGAGAACTGCAAGATCATCGCGCTGGCGAGCGTGGGCGCGGACTCGGTGGACGTGGCGGCGGCGACGGAGCGGAACATTCCGGTGACTAACGTTCCGGACGCCTTTATCGAGGAGGTGGCGGACCACACGATGATGCTGATGCTGGCGACGTTCCGTCGGCTGACGACGATGGACCGGATGGTGCGTGAGAGCCGGTGGAGCGAGGGGAGGCCGCTGCTGTCGGAGATTCCGCGACTGATGGGGCAGACGCTGGGGTTCGTGTCGTTCGGGCACGTGGCGCGGGCGACGTCCGTGCGGGCGAAGGCGTTCGGGGTGCGGATGAAGGCGCACGACCCTTACATCGGCGAGGTGCTTATCACGGAGTACGGCGTGGAGCCGGTGGGGTTGGGCGAGTTGTTGCAGACCTCGGACATCGTGTCGATGCACGCGCCGGCGACGCCTGAGGTGCACCACATGCTCGGGGAGGAGCACTTCCGGCAGATGAAGCCGACGGCGCTGTTCATCAACAACGGGCGGGGGCCGACGGTGGACGAGGAGGCGCTTATCAAGGCGCTGCAAGAGGGCTGGATCGCGGCGGCGGGGCTGGACGTGCTGGAGCAGGAGCCGCCGGACCCGGAGAATCCATTGCTGCACATGGACAACGTGATTCTGACGCCGCACGTGGCGTCGGCGTCGGCGCGGATGGGGCCGGAGACGAGGCGGCGCGCGGGTCAGGAGATTATGCTGGCGCTGAGTGGGCGGTGGCCGCGGGCGTGCGTGAACCCGTCGGTGCTGGAGAAGACGGACTTGAGGCGGTGGCAGCCGTACTCGATGGGGAGGGGGCCGAACTCGTAGGGGGATTATCCACGAAGGGCACGAAGGACACTAAGAAGAGAGGGCGGGTCTGTGACCCGCCCCTACCAGAGCGGATAGCAAATGAGGCTGACTGTGAGCGCGCACTATGGCGATTGAGACCAGGCTCGAATCCAACGTGGCGATTCCTCCCGGCCTGACTATCAGGGACGAACTGGCCGCCAGAGGAATGAGCCAGCGACAACTGGCGGATGATATGGAACGGCCCGCGAGTGCGGTCAACGCCATCGTTCTTGGCAAGAAGGCGATTACTCCTCGAACAGCGTTGGACCTGGAGAAGGCCCTGGAAATTCCCGCGCACGTCTGGCTGCGGCTGGAAGCAGACTACCGGTTGGCGTTGGAGCGCGGGCACCCTGTCATCGATTTCAGAGACCTTGGCCCAGTTGCCAGCGAGGCTGCTCCGCCGCTCAGAGCGGGCAGGTGAGCCGTGGGGTATAGGCTGGGGGTTGACGTTGGGGGGACGTTTACGGACCTGGCTCTGTATGACGCGGACTCCAGGCGGCTGGAGTTTGCGAAGACGCCGTCGACGCCAGAGAACCAGGCGGTGGGGGTCGCGGAGGGCATAGGCGAGCTGGCGCGACGGTACGGGGTGTCGGCGGAACAGGTCGAGTTTTTCATCCACGGCACGACGGTGGCGACGAACACGCTGCTGGAGCGCAAGGGCGCGTCGATGGCGCTGGTGGTGACGGCGGGCTTCCGGGACGTGCTCCAGATAGGGCGGCAGGAGCGGCCGAGCCTCTACGACTGGCGGATACGTCGCCCGGAGCCGCTGGCGCCGCGACGGCTGCGCTTCGAGGTCACGGAGCGAGTGCTGTACACGGGCGAGGTGATGACGCCGCTGACGGGCGCGGAGATCGACCGGGTGGCGGCGAATCTGGCGGGCGCGGGCGTGGACGCCATCGCGGTGTGCCTGCTGCACTCCTACGCGAACCCGGAGCACGAACGGGCGCTGGGCGAGGCGCTGCGGCGGTCGCTGCCGGGCGTCACGGTGGCGCTTTCCCACGAGGTTCTTCCCGAGTTCAAAGAGTACGAGCGGATGAGCACGACGGCTATCAACGCCTACGTCGCGCCGGTGATGGAGCGGTATCTGCGTCGGCTGGAGCGGACGATAGCGGATGCGGGGCTGCGGTCGGACGTGTACATCATGCAGTCTAACGGCGGGACGATGGGCGTGGAGACGGCGGTGGAGCGTCCGGTGCACACGATAATGTCGGGGCCGGCGGCGGGTGTCATCGGCGCGGCGGCGATAGCGCGTCAGGCGGGAGAGGCGAACGCTATCTCCATCGACATGGGGGGCACGAGCTTCGACGTGTCGCTGTGCTACGAGGGGGAGGTGCGGCAGACGCAGGAGAGCGAGATCGAGCGTCTGCCCATCCGGGTGCCGATGGTGGACGTGCACACGCTGGGCGCGGGTGGGGGCAGCATCGCGTGGATCGACGCGGGCGGCGCGCTGCGCGTGGGGCCGCAGAGCGCGGGGGCGGCGCCGGGTCCGGCGTGCTACGGCAGCGGCGGGACTGAGGCGACGGTGACGGACGCGAACGTGGTGCTGGGCCGGCTGGGCGAGTCGGGTCTTCTGGGCGGCGCTATGCCGCTGGACGCTGCGCTGGCGTGGAAGGCGGTGCGGGAGCGGGTGGCAGAGCCGCTGGGCATCGGCGTTGAGGAGGCGGCTGAGGGGATAGTGCAGGTGGTGAACGCGAGCATGGTGAAGGGCATCCGCGTGGTGTCGGTGTCGAAGGGGTACGACCCGAGGGAGTTCTGCGTGGTGGCGTTCGGCGGCGCGGGGCCGCTGCACGTGTCGGAGTTGGCGGAGGAGATGGACATTCCGCGGGTGCTGGTGCCGGTTGCGCCGGGGGTGACGTCGGCGCTGGGTCTGCTGACGGCGGACCTGCGGCACGACTTCGCGCGCACGGTGCTGCGGCCGGGCGCGGACATTTCGCCGCGAGAGTTGACGGGGTGGTTCGAGCGGATGGAGCGCCAGGCGCTGGCGCAGATGGCGCGCGAGGGCGTGGAGGCGGAGCGGGTGACGCTGGCGCGGACGGTGGACGCGCGGTACGTGGGCCAGGGGTACGAGTTGCAGGTGGCGGCGGCGAGCGGGGAGTTTTCGCAGGGCGACGTGGACGACATCACGTCGCGGTTCCACGAGGCGCACGAGCGGAGCTATGGCTACGCGATTCGGGACAACGCGGTGGAGGTGGTGAACGTGCGGGTGACGGCGGTGGCGGCGATGCCGCGGCCGGACCTGGCGCGGAGCGGACCGACGGCGGAAGGGGACGCGGCGAGAGCAGAGGGCGACGCGTCGCGGGCGGTGACGGGGACGCGGCGGGTGTACTTTCGCGGCGAGGCGGTGGAGACGGCGGTGTACGACCGGAGTCGGCTTGCGCCGGGGGACTCGTTCGGGGGGCCGGCGATCGTGGAGCAACTGGACTCGACGACGGTGGTGTGGCCGGGGCAGTCGGTTGCGGTGGATGGGGCGCTGAACATGGTGCTGACGCGGGGGTAGGGATTATCCACGAAGGGCACGAAAGAGGGGAGGGGCTAAGGGGGCGGCGGGTGGTTTGGGGGCTCGCCTCTACAGCTTGAGGGGAAGGGACTGTTGCGCGGCGGCGCCTTCACCCCCATCCTAACCTTCCCCCATCAAGGGGGAAGGGACTAAGGAGGAGCAGGGACTGATGGAAGAGCGGAGTTTTGATCCGATTACGCTGGAGGTTATGCGGAACGGGTTTTACTCGATTGCGGATGAGATGGTGGCGGCGCTGATCCGGGCGAGCTACTCGACGAATATCAAGGACAGGCGGGATACGTCGGGGGCGATATACACGGGCAAGGGCGAGGTCGTGGTGGTGGCGCAGAGCGAGATCGGGACGCCGGTGCACCTGGGGACGATGCACTCGGCGGTGCTGACGGCGATGGAGCAGTACCCGTTCGAGGAACTGGAGCCGGGCGACGCGCTGGCGCTGAACACGCCGTATCCGGCGGGGCCGGGGCATCTGAACGACCTGGCGCTGATTTCGCCGATACACCACGAGGGGGAGCTTATCGCTATCGCGGCGAACCAGGCGCATCACGTGGACATGGGCGGGTTCGCGCCGGGGTCTATGCCGTTTGGGGTGACAGAGATTTTCCAGGAGGGTTTGCAGATTCCGACGGTGCGGCTGTTCCGCAAGGGGGAGCTGGTGCGGGACCTGTGGGCGGTGATTTCGCAGAACGTGCGGCCCCAGAAGGAGGTGCGCGGGGACCTGCTGGCGCAGTACGCGGCGAACAACGTGGCGGAGCGTCGGCTGAGTGGGCTGGCGAGCCGGTATGGCGTGGAGGTTGTGCGCCGCTACCTGGGGGAGATGCTGGACTACTCGGAGCGTCGGATGAGGGCGGCGCTGGCGCAGATACCGGAGGGGGTGTACACCTTCGAGGACGTGGTGGAGGGGGACGGGATCACTGAGGACGCCATCACGATACGGGTTGATCTCCGAGCGAACGGGGACTCGCTGGTGGCGGATTTCACGGCGACGGACGACGCCTGCCAGGGGCCGCTGAACTGCCGGTGGCCGTCGGTGGCGGCGTGCGTGTATTACGTGCTGAAGGCGTGCCTGGACCCGGAGTTGCCGCCGAACGCGGGGGCGTATCGTCCAATCGACGTGCGGGTGCGGGACGGCAGCCTGCTGTCGGCACAGTACCCGACGGCGGTGTGCAACGCGAACATCATCACGACGCAGCGGATTACGGACGTGCTGTTGGGGGCGCTGGCGCAGGTGATACCGGAGCGGGTTATCGCGGCGTGCTCGGGGACGATGAACCTGCTGAACATCGGGGGAATCGACCCGCGCAACGGCATCTACTACAACTTCGTGGAGACTTACGCGGGCGGCCAAGGCGCCATGTTCGATTCGGACGGGATGGACGCGGTGCAGAACCACATGACGAACACGCGGAACGCGCCGGTGGAGGCGATAGAGCTGGCGTACCCGCTGCTGGTGGAGTCGTATGGCATCGTGCCGGACAGCGAGGGGGCGGGTCGGTATCGCGGGGGCGTGGGCATCCAGCGGAGCTTGCGGGTGATGGGCAAAAGCGCGACGCTGACGCTGAGCTCGGACCGGGAGCGGGTCGGGCCGTGGGGGCTGTTCGGCGGGGAGGACGCGTCGCCGTCGGCGTGCTACGTGGCGCCGCCGGAGGGTGGGGAGGCGAGACGGCTGCCTTGCAAGATTACGACGTCGGTGCCGGAGGGGCACACTATCGTTACGCGGACGCCGGGCGGCGGGGGCTGGGGCGACCCGCGTGAGCGGGACGCGGGGGCGGTGGCGCGGGACGTGCGGGAGGGGATCATCACGCGGGCGCGGGCGCGGGAGGTGTATGGGGTGGAGGTGGGGGGTTAGTTTTTCAGTTGGTCAGCGTGTGGGCGGGGGTTATCCACGAAGGGCACGGAGGAAAGGGGAAGGAATTGGAGGTGAGCCGGTTCGGGCTGTGGGGGAGTTGGTTGGTTCGGGTGTGGGTAGATGGAACGCACGCGAGATGAATAGAAAGTTCGGCTTGCTATTGTAGTGACGATGGTCCGATAACAGATGTTGATGCAGCACAAATCAGGGTGCAACCTGAGATCATGTACGAAATAGCATTGTCCTTCGCCGGAGAACAGCGTCAACACGTTGAAGAGGTAGCGCGGGCACTACAAGCTCGTGGCATAGCCGTGTTCTACGATGAATTTGAGAAGGTTGGGCTGTGGGGGAAAGACCTCGGGGAGGAATTACAGGACGTATACGAGCGCAGATCTAATTACGTGGTCATTTTCGTATCTAAGGCATGGGTCGAAAAGGCTTGGCCGCGGCACGAGCGGCGGGCAGCGTTGAGCAGAGCCGTAACGGAACCGAAGGAATACGTCCTACCTGTGCGCTTTGATGACACGCCCGTTCCTGGCTTGCCGGAGAGCATCCAGTATCTCCGCGCCGAGGATTACTCACCGGCTGGACTCGCATCGGTGATTGCCCAGAAGCTTGGAGTAAGGCCTTTTGAGGGCAAGGCCTCCGACGTACCTGCCCCCCGCATGACATCTCTTGTTGGTGAGGCTGTGTTCGACTACAGCAACCATGATGGTCGCTTTATTATCGGCCGCGGGTCGCTGGAGTTCGAAACTATGTGGAGCAAGGCAAGCAACACTAGCATCCATGTGTACAACGACTCTCCCTCGATCAACGGTGTTGCCCTTGCCCCACTTGAGTGGACGTCCATCCAGCAGGTGGTGAGTGCTGAATCGCTCAATTATACATCCCGCAATAGAACTCCCCGTGTCGGCCAGATCGTTTTGTTCCGGAATGTAAATGGATTCTACGCAGCAGTCCATTTGATTGCGATCAAGGACGATTCTCGGGGAGACGACTACGATGAGCTACGCTTCCTATACGCCATACAGGATGATGGTACGGACAACTTCACCACATTCGGCACTTACCAATGAGCCACGGAGTGTAGTGAGCGTTGCCTAGTGTTGCGAAAACTTTGAAATGAGGGGTAGCCGGCATAGGCGAGGCTTCACGTCAGAGCGATTCCTTACCCCTCATTTCTAGGGTGTCGGTGTACTAGTCGATAGTTGATACGGTGCTCCCTTCGTACCGGATGATGAGAATGGATTCCTTTTCCAGAAAAGAGAAACAACTACCTGAAACCAATCCGCGGGATGATGCTGGGGCTCTGTGGGCTTTGCAGGTCGACCTGCTGACGATGGCCGAGTCTATCCTCGGCCCCCGTGATGTGTCTAAGAGGATATATCCGCCACAGTTTTCAGATGGCGGCCCATGTATTCGAAACACGCCCAACCTGGATGGAGCCTTCACGGAATTGAGCCGAGCTGGTGAGTTCTATTGGCCCACAGTTGTTTTCGAGATGGCCCACGAAACTGTTCATTTACTCAATCCCGTCGTCGGCAGTACCAACAACCTTGAAGAGGGAGTTGCTGTCGCGTTCTCGCTGTACGTTCAGCCCTCGTACGATGTACGCATACGGCCCTCCCTACCATCCTATCTGCACGCCCTGCAACTAGCCCGCATGCTCCCAGGCGGCGCGCTTGCGGCGGCGGCGCAAGTTCGCAGTCGATTCGACGCACTCAACAATATCACGGTCCAAGACTTGCGGAGAACTTTCCCAAGTGTTGAAGAGAACCTGCTCAGAAATTTGGCCGCGAAGTTCACTCGTGAAACACTTTGAGTAGCGTCAGTCTGACACCCACATAACGAGGTCTTCGAAGATGGAGACTCTGAGAGGATTTGAGTGCCGGGCTTCCAAGGACCGTTGGCGTTCCTCATCTCTCGAGAGACCTCGCTGAGCTTCAGGTAGTGTCCGTGGATTGGTGCACATCTGCCTGCCCCGTGAAATCTTCACGCCATGGTCATGGTATGTGGACATCGCTGACAGCCTCAAGCTAACATTTGTGGGTTCCAGCTCAACTCCGGAGTCAGGCCCGCCAGCGGTGAGGAGAGGGAGTGAGGCACGTGCCTGCTCGTTGGACTCCCAGATTGCCAACTACGCAGGAGAAATGACGAATGTCGAGGAGTGCTCCGCAGTTCGTGGTCAACGTGCAGTGTGCGGTGGTAAGGGATGAGCGGTACTTGATGATCGTGAGGGGCGACGGTGTGGGGCATGCCCCCGGTGTCCTGGCGTTTCCGGGTGGCAAGGTCGAGCCGGACGACGGTCCGTCCCAAGTCCTGGAAACTGCGGCCATGCGTGAGGTCTTTGAGGAGACCGGTGTGCGCGTGTCCAGGAACCTGCGATACGTCCGAAGCAAGACTTTCGTGATTACCGGCGGCGTGCCTGTGGTGGATGTCCTGTTTCTCGGAGGGTACGAGTCAGGCGAGCCGACCATTACGGATGCGCTGGAGGTTGCGGATATCCGGTGGATGACCGCGGAGGATGTACTTCGGCATTCGAAAACGCCGCCATGGCTGAAGGTAAGCGTCGAGCAGGTGGAGCGTGTCAGGCGGCATTGATACCCCCATCCTAACCTTTCCCCTGCGAGAGGGAAGAGACTGGCAGTGTACGAGAAAGTGAGCCGGTCAGTCCACGTAGACGGCAAGCAACAGTTCTTGTGGCCAACAATTACCAGTGACGGTTCGGATCATTCCAGTACTGGTTGTTAGGATCGTCCGCCCCCTTGATTAGGCTATCTACGTAGTCAACGAAGAGGCCTGTGTCATCTATGCGCTCCAAAGTCGCGAGTTGCCTCTCCAAGCAGGTGATCTCCGCTGCCTTGCCAGTAAATTCCTCCCCTGCGGCATAGAGATTGCTGTGACAGGCGTCATGAACGATGGTGCCAGCCAGCCAGACAACCTGCCTCGACCTGGAATAGCCGGGGGCGAAGGCAGTCTGATTTCCCACTAGGTAAATCTTTGAGTACACATCCATCCCTGAGCCAGCCGCCACGGACTGAAACGTGATGATTCCGTCCCTAACCCTGACAAACGCCTCCGGGTCATGTTCGGCAATGAGTTGGAGTGCTTCCTGAACTTGAGCGATGAAACGCTCGGTCCCAATGATCTCCGGATGAGGTGGGGGTGTGGGTGAATATGTGTCCGTCGGAGACGGTGTGGGGGTGTAGGTGGCCGTGGCCGTCGAAGTAGGCGTGGGAGTGTAGGTCGCCGTGGCGGTTGCTGTCATTGTGGGTGAGGGTGTGGCCGTAGGAGTCGCAGTGGCAGTAGGGATCTGAGTGACTGTCGGCGAGGGCGTGTGCGTAGCCGTAGGAGTCGGAATGGCGGTCTGAGTAGGTGTGGCCGTAGGAACGGGTGAAGGCGTGGGTGTGGGCGCGGGCGTCCGTGTGACTGTCGGCGACGGCGTGGGTGTAGCCGTCGGAGTCGGGATAACGGTCTGAGTAGGTGTGGTCGTAGGAACCGGTGAAGGTGTGGGCGTGGGCGTGGGCGTGTTGGGTACACTGGTGTTTAGCGCGGGCGCCTTGTGTAGCACCAGGGAGTTAGGCGTGGGCGGGGTTGGCTCATCGGAACATCCGGACAGAAGTACGGCAATGAGTATCGCGCTGGTACTCAGCCAAGTCTTGATGGTCTTCGCCATTCCTGCTTCTTTGGGCATCTGAGAGCAGTTCCGCACAGTGCGCTTCTATAGCACAATTTGTCAATCAGTGTGCCTTGGCAACGTTATCCCCGCGTATCCCCAACAAGACCGCTGACATCCCTCCAGCCGTAGGACACCTCTTCGAGGTCTGCGCCCCCAATCGCGACCGTCTTCCTCCCCACCCGCTCACCGCCCAGCGATTCGTAGAACCGGCACGCGAGGCGGTTGTCCTCCAGTACCCACAGCAGCATTGAACTGAATCCGTCGTCCAGCAGACGCCGGGCCGCAGCCGATACCAAGCCGCGACCCAGTCCCCTGTTCTGGCGCTCTTGAAATATGTAGATGGAGTAGAGTTCGGCCCGGTAGGTGGAATCACCTTCGCGGTTCGGTCCCCAGGACGCGAACCCGACGACATCGCCACATTCTGCCTCCGCGACGGCGATTCCCGTGCCGGGCTGGTCCGTTGTCAGTGCCTCGTTCCACATGGACTCACGGTCGCGATACGAAAGGCCCGCCAAGTACGCGGCAGGCACGATGCCTTCATATGTGGTTCGCCACGAATCGACGTGAACCCTTGCAATCGGGGCCGCGTCTTCCCGATTGGCCGCTCTTGTTGTCACGTTCACGTCTACGTCCTCACCTTGCGCCCAGGGGGGACCGAGTTCGAGCTGCGGTGGAGTTGGTGGTTCAATCTCCTCCATCCTAACCTTCTTCCATACAATAGGGAAGGGACTCATTGGTTCAGGGCTGTGTGGACTGGTACGCCAACAAGCCGCGGTTCAGTTCCGTGTGCATCCTGCGAGGCCCCGGCGCCGGTAGTGTACGGACATCTTCTCCCCATCGACGGGACATCCGGCCAAGTCTAGTCTATACTCGCACACAGTATTTGGGTTGGGGAGGGTTGGAATGAATCTGTTGTCCAGGCTGCTTGACAGGACAGTTCGGCCGGTGGCGATGCGGGCGCTGCTGACGTGGGAGCGCGCAGAGTCCGGCGTCGCGTACAATCCCCTTTCCGCTGAACTGCGGGCGAATCCGTATCCGTTTTACGAGGAGCTCCGACGGAAGGACCCTGTGCATCGGATGCGGCTACAGGACGCATGGGTGCTGACGGACTACGACGACGTTGACATGGTGCTGCGGGACAGCCGGCGGTTCGGCAACGAGGGAAGAGAGTTCGGCTACATTCCGCAGGTGAGCATGTTGGACCTGGATCCTCCGGAGCACACCAAGATCCGGGGTCTGGTGTCCCATGGCTTTACGCCGCGCGCCGTGGCTGCCCTGGAATCGCGTATTCGGAAGGCGGTCGATGGATTGCTGGATAACGTCGAAGGGAAGGCGCGGTTCGACCTCATCGCGGAACTTGCCTTTCCGTTGCCCGTGATTGTGATTGCCGAGATGCTGGGGGTTCCGCCCGAGGATCGCGAGCAGTTCAACGAGTGGTCGAACGTGGTGTCCCTGACCGTTGACCCTCTTCTCAGCCAACAACAGATAGGCGAGGTACGGCAGGCGGTTGGCGAGGTATTCGCCTACTTCGAGGCGGTGGCGGAGGAGCGACGCCAAGAGCCACGGGACGACCTGGTGAGCGCGTTGGTGACGGCGGAGGTGGACGGCGAACGGCTGGACCGCGACGACTTACTGATAAATCTGCTGTTGGTACTGGTGGCGGGGAACGAGACGACCCGAAACCTTATCGGCAATGGGACTCTGGCGCTGCTGCGCAATCCGGACGAGCTGCGACGGCTGGGCGAAGCCCCCGCTTTGCTGAATGGAGCCATCGACGAACTGCTGCGGTTCGACAGCCCCGTGCAGCTCGACAGCCGCATTGCCCGGGAGCCTGTCGAGTTGCGCGGAAGGCGGATTGCTCCCGGCCAGCGGTTGATCTGCCTGCTGGGGGCCGCTAATCGCGACCCGGAGGTTTTCCCGGACGCGGACCGGCTGGACGTGGGGCGCTCTGCCGGCAACCATCTCGCTTTTGGGCGGGGCGTCCACTACTGCCTTGGCGCTCCACTGGCGCGGCTGGAGGCGCGTGTGGCCTTCGAGGCGCTGCTGCCGCGATTGCGCGGCCTGCGACTGGCGGAGGAGCCGCGCTACCGGGACCAGGTGACGCTGAGGGGCCTGGAGTCGCTATGGCTTGAGACGGCGTAGGGGGCCAAAGAGCGGGTCACAGACCACGCCCTACGACGTGGGGGAAGGGACTCTGAGTAGCGAGGGCTCTAGATTCCTCGGCTACGCTCGGAATGACAGAGAGGGACGCGAGGGATGACAGAGAGGGGCGCGGAGGAAGGCATAGAGGGACGCGGGGAATGGCAGAGAGGGACGCGGGGGAAGGGGCTGACTGGCAGTGCATCAGGAGGTTATGAGGCCCTCTTGGGGCATGGTCCAGGGCAGGTTGTAGAGCGGCGCGAACTGCGGCGCGGTCGGTATCGGCATCTCTCCGAAGGGGACGTCGATAATGACGGGGGCTTGACGCTCCAGCGCCAACGGAATGAGCGTCTCGAGTTCCGTTGGGTCGTTCGCTCTCATGCCGACCGCGCCGAACGACTCAGCGAATTTGACGAAGTCGGGGTTGTGCAGGTCTGTCCCGTATGCGCCGCCGAACGCGTCGTCGAGGTCGCGGGCAACGTTGCCGTAGGAGTCGTTTCTGAAGACCACGGTCACGACGTCGATGCCGTATTGCAGGGCGGTGGAAAGCTCGGACGAGTTGAACATGAACCCTCCGTCTCCGGCCATGCAGATGACGGGGCGGTCGGGCC
Organism: Dehalococcoidia bacterium; assembly: GCA_963667445.2. Classification (GTDB taxonomy): domain Bacteria; phylum Chloroflexota; class Dehalococcoidia; order Lucifugimonadales; family CATOSD01; genus CATOSD01. The sequence goes on along the minus strand of CAXXGY010000001.1, from coordinate 1,837,972 downwards.
TGGCCACCTTGACTCCCAGGGCGGTCGGAAAGCCGTAGCCGACGTTGAACGAATAGCCGGAGTCGATGTACGTCTTGGGATGGCTGACCTGGTAGTGGGTGCGGGCGTAGTAGCCGAACTGGGTGACGTCCCAGACGACGAAGGCGTCTTCGGGGATGCCTCTGTGCATAGCCTCCAGGACGGCGTACTGCGGCTCTTTGAGCCGGATGTCGTAGTAGGCTATCAGTCTACGGGCCGCGCTGACCGCCTCGGCGGGGGACGGACGCTCTCCCGCTCCGGCCTCGATGAGGTAGGGGAGCAGGGCCTCGATTGTGGCCCTGGCGTCGCCGTGCAGCGGGAGCGTGTTCGCCTGGTGCCGCGTCAGCTCCGTGTCGTCTATGTTGATGTTTACGAGCGTAGAAGCCTCGCCCGCCGGATTGCCGAGCGAGAAACGCGCCCCGATTCCTATCACCACGTCGGCGGACTGCATTATCTCGTAGAGTTGGTTCATCTCCTGTCTCTCGCCCCTGGGACTGAAACAGGAGCCGTAAGACAGCGGGTGGCCGTCGGGGATGGCGCCCTTGCCGCCGCTGGAGGTTACGACGGGTATGTTCGTCGCCTCCGCGAGCCTGACCAGGGCTTCTTCGGCGTCGGAGCGGGCCACCCCGCCGCCGGCGTAAATCAGGGGTATGTTGGCTCTCGAGATGACCTGGGCGGCCTCCCTGAGGTCTTCGGGGCTGGGTACTATCCTCGAGACGCGGGCGGGGTCCCGCAGCCCGACTTCCTCTCGCTCCACGCCGGCTTCGGGCGGCATCTCGATCAGCACGGGGCGGGGGCGGCCGGTGCGCATCTGCCGGAACGCTTCGAACACGGCGTCCGGAACTTCGCGGGGCCGGGATGCCTGCCGCTGCCACTTGGTGACGGAGCGCACGGCGCCGGACTGGTCGGCGATTTCGTGTACGGCGCCGATGTTCTTGCCGATGGCGCCGCGCGGGACCTGGCCCGCGATGAGGAGCACGGGCGTGGAGCGGGAGAAGGCGTTGGTGAGGCCGGACGCCGCGTTATAGACACCGGCGCCCGGGACCACCAGCGCGACGCCGGGCCGGCCCGACGCGCGGGCGTAGCCGTCGGCCATGTATGTCGTGGCCTGTTCGTGGCGGGTCGTGATCATGCGGATGCCAGGCTCGTCCCGCAGCGCGGCTACAATGCCGTATATCTGTATGCCCGGGATTCCGAACACGACCTCGACGCCTTCCCTTACGAGAGACTTGGCGAGGGCTTCTCCTCCGCTCATTTTGTCCATGAGTGGTCTTCCTTCAATCCAGTTGTTAGTCCAGTTGGGTGCGGATCCAGGCGGCGGTGACGGAGGCGACCTCGGAGAGGGCGTCGGACCTGTTTCTGTTGGAGTCCGGCGGCAGGTCGTAGTCGTGGTCGGCGTCTTGCACTACGTGGAGAGTGGCGCGGTCGCCGAGTCCGTCCAGCACGGGCTGAAGCTCGTTAAGGTCGCAGAATTCCTCGTCGCGGCCGCCCTGGACGAAGAGCATGGGCGCCGGCAGCCGGTGAAGGTGGCCGACGGTGTCTTCCAGCAGGATGCGCCAGCGCATGGGGAAGACGTACAGCACCATGCCGCGAACGTCGGGCCAGCGCTCGCGGGTGAGGGCGAGCGAAACGACCTGGCTGCTCATGGAGCGTCCGCCGAGGAACAGCGGGAGGTCGAGCGACAGATCGGCTGCGGCGTTCTTGGCCAGGTTCGTGGTGGACAGCAGGACCTCGAGAGAGTCTATCTCGTCGGGGGAGTAGGCGGTCATGCGCTCGCTGTAGGGGTAGTTGTAGCGGAAGGTGGCGATTCCCCGGTCGGCGAGCGCCGCGGCCATCTGGACCATCAGCGGCTCGTGTATCGGGGCGCCTGCGCCGTGGCCCAGCAGCATCAGGGCAACGGCGTCGTCGGGCTGGACGAGGACGGTGCTGATGGCGGACTTGCCGGAGGACGGGACGAGGCGACCTTCGGTTACTTTCACGTCGGTCATTGTTGGGCGCCTGCTTCGTGACCAGGCCAGTGGCCTTTCACCGGGTAGGCTTCGTCGTGGCCGGGCCAGGGAGGCATGGTTGTGATTACGAACCTGAGCGGACGGTCGCCGGTCGTCCTGAACTGGAAGTGGGCGCCGACGGGGATCGAGAGGCTGCCGCCCGGGGCTACGTCCACGACCCGCTCGGTGTCGCCATGTTTCCTCCACACCTGGCCCGTGCCTTCGAGGAAGTACCAGACCTCATCGACCGTGCGGTGGGCTACGGCCAGCGACACCTGCCCCGGATTCAGGGTGCAGTGGACCATGCTCCCCCGGCTTGTCTGTGACAGCAGGCGAATCTCCGAGCCGTCGGGGGCGAGGACGTCCAGGTCGTTGGAAAGCTGTTTGTAGTCGAAGGTCTGTGTCACTTGATGTAATCGAGGGCCGATGGGATGCGGTTCAGGCGTCCGGCGCTGTTTGCATGGGAAGGGAGTGACCCGCCTCGGACTCGAACCGAGAACCTACTGATTAAGAGTCAGTTGCTCTGCCAAATTGAGCTAGCGGGCCGTGTGCGTCATGCAATTTTAGTTGTGGGAGAGCGGGCGCGTCAAGGAATGGAGCGGGGGGAGAATTATCCACGAAGGGCACGAAGGACGCGAAGGGGGGGATTATCCACGAAGGGCGCGAAGGACACTAAGGGGGAGGGAACAAGAGGAGCGGGTGGGGCGATGGCGACCGATTTAGATTCCTCGGCTGCGCTGCGCTCCGCTCGGAATGGTAGGAAAGGGGAGAGAATATAAGGGGCGGGGCTGTGGTATGCTGGGGCTGACCGGCGTAGGCAGTTGGCAGCGAGAGGAGCGGTTGCAATGGCGTTTCTGAGGAGAGTTGGAGCGGTCTATCTGATTGGGGTGGCGGCGGCGGTGGCGGTGTTCTTCATCGTCAACACGTTCCTGGATGACACACTGGACGTTTTGCAGGTGTGGTACGTGCTGGACGTGCTGATGTTGATCGGGCTGGCGGCGGCTCTCGCCTTCAACTTCTCGCGGAAGATGGATGCGGGCGGGCGCGACCCGGAGTCGGGGGTTACGCTGCGGTACCTGGAGGTGAACGCGGCCTTCTACGTGACCGCGGCGGTGGCGATTCTGTTTCTGCACAACTGGTTTTCGCTGCTGTCGCAGGGGGCGGACAGCCTGGACGGGAACCACCAGGCGTGGGTAATCTGGGCGTTCGTGGACACGGCGCTGCCGCTGGTGCTGGGGGCTACGGGGTTCGGGTTGTGGCGGGAGGCGGAGAGCGCGTGAAGGCTGATGGGGTGGCTCCGTGGGGGCTGAGGGGTGAAGGGACTGGCTGTTTGTGGATTGACTGGGGTTCGGGTGCTGTGCTATTGTGACTTCGTGAAAAGTTGCACATAGTTTGTCGCGGCGTCTGCGGGCCTTTGGGGATTTTCGCCGGACGCTCCGGGCGCCGCTCCAGCGTGGGCGCTGGCACTGAAAGGCAGCCTTGATTGGGAAGCTGCGGACTCCCTCGAGAAGGACAGACTTAATCTTTCGCTGGGCGGCGATCGTGACGCTGCTGTTCGCGTTCGCCCAGGTCACACTAGGCGGCGTGGTCCGGACGACCGGATCGGGCCTGGGTTGCCCGGACTGGCCGCTTTGCCACGGGCAGATAATTCCGCCGTTCCAGACCGACACTCTCATCGAGTACAGCCACCGCCTCGTCGCGTCTTCGCTGGGCGCGCTCATGCTGGTGACGGCGGGCGTGGTGTGGCTCTATTACCGGCGCAACGCTTGGATGGTGGGCAGCGCCATCGCGGGTCTGGCGCTGGTGGTGGCGGCGGCGCTGCTCGGCGGGGCGACGGTGCTGACGGAGCTGGAGTGGTGGCTGCGGCTGATCCACCTGGCGCTTGCGGAGGCGCTGTTGACGGCGCTGGTGGCGCTCATTCTGGCGGGCTGGCGTGAGACGGGCGGCTCGTCCGCTCCGGCGGGGCTGTCCGGTGAGAGCAGGGGGCTGAACGTCCTCGTCGCGGCCACGTTCGCGGGAGTTTTTCTTCTCATGCTGTCTGGTTCGTTCATGGTGGGATACGGCGGGAGCTCGGCTTGCGCGACCTGGCCGCTGTGCCGGGGCGAGCTTATGCCGGAGGGCGTTCCCGCCGCGATACACATGGGGCACCGGATGTTGAGCGCGATGGTGGGGGTGATGGCGCTGGCGCTGGCGGCAGTCGCGTACATGCGTGGCCGGGAGCTGCCGGCGTTGCGGTGGGCGGCGGTGTGCACGGTGGCGCTGTTCGCGGTGCAGATAGTGGCCGGTGCGTGGATAATCTGGGCGCGGTTCGCCGCGGAGATGAAGGCGGCGCACCTGAGCCTGGCGACGCTGACGTGGGTGGCGCTGACGTTTTTGTGCGTGCTGGCGTACACGCGCCGGGGGGCGGCCAGTGGTTAGTAGTTAGTGATTAGTGGTTAGTGGTCAGGGAGAGCCTGCGCCCTGCGAGGGCGCCAGCCCCTGCATGGTGGCGGACAGGCAGGGAATGGAGTTTTGGAAATCACGAAGTCTGAGCAAGGACGCGCAGTGATGGCGCAGATGACGGCATCGAGCAGCGTAATCAGGGACTACGTGGCGCTGACCAAGCCGCGCATAATCTCGTTGCTGTTGTTGACGGCGCTGGGGGGGATGTTCCTGGGCGCGCGCGGCGTGCCGGAGTGGCAGCTTGTGCTGGTGGTGCTGGTGGGCGGCGCGCTGGCGGCGGGTGGCGCGAACGCGCTGAACCACTACGCTGACAGGGACATCGATACGCTGATGCGGCGCACGCGGGCGCGTCCGGTGGCGCGGGGGGCGGTGCGGCCCGGCAACGCGCTGGCGTTCGGCGTGGCGCTGAACGTGGCGGCGTTCGGGCTGCTGTGGGCGGGGGCGAACCTGCTTTGCGCGCTGCTGACGCTGAGCGCGACGCTGTTCTACGTGCTGATATACACTAAGGCGTTGAAGCGGTCGACGCCGCAGAACATCGTGATCGGCGGCGCGGCGGGGGCGATTCCGCCGATGGTGGGCTGGGCGGCTGTGACCGGCTACCTGGGTCTGCCGGCGCTGTACCTGTTCGCTATCATCTTTTTCTGGACGCCGCCGCACTTCTGGGCGCTGGCGCTGCTGCTGAAGGACGACTACGCGAGCGCGGGGGTGCCGATGCTGCCGGTGGTGGCGGGGGTGGACCAGACGAAGCGGTCGATATTCCTGTACACGCTGCTGGTGGCCGCGCTGACGTCGATGTTCTTCGTGACGGGCGAGCCTGGGTGGTTCTACCTGGTATCGAGCGCGGCGTTGGGGGCCGGGTTCATCCTGTACGCCTACCGACTGTGGAGGCGGCCGGGGATAGAGGGGGCGAAGCCGCTGTATCTGTATTCGCTGGCGTACCTGGCGCTGCTGTTCGCGGCGATGATGGTGGACGCGACGGTTTTGGGGGTGGGGTAGCAACGCGGGCAACCACAAGGGATTGCCCCTACATTGGTATGACCGACCGGACTGATACGGGTTCGGGAGTATTGATAGCCTTGACGAGTCATAGCGGCTTTGGTAGATTTCTGGGGGCCGGCGCGACGACCGTACAGGCGCCGCGTAACCGTACAGTGCGAGGTTGATTTGGTGAAAACGCAGAAGACGCGCCGCCGGGCGGGCGGCCTTCTCGGTATCCTCTTGCTGGGCGCGCTGATGCTGCTGGCGGCGGCCTGCACCCCATCGCATCCGCAGTCGACCTTCGACACGCTGGGGCCGGTGGCGCGCGAGCAGGCGGTGGTGTTCTGGATCATCTTCGCGCTGGGCGCGCTGGTGTTCGTCATCGTAGAGGGTATCATCCTGTACGCGGTGTTCAAGTACCGCCGACGTCCGGGAGACGGCGACCCGGAGCAGATACACGGCAACAACGCGCTGGAGATAACCTGGACGGTGATTCCGGCGATCATCCTGGTGGTGGCGGCCATCCCCACGCTGATGGTGCTGTACAGCACTACCATATCGCCGGAGCCGCCGGAGGAGGGCGGGTTCGTTGTGGAGGCCACCGGACACCAGTGGTGGTTCGAGTTCTACTACCCGGAGTACGACCTGACCACCGCGAACGAGATGCACATTCCGGTGGACGAGGTGATAAACGTCGATCTGCGCTCGAAGGACGTAATCCACAGCTTCTGGGTGCCGAAGCTGGCGGGCAAGGTGGACATGATTCCGAACAACGACAACACGCTGTGGCTGAAGGGGGAGCGCGAGGGCGAGTACTACGCGCAGTGCGCCGAGTTCTGCGGCGTGTCGCACGCCAACATGCGCTTCAAGGTGGTGGTGGAGACGTGGGACGAGTTCAACGCTTGGGTGGAGGCGCAGCTCGCGGACGCGGCGAGTCCGGTGGACCCGCTGGCCAAGGAGGGCGAGGACCTGTTCATGAGCCAGGACTCCTACTGCTTCCGGTGCCACGCGGTGCGGGGCACGCGGCTGGCGAGGGGCATCATCGGGCCGGACCTGACGCACGTGGCGAGCCGGCGGCACCTTGCGGCTGGGCTGTTGGACAACACGGAGGACGGGTCTGACGACGTGAGCGGCGCGCTGCTTCAGCAGAACCTGCGGGAGTGGCTGACGGACCCGGACGCGGTGAAGCCGGGCAACATAATGTACCGCGACGGCGAGGTCTATAACGGGACTATTCCGCCGCTGACCGAGAACCAGATAGACGCGCTGGTGGCATACCTGCTGACGCTGAAGTAGGGACGAAGAGGGGTCTGGCCGAGAGGCCAATCGGAGGCTCTGAATGACAAGCATACCGCTGAGCATACCCCGGCCCACCCATCCGACGGGAGTCTGGTCGTGGCTGACGACCATCGACCACAAGCGGATTGGGATACTGTACGGCGTCACGGCCTTCGTGCTGTTCATGTCGGGCGGCGTGGAAGCGCTGCTGATGCGGCTCCAGCTTTCGGCGGCCGACCAGGACATCGTGAGCGCGGAGGTGTTCAACCAGCTCTTCACGATGCACGGCACGACGATGATCTTCCTGGCGATCATGCCGATGGGGGCGGCGTTCTTCAACTTCGTCATCCCGTTGCAGATAGGGGCACGGGACGTGGCGTTCCCGCGGCTGAACGCCTTCAGCTACTGGACGTTCCTGGCGGGGGCTATCATCCTGAAGTTCAGCTGGTTCATGGGGGGCGCGACCAACGCGGGGTGGTTCGGCTACGCGCCGCTGACGGGCCTGGAGGCGAACCCGGGCAAGGGAATCGACCTCTGGATCATAAGCCTGCAGGTGCTGGGAATCGCGTCGCTGGCGGCGGCGTTCAACTTCATCGTGACGATAATCAACATGCGCGCGCCGGGGATGTCGCTGATGCGTATGCCCCTGTTCACCTGGATGACGCTGGTGACGGCGATCCTGCTGGTGCTGGCGTTCCCGGTGATAACGGTGGCGCTTATCGAGTTGATGTTCGACCGGGCTTTCGGCACCAACTTCTTCGTGGTGGCGAACGGGGCGAACCCGGTGCTGTGGCAGCACCTGTTCTGGGTGTTCGGCCACCCGGAGGTGTACATCCTGATACTGCCCGCGATGGGGATAGTGTCGGAGATAGTGCCGACGTTCTCGAAGAAGCCGCTGTTCGGGTACTCGACGGTGGTGCTGGCGGGCGTAATCATCGCGTTCATGGGCTGGATGGTGTGGAGCCACCACATGTTCACGGTGGGCCTGGGGCCGGTGGCGACGTCGGTGTTCACGATAACGACGATGGCTATCGCGGTGCCGACGGGCATCAAGATATTCAACTGGATAGGGACGATGTGGAAGGGGTCGATGGAGTTCCGCACGCCGATGCTGTTCGCCATCGGGTTCATAGTGCTGTTCACCATCGGCGGCATAAGCGGGATAATGCACTCGATGTCGTCGTCCGACGCGCAGCAGCAGGACACGTACTTCATCGTGGCGCACATTCACTACGTGCTGTTCACGGGGGCGATATTCGCGCTGGTGGGCGGCATCTACTACTGGTTCCCGAAGTTCACGGGGCGGATGTACGACGAGGCGATGGGGAAGGTGACGTTCTGGCTGATGTTCATAGCGTCGAACATCACGTTCTTCCCGATGCACTTCGTGGGCATGGACGGGATGCCGAGGCGCATCTACACCTACGGCGACGAGATGGGTTGGTCGTTCTGGAACGGGGTGTCGTCGGTTGGGGCGGCGATGCTGGCGCTGTCGATGCTGCTGTTCGTGTACAACATAGTGAAGGGCTGGCGGAGCGGCGAGCCTGCGGGGGACGACCCCTGGGACGCGCGCACGCTGGAGTGGTCCATATCGTCGCCGCCGCCCGAGTACAACTTCGAGACGATCCCCACCGTGTACAGCCGCGACGAGTGGTGGGAGCAGAAGCGGACGCCGGTGAGGCGCGCGGTGCCGGTGGGCGGCGGGTCCGGCGAGGACGAGGGCCACGACATACACCTGCCGCAGCCGTCGTACTGGCCGCTGATAGTGTCCATCGGGCTGCTGATCGGGGGTTACGGCCTGGTGTTCAACTTCGCCGTGGCGGTAGTTGGCGGCCTGATTGGGATGTTCGCGGTCTATGCGTGGTCGTTCGAGCCGGTGAACGAGCCTGAAGAGGGAACGGAACACTAACCAGGAATCCCTTCCCCCTTGATGGGGGAAGGTTAGGATGGGGGTGAGCGAGCCCCGCAAACGCCCTTTTGAGGGAGGCTAAACACCTTTGGCGCACGCACCAGCAGCAGCACACGAAGAGCACGAGCCGACTACCACCGGTCTGAACCACCGGAAGTTGCTCATGTGGGCCTTCCTGGGGTCGGACTGCATGTTCTTCGGCTCGCTCATCGCCACGTACCTCGTTTACAAGGGGGAGAGCCTGTCGGGGCCGCTTCCCATCGACGTGTTCGACATTCCGGTGACGTCGGTGAGCACGTTCGTGCTGCTGATGAGCAGCATGAGCATGGTGCTGGCGTACTCGGCGCTGACGCGGGGGAAACTCCAGACGTTCCGGGTGTGGATGGTGTCCACGGCGATCATGGGGATGACGTTCATCGGGTTCCAGGTGTTCGAGTTCTACGTGTTCGCCAACCACCACGTGCACTTCGAGTGCGCCGAGGCGGGCACGGGGCACCTGACGCAGTTCGAGGAGCAGGTGGCGGCGGACTTGTGCGTGGACGGCGTGACGGAGGTGGATGAGAAGATAGGGCTGACGCCGAAGACGAACCTGTTCGGCACGACGTTCTTCGTGCTGACGGGGTTCCACGGGGCGCACGTGACGCTGGGGGTGGTGTGGTTGTTATCGCTGTTCTTCTTCTCGTTCCGCGCGGGCGGCGTGACGCCCGAGCGGAACCTGGACGTGGACCTGGCGGCGCTGTACTGGCACTTCGTGGACGTGGTGTGGATCGTGATTTTCACGGTGGTGTACCTGTTCGGCGTGTTCGAGGGGTTTTGAGGCGGGGGGATTATCCACGAAGGGCACGAAGGACACTAAGGGGAAGGGACTGAAAAGCGACGGGGCGTCACCCCCATCCTAACCTTCCCCCATCAAGGGGGAAGGGACAATCGGTAAACGGAGCGAGGAATGAGTCAGGATACGGACCAGGCGGCGCTCGAGGGCGTAGAAGAGGTGCATACGGGCCACCCGACGGCCATGACCTACTTCAAGGTGGCCATGGCGCTGTCGGTGATTACGGCCATCGAGGTGGGCATCTTCTACCTGACGTGGCTCGGTCACGGCATCATCCCGATTCTGGCGGTGCTGTCCATAGCCAAGTTCGCGCTGGTCGGCATGTTCTACATGCACCTGAAGTATGACCATCAGTTGTTCAGCAGCATGTTCGTGGCGGGGCTGGTTACGGCGACGGGGGTGGTGTTCGCGCTGATGGCGCTGTTCGGTTTCTTCATTTAGGGTCGTCGCGCGCGGGTGAGACACCCCCATCCTAACCTTCCCCCTGCGAGGGGGAAGGGACTTTAGGCGGAACCTTGTCCCCGCGAGGGGGAAGGGATTTCACATAGCCCCGTGCCCGCTACGGAGCGGTTGACGTGGACCCTGTACTGGAATCTATCTGGACGCACTGGCACGCCCACCCGGAGGCGCTGATAGGGCTCGCGCTGCTACAGGGCGGGTATATGCTGGGCGTGGGGCCGCTGCGGGAGCGGTACAACCTGGCGGACGGGGTTGAGCCTCGGCAGATAGCCACGTTCACGGCGGGCGTGCTGGTCATCTACGTGGCGCTGCTCTCGCCGATACACGTCCTCAGCGACAACTTCCTGTTCAGCGTCCACATGACGCAGCACGTGCTGTTGTCGCTGGTGGCGCCGCCGCTGCTGCTGCTTGGCACGCCGGACTGGCTGCTGCGCCCGCTGCTGCGGCCCAACCTGGTGTTCCGGGCGGCGCGGCTGGCGACGCATCCCATCATCGCGTTCGCGCTGTTCAACATCGCCTTCTCGCTCTTCCACGTGCCCGCGCTGTACAACGCCTCGGTGACCCACCACTGGCTGCACGTGGTGGAGCACCTCATCTTCATCGGGACGGCGGTGCTGATGTGGTGGCCGATAGGCAGCATGATGCCGGAGCTGCCGCGGCTGAACTATCCGCTGCAGATGATGTACCTGTTCGCGCTATCGATAGCGCAGATAATCGTGTTCGCGATAGTGACGTTTTCGGAGAAGCCTCTGTACGAGGTTTACGTGAACGCGCCGCGGGTGCTGAACATATCGCCGCTGCTGGACCAGCAGATAGGGGCGCTGATAATGAAGGTGGGCGGGGGGACGCTGTTCCTGACGCTGCTCATCATCGTGTTCTTCCGGTGGTTCAAACACGAGGAGGAGACGAACCCGTTCAGGGCGCCGGAGAGGCGGTCGCTGGAGGAGAGGTAGGTTGTTGCGGCGGTGACCCTCGTTGTGCCATCCCCTAAGATGGAGCGGAAGGAAGGGATCGAGCATGGTCAAACCAGTTCAGCGCAAGAATTCGGAAAGGCGGAAGGAGCCGCCCTGCTCAGAGCAGCCGCAAACCGGTCTTGCCGACGCAATGAGGAAACACGAGGGCCTTGTCGAAGGCACTCGCGAGGGCATAGAGCAGTTCGAGCAGGGAAGATTCGTTAAGCTGGCAAGGACTGCCCACGAGCGAACTCGGTGACATTCGACGTCTTCCTGTCCGAACACGCCGAGATGTTTCGACAGGGACTCAACGCAGACGAGAGGAAGGATTTCGAGACGGCCTTATTGGACGTTCTCTGCTCCGATCCCTATCCCGATGGCGTCTCCAAGATAGTATTGGACGACTTCCCTTATCAGCCCGGCACCATTGGCTTTGCCCATGGTGACTTCTGGTTCACGTACAGATTCCATAATGAGACCACCATACGGGTTACGCAGGCCGTTTGGCGTCCCGGTTCTCCGAAGTAGGCCGAGAGAGGTCTCGACCGGACTTCCAGGCAAAGAACTTGAGATTCCTCGGCTGCGCTCGGAATGGCGGGTGGGCCATTGTGACTGGCGAGGAGGCGTAGTGACAGGCGGGCAGGAGGCGGGGCGCCGCACCTGGGTTCCAGGTCGGAGCCGGAATGACGGTGTTGGGCGCGTCCGGTAGATTGACACAGGATCGTCGACTATCAAGGGGTTGACAAGGAGTGGCGGCTCTGAAGATAATGAGCGCAGTATAACCCCTGGCGTCCCACCGGAGACAGCCCGTCATCCACCTGTAGGCGATTCGCCAACGAGCGACGGAGCACTGTGCAGGGTGGCATGTCAGGTCAGTTTTCGAAATGTTGCGAGTGCAACAGCAGGGTCGGAGGGTCCAACTCTCCGGCCCTTTCGTTTGTCTGAGGAGTTGAGCGATTTTATGGCGAGGCTGGCGATTTTCATTGATGGCGGATACATGACGGCAATCGCTCTCCGTGAGTATTCCGTCAGGGTAGATTATTCCAAGTTTGCCAGGGAAATCTTGACAGCAGTTGGGGACAAGACCGCCGAGCAAGTGGATCTGCTGAGGACTTACTATTACGACTGCCTGCCATTCCAGTTTGAAAATCCCACAGCTGAGCAAAGCAGGGCATTTTCGGGCGCCCGCAGTTTCTTTGAGGCTTTGCAGAGACTTGAAAGGTTCACTGTAAGAGAGGGTCGGCTAGCCTTCAGAGGGCTAGACTCGGCGGGCAATCCAATCCTCCAACAAAAGCGAGTGGACCTTATGCTGGGGCTTGACTTTGCGACTCTGAGCGTGAAGGGTGCGATTACCCATGCGGCCCTGGTGACTGGGGATAGTGATTTCGTGCCGGCCATTGAACTGGCTAAGCAAGAGGGAATCGCGGTCTGGCTCTTCCACGGCCCCAGAGTGAACAGCAGAGGCGATTCGACGTTTGCCGAGGAGCTTTGGCTTGCCTCTGACGAGCGAGTGGAACTAACCAAAGAGCTCTTGGAGAGTGTGTCCCGTTAGGCTGCTTTGCGTTCGCTCCAGAGCGCTTGACCGCAGGGGCGTCGCTAGCGGGGGGTACGGGCGAGCCGGTCAGGGGAGCGGCTTGGTGGCTATGGCTTCGCCGTAGGCGAAGGTGAAAAGGGCTCCGGGATGGTCCTTCCACCTGTCATAGGCGGCTTTTACATCGTTGACCAGACTTTCCGACGACGCCCCGTATTTTATCGCCGTTTCGGTGACTTCGGGCGACAGTAGCCACTGGCTGGCCAGGCGATGGATGGAGGCGATTTCCTCGGGAGAGCTGTAAACGCTGAAGGAGGCGTTCATCCGGAGGTCGACAAACCCTGCCTCCAGGATATGGCCCTTCATATCCTTGCCCATCTGAGGGTGTCCATCATCCGCCTTAATCAGGTCTTCGAACATTTCCCACGATCTTCTCATGATGCCGAAGTCGGGGTGCGTGAAGGCCGACTCACAGATCATTTCACGGCAGGCGAGGAGGCCGCCGGGCTTCAGGACGCGTTTGACCTCGGACAGCACGGCGGCTGTGTCCGGGACGTGCATCAGCACACTGCGGCAGTGAGCGACGTCGAAGAAACCGTCCTCGAACTCTAGGTCGGTTACGTCGCCGACGTGAAATATGGCGTTATCCTGGCCCCGCGCCGCAGCCATCGACCTGGCAAACTCAATCTGGGACTCTTCCATGTCCACGCCGTGCATCTCGCCGGGCGCTACGGCTTTTGCCAGGCCCACCGATATGGTGCCCGGCCCACAGCCAAAGTCCAGCAGGCGAAGGCCGGGCGTGAGATGGGGGAGCAGAAACGTGGCGCTGTCTTCCGCCGTGGCTCGCAGCTGAGTCTCCAGAATCACCTCGCCATAGCCCATCGTGTAGTCGGGCGTCGCTGATGTCCGGTCAACCATGGCGGTGCCCCTTTGAATCCCGTTCGGCAGAATCGCTGTCGATAACTTATAGGTAACGTAGTATAGGGAACAGGTTGGTAAAGTCAATCCTGCGGACGACGCGGGCCGCATGGCAAGGGCGGGCGCCTTAGATTCCTCGGCTGCGCTGCGCTGCGCTCGGAATGAAGGATAGGCCGTGCTGCGCTACGCTCGGAATGACGGATAGGTCCGGAGAGCTTGACGGCGGGGACGGGTGGACATACCATAGTGGGCGGCACAAACTTGTCACCCCCATCCTAACCCTACGGCAAGCTCAGGGCAGGCTCTTTCCCCCGCGAGTGAGAAGGGACCAGGCGGCGGGCGATTCGAGTGAGATAGGACTGATATGAGCCAGCGAGTCATTGACGCGATACTCTTTCCGCTGCTGTCGTTGATCATCATTGCGGCGTACGCGGGCGGATTGGGCGTCCTGTTCATCATCATCGAACACTCCGCCTTCGGTCTCGGAGGCGTGATTATTCTGGGCGTGGCGATTGTGGTGGGCGTGCCGGGCGTGGCGGCGCTGATTCAGCGCCAGATCGAGCGTTAGCGACAACGCCCTTCTCCCCACCGCAGGACTTGCCCAACCTCGTGACGCCCCGCGCGTGCGCGCCCTGGTTGTGGGTCGCCGTGCTGCTGCTTTTCCTCATCGCCCTGGCGGCGTGCGCCCCTGAGACGACCGAGTTTCGAGGCACGCGGCTGACCGCGGGCGAGTCAATCCCCGAGTTCGAGCTTACGGACCAGTTCGGGCGCGTCGCTACGTCGGCGGACTACCGGGGGCGCGTGACGCTGCTGACCTTCCTTTACACGAACTGCCCGGACGTGTGCCCGATTGTGACGGGCCAGCTACGGGCGGTGCGCGAGGCGTTGGATGCGGAGGCTGCGGATATTGCGGTGGTGGCGGTGAGCGTGGACCCGGAGCGGGACACGGTGGAGGCGGCGCGGGAGTACTCGGAGCGGTGGCGGATGTCGGAGCAGTGGGAGTACCTGGTGGGCAGCAGGGAGGAGCTGGCGGAGGTGTGGGCGGCGTTTTACGTGGACCCGGTGGAGGTGGACGCGGAGAGGGAGGGCGGCGAGACGGCGGGGGAGCCGCCCGCGGGGAGCGTGGACGCGCTGCGGGAGGGGGTGCGGGAGCGGTACCTGGTGACGCACGGGGCGCCGGTGTACCTGATCGACCGCGAGGGTGTGATGCGGGTGGTGTTCACGCCGCCGCTGGACGTGGAGGGGATGGCGCACGACGTGAGGGTGGTGCTGGGGGTTTCACCCTCACCCTAGCCCTCTCACTGGGGGAGAGGGGATGCTTCACCCCCATCCTAACCCCGTATCGAGTACGGGACAGGCTCTTCCCCTGCGAGGAGGAAGGGACTAATGGAAGGCGGGTGGCAGGGGCAGCCGCTTTAGATTCCTCGGCTGCGCTGCGCTCCGCTCGGAATGGCAGGTGCGGGGCGAACTGCGGCTTCCACCCCCATCCTAACCTTCCCCCTGCGAGGGGGAAGGGACTAACGGGCTAGGCCGGCTGGAGTTGGGCCTTGGCGAGCTCGACGATCTGGGTGAAGCCTTCAGGGTCGTTGATGGCGAGCTCGGACAGCATCTTGCGGTTGATGTCCACTCCGGCGAGCTTTAGGCCGTGAATGAGCTTGCTGTAGGAGATGCCGTTGGCGCGCGCGCCCGCGTTGATGCGGATGTTCCACAGCCGCCGCATGTCGCCCTTGCGCTCTCTGCGGTGGGCGTAGGCGTACTGGAGGGCGTGGATGACCGACTCGTGGGCGCGCCTGTAGTGCGTGTGGCGCACTCCCTGGTGGCCCTTGGCCAGTTTGAGCATCTTCTTGTGGCGGCGTCGCTTGGTGACGCCTCGGGTTATCCTGGTCATTGGGTTCTCCTGGCCTACGGCGAACCGCCGCGCGGCGCGGGTGTGTGCTAAGGGTTGTTCGGCAGCCCACTCGTCACCCCCATCCTGACCTTCCCCCATCAAGGGGGAAGGGATTAGGGCAGGCCGTTGGGGAGCAGGCGCTTGAGGCGCGGCGCGTCCGCGGGGCTGACGGCAAGCTTTTTCGAGTAGAGCCTGCGAACGCTGGCGGGCTTTTTGCGGCGAAGGTGGCTGCGGTGCCCCTTCATCCTGACCAGCTTGCCGGTGCCGGTGATTCTGAAGCGCGCTTTGGCGCCCTTGTGGGTCTTAAGTTTTGGCACCCTTCAACTCCTTGCCGGACTGGGCGGACTTGTCTTTCGAGTTAGGCGCCAGCACCATCGTGAGGAAACGGCCCTCGAATCCGGGCCGGCGTTCCAGGAGGGCATCGTCCATGAGGTCGCTGGCGACGGTGCGCAGCAGGTTCATGCCGATCTCCGGGTGGTCCATCTCGCGGCCCCGGAACATGACCGACACCTTGACCTTGGAACCCTCATCCAGCAACCGCTTCACGCGGCGCGTCTTCGCGTTCCGGTCGTGTTCGCCTATGCGCGTCTTGAATCGCACTTCGCGGAGCTCGTTGGTGGCCTTGGACTTGCGCACCTTGCGAGCCTCGCGCTCCCTGCGGTTGGCCTCGTACATGAAGCGTCCGTAATCCATGAGGCGACACACCGGCGGCGACGCGGCGGGGGCGACCTCAACGAGGTCGAGGCCTCGCTGTTCGGATATTCTCAGGGCCTCCCGGGTGGGCATGACCCCGAGCTGACCGCCTTCTTCGTCGACAAGGCGGACCTCCGGTATGCGGATTCGTTCGTTGACGCGGTACTCTCTAGGTATGTTGTCACCTCTGCGCTATCTGATGGCAGTGCCATCTAACTAATTCCAGCGAATATAGCACAACATGGAGCGAGTAGGCAACAGCAAGCTGGGCGTGTAATTGCCCCGCGGCTGTGCCTGAGCATTCACCCCCATCAAGGGGGAAGGGACTAGGCGCCACTCCGCCCCTAGATTCCCGCTTACGAGGGAATGACGGCTATAGTAAAGAGGCATGGAACATTGGAGTGGGGCTAGCCCGGCGCCCGCGCGTCCTCCGCGATGCGGGCGACGACGTCGGCGAGGGGCTGGGCGCCGAGGTTTTCGCCGCTGCGTAGGCGGACGGCGGCGGCCCCGGCTTCGGCCTCGCGGTCGCCCACCACCAGCATATAGGGCACCTTCTGCACCTGCGCCTCGCGTATCTTCGCGCCCATGCGCTCGTTGCGTCCGTCCACCTCGACACGCACGCCCTCGGCGGCCAGCTTGTCCCGCACCAGGGTGGCGTACTCCACGTGGCGGTCCGCGATGGGGATGACGCGGGCCTGCACGGGTGCGAGCCAGGTGGGGAACGCGCCGCCGTAGTGCTCGATGAGCACGCCCATGAAACGCTCCATGGAGCCGAGCAGGGTGCGGTGCACCATGTAGGGCTGGTGCTCGCGGCCGTCTTCGCCGATGTAGGTGAGGCCGAATCGCTCCGACAGGTTGAAGTCGAACTGGATGGTGGCGCACTGCCACAGCCGGCCGATCGCGTCGCGGATGTGGACGTCGATCTTGGGGCCGTAGAACGCGCCGCCGCCCTCGTCTATCTGGTAGGGGAGGTCGAGCGCGCGCATGGTGCGGCCCAGGGACTGCTCGGCCAGCTCCCAGCGTTCGGCGGAGCCGACGGACTTTTCGGGTCGCGTGGAGAGCATCACCTCGAACTGTTCGAAGCCGATGCTCTTGAGCAGGCGGAAGGTGAGGTCGAGCACGCCGTCCACCTCCTGCTCGACCTGGTCGGGCCGGCAGAAGATATGGGCGTCGTCCTGGGTGATGCCGCGCACGCGCAGCAGGCCGTGGAGGACGCCGCCGCGCTCGTAGCGGTACACCGAGCCGAGCTCGCCGATGCGCATGGGCAGGTCGCGGTAGCTGCGCAGGGCGGTGCGGTAGTACATGATGTGGAACGGGCAGTTCATCGGCTTGAGGTAATAGTCCTGGCCGTCCATGTCCATGGGCGCGTACATGTTCTCGCGATAGAAGTCGAGGTGTCCGCTGGTCTCCCAGAGCGTGGAGCGCCCGATGTGGGGCGTATAGACCAGGTCGTAGCCCGCCTTGTAGTGCTCGCGCTTCCAGTAGTCTTCGAGGACGCCCCTTACGCGGGAGCCTTTCGGGTGCCAGACGATGAGGCCGGGGCCGGTCTCGTCGTGAATGGAGAAGAGGTCGAGCTCGCGGCCCAGGATGCGGTGGTCGCGGCGGCGGGCCTCTTCGAGGCGGTGCAGGTAGTCGTCCAGGGCGTCCTGGGTCTCCCAGGCGGTGCCGTAGATGCGCTGGAGCATGGGGCGGTTCTCGTCGCCGCGCCAGTACGCGCCTGCGACGCTGAGCAGCTTGAAGGCGGGGATTGCGCCGGTGGACTCGACGTGGGGGCCGGCGCAGAGGTCTTCGAAGTCGCCGTGGCTGTAGGTGGAGATGGCCTCGTCTTCGGGGATTTCGTCGATAATCTCCAGCTTGAGAGGCTCGTCGGCGTTCATGGCGAGGCTGTCCTCGCGCGAGTACTCGCTGTACACAAAGGGCAGGTCGCGGCGTATGACGCCCCTCATGCGACGCTCGATTCGCTCCAGGTCGTCGTCCGTGAAGGGCTGCTCTACGAGGAAGTCGTAGTAGAAGCCGTCCTCGGTGGGCGGCCCGATGGCGAGCTTGGCGTCCGGGAACAGTTGCGTCACCACGTCCGCCATGACGTGGGCCGTGGAGTGGCGGATGCGTTCCCGCAGGTCGGCGAGGTCGGGTTCTTGCGTAAGGGCCATGGTAGGCGTCCTCCGTGGGTGCGGCGTCCCGCATGGGCGGGCGCGGCGTTGGTAACAACTGAGATTTCGGACAAACGTAAAGCCTCCCGCGCGCCGGGCTAAGACACGGGAGGCTGGGTAGTCGTTCGTCGACTCGTGGAGGGGAAGGCTATGGGGTTCCCAAGCGAGTTTTTCCTTGTGGTTGGTTCCGCCGGTTGTTTGGAATAGATGGTATTTTACTTGTGGGGGGCTTGGGTGGTCAAGCGCGCGCGGGTGGCGAGAGCGCTTGACAGCGCGCGAGGATGGCGTAAGATGCGCACATACACGGATCTTGCGGAGGAAAGGAACGGTCGAACATGGCGGCGCTAGACGAGCGGATGCTCAAAGTTGAGAAATTGACGAATGATCTGGCACAGGTCCAAATCGATCTGGGCCGGACTGTCATTGCCCTTGAGAGGACAAATGCGCGGCTTGAAGACACCATTCATGACATAAGAGAGTCGAACAAGCAGAACGCGGAGCGCATTCGGCAGAACGCGGAGACCATCCGGCAAAATGAAAGACGCATTCGCATTATGGAAGAATTCCTGGCCAGGGCTGAAAGACGCCTTGCGTTTGTCGAAGAACGCGCGGCGCAGCAAGATGCGCGTAATGCGGAAATCAACCGCGAGATTGCGAAAATCAACCGCGAGACGGAGCAGATCCGAGCTTCGACGTTTCGTGAGTTCAGCAGGTTGGGATTGTATGACGACGACCCGGCGGAGTAGTTCGTTCGCAAGGGGCTGTGGGACGGTTCGGGGAAAGGCGCTACCAGGAAACGGCGCGTGGCCCACGCGCGCGGGTCTCGCAAGGGGGTACGGGACGTGGAAACGAATGAGCAAAGGACTGCCAGAATGAAGGAGCTTTGTGCAGAGCTAGAAGAGATTTCGGCCACTCTAAAGGTGTTGAACGCCGTATTGGAACGTCGCTTGGAGACGACGGACAACCCGCTTAGGCTCTCTGAAGAGTTGGATGCGGTGCTAGGTAGGGAAATACGGAGCGCCGTCTAAAGACCAGAGAGAGAAGGATATGGCTTACGAGGCGGAAGAACTCCGCCGCAGGGCGAGGTGGGCGGCATACGACGCGGAATGGGTTTGCCACAGGGCTGGGCATAAGATGTTCATGGAGATAATGGACCGCTACTTGGGGAAGAGCGAAATGTCCGATGCGGAAATGGAAGAGAAGTTTGAGATATTGAAGGAGAAGCTGGGCATCATTGATGACAATGCGCCGAAATAATATCCCGCGATTGACTCGTAAAGCACCAAGTCTTACGCCCTCGGCGCGTTGACCGACGCCGGGGGTTTTTTGCTGCCTCCGGCATACGGGCCTTCCCCAAAGGTTGTGGAGGCTACGCCTGGCGCGCTTTGGTGGTAGAATCGTGCCAGCCTTGAGATGGACATTGGAGGGATGAAAGTGGCGCTTGTAAGACTGGACATCACCAACCGGGAGCTTTTCGCAGATGGCGAGTCGTTCGGGGACGCGGGGCCGTACCGGCTGCTGGAGGGCGACGCCCACTTCGCGGTGGCGCCGCTGCACCCGCGCAACGAGGCGATAACGGACCTGGAACTCGCGCCGAGGGACGACGACGGCAACGTGCGGTTTTCGGCGCACTTCGCCATGCTCCAGCCGGCGGACCCGGAGCGCGGAAACCGGCGCATCCTGTTCGACGTGCTGAACCGGGGGCGCAAAACGGTGCTTTCGGGTCTCAACAGCAGCGACAGGGGCATCGACCCGAACGCGCCCATCGAGCCGGGCAACGGCTTTCTTATGCGGCACGGGTACACGGTTGTGTGGTGCGGCTGGCAGGCGGACGTGCCGCCGACGCCGGGGCTGATGGGGTTGCAAGCGCCGGGCGCGCTCGGCGCGGGAGGAAATCCCATCGAGGGCCGCATTATGTGCTGGCTTCAGGCCAACCAGCCGACGCAGGTGTTCCTGCTGGCCGACCGGACGCACCTGCCGCATCCGCCGGTGGACGTGAACGACCCGGACGCGACGCTGGCGGTGCGCGAGCATCCCAACGGGCCGGCGACGCCCATCAGCCGCGACAGGTGGTCGTTCGTGCGCGTGGAGGACGCGCAGGTGGAGCCGGAGCCTTCGCACGTGTACATGCAGTCGGGATTCGAGCCGGGCAAGATATACGAGCTGGTGTACCGCACGAAGGGCAGCGCGATTGTGGGGCTTGGGTTCGCGGCGGTGCGGGACAGCGTGTCCTTCCTGAAGCACGCCTCGGCGGAGGCGGGCAACCCTTCCGCTGGAAACATCGACCGGGCCTACGCGCTGGGCATCTCGCAGAGCGGGCGGTTCCTGCGGCAGATGATCCACCTCGGGCTGAACGAGGACGAGGAGGAGCGGGCCGCGCTTGACGGCATCATCCCGCACGTTGCGGGCGGAATGCGGGGCGAGTTCAACATGCGGTTCGGTCAGCCGTCCAAGGACATCTGCTTCGTGATACCGGAGCTTTTCCCGTTCACCGATACGGAGCAGACCGACCCGGTCACGGGCGAGAGCGGCTCGCTGCTGGGTCGGATGAACGAGCGGGGCAACGCGCCGAAGATAATGTTCTGCAACACGTCGGCGGAGTACTGGCGGGGCGACGCGGCGCTCATCCACACGAACCTCGAGACCATGACGGACGCTGAGGAGCAGTCGGACACCGTGCGGCGCTACCACTTCGCGGGCACGCAGCACGGCTCCGGCACGTTCCCTCCGCAGGAGGTGCGGCCCATGGACGGCGTGCGGGGCCAACTTCCGTTCAACAGCGTCGATTACTCGCCGCTGCTGCGGGCCGCGCTGGTGAACATGGACAGGTGGGCGACGGACGGCACGCCCGCGCCCGCGAGCAGGCACCCCAGCCTGTCTGAGGGCACGGCGGTAGAGACGCGCAAGCTGCTTCCGCGCTTTAAGCAGGTGCCGGGGGCGCCGGCGCCGGACGAGCCGACGCGGGCGATGCGGCTGGACTACGGTCCCGAACAGCACCTGGGACGTACCACGACGCTGCCGGCGATACAGGGCGAGGAGTACCCCGCGCTGGTGTCGGATGTGGACGATAGCTTCAACGAGGTCGCGGGCATCCGGCTGCCGGACCTGTCCGTGCCGGTGGCGACGTACACGGGCTGGAACCCGCGCCACGCCGACATCGGCAACACCGGGCTGATGATAGGCATCACGGGCGGGCTGGTGGGGTGGACGCTGCCGCTGCCGAGGACGCGGGAGGATAGAGAGGCGTCAGGCGATCCGCGTCCGTCGATAGGGGAGAGCTACGAGTCAAGGGACGACTTCCTGGGGCGTGTGCGGGAGGCGGCGGATGCGCTGGTGGAGGAAGGCTACGTGCTGGAGGAGGACGTGGAGGGCATCGTGGAGCGGGCCGGGGAGAAATGGGACTGGGCTACGGCGGGGTAGGTGCTCACCGGATTATCCACGAAGGGCACGAAGAGACACGAAGAGGATGGATGGGATGTGACGTTGCGGGTTGAACGGCAGACGGCGAGCAAGCGCCGGTTGCTGCGTCTGCTGGATGAGCTTGAGAGTTCCGAGTTGTACGACAGCACGTTGTACGTTGGGCCGGGGGAGTCCGGCCAGGTCCGACTGCCCCACGTCGAGGGCGAGGCGCTGTCGGCGCTGTCGGTGGACGAGCCGGGCGCGGTGGTGTTCGCGGGCGCGGGGCGCGCGGCTGCGGTGGCTCCGCCGTTTCCGATGGGCGTGTCCGGGGCGTGCGAGGGTTTCGACGCCGCGCCGCTGCGCGAGCTGATGGCGCGCGACATAGTGGTTGGCGTCGTCCTACTGAGACTGGGCCGGTACGCCGTGGGAGTGCTGCGGGGCGAGACGCTCGTGGCGTCCAAGACGGACACGCGGTACGTGAAGAACCGCCACCGCAAGGGAGGGTCGTCGCAGCGCCGGTTCGAGCGCAGCCGCGAGAGGCTGGTGCGGGAACTCTTCGACAAGACGTGCGAGGTGGCCCGGCAGGTCTTTTCGCCGCACCAGAGGGAGATGGAATACATACTGATGGGGGGAGAGCGCCACACGCTGCGGGCGTTCGCCGAGCGGTGCAGCTACATGGGCCGCAACCGGAGCAAGACGCTGTCCCGTGTGCTCAGCGTCCGCGCTCCCAACAACGCCGCGCTCGGCGAGATAGCGCGGGAGGTGTGGCAGAGCCGGATCGTGTTCGCCACAGAGGAAAAGTGAGCATCGGAATGTCGGGGGCTATCGCGCTTGTGGGCGGAGACGAGTTCAGGCCGGGCTGCGAGGAGATGGACCGCGCGGTGCTGGAGGCTTCGGGCGTGGCGTCGCCGACGCTGCTGGTGCTGCCGACGGCGGCGGCGTGGGAGAATCCGGCGCTGGCGGCGGCGAACGGGGTGCGCCACTTCGCGGCGCTGGGCGCGGACGCAAGCGCGCTGATGGTGACGGAGCCGTCGCACGCGAACGACGCTGGATTGCTGGCGCCGCTGGAGTCCGCGGACATGGTGTACTTGACGGGCGGCAGTCCGGCGCACCTGCTGGACGTGCTGAGCGGGTCGCTGCTGCTGGAGCGGCTGCTCGCGGCGCACGGACGCGGCGCGGTGTTGGCGGGATCGAGTGCGGGGGCGATGGCGCTGGGCGAGTGGATGCGGTTCAGGGGATGGCGGCGCGCGCTGGGCGTCGTGCCGGGGGTGGCGGTACTGCCCCACCACGAGCGGGCGGACCCGGACATTGTGGCGGCGGAGCTTGCGGAGTCGGCGCCGGAAGGCGTAGCGGCGCTGGGCGTGGACGGGAAGACGGGCTGCCTGGGGCAGGCGGGAGCGTGGCGCGTGGTGGGCGACGGGAACGTGACGGTGTATCGCGGAGGCCAGTGGCGACGGTACGGGGTGGGGGAGGTTATCGGCGATGCGGAGTAACGACGTTTCACCCCCATCCTAACCTTCCCCCATCAATGGGGAAGGGACTCTTCTATGGTTGACCTGCCAATGGCGACGGGGTAGGCTCATGGCCACTATGAGCGGCGCTTCGGGATTGGCATGAGCGGCGGGTCGCCCGGGGTTTGGGCGCTGGCGTATGTGTGCGGGCTGTGGCTCGCGGTGGCAGTCACGTTTCCGGCGGTGCTGCTGATCGCGCGTGGCGTGGAGCGCGACGGCGCGGGGCAGAGCACCGTGCACGTGGACCTGCAACGCTACTGCGACCTGCTCACGTCCGGCGACAACGCCTACGTGGGCACACGGCAGCGAGAGTATCTGCTGGGAGAACTGGACTCGCCTCTCGTGTCGTCTCGTTTCTGGGCCGTTACTCACCAGATCGCGCTCGCGAACGACTACCTGCGCTTCGGAGAGACGACAGATGCGGTGGCGACGCTGGAGCGGGCGCTGGAGGAGACGGGCGACGGGGATGCGGAACGCAGGCACAGGGTAGAGCTGCTGGAGGCGCTGGCGGTGGCCCACCTGAAGCAGGGCGAGTTGGCGAACTGTCTGACGCCCACCGGCGGGCTGGTGTGCGCGTTGCCGCTCGATCCGTCCTACTCGCACGACGACACCCACGGCTCGACGATGGCCGTCGCGCGGCTGCGGGAGCTGCTGGCGCTGGAGCCGGACAATCTGAAGGCGCGCTGGCTACTCAACGTCGCGCACATGACGCTGGGGAGTTTTCCAGATGGCGTCGATCCCGCCTACGTGGTTCCGCGTGAACTGCTGGATCCGGGGCTGCCGTTCCAGCGATTCGAGGACGCGGCGCCGGCGGCGGGGCTATACAGGATCGACCTGGCGGGCGGCGCGATCATGGAGGACTTCGACAACGACGGGCTGCTGGACGTGATGTCGTCGTCGTGGCACCCGTGCGAGCCGGTGGCGTACTACGTGAACAGGGGCGACGGCACGTTCGAGGAGCGCACGGAGCGCGCCGGGCTTGCGGGACAGACGGGCGGGCTGAACATGGCGCAGGCGGACTTCGACAGCGACGGACTGACGGACGTGCTCATCCTGCGCGGCGGATGGCTGCTGGAGGACGGCGAGATGCGGATGTCGCTTCTAAGGAACACGGGCGGCGGCTTCGTGGACGTGACGCGCGAGGCGGGGCTGGGGCCGCCGGACTATCCGAGCCAGAGCGCGGCGTGGGCGGACTACGACGGCGATGGCGACCTGGATCTGTACTCGTGCAGCGAGTCGATGCCGGACATCGGGGGCGGGATGAAGTATCCGAGCCGGCTGTACCGCAACGACGGGAACCGCTTCACGGACGTGGCGGAGTCGGCGGGCGTGACCAACCTGCGCTACTGCAAGGGCAGCGCGTGGGGCGACTACGACGGCGACGGCAGGCCCGACCTGTACGTGTCCAACTTCGGGCACCTGAACCGGCTGTACCGCAACGAGGGGAACGGGCGGTTCGTGGACGTGGCGGAGGAGCTGGGGGTGGCGGAGCCGGTGAGAAGCTTCGCGGCGTGGTTCTGGGACTACAACAACGACGGGCGGCAGGACCTGTTCGTGGCGGGCTACGGGCCGAACATCGCGGACGTGGCCGCGGACTACCTGGGTCTGCCGAACGAGGGAACGCGGCCGAGGCTGTACCGCAACGACGGGTCGGGCGGTTTCACGGACGTGACGCGGGAGGCGGGGCTGCACCGCGTGCACCTGACGATGGGAGCGAACTTCGGCGACCTGGACAACGACGGCTTCCTCGACTTCTACCTGGGCACGGGGTGGCCATCGTTCGACGCTATCGGGCCGAACGTGATGTACCGCAACAGCGAGGGAGTGCGATTCGAGGACGTGACGTTCTCGGGCGGGTTCGGGCACGTGCAGAAGGGGCACGGGATAGCGTTCGGGGATTACGACCGCGACGGCGACCAGGACGTGTTCGCGCAGATGGGCGGGTTCTATCCGGGGGACGCCTTCGCCAACGTGCTGTACCGCAATCCGGGGAACGACAATCGATGGCTGTCGGTGCGGCTTGTGGGCACGGACTCGAACCGGTCGGCTATCGGGGCGGTCGTAAGGGTGGCCGTGGAATCGCCGGAGGGTGCTCGCAGCGTGTACGCACACGTGGGCAGCGGGGGGAGCTTCGGCGGGTCGAGCCTGGAGCAGGAGATGGGGCTGGGTCGGGCGAGCCGGATCGAGTCGCTGAGCGTGCGGTGGCCGAGCGGGTTGGAGCAGGTTTTTTACGGCGTGCCGCTGGACGCTCGGTTGGAGATTGTGGAGGGGGAATCAGGGTTCAGGGTGGTGGCGGAGTGAAGTGGACGGCGACTCTGTCTGGATTATCCACGAAGGGCACGAAGGACGCGAAGGGGGTTGAAGGGGAGCGGGACAAGATGACGGTGGCCAAAATGCCGTTCGTTGGTGCGGTGTGGATGGCGCTTGGGGTGGCGTTGATGTCGGCGTGCGGGGGTGAGGCGCCGCCTGTCGAGACGGAGGGGCCGGTGGCGCGGGTTACGCCGTTCGTGAACGTGGCGGCGACGGCGCTGGTGGACGGGCACGAGGTGTGGAACGACCGGCCGGGGGTGGCGGTGTTCGACTACGACCGCGACGGCGACCTGGACCTGTACGTGACGGCGGAGGCTGGGCACGCCAACTGGCTGTACCGGAACGAGGGGGACGGTACGTTTTCCAACGTCGCCAGGAGCGCGGGAGTGATGGCGGTGGACAGCCACAGCACGGGCGCGGTGGCGTGCGACCTGGACAACGACGGCTACCAGGACCTGTACGTGGGCGCGTGGGGAAGCCGCGTCGATGGGCTGGACTTCCGCTCGCCGAGCGAGGGGCAGGGCAACCGCGACAGCCTTTTCCGCAACAATGGCGACGGCACGTTCGCGGACGTGACGGCGGCGGCGTTCGGGGATGCGGTCAACGTACGCTCGGCGTCCAGCGCGGCGTGCGCGGACGTGGACGGCGACGGCTGGCTGGACATCTACGTCGCGAACGTGGGGGCCGACGACTTCCGCACGTTCGATTCGGCGGGCCATCCTGGCCACTACAATCTGCTGTACCGCAACCTGGGGGGGATGACCTTCGAGGAGATAGGCGAGTCCGCGAGGGTGCGTGGCGAGCAAATCTCGATGCGGGACCACGCGGGGCTGCCCATCACGTTCGAGGACCCGGAGACGGGCGAGCGTTTCGAGGGGTACGACCCCACCAGGACGGACCGGCTTGGCAATCGCGTGGGCGAGCCGACGGGCCAGACGCACGCGGCGCTGTTTTTCGATTACGACGACGACGGCGACCCCGACCTGTGGGTCGCGAACGACGGCGACCGGCTGCACCTGTACCGCAACGACACGGCGGGCGGGATCGTGCGGTTCACGCCGGTCGCCAAGCCGATGGGCATAGACCAGGTCGGCTCGTGGATGGGGTTCGCGGTGGGCGACGTGGACGGCGACGCGGACCTGGACGTGTTCGCCACGAACATCGGGTATCATCCGCTGCTCAGGAAGCCGCCGCAGGAACCCGTCGGGGTGTGCTCGTACCACCACAGGTTCGCGTGGGGCACGTGCAGCCACGCGCTGTTGCGCAACGACGGGCCGAACGGGGCCACCGGCGACGGCGTGCGGGGTTTCTTCGTGGACGTTGCGCCTTCGACGAGGGTGATGCCGAGTCCGATTCTGCCGCCGGAGGCGCTGGACCCGGAGGCGATTCATCCGCTGTTCGAGGTGCCGACGGGTCTCCAGGCATACGACTTCGGGTTCGGCGCGACGTTTTTCGATTACGACAACGACGGCGACCAGGACCTGTACTGGCTCGGCTCGACGGTGGCGCGGGGCGAGGCGCTGGGGGGCGACGCCTTTCCGGGCGCGGGCCGGATGCTGGAGGGCGACGGGCGCGGCGGGTTCGAGGACATCACGGTTCGGGCGCGCCTGCTGGACATCGACCGGGTGAAGTACGAGGAGCTGTTCACGAGCGAGCGTTCGCTGGAGGACCGGCGCATCAGCAGGCGGTTTCACGAGAACGGCAAGGGGCTGGCGCACGGCGACCTGAACGGCGACGGGTACGTGGACCTGGTGGGGGCGAACAGCAGCGGGCCGAAGCTGTTCGGCGATGACACGATGGACATTCCGGGTCCGGTGTTCGTGTGGCTCAACGGCGGCGGGGGCAACCACTGGCTGACGCTGCGGCTGCGCGGGCGGATGGCGGTGGACGGCACGGGCAGCAACGCGGACGGCGTGGGGGCGCGGGTGTACGTGACGACCAGCGCGCCGGGGCAGGGGTGGCCGCTGGTGCAGGTGCAGGAGGTGCGGGCGGGTTCGAGCTACCTGTCGATGGACAGCGTGGACCTGGAGTTCGGGCTGGGCGAGTCGGACGTGGCGGACAGCATCGAGATACGGTGGCCGAGCGGCAGAGTCCAGACACTGACGGAGGTGGCGGCGGGCCGGGCGCTGGTGGTGGAGGAGCCGGCGGGCGGGGAGTAACTATCCACGAAGGGCACGAAGGGCCACAAAGGGGTTTAGACGGAGAGGATTCTGCGGAAAGTGCACCAAAGTGCACAATCTTGCACATTTCGTAGCTGGGGGGCTGTCCCAGGGTGTGGCGGGTGGTGTGCCAAACCGTGAGTTTTGAGGGACATCACGGGGCAGAATGGGTGTCCGACGGAGCATGGCCGAAGGGCGCCTGGGTGCACGGTAACAGGTGCGACTGCCGCAGGTGGCTGCGGGGTGGGTGACGTGGGCGGGTGGTGGGTCGGTCCCTTGTTGAAAAGAGCGTAGCACGGGTGTGCGGGGCGAGTCAAGGGCCCTTGCGCGGGGCGATCACGGGCTGCTGCGCAGGCGGTGGGGGTGTGACAAAGTGGGGATGGGATTGCGCGGCGGCGAGGCAGTGGTGGGGGATGGGTGGGGCGGGGGTGGGATTGGGTTGCGCAGGTTTGGGGCGGGATTTTTGGGGGTGGATGACCGACGGGGGCAACCACAAGGGATTGCCCCTACACGTGCATGACCGACTGAGCTGTTATAGGTCGTTACGCTTGCAAGTTCTTGTCAACAGTTGGCTGCTTTTGGTAGAATTGACTGTTACACCTTCAAACGCAGGAGCGCGAAATGGCTGCGAAGCAATCGAAGTATCGGCTCGGACTGGACATGGGCACGAACTCAATCGGCTGGGCGGCGGTGCTGCTGGACGATAGCGGAGATCCCTGTGGGCTGCTGGACATGGGTGTCCGCATATTCCCGGATGGGCTTGATCGCACTGGTGAGAGTTCCAATGCCGCAACCCGGCGTAAAGCCCGCAGCAGTCGACGGACGCGCCAACGTTACGTGAAGCGGCGCGATGAGTTCATGGCGCTGATGGTCCAGCATAACCTCATGCCTACAGACCAAGCTGAGCAAAGGAAGCTGGAAACACTCAATCCCTACGAATTGCGTGCGAAGGCTCTCTGCCCTGAGAAGCTGCCAGCTCATCACGTGGGAAGAGCGCTCTTCCATCTCAACCAGCATAGAGGCATCAACCTGAACCGTAGGACTGAAAACGGCGATAAGGAAAGAGGGCCAGCCAAAGGGGCTGCAAAGAAACTCCACGAGTCCATGAAGGCTGATAGTTTCAGCACTCTGGGGCAGTTTCTCTACCACCGCCAATGCATCGGCGAGCCTGTACGCTTTCGTAATCAGGGCACCACGGAAAAACCCAAATACGAGCTTTATCCGACCAGACAGATGATTCTGGACGAATTCAACAAGATTTGGAAAGCTCAAACTCCGCATCATCCAGACGTTATGACCGACAAGGCCAAAGAAGCCTTGTACAAGGCCATTTCTTTTCAGATAGACCCGGAAAGTCCGCCTGTCGGCAAATGCACGCTCGATCCCGCCGTTGACCCTGAAGATAAGGACGGGTTTCGATGCGCCTGGGCGTATCCGCTGGCCCAGCATTTCAGGATATGGCAGGAGGTCCGAAATCTAGAGGTCAGGTTGCCCGGACAGGCTTCACGGCGTCTGAGCAAGGAGGAGGGCGACCGCATCGCTGGCCGCCTACTCAAACAGAACACTGTCTCATTCAATGGGATGCGACAGCTGCTCCGTCTGCCTACCGATGCTTACTTCAACCTTGAAAGCCCGAGAAGAGAGAAGTTGCAGGGCGATGAGACGGCGCACAAGTTGAGCAAGAAGGAGTTCTTTGGCGAGTCGTGGAGAAAGTTCCCCTTGCCCAAGCAGACTCAAATCATTGATTGCCTGCTAGGTGAGAACGACGAAGATTTTGTCGTTCAATGGCTGGAGCGACACACCGGCCTCAAGCGCAACGCCGCAGAACGGGTTTCGTCGGCATTGCTGCCCCAAGGTCACTGCCGCCTCGGCCTGCGCGCCATGAAGAAGATACTCCCACACATGAAAGAAGAAGGGTTGGACTACGCTCAGGCGGCAAAGGCTGCCGGCTATGACCCACAGGTGCCAACGGACGAACTTTCTCCTACAGGGCGTTTGCCGTACTACGGCGAACGGCTCGGGAACCATTTGCTCGGCACTGGCAATCCAGACGATCACCCCGAAAAGCGTTTTGGACGCTTCCCTAACCCGAGAGTACACGTGGGACTGGGGCAGTTGAGGCGCATAGTGAATACGCTCATATCAGAGTACGGGCGACCGCAGCAAGTTGTAGTCGAAATGACTCGTGAGTTGAGCCTATCCCAAAAGCAGCGTGAAGCCAGGGAGAAGGAACAGACAGCCAACCAGAAGAAGAACGACGCCCGCAGGAAAAAGCTCCAAGAATGCGGGTTGCCACCCAACCATCGCAACATGCTGAGGCTACGCCTCTGGGAGGAACTCAATCCGGAGGACGCATTGGACAGGCGCTGCCCCTTCACAGGTAAACCTATTCCCATGAGCCAGTTGTTCAGCAAGCAGGTCCAAGTTGAGCACCTCATTCCATGGCAGGACTCGTGGGACGACAGCCCGACGAACAAAGTCGTCTGCTTTACGTCGGCGAACCAAGCTAAGGGCAAGAATACGCCCTACCAGGCGTTTCACGACCATCCCGATTATGATTGGGATAGCATCCTCAAAAGGGCCTCGAAATTGCCTACCAACAAGAGACGCCGATTCGAAAAAGACGCGGGCGAAATGTTCGCACGACAAGGTGGGTTCCTTGCCCGACAGCTAAGCGAAACCGGGTGGCTGGCGCGCATGTCGAGGGAATACCTAACTGCCATTGCCAGTGATGTCTGGGTGACTCCAGGCAGGCTAACTGGACTAATCCGTTACAGGTTGGGCCTGGAGGACCTGCTACCCATCAAGTGGGCTGGCGACGCCAAGCAGCGCAATGACCATCGTAACCATGCCGTCGACGCGCTGGTAGTTGCACTGACGGATGACTCGCTCTTGAATCGCATGTCTAGGGCTTACGATGAGGAGCGTTCTAAGATAAGGGTTCCATTGCCTTGGCAAGGGTTCCGCGAAGAAGTGGAGGCCTGTCTGGACAAGCTGATCGTCTCTCACAAGCCAGATTTTGGCAAACGCCAATCTGAGGGCAATACTACTGGCCAACTCCATAAGGAGACTGCTTACGGGCTGATCGAATTTAGGGAAGATGCTCCCTCCAAGGTGATTCACCGTAAACCTCTGGCTGACTTCTCCGAGAGGGACGTCCAGAATGTGTGGTCTCCAGAATTGCGGAAGGTTCTCAAACTGGTATGGGACGACGTGGAATTGGAACTCAAGGCGGCTGGTGCTGAACAGACGGACAGGGGCAAACTGAAGAAAGCCTCGGACAAGAGACGACTTGCCGCCAGATTCGCCCAAAGAGTGGCAACTGGCGGTGTGATAGTAGGGCAAAAGCTCCAGTACCCAAAGCGCGTGCGGGTCAAGTCCAACGTGCGTCACCTCGCACTCATTGAGCACAAAGATAGCAGAGGAGTCGTTCACGAAAAGGGCTACGAGTTGAAATCAAACGAGTTCGCCGACGTGTGGTGGATGCGCGATGACAGTTGGCAAATGGTGGTCGTGCCCAAGTTCTACGCCAACCATCCCAACTTCGACATTGAGGACTTTCGCCCCAAGACCGCCAAGGGCGAGCACAAAGGAAAGCCTGACCCTACGGCCAAACGGCTGATGCGACTTCACATCAACGACATGGGGGCACTGGGAAAAGGCCCAAACCCCCGAATCGTGAGGGTGAGGAAAATTACCGACGCTACGAAAGACCCGTTCGTGGTTCTGGATGACCACAATGAGGCTAATGTTCCTAACCGCGTCGGAAAAGACATGAGAGAAAACAGATACTATGCCCATAACCTCAAGGAAGAGTGCTTCCGCATCGTCAAGGTGGACGCCATAGGGCGTGTGGACTACCCGGAGCCGTTCAAGCCATGATCGGTCGCGTCATCGAAATCGTCAGCGAGGGGCGTCACTTAGCGCGGGACCGGGGCCTTATGACGGTGTCCGCCAGGGGCGTCGAGGAGGGGCGCGTGCCGCTTGACGACGTTGGCGTGCTGCTGTGCAACGCGCGGGGGTTGACCTACTCCAATGGCCTGCTGGTGGAACTTGCCAGGCGGGGCGCGTCGGTGGTGCTGTGCGGCGCCAACTACATGCCGGTGGCGTGGCTTTGGCCGCTGGAGGGCAACTACGTCCAGTCATTCCGGATGCGCCGACAACTGGAGGCGTCGCTGCCGCTGCGCAAGCGGCTGTGGCAGGCGATGGTGAGGGCGAAGATCGGCCAGCAGAGGACGACGCTGGAGTTGCTGGGCAGACCGGACGACGGGCTGAAGGAACTCGAGCGGCGGGTGAGGTCGGGGGACACCGGCAACGTGGAGGCGCAGGCGGCGCGGCGGTACTGGCCTCTGCTGTTCGGGCCAGATTTCCACCGGGAGCGCTTCGGAGAGATGCCCAATCCTCTGCTCAACTACGGCTACACGGTGCTGCGGGCGGCCACAGCGAGGGCAATCGTGGCGGCGGGGCTGCATCCGTCGCTGGGCGTCCACCACCAGAACCGCTATGACTCGATGTGCCTGGCGGACGACCTGATGGAGCCGTTCCGTCCAGCAGTGGACTACGTGGTGGCGGGGTTGGTGGAATCGGGTTGTGCGGAGGTGACGCCGGACGCGAAGCGGACGCTGGCGGGAGTGTTGGCCGCCGACATGAGCACGGAACGGGGGACGACGCCGTTGGAAACGTGCCTGGAACGGGCGGCGCAGTCGCTGGCCCAGTCCTTCGAGGACGGGCGAGCCGCGCTGGCGTTCCCGGACCGCCTGCTGACAGAGGCGCGGTGAGGGAGCGGGGATGCTGTCGGGCTATCGGCTGATGTGGATGATGGTGCTGTTCGACCTTCCGGTGGTGACGAAAAGGCAGCGCAAGGACGCCACGAGGTTCCGCAAGTATCTGCTTGACCAGGGGTTCGAGATGTGCCAGCTTTCGGTGTACCTGCGGTTTTGCGCGGGCAAGGAGCAGGCGCAGGTGTACACGCGTCGGGTGCAGTCGGCGTTGCCGCCGGAGGGCAACGTGCAGATGATTTATTTCACGGACAAGCAGTACGAGAACATCGTGAGTTTCAGCGGCGCTGCGCGTCAGCCGGCGAATCGGAATCCTGAGCAGTACACGCTGTTTTGACGAGGTGGCCCGCGCGGAAAAAGCGAGGGGCAGGCCGTAGCCCGCCCCCTGATTTGGTGACTCCAGCCCACCTTTCGGCGGGCTGATGCTTGTTAACGGTTGGCCCCCGTTCTCCAATCGGTTACAACCGTGTTCTCATCGCGAACATCTTAGCACAAAATCCCTTTTTCGGAAAACTGGCTCGAACCAGCGTTGATTTGGCGCGGTCGGCGCCGATTTTTTCGGGATCTGTGCGGTGGATTCGTACTTAATTCCTTCCTGAGTTTTCTGCTGTCTATTGTAGCGGATGGGAGAACGGGGGCCAACCGCAACGGGTGTCGAGTTGGTCCGATTCAGGCAAAATTGTAGCGGATGGGAGAACGGGGGCCAACCGCAACTATAACCCTTATGTAAACCCGAACAAGTACATTGTAGCGGATGGGAGAACGGGGGCCAACCGCAACACGGCGAACGCGGCCTCCGCATGGCGCTGCATTGTAGCGGATGGGAGAACGGGGGCCAACCGCAACAAGCGCCCATGCGCGGGCCTCCGGCGCCTTTATTGTAGCGGATGGGAGAACGGGGGCCAACCGCAACATGTAGCGGTAGTTGCCGCCAGTGCCACGCTATTGTAGCGGATGGGAGAACGGGGGCCAACCGCAACAAAACAACCTCGGACTGCGCCAAATACCCAATTGTAGCGGATGGGAGAACGGGGGCCAACCGCAACGGCGACACTGACCTTGCCGTTCTCACGTTATTGTAGCGGATGGGAGAACGGGGGCCAACCGCAACATGTAGCGGTAGTTGCCAGTGCCACGCTTGAATTGTAGCGGATGGGAGAACGGGGGCCAACCGCAACCTTGGCGTTGCGCATTATGCTTGCGATGTAATTGTAGCGGATGGGAGAACGGGGGCCAACCGCAACCTTGCCGCTATTGCCGCGCTGTCGCAACCGATTGTAGCGGATGGGAGAACGGGGGCCAACCGCAACCGCGTCTGCCATCGGGCCATAAACGCGTCAATTGTAGCGGATGGGAGAACGGGGGCCAACCGCAACGTCGGTCAGCCGGTCAAGCTCCGCCGCCAATTGTAGCGGATGGGAGAACGGGGGCCAACCGCAACTGTTGGTAGTAGGTCAGGCCGCCGACGGACATTGTAGCGGATGGGAGAACGGGGGCCAACCGCAACGCAGACTTGTTCGGGGTGTGGAATTGTTGATTGTAGCGGATGGGAGAACGGGGGCCAACCGCAACCACGCCGTAGACGTTGTAGCGTCCGCCGTAATTGTAGCGGATGGGAGAACGGGGGCCAACCGCAACCGCCTGGATGCGCTTATGGTCCTGCGCCCGATTGTAGCGGATGGGAGAACGGGGGCCAACCGCAAGTGACGGGTGGGAATGTTACGCGGATGGCAAGGGACACCGGCGCGGTAGCGCGAAACTGCTATAATCCGACCTGTGAGCGTTTTGGCCACAGGAGAACGACGCTATGGAACCCGAGTACCGAACGGCTAGCGTAGCCCGCTACGCCGAAAATAGCGATAAGTTCATGGCGGACGCCGAAACCGAACTCGGCAAGGGCGAGATTCTTCAGGCGTCGGAGAAGGCGTGGGGCGCGGTGGCCCACTACGTCAAGTCGGTCGCCGTGGACGAGGGCTGGGAGTGCCGGACTCACCGCCAGGTGAACCTCGCCGCCCGAAGGCTGATTCGGCTGACGGACGATCCTATGTTGAACGGTATCCGTTTGGGCGCGGCGAACGCGCTGCACCAGAACTTTTACGAGGACTGGTTCGACGAAGACCAGGTGGCCGACAGCTTGAACGGGGTGCGCGAGTTGATGTCCGCTATGCGAGCGGCCAGGGGGAGGTTGTCCACCGGCGCGTCGTCACCCCCATCCTAACCTTCCCCCTGCGAGGGGGAAGGGACTAACGGCACCCCCATCCTCTCGGTAGTCTCATGGCAAGCACGCTAGATTCCTCGGCTGCGCTGCGCTCCGCTCGGAATGACGGGGAAGGGGGGCGCTCGGAATGGCACGAAAGGGGGGCGCTCGGAATGGCACGAAAGGGGGGCGCTCGGAATGGCACGAAAGGGGGGCGCTCGGAATGGCACGAAAGGGGGACGCTCGGAATGGCACGAAAGGGGGGCGCTCGGAATGGCAGTGGAGAGAGGGGGAAGGGGCGCGGATGTGGAATGAGGGCTGGGGTGATATGCTTCTTTCGCAATCCGAATCAGATTCAAGCTGACGTCACTCGCGCCCAGACGATTCCGTCAACGTGTTCGAAGTGCCTGTCCGCCTCGTCTATGGTCTCGAATTGCTCCAGGGCGGAGTCCATCTCATCCGCATCCGCCCGGGTCCAGGTGCCGATAAGATGGTCAAATGAAGCGCCGATGGTATCGGGCCTGGCAGACGGTTCAGCCAGGCCGGCCCCTTTCCGAAGAAGCCTGAGGGCGGCCTGGTTCAAGGAGATTCCTTCCCGCTTTGCCAGGCGGCGCAGACTGGCGCTCAGGTCGTCGTCGAATCCTCTTACCGTGATTTGGTTCAAGGGTTTCATCTCCTGTGATGCAAGTATGAGGCAATTTGCATCATTATGCTTGGCGCGCCCTGGCGGGTCAACCCTGATGTGGCGCACGGTGACCTGGGCGGCGCGGGTGCGCCAGGGCTATTGACAACTGACGCACGCACGTTCTAGGATTTTCTGCACAGGGACGGACCCGCTTGGGCCGTCCCTTTTGCTTGCCCCGGCGGGTTGGCCGTCCCAATCGCAGTTTGGCTGACTTGGAGGCGGCGCATGGCGTTTTTCGATTCGAGGGTGTCGAGGTTTCTGATTGATGACGCGGGGGGCGTGGAACGGGACCTGTCGGCGTTCGTGGTGGACGTGCGGGGGCTGCCGGGCGCGCGGGCGCTGAACGAGGTTACGGCGCTGGGCGACTCCGGCGCGCGGTTCATTCCGGGACTGCAGGACGGCGTGTTTTCGCTGAGCGGGCTGTTCGACAGCACGGCGTCGTCCGGGCCGGACGCTGTGCTGGGCGGGCTGCGCACGCATGGCTCCGCGGTGGGGTTCGAGTACGGGCCGGAGGGCACGGCGACGGGGGCGGTGAAGTATTCGGGGAAGTGCTGGGTGGTGTCCTACGAGCTGCGCAGCCGCGTGGGTCGGCTGGTGGAGTGGGTGGCGTCGCTGCAGGTGGACGGGGTAGTCAGCCGGGGGACGTTCTAGCATGGGCGCGGGCGACGGAGTGGCGCGGGTGAGGCTGCCGTCGGGCGGCTGGTGGGACATACGGACGCGGCCTTTGTGGAAGCACGTGAGCGAGTGGCGCGGCGCGGTCCGGGCGGGGGAGGACGAGCAGGCGCTCTTGGAGCGGGCGCTGGTCTCGCTCACGACGGGATGGAGCTTTTCCGAAGAGATTGGATCGGAGAGCGTCGGCAGCCGTGACGCGGACGACCTGGCCGCGGTGCTGGAGGTGTTCTGCCGGGAGGTCGAGCCGTTCGAGACGGCGCACCGCTCGGCGGAATTGGCGGAGCGGCTGTTCGCGGCGCTCACGGACGGTCGGGTACCGTCGGAGTTCGCGGAGGCGCACCTGATGTTGGCGACGGGGTGGAGCTGGCGGGAGTTGCAGGAGACGCCCGCGGACGTGGTGGAGCGCACGTGGACTTACGTGGCGGTGCGGGAGGTGATGCGGGGTGGGGGGATTATCCACGAAGGGCACGAAGGACGCGAAGGGGAAAGGGACATAGGCGGCGGGATTATCCACGAAGGGCACGAAGGACACGAAGGGGAAAGGGACATAGGCGGCGGGATTATCCACGAAGGGCACGAAGGACGCGAAGGGGAAAGGGACATAGGCGGCGGGATTATCCACGAAGGGCACGAAGGACGCGAAGGGGGAACAGTAGATGCAACAGGAACGGAGAGAGGGAGCGGACGGGCTGGAACGGCTGAGGGAGCGGGCGGGGCGGATCGTGGGGGACTATGCGCACGGTGGGGAGCTGCCAGTGCCGCGCGCGGAGGGGACGGCGAGCGGGAGGGGGAAGCGATCCCTGGCTGAGGACGTTGGGACGGCGGCTGGGGTGCGGCGGCGCGGCGCGGGGGATGGCGGCGGCGCGGTGGCCGGCAGGGGAAGGCGTTCTGTGGGGGATGGCGGCGGCGCGGTGACGGTGAACGTGAACCTGTCGGGCGGGCCGATATTTCTGGACGACGAGCGGCGGATTCGCGCGCTGGCGAAGGAGATTAAGCGGCTGATAGGCGAGGACGGGCGTCGCGGCCTGGGCGTGGGAGGGTAGCCGATGGCACAGGCGAAGTGGGTCGTCCTGGTGGACTGGAACGGCAAAGGCGGCTTTCCGGTATCGGCGGTGGACGTGAGCGCGGACGTCTTGGACCTCACGCTGGAGCAGTTCCGCGACCTGCGGACGGGCTACGTGGAAGCGGCGCGGGCCGAGCTTAAGCTGCGAAACGAAGACCACCACTACAGCCCGCCCAACTCGGTGTCGCCGCTGCACGGCCACCTCAAGCCGGGCCGGGCGCTGCTGGTGAGGGCCGCATATCCGCACGACGGCTTTTCGACCGGCGCGGGCGCGCGGCTGTCGGGCCACAGGCCGGAGCTGGGGTCGGAGTTCCGCTGGACGGAGGGGAGTCGCGGCTTCCGCATCGCCTCCAGCGGGGGAGCGGCCGAGACGGAGGCGTCGGGCGGCGCGGGCGTCCGGCTCGCCACGCTCGACCTGGGAAGCCCGGACGTGTCGTTCGGGTGCGATTTCGAGCGCGGCGCGAACGCCAGCCAGCACGGGGGCCTGTGCGTGAGGTACACGGACGCCTCGAACTTCCTGTACGTGCGGGTGACGGGGCAGGCCGTGGAGCTGCGCAAGGTGGAGGCGGGCCAGCACTCGGCCGTGGCGTCCAAAGCCTTCGCGTGGGCGGTATCGGAGAGGCGATTCGTGCAGGTGGTCACGCACGGCGCGAGCGTCCGGGTGTTCGTGGACGACAGCCAGCTCATCGACGCCTCCACGTCCTTTAACGCTGGCGGCGCCGGCAACTCCGGCGGCACGAGGCACGGCCTGTTCTGCTCGGGCGACGCCGACCACAAATGGCGGGCCTTCGGCGGCTGGGCGTCCCTGTTTCGCGGCGTGGTGGACACGATACACCCCCGCCCGCGGCTGGGCGCGCAGTACTGCTACGTGCGGGCGCTGGACGACATGGAGCGGCTGACGAGCGTGACGCTGCACACGCAGGCCACGTCGGCGTATCCGCAGACGTCGGACGAAATCCTGGGCGACGTGCTGGACCGGTCCGGAGCGCGGGCGGGACGGCACACGGACACCGGCGCCGAGCTGGTGCCGCGGCTGTGGAGTCCGCCCCTGTGGGGCGTGCGGGCGCTGGACACGATATACCGCCTGCAGGACGAGGAGGACGGCCTGATCTACGTGGACGGGCACGGTATGTGGCGGCTGGAGTCGCGGACTCACAGGGACTCGGCGCCTCACACGTCCCACACCGCGATCATCGAGGACGCCGAGCGCGAGGGCCGCGCCTACTTTTCGGAGCTGGTCTGGGACGACGGCATCGACAACATCGAGAACTCGGTGTTCATGCAGGTACGGGGCGCGACCTACCAGGGGGCCAAGGTGGCGTGGACGCTCTCGGAGCAGCCGTACTTCGCCGCGGGGGAGACGAAGCTGTTCCTGGCCGAGAGCTCGGAATACGACATGGTGATAGGCCACCTGAGGCCGAGCAAGAACACGGACTTCACGGCGAACACCAAGCAGGACGGCAGCGGAACGAATCTGACCAACCAGTTGTCGGTCTCTTACCCCTCGCAGCGGGAGTACAGAGGCAAGGGCACGCTGGTAAGGGTGCGGTTCGGGTCGACGGCGGGATACCTGACGAAGCTCCAGATGCGGACTCTCAACGCCTACAAGTTCGACGACCCGGTTATCGTGCGCTCGGAGGACGCCTCGAGCGTGTCGGAGTACGGGCGGCGGGTCAAGCGCATCGACGCTATCTGGACGCGCGAGGCGGCGACGGCGCAGGCGGCGGTGGACAGCCGGCTGGGGCGCAGGAAGGGCGCGCGCAGCGTGGCGACGGTGGCGCTGAACAACGGCTGCGGCGCGAGCGTGTGGGCGATGCTACAGCGCGGCTTTTCGGACAGGGTGCGGCTGCGGTATCCGTCGATGGGTATAGACGCGGACTTCTTCATCGAGGGGCGCAAGCTGAGCGTGGGCGAGGGCTGGACGAGTGTGGAGTGCGAGCTGCTGTTGCGGAGCGCAGAGTGACGGGCGGCACGATTCGGAGGAGACGACATGGAAATCGACCTGACGCCATTCATCAACGCGGGAATCTCCGGCGCGATGCTGCTGTGGTTCATGTTCCGGCTGGAGCGGATTCTGAACCGCTTCGAGCGCAGCGTGCAGCTCATGGCGAGGGCGGTCATCCGGCTGCTGGAGCGGCGCGACCCGGAGGAGGCGAGCAGCCTGAGCAAGGCGCTATCGAAGACGAATGGGCGTGATGAGGGGTAGAGGCGTCCCTGTCATCCACCAGCCTAAAGATGTGTCGCCCGCAACGCTTATCTCAGGCTCGTCGCCGCCACTGGAAGAAGCCACCGCAATAGTTCTCATATGCGCTGTACGCGATGGCTGAATCGCCTCCACAGTAACCATGAAGAACTGGCTTCCTGCCTTTGGCGGATCGTTGAGTTCCCATTGTGATAGAACCGCAGAAGTTGCATCTGGCGTTACCGACACGACCGTCAATTTCCAGTCGTCACTCACTCTTGCGGTTTCTCCGAACGGCACAGGATTGTCTCTGCTGCCTGCGAACGGAGTGGGCATTTGCCGTGAAGCGATTGACGACGTTTCGCAAAAGGAGGCCCCCTCGTGGACAGGTTGCGAATCGCCAAACACGCTTCCTTCCCTCACGGGCCACTCAGGGGCGCATAGCGCACCCTGTAACACCCCATGAGAATGGGATGCCCCGTGAAGGTGGCGTGTTTGGCAGCTTCATATTAGCACATCGCGCCATAGTTTCAAGGAGTTGAATCGGACTGGATCCTCTGTCGCAGATTACCGGGCACGCGCACGACGCCGCATCAACGACGCCCTTCAACTGCTCCCTACGGATGCGTACATACCAACCATCCCCTACAATATCGGCCATGTTCGGACGCTTGCGACAACGCGCCGCAGAGGGCGGCAAGTCCCGATTCGGGTGGAAGAGCAGGGTGGCGCTCGCGGTAGTTTGCGCGCTGTTTCTGCTGGTCCGGCTGGATAACCACCCCATAACGCCCGCGCAGCGGGTGGCGGCGGGCTACCTGTTCTCGCTTGTGGGGTGGGAGGCGGCCAACTTCTTCGACAAGTGGTTTCACCTGGCGGCCTCGGCGCTGCCAGGATGGGACCCCACCCGCGAGGAGCGGCTCGCCATACTGGACGACTATCTCCAGGTTACGCGGCGCGCCAACAAGGAGGAGGCCAGGCTGGAACGGCCCTACCTGGGCGGAAGCACCGCGGCGGGCGGCGCCGAGCGGCGGCAGACGCTCTCGCGCGAATACCTGGACGAGCTGCTGGCGGAACAAAACAGCCTCAGGCCGGAGGCCGAAGAGACGCTGGAATCGGAGATGAGCGCCGTGCTGCTGGACGAGGGGTTCGGCTCGCGGTACGGAATCATCGTTCCGCCGGTGGACATCGCGTTCCAGCGTCCGCCCACGCTGCTGGTGGTGTCGCGGCGCGACCACATTCAACTGGTGGACGCCGTGATGCTGCACCCCGACATCCCGGGCTTCGAGCGGGACCTGATCGAGAAGGAGCTGCTGGAGCGGTACGACCTGTCGGCGCTGGTGGACAACCTGGCGGGGCTGTCCACCTATCCGCTGCTGGTGTCGGACCTGGGGCAGCTTCGCTTCATCTGCCGCACCGCCGCCCACGAATGGATGCACGCCTACCTGTTCATCCGGCCGCTGGGCCAGAACTTCCGGGCGTCGGAGGAGATGTTCACGCTGAACGAGACGGTGGCGGACATAGCGGGGCGCGAGCTTGGGGACAAGACCTTCGAGCGCATGGGCGGCGACCTCGAGGAGTCGGCGTTGCGGTACATGCCGGTGGAGGAGGCGTACCCGTTCTTCACGCAGACGCTTAGGGAGACGCGGGAGCGGGCCGGGGAGTTGCTCGACGAGGGCAAGGTGGAGGAGGCGGAGGAGTACATGAAGCAGCAGTGGTGGAATCTGCGTCTGCACGGTTACGGCATACGCAAGCTGAACCAGGCTTTCTTCGCGTTCCGGGGCAGGTACGCGGAAGGCCCCGCGTCCATCAGTCCCATCGGCGAGCAGGTGAGGCGGGCGCGGGCGAAGTACGCCGACGTGGTGTCGTTCCTGGACGCCGTGGCGGGCGTGTCACGCTACAGCGAGTTCCTGGAGCTGCTGGAGGAACTGGGGATAGACCCGGACGTTGGCCCGGCGGAGGCTACGCCCGCGGGGTGACGGTGTGGGTAGGGCGCACATTCACCTGACGCACAAGCGCGCCCACGAGGGACGCCCCTACTGCGGCCACAACCGCAGGATTGCGACGACAACAGCGGAAACCGCCAACAGCGCCAACAGCATCCTATTGAAGAGACGCTCCAAATCAGCCTTGGTGACTAAGTGTTCGTAGCCCGCTTCAAGACGGCTGACGCGATCGCCAAGCGAGTCTCGTTCAGTCATAGGATATCTCCTTGCGCGTCATTGCAGCGCAATGACGTATGAAACGACGCGCGTTCGCCGATGCGCTCCGGCGCGGCCCACTCGATTGGGCGCCCAATGGCCCTGCCGAAATTGTGCGCGGCGGCGGCGGCTACCTGTTCCAGGCTCACGTGACGCTCCAACTCCAGCGTCATGGACGTTACGCTGCCGCCGGGGATGCCGCAGGGTACCAGGTGTTCGAAGTATCCGATGTCGGTGGACACGTTGAGCGCGAACCCGTGCATGGACACGCCGCGGCTGATTTTGACGCCTATGGCGGCGATCTTGGCGTCGCCGACCCAGACGCCGGTGGGCCTGCCCTCGCTCTCGGCGCGGATGCCGTACTCGGCGAGCGTGGCCACCAGGGCCGTCTCGAGTGCGGTGACGTAGCGCAGCGCGCCGCCTATGCCGCCGCGAAGGTTGACGATGGGGTATCCGACGAGTTGGCCGGGGCCGTGGTAGGTGGCCTCGCCGCCGCGGTCGGTGGCGATGACGTCGATCCCGAGGTCGGCGAGCGTGTCGGAGTCGGCGAGCACGTCGGCGCCGCTGCCGCGTTTGCCGAGGGTGATTACGTGGTCGTGCTCGAGCAGGAGCAGCAGGTCGGGAAGCTCGCCCGTGGCAACTCGTGGGTGGAGGCGACGCTGCATCCGGAGCGCGGGGGTGTACGGGACGCGGCCGAGGGGTATGGCGAGGCAGGGGTTCATGGGGCCTACTGAGTCTTCAGGGTCCAGACTAGACTCTAGCCTTGGCCCCTCTGTGCAATCGTTCCAGCACCCACGTTGCAGCTAAGGCACCTGGGCGTACTCCCAGCGCTTTGGCTTCTTTACTCAGTTTTTTCCAGTTTTCCGATGAGAGCTTCAGCGTGACTATTCTGCCTACATTCTCATCGACGTCCAACTCGACGACCTCGTCGGACTCGTGCCAGGCATCGCCTTCTTCAATGGCTTCTATCCGTTTGTCAATCGCCTCCATTCATCCGCCTCCTACCGATCTGTTGTAGAGCCTGACTTCTCTTCTGTTCATCTGACGGGCCGTAACGATCTTCCAGTCATTCCCATCAATGTTCACGAGCACAACAAGAAGGTATCGACCACCCTCTGTTCGCCCGAACAACTTGTACAAGCCTTGTCTATCCCTTCTAACGTGGCTTCGAGACGAAAAACACGCCTCCTCAACTTCGACATAGGTAACGCTGTGCTTGGCTTCAATCTTGTCAAGGATATGGTCATCGATGCCTAAGAAGTCGATTCGAAAGGCCAATTTGAGAACCCGTTATTCAGATTGCGCGGTGGCTATCACACATGTGAGACATACGCCTTGGGCTAGTATACTCCGGTGTGGAGGCCGATGGCCTCAAGGCGCTGCTTGACGGCGTTGGTGAAGGCGGACGCCTCGGCGCCGTCCAGGATGCGGTGGTCGAACGTGAAGCAGACGTTCATCATGGAGCGTATGGCTATGCCGTCGCCGACGACCACGGGGCGCCTGACTATGGCCTCGGTGGTGAGGATGGCGGCCTGGGGGTGGTTGATGATGGGCTGGGACGCCACCGAACCCAACGCGCCGGTGTTGTTGAGGGTGAAGGTGCCGCCCTGTACCTCGTCCAGGCTGAGCTTTCCCGCGCGGGC
This sequence comes from Dehalococcoidia bacterium, assembly GCA_963667445.2. Classification (GTDB taxonomy): domain Bacteria; phylum Chloroflexota; class Dehalococcoidia; order Lucifugimonadales; family CATOSD01; genus CATOSD01. Next base: position 1,795,138 of record CAXXGY010000001.1, on the reverse strand, counting down.
GCGGCGGGTGAGGTCGTCGAGGCGGCGGGCGAGGCCGGATACGCTCAGCGCGTCGGCGTCGTGTATCACGGGCACTATCAGGCCGGCCGGGGCGGCCACGGCGACGCCGATGTTGACGCGGCGCTTGAGAATGATGGCGTCCTCGCCCCAGGAGGAGTTGACAAGCGGGTTCTCCTTGAGCGCCTCGGCCACGGCCTTGAGCACGAAGGGCAGGTAGGTGAGGTTGACGCCCTCGCGCTCGCGGAAGCCGTCCTTGAGCGCCTCGCGGCGCGCCACCAGGCCGGACACGTCCAGCTCGGTGATGCTCCACGCCTGCGGAATCTCGGTGGCGCTGCGGGTCATGTTGGCGGCAATCAGGCGGCGAGTGGGGGTGAGCGGCAGGCGTGTCTCGTCCTGCTGCGGCGCGGCGATGGACGTGGGCTCAGTGGGCGCGGTAACGGCGGCGGGCGTGGCCTCCAGGTGTCGCAGCACGTCCTTCTTGGTGACGCGGCCCCCGATGCCGGTGCCCTCCAGCAGCGAGAGGTCCAGGTTGTGCTCCTCGGCGAGGCGCATCACGACGGGGGAGTAGCGTCGGCGTTGGCGCTGTTCCTTGCCGCTGGACGCGCTCACCCCCATCCCCGTATCGAGTACGGGGCAGGCTCTAACTTTCCCCCTCGAGGGGGAAGGGATTTCTTGAAGGTCTGACGGTGGGGGAGTCGGCACGCCGCCGGAGCCGGTGGGCCCGACGGGGGCGACGTCCTTGAGGAGCACGCCGGTGGTGCCTACGGGCGCGGGCGTGGGTTCCGGCGCGGCGGGGGCGGCGGGTTCAGGCTGTGCCGGAACCTCGCCTTCGACCTCTATCTCGGCGATGGGCGCGCCCATGGGCACCGTCTCGCCCTCGTGGGCCAGGATGTGCGTCAGCACGCCGGACACGGGGGAGGGCATCTCCATGTTCACCTTGTCGGTGACGACCTCCACCAGGGGGTCGTACTTTTCCACGGAGTCGCCCACGCGCTTCAGCCACTTGCCGATGACGCCTTCGGTGACGGACTCTCCGACCTGGGGCAGTTCGATTCGCATAGGGGGGTGCCTCGCAGGATAGTTATTAGTAGTCAGTTGTTAGTGGTTAGTTTTCAGTGGTCAGTGAACGGCCCCGCTATCCAATTCGTACTAATAACTAACAACTGACCACTAACTACTAACCACTAATACGCCGCCAAATCCCGCATCGCCGCCGCTATCTTCTCCGTGTCGAGCATGAACTCGGCCTCGAGCGGGGGGGCGAAGGGCATGGCGGGGACCTCGGGGCCCGCGAGTCGCCGGACCGGGGCGTCGAGATGCTCGAACGCCTCCTCGGATATGATAGCCGCGACCTCGCCGCCTATGCCCACCATCTTGGTGTCTTCGTGGACAATGAGCGCCTTGCCGGTCTTTCGGACGGACGCCAGCACCGTGTCGGCGTCCAGCGGGCGCAGTGAGCGCAGGTCCACGACCTCCACGCTGACGCCCTCGGCGGCGAGAACCTCGGCGGCCTCCAGGCAGTGGTGCAGCATGAGGCCGTAGGTGATGACGCTCACGTCCTCGCCGGCGCGCTTGACGTCGGCCCGGCCTATGGGGAGGGTGTACTCCTCGTCGGGCACCTCGCCGCGCACCAGGCGGTAGGTGCGCTTGTGCTCCAGGAAGATGACGGGGTCGTCGTCACGTATGGCGCTCTTGAGCAGGCCCTTGGCGTCGTAAGGCGTGGCTGGGGTGACGACCTTGAGGCCCGGCGTGTGGGCAAACACGACCTCGACGCTCTGGGAGTGGTAGAGCGCGCCGCGCACGCCGCCGCCGTAGGGCGCGCGGACGACCATGGGGGCGCCGAGCTTGCCGTAGGTGCCGTAGCGGACGCGGGCGGCCTCGCCAACGAGCTGGTTGATGGCGGGCCAGATAAAGTCGGCGAACTCGATCTCGGCTATCGGCCTCATGCCGCTCAGGGCGGCGCCGAGGGCGATGCCGGCGATGGAGGACTCGGCCAGCGGGGTGTCGATCACACGCTGCTCGCCGAACTCGTCCAGGAAGCCGTCGCTGGCGAGGAAGACGCCGCCGCGCTGGCCGATGTCCTCGCCCATGATGAACACGCGCTCGTCGCGGCGCATCTCCTCGCGCATCGCGTCGCGGACGGCCTCTATGACGGTCATCTGCGTCATGGCGCGCCCCCGGAAGGGGCGGAATCGGCGTACACGTGCTCGTGGAAGTCGGTGGCCTCGGGGTAGGGCGCGGCCTCGACGAACTCCGTGGCCTCGTTGACGGCGCGGCGGGCGTCGGCGGCGAACTGGGCGTCCAGTTCTTCGGTGAGGGCGCCAAGCTCGAAAAGGTGCTCGCGAAGGATACGCAGCGGGTCGCGCTTGCGGGCCTCTTCTATCTCTTCGCGCTCGCGGTAGCGCGTGTCGTCGTCGTCGCTGGTGTGGGGCAGGTATCGCTCCACGTGCGCCTCGATGAGCGTCGGCCCCTGGCCGGCGCGCGCCCGTCTCGCCGCTTGAGCGGTGGCCTCGAACACGGCGTTGGTGTCACAGCCGTCCACCTCGACGCCGGGCATTCCGTAGCCGGACGCGCGGCTGGCGACGCTATCGACGGCCATCTGCCTGTCCAGGGGCACCGATATGGCGTACTTGTTGTTCTCGCAGAAGAAGATGACGGGCAGCTTGTGCACGGCGGCGAAGTTCATGGCCTCGTGGCAGTCGCCCTGGCTGGACGCGCCGTCGCCGAAGTAGCTTATCACCACGGTGTCCTCGCCGCGCATCTTGGCCGCGAGCGCGGCGCCGACGGCCTGCGGGATGCTGGTGCCGACGACGTTGGAGAGGTTGTACACGCGGCGGGCGGGGTCGGCGCCGTGGCCGGGGAACTGGCGCGCGCCGCTGAGCGGCTCGCCCTCCTTGGCGAGGAAGCCGAGCATGACCTCGGCCGGCGATAGGCCCAGGCTGAGCATGACGGCCAGGTCGCGGTAGTAAACGTAGAACAGGTCGGTGTCCTTGCACAGCGCCCTGACGCTGGCGAGCTGCGCCGCCTCGTGGCCCTGCATGGACGCGACGATGGCGGCCTTGCCCTGGCGGTTGAGCATCCAGATGCGCTCGTCGAGGGCGCGTCCGAGCGTCATGTCGCGGTAAACGTCTACAAGCTCGTCGGTGTCCAGCCTGTCGGCGTCCGCGCTCGCGGCGTGCGGTTCGGCCTGCGTGGAGTGAGTGTCAGCCATGCGTGAGCGGCGCGCTCCTCAGAATCGGAATCGTCGGGGCGATTATACAAACGGGCGGCGGGCGGCGTCAAAGCGTGGGGGGGATGATTATCCACGAAGGGCGCGAAGGGCAGAAATGTAAACAGGCAGCGAAAGGGGCGTGCGCGGGTACTAGACGTCAACTAGACCGAGGTACTCGCCGAGGGAACTAAAGTCGACCTCGAAGCTCCAGTCCGCCACTTGGTTTAGCCGTCTCGCTCCTCCGGGAAGGAGCTTGCCGCCCCTGGTCCGAAAGGCAACGTTGATAACCCTCTTTCCCGAGTCTTTGACAACCTCAACCGCCGGAACGTAGTCTTGGTCGCCAGACAGAATCAGGGCCACGTCGTAGATGTCTCTCAGTACGATGAGATCCGTCGCGAGCTTGACGTCAACAGCTTTTTCAGTCAGGAATTTCTCTTCAAACAGATTGTAAGTGATTGTTCCTGCACGCCTGAATTCTACTGCCTTGTGCCGACCAGCAATTGCGTTTTGCACAGCCAGCCAACCGTTTGTTCTATTGAGCATCCGACTATGCCGTTGTTTGAGGGTGGTGGCTAGACCCTCCATCCTAGAACTCAGGGCATCGCCAGCCAGCGCTTCGAGTTGTGCTTTGTACGGGAGATGACCGGAGAGCAACCGCAATAGGCTGTCTGAGCGAGTGTAGGCGTTGGGGAAGCGATATGGATAAAAGTCGACGGATGCGACGACATACCAATATGTTCTGACCCTGACCCCACCCTCGATTGACGCACTGGCTAGCCAGTCGAACAGCGAAGTCCAGTCGGCATTCTTCGGGAGGTAGTCTGAGCGCCTAAAGTTGGAGAAGAGGCTTCCGATGGAATGCCTGAAGTTCTCACCATCAACGAAAATACAGACTCGCTCAGACACTTCTCACTCACAAAAAAAGGCGGCAGACACGCAGCCGCCGCCAGTGGTATTGGTCTCAGGACGCACCTGAGTTCGCAAACTAGGATAAACCTGGTTCCGCAAAATGTCAAGCAGCATGATTGTTTGGAACACGCGCGGTTCACGAACCGCCTTTACATCAGTTGGGCACACGCGTTCCATCCTAACCCTCTCCGGTCGGAAGAGAGAAGACTAGCCCTGCCAGACTTGTTGGAAGAGCCGGAGCCAGTTGCCGCCGAGGAGCTTGGCGACGTCGTCCGGCTTGTAGCCGCGGTTTAGCAGCGGGCGCGTGAGGTTGGGCAGCTTGTCGGGGGTGTCCAGGTCGGCGGGGTAGTAGTTGACGGTGGCGTAGTCGATAGGCGGGGCGTCGGCGATGGCCTTGAGGGGGAAGCTGGTGCCCTGCTGGGCGCTGATGTACTTCCACCACGCCTCCGATTGGTCCTGGGTGTAGTCGGTGCCGATGCCCACGTGGTCTATGCCGACTTGTTCGACAAGGTGGTCGATGGCGTCCACATAGTCCTCGATGGTGGACTCGAAGCCCGTGCGCAACATACTGGTGATGCAGGTGGCGCCTATCACGCCGCCCTTCTCGGCCAGCAGCTTGACCGCGTCGAGCTCCTTGTTGCGGGGCATGTCGTGGTAGGACTTGGCGTTGGCGTGTGTTACGGCGACGGGCTGCTCGGACAGTTCGATGGTCTCCATGGTGGTGCGGACGCCGACGTGGGACAGGTCCATGAGGATGCCCAGCCGGTTCATCTCGCGCACGGCGTCCACGCCGAAGTGGGTCAGGCCGTAGTCGTAACGCTCGTAGCAACCGCTGCCCAGCAGGTTGGCTTCGTGGTAGGTGACCTGGATGATGCGGGCGCCGAGGGCGTGGAAGAGGGCGAGGCGGTCAAGGTCGTTCTCAATGGGCGAGGCGTTCTGGAAGCCGAGGATGACGCCCACCTTGCCGTCTCGCTTGGCCTGGCGGATGTCCTCGGCGGTCGTGACCTGCGAAAGCGTGTCGGCGCGGTCTCGGAAGCGTCTCATCCAGCGGGTGACGTGGTTGAGCGTCTCCAGGAAGTTGTCCCAGGTGGCGATGGTGGCGTTGATCGCGGTGACGCCGCCCGCGCTGAGGCTGTGATAGACAGCGGGGCTGTCCCAGTTGCTGACGTTCAGCGCGTCGATGACGATGGAATTCGTGTAGAGGTTCTGGGCTTCCGGATCAACTCGTGTAGTCATCACATCCTGCTCCTGCGGCTGTCGCCTTCGGTTTGCAGGCGGTCACCTATGCGGAACAGGTCCCCCAGGGGGTTGGCCTTGTCCTCGAGGGCGTCGGCCACGACCTCGCCTATCGAGCCGCCGAACTTGAAGCCGTGGCCGCTGCCGCCGCCCGCGACGACGGTCTTGCTCATGCCGGGCGCCCAGTCCACCACGAAGTGGCCGTCGGGCGTGTTGGTGTACAGGCACGAGCGGCCGCCCAGGAACTCGCCCTTCGCGAGCTCAGGGAGACGCCTGTCGACGAACTCGCGCACCTCTTCGATAAAGGCGTCGGTGTTGGTGCGCTCAACGTCGCTGTCCACCTCCTCGCCCACCATGTCGTTGGCGACCTTCACGTTGCCGTCTGCCAGCAGCGGGAAGCCGTACCAGCCCTCGGTCTTGGGGTGGCATGACCAGCCGGGGTACACGTCCGCGCGGAACGGGGCGGGGTCCTCGGGCCTCCAGAAGGCCATCTGTTGGCGGCTTATGAGCATGGTGTCGCCAACTGAGGGCAGCAGCCTGCCGACCCAGGGGCCGGCGGCGACCACCACCCTGTCGAACTCGAAGCTGCCGCGCTCCGTCGCGACCTCGACGCCGGAATCGGTCTCCGTCAGGCCGACGACGCGCGTGTGCTCGTTCAGGGTCACGCCATCGGCGGCGGCGAGCCGGGCGAGGTCGGTAACGGCCTGGCCGCTTGCGAGGTAGCCCGCCCAGGAGTCGAAGATGACGCGCTCGTCGGAGTCGTCGAACGCGAACTGGGGAAATCGCGCGGCGGCCTGCTCACGGGTGAGCGTGCGGAACTCCGCACGGGTGGACTCGAGATGCTCGATGCTGGTCATCGAGTCGCCGCCGGACGCGAGTTCGGATTCTGAGTAAATGGATATTTGGCCGCACTGGAAGTAGAAGGAGCCGCCGAGCCGCCGCTGCCACTCGGCCCACTTGCTGCCCGAACGCTCGACAAGCTCGACGTAGGGATGACTGGGCGCGTAGTTGACACGGCGGATGGCCTTGGCGACGTCGGTGGAGCTTGCGTTTTCGTAGGGTATGGCGCCCTGCTCGAAGAGGGTGACGTCGTGGCCGCGGCCCCGCAGCTCGATGGCGGTTCCCATTCCGAATATGCCCGCGCCTACAACAGCTACACGCATGGTCTGACCTCCTCTTGATGCGGAATCTCCGGCGACCTCGCCGGACGCGCGGCGCAGAGATGGATGAGGAATGGTCGGGGTGGCGAGACTTGAACTCGCGACCTCTACGTCCCGAACGTAGCGCCCTACCGACTGGGCCACACCCCGACGCGCGATTGCGCCTACTCCATTCTAATGGGAAGCGCGCGGTTGGGCAAGGAGAGGGATGCGGGTTGGGATACGTCACCCCCATCCTAACCTTCCCCCATCGAGGGGGAAGGGACCTTTGAGCGACTACGCCAAGGGGCCGAAGGTTAGCACGGGCTGGCGGTTGCGGAGGTAGTTCTCGGTTACGAAGGGTGAGCCGAAGCCGTACTTCTGGGCGCACTCCATGACCAGCTCGAAGACCTCGGCGCGGAAGATGAGCGGCGACGGGGTGACGCCTCCCTCGAGCGTGGCGCGCATGAGGGTGCCGCTGAGATCCTGCTTGACGTCCGCGTGGTCGCACAACCCCTCGTAGGCTATGCCTGCGCACACGGGGCAGTTCCACCACTCCAGCGTAACCACCGGCTCGATGCCGATGGGCGGTATCTCGTCGAATATGCGGTGTGAGGCGTAGGGGTCGTAGTAGGAGCCGACGCCCGCGTGGTCTCGACCGAACATGTGGTGGGTGCAGCCGAGGTTCTTGCGCACGATGGCGTGGAACACGGCCTCTCGCGGGCCGGCGTAGCGCATGTCCCACAGCAGCATGGACGCCATGTGGACGTCCTGGCGGAAGTAGCCCGCATCGCGCAGCACGTCGTGGGCCAGGATGATGGCCTCGTCGATGAAGTCGCCTGGCTTCTTCTCGCCGATTACGGCGTTGACCAGCACCGCGTCCGCGTTGGCGGCGAACCAGGCGCCCTTCATCAGCCACTCGTGGCCGGCGTGCGGAACGTTGCGCGTCTGGTGCGCAGCCACGCGGCCCCAGTCGTTGTCGGCGAAGCGCCGGCGCATGGCCGAGGGCGGATACCAGAAGCGGTCGAACGGCGGGTTGATGGTGGGTGGGTTGACCAGGGTAATCTTGCCGCCGACGAATACGTCCTCGTAGGCGTAGGTGCGCTGCACGCCGGGGTGGTTGGCGTCCGTGGTGCCGTAAACGGCAGCGGCCATGTGCTGCTTGTCGAATGAGTAGAGCTGCTCCACGTCCAGCGTCGCCACCGGCTGACTCTCGTGGGTCAGCAGCAGCGTGTCGCCCTCTCGCAGGGACAGACGGTCGACGTCGGCACGGGAGATGTCAAAGACGACAGGCACGCTCCAGACGTAGCCGCTCGCGAGGGTCATGCGGTCGCAGACGGCATCCACGTCCTCGCGCAGCATGAAGCCTTCAAGGGGCGAGAAGAAGCCGTAGGCGATGCTTACGCACTCGTGGGCTATCTGGTCGCGTATGGCGATGGACTTGAGCCCGCGCAGGGAGGCGGCGGACACTGGTTGCGTCGCTACCCGGTCGACGAGGACGCCGCCGTGTGGTGAGAGGGTGTTATCCACCATGTCCAGGGGCCTTGTGGTATTGCTCGACGAGGCCGGCCATGTGCCGCACGTATGCGCTCACTCCAGGGCGGGAGGAGTCTATCTCGTAGTCCTCCATGTCGCCATGAAAGAAGTGGATGTGAAACCTCTCGGCAGCCGTGAATCCGTTCGTCAGTAATGGGTCGTCGTATTCGTCGGCCAGTCTCGTGGCGGCGTTCTGGGTGGCTCGGTGCGAGCGGTAACTCCAGCCGCGCTGCTTGGCCGCGGCTATGACGACCTGGCACGCCGCGCCGTACAGCTTCTCGGCGCCCTGGCGCGTGTCGCCCGCCGCGAACTCGGCCTCGGATTGCGCGAGAAACTCCAACGCCTGGGCGACACATTCTTCGACTGTCGTTTCGTTTTGTGTCGTCACGGAGAATCAGTCCTTATCGAACGACGATAGAGCGGTTTCACGCTCTGCCGTTGGCCTCGTACTCCTCGACGAGGCCGGCCATGTGCCGCACGTATGCGCTCACTCCAGGGCGGGAGGAGTCTATCTCGTAGTCCTCCATGTCGCCATGAAAGAAGTGGATGTGAAACCTCTCGGCAGCCGTGAATCCGTTCGTCAGTAATGGGTCGTCGTATTCGTCGGCCAGTCTCGTGGCGGCGTTCTGGGTGGCTCGGTGCGAGCGGTAACTCCAGCCGCGCTGCTTGGCCGCGGCTATGACGACCTGGCACGCCGCGCCGTACAGCTTCTCGGCGCCCTGGCGCGTGTCGCCCGCCGCGAACTCGGCCTCGGATTGCGCGAGAAACTCCAACGTCTGGGCGACACATTCTTCGACTGTCGTTTCGTGTTGCGTCGTCACGGAAAGTCAGTCCTTGTTCAACAACGGTAGCTCGGATTCACGCACTACCGTTGGCCTCGTACTCCTCGACGAGGGCCGCCATACGCCGCACGTAGGCTCCCACCTGGGGGCGGTCCCCGTCAATCTGGTAGTCCTCCATGTCGCCGTGGAAGAAGTGGACGTGAAACCTCTCGGCAGCCGCAAAGCCAAGGGATAACGAAAGGTCCCCGTACTCGTCGGCCAGTCTGATGGCGGTGTTCTTGTTGTCCCTGTGCGAGCGGTAACCCCAGCCGCGCTGCTTGGCGGCAGCCATCACTACCTGGCACGCCGCGCCGTACAGCTTCTCCGCGCCCTGGCGCGTGTCGCCCGCCGCGAACTCGGCCTCGGATTGCGCGAGAAACTCCAACGCCTGGGCGACACATTCTTCGACTGTCGTTTCGTGTTGCGTCGTCACGGAAAGTCAGTCCTTGTTCAACAACGGTAGCTCGGATTCACGCACTACCGTTGGCCTCGTACTCCTCGACGAGGGCCGCCATACGCCGCACGTAGGCTCCCACCTGGGGGCGGTCCCCGTCAATCTGGTAGTCCTCCATGTCGCCGTGGAAGAAGTGGACGTGAAACCTCTCGGCAGCCGCAAAGCCAAGGGATAACGAAAGGTCCCCGTACTCGTCGGCCAGTCTGATGGCGGTGTTCTTGTTGTCCCTGTGCGAGCGGTAACCCCAGCCGCGCTGCTTGGCGGCAGCCATCACTACCTGGCACGCCGCGCCGTACAGCTTCTCGGCACCCTGCCGCGTGTCGCCCGCCGCAAACTCGGCCTCGGACTGCGAGAGGAACTCCAACGCCTGGGCGACGTACTCTTGGATTGTCGTTTCGTGTTGCGTCGTCATCGTAAGTCAATCCTATAGCACGACCGCCCGCCGCGCTAGTTGTCGCGGGTGGGCACGTTGCCTATGACGCCCTCGGCTTCGAGGTCGGACAACTCGGCGGCGTCGAGGCCCAGCAGCTCGCCGAAGACCGTCTCATTGTGCTCGCCGAGCCTGGGAGTGGGCCAGCGCACCTCGCCCGGCGTCTTGGACATCTTCCAGCTTATGCCGGGCATGAACTGCGGGCCGGTGGAGGGGTGGTCGACCAGCTCCATGAGGCCGCGCTCCTGGTAGTGCGGGTCGTCGAATATCATCTCCGACGATTCGACGGGGGTGGCGGCGATGCCGACGGCCTGTAGCGCCTGCATGGCGGCGTTGCTGTCCTGGTCCTTCGCCCACTCGGACAACACCGCGTCCAACTCGTCCTGGCTGCGCCAGCGGCCCAGGACGTCGGCGTATCGCGCATCGTCCGCGAGGCCGGGCTTGCCGATGGCGGCGCACAGCGCGCGCCACTCCTCGTCGGAGGCGACGGCGATAGCCACCCACTCCTCTTCTTCACCGCGGCACTTGTAGATGCCGTGCGGCGCCATGTACTGGTGGCGGTTGCCCCGGCGCTCGGGGTTGCGGTTGGTCATCTGGAAGCCCAGTATGGCGTCGCCGATGAGCGACACCGACGAGTCTAGCTGCGACAGGTCCACGTAGACGCCGCGGCCGGTGCGCCTGCGGTAGAGTAGCGACGCGAGTATGGCGCCGGCGGCGTGCGAGCCGGTTATGGGGTCGCCGTGGTTGATGCCCGACTTCATCGGGCCGTCCTCGTCCAAGTAGCCGGTCATGTCGGCCATGCCGGAAAGCTGCTCCTGGCCTATGCCGTACTGCACGAAGCCCTTCCAGCGGCCCTTATTGCCGAACGCCGGCATGGAGATGAGCACGATGTCGGGCCTGAGGGAGCGCAGCTTTTCATAGTCGAAACCGAGCCGCGTGAGCACGCCCAGCCGGTAGTTTTCGATTACGGCGTCGCTGATGGTGACGAGGTGGGAGAACAGGTCCTTGCCGCTCTCCTTGGCGAGGTTGATGGTGACGCCGTACTTGCTCAGGTGGAGCGAGTTGAACCAGCCGTTGCGGTTCCAGGGGTCTTCGCCCGGCTCGGCCTCCGGATAGTTGCCGGAGCCGGACGGCGGATTGATGCCGCCCCGGGTGGTGTCCATCCGGTCCACCGACTCTATCTTGATGATGTCGGCGCCCATGTCGGCCATCAGCTTGGTGGCGTAGGGGCCGGCCCATATGCGGGAGAGGTCGAGTATCCTTATGCCTTCGAGGGCCTTAGTCATGTCTGCGAATCCTTTACATTCACTATATGACGCCGGAGGCGCGCAGGGTAACTAGCTCTTCTGGAGATAGGTACAGCGTTTCACCGTACACCTCGGCGTTGTGCTCGCCCAGCAGCGGGGCGCGGGACCAGTTGAACGGCACGCCCTCCGGCTGGAAGGGTGGGCCGGCGTAGTCCAGAGTCCCAACCTCGGGGTGGTCGATTTCGACGAAGTATTCGCGGTCGCGCAGGTGCTCCCACGAGTATATCTCGCCGGGGCTGGCGACGTATGCGAAGGCGATGCCCATGTTCTGCGCCTTCTCGAATATCTCGCGCTTGTTGTTGCGCATGAGCCAGGGCTCCATGAGCGCCTCCAGTTCGTCGGCGTACACCTGGCGTCCGCGGGCCGTGGAGAATCGCTCGTCGTTCAGTCGCGGCTCCTCCATAAGCTCAGCCATGGCGGGCCAGCGGTGTGCGGGGCCGGCTATGACGCCCACGTAGCCGTCCTTGCAGGGGTACATGCCCCAGGCGGCGCGTCCGTATCCGCGGTGGCCCATGCGCGTTACCTTGTGCCGGGTGTAGCTGTACATGGTGAGCGCGTTTTCGAGGATGGACGCGCTGTACTCGGCGACGGAGATGTCGACGTGCTGGCCCTCGCCGGTGGACTCGCGGTGCCACAGCGCCGACAGCGTGGCGACGAAGGCGTTCTGGCCGGTGCCGTACTCCGGCACGCGCGGCCCCATCTGTAGCGGTTCTTTCTCCGGGCGGCCCGTGATGTACATCAGGCCGCCGTAGGCGTAGTGGTTCAGCGTCCTGGCGTTGTGGTCCCTATACGGACCGGTCTGGCCGAAGTCGGTTACGGACGTCATCACCAGCGACGGGTTGGACTCGTGGAGCGCATCGTAGCTGAGGCCGATCTCCGCGGCGCGCGAGGGTTGGTAGCTCTCGACGAGCACGTCGGCCCACGACGCCAGCCGAGGCAGCATCGCCTGGCCCGTCGGCGTGTCGAGGTCGAGAGTCACGCCCCGCTTGCCGACGTTGAGGTACAGGTACAGCGCGCTGCGTTCGGGGTGCGGCTCGTCGTCGGGGAACGGGCCTTCGCGCCTGGACACTTCGCCTTCGGGCGGCTCGACCTTCACCACGTCGGCGCCCATGGAGGCCATCAGCCGGGTGGCGTATGGACCCGCGACGCCGGAGCTCAGGTCCAGCACCTTGTAACCGGAAAGCAGCCCTTCGGATTCACTCAACTCGGTCATCTCCTGTGCGGCCTATTCTACCAGCGCCAGCATCTTGTAAACGAAGCTGCACACGTCTTGGTAGTACGGCTCGATTTCGTAGTCTTCCAAGTAGTCGACATCAGCGTGCAAACGGAACATTTCCGCCACCATCAGTCCCAGATGCAGCGTGCTGTCGTCCAGTTCGTCCGCGATGCGCCGACCGACTTTCATAGTCGCTCGGAAGTCGAGGTCTCGACACTGCCAGCCGCGATGCTCAGCTACGGCCTTGATGGCATGGGTTGCGGCGTCGCACATCATCGTCGCGGCTTTCAAGTCGGAGCCGATGACGAACTCGCCATCAGCGTCCTTCAGCAACCTTAAAGCCGTGTCTTTGCGTTCCTGGATGACCATGAAATCGATAGTCCCCTCAATCTCGTTTCTCACTAGTAGAGGTATATCGCGAATCGTCTTTGGCGAGTGCTCTATTGTACCAGCGCCAGCATCTTCTGGACGAAACGGCGTGCGCCCGCTGTTATGGTTTCCAGTTCATCCTCTTTGATGTGGTCGTGATAGAAATTGGAGTGAAGCTGCCGCGACGCCTCCAATCCCGAGCGCAAATCCTCATCGTCAAGTTCGGACGCGATACGTTGGGTGGCCTCTATCATCCGGCGGTGGCCGCCGTAGCGCCAGCCGCGTTGCTGGGCGACGGCCATGATGGCGTGCGCGGCGGCACCCCACATCTTCTCGGAGGCCTGCATGTGGTCGCCGGTGGCGAATTCGCCCTCAGCGTCCGCCAGGAACTGCCGCGCCTTCACCACGTGTTCACCTACGTCCATTTTGACGGCAGCCCGCGCCGCTTGTCTACCGCGAGCCGCGCAGCCTGGGGTCGAGCACGTCGCGGAGGGCGTCGCCGAACACGTTGATGCCGAACACGAGCGCCGTGAGGAACAGGCCGGGGAATATGGCCATCCACGGTGCCAGCGCGAAGTATTGCAGCTTGTCGCGGCTGAGCAGCGACCCCCAGGTGACGGTCTGCTCGGGCGCACCCGCTCCGAGGAAGCTGAGGCTGGCCTCCGACAGGATGGCGCCACCGAGCGCCACGGAGGCAATGACGAGGTAGGGCGCCATGCAGTTGGGCGCGACGTGGAACATCATGATGCGCAGACTGGTGCAGCCGGTGGCGCGCGCGCTGTCCACGTACTGTGTGGCCTTGATGGACAGGACGACGGACCTGACGGTGCGGAGCGCGTTGGGTAAGGTCGCTATCGAGATTGCCAGGATGAGGTTGAACATCGACGCGCCGAGCACCGACATTATCGTCAGCGCCAGGACGAGCGTTGGAATGGCCATCATGGCGTCCACGACTCTCTGTGTGAGCAGATCCACCTTGCCGCCGATGTAGGCCGTGATGATGGCCAGTATGGCGCCGAGGGTCGTGCCCATGATGAGCACCGCGAATCCCACCATCATCGATATGCGGGAGCCGTAGAGGGTGCGGCTGAACAGGTCGCGCCCGAACTGGTCGGTACCGAACCAAGAGTCGCCGCTGGGTCCCTGCAGGATGGTTCTGGGGTTGGTTTCAAGAATGTCCTTGGGCACCACGTAGGGAGACACCAGCGCCATGATGGCGAACGCCAGCATGATTCCGAGGCCGAGCGTACCGAGCGGCTTCTGCCGAAGGAAGCGCACGAAGGATTGCAGATACGTCCGCTTGGGCCGCAGGTCCGCGAGTTCCGTCGATCGCGCTATGCTCGTCATTGTATCCCCCTCATCCCCTATGAGTACCTTATTCGGGGGTCCAGCAGCGCGTAAGCGATGTCGACCAACAGGTTGAGCACCAGGAATATGAGAGTGAACGCCACTACTATGACCTGGAGCACCGGCTGGTCCAGCGAGCCGACCGCGTTGATGACGGGGCGGCCCAGCCCCGGAATGTTGAAGACTATCTCGATTACGATAGTGCCGCCCAACAACGCGCCCAGCAGCAGGCCGAGGATGGTCAGCACCGGCAGCACGGAGTTGCGTATCGCGTGGCGGAAAATGACCAGTCGCTCCGCGAGACCCTTTGCCCTGGCGGTGCGCACGTAGTCCTCGCGCATCACCTCCAGCAACTGCGAGCGTGTCATGCGCATCGTCGTGCCCTGGGCGCTCAGTCCCAGCGCGATAGCGGGGAATATGAGCTGCGTGATAGAGGTCCTGGGGTCCTCCCACAGGTGTACGAACTCGAGTGGAGGTATCCAGTTGAACCAGATAGACAGGGCCAGCAGTATGAGCAACGCCAGCCAGAACGTGGGCATTGCGAGGCCGAGTATGGCGAAGCTCCTGAACAGGTAGTCCACCCACGTGTCCTGTTTGACGGCGGCCAGCACGCCTATGGGTATGCCTATGGTGGAGATGACCAGGAACGACAGCAGCGCCAGTTGCAGGGTTACGGGGTAGCGCCGCTTGAAGATATCCGTGACCCTCTCGTTGGTCTGGAGCGAGCGGCCCCAGTCCAGCGTGATAAGTCCGTACGACCATCTGAAGTACTGGACGTAGAAAGGGTCGTTGAAGCCGAGCTGCTCCCTCATCATCTCGTAATCTTCTTGTGTGTACGATCCCTCACCTTCGGGCCCGGCGAGAATGAGCAGCACCGGGTCGCCCGGCACTATCCTGAGCATGGTGAAGATAATCACGCTTACCAGGATGAGCGTAGGAATGAACAGGAAGAGGCGTCTAAGGATGTATTGCTGCATGGCGCTGAGAAAGTGATTCAGCCGCCCGCCATTGCACGGCGGGCGGCTGGTGGTTGGGGTTGCTTATTTCCTCAGGGACCGCCGGTTAGCGATCCGGCGCGCCGGCGTCCCTGTTCAGCCAGACGTGGTCCCATCGGTAGGTGGACTGGTGGGTAAACTTGGGGTGGACGTAACCGACCATGTAGCTCCAGTTTATCTGGTTGAGGCGGGGACGTATCACGCCAACGAATATCTGCGCGTCGAAGATGATGTCCGCCATCTCGCGCAGGTAAACGCCGCGCTGGGCCTGGTCGAGTTCCACCTTCTGCAGCTCGTTCAACTCCAGCCAGCGGTCGTCTTGCCACTTTGTATAGTTGAAGCCCGCGGTCGGAATGTAGAGCAGGCCGTTGTAGGCGTCGGGGTCGTTGAACTCGGTGCCCTTACTCTCGAAGTAGGTGTCGTACTCCGTGCTGGCCCTCCTCGCGCGGTTTTCGGGTCCGGTCACCCTGTCGAAGCTGACCTCGATCCAGGAGTCGTCAAGCGAGTCCCCAATCGTAATCTCGTCGGACTCGGTGGTGCCCGATAGGATCGAGACCTTCAGCGGGTTGCTCTCGCTGTAGCCCTCGGCCTCGAGCAGGCGCTTGGACTCTGCCAGGTCTTCATCGAAGCGGCCCTCGGGGTAGGAACGGAAGCCGGGCCAGGTGTAGTAGTCGTCGAAGGAGTATATCCAGTCCCACATGCCCAGGTACGGGGCAGCCAAGAAGCCAACGCCGTCGTGGTGGAGCGCGTTCACCGCGTGGCGGTCTATGGCCAAGTGCATCGCTTGGCGAATGTTAGGGTTGTCGAACGGGGGCCTGTTGTTGTTTATCGGCAGGCCGCGCTTGCCGGGCGCGAGAACGCGAACGTATGTAATAGCGTCGCCGTACTGTTTCTTGAGCTGGTCGGCCTCGGGCTTGCGGGGCGTGGAGAACGTGGGGAAGAAGTCCGCCCGCTGGGTCCGGAACGCCGCTATCCTGGAAGCGGCATCCGTGATGATTGCGAAGTGATACGCGTCCAGGTAGGGCAGGTCCGGGTCCTTCTCGTAGTAGTCCTCGAACCTGGTCGACTTGATGATGTTGTCCGGCACGTACTCGTTGAAGATGAACGGCCCGATGCCGTCCACTTCCTCGACTTCCAGGTCTCTGTCCATGCCCGGTTCGTCCACGGGAGTCATATTACCCTTGGGCTGAAGCAGCAGGTACGCCTGGCTGATGCAGTTCAGGAAGGACGCCGCGGGCGCGGGCCCGGCCTCGGAGCCTGTGGTCATGATCACGGTATGCGCGTCCGGTGACGACACGTCGATGGTGGTGTTGCGAACGCAGCCGGCGCGAGCCATTACAACGTCGTTTGGCTGGTTGAGCCAGCGCCAGATGTTGTAGCGAACGTCCTCAGCGTCGAAGGTGTTGCCCTGATGCGTGGTGAGGCCCTCTCGGATGTTGAAGGTCCACTGGGTGCCGTCGTCGCTGACATCCCATGACTCGGCAACGTCGCCTATCACCCTGTCGCGGGTCTGCGTATCGACCTCCAGCAGATTCAGGTGGATGTTGGCGAACCACTGCATGGTGCCAATGCTGAGCACCCGGTGGAAGTCGATGGACTGAAGGTTCCCCGCCTCGATGGTGACGAGTGTACCGCCGTACTGGGCCTCGCCGGTAACGACCGGTGCGGGCGCGTCCAGGCTGACGTTTATCGACTCGGTGACGGCGGCGATGATTTCGCTCTGCTGCTCTTCCATCGCCTTATCGACGATGGCGGCGACCTGGGCTTCGGTGATGCCGGGGCGTTCGGCCATCGCGGACGCGATGGCGGCCGCGACCTGTTCCTCGGTCACGCCGGGCTGCGCGCTCAGCGCCCTGGCTATCTCATTCGCCACGTCCTGGCTGGTAACGCCGGGGCGCGCGTCCAGCGCGCTCGCGATTGCCGATGCCACTTCGCTGGAAGTCACGCCGGGTTGCGCGCTCAGCGCCTTGGCTATCTCGTTGGCCACGTCCGCGGAGGTGAGACCCTCCTGCTCGGCCAACGCCGCCTGGATTGCGGCTGTCACGTCTGCGGTGGTCACCCCGGGCTGCTGGGCAGCCATCACCTGGCTGATTATGCCCGACACGTCTACAGGCGTCGGCGTGGGTGGCGCCTCTTCTTCCGCGGAGGCGCAGGCGACTACAGCCAGCGCGAATGCGGCCATAATCGCGACCAACGCGAAAACTGCTAGCTTCGATCGTGCTCTCTTCAACTTGTCCTCCTGCCGGGTTGCGGTTTTGAGACGGGGATGTGCTTGGCGCCCGCCTCTCATGGGCGGTCTCAAGTCGCGGCCACACGGCCCTCCCCCGTCGACCAGAAGACGATTGGGGCGAACGTTAACAACGATTAAGGGCGATGTCAAGGACTTGGCAAGCCGGCGGTTGAGAGCGCACAGGAGCCTCGCTTCACAGGGCGAGTGACGGTCTCCGGGGGGCGACGGCGGGCCAGTCAGCGCTTGGTGTAAGATTGATACCAGTAGCGCAGATGCAACGACGAGGTGAAATCATGCCATCCCCCGAACTGGAGAGAGTGCTGCACATGCTGGAGATGCGCCGGCAGGCAACGGGCGGTACACGCCCAAGCGTCGCGGACCGACGCGCGGGCATGGATGCCTTCTTCGGCTTGCTTGGCGCGACGCCGGGCGTGTCCTCGGAGAAGGTGGACGCCGGCGGCGTACCGGCCGAGTGGGTGTCCGCCCCGGGCGCGGACGCGGGCCACGTGGTGCTGTACCTGCACGGTGGCGGTTACAACGCCGGCTCGCCTGAGAGTCACCGCGAGCTGGCGAGGCGTCTGTCGGCGGCAGCAGGCGCGCGCGTGCTGGCGCTGGATTACCGGCTCGCCCCGGAGCATCCCTACCCCGCGGCGGTGGAAGACGCCACCGCCGCGTACCGCTGGCTGGTGGGGCAGGGCGTCGATCCGGCGCGCGCGGCAATCGGGGGCGACTCGGCGGGCGGCGGCCTGACCGTCGCGGCGATGGTGGCGCTGCGAGACGCGGGGCACTCTCTGCCCGCGGCGGGGGTGTGCCTATCGCCGTGGGTTGACATGGAGACATTGGGCGAGTCCATGACGACGCGGGCCAAGTGGGACCTGATGGTGGGACGCGAGGGCCTGCTCGATTCGGCTGCCGCGTACCTGGCGGGCGCGGACGCGCGAACGCCGCTGGCCGCGCCCATCTACGCCGACCTGCGAGGGCTGCCGCCCCTGCTGATACAGGTGGGCACATCCGAGACGCTGTACGACGACTCCACGCGGTTGGATGAGCGCGCACGCGCCGCAGGCGTCGATGCGACGCTTCAGGTCTGGGAGGAGATGGTACACGCGTGGCACCTTTTCGCGCCGATACTGCCCGAGGGCCAGCAGGCCATCGAAGCCATCGGCGAGTTTCTCGAGGAGAGTTGGGTGTGAGAGAGCGCCTCGTGGCGCTGGCGGTGTTCGTGACTGCTCTGCTCGCGGCGTGCTCCACCGAAAGCGCCGCGCCAGAGGCGACACCCGCCGGCGTCGACGTGGCGCCGGGCGCTGCGGCGCCTGCGAACGGCGGCCTGCCCCCCACGCGCCTCGGTCCCGCCCAGGAGCCGTCCAAGCCGAGCGGCGGCGCCGGGCCGACCAGAACGCGCGTGACCCCGACGCCCGCGCCACAGCCGGACGCCGGCGCGCTGGAGATTCGCACGGTGCTGCCGCGCGACGCCATCCCCTCCATCGACGACCCCGAGTTTCTGAACGTCGAGCGGGCGTCGGAGCTGATGAGCGACGGGCATCTCGTCATCGGGCTGTCTATCGGGGATGAGCACAGGGCCTACTCCACGGCGTTCCTGAGCGGCCACGAGATCGTCAACGACACGGTGGGCGGTGAGCCGGTAGCGGTAACGTGGTGACCGCTCTGCTTCACGGGCATAGTGTATGCCCGCACGGTGAAGGCGGAGACGCTGACGTTCGGGGTGTCCGGCAAGCTCATCATGAACGCCCTCGTGATGTACGACAGGGAGACGGAGACGCTGTGGAGCCAGTTCCTGGGCGAGGCGGTCGAGGGGCCGCTGCTCGGCGAGCGGCTGACGCTGGTCCCGTCCCGGCTGACCACCTGGGGCGACTGGAAGGCGGAGCATCCGGACACGCTCGCGCTGGACACGGGTAGCCGGCCCTATGACTCATACTCGAGCTACTACATCAGCCCCAGGACCGGGATCATGCCGGAGGCGAACAGCGACGAGCGTCTGTCCATCAAGCAGCTAGTGCTGGGACTCGTAGGCGATAGCTCACAGAGGGCCTACGCTCACGCCGACCTGGACAGCGCCCAGGTGGTGAACGACGTGTTCGAGGGCGCGGAGATAGTGGTGGCGCGAGACGACGCCAGCGGCTCGGTGGGCGCGTTCGGCCGGCGCGTGGGCGACCGCGCGCTGACGTTCGAGCAGGGCGACGCCTCGGACGAGATGGTGGACGCCGAGACCGGCTCGACGTGGAACAAGCTGACCGGCGTGGCCCTGGCGGGCGAGTTGGAGGGCGAGCGTCTGGAGACGTACCCATCCTTCAACGCCTTCTGGTTCGGCTGGAGCGACTACTACCCAGACACCGAGTTGTGGACCAACGATTAGTAGGCCAGTTTGTCAGTTGTTCAGTAGGTCAGTTATCAGTTATCAGTGGTTCGCCACCAGACTGCGGGCGATACGCAGACCACGGCCACTGACCCACTAACAACTAACCACTAATAACTAATAACTAACCACTGATCACTAACCACTAACCACTTCCTCCCTGAACCGCCGTATCGCCTCGATGTGCTCGGCCGGCGACGACAGGCCAGCGTTCATGGTGTTCACCGATATGTGCGTCGCGCCGAGCTCGCGCCAGCTTTCGACGACGGCGGCCCAGTCGTCGGGGGAGCCTCGGCCTATCGACACCCAGCTCTCGATGCCGATGGCGTCGGGGTCGCGCCCGGCGGCGGTAGTCTGCTCGCGCAGATCCTCTATCAAGGCGCGGCCCTCGTCGTCCGGCGGGAACAGCGGGAACCAGCCGTCGCCCATGCGCGCGATGCGGCTGATGGTCTGCGGCGCGCGGCCCCCGAGCCACACCGGGATGGGACGCTGGACGGGCAGCGGGTTGATGCCCGCGTCGGTGACCTTGTGCCAACGGCCCTCGAACGTTATCAATTCTTCCGTCCACAATCGGCGCATCAGCTCGATCTGCTCTTCCGAGCGCAGCCCCCGATCATGAAAATTCTCACCGAGCGCCTCGTACTCCACGGCGTTCCAGCCCACGCCTATGCCCAGTCGCAGCCGTCCGCCGCTCAGCACGTCCACCGCGGCGGTCTGCTTCGCCACGAGCGCGGTCTGGCGCTGGGGCAGGATGATGACGCCGGTCACAAGCTCGATGCGCTCGGTGACGCCCGCCAGGTAGCCGAATAGCACGAACGGCTCGTGGAACTGGTCCGTGTGGCGATAGGCGCCGCTCCAGCCCGGGCGGCTGTCGGCGTTCGCGCCCAGCACGTGGTCGAACGCCAGCAGGTGGTTATAGCCCAGCTCCTCGGCGGCCTGCGCGTACTCCCTGACGGCGCCGGCGTCTGAGGTTATCTCGGTCTGCGGAAAAACTACGCCTAGTTTCATGGTGGCGGCTCCTTTGTAGTATCTGGGTTCAGGCAGGGCTAGATGCGCGGCACCACGTCGCGGTCGAGGATGTCGAGCTGGCGCAGGACCTGGTCGTGCGGCATTCCGGGCCACTGCATACGGAAGAGGATGTGGGTGATGCCCAGGTCACGCTCGTAACGCTCGATCTCGCGCACGATGTCGTCGGGGGCGCCGAGCACGAACCTGTCGCGGGCGAGGTCGGCGTAGGGAATCGTAAAATCCTCCTCGCCGGGCAGCGCCTTGTCCTGGCCCCAGGAGGCGTAGGCGGCGTACTTGCCCTCCAGGTAGGGCTGGCTCTCCACGAAAGCCGTCTCCCTGTCGGCGGCGACGTACATCTCGCGCACCAGCGGCAGCTCGCCGGGATCCGGCTGGCCGCCGTCGGCGAGCGCGTCGCGGTAGAGCGGAATCTGCTCGGCGATCATGGACATGGTGGCGTGCGGGTTGATCATCCAGGGGTAGCCCCAGCGTCCGGCGCGGCGGATGGCGTTGTCGTGGTTGGCGGCCACCCAGATGGGCGGGTGCGGCTTCTGCACGGGCCGCGTGGTGGGGTTGGACCTGGGCACGTGGTAGAAGCGTCCCCGGTGCTCGACCTCGTCCTCAGACCACAGCTTGCGTATGACATCGAGCGCCTCGGTCATGCGGGGGACGCGCTCGGAACGGCGGACGCCGAACGCGGCGTACTCCTCGTCGCGGTAGCCGAGCCCGATGCCGAAGATGAACCGCCCGTTGGTGATGGCGTCCATGGTGGCGACGGTCTCGGCTATGTCCACGGGGTTGTGGAGCGGCAGCAGGATGATGCCGGCGCACAGGGCCATGTCGCCCGACTCTGCGGCCATGCGCGCGAGGAACGGCAGCGTGGCGGGCTGGGAGTAGGGCGAGGACAGGTAGTGCTGGCCGGCGCAGATGACGTCGAATCCGGCGTCGCGCGCGGCGCGCACCTGCTCGGCGCTTTCGGCGATGACGGACGGCAGCTTGTCGTTGTCGGGCGTCTGGGTGTTCAGAAACAGTCCTATCTTCAAGAGCTTTCTCCGTGTTGCGGCCCCGTCCCGCCGGATTCCCGCCCTCGCTTTCGCGGGGGTGACGTTCCTGCGCGGGAAAGACGGCGGGAGCGTGGACGAGGTTGGGCTTGAAATGGCGAAATACGCTTGATAAAATACAGATGCGCTGGGGATTAGTCTAGTGGCAGAACGACGGACTCTGGATCCGTAGGCCGAGGTTCGAATCCTCGATCCCCAGCCAGCTTGGCGCTCCAAGCGGGCCTTTGCGTGGCGCATTCGTCTAGTGGCCCAGGACACCGCCCTCTCAAGGCGGAGATCAGGGGTTCGAATCCCCTATGCGCTACCACCCTTTACTGTAGACGGAACCGGCCTGGGTACGGCCACGCCCTCCGCGTCCCGTCCGGCCATGCGGCTGTCTGAGGCATCGGGCTCGTGTAGCGGCCTGGCTTCGCCGGGGCCGACCACTATCTCCTTTTCACGAACAACGCCAGCCGTAAAACTCTCGCCTGTCTATCCCGCGCGTGCGGGGTAACCTCCTTGCGGCTGCGACAGTTCGGAGCTTCGCACGGTCTATCCCCGCCCGCGCGGGGCAACCTCAGTCCGAGTATGTCTCTCGTTCCGAGTCTGGGGTCTATCCCCGCCCGCGCGGGGCAACCACCATCGGATTCGACCTGTGCCGAGATTGCTCAGGTCTATCCCCGCCCGCGCGGGGCAACCCCATGAAGGGCTGCCACCCGAGTTCGCCGAACCGGTCTATCCCCGCCCGCGCGGGGCAACCGACGTCTTCGGGCATCCCGTCGTTTGCGGCGGCGGTCTATCCCCGCCCGCGCGGGGCAACCTGCGGCTGCGGTACGAAGCTCAGGGACGGCAAGGGTCTATCCCCGCCCGCGCGGGGCAACCTTGCCCACCACCTCCCGCACGAGCGGGTCGCGCGGTCTATCCCCGCCCGCGCGGGGCAACCCCTCGATGTCCAGCGCGCGACTCCAGGCCGTGAGGTCTATCCCCGCCCGCGCGGGGCAACCCGACTCCAGCCGCTCGATTAGCTGCTCGTGCCGGGTCTATCCCCGCCCGCGCGGGGCAACCTTCCGAACCGGCATATCATGGTCTACATGCTCAGGTCTATCCCCGCCCGCGCGGGGCAACCGGGTCGCACGGCAACCCGCTATGTCCTGGCCCCGGTCTATCCCCGCCCGCGCGGGGCAACCCCTGCAATCTTAAAGAAAGGAGGAAGGCCATGAGGTCTATCCCCGCCCGCGCGGGGCAACCGACCCGCTACACGCTGACAGAGAAGGCGAACGCGGTCTATCCCCGCCCGCGCGGGGCAACCGACCCGCTACACGCTGACAGAGAAGGCGAACGCGGTCTATCCCCGCCCGCGCGGGGCAACCCGGCCGCCCAGGGCGTCGGATTCGGGGCGGCCGGGTCTATCCCCGCCCGCGCGGGGCAACCTTCAGATTCCTCCGTGCTTCCGTATGTGCACGAGGTCTATCCCCGCCCGCGCGGGGCAACCTGAAAGAGAGAGAAGGATACCACGCCATACCAGGGTCTATCCCCGCCCGCGCGGGGCAACCAATCCGGCCGGGGCGCGGCGCTTGCAGCGCCTGGGTCTATCCCCGCCCGCGCGGGGCAACCTTATCAGTTAGTGTGGGTGACGCTAGCATCGGAGGTCTATCCCCGCCCGCGCGGGGCAACCATACTACAATCCGTCCCGCTCCCCGATGTTCGAGGTCTATCCCCGCCCGCGCGGGGCAACCGGTAGCCCGCCTAGTCAGACTGAATAGAGAGGCGGTCTATCCCCGCCCGCGCGGGGCAACCCAACGGGCGTGCTTCCCGTAACTACGCCAGCGGGGTCTATCCCCGCCCGCGCGGGGCAACCCCCGTTGGGTTTATCTGAATCTGACGGCGGGGGGGTCTATCCCCGCCCGCGCGGGGCAACCGGCGGGTTCGCCCCGATAAGGGCGGTATCAGGGGGTCTATCCCCGCCCGCGCGGGGCAACCGCGCGCGCCTGAGCCGAGCACGCGCGCCACCAGGGTCTATCCCCGCCCGCGCGGGGCAACCGTCCTGGACGCCGACCGAGGGCCACGCCGTCGAGGTCTATCCCCGCCCGCGCGGGGCAACCAGTCCGCGCGGGTCACCCTGGGCGCGCCATTGCGGTCTATCCCCGCCCGCGCGGGGCAACCCCGGAGAGCAGGCGCTAAGGGCGCTGGTCGACCGGTCTATCCCCGCCCGCGCGGGGCAACCGTCCTGGGCGGTCGGTCGGCGGCCTGGCGCAGCGGTCTATCCCCGCCCGCGCGGGGCAACCCCTGGACGCCGACCGAGGGCCAGGGCAGGCCGGGGTCTATCCCCGCCCGCGCGGGGCAACCACGCGGCGGCCTGGCGTGGGCTGACGTGCGCGAGGTCTATCCCCGCCCGCGCGGGGCAACCTCCGGGCGACCCGTGGACGCCGACGCGCGAATCGGTCTATCCCCGCCCGCGCGGGGCAACCATCGCCGTGCGCGGCGGCGAAATCGAAACGTCGGGTCTATCCCCGCCCGCGCGGGGCAACCTAGTTCCTTCGCGCGCTCGATTGCCTCTAGCTGGGTCTATCCCCGCCCGCGCGGGGCAACCCTCGGACACCACGATTGCGCGATTCGTGCGAGAGGTCTATCCCCGCCCGCGCGGGGCAACCCCTGGCCGCGAAGAGGACGGGGAGGCATCTAGCGGTCTATCCCCGCCCGCGCGGGGCAACCGCCTCGAGTGAGTGGAAAGATTCGGGAATCTCAGGTCTATCCCCGCCCGCGCGGGGCAACCTCCACCTGGGCTATGGGCAAGGTCACGGTCTGGGGTCTATCCCCGCCCGCGCGGGGCAACCCGCTCGCGTCCGAGGTAGTAGCCGTGTAGCTGGGGTCTATCCCCGCCCGCGCGGGGCAACCGTCCAGTGTTCTGACGGTACGCTCTATGTCCAGGGTCTATCCCCGCCCGCGCGGGGCAACCGCCGAGGAGATGGACAAAACGCTAAAAGCGACGGGTCTATCCCCGCCCGCGCGGGGCAACCGACACGGGCGCGCTGGACGGGGCCGTCGACGGGGGTCTATCCCCGCCCGCGCGGGGCAACCCCTGCAGGTGGTGGCCGTGGCGACGTTGCCGGAGGTCTATCCCCGCCCGCGCGGGGCAACCGCGCCTGGTGGACTCCAACGCCCGGAATCAACGGGTCTATCCCCGCCCGCGCGGGGCAACCGTCGATTGCGGCGGGAAGCTGCGCGGGGCCGGAGGTCTATCCCCGCCCGCGCGGGGCAACCAGGGTGAGGGCGAGGGTGAGGGTGAGGGCGAGGGGTCTATCCCCGCCCGCGCGGGGCAACCCGTGTCTGCGTAGTTGCCGATGACCTGGTCAACGGTCTATCCCCGCCCGCGCGGGGCAACCCAACCTATGTCGGCCAACCCCGATAACACCATCGGTCTATCCCCGCCCGCGCGGGGCAACCTATCCCGATACGCTTTCCCCCACGTCCTCAAACGGTCTATCCCCGCCCGCGCGGGGCAACCATGATGGCCAGGTCTGGCTCCAGTTCTCGGGCGGGTCTATCCCCGCCCGCGCGGGGCAACCTGCGATTTGCCTGTGCCATAACCCCCCCAGACGGGTCTATCCCCGCCCGCGCGGGGCAACCCCAACAGATCGAGTTGAGTTGCGTGATGGAGAGGGTCTATCCCCGCCCGCGCGGGGCAACCGACCGGCGTCTCTTGCGTGCGACCCACGACCGGGGTCTATCCCCGCCCGCGCGGGGCAACCGTCGATCAACGTTTCCATGTTGCCTCCTTTGGCGGTCTATCCCCGCCCGCGCGGGGCAACCGGGCTAACCTGATAGACGCTGTGGGGCCGGACGGGTCTATCCCCGCCCGCGCGGGGCAACCGACACTACTCGGTCTGACATAGAGGGCGATCTTGGTCTATCCCCGCCCGCGCGGGGCAACCGGGCTATCTCGTCGGCTTTGAGTCTGCCGTCGAGGTCTATCCCCGCCCGCGCGGGGCAACCCTCCTGAGCCGGTGGTCATCAATCCACCTCGGGGGTCTATCCCCGCCCGCGCGGGGCAACCGTTGTTCGCGCTCATAAGCCGGACGCGTCGGACGGTCTATCCCCGCCCGCGCGGGGCAACCACCTGCGGCGGCGGCTGCGTCCTGGCGCGCTCCGGTCTATCCCCGCCCGCGCGGGGCAACCTGGTGATGGTGGCGCTTCATGGCTTCATGGCGGGGTCTATCCCCGCCCGCGCGGGGCAACCATCAACACCGCGAAGGCGCCAAAGGCAAGCAGCGGTCTATCCCCGCCCGCGCGGGGCAACCTGTGAACACAGCGCGACCATAGAAGGTCCAAAGGGTCTATCCCCGCCCGCGCGGGGCAACCGCCCAAAGGCAGCGCCGCTATCATGGCCGCAACGGTCTATCCCCGCCCGCGCGGGGCAACCATCAACACCGCGAAGGCGCCAAAGGCAAGCAGCGGTCTATCCCCGCCCGCGCGGGGCAACCTGTGAACACAGCGCGACCATAGAAGGTCCAAAGGGTCTATCCCCGCCCGCGCGGGGCAACCGCCCAAAGGCAGCGCCGCTATCATGGCCGCAACGGTCTATCCCCGCCCGCGCGGGGCAACCGACCAGCCCATACCCTGCCAGACGCAGGTGTCCGGTCTATCCCCGCCCGCGCGGGGCAACCGAGCGGCAACCACCTGGAGAAAGCGGCGCTAACGGTCTATCCCCGCCCGCGCGGGGCAACCCCTGCTGTCTTCGACCGTCGGCCCCGTCGCTGCGGTCTATCCCCGCCCGCGCGGGGCAACCCACCGGAAGGGAGCGACGAGTTGTCATTGCTAAGGTCTATCCCCGCCCGCGCGGGGCAACCACTGAGTTAGATGTGTCGTTCGCCACGCTCTATGGTCTATCCCCGCCCGCGCGGGGCAACCGCCTGCGGAATGTGCGGCGCGTCCTGCGGATAGGGTCTATCCCCGCCCGCGCGGGGCAACCCCGTCGGTGGACGTGCTCGCTGCGCCGGTGCCAGGTCTATCCCCGCCCGCGCGGGGCAACCGCGCACGGCACCGCTGGCGATTTGCGTTGCTATGGTCTATCCCCGCCCGCGCGGGGCAACCTGGGAGATGATGGCTCAAACGAGATGCTGCCGAGGTCTATCCCCGCCCGCGCGGGGCAACCCCTAACTCATCCGATAAAAGCCGCCGGCCTTTATCTGTCAGGGGAATATCGCCGCCCAGTCCCGTCCCCTCGTTCGTGATACCGACCGCCGACGCCGCGCCGCTAGCTGTACTTCACCAGATACACCCCGTCCGCGTCCACTATCTCCTTCGGCGACTCCCCAAGCGTCCGTATCCGTTGCCCGCTCACCGCCGAATCGTCCCGCCACGTCATCACTATCGATCCCTCCCCCGTCTCCGCGTACCACCGGCTCAGCACGTCCCATATCCGCTCCCGGATGCCCGCCGTCATCCCCGGGCTCGTGTACACCCCCGCCGCTATCTCCAGCATCGCCGACGCCAGAAACCCCCTGTATCTGCCCCCCACGTTTATCGTCACCACAACCGTCATGCCACGTCGTCTCCCACTTCTTCGACGCCAGGCTCCGGCGCCTCCAACGCCTCCACGCCCTCGAACAGATCCTTTATCCTGTCGATCATCGACGCAATCACCCTCTCCTTCCTCAGCATCTCGCCCGTCAGACGCCTCGTGTGACGCTCCACGTTCAGGCCCGGATTCCGCGCCACCTCCCGCGCCGCCGTGAACGCCGCCGGCAGCAACACCGTGTCCCTGAACAGGTCCGCGATGTCCAGCGCGAACGCCTCCCCGCTGTGCTCGTGGATGAAACCGAGCTGCGGTATCGCCCCCGTCGCCGTGACCGCGATGACCGCCGCCGAGTTCACCGCCACCGAGGCGTGGTTGATAGCCTGGTTCGGTATGTCCGCCGCCGTCGGATTGGCCCTGTCGTACCGCCGACCCCGCCAGTCGATGCCATACCTCTGCGCCAGCGCCTGGTACGTCCGCCTCATGCGCGAACCCTCGATCCCCCGCAGCGCGGCGATGTCGCGGTGAGGCAACACCTCCCCCAGCCGCATCGCGTACATCCTGCGCGCTATCGTTATCCGGCTCCCCTCGGCGTCGCCCCACGCCCGCATCTGTCGCCGCGCCACGTCCGACGTGTCCGGCAAAAGCGGCGGCGCGGTGTAGCACCTCACCCCGTCCTGACCCACCGCCACCAGCGCCGTGCCGTGCCTCGCCATCAGCCGCAGCGCGTCGTGGCTGACCGTGGAGCCGGGGCCCAGTAAGATCATGCTCAGCGATTGGAACGGTATCCCGTACTCCCCCGCATCCAGGCCGCTGTCGCGCGTGGGCGCGCTCTCCCGCTCGAAACGAAGCGTGCCGTTCCGCACGGTGAGCGCCCCGCGCGACAGCCACAACAGCCCGTGCCGGTCGGCATGGGGAATACGGGCCGTCTCCAGTCCCAAGCGTCCTCTCAACATTCGGCAGTCTCCAGTGGTTAGTGGTTAGTAGTTAGTGGTCAGTTATTAGTGGTTAGTGATCAGTGGCCAGTAGTCAGGTGCGTGAAGGGGATCCACGCTGTTGCCCCCCAACTAACAACTAACAACTAACAACTAAGAACTAATCACTAACCACTACCTCCCTCGATTGTTAACGTGCATGTGCCCCACGCCTAGCCGCGCCTTCCGGCGGGACGCAGCAGCAGCATCCCGTAGCCGTAGGCGCGGTGCCGGCCGACGCCGC
Source organism: Dehalococcoidia bacterium (assembly GCA_963667445.2). Taxonomy (GTDB): domain Bacteria; phylum Chloroflexota; class Dehalococcoidia; order Lucifugimonadales; family CATOSD01; genus CATOSD01. The sequence continues at coordinate 1,766,786 of CAXXGY010000001.1, read as the reverse complement.
GCGCCAGCAGCTTGCCGAACGCGGCCGAGTCGGTCACCTCCAGCTCGCCGCGCATCAGCGCGTCCGGGCCTTCGCTGTAGCGGCGGTGACGCTTGCGGACGGCCCGCGTGCGCCGGAACGACACCAGCTTCGTCGCTTCCTTATCCAGCGCCGCGCCGCCACACTTCTCGATCTTGGCGGCGAGCCAGTCCCGGTACACTGCTTCGCGGGTGCGTCCGGTCCGTTCCATTTCGCCCTTATCCTTGTGCATCAGGGCTTCATACAAGAAGGCGTCCTGCTCCGGACTCGCGCGGCAGTTGTCGCACTGTTCCTTGCGAGCGAGGCGGCGTTCGCCCCGCTGATTCTTGCGAGCAAGGCGGCGTTCGCCGCATGGTGCGTCGGCATTTCTGCACTCCCCTCTGCGTGTACCCCGCACCACAGGCCGCACCCGCGCCTCGAAGCCCAGCCGCAGCCCCACCCGCCACTCGGCCGGCATCGGCTTGTCGTCGATCCGGTCGGCGGGCAGCGCCCGCGCCTGTAGCGGGCAGGCGCACATGGCCGCGGACTCCCGCAGCGCACCGGCGTCCGCCGTGCCGTAGCCGTACAGGGATGCCCGGGACGCCCCGCGTGTCGCCACCACGCGGAAGGGCTTGGGCGCGTGCTCGCCGAAACACTCCCTCAGCAGGCAGTGCATAGCGTGGTCCGGGTCCTGGAACTGCCTCGACCCCATCCAGCGATTGAACTCGCGCAAGTCAATCTCGGCGCGCACCATCCGCAGCGCCGTCGCCGTTGCCGTCGTCATTGCGTCGCCTCCTCCTCGATAATCGCCGCCTCCTCACTCGTCCCGCGGCACCCCCCATCTTCGCGTCCTTCGTGCCCTTCGTGGACAATCCCCCCGAACGCGCCCCGCGGCGCCCTCCCCTCCACCACGCGCCTGCCGCCGCCGTGCAGACCCGACACCCAGTTGCGCTCGTCCGTCAGCATGACCCGGCGGTCAACCGACACCACGTCCGGAACCGTCTCTACATCGCGCTCAGGCCAGAGCATACGCACCGAGCGGGGGACGTCCGCGTCGTCGGGTAGGGGAACTGCCAGCAACGCGGCCAGCACGTCGGGCGTGTCCTTGAAATCTCGGCAGTCGCCGAACAAGCGAAAGCGTGAAGACGGCAGGCACGGCTTGCGCCCGATGAACAGCGGACGCGCCGGTTCATCCAGCGCGGCGGCCAGTTCGTCCAGGGTAGGGGACTCGCCCGGTGGGTCAAGCCGCAGCGCCACCGTCACGCGCATATCTGCGTAATAGTCCCGGTAGCGCAGATGCGGCGCGTTGTACGTCGCCGCGCCACCCGCCCGGCCCTCCGGCTTGCCGTGCGTGGTCCAGCCGCGGTCGTTCGCGCCCAACTGCGCCGTCTGGAAGTCGGTCATCGCGTAGCCGCCCGCAGGCTCGCGGTCGATGCGCGCCGCGAACACAAGCCTATCCTGCAACTGCTGGTGCCGCTCGCGCTCGATACGCCTCCACCCAAGCGCATTGGCGAACAGCCCCGTCAGCATCGACGCCGCCGGGAATGGCCGGATGACGCCCAGGTTATCGATGGCCTCGCCGCCGAACGCCATGAGCGGCGCTTCTAGTCTGATGATGAGATGCCGCATGGCTAAGCGACCTCGCCGGCGCGTATGGCGTCGGCGACCCAGTTCGCCAACTCGTCGCAGTTCAGCCACGACGCGCCGGGCAGTTCGCGCTTGCCGACGGACATCACCCGACGCGCCTCCTTGGAGGAAGGGTAACATTCGTCGAGGTCGGACAGGTACTTCTCTATTGCGTCCGTGGCGCACTCGGTCTGCGCGGGCACGGCCTTGCGGAATGCATTCGCCAAGCTGCGCGGCTGGCGGCTGCCCGCCTCTATCAGCATCAGGTCGGCGGCGGCGTAGGGAGCGGTGGAACCCAGCTTCGCCCCCGGCGACACGGTGGCGATGAGGTGTACCAAGTGCTCGACCACCTTGGCGGCCAGCCCGCAGTCTTCGTTCTGCCAGTCCGCCGCGTCGCATCCCTCCAGATTGGAGATAAGGCCGGACACGTCTACCACCACGTAGCCGTAGAACAGGCCGGCGGTGAGTTCCATGTCGCCGATGTGGGCCGCGCCCGCGTCCTCGTCCGGCTCTTGCAGGTCGTCCACCACCGAGAAGTAGTCGCTCTCGCTCTCCTCTGCGTGGACGGTGAAGGCGTGGGCCACGTGGATTGCCGCGTCGATGTTGGCGCCGGGGTCGGACGTCACCATGCGCCCGAACATCGCGCCTATGAGACCGCCCGGCAGGCTGGCCTGCTCACGGAACGCTCGGAAGTTGTCACGTTCCTCGTTGCGGCGCGCCGCCTGGAACAGCAGCTTCGCGGCGTCGCCCGCGGCCTTCACGTCGTCCGAGTGCTCTTCACAGATGGCGCGCGCCTTCTCTTGCAGGTACTCCACTTCCGGCAGACCCAACAGCAGCGGCTGCCGGCCCGACTCGCTCGCGCCCCCGGTCCCGTACACCTCCACGTTGAAGGCTTCCTGCACGGCGTTGAGCAACTCTTCCTCGAACGCCCCGTCCTCGCGCAGGGGCTGGATTACGCGGCGGTCAACGACGTTGCGTGAGCGGATAGCGTCCGCCGCGCCATCGATGTTCTTTAGGGCGAACTCGTCTTTCGCCACGCGCCAGTGGCGCTTGAGCGACTGCGACGAGACGCGCGTGCGGACGCTGCCGCCGAACGTGAGGCGCTTGGCCAAGCCGCTGTCGTCGCGGTTCAGCAGCGCAGCGGGGTACGAGTGCAGCGTGTGTATTTGCAGAAATTTGGGAATGGTCATGGTTACTTCTCCTTACTCGCTTTCGCTCCGGGCACTTGCCTGGTATGAACTGTATTCTGTGCGGTAGTAGGCTCTGGCGATTTGGATTCTGGCTTCGTCGGCGCGCTCTTCGTTGTGGCCTTCGTTCAGAATGAACCATGCCATCTCGCGCCAGTTGAAGGCGCATCGTTGACTCGCCAGCATACGGAACAACCGCGCCAGAAGCCGGTGTAGGGCGTCGCCCCTTGCGGCGAGCAGAGTTGACAGCCTGTCCTCGCTGTAGAAGGGCGGCCTACTACCGTCGCCTTCATACAGCGCGCGCCCGACTCTGATTCGTGGATTGTGAGCCAGCCCCGCGGTGTGCGCCATCAACGCCATCCCGTGCATGATGAGCCCCCACTTGCTGACATCGGCGTTAACTGATATTCCTCGCTGATTCATCAGTTTCCAGAACACCGCGCTGTTGGGTTCGACAGGGTCCATTCGCCGCAGACTTGCCCTATCCCCGGTTGGCATCTCTTTGGCTTCAATCGCCTCGACGGTGTTCGTTATCACGTCGCCAAAGTTGTGGGGTATGGGACTGCTGGAGCGGGGGCTACTAGACTGCCTTTCCGAACTTGGGTGCCCCGCCGTGCCATTCTGGAGGATGTCCTCGATCTCGTCCCAGTTCTCGGGACGCCAGGTGTACGTTGGAATGTGCTGACCCAACGCCTCTACCCACTCTTGCTGTTCAGCAAAGAGTGTGCTTTCGCCATCCCGCTTCAACTCTGCGGCCAGCAGGTCGATCTCCCCGGTCTCACAGTCCTTCCTCCACATGACGAGGTCGGGGAATCCCCTACCGCGCACAATGTGGATGCTGTCCCTGTCGCGCAGATGGAACGGTCGCCATCCGTAGTGAGCAGCGACGTCGTGCGCCTCGTTCTGGAAGAATCTCTCCGGCTCGGGCCGCTGCTGTGGTTGCTCTACTCGAACAGCGTCATCTGCCCTTCCGTCGGATTCCGTTCCTGTGTCGTCTGGTCGCTGTTCTCCCACGTTTCTTCCTCCTCTTGGCTATCGAACAGAGACGGCAGTCCCTCATTGCCGCGTAGCCGTCCCCAGAATATGCTGTCAGCGCGCACCCGCGCCTTGAACTTCTGGACCGACAGACAGGGCAAAGCGTCTTGAGCCGCGCTCAGGACTTTCTCGGCCTCGTCAATCACCCCGTCATTGCCGTTCCGTAGCCACTGCTTGCGAACATCGTCGCGCTCGCTCGCATCCTCTTCAAACTCGTCCTGTAGGTGTTCGAAGAAGCGGGCATCTACGATTTCGTCAAGTCTGTTCGCCCATGGCTGGGCCAACTGGTTCGGAGAAGGCTGCCCGTTGCGATGTGCGCCAAAGTCGCTGTCACCATTGGCCGCGAACGTCGCAATCGCATGTCGCAAGATGTTCTTCACTTTGCCGACTTGCTCTATTCGCTCCCGTGCGATGTCCCCAAGTTCTTCGAGACCACCCCCACGTCCGAACACGCGCACAACCTTGGGCTTGAGCGGGATAGTCCGCTCGTGATAACCCGAAGTCCCGCCTTCGCCGCGAATCATGCCGCGCGCGACCAGCAGCATTTCTTTGTCTCGCTCAGACTGCAATGGGCGTAGAAGATAGGGCGGCTTCCAATCCGGAGACGTTAGACCATCGACGACTCGCTCGTAACCAAACTTGCGCGGCCCGAGGAACGCCGGTGGCGTGCCTCTAGGATTGGTGTTTATTCCGACGGGTTGCCAGGGGTCGCCCGTCAACCCCTTCATGTCAATTGCACGTCGCCCCCGTCGTTTTGACGGCGCCCGTATGCTTTGCAGAGTTCCCCCTCGCTTGACAAGGCGAATCCGCCGGCAGACTTCAATGTAGAACGGATCGAGTCCACCAGCTATTGCCTCCTTTTCCGTGCCGTCCCATGTCTCTACCCACAACAGATCTTTTCCACTATCGGCAAGGTAAGCAATATCGTTCAGCATCTCCTCGCGGTGTTGCAAAAGAGCTACGATGTCGTGGCGAACATGACCGCCCGCTGAGATGGAGGCGGTCAGGCTAAATGCAGAGCGATTGCCATACCCGCTTGGCATTCTGGAGATGCCGTAGTTTCCGGCCCCGTCGTATCCTGCCATAGTTTGTAGGGTGATGATGACGAAAGCCCAATCGTCGGTTTGGACCTCTCCCGCGACTTCGGATTTCACGTCGTGGTTCTTCGACGTGACGAGCATGTCTAGCTCGTCGGGCGTCCCAACGGAGTTCTTGTAGTCTTTCTCCAGTTCTTTGGACGACGCGGGCGGTTGCATGAACGCCGGCTTGGTGATGTCGCACACCACCAACTGCCACGGCTCGTCGCACGGCCACCCCGGGGTAAGCCCGCGTATGATCCGACGCCAATGGCCCGAGACGACAGGCGGCTCAGTCAGTCCCGCCTCGTGCATCGCCATCGCGCCCAACTGCACCAGGAAGGCGTGGAGTGCGTGGCGCTGGTGCGGACGCAGCGCCGGAAACGCCTCCACCTCATCCGCCATCAGCGCCGCGTACACCTCCGGCAGCGACGCCGCCACCCGCGAGCCGTCGGATTTGTCCATCCGAATCAGGCGTTCAGTCAGGATGTTGTTGGGCATGATTCTAGCCCTTTCCTTGTCAAGTAATTATGTTCCGAACAAATATACCCGCACAACCCTTTCCTGTCAACACTTTGTGAACAGGTTAGCCTTGGCCTTTCGAAAAATGATGCCGAGATAAGCACGGATCACAAACGAATGAGTCCTGCATTCTGGGTGTGCCGGGCTGACAGCACAGACCTCAAACGTAGTTCTGACAGAGTTGACAGCCACCTATTTTCGCGCGTGTGCAGCTTCCGATGTCGCACTTGGCAGCTATGCCGCCATCTGTTAATCTCATCATCAGAGCACGTTCCAGTAGTAGGTCTGAGAGCCGATTATGGAGTGTTGTTCTGGCCGCCGCTGGAGTGCCTTCCGGCGGTGGCTTTCTAGTTCCAACTCGCTCACCGTACCATACTCGGCCGCTGTGTACAAGCGGCTATTCCAAGAACCTTAAACAGACGCTTGCATATTATCTAACATATGGTTAAGATTGCAAGTGTCGTCAGCCAACGTCCCACCAGTATACCCTCAGATATGTCTGGGGATACACCCATGCAGGCGCAGGCTTAGGGATCGAAGCCTGTTGTTCCCCCGCATGCGCGGGGCCAGACGCCGGGGCCGGTGAGGACTGCCTCGCCGGTTCCGGCAACCACCCGTCTATCGCCTGCGGTAGGCGCCTCGGCGGTGGGAGACACGCGCGACCAGGGCGATCAGCACATCTCTCTGGAGTTCGTATATTATGCGGTAGGTTCCTACACGCAATCTGCGGTATCCGCGCCGGTCGCCCCGCAGCACCGAACCGGCAAAGGGCGCTCGGCGAGGCTTTCGATAGCTCGCCATAGCCGGCTTCTCATAGGCTCGGAGACGCCCTCCAACTCCCTCAGAGCGCTGGGCTTAACTCGTACCGAGTAAGCCACTCCTCACCTCTTCCCAGTCGAGTGGCTCTTCGCAAGGGTCGTTCGACCTCTGCACGGCTATCTCAATGTCTTCCAGATCTTCCAGGTAAGTCTCTATGGCGAAGCAAATCAGCTCCGACCGGCTTCGCTCCAACCTGGCCGCCGCCGCATCCAGAGCCGCAATCAGTTCATCGGGGACGCTAGCCTCGATTCGGGCCATTTCAACCACTCCTTAAACGCGATTGGCGCCTGGCCTACCTTCCTGCCCACCCACTCATACATACGATAGGCTGGGGTGACGTGTCCGTCAATCGTGCCCGCGCCAGAGCCTGTAACAGTTTAGTCGGTCATGCACATGTAGGGGCAATCCCTTGTGGTTGCCCTCGTTGGTCATCACACTCATGGCGTCTGCGGCGGACTCATCAACGCACGGGGCGCCGACTAGGATGATACAGATTCAAATTCGCCACCCCTCTTGAACGCCACGCACATCCGTGCTAATCTGCTTTTGACGCGGGACCGACCCCGTCGGCCCAGTTCCGGCGCCTTCCCTCGGCGGGAGAGGGTCGGGAACCCGCCCTGAGCCTGCCGAATGGGTGAGTGACTGCCCCCTGCGAACTGTCTCGCTTTCGTTTCGCCCCGGTTGCTTTCGGTGTCATAACCGTCGCATTCGCCGGAGCAATCGTTTCAGAAGTCCAAGCCCCCAGCTAGGGGATGGGACAGAAAGAACGGAGTGAAACACTGTTTTCGAGGTTTCGTCCCATTCGTGGGAGAGTGCGGGGATGGGGGTGCCGATGCAAGCCTCACGCATCCAGCCGCCGCAGCCCCAGCCGGTCGTACACGAACCGACGCTCCCCCACGGCGAACACGAAGCCGCCGTCCGTCGGCGTGGGCGCCACCGGCTCCGACGTGTCTGCGCCCTCCGGTAGCCACCGCACCGACACCGCCAACCTGTCGATCCGACTCGCCGAGTTGAACGGGCTGGGCTGCGGCGGGTCCAGCGCGATGTCCACCCGGTCGTCGCCCAGCCGGGTGCGGATGCGCTCCTCGTCCGACGGGAACAGCACGTCGCGGTTGCCCGCCTCGGAGAAGAAGGGCGCGTCCCGCCGGACGATGGCGTAGCTCGCGGTAATGCCCTCGGCGATGTTCCCGCCCGTGATGTCGTTGGCGTGGGCCGCCCAGCAGTCGCCCAGTTCCTCGACAATCTCGGCCAGCGCGTCGGGATGAGTGGCCCGCTCCACAAGCTCGCGGTTCATCTGCGGGATGCGCCACTCGCCCCGCTCGCGCACCAGCCGCAGCGTCGTCTCCAGCACGCGCAGGTCCGGGTACACGAAGCCGCGCGGCCCCAGCCCGTTGGCGTTCTCGCCGCTCGCCAGCAGCGGCGACATGTCTTCCGCGTCCGGAGTCAGCACCACGCAGCGCGCGTCGGCGAAACCTTCGGGCCGCTCGCTCGCAGAACCTGCCCTGAGCCTGTCGAACGGGTGCCGGTGCAGCCGCCCGATACGCTGTAGCAGCACGTCCGCCGGGCACAGGTCCGTTATCAGCAGGTCCGCGTCGATGTCCAGCGACTGCTCCAGCGTCTGCGTGCCCACCACCACGCGGCCCCCGCCCCGCCTGTCCTTGCCCAGCAGTTCCTCGATTCGAGCGTCCAGCATGGCGCGGTCGCAGGCGGCGAACCGCCCGTGATGCAGCGAGGTCACGCCCTCAACTCCGAACAGCAGCGCGTCGTCCCCCGCCCCGGCCAACTCCTCCAGCGCGCGCTGCGTGGATATGGCGTAGCCGACGGTGTTGCGCACCACCAGCACCTTCGCGCCCGCGCGGGCCGCCTCCAGCGCGCGGCGGGCGGTGTCGGCGAAATCGCCCATCGTGGCGCTGGCCTCCACGAACACGCGCTTGGACTGGTCGTTGAGTCCGGCGGCGGTCAGGCCGATACCCTCGCCGCTCACGGCGGGATAGGGCGTCTTGGTGGCCTGTTCGAGCAGTGGCGCGCCCTGGCCCGCGCTCCGCCCGCGATTCAGCCAGCGATGCCGAGCCGCCGAGCCGAGCGTCGCGGACATCAGCAGCGCGTAGCCGCCCGAGCCGGTGTGGGCGTCCAGCAACGCCTCGATGACGCGGCCCATGTAGGTGTCCGAGGCGTGCACCTCGTCCACCACCAGCAGGTTGCGGGCGAGGCAGGCCGCCCGCATGTGCGAGTGCTTGACCTTGAGCGCGGCCATCATCGCCTGGTCCACCGTGCCCACCGCTACCTGTGCGGCCAGGTAGCGCTTGGGACTCTCGGCGGCCCACGCCCTGCCCTCGCGCTGATGACCGGCCGCGCCCTCGTCGTAGTCGGCCATCGCGCTGGCGGCGGCGTCCTCGCCCGGCTCGTAGCCCGGCACCGCCAGCACGACGGGCGGCGGCTTGTTCGGGAAGAGCTTGGCGACGAATCGCTCCACGCGGTCGTGTATCTGCTTGGCGGCGGCGCGCGTGGGCAGCGCGAAGTAGATGCCGTCCACCAGGCCCTTCTCGTACATTCGGGCGAACCGCCACAGCGCCGCCTCGGTCTTGCCGGAGCCGGTCTCGGACTCCACGATGACCACCGGCGTGTCCAGCGGGGCGTCTAGCGCGGCCCGCTGGATGGCGTTCGGCGATAAGTCCGCGCCGAAGAGCCGCCCGAAGTCCGGCACAACGCCGAGCGCCTCGCGCTGCCCGCCGACGTCCAGCCCCATCTCGCGTATCGCGCGGGCCGCCTGGGGCCGGGCTACTTTGAAGAAATAGTCGTCGTCCGGCTCATCGACGTAAGGAAACCACCGCTCGTTGGAGCCGATCCAGTCGGCCCAGGTGCACAGCCCCAGGAACATGTGCTGGAAGGCGGGTCTGCTGGGCAAGCGCGGGGCGCTGGCGTTGAAGGCGTCGTCGGGAAACCAGCGGCGCAGCAGCCCGCCGATGCGCTCCACCTGCTCGCGCGGTCGCAGCCCGCCGTACTCCCGCCACAAAGCCGAATTGCGGTGCAGGGCGCTATCGAGCGCGAGCGGCCTGCCGTGATGCGACAGCGTAGCCACGAACAGCCCGCACACCGTCTCGCCCTCCCGGTCGTCCCAGCTTTCGATGGCGTCCCACCACCAGCCGAGCGCGTCGAAGAACCAGTCAGCGGTTTCGTGGTCCTTGTTCGCGAGCACGGGAGCGAGTTCGTTGTAGTGCCCCGCACGGCCTGGCCTGCGCCCGCCGGGATGGTCGCCGTCGGCCCACACCAGCGTCTGGAAGCCGACGTTGACCTTGCCCACGTCGTGCATGGCGGCGAACAGCGCCAGCCGCGCCGACGTCACGTCGTCGAGCGTGTCGAGGCCGCCGCTGCGGGCCAGCCGCCGCCGGATGGTCGGCTGCGCCAGCAGCGCCTCGAAGCACGCGCCCACGTCGGCCAGGTGGTGCTCCAGCAGGTGTATCTTCTCGGGCCGGGGCTGGCCGTATGGCCGCGCCTTCGCCCAGAATCGGCGTGTGTGAATGGGACGACTGCATCCGCTCGACATGTTCTGACCTCTAGCGGCCTAGAATCGGGTCAGCCGCAAAGTCCAAAATGTATTCGAATTGCTCCCGCGTGATGTCGCTGGGGTTAGGAATGAGACGTGATTGGCCTCCTCTGATGGTAGGCCAACTATAGTACACTTCCAAGATTGTAAACAGGCTCTTGGACTGCAACGATGGGGATAGGAGACCGACATAGACATTCTTCTGTCTTTGCCCGCTGCCGGTCTGTCAGAGGGTAGCGCGACACTCCTGAAGGACTTCGCCATTGCGATGGTGATCGCCGCGGCCGGCCTGGCCTTGGCGAGGCTCGTCAGGCAGCCTCCCGTGCTCGGGTACCTGGTGGCCGGGATGCTGATCGGCCCATTCACACTGCCGAGACCTCTCATCAGCAACCTCGATACCATAGGCGTGCTGGCCGAGCTGGGACTCATACTGCTGCTCTTCGGCATCGGCCTCGAACTGGGCTGGCGTCGAATCCGCGGCATCGGGTTTCCGGTACTGGTAATCGGCGTCATCGAAATCAGCGTGTTGACGCTCTTCGGCGTCTGGACCGCCAGCATCTTCCCGGGCATAGACTCCAGCCACGGTCTCTATCTTGGCGGCGCGATAGCCATCAGCAGCTCCGCCATTCTGCTGAAAGGGCTGCGCGACGGCGGAAACCTCAATGCGCGCTGGGGCCAGACTATCGTCGGCATACTGCTGGTCGAGGATTTCGCGGCCGTGATACTGCTGACCGTGCTGGCCGGCCTGGCGACCACGGGAACAGCGAGCCTGGCGGACGCGGGACTTCTCGCTCTCAAGCTCGGAGTCTTCTGCATAGTGGTGCTGGTGGCAGGCACCCTGCTGGCGGGCAGGCTGATGCACGTGCTGTCACGTTTCCAGTCCGACGAGACACTGCTGCTGGCCTGCCTGGGTTTCTGCTTCCTCATGGCGCTGTGCGCCACTCTTCTGGGGCTGTCTCCGGCCGCCGGAGCCTTTCTCATCGGAATGGTGATGGGAGATACGGAAGCCTCGGAGCGGATCACACGAATGATAGCGCCGGTGCGCGACATGTTCGGCGCGCTGTTCTTCCTCTCAATCGGGATGCTCATCGACTACCGCACGCTGGATGACTACATAGTTCCCGCGCTGGTTGTGGTGGCAGTGTTCATGACCGGAAAGATCGCCGCCAACACCATCGGTTCGATACTGGCTGGCCGCAGACCGGGTGAGGCCCTGCAAGTGGGCATGACAATGCCGCAGATGGGTGAGTTCTCCCTGGCGATAGGTCGCCTGAGTCCCTCGGATGCCGTGCGTGGGTCGGCGCTGGAACCGGTGCTTTCCCTATGCACCGCCATTACCTCGGTGCTGGCTCCCCTGACCAGCCGCTCCGCGCTTCCTCTAACCAAGTTGGCCGACCGGCGCACTCCGGTTCCCCTGCGCAAGATCATGCTCTCTATCAGCCTCGGCGTGAGTATATTCTGGTCAGGGCTGGCGCTGGTCGGAGAGACTGGCGCGCAACTCCGGGACGTCGGACGGGGAATTCTCATCAATGTAGGCATCATCGGGCTTCTGTGCCTGGCCGGAACCGGCGTACTGTACATCACTCCCGAAGTGCTGAGGAATCTGCTCCCATGGCCCGTGGGCATCACCGGGCTTCTGATAGTGGGCGTGGTCACCGGACTGAGCGCCCCGTCCGCTATTCGCATCTGGCACTCACTGGGAGACCTCGCCCGGCTCGCCACGAACATCCCTCACATTCAGTCCTTCGGCGCCGGAAGACTCGAGCGCTGGTCCACGTGGCGGAACATGGTGGAGTATGGGCTGGCGATTGTACTTCTGGGGCTGCTGTTCCTGCTTATCCTGCCATCCATGGTCAGGCTGTTTACCCTGGGCAGTCTGTCGGTCCCGCTCTCGCTGGTGCTGCTGATATTGCCTGCGCTGGCGGTGGGTGTTTTCAGTTTCCGGCTCCACTTGATACTCGAGCCTGCATTCAGGGAGACGTTCACGGCGGAGCCCGTTAGCTCCACGAATCGGTCCGATGGCTATGGAGGGGCGGCGGACAGCCCAAAGACCGTTGCCGCAGGGGATGGCAATGCAGAAGGGCCGTCACGGAGCTCAGAGGTTGCGGACGGATCCGTAAACCGAGATTAGTTGTCTGAGCAGCCGGCCAGTATAGGGAACCCATAGGCAAGACGGAGCCTCAGATCGAGGGATAGCCAGCAAGGAGGTTGCGAGATGGCCGCAAACGTGAGATTGGATGGACAGGTCGCCATAGTGACAGGGGCGGCCCAGGGTATCGGCAGGGGCATCGCGTTGGTGCTGGCCGAGGCGGGCGCCCGGGTCGTAATCGGCGATGTACAGGACGCCGGCTCCACGGCCGAGGAAATCCGCAAGGGAGGCGGCGAGGCGGTCACGATGGTGATGGACACCAGCATACCCGCAGAAGCCAACGCGCTGGTGGACCTGGCGTTGAGCGAGTACGGCCGGCTCGACATCCTGGTGAACAACGCCGGCATAGACGCGCCTCTGGGGCACGCATGGGACCTTCCGGACGACGAGTGGCAGAGGACCATCGACGTCAACCTGAGCGGCGTCTTCTACTGCTCCAGGGCGGCGCTGGGCCCGATGCTGGAGGCCGGAAGCGGCAGCATCGTGAATATCAGCTCTCAGTCCGCGAGAGTTGCCGGCGGCAAGGACGGTTCCCCCGCATACAACGCCAGTAAGGCGGGGCTGATAGGGCTTACCGTCGGCTTCTCCGCCCAGGTGGCGGACAGGGGTGTGAGGGTGAACGCCATTATGCCCGCGCTCATCGAATCGAGGGACTTCGGCTGGTCTCCGGAGGAAAGAGTCGCGCTGGAGCGGCAGTACCCCCTCGGCCTGGGAAAGCCGAGATACGTTGGCGAAGCCGTCCTCTACCTCGTCAGCCCGCTCTCGGCGTGGGTGTCGGGGACCGCGCTCCACGTCACGGGCGGATACCAGAGGAGCGGCCCCTGGCTATAGCCCTCGCAGTGGCGTCAGCGCAGGCGGACACCGACGGACACGCGGCGGACTTCAGGCCGACACGTTCATGCGATTGACCGCCGACAGTCGGCATACCTATAATCCACGTTGTCGGAGAGAACACGCCAAGGAGAAACATCCATGCCCCAATTCGACATGAGGCCCGTGGAGGTACCACAAGACGTGCTGGACGGGTTGAAGGCGCTGCCCACGGCGACCGTCTACAGCGCGGTGCGACAGTTCGGGTCCCCCTTCAACGTGTGCGAGGGACTCGTAAACCTGACGCCGGGGACGCGACTGGCGGCGCGCGCTCGGACTCTGAGGTTTCTGCCCATACGCGCCGATCTCATCAGCGAGAGACCGGCGGGAGAACACTCCACCGAGTACGTCGCCATGGGACGCTGCGGACCCGGCGACGTACTGGTGGTGGACATATCCGGCGTGCGAAAGGACGTGGCCGCCGGAGACGTCAAGCTGCTTCAACTTGCGATGAACAAGGCCGACGGCATCGTGGTGGACGGCGCAATCCGAGACCTCGACGTGATGGCCGACGAAGGCTACGGACTGGCCGTGTATGCGAAGCACCGCAGCTTTCACGGCAACCCCGAGTACACCCCCGCGGAGGAGAACGTCCAAGTCCAGTGCGGCGGGGCGCTGGTGCGTCCAGGGGACGTGATGGTGGGGGACAACGACGGCGTGCTGGTGGTGCCCTCCTGGATGGCGGAGGCGGCGCTCGAGTGGGCGACCGAACACGAGGACGCGGAGAACTACGTCAAGGAGAAGATAAGGGCCGAAGGCGTTCCCCCGGGCAAGTACTACCCACCGACCGCCGAGACCATCGCGGAGATGCACAGGGTTCGGCGGGACAACGGGTAGAAGCGCGCGACACAGTGCGGTTAGAATGTGGAACGACATCCCGATTCTGAAAATACGTTCCGACATACGCCGAGGAGGGCTTTATGGTCTCCGATAAGTCAAACAGGTCGCTGGTGGTCGTCGAGCTCACCGGCGGCAACGACTGCCTGAACACGGTCGTTCCGTACGACGACGAGCTCTACTACGACAACCGCCCCACCGTCCACCACAAGCAGGACGATGTGCTGAAGCTCGACGACCGGCTGGGGCTGAGCCCGCGGATGGGCCCCATCAAGAGGTTATGGGACGATGGCAATGTAGCCGTCATTAACGGCATCGGTTACCCGGAACCCAACCGCTCCCACTTCAGGGCCATGGACATCTGGCACACCGCCGAACCCACGAAGGTGATCGGGGAGGGTTGGCTCGGACGCGCCATCAGAGACCTGGACCCAAGAGGCGAGAACGTGCTTACGGGCCTGAACCTAGGCCGGGGGCTGCCCAGGGCGCTGTCGTGCGTGGGGGTGCCGGTGGCGTCCGTGGGAAACCTCGAGACCTACGGGCTGTTCCCCGACATTCAGGACGAGCAGGCGCGGCTGGACACTCTCAACACGTTCTCGCAGATGTACGGCGGGGCCGAGGGAAGGGACGTCGTGTCCGAGTTCATCGGGCAGACCGGCGAGGCCGCCCTCAAGGGAGCGGACATCCTCAGGTCGGCGCCTGAGAGCTATGTTTCGGAAGTGGAGTATGGGGCTAATCCGTTCGCTCAGAGGCTTCGCGACGCGGCCCAGGTAATCTGCGCCGACCTCGGGACCCGCATCTACTACGCCCAGCACGGCAGCTTCGACACCCACGGGGGCGAGCTTCCCGTTCACAACAAGCTGTGGCATGAGGTCTCCACCGCGATCGGCGACTTCATGGACGACCTCAAGGACCATGGCCGGGACCGGGACACGCTGGTGCTGGTCTTCTCGGAGTTCGGACGCCGAATCAAGGACAACGGTTCCGGCACCGACCACGGCTCCGGCGGCGTCGCCTTTTGCATCGGCGGCTCCGTGGAGGGCGGTCTGTACGGGGAGTACCCCTCGCTCAAGACGGCAGACCAGCTCCAGGGCGACCTGCGCTTCAACAACGACTTCCGCTCCACTTACTCAACGATACTGGAGAGGTGGCTTGGGCTGGACCCGGTACCGATCGTCAACGGCGCCTACGAACAGTTCGACTTTATTGGGCGGTGAAGAGATGGCAAGCAGGCAAGATATAGAGCTAATGGCGCACCTGATGCGCCGCGCGGGATTCGGCGCCTCCAGGGATGAGCTCGAGGAGCGTCTGGCCAGGGGCTACGAGCAGACGGTGGAAGAGCTACTCAATCCCGAGGACACGCAGCGCCTCGGCGACGACGTAATCCGAAGGTACCACGTCGATATTCACGAGTCCCGCCTTCCCGAGCCACCGGCCACTGAGTGGCTGTACCGGATGGTCACCACCAGCAGTCCACTGGAGGAGAAGATAGCCCTCTTCTGGCACGGCATCTTCGCATCGAGCTTCAGCAAGACCCAGCAGGCCCGGTCGCAGGCGGTCCAGATAGACATGTTCCGGCGATTCGGGCTGGGCAGGTTCGACACGCTTCTGCTGGAGATTTCCAGAGACCCGATAATGATCATGTGGCTGGACAACCAGGACAATCACAACGGGGCCATCAACGAGAACTTCGGCCGCGAGCTGCTCGAGCTGTTCTCCATGGGAATCGGAAACTACACGGAGGACGACATCAAAGAGTGCGCCCGGGCATTCACGGGCTGGACGGTGGGCAATGCGGAGTACATGGCCGCGAGGGCCATGAAGGCCTCGATCTGGCCGTATGGCGCGATCGCATGGCACTTCGACTACCGGGACTACGACCACGACCACGGCGAAAAGGAGTTCCTGGGAGAGAGTGGGCCGTTCAACGGAGAGGACGTAATCGAGATAACCGCTCGCCAGCCCGCGACCGCCAGGTTCATCGCCAGGCACATCTACGACTTCTTCGTGGCTGACGAGGCCCCGGTCCCACAGTGGCCCTACACTCCGCCGCTGGACCCGGACGCCATCGAGACGTTGGCGAGCGTGTACGTGGACAGCGATCACGACATACGCTCCATGCTGCGAGTCCTGTTCAACTCCGATTTCTTCAAGGAGGCGCAGTTCGCGCGCGTGAAGTGCCCCGCCGAGTTCGTGGCGGGCACAATGCGGCTTGGAGGCGGCGTCACCGAGCCGACGCTGGATATGAAGGAGGCCAGCGCGGTGGTCGGGTACATGGGGCAGAGCCTGTTGGCCCCGCCGTCGGTGGAGGGCTGGCACGAGGGCGCGGAGTGGATCAACAGCGGGGCGCTGGTGGAGAGGGTGAACTTCGCGGCAAAGCAGCTCAACGACGTCGAAAAGCCCGGCGTCCGGCGAATCATCGACCGATTGGCCAACGAGAATGGGAGCGCCTTCACTCCCAAAGAGCTGGTCGATAGCTGCCTGGACCTTATGGGCCCGCTGACGAAGGTGGAGGAATCGACCCGCAGCGCGCTGGTTTCTCACGTCAGCAAGAAGGGCGACGTATCCCTCCGACCTCGGACGGCAGGCGGAGAGTCCGACAGCCGCGTCGCGGAGCTGTTGGGCCTCATCGCGGCGACAAAGGAGTTCCATCGGGCGTAGCCTCGCGGCGCGATGCAGCGGGCCACGGTACCCGACCGGCAAGGAGCGACCACTGAGCGGCGTCAATCGAGCAAGCGTCCCCGGTCTGAGCTATCTCAAGACCATCGGCGTAATGAACAACAACCCGACCGGCAGAGGCTTCGGGCACCCCGTGGACCTCGCCATCGGCCAGGGTGGCCGCATCTACGTGCTGAACCGGCACGCGGCGCTCGCTCGAGTCGGCATTTGCACCCTGGACGAAGAGTACCTGGGCGAGTTCGGCTCCTACGGCCACGGAGACGGGCAGTTCTGGCTGCCGACGGCTATCGCTATCGACAGCCGGGAGAACGTCTATGTCGCCGACGAGTACCATCACAGCGTCACCGTGTTCGACAGGTCGGGAGCGTTCAAGTGCAGGTGGGGAGAGCGCGGCAGCGGCGAAGGACAACTGGACGGCCCCTCCGGCCTGGCCATCGACGCCGAGGACAACGTGTATGTCGTGGATCAGAAGAACTGTCGGGTGCACAAGTTCACCGCCGACGGCCAGCGCCTGCTTCAGTGGGGGCAGAGGGGCGAAGAGGAGGGACAGTTCGACCTCCCCTGGGGCATAACTCTGGATGCGCGGGGCAACGTGTACGTGGCCGACTGGCGAAACGACCGTATCCAGAAGTTCACGGCCGACGGCCGCTTTCTGGACGCTTTTGGAGAGCCGGGAGAGCGCGAGGGCCAGTTCCACAGGCCCGCCAAGCCGGCGGTGGATGCCGAAGGGTACATCTACGTCGCCGATTGGGGCAACGAGCGCGTGCAGTTGCTGGCGCCGGACGGCTCATTCGTGCAGAGTATCCGGGGCGAGGCCACGGTCTCGAAGTGGGCGCAGGAGTTCCTCGACGTCAACCCGGACGAGAGCACCACGAGAGACCAGTCCAACCTGGCGCCCGACCTGCCCTCCCACCTCGACACGCCCTACCTGGTATCGACGCAGACGGAGCCGTACTTCTGGGGCCCGGCCTCCGTTACGCTCGACGGCGATGGCAGGCTCTATGTCACGGAGTCCTCCCGGCACCGGGTCCAGGTGTACCAGAGGGTCTGAGGCTGACCGTTGGGCCACGCGGCGGACTAGCGCGGCCTGATGTCCACACCCGCGGCGAGCTCCTGCAGCCGGTAGATGACGTGGGTGTCCAGGTCTCCCCAGCCGCGGTTGCCGCACTGGATGGCGACCTGCTCCACAATGTTCGCGACCGGCATCGGAACGCTCAGTTCTCGGGCCAGCTCGTTCGCGAGTCCTATGTCTTTTCTGGCCAGGGCCTGCCTGAACGAGGGAGGCTCGAACTCCCCCCGGAACACGGTCCTCTCCAGGCCCTCTCTCTGGGTGCCCAGAGTCATTCTGCTGCCGGCCTCCATGAGGGCATCCAGGTCGAGCCCGGCCTTCACACCCAGTGACAACCCCTCCGCAACCACCTGCCTCACGGCCAGGGTAATCATGTTGTTGACCAGCTTGCAGACGCTTCCCATGCCCAGCTCGCCCTGGTACACCACCTTGTCGGCGAAGGCCTCGAACACCGGAAGAAGGCGCTCGAACACCTCCCTGTCGCCGCTGGGCATGACGATCACCTCCCTGTTCTCAGCGGCGGCCGGACCCGTCAGTACCGGGGCGTCGAGCACGTGGGCGCCCTTCCCCTCGAAGACGCCCGCGATCTCGCGTATGAGGGAAGGCCGGCTGGTGGAGAGGTCCACGTAAACGTCGCCCTCACCGATGCCGCTGGCGATCCCTTCGGGGCCGAGGGCGACCCGCTCCACCTCGGGCGGCCCCGGCACCGAGCTGAGAATCACTTCGCTGGCGGCCGCGACCTCTCCAGGGGAAGCCGCAAGCCGAGCGCCGCCCTCGAGAAGTGGCCTCGTCGCGCCCTCCGCCACGTCGTACACGACCATGGGGAACCCGGCCCTCTGGATGTTTCGCGCCATTGGCGTTCCCAGGTTGCCAAGCCCTATGAACCCTACCGTCTGCATGATGGCCTCCTTTCTAATGGTAATCTGTTACCTCGACTTCGGCCGGGCGCGTGCGGGACGAAAACTCCCGGTGTGTGTTTCATTCCGGCGCTTTTGTCACTTGCTCGCCTGTCCGCTACTTGGAGACGGGCGGTCGGGGCAGGCCGCGCGTGACATTTTCCGGTTGCGGCGGGATGGTTTTGGGCCATATCAGGACTGAAACGGGACGGAGTGTCCCGGGTTTCGGCTTTGGCGGGCCTGGTCGTGGGTTGGTGTATTCGGTTGGTTAGTAATCAGTTTTTGGTGGTTGGTTGTTAGTGATGGAGGGATGGTAGCACGGATGTGCTGGGGCGTCAATACGGGGTTGGCGAAATACAAGTGTTCAGAGTTGATGATACGAACGCTGGCGAGCGTGGGTACACAACCTTGCCCATAGCTTAGTTGCCTGTCGGCACATGCGCATGATTGGGCAGTCGTCATCAAGTCTGAGTAGTTACCGACTAGCGGCGCTCGGCGGCGGGCGGGCCGTGGGCGACGCGCCAGTCCTGAGCGGCGAGCCAGTCGATGGCGGCCTGCTCGACGTCGGCTTCGGTAAGGGTGGTCATGCCAGCAGCAGGCGTTCGCCCTTCGGCTCCGGGATTGGGTCGCCGAACTCGCGGGCCGTATCGAGCCACAGGTCCATGGCCCGATTGATGTTCCGCAGGGCCTCCTCTTGCGAGTTTCCGTGAGCCGCGCACCCTGGCAGTTCGGGAACTTCCGCAACGAACACGCCGTCCTCATTGCTCCAGTAGATGATGATCTCGTACTTGTGCATCAGTCCACCCATTACGCGGCGAGCTCCGGCAAGGCTCGCTCCCGCTCCGACCAGAGTATGGGTTGCACTTCGTAGTTGTTCATCGCGTCCAGCACCGCCACGGAAACCGCCGAGTCGGAGTCGTTGAGTATGGCGTAGGCGCGCGATTCTGACGGGCGAACGTCTTTCGTGTCTATCCACGAAAATGCCATTGATTGGGCGCGGTCCCGGTTCGGGCGGTTGATGGGGCGCAGAATCCGCTCCGGCTGCTCTGTTGACTTGGGGATGACGAACTGAAACAGGTGGTCATAGCCGCTCGCGCCGGTGAACTTCACGTTCGGAGTGTAGCGGACGTTAGACTCGTCGAGCCAGCTTTCCACGTCTTCGAGGAACAGGCTAACCGCCATGGGCTGGGCCAGGTAGAACAAGTCGTTGACGGCAAGCATCGCCTGGACCAGATTGTGCTTGCGGAGCGCGAAGTTCCCCTTTGACGCCTTGACCCGGAGTTGGCCGTCCGCCCTATGCACGCCAAAGCCGTTGAGAGTGGTCGTAAGCAGGGCCTCGCGCCGGCCGCCGTCTATTTTGCAACCCGCCTGTTCCAGGTCGTCGAGGACGTACCCGTCGTCAGTGAGAACGTACCCGTTGCCCTCGCGCATCGCGTAAATCTGGAGTTGGTCGTTGTGGCGGTCCAGGTAGGGCGTGGTTATCTCCACCCAGCCGTTCATACGGCGGAGCGTGGTCTTGTCGCGAAGCCACTTCCAGTACTGGTCCAGCAGCGCCTTTATCTCTTCGGTCATGCCGCCAACCCCCGCTTAACGTTCGGTGGCTCAACGATGTTGCAGTACTTCAGAAAGTCTTGGTAGGTCTGCCAATGGTCGGCGAAGTTGGTGAAGTGGTCCACCTGCGCCGGAAACGCCCACTTGTCCGCGTACCCTTCACGGAATAGGTGAACGTGGGGAGTTCCTATCTCAGCGTCGTCGGGGTTCCTGTGCGGCGCGCCGCCAAAGCAGAGCCTTACCAGGGGCACCACGCGCCGGCCTCTGTTTTGGTAGGATCCTTTAGCAAGGTTGATACGCCCTCTTCGCAAGTCTAGCATGAACTGTTCGCGGCCGTCGGTGGAGACCAGCGGGATAGACACGCCGCCGCCCATGCCTGGGTAGAGCCACCGCTTGTCATCAACGCGGCGTTTCTCCAACGCGATAAGCGCGTCGGCCTCCGACTGGGTTAGGTGGTAGTTTGGCATTCAGAAGCTCGTTGGAGAATTCCTATGGGTGCAGCTCAACGTCCAAACTGAACCTTCTTCGGCGCTTTGTCATCCAAGTGCTGCGGCACGTACAACCAGAAGTTAATTGGACTGTCTGGACGGTAGGTTCTGAGTCCCTCCGCCATTTGGCCCCTCATCTGCACAAAACGCGCATTCAAACTCGCAAAATGATGGAGAAGTTCGTGCTTGTATGAAGCACTCTTGGAAATCTTGACTTGTCCGAGGCCGCCAAACATGGTCTGTTGCCCAAAACTCAACGGCAGTTCAGTCGCCATCCATTGGCTGTGTTCTTCCTGTTGGTTCCAAGAGAATGCCCCAAGGCCAGCGAACAGGTCGGCAGCTTGAACGAGAGGCTCCTCCGACGAAGAGGCTTGTTCCACCCTGGGCACCGGTCGCCGATACGCTGCTGAAAGCGGTAGTCTAGGTTGACTGGGTGACCTTTCACGTCTCGTCTGGCCGCTTAGGCAGTCTTGCAGTGTTTGCCATTTCATGTCCGTTCGCTCGTCAACACCAAATTTCCACGAAGCGGCCGAATTCCATCGCCTGGTGACCACACTGCTGAAAAGGTGATAGTACATTCTAGCAAGGTTCTGTGTGTCATCTCTCCTGGTTATCTTATGGCGAGAGTCCTCGGTATCCCAGGTTAGAACGTCAACTCTCAGCAACTGGTTGAGTGCCATTTCTGTGATTAAGTCGCACACCTTTGTTGCCGCGAAATGAGTCATGTCCGAACGAATTTTGCTCCACTTCAACTCCCTAATTCCGGACTCCTGAAGACGCAATTTCATTTGCGACTCAACGCGGTTCATGTTCTTGAGTTTCCCGCTGACCAAGGCGATGCTGCGATAGCGGCCTTGGTTCCAATGAGACTCGTCGCTGAATCCGATGTGTGTGAACCTGTTGACATTCAATGTGGATTGCCTCTACTTGCGCGCCCAATCTAATGTCCGATGGACACGGGCTTTGAGAACAGAACATCACACTAAACGGTGATGGTGAGAGAATCAGCAATGTTGCTCTTCAAGTGTTG
This sequence comes from Dehalococcoidia bacterium, assembly GCA_963667445.2. GTDB lineage: Bacteria > Chloroflexota > Dehalococcoidia > Lucifugimonadales > CATOSD01 > CATOSD01. The sequence continues at coordinate 1,745,411 of CAXXGY010000001.1, read as the reverse complement.
TCCCAATGCTAGCACATAGGTTTTGACGCAGGCAACGCGTTGGTGGGACAAGTCGACAGAACTTTGCCTAAATTGCCCTGGCCGCCAACTCTCCAGACACTAGCTTAGGCAACAGCGCATCCCGCTGTGCTGACAGGGTATTGGATTGCATCACTAGATGTGTTGATCCGGAAGATATTTTCAATACGACATCAAACAGACATTGCTGAACAGCCATCGTTGGGAGGGCTACTTTGAGTTCATACAGACCATCTTGCGAAATTGACTGTCCCTCTCTGCTACTTGCGGATACTGCGAGATAGAAGTACTCGGAACGAAGTCGCATGATCCGCTCCAAGAGGTCAGGTATGACCAACTCCTCACGAGTCGAATAAGTGCGGTAGGCTGCACTTACAGAGCCAATATCTTCTCGCATCAACCCGAAGTTTAGGACTCGGCGACTCAAGCCAAACACGAAGTCGCCTTTCTGGATGAGCTTGTTCTTAGAATTTGATACTGACAGCTTCTTCTTGAAACGTTGTGATCGAGGAACAAGTCCTAGGTTTGTCGACGAGTACTCGGGGACCGTGACGGCACCCTGTCTTTCGTCCTTTGCAACCAACAGATCCCCCAACGCCTTCACCGCCCACCCCTCCGGCACCTCCCCCAACTCGCTCGCCACCAGCCGGTCCGGGAACAGGTCGTAGTGGTCGGCGGGCAGGCCGGGCAGGGATTCGCCGCGCCGCCAGCGCCCGTCCATCTTGGCGCGCACCGGCTCGAAATCGACGAACCAGGACTTGAAGAGCGCCCGCGCCATCTCCTCCAGCGTCTCGTTCATGCGACGGTTGAGCTCGATTTTGTCGTCGAGGGTGCCGAGGACGTGGGCGATGGCGCGCTGCTCGGCTAGGTCTGCCGGTGCGCGCACCACAAACGATTCAATCATACGTTTCGTGAGCGCATTTCTGGTGCCGCCCGAACCCGCCCATGAAAGGAGCACCGCTTGGACTTCCGGGGAGGCAAGGTAGTAGCGCAAGTAGGTTGCGTCCAGTTGGTCCGGGTCCGGTCGGACAATCGCAACATGTTGGTTGACACGAGCCGGTAGGACCGTGGCATCGACCTGGCATACACGTGCGCGGAATCCCCGGTTATGTTCAGGAGCACGTCACTGGGCAAGACTTCAACGTTGCGGAGCGCCTCGGCGTGTTCGTCACTTATGAAGGCCAACCCATTATGAGTGAATCCGGCATTGTAGACGTTCTGACTCCGAATGAGGGCGTAGGGTCCGTCTTCCAGATAGACTTCCTTACCACCGCGTGGCGTCGCGCCGCTACCAATCTTGGTACACACCTCTTTCAGCGTCACTTCACGCCATTGGCTCGATGGCAGTTTGGGAATCTCTCCATTCATAAGATAGCCCCGTTCAGTTCGACACGCGCCGCTATACGCCCTGGGCGGCGGTGGGCAACTGCCGCACGGCGGCCCCGATTCGCTCGTCGGCCATGGCCAAGTCGAACTGTGCTTGAAGATTCAGCCAGAATTGGGGATCGACTCCGAACCAGTGGCCGAATCTCAGAGCGGTATCGCCGGTTACGGAGCGCTTGCCCGCGATTATCTGGCTCACCCTGTTGGGCGGTACGTCTATCTGCCGAGCAAAGCTCGTTTGAGTCACGCCCATCTCTTCCAGTTCGTCTTTCAGGATCCTTCCTGGATGAACAGCCCGCTTCAACATGGTCAGCGTCCCTCCACTGCTAGTGATAGTCCACTATCTCAACGTCGGACGGCCCAGATTCCCCTCGCGCCCAGGTAAAGCAGATACGCCACTGCCGGTTGATTCGTATGGAGTACTGTCCTGCTCTAGTGCCGCCGAGAGCTTCCAAGCGGTTGCTGGGCAACGCTCTGAGCGTGTCCAGAGACGGCGCCGCGTTCAGGATAGAAAGGCGCTTTGCCGCCTGGTCTTCAAACCCTTGGAATGCCCTGACGAACTCTCCACCAGCGAACCGCTCGGTTCTCCTGTCTCTGTAGCCCAATATCATCATCACAAGGATATGACTCTGGACGTCAACCGTCAATACACTGATCTACCGTTCCGCATCCCCAAACCCCAGGCGCTTGAGGTTGGCGTCGAGGCGGCGCGGCCCTCACGGCAGGGGGGACCAGCGGAGGCCGAGGGCGGCGGCGGTGAGGGCGAGGAGGGCGCTGGCGGCGGTGAGCAGGGCGGATACCTCCATGCGCACGGTCTTCTTTTCGGTCTGGAGGGGGATGGTGGAGAAGACTTCGAGCAGCTCGTCGGCGGTCTCGGCGGTGTAGTATTCGGCGTCGGTTATCTGGGCGACGAGGCCCAGGGTGCGCTCGTCGAGCATGAGGAAGTTCCTGCCGCCAAACCCCGGGCTGAAGCTGCCGAAGCCGCCCCTGGCTATGCGGTTGGCGAACTCGTCGTCACCGAGTTGGTCGAGAGAGCACCGCATGACGGCCGGGTTGGTGGTGCCGAATCCGATGGTGTACACCCGCACTCCCCTGTCGCGGGCGGCGCGAGCGGCCACGAGCGGCAGGACGCCGCGGTTGCTCGCGCCGTCCGTCAGCAGCACAATCACGTCGGGCTGCTGCACGTACTCCCCCTCGGTCCCGGCGACCTGGCCGCGCGGCGTCACGAATACGCTGAGCGGCGCGATGCCGGGGTTGATCTCGGACAGGGCGTCGAGCGAGCGGGCGATCGCGCTGCCAACAGCCGTGGCGCGCGCCGTGGTGAGGCTGCCCAGAGTCTCTAGCAGCGCCTCCCGTTCGGTGGTGGGAGGGACGACGAGCTGGGCGAATCCGGCGAAGGCGACCAGTCCCACGCGCGTGCCCGGCTCCTGGCCGTCGATGAAGCGCCTGGTGGCCTCCTGGGCGACCGTGAGCCGGTTGGGGTAGACGTCGTCGGCGCACATGCTGAGGGACACGTCCAGCGCGAGCATGACGGTGGACCTGTTGGAGGCCACGGTCACGTCCGCGAAGGGGCGGGCCAACGCCAGGATGAGCAGCGCCAGCGCAAGCGCAAGCAGGGCGAACGGGACGTGTCGCCTCCACCGGAACCCGCCGGGCATGGCCTGTCGTATGAGGGACAGGCTGGAGTAGCGGACGGCGTAGCGTCTCCTCCGCCTGAGCGCCAGCACGTACACGGCGATTATCAGCGGTATGGCAATGAGCAGCAGCAGAAATGCGGGCCAAAGGACGCCCATGACATCAACTCCCGTCTAAAGCCTATTGGACATCTCGTTCATCACCCCCATCCTAGCCTTCCCCCTGCGAGGGGGAAGGGACTTATCGGACAGGCTCACCTTCTCGCTGCGAGGGGGAAGGGACATATCGGATAGGCTCCTATGGCATTCGCCCGAACCAGAACAGCGAGAGGAGGCCGCCCGCGAGCAGTAGCAGGGCGCTGATTCCCCCGAGGAAGGACGTGACCTCCACTTCCTCCGACTCGACCACGAACTCGGTCTCCAACTCCTCGTACACCAGCGGCGTGTCCTCCACGTCGTCCAGCATGAAGTACACGCCCTCCGTCAGTAGCGCGATCTCCTCCAGCACGGGCCGGTTTAGCTGCGTGAACAGGTTAAAGCCGTCCACCTCGATGGTCGCCCCTTCCTCCGTGCCGATGCCGACAGTGTACACGCGCACGCCGCGCTCGATGGCCGTCTGCGCGATCTCCAGCGGCTCGGGCGGGTCGGTGTTCTCGCCGTCGGTGAGCAGAACGATGATGGCGGGCGCGAAGGCGGCGCGAGGCTCCGCGTCGTCCGGAAGGGCGTGGTCGGCCGGGGCCGCCTCGGACTCCGGCACGACCAGGTTGAGCGCGGTCAGCATACCCCTGCCCAGGGACGTGCCGCTGTAGGGCACGAGCCGCTCTATCGTGGCCAGCAGCGCGTCGTCGTCGTCGGTGGGCGGCTGTACGACCATCCCGCCCTCGCCGAAGGCCACGACGCCGATGTTGGAGTGGTCGGGCCGCCGCTCCACAAGCGTAGTCGCAACCAGCTTGGCGGCGTCCATCCTGGTAGGCTCCACGTCCTCGGCGGCCATGCTGGACGAAACGTCCATCGCCAGCATCACGGTGCCCTCCATGCGGGGCACGGGCAGCGTCACCTGCGGGCGCGCCGACGCCACCGCGAGCAGCGCGACGGCGGCCAGGATGACGAGCGGCGGGACGTGGCGCAGCCTGCCCGCGGGCACGGCGACCCCGGCCGGCGTATCGCCTATGGTGCCCAGCCTGGCCGCGTCGCCACTCCGCCGCCGGTGCAGGCGCGCGTACACGTAAACGCACACGGGCAGCGCCAGCAGCGAGACCAGAACCCAGGGCCAGATGAACGACACCATCGCCGCCGCCCGCCTATCGCGCCCGACGCGCCCGGCGACGCAGCGACGCGAACCGAAGGATGGCGAGCACCATGTCCTCGTCCGTCGAGACCGTCAGCTCGTCCACGCCCGCGCGCTTGAAGGATTGGGCCAGTTCCTCTTCCCGGCGCTGGGCCGCCTCGCGGAACCTGCGCCGGAAGCCCTGGTCGCCGGTGTCCACGCTTAGCTGTTCGCCCGTCTCCGAGTCCTCGACCATCACCACGCCGACGTCGGGAAGCTCCACCTCGCGCGGGTCCCAGAGCCGCACGGCGAGCGTCTCGTGTTTCCGGTTCAGGCGGTCCACGCTCCGCTCCCAGCCGGGCACGCAGATGAAGTCGGACACCACGAACACGAGGGAGCGGCGCTTGATGGTGTTGTGGGCTGTCTCCAGTAGCCTGGCCAGGTCCGTCATCGCGCCGCCGGGAGACGACTGCTGGCGCTGGATGTCGTTAATCAGCCGCAGCACCTGGGCGCGTCCGCCGCGCGGCGGTATCGCGCGCTCAGCGGCGTTGTCGTACAGGATCGCCCCAACGCGGTTGCCGTTGCGCGTGAGCAGCCGCGCGAGCACGCCCACGAGGTCGACGACCACGGACTCCTTGCGGCGCTCGTGGGCGCCGAAGGCCATAGAGGGGCTGAGGTCGACGAGGAACCAGGCCGTCACCTCTCGGTCCTCCAGGTAGCGGCGCACGAAGGGCATGTCCATCCGCGCGGTGACGTTCCAGTCGATGTGGCGAACGTCGTCCGGCGGCTGGTACTCGCGCAACTCGGCGAAGTCCAGGCCGCCGCCCATGAAGAGGCTGCGGTAGTCGCCTTGCAGGATGCCGTCGAGCCGGCGCAGCAGATGCCAGTCAAGCCGGTTCAGGACACGCTCAGGCGACGGGCGGCTAGTGGACGGTTCGGAAGTCCGCGTACTCACGCAGTGGTACCTCCGGCAACGGCACGGCCTCCATCAGCCTGTTCACGATGTCGTCGCTGCTCACGTCATCCGACAGGGCCTCGTAGGAGAGAACGAGCCGGTGCCTCATCACGTCCGGCGCCACGTCCCGCACGTCCTGGGGCAGGGCGTAGTCCCGCCCCCGCACGAACGCCAGCGCCCTGCCCGCGACTATCATGTTGATGGACGCGCGGGGGCTGGCCCCGAACAGCATGTAGCGTTTCAGGTCGTCCAGTCCGCACTCCTCCGGGCGGCGCGAGGCCGACACCAGCTTCACCGAGTACTCGATGAGCGCCGGGTCCACGTACACCTCGTCCGCGCGGCGTTGGAGGGCGGCCAGCTCGTCGGTGTCGATAACCGCCTGCACGTCCTGGAGCGCGCCGGTCATCCGCTCCACTATCACGAACTCCTCGGTGGCGGTGGGGTAGCCGACGAGCACCTTGAGCATGAAGCGGTCCACCTGGGCCTCGGGCAACGGGTAGGTGCCCTCGGACTCGATGGGGTTCTGGGTGGCCATGACGAGGAAGGGCCTGGGCACGGGGTGGGTCTCGCGGCCAATCGTCACCTGCCGCTCCTGCATCACCTCGAGCAGTGCGCTCTGCACCTTGGCGGGCGCGCGGTTTATCTCGTCCGCCAGCAGCAGGTTGGTGAACACCGGCCCAAGCGCGGTGTTGAAATCGCCGGTCCGCTGGTTGTAGATGCGCGTGCCGACGAGGTCGGCGGGCAGCAGGTCGGGCGTGAACTGGATGCGCTGGAACTCGCCGTTGATGGCCTGCGACAGCGTCTTCACCGCCATCGTCTTGGCGAGTCCGGGCACGCCCTCTACGAGTATGTGTCCCCTGGCGAGCAGCGCCACCACCATGCGCTCGAGCAGGTGGTCCTGGCCCACTATCACCTTCTTGACCTCGTACAGCACCCTTTCCATGGGTTGGCCGTTTTCGCTAGCTGTCATGCTTTGCGTACACCTTTCGTCCGGCTACTGCGACGGGCCGCCGGCGGCCGCCGCGGCAACGTCGATGGGCACCGCGAATCCGATGCCGATGAACACGTCGTCTTCGCCGGGGTTGATAAGCCCCGTCACGATGCCCACCACCTGCCCGCGCCGGTCCAGCAGCGGGCCGCCGGAGCTGCCGGGGTTCACCGCCGCGTCGAACTGGATCAGCCCCTCCAGCGCCTCGTCCCTGCCCGGCGGAGTGGACTGGCGGTTGAGGCCGGACACCACGCCCGCGCTCAGCGAGCCTACCAGCGCCAGCGGGTTGCCCACCGCGAACACCTCGTGGCCCACCCGCAGCGCGCCGGAGTTGCCGATGGTCGCGGGCAGCACCATCTGGGGCAGCGACGCGGGCGTGAGAACTGCGATGTCTCTGGCCAGGTCCGCGTTGCTGACGGCGGCGGCCGTCCTGGTGCCGTCGGCGAAGATGAGCTCGATCATGGTGGATCCCTCGACGACGTGAAGCGAGGTGAGTACCTCGGCGTCGCCGTTGATCACCACTCCGCTCCCTATGCCGAACGCCTTCTCCTGGCGGGGGTTGTCGGTTTGCACGATGACCAGCGACGGCAGTATGGCCTGGTACACCCGCGCGGCGACGTCGGCGGTGGGAGTTTCGGCGTTCGCCGCCTCGGACTCCGCCATCTCCGCGCCCGCGGCCGACAGTTCCTGGGGGTCGGCGCGGCTGGCCCACCAGAGCGCCGCGGCGAGCGCGAGCGCCGCCAACGCCAGGGCCGCGAGCGCAAGCAGGGCGGGCCGGCGGCGCAGGGACTCCCAGCGCCTTGTCCAAGCCGACGGGCCACCCGCGGTCGGGTCTTCCGCCGTTGGTATGGACTGAGCCGCCGGGTCGGAACTGCGCGGCGGAATGGTGCGGGCGCGCGAGACCTGCCTCCTGGTTGTTGCTCATACAAGCGTCCGAAGGGGGCGCTTCCGTGGAGAGCCGTTCGGGGGAATCCACGGATTCCCTATTTCAACACTACCACACTATTGTAAAGGAAGTGTGAAGTTGGGGATGGGGAAACTGTGTTAGTCTCCTCAGTCTTGGTGCGTGTATCGTTATATGATACACTTCGCTCGTAGTAGTCGGTAGGGAGGCGTCGCTTGTCTGAGGACTCGAAATGCCTACCGTGGCAATAGATGGCCAGTTTCGCTTCGTCATCAATACCAGGGAAAACAGCTTTGAGCCTCCCCACGTCCATGTCTGGGTAGGAAATGAAGACGTTTGCCGCATAGAACTGAACAGCGGAGCCTTCATGGACACCCCACCCCCCGGAACGTTCAGGAACATCACGAGAACCTACGCCAGGTACGCCGAAGACATCAGAAGAACGTGGGACGCCATTCACGGAGGTAGGTGATGGAAGCCGTTCTCGTCAAGAACGCCAATCGGATGATGACGTTGGCCAATCTGCTGGAGGATGGCATTGAACTGACTTTCGCCGATGGCGCCAAGGGCCTCATACCGTACACCGAGTTCCCTGAAATCGAGGGACGCGCAACGGTATCCACCCTCGAGCTGCCGAACCCTTACGAGATGGTTATGCGGACGACCGAGGGCGAGCACGTAGAGATTCCGTGGGACTTCGCCCGCCACTACTGCGACACTTCCTATCGCCCGACGGTCGAGGCGCTAGCCATGCGGAGCAAGCGGACCCTGGGTCAACGCATACGCCAGGCCAGAAAGGCCGCCGGTCTGACGCAAGAGGCGCTCGCTCGCGCATCGCACGTCGGGCGCGTGACGCTGGTCCGCTTGGAGAGCGGGGAACAGACGCCGCGGTTCAAGACGCTCGACGCCATCGCCAAGGCGCTGGGGGTGCCGGTGACAGAACTGTTGGTGGAAGGGGAGCGGGCGTTGCGATAGGTGCTGGTAGGCAGTGCGTCTATCTCGTCTGCTGAATCAGCAAGGGTATCTCCGCGTGAACATGCATCGGAGGGAGTCGTAGGTCTCCAGCCAGCCTACCCCCAATAGGCAGGCTTTCATTGCGTAGCGCATTCGTCTAGTGGCCTAGGCCACCGCCCCTCAAGGCGGAGAGCAGGGGGGCGAATCTCGTATGCGTTGCCAACCGATTCTCTTTCACGCCATTGCCGCTTCTACATCACTCGTAATCCTAGCAATTCGGCAAAACTAATCTCAAGACCTTGAACAGCATCTGCGGCCTTGACGTCCCACCGACAGGGGATACACTAACTTTGCTATGAAGATTGCCAACATCGACTTTCCCAAACCTCTCTTGGATGCTCTACGTGAAGACAGATTGGTCGTCTTTGCTGGGGCAGGTGTGTCTATGGGCGAACCGGCGAATCTCCCGAGCTTCAGCCAGTTGACAAAGGTAATCGCGCGCGGCACCGGAGAAATGTTGAGTGCTGGCGAGTCGGAAGACCAGTTCCTCGGCAAGCTCCAACACAAGGGAGTCCAGGTTCACGCACGGGCCGCAGATGAACTCTCGAAGAATAGCCCTAGACCAACTGCCCTTCACCACGACCTGCTGCGGCTATTCTCCAAACCAGAGTCGGTTCGCGTCGTAACCACAAATTTCGACCTCTTGTTTGAAGATGCGGCTGAGGAAGTGTTTGACTGTCAGCCTGACCTTTTCGCCGCTCCCGCTCTACCCCTGGGAAGTGGATTCGATGGAATCGTCCATGTTCACGGAGCACTTGACCGTGATGAGGACATGGTACTCACTGACTCAGACTTCGGCCGCGCATATCTGATTGAAGGCTGGGCACGGCGTTTCCTCGTTGACCTGTTTCGTTCTTACACTGTCCTGTTCATAGGATACAGTCACAACGATACAGTGATGAACTATCTTGCTAGAGCATTGCCGGCGGACACGGCGCGATTCGCGCTTACAGCCGATGGTGATGGCAACCGATGGCAGATTCTAGGAATAGAGCCAGTGCCTTACCAGCAGGCGCAGAACGGCGACCATAGCGCCCTCTACGAAGGCGTCGCGGGTCTTGCGGAGTATGTGAATCGCGGCATACTTGACTGGCAGCGTGAGATTACGGCAATCGCAAGAGCTCTGCCACCCATTGACGATGAAGCAACCGACCTCATCCACTACGCCCTATCAGATCCAACTCGAACGCGCTTCTTTACCTCGGCTGCATCGCACCCCGATTGGATAGGCTGGCTCGAGCAAAAGGGCCATCTCGATAACCTGTTCAAAGGTGGACCCGACGGCCTGTCCGAGCAGGAAGTTCAGCTGGCGAATTGGCTGGCTGACAAATTCGCAGCACCCAGGGCCAACGACCTCTTCCATCTCATTGCTCGGCACGACGTCAAAATGCATCCTGACTTTTGGTTTGCCCTGGGACGCGCCATCGGGTTCCACAAGGATAAACCAATTGAACCTCGTGACTTGGCCAGGTGGGTCTCGATCTTGCTCGCCACTGCGCCACCTTATCCATGGATAGGGCCCATTAAGTTCATCTTGCCCGCGTTGGGCGAACGTTGCGCTGCTGCCGGCCTAACAGACAGCTTGCTTGAAATCTTCACCAAAATGGCAGCGGGACGATTGTCGCTTCGATCAAGTCAGCTGCCAGTAAGCAATTCGGGCACGGGTTACGAATCGTTCCTTTTCCCGGATAGCGAACTGGACGTGGGTTATCATGAACTTAACGAGTTTTGGAGACTCAGGCTTAAACCGCGACTTGACGAGGTGGCTGAGGCTCTGCTTGCTATTGTCGTCCAGAATCTAGAATCCCAGCATAGAACGCTCGGCGGATGGCAAGAGGCTGATAGAAGTTGGAGCGCCGTTTCCTTCAGTAGGAGCGCGATTGAGCCTCACGAACAAGACAGGCTTCCTAACGCCATGAATGTAATCATAGATGTTGGTCGTGATTGCCTCGAATATCTGACCTCGACGCAGCCGGCTGTGGTATCAAATTGGTGTGACCGGCTTATACGCCAAGATATGCCGATTCTCCGTCGTCTGGCCGTACATATGCTGTCTGAACGTAAGGACCTCACCGCAGACGAGAAAATCGACTGGCTGTTGTCCAAAATCGGGTTGCACGATGTCGCCACGCATCACGAGACTTTTCAGGCCGTTCGGATCATCTACCCCTGTGCCAACTCAGAAGGGCGAAAGGCTGTTATCAAAGCAGTCTTGTCATTCAAGGATCCCATCACAGAAGACGAAGACAGTGCCCGCTTCACAGCAAGGCATCAATTTGACTGGCTGCACTGGCTGCACCAATCTGACCGAGATTGTCAGTGGGCCACACAAGCCATGGAGGATGTACGGAAGCGACATCCCGACTTCCAACCAGGAGCGCACCCGGATCTTGCTGTTTACACCACGTCAGTTACATTCGAAGAGCCTCAGCCCCCCTGGAGCGTTTCCGACCTGCTATCGCGGCCAAACAAGGAATGGCTTGGCGAACTGTCGTCGTTCCAAGGCAAGGACTTTCTTGGCCCGAACCGGGCTGGCCTACTGCGCGCCGTCGAGGAAGCAGCCACACAGGAATTCGAATGGGGAATCGACTTGGCCGACGCGCTGGCCGAGTCGGGTAATTGGGATGCGGATCTCTGGCCGCCTCTTATGCAAGCGTGGTCGCGCGAACTAAGCGCGGAAAAGCATAGATTGGTACTCGACAGGCTGAGCAACGCCAAGCTGTACGCTACACACGCTCGCCCTGTCGCAGACGCCCTACGTGCGTTCGTGACAGACGATGGGCCGCCATACGCGGCTGAATTGCTGGCCGAAGCCAACGCGGTTGCCGCGGCTCTGTGGAATTGTCTTGACCTCAGACAGCCAATGTATGAAGAGCGCGACTGGATGTTCAGGGCCATAAACCACCCGGCGGGCGTGCTTGCCGAATTCTGGCTGCGTAGCCTCGTCTTGTGGCGGAAACAGCAAGATCCCCCGCCTACTTCCCTGGGACACCAATACAAGGAAGTACTTTCGGCAATCGCCCAAGACGCTACATCAGCCGACACACTCGGCAAGGCGTTCCTTGCCAGCCAACTGCCCTTCATCATGGCGGCGGACGAGGATTGGGCGAAGCAGTATATGGTGCCACTGTTTGACTCTGAGAACGCCGAAACCCGCCAGGCAGTCTGGCAAGGCTTTTTGTACGGACATCTTACCCCGCAGATTGCCGACTGCATGAAGGATGCCTTCCTCTCAGTCACCTCTTCCATGACGGACCTTTTTTCGGATGAGGGCGAAGCCAGGCGTCAGTTCGTTACGATGTACGCTTGGATGGTGGCCTACTTCGTGGACCAGCCTCTCGAAGTGTGGATTCCCAGGTTCTTTGAGAATGCCGAACCACAAGATAAGGAACGATTCGCTTGGGAACTGGGAATCCAACTCCATCGCATGGACAACGAAAGGCAGAATGAATGGTGGGAAAGGTGGCTCAAGCGATATTGGGAAGGCCGCTTGCAAGGTGTCCCTATGCCTCTGGACGCCGGTGAAGTAGAAGTAATCCTTGAACGGGTGATACATCTCGATACCCTGTTTCCTGACGCGGTCGAACTCGCCATCCAGATGCCGAAGACTCCGCTCAAGGGCAATCATGTCATCCATGAGTTGAACAGCAGCGATCTTGGGTCGAAGTACCCTGAATCAACCGCGCAACTCTTGGTTTATTTGGCAGACCTCAAATTGCCTGATTGGGCGTGGGATAGTGGAGGGGAACTCATTAGCGATCTCCTCACGCGCGATCTGCCGAATGACCTTAAGACTAAGTTGAGGGAGATTGCCGCAAGATTTGGGTTGAGCGGCCAAGACGCATAGCCTCGTACTTCAATGCGTCACCAAACAACAAGGGGCAGGTTCGCAAACCTGTCCCTGTCGATCAGATCGATGCCCTCCCCCTAAAGCCGCCTCACCCCTCCACAAGCACCTTGCGGTTCTCAAGCGGAATCTCCGCGCGAATGTCCGGCGGCAGGGCGTCGTAGGTCTCCAACAGCCGGCGCGCCAGTTCGTCCGGCCCCCACAGCCGTATGCGGTAGAACGAGCGCGCGTTTTCCTTGTGAACAGTCTCCACGAAACCGGCCAGACTCACCAGTAGCCCATGCGTCGCGCCTTGTCGGTCCGATTCTACGTCCTGCCGGAACTTGTTGTATTCACCGTCTTCCAGGGCGCGGGTTCTGGCTTTGACCATCACGCGTAACCTGGGTTGGTCGAATCCCAAGTCCCCCTTGCCGGCCAGAAAGTCGATTGCCCCGTCCTCGCCGTAGCGCTGGGGACTAGACACGACGTAACCGGACGCCCTCAATACTTCCGCGACAAGGACTTCTACCGTTGCGGCGCCCAAACGCCGGATACGAGCTACGGCATCCTTGTAGCGGTCGGTCTGCCGGTTGAGTTCGCCGGGCACCCCGTCGCTGTTGCGAGCCGGCACCGGCTGTCCGCCGTTGCGGGATTCGGCCAGGTGGGATTTCAGAGTGGACACGATGCGGCGCGAGGCATCTTCGCCAGTCGGTTGAAATAAGGTCTTGGGATTTCTCATCGAATTGATGATGTCCGGATCGAAACTACTTCTGGGAATATCGTTGGACAACCACTCCACGTCGCGCGTGTGCAACCCGAATTGCGATTCCTCGAGCTGGGGTTGGAAGACGTACTCGCCGGAGATTCTGCCCGCCGCGACGACCGCTGACTTCTTGCGCGGCATCAATGCCACGTCGCCGATACGAACGACGTTCGCGAAGCGCCAGAGTTGCGAAGCCGCCGCAGCCGCCTGACGGACGCTCGAATAGGACCTGTAGGACACATCGATAAGGTAGTCACGCAATTCCGCTTGGCTACCGAAATCGGATACGCTATGTCGCAGTCCGAAGTCGATCGACGCGAGGCCGTGCTCGAAGAAGGCGTCCTCCCACTTCCCCTGTCTTCCTCCCCTGACCACCCACGCGGATACGCCGTTGTCCGCCGGATGGCGCAGTTCAGAAGGTGAACTGCTCGGAACTTCCGGCGCATACGCGTACAACCCTGCCGGAGCCTGCGCGAAATCGTCGGCCCTAGTGAACTCCGCCAAGTCTCCCCGAGACAGCTTGCGGCGGATACGCTCGAACCTGGCGACGCTCTCAGTAGTGTAAACGCTCTCTCCGCACCAAAGGCAGACTTCGGCATCTACACGCAGGTTTGTGGAATGTTCGCCGCCTCGCAAGACCTTCTCAACCTGCCTGGGTTCCAACTGTCCCCCGCACAAAGAGCACGTTTTAGAGGTCATCGGGGCCGAACCTCCTGGAGTTCCAGTCCTCCCAATCATCCGGGTTTGGGCGGTAGGTTGTTATCAACGTCGCCAGCTGCGATTGCAGAGTGTATTCCCAGACGCTGTGAATAGGCTCGTGAGAGGAATTGTCTCCGGAAATCAGGCATCTGGGGCGAGGGATGCGGTCTGGATAGGCTTCAATGATGTCGCCGCGCACAACGCTCAACAGGATTTCATCGAGCGAAAGGCTGTGCTGGTTCGCTCTTTCGTCGGCATGATCGATAATGTACACCCTATCATGGCGGATTGCGTCGATGAAGTCGTCAATTCGCCACGACGAAGCTGGAGGACTCACCATGTCGCGCCACGATTCCCGTCAATCCGCCCCCACCTACCCTACGCGGGGGCGGCGTCGGGGAGGGGGGGCTTGGCGTCGAGGAGCTCGATGAGCTCGTCCTCTTCGACCGTCTCGTGGTCGATGAGGTACTTGGCGAGCTTGGTCAGCTTGGCGCGGTGCTTGACGATGATGTCGCGCGCGTTGCGGTTGGCCGTGTCGATGAGGTCGTAAACCTCGCTGTCGATGGTCTCGGCCACCTGGTCGCTGTAGTCGCGCTGCTCAGAAATCTCGCGGCCCAGGAACACGAGCTCCTCGCGCTTGCCGAACGTGCGCGGTCCCAGCTTTTCGCTCATGCCGAAGCGCGTGACCATGGTGCGGGCTATGTTGGTGGCCTGCTCGAGGTCGTTGCTCGCGCCGGTGGTGGTCTCGTCGAACATAATCTCCTCGGCGGCCCTGCCTCCGAGGGCGTAGGCGAGGCGCGCCTCCAACTGGCGCTTGGTGATGAGCGAGCGGTCCTCCTTGGGCACGAACCGGGTGTAGCCGCCCATCTGTCCGCGCGCCACGATGGAGATTTTGGACACGGGGTCGGCGTGCGGCAGCATGTGGCCCACCAGGGCGTGCCCCGCCTCGTGGTAGGCGGTGAGCTCCTTCTCCTTCTGGCTGATGACGCGGCTCTTGCGCTCCGGCCCGGCGATCACGCGGTCGATGGACTCGGCGAACTCATCGGGGCCGATGATGCTCTTGTTGCGCCGCGCGGCGAGTATGGCGGACTCGTTTACCAGGTTGGCGAGGTCGGCGCCGCTGAATCCCACGGTCTGGCGGGCCACGCGGTCCATGTCCACGTCTTCGGCCAGGGGCTTGCCCTTGGCGTGCACGTCCAGGATGGCGGCGCGGCCCTTGATGTCGGGGTTGTCGAGCGTGACCCTGCGGTCGAAGCGGCCGGGCCGCAGCAGCGCGGGGTCGAGGATGTCGGGGCGGTTGGTGGCCGCGATGATGATGATGTTGGTGGTGGTGTCGAAGCCGTCCATCTCGACCAGAATCTGGTTGAGCGTCTGCTCGCGCTCGTCGTGGCCGCCGCCGAGACCGGCGCCGCGGTGTCGGCCCACGGCGTCTATCTCGTCAACGAAGATGATGCAAGGAGCGTTGCGCTTGGCCTGGTCGAACAGGTCGCGGACGCGGGACGCTCCCACGCCGACGAACATCTCGACGAACTCGCTGCCGCTGATGGAGAAGAACGGCACACCGGCCTCGCCCGCGACGGCGCGCGCCATGAGCGTCTTGCCCGTGCCGGGCGGCCCCACGAGGAGCACGCCCTTGGGAATCTTCGCGCCCAGGGTCATGAACTTCTCGGGGAATTTCAGGAACTCGACGACCTCCTGGAGCTCCTCCTTGGCCTCTTCGACGCCCGCGACGTCCGCGAAGCTGACCGGCGGGCTGTTGCCCACCAGCATCCGCGCGCGGCTGCGCCCGAAGCTGAAGGTCTGGTTGGTGTTGCCCTGCGCCTGGCGCATCATGAAGAACAACACGGCGCCGAAGAAGATGAGCGGCAGGAAGTTGATGAACAGTCCGATGAAGTTGCCCAGCCCGCTGCTGCCCTTGACCACTATCTGGATGTTGGTGGACAGCAGGTCGATGCCGGCCCTTTCGAGGATCTCAACGATGCTGGAGCTATCCTCTTTTCGGGACGTGAAGGTTTCGCCGTTGGTTGTGACGATGGTGAGCTTCTCGCCCCGGACCTCAATGGTCTGGATGTCGTTGCGCGCGGCGAGAGATATGACCTGGTTTATGGGTATCTCTCTCGAGCCGCCCAGCGGTTCGGAGAACAGTGTGAAGAAGATGGCGATTATCGCCACTATCACAAGCAGGTATATGAAGCTGTTACGCATCCAGCGCGAGTTCATCGGGCCTCCGTAAGGGTCAATCCGCGCCCACAGTGGTCGGGGAGGTTATCAAGCTAATTCTACATCAAAGCCGCCACAAAGCAAACACGCGGAAACGTGGTGTTGTATAGTGGTTAGTGGTCAGTTGTTAGTGGTTAGTGGCAAGCCGTGGGCTGCCAGGCGCCGCATGAACAAGACCGTATCCGACGATTGCTATTCACTACTCCCGGAGGCCACGCATGAGCATGGAAAAATTCAGCCCCGGCCAGAGCTACCTGCTGGAAACCGAGGTCACAAGGGAAATGACCACCAACCGGATGGGCAGGGAGGGGGCGGACGTGCTTTCCACGCCGTCGCTGCTCGGCCTGATGGAGCAGGCCAGCATCCGGGTGACGGAGCCGAGCCTGCCCGCGGGGCACACCACCGTGGGCTACGCGGTGGACGGGATGCGCCACATGGCGCCCACCTCGCTGGGCGGCCGGGTGAGCGTGCGGTCGGAGTTGACCGAGGTGGACCGCAACCGGCTGACGTTCGCGATAGAGGCGTTCGAGGGCGACAAGAAGATAGGGGTGGCGACGCACAAGCGGGCGGTGATACCAACGGGGTAAGACGCGGCGCAGTCACTCCGGCATTATGCGGCGCATGAATTCGTCGAACATGGGGACGGTGAACGCCGTCCGGCCGTAGGACGGACTCCATATCACGCCTTTGCCAATCAGCGCCCCGCGCGTCGGCGCCAGGGAACTCACGCCGAGACCCATCGCCTTCGCCACGTCCCCGGACCGGTGCGGCCCCGCGCCCAGGCCGGCCATGGCGCGGAGGTATCTCTTCTCCTTCGGCGTCAGCCTGTCGAATCGAACCATGAAGAAGCTCGCGTCCAGCGCGGCTATGGCCTGTTTCGACGCGCGGTCAACGTCTTCGAGCGTGATGGGGGAGCTTTCGGCGACGTCCCAGACGTGCTTGCCCCATTCCTGCAGGAAGTAGGGGTAGCCCCGGGTTTTGGCGACGATGGCGTCCAGAGCGGCCGGGTCTATCTCCACGCTCTCGTCCAGCGCGGGTTTGGATATGGCGGTTCGCGCGTCCGTGTCCGAGAGCGGGCCGATTTCGGGGAACTCGAACAGCCTCTCGGAGTAGGTCTTGGCTCGCCCCATGTTGCCTCTAACTTGCGGCAGGCCGGCCCCGATCAACACAATGGGCAGTCGCAATTGGGACGTCCTGTGAAGCGCGGTTATCAGCGCCGCCAGCTCGTCTTCTTTCACGTACTGGATTTCGTCTATGAACAGCGCAATGCAACTGTCGTGCGACCGGGCCGCCTCCCCACACGCCGCCATCAGGTCCTGCAGGTCCGCCTCCAGGTCGCCGTTGTCGGCAAGGCCCGGTTCCGGCTCGATGTCCAGCCCGACTTCGAGGTCGTGATATTTCACCTTCAGCGCGCCTGCGAATCCCGCCAGCGCCGTGAGCGCCCGATGCGCCATTTCTCGCGCCGCTTCCACATTCGACAGCCTCAGCAGCACCTGCCGCAACTGGGGCGCCAAAACCGAGGGCAGAGAGCGGCTCTCGGGCGATTCTATCCGCGCCGCGTAGATGCCGTCTCTTTCGGCGTCCGACAGCATACGATCCAGGAGAACGGTCTTCCCGACGCCGCGAAGCCCGACCACCACGGCGTTCCTGCTCGACCGTCCTATTCTGGACCGTTCCAGCGCGATCCGAACCTTCTCGCGCAGCTCGTCACGGCCGGCCAGCTCCGGCGGCTGAGTTCCCGCCCCAGGCGCGTATGGGTTGCGTACAGGGTCCATAAGCACAAGATATAGTGAGTTTACGTCGGTTTACAAGGTTAGGATAAACTAGCTTAGCCTCTAAAGGTCTCCAGGTCTCGCTATAGACGAGCCTGTATCATCCTGGTCGGTGCTCCACAGTAGGGGTGTCCCTTGTGGGCACCCAGGGCGTGATTACCAACACGGGCAACCACAAGGGATTGCCCCTACATGTGCATGACCGACTAAGCTGATACAGGTCCCGCTGTGGCCCGATGGCGAGCGACACGGCGCTTGCCGTGCAAACCGTTCGGACTTATATGGAGTTTACCATAGTTTATAGGACAAAGATAAACTGCCTAAACTTCGCATATCTTCCCGGGAAGGGGATAGGATATGCCCGTTAAGCATCGCTGATACGAAGGCTGTTGCGGGAACAATGTCGATGTGCCCACCATGTCATGCTGAGCCTGTCGAAGCACCTTATACCATTTCAGTCAAATGAGGCCGCAAAGGTTTTCGGAAGGCTTCTCGCGGAGTGTACGATCCAGTTCCAGGCGGTCAACGAGCGCACACGGCTTGGCTGTGACCGCAACTCGCGCAAGTAGCGGGTTACCGCTTCCACCTTCTCTTCCAAGCTCTCGTACACACTTCCCTCTATCCGGCGACGCACCTCCTGGAACACGCGCTCGACGGGGTTGAGTTCCGGGCTGTAGGATGGCTGCACTATCGTCGGTAGGCCTACGTCCACTACCATCTTAGCGCGGTGGCTCCAAGCCCCGTCCCACACCAGCGCCGCAACGTCCGAGCGCCCCTTCACGTCTTCCACAGCCTCGGCTATGTGCGCCGACTTCATCGAGTCTATCCAACGCCACCACAGCCTGCCCCCCAGAACGTCCACCGTCAGGAACAGATAGGCGCTCTCGTATTCCATCTGCACCTTCTGAACCACCTTCACTCCTCTACGTCCCCATACCCTGCGAACCACGCCCCGCAGCCCCACGCGCATCTCGTCGGCAAAGCCGAAGGCCGCATCCGACTTCACCCCCGACTCGGCGAGACTGGCCGCAAGCCCCCTTTTTTCCACGCCTTCTGCGCCACACGGTTCGCTTTCTCGTGGCTTGGCCTGGGAACCTTCGGTGAACACCCTAACCGCGACAACAAGCCGTACACGCTGCGCCCCTTGTAACTCACCCCGTACTCGGATTCTATCCACTCCTTTATCTCCCAGGCTGTCCTGAACCGTCCGGTCGCCACCTCTTCGCTCAACTCCTCCTCTTGCTCCGCGCTCAGAAAGCGGGGTTGGCCTTTGCCCCCCATCTTGTGGCGGACAACTTCTGCCAGTCCGCCCTCTCTGTACCATGCCACCCACTGCTGCACCGTCCGCTGATGAACGCCCACCAGCCTCGCAACATCGCACACTTGACGCCCCGTCCGCACCAACCAAAGGCCGTGTAGCCGAGTTCGCAAGGTTGCGTCTCTTTCGGCTTGATAGGCCGCCTTCAGCGCTTCCGGCGTGTGCTCTTCCCTCCAGTCTATCAGCAGCGGTCGTCCCCTCATCTCTTGCCCTCCAATGTGTGTGGTGGACTTAGTGTGGACAACAGATCGGACCTCAGCTAGCTGCTTTACGGCCTACTTACAGTGAAATGGTATTAGGATGGGGGTGACCCCGCCCCTACCCATGCGGCGCGTGCACGAAAAACCCCACCCGCCGCCACAGGTCCACCCCGTGCAGCCGCAGCGTCACCGTCTCCCCCGGCTCGCACTGCTGCGGCAACTTCGTCCTCACGCGGTACGGGTAGTCCACAAGCTCCAGTTGCGCGTTGCGGTTGCGCGCGTTCTCCAGCACCACCGCGTCGTACAACTCGCGCGGCTCCACGCCCTCCAGCCGCTGCCCCAGGTACTTCAGAAACCAGTAGCGCCGCCGCCCCTCCTCCAGTCTGCCCAACTCCCTTATCTGCACGTCCGCGCGCTGCGTCACGTCCGTCACGTCCTGCGACGAGTACGGCGGCTCGCCCCGCTCCAGGAAGCCGCCAATCTGCCGCTGCATCACCAGGTCCGGGTAGCGCCGCAGCGGTGACGTCGCCTGCAGGTACGCGGACACGCCCAGCCCGGCGTGCGTCCCCGGCCGCGTGCTCAGGTCCGCCGGCGCGATCCTGCGCAGCGTCAGGAAGCGTCGCAGCGGCCCGTCCGGAATCTCCTCCGGTATCCCATCCAGGTCCGGCGCTTTCTGCGATCTGTACGCCGCGGGCAACTCCCGGTCGCGGCAGAACTCCGCCAGCAGCGTATTCGCCAGGATCATCAGCTCCGCCACCATCTCCCGCGCCGCCGACGGCTCCACCACCCGCACGTCCACCCGTCCGTCCTCGCCCACGTCCACCCGCATCTCCGAGCGGTCCAGCATCAGCGCCCCCGCGCGCGCCCGCCTCGTCCTCAACGTCAGCGCCAGCGCGTTGAGCGGCGCGAGCGCGGCGTGCCACGTATGCGACTCGTCCGAGATCGCCGTGTCCGCCTCCTCGTAGGGCAGCGCGGCGCGGCTGCGTATCACCGACGGCGTCACCTCCCAATCCAGCAGGTCGCCCTCCGCCGTCACCTCCGCCACCAGACTCACCGCCGCGCGTTCCTCGCCCGGCAACAGGCTGCCCGCCCGGTGCGACACGCTCGGCGGCAGCATCGGCACCTGCAGCTCCGGCAGGTACAGAGTCGCCATACGCGCGTCCGCTTCACGGTCCAGCGCCCCGCCGTCCGCGATAAGCGCCCCGCCGTCTGCGATGTGTATCCCCACGCGATACACTGGCGCGTCGCCCCCGGACACCACCTCCAGCGACAGCGCGTCGTCCTTGTCCTGCGTTGTGGCGTCGTCGATGGTGACGGCGGGCGCGGACGTCAGGTCGCGGCGGTTCGGCTGGCGCAATATGGCCGGCAGGTCCAGCGCGTCCGCCTCATCCAGCGCATCCTGCGCGAAGTCCACCCGGATGTCGGCGCGCTCCAGGTCCAGCGGCTCGTCCTCCGCCAGCGCCCCCACGCCCACCAGCGTCTCGAAGCTCAGCCGCTGCAGGTCGCGCACCCGCGCGTCCACGCGCCGAAGCAGCGCCTCCGCGACCGAGCCGCGCGTGTAGTTCTCGCCGTGCACCGCGAACCCGCGCAGGTGTGAAACCAGCTCGGACTGGTACGCCGACGGTGCATCGGGCAGCCTGCCTTCCGCCAGGTGTCGCGCCAACTCCTCCCTGGCCAGCTCGTTCTCGGCGGCGCGGCGCTGGCGGGCCAGCGTCTCCTCCACCGCCTGCTGCGGACGCGGGCGGTAGCCGTCGTCCTCGCCCACGAAGTACAGCGACGACCGGTTCAGGTGAAGCAGCATCGCGGCAAGCTGCTCGCCCGAGGGCGTATCCCCCCAGTGCAGCTCCGCCACGTCGTCCAGCGACAGCGCCTCGTCCTCATCGCACACCACCTCCCATACCTCCGCCAGGTCCAGCGCCGACGCCATCTCCTCGGCCTGGGACCGGAAGCGCTCCAGGTCGTCCTCCGCCGCGGCGATGACGCCCGTGGCGAAGAGGACCCTGTCCTCCGGCAGCTGCGCCTCGCGGTTGCGCCCCGTCGAGACGCGCACCTGCCGCCGCCTGCCGGCCACCGCCGGCGCGTCCCCCAGAAAGCGCCCCAGTCCGATGCCGCCCTTCAGCCGGGCGACCACAACCTCGTCAGTCCGCATCTCTTCTCCAATTCGTGCAAGTGTTGAGTTCCCATCATAACACTTCCCGCCCACCCACCAATCAGTCCCTTCCGAAAAGTCCATGAGCTGCGCTCCGCGATGCTCTCGACCGAGGCACGTACTGCGCTATAATGGGCGCATCGTGTGAATCTGAGCGGCCCGTCGGAGGCTTGGCATGGCAGCGAGCAAAGTGTCTCCCGTAACCACGGCGCTTCCGAGCATCTTCTACGAAGACCCGGAGCCGGTAGAGGACGGAATGCAACAATCGTCAACAATCCTGGATGTCGGAACTCTGCTCAAGAAGCATTTCCGCAACGAGCCTGAGGTGTTCGTGTCCGCTGGCGGATTCCTCTTCTACGACCCCGCCAACGGCAACCGTCGGATAGCTCCGGACATATACGTCGCGTTAGACGTGGACGCCGAGGGCATATGGGACAATCTGCCCAACTACTTGATTTGGGAAATCGGCAAGCCGCCGGACTTCGTGCTGGAGGTAGCCTCACCGAGCACGGCGTCCAACGACCTCGGGCACAAACGCGACCTGTACGCCAGGCTGGGCATTACCGAGTACTGGCGGCTGGACCCCACCGGCGGCGACCTGTACGGCCAACCCCTCACCGGCGAACGCCTGGTGGACGGCGAGTACCGCCCATACGAACTGCACACCGGCGAGGACGGTTCTATCTGGGCGTACAGCGAGGTGCTGAACCTGCGATTCCACTGGGACTCGGAACTGGAAGACCAGTTTGACGTCCGCAGTCCCCTGACTGGGCGAACGATAGACCTCGCGGAGGTCAGGCAACAGGAGTTGCTGGAAGAACGGGCGGCACGGGAGGAGGCGGAGGCCCGCGAAAGGGAGTTGCGGGCGGAAATCGAGCGTCTGCGCCGCCGACTGCCGGAGGATGACTCCGTATGCTAACCTTCTCCCATCACGCAACGTTGTATTGGATGACGGCGGCATTGCGCCCAATGCCCGTACTCTAGGGGCGCCCAGAGAGAAAGGCCACGATGAAGGCAGGCGTCGATGCAGACATTGACGTGAAGGCGCTGGTGGACGGAGCCCAAAAGGGCGACCAGGCGTCCTTTGCCGCCCTGTATGAGCACTTCTTCGACAGGATATACCGCTACGTGAACTTCAAGTTGCGCGACCCGGTCGAGGCGGAGGACGTGACGGGCGAGGTGTTTCTCAAAATGCTGGAGTCTATCCACTCCTTCAAATGGCAGGGCTTCCCCTTCTCTTCCTGGATATTCAGAATCGCCCATAACCTCGTAGTCGACCACTTCAGGCGCAAGGGCAAGCGGCCCACCGTCTATCTGGACGAAGTTTCACAGTCGGTCGGCGCCTACTCCTGGGACCTGGATGGCTTCATCGACCGCAAGCTCACGCTGGGCGAGGTGTACGGCGCGATGTCCGGTCTGACCGACCTTCAGCGCGAAGTCATAACCCTCCGATTCGCCGGCGAGCTCTCCCTCGCCGAAACCGCCGAGGTCGTGGGCAGAAAGGCCAACGCGGTCAAGGCGCTCCAACACGCGGGCCTCAAGAAGTTGAGAAGCCTCATAGACAAGGAGCCCTCCCTCGCGGGGGCGATCCATAGCGGCGAGGCGTGACGATGGCTGATATGGGCCGCGATTTCGACGACATACTGGACGAGTGCCTGGAACGCCTGGCGTCCGGCGAGACGATCGCCGAATGTTGCTCGCGCTACCCCGAGCACGCCGAGGAACTGGCGCCCCTGCTGCAATCCGCCTCCGCGGTCCGGCAGACCGCCCGCGCCACGCCACACCTGGCCGTCGCCCGCGCGCGCGGCTACGAGCGCCTCGCCCGGGCCCTCGCCCAGCGCGCCGCCGCCCCCGCTCCGAGTCCATCCCTGTGGGAGCGGCTCGGCGCGATGCTGAGAACCCCGGTGGCCCGGCCGCTTCTCGCCGCCTTCGCGGCCATTCTCGTCGTCCTATTCGTGGCGGGCGGCACGTCGGCGGCCGCCAGGGACAGCGTGCCCGGCGAGCCGCTCTACTGGGTCAAGACCACCCAGGAGAACCTCTCCCTGCGTATGCAGCGCGACGACATGGGCCGTTCCGAGCAGCACGCCCGCATGGCCAACGAGCGCAGCGACGAGATGCACACGCTCATCGAGCGCGGCAACCTGCGGGAGGCCGAGGCCCTGGTCATCCGCTTCCGCCGGCACATCAACCAGTCCGCCCACTACGCGGGCATAGCGGTTGTGGTGAATCCGGTGGAGATGCCCAACACCGTGATCATCCACCTGGCGCCCACGCCGCAGCTATCGCCCCTGAGGGCGCTGTTCGACCGCAGCGAAGAGTACAGGAACATCCGCCGCGACCTGGCGCTTCAATCCGCTCCCTCCACCGAAAGGCTCAGGGCGCAGATTATGATAGGCCAGTGCGACTTCTGGTACGGCGTGTTCAACTCAGCCCTCCACGGCCAGGACGAAGAAGGGCGGCTCATCTTCCGCGCCGTAGCCGGCAGCTCCTTCGGCCCCTAACCCCTCCGTTGAATCCCCTCTCCCACACACACGACAAGAGCCCCCGGAAATCCGGGGGCTCTCACCATTTCCGGCCTATACCGAAGCGCTAGGAAGCGGCGCTGCACACCGTGCTGAGAATCAGCTCCGTGACCTTGTACGGGTCGCAGTTCGCGTTGGGGCGCCTGTCCTCGATGTAGCCCTTGCCGTCGCGGTGCACCTGCCAGGGTATGCGCACCGACGCGCCCCTGTCCGACACGCCGTAGCGGTACTCGCGGTACGAGCACGTCTCGTGCAGTCCGGTGAGCCGCTCCTCGATGCGGTCGCCGTAGTTGGCGATGTGTTCGTCGTGGTTGCGGCCCAACGCCTCGGCGGCGTCGATGCAGGCCTCGTAGTTGTCCCGCATCTGCCTCGTCGAGAAGTTGCAGTGCGCGCCCGCGCCGTTCCAGTCGCCCTTCACCGGCTTGGGGTCCAGCCTCGCGGTCA
Organism: Dehalococcoidia bacterium; assembly: GCA_963667445.2. Taxonomy (GTDB): domain Bacteria; phylum Chloroflexota; class Dehalococcoidia; order Lucifugimonadales; family CATOSD01; genus CATOSD01. Next base: position 1,721,335 of record CAXXGY010000001.1, on the reverse strand, counting down.
CGCCCTTGTTGGGCGAGTCGGAGATGTGCACGTCCTCGCCCACGCGGTACAGCAGCCAGCGGGCCACCCAGAGCTGGTCGGCGACCAGCGGAGCGTTCAGCGGGCCTATCTGGAACTCCCACTGGGAGGGCATCACCTCGGCGTTGATGCCGGAGACCATCAGGCCCGCTTCCAGGCAGGCGTCCAGGTGAGCCTCGACGATGGGTCGGCCAAACACCTCGTCGGAGCCTACGCCGCAGTAGTAACCGCCCTGCGGAGCGGGGAAGCCGTTTTCGGGCCAGCCCAGGGGCTTGATGCCGTCGAAGAACGTGTACTCCTGCTCGATACCGAACCAGGTGTCGAAGTCGCCGTACTTCTCGGCCAACTCCGCGCACGCCGCGCGCGTGTTGGACGGGTGCGGGGACATGTCCGGCAACAGCACCTCGCACATCACGAGAACGTTGTCTCCGCCCCGGATCGGGTCCGGGCACACGAACACCGGGTTCAGCACGCAGTCCGAGTTTTCACCGGGCGCCTGGTTCGTGCTGGAGCCGTCGAATCCCCACAAGGGCGGCTCCTCGCCCTTCGGCACCACTTTGCCCTTCGAGCGCAGCTTGGCGGTGGGTTGCGCCCCATCGATCCAGATGTATTCAGCCTTGTAAAAGTCCATTTCTCCTAGTCTCCTCCTGGGCTCCCGGCGAGACGCATCCGCCCGCCCTTCGGCTAGCTTGTTGACCACTATCATTATTGCACCTGAGCGCACTCATGCCAAGTGGGGGCGAAGGCCGGCCAAGAATTCCTTCCCCCTTGACGGGGGAAGACTAGAGCTTGCCCCGTACTTGATACGGGGATGGGGGTGAAGTCCCTCTACACAGACTCGCTCCATCAAGTTTGACACTTCTTAGCGCCGTTTGTAGAATACTCCCATTCCGGCCGGGCGCGCCCCCGCGCCTATTTTGCATAGGCAGGAAGGAGAATTCCGGCATGTTCATAGGCCACTTCACCGAGAGACCGTACCAGGACCCCAAGTCCGGCTACTTCGGAGCCACGGGCCTGCCCATCAAGGACCTCGACCTCAGCAACGACATCTACGACCCACAACTCGGCTCCGACCTCTACAACCGCTACATCGACGAGCGGCTGTACGCCGAGGAGATGGGCTTCGACGGCCTCATGCTCAACGAGCACCACAGCACGCCCTTCTGCATGGGCGGCACCATGAACATCGAGGCCGGCATTCTCGCCCGCGTCACCAAGCGCGCCAAGATAGTCCTGCTCGGCAACATCCTGCCCATCTGGGACGACCCCCTCTGGCTGGTTGAGCAGCTCGCCATCATCGACATGATCTCCCGCGGCCGCCTCGTATCCGGCTGGGTGCGCGGCACCGGACGCGAGAGCGTAGCCCACAACGCCCCGCCTCCCTACAACTGGGAGCGATTCCAGGAAGCCCACGACTTCATCGTCAAGGCCTGGACCGAGCCCGGCCCCTTCCGCTGGGAGGGCAAGCACTACCACTACCGCTACGTCAACCCCTGGGCGCGCCCCTACCAGAAGCCGCACCCACCCATCTGGCTCCCCGGCGTGGTCAGCCGCGACTCCCTGCGCTGGGCCGCCAAAAACCGCATCCCCTACATCATGCTGGCCACCAAGCTCGAGCCCACCCGCCAAGCCTTCCAGCTATACCACGACTCCGCCGAGGAGTTCGGCTACGAGTCCGGCCCGCAGAACATCGGCTACCTCTGGAAGGTGCACGTGGACGAGACCGAGGAGCTGGCCGAAGAGGTCGCTCGCAAGTACGTCCAGGGCCCCAGCAACCCCTTCCTCGCCGGCAACGAGGGCACGGCCAACCCCGCGCTCCTCTCCCTGCCCGGCCTCACCTCCCGCACCCGTGTGCTCCCCACCCGCGACGCCGCCACGGTCAACCGAGGCGGCCAGCTCTCGCGCGCCTACGAGGACCAGATCAACGACTACACCATCATCACCGGCACGCCCAAGACGGTGCTGCCCAAGATCCGCCACGTGCTCGAGTACCTGCGCCCCGGCAGCGTCTTCTTCTGGGACGGCGACGGCGCAATGACCCACGAAGACCAGATGCGCAGCCTCCGGCTCATGGGCGAAGAGGTCATCCCCGCCGTCCGCGAGATGGGCAAAGAGCTGGAGCTCTTCAGCCCGTTCGAGGTCGACCCGGCCACCAACCAGCCCATCGCCAACGGCGCAGCCGAACCCGCACCCGCCGAAGCCGCCGTCGCGGGGGACGACGACTAGCCCGCCCACTCAGCTTGCAATCGCAGGTCGCCTACACTCCCTTCCGGCCATATGGACGAATCGTCATTTGGGCCGTAGGGGAGGCTGCGCGTCACAGTTCCCCACACTGACGACGAGCGCGCGGACTTGCGGAAAGAAGCTCTACAGGTTGCTGGACTCCACATTACCTTGACCAGGACAATAGAATGGCAAAGCGAATAAGCATCATCAACTTCAAAGGAGGCGTGGGCAAGACTACGCTAGCGTTTCACCTTGGTACCGGACTCGCATGGCAACACGACAGCCGTGTTCTTCTCGTGGACGTAGACCACCAAAGTAGCTTGTCCATTCTCTGCCTTAGACCCCGAGGATGGGAAGAGGTCGCCCAAAACCAACACGTGGTTGATCGGGTCTTCCGGCATTTCGTTGAGGCCCAGCACGGATTCCCTAGTACTGAAATCATTGTCAAGTCACCAATGCATAGAATCGACACACGCTATGACGGAATGGACATTGTGCCGGCCAGCCTTCAGTTAGATGACATTGAGATTGAATTGACTGCCACGCACCAAGGCAACGCCATACGGTCTGAGTGGAACAAGCGAACCTTACTTTGCCGCTGGATAGAAGAGACCGAGATTGACGAGAAATACGACTACATTGTCTTCGACTGTCCTCCCGCCACAAAGATAGTTTCTCAGAACGCGGTCGCCGCCAGCCATGGGTACGTCATCCCTGTTGTACCCGAAGCCGTGATGGAACGAGGAGCACCCCACCTCCGAGACATGATTAGGACGGGCATTGACGAGCGGTTGAAGACCTTAGCTCCAGCTCCGTGGGGAGACGCAAGGTCTACGCATGTGCCCGACACCCAACTCGTCGGATTGGCAATAACTAGGATTCAGCCAGCCCGCGGTGGATACACCATTGACCATCGGCAACATCTATCCTCGTTGCAAAGACGTTGGGGAGATACTCTAATGGAAACTTACATTGAGCATGGCACTGGTGTCTCCGCAGCATTGGCGGATGGAGTTCCAGTCTACAACCGTCACCACACTCAGAACATTGGCAATAGAGACATTGACCAACAGTACATTGATTTGGTGGACGAGATAAAGCGAAGGGTCGATGCCATATAATGACCGGCCAACTCAAGCTAACAGGGAAGTCTGACGAAGGCCAGTTGCTAGTCAAGGACGTGGCCCGATACTTGACAGGCCTCGCAAAGCTCCACGAAGAAGACAAGACCGGCAATCCTGAACTAAGCGTGGGCCTGCGGCAGGTGGCCCATGCCTTGCGTCCATTCGCCAGCCATCCCGTGACGGAACTGTCAGAAGTCATCGGAAAGAAGAGAAAAACTTCCGTGTCTGGTTCCAAGGCGGTTTCGCGCAAGCCAAAGATGGTGATGCCATCTGAATTGGAAACCCTGAGTCAGAATGACGTAGCGAAGATGCTTGGTGAAGATGGCTACACCAAGCAACAGATAGCCGAGCTTGGCTTTCGGCGCTTCGGAATTTCTCGCCCAATGCTGATGCGTCTTCCCAAGAAAGACGCTTGGAATTCCATTCGGGCTGCGCTTGAGCATGAGAGGTCGCTGGATGCGATAGCAAGGCAAGCACGCAAAGCCGGCAGAGCTAGGGCAGGCTGATTCTCTACGTCGGAACTAACTGCCGGCTGCACCGAAATGTCGGAAAGAACGGAGCCTAGCCGACCTTTGGCGTCCGCCCATTACGACGCACGCACCCGCGCCGACGTCGCCGTCATCGGCGGCGGCCCCGGCGGTGCAACCGCCGCCGCCATGCTCGCCCGCAAGGGCTTCCGCGTCGTGCTGTTCGAGCGCGAGCGATTCCCCCGCCACCACGTCGGCGAGTCCCTGCTCCCCGCAAGCATCCCCGTCCTCGAAGAGCTAGGCGCCTACGACCGCGTGCGCGACGCCGGATTCCTTCCCAAGCACGGCGCGACCATGGTCTGGGGCCGCGACAAATCCCCCTGGTCGTGGTACTTCCGCGAAACCAGCCGAACCTACCCCCACTCCTACCAGGTCTCGCGCCCCCTCTTCGACAGCATCCTGCTCGACAACGCCCGCTCCCACGGCGTCGACGTGCGCGAGCGGCACACCGTAACCGGCGTCCTGGAGCGCCACGGCGTCGTCAAGGGCGTCCAAGTGCGCGGTACGGACGGCGCAACCACGGACTTCCCCGCCCGCTTCGTCGTCGACGCCAGCGGCCAGTCCGCCCTCCTCAGCCGACGCTTCGGCCTGCGCCACTGGGACGATTTCTTCCGAAACCTCGCCGTCTACGCCTACTACCGCGACGCCCGCAGACTCCCCCCGCCGGACGAGACCAACATCTTCATCGAGTCCTACCCCGGCGGCTGGCTCTGGACCATCCCCCTCCACTCCGGCCTCGCCAGCGTCGGCGCGGTCGTGGACGCCGCAGCCGGACGCGACGCCCTCCGCCACCAAGACCCCGGCAGCTTCCTGGCCGCCCAGATAGCCCAAGCCCCGCACACCTCCGCCTTGCTCCGCGACGCCACCCTCACCGACGGCCCCTTCGTCGCCCGCGACTGGTCCTACGTCTCCGAGCGCACCGCCGGAGACGGCTTCGTCCTCGTCGGCGACGCCGCCTGCTTCGTCGACCCCCTCTTCTCCTCCGGCGTCCACCTCGCCATGATGTCCGGCGTACTCGCCGCCGCCTACGTCACCACCGCCCTCAAGAACCCCGAAATGCGCGAGCCTGCGGCGCGCGTGTACGAGGAGCTCTACCGCAAGGAGTACGACCACTTCCGCGAGCTCGCCCGCCTCTTCTACTCCAGCAACCGCACCGAGCAGTCCTACTTCTGGGAGGCCCGCCGCCTGCTGGACGCCGGCGACGCTCTCGCGCCGCGCCAAGCGTTCGTCCGCGCCCTCGCCGGACAGTCCCCGCGCGGCTACGAGCGCGTGGCCCTCGAGCGCGGCGAGCCGCCCGCCGACGTGGTCGAGGGCGTCCGCGCCGTCGAGCGCGCCCGCGCCGAGCGCACCGCCCATCTTGCGCCGGACTCCGTGACGCAGGACGACTTGCTCGCCGCCGTCCCCCGTCTCGCGCCGGGCGCAGTCCTCGAGCGCAAGCCCGTCGTCGCCGAGGGCGAGTTCGTCTGGGGCCACGTCCTCACCACCCCCGACCGACCCGAGGGCATGCCCTGCAGCGACCTCGTCGGCGCCCTCATCTCCCGCATCGACGGCCACGCCACCGTGGGGGAGATACTGGCAATGCTGTGCGAGGCGTACCCGGAGGGTCAGCGCGCGCAGGTGGCAGGGGCCGCGCTGAACGCGCTACGCATACTGTACGTGGATGGGGCGGTGGCGGAACTGCGGGGGGTGTAGGCGGACGGGTGTGGTGTGGATGTTACCGACTACGCTAACTCTTGGTTCTCTTGTAGTAGCCACTTGTAAACCATTCCCGCATTTCATCACCTTGACGCTGGCGTGCCTCGTTGACTTGGAGTCTATTCACATGTTGTTGTAGCATCTGTCGACGGTTCTCATCTATCTGTCTCGGTACTTTGATCAGCGATTCTATCACCTTGGGATCAATGTGCGAGAGCGGATTCACTCCTTTACGTTCAACCTGTTCGGAAGACAAAAACCCCGTTCTCACGTCCACGCCAAAGTGCTGAAGTTGCTCTCCGAACCTATAGATTATGTACTGTTTGATCGGAGGTGGAGTTTGGCACTCTAACGGGTAGTAACTCTCTTCAAAGTCGTCCTCAAGGCCCCGTCCAAAGACGTAAAGCATGGCTGCGGTATCTTCGTAAATTGGCACCACATCGCTTCCTCCGAGGTCGGCGTACAAATTCACTCCTGCCCGCTTGTGGATAGAGTATCTGAACAACCAGGGCTTCTTTCGGTTACCTTGCACGAATCCCAACTCGGATAGAATGATCGCATTAGCGAACACAAGGCGCTGCGTCCTTGGGTACATAGGGGTTTGGTAGTTGTCCATGTACCATGGACGCAATGAAGTAAGGGTACCGGCGTTGCGGATCATCTTGGCTACCGCGCTATCTACAACCCTTACGCGCTGCAAGTATCGGTGACGCGACTCAAGGTACGGTGCAGGCAATCGAGATTGGGAGGGTTTATCTGAGTAGAATGGCTCCGCAGGCTTGCTGACCCACTCTGACTCGCGCAGCCTTTGCAACAATTCCCCTACGTCCACCGCATCATCCTCGTCGGTGACGGTCAACTCGAGGACGGCAAGACCCCACTGCTGGACATCTCTTGCATAGTCATCGTCCTTGCGATTTGACAAGCATACCTCAACCGCAAGTTGTTGCATTTGTTCGTTACGCCAGAGCACATCGACCCAACGATCGCCAATTCTGTGCTCCGTAGTACCATCCGCTACTTGGATTGTAGGCAACACATCACATTGGCCTGTGTACCATGTCGGCAGCGTAACAACTTGGTGCCTCACATTCGCCAACAGGTCTTTGGCACGCAAGTGAATTGCCGTTTCGCGGCATGTAGAGACGTCCGCTTGGCTACCTGCTCGGTGTGCGTAGTGCGCACGCCGCCGTCCGTCCCTGCTCGCCCTCCGATGCTCTAGTTCTTCCTCACAGCCCAGGCAACTTACATTGGCCCTTCGACCGACGCCGTCCTGTTCATCAGTTGGCGAAATACGTCCTCGACTACGGTGAAGTGCGTATGGAATACTGAGATTCGCCACCATAACTTCCTAAATTCCTGCCACTCTCCGCATACGCGCTCGCCAGCACTTCTGTCGTCACACCATCCTGGCAGTCCACCCGCTCACTCGTGTGGCCGAGCAGCTCACCGAAGTAGTGGCGGTTGCATACGGCCAGTCCGGCGCTCATCTCGTAGTATCGCACACACCCAGACTGTTCCCTACGAACCCCCGAACATCTCAAGCGCCGATCGCTGCTCAGCCGTCAGCTCGAGCGCGTCGTTGGCCCGCGCGGGATAAACCTCCGCATCATCCCAAAACCGCCGCGCAACGCTGGTCGCAACACCGATTTTGATGCCGCGCTCTTCGAGTTGGGGCATCAACTTGCGAGTGTCGAACAGGAATACCGAATCAATAACCCAGGAGCGAGTTGCGCCGCGAGAGGATGCGACGGCTGTGCGGGGCCCAGCAAGCACCAGGTAGTAGTCGGGCAGATGCTCCGGCGTGATGTCCAGAATGCCCTCGGCTTTGCCGTACCACTTGACGTTGACGGACCTGCCGGCGAGCGGCCCGCCGACGAAGTGGCCGTCAATTGCCCTGTGCGATGCGGAGTCGAGAAGTTCGATACCGAATATCTCGGATGCGATGTACTCACCCACGTGGCCTATCAAGCCAGGGCGTCCGACAATCTCCGCGATTTCGCGCTCCACCGCATTCCGCGATTCGATGAGTTCCGCGAGTCGCCTTAGACTGGAATCCGCTTTCATGTTCACGCGCCCCTAGAAAATAACCCGCTCCCCCTCCAACCCCGCGATCTCCTCCCCCGTCAGCCCCAGCAGCTCCCCGAAGTAGCGCCCGTTGTCCGCCCCCAGCGGCGGACATGGCCCCACCACCCGGCTCGGCGTCTCGCTCAGCCGCACCGTCGCCCCCGGGTGCTCGTGCACCGCCCCCACCGGCCGGTGGTCCACCGTCACCACGTAGTCCCGCGCCCGCAGATTCAGGTCGTGGTACAGGTCCTCCCCGCTCGCCACGATGCCCGCCGGCACGCCCTCCTGTTGCAGCAACCGCATCACCTGCCGCGCCGTCATCTCGCACGTCCACTCCCCCAGCCTGCCGTTAAGCTCCGCTAGGTTCGCCAGCCGACCCTCCAGCGTATCGAACTTCCCGTCCGCCGCCCAATCCGGCTCCTCCATCGCCACGCGCAGCCTCTGCCACTGATCGTCCGTGTAGCACGCGATAGCGCACCACGAGTCGAATCCCTGGCACGGGAACACGTCGTGCGGCGCAGCGTTCGCGTTCCGGTTCCCCATCGCCTCCGGGACGTGTCCGTTGAAGAAGTAGTCCAGGAACGCCTCGCCCATCGTCGCCACCAGCGCCTCGAGCTGCGCAAGCTCAATCATCTGGCCCTGCCCCGTCCGGTCCCGCAACTCCAGCGCCGCCAGCGCCGCGAACGACCCCGTCGCCGCGCCGTAAAAGTCCGGCAGCGGCACCTTGGGCCGCGTGATGCCCGGGGACTCCGGCTGTGCCCAGATGCCCATCGCGCCCGTGTACGCCAGCAGACTCTGACCGAACGCAAGCTCCGACGCCCGCGGCCCGTCGATCCCCATGCCCGGCATACTCACATAGATGATGTCCGGGTTCAGCTCGCGCTGCCGCTCGTAGCCTATCCCCCAGTTGTCCAGCACCCCCGGCCGGAAGTTCTCCACCACCACGTCGCACAACTCGATAAGCCGCTCGCACAGCTCCACCGCCTTCCGCGAGCGCATATTCAGCGTCACCGACCGCTTGCTCCGGTTGATCTCCACGAAGCTGAACGACGCGAACGGCCCCCGCGCCTGCTGCCTGTCCGGCAGCATATTCGACTCCACCTTGATGACCTCGGCGCCCAGCTCCGCAAGGTAGCGCGTCATGTACGGCCCGGCCCAAACCCGACTGAAATCCAGCACCCGGATGTTTTTCAGAGGCAGAGGCCGCTCGCCCAATGCCGTACCATCGCCCCCAGCCCGCGCGGTAGCACCCGCGCCCTCCCCGTCACCGGACCCCGTCGCCCACTCCGAAAAAACCTCCTCCGTGTGCTCCCCCAGCAGCGGCGGCGGGCGGTGCACCCGCCACGGACTCGCCCCCATCCGGAACGCCCCGCTCGGCGTCGGGTACTTCCCCGCCACCGGATGCTCCACGTCCACCAGGAACTTCCGGTGCGCCAGGTGGTCGTCCTGCATCAGGTCCGCTATCGTCATCAGCGGCGCAGTCGGGATGTGACGCCGCTGCGCCTCCTCCGCGAATCCCATCTTGGTGAACCCCATGCTGAACTCCGAGATGATGTCGTTCAGCACGTCCCCGTTCTGACGCCGGAACGCCGCGTCCTTCCACAGGTCGTCCTCCAGGATGGGATTGTCCAGCCACTCGAACAGCGCGTCCACGTGGCGCGGGAACGTCGGCTGCATGTAGATGAACCCGTCGCTGGTCGGGTACGTGTTGGTGGGCGCGATGGTGGGACTGCCCCCCGGCCTGCGGTTAATCTGCCCGTCCGAGGCGTACCGCCCGAAGTAGGCCAGGATGTTGGCCAGCACCTCCTGCACGCACACCTCGATGTGCTGCCCGCGCCCCGTATCCGTCCGATGCCGGACCGCCGCCAGCGCCGCGAACGCCGCGTGCTGCGCCGCAAGCTGCAACCCGGGCGAAAACGGCGCCATAGCGGGCCGCTCGTCTGGGTCGCCGAAGCCGTACATCAGCCCGCCCACCGCCTGGACTATCAACTCGCCCGAAAGGTACTCGCTGTACGGCCCGCTCAGGCCGAACGGCGTAATCGTGACGTGAACCAGCCCGGGGTTCGCGCGGCTCAGCGCGTCGTAACCCAGCCCCAGCTCGTCCAGCGCGAACGCCGATCCGTCGTCCACCAGGACGTCCGCCGCCCGCGCCAGCGCCTCGAACCGCCGCCTGCCGTCCTCCTCCCCCAGGTCCAGCGCGACGCTGCGCTTGTTCACGTTCAGGGACAGAAACGGGATGCCGCGCTCCTCGCCCGGCTCGTTCCCCACGAACGGACACATCCGGCGCGTGGCCTCCCCCTCCGGCGGCTCCACCTTCACCACGTCCGCCCCCAGGTCCGCCATCAGCCGCCCGCAATACTGCGATCCCGCCCCCGTCAGGTCCAGCACCCGCAGGTGCGACAAGGCCTGCCGCGCACTCGATACGAGCGCCTCCGGCTCCCCCTGCCCGCTATGTGCCGCGTCCGCTGCCGTCATCAACTCTCACCGGAACCGTCATTCCCGCCTCCTCCCGCCCGTCGTTCCCGTGAAAACGGGAATCCAGGGGCGGGGCGGTCGCCTCTGCGAGCCATCGCCTCATTTTCACCCTCTTACGTGGCACTGGCAGGGCCATAGTCATTCCGAGCGACCTCTTCCCCTGCCATTCCGAGCGTAGCCGAGGAATCTAAAGCGCCTGTCTGCCAGACCGGCCATGCACTGCCACCAGCGCGCGCAGATAGCTCACCGCTGATGAACCACCCCGGAGTGCATACCCCTGTCTCACCTGCGCGGCCGCTGCCGATCGTTGGGGCCAAAGCAGTCGTTGCGTGAGCACTTGTAAACCGACAGGTCCGGAAACAGCCTCATGGCTTCCTCGATGTCCTCGACATCGCGCCAAAGTTCGGGGTACTTAGGTTTCTCCGTTTGCCAACAGGCCACGTGAACCATCACCCCATTGCTCCGCTTTCGAGACTCCCTTGCAAGATACGCCATCTCAGCCTCCCGCCATCCGATGCGCCTCTACAGACTGGTCACCAGGACGGTCCCAATGAGTGCCCAAGTGGCCACCATCATCGCCACCAGAGTGCCGACCAGTACGCGGAAGTCACGCGACTCCTATCGATTCTTGTCGATGGCCTCCCGCAACTCCCGCCGGTTCCTATCGATGGCCTCCTGCAACGCACGATTCTGTTTGCCGGATTCGATGCGCATCTGCCGCAGGTCGGCCTTGATGTCGCCCACCTCGCGAACGAGGTAGTCCACAGTCACTTCCAGCCTCGACAGCCTCTCGCTGTCAGGCGTCTCTTGTGCGGTCGTCATAGGACACCCTCAGCCTTCGATACGCAGCCACAACTCGGCAACCCGCCAACACCAAGCTGTTGGCCCCCCTAATCGAACCGCGACCGCCGCCCCTCCAGGTTGCTGTGTATGTCCAGCAGCACCGTCCGCCCCTCCGCGTTCAGCCGCCTCGCCTCCTCCAGCGCGTTTCCCACCTCGCCCGGGTCCGTCACGACGATGCCCACCGCGCCCATGCCCTCAGCTATCTTCGCGTAGTCGCCGCCCATGTGCGTCACCCCGAACAGCTCCCGCGCCGTCGGGTACCCGCCCGGATACGTCGCCATCCCGCCGTTGTTCAGCACTATCGTCGTTATAGGCGCGCCCGCGCGCACCGACGACTCCACGTCCAGCCCGGACATCCCGAACGCGCCGTCGCCCATGAAGTTCAGGCAGAACTTGTCCGGCTTCGCCAGCTTCGCCCCGATCATCAGCGGTATCCCGTACCCCAGGTGCGTCGTCTTGCCCCAGCCGATGTAGCTGTTCGGCGTCGTCGCCGTGTAGAACGGCATGATCGTGTCGCGCGGCGCTCCCGCGTCATGCGTCACGATGCTGTTGTCGTGGTCCAGCGTCCGCTCCAACTCGCCAATCACGCGGTACGTGTTTATCGGTGTCTCGTCCGAGCTGAGAAGCTCCTCCCACTCCGAGAACCACTTCCCCCTCACCTCCGCGATCTCGTCCTGGACGCCCGTCTGCCCGCGCCGGCCGTTCTCCCCCGCCTGCGTCTTAACCTCGTCTATCAGCATCCGAATGGTCAGCTTCGCGTCGCCCGGCAACCCCACGTCCACCGTGTAGTCCTTGTTGATGTCCTCGATGCTCTCCGTGTTGTGGATGATTACCTTGCCGTCCGGAATCGGCTGGCCGTAGCTCGTGCGCGTCATGCTCGACCCCAACGCCATCAGCACGTCCGACTCCTGGAGCCACGTCCGCGCGTGCAGCCCCGTCGCGCCGCTGCCCGACCCCAGCGACAGCGGGTGCCGCTCATCGAACCCGGACTTTCCGGGCATCGTGCAGTACACCGGTACCTCCGCCAGCTCCGCGAGCTCCCGTAGCTCGTCGGACGCCCCGGACAGCAGCACGCCCATGCCCGACCAGATGACCGGCTTCTTCGCCCCCAGCAGCAGCTTCACCGCGTCCCGCACGTCCGACTGCGCCGGCGCCTGCGGGCTGCGCTTCGGCGGCTGGTACGCCATCGCCGACTCCGGCACCTCCTGCGGCCCGATGTCCGCCGGTATCTCCACGATCACCGGACCCGGCCGGCCGTTCCGCAGCGCGTGAAACGCCCGCCGCATCACGTTCGCCACCTGGTCGGCCTTGAACAGCACCTCGCTGTGAGTGGACACGCTCTCATAGGTGCGCGCCGGCGAGAAGTTGGGCTGCACCGAGTACTGCGACACCGCCGGCCCGCCCGGCAGGTACAGCACCGGCACGTTATCCGCGTAGGCCTGCGCCAGGCCGCCCATCGAGTTCTCCGAACCCGGCCCGCCCTGCGTGATAATCACGCCGAAGCGTTCCCGATTGCTCATCCGGCTGTAGCCGTCCGCCGCCATCACCGCGCCCCGCTCCTGCCGGAACATGATGGGACGTATCCCCTCCCGCGCCACAACCTCGATAAGCTCATTCGACGGGAAGCAGGATATCCACTCCACCCCCTCCATCTTCAGGATGCGCGCCACCGCTTCAAGAACGTTCATCTGTCGTAATCCTCCACAAGTTTCTGGCAACTGAGATTGCGAAAGCTAGCATACGCCTTAACATGCACACGGGCAAGCGAGGGAAGGAGCGAGGGGACGTGGTTGGTGGGTGCGCGGTGCGCAGCTTCGCACCACGCTGTCATGGTCTAACACGCGGCGTTGGTGTTTTCGATCCATTCCGTTGGCTGTGACAACAGACGCGCGGCTAATTCACCTATAGGGAATCCATCACTTTCCCATACGGAACTTGCGACACGAACGCGGGACGAGTTGGGCGAGATTTCTAGCTGAACGCCGTTAACAGCATCAGCGGTAATTTCAGTTCTCAACCCCTCGAATGCTCCAAGGTCGTCGCACAGCGAGGCCAGACGCTCTCCAAGGCCAGCGACAAACCGCATGGCATCCCGGACATCATCTGCATCAAGACAGGTGTTGTCCGAGTCCACCGGAACGACGCAGAGCAGAAACTCTTCGCCTTTGTTCACTGCCGTCTCAGCTTGCTTTTCAGTCATACGAACACGTAGATCGCGAGTAGCTTTTACTTCAACTAGCCAACTCTGCGTCTCGTGGGTGATGTGCAAGTCGGCCAAGTGCCCGGTCTCCACGGCTATCTTGAAGTCAGAGCCAATTCCTGTGCGACACACCGAGAAGCCGGCGTCTTGCAGAACCTCTCTGACAAAACATTCAACAGTCGCTCCGAGATTCTGGTTGTCGTGAACTCGACGCCTTTGCTCACGCCAGTCTTCCAGACGATCAAGTAGAGATTCGTCCTCCGCAGCATATTGTACGAAGTCTCGCACCGAGTCCAGGGGGATGTCAGTATTCTGCAGTTCCGAGGCGAATTTCACAGCGTCCGGGTTAGATGCTGCTGTCTTTACCAGTTCGGGGTTCTGAAGCAATTCAACCAGATCGCCCTCAACTTCGGCTCCAAGACTATCTATCAAGAGAGTCAATTGTCTGAAACCGAAGACTTGGTGCAGTAGTTCTACAGCGTCACGGTTGCCTTTCAGCCACGACTCATCAAGAATTTCACGTAAGGTTGATTCATTCGCCGGCATCGGAACAACGCTGCTTTCACCCGGACTCGGATCCGGACGATCAACCGGAATCCACGAACGAACCCTAAGCTCAGACGGCCAAAGCGCCTTGTTGAGCGTGAGGTGTACTCGTTCACCAGAGCGGCTGTCGGAAAAACTACCCACCTGCCGCCAACTCTGATCTTCACGAGCTGCGACATTGAGCACGAAATCCAGCAGGAGCTTAGCCCGGTCGATGTTCTGGCCGCAGCGTTGCACCACTTCATTTGCCAGAAACGCGATTTGTCCAAACTCAGCATTCCGCACGGTTACGCCTTCGATGTCTTGCTCGCCGTGCGCCATTTCGCGCAGTAGATTGACATCATTGAGTTCGGCGCGCCTACCATGAAACAGGGGAGCGGGCACGACGAGGCCAACTGCGATGAGTTTCTCTAGTGCCTTGGCCAGTTCGTGATCATCACAATACCGGTCGGAGAGCAGCCGTCTCTCGGCGTAAAGGTCAACATAAGGCTGCGCTGATTCGGGCCAATGTCGTGAAGGAGCCAGGATTTGCAGATTCCCCGAAAGCTGTACTACTTGTCCGGCGGCAGTCAGCAACGGGCATCGTCGTAGCCGCTGCACGTCGTCTTTATCTGCGAGATGAACAACCATTCGCGCGGATGCGACTAGGGCCGTCATGCCCGTATCGTCATCAAATGCCCTATCGCCCGACAACTGCTTGTCAAGCTGCTCCAGTACGACCTCAATTGCGCTGGACTCGGTGTATTCGCCACCGTCCTTTTTGTCGAGCAGTCCTTGCACCAACTGATTGGCAGTTTCGTATCCTGGCGCCTTCAGAGCCTTCGCCATTGCATCGTGCAGAAGCTTAGAACGCAGATCTTCACGCAATGAGGAGGCTATGTCTTTGACCGATGCCGATATCCCAGCATCAGCGTACAGGTAATCAGATTTCGTGTTGCGTAGTTCGCCGTTCTGATCGGGCAAGAGGCCGTTGACCATGTCTTGAACATTTTGGTCTTGCATGTCGGCCGCCAGAAGGAAAAGTTGCGCCAACCAAGAGTGAGAGTTTCCGTCAATCGGCAAGTCATCCAAACAATGGCACTCTTCCTTGAGGCGGTCGGTTAACTCGCTTAGCCCTAACCGGTCAACCGACACGCCCGTCTCATGCCATTGACGAGCTATTTCTCCCCAAGATTGCGCAACTTGCTTGCTAGGCAAGTTGATATGTCTTACATATCCAACAGCTGAGTGGAATATGTCGTAATCAATGGACTCGGCTGCGTCGGCTTCAATTGCCGGCACCGGGAACGATACGAACGGTCCTTGGTCGGGCAGGGCTGGAAGGAGTCCTATTCCCGTATGCACGAGCGGCGTGGACGCCATCTGTTTCGCAACTCTCAAAACGGTACTTGCCCACCACTCAAGTTCTCCACTTTCGGCCTCACCACTCAAGGGCCTATCTGGTGCGGCAAGACTGGCGAGCTTATGGGCATCGCGCCACCCCGATTCGACAGCATGGCGGGCAAGGGTAGGAAGAGCCGACAGGGCCGCTTGAACTAAAGCCCTATCGCCATCGCTCATGGCAATACCGTCTCGTTCTTGATTGGGAGAGAAATCGCCGTCAAGCACCACGTTGAAAGGAAGAAAGTCTGTTCCAGCTATCGGCAGAGTCACAAAAACTCTGGCGAACCCTTCTCCTGGAACCAGAAACTGAAGCTCACCAGACTCACAATGCGCCAACACTGCAAGGAGAGCCGACTGCGCATCCTTTGGAGCTATGCGGACTGCGGTGACATAGCTTACGTCATTGGCTGAACAGATGCGTACCTTGGTCTTGTGGATTTCAAAGTCGCCTTCTTCAGACTTGGCCGAACCTTTCGGCTCAAAGCGCTTGACTTCTCCCTGCCGCTCAACACTGACTCGGCCAAGCCGGTCGCAGGTGGCATAGAGATAGGGCAGTGTTTGTTCTAGGCGCTCCAATCCGCGGCGAACAACATCACCATCGGGATTGAGGTAGGTGAAAGAAGCGGTGGGGTTGTTCGCAAACCAATCCTCCGTTGCGGGTTCTGCGTTCACCAGCGATTCGTTCGCTTGGTCTATGTTCCCTACAATGGATTCTTCATCGCCATCGCGCACGAGATTGATGCGGAACACCTCAGGACCTTCCGCCGTATCCAGCACACCTTTGATATCCACGTGTGTTGACACAGCGTGGGTTACTAGAAATCCCGTGCCGAACCGCCCCGTGGTCTCCTCACTGTCAAACTCTTTGCTCGAACCCCCGGACAGCAGGGCAGCCAGTTCCTGTGCATCAAAGGGTTTCCCAGTATGTCGCACTACCAACCGATCTTCACATAGCGCGAAGTTGATCTCTACGCGGTCGTCACCTACACGTGGGCCAGCGTCATGCGCGTTTTGAACAAGCTCGAACGGCCAGCGGATGCCGGCACGAGCAGGATTCTGCTGCGCTGAACGAACCCTCTGAAAGATCCGCCGGGCATCATTCTGAGTAGTTTGCTGAACTCGAGCTCTATCGAATTCATCTCGAGCTAACTTGCTCATATTTCACTTGCCTCTAGTTCTCTTTCGCAGACACAAGGCAACATTTGCCACTAGCCAGCACAGTACCACCCTGCGGCGGGCCCCGTCCCACTTGCTGCCCTCTTTGGCGGGCATGACGGTCAAGGCCGCGGTTGGTGGCGGCCAGCGGTTCATCCCCTTCCCCTCCCTCTTCGCGCCCTTGGTGCCCTTCGTGGATAATCCCCGTCCCCCTACGTGTCGAAAAACTCCCGTATTATCCGCACCGTCTCCCCCATGTTCTCGCTGTGCAGCCCGTGCCCCGCCCCCGGCACCTCCCCGAACGTCCCGTTCCCGTTCGGTATCGCCGCCTCCATCTCCCGCGCCTGCGCCGCGTCCAGCACCGTGCTCGACTCCCCCCGCAGCACCAGCGTCTTGCACGAAATCCTGCTCACGCAGTCCTTCAGGAACGGCCCCTCCTTCAACGCCGTCCGACCCATCAGCCACGAGATCTCCGGGTCCGTCTTCGACACCAGAATGCCGTCCCAGTTCGTCCGGTGCGTGTGCCGTATCGTGTCGTTGATGCGGTCGTCCGACCAGTCCGGGTTCTGCTCCTTGTACCACGCATACGCCATCTCCGGATTGAAGAACCCCTTCGGCTTCGGCGCCGCGCTGCTCTGCAACCGACGCGCCGCCGTGTCCCGCCCGCTCGGCGACGGGTCCGGCACCGGCCCGTAGTCCCCCAGCACCAGGTGGTCCACAAGGTGCCCGTAGTACGCCCCCAGCGGCATACCGATGCGCGACCCCTGCGAGTGTCCGTAGTAGTCGAACGGATACAGCCCCAGCTTCTGCGCCAGCAGCCCCACGTCCGACGCGAACGCCTGCGTCGAGTACCCGCCCCGGCTCCACTCGCTGTCGCCGCACCCCCGCGCGTCCAGCGCGATCACGTGCCACCTGTCCGTCATGTGCGGCGCGAACTCGTCGAACATGTGCGCGTGGCCGCCAATGCCGTGCATCAGCAAAAGCGGCTTCTTCGTCATATCGCCGCCCCAGTCCAGGTAATGCAGGTTCAGGCCGTTCACCTCCACCCACTTGTCTTCGGGATAAACGTCTGCCATGTGCCCTTACTCCTCTCGCTCCAATCTCCCCGCGATTGTATCAGGAACCCGCTACCCTTTGTCCCTTCCCCCTCGCAGGCCGCCGGTAGGAGCGGGTTTGAAACCCGCCCGCCGCTGGCCAATTGTCCCTTCCCCCTCGCAGGGGGAAGGTTAGGATGGGGGTGCCGCCCCCCTCCACCGCGCCGCCCGCGCCGCCGCGAACAGGTACGTCGTCACGTAACTCCGATGCGGCGACCACCGCTCCGAGTACGCCAACGCCTCCCCCGCCGCCATCGGCGTCCCATCGCCAACCAGCGTCCCCATCGTCCTCTGTAGCGCCAGGTCCCCCGACGGAAACCCGTCCGGCTCCCCCAGCGCGCCTATCAACAGCCAATGCGCCGTCCACGGCCCCACGCCGCGAATCGCCGTCAGCCGCTCCACCACCTCGCCCGCCGGCAGGCCGCGCAGACCCTCCAGGTCCAGCTCGCCCGACGCCACCCCCTTCGACACCCCGTGCACGTACTCCGCCTTGCGCTGGCTCAGCTTCAGCCCTCGCAGCTCCTCCACGCTCGCCGACGCCACCGCCTCCGGTCGCGGAAACGCCCAGAAACTCTCGCCGTCGAACTCCGCCCGCCGCCCGAACGTCTCGATGATGAGACCCCGCAGCACCCGCGCCACCTGCGCGCTTATCTGCTGCCCCACGATAGACAGCGTCAGCGCCTCGTACACCGACGCCGCCTGCGGCACGTGCAGCCCGTACAGCGCATCCACCAGCGGCGCCAGCGCGACGTCCCCCCGCGCCAGCGCGTAGAAAGCGCGCACGTCGTCCTCCGTCCCCAGCAGCAGCGCGAGCTGCGCGCGGGCGTTATCCTCCGCCGCCGCGTCCAGCCCCTCGCCTCGCAGCGTCACCTCCACGCGCGGCGCGTCCGGCTCGCCCGCCGAGCGCGCCTCCGCCAGCGCCAGCCGGCTGTCCAGGTCCAGCAGCCGCCGGTACACCCCCTCCTCGAACGACTCCGCCGCGTATCTCGGCTCGAAATGCGTAACATACGCCGCCGTAAGCCCGAAATCATACGGCGGCCTCGCCTCCAGAACAAACCCTATCTCAGACAACTCAACACCTCGCCGTGTAGCATACGCCACCCCACCCCATCCTGAAAACCGCCCAAGCCCTCCCACCAACCACTGACCACTAGCCACTAATCACTAACCACTAACCACTCGCCCCCCTCCGTTGACACCCGACACCCCCTTTCAGTAGTATCGACTCAAGTATCCTCCCAGGAGACCACGCTTGTTCGCCGTCCGGTTCATACTCTTCTGCAGAGACACCGTAAACGACTTCCTCGACAAGAACTGCCCGTTCGTGGCCGGAGCCATAGCCTTCTACACGCTCTTCTCCATATTCCCCCTCACCCTCGCCATGGTCTCCATAGTCGGCTACCTCATCAGCCCCGACCCGGTCGAGCACAGGCTCGCCCACGACATCGCCGAAGTCCTGCCCGTCTCCCAGGAGTTCATCGGCGACACCCTCCAGGGCGTCGCCAACGCCCGCGCCATCACCGGCATAATCAGCGTCATCGGCCTCGTCGCCGCATCCACCGCCGTGTTCGGAGCCATACGCAAAGGCATCAACGCCGCCTGGGGCATAACCAAAGCGCGCCCGTTCATCGAAGAGCGCCTCATCGACCTCGCCCTCATCCTGTTCAGCGGTCTCATCGTCATCTCCGTCCTGTTCGTCGTCCCCCTACTCTCGGCCTACATCTCCGACATCGTGATCTACTTCGCCCCCGGCGCATGGTACGCCCACGACTTCCTCGGCCTCGTCGGCCAGTTGACCACACCCTTCCTATACTTCCTCACCTTCCTCGTCCTCTACCGCTACCTCCCCAACACCGACGTCCGTTTCGCAGACGTCTGGTACGGCGCCCTCGCCGCCTCCATCGCCTTCGGCATCGCCAATTTCATCTTCGTCTGGTACGTGACCAACTTCCCCATCTACAACGTCGTCTACGGCTCCGTCGGCGCCATCATGGCTCTGTTGACCTGGGTGTACGTATCGGCTATCATTTTGCTATTGGGCGCCCTGGTCACATCCCGATACACGACCTACGTTCAGAAGTCGTCGGGTGTGCAGGGCGTTAGGCTTTTGTGGGCGGGGCTGTTGCGTGTTCGACTCAGGGTTATGGCGGCGCCGGACACCGGCTAGCGCCGCGTCAATCTGAATATGGCGCTATTCCTAAAGGTCCCTTCCCCCTCGGATGGGGGAAGGTTAGGATGGGGGTGACGCCCCAAAGCCAGGCTCGTATCATCAACTCTGAGCAACTACAACCAACCGTACTCGCCAGGTTCGCCGCGCGCCTCGCTTTCGCCGCGGGCGCGCTGGCGTTCGCCGCCGCCTGCTCCCAGCAGTCCGAGCCTATCCCCGACGAGGCCCTCGCGCCGCTCCCCACCGCCACCGCGGCCCCCCTGCCCGCCGCGCCCGTCGCCGTCACCCTTCCCCCGCCAGCCGCGCTCACAACCCTCCCCTCCATCTCCAACCTCGTCCGGCGCGTCAACCCCACCGTCGCATCCATATCCGTGGAGTCCGTCACCCGCGGCGTCTTCTTCGACTTCAACGACGAGGGCGCAGGCTCCGGCGTCGTCATCCGCGAAGACGGCTACATCGTCACCAACTACCACGTCGTCCAGAACGCCGACGAGATAGCCGTCTCCCTCCCCAGCGGCCAAAACTACACCGCCAAGATAGTGGGACAGGACCTCATAACCGACCTCGCCGTCATCAAGGTGGACACCGACGACCCCCTGCCAACCGCCGAGCTCGTCAGCTCCGACACCGTAAACGTCGGCGACTGGGTCGTCGCCGTCGGCAACTCCCTCGCCCTCAAGGGGGGCCCCACCGTCACCCTCGGCATCATCAGCGCCAAGGGCCGCACCATCGACACCCAGCACGGCGTCCTCTACGACATGATCCAGACCGACGCCGCCATCAACGACGGCAACAGCGGCGGCCCCGTCGTCAACATGAACGGCGACGTCATCGGCATAAGCACCGCCATCTACCGCCAGGCCCAGGGCATAGGCTTCGCCGTAAGCTCGGCGGTGGCTGCCCCCATCATCGAAAGCCTCATCGAGCACGGCCGAGTCGTCCGCCCGCTAATCGGACTCAGCGGCACCGACGTTACCCCCGCCAACGCCAACCGCCTCAACCTCCCCGTAGACGAAGGCATCATCGTCACCCGCATGTCCCGCGACGGCCCCGCCGCCAAGGCCGGCCTGCGCGTAGGCGACGTCGTCATCAAAATGGACGGCATCCCCACGCCCGACATGGCCAAGTTCCTCACCCGCCTCTGGACCTACGACGTCGACGACATAGTCGAGCTCGAGTACTTCAGCGCCGGCGCCTTCGCCGTCGCCCAAGTCCACCTCGCCGAACGCCCCCCCGACATCCCGTAAGGAAGTATCCCGCGACCCACGCAAAATTATCTAGTAAATTGGAGGTGAGCGCCTTGAAGGCTAGAATACACAGATGGGGCGACAAACTGGCAATTCAGATACCCCAGCCGCTGGCGTCAGAGGTTGGCCTTGAGCTGGACGCCGAGGTCGAGTTGACGCCCGGGGACGGCGAGTTGGTGATTACCGTAAGGAAGGACGGCAAATCCAGGCTGGACATCCTTCTGGAGGGTGTAACCGAAGAAAACTTGCACGCCGAGATAGATACCGGACGACCCGTAGGGAAAGAGGTGTGGTGAATTCGCATATCCGGGTCCCGGCGCGTGGCGACGTGGTGTGGGTCGATTTCGACCCACAAGTTGGAAGGGAACAGGCCGGACGGCGTCCCGCTGTTGTACTGACACCGGAAAGTTACAATGACAGGGTTGGACTTGCGGTACTTTGCCCGGTTACTAGCCGGATAAAGGGTTATCCGTTCGAAGTCGCCATACCGGAAGGAATGGAAATCACAGGGGTAGTCCTGTCGGACCAAATCAAGAGTCTTGACTGGCGGCAGCGCAATGCAAGGGTAGTCTCCCGATTGCCTTCGGCGACAATAGCGGCGGTCCTGGCGAATGTTCGCGTACTGCTGTCGATAAGGTGATGATGGCCGGGTGGAAATGCATGGGCTGGGCGCGCGACGCATCATCGAAAGCCAACGCATGAGCACACGCATAGTCAACGCATCGTCCGCAAAGAATCGAGCGCCACAGGTGGGCGACGGCGAACGCCTCCTGCGCCGCTGCCTCTCGATCGACCTCGAAGTCAGCCGCCAGAACGAGCGCATCCAGAAGTTCGCGGGCGTGCGCCCCGACACAGGAAAACGCCTTCTCTCTTCAGAGCCTCACCACAACCTGGACTCGGCGTTGGCCGACCTGGACCGCCTCGCCGAAGGCGCGGACTTCCTGCTCGGCCACAACATCATCAGGTTTGATCTGCCCCACCTGCGAGCGACGAATCCCAACCTGCGTCTGCTGCGGCTGACCGCCGTGGACACCCTCATGCTCAACCCCCTCGCCTACCCCCGCAATCCGTACCACCACCTCGTCAAGCACTACCAGGACGGACAACTCCAGCGCGAGCGCATCAACGACCCCGAACTGGACGCCAGGCTCGCGCTACAGGTCTTCGCCAACCAGCAAGAGAAACTGCGCGATGCGCCGCCCGACTTGCTCATTGCCTGGCACTGGCTGACCGGCGCGGAAGGCGGCGACGGATTCGACATCGTGTTCACGGCGTTGCGCCGCGCCCCACGGCCTACGGACGCTGAGGCGCGCAACGCCATTCGCGCGCGGCTGGACGGCAACGCCTGCCGCAACTTCGCCCGCCAGGTCGTGGCGGACGCGGCACGGTACGGCTGGTCGCTGGCCTACGCGCTGGCGTGGCTGTCGGTGGCCGGGGGCAACTCCGTCATGCCGCCCTGGGTGCGCCATCAGTTCCCCGAAGCGGGACGGCTGGTGCGCGGTCTGCGGGACGCCGCCTGCGCCGATTCCGGCTGCGACTGGTGCCGAGAGAGACACGATGCACGCAAAGAGCTTGATCGCTGGTTCGGCTTTCCGAGCTTCCGCGAAGAGCCTGCCTACGAACCCGAACGGCCCTTGCAGCAGGCTATCGTCGAGGCTGCGATGACGGGGGAACACGTACTGGGAATTATGCCCACAGGCGCCGGCAAGTCGCTCTGCTACCAGGTGCCGGCGCTTTCCCGCTACGACAAGACAGGGGCTCTCACAGTGGTTATCTCCCCTCTTGTCGCGCTCATGGCCGATCAGGTGAAGGGGCTTGAAGCGCGCGGCATAGTGTCATGCGTGACCATCAACGGGCTACTGTCCTTGCCGGAGCGCAAGGACGCCCTCGACCGCGTTCGGCTCGGCGACGCGGGAATCCTCATTATCTCGCCCGAACAGCTACGAAACGTCTCGGTGCGCCGCGTGCTGGAACAGCGCGAGATAGGTGCATGGGTTCTGGACGAGGCCCACTGCTTATCGAAGTGGGGACACGACTTCCGTCCCGACTACCGCTACGTAGGCCGCTTCATCCGCGAAAGGGCTGGCGAAGACCCTGTGCCGCCCCTGCTGTGTCTAACGGCGACCGCCAAGCCGGACGTCATGGCCGAAATTGTGGACTACTTCCAACAGGAACTGGGCATCACGCTGACGGTCTTCGACGGCGGCGCGCAGCGCGCCAACCTGGGTTTCGTCGTGTTACAGACGAGTGGTGAGGCCAAGTTCGCGCACATCCACCAGATATTGGAAGACCACCTGCCCGCGCGTGAGAAAGGCGGCGCAATCGTCTATTGCGCCACGCGGCGGCAGACCGAGCAGGTGGCCGACTTCCTGGGGGAAAAGGGAATTGCGGCGGACTTCTTCCACGCCGGGCTGTCGCCGGAGACCAAGAAGAACGTGCAGGAAAGTTTCGTCAACGGCGACCTTCGCGCTATCGTCGCCACCAACGCCTTCGGTATGGGCATAGACAAACCGGACGTGCGTGTGGTGATCCACGCCGACATCCCCGGCTCCCTGGAAAACTACCTGCAAGAGGCGGGCCGCGCCGGGCGAGACCAGCAGGCCGCGCGATGCGTGCTGCTCTACACGCAGGACGACGCGGAAAAGCAGTTCGGCATGTCGGCGCGCTCGCGGCTGACGCGGCGCGAGATTCACGGCGTGCTGAGGGCGCTGAGAAACCTGGACCGCAAGAGACGCTTGGATGGTGTTGTGGTTGCGACTGCTGGCGAGATTCTCGGCGAGGACGAAGACCACGAGTTCGAGCGGGATTCCGCCACCGACGACACCAGGACTCGCACCGCCGTTGCATGGCTGGAAGAGGCGGTCCTGCTCACCCGCGAAGAGAACCGGGTGCAGGTGTTCCCGTCGTCGCTGCGTGTAAACTCGATTGAGCAGGCAAGGGCCAGGCTGCAAAAGGGAGTCAACAGAGACGAATACCGCCGCCAGTTGCTGTCGATATGCGGAGCTATGTTGACGGCAGACCCGGACGAGGGCATCTCAACCGACGAGCTTATGGCCGAATCGGGCCTGCCTCCGGAAGGGGTACGGTCCGCGCTCTTCGACCTCGAACGGCTGGGCATAGCCAGCAACGACACCGTGTTGACGGCGTTCGTACATACGGGGGTTCAACGCGCATCTCGGCGGCGTTTCGAGCAGGCTGCGGCCCTGGAGCAGGCCGTGATAGACCTCTTACGTGAGACGCATCCCGACATGGAGCAGGGCGAAACTTCCCCACTGCATCTCCGCATCGCCACCCAGCGGCTCAAGGACAACGGCCACGACTACGCGCTTCCGGAACGCGTTCGAAGCATCGTCCGCAGCATCGCCGCCGATGGGCGGGGCGAGGGGGGCGGCGGGGGAAGCCTGGGGCTGAGGGGACGAGACGCCGAGACCATGCAGGTGACGCTGCAACGCGATTGGAAGGACTTGGCGAGACTGGCGGAACTGCGCCGTACAGCCGCGTCCAGCCTGCTCAACCACCTGCTCGCCAACCTTCCGCAAGGAAGCCGAGGGACAGACCTGCTGGCCGAAACGACGATGGGCAAGCTGCTGACGGCTGTCAAGTCCGATGCGACGCTCACGCGCGAGGTCAAAGACGACGCCATGCCGCGCCTGATGGACCGCGCCCTGCTGTGGTTGCACGAGCAGGAAGTCATTCGGCTGAACAGAGGCCTCACCGTGTTCCGCCCGGCAATGACGATTCGGCTGGAACCGGGACGGCGGGGATTCGCCCGCTCCGACTTCCAGTCTCTAGAAATGCACTACGAAGAACAGATAGTCCAGATTCACGTAATGATGGAGTACGTGTACCGCGGTCTTGGACGGATGGCAGACGCCTTGCGCCTGGCGGTGGACTATTTCAGCCTTCGCAAGGATGACTTCTTGAGGCGCTGGCTGCCGCACCGGGAAATCTCCAGGCAAACGACTCCCGAATCATGGCAAGCCATCGTCGATAGCCTCAACAACCCCATACAGCGGCGCATCGTCGCCGACGACCGGGAGCAGACGAACGTGCTGGTGCTTGCCGGCCCCGGCTCCGGCAAGACGCGCGTGCTGGTGCACCGCATCGCCTACCTAGTCCGGGTTCGGCGCGAGAATCCGCGCGGCATCCTCGCGCTCGCCTACAACAGGCACGCCGCCGTCGATATTCGGCGACGGCTGGCGGAGCTAATCGGCGACGACGCCAGAGGCGTCCTGGTGCTCACCTGCCACGCGCTCGCCATGCGACTGACGGGCGCGAGCTTCACCGGACGCGCCAATCAACTGGACGACAGCGACTTCAAGAAAATCCTACGCGACGCCGTGGCCCTGCTGCGCGGCCATGGGCTGCCGCCCGACGAGGCTGACGAGCAGCGAACTCGGCTGCTGGCAGGCTTCCGCTGGATACTGGTGGACGAATACCAAGACATAGGCCCCGAAGAGTACGAGTTGATTTCGGCTCTGGCGGGCAGAACCCTGGCAGAGCAAGACGACAAACTAACCCTGTTCGCCGTAGGCGACGACGACCAGAACATCTACTCATTCAAGGGCGCGTCGGTGGAGTTCATACGCCGCTTCGAGCAGGACTACGGCGCAAAGCCCGCCTATCTCACCGGCAACTACCGCTCCACTGGCCACATAATCGACGCCGCCAATACGGTAATCGCTCCTGCCAGTCAACGCATGAAGTCGAAACATCCCATCCACGTCAACAGGGCGCGCGCAAACGAACCTCCGGGCGGCGCGTGGGCTTTGTCCGACCCAGTAGCGCGCGGCCAAGTCCAGATACTGCCGGCCGGGAATACGCGCATAACACAGGCCCAAACGGTCGTCGCCGAACTGAAGCGTTTAGCCGCGCTATCGCCCGATTGGGACTGGGCCAAGTGCGCTGTGGTGGCCCGCGAATGGAGCTACCTCGACCCGGTGCGCAGCCTGTGCGAACTTGAAGACATTCCGGTTCAAATGGCGAACGAGGAGTTTTCGGGCATCTGGCATCTGCGTGAGACACGCGCCCTGGTCAACTGGGTACGCGGCAGAGGCTCCACGTTGGTGACGAGCGCGGCCCTGAACGAATGGGTAGCCAAGCAGCCCACCGGTCCTTGGGTCGAGTTGCTTTCCGAGGCCATAACCGAGCATGGGGAAGAGACTGGTGGCGCGGAGACGCCCGTAGATAACTTCGTGGAGTGGCTGGCCGAGTGGAGCCGTGAGGTGCGCCGTCGCCAGCGCGGTCTGCTGCTCCTCACCGCCCACCGCGCCAAGGGCCTCGAGTTCGACCACGTGGTCGTGCTGAACGGGCGGTGGAACCGTGTAGGCCGCGACGAGGACGCGGACGCTCCGCGCCGTCTATACTACGTCGCCATGACACGCGCCCGCCGAACCCTCACCCTTGCACGCCTACCCGGGCCACACCCAATCCAGGACGCCTTGACGAAAGCCCCGTCGGTGTTGCGCCGCCCTCCGCCCGCCAACCTTCCACAGCCTGCGCCCGAACTCGCCCGCCGTTACCAACGCCTCAGCCTGCGCCACGTCTTCCTGAGCTTCGCAGGGTACAGGGCCGCCGACCATCCCGCGCATCGCGCCATAGCCGCGCTATCACCCGGCGACCCGCTACAGGTTCGGACGACTGGCAACCGCTGGCAAATGCTCGACCGGAACGGGGTGGAAGTGGGCCAGCTCGCCGGCAGTTTCGAGCCGCCCGAGGGAATGCGGTGCGCATTCGCAACAGTCATGGCCGTCGTAGCATGGGAGAGAGAGCAGTCCGAGCCGGAGTACCGGGCCAACCTTCGCTGCGATTCGTGGGAAGTGGTAGTGCCTGAGCTCATCTTCGAGCCGGTGTAAGCGCCGCATCCCTGGTGACGTAACCGCCGCCAAAAACAAAAACCCACCACCAACCGCAGTTGCTGACGGGCCTTCCCAACCTGGATGTCCCCTGAGCCTACCCATCCCCGTTGACGATACGCTCGAGCTCCAACTTCCTTTCGGCGTCGGACATGCTCAGCAGCCGCCTGGCCAACTTCTGCTCGCCTTTCTGCATACCTTCCTGTAGCCCTTCCTCCCTACCCTTCATCCTCTGCTGCTTCCTGAACCTCTCCGCAATCATCTCAAACACCTCCACCCCTTCGCGTCCTTCGTGCCCTTCGTGGATAAACTTCGCCCCCACGCTCCACCCCTTTGACACACCCGAACACACGTACTACACTCTCCTCATACGGGCCACCCGCCCCATCCGGCCACGACGACGCCCGCGCAGCTTAACAACCTCATAACGATAGCAGGCCAATCCACACCCCTCCCAGAATCGGCGTGGCGCCCACAAACGGAGTGTGTCATTCTCCCCCAAAGTGAGTAAATACCCTACCATTTTGGGACCCGGCCGGCGCAGATTCTACTGAATTGCCCCCGCTCCCAGCTACGAATGACACGAAATGACCCAGAATGACACACTTTTTCCGAAATAGACCCTTTCCATTAGTCCCCTCTCCCAAGACTGGGAGAGGGCTAGGGTGAGGGTTGAGGTCGCGCCGCTACGAGTCCCTTCCCCCCTCAAACCTGTAGGGGCAGGCCTTGTGCCTGCCCGTCGCCGATGCCGGCCCCACCAAACACCCCCTACCCCGCCAACCCAAACGACTCCCTCGCCAAATCCACGATATACCTGCTGATGCTCAGCGACGACGTAGCCCCCGGCGACGGAGCGTTCAGCACGTGAATCGCGTTCGGCGTCTCCGCGATACTGAAATCCTGCAACAAGTTCCCCCGCCGGTCCACCGCCTGCGCCCGCACCCCCGCGCCCGGCTCGTACAAGTCCTCCGACCGCACCTCCGGCACCAGCGTCTGCAACGACCGCACGAACTTCGACTTCACCAGCGACCGGTACTGCTCCTGGATCCCCGTCCTCCAGAACCGCAGCGACATCTTCCAGAACCCGGAGTACCCCAGGTTCCCCAGCGTATCCCCCACGTCCAACCGCGTCTTCGCGTACCCCTCCCGCGCCAGCGCCAGCACCGCGTTCGGCCCCGCCTCCACGCTGCCGCCGATCCGCTTCGTGAAGTGCACCCCCAGAAACGGCAGACTCGGGTCCGGCACCGGATAGATGAGACCCTTCACCAGGTGCGCCCGCTCCGGCCGGATCGAAAAATACTCCCCCCGAAACGGGATGATGCGCACCCCAACGTCCACCCCCATCATCCGCGCCACGCTGTCCGCGTGAAGCCCCGCGCAGTTGATAAGCCGCTTCGCCCGGACCTCCCCGCGCGGCGTCATCAAGTAATGAGTCCCGTCCCGCGCGTCGATCCCCCGCACCGGCGTGCTCGTCAGCAGGTCCGCCCCGTTCTCCCGCATCTCCACCGAGTACGCCTGCGCCACCTTCGTGTAGTCGATAATCCCCGTATTCGGCGAGAAAATCGCCCGCACCCCCGCCGCGTGCGGCTCGATCTCCCGCAGCCGCTCCGGCCCCACCATCTCCAGGCCCTGCGCGCCGTTCTCCGTCCCCCGCCGCAACAACTCCTCCAGCCGCGGAACCTCCTCGTCGTCGATCGCCACGATCAGCTTGCCGCACATCTCGTACTCGATGCCCCGCTCGTCGCAGAACTCCCGCAGCAGCGACCCGCCCGTCGAGCAGAAGTTCGCCTTCTGCGACCCCGGCGCGTAATAAATCCCCGCGTGAATCACCCCGCTATTGTGCCCCGTCTGATGCAGCGCCACCTCCCGCTCCTTCTCCAGCACCGCCACCCTGTAGCGCGGGAACTCCTCGCTCAGCCGCATAGCCGTCGCCAGCCCGATAATCCCACCCCCAATCACCGCGATGTCATACTCCGACCCATTCATGCTAACCCTCCCCCGCAAAAGCTAACGGTGATTCTACCACCTTCCCAAAGCCCCTACCGCCAAGTCCCCTCTCCCTTGATGGGAGAGGGTCAGGGTGAGGGTGACACCGCGCTACCTGCCCACCGCCGCGACCGAGTCCCTTCCCCCTCGCAGGAGGAAGGTCAGAATGGGGGTGACGGTCTTGACCCACCAGTCATCTGCGAATATCGTTAGACCATGACCCCCGAACAACAAGCGCGCATAACCATAGACGACCTGCTCCGACAAGCGGGCTGGTCCGTCCAAAGCCGCGACTCTGTCAACCTGTACGCCGCTGCGGGCGTAGCGGTGCGCGAGTTCGCGCTCGAACCCGGCCACGGCTTCGCGGACTACCTGCTTTACGTGAACGGCATGGCCGCGGGCGTGGTCGAGGCCAAGCCCGTCGGCGCCACCCTCACCGGCGTGGAAGTCCAGTCCGAAAAGTACGGCGCCGGCCTGCCCGACAACCTGCCCGCGCATCGCCGCCCGCTGCCCTTCCTCTACGAAAGCACCGGCGCAGAGACCCAGTTCACCAACCGCCTCGACCCCGAACCGCGCAGCCGCAGGACGTTCGCCTTCCACAAGCCCGAGACGCTGGCCCAGTGGCTCGGCGCGTCCGAATCGTCCGCCGCAGACCCCGGCCTGCTGCTGGAGCGCGCCGCCGACTACGGCACGGCCGCCAACCTGCGCCGCCGGCTGCGCGCCATGCCGCCGCTCGACGAATCCGCGCTCTGGCCGGCGCAGGCCCGCGCCATACGCAACCTGGAGCGTTCGCTGGCCCAGGGCCGGCCCCGCGCGCTGGTGCAGATGGCCACCGGCAGCGGCAAAACCTTCATGGCCTGCAACCAGGTCTATCGCCTCATCCGGCACGCCGGCGCGCGGCGCGTCCTCTTCCTGGTGGACCGCGCCAACCTGGGCCGCCAGACGCTGCGCGAGTTCCAGGGCTTTTCCGTCCCCAACGACGGACGCAAGTTCACCGAGCTCTACAACGTCCAACTGCTGCAATCCGCGAGCATAGACCCGGTGAGCCGCGTCTGCATATCCACCATCCAGCGCGTCTATTCCATCCTCAAGGGCGAAGAGTTGGCCCCGGAGCTGGAAGAGCTCTCCGGATTCGACAGAGACCGCCTGCGCCGCGAACCCGCGCCCGTCGAGTACAACCCCGCCGTTCCCATAGACACCTTCGACTTCATCATCACCGACGAGTGCCACCGCTCCATCTACAACCTGTGGCGGCAGGTGCTCGAATACTTCGACGCCTTCCTTGTCGGACTCACCGCCACGCCGTCCGCGCAGACCATGGGCTTCTTCCAGCGCAACCTCGTCATGGAGTACACCCACCCGCAGGCCGTGGCCGACGACGTGAACGTCGATTTCGACACCTACCGCATACGCACCCGGATAACCGAGCAGGGATCCACAGTGGACGCCGGCTTCTCCGTCGATAGGCGCGACCGCCGAACGCGAGACGTGCGCAACGAGCAACTGGAAGACGACCTGACCTACTCCGCCAACCAACTCGACCGCGACGTGGTGGCCGAAGACCAGATTCGCACCGTCATACGCACGTTCCGCGACAAGCTGTTCACCGAGATATTCCCCGGCCGCCGCGACGTGCCCAAGACCATCATCTTCGCCAAGGACGACAGCCACGCCGATGACATTGTCCAAGTGGTGCGCGTCGAGTTCGGCAAGGGTAACGACTTCTGCCGCAAGATTACCTACAAGACCACCGGAGCCAGGCCCGAAGACCTGCTGGCCGAGTTTCGCAACAGCTACAACCCGCGCATTGTGGTAACGGTGGACATGATAGCCACCGGCACCGACATCAAGCCCGTGGAGATAGTCTTCTTCATGCGCAACGTCCACAGCCGCAACTTCTTCGAGCAGATGAAGGGGCGCGGCGTCCGCACCATCTCGGACACCGACTTCACCGCCGTAACCCCCGACGCCCAGGCAAAGGAACGCTTCGTCATCGTGGACGCCGTTGGTGTCACGGAAGCCGACTTGAGCGACACCTACACCCTGGATAGGAAGCGCACCGTGCCCTTCGACAAGCTGCTGGAGCGCGTGAGCCTGGGCGACCGCGACCCGGATGTGCTGACGTCGCTCGGAAGCCGCCTGGCGCGGCTGGACCGCCGCCTCTCGCCCGCCGACCGCGCCAGCGTCGAGGCCGCGGCCAACGACGCGCCCCTACGGGAGCTCATCGCCGGCCTTGTGAACGCCGACGACCCGGACGCCGCCCTGGACGCCGCGCGAGCCGCCACCGGCCAGGACGACCCGCCCGAAACGGCGGTGGTCGAGGCGCGCAAGCAACTGCTGGAGAACGCCGCCCGACCCTTCGCCGCAAACCCCGAACTGCGCCAAAAGCTGGCGGACGTCCACCGCGCCTACGAGCAGACCATCGACACCGTGAGCGCGGACGACGTGATAGAGGCCGGCTTCACAGTCGCCGACGCCGGCGCGACCGTGAAATCGTTCCGCGAGTACATCGAGGCCAACCAGGACGAGATTACCGCGCTCCAAGTGCTGTACGCCCGCCCCTACGCCCAGCGGCTCCGCCACGCCGACATCACGGCGCTGGCCGACGCCCTCAAGTCGCCGCCCCGCTCCTGGACCACCGAGCGGCTGTGGGAAGCCTACCGCCGCCTGGACAAGTCCAGGGTGCGCGGCTCCGGCCAACGCCAGTTGGCCGACATCGTATCCATAGTGCGCTACGCCATCGGCGCCACCGACGAGCTCGTCCCCTTCACCGACGGCGTGAGCGAGCGATACGACGCCTGGCTCGCCGCACAGCAGGCCGCCGGCCGCGCCTTCACCGACGAGCAGCTAAGCTGGCTCGCCGACATCCGCGACCACATAGCCGGCAGCGTCAGCATAGACATCGCCGATTTCGCCTACGCCCCCTTCACCCAGAACGGCGGCCTTGCCCGCGCCTACGCCCTCTTCGGCGACAGCCTGCCCGCCCTGCTGGAAGAGCTCAACCTCGAGTTGGCGGCGTAGCCGGAGCATCTTCTCCATCAAGATACATCTTGACGTTTTAGGCTCATTGTCCTACCATTTTTGTCAAATCCGCAAGAGGAGCTAGCTGATGGTAGTACGCGAAAAATTTTCCAGCCAGGCAGCGCCGGAGTTGCTTACGAAGATGCGTGAGGTCGCACGAATCGAGGGACGCCACTTCCAGTCGGTACTGGAAGACGCCATGCGGATGTACATCGAAGACAAGAACCGGCAAGAGTCGAGTTCGGAGTTCATGACGCATTTCTATGCCAGTCTCGAGAGAAACCGGCTTTTGGGCGAGTTGCTTGCCAAGTCGTAATGCACAACTTTCCAACTGTAGAGAACGTCCTGGATGCACACGACGTCGCCATTCAAGAGTTTGGTGGCGCCACGGGGCTGCGCGACATGGGGGCGCTGGTGTCGGCTATCATGCGCCCTCAAATCGGCTATTACGACGGCCTCGTCGAAGAAGCCGCCGCGCTCATGGAGAGCCTCGCCATGAACCATCCATTCGTGGACGGCAACAAGCGCACCGCCTTTTTCGCAACCGACGCTTTCCTGGGCATGAACGGCTACTTCATCGACTGCGACGGCAGAGAAGCGCATCGACACTTCATTCACCTGTTCGAGACGAACTCGTTCCGGTTCGCCGAACTGCGCGAATGGCTGGAAGAGCACGTCAAGCCGCTGCCGACGCACTGACGCCCGCAAAAGGAGAACACGCCATGTCCGCACGAACAGAAAAGTACACCGGCCACGCCCCGCCGGAGTTGCTGGCCGCCATGCGCGCCATCGCCGAGCGCGAGGGGCGCGACTTCGACGCCGTGGTGGAAGACGCCATGTGGGACTACTTCAAGCGCAGTCTGGGGTCGAACGTTCGCCCGGAAGTGATGGCCCACTTCTACGCAAGCATGGAGCGGAACCGGCGCTTGATGGAGTTGCTGGCGTAGTGACGATGTACTCACACAAAACGACTTCGCAACGCGGGCGCAGATGAAAGGACAACAATATTGACTGATATGCTGGGTGCTATCCCAGACATAATGAGAACCGTTTACTATTTCGTTGCCCTTGGTGGAATCCTAGCAGCTGGCTGGTGGGCATGGAAGAAAGCTAGAGCTTTTCGCAATTTCAAACCATCGCTTGACTTGTCATTAGAGATTCAAGCCCAAAGAGTGTCCAATGATAGAGTGTACTTCCTAGTCTCGTTAACAATGAAGAACACATCAAAAGTGTTGGTTGACTATGGACATACGGTGTCTGATTTGCACCGGCTTAGTGGTGTGAGTGATCATTGCTTGGAGAGGTTGCGCGATGACGCAACACAGGATACTTGGGGCAACCCAATTGCGTGGCCTCCAGTGGATGCTTGCCATAGTCGTAGAATAAAGAAGATGGAGTGCGGGGAGGCGACCATAGAACCTGGAGCCACAGAAACACAGTACTACGAGTTCATAGTCAACATCTCCGATGATGAGCATGTTCTTGTTAAGTGTGCTGTCTATGATCGTGAAAGCCAAAGTGATTCTGCCTGGTTGACTCAGACGATCTACAAAGTAGGAGGAAAGTCGAATGGCTGACAGACAAGCAAGTCGCGATGATACAAGAGAGGGGTCCAGCACCCACGATACGGAGATCCGAACAGACCGCGTCGTGCCCGAAGTGCCGGAGAGCGACAGAGAAACTCGCGTTGACTTTCAAGCTGCTCCAGTCAACTCGGTTATTATCAACCCGCCAAGTTCCGAGCCAGACCACGAACGAGCTCCTAGAAGT
Source organism: Dehalococcoidia bacterium (assembly GCA_963667445.2). Taxonomy (GTDB): domain Bacteria; phylum Chloroflexota; class Dehalococcoidia; order Lucifugimonadales; family CATOSD01; genus CATOSD01. Next base: position 1,687,936 of record CAXXGY010000001.1, on the reverse strand, counting down.
GAGGACGGGAACACAGGGCGCGGCAAACGGGGCAGCTGACCGTTATCTTAACGCGATAGGAAAACGGAGACGCCGATGGTTGTGGCACCAACTCAGGATGCTTCTTCCTCGCCCACACACGTATTGGGCACCCTGCCCGGTGCGTGGGTCACAACAACGCTAGGAGAAACCTGCCTCGTCATTCAGGGCCAATCGCCGCCCGGCGAGACGTACAACACCGATGGCGTTGGGCTGCCCTTCCTGCAAGGGAAAGCTGAGTTTGGCGAAACGTACCCGAAAGCGGTAAAGCACTGCTCCGAGCCGTCAAAGATTGCCGAACCGGGCGACGTACTTATCTCCGTAAGAGCGCCCGTCGGCCCAACCAACCTGTGCGTGGTCAAGTCGTGCATTGGCCGCGGCTTGGCGGCGATCAGGACGCAGGCGGGCATTCCCTCCAGGTTTGTACTGTACGGACTGCGGGCAACTGAGAACGACCTGCGTTCCAAGTCCACCGGCACGACGTTTCAGGCGATACGCGGCGACGTTCTGAGGTCTCACCTCTTCCCCCTCCCACCCCTCCCCGAGCAGCGCCGCATCGTCGCCGCCATCGAGCGCCACTTCTCGCGCCTCGACGCCGCCGTCGCCTCGCTCCAACGCGCCCAGGCCAACCTCGCACGCTACCGCGCCAGCGTCCTCAAGGCCGCCTGCGAAGGCGAACTCGTCCCCACCGAGGCGCATCTCGCCAGGTCCGAAGGCCGCGACTACGAACCCGCCGACCGACTGCTCGCCCGCATTCTCGCCGAACGCCGCGCCCGATGGCAGGCCCAGGCCAAGCCCGGCCGCAAATACAAAGAACCCGTCGCGCCCGACACGTCCGAGTTGCCGGGACTTCCAACGGGGTGGACGTGGGCAACGGTTGAGCAGACGGCCGCTTTAGAAGCCAACGCAATTACGGACGGCCCTTTCGGGTCTAACCTAAAGACCTCTCATTACACTAATGATGGCCCGAGGGTGCTCAGGTTGCAGAATGTCGGCGATGGCAAGTTCATAGACGCTTACGCTCACATTTCCTGGGAGCATTACGCAACATTGCTGAAGCACAAAGTTGAAGCAGGAGACTTGGTTATCGCCGCGCTTGGCGAGGTCTTACCACGAGCTTGCGTAATTCCATCCACTGTCGGGCCAGCTATAGTAAAGGCCGATTGCATTCGATACAAGCCAGCCGAAAGTGTGGCTGTCGCATCATTCATCAATTGTGCGTTAAATGCTGAGCAAACTAGGACACGAACGGCAAATATCGTACATGGTGTAGGTAGGCCGAGACTGAATCTGAAAGAAGTCAAGGCCACAGCGTTACCCCTCCCACCCCTACCCGAGCAACGCCGCATCGTCGCCGAAGCCGAGCGCCGCCTGTCTGCCATACAGCAGGCCGAAGCCGCCGTCGAGGCCAACCTCGCCCGCGCCGAGCGGCTCAGGCAAAGCATCCTCAAGCAGGCCTTTTCGGGCAAGCTCGTGCCCCAAGACCCAGACGACGAGCCGGCGTCCACGCTGCTCGATCGCATCCGCGCCGAACGCGAGGCGGCCCAAGCCGCCGCCAAGTCCAGCCGCAAGCCCAAACGCCGACGCGCCGGCAAGAAGGCCCAGCCAGTCGGGTAGTCGCCATCAAGGGCAGACAAAACGTACTTGACACCCTGATAGTCTGCAAGATACTTTGTCAATACTCTACAAGCGCCTCTGCCGTTCGCTGGCGAGCGGCTGTGTCGTTCTGAGAGTAGTGAGCAACACGCTACAGCCCCGCCGTGAAAGAAAAGGGCAGGAAATATGTTTGCGCTTGACAGCCGCTCTAAGCTCCCACAAATCGTACATCAAGAGCGGGTCGTGAATAACTACTCGGCTCTCGATACGATGCAATTCGATGTGGTCATGGATGGGGTCAAATCCATATCCGCGGCCATGAACGAAAAAGCCATTTCCAAGCAGCAGGCCGACGACCTGATAGGGTTCCTCGTCGCATCCTACGCAAGCGAATTGATTAGCAGGCAGGTCGATAACTACTTGAACGACAGCCTGTCGGTCGTCTGTGAGCAACTGCTGGAGGAGTTGGAATACTCCGGCGAAAGGAAGTAGCGGAACCCTTGAGTACGAATCCGGATGAAAAGGGTCTGAGCGAACCTGACGACCAGGAAGACGACTCTTCAGATTTCCCAATCCCGGAAGAGGTTCTTGCCGATGTCCCTAGAGAGCATCGGCAAGCCATTGTCCGGGCCTTTTCTTCTGTCACGCGGCTTGCGGCGCCAATGGTCAATCCGATTTTGCGCCGCGTCACCTCAGAGCACATCACCCGAATCATCGACAACTCGGAGAAGGCTAGTGTTCGGGAGGATGAGGCGGATAAGTCCAGGCGACGTTACCAATTCGCGTACTTCGTCGTGGGTATTGTCGCCGTAGGTTCTTTCCTGGTCTTTTTCGTGCTTACAGACAATCGAGATTTGCTACCCCCAATAGTAACCGCCGTCGCTGGATTTCTAGGCGGTTTGGCGTTAGGCCAACGCCTACGAAACTAAGTCTTGACGTGGCTACCACAGAGACCTCCCCGTCTCTCCCCAAGGCTCCCACCCCATGACCACCTCCACCACCATAGGCCAAAAGCTCTGGAACTACTGCAACGTCCTCCGCGACGCCGGCCTCTCCTACGGCGACTACCTGGAGCAGCTCACCTACCTCATCTTCCTCAAGATGATGCACGAGCGCACGCAGCCGCCCCACACCTGGGCCGAGGGCTACCAACCGCCGCCCATCCCCGAAGGCTACGACTGGCCCAGCCTGCTGGCGCGCGACGGCGCCGAGCTGGAACGCCACTACCGCGACGCCCTGGAAAAGCTGGCCGCCCAACCCGGAACCCTGGGCGTGATTTTCGGCAAGGCCCAGAACCGTATTCAAGAGCCCGCCATGCTGACCCGGCTCATCAAGGAGCTGATAAACAGCGAGAACTGGCTTTCGCTCAGCGCGGACGTCAAGGGCGACGCCTACGAGTCCCTGCTTGAACGAAACGCCCAGGACGTCAAGAGCGGCGCCGGCCAGTACTTCACGCCGCGCCCCCTCATCCAGGCCGTCGTGGACGTGATGCGCCCGCAGCCCGACGACACCATCTGCGATCCCGCCTGCGGCACCGGCGGCTTTCTGCTGGCGGCCCACGACCACGTCGTCGACAACTACCCGAGCATGGACCAGGGCCAGAAGGCCCACCTGAGAGACCACGCCCTGCACGGCTGGGAAATAGTGGACGGCGCGGCAAGACTCGGCGCCATGAACCTGTACCTCAACGGCATCGGCGGCGACGAGACCAACATCAGGGTGGACGACAGCCTGCGCGCCCAGCCCGGCGTCAACTTCGACCTGGTGCTCACCAACCCGCCCTTCGGTCGCAAGTCCAGCCTCACGTTCGTCAACTCGGAAGGCAAGACCCAACGCGAAAGCTCGGTGGTGGAGCGTCCCGACTTCTGGGCGACCACCAGCAACAAGCAGCTCAACTTCCTGCAACACGTCCGCTCGCTGCTGAAGATGCACGGTCGCGCCGCCGTGGTGCTGCCGGACAACGTCCTGTTCGAGGGCGGCGCGGGCGAGACGATACGCCGCAAGCTGCTGGCCGAATGTGACGTCCACACGCTGCTGCGGCTGCCCACCGGCGTCTTCTACGCACAGGGCGTCAAGGCCAACGTGCTCTTCTTCGACCGAAAGCCCGCCAGCGAAACGCCCTGGACGCGCGACCTGTGGATATACGACCTTCGCACCAACCGCCGCTTCACCCTCAAGGCCAATCCGCTGCGCCGCGCCGACCTGGACGACTTCGTTGCGTGCTACAACGCCGACAACCGCCGCGAACGCCGGGAATCCGAACGCTTCCGCCGTTTCGCCTACGACGACCTGGCCGAGCGCGACAAGGCCAACCTCGACATCTTCTGGCTGCGCGACGAAAGCACAGAGGACACCGACAACCTGCCGCCGCCGGACGCCATAGCCGACGAGATTATCGAAGACCTGCGCGACGCCCTCGAGCAACTGGAGGCCATCGCCGGCGAGTTGGCGTGACCAACCACCCCGTGCTACCCTGACTCCCACCCCCACCAGGAGGCCCCCCATGCCCAACCGCTACCCCGCCATCATCGTTGGCGGCGGCCACAACGGCCTCGTCGCCGCCAACTATCTCGCCCAATCCGGCATCCAATCCCTCGTCCTCGAACGGCGCGACTTCGTCGGCGGCGCCTGCGTCACCGAAGAACTCTTCCCCGACTTCCGCGTCTCCAGTTGCTCCTACATCTGCCACATGCTCCAGGACAAAGTCATCGACGACCTCCAACTCCGAGACCACGGCTTCGACGTCCACTACCTCGAACCCTCCCGCTTCCAGCCCTTCCCCAACGGCGACTACCTGCTCGGCTGGCACGACGACGAGCGCACCGCCGACGAGGTCCGCCGCATCTCCCCCGCCGACGCCGACCGCATACCCGAATGGTTCGCCTTCTGGGAACGCGCCTGCGCCATACTCCACCGCCACTTCCTCGAAGAGCCGCCCACCCTCGCCGAAGTCGCCGCCGCCGTGCGCGGCACATCCGACGAGCCAATCTTCGAGCGTATGCTCACCGGCAACATGAAAGACCTCGTCGAGGAGTTCTTCCAGTCCGACACCATCCGCGGCGCCTACATCGACGCCCAGGACGCCGGAGACGTCCGCGCCCCCGGCAGCATCATGGCCGTCGCCTACATCAAGACCGGCATGTTCAACGACGACCGCAACGTCGGCATCCCCCACGGCGGCATGGGCGGCATCACCCAGGCCATGGCCCGCGCCGCCCAGTCCCGCGGCGTCGAAATCCGCACCGGCGCCGAGATCGACCGCATCACCGTCTCCAACGGCCGCGCCACCGGCGTGCTGCTCCAGGACGGCGAGCACATCCAGGCCGACGTCGTCCTCTCCAACGCCGACCCCAAGCGCACCTTCCTGTCCCTCGTCGAGCCCGAGGCGCTCGAGCCCGCCTTCGTCAGCCGCGTCCAACGACTCAAGACCAACGTCTCCTACCTCAAGTTCCACTGCGCCCTCAGCGAGGCGCCCGACTTCTCGTCCTACCTCGGCGACGGATTCGACCCCCGCTACCTCGCCCAGACCCGCATCTGCCCGTCCATCGACTACTTCGAGCGTAGCTGGGACGAGGCCCGCCGCGGCCTGCCGCCCACCGCGCCCGTCATGCACATCCAGATCCCCTCCGTGTACGACACCACGCTCACGCCGCCCGGCAAGCACGTCATGTCCATCTGGGCGCTCTACGCCCCCGTCACGCTGGCCGACGGCTGCTGGGACGACCAGAAACAGGCCACCGGCGAGCGCATGATCGACATCATCGACGGCTACGCCCCCAACTTCCGCGGCTCCATCATCGACTGGGAGCTCTTCACGCCCCAGGACCTCGAGCGCCGCGTCGGCCTCACCGACGGCAACATCCGCCACCTCGACGTAACCTCCGAGCAGCTCCTCACCCAGCGCCCCAACCACCGGCGCTCCGGCTACGGCACCCCCATCGACGGCCTCTACCTCTGCGGCGGCGGCACCCACCCCGGCGGCGAAGTCACCGGCGCCCCCGGCCACAACGCCGCCATGGCCGTCCTCCGCGACTGGGAGCTCCCCACCTCGTGACTCCGGCGTTCACAAGGCACATGCGGAGGGCGCACCGTGGCACGCGCGGACTCCCAACTACCTGACCCGAACCCGATGCCCCCCGAGCTGGACGCCGCCCGCATTGCCCGCGCCCTCTCCCACCGCGTCATCGGCAGCCGCATCGTCCACCACCACATCGTCGGCTCCACCATGGACGAGGCCCGCGAACTGGCCGAGAGCGGCGAGCCAGAGGGCGTCGTCGTCGCCACCGAGGAGCAGTCCGCCGGCCGCGGCCGCTTCGACCGCCCCTGGGTCTCGCCCCGCGGCCTCAACCTCCACTTCACCGCGCTGCTCAGGCCCACCGCCGCGCAGCTACCCTTCGTCAACATGGCTGCCACCCTCGCCACCGCCCACGCCGCATCCCGGTACTGCGACGCCCAAGCCACCGTCAAGTGGCCCAACGACGTGCGCGTCGGCGGACGCAAGATAGCCGGCATCCTCATCGAGACCGCCGCGTCCGACCGCGGCCTCGCCTACGCCCTCGTCGGCATCGGCCTCAACGTAAACTTCGACCCCGCCGACCACCCCGAGATCGCCGACCTCGCCACCAGCATCCGCCGGGAGACCGGACGCCCCGCCGACCGCTCCGACGTCCTGGAAACCCTCCTAGCCCGCTTCGACGACCTGTACGCCCAGGTGCGTCGCGGAGAGTCCCTCACCCCGCGCTGGGCCGCCACGCTCGAAACCCTCGGCCGCCGAGTCCGCCTCGACTGGCAGGGCCACCAGGTCGAGGGCCTCGCCGAGTCCGTCGACGAGCGCGGCAACCTCGTGCTCCGCCTCCCCGACGGCTCCCACTTCACCGCCGTCGCCGGCGAAGTCACCTCCCAGACCTGACATCACAGTTCCCCTCTCCCTTAGTGTCCTTCGTGCCCTTAGTGGATAATCCCCCACCACCCCAAACCTGTTACACTACCCCCCGCCCATTCACACCAGGAGGAAACCATGCTCGAAAAACTCAGCCTGGACGGCAAGTCCATCGTCATCACCGGCGGCGGCACCGGCCTCGGCAGGGAGATGTGCCTCGCGATGGCCCGCGCCGGCGCCGACCTCGCCATCGCCTCGCGGCGACCCGGACCCATTGAGGAGGTTGCCGACAGGGTCCGCGAGCTCGGCCGCAAGGCCATCACCGTGTCCACCGACGTCACCGACTCGTCCCAGGTAAACGGCCTCATCGAGCGCTCCATCGCCGAACTCGGCAAAATCGATGTGCTCATCAACAACGCCGGAATCGTGCGCGGCCAGGGCGCCATACCCCTGTGGAACATCACCGACGAGGACTGGCGGCTCGGCATGGACACCAACATCACCGGCTCCCTCTACTGCTCCCGCGCCGTCTCCCGCCACATGGTCGACCGCGGCCGCGGCAAGATAATCAACGTCTCCTCCGGCTTCGGGCTGCGCGGCGGACGCGACAACTTCATGTACACCTGCGCCAAGGGCGCCGTCCTCCAACTCACCCGCACCCTCGCCACCAGCCTCGGCAGGTACGGCATCACCAGCACCTGCATTGTGCCCGGCTTCATCCCCACCGAGGGCACCCGCGAGGACCGCATGAACCTGCCCGCCGGCCGTTTCATACCTCTCGGCCGCGTCGGCGACCCTCCCGAAATCGGTGCGACCGCCGTCTTCCTCGCCTCCGACGCCTCCGACTACATGAACGGCGAGATGATCCACGTGGACGGCGGCGCGCTCGCCGGCGGCTACGCCCCCACCGGCTACGCCCCCGAAATCGAGCTGGTGTAGGTCAGTCATCAATAGTCAGTCTCTCGGTTGCCATTGACAAACTGACCTACTGATACACTGACGAACTAATCCCCAAAGGAGCCTCCCAAAATGCCCATCCCCGCAGAGTGGAACCTCACCGGCAAGGCCGCGCTTATCACCGCGGACACCCGCGGCTGGACCCCCTACCTCGCCGCTGCGCTCGCCGAGGCCGGCGCCGACGTCGCCATAGCCGGCGCCCAAGACTCCGACATGAGCGATGCCGCCGCCGCGGTCGAGCGCGAGGGCCGCAGGGCCGTCGCCATCGCCACCGATGTGACCGACGCCGCCCAGGTCGCCGCAGCCGTGGACAGCGCCCTCGCCGAGCTCGGCAAAATCGACATCCTCGTGAACAACGCCCGCGTCGAGTTCGGCAAACCCTTCCTGGACGTGACCGAAGACGAGTGGCAGCGCGTGATGCAGTTCAACGTAAGGTCGGTGTTCAACTTCTGCCAGGCCGTCGGCAAGCACATGCTCGAGCAGGGCCGTGGACGCATAATCAACATGAACTCCGGCCTCGCCCAGCGCGGCCTCTGGAACTCCACCGCCGCCTGCGCCAGCCACGGCGCCGTCCACCAGCTCACCTCCGCGCTCGCCCTCGAGTGGGCGCGGAGCAACATCCGCGTCTGCGGTATCGGCGCCGGCTGGATTACCACCGACGAGCCGGACCCCGACGCCCAGCCCGACCTGCTGGACCGCTACCTCCCCTCACGCCGGCGCGGCCACCCGACCGACCTGTGCGGCCTGCTCGTCTATCTGGCGTCCGACGCCGACGACTTCGTCACCGGCCAGACGGTCTTCATCGACGGCGGCGCCCTCGCCCACGGCTAGCCCTCTCAAAGTCCCTTCCCCCTCGCAGGGGGAAGGTTAGGATGGGGGTGGCTTAGTCGGCACAACCACAGGCGCGATAGGCGACCGGCAAAATCCGCTATAATGGAGACACCCGACACGGGCACACGCAACGCACACATGCCGAAAAGACCGCTGCTAGCCATAACCATGGGCGACGCCGCCGGCATCGGGCCGGAGGTCACCGCCAAGGCCCTCCAGGACGAGTGGGTGTATCAGCACACGCGCCCCCTGGTGGTCGGCAGCGCCGCCGCCATGAACGACGCGCTGGCCCTCGCCGGCGCCGACCGCACAGCCCGCGTCGTCCACTCCCCCGAAGACGCCGTCGGCGACTACGGCGCAATCGAGGTGCTGGACCTCGAAAACCTCGAATACGCCGGCATCAGCTACGGCCAGCTCTCCCCCGCCGCCGGCAAGGCCGCCGTCGAGTGGATTCTCCGGGCAGGAGAGCTGGCCGCCGAGGGCCGCGTCCAGGCCATCGCCACCGCGCCCATCAACAAGGAGGCGTGCAGCCTCGCGGGCTTCTCCGACGTCGGCCACATGGAGATATTCCAGAGCCAGACCGGCGCAAAGGACGTCGCCACCATGCTCATGGCCGGCTCGCTCCGCGTGGTCCACCTCACAACCCACCGCTCGCTGCGCGTGGCCTGCGACCACGTAACGCGCGCGAACGTGCTCGCCAAGCTCACGCTAACCGACCGTTGCTTCCGCGAATGGGGCTTCGCCGCGCCCAGGATAGGCGTCGCCGCACTCAACCCCCACGCCAGCGACGGCGGTCTGCTGGGCGACGAGGAGGCCCTGCAAATTGCCCCCGCCGTCGAGGACGCGCGGAAGTCCGGCATCGACGCCACCGGCCCCGTGCCCGCCGACACCGTCTTCAACCAGGCCATCGACGGCCGCTACGACGCCGTGCTCGCCATGTACCACGACCAGGGCCACATCCCCATCAAGGTGCACGACTGGGCGCGCAGCGTCAGCGTCAACCTCGGCCTGCCGTTCGTCCGCACCTCCGTGGACCACGGCACCGCCTTCGACATCGCCGGCAAGGGCGTCGCCGACCACGTAAGCATGTTGGAAGCCATCCGCGTAGCCGTCTCCCTCGCCGCCGAGTCCAGGCTACCACAGTCCCCTCTCCCTTGAGGGAGAGGGTTAGGGTGAGGGTGAACAGGGAACCCAAAAGTCCCTTCCCCCTCGCAGGGGGAAGAGCCTGCCCTGAGCTTGCCGAAGGGTTAGGATGGGGGTGAACAGGGAACCCAAAAGTCCCTTCCCCCTCGATGGGGGAAGGTTAGGATGGGGGTGAATGAGGAGGCCAAACCAATGACACAGCACACATCCGGAGCCGCAATCTCTTTCATCGGCGGCGGCGTGATGGCCGAGGCCATCATCGGCGGCGTGCTCCAGGCGCGCCTCGCCGAACCCCACCACGTCCGCGTGGGCGAGCCGGTGGAGCCGCGCCGCGACTACCTCCGCGACACCCACGGCGTGAAGGCGTTCGCCGACAACCTGGAGGCCATCGACGGCGCCGACCTCGTGTTCCTGGCCATCAAGCCCCAGAGCCTGCCCTACGTCCTGCCCGCCCTGAATGGTCGCATCGGCGAGGGCCAGACCGTCGTCTCGATCATCGCGGGCGCAACCATGGACGCGCTGGTGTCCGGCCTCGACCACCCCGCCGTCATACGAGTCATGCCCAACACTCCCGCCCAGATAGGTGAGGGCATGAGCGTCTGGACGGCCTCCCCGCGGACGCCCCAGGCCGCCGTGGACGCCACCCGAGACGTTGTCGCCACCCTGGGCGCGCAGCTCCAGGTGGACGACGAGAAGATAATCGACATGGCCACCGCTCTCAGCGCGAGCGGACCCGCCTACGTGTTCATGTTCATCGAGGCGCTCATCGACGCCGGGGTCTACCTCGGCATGACCCGCGACGTCGCGCGCACCCTGGCGCTCCAAACGGTGCTGGGCAGCGCCCGGCTCGTCGAGCAGACAGGCCGGCACCCCGCCGAGCTCAAGGACATGGTCACGTCGCCCGGAGGCACCACCATCGAGGCGGCGCTGGCGCTCGAACGGAGCGGTTTCAGAGCAGCGGTGATTGACGCCGTGGTCGCCGCCTACGACAAGTCGGTCGCCCTGGGGAACCCCAAGTGAACGAGTTTCTGCTGCGGTTCGTCGAGGTGCTCGGCATCATGCTGCACGTCGCCATACTGGGGCGCGTCATAATCTCGTGGCTGCCCATCTCGTCCGAAAATCCCATCGTGGTAGTGCTCTACCAGGTGACCGAGCCGATACTCGGTCCCATACGCGCCGTCCTGCCCCGCCTGGGAATGCTGGACTTCTCGCCCATAGTCGCGATCCTGCTCATAGTCGTCATCCAGAACATCCTGCTCAGGCTCCTATCCCCCTAGCACCCCCCTACTCGCACTTCGTATACCCGCAGTCCAGGCACGTCATGCACCCCTCCTGGTGGATGATCCGCCCCGAGCACTCGGGGCACTCCGCCCCCACACCCGGCCCGCCGGCCCCCTCGGACGAGCGGCCGAACATCGCCAGTTGCGCCGCCCCGCCGTCCCTGACGTCGTCCACGTCCGGCGCGCCCGGCCCCTGGAGATGCCGCTTCAGCACCTGCGCCAGCCCGTCCTCCGCCGAGCGTATCAGCACCCCGTTGTCCCAGAACGGCTCCGACGTTATCCCGCTCAGCTGGTCCACTATCTCGGACGCCGCAATGCCCGAGCGCAGGCACAGCGACACCATCCGCGACAGCCCCTCCAGGTGCGCCGGCTCGCTGCCCCCCGCCTTGCCGATGGTCGTGAACAACTCGAACGGCTTGTCCTCTTCGTCGAAGTTCAGCGTCACGTACATCGTGCCGTGGCCGGTGCCCACCCGCTCGGTTATGCCGCTCACCGTCGTGGGACGCCTGCGCGGGTAGAGCGTCGCGGGAGCCTGCTCCTCGGCCCCAGCCTCGTCCGCGGCGCCCGTCTCCAGCACCTGCATGGACTTCGAGCCATCGCGGTACACAGTCACCGCCTTGCAGCCCGTCTCCCACGCCAGCCGGAACGCGCGCTCCACGTCCTCGACCGACGCGCTGTTGGGCAGATTGATCGTCTTGGACACGCTGTTGGTCACATACTCCTGCCACGCGGCCTGCATCCTCACGTGCGCCTCGGGGCTGATGAGCATGGACGTGCGGAACAGCGCCGGGTCGATGCCATGATCCGCGAACACCCGCTCAGCGTCCGCGGGCGAGTCGGCTATCCGTCCCAGCACGTCCCTAACCCGCTCCTCGGAGCCGAGCCGGTCTCGCAGCGCCTCCCACACGGACTTGGGAGCGTCCAGCAGGCGGTCGCTGCTGCCCTCGTGGTCCTTCCAGAGCACGTTCGACCACCAGGCGTTGGCGAAGTGCGGCTCGATGCCGCTCGAGCAGTCCGCCAGCCGGCTTATCGTGCCGGTCGGCGCTATCGTCACCACGCTGGAATTGCGCACCGGCGGCATTCCGCGCACCTTGAGCGCGGACTGTTCGTATTCGGGGAAGGGGCCGCGTTCGGCGGCGAGATTGGCCGATTCGTCCCAGGCGGTATCGTGGATGAACCTGGCCACGTCGCGCGTAAGCTCCAGCGCGCGCGCCGAGTCGTAGGGCACCTCCAAGCGGATGAGCGCGTCCGCCCAGCCCATCACGCCAAGCCCGATGCGCCGCGTAGCGAGGTTCACCTCCCGCAGCTTGTCCAGCGGGAACTGGTTGACCTCTATCACGTCGTCCAGAAAGCGCACCGCCGTCCGCACCGTATCCTCCAGCGCGTCCCAGTCGAACGCGCCGTTCGCCACGTGCTTGTCCAGGTTGATGGAACCCAGGCAGCAGTTGCCGTAGTTTTCAAGAAATTCTTCGCCGCAGTTCGAGACTACCAGCCCGTTGGCGACGAAAGAGTGAGTCAGCGGCTCGGTCAGGTCGTACACCGGCTCCTCGCCCAGCGGCTCCAGCCGGTCGAACGTGGCCAGGAATCGCTCCGTGTAGAAGCCCCTCTTGTAGGCCGCCATAGCCTCGCTCAGACGCGCGTTCTTGCGCTCGTTCAGGAAACCTATCTCGTCCGCGAACCGCCGAACGTTGTCCTTGCCTATGATCACCTCGTAGTTGGGCAGCGTCTTGTACCGCTTGGTCCCGCCCTTGCCGTCCGGCATGGCAGCCATACGCTCGCCCCGCCGCAAGTATATCCGGGAGGCGATGCCGAAGTTGAGCAGCAGGCGCTGAACGCCCTCGAGGAGCTGCGGGTACGACGAGTTCAGACGCACGGACACGCCCTTCTCCGGCCCCTTGCCTGCCACCGTGCCGTCGGCGCCGAAGAGCGCCTGCAGGTATCCGCGCTGCATCTCCTCCGTGCCCTGGTACACCACGCCGGGCACGTGATGCCAGTCCTCTTCGGTGAGGCCGTAGCCGCGCACGACCTCCCTGAGACGGGTCGACTGGATTATGCCCCGCCCTTCCTTTGTCACGTGCATACCGGTGGGGTAAGCCCTGGCGGGGTTCTGTCCCGCTCCCGCCACCACCGTCTGGGTCGCCTCGGACAGCGCCGGCCCCAGCTCATGGTCTTCGCCGTAGAAGCTCAAAACGGCGCGCCGCACGTCGATGTGCCCGTCGCCTGTGAGCCAACCGAGCGTCAGGCCCAGGTTCCTGTCGCCCAGGCTGCCGAAGTATCCCTTGTGGTCCAGAAGACGCACACGGTCGCCGCGCTTCAGATCGCCGGCGGCCACCTTGCCGCGCGTCGTGAACACCTCGTGGTCTCCGGTCAGCTTCAGCGTGTAGCCTTCCCGCGTCACCAGCCGGTACACCGGCTTGACGCCGCTCTGCCACACCCTGATGGCGAACGACGCGCCGGACCCCGACCTGCTGTCCAGCGACAGCGCGGGAGTCGTTCCCACCAGCTCGCCTATCGGCACGAGGCCGTCGCCCGTGTACACCAGCGTGTCGCCCGTCACGCAAGGATTGCTCGTCTGTATGTCCCCCATCTGCGGGTTCGGCTGCGTCTCCCACACGCGGTCCATGAACACCACGCCCGGGTCGCCCGACGTCCACGCCGACTCGCATATCTCGCGCCAGAGCTGCCTCGCGCTCACCTCCGCCACCACCGTGTTGATAGGGCCGTCGCCGCTGTCGCGCGGATTGACCAGCCGCCACGTCTCGTCGTTGTCCACCGCCCGCATGAACTCGTCCGTTATCTGCACCGATATGTTGAAGTTCTGGAGCGTGTCGTCGTTGTCCTTGCAGTGGATGAACTCCCGCACGTCGGGGTGGCTGATGATGAGCTGCCCCATGTGCGCCCCCAGCCGGAACGACCCCTGCGTAAGCGTCGCCCCCACGGACGAGTAGAGCTTCATCACCGCGATTGGCCCGCACGCCTCGCCGTGCGTGGTGGCGATCCGGTCGAGCCTGGGCCGCAGCTTGGAGAAGCCGAATCCTATGCCGCCGCCCCACTTCTCGATCATCGCCGCGTCCTTCGCAACCTCCATGATCGAGTCCATGTCGTCGTTAGGCGACACCACGAAGCACGCGGACAGGCAGCCGCGACCTCCGGTGCCCGCATTGACCAAAGTCGGCGAGTTGGGCAGAAACCTGAGCGACGTCATCAGGTTGTAGTACCGCGCCTCCCAGTGCGAGCGCACAGACTCGCCCTCGCCCAGGGCGACGGCGCCCGCGACCCTGCGGAACAGCCCTTCGGGCCCTTCCGCGGAGTTGCCCTCCTCGTCCCTCATCAGGTAGCGCTTTTCCAGAATCACCCGCGCGTTGTCCGACAGCTCCAGCGCGCCGTTCAGCGCAGGAATCTCCCCGGCCCCCGCGCCGTTCTGCCCGGGCGCGTCCGTCTTCACCCCCGCTCCCGGATGCGCCGCGCCGTTCTCGAGCCGCGACATGATCTCCGCCGCCCGGCCGTACGACAGCCCGTACCGCTCGACGAGCTCCCTCATTTCGTTTGCCAGGTCTCCCCTCGTCCGCGAGACCCGCGAACCCTGGGCGTTTCGCTCTTCTATCAACTTCGCACCCCTGATGACAACACTTGTGGATGAAGACGGTGTTTGGCGTAGTTCGGAAACCGATGGATGCGCCATCGCAAGTACAAATGTACTACAGCGCGGGCGACTCCGCAAGGTCTCGCCCGCTACTGTGCGCCGGACTTTTGGCGGCGGCGCACGCGTCGGCGAGGTAGTTTGCGACCGTCCAGAAACGACATCTGGCCGCTGTCGTCCACCGAGGCGTCCTGGCCCTCGAGCAGGGCATTGGCCGCGTCGATGAAACTGTGGACGTCGCGAAAGTCGCGGTACACACTGGCGAACCGGATGTATGCCACGCGGTCCAGTGCCCTCAGCTTGTCCATCACCAGCTCGCCTATCACTTTGGATCGGACCTCTCGTCTACCGGCGTCGCCAAGCTCGGCCTCGACCTCGTCGGCCAGTTTCTCTATGCTGCCTATGGCCAGAGGCCGCTTCGCGCACGCCTTGAGCAGGCTCGCCAGCAGCTTCTCACGGCTGTACTCTTCCCGCCGGCCGTCCAACTTGGCCACGCGAAGAGTCCGCGTGTGCACGCGCTCATACGTGGTGAACCTCTGATCGCACCCGGAGCACTGACGCCTGCGCCGCACGCTGTCCCCGGAATCGCGCGAGTCCACCACCCTGGAGTGGTCGTTCTGACACTGGGGGCATCTCATCGTGCGATTCCTCGCCGCCGCGGCCACTATCTAGCCTACTTCCCAAACTTCTACTAGATTTGTGAAAGAAAACACAAAGCCTAGTGGTAACGGCGGCTATACTACCACATATAGTGCCTGATATGAAGCACCCGCAAGGTCTAGATGCCATGAGAATTCAGCCGCCGATTGAACACCCGCGTTCATTTCTAGCATCACCGTATCGTAGTCAATGATTGCTTTGAAATAATTGCCTCATTACCTACACTGCTGTACACTTCAGCTTCATTCCCCCCCAAAAAGAGAAGTGAGCAGCTAGGATGGACAGCTCCGACGGGTTCGGGCGCGTTAGCATAATCGTGCTCCTGACGCTGGGCATAGTCGCCCTGGCGCTGTGGCTGCTGGCCGCCGCCGCGTGCCAGACGGACGGTTCTGGTGACACGCTCACACCCCAAACGTCCGCAGCGGACACGGATGCTGCTAACGCGCCCACACCGACCCCATCACTCTCCCCCCGGATCGGCGCCCCGTTGCCTCCGTACTACTTCGTTCCGGCATCCCTGGACGAGCAGATATTCAAGTCGTCCGTTATCGTTCGCGCGACGCTGAAGTCCGCTACCTCCACTACGAAGGCGGTAGGGTCGGACTACCTCGCCGTCCAGGAACTTCGTTTCACCGTCCACGAATATCTGAAGGGCAGCGGCGCAAGCGAGTTGCTGGTAGTCGTTTACGGCGACGACTTGCACACCACCGAGAAGAAGGCGCGAGCCGCCGCCGTAAGCTCGCTGGCCAACCGAACGACCACCTGGGACGGCAGGCAGGCGGTAATCTTCCTCAGGACGCACGAGCAATCGTATTCTCCCATTGGCGCGGCCCTCACCGCGAACAACAAGGCGCTGGGGTTTACGCTGACGAACTCCCCGCCTCAGTCCAGCTTCGAGTACGGTATCGACACGCTGAACCGAGTCTGGCTACCTGCGGTAAGCGCCGCATTATCATCCGCGCAGCCTTCGGGTTCCGGTGACGTGACGTTCATCACCGGCGGCGGAGATCCATGGCCCTCTTCCATCACCCTGGCCGAACTGAAGGCTGCCATATCCAAGATGGCGGCCACGCTCAAGGCGGGGGAGGGTATCGCGGGATACGAACAGTGCATACGCAGCAAGATTGCGGCTGAGCGGACAGAGCGTGCGCGTGGGCCTTGGACACATCCCCGAGTTCAGAAGGCACTGGTTTCGGGTTCAGCGGCCGGTACGGAAGTTAACAAGGAATGGATGAACGAGAATGAACGAGAGCCTGCGTACAATCGTTTTTGGTTGAGCGGCCTTGATAGGGCTTTATTCAAATCTCCGAACGTAGATAACGATTCGAATCCGGCGAACGGTTACTACCGCACAATTTCCACAACTCGCCCATTGCCGGCAGGCACCTACAGCGTTAACTGGCACATGCAACACTATGGAGATTTTCCCTGCAACTTCCTACCTAAGAACTGGTACATGGTTTGGGCAATAACCGTCACAGCCCCCACCGGCACCCTGCACGAGGCGTTCTTCGACCCCATCTACGCCACATCCACCGGCGAGTACAAGGCCGACGCGTCCCTCGGCGTCCTCAAGCCGGCGGCCTACCGCAAGACCGGCGACACCGCCACTACCACCATCCACTCCATAGCCTGGAAGGCACAGCAGGCCACGCTCACCACCTCGCCCGGCGCGCTGCCCGCCAACCACCACGTCGATTTCATCGAACTGGACGGCTCAGTCTCCCTACGGCTGGACGTGGACACCGCCACCACGACCACCAGCGGCGGCAAGCACACCCTGTCGTGGCGCATCTGCCAGCAGCCCTGGCACGCCGGCGACAAGCTCATGCTGCGTATCGCCCAAAGCCCCGCCAACCTCACCGGCGCCACCAACGACGCCACTTGCGCCACGCCGCCGCCTGTGGCGACCAGCACCGAACCATGAATTACGAACGGGAAGGACCACAGCCCCAACCACCAGACCGAGTAGCAGTCGTCTCGGGGGTCTTCACTATGTTCCTCACGTCACGGACAACCCACTCGACGGCCAATCGCCTTAAGCTGCCAGCGTTGGCGGCGCTGGTTGCGGCGGCGCTTCTGTGTCTTTGCGTCTTGATGGCATGCTCCAGGGACGGCAGAGACCAATCCCCCGCGACTGATGGGGTCAGGACCATTACGTCTGCTTTATTCGACGATCCGTTAGGCCCGCCGGGATTGGAGCAGAGGGTGTTCGAGGCTGCCGTGATAGCCAGGGTGACGCTTAAGAGCACGAGCGCCGAGGCCGAACTCCACTACACGAACGGCGACGGCTCCAAGGTTTACAGGGGCTTGGTGAAGTTCACATTCAACGCCTCGGAATACCTGAAAGGCAGCGGCGGCGCGGAACTCGCGGCCTATTCAACCGTAGCTGTCAAGTCCGAAGTGATACGCGAAGTGATAGACGCCGAAGAACGAGGGGTGTTGATAGACTACAATCGTCTGGATTGGGAGAATCCGTACAGGACGATGGAAGACGCTCTGGCGGCGGCCCAGAAGTGGGAGAAGGAACGCACCAAGCGTTGGGACAAGCGCGAGGGCATAGTGCTGTTGCGGGAGGAATCCGTGCCTGGAGCGACCGACGGCTCAAAGCGATACGTTCTGGCGCCCATACACGACTACGCGATAGAATCCAGGAGCAAGGTGTGGCTGCCGTCCGCCTCCGGCGGAGTAAGCGCGAATTCATCCGAAAGTGAGACGCGCTACTATGTCGAGCCGCCGCGCGGGTCGGGCGGCGGCGTGTCCGCGGCATCTGCGAAGAACGGGACCGTCTCGGTCGCCGACATGAATGTCCTGATAGCGAAGATGGCAAAGTGGCGCAAGGACGCTGCGGGAGACGAAGCCTACCTCAAGTGCATAAGAGCCAGCTTCGCGGAGCAGATGACAACCAATGGCAAGATTGACTGGGACGGAACCACATACGTGCGAAGCGACTACCAGTTGCAGTCCGGCCAGCCGATGAATACGAAAGTCAACGACATCCATCCAGTGCCCGGAAGAGTCTGGCTTGACGGAAGGGACAAATCACTCTTTTCGATAGCCTCATACAGCAACTACACGAAGATTACCAGGCGTCCGCTGCCTGGGGGAGTGTATCGGTTCTTCAGCAACTACCAGCACGCCAAATACGTTCCCTGCGCCTACCTCCCCGACGACGCAAAGAACACAGTCGAGTACTTCGTGACCGTCACCGCCCCCGCGGGCACACTGCACGAGGCGTTCTTCGACCCCGTCTACGCCACCTCCACCGGCGAGTACAAGGCCGACGCATCCCTCGGCGTCCTCAAGCCGGCGGCCTACCGCAAAACCGGGGACACCGCCACAACCACCACCATCAGCTCGATAGCCTGGAAGGCGCAGCAGGTCAAGCTCACGGTGGGGCCCTTGCCGCTGCCGCCCGAGAACCACCACATCGACTTCATCGTGCTGGACGGCTCGATCAAGCTGCGGCTGGACGTGGAGGACGCGACACGCGGCGAGACCGTGGGCGCCTACAGCTATACGTGGGGCGTGTGCGCCCAGCCCTGGAAGGCGGGCGACCTGCTCATGCTGCGTATCGCGCAAAGCCCCACCAACCTCACTGGCGCGACCAACGACGCATCTTGCACCACGCCCAATCCCAAGCCCAATTCCAAGCCGCCGCCTGTGGCTCCCAGCACCCCGATTCACCCCGTCGCGCCGTAGGTTTGCCATTATTTTAGCTATGCCTTATACTTGGCTCGGTTTCGCACTCGGCCCTCTTTGCCACGGCTCGCGACGTACCGGCATGGAGAAGGCCGGACCGCCTTAGCGGGTGCGTCGAGCGGAGTATCCCCTTAGCACGATGCGAGGTGAGGGCTTGAGCGTTCACGGTATATCACGTCACTTCCACTCCACGTTGTTCACCGACCTTCTGCGGCCGGGCAATCGCCGTTTTCGGGCGCTTGCCATCATTGCGGTCGCGCTCGGCGCGGTGGGGCTGTTCGCGGCAAGGCCCGCCATAGCCAACGCCGCAACGGACGCCGAGACCGCGTTCGTCCTCAACACCTTCGCCTTCCTTGTGTGGGGCGCGCTGGTCATGTGGATGTGCGCCGGCTTCACGATGCTGGAGGCCGGTTCGGTGCGCACCAAGAACGCGGCGATGATCTGCCTGAAGAACATCGGGTTGTACTCCATCGCGGGGCTGGCCTACTTCATCATCGGCTACAACCTGATGTACGGCGACCTGATAGGCGGCATAATCGGCGAGTTCAAGCTGTTGTACGGCTCGACGGCGAACGAGGTCGCGCTGGTCGGCGGGGACGCGAGCAAGGCGGCGGCGGTGGCGGAGGAGCTGGACTACGCGACGATGTCGGACTGGTTCTTCCAGATGGTGTTCGTGGCTACAACCGCTTCCATCATCTCGGGCGCGATCGCAGAGCGCGTCAAGCTGTGGAGCTTCTTCATCTTCACGCTCATTCTCACCGCGTTCCTGTACCCCGTGGTGGGCGCGTGGACCTGGGGTGGCGGCTGGCTGGCCGAGATGGGTTTCCAGGACTTCGCCGGCTCGACCATCGTGCACAGCACCGGCGGCTGGGCGGCGCTGGCGGGCATCATCGTCGCCGGGCCGCGGCTCGGCAGGTTCCGGCGCGACGGCACCGTCCGCGCGCGGCCTCCCTCCAACGTACTGGTGGTGACGCTCGGCGTGTTCATACTGTGGTTCGGGTGGTTCGGATTCAACGGCGGCTCGGTGCTCGCGCTGGGAGATGCCGCCAGCGCGATAAACATGGCGAACGTGCTGGTGAATACCAACCTGGCCGCGGCGGCGGGGGTGGTGACGGCGATTGCGATTTCGAGGCCCATATTCGGGCGCATCGACCTGTTCGCCGGGCTCAACGGCGCGCTGGCGGGCCTGGTGGCGATAACGGCCGGGCCGGACTTCACGGACCACTACTGGGCCATAATCATCGGCGCCATCGGCGGCCTGATATGTACCCTCGGAATCAAATTGCTTGAAGTTGTCAAGCTGGACGACGTGGTGGGCGCGATTCCCGCCCACCTGTTCGCGGGCATCTGGGGCACGCTCGCCGTGAGCATCGCGGCCGGCGGCGACCTGCTCGTGCAGCTCGTGGGAGTTCTCGCCATCGGCGCGCTGGTGTTCGTGGTGTCGTTCATCGTCTGGCAGGTGCTGCATTGGACGCTGAGCGTGCGTGTATCGGCGGACGTGGAGCGGCTGGGCCAGGACAGCGCCGAGCTTGGGATGGAGAGCTACCCAGAGTTCGTGCTGATGCCCGAAGAGGACGACGAGGAGTAAGGGCCGATGCTTTCCCGCAGCGCGCAGGGTCTCTACTGGCTGGGCCGCTACCTGGAGCGGGCGGAGCACCTGTGCCGCCTGCTCCAGCTCCAGACCGAGGCGCTCGTGGACAGGCCCATCCAGGAGATTTACTACGGCTGGCGGCGCATATACCAGTGCCTTGGCGCCCAGCCGACCGTCGGCCTGTTCGATCCGGGGGCCGACGACAACTACACGCTGGCGGATTCGTTCACGCTGGCCGACGAGCTGACTTTCGAGCGCTCGAATCCCGCGTCGGTGTGGAGCTGCTTCGCGCTGGGCCGGGAGAACGCGCGGCAGATGCGCCACTGCATCAGCGCCGAGATGTGGACGTCGCTGAACGTCCCATACCTGCGGCTCCGGGAGATGTCGATTCAGAATATCTGGGCGACGTCTCCGGAGAGCTTCTACGCGCAGACCGCCGCGGACGTAAACACCTTCAACGGCGTTTCGGGCGCCACGATGTACCGCGACGAGGGTTGGCGCTTCCTGCAGCTGGGGCAGTTCGTCGAACGCTCGCAGCTCACGGCGTCGCTGCTGATGGCGCAGATGGACATAGACGCCCCCGAACTGGAAGATACCTACGCCGGATGGAACGGGCTGCTTCGGATATACCACGCCTCCGAGATATACGCCAGCAACTACGGCGTGGAGGTGCAGCCCGGCCAGGTGCTGGATCTGCTCGCCACCGATCCGCTGCTGCCGAACTCGCTCTGCCGCGCCATCGACAAGGTGTCGGAGGAGATTGGCCACCTGGCGGCCGGCCCTGACCAGGCGTCCAACGGCGCCGCGCGGCGCCTGACGGGTCGTGCGCGCGCCATGGTCCACTACGATTGGGCCGACGTGGACGACCATCGGGAATTGCTGGAGCGCGTGCGGGGATTCTGCCGCGACCTGCACGCCCTGGTGGTTACCGCCTACTTCGACTATCCCATAGGGGACTGGCCCGCGCGGTGAGGTGGTAGTTTGTCGGTGGGTCGGTAGGTCAGTTTTTCAGTTGGGGGAGGACATTGCCTATGGGAACACTTGATAGGATTACCATTGACCCCGCCGTTATGGGCGGTAAGGCGTGCATCCGTGGTATGCGTGTCACGGTTGGGATGGTGGTGGGACTGCTGGCATCCGGCTGCTCGCCTGACGAAATACTCGAAGCCTATCCGTATCTTGAGCGGGAGGACATCAATCAATGCCTGGCCTACGCAGCCTGGAGGCTGGAAGAACGCGAGGTTCTTCTCTCCACGCCGTGAGGCCGAAACTGCTTCTTGACATGAGTATATCCCCGCAATGGATACCTGTTTTGGCGAAACATGGATGGCAGGCGACCCATTGGTCTGCCGTGGGCCACCCAAGGACCCCTGACCGCGAAATAATGTTATGGGCGGCCGCTCGCCAATACGTCGTGTTCACCCACGACCTGGACTTCGGTACCATGCTTGCGCTAACGCATGAAACGGGGCCGAGCGTAATTCAAGTACGCACAGAAAACACTCTGCCGGACTATCTGGAAGACATGGTAATCGCCGCTCTCAATCAGCATGAGGCTGATTTGTCCTCTGGAGCTCTGGTCGTGGTTGACGAAAGCCGTAGCCGGGTTCGAGTGTTGCCTATATGAGACCGTTGCACAACGCTGGAGCGGAGCGCCCATTACAATGAAGGCTACCTCCCAAATAATTCTGGCGCTGGCCGTCGTCCTGGCGCTGGCCGGGGGAGTGTTTCTGGCCGTCACCAGCCTGCCCCGGGACAATCCTCCGGTGAGGATTGTGCTGCCCGACGAGCCCGCGGTGGCCGAGGTCCAGGTGTACGTTACCGGCGCGGTGAACGCCCCGGGGGTCTATACGCTGTTCGAGGGCGCGCGGCTGGCCGACGCCATAGAGGCGGCCGGCGGAGCCTCGGACAGGGCCGACGTGCAGGCCGTCAATCTCGCCCTGCGCGTGAAGGACGAGGACTACTGGCACATCCCGGAGCTGCGCGACGCAGCCTTGACGACGTCCGGGGCCGTGACACGCGCCGGCGTAGCCAGCGGTGTGTACTCTGTGGCGCAGTACGCGCCGGATCCCCACTCGCAGCCCGCCGCGGCCAGGCTCGACATCAACTCCGCGCAGGTGGACGCGCTGATGTCGCTGCCCGGCATCGGCGAGGTGAGGGCACACGCGATAGTGCGCCACAGGGAGCAGAACGGCGACTACGCGAGCGTGGACGATCTGTTGGGCGTGCCCGGCATCGGCCCCGCGACGCTGGACGCCATGCGGGACCTGGTGGAAGCGCGATGAGTCTGGGCGTGAGTAAGGGATGTATTTGAACCCGTCTGTTGGGAACAGCGCGCGGTTGCGGGTTGCACAACGTCCTACTATCCTATCACTGTGCGCGTAGCGAAATGGCCGCGTCGATATGCCGATGTCCGAGAACCTGACCACTACTTCAGACAGCAAATCTCTAATGTGGTGCATCTGCGGCGTGAGCGACACCGTGGCGACAAATTGAGTGAGTGGCGGAGCAGTGGACTTAAGGTTCTACATCGACCTGGAAACCGGCTATCCCCACATATTCAATCACGGTGTCGATGAGAGCGAAGTTGCGGATGTCTTAGAGTCGCCCATTCAAGACCGGCCGGGTAGGCAAGGGACACGCGTTTCTGAAGGCCGAACTTCCGGAGGACGCTACCTGCGGGTAATCTATCGGTTCAGCAATGCGCATGAACAGGAGACGCACGAGGTCTTCATCATCACGGCTTACGAATTGAGGGGAAGACCTCTAGCCGCCTTGCGAAGGCGCATGAGAAGGAGATGGCGATGAAGAAAACCACCAACTTCCCGCCGGGTTGGGACGAAGAGCGTGTCCAGGGCGTCATTAAACATTACGAGTCGCTTAGCGATGAGGAAGACGTCGCAGAGTCGGAGGCGGCCTTCGCAGACCCGACGCAGACGGTGATGATAATTCCCAACGAGCTTGTGCCCGCCGTGCGTGCACTGCTTGCGAAACACGCCAAGTAGGGCGCGCCTGGGAGCGGGATTTGCTGCCTGACGCCATAACGGACTCGCGGTTGTACAGCGCGCTGGCTGTGGTGGCCGTCTTCGTGGCGTTGCAGATTGGCGCGGTGGTCGCCAACTTCGTGCTGAAGGCGCTCATCCGTCGCGCGGAGAGACAGGCGCCTGATGGCTATGCCGTACAGGTGCTCTCTTCGGTGCGCGGGCCGGCGGTGCTCGCGCTGATAACGCTGGGGTTCTTCGCCGCGACTTTCGTGGTGGACCAGCTCGATCTTCCCCCGTTCGCCACGCTCACCGGCCTGACGTCGTGGATCGGCAACTTCTGGCTGGTGCTCACCATTTTGATGATCACCTACGCCGCGGCGAAGGTCGTCGAGGTGGCGATAGCGTGGTACGGCCACAACGTGATGAGCCGAACGGAGACCAGCCTGGACGACAGGCTGCTGGGGCCGCTCAGGCGCGTTGTTCCGTGGATCATCTACGTGGTCGGCCTGCTCGTGGCGCTGGACAGCATCGGCGTGTCCATAAGCCCCCTGCTCGCCGGTCTCGGCATAGCCGGCCTGGCCGTCGCGTTGGCCATTCAGCCCACGCTGAACAACTTCCTCTCCGGCACGTACATAGTCGCGGAGGACATATTCGAAGAGGGGGACTTCATCGAGTTGGAGAACGGCTTTTCGGGCTTTGTCATCGACGTTGGATGGCGGAGCACGAAGCTGCGCAGTTTCATGAACAACTATGTGGTCATCCCGAACGCCAAGCTGGTGGACAGCATCATCACAAACCTCAACCGTCCCGTGCCGCCGGTGAACGTTCTCGTTTACTGCGGCGTGAGCTACGACGAGGACCTGGACACGGTGGAGCGCATCGCCATCGAGGCGTCGGCGGATGTGATCCAGGAGTCCGAGCACGCCGTCAAGAGCGAGGCGCCATTTGTCGGGTTTGAGACGTTCGGCGAGTCCAACGTCGTCTTCTGGGTGTTCGTGCAGGCGACCGACCGCTTAGGCAGCTTCGTGCTCCAGGGCGAGATAGTGAAGGGCCTGCACGCCCGCTTCAGACGAGAGGGCATAGTCATCAACTACCCGGTGCGCAAGCTGGTACACTCCCCCAACGGCGCCGACCTGCCGCCGGGCGCGGCGTGGGCGGCGCAGCAGGCGGCCCGCCCGCGGGAAGAAGCGGCGCGGTCGGAAGGCGAGGCGTAGCGGACATGGCGCGGGCGCTGTTCGACGACTGTACGCTGCCGGACACCCCGACACGATAAGCTCAGCAAGGAGGACCCATGGTCCAGGTGAAAGGAATGCAGGCCGCCGTCAGCCTGATGCACGGCGGATTCAACGGACCCAACCGCGCGGCGGAAGAGGCGCTGGACATGGCGCCGGACTTCCTGGCCGCGGACGCGGGCAGCACGGACGCCGGGCCGGCCTTCCTGGGCGGCGAACGGGGCATGACGCACCGCGGCGGCATCAAGGCGTCGATGGAGTACATACTGCCGCAGGCCGTGGGGAGGGGCATACCCTTCATCATCGGCTCGGCGGGACTGGGCGGCAACCGGACCACGGTGGGCCAATTCCGCGAGATAATCGAGGAGGTCGCGCGCGAGAAGGGCCTGAGCTTCCGGCTGGCGGTAATCAACTCCGAGCAGGACAAGGGCTACCTCAGGGAGAGGCTGCGCGCGGGCAAGATACAGCCGCTCGCGCCGTCCGAGCCGCTCACCGAGGACGCGATCGACCGGGCGACGCACGTGGTGGGCATGATGGGCACGGAGCCGGTCGAGGAGGCTATCAGGCGCGGCGCCGACGTGGTGCTGTGCGGGCGCATAAGCGACTCGGCCATGTTCGCGGCGGTGCCCATCATGCGGGGCGTGCCGCCGGAGCAGGCGTGGCACATGGCCAAGGTGATCGACCACTCCGGCACCAACATCGAGCCGACCAGGGGCGTGAGCACGCACGTCATCGGCATCGCGTCCGACGACCACTTCGTCATTAAGGCCACCGACCCGAACGGCAGGGTGAGCGCCCACAGGGCCGCGCACGCGACCACTTACGAGAACAACAGCCCCAACTACCTGCTTGAGCCGCCGGGTATGCTCGACATATCCGACTCGCAGTACGAGCAGCTCGACCCGCGCACGATCAAGGTCACGGGCAGCCGCTTCGTGGAGCGGCCCTATACCATCAAGCTGGAAGGCGCGGAGCTGATAGGCTACCGCACCATCACACTGGGCGGCACGCGGGATCCGGTGCTCATAAGCGTGCTGGACGAGTTCCTGGAGATATGCAAGCGTCGCACCACCGACCACGCCGCCGCGCAGGGCATAGGCGAGGACGACTTCAAGCTGCTGTTCCGCGTCTACGGGCGCAACGAGGTTATGCGCGAGTGGGACCCCGAACGGGACTTCGTGCCCAAGGAGGTCGGCATCGTGGCCGACTGCGTGGCCGACACCCAGGAGACGGCGAACGCGGTGATGAACATGTGCCACGCCCAGCTTTTGCACTACAACTACCCGGGCCGCATCCACACGACGGGCAACTTCGCGTTCCCCTACTCTCCCTCCGACATCGAGTGCGGCCCCGTCTTCAGGTTCAGCGTGTGGCACCTGCTGGAGCCGGACGACCCGCTGGAGTGCTGCGAAATCGAGATAGTGGACTTGTAAGCGAAACCCTGAGAGTCCCTTCCCCCTCGATGGGATAACAGGGGTAGGTTTTGTGAGAAAGCCTTCCAAACTGTCCCTTCCCCCTCGCAGCAGGGGGAAGAGCCTGCCCTGAGCTTGCCGTAGGGTTAGGATGGGGGTGACGCCACCAGGAGCGCAATCATGGCAAAACTCAAAGACCTCGCATACGTCATCAGGAGCAAGAACGCCGGGCCGTTTGAGGTCACGCTCGACATTCTGTTCGAGAACGAGACCATCTACCGCCGCGTCCGGGACACGGGCGCGATAGACGCCGGGCTGTTCGCGCGGCTGTACGGCATCCCCGAGTCGCAGTGCAACTTCATCGCGTTCGACAAGGGATGGTCGTTCAAGTGCACGCTGGTGCGGCCGATAGCGGCGGGCGAGTTCGAGGACATGGACGTCTACGGCTGCCAGCAGTACGCCGGCCTGCTGGAGGTGGAAGTGCCGCTTGAGGAGTAGGCGCGACCCGCGACAATGAAGCTGCCCCTGCTGTCCACGGCGTTCGCGGCGGGCGTGCTGTTGGGCGCGCGCTGGGAGGCCGACCCCGCCGCGCTGGCTCTATTCGCGCTCGCCGCCGTGCTGGCCACCGCGCTGCTTGCCACATCCCGCCGCTCGCTGCTGCCCGGACTGCTGGCGCTCGCGCTTGTGCTCGGCGCGCTCCGCGCCGACGCCGCGCAGCCGGCTGGCGCCGACGCCCTCACCCCGTACCACGGAGCGGGCACGCTGCTGGTGCGTGGCGCCGTGGAGCGCGCGCCGGAACCTGCCGGGGCGCACACCCGCCTGCGAATTCGCGTCGATGGCGTGGACGACGGCAGCGGCTGGGTTCCTGTCGAAGCCACCGCGCTGGTCACGCTGCGCGAGTCGCAACAAATCCTGGAATCCCGTGACCGGCCCTACTTCCGGTACGGCGACGTGCTGTTGCTCAAGGGCGAGCTGGCAGCGCCCGAGCCGTTCGAGGACTTCGACTATCCCGCCTACCTCGCGCGCCAGGGCATTCGTACCGTCATGTCGTTCCCCAGCGCCGAGCTTGTCGGGGATGGACAGGGATCGCCGTTCTACCGAGCGCTCCACGCAGTCCGCTGGCGTCTGGCGCGCTCACTCGCCGCGTCCGTCCCCGAGCCGCAAGCCGCGATGGGACAGGCGCTCCTGCTGGGTATGCGCGACGGTCTGCCGGACGACCTTGTGGACGACTTTCGTTCTACGGGGACGGCACACGTGCTCGCCATATCCGGTCTGCACGTGGGGGTGCTGCTCGGCATCAGCATGGCCGCCTCGGCGTGGCTGTTCGGGCGTCGCCACCGGCTCTACCTGATAGCGCCGTTGGCGCTGGTGTGGCTGTACGCGCTGCTGGCCGGCGCGTCGCCATCGGTGCTGAGGGCGGCCACGATGGGCAGCGTGTTCCTCGCCGCGCGCGTGCTGGGCCGTCCCGGCACCGCAATGCCTGCGCTGGGACTGGCGGCGGCGGTGATGGTGGCGCTCAGTCCCGCCGTGCTGTGGAGCGTCTCGTTCCAGCTCAGCTTCGCCGCCGTGGCCGGAATCGCGCTGCTCAGGCCGCGCCTCGGCGAGTGGCCGCTCGGCACGCAAGACAGGGACGAGCGTGGCGAGTCCGGCGGGCCGCTGGCATGGCTCGCGGACGCGGTGGGCGTATCGATAGCGGCCACGCTCGCCACCTTGCCGCTCATCGCGTTCCACTTCGAGCGTGTGTCGCTGGTCGGGATACTGGCGACGCCGCTGGTGCTGCCCGCGCTGCCGCTTGCGCTCGTGCTGTACGCCGCGACGGCCATCGTTGGCCTCGTGGCAACGCTGCCCGCGCAGGTCGTCGGGCTGCTGTCCTGGGTCGTCGGTGGCTACGTCGCCCTGGTGGTGGGACTGTTCGCGCGGCTGCCCGCGGCCTCCGTGGAGGTGGGCCGTGTCGCGCCCTTCCTGGTGTGTGGCTACTATGCCGTACTTGTACTGCTCGCATCGCGCAGGATGGTTGGCCGCGCACTCGCACGGTTGGCGGAATGGTGGCGATCCGGCGTCGCGCCCGCCCTCGGCGTCGTGCGCGTGCCGTGGTGGGCGACCGCGCTCGCCCTTGCGGTCGCCGCGCTGGTGTGGGCGCTGGCGCTGCTGCGGCCCGGCGACCGGCTGGAAGTGGTGTTCCTCGACGTTGGCCAGGGCGACGCGGCGTTCATCTCCACGCCGCTGAACCGGCAGATAGTGGTGGACGGCGGGCCGGGCCGGCTGGACATGGTGCGCTTTCTCGGCGAAAACATGCCGCCGGGTGACCGGACGGTGGAACTGGTGGTGTTGACGCATCCGCACGCCGACCACCTGACGGGCCTGTTGGAGACGATGGAACGCTACGAGGTCGGCGCGGTGCTGGAGCGCCGGGTCTATTACGAGGGGACCGGCTACGCCGCGTGGCGCGAGCTGGCGGCGGCGGAGGGCGCGGTGGTGGTGGGTGCCGCCCCCGGCCAGCGAATCGACATGGGCGACGGCGCTGTCGTGGAGGTGCTGGGGCCGCCGTCCCGTCTGCTGCGGGGTACCGAGTCCGACGTGGACAACGCCTCGGTGGTGGTCCGCGTGAGCTACGGCGAGGTGAGCTTTCTGCTTACGGGCGACATGTTCAGGGAGGCCGAGGCGACGCTCGTCGCGCGCGATAGTCACTTGCGGAGCGACGTGCTGAAGGTGGGCCACCACGGCAGCCGTACCTCGTCGTCGAGGGCGTTCCTGGACGCGGTGCGTCCCGCCGTGGCCGTCATCTCGGCAGGCGCCGGCAACCGCTTCGGGCACCCCCACGCCGAGACGCTGGAGGCGCTGGGCCGCCACGTGGACGCCGGCATGGCGCTGACGACGTTCGAGCGCGGCGACGTGTGGTTCACCACCGACGGGGAGGAGCTATACGTGTCCACGGAGCGGTGAGGGGGTGCTGCCTCATTGCTGTATTTCTGCATTTGCGCTATTCTGGATCCAGGCAATCCATCTCAGGGGGATCATCCATGAAGGCGGAGAAGAAGCGACTCACCCTGGATATCGACGCTCCGGTACAACGGAGGCTGAAGGCTGTGGCCGCGCTCAAGGGCGTGAGTATGCGTCAATACTGCCAGACCGCCATCGAACGGGAGTTGTCGAAAGACGAGTCCAGTGACCAGCGGCCCAGCGGTTTCAGGTTTTCGGAGTTGGAAGCTCGTCGCGACGAGATATTGGGAGATAGGGTCTTCCAAGGCGATTCGGTTGAGCTCATCCGTCAGGCGCGCGATTCCAGGAACATATGATAAACGACCATGTCGTCGTAGATGCTAGTCTTGCCGTGAAATGGCTGGTGAACGAAGAACGCTTCGAAGAAGCTCGAGCAATCGCTCGTGAGTGGCAAGAACAAGGTATCCAAATCACCGCGCCATGCTTCATGTTGATTGAAGTAACTAACGCCCTTCACAAGCGGATTGTCGCGAACGAAATGAGTGAACCGGAAGCTGTCTCGCTGGTCGGGGTGCTTCTGTCGTCGGGAATAGAGTTGCGTGATCCTCCCGAAATCTACGTCAGGGCCCTTGAATTGGCCAGTATGCTGAGACAGAGGGCGGCCTACGACTCTCACTATCTCGCGCTCGCGGAGTTTCTCGGATGCGAGTTTTGGACCGCAGACCGGCGGTTCTACCGCGCGGCGAGCGCGGCTGCCGGCAACGTGCGTTGGATAGGAGATTTCACCCCTATCAGCTAACAGCGCAGTCCCGCCATCCTACGCGCCTTTGCCCGCCTTGACGCAACTCACAAGCGCCCTATATTCTTCACGTATCCGCACGTGTACGGATAACCGTTCCGAGGAGGGCTCCCGCAATGCCGCGCCTGGCCGCAAACCTGTCTATGCTGTTCACCGAGCTCGACTTTCTGGACCGCTTCGAAGCGGCCGCGAGCGCGGGCTTCCGGGGCGTCGAGTTCCAGTCTCCCTACGAGTTCGACAAGCGCGACATCGCCGACAGGCTTCGCGAGCACGGGCTTACGCTCGCGCTCCACAACATGCCCGCGGGCGACTGGACCGCCGGAGACAGGGGCATGGCGTGCCATCCCGACCGCGTGGACGAGTTCCGGGAGAGCGTGGCGCTGGCCGCCGAGTACGCATCCACGCTGGGCTGCGAGCGCGTGAACTGCCTGGCCGGCATCGCCCCGCCGGACGTGCCCGCCGAGACGCTCCGTGAGACGTTCGTGGCCAACCTGCGCTTCGCCGCCGACAGGATGGCCGAGGTCGGCGTACTGGTAATCACCGAGCCTATCAACAACACCGTCGACATCCCCGGCTTCTTCCTCAACTACTCGGCGCAGGCGCGCTCCATAATCGAGGAGGTCGGCTCCGACAATCTCGCCCTCCAGCACGACGTCTACCACATGCAGATAATGGAAGGCGACCTGGCGCGGGGCATCCGGGCCAACCTGGACATCATCCGCCATGTGCAGATAGCCGACAACCCGGGCAGAAACGAGCCGGGCACCGGCGAGATCAACTACCCCTACGTGCTCGGACTGCTGGACGAGGTTGGCTACGACGGCTGGGTGGGATGCGAGTACCGCCCGCTGGGGCAGACGAACGAAGGGCTGGGCTGGGCCGCGTCTTATCTCGGACGGGAGTAGCCGGTTGCCCATTCATCACCCCCATCCTAACCTTCCCCCTGCGAGGGGGAAGGAACTAATCGGATAGACGCTTAGGGAAAGACGACAGGAGCGTCGCATGGCAACACAGGTGACTCAAGAGGCTCCAGCCGACATTATTGAGCGTGACCGCGCGCTCACCGAGATACAGGACAAGGTGTTGTGGCTGTCGATGCAGATGGTCTATCACGCCAACGAGGTGCGCCCAAGCCCGGACGAGGCCAAAGTGGGCGGCCACCAGGCGTCCAGCTCCTCCATCGTTACGCTGATGACCTCGCTCTTTTTCGACTTCATGGACGCCGGCGACCGGATTTCGGTCAAGCCCC
The DNA here is from genome assembly GCA_963667445.2 of Dehalococcoidia bacterium. GTDB lineage: Bacteria > Chloroflexota > Dehalococcoidia > Lucifugimonadales > CATOSD01 > CATOSD01. Next base: position 1,657,023 of record CAXXGY010000001.1, on the reverse strand, counting down.
ACGCCTCGCCGGTGTTTCACGCGATCCAGTACCTGCTCGGCAACCTGGACCGCGAGTACCTGACGCAGCTCCGCGCCTTCCACGGCCTGCAGGCGTACCCCAGCCGCACCAAGGACCCCGACCCCGTGGACTTCTCCACCGGCTCGGTGGGACTCGGCGCCGTCGCGCCCAACTTCGCCGCGCTGACCCACGAGTACGCCCAGACGCGGATGCACGCCGTGGACCTCCACAAGGTGCGCTACATCAGCGTCGTCGGCGACGCGGAGTTGGACGAAGGCTCCGTGTGGGAGGCCATAGCCGAACCCGCCATGCACGACCTGTCCCACGTGCTGTGGGTGGTGGACCTGAACCGGCAGAGTCTGGACAGGGTGATCCCCGGCATTCGCGTGCGCGCCTGGCGCGACATGTTCGCCGCCAACGGCTGGAACGTGGTGGACGCCAAGTACGGCAGCCGGCTGGAGTCCGCGTTCCAGGAGCCGAACGGCGAGCTGCTGCGCGTGTGCATCGACGAGATGCCCAACGAGCTCTACCAGCGCCTGCTGCGCCTCTCGCCGAGGGCGCTGCGCGAGTGGCTGCCCCAGTCGAGCCGCTATCCGAAGGACATGAGCCGGTTCCTGGGCCGCTGGAGCGACCGCGAGTTGCGCGAGTTGTTCCACAACCTGGGCGGCCACGACTTTTCCACGCTGCGCGAGGCGTTCTCCAGGGCGGATGTCGAGAGCGGCCCCAACGTCGTCTTCGCCTACACGCTCAAGGGCTGGAGGCTTCCCTCGGTGGGCGACCCCCAGAACCACACCGTCACGCTGTCGCACCTGCAAATGGAGCAGCTACGGCAGGACCTGGGCATCGGCGAGAAGGAGATTTGGGACGGGCTGGAGCCGAACAGCCCGGGCGGCAGGCTGTGCGCCGAAGTAAGGAGCCAACTGGAGGCCCCGAAACCCGCGCGCGCGACCCCGGCGCTGGCGCCCGTTCCGCCCGACTTGGAGCGGCCCCACCGCGGCAACATCTCCACGCAGCAGATATTCGGTCTGATACTTACCGACATAGCCAGGAACCTGCCGGAGGTGTCCGAGCGCATCGTCACCGTAAGCCCCGACGTCGCCAGCTCCACCAACCTCGGCGGGTGGATCAACAAGGCCGGCGTGTGGGCGCGCGGAGACTCCGGGCCGCTGCCGGAGGAGGGCATTCTCCGCGCGCTCAAGTGGGAGGAGTTGCCCCACGGCCAGCACATAGAGCTTGGCATCTCGGAGAACAACCTGTTCATGATGCTGGGCCAGCTCGGACTCGCCTACGAGATGGACGGCGAGCTGCTGTACCCGATAGGTACGCTGTACGACCCGTTCGTGAGGCGGGGGCTCGATGCGTTCGTGTACAGCATCTACTCCGGCGCCAAGTTCATCGCGGTCGGCACCCCTTCCGGCATAACGCTCGCGCCGGAAGGCGGCGCGCACCAGTCTCTCATAACGCCGTCCATCGGCGTGGAGATGCCCGAGGTCGCCTTCTACGAGCCGTGCTTCGGCCAGGAGCTTGAGTGGATAATGCTCGACGCGCTGGAGAATGTGCGCACGCGCCGGAACTCCACATACCTCAGGCTCACGAGCAAGCGAGTCGACCAGGGCCTGTTCAGCGTGCCCGCCGAATACACCCCCGCGCGCGAGCGTCTGCGCAAGCAGGTGCTCGGCGGCGCGTACCGGCTGGTGGACAGGAGCGACGCGGCGGACTACCGGCCGGACGAGAACGCGGTGCACCTGGTCGCGTGCGGAGCGATGGTGCCGGAGGCCGTAAAGGCGAGCGAGCTGCTGCTGGAAGAGGGCGTGTACGCCAACGTCGTGAGCGTCACCGGCCCCGGCCCGCTGTACCGGCGCTACCAGGAGGCCGTCCGCGCGGAGATGCGGTCCGGCCCCGACAGGTCCACCTTCATGGCCGACGTGGTGCCGCTCGCGGAGCGCGCCGCGCCCCTGGTCACGGTAGTGGACGCGCACCCCCACTCGCTGGCGTGGCTCGGCGGCGCGATCAACACCAGGTCGCTGCCGCTGGGAGTCAGCGGATTCGGGCAGTCGGGCAGCCGCGCCGAGCTGTACAAAGAGTACGAGATAGACGTAGACAGCATCATGTCCGCCGCCTACACTTGCCTGGGCGAGTAGCGCCGCGCCGCTCACATCAATTCACGGAGGAACACAGACGCCGATGCTAGACAACAAGACCGCGCCCGCCGGGCGCACGCAATCCGCCGCAGCCGCAAGCCGGCTCATGCGTCCGGCGGCGTGGGCCGCGGGCCTGCTGCTCGCGCTGGCGCTCGTAGCCGCCGCGGCGTGCGCATCCGAACCCGATCCTACGCCCACGCCGCAACCGCCGCCGCAACCCGCAGCGGCCACGGCGGCGCCACCTCAACCAGAGCCAACGGAGGCATCGATGACCCCGAAACAGTACGACTCCCCGCCCGCTATGGCGATAGACACCGCGAAGAGCTACTCCGCCACGATTGAACTGGAGAAGGGCGGCGAAATCGTTATCGAGCTCTACGCCGACAAGGCGCCCATGACGGTCAACAACTTCGTGTTCCTGGCCCGCGAGGGCTACTACGACGGCGTGACGTTCCACCGCGTACTTCCCAACTTCATGGCCCAGACCGGCGACCCGACGGGCACCGGCATGGGCGGCCCGGGCTACCGCTTCGACAACGAGTTCCACCCCGACCTGCGCCACGACTCGCCCGGCATCGTGTCCATGGCCAACGCCGGCGTGCGCAACGGGCGCGGCACCAACGGCAGCCAGATATTCCTGACATTCGTGCCGACGCCGTTCCTGGACGGCCTGAACCCCGACGGCTCCGAGAAGAACTGCGCCACGGAGTCCTGCCACTCGGTGTTCGGCAAGGTGGTGGAGGGCATGGACGTGTTGCTGGGAGTCTCGGTGCGCGACCCGCAGACGGCGACCACGCCCGGCGACGCCATCAAGAGCGTCACCATCAGCGAGCAGTAGGCGAAGCGGCGCTACGCGCCTCTGCCACGCTGCCGCGCGCGGGTGGCCCAGTAGGCGATCCCTATGCCGATGGGAATGGCGAGGATCACCATTGCCAGCAGCAGGGCCATTGCCGCGGGGCCGAGGCCGACCATCGCGTCTATCTGGTGACGCATCCACTCGAATAGCGCGGGGTCGCCCGGCTCCGAGTGGTGAAAGGGAATCGACAGCGGCGGCACGGGCCTGTACTCAGCCGCCGGCCGCGGTCGGCAGGGGCTGCTGTGCGGACGCCGTCTGGAACTTGGCCGAGTACTGCCTCTCCCGGATGCTGAACGCAGCAATCGTCGCGCCGATGAGCAGAGTGCCCGAAATGGCGAATGGAACGGTGTACGAGCCGAACACGTCGTACAGCGCGCCGCCCAGGTAGATGCTCACCGCTCCGCCTATCTGGTGCGCGAACGTCGAGGTGCCGCCAAGAGTCCCCATGGCGCGCAGCCCGTAGATGTCGGCGGTGAGCGACGAGGTTAGCGCCGCGGACGCTATCCACGAGAATCCGGCGACCACGGCGAAGAACCAGATGCCCCACGCGCCCGGCAACGTGAGCAGCGCGACGTAGGCCACGCCGCGGCCCGCGTAGATGAAGGCCAGCACGTTCTTGCGGCCAACCTTGTCCGAAATGAGGCCCGCCGCGAGCACCCCGGCGATGTTGAGCGCGCTCATCACGCCGAACGCCACCGCCGCGACGCGGGGATCGACGCCGCGCTCCACCGCGAAGGGTATGTAGTGCGCGGATATGATGGCGGTGGTCATGCCGCAAACGAAGTAGGCGCCGGTTAGCTGCCAGATTGGAGACGACTTGAGCGCGTCGCGCCAGTAGTCCACTTCCAGAGGTCCGCGCCTCGCGGCGGCGCGGGCGCCCGCGCTCTCGCCGGGCGCGGGGCCGCCGTCCTGCTGCTCGCCCATCTCGCTCGGGTCGTTTCGCACCAGCAGCCAGGCGAGGGGCAGCGCGAAGAACACCACGAACGCGCCCAGCACCGTCCATGTGTTCCTCCAGCCCGCGAACTCGATCATGAACGCGGCGAACGGCACCAGCAGCAGCGAGCCGGCCGACGCCCCCGCCGTGCTGATGCTGATGGCGAGTCCGCGCTTGCGCGAGAACCACCGCGCGAGCACGGCGTGTATGGTGACAAGGGACGCGCCGCCGGACGCGACGGAGATGACGAATCCGTATATGAAGACGAGGAACCAGAACCGGTCCAGCACGAAGAGGCCGAACACGGAAATGTCGTCGACCAGGCTCAGCACCATGGTGCATCCGCCAACCACGAGCAGGCTGATGGAAATTACGGTGCGACCCCCAAAGCGGTCGTAGAGCCGCCCGATGAAGGGCTGGCTGACGCCGTTGCACAGCCAACCGATGGCGATGGCGAGCGAAATGGTGGCCCTGTCCAGTTCCAGATCGTTCTCCATGGGGATGACGAACGCGCCGAAGCCGTTTCGCGCGCCTGTGACCATGAACATGGCGAAGAAGGTCGCGGCCAGCACGAACCAGCCGTAGAAGATGCCGTTCCTGCGCACGGATTCCGCCAAAACGCCCTCCGAAACCCGACCTATGTTTCGCCGAGAGGTGAATTCAGGCGAGTCTAACACCGAGTGCGGCCAATGGCAACGCGATTGGCGCGCGCCGCCGACCGAACTCGGTGTCTAGGCCCCCTGGTTGGTCAGCAGTCTGAAGATGACTATACGCAGCGCGAATTCGCCGACCAGCCAGCCGACGGCGGTCGGGATGATGGCCTTCGCCCAGCCTTCGCCCTGTATCTCCCTCACGGCCACGATTGCCGCAAGCAGCATCCAGCCCATGGTGACGACATAGTATATGAACGATACGACCTCGGGAAGGCCCATGGTGAGGGGGAGTCCCATGAAGACCAGCATCACCCCGGGCGAGTGAGCGAGGCCGATGCCCCGCTGTAGCAGCCGGTTGCTCGCCTGGACGCCCATCAGCACGCCCACACCATAGGCGGCGTAGGACCAGACTATCCAGCCGATAACGGTGGTGCTGGCGGGAATGAGCACGGCAAGCCACCGCGGCCCCTCGTCGTCCACCGGCAGCGTGTTCTGCACGCCGATGCCGAACGCCAGCGCCACGATGAGCACCACGCCCAGCGCGCGCAGCATGTGCTCGGGCGCCTCGGTCAGCCCCCTGTACACGCTTCCGTCCAGCACCGCCGCCCTTATGGCGGCCACGGCGAAGCCTGGCCTGTCTTCGTCCAATCGGTCTCCCACGGCGACTCAATGCAGCCGCTTCATAAGCAGTAGTCGTATAGGGGAACGGCTTGAAGCGTTTTTCACGGGAACTTGCCCAGGTCTTTCCCTGATCGATACAAGGCGATCGAGCCCAGCAGCAGAAGTGTGCCCCCGATGGCGACGAACCAGGAGCAAGCCGTTACATAGGTTCCGATCCAGTCATCGGTCTGCCAACTCTCCAGGCGAAAAGCGATGTACCAGCAAAACGCTCCGGAGATGAGCCGCCGAATCCTCATTCCCCTGAAATCCGGGTTGCTCCAGACCACGGTCATCAGTATGAGGTGTCCGAGGCCGGACAGTATCAGCCAGATAGTCAGAATCGTAGTGGCGTCCACCGGCTTCTCATCTTTCATCACCCCTGACGGCGTAGCGCTTGTCGATTGCTATGTTCTGTTCACTTTCTGGGCAACTGGGGCGGGCGTGTACTTCCGCACCATGAACTCCACGCCCGTTTTTTCGGCGTCCGTGAACTGTTCCTTCAGTCGCTTGGACACGGCTGGCGCCAGGTAAGGTTCGCCGCAGTTTGTGCAGACCTCGGCGGGAACGCCCTTCACGACGACGGCGACGTCGCCACGCGTAATCGAAGTGTCGGTGACCCCAGGTCTCAGTTCGTCATTCCGACACAGGAAGCAGTTCTTCTCTCTGTTGACGGGAAAGTCGCTCAGCATGAGCCTGTGATTGTGTGCATTTGTCGCGCCGCTCCCTGGGCGGGCGCGATGACACGACAGCTTGTCGCCGCTGTACTTGTGCACCAGCGTCTGCGCGCCCAAACGCTCGGCTTCATCGGTAATCTCTTCCAGTCGCGAGACGACCGCCACGTCGTGATAACTCTCTCCGCAGTTGCCACAGACTTTCGCTGGCACTTGCTTCGTCACGATAGTGAGCGAATCGAGAACCGTAGTCGAGGTTACGAAACCGGGCGCGGTTTCGCCAATCTTGCAGTAATGGCACTTCATCGCCTGCGCTCCCTGAAATCCGGACGCCACAGTTCTTCTATCGGGTCGTACACCGTTATCACGATACATTCATCTTCGGCATCATTATAGCCCAGAACGATATGCAAAGGACGTGTGCCGACCCAACCCAAGATTAGCTCGCTTGGGTGCGGGGTATCATCCGGATACGATTCAATCACCTCGCCCGTATCGGCAATCGAATATACGGCGTGTGAGGGAATACGTCGCTGCCGCATTCTCAAACGCGCGTGACGTGTAAAGTCCAGGCTCTTGCCGCGTAGTCTGCCTCGCCCCGGCTCCCTTACCACTCACGCACGTCGACGAAGCGGCCCGCTATCGCGGCGGCGGCCATCGCCGGGCTGACGAGGTGCGTGTGACCGCCCTTGCCCTGCCGGGCCCCAAAACACTTGGAATCCGCTATTGGACGCTAGCGTCGCGGGCCGTTCGCGCCAGGCGGGGGTTCGTTGAAATCTCGCCCTTCGCTTTCGGCCCTCTCCTTGCGTTCCAGCCAGGCCTCCCACAGCTTCTGGTTCTCTTCCTTACCCCTCTCGACACCCCTCTCGACCGCTCTTTCCAGCATTTTCCTGGCAAGCACCATGAATGCAATGCCTCCTTGGGGGAAGATCGAATCGGCCACACGGCTGCGGAGCCTCGTGTTCACACGCGGTCCCCCAGTCTCAAGGCGATTCTACCACTCCCGGACATCGACGAAGTGGCCGGCGATGGCCGCCGCGGCCGCCATCGCCGGGCTGACCAGGTGGGTGCGCCCGCCCTTACCTTGCCGCCCCTCGAAGTTGCGGTTGGACGTGGACGCGCAACGCTCGCCCGGTTGCAGTATGTCCGGGTTCATGCCCAGGCACATCGAGCAGCCCGCCACGCGCCAGTCGAAGCCGGCGTCGGTGAAGATGGCGTCCAGCCCCTCGTCTTCGGCCTGCTGCTTGATAGCGGCCGAGCCGGGCACCACCATGGCGTACACGTCGTCGCTGACCTTGCGGCCCCTGGCGATTTCGGCGGCGGCGCGCAGGTCCTCTATGCGGGAGTTGGTGCAGGAACCGATGAACACGCGGTCCAGGCGGATGTTCTCGATGGGCGTGTCCGGCTCCAGGGCCATGTACTCCAGCGCGCGCTCGGCCGACCGCTGCTCCGCGTCGTCGTCGAACGAGTTGGGGTCCGGCACGCGGCCAGTGACGGGCGCGACCATGCCCGGGTTGGTGCCCCAACTGACGTGCGGCTCAAGCGACGCGCCGTCGAGTACGACCACCTTGTCGTAGGCCGCGCCCTCGTCCGTCGCCAGTTCGCGCCACCGCTCCACGGCGGCCTCGAAGTCCTCGCCCTGGGGTGCTTGCGGTCGGCCCCGCACGTACTCGAACGTGGTGTCGTCGGGCGCGACCATGCCCGCGCGTCCGCCGCCCTCGATGGACATGTTGCACACCGTCATCCGGCCTTCCATGGACAGCGAGCGTATCGCCTCGCCGGTGTACTCAATGACGTGGCCGGTCGCGCCCGCCACGCCAATCTCGCCGATGATGCTCAGGATTACGTCCTTGGCCGTTACGCCGTTGTGCAGCGCGCCGTCCACGCGCACCTCCATGGTCTTGGGCTTGAACTGCCGCAGCGTCTGGGTTGCCAGCACGTGCTCCACTTCGCTTGTGCCGATGCCGATTGCGAACGCGCCGAACGCGCCGTGCGTGGATGTGTGGCTGTCGCCGCACACGATGACCTTGCCGGGCTGGGTGTAGCCCTGTTCCGGCCCTATCACGTGGACAATGCCCTGCAGCGGGCTGTAGCGGTCGTACAGCGTAACGCCGAACTCCTCGCAGTTCTTGGACAGCGCGTCGAGCTGCTGCTTGGCGATGGGGTCGGTGATGGGCAAGGACAGGTCCCAGGTGGGCGTGTTGTGGTCGGCGGTGGCGACGGTCAGGTCGGTGCGGCGCACCTGGCGGCCGGCCATGCGCAGGCCGTCGAACGCCTGCGGCGAGGTGACCTCGTGCACCAGGTGCAGGTCCACGTACAGGATGGTGGGCTGGCCGGGCTCGTCGTGAACCACGTGGCTGTCCCATATCTTCTCGAACATCGTCTTGCGAGGCATGGTTTCTCCTTTGGGCTATCAGATGTAGTTATTGAGGTGTAGGTATGGCAAACCTAGATTGCGGTTAAGCATACCTTTGTCGTTTCCTACCAGTGCGTCGCAATCGCTTTCCAGTGCGGTCGCAACGACGATGGCGTCTGGCAGACGAAGTCCGACTCTCGCCCTTATCTCGGCTGCGTGCCTTCCTGTTTCGCGGCTTACGTCCATGACCAAGAGATTGCTGGACTCCGCGAAGAAAGACTCATACTCCTGTTTTATAGAGCGGTCCTCCTCCCGAAGAGGTTTCACCAATGCTTCTGCTTCCGCAATTGCGGACGTGACGCAGACCACAACTCCTTGGGCCATCTGCTCTACGATGCCCTGGACCAGTTCATGGTAGGGGTCAACTTGCTCGACGTAGTAGATTATAGCGTTCGTATCGAGCGCAATCTTACTACAGCCTCGCAAGTTCCCCAGCAAACGCGCTATCCGCAAAGGATCCCGCATATCTATGTAATACGCTTGTAGTGGGGCTTGGAGTCTTCGTGAGACTGCGTTAACTGCTTCACCGCGTTCAGTTCGTCCAGCCTTGCCAGCTTGCTTAGCGCGTTCCGCACGCCGGACCGCTCCACTATCGCGTCCAGAGATCTGGCTTCTTCGAAAGAAGTCGCATTGTACACGGCGCGGAGCGTGTCGTCTTGTTCCAGCGCGTCCTTAAGCCCGTTGATGTCCCACCCGTTCCAGACTTCCGCACGGTACCTGTCAACCTCTTCTTTGCTGGAGAATCGAGAAGACTTGCTTATCGACTTCGAGTTATCCTTAGCGCGAACTTCCGGCTCGGACGTGATGCGGATGCTGTTGCCGACCGCCTCGATGAGCAGTGTGTCGCCCGGCTTCAAGTCCGCTTCGCGCGCCAACTTTGCCGGAATGGTAACTCGATTCCCTTTGGACAGCTTTATTCTGGCCATAGCCACACTCCTCATCTGTTCGCTTTGCAAATCCCCGTGGCCGTCAGCGTACCTCCACGCTGGACGCGCCCGCGTCGATTTCCAGGTGAACCCTGTTCTCGGACGTGTCGAAACCACTGGACACGTACACGTCTCCGGTCTTGGGGAAACGGCTCTCATCGACGTACAGGCCGCTGAGGCCCAGGTCGGCGTCTATTCTCGCGCCCACCGACTCCGGGATTACCACGTCCACCTTCGCGGCGCCAACGTCGATGTCGATGTTCACGTGTCCGGCGTTCCTTGGAGCCAGGATTTCGATGTCCGCCGCCCCGCCGCGAACGGAAAGGTCGCTGACGTTCAGTTCGGTAAGGTCCAGCGTCAGGTTCGAGGCGCCCGTGTCCAAGTCTATGGAGATGTTGGGGGCCGGCGACAGCCGGACTTCCCAGCGGCGGTCGGGGCTGCCAAAGAAGTCGAAGCTGACACCATTCGTCGAAAGCGCTCCTGTGGAGCCTTTTGGTCTTGGCGTTCATGGTATCGGCCTCGGTGGTTAGTCGTCTATCTTCAGGCTGCCCATCATCACCGTGCCGGTGATTACCAGGTCCGGCGCGCCGGCGCGGGTCTCGTTGGCGGCGCGTTCGTCCTTGCTTTCTCCCATCACGGTGGTGTTGTCGAATCGCACGCTCCAGTCCGAAGGGACTTTCAGCTTGACTTCTCCCATCACGGCGGTTACCTCGAGGGAGGCCGGACGCTCCACCACAACCGAGTGTCGCAAGTCCATCTGCGAACTGCCCATGACCGACGTAACCTGCCCGCCCCTGAAGTCCCCGGAAGCGACGTTCTCTTTGTTGGAGCCGAACACGTCGAACGACTCTATCTCCCCGTCCTCCGTGCTGAAGCGGCTTGTCTCGTGCTGCGCCGCGTGGTGTTCGGACGGTTCCGGCCGGCGGCGTCCGCGATTCAGCCGGCCCAGGGCGAGGGCTAGTCCGGCCGCTATCAGGACTACCGGCCAGAAGATGCGCCCGTCCACGCCCAGCCAACTCAGCTGGACGAGCGCGGCTATGGCGATTATCAGGACGGGAAAGAAGACGCGCCTGAATCCGTTGGCGACCAGCCGCCACAAGCCGAACAGGATGAACAGCGACGGCGTCCAGCGCACGACGTTATCGAGTTCGGCAACTCCGGTGGTCTGCAAGAGCAGCAGCACGCCCACGGCGGCGATGAGCAGGCCGATGACCACCTGGCTCGAGATTCTGGCTGATTTCACTGCGGCCTCCCGGCGGCTGCTTTCGCGCTGGTGTGATGGGGGGGATACAGGGCGGGTTTCAAACCCGCCCCTACCAATGCGCCAATGTCCCTTCCCCCTTGATAGCTAACAGGGGTAGGTGTCCTTCATATTATCCCTTCCTCCTTGATGGGGGAAGGTTAGGATGGGGGTGACGAACGGGACGCAACCGCCTTAATTTCTCAATACCTACCCCTGTCAGCCTGTCAGGGGGATCAGGGCGGGTTTGAAACCCGCCCCTACCAATGCGCCAATGTCCCTTCCCCCTTGATAGCTAACAGGGGTAGGTGTCCTTCATATTATCCCTTCCTCCTTGATGGGGGAAGGTTAGGATGGGGGTGACGAACGGGACGCAACCGCCTTAATTTCTCAATACCTACCCCTGTCAGCCTGTCAGGGGGATCAGGGCGGGTTTGAAACCCGCCCCTACCGGCATTTCCCGCTCTACGAGGTGGGCACGTCGAACGTCGGGCGCGTGTCCTGCGTGGCCAGCAGCCGGTTGAGCGCGTTCATGTACGCCTTGGCGCTCGCCACGATGATGTCGGTGTCCGAGCCGCGGCCCACGTAGGCCCTGTCGTCCTTCTCGATGCGAATGGTCACGTCGCCGAGCGCGTCGATGCCCTCCGTCACGGATGCGACCCTGTACTCGGTCAGCGTGTTGGGCACGTTCACCAGGCGGTTTATAGCCTTGTAAACGGCGTCCACGGGGCCGGTGCCGGTCGCGGCGTCCGTGACCTCGCGGTCGTCCGGATCCCGCAGCGTAACCGTGGCTGTGGGCACCTCGTGGTTGCCGCACGACACCTGGATGTGCTCCAGGCTGAACACCGACGGAATGTCGGCGATGCGGCGCTGGCTCGACATCAGGGCTATCAGGTCCTGGTCGGTGACCTCGGGCTTGCGGTCGGCCAGGCTCTTGAACGCCTCGAACGCCTCGTTCAGATCGTCCTGCTCCAGGTTGTAGCCCAGTTCGCTCAGCCGCGCTCTCAGGCCGGCCCTGCCGCTCAGCTTGCCGAGCACCAGCTCGTTGCTGGGCCAACCGATGGACTGCGGGTCCATAATCTCGAACGTGGTGCGCTCCTTCAGCACGCCGTCCTGGTGGATGCCGGAGGCGTGGCGGAAGGCGTTGGCGCCGACGACTGCCTTGTTGGGCTGCACGATGAAGCCGGTGATGTCGCTCACCAGCTTGCTGGTGCGGTAGATCTGGCGCGTGTCGATGCCAGTCTCCACGCCGTAGTGGTCCTTGCGCGTCTCCAGCGCCATGATGACCTCTTCGAGCGCGGCGTTGCCAGCGCGCTCGCCCAGGCCGTTGATGCAGCCCTCCACCTGTCGCGCGCCCTCGGCCACAGCGGCCAGGCTGTTGCCCGACGCCTGCCCCAGGTCGTTGTGGCAGTGCACGCTCAGCACCGCCTTGTCGATGTTGGGCACGTTCTCCTTGATGAGCCGTATGCGCTCGCGGAACTCCCAGGGCATCACGTAGCCCACGGTGTCCGGGATGTTGATGGTGGTCGCGCCGGCGTCGATGGCGGCCTCCAGCATCCGGTACAGGTACTCGATGTCCGTGCGGGTGGCGTCCATCGGCGAGAACTCCACGTCGTCGCAGTAGCTCTTGGCGCGCTCAACCGAGGCGATGGCCATTTCCATGACCTCTTCCGGGTTGCGGCGCAGCTGGTGCATTATCTGCACGTCCGAGCTCGAGATGAAAACGTGGATGCGGGGCCGCTCGGCGTCCTTGATAGCCTCCCAGGCGGCGTCCACGTCCGGCAGCACGCAGCGCGCCAGCGACGCGATGACGGGCCGGCGCACCTCGCGCGCGATGGTCTGCACCGCCTCGAAGTCCCCGGGCGAGCTCGCGGCGAACCCGGCCTCGATCACGTCCACGCCCAGCCGGTCCAGCTGCCTGGCTATCTCCAGCTTCTCCTGGGTGGTCAGGCCGATGCCTGCGGACTGCTCGCCGTCCCTCAGCGTGGTATCGAAGATGATTACTCTGTCTTCCGACATTTGTGTCTCCTGTGGTGTTGAGTTGTCAGTGGTTAGTGGTCAGTGGCCGGTAGCCGGTTTCGTTGCGTCCGGCCGCTGAAGGGCAACGCAGTCCGCCGAACCGAGCCTCGCCAGGACCCGGCCATCGCGGCGAACTACGTGGGGTGTCTCCTTACGGTTCATGGTGTGCGTTCTCCGATTACAGCTTTATGGCCAGCGTAACTATCAGCCCAATCAGAGATGGGGTCAGCACGCCAAGCAAGATGCCCAGTATCCAAAAGAAGTACGTGCGGATCGATCTTCGGATGTCGCGCATCTCGATGCGAAGTCCCTCGTTCTCAACGCGAAGGCCGTTCATCTCGCCGCGAAGGCCGTTCATCTCACCGCGGAGGCTGGTCATCTCGCCACGAAATCCGCCTATCTCACCGCGGAGATGGCGTATGTCTTCCCTAATGTCGCTGACCTGTACAACTAGCGAATCAAGTGTTGCTTCGACTCTTGCAAGACGTTCACCTTCCGTGGCTTCCTGAGTTGACGTCATGGGTTGCTCCTCAGTTCGTCGAAGAACTGTTCATCGACTTCATGCCTTACGACCGGGACGGTTCTGACGCCTAGCCCTAGCTCCAACATTTGATTCGCCAGTTCTGTGCCGTCAACAAGAGTTATGCGAAACCGTATCCTGCCCCGAATGCCATTCGGACTCAATGGGCGGGACATGGATTTCGCGATCAATCTTCGCGAGCAGTTTGGCTTTTTCGATCTCGATTAGCCTACGGTCCTCCGGGGTGAACTTCTTGGTGAGTTCGCTGAACTTGTGGTGTCCGCTCATCAGATTCTACCCACCGCTACTAGCTGATTAACAGGGTACTTCCGATGATCGCCCAGGTGGCCACCGTCGTCGCCACAAGGATGCTGACCAGTACACGGAAGTCACGGCGCGAATCCTGGCGGCTTTTGTCGATTGCCTCCAGCAGCGCACGATAGTCTTCACGGGACTCGGTACGAATCTGCCGTAAGTCGGCTTTGATGTCGCCCACATCGCGCACCAGGTAGTCGACAGTCACTTCCAATCTCGACAGTCTCTCGCTGTCGGATGACCCTTGAGTGGTTGTCATCAGGCGTCCTCAGCTTTCAGAACCGCAGTGTTCTTGCGGTGTGCTTGATTGTCAGCCCTAATCCGCGTCCTTCAGGAAGCTCATCATGCCGCGCAGGTCCTCGCCCACCTGCTCGATCTGGTGCTCGGCGTTCTCCCGGCGCAGCCGCTCGAACCGCGGGCGGCCTTCGTCGTTCTCGGCGATCCACTCGCGGGCGAAGCTGCCGTCCTGGATGCGGGCCAGCACCTCGCGCATGTTGTCCTTAACCCGCTCGTCCACCACCACCGGGCCGCGCGTGTAGTCGCCGTACTCGGCGGTGTCGCTCACCGAGTAGCGCATGTAGCCCATGCCGCCCTGGTAGAGCAGGTCCACGATGAGCTTCAGCTCGTGCATGCACTCGAAGTACGCCGACTCCGGCTGGTAGCCCGCCTCCACCAGCGTCTCGTAGGCCGCCTTGACCAGCGCGGTCACGCCGCCGCACAGCACCGCCTGCTCGCCGAACAGGTCCGTCTCGGTCTCCTCTTTGAACGTCGTGTCCAGCACGCCCGCCCGCGTGCAGCCTATGCCGCGCGCGTATGCCAGGCTCAGGCCGTGAGCGTTGCCGGTTGCGTCCTGGTGCACCGCCAGCAGACCCGGCACGCCGGAGCCGCGCGTGAACACCTCTCTCATGCGGTGGCCCGGCGCCTTGGGCGCGACCATGGAGACGTCTATGCTGTCGGCGGGCTTGATGGTGTCGTAGTGGATGTTGAAGCCGTGCGCGAACATCAGCGTCTGCCCCGGCAGCAGGTGCGGCGCGACGGACTCGCGGTACACCTCGGCCTGCAGGTGGTCGGGAATCAGCATCATCACGATGTCGGAATCGCGCGCCACGTCGGCGACAAGCCCCACCTCCAGGCCGTCCTCCTCCGCCTTGGCCATGCTGCGGCTGCCCTCGTACAGACCCACCTTCACGCTGACGCCGCTGTCATGCAGATTCAGCGCGTGGGCGTGGCCCTGGCTGCCGTATCCGATTATGCCGACCGTCTTGCCCTCCAGCAGCGACATGTCGGCGTCGTTTTCGTAGTACATCTTTACCATTGCAGAGTCTCCAGTTGTTAGTGGTTAGTCTTTAGTTGTTAGTTTTCGGTGGTTGGTTCTGGGTTGCCGGGTGTATGAGTGTTGAGTTTTGGAGTTGGTGGTTCGTAGCCTGGTTATCAGGGCGGAGAGCATCTTTCTGACTTCTGTTAGTTGTGCGTTGATGGCGTCGTGGTCGTGGTCGTCGATTAGGGATAGGTCATGGGCGAGCAGTAGGTGGTACTCCAACTCGCTGGCCGAGCCTTGGGCTATCTCCAGGAACCGGGCTAGCTCGGCGCTGCTGTTTCTGCCGCAGCCCTCGGCGATATTCGCGGGAACCGACGCAGCGGCCCGCCGAAGTTGGCTGGTCAGCCCATAAGCCTCGCTCCTCGGAAATCGTGCGCTGACCCTATAGGCCGCAAGTACCAACCTATGGCTCTTCTCCCATACCTTGAGCCCCCTGAAGTCCTGCAAGATGGTTCCTTAGTAGTTAGTGATTGGTGGTTAGTGATTAGCGGCTAGAGTCAGTGGTTAGTGGTCGGCAATCGGCGGTCAGCCTAAAAACTAACCACTAACCACTAACTACTCACCACTAAACACTCCCCGTCTCCAGCGGCCTGCGCGCTCTTGCGGCGCTCCCGTTGCGCTGCGCGCCGGGCACGGTCATCCCCCGGCTCAGTGCGATGGTGCCGGTGCGCATCACCTCCAGCACGCCGAAGGCGCTCAGCAGGTGCTGAAGCGAGTCTATCTTGTCCTCGTCGCCCGTCACCTCGATTATCAGCGAGTCCGGCGCCAGGTCCACGATGTGGGCGCGGAAGATGTCCGCGATCTGCATTATCTCCCCGCGCGTCTGGAAGTTCGAGCGTACCCTTATCAGGCCGAGCTCCCGGGTCACCGTATTCTCGTCCGAGATGTCGGTGACTTTCACCACGTCGATGAGCTTGTGCAGGTGCTTTGTCACCTGCTCCACCACGGCCTGGTCGCCGTCCACCACGAAGGTCATGCGCGACAGGTGGGGCTGCTCGCTCTGTCCCACCGCCAGGCTGGATATGTTGAAGCCGCGCCGCCGGAACATACTCGACACCCGGTTGAGCACGCCCGGCTTGTCGTTCACCAGCGCGGTGATGGTGTGTCTGGAAAGGGACTCGGTCATCGTCATCGGTTCACCCTCTGGAGCGTTGGCTCTTCCATGAGCTGCTCGATGGTGGTGCCCGCCGGAATCATGGGATACACGTTGTCCTCTTGCTCCACGACGAAGTCCACCACGGCGGGGCCGTCGTAGCTCATCGCCTCTTCTATCGCGGTCCGCACCTGCTGCTTGTCGGTCACCCTCAGGCCCAGCATTCCGAACGCGTCGGCCAACTTCACGAAGTCGGGGTTGTGGGTGTACTGGGTGGCCACGTAGCTGCGCTCGTAGAAGAGCTGCTGCCACTGCCGCACCATGCCCAGGCAGTTGTTGTTCATTATGGCGAACTTCACGGGTATGCGGTTTTCCACCAACGTGGCGAGCTCCGCCATCGTCATCTGGAATCCGCCGTCGCCCGCGATGGACCACACCACCTTGTCGGGGCGGCCCACCTGCGCGCCCATCGCGCCGGGCACCTCGTAGCCCATCGCGCCGGAGCCGCAGGACGATATGAGCGAGCTGCGCTGCTTGAACGGGTAGTGCTGCGCGGCCCACATCTGGTGCTGGCCCACTCCGGTCACTATCAGCGCCTCGCCGCTCGTCGCCTCAGCTATCTGCTGGATGATGTAGCGTATCTGCAGCGCCTGGGCGTCGTTCGGGTCCACCAGCGGATGCTCGCGCTTCAGCTGATCGATGCGGTTCAGCCAGTCCAGGTGCGAGCCTTCCTCCACCTGCCTGGTCAGCGCCTCCAGCGTCAGCCGCAGGTCGCCCACTATCGGCAGGTCGGCGGGTACGTTCTTGCCAATCTCCGAGGGGTCTATGTCCACGTGTATCTTCTTGGAGTTGAGGGCGAACAGCGCGGGGTTGCCCGTGATTCGGTCGTCGAAGCGCATCCCCAGCGCTATCAGCAGGTCCGCCTCGTCGATGGCGAGGCTCGCGTAGGCCATCCCGTGCATTCCGGGCCAGCCGGAGTAGAGCACGTGGCTTGTGGGGAAGCAGCTGACGCCCATCAGCGTGGTGATGACCGGTATCTGCGTCTTCTCGGCGAACTCGCGCAACTCGTCGTAGGCGTGCGACAGGATGACGCCGTGTCCGGCGATGATGACGGGCCGCTTCGCCTCCTTGATGAGCTTCGCCGCCCTTCTCACCTGGCCGGAGTGGGGCGCGAGATTGGGCTTGTAGCTCTCCATCTGGGGCGTGTCGGGATATGCGAACTCGCCCTCTTCGGTGAACACGTCCTTGGGGATGTCCACGAGCACCGGCCCCGGCCTGCCGGTGGAGGCGATGTAGAATGCCTCGCGAATGACCCCGGGTATCTCTTCGGCGGTCATCACCAGGTAGTTGTGCTTGGTGATGGGCAGAGTAATGCCGGTGATGTCGGTTTCCTGGAAGGCGTCGCTACCGATGGCCGCGCGCCCCACCTGGCCGGTGATCGCGACCATCGGGATCGAGTCCATCTGCGCGGTGGCGATGCCCGTCACCAGGTTGGTCGCGCCGGGGCCGGACGTGGCCCAGCACACGCCGGGGCGTCCGGTGGCGCGGGCGTAGCCGTCGGCGGCGTGCGCCGCGCCCTGCTCGTGGCGCACCAGGATGTGGCGCAGGCCCGGAAACTCGGGCAGCGTCTGGTACAGGGGAAGGATGGCTCCGCCCGGGAGGCCGAAGATAGTGTCCACGCCCTCTCGCAGCAGGCTTTCGCAAACCATCTGTCCGCCATTCATCTTCATTGTGTAGCTAACCTCCGTGGGCTTTGGGGTGGCGCTTGAGATTGCGTACAAAAAAACCCGCCCCTACGCAAAGGGACGGGATTCGTGAATCTCGTGGTACCACCCAATTTACCCCGAACTCGCGCACGGCCTGAGCATAGGCGGCGCGGACTTGCGGGGCCACTTGTGGGCTGTATAACGGCGGCCAACCGCCCGACCCTAAGCGGAGGAGAGAGCTAAATTACCAAGCGCGCAGAGCGCGTGATGAAAACGCCAAAGCTCTGCAACGTCTGGACTCCTCTGCGCTTTCAGGCCGGGTGCTCCGGGGCGAGTTCTCGGAGGTCCTGGCGCCGGCTCCCACCGCCGCCGGCTCTCTGGTGCCGGTATCTCCGGTACTACTCCCCTTCAACGCATCTGGCTATATTCCAACTAGGTAGAAGATGGTATCAAAACGTGGCCGCGCCTGTCAAATTGCGCGGGCTGGGGGAGCCTATAACAGTTTAGTCGGTCATGCACATGTAGGGGCAATCCCTTGTGGTTGCCATCGTTGGCCATCACGCTCAGGTCACGCAAAAGTGGTGCCTCGACGGGATGGTGCGCCGACTAGCCTGATACAGCTTCCAAACAAGCAATCGGTTTGACACGGTGCCCATCAGGGTATATCCTAATGGTGATAGAGCCACTAGTGATTCCCCACGGGAATCAGTTTTGGCTCTTTTCTTCTGCCACTGATCGCTCGCGCCAGCGCGCTTCAATGATCTAGGTAACGGTAGATGCCCCGTCTTTCCTCGCCTGTGGGGGTTGTCAGGTCCACGGTCTTCTGCTCGATCATCCGATAGTAGCGTCTGATCGACCATAGATAGGGATCGCCAGAAGGGACTCCCTTGTAGAGTTCCTCTTGCTGATACTGCCGAATGACTGATGCCACCATGTCGGCGATCTGGATACCCGCCGTTATGTCAGAGTCTACGAAGAATGGGGCGTCGGTTATCCTCGTGTACGACTGTCCTTGGCTCGAACGATAAAGGAAGCTGTTGAATTTCCTGGACAAACCGCCGAAGTTCCCACCATTCCCGTCGAACAGGGTCGTGGCCATCTCCCCGCGCTCGTCAGCCAGCAAATGAATCCTCTCGATGAGGTACTGGAAGTAGAAGGGGAGGAAAGTATCATCGCTTTGGGGAGGGGCAGAAGGTCGTTCAATTACTATCGCGAATATGACGACCTCGAGATCCAAGAGCGTGTTAAAGAACTCCTCAACGAAAGCCACGCGGTCCATTCTATTCTTGTAGACACTCCTGTTGAGAAGATTAAGTCCCTTCATCTCCATGTTCTCGCGCTGGAGCACGTCCCTCTTCAGGGCGTGGATCCTTCCCGCAATCCTTCTCGACTCCGTTTCGCTGAAGCAGCAGGCCGCTAGGACCGACCATGGATTGGGATCGTTGGGATGAGGATGTCCGCTCTCATCAACGAATGCCAGCATTGTTGCTGCCTCCAGGAAAGTCGGGAATGCAGGGATTGATGTCTCAGGCTACAGCTTGCTCACCATAGCATCTCTGATGTCTAAACGGGGTGCCCACTAGCATGGTTATGCGGCAAAAGTGACCACTTTGTCCCATTTTGAAGATTGTGCCCGATCGCTCTGTGACCTACCATGTTACACGGTGCCAACTGACCATCGGTTACGGACCGTTCGCTTGGCGCTGGTAATCTTGTCAATTGGACAAGAATGAGAGAGGAGCACTAGGCGTCCGTTTTGCACTTCTCTCGCTAGTCGCCAATCATTCGTTGCTCCACCTGGCAGTTGCCCTCACCATCCACACCGCCCCCCAAACTCGCGCCCAAAACTATCGCCTTCCGACAAGATTCGGTCTAAAATAGTGGCCCATCGTTTTCGACTCCCACTCGGAGTCCCGGACCTAATCGAGGAGTTGCCTCCAAAGCGTCCCGCCAGGGGACGGCCGTACTCGAACCGCCGCGCTCCGCGGCGTCCGTCTTCAGTTTCGGTTTCTGCCTGAGCCGCCCTCTGGCGGCCCCGACAGCCCGGTTGCAGGTAGAAGTGACAGGCCCAACTCGAGAACTCCAGGACTCCGGCTCCCCCACCCGGCTCGCCGCGCCTTCCCATGCGCCGCCCGACGCGCCGCCGGCGGACACGCCCGCACGTCGCCCGGCCCGAGGCGTCGGCTCCACGCTGCGCTCCATCCGCGCCGCCGGCCCCCGCATCCGGAGACCGCACGTGCCGCGCATCCGCCCGTCCAGCATTCGCGCGCGAGTCCACACCTTCGAGTCGTTCAAGTACCGAAACTACCGCCTCATGTGGGGCGCCACCGCCTTCTCCAGCGGCGCGTTCTGGCTTCAGCAGGTCATCATCGGGTGGATAGCCTACGAGCTCACAAAGTCGCCGTTCCTCACCACCGTCGCCATGGGCCTGGACGCGCTGCCGATACTCATAGTCGGTCCGGTCGGCGGCCTGCTCGCGGACTCGTGGGACAGGCGCAAGCTGCTGGCCGGGATGCTGGCCTACCAGTGCGCGGCCACTGTAGCTTTCGGCGTGGTGGTGATGCTGGGAACGCTGGAGACGTGGCACATATTCGCCTACATCTTCGCCATGGGGTTCGCGTTCGTCATCCTCGACCCGACCCGCATGACGATAATCGCAAGCTCGGTGCCCGGCAGCGCCATCGTGAACGCCTTCGCGCTCAACTCGCTCGGCTTCAGCGTCATGCGGCTGGCCGCGCCCGCCGTGGGCGGCGGCGTGCTGGCGCTGTGGGGCGCCGGGCCGGCGCTCATGCTCGAGGCGACGCTGCACCTTGTGGCGGTGGGGTTCGCGCTGGGGCTGAGGCTGCCCGTCGTGGAGCAGGCGCCGCTGCGGTTCCGCTCCGGGTTCGCGCGCATCGCGGAGGGCGCGCGCTACGTGAAGTCCGAGCCGGTCATCCTGGGCATATGTCTGATGGGCGTGCTCATGCCGCTACTGGGCTTCACGTTCGTCAACGGACTGATGCCCGTCTACGCCGCCGAGGTGTTCTTCGTGGACTCGGTGGGCCTGGGTCTGCTGATGGCGTCTATCGGGGCCGGCTCAACACTGGGGACGCTGGTGCTGGCGTCGTTCTCCACCATCGGCAGCCGCGGGCGTCTGCTCATCCTCGCTGTGTTCCTGACCGGCGTGACGATGATGCTGTTCTCGCGGGTGCCCACGATGGGAACGGCCTTCCCGCTGCTGATGCTCGTCAGCGCGTCCACGATGCTGTACTTCTCCACGGCGAGCGCGACCATCCAGAGCCTGGCGCCGGAGGCGTTCCGGGGCAGAGTGGCGTCGCTCTACGCGCTCAGCTTCGGCGCGCTGCCTGTGGGCAGCCTGCTGGCGGGGGCGCTGGCGCAGAGTCTGGGCGCGCCCATGGCCACGCTGCTGGCGGGCGCGTTCATGCTCGTGGCGCTGCTCGTGTTGGGAGTCCTGTTCCGCTCCCTCTGGCGCCTGCGGTAAGGGGTGTGGCGCGCTCGGGCTGACACAATCTCTTTTCAGAGGAAGGCCATCTGCTAAGAAGGCATAGAATCAGGAAGGTCTTTCCACTGGCGGATACGAGACCCCCTTTTGCTGGCGCTGATGACGGAAGGTGACTCGGCGTCGGCAATCAGCATTACGCGGCCCGCAGATACGAACTCTCGTAGTCGCGCACCTCGTCAACCTGCTCCCTGGTGAGGCCGGGATATACCGACGTCGGATCGCCTTCCGATTCCAGGACGGACATGACGGCGCCGGTGGTTATGCGGGTTCCCTTCACTATCGGAGACCCGCCCAGGACGTCGGGATCAACCTCGATGTGCTTGAACCTGTCAGGCGGAACTATCTCATCCTTCAGTTGCTCTATCAACTCGGGGAAGAATACCACCGCCAATTTCTGAGGTCCCTTGGACGCGGCGATAGGGTTCCACTCCCGCCATTCCTTGTCGGGATGCCAGACTACTACCACGCCGTCGGCTACGGCCATGCCGAACTTCTTCCACGCGCTCTTGTCGCCGCCGCTCATGGTTTCGATGGTGTCCAGGGCCGCCCTGATGTTCCTGGGCTTCGCGCCGCGCTCTTGCAACTGCGCGATCACTCGCATCAAGAGCAAGTCGTCGTAGGAGTAGGTGTTTTCTATTCGCTTGCCATAGCTGAACTTGTACGGCCTCAACAGCCTGGACTTTATCCAAGCCTGGAACCGCCGAGGCGGTATTCGCGCCACCTTAGACGCCATGCGCGCCGAGTACATTAGCCCCCCCTCACAACTTCCGCAGTATCTCGTCCGCCACGTGCTCCCGGCCCTGCGGCACCAGCACCCGGAACGGCGCCCGCTCGCCCCACGTGGTGATGTCGCCCTCCGGCAGAATCTTCGTCGGCAGCCCCTCGCCCTCCAGCGCGTCCTTCCACATCTCCGCCGACATCAGGTTCGGCGCCCGCTTGTACTCGACCCACACGTGCCCTCTCCTACTTCCTCAGCAGATTGGCGTCGGTCACGAACACGCTCTGCCTGCTGCGGTAGATGGCGATCACTATAGCCAGCCCCAGCGCCACCTCGGCCGCTGCCACCGTGATGATGAAGATGGCGAACACCTGCCCCGTCAGCAGAAACTGCACCACCTGGTCCGCCGCCTGCGACGGGTCGTCCGAAAGACCCGCGGGCACGACGTAGCGCGACAGCGCCACCGCGGTTATGTTCACCGCGTTGAACATCAGCTCCAGGCACATCAGCACCGTTATCGCGCTGCGCTTGGTCAGCGCGCCGTACAGCCCGATGGCGAAGATGATGGCCGCGACCGCCAGTATGCTTTCCAGGCTCACGCGCTAACTCCGCTTCCTGCGTATGAATATGATAACAGCCGCTCCCAACGCCACCCCGAGCAACATATAGGCCAAAGCTTCCACGAGTAGTCAGTCCTTGGTGGTTAGTTGGTCAGTATTTCAGTTGGTCGGTTTCGATAAACGGGCGCGTTCACACTAACAACTAACCACTAATCACTACTTCTCCCTCACCAGCGCCAGCGCCCCTATTATCGCCGCCAGCAGCAGCACGCCCGCTATCTCGAACGCCAGCACGAAGTCGCGTATCAGCAGCCGAGCGATCCACGGTATCGTGTTCCCGAACACCTCCGACGCCTTCGCGGACGCCTCCGCCCCCAGGTTCGCCGCCTCCAGCAGCCGCCAGTCCGTGGACACCGCCACGAAGATGGCCGCCGCCGCGAACAGCGCCGACACCACTGCCGCCGGGATGCGCAGCCGGTTCGACGGGCTGCCCTCCTCCACGTCCCGCGTCATAAGTATCGCGAACAGAATCAGCACCGAGATCGCGCCCACGTAGATGAGCACCTGGATGACGGCCAGGAACTCCGCGCGCATCAGCACGAACAGGCCCGCCACGCCCACGAACGACACTATCAGGAACAGCGCCGCCCGGAACACGTCCTTCAGGTGCACCACCGCAAGCGCCGCCACGATGGTCGAGACGGCTATCGTCCAGAACACGATGTCCACTATGAGCGTGGACTCCACGCCGCCGGGCGTCATCGCTTGGCCCACCTCTCTTCCAGGTCGCCCTCGGTCGGCTGCTCGTGCCGCCCCACCTCGCGCCAGGAGGCATCGTCATCCTCCAGGGGGCGGTACTGCCTGCCCTCGAGCTGCGGGCGGAACCAGGTGCTGGGACGCTTGGGCGCCCGCTTCAGCCGCTCGACGTCGATGATCAGGTCGTCCCGGCGGTACTGCCCCTCCTCGAAGCCGCTGCCCATGTGCAGCGCGTCGTAGGGGCACGCCTCCACGCACAGACCGCAGAACATGCAGCGGCCTATGTCGATGTCGAACACGTCGATGGAGTAGTTCTCGCCCTCCTGCATTGCGTCCCCGCTGGGACTGGTCACTATGCGGATGATTCCGAGCGGACAGTACTTGGCGCAGCTCGCGCAGCCGGTGCAGCGCTGCTCGTACCAACTGAACTCCTCGCCCCGGAAGCGCGAATGCTGCGGCAGCCTGTCCGGCACCGACTCCAGCCCCACCAGCGCCCGCACCGCCCGCACCGGCTTCGTGAGCGCGAACGCGAACACGTTCGTGCCCTCCCGCTTGGCGAGACCGGGCAGACCTATCCGCCTGTCCGGGTACTGGTGCAGCGTGAACCTGCGACTCGGAAGCACCAGGTTCTTCATCGTCACCCCGAGGCCCTTGACCATGCCTATCCCATACATATTGGCTGATACCCCCATCCCCGTATCGAGCGCGGGGCAGGCTCTAACCTTTCTCCATCGAGGGGAAAGGGACTCTCAATCAACGTCACTTCTCAGAATGACACGCCCACTAACCACTAATCACTGACCACTAACCACTAGCCACTAATCCCCCATGTTAGCCAGCGGCGACGGCACGGGGTCGGGCCGCCTGAGCCGCCGCTGCCCCAGGATGTTCGCTATCACCACTATCGACACCAACGTCACCACCCAGTTGATGCCCGCCATCAGCCACATCGAGTCCGTGGACAGCCGCCCCGTCTCAGGGTCGCGCAGCACCTGCACCTCCACCGCTATCAGCACGATGTTGATGAGCGCCAGCGCGAACAGCCCCTTCCACGCGAACTCCATTATCTGGTCCACCCGCAGCCGCGGCCAGGTCGCCCTCACCCACAGCAGGAAGAAGACAACCAGGAACACCTTGAGCACGAACCACGCCTGGCCCGGTATCGGCTCCCAGCCGCGCCAGCCGCCCAGGAACACGGCTGTTATGACCACTGCGGTGACTATCGGAGCCATGAACTCCGCTAGCTGCAACACCGCGAACTTCATGCCGCTGTACTCGGTGTGGTAGCCCGAACCCAACTCCGATTCCGCCTCTATCTGGTCGAACGGCGTGCGGCTCATCTCCGCGCTCGCGGCGGCCACGAACACCAGGAAGCCCAGCGGCTGCACCAGCAGGAACGGCACGCTCTGCTCCGTCACGATGTCGTACAGCGACAGCGAGCCGGCGATGAGCGGGATGCCCACCAGCGCCAGCGCCATGGGTATCTCGTAGCTTATCAGCATCGCCACGCCGCGCATCGAGCCGAGCATGGCGTACTTGTTGCGCGACGCCCACCCCGCCATGAATATCGCGATGGCGTTGATGGACGATATGCCCAGTACGAACAGCAGCCCCACATTCAGCTTGCCCAGGAAGGAGTGCTCGCCGAACGGTATGACCACCACCACGGCCACCGTGCCGACCAGCAGCACGATGGGCGCGACGTTGAACACCGCGCGGTCCGCGCCGTCCGGGACGGTGTCCTCTTTCAGCGCCAGCTTCAGCACGTCGGCTATCGGCTGGAGCAGCCCGAACGGCCCCCAGCGGTTCGGCCCGAGCCGCGACTGGAAACGCGCCAGCGCGCGCCGCTCGAACCAGGTGTTCAGCGCGGTCGCCATCACCATCGCGTTGATGACGATGAGCGCGCTCGTGACGCCCGCCAGCGCGAACGCCAGCCACGCCAGCCCGTCGCCCGGAATCGCCGCCAGGAAGAAGCGGTACAGGCTGCAAAAGTCCAGTATGCCGCCGGTGGGTTCACCACACATCAGCGGTCAACCTCGCCCAGCACGATGTCGATCGAGCCGAAGATCACTATCAGGTCTCCCATCTTCCAGCCGACGGTCATCTCCCTCAGCGCGGACAGGTTGATGAACGACGGCGAACGCACCTTGCACCTGTACGGCGCGATGCCCCTGTCGCTCACCAGGTAGAAGCCAAGCTCGCCCTTGGGGCCTTCCACCGCCGCGTAGGCGTCGCCCTCCGGCGGCCGGATGAAGTTGGGCGCCGACGCCCGCACCGGCCCGCCCGGCAGTCCGGCCACGCACTGCTCGATTATCCTCAGGCTCTCCCGCATCTCCTGTATGCGCACCAGGTAGCGGTCGAACGTGTCGCCCACCGCGCCTATCGGCACGTCGAAGTCCAAGCGGTCGTATATCTCGTAAGGGTCCGCCTTGCGCAGGTCCCATTGTACGCCGCTCGCCCGCAGCATGGGGCCGGTGATAGAGCAGTTGATGGCCTTCTCCGCGGGCAGCACGCCCACGTTGCGCGTGCGCGCCAGCACAATCTCGTTGCCCGTAACCAGGCCCTCCAGGTCGTCCACGTACTGCGGCATATCGCGCAAAAACACCGCCAGCGCGTCCCAGAAGTCGTCCGGCGCGTCCTGGAACACGCCACCGGGCCTCATGTAGCTCAGCGTAATCCGCGCTCCGCACAGCATCTCGAACATATCCAGTATGCGCTCGCGCTCCCGGAAGCAGTACATCAATGGCGTGGCGAACGCGCCCAGGTCGTTGACCAGGAATCCCGTCGCCATCAGGTGACTGGCGATCCGCTGCAACTCCGCGCTGATGACCCGCAGGTACATCCCGCGCTCCGGCACCTCGATGCCAGCCAGCTTCTCTACGGCGCGCACGTATGCGAGGTTGTTGGACATGCTCGCCAGCCAGTCCATGCGGTCCGTGAGCGTCACAATCTGGACGTAGGTGCGCGACTCCGCCAGCTTCTCGCTGCCCCGGTGCATGTAGCCGATCACCGGCTCCACGTCCAACACCACCTCGCCGTCGAACGTCACGCGCAGCCGGAACACCCCGTGCGTGCTCGGGTGCTGCGGCCCCAGGTTTATCGTTACCGGCTCAGTCCGTATCGCCAATTGCGCCTTCCAGTAAGTCCCTTCCCCCTCGCAGGGGGAAGGTTAGGATGGGGGTGACGTCTGTCCACCGCCCTTCCAATTGTCCCTTCCCCCTTGATGGGGGAAGGCTAGGATGGGGGTGACGTTTGCCCACCGCCCTTCCAATTTATCCCCTCTCCCTTGAGGGAGAGGGCTAGGGTGAGGGTGAACCCCCACCCTTCCAATCAGTCCCTTCCCGACTGTAGGGGCGTCCCTTGTGGGCGCCCTGTGCTCCCCTACACAAAGTCCCTTCTCAGCGGGTGCCCCGGAAACCCCTCCCACAGCAATATCCGCTTCATGTTCGGGTGCCCCTCGAACCGCACCCCCAGCAGGTCCCATATCTCCCGCTCCTGCAGCTCCGCCCCCTGCCACAGCGGCGTCAGCGACGGCGCGGTAGGCTCTTCTCGTCCATAGCAGCGCGTCTTCAGCGCCACGCTGTGGTTGTGGCGCAGCGACAGCAGGTGGTATATCAACTCGAAGTACTCAACGTAGTCCACGCCCGTAATCGCGTTGAGAAACGCGAAGTCCAGGTCGGGCGTCTCCTTCAGAAAGCGCGCCGTATCCACCAGCGATTCCAACTCGACGTGCACGTACCCGTCGTCGTAGCCGGACGCCGCGCCCGGGTGGGCGTCGTTGAGCCGGGCGGCTACCGTCTGGGTGCTCAGCGCTTTCGTCATGGGGCGTGTCCTGCCGTCTAGCGTCCGCGCCTGATTATGGACTCGCGCTTGATCTTCTCGTGCAGCCGCATGATGCCGTACAACAGCGCGTCCGGTCGCGGGGGACAGCCCGGCACATAGACATCCACCGGCACGATGTGGTTCACGCCCGGCACCACGCTGTACGAGCCGTAGTACGGCCCCCCGCTGGTGGCGCACACGCCCATCGAGATGACCCACTTGGGGTCCGGCATCTGCTCATAGACCCGCTGGATGGCCGGGGCCATCTTCCAGGTGACGGTCCCCGCCACTATCATCAGGTCCGCCTGGCGCGGCGTGGGCCGGAACGCCTCCATCCCGAAGCGCGATATGTCGAAGCGCGACATCGCGCTGGCTATCATCTCGAACGCGCAGCACGCAAGCCCAAAGGTCAGCGGCCACACCGCGGACTTTCGGCCCCAGTTGATGAGCGCGTCTATCGACGTCACCGTCAGGTTGCGCTTGAGGTCGTCCGGCACTTCCAGCACGCTGTCGGCGATAGCCTGCGTGTGCGTGGCGATCAGCTCGTTCACTGCCGCGCCCTCCGCCCTGTCCACGTCCCACGTGGTGGCGTGCAACGGAATGCGCAGGTCGGTCGTGGTGTCCTGGCGGTCGTCCATCTCTAGCTCCATTGTAGCGAACCCTTGCGCCAGGCGTATATCCAGCCCAGCGCGAGCACGCCCAGGAAGATGAGCATGGCCCACAGGACGGATAGGCCGAACTGTATGGACAGCAGGCCGAACGCCGCCGCCCACGGGAACAGGAACACCACCTCGACGTCGAATATCACGAAGTCGAGCGCGATGGCGTAGTAGCGAAAGTTGAACTGGCTCCACCTGCCCGAAAGCGTCTCGAAGCCGCACTCGTAGATGCTCTTCTTGACCGGGCTGGGGTTATAGGGCCGTATCCTGAGCAGCGACAGCGCCCAGGACATCAGCAGCATCCCCGCGGGAACGGCGACCGCCACCGCGAGGAAGAGGGATATGACCCCATATTGTCTCAAGTAGTCGTCGAGCATCGCCCGCGCAGCAGCTTTCTCACAGGGATCCGGACCCGCCGTACCCAGGCGGCGGCGCCCCTGAATATAGCATAGCCCCCCGCGCCCTTTCAACCGGCGGGCCCGCGCTCTCATGTGTCCCCTCTCCCACGCGGGGGAGAGGGTTAGGGTGAGGGGGCCTCCCCCGCCGCCGCCAAGTCCCTTCCCCCTAGCAGGGCTGATAGGGGTAGGTTTTGTGAGAAAGCCCTCTGAACTGTCCCTTCCCCCTTGATGGGGGAAGGTTAGGATGGGGGTGCGTCAAGCGCGAAGCTACCGCACAAGCCCCCGCATCGTCGCCGCCACCGGCCCCGCAGCGTCTATCTCCCCCATCCGCACCTGTGCCGCGCGCCTATCCCGCTCGCCACCAACAGGCTGCCCGGCATCTCCTTGCCAAACTGCGACAGTCTCTTCACGAGGCGAGACATGCAATTTGCGGAGCATTTAAGTACACTAGGCTCCTAGTGTTTGGTACCGAGAACTTTCGACGAGGGCTCTAATGGTTCCAAGGGAAATCCTGCTCATTGAGCCTGGCTACCCAAACAAGTACCCACCGCTGGGCCTGATGAAGCTTGCGGCATACCACGGTGCTTTTGGCCGAGGAGACCGCGTTACGTTCGTTAAAGGCGAAGACTCGGAGGTATTGAACCGAGCGTGGGATAGGGTCTATGTGACTACCCTCTTCACCTTTGAGTGGAAGCGCACGGCATCAGCCATTGATTTCGCCATTCGTGCAGCAGGCTATCAGCCAGAGCGCGTTTTTGTTGGCGGGATTGCAGTCTCGCTCATGTATGACGCATTTGTCGATGAACCCCGCTGGGCCGGGGTACGTTTCATCAAGGGCCTGCTCGATGGTCCCCCAGCAGCGTCTCTAACTCTGTCAGCAGAGGACTATGAGTTTGGCGCCGATGACCTGACCGGCACCCCAATCGAGGAACTCGTACCCGATTACGGCATCCTTGACCATATCGACTATGGCTACCCCGTCCATGACGCCTACTTTGGCTATGCATCCCGCGGGTGCGTGCGTAAATGCTCGTTTTGCGGAGTGCCGAAGCTGGAGGGTGCGCAGCGAGAGATGCCTCCGCTCACCAATTTGGTTGAAGGAGTGACTAAACGGCACGGGGAGAAGAAGGACCTCGTGCTCATGGACAACAACATCACGGCATCGGCTCGCTACAAGGAGGTGATTGCCGAGATTCGCGACCTGGGCTTTACACCTGGGGCGAAGTTGGCGCGAGAAGGGAAGCAGTTGGTCAAGCGGCGGGTGGACTTCAACCAGGGAGTGGACGCACGAATCCTCGCAAAGTCAGACATGTTCCTGAGAGAAATGTCCACCATCTGTATAAGCCCGCTGAGAATCGCCTTTGACCACATCGGAGTTAGAAAGGTCTATGAGAAGTCTATTCGCATGGCGGCAGACAATCAGATTACTTCTCTGTCGAACTACATGCTGTACAACTTCATGGACACCCCGACGGACCTCTATCAGCGGATGCGTCTCAACATCGACCTAAATGAAGAGTTGGGGATCCGCATATGGTCCTTCCCGATGCGCTACCAGCCCGTAACCTTGAAGGACCGGTCTCATGTGGGTAAGAAGTGGAACCGGTACTATCTCCGTTCGTTCCAGATCATGCTACAAGCGACTAAGGGGGTTGTAAGTGGCAGCCCATCCTTCTTCTTGAGAGCGTATGGGGAGAACCCCGATGACTTCGAGAGATTGCTTCGACTGCCACATGCCTTCATATTCTACCGAACTTACTTCGAAGATGGCGAGGGGAGAGCCCAGAGGGAGGAGTACGAATCCCTTCGGCGCAGTATCTCAGACTCGCAAGAGAAGCAGATGGTGCAACTGCTGGCTAATCCGCCCGATGGTTATGGCTTGGGACCAAGGTATTTTCAGGACTTGGCGAATGACCATAGTATCGACCCGCAAATCCGACAGTTGATGACATTCCATGGGCTGGACACACGGGAAGACGCGAAGACACACAGTCAAAGGCTCTTAGAGGAAATGACCGCGAATGGCAGCTATCTGGAGGATGACGAAATCGTTGAAGATGCCGGCCTATTCGACCATGATGAAGCGCTCGCAGTCAAGGGCACACAGATCGTATGACTGCAGGTATGCCTGATTCGCTTGAAGCCCTGAATACCCCGGCGCTCTCGGGTGCGGGACTGCTTGGTCTTGTAACAACCGGGATGTACGATACACCGCTGTCCATGTACAGGGAGTACATACAGAATGCGGCCGACGCTGTCGCCGGAGGTTGGTTATCAAGAAGAGCAAAAGTGGTTATCAAGATCAATGTTTCTGAACGCCGGATCAGTATTCGGGACAACGGGCCAGGACTGTCGCATGAGGAAGCTCTTGAGCGACTGTTGCCCATCGGTCGTAGCGACAAGACACTTGGAATCGACAGAGGGTTCCGTGGCGTCGGGCGGCTTGCCGGGCTC
The DNA here is from genome assembly GCA_963667445.2 of Dehalococcoidia bacterium. Classification (GTDB taxonomy): domain Bacteria; phylum Chloroflexota; class Dehalococcoidia; order Lucifugimonadales; family CATOSD01; genus CATOSD01. The sequence continues at coordinate 1,626,686 of CAXXGY010000001.1, read as the reverse complement.
GCCTTCGCAAAGACAGTCTCATTCACCACACGCGCCTGCGAGGACCAGGCGGTGGCTCGCATCACCTGGCATAGCGACCGGCTTCCCGAGTTGACATCCACAGAGTCGGAGCTTGAGGAAGCCATTCTCGACTGCGTCGATGTGGATACCTTTCCGGCTACGGATCATCCTGGGCACTTCTTTGAGGTCGAAGTCCAAGACGTGGCGCTTCACTCTGCAGGACTGCTCCTCAATCGTGACGCGGTACGGGACTACATTGGCGAAGTGTGCCCTGTACCCCTGAACTCAGAGTTTCCCTATGCAGACCAAGTCGATGAGCTATTCCACGGCGCCTCCGCACTGCTCACATTGGAGGTCCAGTTGGAAGGAGACCCACATCCTGTAAAGAGACCATACACGGATTCAATCCGGCTATCGGCAAACAAGGAAGCCGAATTCACGGAGTTTCAGGTGGTCCGCATACCATGCGTCGACGATAGTGGCGAAGCAGCCGTTGGTTGGGTCGCACACTCACCTTACCTAGGGGCGATACCAAAAGAGCAGAGAGTACGTGGGATCAGGGCCAGGATGGGTAATATACAGATTGGTGGCGAGGCGGTGTTCGACGACCTCTTCACAGAGGAACGGTTCAATCGATGGTGTGTCGGAGAACTGCACATCCTGGACTCACGAATCATTCCCAACGCCAGGCGTGACTACTTCGAACCCGGACCCCATCTGCGCAACCTCGAAAATCAGTTGACTCCCGTGTTACGTAACATCAGCACGCGGTGCAGAAGGGAGTCCACGACTCGCAACCGTGTCAGGAAGACGCTCTCTGCTCTGTGCAATGTTGAGGATCTGTCTGCCCTGGCAACGTCCGGCTATCTTACTGCAGAGGACTCGGCCACCTTGGTCCAAGAGGCATTGCGGGAAGTCCAAGAGATTCGCGAGAGCATCGATAAGGGCAGTTTTGATAACGGTACTCTTGTGAGGCTTGATGAAGTAGAATGCAAACTGAACAGCAATTCAGTTGACATGAGGTCGGAGCGGTTCGGCGACATGCCTGCCTCAGACGTTGAAGTCTATCAGAGGGTCTTCAGAGTTCTGGCAGCCCTCGCTCCCTCTCCGGGCTCCGCAAGAGAGTTGATCGATTTGGTGTTCGAAGAAGCGTCCGGAGTGGGTCAAAACGGTTCAGGCATGAACCCTGACCAAAATGACGGGAATTGTCCACAGGCCTGTCTGGAACTTGATGATACAGGGACACTGACACCGAGGTAACACTACGCTCGGTTCATATCCTGCTGGAGAGAAACAGTATGGCTGCAAGGAACGGTCAATTCGCGATGCTTCAGGTGGAGACGCTTGTGCTCGACACTTCCAATCCGCGGGTTGCTCGCTACATTGAGATGTACAGCGGGGAAATAACTGATGAGCAGATGAGTCTTGCTCTTGGCGCCGCCAACTACGAGCAAGGCGAGAGCACAACCACCTTCCAGAGCCTGAGGGCATCGATCAGAACTCACGGAGGTGTTATCCATCCCATTCTGGTTAACAGGGACAACCAAGACAGGCTAGTCGTCATTGAGGGAAACACCCGAGCCCTGATCTATCGCGAGTTCAGGAGTGACGATGAAGGTGGTAGATGGGATGAGATTCCAGCAATCGTGTACGACCAGCTTGACCAAAAGGAAATCGATGCTATTCGGCTGCAGGCTCACCTAGTCGGCCCAAGACAGTGGGACCCTTACTCGAAAGCCAAGTACCTGGACTACCTCAGCAACTCGGAGCATCTGACAACCGATCAGATCATCGACTTCTGCGGTGGTCAAAAGGCAGAGGTCAACCGATTCATTGATGCCTACAATGACATGGAAAACCACTATCGCCCGCTCCTTACCAGTGACGACCAGTTTGACCCGACCCGTTTCAGCGCCTTTGTCGAAATGCAGACCCCACGGGTCCAGGAGGCTCTGCTGAAGTCGCGCCACACCAAGAGAGACTTCTCGCAGTGGGTAAAGGACTTGCAGTTGTACCCTTTGAATCTCGTGAGGCGCCTACCCGCCATCCTTGGCAATTCGGAGGCCAGGCGCGTGTTTCTGACACATGGAGCTCGTGAGGCAGAGAAAGTCCTGAACAGTCCTTCTACAGTGGAAGCCCTGGAGGACGCCACTCTGACCCAACTCGCTGTAGCACTGTCGGAACGTATCGACAAGATGACTCTCACGGAGTTGCGTCGTCTACGAAAAGACCTAGATACTCCTGAAAATCACGCCTTAACTGAAGCCCGAGACCAGTTAATCGACCTCTGCAAAGACATAGCCTCACCTTCGCTCAGCAATGCCTGAATCAGAGGAACACTCAAACTTGGTTTCTATACTCCACAGTTACATAGCAGATAGATTCTGTGGAGGTAAGGGGGAACGGGTTCTTACGGACTCTGTTAGTAGTGAATCGCGTACTAGACCACCGCCTATTGAAGGATACATACCTGACGCCTATGCCATGCTCAACGAGCAGGGAAGAGTAGTCATTGGCGAAGCCAAGAGCACGAGAGACCTGGAGAACTCGCACACCGAGGCACAGGTCACTGCATTCCTGAGAAGATGTGCCATTGCCGAAGGCTCGGCCTTCGTACTGGCGGTGCCATGGCCCCTTGAAAGACTCGCCAGAGCACTTCTCACGAACTTCCGCGTCAGAGAGGAATTGCCTCACGTTGAAACCGTCGTACTATCCGAGATGAACCGGTTGGGCACCGCAGCCACGTCAGGAAGGCTGACTCATTGCAGAAGTTGAAACTAAAGAGGGAACCAGACCTCACCCTGAGGCACCAGGCTTTCGCATACCAGTTGGAGGCCGTCAGTGCAGTCAAGGATCTTGAGTATGCCGCCATATTCCATGAACAGGGGTTGGGGAAGACGAAGGTTGCCATAGACCTCATAGTATACTGGCTGTCTCACCGGCTGTTGGACACCGCTCTAATCGTTGTGAAGAAGGGGCTCCTTGACAACTGGCAGAGAGAGCTCGCTTCTCACTCCCAGCTTGTTCCTCGGGTTCTGACCAATAACCGCGGTGGGAACTTCTACGTCTTCAACAGCCCCGCCCGCGTCATGCTCGCTCACTACGAGGCCATTAGAGCCGAGAAAGAGCGAATGAATCTCTTTCTGAGAACCAGAAATGTCGGTGTGATTCTCGACGAGTCAACCAAGATCAAGAATCCCGACGCTGCTCTCACCAAGATATTCCTCGACCTCGCGCCTCTGTTCACTAGGCGAGTGATTATGTCCGGGACGCCGGTATCCAATCGTCCACACGACATCTGGTCGCAGATCAAATTCCTAGACGACGGCGCATCGCTTGGAGATGATTTTGGGATATTCAAGCGCTCGGTGAACCTATCGAATGATCTGGCAGGTGTGGAAAGCCGACAAAAGGCTCTCGAGATTCAACTACAGCGCATATTCCATTCGATATCGGGGTTTGCTGTAAGAGAGACGAAGGCAAGCGCCGAAATTAGCCTTCCTGAGAAAGTCGTTCACTCTGTGGTGACCGAATGGGAACCTCGTCAGCAGGAGATGTACAGACAGGTTAGGGAGTCTCTACGAGCTATCATCTTCCGAGACGGGCAACTCGTGGCCGACGAGTCTGACGTTGTGTTGAAGCGTCTGCTCAGGCTGGTACAGGTGACGTCGAACCCCAACCTGATTGACGCGAGCTACCAGGTCGATCCTGGGAAGCTGGAGACCCTTCTTGATTTGGTCTCATCGATAATCAGAGAAGGCGAAAAGTGCATAGTCTGGACGTCGTTCGTAGAAAACGTCGAGTGGCTAGCAAGAATTCTGAGCCGACACAATCCTCAGATGGTACATGGAATGTTGAGCACAAGAGAGCAGACCGATGCGATTCGCACTTTTCTCGATGACCCGAGTGCTAAGGTGTTCATTGCGACTCCAGGCTCCGCGAAGGAAGGTCTGACGCTGACCGTAGCGAACCACGTCGTCTTCTACGACCGGCTGTTTAGCTTGGACGACTATCTCCAAGCGCAGGACAGGATACATCGGATATCACAGGACCGGGTTTGCCACGTTCACAATCTGATTATGCAGGACTCAATAGACGAATGGGTTGAGGCGCTGCTTCACTCCAAGCAGGTTGCAGCCCAACTCGCACAAGGAGACATAGACAGGGAGACCTACCAGGATGAGATGTCCTACGCATTTGGGGACATCCTCCGGGCAATATTGGATGCATAGACCGGTTGGGAGACATGGATAATGGCTGAATCTACGTGGACCGACGACACTCTTACACTTGGTGGAAAGGAGATACCGGTACGGAACGGGACTCTTCCTATCCACGACCTCAGCTTTTATCCAGAGAACCCAAGGATATACTCGCTAATCCAAAGGCCGGGTGTTGAACCGTCTCAGGACGAGATATTTGATCGTCTCAGGAAGATGGATCACGTCAAACAGCTTATTCAGTCAATCAGGGCAAACGGGGGACTGACAGACCCCATGCTTGTGAGAGATGGCGACTTCGTAGTGCTTGAAGGAAACAGTCGACTCGCCGCCTACCGCGAGCTTGGCAGAAACGACGCCATAAAGTGGGGTGAAGCCAAGGTTCGATTGCTTCCCTCGAACATCAGCGAAAAGCTCGTGTTTGCGCTGCTCGGTGAGTACCACATCATCGGCAGAAAGGACTGGGCGCCCTACGAACAGGCCGGCTACCTATATCGCAGGAATGTCAATCACGGGGTCAGTGCTCAGAGCATGGCAAGTGAAATGGGCCTGCCTGTGAGAACAGTCAATCATCTCATCAGCACGTACAGCTTCATGGTGGAAAACGGTGAGACCAGTGTCAACCGATGGAGCTACTATGACGAGTACCTGAAGTCAAACGCTGCGAAAAGGGCCCGCAACGAAGACCCTGATCTGGATGCAATCGTAGTCGCCAAGATCAAAGACGGTGAGATTGAGACCGCGCGAGACGTCAGAGACAAGCTAGTGAAGATCCTCGATGCCCCTAAAGCAGGACCTCAGCCGCTCAGGATTCTGAAGTCAGGGAATGATACGTTTGACAGGGCGTTCGAGAGCGCCAGGTCACGCGGTGTTGACAACATGTGGCTTAACCGCTTCAAGCGATTCAGACGAGAACTGCAAGACGAGAATCTGATGCCTGATATGAACCAAATGAGCTCTGACCAACGTCAGAAGTGCCTGTTTGAGCTAGGCAAGATCCAACGGGCCATAGACCGCATCAACAGGCAGCGTGGACGGTAACTGCCAACCTACCCTAACAGTTGCGCCACTATGCGTGAGGGATGAGTTTGCGGACCAAGGACTGCCCCATAATCATGGCGCCGGATTTCGGAGAGGCACTCGGCGGCCTGCTCGATCCCGGTGACACCACGCCGACAGGCTCTACCGGCCCCTAGACACCCTTGAGCCTGCATCAACTTAGCATGCGCCTGGCTGATCAAACAGATGTCGGTCCGCCGCCCCAACCCCCTTGATTTCGCAGTACATACGTGCTATTATCTCCTCCGTTAACAACCGAATACACCAACCAACGACCCCAGGACCCGATACACCCCGTCCCATCTCCGTCCCGATATGGCCCGAATCAGTCCCGCCGCAACCGGAAATCGTCACGCGCAGCCTGCCCCAACCGCCCGCCTCCAAGTAGCGGACAGGCGAGAGAGTGACAAATGCGGCGGAACGGAACAAACATCGCGAGCTTCTGTTCCACACGCACCCGGAGCCGGCATATCAGTTCTAGGCCTTCCGAAAAGTCCCTTCCCCCTTGATGGGCTGACAGGGGTATGTTTGAGGCGTAAGCCTTCCGAAAAGTCCCTTCCCCCTTGATGGGGGAAGGTTAGGATGGGGGTGCCGTTTCAGCCACAGAAAAGGGGCCGGCCACACGACCGGCCCCTCCAACGGGCGGGACTGACGCCCCACCCACTGACCCACTGAAATACTGACCTACCGACTAACTCTCCCCGCTACTGGATGCCCTCGGCGCGCGACACCAGCGAGGCGAACTCCGCCACGTCCTCATCGGACGGGAGCAGCCGTTGCACCCTGATAGCCTCTCCGAGAACCCTCTCCAGGCTGCCGTCCTGCGCCCAGTAGCTCTCGCGCAGAATCTCCGCGTACTCGGCCACCACCGCCGACATCTGGAACCTCGGCGACGACTCGCCGAACTCCGGCGCAAGCTCGCTCCGCATAAACTCGCGGTCTATCTCGCTCACCTCTCCGGTGTCCGGGTCCTCGTAGCGCAGGTACACCGTGCCCAGCACGCCGTCCGCGCCCTCGTGCAGCTTCACCTCGTACAGCGCGGTCACGCTGTGGCCCGCGCCCACCTCGCCCGCGTCCACCGTGTCGTCGCGGAAATCCTCGTCGTCCACGCGCCGGTTCTCGTAGCCCAGCAGCCTGTAGCTCCGCACCACGTCCGGGTTGAAGTCCACCTGCACCTTGGTGTCCCTGGCGATGTTCTGGAGCGTGCCCACCAGGTTCTCGACGAACACGCGCCTCGCCTCGTTGAGCGTATCCACGTAGTAGTACGACCCGTCCCCGTCGTTGGCGAGCCGCTCCATGAGCACGTCGTTGAAGTTGCCCATGCCGAATCCGACCGTCGTCAGCGTGACGCCCTCGTCGACATACCCTTGTATTCGGCTGAGTATCGAGTCCGGGCCGGTGTTCCCCACGTTGGCCACGCCGTCCGACAGCAGGATCACCCGCGTAACCCGACCGGGCCGCGCGCGCTCGGCGGCGAGCTGGTACGCCAGCCGCAGCCCGTCCTCGGCGTAGGTGGACCCGCCCGGCTCCAGCCTGTCTATCGCGCTGATGATGGAGCGCTTCTCGCCGCCGTCGGTGGGTTCGAGCAGCACCTGCCCGACCGAGCCGTATATGACGATTCCGACCTCGTCCGTGGGCCGCAGCTCGTCCACCAACAGCCTGAGCGACCGCTTCACCAGCCCCAGCCGGTCCTCGCGGGCCATCGAGCCGGACACGTCTATTGCGAACACCAGCGTGGCGTCCTTGCGATCATCGCTCGCGATCTCCTTGCCCTGCAAGCCGACGCGGACCAGCCAGTGCTTCTCCCCGCCGAACGGCGACGGCGAACCGTCCACGTGTATGGCGAACGCTCCCTCCTCGGGCGGCGCGTAGCCCTGGTCGAAGAAGTTCACGAACTCCTCGACGCGCACCGAGTCCGGGTGCGGCATGTTGCCGTCCTGAACGAACCGGCGCGCTACCGTGTACGAGGCCGTGTCCACGTCGATAGCGAACGTCGAAAGGTGGTCGTCCTCCGTGTCGATGAACGGGTTGACCCCGTAGTGCTTGAAGAACGTGAGGTCGTAGGCGGCGTCGTTCACGGTGGCCGACCCGCCAATGACGTTGAACCCCTCCGGCTGGGTCATAGCCGCCGCTGGCGCGACCGGTGCAGCCGGCATCGTGCGTACCGCCATTGCCGTCGGTGCGGGCATAGCCGGGGCGGGCTGCGTCTTGGTCATCGTCTGCGCCGCCGCGGTGGGTTGTGCCGCTGCCGGCGCGGGCGCGGGGGTGGCCGGTTGCGCTGGCTGCGTAATCTCTCCCAGCGCCGCCGTGGGCGCCGGGGCCGGCGGCTGGGGCTGCCGTCGCGTCTCCGACTCCGCCCCGCCGCAGGCCACGAGCGCGACGGCGAGCGCGGTTACACCAATCAGTCCGACAATCCTGCCAAACATCGTACACACCTCCTGTCGATGCCGCTGCGCCGACGGTCCCGGCTGGCGGGCAAGCCCCGCGCCGTCCGCCGACACGTCCAGCGTCGCACCGGATGGTGTACACTCCGAACGTCGATTGTGTTTCATTCAGCAGGCATTGCGTATCTGGGTTGTAACAATTGCGGACTTTCGCCGAACTGCTGACCTCTTACATGGATCGCACCGGAATCGGCGACGCCGAACTGGCCCGCCGCATCCCGGTCAGCCGCCCGACCCTCATCCGGTGGCGAGAGGGAGTGACCACGCGCCCCCGCTACCGCGAGGACGTGCTGCGCTGCGCCGAGTTGCTGCGGCTCACGCCATCCGAGACCGACGAGTTCCTGCAGGCCGCCGGATTCTCGCCGGAGACAGCCCCGGCCCAGTCTTCTTCACCCTCACCTCCATCCTCTCCCCTGACGGGAGAGGAGGCATCAAGGGTCCCTTCCCCCGTCAAGGGGGAAGGTCAGGATGGGGGTGAAAGAGTCGCCCGACAGCCGCGCAACAGGCGGCGCGCAATCGTGGCGGCCACGGTGCTGGCGCTGATTGTCGTGGCCGCCGCCGCGGTAGCGATCGCGATGGCCCTCCGAGACACCACCGACTACCCGGCGGCCCTGGAAGACGAGTCCCTCATCGTCATAGCCCCCTTCGTCAACTACACCGGCGGCCAGCAGGGATACAACGTGCTGGGTCGCCTCAAGCACGAGATAGACAGCGAGGTCAGCGCCGCCGGACTGTCCGGTGTGCGCGCGGTGGAGTGGCCCGAGCAGATAGCGTCGGAGTCCAACGCTGAGGCGGCGGGCCGGCGCTCCGACGCCGTAATCGTAATCTGGGGTGAGTACGACAGCGGCCGAGTGATGGCCAGGTTCACGACGCCGCGCGTCCGGTCCACGCAGCTCGACCGGCAGGTGGTGGACATCGCCTCGTCGCCATCCGAGATGCCCGCCACCATCAACGCCGACCTCACCGAGCAGGTGCGGTACGTGGCCCTGCTCACCCTGGGCCAGCTTTACCTGGAACAGGGCGAGCACGACCTCGCCAAGACGGTGCTCATACACGCCTCTGACAGCAACCCCACGGACCCGGCGGCGCTGGCGAACCTGCGATACTTGCTGGGCCGCTCCTACCTGGGCGGCAGGCTGGCCGATTTCGACGAGGCCGTCTGGCTGTTCACCCAGGTCCTGGCCGTCCGGCCCAGATCGGTGGAGGCGCTCAACAGCCGCGCGCTCGCCTACCTGGAGCGAGGCCGCGCCGGCGACGTCGATCGCGCGATCGACGACCTGGCGCAGGCGGCCACAATCGATTCCGACCACGCCGCCACCTACGTCAACCTCGCCGCGGCGCACGTGGAGCGCGGAACCGACGCCGACCTGGACCGCGCCATAGCCGAGCTGACGGAAGCGCTCGAGATTCGGCCCGGATATGTTAGCGCCTACGTGAACCGCGCGGGGGCCTTCGTCGCGCGCGACAACCCCGGAGACCTGGAGCGCGCCTTCGAGGACCTGGACGAGGCGCTGGACGGCGACCCGGACTCGGCCCCCGCGCACGTCGCCCGCGGTAACACCCACCTGGCGCGACGGGGCGAGGGCGACCTGGAAATCGCCCTGGCCGACTACAGCCGCGCGATCGAGCTTGACCCGGACTCTCCGACGGCGTACTTCAACCGCGGGCTGGTACACTCGGAGTTCGAAAACTGGGCGGCGTCGCTGTCCGACCTGCGGTGGGCGCAGGCGCTCAGTCCGCACAACGTGACGTTCAACCGCGTGCTCTGCTGGCAGATGGCGGTGTCGGGAAGTTCGCAAGAAGCGCTGCCCGTCTGCGAAAGGGCGGTCGCTCTCGACTCAACGAGCCAGTCGAGGGAAGCCAGAGGCGTGGCATACGCGCTTACGGGCCGCACCGAGAAGGCTATCGCGGACTTAGAAGCGTTCCTCGAGTGGGTGGACGCTTCGCCGAAGGATAGCTGCCGGGACCTCTATCGACAAAGCCGGTCGGGCTGGATCGAGGAGCTCCGCTCCGGAAACGACCCGTTCGATCCGGCAACGCTTAGAGAGCTACGCATCCGTCCGGTATCGCCCGGCGCGGCCCCCTGCTAAACAGATTGCCCTCCTCTCCCCTGGTGGGAGAGGATTGAGGTGAGGGGCAAATGCCTACCCGAACCGCGCCAGCACCTCCCGCGCGGCGTCGTAGTCGCGGCGGCCCGCCCTCAGGATGGGCGGCACCAGGTAGAACGTCCTGAAGCCCGCGTCCATAAACTCGGCCACGAGCTGAGCCGCGATGTCGGCGCCGGCCCGGCCCGCCGCCAGGTCGTCCGTGACCTGCTGGGGCACTTCGCCCAGCGCCAAGCTGCCGGGAGCCATCACCGGTACTCCGAAGAACACCGGCGCGTCCAGTTCGCCGTACAGCGATGCGTACCGCTCCAGGAAGCGCGCCGGCAGATCGGCGTCGAAAGTCGGCTGCGAAATGAAGAACTGCGCGCCCGCCTCCGCCTTGGCGCGCGTGAGCCGCGCCTCGCTGTCGATGCCGCGCCCCAGGTCGATAGTCGCGCCGACACAGAGGTTCGTCGGGCCTCGCAACCGCAGACCGCGGTGGTCCACTCCCTCGTTCATCGCGCCGATGGCTCGAACGAGTCCGCTGGGCGTGAAGTCGTGCACGTCCCGCACCGTCGAGAGCTCGCGCGGGGAGAAGTCGTCGCCGCGCACGACTATCACATTCTCCAGCCCCAGAAGCTCCGCGCCCAGCAGCAGGCTCTGGATGGCCACGCGATTCATGTCGCGCGTCGCGATAGTGAACGCAACCTCCGCGCCCGTCTCCCGCCGCAGCCAGTGAGCCGCCGCGACGGAATTGACGCGCACCGACCTGCCCGGGTTGTACGCCATCGATATGAAGTCCGCGCCGAGACCGCGCAGCGGCTCCAGCAGGCCGGGATCGGAACCCCTCGGCGGCGAAGCGTCGCAAATGAAAACCGGCGCTCCCTGCTCTTGGTGTATCTTCTCTACTATCTTCACGATGTGCTCAAGTATGCATCCTGAGAAATTGACAAAAATCAGGGGGAGCGCGCCGGACGCGCTCCCCCTGGGTAAGCTGCGCTTTCGATGGTACTCACCTCTTCATCATCGGCAACTGTGGGGCTACTTCCAGCCCAGGTCGCCGTTTCTGCCGGGTGTAAGCGACACCCTGTGGCCCAGCTCGCAACTGAACCTCTCTTCGCGAACCTCCCTGCGCTTGCCCGACAGCGATGACTGCTCCATGTCGCCGCCGCAGAATGGGCAGGTTACCCCGTACACAACTCTGTTTCGCAGCCGGCGCAACTGGACGTATGTGAGCGTCTCCACCAGCGAAGGAAACTCGCCGACATAGCGCAGGATGAAGCGAGTGCCCGCGCCGATTAGGCTCTTGTGCCCATTTGCCGACGCCGGCGGTGTGTAGTGATAATCAACGTATCCACACTGCAAGCATTCAGGCTCGTCGTAGTTCATTCTGAGTGGCGCCTCGCACCTCGGGCAAATCATCACGCTTCGCCGCGATGTGACCGGCGCTATGCGTAGTAGTGGTTTTACTTCCGCGCCTACCAGGGTCTCGGCTGTAGACGTTGTCAACTGGCTCTGTCCTTTCTTTCGTATTTCGGTAAGCCCGCTCTCGAGTCGACGGGCATTCCCGATTTGGGGTGAGGCTTCCCTCCGGCTCTTCGACTGTCGCCGCGCGATCCCGGGAATCACGCTCGCCGTCGAGTTGCCTCGGTTCAAGCTAGTCCTGTTCCGGATTTGTATTGCGCATAGATATATTTTCGGAAAAGTATAAAACAGTCAAGGCAGAATCCATGCGAAGTTAGGACAATCTTCAGCCAGAATTGGGCCGATTGTTCGCCGTTCGTAGCTAGCGCGCCGCCTTCCGAGCGGAAAAGGCCAAATCTTGGTATGGATGTGCATATTGATTCCGGGCCTTGAAAGCGCGCCCTGCCGAATCTATCATGGCTTTTGCCGGCATGGGTATCGGCGCGGAGCAGACAATGTTGATCTATCCTGTGGTTCTGGCGGGTGGCTCGGGCACACGCCTGTGGCCGCTGTCGAGGTCAGCCCATCCCAAGCAGTTCCTCTCCATCGGGGGCGAGCGCTCGCTGCTGCAACAGGCGCTGCTGCGGCTGGGCGAAATAGCGGACGCCGCCGCGCCGGTCATCGTGTGCAACGAGGAGCACCGCTACCTCGTCGCCGAGCACTGCCGCCAGGTCGGCGTCGTGCCGTCAGCCATCGTGTTGGAGCCCGCGGGGCGCAGCACCGCGCCGGCGCTCACGCTCGGCGCGCTGTGCGCCGCCGACCTGGCCCGGCGTGACGTGTCCGCGAGCGACCCCGATCCCGTCCTGCTGGTTTCCCCCGCCGACCACGTGCTGCGCGGCCCCCGGGCCTTCGCGGACGCGGTAAACGCGGGCGTGGCTTTCGCGTCCGCGGGCGGAATGGCCGCGGTCGGCGTCGTCCCCACCTCGCCGAACACCGGCTACGGCTACGTGGAGATGGGCGATGCCCTGGGCGGAGTCGCGCGCCGGGTGGCGTCATTCGTCGAAAAGCCCGAAGAGCAGGTAGCGCGCAGGCTGGTCGAGAGCGGCCGCTTCCTGTGGAACAGCGGCATCTTCCTGTCCCGCGCGTCGGTGTGGCTGGAGCAGATAGGGCTACACCGACCGGACATCGCCGAGGCGTGCGTCCGCGCGTTCGAGTTGGGACGGCGGGACGGCGAGTTCTTCCGCCCCGACCCTGAGGCCTTCGCACGCTGCCCGGGCGACTTCATCGCCTACGCCATTCTGGAGAAGATAGCCGGTCGCACTGGCGACCCGTCCACCGCGTCCGCGCCGCGACCGTTCGACGGCCCGGAGTGCGTGGTGATTCCGATGAAGGCGGGCTGGTCCGACGTGGGGAGTTGGTCGTCGGTGTGGGAGGAGGAGCCGCGAGACTCGGACGGCAACGCCGTTCGCGGCGACGTGGTCGCCGAATCGACGCGAAACTCGCTACTCATAGGCCGCGACAGGCTGGTGGCCGCGATAGGGCTGGAAAACGTGGTCGTGGTGGACACCGAAGACTGCCTGCTGGTCGCCGACATGGCGCGCTCAGAGGAGCTGAGGGCCGTTGTCGAACGCCTGAAAGCCCAGCGCCGCCCGGAGGTTTAGAAGGCCCTGCCAAATCCCTTCCCCCTCGCAGGGGGAAGGGCCTGCCCTGAGCCTGCCGAAGGGTTAGGATGGGGGTGACTGGCTTGCAAGCGCCCAAGTGGTATCATGTCGAGCAAGCTCGCGAGGACGTGCTTTCATGGAAGACGACCTGACCTTCACCATATACCCCGAAACCGAGTTGGCCTCGGTTGACTTGTTGCGGAAATCCCTGGAAGACATCAGCCGTCTGGTCAAACAGGTTGACCGCGACATCTACGGTCCTAAATCCAAGCGCCAGTGGTACGTCTGCGAAATCCGGTCGAACGCCCCCACCATCACAATGCGCCCGGACCCGGAAGGCCAAAAGGCCGTCGGTTCGGTCGTCGCGGGTCTCCGTTCGGTCACCGAGGGAACGGACCGTTCGGCGTCCCACTTCTCGGAACAGGCGCTCCTAGACCTCCGCAAGATGAAGAGGCTCTTTAGCGGCATCGACAGGGCAAAGTCTATCGCCGTTTCCGTCGGCGGCCGGCAAACGGCCACAATAGGAATCGACATCGGCGACAAGGTGGACAGCATCCTCGCCGCCGGTTATCACAACTTGGGATCCCTGGAAGGAACTCTGGAAGTCATAAACGTCCGCCGCGCGCCCACCATAACGGTAAGGGATAGAGTTTACGGGTCACCCGTCCGGTGCCGCATTCCCGGGGAGGCCGCGTGGATAGACCGTGTGAAGGGATTGCTGGAAAAGCGGGTCATGGTTGCGGGCTATATCCACTACTTCGCCAACGGTGTGCCGCGCTCGGTCACGGATATTACGAACATTGAGGACGCTACCCCGGACCCCAGCTTGCCGAAAGCCGATTTCGGCTCCATCCCCGACGCGCTGGTGCGCGAGATAGGCGCGGCGGAATGGCTCACGGCCATCAGGGGGGATGCGTAGTAGATCCATGCCACCTCGGCGACGATTGTGGAACTCTTCAGTCATAATCGGATACCTCGCCGGCGAAGAAGCCGTGTACGAGCATTGCCGGTCAATTATCGAGCAGGCCGAGCGCGGCGAAGTCGAGATTGTGGTATCAACACTCGCGGCCGCCGAGGTCGCCTACCTTGAAGGCTACTCTCAGGAGAACTCTGAGAACATGATTCGCGAGTTCTTTGGGCGAGCTTACGTAATCCCCGTCGCGGTGGACGTAATGTTGGCCGCAATCGCCAGAAGTCTAGTCAGCAAATACAAGGACGATCTGCGAATCAAACCCCCGGACGCCATTCACCTGGCGACGGCCATTCAACTAGGTCTCACCATCCTGGAAACGACCGACGCTGACTTGCTGCGCTTTGACGGGCTTGAGGGCAATCCTGCCGTCGTGGTTCGCCGGCCTCTAGGCTAGAGGCCGCGTCGAATGCTCAGTTTGTGTTGAGGCGAGCCCCCGCACCCTCTCCACCACCGACCAGTACCACTCCATGTCTCCAAGCGCCCTATCGATGAACCGCAGGTTGGCCACGTGGTCGGTGAACAACGGCTCGAAACCGGCCCCGACCAGCCTGCCCGGATCACCCCACGTGTGCACCACGTAGTTCTTAACGTGCGCCGGCGCCTGCGCGTGAACTATCTCCGGCCTCTTCCCCACCAGCGCGCCAACCTGGTCCACCATCTCGTTCACCGAAACCGGCCTGCCCTGCCCCACGTTGTACGTGAGCGCGGACACGTCGTCCAGGCGCGGCTCCGGCGCGGGCAGCGACAGCAGGAACAGCACCGCCCTCGCCACCTCAGCCGCGAATATCGTGTCCCGCGTCTGCTCTCCGGGGGCGAACACGCCGTCCTGTCCCCACACCTCGAACGGAACGCCCTCCCTGGCGTGCCACAGTATCTGCGTGTACAGGTTGCCGAAGTTGCCCTTGTGCTGCTCCGTCACGCCGTACACCGAGAAGAACCGGCATATCTGCACCTTCAGCCCGTCGCACAGCGCCTGCTGAATCGCCATCTCCTCCATCATCAGCTTGGTCAGCTCGTAAAGCGAGCCAGGCCAGGCCCGCTGCGTCTCGATGGAGGGCCGCGTCTTTGCCAGGCTGCTGGTCGAGGCGAAGATGAGCCGCACGCCGTTCGACGCGCACCACTCCAGCGCCGCCTTCCAGCACTCGATCTCCTCCAGAACGTCGTCCAGACCGCCGAAGTGGGGGGCGCTGGAGCGTCCGCCAACGAAGATGAGCACGTCCGGCGCGGGCGGAGGCGCGGCCACGAACTCGCGGTGCGTCCGCGTATCGACAAGCGGGCGAAGGGGAGCGGGCAGATTATCCGGCCTGCCCAGGGAGAGGTTGTCGTTGATATACAGGCTTTCGGGCGCATGACCAAGCTCGTACAGCTTGGTAAGCACGTGCGAGCCGACCTGACCGCAGCCGCCCATCACGCAGATCGTCTTGTCCCGCAGGCCGCGCGCCGCCCCAACGAGCGGATCGGCCACGCTCTTTTCGACGTACCAGGACTCGAGGTCGGCCAAGTCGCCGCTCGCCCGCTTGGAATGTGCCATCCGGCAGTCACCTCGATGGGCTACTCACTTTCTGAGTTCCTGCCCAAAGTCTAGGCCACGCCCCTCGGACCCCGCAAGGGCGGGGGTGTCCCGCGCATCCGTAAGTAGTACAATACAGGCCCGCCGTCAATGACACGGCGCGGCCTACCATGTCACAAGGAGTTTCCAATGGCCCCAGACGCGCTTCCCGAATCCCAGATGCCCAGTGTGCCTCCTCGCATCCTCCTGGGTCCCGGACCAAGCAACGCCAACCCCAGGGTGTTGCAGGCGATGATGTCCAACATGATCGGCTACCTGGACCCCGACTTCATGCTGATTATGAACGAGGTGTCGGCGCTTCTGCGCAGGGTGTACCAGACGGACGAGGGCCTGACGTTCGCCCTGTCCGGCACCGGATCGTCTGGGATGGAAGCAGGGCTATCCAGCCTTCTCGAGCCCGGCGACACTGTGGTCATGTGCATCTACGGCTTCTTCTGCGAGCGAATGGTGGACATGGCCACCCGCATCGGCGCAAACGTGGTGCCGCTCCGCGCGGAGTGGGGCAAGCCCTTCCCGGAGGAGCTACTGGAGCAGGAGCTCGGCAAGCACGCCAACATCAAGATGGTGACCGCCATACACGCCGAGACGTCCACCGGCGTCCGCCAGCCCCTGGAGGACATATCCGCGCTCGCCAAGGCCCACGACGCGCTGTTCATGGTCGACGCGGTAACGTCCCTGGGCGGCAACGAGGTAGCCGCCGACGACTGGGACATCGACTACTGCTACTCGGCGACGCAGAAGTGCCTGGGCTGCCCGCCCGGACTCTCGCCGGTGATGGTCAGCCCCAGGGCGCACGACGTGGTGAAGAGCAGGGACACCAAGCCGGTGTCCTGGTACCTGGACCTGGCGCTAAACGCCAACTACTGGGGATTCGACCGGGTGTACCATCACACCGCGCCGGTCAGCATGATCCTGGCCCTGCGCGAGGGTCTGCGCATAGTGTTGGAGGAGGGCCTGGAGGCGCGCTTCGAGCGCCACCGGCGAAACGCCGACGCCCTGCGCGCCGGCCTGGACGCGCTCGGACTCGAGGCCGTTGTGCCGCGCGAGCACGCCCTGGACCAGATTACGCCGCTGTGGATTCCTGAGGGCGTGGACGACGACACCGTGCGCGGTATGCTGCTGAGAGAGCACAACCTGGAGATAGGCAAGGGTCTGGGCGAGCTCGCCGGCAAGGTGTGGCGCGTGGGACTGATGGGCGAGTCCAGCAAGGCCGAGTACGTGCTGGCGCTGCTGTCCGCGCTGGAGGACATACTCCCGCGCGTCGGCTACGAGGTGCCGCGCGGCGCGGGCGTCGGCGCGGCGAGCACGTCGCTGTCATCAGAATAGCCGACAGCAGGCCGCGCGTTCGCCACACGCATCCAAAGTCCCTTCCCCCCTCGCAGGGCTGACAGGGGTAGGTTTTGTGAGAGAGCCTTCCGAATTGTCCCTTCCCCCTTGATGGGGGAAGGTTAGAGCCTGCCCCGTACTCGATACGGGGATGGGGGTGAAAGCCGCTACGCGCTTGCCGCAACCCCCTCCAGCACGCGCACGCCGTCGCCGACCCTGATCTCGCCGCCCTGGATTACGTAGGCCAACATGCCGCGCTGGCGTTCGAGTTCGACGCGCAGGCCGGGCCGTATCTCGTCCATGCGCGAGCACGGCGCGCAGTGGCCGGTTATGCGCACCACCACGTCGCCTCCGAGCGCGACCTTGGCGCCCGCCTCCAGCGACGCGAGCTCGACGCCCGAAGTGGTTATGTTCTCCCGCACCTGGCCGTGCGACAGGCCGAACCGCTCCAGCGTCTCTTCGTCCATCAGCAGCACCTGCCGGGCCTTCCGAACGCCCTCGGAAATGGCGTGGCGGTCGCCCTCGATGCCGTGGTTGGAGATGACGTTTGCGCTGTCCACCGTCTTCATCGGCTCTCGGTGCCCCACGCACAGTTGCAGCGAAACGATGGCGCCCTGTTGACTGGAACTCATGCGAATGACCTCCCCCGGTTCAGTGTTCGCCTAACGTTACACCCACAATACGCACAAACACAAGGCCCACTCTGATTCTATCGCCTGAGCAAGCAACCCGCGCGGTTCCTTTGTCCGGCGTATCGCCACTAATCACTCACCGCAGACCACTGACCGGCCGCGATTGACTCATCATCGACCGCGACTGGCCGCTCCCACGCAGGGAGAAGAGGACGCGGCAAAGGTTGAGGCACAGAGTCGCCGTTCTCGCGCGATATGTTCAGCCAATGCACAATTGCTTTCTGAATGCTCTGCAGAGCTTCTTCGTAGCTGTCTCCATGCGCCATGCAGCCCGCCAACTCTGACACTTCCGCTATGTACAAATCGTCCTCGTCGCTCCAGTATATGACGACCTCGTACTTGTGCATCAGGGTTCCTCCAACCTGTTTCTCAGGATGATTCTACGAACCTGCCTAACCTGGTAGGGTTTAGCGTGGCTGCCTCGCATCTGCAGGTTAATCATCTCAATTCCTTGCTTGCGAAAGATGTGGTGACTGCCACTTACGTCCTCGACGAACCCCAGACGCCTAAGCAGGGCGCATAAATCGTTGAAGCGGATGTTGGCGTCTGAATCTCGGTTGAGTATCCTTCGCATCAACCGCGAACGTCTTCTCAAGTCTACCTCCGCTTCCCATATGCTACCATTTCGGTTTGAGGACGTGAACGTGCTATACTCTGTCCAAATTCGGCGGCGAGGATCCCTCCCCGCTACTGTCCTCTCACACGGCACATGACCACCAAGGAGGCGCACAGCATGGCTACCGAATCGAACGGGTTGACCACCGTCGTAAGAAACATGACCGAGGCGGGCTCGAAGTTCGTGGCGAGCCTGAACGCGGACCAGCGCGCGAAGGCCGCCTATCCCTATCTGGACGGCGAGCGCGTC
Source organism: Dehalococcoidia bacterium (assembly GCA_963667445.2). Taxonomy (GTDB): domain Bacteria; phylum Chloroflexota; class Dehalococcoidia; order Lucifugimonadales; family CATOSD01; genus CATOSD01. Next base: position 1,608,388 of record CAXXGY010000001.1, on the reverse strand, counting down.
TTCTGGTACTATCCCCCGCTCAACCGCCACGGCCTGGCCCTGCGCGACATGGACGACAACCAGCGCAAACTGGCCTACGCGCTGATGGCCACCGGCCTGACCGACAGGTCCTACGAGCAGGCCAAGCAGATTATCGAGCACGAGTCGGTGCTCGGCCCGCTGGAGAAGGAGCAGGGCATCGTCTCCTTCGTCCGAGACCCCGACCTCTACTACTTCACCATCTTCGGTGAGCCGGGCGGTGACGAGCCGTGGGGCTGGCGCGCCGAGGGGCACCACGTCTCGCTCCACTTCAGCATCTGGGGCGACGACATCATCTCGATGACACCTTTCTTCTTCGGCGCCAACCCCGCCGAGGTCCGCAAGGGACCCAAGGCAGGCCTGCGCATACTGGGCGCGCGCGAGGACATGGCCTACGAGCTGATGGACAGTCTGGACGCCGGCCAGCGGTCGAAGACGGTCCTCTACGACGAGGCCCCCTACGACATCCTCACCTACAACAGCTCGAAGGTGTCGCTGCCCAAGGAGGAAGGGCTGTCCGTCTCGGCGATGTCGGGCACCCAGCGCGAGATGCTTATGGGACTCGTCACCGAGTACGTCAACCAGGTGAACGAGGAGCTCGCCGGCCGTAGGCTCGCGGCGCTCAAGGACGGCGGATTCGACCAGCTACACTTCGCCTGGGCCGGTCCCCTGGACAGGAGCGCGGCGCACTACTACCGGATTCACGGCGGCGAGTTCGTCGTCGAGTTCGACAACAGGCAGAACGGCGCCAACCATATCCACTCGGTATGGCGTGAGGTCGAAAACGACTTCGCCGGCGACGTCCTGCGCGACCACCTGCTGATGTACCACGTCCTCTAGGGAGCGTCGCGAATCCCTTCCCCCTCGCGGGGCTGACAGGGGTAGGTTCTGTGAAAGAGCCTTCCGAAAAGTCCCTTCCCCCTCGCAGGGGGAAGAGCCTGCCCTGAGCCTGCCGAAGGGTTAGGATGGGGGTGCGTCCGTTTCCAACGCGGGCCATTGAACGCCCAGTATGCCGGGGGTGGCCCGCACCGCGTGCGTAACGACCTGACGCTCGCCCTCATCGTGGACGTCGCCCTCCAGGTGAAGCACCCCGAACTGCGACTTGACCACAACGCGGTCCAGCAGCGACGGCGCGTACCGCGATATACGTGAGGCCGCGGCCAGATCTATCTCCCAGTCGCTGAACAGCCGGTTCTCCACCGCCACGCAGCCGCGCGCCGAACGCGCGATCCTCTCTACCTCGCGGTTCACGTCGGGCGAGCGCGTGTTGCCTTCCAGCCGCACCACGCCCTCCGCCACGCTGACGCGCACCTCGTTCAGGTCCACCTCCGGCAGGGCCGCCGAGCGTTGCAGCGCATCGATCAGGTCGCCCTCGATCTCCTCGTCCCTGCGATAGTCAACCGGGCCGCGATCCTCGGCATCCGCCGCCGCCATGCGAAAGCCCTCCGCGCTAAGCTCGTCTGACCCGGACACCGGCAGCAGCGTCGTCCCCGCGCCTTTCCTCCGCGCGATGACGTGAGTCACCCTGCGAATCTCGCCCACCACGCGCACTCCGCGCAGCCGCAGCCGCTCCCTGCCGGGCGTGGCGACCCACGTGCGCGGGGTCAGCGCGGCGCCGGCAGGCGGCTCGGTGTCCGCGTTCGGCAGCGCCAGCATTTCGACCAGCCCCACGCCCAGGCGCAGGCTCTCGGTGTCGCCGCCCACGAGCAATCCCGCCTGGGCGCTGCGGCGTGTCGCCATCACCAGCCCCCTCTGCACCGTGAGATGGGTCACGCGCATCGGCGCAGGCGATACGACCACGCCGCGCAGCCGGCCCGCCCAGCCGTCGCTTGCCGCTACCTTCTGGCCCCAGACGAAGTCCATAGTCTCTGCTCCCGGCCACTGACCACCGGCCACTATCCCCTGTCGTCCACCTCGCGGTATTCGCCCTCCACCGTGCCGCCGGGCGGCTCGTCGGACGGCCCCGCCTGCGCGTCGCCGGGCGGCTGCTGTTGCTGCTGGTTGGCTGCCGCGGCCTGTGCCGCGCGCTGGACTGATTCGTTCAGGTCGTCCAACGCCGATTTCATCGCGTCGGCATCCTGCGTGTCCAGCGTCGAGCGCACCGCGGTTATCTTGCTCTCCACGTCCGACTTCAGGTCTTCGGGAATCGCCTCGCCGCTCTCCCTGAGCATCCGCTCGGCGGCGTAGGCGGCGTTGTCCGCCTGGTTGCGAGTCTCGGCGACCTCACGCCTGCGCTGGTCGTCCTCCGCGTGCGTCTCGGCGTCCCGCACCATCTGGTCGATCTCCTGCTCGGTCAGGCCGGAACTCGCCGTGATGGTGATGTGCTGCTCCTTGCCGGTGCCCTGGTCCTTGGCCGACACCTTGAGGATGCCGTTCGCGTCGATGTCGAACGTCACCTCGATCTGCGGCGCGCCCCTGGGCGCGGGCAGTATGCCGTCCAGCATGAACCGGCCGATGCTCTTGTTCTCGCCCGCCATCGGGCGCTCGCCCTGGAGCACGTGCACCTCCACGCTGGTCTGGCCGTCGGACGCGGTGGTATACGTCTCGCTCCGCGCGGTGGGAATGGCCGTGTTGCGCGAGATGAGCTGGGACACCACGCCGCCGAGCGTCTCGATGCCGAGCGTCAGCGGCGTCACGTCCACCAGCACTATGTCCTTCACGTCGCCCTGCAACACGCCCGCCTGTATCGCCGCGCCGATTGCCACCACCTCGTCCGGGTTAACGCCCCTGTGCGGCTCCCTGCCGAACAGCCTCTGCGCCGCCTCCTGCACGGCGGGCATCCGCGTCATGCCGCCCACCAGTATCACCTCGTCCAGGTCGGAAGCGGACACGCCCGCGTCGGCCATCGCCACCCTGCAAGGCTCCACGGTCCGCTGCACCAGTCCATCCACCATCTGTTCGAGCCTGGAGCGCGTGAGAGTCATCACCAGGTGCTTGGGGCCGGATGCGTCCGCGGAGATGAAGGGCAGGTTTATCTCCGTCTCGACCAGCGTCGAAAGCTCGATCTTGGCCCGTTCGGCGGCCTCCCTGAGCCTCTGCAGCGCGGTGCGGTCCTGTTGCAGGTCCACGCCCTCCTCGCGCCGGAACTCCTCGCACGCCCAGTCGATGATCCGCTGGTCGAAGTCGTCGCCGCCCAGGTGGGTGTCGCCGTTCGTCGCCACAACCTCGAACACGCCGCCGCCGATGCGGAGTATGGTGATGTCGAACGTGCCGCCGCCCAGGTCGTACAGCGCGATGGTCTCGTCGCCCTTCTTGTCCAGGCCGTAGGCCAGCGCCGCGGCCGTCGGCTCGTTGATGATGCGCAGCACCTCCAGCCCCGCGATGCGCCCGGCGTCCTTGGTGGCGTTGCGCTGGCTGTCGTTGAAGTAGGCCGGCACCGTGATGACCGCCTGGTTCACCGGCTCGCCCAGCCTGTCCTCGGCGTCGCGCTTCAGCTTCTGCAGCACCATCGCCGAAATCTCCGGCGGCGCGTACTGCTTGCCGCCCATGGTCACGTAGGCGTCGCCGTTGGTGTGCTCGCCCACCTCGAACGGCACAAGGCCCACGTCGCGCTTCACGCTGTCCTCGGCGAAGCGCCGGCCCATGAACCGCTTCACGGAATATACGGTGTTGCGGGGGTTCGTCACGGCCTGTCGCTTGGCCGTCTGGCCCTCGTAGCGCTCCCCGTTCCGCGTGTTGAGCGCCACCACCGAGGGAGTGGTCCTGGCCCCCTCGGAGTTTTCGATGACGCGCGGCTCACCACCTTCGATTACGGCCATGCACGAATTGGTCGTGCCCAGGTCTATACCCAGTATCTTTGCCATCGAGCGTCTCCTACTTGGTTTCGTTTTCGTCTTCGAGCGCCGCTGATACGGCTACGACCACCTGGGCCGGCCTCAACAGCCTGTCGTTCAGCATGTACCCCTCGCGCACAACCAATGTTATCGTACCCTCCGGGTGGTCGTCCGTCGGCACGCTCTGAATCGCCTCATGGACGTTGGGGTCGAACTGCTGCCCGGAGGACTCCACCTTGCTGACGCCCTGCATCAGCAGCTTGCGGTCGAAGCTCCGCCTCGCGTTTAGCAGACCCTCGAGCCACTGTGGGGCCACCGCGTCGTCCGGCACGTACTCCAGCGCGCGGTCGAAGTCGTCCACAAGCTCCAGCATGTCTATGAGCAGACCGGACGTTACGTTGCGCCTCAGCGTCTCCCGCTCGTCCTCGGCCCGGCGCCTGTAGTTCACCAGGTCCGCCTGAGCCCTTAGCATCATCGCCCTGAACTGGTCCCGCTCCCGCTCCGCCTCCTCCAGCGTCTCCTGAATGGAGTCGACGCCGTCCGCAGCCGGGAGCGTCTCCGCATCGCCGTTCTGTTCTTCCGGCGCGCAGTCTGGATTGGTCTCGCTCATTCGCTGTGTCCTCCGGTTAAGTGGCTCTAGTGTCCTTGAGTGGAATCTGCCCCGCCGCCCGCTACTTCCGCTTGCCGTCCAGCAGGCTGAGCATCTGGCTCACGCTGCTGTCCAGGAAGCTCTTGAGCTCGTCCCCCTCCAGTTCCTGGGCCTGCATCCGCATGTTGACCAACTGGCTGAACAGCTTCAGCGCCAGCTCCACGCCGGCCAGGTTCAGCCCCAGCTCGTCCACAAGGTGCTTGATCAGCCGCAGCCGCGCGATGTCCTCTTCCGAGTACAGCCGCAACATCCCGTGCGTGCGAGACGGGGACACCAGCCCGATGCGCTCGTACTTGCGCAGCGTCTGGGGGTGCATCTGCAGCACGCGCGCCGCCACGCTGATTATGTACACGCCCTGCATCTGGTCGTATTGCCGTCTCCTGTCGTACACCGCTCTCTGCACCTCCCACGTATTATCGGAGCCGAGCTAACCAATTCGCCTGCGGCCCGTTATACATGACACAACAGCAAATGGTGAGCAAGCCTCGCGGGCTTCTCTGGTCTCTCTCGGCTGGCCGTATTATATCCCTTGACACACTATGTGTCAACTACATATAATTCAGCCGTGTCAGACAGCTAAACCGTGGCCGCTCCGCCCGGACCGTCTCGCGAGAAGTGGACACGGACCGATCAGCGAGAGCGAAAACTCGAATAGGAGGAATCGAAATGCTGTATTTCAAGGCGTGTCCCAGGTGTAAGGGCGACGTGCACCGCGACAGGGACGTGTACGGCGAGTACCTCAAGTGCCTGCAGTGCGGCCACATGGTGGACCTGGTCAAGATCCAGGGCCAGTTGACCATGCGCGCCGCGGCCGGCCACACGGTGGGCCAGAAGGTGAAGGTCGCGTGATGCCGAAAGAGGAACTCCCAGATCCGCCGGACGGGGCGCCTCACGCGAGGCGCCCCGTTTCTTTGCTCGAGATTCGGCTGGCCGCGACGGCCCGGCCCGGACTCAGTACAGGCTGCTCCAGAACCGCTCTTCCTTCCAGGGATCGCCCTCCATGTGGTAGCCGCGCATCTCCCAGAAACCGGGCTCGTTCTCGGCCATGAACTCCACGCCGTTCACCCACTTCGCGCTCTTCCACCCGTACCGCTTCGGCACCACCAGACGCAGCGGCCAGCCGTGCTGCGGCGTAATCTCCTCGCCGTCGTGCTTGTACGCGAACAGCACGTCGTCGTCCGCAGCCACCTCCAGCGGCAAATTGCTCGAATAGCCGCCGTAGCAGTGCGTCATCACGAACTTCGCTTCGGGACTCACCCCCGCCAGCTTCATTACCTCCGTAAACGCCACGCCCTCCCAGGTGTTCTGTAGCTTGCTCCACTGCGTCACGCAGTGGAACTCCGCGTCCAGCACGATCTTGGGAAGTTCGTTGAACTGCTGCCAGTCCAGCGTCACCTCCCGCTCCACCAGCCCGAACACCCGGAACTGCCAGGTATCGATGTCGATCTGCGGCGTAGAGCCGAACGTGAGTATCGGGAACTTCTCCGTCACGAACTGTCCCGGCGGGACCTCCACGTCCTCCAGTCTCTGGCGAATGGTCGTCACCCGCCCCAGCTTTCTCAGCATACTTTCATCCTCCGCCCGTGTGGCGTAACTCGCGATTCGGGCGCCCACATTGTACAGCACGCGCCGCCCGTTTTGCATCGCGCGCGCCACCCCCAAACTTGACAGCCTCCCGCCCTCGCATTGAGAATGCCCCCATTCCGAACGCCGCACCAGGAGCACCCGTCCAATGCCGTCCATGCCCGCCGCCCTGGCCACCGACCTGCAGCGCATCCACTGCGACTACGTCCCCGTGCCCGACCTTGAGCACGGCAAGGTGCTGGTCAGGACCAGCCTCGCCTCCATCTGCGGAAGCGACCTCCACATCGTCTACATGGGCTGGAACGCCCACGAGTTCCCCCTGCCCCACGGCTACCCCGGCCACGAGGGACTCGGCGAGGTCATAGACGGCGGCGGCACCGACTTCGCCCCCGGCGACCTCGTGCTCACCGCGCCCAACATCTGGAGCTCCCGCACCTTCGCGGGCTACCAGCTAATCGAGCCACACTTTCTGCTCAAGCTCCCCCGCGACGTGCCCCAAGAGCACCTGCTCATGGCCCAGCAGCTCGGCACCGTCGTCTTCGGCTGCCGCCGCCTGCCCTCGCTCATCGGCCAGACCGTCGTCGTGGTCGGCCAGGGCTCCGTCGGCCTGTTCCACGACTTCATGCTCCGCAGGCTCGGCGCCCACCGCATCATCGGAATCGAGCCTGTGCCCGAGCGCCTCGCCGCCGGCCGGGCGATGGGGCTGGACGAGGCGATCGACGTGTCCGGCCGCCGCGCCACCGAGGCCGTGCTCGACCTCACCGGCGGCGAGGGCGCAGACCTTGTGATCGAGGCCGTCGGCAGCGTCGATACGCTCAACCAGACCCTGCAGCTCGCCAGGCCCCTCGGACGCATCGCCGTATTCGGGCTGCCGCCTACCATGGAGCGCGTCCCCTTCGACTGGGACACCTTCTTCCGCAAGCGCCTGGACATGCACACCGTCTTCGGCGCCCAGGACGAGCCCGGCCTGCCCGCGTTCCAGATAGCCGTCGACTTCATCTCCCGCGGCGACATCGACATGGCCCCGTTCGTCACCCACACCTTCCCCATAGACCGCGTCCAGGAAGCCTTCGACCTCGCCCACTCCAAAGAAGACGGCGCGCTAAAGGTGTCGCTTACGTTCTAGGGCGCTCGATTCGCTGTGTGAGAAGACGGGAAATGTGATATTGTTACTGCATTCCACAAATGCGAGGAGAGAGTGAGTGGCATCATGGAACTGGCCCCCGGACTTTCCTGATGATTGTCCGCCCGAGGACGCTGTTCCCGCCAGTGGAGTGTATTACCGAATAGTCAAGGCCAATCCACCGCAATCGTCGGATTTCGTTTCCGTCCGTCACAAAGATCCCGACAGAGCCGATCTCGCAATTGCGAATGGACTGGAAACACCATGCACTACGATTGGGTTATCGGTCTTTCAAGAGAGGGACGAAGCTGTGGGGAGAGCAAGAAGGTACAAGCAACTCGGAAGCATGATAGCAAGGGTGACACTCACGCCGGACACGGGCAAGATACTTCATACGCCCAGACCAAGAGGAGGTCGTTCGCACCATACGTGGTGGCCTGTATACGGATTTGACCCTGTCAGTGTCTCTCAGATTGAAATGCATGTGCCAACCGGACGGAGATGACGTCGTGTTGAAGAGAATTGAAGGAACAGTGGTGCCCAACACGGTGCTGGGTCCGTTCTCGTTCGAGAGGATACTCGACTACTATGACGGGCCGCGGCTTATTCTGCAAAAGAGCTCCACAGGTCAGTTGATTCTCGCGTGGTGGAACGACGAGGACAGCGACACCCAGAGGTGGTTGCATATTCCCGTCAGCAAGGGCAGGCTTATTGAGATTCTGACTGGGCAGATCACTTGCCTGGAAGCGCTCATGTATCCTGAAGATGGCTTCATATACGTTCTGGACGATAACGTGAAGGATGAATCTCGAACGCGGACTGTGTTGGCCGAGCCCTCTGCTTTACCGGAAGACTCACTGCCATACCCGGACGTCCGCTTTGACTACGATCTGCCGGAAGAAGCCGGTTGGATGGAACAAAGGGAAAGAGCCCACCTGCTTGACATCAGGTTCCACGGCGATACGTCAGTCCCCGAAGGCCGCGTCAGCGCAAAGACGATGAGTAAGGCGGTTGGCGAGTTGCAAAGCCTCCTCGATGCTATCGGACAGGCGCTTCAACAGCCCTCTCCCAACTCAAAGGGAAGAATACCGGACCGCATCCTCGAACAGACCCGTCTGGACCTTGTGAGCACATACCCAGGCTCTTTCGGTATGCGCCTCGAGTCTCACCAGCAGGACGGCATGTCCGGAAAGTCTCTCATCAGAAGCAGTCTGGATAAGCTCTATGACCTGCTCGACCTTTGGTTTGACCCTGAAGGGATTCCCCTGCCGTCCAGGTTGGGGCGACGTGTCGACCAGCGATTCGATTCCTTTCTCTACACGCTGGAGGCTTTCCCGGGCGACGTCACACTCGTCTGGATAAAGCCCCACTCTGACAAGCCGCGCAAGGTATCCCTCACGTTCTAGGACTCGGCCTGATTCCTTCCCCCTCGCAGGGGGAAGAGCCTGCCCTGAGCTTGCCGAATGGGTTAGGATGGGGGTGTCGTCAATCCCTTCTCTCTGCGAGGGAGAAGAGCCTGCCCTGAGCCTGTCGAAGGGTCAGTCGTCGGACTCGTGAGTGTGCGACTGCCGCCTGAGAATCTGGTAGAGCGCCTCGGTGATGCCTTCGAGGCGAGCGTTGGTGCGCTCGAATTCGCCAACCCTTTCGCTAACCGCCTGTATCTCCGCGCGCAGGCTGGCGCCCTGGGCGTCGATCTTGGCCTCGAGCCTGGAGTTCTGGGAGTGCGATTGCCAGATGAACACGATAACGGACAATAGTATGCCCACCAGTATCCCGGCCAGCGCGATCAACTCTGCTGCGTCCATAGGCGGAACCTCTCAAGCCGATGTAGACGCATTGTAGCACAAAGCCGCCCACCCACCTGTGCCCCCCAATCGCGTACAATACCCCCACCATGCCCGCCTACCCCCACATACAGCGCTACCGCGAACACCTCGCCCGCCTCGTCGAGGCCGGCGGCTCCGACAGCGAGCTCAACATCCGACCCGCCTTCCAGAACTGCCTCGCCGCCTACTGCGACGCCCACAAGGAAAAGCTCACCCTCGTCCCCGAGCTGCGCGTCGGCGGCGTCGTGCCCGACGGCACCGTGAAGGACACCCTGCGCATGGCCCGCGGCTACTGGGAGGCCAAAGACACCCGCGACAACCTGGACCGCGAAATCCAGCGCAAGTTCGACTCCGGCTACCCCCGCGACAACATCATCTTCGAGGACTCCCGCACCGCCGTGCTCATCCAGAACCGCGAAGAGTCCATGCGCGTGGACATGAACCAGCCCGGCGCGCTCCACCGCCTCATCCGCCGCTTCCTGGACTACGAGCTTCCGCAGATAGAGGAGTTCCGCCAGGCCCAGGCGCAGTTCAAAGCCGACCTGCCCACCGTCATCGCCAACCTGCGCGAGGCGGTAGAAGAGGCCGAGACCGACAACGCCGACTACCAGTCCGCCGCCGCCGGATTCCTGGAACTGTGCCGCGCGTCCATCGGCCCCGACGTCTCCGCCGCCGACGTGCGCGAGATGCTCCTCCAGCACATCCTCACCAAGGACATCTTCCTGCGCGTGTTCGCCGAGGACCAGTTCCACCGCGAGAACAACGTCGCCCAGCAACTCGACGCGCTGGAAAGCACCTTCTTCACCGGCGACGCCCGCCGCCAGGCCATCGACCGGCTGCGCGCCTACTACGGCGCCATCGGCCGCGCCGCCGACGAAATAGCCGACTACGCCGAAAAGCAGGGCTTTCTCAAGGGCATCTACGAAGACTTCTACAGCGTGTACAACCCCGCCGCCGCCGACAGGCTGGGCGTGGTCTATACCCCCAACGAGGTCGTGGACTTCATCATTCGCGGCGCGGACCACCTGCTCCGTAAGCACTTCGGGCGCACACTCGCCGACGACAACGTCCAGATACTCGACCCCGCCACCGGAACTGGAACCTTCATCACCAGTCTCATAGACTACCTGCCCGCCGACCGGCTGGAGTACAAATACCTGCACGAGATACACGCCAACGAGGTGGCGATAATGCCCTACTACATCGCCAACCTCAACATCGAGTACGCCTACAAGGAGAAGACGGGCCGCTATCTGGAGTTCCCCAACCTCGTGTTCGTCGATACCCTCGACAACACCGACTGGAAGGGCGCGACCGGCGGCATAGCCGAGCGGCAGGCCGGCTTCAACCTGGGCGGCCTGTCCACCGAAAACTGGATGCGCGTGCAACTCCAAAACGAAAAGCCCATCAGCGTCATCATCGGCAACCCGCCCTACAACGCCAACCAGCAGAACGAGAACGACAACAACAAGAACCGCGAGTACCCCGAAATCGACCGCCGCATCCGCGAGACCTACATCGCCCACAGCACCGCGCAAAAGACCAAGCAGTACGACATGTACAAGCGGTTCATCCGCTGGGCCTCCGACCGCCTGGACGACGACGGCATAATCGCCTTCATCACCAACCGCAGGTATCTCGACGCCCAGCAGGACGATGGATTCCGAAAGCTGCTGCCCCGAGAGTTCAGCCACGCCTACGTAGTCGATCTCGGCGGCGACGTCAGAAAGACCGCCGGTGCAGGCAACGTGTTCGGCATTATGACCGGCGTGGCAATCGCCTTCCTCGTGCGGGAATCGGTGCGTCAGGATAATGGGAAGATTCACTACTACGCCGTCGCCGACAAGCTCTCCGGTCCCGCCAAGCTGGACGAAATTCGAAAGGCTGGCGTGGGAGACGTTTGCTTTGAGGACATCGAGCCCGATGCAAAACACAACTGGCTCAACAAAGGCAACCCGCACTTCCAGAAGCTGATTCAGCTTGCCGACAGGAGGACCAGGTCCGCAAAGACTGCCGCAGACGAACAGGCAGTTTTCCGGCACCACTCATTGGGTGTCAGCACCAATCGCGATGATTGGGTTTACGATTTCGATGTCGGCAATCTGCGGGACAAAGCCTTGTACTTCGCAGATACCTACAACGAACTCCTGGAAGAACAGGATGTGTCGTATCCCACGACAATCAAGTGGAGCCGAGACCTGCGCAATGAATTCCAGCGCGGGCGGCGCATCATCTATACGGAAGCTAGTCGCGTTCAGACGCTCTACCGTCCCTTCGTAACGAAGGAACATCTTGCCGATTTCACAATGAACGACGTTCTAACCAGAAATCACCATCAAATCTTCGGCGAGGACTTGAAACAGTCCAACAAGGTAATATGCTTCCAAACGACCGGGGCACGCAGGCCCTTTACGGCATTGGCGACTGACAAGATAGCCGACTTGCACCTCTTCTTCGACGGCGCCCAGTGCCTCCCCCTCTATCGCTACACGCCCGGCGGCGAGCGCGTCTCCAACATCACCGACTGGGGCATCAAGCACTTCAATGATCACTACCGCAAGGTTTGGAGCGAGTATTTCGATGAGCGTCTCGGTAAGGACTCTATATCCGCTGAGGACATCTTCGCATACACCTATGCCGTGCTCCACGACCCGGAATACAGGTACGACTACCGTTTCGACCTGCTGCGCGAATTCCCACGCCTGCCGCTGTACGACTTCTTCGAAGACTGGTTGGACTGGGGTCGCGAACTGCTCGACCTGCATATTGGTTTCGAGACCGCCGAGCCGTTCGAGTTGGAGCGGCGCGAAAGCCGCGTTGCGGGCAACAGGACTCCCCGTCCCATTCTGAAGACGGACAAGGAAAAGGGCCTAATCGTCCTGGACGAGAACACCACGCTAGCCGGCGTCCCCCCCGACGCCTGGCGATACCAACTCGGCAGCCGCTCCGCCCTGGAGTGGGTGCTCGACCAGTACAAGGAGAAGAAGCCGCGCGACCCCACAATCCGCGAAAAGTTCAACACCTACCGCTTCGCCAACCACAAGGAGCATGTGATCGACCTGCTTAAGCGCGTCTGCACTGTCAGCGTCAAAACCATGGAAATCGTTGACAGCATGGCCTTTTGGGACGGAGAGTACCTCGTGTTGATGGCGGAGCGGTATTTTGGCGAGACGACGGGCAGGTTTTTCGACGTTTCTAAGGCAGTAGACGACGAAGGGTGGTTGGCTGCCTTGGAGACCATGCCGGACATCTATGCGCAGGAGAACTAGGTTGGTAGTAGGAGACGTCATGATGGCGCCCTTACCCTATACGAACCTGAGAGAGGCGAAAATCCGCCCGGCCGTAGTACTGGCGGACGTTGGCAATTCGAGGGAGCCTGATTGGATCGTGTGCGAGGTTACAACCAGTTCACGTAGACGCCCCAGGTCGATTCGACTGACTAACGAAAACATATTGGAGGGACGATTGACTCGACCAAGTTGGGCCCGGCCAGATCGAGTGTTCACCGTTGAAGAGACCGCATTCATTCGCAAGATAGGCCGCCTCACCGACGCCAAGCTGTCCGAAATCCTAGCCGCCACCCGTGCGCTGTTCCAGCCATAAAACCAGATTCCCAGAGGTGCACCCCATGACCGACCTCCACCAACTCACCATCACCCAAGCCTCCGCCCTCATCGCCGACCGCGAACTCTCGCCCGTGGCGCTGATGGAGGCGCTGCTCGCCCGCGCCGACGCCCTCGAACCTGCCCTCCGCGTCTGGGTCACCCTCGACCCCGACGCCGCCCTCGAGGACGCCCGACGCAGCGAGCGCGAGCTAGCGTCCGGCAAGCCCCGAGGCCCGCTCCACGGCATCCCCATCGCTATCAAGGACATCTACAACACCAAGGGCGTCCTCACCACCGCCTGCTCGCCCATCTACGCAGACTACGTGCCCGACCACGACGCCCACTCCGTCGCGCTGCTGCGACGCGCCGGCGCCGTCATCATGGGCAAGGCCGTCACCACCCAGTTCGCCAGCGGCGACCCCTCTCCCACCCGCAACCCCTGGAACACCGCGCACACCCCCGGCGGCTCCAGCAGCGGCTCCGCGGCCGGCGTCGCCGCGCGCATCTTCCCCGTCGCGATGGGGTCCCAGACCGGCGGCTCCATCCTGCGCCCCGCCTCCTACAACGGCGTCGTCGGCCTCAAGCCCACCTACGGGCGCGTCAGCAAGCACGGCGTCTTCCCGCTAGCCTGGTCACTGGACACCCTCGGCCCAATCGCCCGCACCGTGGAGGACACCGCCATCGTCCTGGACGCCCTCGCCGGCCACGACCCCAAGGACCCGTCGTCCTCCACGCGCCCCGTCGGCAGCTACCGCTGCGCCGCCGCCCGGGACGCCCGCCCACCCCGTGTCGGCTACGTGTCCCAGTTCTTCGACGCCAACAGCGACGACGAGACCCGCGCTCACACCCGCGCCGCGCTGGAGCGCCTGGCGGAAGCCGGCGCCGACGTCGTGGACTTCGCCACCGACGCCAACTTCGAAGAGCTAAGGACGGCCCACTCCATCATCATGGCCGTAGAGGCCGCCGGCATCCACGAGGCCGACTTCTCCGTGCGCCCCGACGACTTCGGCCCCCGCATCCGCGCCTCCATCGAGCGCGGCCACCTCACCCCCGCCGTCGCCTACGTCCGCGCCCAGCGCACGCGCGAAAAAATCCGCCGCGCCATACTGCGCGATATGGCCGACGTCGACGTGCTGCTCACGCCCTCCACGCCCGCGCCCGCTCCCCGCGACCTCACCACCACCGGCGACATGGTCTTCCAGAGCCCCTGGACCACCTGCGGCTTCCCCGCCGTCACCCTCCCCTCCGGCCTCGCCGCCAACGGCCTGCCCCTCGGCGTCCAGCTAATCGCCGCCCCCTTCGCCGAAGAATCCCTCCTCTCCGCCGCCGCCTGGTGCGAGCGCACCCTCACCTTCCAAGCCGCCCCGCCCGTGTGATACCATCCCTTCTCCCCCTTCCAACTGTCATTCCGAGCGTAGCCGAGGAATCTAAGGCGGTTGCTTTGTCTGGACGGACTGAGGAGCAATGGAGACCGAGGTTACCGACTACCACTGAGGAGAATTGCCATGGCCGCAGAGCCGATCCACCCTGGAGAACATCTGGCAGAGTTCTTGGAGGAGCTCGGTATCACCCAGTACCGCCTGGCCAAAACGATAGGAGTGCCCCAAGTACGGATTCACGACATCGTACACCGCCGCAGGTCCATCACCGCCGACACCGCCCTTCGCCTCGGCCAGGCGCTGGCAACAACACCCGAGTTCTGGCTCAATCTTCAGCGCATGTACGACCTGGATGTCGCCCGCGCCAAAACCGACCTGAGCGCAATCCAGCCCCTCGTAGTGCACCAGTAGTGCGCCCCCACACCCCGAAAAAACCGTCACTTTCCCGCGCCACCCGTTCCCGGCCCTGCCACATCCACCCCCGCGCACGTCCCGCCTATGCCATCCATCTGCGCAATTTCTCCCCACGAAATCGCCCTGACCCCGCAATTTCGCCAACGCTCTTGAAACACACGTACATCCGTGCTATCATCGCGTTCGGTAGGGACGGGTTTCAAACCCGCCCGCAGGACATTGATACGGGGATGGGGGATGAAGTCCCCTCTCCCAAGACTGGGAGAGGGCTAGGGTGAGGGTTGACGACGCCTCGCGCCCCGCTCAGCCCCCCTGCCCTCTTCTGCCACGCCGCGCGACACTTCTGCTACGAAGTGCCCCCTTCGGCATTACAGAATTGCGCAGAACCACCGACACTGACAGCTACGGAATGTGCGAAATGGTGCAGAAAAGTGCAGAATTCTTTGTCGCTACTGAGTTGGCGGCGCCCAGCAGCCCGAAACAGCCCTCACGCCCAGTGCAACCTTGCACACCAAAAATCAATGGGCTACGGTTAGGTACTAACCACTAACCACTAACCACTAACCACTAACCACTAACAACTGTGAAAATCGCCATCTGCATAAAACAAGTCCCCGTCGTCTCGATGCTGCGTTTCGACAACGAAAGCCGCCGCGTCGTGCGCGAGGGCGTCCCCAACGAGGTCAACCCGTTCGACGTGCTCGCCGCCTCCGCGGTGGCTGAGCTCAAGCAACACGCCGAAGTCGAGGCCGTGGTCTACACCATGGGCCCGCCTCAGGCCGAGGAAGCCCTCGTCCAGTGCCTCGCCATGGGCATGGACCGCGCCGTCCACCTCGTCGACAGGGCCTTCGCCGGCTCCGACACCCTGGCCACCGCGCGTGCGCTCGCCCTCGCGCTGCGCCGCGAGTCGTTCGACCTCATCCTCTGCGGGCGCAACAGCGTGGACGCCGAGACCGGCCAAGTCGGCCCCGAAATCGCCGAGATGCTGGGCCTGCCCCAGGTCACAGGCGTGCGCCGGCTGGAGATGGACGAACAGGCCGGCCACGTCATCGTCGAACGTGAGACCGACGAGGGCCACGAGCGCCTGTCGTGCCCGCTGCCCGCCCTCCTCACCGTCACCGAAGGCGTCGCGCCCGAGGCGTTCCCCCGCCCAGACGCCGTGGAGACCGCGCGCGCCGTTCCCATCGAGCAACTCACCGCCGCCGACCTCTCCGACGATGCGTCGCTGTTCGGCGCGGAAGGCTCCCCAACCTGGGTCGGCGAGGTCTATTCCGAGGAGTCCGACAGGGATGCCATCGTCGTGCGCAACGAGCCGGTGGACGCCTCGGTGGCCCGGCTGATGGAGTACCTCGAAGCACGCGGCGTGTTCCAGGAGACGGACGACGTGGACGGCGCGGCCATCCCGCGCGGGCCTCTGCGCCAGCGCGGCGAGTCAGGCTCGATCTGGGTCGTCGCCGAGCTGCTGGGCGGCGAGGTGCGCCCTGTCACGCTGGAACTGCTCGGCAGAGCGTCCGAGCTCGCCACGCGGCTGGCCACCAACGTCGAGGCCGTACTCGTCGGCGACGGCGCGGAACGCCACGCCGCGCTCCTGGGCGCGCACGGCGCGGACGTGGTGCGCCTCGCCGACGACCCCCGCCTCGCCCGCTACGACACCGAGAGCCACACCGCGATACTCGCCCGCGCCGTCGCCGACCATTCCCCCTACGCCGTGCTGCTGGGCGCCACCGCGAATGGGCTGGACCTCGCCGCGCGCCTTGCCGCACGCCTGGATCTGGGCCTGACCGGCGACTGCATCGGCCTCGACATGGACAACGACGGCCGTCTCGTGCAGCTAAAGCCCGCCTTCGGCGGCAGCGTGGTCGCGCCCATCCTCTCGCGCACCTTCCCTCAGATGGCGACCGTCCGCCCCGGCATACTCACGCCCGCCGCGCCCGACCTCACCGTCCCGCCCGTCGTTCGCCCGCTCCACGTCGGTGACGTGTCGGAACCTCGCGTGCGGCTGCTGGAGAGCGTATCCGCCGGCTCGGCCGAGGGCGCGGAGTTGGAGCACGCCCGCGTGGTGGTCAGCGTTGGCATGGGCATAGGCGGCCCCGAAAACATCGGCGTTGCGCGGGAGCTTGCCGATGCGCTCGGCGGCTCGCTCGGCGCTACCCGTGACCTCGTGGACGCGGGCTGGATGCCTCGTCAGCACCAGGTGGGCCTGTCGGGCAAAGCCGTCTCGCCGAGGCTCTACGTAGCGATTGCGCTACGCGGCCCGCTCAATCATACTGTAGGCATTCGAAAAGCGGGTACCGTGGTCGCCGTCAACAACAGCGCGCGCGCGCCCATCTTCCGCGCCGCCGACTTCGGCATCGTGGGCGACTACGCCGAGGTCGTCCCCGCCCTCACCGCGGCCATAAAAGCCCGCCGAGGCTAAACGTCAGTCCCCTCTCCCTCAGGGAGAGGGTTAGGGTGAGGGTGAAAGAGTCCCTTCCCCCATCAAGGGGGAAGGTTAGGATGGGGGTGAATGTTCCCCCGCCACATCAATCTACACGGAGGACACGCACATGGCAGACGTTACCATCACACCCCGGAAGAACGGCCCCTACATGGTGCAGGGCCCCCTGAAGTTGGTCGACCCCGCAGGCAACGAGTTCACGGTCGAGGAAGACATCATCTTCCTGTGCCGCTGCGGCGAGTCCGAGAACAAGCCCTTCTGCGACGGCGCTCACCGCTCCTGCGGCTTCGAGGCCGACACAACGGCAGGCTAGGGGTCCATTGTCCTCCTCTCCCCTGGCGGGAGAGGATTGAGGTGAGGGGGAGACTAGGCCCGCCTACGGTACTCCTCGATCCCGTCGTCGAGCGCCGCCCACGGCAACAGCGCGCACTTGATGCGCACCGGGAACTGAGTCACGCTGGAGAGCGCCTCCAGTTCGCCAAGCCGCGCCCACTCGTCGCGCTCCGGCTCGCGCCCTCGCATCATCCCCCGGAACAGCGCCGACAGCGCCTCGATCTCGTCGAGGCTCTTGCCGCCGATGGCCTCGCTCATGATGGAACCCGCCGCCCTGTTGATGGAGCAACCCTTGCCCTGAAGCCCCACGCGGGCCACGCGGCCGGCATAGTCCAGCCGAATCTGTAGGCTTATCTCGTCGCCGCAGAAGGGATTGACGCTCTCCCCGGTCACGTCGGCGTCCGGGATCACGCCGTGGTTGCGTGGTTCGCGGACGTGGGAGAGGATGGCGTCGCGGTACAGCTCGTCCAGCTCATCCAGGGCCATGCGTGAAGTACCTCAGCGCCTCCCTCACGCCGTCCACCAGCAGGTCTATCTCGTCCTCGGTGTTGTACACGTAGAAACTCGCCCGGCCCGTCGCCGTGACGCCGAGCTCACCCATCAGCGGCATCGTGCAGTGGTGTCCGGTGCGTATCGCGATGCCCTGCCGGTCCAGCGCCGTGCCCAGGTCGTGCGGATGCACCTCAGGGTGGTGGAACGGGATTATCCCGCCGCGCTTGTCCGCGTCGTCCGGCCCGAACACGTCCACCTCTTCGAGCTGCTTGAAGGCGTCCAGCGCGTACCGCGTCATCTGCCGCTCGTGCTCGCGCACGTTCTCCATGCCAAGCGACTCCAGGTAGTCCACCGCCGCGCCCAGGGCGATGCTGTCGGCGATGTTCGGCGTCCCCGCCTCGAACCGCATCGGCAGGTCGTTCCACGACGCGCTCTCGTATGTGACCTCCAGCACCATCTCGCCACCGCGCAGGAAAGGCTCCATCCGCTCCAGCACGTCGCGCTTCACGTACAGCGCGCCGATGCCCGTGGGCCCCAGCATCTTGTGCCCGGAGAAGGCCAGGAAGTCGCAATCGAGGTCCTGAACGTCGACGGGCATGTGCGGCACGCTCTGCGCGCCGTCCACCGCCACCGCCGCGCCAACCGCCCGCGCCTTCGCCGCCAGCTCCTTGACCGGGGCTATCGTACCCAGCGAGTTCGACATGTGAACCACGGAGACCAGCTTGGTGCGGGGATTGATGATGGAGTCGACGTCCTCGAGGTCCAGGTCGCCGTCCTCGGCGAGCGGCAGAAAGCGCAACACCGCGCCGCGCTCTTTCACCAGCTTCTGCCAGGGCACCAGGTTGCTGTGGTGCTCCATGCGGGTCACCACTATCTCGTCGCCCGGGCCGATGTTGTCAACCGCCCAGGTGTTCGCGATCAGGTTCAGACCCTCGGTCGTGTTCCGCGTCCAGATGATGGTCTCCGGCTCAGGCGCTCCGATGAAGCGGGCGACCTTGGCGCGCGCCTCCTCGTACCGGTCGGTGGCCTCCATGCTGAGCGCGTGCACACCCCTGTGGACATTGGCGTTGTAGCCTTCGTAGTAGTCCACCAGCGCCTGGATAACCGAGCTGGGCTTCTGGGACGTGGCGGCGTTGTCCAGATAGACCAGCGGCCTGTCGTACACCTGTCTCTGGAGCACCGGGAAGTCCCGGCGCACCTTCTCTACGTCGAACATCAATTCTCCCTTCGGGCGGGGCCGCTTCCGATGGCCCTCCTCTCCCTTACGACCCCTGCACCTCGATTTCGATGTCGTCGCCCTCCACTCGCACGCCGAACGTGTCGATGGGAACGACGGCCGGGAGCGCCGTCACCGCGCCGGTGCGAACGTCGAACCGCGCGCCGTGGCGGGGGCACTCTATCTCGAATCCGTCCAGATCGCCCTGATCGAGCGAACCATCGTCGTGCGGGCAAACGTCGTCCACCGCGAACAGCTTGCCGTCCACGTTGCACACCGCGACGTAGCGGTCCGCGACCTCGTACACCTTGGCGGTGCCGGGCGGAACCTCGCTCGCCTTGCCAACCTTAACGAATGCCATGTTCTGAACTCCTTTTTGTCTTGTAGATTGTGCTATGCCCGTTGCGGGCTTTCGATGGTTTCGGGGACTCGGTTCATCAGCTCGCGCCCGTGAACGCCAGTTCGCGGGCGGCGTCGATCTCGCGAGTGCGCGCCACCAGGTCGGCGATGCTCGTGGAACCCAGTATGTCGTATACCGCCCTCGCCACGTCGCGCCACACCTCGCGCTGAGCGCACGCGGGGGCGTGTACGCATATCTCGGTGTCTTCCAGGCAGGCCACAAGAGTCTCGGCCCCCGCCAGGCACGCCATAACGTCGCTCAGCCGAATCTCCGAAGGCTCCATGGCCAGCGAGTGGCCGCCCTGCGGTCCGCGCTGGCTGCGCAGCATGTTGTGCGTGCGCAGCTCGCGCAGCACCTGCGCGAGGTACGGCTCCGGTATCGCCATGCGCCTGGCGATCTGCCCGGCCTGCACCGGGCCACCCTCTGAGTGCAGCGCGATGTCCACCAGCGCGCGCACGCCGTAATCGACCCTTATCGGTATGTGCATATGCGTCCGCCTCACGTTCCCGGCGGGGCCTTCGCCGCCCTTACTCCGTGCTTACTCGCTCGTTCTGCTCGTTCAACGCCGAGTGCAGCGTGTGCCACGAGAGCGTGGCACACTTGATGCGCGCCGGATAGTCGGTTACTCCGGACAGGATTTCCAGGTCACCCAGCAGCTCGGCGTCGTAGTCCTCCTCGGGCCCGCGGGTGATCATGTGGCGAAACGCGTCGAACACGCGCTTGGCCTCCTCGACGGGCTCGCCCTTGACGCGCTCGGTCATCATGGAAGAGGTCGCCTTGGATATGGCGCAGCCCTCGGCTATGAATCCGATGTCGATGATCACGTCCCCATCGACGTTCAGGTACACCGAAATCCGGTCCCCGCACAGCGGATTGAAGCCCTCCGCGCTCCGGTTGGCGTCATCCAGCTTGCGGAAGTTGCGCGGACGCCGGTTGTGGTCCATCACAACCTCTTGGTACAGTTCGCGAAGGTCGTACATTCGATGCTAGTCCTTGATACTGTCCCTTCCCCCTTGACGAGGGAAGAGCCTGCCCTGAGCTTGTCGAAGGGTTAGAGCCTGTCCCGTGCTCGACACGGGAATGGGGGTAGTAGATCGGCCATCAAAACTCGAACCGGTAGCTCGGCAGCGAGTCCAGGAACAGTTCTTCCAGGAAGGCCCGCAACTCGTCCAGCTCCACCGTGTCGATTATCTCGCTGGCGAAGCCGTAGATGAGCAGGCGGCTGGCCGTCTCCACGTCCACGCCGCGGCTGCGCATGTAGAACACTGTGTCCTCGCTTATGTTGCCCGCGGTGGCGCCGTGGCCGCACTTCACGTCGTCCGCGTAAATGTACAGCGCGGGCTTGCTGTCCACCTCCGCCGTCGGCGAGAGCACCAGGTTCTTGTCCGACTGTAGCGAATCGGTCTTGATTGCGCCCTCCCGCACCCACACCGTTCCGCCGAACACCGCCCTTGACCTGCCGCTGAGAATGCCCTTGTAGTACAGGCGGCTGGTGCCGTATGGCTTGGCGTGGTCGATGTTTATGAAGTTGTCCATGTGCTGCCGGCCCGATGTGATGTACAGCCCGCCCAGGTCGCAGTAGCTCCCCGTGCCATCGAGCGTCACCGCAAGGTCGTAACGACCTATAGCGGGGCCTTTCTCGAACGACTTGGACGTATAGACGCTGTCCTCGGCCTGGTGCACGCGGGCGACGCCCACGTGGTAGGCCTGCTCGCTCTCCAGCAACAGCCGGTGGTGGTCGATTCGCGCCCCGCTTTCCAGCGCCATCTCGGTCACTGAGTTCGTGAAGTAGCGCCCATCTCGCGGGCCAACGTAGCTCTCCACTATAGTTGCCGCGCTGCCGGACTCCGCCACCACCAGCGCCCTCGGGTGCGAAGCCGTCGGCTCGTCCGATGCCGTCGAGCAGAACACGAGGTGCAGCGGACTCTCGGCTCGCACTCCCTCCCCGATTCGCACGTATGCGCCGTCCCGCAGGAAAGCGGTGTTCAGCGCCACGAAACCGTCGTCCTCAGATCGTGCGTACTCCGCAAGCCGACGTTCCACGTCCGGCGCGCCGTCTGCGATGGCGTCGGCCAGGCTCATGGCCCGCACGCCGTTGCCGGACGGCAGCGGCGACGAAAGCTCCTCCGAGAAACGTCCGTCCACGAACACCAGGTTCGTCCAGCCCTCCGGCAGAATCGCGGTGTCGCGAAGCTGCGCGCGCGCCCGCTCCATTGCGGCCTCGTCGTCGTCGGCGCCTCCTCCGTGCCGGAAGCTCGCCGACGCGATAGGGCCGACGTTCGTGTATTTCCACTTCTCGTTGCCCCTGCGCGCCGTGGGCATCCCCGTCTCCTGGAAGCGACGCCACGCCGCCTCGCGCAGCTCGCGCACGTAATCAGGCTGGCGCTCCGCATTCAGGGCCGCATAGTCGGCGGCGTACTGTTCGAATCTTGTAAGAATAGTTGTCATTTTATTCCTGAGTTAGAAATCTCGGCCCCATTCATGCCAAGCTCAATTTTTTCTTACAGCATACCGAGAAGGTCTTTCATCGGGCTGAACGCCTCCGAGTCAAAGTCCCAAACACCGCTTTCTGCCGCCTCTCCCAAGCGAAGGTCAGGGCGTTCACGTGACGCCAGAAACGCATGTGCGCGGGCCTTTGACGACCAGTTTCTGGGGCCTGGAATGTTCGCTTGGCTGACGCATTCGAAGTAGTTGTTTACGCATTCCATAGCCGGGTCGGTTCTCACCGATTCCAGGCACACGTCCTCCATCATGGTGCCCTGGCCGTCGTGCGGGACAATCAGGTAGGCTACGCTTAACTCCCCGGCAGATTCCATTTGCAGCGGCTCCGACGGCACAGGAAGCCCTGCGTTCGCCAAAGAACCACGAATTTGGTTCCGCCTTGCCGCCCTGTCGGAGTTAGTGTCCGCTACCACCGCGAGGGAACGGACGCCATCAAACTCTCGAAGGCCGCTCAGGGTTCTCAGGCGACGTCTCAAATTGACCACCCCTCTTATGTTTTGTATCTGAACGTCCGAGATGTTCAGGTGGTCCAACAGCGCGCTGAAAATCCGAACTTCGTCGTACCCTTCGACGACTAACTGTTTGGGCTTCTCAATAATCGGTGACGTGGGCATTTACCTGGTATCCCAGTTGAGCTCGATAGCCGTCTCCATCATTTCGCTATCGAATTGCACAGCTTTGGCCATTCCATTGATGCGGTCAATGCGATAGAAGACGAAATCATCCAGAGCTTCCAGCTTTTCGTGTGCCCAGTAGGCGGCCATGAGACACTCCATGCTGTGCGTGGTGGCAACCACCTGAACACCATAGGTCTTAGCAAGTTCAAGTACGGCTTCGAACACGTCCATTTGCACAAGGTAGTGTAGCCCGTTCTCGATTTCGTCGACGAGAACGAGGCCACCGCGCGCCTCGCTCATCATCAAGACGAGGTCCAACATGCGGTTAATGCCCTCGCCCATGAGTTTCATGGGGATCGGCCTGCTGACGCCCTTGAGCCTGGCGTGAATTATGGGCACGTCGTTCATTACTATGGTCGTCAGTTCCCGCAACCTGGGTTCCAATGGGCGTATGAAGTCCAGGGCTCTGCTCTCTTCCCCGTCCACTTGGAGTTCTCCGAACTTGGACGCAACTTCCTTTGGGTCAATTCTCTGAATTGGGGGCATTAAGAACGACTTCGCTCTATTTGGTACTCGTTCACTTTCTTGCAAGATGTTCTGTGACACAATGGACGGGGTAGGACCTGCGAATGTTAGTTCATCAAGTCCCCACCATGCGCGAGAAGTGTATTCAACGCCATCGTCGTGACGGTAATCAAACACTACTTCGTAGTCCCCCACAACCTGGGAGTGTGAGAACTGACCGAACCCGGGACTTTTCGCAGGGTTTGAAGCAACGGCAGCGACGCCACTCCGTTCCTGAACGCGAATGTCCAGTGTGCGCGGACCGTTGCCCCAGTCGCCGCAGGCGGAGATTCTGATTGGCTTGTCCGTGTCGTATTCGTTGAAGATGCTTCGAAAGATATGCTCACGTCCCGGCGTAGGCAGTCCTCGAAAGCCGTTCACCCTTTCGCTCAGTTCGGGCAGGTCCGGCCCGCTGAACAGAAACAGCGCTTCCAGCAGCGCGGTCTTGCCGCTGCCGTTCTTGCCGCCGATGAGCGTGACGCGGCCCAGCCCGTCCAGCGTCAGGCTGTCCAGGTTGCGGAAGTTCTCTATGGTTACGCTTGTGAGCATGGTAGTTGTTAGTTTTCAGTGGTCAGTTATCAGACGTCAGCGAAAGCACCGCTTGCATCTTCGGGCATTGTAGAGGTTCAGTTCTCTCGCTTTGTCAAAGGTCTCTGATTCTGTGTCGTATGGCCCGTACCATCAAGTTGTCGATTGGTCTTGCTGTGGCGCTGTCCTGCCGCATTTCAAGCGCAGCCCATTGCCTGCGTGAACCTTTGGGCAGGTTGCGCTATCCCGATCCTTGAAGAGCCAGAAGTCCATGGTGGCAACCCTTTACACCGCCTCGCGCACCCAGTCGTACCCCTTCTCCTCCAACTCCAACGCCAGTTCCCGCCCGCCGGACATCGCGAGGCGGCCGGCCACCAGTACGTGTACGAAGTCGGGTGTGATGTAGTTCAAGATGCGCTGGTAGTGCGTCACCAGCACAATCGCCTTGTCAGGCCCGCGCAGGTGGTTCACCCCGTTCGCGACGATGCGCAGCGCGTCGATGTCCAGACCCGAGTCTGTCTCGTCCAGCAGCGCCAGCTTGGGATCTAGCAGCGCCATCTGAAGTATCTCGTTGCGCTTCTTCTCTCCACCCGAAAACCCCTCGTTGACGGAACGCCTCACCAGGTCGGCAGGCATCTCCATGAGCTCCATCTGCGCCTCCAGGTGGCGGTCGAACTCCCGGATGCTCAGCTCCTTCTGCCCCTTGTGCTGGCGCACCGCGTCCAACGCCGTCTTGAGGAACTGCCAGGAGCGCACGCCGGCCAGCTCCACGGGGTATTGGAACGCTAGGAAGATTCCCTCGCGCGCGCGGTCCTCGGGCAGCATCTCCAGCAGGTCCTGCCCCTGGTAGAGAACCTCGCCCTTGGTCACGGTGTACTCGGGCCGGCCCGCCAGCACGTTCGCCAGCGTACTCTTGCCCGAGCCGTTGGGCCCCATGATGGCGTGCGCCTCGCCCACGTTGACGGTAAGGTTGACCCCGCTCAGTATCTCGGTATCGTCCACCGAGGCGTGCAGGTCCCGGATTTGCAGAAGCGGTTCGCTGTTGTCCGTGTTGGTGTCCTGAGTCATCTCTGTCGAAAAATCCCTTTCGGTTGGTGTTGGTCTGCCACTACGGGTTGCCGTCCCGCGTTCGGACGAAGGGCCGCGCGAGTACGTAGCCGTGCCTGGGCGGTGTCTCCGGCGGCGGGATGGCCGCGAGAATGTTCACGAGCGTTCTCACGTCGTCCATACCTTCGTGAACTGCCTCCTCGCTCCTGTGGGACTGGTAGTAGTTCGCGTGCAGGGACTCTGCGAGAGAGTACAGCCGCCTTATCTCTGCGACCCCCGTTTCCGAGGCGAGGTTGTCAGCTATCATTCCGAAATGGCCGTGCGTGCCGTGTCCCCAGCCGCGCTCCGTCGCAAGCGCCTTCAGATGCTGCGCCGCGGCTCCCCAAGACTTCTCGGACGCCTGCACGAAGTCGCCCTTGTCGAACTCGGACTCCGCCTCTTCCAGCAGCCAGTCGCCGGTTATCCGGAACTCCTTGGCCAACTCGCTGACTCTCACGTATGTCATCCCGTCCTCCGAATACTCGACCTCACGGGGAGATTGCTCCGGCGGTAGCATCGCGGCGAGAATGTCCACGAACCTTCTCACGACGTCCATGCGATGGCGAACGGAGTCCTCGCTCCATATGGCGTGGTACCCTTTGGCGTAGTATCGACTGGCATACAGGCTATGCGCCACGTCAAACAGCGTGCCTATCTCCTTGTTACCCGATTCCGCTGCCAACTTGTCCGCCACGATTGCGAGATGGTCATCTGTGTCGCATCCCCACCCGCGTTGGGTCGCCAGCGCCTTCAGGTATTGCGCAGCGGCGCCCCAAGACTTATCGGACGCCAGCGCGAAGTCCCTCTTGTCGAACTCTTCCTCGGCCTCGCGCAACAGCCAGTCCCCGATGAGCCTGAACTGCCCGGTGAACTCGCTGACTCTGACGTGTGTCATGCTGGCCCCGGCACCTAACCAACCGTGCCTTCGAGGTTCACCCTGAGTAGCTGCGACGCCTCCGCCGCGAACTCGAACGGCAACTCCTTGAAGATGCCCCGGCAGAAGCCGTTGATGATCATGTAGTTGGCGTCGTCAAGCGTTATGCCGCGCTGTTGCAGGTAGAAGAGCTGGTCGTCGTTGACCTTGGACGTGGTGGCCTCGTGGCCCATTCGCGCCGTCGGGTTGCGCACCTCGATGTACGGCACCGTGTGCGCGCCGCACTGATCGCCGATGAGCAGCGAGTCGCACTGCGTGAAGTTGCGCGCGTTCTTCGCGGACGGCATTATCTTCACCATGCCCCGATACGTAGCCTGCCCGTGCCCGGCCGATATGCCCTTCGCCACGATGGTGCTGCGCGTGTTCTTGCCCAGGTGGATCATCTTGGTGCCCGTGTCGGCCTGCTGGTAGTTGTTCGTCAGCGCGACCGAGTAAAACTCGCCCACCGAGTTGTCGCCCTGGAGTATCACGCTCGGATACTTCCAGGTTATCGCCGAGCCGGTCTCCACCTGCGTCCACGAAATCTTGGAGTTGACGCCGATGGCGTGGCCCCGCTTCGTGACGAAGTTGTACACCCCGCCGTTGCCGTCCTTGTCGCCCGGGTACCAGTTTTGCAGCGTCGAGTACTTGATCTCCGCGTCGTCCAGCGCCACCAACTCCACCACCGCCGCGTGAAGCTGGTGCGTCTTGCGGATGGGCGCCGTGCAGCCCTCCAGGTAGCTCACGTAGCTCCCCTTGTCGGCGATTATCAGCGTGCGCTCGAACTGGCCGGTGTCGATCTCGTTGATGCGGAAGTACGTCATCAACTCTACCGGACACCGCACGCCCTCGGGCACGTAGCAGAACGAGCCGTCGCTGAAGACCGCCGAGTTCAGCGCGGCGTAGAAGTTGTCGCTGTAGGGCACCACCGAGCCGATGTACTTCCTCACCAACTCCGGGTGGTTCTGCACCGCCTCGCTCATCGAGCAGAAGATGACCCCCGCCTTCTCCAGCATCTCCTTGTAGGTCGTGGCGACCGACACGCTGTCCAGCACCGCATCCACCGCCACGCCGGTCAGCCGCTTCTGCTCCTCCAACGGTATGCCCAGCTTGTCGAACGCCTCCAGCACCTCCGGGTCGACGTCTTCCAGGCTCTTGGGGCCATCGCCCTGGGACTTCGGAGCGGCGTAGTAGATGATGTCCTGGAAGTCGATCGGCGGGTGCTCGATGTTCGCCCAGGTCGGCTCCTCGTTGCCGAGCGTCAGCCAGTGGCGGTACGCCTTCAACCGCCACTCAAGCATCCATTCCGGCTCCTGCTTTTTGGCCGAAATCAGCCGCACGATGTTCTCGTTCAGGCCCTTGGGGGCCACGTCCGACTCTATGTCCAAGTCGAAGCCCCACCTGTAGGCGGCCTCTTCTATGCCCGTCTCGCGGGAAATGACCTTCTGCGTGGTCATGCGTACTGCGTCTCCTGTCTGCTCCTGCCGTCGCTGCCGAACTTTCGCGTTTGGATTAAGTTCTTGATGAAATAGGTCAAGAATAGATTATGCCATTTTCGGTACAAAATCGCAACCTGCTATAATGTCCCCATCCCACCCGGAGAACCACACACTATGCTCGTACTCAAGGCCAGCCCCGCCTTCATGCAGAGGATCGCCGTAGTCGAGGTGTTCGGCTCCATCGGCGGCAACGTCAAGTCGTCCGAACACGAACGCATCTTCACCGCCATCGAGAGGGACGACAAGATTCGCGCCCTCGTGCTCGACGTAGATTCCCCCGGCGGCGGCGTCTCCGCGTCCGACTACCTCTACCGCAGCGTGGCCCGCGTGGCCGCCAGGAAGCCCGTTATCGCCAGCATACGCGGGCTGGGCGCGTCCGGCGCCTACTACATAAGCTGCGCCGCGCAGATTATCGTCGCCTCCCCCGCCGCCCTGGTCGGCTCCATCGGCGTACTGTCCGTCCGGCCCGCGCTGCGCGAGCTGCTCCAGAAGGCGGGCGTGCGCGTGAGCGTGAACAAGAGCGGACGCCTGAAGGACATGGGCGCCGTGTGGCGCGACGCCACGCCCGAGGAGACCGAGAAGATGCAGGCGCTGGTGGACGACTCCTACGACATGTTCGTCTCTGTCGTCGCCAAGGCCCGCAGCCTGGACGACGACGCCGTCCGCGACCTGGCCACCGGCGAGGTGTACTGGGCGCCCAGGGCGCACGAGCTCGGCCTCGTGGACGAGCTGGGCGACCTCCAGCGCGCCATCGACATCGCCGCCGAGCTATCCGGCGCCCCCCGCAGGCCCGTCTTCATGCGCCCCAGCCGCTCCCTCCGCGCACGGCTCTTCGGCGCAATGGCCGACTCGCTCGTCGATTCGGTAGCCAACCGCATCGAGCGCCGCATACAAAACGACGCCATGCGGTTCTAGCCGCCCCGTCGTTTTGTCCCTTCCCCCTCGCAGGGGGAAGGTTAGGATGGGGGTGACGCTACCGCGCCGCCGCCCCACGTGTAGGGGCAATCCCTTGTGGTTGCCCCCATCCGTCATTCCCCCCCTACCGCGCCGCCGGCGCCGAGTTCGTCCAGTTGCCCTCCCCCGCGGCGTTCACCGCGCGCACGCCGAAGATGTACGTCTTCGTGCCGTCCGCGTTCGCCAGCGTGTAGCTCGTGCCCTCGTGGTCGGTGGCGGCCCGCTTCCAGCTTATCCTGTTGTCCGTGCTGTACACCACGTCGTAGCCCGTGGCGTGGTCCGCCGCCTGCCACGACACCGCCACGCTGTCGCCGTTGTGCGTCGCCTTCACCGTGCCCACGCCGCCCGGCAGCGGGGTCGGCGCGGGCACGCTGTCCGAGTTGGTCCAGCCGCTCTCCCCCGCGCTGTTCACCGCCCGCACGCCGACGATGTACGCCTTCGTGCCGTCCGCGTTCGCCAGCGTGTAGCTCGTGCCCGCGTAGCTCGTGGCGGCCCGCTTCCAGCTTGCCCCGTCGTTGGTGCTATACACCACGTCGTAGCTGGTGGCGTCGCTCGCCGCGTCCCATCCGGCCACGATGCTGCCGTCCTTCCGGCTGGCCGTCACGCTCGCGACCTCCCCCGGCAGCGTGGGGCTGCTCGTCGCCACGGCGCCCAGCGTGGGGCTGCTCGTCGCCACGGCGCCCTGCGCGGGAGTGCTCGTCGCCACCGGCCCCAGCGCCGGGCTGCTTGTCGCCACCACGCCCGCGCTCACCGGCGCCGAGTTCGTCCACGCGCCGTTGCCGGAGGCGTTGGTCGCGCGCACCCCCACCACGTAGCTCTTCCCGCTGCTCGTGTTCGCGATAACCAGCACGGTTCCCACCGCCGTCGTCGTCGCCGGCAGCCAGCTGGCCCCGCCGTCCGCGCTGTACCGCGCCTCGTAGCCTGTGGCCTCGCTTGCCGCCGGCCACAGCGCGGACACGTTGTCGCCGTTGTGCACGGCCATCACCCAGGCGATGCTGCCCGGCGGGGCCGCCGTCTCCACCGTCTCCGCCGGCAGCGTGAACACCAGCGTCGCGGACGTAGCCGAACTCGGCGCGCCGCCGGCTGTCATGCTCACTGTCACCTGCGCCTTGTACTCCACGCCGCGTTGCAGCCCGGATATGGCATACCCGGTTACGCTGCCGTCCGTGAACACCTTGCTCCGGCTGTCCTCCCAGTCGTCGGCGTCGTGGTCGGCCGTCTCCGCCCACCGCAGCTCGGTGGACACGTGCGTGGCCCCCGGCGGCAGCGTGTACTCCCAGGTGGTCGTGCCCGCGCCGTCTATCCGCAGCACCGGCAACCCGGTGTCCACACTCCGGCCCTGGGACTGCGCGGATGCCCCGAAGGCTCCCGCGCCCTGGGCCGCCTGGGCGGTGAAGGTTACCGCCGCCAGCTTGTTGGCGTCGGTGCAGCCGCTGTCGCCGTAGGCCGTGTAGGTGTACGACTGGCCGGAAGTCAGCCCGCTCAGGCTGGCGGTTGTCCCCGTCTGGGCCGGGCTCGAGCAGGTGGTGTCCGGCCCGGTGTCGGCCTTGTAATGCCAGTTCCCCGTGTGCCAGTACAGCGTCAGCGTCGCCGCCGTGCCGGTGACGCCGCCCGCCTCCAGCCGCTTGGTGGGCGGGACGGCCTTGTGGGGCCAAACGACCCCACCGTTGGTTAACTGGAAAGAGAGCCACGTCGTGGTACCGTTCGACCACATACCGTAAAGGAGACGCCAATAGTCGTAGTCCTTGCCGGGCTGCCGGGTTCCGTCGGACAGCTTGTAGGCGAAAACTCCGTACGACCCTAATGCCGATGCCTGCGCAATCCACATGGTCGTGCCGTCGGACCACAGTGCGCCCGGGTAGATGCGCAGGTCGGTAAAGTCGATTTCCTTGTCCCGCTGCCGCGCCCCGTCGGATACGGCGTAGGCGTACACCTTGTCGTCCTGGTTGTCCGCCACCCACATGGTCGTCCCATCGGTCCACAGAGCTTGGCGGCCGCCGTTGTCCGGGTGCAGGGTGATGTCCTTGCCCGGCGTCCGGGACTTGGTATCCAGGGAGTAGGCCCACAGCCGGTTCAGGTATCGCTGCCCGACCCACACCGTTCTGCCGTGGCCGGTCATGGAAACCGGCTCCCAGACGCTGCCCACGTTGACGTCCCTGGTCAAGTCGCGGGCTTCACTGGCAAGGTTGAAGGCCGCCAGCTTCCGCAAGGACCGGGAGTAAACCCACAGGGTGGTTCCGTCGGACCAAAGGGCGCCGGGGTCGGTGATAAATTCGGGGTCCGTAACGCCGGTAATTAACTCGTCGGAACCCCAACCGCTCTTGCTGCCGTCATATTCGCCGGGCTGGAGCGTGGCCAGGGTAGTAAAGGTTACAGTTGCTCCGACGATGGGCGTGCCGGCGGAGCAGTTGTAGCCTTTGTACGCGGTGAACGTGTACTCAGTATTGGCCGTCAGGCCGGCGACCCGGATTTCCTCGCCCCGTTTGGTCCCGCCCGATCTACAACCTTGGTGCCCGAGGTACGGCGCCTTATTGGCATTGAAATGCCAGGAGCCATCGCCATGACTTCCGGGGGTCCAACCGTTCAGGGTGAGGTAGGCCGAATTGGACTTGATTTTGGATACGGTCAGGGTCGGGGCGGTGCTCGCGGCGGCGGCGGTGGCCAGCAGGTCGGCGTCGTCGCAGCCGGCGGCGCGATAGGCCTTGAAGGTGTAGCCGGTGTTTTTGGCCAGCCCGGTGGCCACGACCGTGGCCTCCCTGGCGGGGGTGCAGACGCCGGCCGGCGTGGCCGGGACGGTGTACTTGTACCACCAGGGGCCGGTGTAGTCGCTCAGGGTCAGTCGCAAGCTGGTGGTCGTCTCGAGGGCGGCGGCCAGGGCCGGGGTAGTGTTCGCGGCGTGGGTCGTGAAGGCCGGCGCCGCGTCAATCACGTTGGCGCAGTTGCCGTCCCGGTAGGCGGTGTAGGTGTAGACGGTTCCGCCGGTCAGCCCGGTGAGGTGGACGGCGGCGTTGGACTGGGCCGTCGTCGAGCAGGCGGCGTGGGGGCCGGTGTCGGCCTTGTAATACCAGTTCCCGTCCTGGCCGGCGCCGGCCACCCAGCCGGCCAGGGTGAGGGTCAATTCGGTGTCGCCGTAGGATGCCGTCAGGACCGGGGCGCCGGTGGTGAAGGTTGCCGACGCCAGCAGGTTCGCAGTGGCGCAACCGCTGGCGCTGAAGGCCTGGTAGGTGTAGGTCGCGCCGGGAGTCAGCCCGGTCAGGTTAACCTTGGCGTCCGCCGCCGTCGCCGTCGTCGAGCAGGCGGCGTGGGGGCCGGTGTCGGCCTTGTAATACCAGTTGCCCGTGTGCCTCAACAGCTCCAATTGCGCCTTGGTCGCCGTCGTCTTGCCGGCGGTGGCGCGCAACAGCACGCTGAGGGGGTGGGCGTTGTAGGCGTACAGCTTGTCGTCCGTGGCGTCCGCTACCCAGGTGGTGGTCCCGTTGGACCAGATGCCGGTAGGGACGGTGTTTTCTGCGTGCAGCGGGGCATAGTCCCTGGCGGGAACCCGGCTGCCGTCGGCCAGGCGATAGGCGTATGCCTTGTTGTCAGCAACGTCAACAACCCAGATGAACACGCCGTCGGACCAGATGCCTCTGGGCCGGTCGTTGTCCGAGTGCAGGGTTATCTCCCGGCTTTCGTCCGGCTCGTTGGTAGCGATGGTGAAGGCGAGCAACGCGTCGTCGTCGTCGTCCGCCACCCAGATGGTCGTCCCGTCGGTCCACAGGCCTTCAGGGGCGCCGCCGCCGTGGGCGTGGCCCTCGTGCGCCTCGGCTGTGTTAATGTCCTTGCTGGCGTCCCGAGCTCCGGTGGACAGGGTGTAGGCTCTTAGCCAGGGGTTGGAACTAGGGGGGTCGAAGGCGACCCACATGGTCTCACCGTCGGAGGCGAGGCCGACCGGAGCCGTGCCGGTGGTGAATTCCTTTGGCGTGTCCCGTGCTCCGGTGGCCAGGGTGTAGGCCCGCACCCGGTTGCCGTTGACATCCGCCACCCAGACGGTCGTCCCGTTGGACCAGATGCCCGAGGCGTAGTTGATCGCGCCCAGGGTGATGTCCTTGCCGGGGTCGCGGTCGCCGGCGGCAGTGGAAAAGGTGGTGAAGGCCGGCGCGGCGGCAATGACGTTGGCGCAACCGCCGTCGCTGTAGGCGGTGAAGGTGTAGCTGGCCCCGGCGGTCAGCCCGTCCAGGTTGACTGTGCTGGTGCCGCTGCCGACCGAGGCGCAGGTGGTCTGGCCGGCTGTGGCGGACTTATACCACCAGGCGCCGGAGTGGTTCAGCAGCTCCAGCGTCGCCGTCGTTGTGCCGATGTTGGTTACGAATAACGCCAGTTCCGGGGGAAAGGCGGCGAAGGCTTTGACGGTGGTGGTGTAGTCCGTCATCCATAGTGTTGTCCCGTCGGACCACATGCCGCCCGGATAGGAGTCATCATAGTCGTTGGTAGTATATTCCTTAGCCTGAACCCGGGTTCCGTCGGAAAGCCGGTAAGCGTACACCACATCAGTGACAACCCAATCGGACACCCACATGGTTATGCCGTCGGACCACAGGCCGCCCGGGTCTTGCCCGCCACTATGCAGGTCGAACTCCAGGTCCTGCTGACGCGCTCCGTTGGAGACGGTGTAGGCGTACAACTTTTTATCTCCGTTGTCGCCTACCCACATGGTATCACCGTCGGTCCAGATGACGCGTTCCGAGCCATCGTTGGAGGAGTGCAGCGTAATGTCCTTGGCGCTGTCCCGCGTTTTGGTGGTATGGTTGTAGGCGTACAACTTGTTTCCTGCTGCAGGCGCCACCCAGATGGTGGAGCCGTTGCCGGTGATACTGATAATGTCGCTAACCGGTGACGAGATGGGGATGTCCTTGGCGCTGTCCCGGGTTCTGTCGCTATATTTGTAGGCGTACAGCTTGGCGCTTTCCTGGTAGTCGGTTACCCATATAGTCGTGCCGTTGGACCAGATGCCCCAAGTCTCATCGACAGGGGAAGCGACAGTGAAATTCTTTGCCGCCAACTTGTCGCCGGGACTGGACACGGGAGTGGTGAAGGCCGGGGCGGCTACAATCGCGACGGTGCAGCCGCTGTCGCTATAGGCCGTGTAGGTGTATTGGGTGTTCTTGGTCAGGCCGCTGAGGTTGACCGTGGTGGTGGCCAGGCCGGTGGTGTCGTTGGGGGCGCAGGCGGTCTGGCCGGTGGTGGTGGACTTGTGCCACCAGTTGCCGTCCTTCCCCGCGCCGGTTCCGGCGGCCCAGCCGGAAAGGGTCAGGGTGGCTGTCGTGGGCCTCAGGTTGGAGGCGGCTAGGCTCAGGTTCCGGGTGCGGGCCCGCTTGTGGGCGATTTCGGCGGTACAGTTGCTGTTGCTGTAGGCCTTGAAGAGGTACTCCGTGTTCCGGGTCAGGCCGCTGACCGAGCCGGCGGCGCCGGCGCTGACCGGGCCTTCGCACGATGCGCCGTCGCCGTCGTGCTTGTGGTACCAGGTGGACGTATCCGTATAGCCGGGCAAAGTCAGGGTAGCGGTGGTGTTGCCGGTGGCGACGGTTATGGCCCGGCCCGGGGTAGTGAAGGTTGGGAAGGCTTCAACCGCGGTGGAGCAGTCGCTGCCCTGGTACATCGTGTATGTGTAGGTCGTGCCGCTGTCCAAGCCGGTCAGCGCCGCGCTGTCTCCCGTCTGCCCCGCCGAGCAGGTGGCGTCCGGCCCTTGGTCGGCCTTGTAGCGCCAGTCGCCGTCCCGGACCAGGCCGTCCTTGCTGTGGGTCCAGCCGGAGACGCTGAGCGTCGCCCCGTTGCCGGTTATGTTGGAGGAAGCCAGCGTTACCGGCTTGGTCGTAATGGTGTTCGACAATACCCTTGGGTTGCCGGGGCATCTGACGGCGTTGAAAAGGCCAAAGGTGTACTCCGTGCCCGGCGACAGTGGGCCGTACACTTCGATGGACTCCGCCCCGGCCGCGACGCAGCCCAGAAACCCGCGGGGATAGTCGCTATAGCCTCGGTAGGAGTAGGTTCTGGCGGGGTTACCTTCCACCGATTGCAGCAGGACGGTGGTGGCCGTGCTGTCGTAGGCGCTGATGGAATCGGTCGGCTCGGCGTCGTTGTCCTGTTCAACGGCCAGCAGGCTGGCGCTGGAGTGGCCGCTGGCGGTGTGGTTGATGGTCCGGCTGCCGCTGACCAGGTCGTCGTCCTCGGCGGCCCACAGCGACGCCGACTGGTCGTCGTTCCAGTTGTCGGCGGTGAAGCTCAGCGAGGCGACGGCGGGGGTGATGTCGGTGTCGCCGGACGAGGCCGCGCGGATGTTCACGGTCACGTTGCCCGAGGGCGCGCGGTTCAGCCTGACCGAGTAGGCCGCGCCAGCGCCTTCCGGAACAATCAGGCTGCCCAACGGGAAATTGCCGCTGGCGTTGCACAGGACGACGTGGCGGGAGTCGTTGTCCAGCTCGGTCGCCGTCAGCGTAACGCCGTCCGGCGCTGAGAATCTGTCCCCACTCAAGGAGCCAGAGACGGTGTGGGTGAATACCCGTTCCGGCTTGCACTTGCGGACGCCGTTGTCGTTGGCGGCGCGCACGGTTACGGTCCGGGTGGTGTTCCAGTTGGTGGCGTCGAAGCTCAGCGTCGTCTGGTTGCCGGCCGTGCTGGTGTCGGTGTCCACGGTCAGGTCAGGGTCGTTGCCGGGCGCGGTAGTCTTGCCGGTGATGGTAACGGTGACGGTGTCGCCCAACCAGGGAGCGGTGCTCAGCTTGACCGAGTAGGTGGCGGAACTGCCCTCCCGCACGTCCAGTTCGGTGACGTAGGCGTCGTCGTCGGCGTTCCTGATTACGACGCCCGGGTCGCTTTCGATTTCGGTGGCGGCCAGAACCCCGGTCTTGCCGCTATACACGGGGTCGCTGCTGGTGGCGACGTGGCTGATGTCCGCCTCGTCGTTGGTGCGGTTGTCGTCCTCGGCCGCGCTGGCCGTGACCTTCTGGGCCACGTCCCAGTTGGTCGCGGTGAAGATGACCAGCGAAGGCGAGACGGTAATGTCGCCGTCGCCGCCGGCGGACAGGTCCACCTCCACGGTTGCGGTGGGCGGGGTGGAGAGCGCGACGTAGTAGTCCGCGCTGCCGCCCTCGGGCGCCATAAGCCCGGTGATGAGGTTGCCGTCGCCGTCGGTGAACAGGAAGCTGGCCTCGTCGTCCATCTCGCTGGCGGTGAGCGTCACGGCGTCGGTCACGTTGAAGCCGCCGCCGCTCGCCGTGTGGTCGATGGTGCGCGAGCCGACCATGTAGTCGGCGTCCTGGGCGGCCCGCACGGTCACCGTCTTCGCCTGGTTCCAGTTGTTGCGGCTGAAGTACAGCGTCGTCGGGCTGGCGGTTATGTCGCGGTCGCCCGCGTCGGCGCCCGACGTGGATTGCAGGCGCAGCCGGACGGTAACCGTGCCCTTGGGCTGCACGTTCAGCTTCACCTTGTAGGTCGCCGAGCCGCCCTCCGGCACGCCCAGCCTCGTGATGGCCTCGGTGTCCGCGGCGTTCTTTACCAGCACCTTGCCCGTCTTGTCTATCTCCCTGGCCGACAGGTTGCGGGTGGACACGCCGTCGTAGCCGCCGCCCCTGGCGTCGTGCGCGACGGTCGCGCTGCCGTTGTCCAGGTCGGGGTCGGGAAGGGCGGTCAGCGTCACCGTCTGCGGGCTGTCGTAGTTGTCCGGCGTGAAAGTGAGAGACGACGACGAAACCGAGAAGCTGTCGTCGCCGCTGACCGATGCCGTAACCGTTACGTTCGACGACGGCTTGGCCGCCAGCGCGACGGTGTAGGACGCGCCGCCGCCTTCGGGGACGCTCGCCGAGGTCTGGTTGCCGGAGCGTTCGGCGTCGGCGTCGATGACGATAGCCGCGCTCGAGTCGCGCTCCACCACCGAGACGCTGTTGCTTACGTTGTCGAACCCTCCGCCGCTGGCCGCGTGGTTGATGGTCGCAATGCCGTTTATGGCGTCCGAGTCGCCGTAGGCCCGCACCCTCACCGTCTGCTTCGTGTCCCAGTTGGACGCGGTGAAGGTCAACCGCTTGGAGCTCGTAACCCGCACGTTGCCGGTAGTCGGGTTCTGCGTCTCCGTTATGTCCACGGTTACGTTGCCCGTAGGCTCGTTGCTCAGCCACACGCTGTAGGTCGCGCTGCCGCCGCCCTCCGCGAGGAAGATCTCCCTCTGTTCGCCGTCCGCGTTCGGGTCGGTGTCGATGAAGACGTAGCTGTCGTCGTCCCGGGACGTCACCGAAACGTTGCCTATGCCCAGGCTCCTGTACTCCGCCGCGCCGCTGACGCTGTGGGTGATGGTCGCCGTCTCGCTCACGTAGTCGTCATCGTCCTCTTTGGTATTCACGGTCACGCTCTGGTTCGTGCCGTAGTTTGATTGGGGTGAAGGTCAGCGAAGCGGGCGAGACGCTAATGTCGCCATCGCCGCCGTTCACCCCGACGCCGACGGTCACGTTGGCGGTGGGCTCGGTATCCAGCCTGACGGAGTAGGTGTGGTCGCCGCCCTCGGTGATGGTCAGAGGGTTCTGGTAACTCGACAGCACGAAGCGCGCCGTGTCGTTTTCCACCTCGCGGATGGAGAAGCTGCCGGTCAGGTCGTCGTAGTCGCTGTCGCCGCTGCTGCTGGCGGTGAGCTTGATATTTGCCGTGGCCGTCTGGGCGATGGCGTCCTCTTTGGCGCGCAGGGTTACCGATTGCTTCGACGAGTAGTTGGTCGAGGTGAAGGTCAGCGACGCCGGGGAAAAGGTGATGTCCGAGTGGCTGCTGCTGACGGTGAGGGTCACGTCAGCGTAGGGTTCCACGGCCAGCGCGACGGAAAAACTGGCGCTGCCGCCCTCGCTGATTCGGCTGGGCCGCCCATCGGGAAACAACATGGCGGCGCCCACCGTGTCAGACTCGGTAACGCTCACTTCCCTTGACCGGCCATCGTAGTCGGGGTCGCCGCTCACGGCGCTGACCTTGATCGTCCCGCTGCCGCCGGCGCGGTTGTCGTCAATCAGGGCGTTGACATAAACCGTCTGGTAATCGTTCCATTCGTCCTGATTGATGTGTATGTAACAGGTCTCCCCGGATTCGCAATCCACGAACTGGCTGTAGCTGTTGATGACGCCAACCACGAGCCTGGCGTCGGTCTGTTCGTCAATCTGGATGTTGACCCCCACATAGCCGTCCGGCTCGCTGGCCAGGGACAGTTGGAAGTACTCCCAGTACTCGTCATTTTCGTCAACGTACAGGGAGGTAGCGGTCAGGTATATGCCCGGCGACTGCGCCGAGACGCTATCCGCCTGGGCGAACATCAGCAGCGCCGAGACGGCCAGAATGACCAGAACCAGCATCGAAGAAACTGCGCTTCTGCGGGCCGGAATCGAGGCGGCAGAGCCGGACGGACTATTCATTGCGGAAACCCCTCTGCTGTGTGCGCAAGCACAATGTTAAGATATAAAGTATCAATATATGTTGTAGGCGCGCAGCCAATCGGGAATTCTTCGCAAGACAACCCCCCAGGAGCAGCGCCGGAGCTATGATATGAGGTATCCCTAAACGATGTCAAACGCCCCCGCGCCGGCGTAACTGCTCAGACTTCGTGATTCCAGAAAGCCCCTTCCCCCTCGCAGGGGGAAGGTTAGGATGGGGGTGCCGCCCCAAAGCCAGCGTTCGTATCATCAACCCTGAACAGTAGGGGCAATCCCTTGTGGTTGCCCCCGTCCGCCGCCAACCCCTGCGTGCGCCCAGCCGCGGCGACACGCCCGTAGGGGCAACCACTGGGCGCCCTAACCCCGTTTTGAGGTAGGCTTCCGGGCTACGGAGTCGGTCACACGGGCGGGTTTCAAACCCGCCCCTACCGAGGTTTCACGAAGTATGGGCAGTTATTTCTTCTGCCATTCCGAGCGGAGCGCAGCGTATCTTCTGTCATTCCGAGCGGAGCGTAGCGGAGTCGAGGAATCTGAGGCGGTTGGCTGGCAAGCACACTGGATTCCTCGGCTACGCTCGGAATGGTGTGGGTAGCTACTCGGAACCGACTAAACTGTTACAGGTTACGCCCCGTCCGCCGCCAACCCCTGCGTGCGCCCAGCCGCAGCGACACCCCCGTCCGCCGCCAACCCCGGCCGTCCGCCCTAGTCCCCGAACCCCCGCACCACCCGCCCCGGCGTCGCGCCCGTGAACTCCCCGTCCTCTATCACCAGCGCGCCGTTAACCGCCACGTGCGGTATCCCCACCGGGTAGCTGTGCGGCGCCTCGAACGTCGCGGTGTCCGCCACCGTGTCCGGGTCCAGCGCCACCAGGTCCGCCGCGAACCCCGGCGCGATGCGGCCCCGGCGGCTCAAGCCCATGCGTTGCGCCGGCAGCGTCGTCATCTTGCGAATCGCCTCCGGCAGCGACACCAGCCCGCGCTCGCGCACGAACCGCGCCAGGAATCGCGGATTGGTGCCGTAGCTGCGCGGGTGCGGCTGCCCCGCCGACAGCACGCCCTCCGTCGACAGCGACGTGCCGTCCGACCCGACCGAGATTAGCGGGTGCTGCGCTATCGTCTCCATGTCCGGGTCCCGCATCGCGTGGATAATCACCTGCCCGTCGCCCTGCTCGTACATCCTCAGCGCCGCCTCCGTGGCCGAAAGCCCCATGTCCTCCGCTATCTCCGCCATGCTCATTCCCTCGTAGCGCGGCTCCGGCGTGAACCGCGCAATCACCACGCCTTCGGGGTTGCCCGTCTTGGAGTAGATGACGTCCATGTCCGCCATCAGCCGCGCCCTGGACGCGGGATCGGCCATGTGCGCCAGTGTCGCGTCCCGTCCTCCGTCCAGAGACCAGCGCGGGAACAGCGCGCCCGTCAGCCCGGTGCTGCCCGCGGTGTACGGGTACTGGTCGCCCGCAACGTCCAGCCCCTCGTCGTTGGCCCGCTCGAACAGCGCCAGCGCGTCGGACGCGCGGCCCCAGACCGACGGCCCCATGCACTTCACGTGCGAAATCTGGACGCGGATGCCGGTGCGCCGTCCCACTTCGATAGCTTCGTTGATAGCGACGAACAGCCCCACGCTGTGGTTGCCCTCGTCGCGCATATGCGTGGAGTACAGCTTGCCGCGCCGCGCGGCTTCGTCCGCCACCTCGATAACCTCATCCAGCCGCGCGTAGTTCCCCGGCGCGTAGAACAGCCCCGTCGAGAACCCCATCGCGCCCGCGTCCAGGCACTCGCCCGCCAACGCCTTCATGCGGTCCAGTTCGTCCCCCGTCGGCGCGCGCGAGTCCAGCCCCAGCACGCACGAGCGCAGCGTGGCGTGCCCCACCTGCACCGCTATGTTCAGCGTAGGTTGCGCCGCCTGCAGCGCGTCCAGGTAGCCGCCGAAGTCGTCATATCCCAGCGAATCGGCATTTTCGTACTGACCCGCGCGAGTCTCGAACAGTTCCCTGGCCGCGCCCAGCAGCGGCGCGCAGAAACTGGAGCCGCAGTTGCCCGCCAGCTCCAGCGTCACGCCCTGCCGCACCTTGCTCTGCGCCGTATTGTCCAGCAGAAACGACATATCGCTGTGCGTGTGCAGGTCGATGAAGCCGGGCGTAACCACCAGCCCCGATGCGTCGACGCTCCTGGCGGCCTCGCCCTCAAGCCGGCCGATGGCCGCAATCTCGTCCCCCACGACCCCCACGTCCGCCTGGTAAGCGGCGCTCCCCGTCCCGTCGATAATCCGCCCGTTCCGTATTAACAGGTCATACATGGTGGCCCTCCTGGCTTGTGCTGGGGCTCGGGTCAGGCCTGCCTGGCCTGCGACCGATAATCTCCCGAATCTTCTCTAACCGATGCCGAAGCCGTATCCCGCAACGCTTCAGCTGTCACGTGCAACTGCCGCCCTATGGCGCCCAGCGCGGCGTCCATCATGTCGAGACGCGACCGGTGTTGTACGTCCAGCACCCGGTCCACCTGCGGCATGTGCCATCCCAGCCGTCGCGCCAGTTCGGCCTTGCCCACGCCCTGCTCTCGCATCTCCTGGTACAGCATCACCTTTACCGAAGTAAGTGTCGGCAGAACGGCGTAGTTCTCACCCTGGGAGGGTGAGGGAACATCTCTGCGGTCGTGGATGCGGGCGGCTATCGCCTCTTCCAGCGCGTGGACGGCGCGAGCGACGGCCTCTTCTCGGTCATCTCCGAATGTGGTCAACTCCGGGAAGTCAGGGGACGTTGCCAGCACGCTCCCATCATCATCCTCAAGCGCTATAGGATACGCAAGCATCAGTCCAACCCCAGGTCTCTCTTGATCTTCGCTACGAGTCTCTTGCCCAGCTCCCTCCGGCCCCCGTGCATGGGAAGCTGGCTGGTGCGGTTCCCAAGCCTGACGGTCAGGTGCCCGCTGCCGCCCTTGTGTGTGTGGAAGGTGCAACCCCGCCTTCTCAGCCAGCGTCTGAATTCACGTGCGTTCATTCTCTCACATCATGCACAACATCTGTGTTGCTGTCAACATTTGTGTTGTGTCGCCCTGCGAGCATTGATGTCAACAACCACCCCAAAGTGGTCCGACAGTCGCTGCTCACCGTGAAAATTGCCGATGGCACCCACCCTCTCCGCCGCCAGGTCGTCGCTCACCACCACGTGGTCGATGCTCTTCCGTCCCTCGTAGGCCATCTCGGACGTGACGACTGTCATGCCCGGCGGAAACGCCGCCGCCAGCGCCGCCCGGAGCCTGACCGGCGCGCGGCTGCCCTTGCCGATGACCTGGTTGAAGTCCCCCATCACGACCAGCCGCTCCGTGCGCACGCGCGCCATGTACTCGGTCAGGCACGCCAGGTACCGCTCGTGGTCCTCCCACCGCTCCCTGCGCTCCGGCCCGCGCCACGCCTCCGTCCGCGAGCCGAACCACGGTATGCAGATTCCGACCACCGTCACCGCTCCCAGCGACGTCCGCGTCACCCCGGACACGAACCGGCCCGGCGTCATAGCCTCGACCCCCAGGTCGTCCACGCGCTCCCAAGGCTCCCTCGACCACAGCACAATCTTCCGCCGACCCTTTATCCGCCGGTACCCGTAGTCGGGCCGCGAGCAGACGACATGTCCGCCCCCGGCCAGCAACCGGCAGTCCGTTTCAGTCAGGCATACGATATCGGACTCGCGCAGGTCGATGCGGCGCAGGATTTCGACGGTCCGCCGCGACCGCGGCGTAGCCCACGCCACGTTCCAGTTCACCACCCTCACTGCACACCCCTGCCCTTCGTCACGCCCTACTCCCCCGCCCCGAACCGCCACCGCGTCGCATCCTCGAAAAACACCCTCCACGCATACGCGACCGAAGGCTCGAACACCAGCACGTCCTGCCCGTCGTAGTCATCCGCCGATTGGCCCTCGCTCCAGTCGTACTTCGCCCTCGACATCTCGAAGAGACGCTCCGCGAGCGTCCGGTCGGCGCGTGTCACCGTGACGGTTCCGTGCAGTATGACCGCCTGCTCGCCGTCCTCCAGGTTCACGCACGCCCTGGAGTTCCGCTCCAGGTTGCGACGCCAGCCAGCCTCCGAGCCGCCCCCGAAATACAGCCGGCCGTCCAGCCAGAAGCCGTCGATAGGCCGCGTGTGAGGCGCGCCGCTCGGCGTGACCGTGGACAGCCAGTAGTGCTTGGACTCGGCCAGCCTGCCGGCGACATGCGACCACGGCAGAAGCCTCTCCGTATCGGTGGGAACGCCGTACTCATCCGGGATTCGCGGGCGGCTGGCGACTGGCTCCATCTCTGCCTCCTTTCGACAACTCTCCGGTAAAATGCGACGTTTATCCTATCACTCGCTGTCCGCGCAGTCCCAACCTCGACTTCGGAGAGAGGTGCGAGACAAAAATCGGTGTTGACAAAAGCGAATTTTATTTGATATGGTGTATCGCCACACAGAAAAGGTCGGCCCGAATACGAACATAACCATAAATGAGACAGCATATCAATATAGAGTTTCAGACATTACACCCGGACTTGATGGCTGTACTGAAAGACCGGGGTGTCAGGGTCACTCGTCCCAGGAAAGTGATAGCCGATCTCCTGGAGCGGAAGCGGGGCGGCTTCACGATCGAGGCGCTCAATGAAGAGCTGCCATCGGTGGGCAGAGCAACGGTGTACCGCACCGTCAAACTGCTTCTCGAAGCGGGAGCGGTCTGCAAACTCACCATGATGGACGGATCCCGCGTCTACATGGTTTCCCAGACCGGCCACCATCACCACCACTACGTGTGTGTCAATTGCGGCGCGGTGGAGGAGTTCAGGGCAGCCGCGGTCGAGCAGTTGCTCAGGTCCATTGGCGCCGATCTTCCAGGACAGGTCCTCGACCACCGAATCGAACTGTACGTGATCTGCGGCCATTGCCGCGCCAAATCGGGCTAAACAGGAGGAGAAAATCGGAATGTACATGATGCAAAGCCCCCATAGTTACTTGCGACGCCTGGTCCAGGCCCTGGCCCTGGGTCTCGTCGTACTCGGTGTGGCCTTCCTGGTCGCCTGCTCAGACGACCAGGACACGCCCGCAACCGAAGTGCCGCAGCCAACCGCCACGTCAGCGGCTGTGCCCACGATCGCCCAGCCAACCCAGCAGGCTCCGCGCGCGACGGCGGTTCCCACCAGCACGGCCGCCGCAATGCCCGCGGCCACGCCCGCAGCGCCCGCGGCCACGCCCGTCGCGCCCGCGGCCCCGATCGATCCCCTGCAGGTGGT
Organism: Dehalococcoidia bacterium; assembly: GCA_963667445.2. GTDB lineage: Bacteria > Chloroflexota > Dehalococcoidia > Lucifugimonadales > CATOSD01 > CATOSD01. Next base: position 1,565,787 of record CAXXGY010000001.1, on the reverse strand, counting down.
GGCGACCTCCAACATCGTGGCCGACTGGGCCGAGGTTATAGGCGGGGACAGGGTTGAGGTCTTCAGCCTGCATTCGCCGGGGGGCGATCCGCACAGCATCGTTCCGGGCGCTCGCGACGTCGCCAAGGTGGCCGAAGCGGACATCGTGCTGTCCATAGGTCTCGGCCTCGAAACCGAGTGGCTGGAAGACCTCGTGCACAACGCCAGCGCGGACCCGTCGAGGGTTGTCGCGCTCGGCGACGGCGTCGATCCCCTGGAGTTCTCCGAGGAAGACGCTCACCACGACGAACACATGGATGAGGGCGACGACCACCATGACGAGATGCCGATAGGGCGCCTGCTCATAGGCGACGGAGAGCGGGGAACAATCTCCCTCATAGACCTGGAACTCGGAGCGCTGGGCCAGGACCACTTCGACGTAGGCTCGCGGGCCGGCCGGATTTACTCCACAGGCAGCGGCCGCTACGCCATAGCCGTCTCTTCGGATGCCAACACGGCCCACCTGTTCGACGGCGGGATATACATGGAGCCGCACGGAGACCACTTCGACCTGGTAGAGGGCGCCACCCGCAAAATGGGCCTGGACCTGAGCGGGGACCGCCCCTCCCATCTGTACGTCAGCGACGAGTGGGCGACGATCTACTACGACGGCTCCGGCGACATTGCGCTGATCAACGAGCACGAGCTCGAAGAAGCCGGAGATTCCTACGTGCCAGTCATGATGAACGCCGGCGCGCAACACGGCGCCGCGGTACCGCTGGAAGGCGACCTGTTCGCCGTGTCGATTCAGCACCCGGACTATGCCGAGAACCCCGAAGAGTACCGGCTGCCCATCGGCGCCGAGATCCGGGACCTGGACGGAAACGTCCTCCACCGCGCGGAAGGCTGCCCAGATCTCCACGGCGACGCGGGCAACGGCCACGCGGTCGTGTTCGGCTGCACCGGCGGCGTGCTGATGATAGAGGCACACGGCGACCACTTCGATGACGCGTTCATTCCGGCCCCGGCCGGGTCGCCGGACGACTTCCGCCTCACGTCCGTCTGGGGCTACCACGGCCTCGACCACTTCTTCGCCCTCGGCTCGGCGGTGGGACTCTACATCGTGGAGCCGGAGGAAGGCGAGATGGACTTACTCATCCCCGCCACGGACGACCTCCGTCCCATCCAGGTTCACATCGGCCACGGAGGCGAAACCCTCCTCGTGGTTATGAGCGACGGAGAGATCCGCGCGTATGACGCCCACGACGGTGAGTTGAAATTGTCCGCAGACGGCCTCCTGACGACGCCGGTGGAAACAGGATTCTGGGCGCGGCCTCACCTGGCCACGGCGCCGGGCGCTATCTTCATCACCGACTCGGTGGGAGGCAAGGTGCTGCAACTGGACGAGCACGACCTGGATGAGGTCACGCACTGGGACGTTGCGGGAACGCCCACCAAGATAGCCTTCGTTGGCATTGTGGGCGAAGCGGAAGGCCACGATGAGCACGATGAGGATGAGCACGATGATCACCACGGCCACGACCACGGCCCTCTAGACCCACACTTCTGGTTCGACCCGAACCGCGTGAAGATCGCGGTCAACGACATGGCGGCCCGGTTCACGGCCCTGGACCCCGAGGGCGCGGACTACTACTCTCAGAACGCCGCCGACTACGGGGCGCAGCTCGACGAGCTGCACTCCTGGATTCAGGCGCGGGTCGGGCAGGTCCACCCGGACCGCAGGCTGCTGGTCACGTCCCATGACACCTTCGCCTACTTCGCGGACGTTTACGGCTTCGAGGTCGTCGGCGCACTCATTCCCTCCCTGGCGCCCGACGTGGAGCCCTCCGCGGAGCACATCGCGGAACTGGTAGAGGTGATCCGCGAGCACAACGTGCCCGCGGTGTTCAGCGAAACGACCGTCAGCGGAAAGCTGCCGGAGGCCGTGGCCAGAGAGACCGGAGCACAGCTCTTCCAGCTCTACGCCGACTCCCTCGGCGAAAGGGGCAGCCCGGCCGGCACGTACCTGGGCATGGTGCGAGAAAACGTAGAGCGCATCGTCGAGGCCCTGAAGTAAACTCCGCCTGTGCCGTCGCCCCAGGAGAGGGGCGACGGCACAACTCAGGAGAAACGACCTCGGTCCTCTTGGCTGGGCTTTCGCTGTACCCAATCCCGCAAATGGCTGGGGATGTGTTTCCTGCCAGCCTGGGAAAGAACCTGTAACAGTCTAGTCGGTCATGCATATGTAGGGGCAATCCCTTGTGGTTGCCCCCGTTGGTCGTCACACTCATGGCGCCTGCAGCGGACGCCTCAACGCACGGGGCGCCCACTAGGATGATACAGAATCCTTGGGGAATTGCCCCTTGACACGCAACCTTGTAGTTGCGTATAATCTGCGCGTATGCACAAAGACCTGGTCTTCAAGGCGCTCGCGGACCCGACACGGAGGTTGATGCTGGACGAGCTCTCCGAGCGCAACGAGCAGACGCTCTACGAGCTCACGGCGCGCTTGATTATGCGGCATGAAGTCGCCATCTCCCGACAGGCCCTGGCCAAGCACATCGATGTCTTAGAAAAAGCGGGGCTTGTAAGCTCAGAGAAGCGCGGCAAGTATCGGATGCTCGTCTTCAACGACGAACCCCTCAGGGCTGTCATGGATCGATGGCTCAAGTGACACTATGAAGAGAAAAGGAGGCCGGATATGCGCATTACACTCACCGGCGTTTTCGTAAGTGACCAGGACAAAGCTCTGAGGTTCTACACGGAGACCCTCGGCTTTGTGAAGAAGCATGACGTCCCTGTGGGGCAATTCAAGTGGCTTACCGTCGTCTCGCCCGATGACCCGGACGGGACCGAGCTTCTGCTCGAACCAAATGAAAACCCGGTAGCGCAAGAATATCAGAAAGGGATATTTGACCAGGGCATCCCAGCGGCGTCCTTCGGCGTTACGGACATCCATACAGAGTATGAGAAACTGAAGTCACTGGGCGTAGCCTTTACGATGGAGCCGACAGAAATGGGCAACGTCACTATTGCCGTCTTTGACGACACCTGCGGCAACCTGATCCAGCTAATGCAAACGTAACCACGACCGACCAGACTGCCCTGTTTGCGACGCGGGTGCAGTCCAGCCCGTCCAGGCGCTTGGTGGGCCGTGTAAGGCCGAATTGCGAACTTTCCGCTGGGAGGTCCTGATATGACGATTCCAGCTTGGTGGGCCTTCGAAAGCCCGCCAGCTTGAACGGGCCTAGGCCGAGCGGAGAGACTCGGGATCGGCCGAGGCGAGTTGTAGCTGGTGCGCGCCGAGACCCTCGAAGAGCTGCTCCCGACAGGTGAAAACCAGGACCTGTACGCGCTGCGCGGCGTGAGATAGGATGTCGAACATCAGTCGCATCCGCTGGTCGTCGGAGAACACCAGAGCATCGTCCAAGACCACGGCGGCGGGTGCACCCTGGTCAATCAACATTTCCGCGAAGGCGAGGCGCACGAGGACGGCGATCTGTTCCTGAGTACCCATGCTTAGACGATCGAAGCTCTCCTCGTATCCCTCGCGGCGTGACATGCTGGTAATGTACAGGTGTTCGTCCATGCCGATTTCGGCGTTGGGGAAGAGCATCTGTAGGTAGGGTCGGACGCGGTCGACGACAGGAGACAGGTAGCGCTCTCTGGCCTCGCCCTCGGCGACGCGAAGTGTGTCCACGAGAAGGTCGAGGACCTTGAGTTCACGCTCCAAGCGGTCGCGCTGACGTGTCACCTGTTCGAGTTCGCGTTGTGTGCCTTCGATTGCTTCTTCAATGCCGGCGCTATCGTGCACTTCAATTCGTTCACGCAACTGGACGATTTCGATTCTCGTCTCGACTCGTGAGTTTTCACGTCGTTCAATCACCGACTCCAGTCGTGTGATTCGAGCCTCCAACTGCGTCTTGGTGCTGGCGGACCACTTATCCTCCAGTGCGGAGACAGTCTTCTGCTGTTCCGTCACGGCCAGTTCTGCTTCCTCGGTCGCCTCAGAGAGTTCCTGATCGGACACCGATTCATCCTCGGTCTGTAGCCTTTCCTGGCGCATCTGAATCAATTCGGCTTGACTCTCGACACTGTTCTTGAGTGTGCGCACGTCCACGCTGAGCTCAGTTACTGCGCCTGCACGCACCTCCACAACCTCGCGGGCGATCCGTTCTTCGTCTCTGGCCTTCTGGAGTTCTGTCTGGGCGGAGCGCAAGGCGGACTCTGCCTGGTCTCTTGGCGGCAGCCGGTCCGGCTCCCCTTCTGAGGGCACGTCCTCCAGCGCCTGGCGCAGTTCATCGATTCGCGGCTGCAGCGTCGGTGTGCTGTTGGGAGGTGCGAGCCGCTCGATCTCCTGCCGCGCCGCGTTGGCCGTGGCCTCGAGATCGCGCCGTTGGTCGCGCAGGATCTGTGCGTCGGCGAGCGATTGTGCGCCGGCCTCAGCTAGTGCGGCGCGCAGATCTTCCTGGGCTCCCCGTTCCTGGCGCAGGAGTTGGTCTCGGTCGGCTACGGAGGGCTCGATTAGAATGCGTCCCCGCTCGGGGATGGTGATCTCGACTTGTTCGACCGTCTCGACGGTATTGGGCGGATCCGTCAGGGGAGCGCCGTCGACTTCAATGCCGGCAAGACGGTCGCTCGGAACGTCAAAGCTGATACGGGTCGCGGCGACACTGAGCCGGGCGTTTGCCTGGTCGGCGACGTCCGTGGCATGACGTAGGCGTTGAAGAGATTCGTCGGTGACCTGAATCTGCTCGGCCCCACTTCGAGCATCTGCGAGTCGTTTCTGCGCAGCATCGATATCACTCTGACGTCGGAGCAGGACGCTCAACTCCTCGGATCTGGTGATACGATCGAGTATGCCACGCCAGCTGGCCTCCGATTGAATCACTGCCTCAACTGCGTCTTCGGCGGTCGTGACAGCCTGACGACGCCCGTCTAGATCGGCCAACGATTCTCGTTCGAGTTGTTGCAGTTCCTCGAGGCGCTCGCTGTCTTGGCTCAACCTTTCCTGATCTGATATGAGCTCTTCACGCCGGGATGCGCGCTCGGATTGGGCACGCTGGGCCTGCTCCAGCTGTCTCTGCCGGTTCTGCAGTTCACTGCGAGCCGCTTCAAGTTGCAGATCCAGCCGCATCACCTCGTCAAGCCGTTCCCGGGCCTGGGTCAGTTCTTCGTGATCAACTCGGTCCTGACTGCCGTCCTCCAGCCGCTTGAGCCGTTCTTCCGCCGACACCAACTTCTCGAGCGTTTCCGACATCTCTTGCTGTTGTTGCTGCTGTTCGATGAGACGTGCTTCCAAGCCGCTGACCTGTTCAAGCGTGTCTCTGTATTCGCCTCGTGGTCGACGTTGCGCCTCGGAGACCAGTTCGCCCCGCCGCCGCTCGATGACCTGCGGCAGCTCTCTGCCACGCCGGCCTCCGAGGATCGTGCCGACCTCGGACTCCAGCCCAGCGCTGAGACTCTCCAGTGCGGAACCGGGCAGGTTCGGTCTGCCGAAAGACTGTCCCTGCCGCACCCAGAGGACACCCCACATCCCGAGTGTCTCCGAAGTCGCGCCCCGGTTGCCTGCCTGGGCAAAGCCCAGAAGGACGCGCAGTTCGCTTTCGGCGGCGTCCGCTTCGAGCAGTGTTCCATCTGGACATCGCAGCCGCGCATAGGGGCTCTTGACGAAGCGTTTGGTCAGGGTGTATTCAGATCCGTTGACTTCAAAGACCAGTTCCACGATCGGCGCCGCGCCGCTACGGTCGTTCTGCAGTGCAACGATTGGCTGCGCCCTGGAATTGTAGCGCTCGAACAGTACTGCTCGAAGCGCGTCCAACAGCGTCGACTTGCCGAGCTCGTTCGGTCCTATGACCAGATTTAGACCGTCGCCGAGGTCGTCCAACTGGGTCGGTACGGTAAAGCGCTTGAATTGGTTGACTGAGAGCCTGCGCAGCTTCATCGCAACCCCGATTCAAGCTTCTTGTGTTCGATGTAGAGTCGCCGAATGGCCTCACGAGCGAGATCAGCGTCGCTCCCCCCTGCCTCGACGGTAGCACGAAGCCTGTCCGCAGCGGCTCGGACAATGCCGCCTGGGTCAATGCTGTCCAGGTCGTCGTCGGTGGGTTCCGGAAACAGTTGATCGCGGTCTACGCGTAGATGATAGAGCGCCGCGGCCGCCCCCTCGACGATCCGTTCCTCAAAGTGGAGCATGTCGGCCAGTGAGAGCGCTCCGGAGACCCTCAAGTCGACCAGTGTCCGGTTGAGGTCGCCGTCCAGGCCGCGTAGTTTGTCTTCAAGGAGATCAACGTCTGCCAGGTATTCCACACGCTCATCTAGCGATTCCCAGCGGTACTGACCGGTAGAGAGCACAGTGACTTCAGGCAACTCACCAGGGCCGTCGATTTCTACCAACAGGACCGTGCCCTTACCTCGCGTCTGGAACGAGTCCGTCTCGGGCGTGCCGCTGTACCAGCAACGGTCGTTTACCTCAAGCTCTCCGTGCCAGTCGCCGAGGGCCAGATAATCGAGCCGAGCGAGCTGTGGCCGGTGGGGGTCGATTGGGTTAGCTCTCTGCTCCTCATTGGCATCGAAGCCATGGACGGCGCCATGAGCCAGACCGATGCGGATTAAGTGGGCGTCGCTGGCCCGGTCGTCCATCCAGGCGGTCGGGTCATTGAGGGTGCGACGATGTTGGAGCGGAGCCGGAAGCAACACGGCGGTATCTTGCTCGATGACAGTGACGGCAGATTCGGTATGCAGGTGGATGTTGTCAGGCAGGCCACGCTTTTTGAGCTGGTCCCACAGTCCATTGGGTTGATATGGATCATGGTTCCCCGGCAACAGGTGCCACTGCACGGAGGTGTGGGTCTTCATCCGCTCGACGACCTGGTTGCGGGTTCGGGGGAAGGGCGTAGCATGGTCATAGACATCACCGGCGACCATTACGTGCCTCACATTGTTCGCATCGGCGAGATTGCCAATGCGCGTGATCGCCTCCAGTCGTGCCAACTGGAGGCCACCCATTTCCGCACCATCAACGAAGCGGTAAACCTTGCCAATCTGCCAGTCGGCGGTATGAATGAACCGGAATGTCATTGACCAATCAGTTTCGCCTGTGTACTCCGTGGCCGCTTCGACCTATGGAATACATGCCTCAAATGCAAGATGTACATCTACCCAGACTGAGAAGTAGACTACACCTCCACAGGAGGCGGACTCTCCAAACCTTTGCCTATGATTCTGGTGGCGCTTCAATCTACACGGCCGGCCGGATCCGCAATGCGAAAGTTCTTGATTTTATCGAGTCTGGTGGGCTCGGCAGGGATCGAACCTACGACCAATCGGTTATGAGCCGACCGCTCTACCGCTGAGCTACGAGCCCACGAAGAAGTGGCACCTCAAGCGTACTCAAGCCACCCTGGAGTGTCAACCCATCGCCGCCCGCGGCACGTGCCGTTTCCCCCTCCGTGCGCCCCATTGACGCCGCCGCACATCTGTGCTATCCTCGCTCCATTAACAACCGAATCCCCCACCTGACGACCACGCCCAACCACCCCGGGACCCGTGACACTTAGTCCCGCTTCCGTCCACATTCGACCCGAACTCGTATCCTTTCCCCCGCATCTGTCACGAGAAACGCAGATCGCCCAGCTACGAAATCCGGGGAAATGGGACGGAAGAAACGGAATGAAACACTAGTCTTCGGGGTTTGTCTCACCCGCCGGGTCCGGCGCTGGGCACGTGCCGCGCCACCGCATCCCAGCCCAGCCCCAGCAGCGCGCGCATGTTCGCGCCGGTCGCCTGCTCCACCTCCTCCGGCTCGCGGCCCTGGAGCGCGGCCAGCTTGTCGGCGATCACCCGCAGGTGGCGCGGCTCCGTCCAGTTCTCGCGCTTCGCCTTGAACGGCTGCGGCGACGCGTCCGTCTCCAGCACGATGTTGTCCAGCGACAGGTTGGTCGCCGCCCGCTGCAGGTGGGGCAGCCGCAGCAGCGGCCTCGCCAGCGAGACGTAGAAGCCCAGCTCGATAGCCTTGCCTGCGGTCGTCTCGTCGTCCTGGAAGTAGTGCATCACGCCGCCCACTTCGTAGGCCCGCTCCTCCCTCAGCACCCGGAACACCTCGTCGTGCGCCTCCCGGCTGTGGAACACCACCGGCAACCGCAGCTCGCGCGCCAGCCGTATCTGCTCGCGGAACGCCTGGTACTGGATGGCCCTGTCCGGCGCGCCCTCCATGAAGTCGAGCCCGATCTCGCTTATCACCACCACCTTCTCGCTCGAAAGCGCCATCGCGCGCAGCCGCTCGTAGGTGGCCTCGTCCACCGGCCCCGTCACGTTCATGGGATGGATGCCCACGCCCGAGAAGAAGTCGTCGAATGTGCCCGCAAGCTCGATGGAGCGCGCGGATGTTTCCAGCGTCGTGCCGGCCGACACGACGAACCCGACGCCCACGCGCCGGCCGCGCTCCAGGATCTCGCCAACCTCCGCGTCGGAGTATGAGTCCAGGTGTGCGTGGCAGTCGATGAGCATGGCGGGCGTCCTTTCCTTCGTAACTGCTCAGAGTTCCTGGTTACCAGAATTCCCTTCCCCCTCGCAGGGGGAAGGTTAGGATGGGGGTGAAGGCGCTGTTCAGTCTCGTACTGCTGGCGGCGGCACGTCAAACTGAATTATACTACAGTGCCGTGTGTAGGCCCCTGAACTGGCGGACGGCGCGTATTGACCCTATGGTTCACCCTGTATGAAGAGTGCGCTGCAAAGCTTCGGCCCCTCGGTTATCGGTATCGCGGCCAGCATCGTTCTGGGCTGGCTGGTTATACGCGGCCTGGACTGGGGAGACGTCATCGACTCGTTCCAGGGCGTATCCGTGCCCCTGGTCGCGCTCGCGTTCGCCGTGTTTATCCTGGCCAGCGCCCTCAGGGCGATCCGCTGGCAGATGCTCTTCACCGAAAAGCGCGTCTCGACGATGCGCCTGTTCATCGTCCAGAACGAGGGAATCGGGCTGAACAACCTGGTCCCGGTGCGTATCGCCAGCGAGCTGGCGCAACTCACGGTGCTCTCGTTGCGGGACGGCGTGCGCGTCTCCACCGCTGTGGCCACGCTCGGCATGGAGCGCGTGCTCGACCTGGTGGCGAGCGCCAGCATCCTGGCCGTCACCTTCTTTGGCTTGGCCTTCTTCTTCGAGGAACCGGAAATGGAGGTGTTCACGCCCGTCATCGTCGGCCTGCTGATAGTCTCGGTGGTGGCGGTGCTGGTGGTGCCCGTGCTGGCCTGGGGCGGCAGCGGCGCGGCTGGCGTCCTCAAGCGGCTGCCCTTCCTGGCGGACATGCTCAAGAGTCTGTCGCAGGCCCTCAGGGACCTGGGCAGAAGTCCCGGGCGGTTGGCGTCGGCATCGGCCCTTACCCTTCTGTATTGGATACTGGTAGGGATTACGGCTTGGCTGGTGGCCCAGGCGGTGGACGTCCAGATTTCGCCCATCGTCGCGACGCTCGTGATACTCGGCTCCATCTTCTTCGCCACCAGCGTACCGGGCGCACCCAGCGCCATAGGCACCTTCGAGTTCGCCGTAGTCGGCGTCCTGCGCGTTCTCGGCTTGGTGAACGAGGACAACGAGGCCGCCGCGTTCGGGTTCGCCGTGATTACGCACGCCGTGTTCTTCCTGCCCTCCACAATCATCGCCGCGGTTTTCCTGCCCCGTGAGGGGCTGGGTTCCATCCGGACCGTGCGCCGAACACTCTTCAAGGGCGCGAGGGCCGGCAATGAGACCCACGCCTAGCTACGTCCGCCGCGCTTGGCCGCTCGCCGCTCTTGTGCTGGCCTGGCTGATAGTCGCCGCCTGTTCGGACGATCAGGCAGTCACGCCGACCCCCGTCGCGCCCACGCCCGCACCCGCCGCGACCGTGCCGCCACCGACGGCGACGGCCATCGCCACTCCCACGCCGTCGCCGACCGCGTCGCCTGACGACACCGCAGCGCCAGCCGCGGCCACCGCCACGCCGTCCCCAGCCCCCAGGGCGACAGCCACAGCGCCTCCGCCAACGGTCACGCCCGCGCCGACGCAGACACCGATACCCCAGAAGCGTGGCGGCGTGCTGAACCTCGCCGTGCGGCACGCGGCGCCCCACTTGGACGTGCACCAGGAAGTCTCCCCCGCTCTCTCGACGTGGGGGCCGGGCATCATCTACAGCAGGCTGTTGCGGCTGAAGGCCGGGCCGGACGTGGACCTGCCCACCCTGGCCGTCGAGTGCGAGCTTTGCGAGTCCTGGCGCATGGAGGACGCCACGACGCTGGTGTTCGACATGCGGCGAGACGTGCGCTGGCAGGATGCCGCGCCGGTGAACGGGAGGCTTCTCACGGCCGAGGACGTACTGTTCAGCTACGAGCGGCAGCGACAGCCGGATTGGCCCAACGCCGGTCTGCTGGCGATGGTCGACAGCCTAGAAGCGCCCGCCGCGGACGAACTCAGGGTCTCGCTCGTCTCCACCGACGCCGACTTTCTGGTTGGGCTGGCGGACGGGCACACCAAGGTGGTGGCGCGGGAGGCCGTGGATGTCGAGGGCGACCTCAAGGCGGGTCCCGCCGTAGGCTCAGGGCCCTGGCTTCTCGCCAGGAGCGGACCGGCTGAGGGCTACGTTTTCGAACGCAACCAGCACTACTTCGAGGCCGGCCTGCCGCTGCTGGACGGCTTGAGGATGCACGTGATCGAGGACGGGGCCACTCGCAACGCTGCATTCGGCGTGGGGCGCATCGATGTTCACCAGGTGGATCCCGCGGACTGGCCGACGCTGCGGGACCGGCAACCGGGCGCCCCCCTCCTGCGGAGCGTGGATTCCGGCGCGGGCCTGGAGGTCGCGCTGAACACCATGGCGGCCCCCTTCGACGATCCCCGCGCGCGGGCCGCCGCCTTTCTGGCCATGGACCCTTGGCGAGCCGTCGACGAGGTGTGGCTCGGCGCCGCATTCGTCGCCCTGGGAATGCCGCTGGCGCGTCCCGACTGGCTGCTCGACGACACCATGCTGCGGTCGTTCTTCGCAGACCCGGACGCGGCCCGCGCCAGGTTCGCGCCGCTGCCCGGCGACGCGCCCAGGACGGCGCGGTTGACCGTGGGCGACTTCGGCGAACGATATGAGAGCCACGCCCGGATGATAGCTGGTGAGCTGGAAGCCGTCGGGTTCGAAGTCTCCCTGGAAAAGGTGAATCGCAGGGTGTTCGCCGAACAGGTGTGGCTCGGCGGCGAGTACGAGATGTTCGTTGGGCCGATCGCACCGATGGTGACGCCCAACGCCTACCTGCTGACGCTGCTGCACAGCCGGGGGCGCTGGAACACCACCGGACACCGCGACGACACGCTGGACGCGCTCATCGAAGCGCAGGCGCAGGCGTTCGACGAGGCGGAGCGCCGGGACCTGGTGAGGGACATACAGGTTAGGGCGCTGCAGGGGGCCTACCGCTACATGCCGGCGGCCGCGGTCTCGCTGTGGACGTGGTCGCCCAAGGTGCGCGGCTTCCACCCGAACTTCGCCGCGTCGGAGTACGCCCACTGGCGCCTTGTGTGGGTGGAAGAGTAGGGGGAAGGGACAATAAGGTTAGCCCGCTTCTTCTTCCATGGCGGCGTACTTGGACGGGCACTTGACGATGACCCGCTCGCTCACGAATGGCTCGCCGGGCACGTGCGCGCCCTCCAGGATAATCTCGGAGTGTTCGTTGAAGAACAGGTCGGGCAGGATACCGTCGTGGGTCGCGGCCAGCGTCGACTCCCCGTCGGTGAGGGAGAAGTTGGCGAGCGTGGAACCGTCCGCGCGGTGGAACGACTCCGGTACGAGCTTGCCGCCAACCCTCACAGTCCTCCCGTCGGGAGTGGCCTGCTGCTCGCTCATTTCGCTGACGGTGTAGAAGTAGACCGTGGCGCTCTGGAAAGCCAGGAAGGCGAAGTAGCCCAGCGCCGCCGCGAGCACGGCGAGACCGACCAGCAGCCTCCACCGGCTGGCGATGCCTTCGGCGGGCGCTGCGGCATCGTACATCTCGTCGGCGGGAACCGAGGCCTGGGACATTTCACCCCCATCCCCGTATCGAGTACGGGGCCGGCTCTAACCTTCCCCCTGCGAGGGGGAAGGGACTTCTGCTGTTATTGACGCCCTTGGGCGTCGCGTTCTTCCAGGGCGCGCTTGAGGTCGTCTATCTCACGCTGCATCTCACGCTGGCGCCTCGACATGTAGAACACGTACCCGAAGAAGGCCAGCCAGGTGATGATGTACACGGCGAACAGGTACGGCAGGTTCGCTTCCGGTTCAGCGTCCTGGGCCGCTGGCGAGTCGGACGTCTGAGCTTGGGCCGGCGGCGCGTCAGCCGCGCGCGCGGGCGCGCCGACCGCCATCAGCGCGACCAGCAGGGCCGCCGCGAGCAGGGCGAGTCCCAGTCGCAGCCTACGCGATTCGCCTGTGTAGCTCGTCCAGGTCATTTGCCGTCTGCCTCAGTGAGTATCTCTCTATCAGCAGGTACACGTACAACACCGTGAACATGACCAGGGAAACCAGGAAGGTCAGCGCCATCCTGGAGTCGAGACCGCCGGACTCGGCGAGCGGGCCGATGTTCAGCTCGGGGTGGGCGGTGCGCCACCAGAGCGTGGCGAAGTAGATGATGGGGGCGTCTATGGCGCCTATGAGCGCCACGACAGACGCGAATCGCTGGCCCTGCGACCCCGCGGGCGCGTAGGCCTTGACCATGAGATAGCCGACGTAGATGAACCAGAGTATGAGCGTGGTGGTGAGCTTGGCGTCCCAGGTCCACCAGACGCCCCACACGGGCTTGGCCCAGATGCTGCCGGTGACCAGGATGAGCGTGGCGCAGACCAGCCCTATCTCGGCGGTGGCGTGGGCCAGGCTGTCCCACCGCTCGCGCCCCGTGACCAGGTGCATGATGCTGGCGAATGCTACGATGATGATGGAGACCATGCCGAGCCAGCCCAGCGGCACGTGGAAGTAGAAGATGCGCTGGGACACGCCCAGGTTCTGCTCGGTCGGCGCCCACAGGAAGATCATGTACAGGCTGAGCGCCATTAGCAGCGCGCTCAGCACGAGCAGTCCGTCGCGAACGGGAGACCACGAGCGGGCGGCGGCTACGGGGGCGGTTGCGGTTCGTCCGGCCATGTGTGCAATGTATCACAAAGTCGGTATCCCCGCCAGCAGCAGCCTGCCCAGGGAGTCGATACCGGCCTCGCGGACATGGGAGCGGACCGGCTGTGGACGGGGGCCAAAAGCTGCCCGTGAGGGGGATTTGCCGAAAAGTGTTCCGAACCGCACCATTGTGCGCCATTCGTAGCTGGGAGCGGCCGGTGGCCTGTCACATTCGGCGCCGTCGAGTGTCCCTTATTGAGCGGGGGTTGGGGCAGAAGCGTCGCATAATGGGACACGCGGCCGGGGGCGCGGGCGGGGGCCTCGCATCGGGCGCCGGGCAGGCGGTTCGAGGTTGGCGATTGGGTTGTGAAGGTGCGTTATGGAGAGACGGTAGCACGGATGTGCGATGGAATCAAGAGGGTTGGCGAAATTGCCGGCAGCACAGCGGATTCGTGGGGAGAAATTGCGCAGGTGAGTGGGTGAGGTGTGACGTGGTTTGGACTGGATGGAGTGGGGCCGGGGACGGATGGCGCGGCAAAGTGACGTTTTTTCGCGGGGGTAGCCCTGCGAGGGGGAAGGGGCTTTTGGGGCTGTCGCGCGCGGCTCAATGTTAATACAATGAGAGGTAGGGTCGCGAGAGCTTATCCGAGAATCACGTCATCACCCCCATCCTAACCTTCCCCCGTCAAGGGGGAAGGGACTTATCGGATAGCTCTAAGCCGATTGTGAGGTGAAAGCGGGTGGGTTTTACGATACGGGGGCGCTGCGGGCCGACAGGGGGCCGCGCGTGGGGGCTGCTGACGGTGGCGGCCGCTTTCGTGGCGCTGTGGCTGGTCGGTTGCGGCGGATCGCCTCCCCCTGAGCCGATGCCGGACATCGCCGCGACGGTGGAGGCGGCCATCGCCATGGCAATGCCGACCGCCACGCCGACGCCGCAGCCCGACATCGAGGCGACCGTGGCCGCGGGCGTGCAGGCGACGGTAGTGGCCATGCGCCCCACTCCCACGCCGACCCACGCGCCTACCTGGACGCCTACCATCACGCCCACGCCGACACGCACGGCGACGCCCACACGCACGCCGAGGCCCATACCGACGCCCTGGCCTACGCCCATTCCCACGCCGACAGTCACGCCTACCTATACACCCACGCCTACGCCCATTCCCACGTCGACGCCCACGCCCACGTCGACGCCCACACTCACGCCGACGCCCACGCTCACGACGGTGATGTCCACGCCCCCGTCGCTGGCCGACGCCTTGGCGACGGCTGAGGCCAGCCAGCAGGCGACGGTAGTGGCCGTGGCGCCTACGCCCACGCCGGAGCATACTCCCACACCTACTCCTGCCGCCAGCCGTTCGGTGGCGGACATAGTGGACGAGGCGCGGCAAAGCGTGGTGCGAATCGTGGCCAGCGACGGCGGGGGGACGGGATTCGTGGTGGACGCCGGCGGATACATACTCACCAACGAGCACGTTGTGGAAGAACAGGCGAGCGTCACAGTCGTGTTTCACGACGGCGCGCGGATAGCGGCGCGGGTGGTGTCGGCGGACGTGGGGCGGGACATCGCCCTGCTCAAGGTCGATACCAACCGCAATCTCGCGCCGCTTGCGTTCGCGTCGCGTGTGCGAGAGGGGGAGGACGTTATTGCGCTGGGCTTCCCGCTCAGCCTGGGCCAAAGCATGACAATAACGAGAGGCATCGTTTCCGCCATCAGATCGTACAACGGCGTGGAGCACGTGCAAACGGACGCGGCCATCAATCCGGGCAACAGCGGCGGCCCGCTGCTGAACGATAAAGGCGAAGTGGTGGGCATGAACACCTTCACGCGCCGCAACATTGATGGCCGCGACTACGAGGCTCAGGGCATCGGCTTCGCGGTGTCCGCCAACGTGCTGGAGGCGCGGTTTGCGGTGATGAAGGGCGACTCGTCGCAGTCGACGCCGGTTGCGCGAGCCACTCCGACACCTGTCATACGCCTAACCGCCACACCAACCGCGGGAGGCGGTTTCGGGCCGGTGAGCGGGGAGCTGGAACACCGCGATGACAACCTCCTTGTTCACCGCCGGGCATACGTCAGCCTCACCAACGCGTCGATAGAGGCGACGTTCGTGGATACCCACTCGGCGGAGGGCAGAAACTGGAGTTACGGCTTTCTCTTTCGGACGGTGGAGCAGCGCTACTACATACTCGCCATCACCAGCAGGGGCTATTGGATGCTCAACCGAAGGGACAATGTGCCGCCATACGACGCCATAGACGTTCAAGACGGGTTCTCGCCAAACATCAGAACAGGCCGCAATGCTGAAAATCACGTGCGCGTTATAACACTGGACTACCGGGGCTGGCTGTTCATCAACGGAGCCTTCGAAGCGGAGCTGGACTTGCGGGAGATTAGCGGCGCAGGCTCCGTCAGCCTGATTGATCATTGGTTCAGGGACCACCAGTATCCTGGCAAGACCACCGTCTACAAGGACTTCAGTGTGCGCCCCATAGAACTGTCGCACGGTCCCGAGGATGGGGCTATTGAGCAAGCGGGCGACGATAGTCTGGTTGACAGACACCGAACTCGCGTGTGGATGGCGGACGGGATAATCGAGGCGCGCTTCTTCACCCCCTTCTTTGTGCCCGAAGGTGAGTGGAGCAGCGGGTTCATGTTCAGGTCAAGCCGAGAAGATGGTCCGTTTGTAGTGGCTATCAGCGGAAGGTCTGCCTGGTATCACAACCTGTGGAATGGCGATGAATGGGAAGACTTGGCTTCCGAGCGGGACGATAGAATCGTTATTACGCGCGGCCAGGCCAACCTGCTGCTCGTTATCGCTGTCGGCGACACCGGCTACCTGTTCATCAACAGCACCTACGTGGACGCCCTCGACCTGCAGGGCTGGACGGGGGCCGGAACCGTTCACGCTGTGGCCTCGTATATCAAGGGCCACTCCGTTGCGGGCGCGTCGACACAGTTCGAGCGGTTCGCGGTGTGGGGGATTGCGGAGTTGCCGTGATGGGGGGCGCAGTGGCACACTTAGCGGAATGTACTATGGCGAACGGAATTACTACGACGTACTGGAGGCGCGCCGCAACTGCTCAATAGACGAAGTGCGGGCGGCCTTCCGCCGCATGTCGCTGCGCTATCACCCCGACCGCGATAGCTCGCCTGGCGCGACCGAACGCTACCGAGAGATTCTCCAGGCGTACACGGTGCTATCGCACCCGGAGAGCAAGGCGCGTTACGACCGGGCCACGGCGGAGCGGGTCGGCGTGGGCTACGACGGAGGCTACGCCCGTGAGCCGCGCCAGCCGCCGCCAAGTGGCGGCTACAGACGGAGCGAAGAGACGGAATCCGGTGACGGCGACGGGGCGCGCAAGCCACGCTGGCGGGGTTGTTTGGGGCAGATAGGGATAGTCCTCGCCATCTATTTCGGCATTAGCCTCGCTATAGCGGAGGGCCCAGCCATCTGGGACACTGTGTGGACTCGACTGTTTGAGGACGCCTCTAGCACAGTGGCCACGCGAACATCGACTGAGGTGCCGGAGTCACGTGGGTTCGGGCCAGTGAGTGGTGAGTTGGTGCACAACGATGACGATTTCTTTGAGGCGTTTGACTCGGGACTTAACGTAGTCAATACCGTGATTGAGGCTACGTTCGGCGATTCCTACACTTCGCCGGGCAAGCCATGGAACTATGGTTTTGTGTTTCGGGCTGCCGAACGACGTTTTCACGTCGTGACAGTAACCAGTCGCCGGTACTGGTATCACGACATTCGTGATGGTGAGGCACCTAACGGTACCAAAGAGGTTCAGCGAGGACTTTCTTCGAATATCAGACCAGGAACCAACGTCGAGAATCATGTTCGAGTGATTGCTCTTGACGAAATAGGATGGCTGTTCATCAACGGGAAGTTTGAGGCAGAGCTTGACCTAAGTGGGATTACCGATACTGGCTCTGTGGGTGCGATTACGGGTTGGCTTGAAGGGCATGAGCACCCCGGTGAGACCACCACTTACAGGGACTTCAGTGTTCGGCCGGTAGAATTGAAGCAAGGTTCTGTGGATGGCGCTTTGCGGTATGGCGCTGGTGTTGGGAGCTATGGCTTCCATTCCAGCAGTGTGTGGATAGCGGACGGCATTATGGAATCTCGCTTCATCGTCCCCGAAGACGACTGGATCAGTGGCTTCTACTTCAGAGACGGTGGAGAAGGACGTTCTTACGGAGTGGTTATCAATGGATCGGCGAACTGGCTTCACTGGAAGTCGGACAGTGGCCACACTGAAAAGCTGGCATTCGAGACAGGGAAATCAGTTGCCACGAATAGAGGGGATTCTAACCATTTGCTCGTGATAGCGCTTGGCGAAACGGGCCACTTATTCATCAACAACTCCTACATAGCAGACCTCGACCTGAGCGATTGGACAGGCCCTGGGAGAGTCCACGCCGTGGCTGGGTCTGCCACCGCAAATCCGATCGAAGGTCAGTCCACGCAGTTCGAGCGGTTCGCGGTGTGGGGGATTGCGGAGTTGCCGTGAGGGGGGCGCGCCGCCCGTCGTCCAGCGCTCTTCAGCGCGCCCGCGCCTAACCCGTAACTGCGCCCTCGGACGCGGAGGAGACCAGCTTGGCGTACTTGGCCATTACGCCCGTGGTGTAGTTGGGCGGCGGCGGACTCCAGCGGTCGCGGCGGCGCGCCAACTCCTCTTCCGTGACGCGGACGCTCAGCTCGCGCGTCTCCACGTCCATGACGATGCGGTCGCCGTCCTCGACGAGCGCGATCACGCCGCCCACGGCGGCCTCGGGGGCCACGTGGCCTATCATGGGGCCGCGCGTCGCGCCGGAGAAGCGCCCGTCGGTGATGAGCAGCGTGTCCTCGCCCAGTCCGGCGCCCATGATGGCACCGGTGACGGCCAGCATCTCCTGCATACCGGGCCCGCCCTTCGGCCCTTCGTAGCGGATTATCACCACGTCGCCGTCCTTGATTTCGCCCGAGGTGACGGCGTTGAACGCGGCGCGCTCGCCGTCGAACACGCGCGCCGGGCCGTCGTGGCTCAGGTGGGCGGTGCCGGACACCTTCATCACCGCGCCCTCCGGAGCGAGGTTGCCCTTGAGGATGACGAGGCCTCCGGTGGGGCTGCGCGCCTCGGAGACGGGGTAGATTACGCGGCTGTCGGGCGGCGTGTCGAACTCGGCCAGATTCTCGGCGAGCGTCTTGCCGGTGATGGTCAGCACGTCCGGGTGGAGCAGGCCGGCCCTGAGCAGCTCGTTCATCAGCACCGGCAGTCCGCCGGACTTGTCCATGTCGGACATGACGAAGCGGCCGCCGGGTCGCAGATCGGTCAGGTAGGGCGTGATGCGGCTGAGCCGGTCGAAGTCGTCGATGTGGAGGTCCACCCCGGCCTCGCGCGCTATGGCGAGTAGGTGGAGCACGGCGTTGGTGGAGCCGCCCATGGCGAGCACCACGGTTATGGCGTTTTCGAACGCCTCGCGCGTCATTACGTCGCGCGGCTTGATGTCTCTCTCCAGCATGTTGTAGAGCACCGCGCCGGCGCGATGTGCAATCTCCTCGTTGCGGGGGTCCACCGCCGGAATGGACGCCGCGCCGGGCAGCGACATGCCCATGGCCTCGATGGCCGACGACATGGTGTTGGCGGTGAACATGCCGGAGCACGCGCCCTCGCCCGGGCAGGCGACGCGCTCCATGCCGTAGAGCTCGTCCAGGGTGAGCTTGCCCTGGGAGTATGCGCCCACGGCCTCGAACATATCCTGTATGTTGATGTCGCGGCCCATGTAGTTGCCGGGCAGAATCGCGCCGCCGTAGACGAACAGGGAGGGGACGTTGAGCCGCGCCATGGCCATCATCGCGCCGGGCATGTTCTTGTCGCAGGCCGCGACCACGATGAGGCCGTCCATGCTCTCACCGAAGGTGACGGTCTCTATGGAGTCGGCTATCACCTCGCGGCTCACCAGGGACGCCTTCATGCCCTCGGTGCCCATGGAGATGCCGTCGCTGATGGTAATGGTGCCGAACAGGAAGGGGACGGAGCCGCCGTCCCACACGCCCTGCTTGGCGCTCTGCGCCAGCCTGTCGAGGTGGACGTTGCAGGGGGTCACGTCGCTGGCGAGGTTGGCGACGGCGACGAACGGCTTGTCCATGTCGTCGTCGCTGAGGCCGACGGCGCGGAGCATGGCGCGGGCGGCGGCGCGGTCCGGGCCCATGCTGACGACGTGGCTGTTGCGTTTGAGCGATGCTGCGGTGGTGGTGGTCATGTTAGTTCTCCCGGGAGATTGGCGGGTGCGGGGAAAGCGGGCGGTCAGGAGCGGGTGCGCTTCACCGTCTTTAGCGAGCGAACGATGGCTCGCGCAGATCGTCCAACTGCCGTTTCAAATGTACCTTCTCTGCTTCCAATCGTTTGGTTTCCCATTTCAGTTCCCTGACTTCGGATTCCAGTTCGTAAACGCGCGAGTTGACGTTGCGAATGTTGTCGTTCGTATAGTCAACGCGCTTATCCACATCGTCGATTCTGTGGCTTTGAATCCAAATGATGGCCAGGAGCATGAACGCCGTGAGCGTGTGGCCTACGCCTACGATTGCCCAAGCTAGTGGTGTCACGTCGGCCCCCTTTCACTGCTATTGCGGCTTGTGCTTCTCGATGAGCGCAACCACCCTGGAGTCGAGGTCGTCGCCCAGGAGGAGGCCGGAATCGGAGCAGGCAACGCCAATCATGGTCCAGAATTCGGGTGTCATCTTGGGTTGTCCTCTCTACCGGGGAACGTGTTAGTCGGAAGAGGTTCCAGCGCCTTCGGGGGAGCGCGGGAGCAGGGATTCTCGTAGGCCGTTCAACTGCCCTTCCATGCGAACCTGCCCCTTTTCCAATTCCGTCACGCGGGACGCCAAATACTTGACGTCAGAGGAAAGCTCGTCGATGCGCTTGTTAACGTCGTTGATGCGCTGGTCGATGCGTTTGTTGGTATCATCGATGCGCCTGTTGGTGTCGTCAATGCGGTGGTTGACATCACTGATGCGCTGGTCGATGCGCCTGTTGACGTCGTCGAATCGTTTGTTGGTCCAAACTTCATCTGCCATCTCGGGTTGTCCTTGCCGCTACTCCGGCTTGTGCTTTTCGATGAGCGCGACCACCCTGGGGTCGAACTCGTCGCCCAGGGAGCGGCCCGCGTCGGAGTAGGCGACGCCGAGGTGGACCTGGCGGGAGAGGTGCTCGAACTCGTCGGACTGGCCGTAGTCGTTCTTCAGTTCGCCGAACAGGGCGTCTAGGTGGTCTTTTCTGAACATGGTTGGCCTCACGTAAAGGGGCCAGCCGCGCGGCTGGCCCCTGGTTGATTCTGCGTCTAACCGGCTGGCGCGGGCAGGCTGTGGCGCGCTCAGCCCGCGCCTTGCGCCGCGCTCAGGCTATTCGTCGCCGCGGGTGCTGTCGCCCTCGTCCAGGATCTTCTTCAGATCGGTGGCGAAGCCGACGAGATCCTCGTAGGCCGGGACGCCCTCTTCGGAGAGCTTCTCCTTGAACTGCTCGAACAGCCACTCCTCGCGCCTGCCGTGCGGGATCTCGAAGAACTGGCGGTTGAACCTGGGCAGCTCGCCGGGGCCGAAGTAGCCCTTGTCCCGGATGGTGTAGCCCTCGAGGTTGTGGGTGCCCTTGCCGAGCACCTCACCGGTCTCGACGTAGTGCTCCATCACCGGCTTCATGCCGTAGCGCTGCACGGGGCAAACCTTGATGCACACGGCGCAACCCTCGTAGCGCGCCATCACGGGGCGGCAGCGCTCGTAGATGACCTTGAACTTCTCGGTGCCCCTCCACCAGACCCTGTCCTTGAGCAGCGCCCTGCCTGGGCAGCGGTTGACGCATACCTGGCAGATTTTGCAGAACTGGTTGATGCCGTAGTCCACCGGCTGGTCGTAGCTCACCGGCGCGTCGGTGGTGATGATGGCCAGCCTGGCCCTGGATCCGAAGTGCGGCGAGAGTAGCTGGCCGTTGGCGCCGAGCTGGCCCAGGCCGGCCTCGATGAACATGGGAATGTACGCGCCGCTGTTGTCGTTGGGGCTGTGCACCTGGGCGTGATAACCCAGCGTGCGGATGTAGTCGGCGAGGTCGAGCGCCAGCGCGCCCTCGATTTCGTAGGTGCCGAAGTGGGCGAACTCCGCCTCCAGGCTCGGCAACGTCTGGGTTTGCAGGTAGTCCTGCTCGAGCGCGACGCAGATGGCGTGCTCGTACTTGACCCACGTCTTCTTGCTGCTGTACGCGTAGTGGTGGTCGAAGCGGGTGAAGCCCACCTCGTTGAAGCCGAGCTCCCTGGCCTTCAGCCGGATGGCGTCGGTCATGTCCTTGCCCGGCTCGTTCTCGCCGGTCGGCTCGATGTCGCCGCTGACCAGCGCGGCGTCAACCAGCGGCTGGTTCAGTTCGTCGTGCCGCTCGCGGTACTCGAGCACGTCGGGGGTGTAGACCGTCCAGACCCAGTCGCGGTCGGCGGCCTTTTCGATGTTCTGGGTCTCCAGGGGGTAAACCCTGGTGTAGAAGGAAACGTCCTCCTGCCGCACCGGCGCGCCCGGTACGGTAGCGAGATCTTCTGCAACGGGAATCTCTACCTCCGGGTCGCCGTGCCTCCGTCCGGGGCGGGTTACTACGTGGTGAACTTCTTTAGGCATAGGTGTACCTCCGCAGAATTTCCTCGCTTGGCGCGGAGTGTACCCGCAAGTACGCTACAAGTCAAGCGAAATTTGGGCGCGGACTCAAAGGTCGCCGCGTCGAATCTACGCCGTCCCCGGCGATTCCGGCGCGGACTTCCTCCTGGCGCGCGCCAGTTGCCTCACCAAAAGGACCAGCCCGCCCACGACCAGCACGCTGAGATAGGTGATTGAGCGGTCCACGAGCGCGATGGAAACGGCCTCGTGGCGGGCCAGGCTCAGCGCGAGCAGGCCGGTCACGCCCGGCTCCACGGCCCCCATGCCGCCCGGCGTCGGCACGGTGCTCAGCAGCGCGTGGGCCAGCGCAACTATCGCCAGCATGGGCAGCCCGACCTCAGCGCCGAGCGCCTGCACGACGAAGCCGAGCCGCGCGATTTCCATGAGCCAGCCCAGCAGTCCGAGCGCGAACAGCGTGGGCAGTTGCTTGAAGCTGCCGAACGCGCCGCTGCGGAAGCTGAGGAAGGCCGCCTCCAGCCTGCCGGGCAGCAGCCGCGCCAGACGCGCGCCGAACGCCTTCATGGCGAGGACCAGCGCGGCAAGCGCGGCGGTCATCACTGCCGCGACCGCGGCGGCCCTGAACACCAGGCTCCTCGCGTCCGGCGTGTCGGCGGTGAGCGCGAGGGCCAGCACGCTCACGGCGATGATCGCGGCCACCGTCGCCATGTCCATCACGCGCTCGGCCAGCACCGTTCCCAGGCTCCACGAGAAGCCGGCCCGCGACTCGTCGGAGAACAGATAGGCGCGGTAGGCGTCGCCGAGCCTGAGCCACGCGATGGAGTTGACGAACCAGCCGGCGACGATGAGCGTGGCGCACCGGAACGCCGAGGGCAGCCGCGTGTCTGGGCCGTCTTCAAGACCGGCGTTTCTTGCCAGAAGCCGCCAGCGCAGCCCCCGGAACGCGAAGCTGACGTAGTAGAGAGCCAACGCCAGCGCGTACAACCGGACGTCCATGGAGCGCAGGTTGTCCAGGGTCGCGCCCCAGTCCAGATCGAAGCGCGTGGCCAGAAAGACGACGAAGGCGACCGCCACAACGACGGACAGCAGCGTAGGAAGCGAGAGGACGCGCCGCCGCAGCGACATGGCGGGCGGGGAGTCCCGGCGTGGGCCGTTCTCTCCGCTTCCGAGGTCCCGTTCGCTCACAGCGGGCGCTTGCCCGGAATGCCGGGCCTTCTGGGGTAGCGGTCCGGTGTGGGTGCCACCTTGTCCAGCACCACGAGGGCGCGGGGGCGGTCGAGCCCGGGCACGTCGATCCACCTGACCTCACGTAGGATGCCGCCCAGCGCGCGGACGGCGGTCTCGGCCTCGACGGCCTCGGACTCGGCGTCCGCTCCCTTCGAGGCGACGATCACGCCCCCGACTCGGCAGAGCGGCAGGGTGAACTCGGCGAGGGTGTTCAGCCTGGCGACGCCTCGCGCGGTCACCACGTCGAACGCCTCGCGCGCCGCCGGGTCGCGGCCCAGCGTCTCGGCGCGGCAGGCGAGCACGTCCACACCGGACAGTCCCAGTGTCTCCGGCAGGCCGCGCAGGAAGTCGGCCTTCTTGCGGGTGGCCTCTACTAGTGTAACGCGAAGGGATGGGGCGGCTATGCGCAGCGCGACGCCGGGCAGCCCCGCGCCGCTGCCCACGTCGGCCAGGCGGCCGGAACGCAGCAACGCGGGGGGGATGACCGAAAGCACGCTGAGCGAGTCGAGGTAGTGTACGGCCTGCGCCCGCCGCCAGTCGGCTACGGACGTGAGGTTGACGCGGCGATTCCCCCGATCGAGCTCCCGGTGGTAGCGCCGGAAGGTGTCGAGCTGCGTGGGCGTGAGGGGGACGCCCAGCCGTTCCGCGCCCTCGCGCAGCGCCGTCGCGTCCGTATCTTGGCTTGGCGGCGGCGCGGCGGCGCGCCGGTCGTGTTCGATCATTCGGTGCGGATGGCCGGATGCGCTCAACCCTGGCGGGCGTATTCCGCCGCCAACATGCCCATCACAACCGAGTCGAACCGCGAACCCTCGTGCGGGCGGCTCTTTCGCAGCGTTCCCTCGTGCACGAACCCGAGGTGGCGGAACAGCGTGAGGGCGGCGGCGTTGTATTCGGGAATGTCCGCCCAGACGCGGTAAAGCCCGTAGTCGTCGAACGCCTTCTCCAGCGCGGCGCGCATGGCCGTGGTGCCGAAGCCGTGATGCCACAGGTCCTTGCGCCCGATGAGAATCGAAATCTGGCCGTCGCCCAGCGATTCCTCTATCGCCAGGTGAATCTCGCCGATGTGCTCGTCGTCCTCGCTGTAGATGGACAGGATGCGGTGCTCGGGGTCGTCGAAGATGCGTTGCCACTCCTCGTCCGAGGTGTCCTCCACCTCGTTGGGATGGTATCCGAGGTGGGCGGGGTCGCCGTAGGAGTAACGCCCGAACCAGCTCTCCGCCACTTCGTCGTCGTTCAGCCACAAGCGGATGCGGGACACGTCCTCCCTGGTCACGTCCTTCAGTGTAACGTGGTGTTGTTCCATTGAGTCACCTCCTGGGTAGCTGGCCGCAGTCCCCGTAAGTACGCGCTAACCGGCGGCCGCCGTGGCCCGCCCTCTACTGGGCAGCCTCAACATGATTGCCAGTACCAGCGTGCCCACAAGCACCAGGGCGCCGCCGTAAACGAACGTCGCCTCGACCCCGTAGTTGTCCCATATCAGGCCGGCTATCACGGGCGACAGCGTGCCGATGAAGCTCGCGCCGTAGATGAGCGAAACTATGGTCGATTGGACGGCTCCTTCGGCGGCCTCGATCGCCGCCGCGATAAATATGGCGTGCAGCGCGTAAAGCACGGTTCCCATCACCATAATCGTAATCGTAAGCCAGCTTATCTGCCAGAAGAACGGCTCGGGATCGGCGAATCCCAGCGCCATGGCCAGCAGGCTCATCAGGAGCATCGAGGGCACCAGCACCGGCTTGTAGCCGAATCTGTCGGCCAGATAGCCCATCACCGGCTGCGCCACGATGCCCACCACCTGCGCGAGGGACAGGTAAATCGCGACCTTGCTCGGCGAGAAGTCCAACTCTTCCCGAAGGTACACGGGCAGGAATATCATCACCGAGCTCTGGCCCACGCTGCGAAGCGCCGTGACGATGACCAGCACGTACAGCGCCTTGCGCTTGAGCAGCGACAGCAGCGACGCGAAGTACTCCCGCACCGAACCAACGGCCCGCATCTCGCCGCCGGGCACGTTTCGCATGAAAAGCCAGATGGCCACGGCGCACACCAGCGCGGGGAAGAGGCTGTACACCAGCACGCTGTCCCACGTCATCGCCAGCCAGCCGAGGAGCACGACGCCCGCCAGCAGCGGGCCGCCAACCTCACCCACGCTGCCGCCGGTGCCGTGCAGCGATATGGCGAACCCGCGGCGGTCGGGGAAACGGCGCGACAGCGCGCCGATGGCGGGCGGGTGGTACAGCGACGGCCCGACGCCTATCAGCAGCATGATGGCGAGCACCGCGAGGAATATCAGGTCTTCCGAGACCACGCTGTCCGCTACGCCCAGCAGGTAGTAGGACACCCCCGTCATCAGCAGCGATATGCCCAGCATGAGCGATGCGCGGTCGGCGAACCTGTCGCCGAGGAAGCCGGCGAAGACCGTGGTGACCCAGCTAGTCGCCTGGCGGGAAAACGCCAGCGTGCCGAGTTGGGTGCCGCTCAGCCCAAGCCCTATCTTGATCTCCGGGAACAGTATGGATTGCAGCGCTGAGTTGTAAATGTGCTTGACGGCGTGGCCCACAACGACCGTGGCCGCCAGTTGATTTCGGCCTCGCCTGAGTTCGGGCGAAACCTCTATGGTTTCAGTGGACAAGGCAGGCTACCTCGATTTCTGGAAATGGCACGCGCAATTATAGCACGTAGGGCAGCACGGCTTGGCGATAGGGCTGACAGGGAGTAGGTGTTCTTCATATTGTCCCTTCCCCCTTGACGGGGGAAGGTTAGGATGGGGGTGACGTCGCCGGTAAAAAACGCCGCCATTCCCAACACTATTCCTGTCAGATCTCAGCCCCCAGACGAGAGACAAAACGAAAAGGTACCGGAATTCGCCCAAAAAGCGCTTGCATCTCGGTGCAGGATAGTGTAGGGTAAGAGGTAATGTCCCGAAATTCGCTTGAACATAGCTACAATAGGGTCGTGGTGCGTGAAAAAGCATAGGTGCTGCGGTGGTATAAATTACATACACATTGAAGTTTTTAGTTTAACATACAAGTCCTGTTGTTTAAATTTGAAATGGTACATAGCCCTGTGCCGAAAGGAGAAGGGATGGCTAACAACGAATCAATCGTCCAGGCCCTGAAGGCAGCCATCAGTCAGTTGGAAAGCGAAAAACTCCGAATCGACGGACAGATCGAGGCACTAAAGGACGTCCTGCCCTATTTCGAGACCCAAGGGTCGAGCGCCCAGGCGCCCGTGAATGTCTCATCATCCGCGAACCCACCGCAGACAGACTTGGGCGGTCTCAACGCTGGGCTTCGTCGGAGCAATGCCATAGCAGCCATACTGAAGGCCACATCTCCGCTCAGCAGACAGGACATCTATAAGCAGCTCGTGGAGAAGGGTGTGCACATTGGGGGACAAAACCCCCTGGCAAGCGTCAGCACATATCTCAGCATTGACCCGCGCTTCATCAACGTCGGCAGAGGAATGTGGCGGTTGGCTCAACCGCACGATGAGTCGTCGGACGACGGCGATGACGGCAATGACTACGAGGACGACACAGAAGAGGAGGACAACGTGCCATGGTAAACGGCAACGGACAATCGGACGGAAGAACACAGACGCCAGGAGGTAAAGGCATGAGAACCACTACCACGAACCGACGAAAGACCAAGTGCACGGACAAGATACTTTTCAAGAGTCGGACTGACGCGGAGCAGGCAGCGCGCAAGTACAAGCAACGAATCCTTTTCTCGGATATGGCTGCGTACCGGTGCAGCCGCCATAGCGGTTGGCATATCGGCCATCCCAACAAGCGTAAGGCGGCGCGCGAAAAGATGCGGTGGGACATCGTGTGGTTCGACGATTTCGCGGCCGCCTGCGCCGGTTCCAAGCGTGCGAGTCCGAGACTGCGCCGAACGCATCGCCCCCGTAAGTGATTCAAGGAACACGCCCATGAACCAATCCATAGACGCCAACCAACTCCAAGACGACGCCTTCCAGGAAGAGGCCGCCAAGCTCGCCGACGTAATCCAGTACATCGAAGAGCAACGTGTCAGTTTGGAAGGGCAGATGCCGGCGACCGCGGCGCATCAAGAATCCGCCGACGGCATTCAGGCCATTCTGCAAGCGAACGCCGATTCGCTCTACGCCGCGCTCGATCAGCCGTACTTCGGCCGGCTGGACTACTTCCATACGAACGAACCGGCGAACGAGGAGGCGGACGACTCCGCTGCGCCGCTCAGGAAGATTTACCTGGGAATCGTCTTCATCCCGGGCAAGGGCGTGTACAGCTGGACCAGCCCGGTCGGTAGGCTTTGGTACACGCAAAGCTATGAAGATGGCTACACCGCCCCCAGGGGGTACATCGCCACCAGGGTCGATCTCAAGCGGTATATCAGAATCCGCAACCAGACCCTGGAAGGCGTGAACGACATTTTCCGCCGGCTGCCGCCCGCCCCGGCCCCGGAGCAATTGCCCGCGCCGTCCGCAGAGCAACCGCCGGACGACTCCGAGGGAAGGCAGGAACTGCTCCGCGAAGCGGTGAGCGGCGTTGGGCGCGACGACGGTCATCTACAGGTCATCGTAGAGACAATCGAACCCGACCAGTACGAGAACATCGCCAACGTCAGCGACAAAGTCCTCATCGTGCAGGGCGCGGCGGGCAGCGGCAAGAGCGAGATAGGACTGCACCGCATAGCCTTTCTGCTGTCGCCGTTCAACGACGTGCCGGAATCGCAGCGTCCCACGCCTGCCACGACTCTGTTCGTGGGGCCTTCCCAGGCGTTCCTTGAATACGCCGCCGACATTCTGCCCACCCTGGGCGTGCGGGAAGGCGTTCACCAGGCGCGGTTCAGCGAGTGGCTGGACGAAAAGCTGTCGGTGCGGACTGCCGTCCGGCCGAGAATCTGGAACAACCTGCTCGACCGGGGCGAGATGACGCTGTACGACGAAGAAGCGGAGACGTTCAAGGGGTCTCTCGCCATGGCCGACGCCATCGAAAGACACGTTGCGGAGAGGGCGCAAGAAACCAGGCGAAAGTGCGGGCAACTCTCGGCAGAGGTTCCCGAACTGGAACCGACGCCCGAATTGTCCGACGGCGAGGTCAGGTCCGCGCTCAACGCCGCGCTCAATCCATCGGAAAGGGGGCGCGGCCTCAACCTCGCCAGAGCGCGGTTCGTCAACCGAATCGCCAGCATCATACAGGCGGCGGATCGGCCGCGCCCGCTCTCGCACGCGACCACGCTGGAAGACCTTCGCCGCGAGCGTGACCGACGGCAAGCGGAGGTGCGCGGCGCCGTGGAGCAGTGGTGCGATACGGCGTGGCCCCGCTACGACTTCCCCGACGAATACATCGCGCTGCTATCCGACCCCGAACGGCTGGCGAGCCTGGCCGGTGTGGAACTGTCGGAACCTACGGCTGCCGAACTCGCCGAGTCCGCGTCCAAGCTGCGGTCGCGCGAGTTCGACGACGCAGACGTGGGCGCGCTGGCTTACATGGATCACCTGCTGAACGACACCATCACGCCGGAATATCGCCACGTGGTGGTGGACGAAGCCCAAGACGTATCGCCCATCGAGTTCAAGCTGCTGGCCGCCAGTTCGGTCAACAACTGGTTCACGGTGCTGGGCGACACGGCGCAGCGGCTCACCCCCTATCGCGGCGTGAGTAGCTGGCGCGACGTGGAAAGGGTTTTCGGACGCTCCGAGATTGAAAGGCAGCGCGCCCGCCGGTCGTACAGGTCCAGCAGGCAGATTACCCTATTCAACAACCGCATACTCCGAACGTTCGACAGGAACATTCCGGCGCCAATCCCGTTCGAGCGCGAGGGCCACCGCGTCGAGTTCAACAGTTACAGGAACGGCGACGCGATGTACCAGGGCATAATCGACGACCTCGACCGCATCCGCTCGCTGGACGAGATGGACGCCGCCGTAATCGCCATTTTGGTACGCGACCAGCGCAACCTGAACCGTTTCAGCGACTTCTGCAAAGAACGAGGCATAGATGGCATAGCCCTTGTCGGGCAGGAGGAGCATACGACGTCGGGAACCGTCCTTGCTCGCATTCCCGACGCCAAGGGGCTGGAGTACGACGCCGTGATGGTGATGGGCGTGAACGAGACGTTCAGCGACACGCTGTTCAACAAGAAGTTGCTGTACATGGCGACGACCAGGGCCAAGCACTACCTGGGCATACACTGGTTCGGGCGGCAATCGCCCATTCTGGCGTCCCTGTCCACCCGCGGCGTCAACATGAACCAGAGGTGAGCGACCGCTCGGCCAGGGCAAAGTCCCCGCGCTTAGAAACGGGCGACGCCCTTATCCGAACGGCAACTCGCGCCCTACGCCAGAGGCGTGACCTCCAGCGGCAATGTGCCTGCTTCTAGCACGAGATGGCATCCAACAGGTCCTGGCTCAGGGCTGCGCTGGATTGCGCTATGAAATCGGTGTCTTCGATTGCGCGTACATGGTCAACGACAAGATTGGTCCCAGTGCCATCTGGGGCGCTGAACAGACGCCGAAACATCGATAACGCTTCGGAAGTAACCCGGCCCGAAATCTCGCTCGAACGCAGTAGCCGAAGTTCGGAAGCCATTTCAGAGGTGTCGGTCGCTCGCATCAGCCGATAGACGTCGAACCCGTCTTTGGGAAGCGGGTTCCGGCGGTTGGGGTTATTGGCATCCAGGCGTTCCGCTATCTTGTGCACTTTCGCAACCAGCAACGCGGCCGGCCCTGCTACCTTCAGGACGCACGAGCGAGGGGAGTCGGGAATGAGAGAATCAATAGTTCTTTGCGAATGGCTGACCAGCGCGCCTTCGAGTCCTCGAACTTTCATTGCCGCCTTGTTGCCATGCACGCCAAGCCGGGCCGCTCTGCGTCCTGGGCCGCCCACCGCTTGGGGTACCAGCAGGTCGACTCGAGACGTGGGGCCTCTCCTGTAAAGCCCGGGTTGGTCCTCCAGTCTGAACCCCGCGACACTCATGGCGTCAACGATAGGCGTGCTGTCCATCAGCAGCGAAGGGTCGATAGCGATGTCCGCGTCGTATGTGAAGGGCGAGACGCCAAAGTCGGTGTCCCTGCTTGCCGTATGAATGTAGATTGCCTGTGCACCCACTAGAATGGCGGCGTCGCCGTGCGGCCCCAGCGCCTCCACTGCGTCGAGCAGCGCCTCGCGAGCGTCTATGTGGCCTTGGTCATGGGTAGCTTCCATTCTTCCTCGTTATTCCTCATCCATTCCAGCAGGGCCTCCGCTTCCTCCGGTCCTCGCCCCGGCCCCTTCATAAGGTCCACCAGAACCTGGGTTACGCGGGCGTAGGTGATGCCATTGGCACGTTCGGCGCGTTCGTACACCACGGGGTCGAATGGACGCATGATCAGGACGTTGCCGCCGGTCTCGGCCGGGCGCAGTCCCAGGGAAAGGGCGGCGGACTCCGGGGCGTCGGCGTAGAACGTGACCAGGCGCGGCTCCGCAAAAGGCGCCAGGCGATATGCCGCGAATGAGCCGGTGACGCTGTATCGGAAGTCCGCGCGGCGCAGCCGTCCGAACAGGGCCTTTGCCCCGCGCGGTTCAAGCCAGGTTGACACGGTGTTGGAAGTCGCCAGGTCGTAGTCCTCGGCCCATCTGCGGGCGAGCGCCTCCCAATATACCGAGACTATGCGTCCTCTCGGGCTCTCCTTGGCGACGATTTCGTCCGGCTCCAGTAGGCCGGATACCCTGGACACCATTGCCGGCGAACTGGCTATCTTGGCGGCCAGTTCCCGCGTTCCGAAGGGGGGCTGATAGTCCATGAGGCCCCTGGCGACACGAGCCGCGCGGCCGCCCTTGAGGGAGCGCAGCGGGCGTTCTTCCCTGAACGGGTTCTTGACTGCGCCTTGAGTCTCGATGAATATGGCCGGACGGTTGACGGCAAACCGGATGTTGCCCGTCGAATCGGCGTAGTTTATCCCGGATTCCGTCAGGTGCTCTCTCGCCAGGGGGCTGAGGTAGTTCGAAATCAGCATGAGGGCGGGCGCGTCCGCCCCTTCACCGGATTCCTGGTATCGCAGGTGCGCCAATTCTTTCAGTTGGTGCGATGCGGATAGCACCATTCTGGGTTCGACCAGGCTGCGTTTGACTTCCACCACGACGTCGGACGAGGTTCCGTTCGGGGCACGGATTTCCAAAATCGCGTCGATCCTGCGGATGAGTCCTTTCACGGACTTCGTGGGTATCTCTCCCGCTCGTTCCCCTAAGCGCCAACCCGGGGGCAAGCGGTCGCGTATGTCCCTGACTGCCGCGTCAATTAGCTTTGTTTCAGGATAATAGCTGTTTCGCATCACGTGAAACAGTATAATTTATGCACCACGTGAAAATCAAGGCGCAGTTTTTCCAATGAACGTGGTCGCCAAAAAACCTTCCCCCTCGCAGGGATTAGGATTGGGCCGGTGGATTGGTCTTTACTACCCGAACGGCAGCTCGCGGCCTGTGCCGCGCTGTACGGCGCGTTCGTAGGCGCGCAGGCCCAGGGCTATGTCCTCCAGGGCGACGCCCTGGGACTCGAAGAGCGTCACGTCCTCCGGGCTCTGGCGGCCCGGCGAGCGGCCCGCGAGCGCGTCGCTCAGCGGACTCACCTGTTCCCAGCGCGTGGCGCCCGTTTCCACGGCGTGCATCAGGTCGGCGCACTCGGTCCGCGCCTGCGCGAGGTCGTCCACAACGATGACGTCGGCGCGGCGCACCGACTCGTCGTCCAACTCGCGGCGCGCCCAGCTATTGGCGCCGGCTGCGTTCACGTGCACTCCGGGGCGCAGCCACTCGCCGCGAATCACCGGCTCGGCGGAGTTGGTGATGACGGCCAGCACGTCGGCCCGGCCCACGCACTCCTCGACGCTATCGGCGGCTTCGACGTCGACGCCGAGCGCGCTCGCGGCGCGGGTGGCGAAGGCTCGCCTTCGTTCGGGGTCCCGGCTGTACACCACCACGCGGCTTATGGGCCGCACGCGCAGCACAGCCTCGGCCTGCGGCAGCGCCTGGCGGCCCGTCCCTATCATACCCAGCGTGGCGGAGTCCTCGCGCGCGAGCAACCTCGTCGCCACACCGCTCGCCGCTCCGGTGCGCAAGCGGCCGAGCTGGCCGGCCTCGATGATGGCAAGCAGCTCGCCGGTCTCGCTGCTGGAAAGGTGAACGTGAAATCCGCCGCCCGCGTAGGCCTTCAGCCCCATCACGCCCAGACCGGGCGCGGCGGCGGTCATCAGGTTGAAGTGTCCGTTGGTCAGCCGCAGCCGTCCACGTGGGCTGTTCGTGGCGAGACCGTTCGCCTGGTGACGAAACGCATCCTCCACGGCCGCGATGGCCGTGTCCATGTCGAGCAGGCTGGAAACTTCCTCTTCGGTCAGATACAGGGCCAAAGGTCGTTCACCCCCATCCTAACCTTCCCCCATCAAGGGGGAAGGGACTTTTGGAAGATCAACCCTAATCTGGCGTGTCTTCGAGCATGTGGAAGTGGTTGAGGGGGCCGTGGCCGCGGCCTATCGGTTGGGCGAGGCGAATGGCCGAACTCACGTAGGACTTGGCGAGCGAGACGGACTGCCTGAGCGGCAGGCCCTTCGCCAGGTTTGAGGCTATCGCCGATGCGAAGGTGCAGCCGGTGCCGTGAGTGCTGGTGGTGTCGATGCGCCTGGACGTGTAGGCGCGGAACTCCTCGCCATCGTACAGCATATCGGTCGGCGGCCCGCTGAGGTGGCCCCCCTTGACGACCGCCGCCCGCGCGCCCATTCCGACCAGGGCCCGGGCCGCCTCCTTGGCCTCGTCCAGCGTCTCTATCTTCACGCCGAGCAGCGTCTCCGCTTCCGGTATGTTGGGTGTTATCACCATCGCGATGGGGACGAGCAGAGAGCGCAGGGCGTCCACCGCGTCGTCCTGCAACAGCTTGTCGCCGCCCTTCGCCACCATCACCGGATCGACCACGAGGGCGTCCATCTCGTGCTGCCTGGCCTTGGCCGCGACGACCTCTATGACGGTGGAGCTGGAGAGCATACCGGTCTTCACCACGTCCGCGCCTATGTCGGAGACTATGGCGTCTATCTGCGACTCGATGAGCGACGCGGGCAGTTCGAGAACGTCGGTGACGCCCGTGGTGTTCTGGGACGTGATGGCGGTAAGCGCGGAGGTGCCATAGACGCCGTGTGCGGCGAACGTCTTGAGGTCCGCCTGGATGCCGGCGCCGCCGCCCGAGTCTGAGCCGGCGATGGTCATAGCGCGGTAGACGGTGCTCATGGCGTTTTCACCTCCGGTTGTCGGGCCAGTCCTCTCCGTGGTAGGCCGCCTCCCAGAAGAGGTACTCGTACCGCAGCGCGGTGAGGAATACGCGCTCCGTTCTGACCCTGCGCCGCTCGGCCCCCTCGCGGTCGATGTGCCGGCCGAGCCACTCGACGAGTCCACCCAGCACGTCCGGGCCGTGAAGCTCGATCCACTCCCGGTAGATTGGGTTGGCGGGCCGCGCGCCCCGCTCCAGCAGCCGCGTGCCCCAGTCCAGGTAGGTGCCCTCGGTCACGTAGAGTACGGTCGCTATGTCGTCGAAGTCGCCCTCGTAGCCGGTCCTGACGAGGAAGTCGCCGAACGCCTGGGTGGTTGGCGAGGCCGCTGCCGCGGAGTACTCGGCCTCCGTCGCTCCCAGCTCGCGGAACGCGCGCACGAAGAGGTCGTTTTCCTGCGCGCCCTCCGGCGCGACGAGTCCCGATAGGAAGCCGTGAAGCACGCCCGCGGCCTCGATGTTGGGCGCCTTGGCGATGCCCAGCGAAATCAGCGTGGCGAGGTCGTTCACGAACACGTAGTCTTGCAGGAAGTAGGCCCGGAACTTCGACGTCGGCAGAGTGCCGTCTCCCATCTCCTCCACGAAGGGATGAAAGACCATCTTCTGCCAGAGGTCATCATACTTGAGCCTTAGCTGGCGCGTCAACGACATATCTTCAACACCCTCTTCCTATTCACACGGCTAAAGTTGCCTGATGAGCCTTTCGTATTCTTGGTGGGGACCTACCCAAAACCACGTGACTTGGGCCTCGACTACCAAGCCGAGAGCGCGATATCCTCTGCTGACTCGCACGGAGTATACAGGGTACCGCTGACCCACCCTCTTGAATCGCAAGCTACGGTGATGAGGGTTTGACGCGAAGAGACGATACGACTGGCGCGCTTGCCGCCGTACATGATCGGGTAGGCGTCGGTAAGCGTCCCAAAAGCTCTGCCGTACACGCGAACGCACACTTACAATTCTTCGAGGTTTAGAGGCTCAGTCAACCCCGCCTTGTAATCCGCCAAAGTCTCTTCGGCCATCCGGTTCAGCAGTTCCTCCGATTCGGGACGGCTGAAGATTTCATCCCACTTGTGCTCGGACTCCAATTCATCCAACAGGATCTGGGCGAGCATGTCCTGTTGTTCTTCGGGAAGCTCTGACGCCATTTTGAAGGCTTTTTCAAGCAACTGTGTCATGTGATTTTCCCCTGTGGTTGCCTATGTCGTCCGCGAACCGGTGTTGGATTGCCGGAAGCGCCAAAGCCGTCGTTCCACTGGAGGGGATAGGGACAGTCCAGAGTCGGTGCAGTCCTGCCAAAGACTGCCAGGTATGTTCACAGAACTGCACCGTTGGAATCCAGGATGACAAGGGACTCCCTTGGGTAGCCGAACCTTGTGACTAGCTGGTAGCAGGATTCTCTAATCTCTCCGGACGATCCCCACCTAGCGTAGATTCCCTCACTGCCTACTGGAGTGCTAAATATGGAGTCTTCTTGCTCAGCGAACCTATCTGTCATTGAGAGAACATTTCGGCGGTAGCTCTCATGATGCCGGCTACGCATCAGTTCGCAGACCTCCATTAGAAGTCTATGCCAACCTTTGCGCCCTTCTATCTGGTGGGTTTTCTTCCTACTGCCAGTCGGTGAGGCGTAGATCGCGAAGGAGGCAGGCTTCTTGCGCGAATTATATTCGTTCGTAGTTGCCTCGTTCACCAAGGGAGCGTGCGACCCGAGGAAGCGCATGACATTTTCTCGACTCGTTGGTATGCCCCTGTGCTCAGTGAATTCCAGAACCAGATCCGCCAGCGTGTTCTCATCATTGGCAAGTTCATCCCATGCCTTGGTCAGCGATTGCTTGAACTTCTGATACGCTTGCGATTCCCTGTACAATATGCGGGCCGCGGTGACCGATGGCCTGAAATCGACCATGCTGTCACGGGAGAGGAATTGACTAAACCAGTTTTCCGACTGGGGAGGTTCTGCTGTGGTGACGTCGAACTCGAGGAACCTCCTAAGCCCTCCACGTTGTGTGGGTGGCAAGTACAGCCGCCAGATGCGGCCACTGGTCAGCGCGGCGAGTTTCGAGCCGGCCTGCCGGCAATAGTTCGCCAATTGGCCCTCATCATCATCGTTCAGCGGGTGCCCCCAACGCTTGACCTCAATCACTATTCTGCTTTCGCCATCAATCTGAAGGTCGAAGTCAACGATTCTACCGTCAGGCAGAGCACGCTGTGGGTATATCTCCGAGATGTTCTTGGTATTCCATCCGATTTGCTCGAGCAAAGGTAGGACTACGCCGATTTCAACCGCGTGTTCATCCCGCGATTCGAAGCCCGACTTTTGGCTAATGATGTTGGTTAGGGTGGTCTCAAACGTATCGGTCACCACACTTGCTCCGGGTTGGGCTAAGGTGTGAGATAGCCACATGGGACGTTGGAGGCGAGCGTCAGCCTTCAGGCGCCGCTCAAGAACGGCCTGTCTTTCGTCGTATGGTCGGGATGGTATCACCCCAAATCTATTCTGACAATTTCGGAAACCTTATCCCTCATCCTATACACCCGAGGGGGAAGGGATTTTGAAAAGGCCCTGGAACGTCTGTCGAATTGTTGACGTCATACTATCCATGATGTACTCTGTACTTGGTTCAAAGGTTCCCCCCCGATGACAAGAGCCCAAGGGGCTCTCTCCGGAAACGGAGTAGTTGGGGGGGTCATTTTTTGTGTCGGGCGTCAGTAGAAGTAGGTAGCGCCGGCTTGGAAGATGTCGAATTCGCTGCGTACTGCCGATTGGATGCGCCCGAAGTACGCGCCGTCGCCCCTCTCGTGCTTCCGGAAGACGGCCCAACAACAGTAGTCCGCGACTTGTAGCCCGTAATGCGAACGAGAATCGTGATGTAGAATGCGATGTCTCGGGTGATTGGGAAGCATCCGTTCAAGAGTGGTCTTGACCGCCTTTTCGATTGCCTGGCGTCGCCTCCTTAGAGGAAGTGTGTCCGTGATGACGATTATCTCTTCTGCCGCTGCGTGCGACGGTCGTGTCAGCACGTACCTGAGAAGATAGCCCAGCATCTCCGGGTAGAAACGAGCCTCGGCCCTTAGCCCAGGGCTGACCTTGCGCTTCTCCACTAGCAGGCTATGGATTTCTATACCATCGAGTTGGCCTCTTATGGTGTCGAACACCCTGTTGCGTACATGGACGTTGTCACTGGCGCAGTGAAACCGTTCCTCTTCCAATCCGTACTCGATGCAGTCGTACTTGTAGCTGTCCAGAGCGTCGTTCAGTTGAAACGGCCGCTTCATGCTAACGCTGGCCAGCACGAAGTAGCGGGTTCCACGGGGGCTGAAGTCCAGGTTGCCCGATTCGTCCAGGAAGACGTATACACGTTCACTCATCGCGCTGCCGGTGCGAATCTGTCGCCAACCGCCCTACTCCCCCGAGAACCGGTCCGTGTAGGCGTCCTGCGCCCGCACGTCCTCGGATAGCAGGCCGCTTTCCTGCATCCAGGTGGTGAACGCTTCCCACTTGCTGGCCTTCTGCTCGCCGAAGTCGGCGTCGGCGGTCTGCCACAGGGGAGCCAGCAGGTCGGCGCCCTTGCGCTCCAGCGCCTCGTTCACCTCGTCGCCGCCCAGCTCCAGCAGCACGTCCACGCCCCCCTGGGGGTCGGCGACCGCGTCCCGGTAGCCCCGGCTCACGGCCCGCACGAAACGCTCCACCACGTCCGCGCGATTCGCGATGGTGTCCTCGCTCGCCACTATCACCAGCTCGTAGTAGTCCGGCACACCCCACTCCTCCATGCGCATGATGTTTACGGGGTGGCCTTCTAGCTCGAGGAGTATGCTCTCGTGCGTCCAGTACGCGCCCACCACCGCGTCGACGCTTCCGCTGATGAGCGAGGGCCCGAGATTGAACCCCACGTTGACCAGTTCGACGTCCTCCAGGCCGCGCAGGCCGTCCGCCTTTAGCATGGTGTCCAGCAGCGGCTCGTTGGTGGGAATGCCGGGGTAGCCCACCTTCTTGCCTGCGAGGTCGCCGGGACGCTCGATGCCCGAAGACGTGAGAGCCATCATGGAATTGAGCGGGTGCTGCACCATGGCGGTCACCGCCACCACCGGCACGTCCTGGCCCCTGGCGAGCAGCACGTCCGGCTGGTAGCTGATGCCGAAGTCGTCCTCTCCTGCGCCAACCGTCTGCAGCACCGTGGACGGGTCCACGGGCGTGTACATGTTGACGTCCAGCCCCTCCTCATCGAAGTAGCCTTCCTTCTTGGCGATGAAGAGGCCGGTGTGGTTCGAGTTAGGGTACCAGTCCATCGCCAGCTTGACGCTGGTGCGCTCCGGGTCATCGCTGCCGCAGGCCGCCGCTACTACGCACAGCGCGGCTATCAGCGCCGCCACGAGAGCCACTCTTGCCAATCCGTAATAAGGGAGTTCCATGTTCGTCACCTCAGGTTGTGGTTACATTTGGGTCGCTGTCGCCGCCGCGACGGGCGTGCGACCAGGGTATCGCCAGCCGCTCGACGAGTCCCACCAGCAGGAACAGCCCCACGCCCATGGCGGACAACAAGGTAATCGCCGCGAATACGCGCTCGGTGAGAAACTGCGGCTTGGAGCGGATCATCAGGTAGCCCAGGCCCTCGCTGGAGCCGACCCATTCGCCGATGACCGCGCCTATCACGCTGACCGCGACGGCCACGCGCGCGCCCGAGAACAGGTACGGCAGCGCGGTGGGAAGCTGCGCCTTCAGCAGAATCTGAAGGCGGCTCGCCCCAAGCGTGCGGAGCAGGTTCACGGTGTCCGGGTCCACGGACTTCAGCCCGTCCACGGTGTTCACCGCGAGCGGGAAGAAGGCAATCAGCGCGACTACGATTATCTTGGGCGTGAGTCCGTAGCCGAACCAGATGAGCAGCAGCGGCGCGATTACGATGATGGGGATGGTCTGGGACGCTATGACGAACGGGTAGATTGAGCGTTCGACGGTGCGCGAAAGGGCGATGCCCACTCCCAGCGAGACGCCGCAGATGAGCGCGACGCCGAACCCGACGATGACCTCTTCCAGCGTGACCCAGCTATGCCGCACGAGCAGTCCGGCGTCCTGGACGAGGGCGGTCGCGATGGCGGAGGGCGCGGGGAGCAGCCATGCCTTGATGTCGAACAGCCGGACGCACAGTTCCCACGCTCCCAGCAAGAGCAGCACTATCGCCATCGGCGCGGCCCAACGGCCCGCCGCGGCGTGCAGCCGCGCCCGGCGTTCGCGGCGCGGCGCGTGCTCGATGGCCGCGCGCGGTACGGTGCGTTCCGCGCTCATGGCCTCGCCGCTCCGTCCTCGCCGCGTATGGCGCTCAGCAGCCGCGCCTTCATCGCCACGAACTCGGGCGCGGTGAGCACGTCCAGGGAGCGCGGGCGCGGAAGGTCGACGTCCAGAGCCAGCTTCATGCGACCGGGCCGCGCCGTCATCACGTAAACGCGGTCGGAGAGGAAAATCGCCTCGTCCACGTCGTGGGTGACGAGCACGACGGTCTTGCGCAGCGACATCCAGGTGTGCTGCATCCACTCCTGTATCTGTGCGCGGCTGAGGGCGTCGAGCGCGCTCAGCGGCTCGTCCAGCAGGAATATCTGCTGGTCGGCGAGCACCGTGCGCAGAAAGGAGACGCGCTGCCTCATGCCGCCGGAGAGCGCGTGCGGATAGGCGGACTCGAACCCGGAGAGACCGAAAGACTCCATGAGGTCGAGCGCAGCCTGGCGCGACTGTTGCCTGGGAACGCGCCTAAGCTCCAGGCCGAGAAGGGCGTTGTCCACGACGTTGCGCCACGGAAAGAGCAGGTCCTTCTGCTGCATGTAGCCCACGCGGCCCAGCCGCTCGCCTGCGCTGATGCCGTCCAGGTGGAGAGCGCCGGAGTCCGGTTCGTCAAGGCCGGCGATGATGTTCAGCAGCGTGCTCTTGCCGCAGCCGCTTGGCCCAACGATACTGACGAACTCGCCGTCGCGCGCGAAGAACTCCACGCCGTCTAGCACGGTAAGCGTGCCGCCGTCGTGCTCCCAGCGCTTGCCCACGCCCTCCAGGCGTATCTTCACTCCGGCATCGACCGCCGTCTGAACGGCGGTGGCAGGTTGGGCCGTCACTTGCATCTCCCTTCAGGGCGCATCTTTCCCGTGTCAGGTCCGCATTGGCGGAACTTCGCGCGCAAAAGAAAAAGCCGCCCGTTACACTGGGCGGCTGCGGCTTCTGAAGGGTCTTAAGGCTAACCCTTTCCCTACGCTGGCATTACCCAGATCAGGTGTTTCGGGGTCGGTAGCGTCTGGGCTACCCTCTCAGCCTGGCCGTTCCAAGCTCCCCCCGGGGGCACATTCGATTGTCTGGGCGCAAGTCTAGCGCGTGGCGCGGCGCGTGTCAACTGCTATTGACAACACCCCCATAATCGAGTTAATCTTGATTCCAGTAGGGAATTGGTGCGTTGCCTGATTCGCAACTCCTTTGGATGCCAAGAGCGAAGTTTTGTGGTCCCACTGGGTTCCAGTTTCGCCACTAGCATCGCTGATTCCCTCCAAAACCGCCGAGACTGGCTCAGGCTTCAGCCTGAGCCTTTTCTATGCCAAATCTTCAAACCTGAAGCCTCTTCTAGGGGTATCGTCACTGAGTGAGTTGCTGCGCCATTCCAGTTCCCGTATGCGGTCGCATATGTATTTGATGTCGGTTCTACCTTGGTTCTGCTGGGCTAGCGCATAAGCCACCAGGTCCGCCAGTTGAATCCCGAGCGTGGCTTTGGAGCTGACGAAGAACGGCGTTTCAACGATGTGTGACAGTTGCCCACCGACTGGACTTCCGTATAGATAGGAAATTGCCAAATGCGCGCGCCCTTGCGGTATCCGTACCCTCATCCTGAGAGTCCAAAGCAATAATCGCCATATCATCTTGGTAGTCTTCGGCCATCATGGCGTCAATCCGCTCCAAGAGTCGACTGTACGCTCGATACACCATAGGCTCTGTAAGTTCTCCGGGTAACGACAGCGTACCCGCGTTCTTCAACCCGTATGCGAATGCCTTAACCCCGTTCAACTTACAGAGGCTGAGGATCTCCTCGCAAAACTCTCGCTTCTTCGGACTTGTGACCGCCTTCTTGTTCAGGAGGAGGAGCCTGTCCCAATTTACTAGGCGCCATCAGTTTACACTTGTCCTAACCCAAACAAAGACAGGTGCAAAGCTGATGGCGATAACCAGCGTACACGAATGGA
Organism: Dehalococcoidia bacterium; assembly: GCA_963667445.2. Taxonomy (GTDB): domain Bacteria; phylum Chloroflexota; class Dehalococcoidia; order Lucifugimonadales; family CATOSD01; genus CATOSD01. The sequence continues at coordinate 1,525,371 of CAXXGY010000001.1, read as the reverse complement.
TTGGCGATGGACAAGGCGCAGACGTGGAGGAGACGGCATACCAGGCGGGATGCGCGTTCGCGCGCGAGGTGATGACTTCCCGACTGAAGGCCATCGACGACGACCTGTTCACCCGAAAGCCCTTGGGCTTTCGGGTGATGGGTTCTCACGACAGGACCTTGATGACGCGCTTCGGAGAGATCACCATAAACCGCAGGCTGTATAGAGACCAACAAGGCCAGAGCGTCTTCGCGCTGGACGAGCGCATGGGGTGGAAGCCCCGGCAACAGGCCAGCCCGTCCATCGCCGAGCGCGTGGTGGAGATGGCGACGTACATGCCGTTTCGGAAGGTGGTGGAGACTGTGAGCGCGCTGACGGCTGGGGCGCTGTCTGCCAACACGGTTCATCGGCTGTTGCAAGGTGTGGGGGAAGAGGCGCTCTTGGAGGAGCGAGAGCGCGTAGAGGCGCAGTTCGGGCGTGGGGAGGAGGTGTGCGAGGGGGAGCAGAAGGCAGGCGTTCTGTACACGGAGGCCGACGGGGTGTGGGTCCCTCTTCAGAGAGAGAAGGCCAAGCGCTACGAGGTGAAGTGTGCAATAGCCTACACGGGATGGAATGAGTTGAGCGAAGGGCGCTACGAACTGGTGGACAAGAGGGTGTACGCGCACGGCGCGCCATCGGACGTATCCTTCTGGGAGGGTGCGAGCCTGGAGTGGGGCAAGCGGTTCGCGCTCGGCGAAGTCAAGCTGTTCGTGGTGGGCGGCGACGGCGCCAACTGGATACGCGAGGGTGTGCGCGACTTCCCCAACGCCATCTTCCAACTGGACGGCTTCCATCTCGCTCGCGCGTGCGGCATAGGCTATGGGAAAGAACTGGGACATGCAATCTACGAGGCGATACGCTCGGGGGACGCTCAAGGCGCGCTGTCGCGGATGTCGCAAGCCGCTTGCGCAGAGACCAAGAGCGCGGTCAAGAACAGGAGGTACGCCGAGAACAACGTAGCTGTGGGAGTGGACTGGCGCAATGTGGTTCCCGACGCTCCTGCCGATGCCCGGAGCCTGGGTACGATGGAGTCCAACGGGGACAAGCTGACGGCCAACCGGATGAAAAAGCGCGGCATGAGTTGGACGATACGTGGGGCGAACCACATGGCCAAGGCGATACAGCTATGCCGCAACGGGGAGTTGTCCATGCGGCGACGCAAGAGCGAGAACACGGAGAGGTCGGCGGTGGGACGCCGTTCTCGCCACAGGCGCGCGAGTGCGGCGAGGGAAGGCGGCTTGCCGGAAACGGCAATGCCCGCGCTGACAGGCCCCCACGCATCGAGACCCTGGGCGACCTCCCTGCGACGCCTCACGCAATCCCGCCTAGTAAACTGACACAGGCTCCAGGAGGAGTCGGCCCTTGATTTCGAACTCGTATGGTTCGTCCACTTTCCAGAACTTCCGCTCCAGTTGGTAGACCTCGCGGAAGAACTCTCTGCTCCGGCTTGGGTGGATGGCAATAGCCCCCCACACGGTGAACCCGCTTGGGTCCTTTGGGCGCGGCCATTCCGACTCGTCGACGAATACCAGCACGTTTTTTCCTCCAGAAGAGCGATCGACTAACGATAACACGTTCATCTTCAGACTGGGGGTTTCCGTATAGCCTTTGCCTAAGCGTACAACTAATTGTCATGGCGGCCGGACATGCCCCCTACTCCAACTCCCGCAACCGGCCCTCCAGTACCCTCCTCCTCCTCCGGTAGTCGGACTCGCCGAGCGCCCCGCTCGCGGCGTCCTCCTCCAGGTCGGACAGCATCTGGCGCAGCGTGACTATCTCGGCGAACGCGCCCATCTCGCCTTCGGACTCACCGTGCGTGTCCGGCTCCGGCCGCGCGGCCCGACGCCGTCGCCACAGCACGACCCCGAACGCGCCGACCATCACCACGACTAGAATACCTATGGCGCTCGCCTCCGGCGGCACCGAGTCGATCCACCGCGTCACGGACTCCGGCCCGCTCAGCTCCGGCAGGTCCTCCAGCCGCACCGACACGCGGTCTCCGCGCGGCAGGTCCCAGGCCTCGATGAGGTTGTAGGGTCGCCCCCCCAGCACCACCGAACCCGCCTCGCCGAGCGTGCCGCTCGACAGCGACATCTCGCCCTCCGGCGCCAGCACGCGCAGGTGCTCCGCGCCGTACAGCAGCGACTTGATGAACTCGGCGCTTCCCCCTGCTGTACGGGAAGCTGTAGGAGTACAAGACCTCGTGCTCGCCGGGCGGCACGCTCGCCAGCAGCGCGAAGCCGCGATCCACCTGCGCGTAGTCCGCGTCCGGCAGAGTCGTGTCCACTTCCAGGTTGTGGGCGTCCGGCGGAAGGCCGAACCGCAGCAGGTTCATCGGCTCGGGACCGGGCACGTAGGTCCGGTTGGACTCGTTGACTATCCTGACGATTTCGAGCGCGGCGACCGTCTGGGCCTCCCGGTCCGCGGAGGCGAATAGCACGGAGGCGAGCACGGCCCTCACCGCGCCGTCGTCGTGCGTGGACTCGTATATGGTCAGCGTGACCGGCTCCGGCGCGCCCGCGGACGTGTCCAGGTCCATGCCGTACAGCGCGCCCTGGTACACGACGGAGACGCCGTAGGCCGCCGCCGGGTCCAGCGGCACGTCGTCGAAGCGGAACGCGCCCCGCTCGTCGGTGAGCGTGGGCTCGTCGGCGCGGTCCGCGCCCCGCACGGTGTGGAGCACGACCTCGATTCCCGATGCGGCCTCGCCGCTGGTGCCGTTCTCCACGCGGCCCTCCACCGAGAAGGTCGTCTCCTGCGCGCGCGCGGGCAAGGCGGCCAGCGCACACGCCGCCAGCAGCGCCAGCGTCACCGCCGCGAGCCTAGCCACCGCTGGACTCCGACGGCCCGGCGCTCTGTCCGAGCGCCCGCTCGCGCACCCGCCGAACCTCGCGCTCGACCTCCTCCAGGAACTCCCGCTCCTGCGCGCTCTCGAGATCCATGCTCTTCAGCACCAGCGCGGCCTCCACCATGTACTGTCGCCTCAGCCAGCGGTAGTCGTCCTCGTCCAGGTTGCCGATGGCAGACTCGAGCTCGGTGTTGCGCAGGCCCTCCAGCGCCGCCTCCCAGCGCCGCGCGAACTCGGCCGCCTGGGAGCTCTCGTCCTCGGCGAACTCGTCCCTGCCGAGGCCGCGCAGCAGCGGATAGAGGATGGCGGCGGCGGGAATGAGCGCCAGTAGCAGGGCGAGAACGATTTCCATGCGTTGCGCTCGCGTCGCCCGTCACGCCCCGGCGGCGCGCGTGTTGGCCGGCAGACGCAGCGTGGAGGGCGACGGCTGGCGGCGCGGCGAGATGGCGAGCAGCACGCCCGCGGCGAGCACCGGCCCAGACGCCCACATCCACCACACCATCGGATTCACCAGCACCCGGAAGATGGCCGAGCCGTCGTCGTTGAACTCGGACGGCACCAGGTAGAAGTCCTCCACCGGCGTGCTGCGGATCGCTCCCCGTGTGGAGGCGATCCGAAATTCGGGATATACGGCGCGGAACGGATACATCCTGCCCAGGTACTCGTCGCCCGCGTACACGTCGAACTCGGCAGTCTCCTCCGTCCTGTCCGGAAACTCCACCGTGCTGACGCCCAGGTAGGTGAACGAATAGTCGCCCAGCGTCGAGGTGTCGCCGGGGGACATGGCCACATCGCGCTGCGCGCTGTAGAACGACGACGCCGTCGCGCCCACCGCCAGCATGATGATGGCCAGGTGCACCACGTAGCCGCCGTAGCGCGGCCGGTTGCCCGACAGCAGCCTGCCGAACGCCAGCGCGTAGTTCTCGCCCCTGCCGTGCCGCGCCCGCACGCCGCGCGCCCACTCGTGCGCTATGCCCGTCACCACCAGCGCGCAGGTCGCCAGCGCCACCAGCGCCGGAATCTGCCTCACGCCGATCGCGAAGAGCACGACGCCCGTCACCGCCGCCGCGATGAGCGGATAGCGCAGCGTGCGCACCAGGTTCCGCGGCGTCGCCCTGCGCCAGGGCAGCAAGGGGCCGACGCCCATCAGCGCCACTATCGCCAGCAGAATAGGGCCGTTGATGCGGTTGAAGAACGGCGCGCCCACCGTCAGCGTCACGTCCTGCGCCGCCTCCGAGAAGACAGGGAAGATGGTGCCCCACAGCGTGACGAACGCCACCACCAGAAAGAGCACGTTCTGCGCGAGGAACGCGCTCTCGCGCGACAGCAGCGAGTCCAGCCCCTCGCGGCTCCGCAGCGAGTCCATGCGCCACACGAACGCCGCCAGCGACAGGATGAGCGTGCCCGCCATGAAGGCCAGGAACAGCCATCCCATGGTGGACTGCGCGAACGAGTGGACCGATGGCACCGGCCCGCCGCGATTGATGAACATCCCCATCTGCGCCAGCGTGAACGCCACGATTATCAGCACCATGTTCCAGGTGCGGAACATACCCCGCCGCTTCTGCACCATTATCGAGTGCACGAAAGCGGTGAGCGCGAGCCACGGCAGCAGCGCGGAGTTCTCCACCGGGTCCCATGCCCAGTAGCCGCCCCAGCCCAGTATGGTGTACGCCCACCAGCTCCCCAGCAGCAGCCCGCAGGTGAGGATGAGCCACGAGACCATGGCCCACGTCCTGCCCAGATCCACCCACTCGTCCCGCCCGCCGCGCCGCGCGAGCAGCGCCCCCATCGCTATGCTGAATGGGATCGCGACCACTATCAGCCCGGTCATCTGCATGGGCGGATGGATGAACATTCCGAAGTGCACCAGCAGCGGGTTGATGCCCTGGCCGTCCGGCGGCGTCAATGGCAGCCGCTCCAGCGGGTTGGCGAAGAACACGATGATGGCCAGGAAGAACGACAGCACGAGCGCCATGATCGCCGTGGCGTAGGGCGCGGTGTAGGGCAACTTCCGGCGTATGCTGAGCACCGCGACGGTCGCGACCAACGCGAACACCCCGGCCAGGAACAGCAGCGACCCCGCGTTGCCCGCGTAGAAGGCGACCCACGTGTAGGCCCTGGGCATGGCGAGGTTGCTGTTCTCGGCGACGTAGCGGACGCTGAAGTCGCTGGTTACGAACGCGTACACCAGAGCGACGGAGGACACCGCCAGCAGCGGCGGCACGGCGTAGAAGGCGTAGCGTCCGCTGACCGAAAGCTCCGGTATGCGCCTCCAAGCGGCAGCGAACGACGCCACCGCCGCGTAAACGGCGGTGAGCAGCGCTATGGGCAACGCGATTTGGCCTGCTTCGATCATGCGTCAGTTCCGGGGGTGGTTGGTTGGTCAGTAGTTCAGTAGGTTAGTATGTCAGTGATGCCACCCGCCGATTACTGACCAACTGATAGACTGACACACTGACCAACTACTTCAGCGCGTCCTCGATGCGCGCGAAGTACTCCTCGCTCTCCTCATCCGTCAGCCGCGCCTCCGGTTCGGGCGTCCTGCGTCGCATCGCCCGCAGCGCCAGCGCGAGCGCCGCCATCGCCGCCGCCAGCGCGACCGGCGGCCCGGCCCACGCCAACAGGCTGAACCCGGACGCTGGCGGCTCCATTATCACGCTCGGCCCGTAGCTCTCGACAAAGTAGTCCGTAATCTGCTCCTCGCTCCAGCCCTGTTCGAGCCTGTCCCGCACCACGCCGCGCATCTGCGCCGAGAGCGGGTTGCGCGACTGGTCGATGGACTCGCCCGGGCACACCGGGCACATGATCGCGCGGTTCAACCGCTGCTCCCTCTGCTCGAGCGTGGACACCTCCGCCGCCGAGTCGCACGCCAGGCCGAACAGCGCAAGGCACAACGCCGCGAGCGCCGCCGCCATCCGGGCGCGACCGCGCCGGGCCGCGCCGCCATTCGATTGCACTGGCCGACTCCGCATCATGGTCGGATAATGGTATCACACAACCGCCGGGCCGGGCCGCCCGCGACGCTACGCCATGGCTGCCCCACGCTCTGCTATAATTGCCCACGGCGGCCGAGAGCGGGCTGCCAGGGGCGGCCTGTCCGCGTGGCAGCCGCCGGGGTCACGAATCAACGCAAGGAGACGACATGGCCGTGCTCATCGTCGCGTCGGACGCTGAGGGAGTGGGCAAGACGGCCCTGTGCGCTACGCTGGCGCATCTGCTGGGCCGCAAGGGCGTTCGCGTGGCCGTGCGCAAGCCGATAGCCGCGAGCGGCCTCGCCGCCGCCGACGACCCCGACCCGCGCGTGTACGCCGACCTGCTGGGCCAACGCTCCGGCGCCGCGCCGCTCGACGCTCCCTCCGGCGAGTTGACCGCCGAGACGATCGCCGACGTGAAAGCCGCGCTGGAGAGCGCCGCCGGCGGCGCGGACGTAACTATCGTGGAGAGCAGTTCCGCGCTATCGCCGCGCGACACGCGCCGGCTCGCCGACGCCATCGACGCCCGCGTGCTGGTTGTAGGTAAGCACTCCCCCAACCTCGCCGAGACTTTCAGCGCCTGGCGCGACGCCCTGGACGAGCGCGCCGCCGGCTGCGTCGCCAACTGCGTGACGCGCTACGCGGGCGCCCAGGCGGAGGCCGACCTCCAGTCCCACGCGGACATTCCCGTGCTGGGCGTGATTCCCGAAGAGCGACGCCTGCTCGCTCCCAGCGTCCGCGACGTGGCGCGGCACCTGGACGGGCGGATGCTGAGCGACTGCGAGGACGACGCGCTGGTGGAGCGCTTCATGACGCTGGGGTTCTCGATGGACCCGGGCGAGTATTACTTCGGGCTGCACGACGACAAGGCCGTGATAGTGAGGGGTGACCGCCCCGACATCCAGATGGCCGCTCTGGCGACGTCCACTGTTTGCCTGATATGCACCGAGGGCAAGGAGCCTATCGAGTACGTGCGGAACGAGGCGGAGCTGGACGAGGTGCCCATCATCATAGTGGAGCGGGGCACGCTGGACACGATGGACGCCCTGGCCGCCCTGACCGACGCCGCCCGATTCGACCACCCGCGAAAGCTGGCCGCGTTCGCGCGGCTGCTGGAAGAGCGCGCCGACCTACCCGCGCTCTGGTCGCGGCTGGGCCTGGCGCTCTAGGGTGCGGCAGGCCCTTCCCCCTCGCAGGGCTGACAGGGGTAGGTTTTGTGAGAAAGCCTTCCGAACTGTCCCTTCCCCCTCGCAGGGGGAAGGTTAGGATGGGGGTGAGGGGGAAGAACCGCCCCTAGCCCGCCCTCGACGCCGCCTGCCGTATCGCCCTCGCCGCGAATACCGACGTCAGGTGCGCCCTGTACTCCGCCGAGGCGTGGATGTCGTCCAGGAAGTCGATGCCCGCGCCCGCCGCTGCCGCCGCCGCGCTCACCGCCGCGTCGTCGAGCCGCGAGCCGCGCAGCGCCGCCTCCGCCTCGGAAGCCCTGGTCGCGACCGGGCCCGCGCCCGTCACGCCGATGCTGGCGTGATTGCAGACGCCGCCGGAGTCCACCCCGACCACCGCCGCGACGCCCACGATGGCGTAGTGCGACGCCTTGTTGGCGAACTTGGCGTATGCGCTGCCGGACCCTGCCGGCTGCGACGGAATGGCGATCTCGTTCAGTATCTCGTTCGGCGCGAGGGCCGTGGTGAGCAGGTCGACGAAAAACTCGTCCGCGCTGAGCGAGCGGTGCTCGCCGGTGCTGCTGGTGATGAGGCGCGCGCCGAGGGCTATGACCACCGCGGGCAGGTCGCCTGCGGGGTCTGCGTGGGAGAGGCTGCCGCCGATGGTGCCCATGTTGCGCACCTGCGGGTCGGCCACCTGGGACGCCGCCTCTGCCAGGGCGGGCGCTCTCGCCGCCACCAGGTCCGAGGACTCGAGCTGGGCGTAGGTGGTCATCGCGCCAATCTCCAGGCCGCCGTCCTCCTCGCGGATGTAGGCCATGTCGCCGATTCTGCCCAGGTCGATGACGACCCCCGGCTCGGACAGGCGCAGCTTCATCAGGGGAATCAGGCTGTGGCCGCCGGCCAGCAGCTTGGCGTCGTCGCCGTGCTGTTCCAGCAGCTCGGCCGCCTCGGCGACCGTGGTGGGGGCGAAGTATTGGAAGGAGCTTGTGACCATGTTCGTCTCCTCTGTCTGGAGTCCTGAGAGCCTATCCGGCCGCCGCGCTCTGCACGGCCTTCACGATGTTGTGGTAGCCGGTGCAGCGGCACAGGTTGCCCGAAAGCCCGTCGCGTATCTCCTGCTCGGAGGGATTGGGCGTCTTGGACAGCAGGCCGTAGGTGGACATTATCATGCCCGGCGTGCAGAAGCCGCACTGCAGGCCGTGCTCCTCCCAGAAGGCCACCTGTATGGGGTGGAACTCCCCGCGCGCCGGCGCAAGCCCCTCGATGGTGGTGACCTCGCGCCCGTCCGCCTGCACGGCGAACAGCGTGCACGCCTTCACCGCCGCGCCGTCGAGCAGCACGGTGCACGAGCCGCAGCTGGAGGTATCGCAGCCGACGTGGGTGCCGGTGAGGTTGAGCGTCTCCCGGATGTAGTCCACCAGCAGCAGCCGCGGTTCGACATCGCTGGTATGCTGGGCGCCATTGACGGTGACGGTGATGCTGCTTGCCATGAGTTACCCTCCAGTCGGGAAGATAGACGCGGGCGCGGGCCAGAGGCCGCACGCCTTCGGCTGTGGCAGCATTCTATAGGAAATCGACGCTACGGGGCAACTCACGACCGGCCCCCTCTCCTTTGCGGGAGAGGGGGCCGGTGAGAGCCACGGGAGAGGGCGACTATTCAGGGCCGCCCCCGGCGTCCAGGTGGGATGCCGGCTCTACTGTCTGCGGTTGACGTACATGAACAGGCCCACTCCGATAACCACCACTATCAGCACGACGACTATCACGCCGCCCAGCACTATCGGGAAGCCGCCGCCCTCTTCGGGAACCGGCGTCGCCGTAGGCGCGGGCGGTGGGGCCGCCGTCGCGGCGGGCACGGCCGTCGCCGTGGGTTCGGGCGTCGCGGTCGGTTCCGGCACCGGCGTCGCGGTAGGTTCGGGCGTCGCGGTCGGTTCCGGCACCGGCGTCGCGGTGGGTTCGGGCGTCGCGGTGGGTTCCGGCACCGGCGTCGCGGTAGGTTCCGGCGTCGCGGTGGGTTCCGGCATCGGCGTCGCGGTAGGCACGGCCGTTGCGGTGGGCTCCGGCTCGGGCGTGGCGGTGGGCTCAGGCACCGGCGTGGGCAGCCCGGTGAAGACGAGGTCCACCGTCTTGAAGAGGAATATGTCGGGGTCGAACACCACGTCCGCCGGCGCGGACGCGGACGCGGCAACGCCGTTCAGCTCGAACGTAACGCTCATGCCGACATAGGTGGCGAGCAAGGGGTCCACCAGGAGGTTGCTGTAGGCTTCGCCGTCGATCTGAGCAGGCTCGGACGTGTAGTCACCGACGCGCGCCACCAGCACGGCATCGGCGGGCACTCCGGCGCCTGTCGCCGCGATCTGGCCTGAGTAGACCGTGGGGCCAACCGTGGGCGTCGCCGTGGGCTGTGGCAACTCGGCGAAGGTCAGCGAGAAGCCGGTCTTGACCACGGGCACCGCCCCGGCGGTCACCTTGTCCGTCTCGGCGGCCTGAACGACGCCTTCGAGGAAGAAGTTGATAGTCTTGTCCTTGAACGACGCGTCGGGAGCGGCCACGTTAAGGCCCGAGTACATCCCGCCGGACACCGTTACCGGATCGGACTCGTACTCGCCGATACGCGCCACGATTGCCATGCCGTCGGGCGCCGGTTCGCCCGCGACGGTCGCCGCGCCCGAATAGATTTGAGGAGCGGGAGGCAGGGACTGCGCCATGGCCGGCGCGGCCGACCACACGGCGGCCAGCAGCGCCAGCGCCGCCACTCCAAGCAGCGCCAGCGCGCTTCTGTTCGTCCTGAAGTCGAACGAGTTCATGTTGAGTTCCTCCGGAGTTTCGGAAATTTCCTGTATATGTACCAAATCTAATATAACCCAAAGCCCGCATTTCGTCTATGCTAAAGTCGGCGCTTCTCGACGACTTTGCGCAACGTTCGGCCCATACTCACCCTTCGTCGTTCCGTCCCCCGAACCGGAATCCAGACACAAGCCATTGTCACTTCACATTTGCTTGGCATCGTGTAGAATGTGCGCTATCGACGCTATTTCACGCTGAAAATGTCCCTCCGGACCGAATCGGGAAGGTTTGCGGCGAGATATGGATAGCTCCGACGGGTTCGGGCGCGTTAGCGCAATCGTGTTCCTCGCGCTGGGCATAGTGGCCTGTGCCACCCACGGCCACACCCAAGCCGGTATCTACTCAGACTTCGTGATTCCAGAAAGTCCCTTCCCCCTCGCAGGGCTGACAGGGGTATGTTTGAGGCGTAAGCCTTCCAAAAAGTCCCTTCCCCCTTGATGGGGGAAGGTTAGGATGGGGGTGCCGCCCCAAAGCCAAGCTCGTATCATCAACTCTGAACAGTTACCCAGGCCGCCCACGCCCACCCCCTGCCCTTACCTTCCGATACACTGCATGTACGGAACTCCCACGCCCGTACCACCAACGGCTACGCCTGTGCCGCCCACGCCGACTCCAGTGCCGCCCACGGCAACTCCGGTACCGCCAACACCCACGCCGAGACCGCCGGACGTGTACGCCAACATCTCGCGTATCGACGACGACGTGACGGTCTCCTTCGGGTGGCGTTCGGTCCAATCCCAGTCCACCCAGTGGTGGTCGATAGCGCTGCTGAGATCTACGACACGAAATGGGACTTACACCAATTATGAGAGCACAACGAGGACGAGTCCGGGCAGCGTGCCTTTCGACGACGTGACCCAGGGCAGATGGTACATGGCGAGCGTCATGGGCTGCGACGAAGACAACGTCTGCTCGTCGGTCAATTCGAGCAAGATAGAGGTGCCGTCGCCCACGCCCACGCCGACCGACACGCCCACAGCCATTCCGAGCGGCACGCTGACGGCCTCGCCGCCCTCCATCGGGGAGGGTGCCACCACCACCGTAACGGCATCCAACATCGCCCCGCAGGGACAATCGGTCAAGGTAGATTACCCCGACCCCCAGATGGCGTTGGGCAATTGCGACTACTCACGCATCGAGGCGAGAATCGCGTCGAGGACGACCACTGCCCCGTTTACCGGCACAAAGAGCTTTGAATTCAAGGGATGCTTAGCGGGGACATACTTTGTGCGGCTGTTTTCGCACCCGGGTGACGCTGAACTGGCCAGGGTGACGATAACCGTCCTGGCCCCTACGCCCACTCCCACGCCGACTACGCCGACTACGCCGACACCTACGCCAAGCGGCAGCCTTTCCGCACCGGTCGAGATTGTTCAGTACGGCACCACCACGGTAACGGCGTCGAATCTGTCGCCCGCCGGCACGTCTTTCAAGATAGCGTATCCCGACACGCTTCGACTGGGTAACAGTTGCGGCGGCGGTGGTGGCACGAAGGCGACCGTCGCGACGCTCTTCACCAGCATATTCAACAAGACCTCCGGCTTCGTCTTCATCGGGTGCAACCTCGGCCTGCACACGCTGAAGCTGCTGACGTCTACGGATACAAAGGACGCCACGCCCCTAGCCACGACCACGATAAACGTGGTCACGCCGACGCCTACGCCGCAACCAACGGACCCGCCCACGCCAACGCCCACTCCCGCTCCATTGGCGGTTGACATTGCGACGGTGATACCGGGTTGGAACAGCGCGCTGTTCCAAGTGAACTACCCTGCCAACTCCACTTCGACAACTGTGAAAGAGGTGACGCTCACCTGGAAGCAGAACACTGGCACCGTTTGTAGCTTGAACCCTTTTGCGTGCAAAGGGGGCACAAAGCTCGGCGCCCCGGGGCTATACAAGCTGGACAGGTTCACACAGGATTCGGTCTATACTTTCACGGCCACGATGAAAGTGTCGATTACTTCCGGCGGCAAGACGACGGAACGCACGTTCAAGGACACTTACACGAACGTCAGGACTCTAGCGTATCCAACGGTATTCAGCCCGGATGAATATGTGCTGAAGCGTTTTGCACTCGGAGAGTTCAATGGAAGTCTAATGAATGTGTTTAGGGTTGATCTGGGTGTTGGGGCACTGACATCAAGTCCCATCATTTCTGTCGAAAGTCCTCCTGGTACTGGACTGCAAGTCATGACTCATCGCAATGAGTCATGCGATTGGGCTAAGGCAACCTCTGCGGGTAACCCACGAAGCGCCGACGCGTCTAGCCTTGTTCCAGACCCCAGTGAGATTCCCAAAGGCAGCCTCTATCTTGGGCGCTGCGGCATGGGCGATGGCAAGACAAAGCTCAAGATAAAGGCAAAAGGAAGAGTAGGCACAACCAAGTACGACATCGAGACTTTTGAAACTGTCATTCAGAGGGCGCGGCATCAGTCCGACCACATAGTGAAGTACGACCTGGGTACAAGGCCCCTCACGGCGACACCCGCTCCCAACTTTCCGGCGGCGATAGCCACCGCCGCAGCTATGTGGAACGGGATATCCGCCACCACGACGGTGCGATTCTGCGAGGGTCTCCAGTGCGACGGATACAAGCTTGACAGCGCAAAAGTTCGGATCGACTTCGTTACTCCTATACCAACCCCCTTTGGAGTGGCGAGCTCATCTAGTCCGACTACTGTGTGTGGACATGGGAATGTGGCCTGTCTCCGGGACGTCACGAAGTTGAAGGACGCGCATATAGGCAACCAGGAGATCATAGTACCGCATCCTCTAACGTACTCCAGACAGACTAGGCAAGGAATCACATACCTACCGTACAACTGGACCGACGTCCTTGCGATCGCCCGCAGAGACCCGGAATACAGGTACCTGCAGGCAGCCTTGATGCACGAGTTAGGCCACGCGGCAGGGATTGGGCACAGCCGTTCTCAAACCGACGTTATGGGCGTTAGCCAATATGACCCGGACGGCCTGGAGGCTGTCGATAAAAAAGCCATGGAGGTCATGTACAAGGGGCATAACCCCAATCATTAGGCCAAGTAACGGCCTACTAAAAGGACCCCATCATGTGCCGCAAGTCACGCACAATCCATACAATACCCAATCGTACCGCCGCGGCAACTCTCGCGGCTCTAACCGTCTTGGCGTTGCTGTGCCTGTTCTCTATGGCGGCCTGCTCCAGCGGAGGCGGCGAGGGCGAAGGGGCTTATGTTCAGGGCTCGTCATACGAGCCGCCGATAGGCGCACCGGGGCTGAATCAGAGGGTGTTTGAGGCTGCCGTAATAGCCAGGGTGACACTGAAGAGCACCGGAGCCGAGGCCGAACTCCACTACACGAAAGACGGCACCAAGTTCTACAGGGGCTTGGTAAAGTTCACCTTCAAGGCGATGGAGTACTTGAAGGGCAGCGGCGGCAGTGAGTTGGCAGCTTACTCGACCGTCGAGCTCAAGTCCAAGGTTATACAGAGCATTATGAATAGAGAAGAGAAGGGCGTGTTCGTCAATTGGGATTTCGTGGATAAGGAAAATCCCTATAGGACCATGGCAAGCGCGCTGGTGGCGGCGCAAGAGTGGGAGAAGAAGCGAAACAAGCGGTGGGACACAAGAGAAGCCATCGTACTTCTCCGCGAAGAAGCCGTGCCCGGAGCGAGCGACGGTTCCAAGCGTTACTTCCTCACTCATATATTCGACTACCCGATTGAAGCGAAAAGTAAAGTGTGGCTGCCGTCCGCTACGGGCGCAGCGAGCGCAAGCCTATCCGCAGGAGAGTCGAGATACTTTGTTGAACCGCCCCCTAGATCCGGCGGCGCATCCGCTGCGGCCGCTGCGAAGACCGAGACCATCTCGGTTGCCGACATGAAGGCTCTGATAGCCAAGATGGAGAAGTGGCGCAAGGACGGCGAGGGGATTGAAGGCTATCTCGATTGCATCAATGAGAGTTTCACTGAGCAGATGCTGACCAACGGAAGAAAAGAATCGGGTGCGGGTACTTATGTGCGAACTGACTTTGCCTTGGCATCCGGCCAGCCGGCGAAGACAATAGTCCTCGATGGTCACCCCTTAGTTAGCAAGGTCTGGCTAGACGGAAGGGACAAGGCACTCTTCTCGATACCGTCTTACAGCAACGGCTCCTTGCTCAGCGCGCGCCCACTTCCCGCCGGCATTTATAGGGTCTATAGCAATTTCCAATCGAACAGATTTATCCCATGCGGCTATCTCCCTGAAAGTGCCAAGAACACAGTCGAAGACTTCATCACCGTAACCGCCCCCGCCGGCACCCTGCACGAGGCGTTCTTCGACCCCATCTACGCCACCTCCACCGGCGAGTACAAGGCCGACGCATCCCTCGGCGTCCTCAAGCCGGCGGCCTACCGCAAAACCGGGGACACCGCCACAACCACCACCATCAGCTCGATAGCCTGGAAGGCGCAGCAGGCCACGCTCACCACGTCCCCCGGCGCGCTGCCCGCCAACCACCACGTCGATTTCATCGAACTGGACGGCACAGTCTCCCTGCGCCTGGACGTGGACACCGCCACCACGACCACCGGCGGCGGCAAGCACACCCTGTCTTGGCGCATCTGCCAGCAGCCCTGGCACGCCGGCGACAAGCTCATGCTGCGCATCTCCCAGAGCGGCGCGAACCTGTCCGGCGCCACCAACGACGCCGCTTGCACTACGCCCAATCCCAAGCCCACGCCAACGCCGGTAGCGACGTCCACGCCCGTTGCGACATCCACTCCCGTCGCCACCAGCACGCCGCCTGTGGCCACGTCAACGCCGATAGCTACCAGCACGCCAGTTGCCACGAGTACACCGGTCGCTACGCCCACGCCGCTGGCGGCGCCGCCGAAAGTGTCCGGGTTCACGGTCAACACGGCGGGCAGGGGCGCGCTCACCGTAAGCTGGCAGGCGATGTCGGGCGCGGCCAAGTACCGGCTGACCCTGCTGGTCGGCATAGGCGAATGGCGGACTATCAGCGACAGTCTCACAACCACCAGCTACTCGGCTACGGGCCTGACGTGCGGCAGGTGGTACCACTACCGCATATCGGCCTACGGCGACGGCAGGACCTACGCCGCCAAGTGGGGCCCCGAAGCCGACGCCTGGCGCGCCGTGCAGTGCTAGCGCGCGTGGCCAGCCTGTAACTGGTAGGGGCGTCCCTTGTGGGCGCCCTGGACGTCGCGGTCAGCGCCCCCCTACCGCTCCCCCAGCGCCTCCCTCTGCGCCGCCAGCAGCCGCCGGATGCCGCGCTCTCCCAGCGCGAGCATGGCGTCCAGCGACGCGCGGGAGAACGGCGCGCCCTCTGCGGTCCCCTGCACCTCCACGAACTCGCCCGCGTCCGTCATCACGATGTTGACGTCCGCCTCGGCGCGGGAGTCCTCGGCGTAGCACAGGTCCAGCAGCGCCTCGCCGTCCACCATGCCGACGCTCGTCGCGGCGACGGCGGCGCGCAGCGGCGACCCGGCAAGCTGGCCGCGCTCGCCCATGCCGTCCAACGCCTGGCGCAGCGCGACGTAGGCGCCGGTTATCGCGGCGGTGCGCGTGCCTCCGTCCGCCTGGAGCACGTCGCAATCGACCGTTAGCGTGCGCTCGCCCAGCGCGCGCAGGTCCACCACGGCGCGCAGCGAGCGGCCTATGAGCCGCTGTATCTCGCGCGCCCGGCCCCCGGAGGATGCGCCGCGCGGCGTGCGCGTGTTCGTGGAGCGCGGCAGCATGGCGTATTCGGCGGTCAGCCAGCCCTGCCCCGCGCCGCGCAGAAAGCGCGGCACGCCCTTCTCCACGCTCACGGCGCACAGCACGCGGGTGTCGCCCGTCGCGATGAGCGCGGAGCCTTCGGCGTAGGCCAGCGCGCCCGGCTCGATGCTCACGGGCCGCAACTCGCCGGGCAAGCGTCCGTCGATTCGCATGGTGGAGTCACCCCCATCCTAACCTTCCCCCTGCGAGGGGGAAGGGACTATTGGGCTGCGTTCCTCCACCACTACGAACACGCGACCCACAGCCCGGACAGCGCGGGGGCGGAGTGGGGCAACTAACCACTAACCACTAACCACTATCCACTCGGTATCACCGGCAGCAGTATGTGGGACGGGTACTCGCGGCTGTGCTCGACCCGCTGGCGTGCCCGCCGCATCTCGGTGTCGGTGGCCAGGTCGTTGCCGGTGTTCAGGTTGCGGTCGAAGCGCGGGAAGTTGGAAGACGACACCTCTACGCGGATGCGATGCCCCTCGCGGAAGACGTTTCCGGTGACGGCCAGGTCGATCTCGTACTCGTACACCCGCCCCGGTTCGAGCAGCGTCGGCTCGGTGAAGCTGTCGCGGTAGCGCGCGCGGATGATGCCGTCGCACAGGTTCTTGGCGTAGCCCGTGGGCGAAACGTCCACCAGCTTGGCCGTCCAGTCGGTGTCGGGGCCGTCGGTGGCGGCGTACAGCGCCACCTTTATGGGGCCGGTGACCTCCATGTCCCGCTCCATCGGCGCGCTCGTGTAGCAGAGCACGTCGGCGCGCATCTCCACCGGCCGCTGGTCGTATGGCCCCCAGGGCACGATGTGCGGCGAGCAGCAGTTGTTGCCGCCCATCGTCTGCACCGGAAAGTCGGGGTCGTAGGTGAAGTGGTCCGCCCGCTCGTCGCCCGGCTGCTCGATGGACAGCGCGCCGTCGCCGAGCAGCGTGTTGGCGTTGCCCTCGGAGTGCAGGTACCACTTCTGCCAGTCCGTCCGCGCGAGCGGCCACTCGTGCTCGTCGCGCCACTCGTTAACGCCCATGATGAACAGCTTGAGCGGCGCCTCGCCGGAGATGCCGTCGTCGATGCCGCGCATCCAGTAGTCGAACCAGCGAAGCTCCAGCGTCTCCAGGTCGAACAGCGAGTTCGCGCCGAAGTCCACGTCGCCCGTCTTGGTCGACGTGCTGAGCGCGTGGGGCCACGGGCCGACGATGAGCCGCGACTGTCGCGCCTGCGGCGTGAGGCCGCGCTGTCTCAGCCCGTTGAAGTTGATGAACGTGTTGTGGGAGTAAAGGTCGTACCACCCGCCCATGATGAGCGCGGGCGCGGCCATCTGGTCGAACTTGTTCTCCACGTTGACCGTCTCCCAGTAGGGGCCGTACTCGGTGTGGGTGGCCCAGTCCTTCCAGAACTGCAACGACCTGCCCGCGAGTTGGTCCATGTCCACGAGCGGCAGCGACCGGAACGCCTCCGTCCAGTTGTGGTACTCGATGCTCTGCGCCGTGCGTCCGTTGGTGCGCATCCCCCAGGTGAGCGCGACGTTGAGCTGGAACGCCCCGCCCGGCCGGATGAGGCCCGTGTACAGGTCTGCGCACATCACGCGCGGGGCCAGGCACTTCAGGAACTCGCTGCGGTGGGGCGCGCTCTGCCACTGAACCCAGCCCAGGTACGAGCCGCCCGCCATGCCTATCTGTCCGTCGCTCCAGGGCTGGCGGCCTATCCACTCCTGCGTGTCGTAGCCGTCCTCGCCGTGATTGAACAGCGCGTAATGAACGCCGTCGGAGTCCCAGCGGCCTCGCACGTCCTGGATGACGCAGGCGTAGCCGTGGTTAGCGAGGCGTATGCCCTTCTCTATCATCGGCGCGGTGTTGTTGTCGTAGGGCGTGCGCATCAGCACCGTCGGGAACCTCCCGGGCGCTCTCGGCAGGTATATGTCCGACGACAACTCCACGCCGTCGCGCATCGGCGTCCTCACGTTCAGGCGCATCTCCACTTCGTGGTTCGGTTGCATGAAATGCCTCCGGCAGTTTGTCAGTATTTCAGTCTGTCGGTTAGTAAGTAGTCAGTCTGTCGGTTAGTCAGTGGGTCAGTCTGTCATTAGTACCGTTTCAATCTGAATATGCTGGACACGTTCACTTGTCCGTCATTCCCGCCCTCTTTTCGTCATTCCCGCGAAAGCGGGAATCCAGGGGCGGGGCAGCCTCACGACCGGCAAAACTAACTGGAATCGGCAGTAGCCGATGGGCCGTAGTCGAGTGCGACACGCACATTTGCGGCCTACTGACCACTGTAAACCGATGACTGACCCACTGACAAACTGAAATACTGACCAACTACACTTCCCCGTTCGCCCACGCCTTGATGAGGTGGTGGGCGATTGCGATTGGACTCGGCACCGCCAGCACGTCGCTCCTGCCCTCCAGGGCAAGCAGCACCTCGTCGCGGTCGAACCACCGCACGTCGGTCATCTCCTCGGGGTCCATGTCTATCTCGGTCGTGGCGGCCTCCGCGTGGCAGCCGATCATCAGCGAGGACGGGAAGGGCCACGGCTGGGAGGAGTGGTAGCGCACGTTCTTGACCGCGATGCCCGCCTCCTCCATTATCTCGCGCGCCACCGCCTCCTCGATGTTCTCGCCCTGGTCCATGAATCCCGCCAGCGCGGAGTACATCTTCATCTGCTGGAGCCGGCCGCGCGACTGGCCCAGCAGGCACCGGTCGCCGTCGGTCACGAGCGTAATCACCACCGGGTCGGTGCGCGGGAAGTGCTCGGCCCGGCACGAGGGGCACCGCCGCACCTGCCCGCCGCGCCACATGGCGGTCGGCTCGCCGCACACCGAGCAGTGGCCGTGGCGGTTGTGCCAGTCCAGTTGCGCCCTCGCCTGCGCGATCATGCCCGTCTGCGGATCGAACCCCATGCGCTCGGCCGCCGAGCGGCAGTCCTCGAACCGTCGCCCGCCGTCCGCGGCCAGGCCCCGCGCTCCCGCCGCGCCGGACACGTCCACCACGAAGTGCGCCCTGCCGTCCAGCAGCCCCAGGAACACCGGCTCCGTGTCCGAGTCCAGGTCGGCGAACTCGTCGTAGCTCAGCCAGGCGAGCGCGGGCGGCTGCTCCGTGCTCACGAGCACGTTCAGGTTGTGCATGGGCAGAAACCGGCTGTCCGCCTGTAGCGCGCGGTCGGCAATCCACCCCTCGTCCCGCCGCTCCGCCTCACCCCTGTCCAGCGGATTCCCCGCGAATATGTGTGGTTTCATACGTGCCTTTCAGGTAGTGGTTAGTTGTCAGTGGTTAGTGACTAGTTATCAGTTGCATCCTCTGGCGCAGACTCGCCACACAAAACCTGGCTACTAACCACTAACAACTAACCACTAACCACTAACCACCCCCCGCCTCTATCCGGTCGAAGCCCGTATACGGGCGCAGCGCCTCCGGTATGAGCACCGATCCATCCCGCTGCTGGTAGTTCTCCAGTACGGCTATGAGAGTGCGCGGTATGGCGAGACCCGAGCCGTTCAGCGTATGCACGAAGCGCGGCGACGCGCCGGGCTTGGGCCGGTAGCGTATCGACGCCCGCCGCGCCTGGAAGTCCGTGCAGTTGGAGCACGAGCTTACCTCCAGCCACTCCCCGCAGCCGGGCGCCCACATCTCCAGGTCGTAGGTCTTCACCGCCGCGAACCCCAGGTCGCCGGTGCAAAGCTCCACTATCCTGTAGGGCACCTCCAGCCGCTCGCAGACGGTCTCGGCGTGGGCCAGCATAGACTCCAGTGCCGCGTCGGACTCCTCCGGCTCCACGAACTTGAACATCTCCACCTTCTCGAACTGGTGCACCCGCTTGATGCCCCGCGTGTCCCTGCCCGCGGCGGCGCGCTCGCGCCTGAACGACGGCGAGTGCGCCACGTAGTCCAGCGGCAGCGCGTCGTGCGCCAGTATCTCGTCGCGGTGCAGGTTCGTTATCGGCACCTCGGCGGTGGGCACCAGCCACAGGTCGTCCTCGGTGTCGTGGTACATCGTGTCGGCGAACTTGGGCAGGTGGCCGCTGCCCACCACCGACTCGGAGTTGACCAGGTAGGGCGGATACACCTCGCGGTAGCCGTGCTCGCCGGTGTGCATATCCAGCATCCAGCTAATGAGCGCGCGCTGGAGCCGCGCCCCCTTGTCCCGCAGCACGAAGAAGCGCGAGCGCGCCAGCTTGACGCCGCGCTGGAAGTCGATGATCCCCAACCGCTCGCCGATTTCCCAGTGCGGCGCGGGCTCGAAGTCGAACTCCGGCAATTCGCCCACCGTGCGCACCGGCACGTTCTCGGACTCGTCCGCGCCCATGGGCACGTCGTCGCGCGGGATATTGGGCACCTGCGCCAGCAGCGCATCCATGTCGCCGTCAGCCGCGCGCACCGCCTCGTCCAGCTCCCGGATGCGCGCGCCCGTCTCCCGCATCTGCTGGATGAGCTCCGGCGGCCGCTCCTTCGCCTGGCCAAGCTCGCGGCTAACGCGGTTGCGCAGCGCGCGCAGGTTGTCGCGCTCCGCGATTGCGGCGCGGCGCAGCACGTCCAGTTCCAGGATGCGCTCGACGGGAATCTCCTCGCCGCGTCTGCGCCCCGATTCCAGCACAAGCTCCGGTTGCCTGCGTATCAGGTCGATGCTAATCAACGACCACCTCTGCTAGTCCCTTCCCCCTCAACGGGCGAGGATTACCATAAGTCCCTTTCCCCTCGATGGGCTGACAGGGGTAGGTTTTGTGAGAGAGCCTTCCGAACTCTCCCTTCCCCCTCGCAGGGGGAAGGTTAGGATGGGGGTGACGTGCGAGCCACACTCTATATCGTAACCCCCAACTCGTCCGCCACCGTGTCCATGTCCTTGTCCCCGCGCCCGCTCAGCCCCATCAGGATGATGCTGTCGCGTGCCAGCGTGGGAGCGAGCCGCGACACGTAGTGCAGCGCGTGCGCCGGTTCCAGCGCCGGAATGATGCCCTCCGTCCGGCACAGAAGCTGAAAGCCCTCCAGCGCCTCCGCGTCCGTGGCGTTCACGTACTCGGCGCGGCCCGTCTCCTTCAGGTAGCTGTGCTCCGGCCCGACGCCGGGGTAGTCCAGCCCCGCGGACACGCTGTGCGCCTCGATCACCTGGCCGTGCTCGTCCTGCAGCAGATACGACATGCTGCCGTGCAGCACGCCCACGCGCCCGGCCACCAGCGTGGAGGCGTGCTTGCCGCTATCTACGCCCAGCCCGGCCGCCTCCACGCCCACCAGCTTCACGGACGGGTCGCCCACGAAGTCGTGGAACAGCCCGATGGCGTTGCTGCCGCCGCCCACGCACGCCACCACGTAGTCGGGCAGTCTGCCGGTGGCCGCCACAATCTGCTCGCGCGCCTCCGACCCCAGCACCGCCTGAAAGTCGCGCACCATGCGCGGGTAGGGGTGCGGGCCGACGGCGCTGCCTATCAGGTAGTGCGTGGTCTCCACGTTCGTCACCCAGTCCCGTATGCACTCGTTGATGGCGTCTTTCAGCGTGCGGCTGCCGGACGACACCGGGCGCACCTCCGCGCCGAGCAGCCGCATCTTGAACACGTTGAGCGCCTGCCTGCGGATGTCCTCCTCGCCCATATAGACCACGCACTCCTGTTGCAGCATGGCGCACACCGTGGCCGTGGCCACCCCGTGCTGGCCCGCGCCGGTCTCGGCGATGACGCGGTCCTTGCCCATCTGCTTCGCCAGCAGCGCCTGCCCCAGCGCGTTGTTTATCTTGTGCGCGCCGGTGTGTGCCAGATCCTCGCGCTTCAGGTACACCTGCGCGCCGCCCAGTTCCTCGGACAGCCGCTCGGCGTGGTACAGCGGCGTGGGCCGCCCGACGTACTGGCGCGACAGCTCCGCCAGCCGCGCCTGGAACTCCTCGTCCGCCTGGGCGGCGACGTAGGCGCTCTCAAGCTCGGCGATGGCGGGCATGAGCGTTTCCGGCACGAACCGCCCGCCGAACTGTCCGAACCGTCCTCTCTCGTCTGGTATCTGTGCAGTCTGCATGTTCTCCGCTCGAATCAGATTGCCACTATGCGATTGACGTAGATGCCGGGCGTGTGAATCGAGTTCGCGTCGAGCGCGCCCGGCTCCAGAATCTCGTCCACTTCCATGACGGTGACCCGCGCGGCGGTGGCCATCACCGCGTTGAAGTTGCGCGAGGTGCCCCGGTACACCGCGTTGCCCAGCGTGTCCGCCAGGTTAGCCCTCAGCAGCGCGAAGTCGGCGGTGATGCCCGTCTCCATCACGTACTCCCGCCCGTCGAACTCCCGCGTCTCCTTGCCCTCCGCCAGCAGCGTTCCGACGCTGGTGGGCGTGTAGAACGCCGGTATGCCCGCGCCGCCCGCGCGTATGCGCTCGGCCAGCGTGCCCTGCGGCACCACCTCCAGGTCCACCTTGCCCTCGCGGTAGGCGCGCTCGAACGACGTCGGCCTGGACGGCGACGGCGACACCGGATACGACGCTATCACCTTGCCGACCTGCTCGTTGTCGATGAGTATCCCTATGTCGATAGGCCGCGTGCCCGGTATCGTGCCGAACCCGATGACGCTGGCCAGCCCCGCGGTGTTGCTCACTATCGTCAGGTCACGCGCCCCGTGGTCTCGCAGCGCGCGTATCAGGTTCTGCGGCGTGCCGCCCGGACCCGCGAACCCGTCTATCATCAGCGTCGCGCCGTCCGGTATATCCGATACGGCCTCATCGAAGCTGCTCACTACCTTGTCGAACGCCATGTCTCCATTCCGCAGTTTCTTCGGCAAGCTCAGAATGGCATATTGGCCCGCGCCTACGCCCGCGAGCGGCGCGGCGGCGCGAACACCACCAGCATCTCCAGGTCCTCCTCGATGGAGTGGAACCGATGCACGTCGCCCGCGCCCACGAACACCACCGAGCCGGGGCCAACCTCGCGGTCTTCACCGGACACGCTTATCTGTCCGCGCCCACGAACAATATAGTAGATTTCGTCCTCCGTGTGTGGCTGCTGGGGGTCTATTTCCCCCGCGCCGAGCCGGTATATGCCCAGGCTCAGGTCCGCGCTCTGGAAAAAGTCCAGGTAGCGTTCGCCAAGCTCGGCCCTTTGCTCCAGCAGGTCGGCTATCTCCCATGCGTCCACGTCGTCACGCTCACAAAAGTCCCTTCCCCCTCGCAGGGGGAAGGCTAGGATGGGGGTGTCCCCGTCCATCACCGAAAGCGGAAGGTGCGCATGGCCACCGCGCCGCTCAGCGCTATCCACCCCGCCACTATCGCAAGCTGCGTCGGGAAGTCCCAGAACACGCCCGACTCCAGCGCGACGCTCCGGAACATCTCCAGCAGCGGCGCCAACGGCAGGTACTCTATCACGAACCGCAGCACGGCGGGCAGCGTCTCCATGGGGAAGAACACGCCGGACATGAACATCAGCGGCAATGTGACGGCGTTGCCCAACCCGCTCGCGGCGGCGACCGTCCTGGAGAACGCCCCCACGATGAAGCCGAGGTTCAGGAACACCAGGTTGCCCATCAGGATGAGCGCGGCCATCTGCGGCGCCTGGCTCAGCGGTATTGGCACGCCGAATATGGCCGCCCCCACCGCAATAATGATGCCCGCCTGCACCACCGACAGCGCGAGCGACGCCAGCACCTGCGCGACCACGAACGTCCGCACCCGCAGCGGCGTTGACTGTATGCGCCGCAGTATGCGCTTCTCGCGGTACACCGCCATGGTTGTGGCCAGCCCGATGACGGAAAAACTCATCACGCCCCACACGGCCAGGCCGGGCAGCAGATAGTCTATGTAGCCCAGGTCCTCCGTGTCCGATTCGGACGCCCCGCGCGGGGCCAGTTCGAGGCGCACCGGCGCTTGCGCCAACTCCAGGTTCGCGCCGTCCACAAAGCTCGCCATCGTGCCCACGACGATGCCCGAAAGCGTGTTGGACTCGTCGAAAAGCAGTTCCAGGCGCGCGGGCGGGTTGGTCGCCACCGTCTGCGCCAGCCCCTCCGGGATGACGAGCAGATACCCCAGGTCGCCGTCCGCCACTTCCTGGCGCGCCGCCGCCTCGTCGTCCCGCGCCTCGATTTCCATGCCGTCGTTCTCGGCCATGCTTTGCGCTAGGCCGCGCGAAACCTCGTCGTCCGCCTTATCGACGACGGCGATGACCGGCACACTCGATCCGACGTCCCTGAAGAAGAGGCCGAACACGAACACGAACAGCAGCGGAAACGCCAGCGCCCAGAACAGCGCGGTCTTGTCGCGCACTATCATCTTCGCGTTTGCTAAGGCCAGGTGGAATACAATCACGGCAGTTCTTTCGTTCGCTCCCTGCTCAAAGTCCCTTCCCCCTCGCAAGGAAAGGTGTGTCCTTCCCAAAAGTCCCTTCCCCCTCGCAGGGGGAAGGTTAGGATGGGGGTCCCCCGCTAATCCCTGAGCCTGCGTCCCGTCAGCGAGAGGAACACGTCCTCCAAGTTGGCGGGTATGACTTCCAGGTGCGTCAGCGTCGCGCCCGCGCCCGCCGCCCACGCTATCGCCGCCGGCACCGTTGCCGCCGCGTCCGACGAGCTGAGCCTGTACGCGCCGTCGTCATCCACGCGCGCGTCCCGGACGCCCGCCAGCCCGCGCAGCTCGTCCACGCTCCCCGACTCGCCGGTCGCCACCTTCACCTCGTAAGGCACCTCAAGCGACGCCACCAGGTTCGCGGGCGTGTCCAGCGCGACTATCTTTCCTTCGTCCATTATCGCCACCCGGTCGCAGAGATGCTCGGCCTCTTCCATGTAGTGCGTCGTAAGCACGATGGTGCGGCCCTCCGCGTTCATCGTCTCTACGAAGTCCCACAGGCTGCGCCGCGCCTGCGGGTCCAGCCCCGTCGTCGGCTCGTCTAGGAACACCACCTCCGGGTCGTTCACCAGCGTAGCGGCGATGGCGAACCGCTGCTGCTGCCCGCCGGACAGCTTGTCCACCGCCGCGCCGGCCCTGTCTTGCAAGCCCACCTTCTCCAGCAGTTCGTGGTATGGCGCGCTGCGCCGGTAGAACCTGCCGAACAGTTCCAGAATCTCTTTGAGCGTCAGGTGGTCGAAGTAGGCCGACGCCTGTAGCTGCACGCCGATGCGCTCGCGGATGCGCTCCGATTCTCTTTGCGTCTCCATGCCCAGCACCGTCGTGCGGCCCGACGTCGGCTCGGTCAGGCCCTCGATGCACTCCAGCGTGGTCGTCTTGCCCGCGCCGTTGGGACCGAGTATGCCGAACACCTCGCCGCGCTCCACGCCGAACGAAATGCCGTCCACTGCCGTGAGGCTGCCGTACCGCTTGGTCAGCTTGTCCACTTCGATAACGGCGTCCCGTTCGCCGCCGTTCGCGGGCGCGGGCCGGGATGCAGATGAGTCGGGGTGTGGTGTCATAGTCCACCTGGACCGGAATTGTGATAGTTCACCTGACGCGCCCGCCCGGGCGCGTCAACACATGGTATCAGAAAACCGCATCTGGACGGCGCGGAACCTGTAACAGCTTAGTCGGTCATACACATGTAGGGGCAATCCCTTGTGGTTGCCCCCGTTGGTCATCACACTCATGGCGCCTGCAGCGGACGCCTCAACGCACGGGGTGCCGACTAGGATGATACAGGCTCGACGGCGCGGCTCAGCTATCGAAACCTCACGTCCAGGGCGCGCTCGAGGTTGCCGAGATACTCGGCGAAGGCCCGCCGTCCCTCCGGTGTCGCCTCCACCCACGTCCGGGGCTTGGACTCCACGAACTCCTTGGTCGTGCTCACGTATCCGGCGTCAGCCAACTTGCGCAGATGAATGGTCAGGTTGCCGCCCGTCAGCTCCAGCGTCTTCTGGATGAAGCCGTATGCCAC
This sequence comes from Dehalococcoidia bacterium, assembly GCA_963667445.2. Taxonomy (GTDB): domain Bacteria; phylum Chloroflexota; class Dehalococcoidia; order Lucifugimonadales; family CATOSD01; genus CATOSD01. The sequence continues at coordinate 1,499,963 of CAXXGY010000001.1, read as the reverse complement.
CCGGTCCGACTCCGACCGCGACACCAGCAACGTCATTATCCGCAGCCTTGTGGACTGGTGGATCGTCTCATCGAGGACGACCGTCTCCGCGCTCATGCCGCACCGCTCTTGCGACTCCACAGCCACGCCGCGGCCACGACGCCGATGATGAGCGCCGCCGACACCACCGGCGCGGCATCGCCAGCGAAGTGCGCGGGCAGGTAGTAGGAAGCGGCGATGCCAACGCCCACCAGCGAAATGGCCGGATGGTGCAGTATGCCGAACAGAACGTACCCCAGCGCAATTATGCCGACGCTTACCCCGCCGATAGCGAGCGGATCGGAGCCAGCGACCCACAAGCCGGACGCCGCGGGAATCACGAACGCCGCCGCCACCACCGCCATCCAGAAGCCGAAGACGCGCAGACCGGCCGCCCTGGCGGAGGGTCCGCTCGCGTTCTGCCTGCCGGCTCTGTATCCGAATATCGAGCTTCCGATCATGCCCAGGGCTGCCAGCCCAAGCCACAGCGGCCCCGGATACCACGGGTAGTCGGCGGCAAACTCGGGCGCAAACGTTCCGATGGCCTGCATGGACAGGTACCCCACCGCCACGATAGCGCCCCACAACAGCATTATGTTGGTCCAGCCCGCCATGTACATGGAATTGTGGGACCTATCCAATGTGGCGTGTATGGAAGTCCATCCCTGCTCCGCGTCGATCTGTTGTCCTTCGCCCTCTCGATTCCGCATGACAACCTCCAGAGTCAGTATAGCAAACTAGTTTGTACTGTAAACTATCGGCCCACACTTGTCAAGTACGTGCCGTGATACAATGCCAACAGCATGAGTCACGAATGTGAGGCCAATTGTAAGCGAGAGCAGAGATTGAGCCAGCGTAGCGAATGCCCAGCTTGCGGTTCCCGCAGACTGCCTATGACTATCACGGCTGGCGGTCGCACCCGGACGCTTACCTTACACGGGAGCACTGGCGTACACTCCGGCATCACTGCTAGGCGGATTGCACTGGTGCTGAACGATTGGTCAATCCGAGGCATTTGTGTAGATGCCCAGGGTAGCCGCACCATCACACACTGGGGATTCGTGCCTGGACTGAGGCAAATGGTGAGAGTGGTGGTCTCGCTGGACGATGAACGAATCGTGACGGCCTATCAGGATCGCACAGCGACCATGCACTGGACCCGAGGCTCGCGCAGTTACTTCAGGCAGAGATGCGAGGAACTGGAGGAGCGCAATGAGAGCGACGTATGACGAAGCGGAAGACATACTGACGGTGTCGAACGGACAGCCTGACGCCGTTTCGGCGTCGTTCCTGAGAGGCCCCGATGGCGCACTGCACCTGGCAACCGAGGACGGCCACGATGTGGTCGGGCTCATCCTGCTCGGAGCGTCCGCTTACCTGCCGTGCACCGGGGGCGCTGCCGGCGATTACGACGCGAATGCCGACGTTCTGACTATCGGTGAAGCGGTTGAGGACCCGGCGCTAGTGACTGAAAACGGCGATTTCGTAGGGTACTGGGCGCGGGATGAGGCAGACCCGGACGGCGTTCGCCATCCCATAGGAGTGGCCGTTCGCCGGGCGTCCGTGAACCTGGGCAAGGTGGTGAAGGCACTTCCCGGATAGTTGCCTTCACCTCGAAAGAGCGCTTCAGCAGAAACGATCTGGCCCTGCCAGCAGTGAATGGCAGGGCCTATTTTGTGGCTTCTGGAGTCTAGCCCTCCCCTTCAAACTTCCTTAACATATCCCCCCTATAGTGTGTGTCAGACGGGGCAAGCCCCCAAACCACACACAACGAGGAGGCACTGGTACGATGAAGAGAAGATGGCTCATTGGTGGTGTCGCCGCCGCGGCGGTGGCAGTGGTCGTGATGCTGGCCGCGGCAGGCGGCGCGATCATGGCGCAGGAGTCCGAGGGCAAGGAGTCGCGGTTCTCCGCCTTCGCCGAGAGGGTGGCGAGCATCCTCGGCCTGGAGGCGGACGACGTGGAGGACGCGATGGAGCAGGCCAAGCAGGAGCTGGCGGAGGAGGCGCGGGACGACAAGCTGGCGATGATGGTCGAGAAGGGCATGTTCACCCAGCAGCAGGCGGACGATTGGAAGGCGTGGATGGAGGCCAGACCGGAAGGCTTCAAGCTGCCCTACTTCGCCCCCGGCAGGGGCGGCGAACATCTGGACGCCATGCTTGCGGCGATGGTCGAGAAGGGCGCGCTCACCCAGGCGCAGGCGGACGAGTACAAGGCTTGGATCGAGTCCGCGCCCGAGGATGTGATATTCGGCGAAAGGCGCGATCATCACAAGTTCGAGTTCGGCGACCGCAACGGCAAGAAGCGCGGCCGCCACAAGTTCGGCGACCGCGACGGCTGGAAGGGCTGGCACGGCGAAAAGTCCGACGCAGACGACGAATCCTAGCAGTCCCCTCTCCCCCCTGTGGGAGAGGGTTAGAGCCTGCCCCGTACTTGATACGGGGGTGAGGGGGCGTCCAAGAAGAACACACGCCATGCCCACCAAAATCCTGATAATCGAGGACGACCCCGACACCGCGCGGCTGGTGGGCCTCTACCTGCAACGCGAAGGCCACCGCGTGCTGTCGGCGTCCGACGGCTTGGACGGGCTACGGCAGGCGCGCGCGTCCAAGCCGGACCTCGTTGTGCTCGACCTCATGCTGCCCGGCAAGAGCGGCATGGACATCTGCCGCGAGCTGCGCGACGAATCCGCCGTCCCCATCGTCATGCTCACCGCCCGCGTCGACGAGGCCGACATGCTCGGCGGTCTGGAGTCCGGCGCGGACGACTACGTCACCAAGCCGTTCAGCCCCCGCGTTCTCGCCGCCAGGGTCAACGCGGTGCTGCGCCGCACCGCGCGCGAGGCGCTGGAGCAGGGGCCGGACACGATAGAGTACGACAGCGTTACCCTCGACCTGAAACGCCGCGCCGCGAGCGTCGCCGGCCGCACCGTGCGACTCACCCCCACCGAGTTCCGGCTGCTGTCGCTGTTCATGCGCGAGCCGGGCCGCACCTTCACCCGCAACCAGATTATCGACAGGGTTTTCGGCTACGACTTCGACGGCTACGACCGCACCGTCGATGCCCACGTCGCCAATCTGCGCCGCAGGCTCGGCGCGAACGCCAGACACGTCCACACCGTCTACGGCGTCGGATACAGGTTCGGCGATGCCTGACTGGTTCTTCAGCCTCCAGTTCCGCCTGGTCGCCGGTTTCGCGCTCGCGCTCGTGCTCGTGCTCGGCGGCGTCGGCCTCTACATCGGGCGCGCCGCCGACAGGGAGGCCGAGCGGCTGGAGGGACTTAGCGACACGGCGCGCGCGCTGCGTATCAAGCAGGCGCTGGCGGACTACTACGAGCGCAACAAAGACTGGAAGGACGTTCAGCCCGTGCTGGACAGGGCCAGCTTCGTATCGGGCCGCGACATCATAGTCGAAGGCAAGGACGGCGCGCTCATCGGCGACACCAGGCGCGACAAGGCGGCCTACTTCGAGCGCGGCAAGCACTTCACCATCTACGAGCTGGGTTCCGGCAGCGGGGCCAAGGTGTACGTCGGGCCGACCAAGAGCGTGGAGTGGGTCATAAGGCCGCCCACACCGCCCGCGATGCCGGAACTCCCCCGGTTGCCCACGCCGCCGGACGCTCCCCAGTTGTCCGTCAGGCTAGAGCCGCCGCACCTGGATGCCAGCGACTTCGATGAACCGTCCTGGGCCAGGTTCGCCGAGGTCACCAACCGCTCGCTGCTGTGGGCGGGCGTCGTCGCGGGCGCGGGCGGCCTGCTGCTCGTGTCGCTCACCTCCAGCCGCGCGCTGCGCTCGGTGCGCGCCCTCACCGCAGCCGCGCGGCGCATGGGCGCGGGCGACCTGTCGCAGCGCGTGGACGCCGGTGGACGCGACGAGGTAGGCGAGCTTTCGCGCACCTTCAACGGCATGGCCGACGCCCTGGAGCGCGCCGAACGCCAACGCCGCCACCTGGTCGCCGACGTGGCCCACGAGCTGCGAACGCCCCTCTCCAACGTGCAGGGCTACGTCGAGGCGCTGCGCGATGGCGTGCTCGAACCGGACGCTCAGACGCTGGCGACGATTCATCAGCAGGTGCTCTACCTGTCCGAGCTCGTGGAAGACCTGCGCCTGCTGTCCGACACCGAGGCGGCCGACTTCGCCCTGCACCGCGAGCGCGGCTCGCTCGCCGACGCGCTCCGAGAGTCCGTCGAAGGCGTCCGCGCCCGCGCCGACGCCAAGGGCGTGGCAATTGCGACGCTGCTGCCCGCCAACGCCCCCGACGTCCCGTTCGACCGCACGCGGCTGGCGCAGGTGGTGGGCAACCTGCTGGACAACGCCATTCGCCACACGCCGCCGGGCGGCAGCGTCAGTGTGACCTTGGAGTTCGGCCCCGACACCGCAACCGTGTCGATACGCGACACCGGCGAGGGCATCCCCGAAGAGCAGTTGCCCTTCGTATTCGACCGCTTCTACCGCGTGGACCCGTCCCGCAGCCGCATCACCGGCGGCGCGGGCCTCGGCCTCACCATAGCCCGCCAGCTCGTGGAAGCCCACGGCGGCGCCATCCGCGCCCAGAGCGCCCCCGGCCGCGGCACAACCTTCACCTTCGACCTACCGCTGTCCCCTCTCCCTCAGGGAGAGGGTTAGGGTGAGGGTGAAAGGTTCCACCCCCTCTCAGGCGTAGTAGTCGGGAGCGGGGCTTCCAAAAGTCCCTTCCCCCTTGATGGGGGAAGGTCAGAGCCTGCCCTGAGCGTAGCCGAAGGGATGGGGGTGAAAGGCCCCTTCCGCCATCGCAATTCGTGCCATTCCGACCGCCCTTAACCGCCATTCCGAGCGCCTCTAACCGCCATTCCGAGCGTAGCCGAGGAATCTAAAGCCGCCGTCCCCAACACCACCCCGCCCGCGCCAGCGCGACAACTGGTCCCTTCCCCCTCGCAGGCGTAGGCGTAGAGCACGTGGCTTCCAAAAGTCCCTTCCCCCTTGATGAGGGAAGAGCCTGCCCTGAGCTTGCCGAACGGATGGGGTGACGTCGCCAGCACGACCGCCGTTTTTCTCAACCCCTACCCCCGCGCCGCCCCCGCCAGCGCCGCCTTCGCCTCCCGCCGCTCCCGCCCCCTGCGCCCCCGCCGCAGATACGCCAGCCGACCCCGCGCCAGCTTGGTCAGCCGCTCGGCGTCCGGGTGCGGGCTGCCCACGTAGGCCGCCGCCGCCAGCCCCGCCAGCCGTCCGCTCTCCAGCGACACCGCGCCGTTCTCCACGCCCGCAGCGTCGCCGCACACGAACACGCCGGGGATGGTCGTTGCGAAACCGGCATCGTGCGCCGGCGTCCGCCCGCCCATAATCGGCAAGTCCACCATCGGCAGGCCAAGCTGCGACGCCAAATCCACGTCCGGGCTGCGCGGCCCCGACATGCACAAGAAGTCCGTCTCGATCCCCCGCCGCGCGCCGTTCGTCTCCACCGTCACCGATTCCAGCCGCTCTCCACCCTGCGCCTCTACCACCCGCGTCGATGTGAGCAACTCCACGCCCGCCTCTCGCAGCGGCGCGGCGTTGAACTCGCGGCCCACCACTACGGGCGATTCGTCCACCACCGCCACGACCTCCACGCCAGCGTCCAGCAGGTTCGCCGCGATCAGCAGCCCGGCGTTGTCCGAACCGGCCATCACCACGCGCCGGCCCAGAAGCACCCCGTCCCGGTTCAGCCGCGCCTGCACGTCGCCCGACAGCGCCGCGCCGTTCGGAGGCATCCCCGGCACGTCGTACCACGGCTCCACCGAGCCGGCGGCCAGCGCCACGACGCGGGCGCGCAGCCGTTCGCCCTCGCTCTCGCCGGCCAGCGCCAGCTCGTAGCCCGGCTGGGAATCACCGAGCACACGCACCTCCCCAACCTCGCACCCCAGCCGCAGCACAACTCCAGCCGACTCAGCGTCGTCCGCGCGTGCCGCGCAGAAGTCCACGCCGCTAACTCCCCCGTAGATGCTGGCCGGACCCTGCAGCGGCTGCGTCTGAAGCGCCAGCCGCCCGCCCGCCCAGTCCGCCGCGTCCACCAGCTCGACGCGGGCACCCGCCCTCGCCGCCGTGGCGGCCGCCATCAGACCCGCCGGTCCCGCGCCCACTATCGCTATGTCCACTTCCCGGATGTTCGATGCCATGCGCCCATAATCACGCCTCCCCCGGCGCCCGTCAAGCGCTGTGCTATACTTGGGCCACCGATGCAGAGTCCCTTCCCCCTCGCAGGGGGAAGGTTAGAGCCTGCCCCGTACTCGATACGGGGATGGGGGTGACGCCGCTAAACATGAACAGCACGGCGATACAGATCAGGCGGGCCACCCGCGCCGACATCCCGCGCCTGTGCGCCTTTCAGCAGAACATGGCGCTGGAGACCGAGGGCAAGCGCCTGGACGCGGACGTGCTCGCCGCTGGCACGAGCGCGGTGTTCGACGAACCCCGTAAGGGGTTCTACATCGTGGCCGAGGCCGACGGCGAGGTTGCGGGCAGCCTGCTCATAACCTACGAGTGGAGCGACTGGCGCGCCGCCACCTTCCTGTGGATACAGAGCGTGTACGTGGACGCCGCCTGGCGTCGCCGGGGCGTCTATCGCGCGCTCCACACCCACGTCGTCGAGATGGCCGAGGCCCGCGAGGACGTGTGCGGCGTCCGCCTCTACGTGGAGCGCGAAAACACCGTCGCCCAGCGTACCTACGACAGCCTCGGCATGACCCGCTCCCACTACGACATGTTCGAAATAGACTTCGCCTTCCCCGAATCTCCCGGCTCGTGAAGCGCTAAAGCCTATCCAATAAGTCCCTTCCCCCTTGATGGGGGAAGGCTAGGATGGGGGTGAAGACAGTCCCCTCTCCATTCCATTCTCAACTGAGGAGCAATACGCCACGATGAATGAAGATGTGAAAAAATTCCTGGCCGCCAACCACAACGCGGTCGTCACCACGTTCCGGCGCAGCGGCGCGGCGCAACTCAGCATAGTCACCGTCGGCCCCTACGCCGGCGGCGCCGCCTTCACCACAACCGAGGGCAGGGCCAAGCTCGCCAACCTGCGCCGCGACCCGCGCTGCTCGATCCTCGTGTCCGCCGCCAACTGGTCGAGCTACCTCGTCCTCGAGGGTCGCGCCAACGTGCTGTCCGCCGACAACACCGACCCCGACGAGCTGCGCGACGCCCTGCGAGCGGTCTATGTCGCCGCCAGCGGCTCCGAGCACCCCAACTGGGACGAGTACGATCAGGCCATGCGCGACGACCGCCGCGCCGCCATCATCGTCATCCCCGACCGCACCTACGGCGCCGCCCTATAGCTGATTGGGTCCCCTCTCCCTTGAGGGAGAGGGTTAGGGTGAGGGTGAAGAGTACCTTCCCCGTTTCAATGGCGGAAGTAAACCGAAATTCCCTTCCCCCTCGATGGGGGAAGGTTAGAATGGGGGTGACGACGCTTCCGAAGTCCTCCTCTCCCCTGGCGGGAGAGGATTGAGGTGAGGGGGAAACCGAGGACCTCTCCATTCTTAACTAAGGAGCAAACCCAATGGACGCCTTCGAAAAGAGAGACCCCGCGTTCGACCGCATCATCGGCGACAGCCCCCGCCTCGACCACCTCGCCACCGGGTTCGGCTTCACCGAAGGCCCCGTCTGGCGCGGCGACCACCTGCTGTTTTCCGACATCCCCAACAGCCGTATCGTGCGCTATGAGCTGGCCGAAGAGGGGCCGCGCGTCACCACGTTCCGCTACCCCAGCGGCAACTCCAACGGCATGACGCTCGACCGCGAGCGCCGGCTGGTCACCTGCGAGCACACCCACCGCCGCGTATCGCGCACCGGCAGCGACGGACGCCTCACCGTGCTGGCCAACAGGTACGACGGGCGGCGCTTCAACAGCCCCAACGACGTGGTCGTCAAGTCCGACGGCAGCGTCTATTTCACCGACCCGCCCTTCGGCCTCGCCGGCCAGTCCCAGGGCAAGGAGCAGGACGTCAACGGCGTCTACCGCGTATCCCCGGACGGCTCCGAAATCGACTTGGTCGCCGCCGACATGGAGCGACCCAACGGCCTCGCCTTCTCCCCCGACGAGAGCATTCTCTACGTGGACGACTCCGCGCTCGGCCACATCCTGGCGTTCGACGTGCAGAGCGACGGCTCGTTGGGAAACAGCCGCGTGTTCGCCGAACTCCGGTCAGACGAGGCCGGCGTGCCGGACGGCATGAAGATCGACGTCGAGGGCAACATCTACTGCACCGGCCCCGGCGGCGTGTGGGTGCTGGACCCGTCGGCCCGCGTGCTCGGCCGCATCATGCCGCCCGAGGTCCCCGCCAACTGCGCCTGGGGCGACCCCGACCTGCTCGGTCTGTACCTCACCGCCCGCACCGGCCTCTACCGCGTCCGATTGGCCGTTCCCGGCATCCCCGCCGGCGGCTAGCGCCCAGGCGCGAATTCGACCAGTCCCCTCTCCCTTGAGGGAGAGGGCTAGGGTGAGGGTGAATCCCTATCGCTATCGCTAGGGCGACGCCCTGAAAACGTGCGACACCCTGCTCTCCGACAGGTCCGTCTCCGCGAGCTTCCGCCCGCTGTCCACCGTGCTCTGCACCTGCGGCAGGATGATGTCCAGTTCCTCGTCGGACAGCGGAATCAGCCCCATCTCGTCTATCATCCGCTTCAGCGTTTCCTTCGTTACCGCCATGACTCTCCTCCCCGGCCCGCTGACACGAACCCTGGCTTACGCAAGTGCGGCCTCGACCGCTGGCGGCACAGACCGCCCCTGCCCCGCGCTCCGCTCGTAGCGGTGCGCCACCCTGTACAGCAGGCTCTCCTCCCACGGCCTGCCGTACAGTTGCAGCCCTATGGGCATCCCCGCGCTGGAGAATCCGCAGGGTACGGACAGCCCGGGCACGCCCACCAGATTTCCGGGGCTGGTGTTGCGTCCCATCACCGCGTTTGAGTCTTCGAGCGAGTCGACCCTGACCTCCGAGTCCCCCAGCACGATCGACTTGTCGTCGAACCGCCACGCCGGCGCCGGCGTCGTGGGCGTGACCAGAAAGTCCACGTCGTTCATCACCTTCAGCCACTCCCTCTGGATGAGCCGCCGCGCCTGCTGCGCCCTCACGTGGTCCTTGGCCAATACGAACTGGCCGCTCAGCATCCTGTGCCGCTCCTCCGGGCTGAAGTTCTCCCGCGCTTCCCGAAGCTGGTCCTCATACGCGGCGAAGGAGTTGGCCCTTGACGCCGCCTGCACCAGGGGAAGCATCTCCAGGCGCTTCATCTCGACCGGCCTCACCTCGACGCCGAACTCCTCCAGCACGGCTATGGCGCGGGAGACGGACTCCGCGACCTCGGTATCCATCGGATCGTAGAAGTAGTTCTCCGGTATGCCCATCACCAGGCCCCGGATGTCCCTGTCGAGCGCTCCCTCGTAATCGTCCACGGGCACCGGCACGGTCGAAGGGTCCAGCGGCTCGTCGCCCGCTATGGCGCGCAACACGATGGCGTTGTCCTTCACGCTGCGCGTGTGTGGGCCCACGTGAAAGTTCGCGGGATCGACTCCCTCCAGGCAGCCCAGGTTGCTCACCCGCCCGTAGGTGGCCTTCATTCCCACGACGCCGCACACCGCCGAGGGCTGGCGCACCGACCCGCCGCCGTCCGTGCCCAGCGACGCGAACGTGACGTAGGCCGCAACGTTCGCCGCCGAGCCACCGCTGGAGCCGCCCGCGTACCGCTCCGTGTCCCACGGATTTCGCACCCTGCCGAACCACGGATTGTCGCTCAGGAAGCCTGCGCCTATCTCGTGCATGTTCTCCTTACCAAGAATCACCGCACCCGCCGCCCTGATCCGGCTCACCACTGGCGCGTCCTCGTCCGGCACGTAGTCCTCCAACGCTTTGCTGCCGTCGGTCGTCAGCACGCCCTTCGTCAGCAGCATGTCCTTGAGCCCCACGGGTATGCCGTGCAGCGGCCCGAGCCATTCGCCCCGCATCAGCATGGCTTCCAGCTTCTGCGCCTGCCGCAGCGCAAGCTCGGGCGTGAGCGTGATGAACGACTTCAGTACAGGCTGCATACGCTCGGCGTGGTCTATCGCCGCCCGCGTCAATTCCACGGGCGACAGCTTGCGGGACTTGACCAGTGGGGCCACCTCGTGGATGTGGTTGGAAAGTGGACCTAGTTCGCTCATGGAGCTTTCCTTTCGTCGAAATCCGCGCCAATGGCTGGAAGTTAGCACCCGCCCTGCGACGTGTCAAACGCTGCCGGAGGTCGGCAGGGCTATCGCACGCCGTTTTCTCGCGCCAACTCCGGTGCGTCCTCACCCATGCCCTGGGCCTGCCCTCACCTCCACCCTGAGCCTGCCGAACGGGCCCGACCCCCGAAATTCCGCCCCAAAACCGCTCAATCGAGTCCGACCTGCACCATGTAAGTTCTTCACGACTGGCCCATGGTCGCGCAAGAAAGTACCTGTTTTGTATCAGTGCCACCGACCGTGGAGTACCCTGCGATAATCCTCCGTGCAAATCAAATCGAAGGGGCCCTTGATTCTCCCGCACATCCGTGCTATCGTCCCTGTACAACGCACCTACACAACCCAATCGACACCCACCGACGCACGGATAGCGGCCTCCAACGACTGTCACAATCCGCGCTACCTTCCTGCCATTTTGGGGCAAGAGGCAGGGCAGTATGGAGCGCCAGCGACACAGAACCACCGGCGCTTCCAGCTACGAAATGTGCGGAATTGTGCATTCTAGGGCACTTTTCCCCGAAATCCCCCCGGCGGGCAACCCGCGGCCACCCATCCGCGAAGCCCGGAATAGCGTCGCGAACCCCCGCTGGCGGGTTCCGACAGGCCGATTCGATGGTAGAATGTACCCGTGGATACTAGGTCCGGGGGTATCGGCAGAGCCTGGGCCGATGGAGGACAGCGCAAAAAATGCCCCTGGAAAACATAGTCGTTCGCGGCGCTCGTGAACACAACCTCAAGAACGTGAGCGTAACCATCCCGCGCAACAAGCTGGTCGTCATGACCGGCGTGTCCGGCTCGGGCAAAAGCTCCCTCGCCTTCGACACCATCTACGCCGAGGGCCAGCGCCGCTACGTCGAGTCCCTTTCGTCCTATGCCCGCCAGTTCCTGGGACGCATGGACAAGCCCGACGTCGACTACATCGAGGGCCTGTCCCCCGCCATCTCCATAGACCAGAAGGGCGTCTCCCACAACCCCCGCTCCACGGTCGGCACCGTCACCGAGGTCTACGACTACCTGCGGCTGCTGTTCGCCAGGGTGGGCCGCCCCCACTGCTACAAGTGCGGCCGCCCCGTAGAGGGCCAGACCGTGCAGCAGATAGCCGACGCCGTGCTGTCGCTGCCGGAGGGCAGCCGCATACAGATAATGTCGCCGGTGGTGCGCAGGCGCAAGGGCGAGCACAAAGAGGTGTTCGAGGACGCCCGCCGGGCCGGCTTCGTTCGAGTGCGCGTCAACGGCGAGGTGCGCGAGCTCTCCGAGACGTTCGACCTGGACAAGCAGAAGTGGCACACCATCGAGGTCGTCGTCGACCGGCTGGTCATAGGCCAGAGCGCCGAGACCGGCCGCGTGACCGACTCGGTCGAGGCCGCGCTCCGAATGGCCGACGGCGTGGTGCTCGTGTCGGTCGTCGACGGCGACGAGATGCTCTTCTCCGAAAACTTCGCCTGCGTCCACTGCAACATCGGGCTGGGCGAGCTCGAGCCGCGAACGTTCAGCTTCAACAACCCTCACGGCGCCTGCGCTCGCTGCACCGGCCTGGGCTACAAGCTCGAGATCGACCCCGACCTGGTCCTGCCCGACAAGCGCCTCAGCATACGCGAGGGCGCCGTCCAGCCCTGGGCGCGCTCCGGTTCGATGAGTCCCTGGTACAGGAGCCAGCTCGAATCGGTCGCCAAGGCGTACAAGTTCGACACTGTCACGCCAGTCGGCGAAATGGACGATGGCGACCTGGACCTGGTGCTCTACGGCACCAAGGGCAAGTCCATAAGCGTCAGCCACGAGACCCAGCGCGGCAAGACCTACCGCTGGCGCACCTCGTTCGAGGGCGTGGTGAACAACCTCGAGCGCCGCTACCGCGACACCGAGTCGGATTACGTGCGCAACGAGATAGAGCGATACATGGCCGCCCGCCCCTGCCAGGACTGCGGCGGACGCCGCCTCAGGCGCGAGGCGCTGGCCGTAACGGTCTGCGGCCTCAACATCATGCAGGTCACCGACAAGTCCATAGGCCAGGCGCTGGACTGGATGCGCGCCATTTCCGGCGAGACTCCATCGACCAACGGCGCGTCCCCCGGCGAAACCCTCTCGGACCGCGACAAGACCATCGCTTCCCAGATTCTCAAGGAGATCGACGCGCGGCTGGGCTTCCTGCTCAACATCGGGCTGGACTACCTCACCCTGTCCCGTACCGCCTCCACCCTCAGCGGCGGCGAGGCCCAGCGCATCCGCCTGGCCACCCAGATAGGCTCCGGACTGCTCGGCGTCCTCTACGTGTGCGACGAGCCGTCCATCGGCCTGCACCCCGCCGACGACCACAGGCTCATCAAAACGCTGAAGGGCCTGCGCGACATAGGCAACACCGTGCTCATAGTCGAGCACGACGAGGCCATCATGCGCGCCGCCGACCACATCGTCGACCTCGGCCCCGGCGCCGGCGAGCACGGCGGCCACGTGGTCGCCTCCGGCACGGTCGCCGACGTCATCGACACCCCGGACTCGCTCACCGGCCAGTACCTCGGAGGCCGCAAGCAGATCCCGGTGCCCGAGGAGAGGCGTCCGGGCAACGGCAAAGCCATCACCATTCGCGGCGCGAGACAGAACAACCTCAAGGGCGTGGACGTTCGCATACCCCTGGGCGCGTTCGTGTGCGTAACCGGCGTCTCCGGCTCCGGCAAGAGTACGCTGATTAACGAGGTGCTATACAAGCGGCTCGCGCAACTCTTCTACAGGGCGAAAGACCGGCCCGGCATGTTCGACTCCATCGACGACGTGGAGAACGTGGACAAGGTCGTCAATATCGACCAATCCCCCATCGGCCGCACGCCCAGGAGCAACCCCGCCACCTACACCGGCACCTTCACGCCCATACGCGAGCTGTTCGCCACCCTGCCCGAGTCCAGGGTGCGCGGCTACAAGCCCGGCAGGTTCTCCTTCAACGTCAGGGGCGGACGCTGCGAGGCCTGCAAGGGCGACGGCTACATCAACATCGAGATGCAGTTCCTGCCAGACGTAACGGTGCCCTGCGAGATTTGCGAGGGCCGCCGCTACAACCGCGAGGCATTGGAAATCGCCTACCGCGGCAAGAACATCGCCCAGGTGCTCAACATGACCGTCACCGAGGCGCTCGACCACTTCGAGTACATCCCCCGCGTCCGCAACAAGCTGCAAACGATGAGCGACGTCGGGCTGGGCTACATCCGGCTCGGCCAGCCCGCCACCCAGCTCAGCGGCGGCGAGGCGCAGCGCGTCAAGCTGTCCACCGAGCTCTCCAAGCGCGCCACCGGCAGCACCCTCTACATCCTCGACGAGCCCACCACCGGCCTGTCGTTCGAGGACTGCTCCCACCTACTCCGCGTGCTCCACCGGCTCGTGGACGCCGGCAACAGCGTCGTGCTCATCGAGCACCACCTGGACCTCATCAAGAGCGCCGACTGGCTCATCGACCTCGGCCCCGGTGCCGGCGACGCGGGCGGCTACCTCGTAGCCGAGGGCGCCCCGGAGGACGTAGCCGCCATGGAGCACTCCCACACCGGCCGCTACCTCGCGCCCATCCTGGGCGTCCGCGAGCCTGCGGGCGCTATCGCAGACTAAGCGACGTAAATTCTGGGTATCCCCGAACAGCTACAATGGGCAAACGCAAACCCCAAGAAAACAGGTCAAGCTGGAGTAGGACGATGCTGGAGTACGAATCGATCGAAGCGGCCGAACTAGCTAAAGAAATGGCAGCGTCGAACGAGATAAAGGAAATGCTCTTTGGCTTGCTGAAAGAGCGATACAAGGATGAGTTCGAGTTCGGTCCCATCGTGGTGCTGCCACGATACAACGACGAATTCGATGAGGCGTACCTCCATGCTTACATCGTCTTCCACGGGGACTATAAGAAGTTCGACTCGCTCTGGACGCTCGGGTTGTCCAGGCTCCTTTGGCCGCGGGCCGAGGAGCTTGGTTTCCCCGGCATCCCCCACCATTCGTTCGTTGCGAGATCAGAGTGGCCTGCCATGGAGAAGTGGATGCGACGCCATCCTGATGATTTTGGCAGGTACATACAGCCACCCCCCACAGAAGAGGACCAAGCTTGAATCCTGAGCATCTTCTCGCGATTGCCGAAAGCCTCGCCTCCGGCAGGATCGGCTCCCAGCGAGGGAGGCCCAGACAGGCTGAACTGCGAAGGGCTGCCAGCGCGACCTACTACGCCCTCTTTCACACCCTGGCGGGCAACTGCGCGAACTTACTCGTAGGCGATAGAGCGTCAACCCCCACCAGGCAGGCATGGAGACAAACGTATCGTTCGCTGGACCATAGACGAGTCAGGAAGCAGTGCACCGAAAGGCGCCCCAAGCGTGTTCTGGATAAGTTTCCGGAGGGGATTCAGAACTTCGCTAATCAGTTCGTCAGGATGCAAGACCTGCGTCACCTGGCCGACTACGACCCCTTCCATGACTTTTCAAGGCTTGAAGTCTTGCTACAGATCGAGAATGCGAAAGCAGCCATTGAGCAGTTGGAAATGGCGTCCCGCTCCGACCGTCGCGCATTCGCCGTATTCGTCCTGTTCGACCTGAGAAGAGACTAACCACTTGGCCAAGGTGTTACCGGCCTATCTTCCGCTCGCCAACCGCCGCTTGGCCTCCTGCCACAGCCGCTCCTTGTCGTCCAGCGGCAACGCCTCGAACGACAGCCCCCGCTCGCGGCACATCCCCTCCATCAGAGTGAACCGGCGATAGAAGCGCGCGTTCGCCTTCCGCAGCGATTCCTCCGCGTCCAGGTCCATCCATCGCGCCGCGTTCACCGCGGCGAACAGCACGTCCCCGAACTCCGCCTCGCGCTCGGCGGCGCTCGCGCTCTCCGCCAGCTCGCCCACCTCCTCCGCCAGCTTGTCCACCACGCCGGATACGTCCTCCCAGTCGAAACCCGCGTGCGCGGCGCGCTGCTGCACCGCCTGCGCCTGCGCGAGCGCGGGCATACTCTTCGGCACGCCGTCCAGAATCGACTCCCCCGCCTCTCGCCGCTCGCTGCGCTTGATTGCCTGCCAATTGGCCATCACCTCGTCCGCGTCCCCCGCGTCGCCGTCTCCGAACACGTGCGGGTGGCGTCGCCGCAGCTTGTCGATCAGCCCGCCGAACACGTCCTCCGGCGTGAACTCCCCCCGCTCCCGACCGATCTCGAGCTGGAACAGCACGTGAAGCACTACGTCGCCCAACTCCTCCACCATGCCGGCCACGTCGCCATCATCGATGGCCTCCGCAAGCTCGTAGCACTCCTCCAGGAACTGCGCCTTCAGGTCGTCGCGCGTCTGCCGCCTGTCCCACGGGCAGCCGTCCGGGCCGCGCAGGCGGCGCAGGATCGCCGACGCGCCGTCGAAGTCGTGGGTGTAATCGCCGCTGCCGCTCATGTCGTCCTCCGAGTCTTTCTGGACAGGACCCGCCACTCCGCCATCCGGTTGACCGACCCGCGTAAATGCTACCACAGCGCGCGTAGCCGAACGGTGGTGTGCGGCGCGCTGTTGAGGAGCACGCGCCGTAAAACTGCTATCATTGCCGCACACCGCCGAAGGGAGCAGACGACATAGAATCACCAGGAAGAATGCGCGCGACGGCTTGGCTGAAGACGCTGGCGACGGCGCTGTTCGTCATCGCGGTGCCCGTCTTTCTCATCGCGGGCAGCGTGCGCATGGTCATAAACGCCCCCGCGCTCTACGGCTACGGCTTCGACCGCTACGACATCGTCGCCTACACCGGCATCGAGCGCGAGGACCTGCTCGACGTCGCGGCGCGCATCCGCACCTACTTCAACGACGACTCCGAGTACCTCATTGTGCCCACAACCGTTCAAGGCGTACAGGTGCCCAGCCTGTACAACGAGCGTGAGATACTGCACATGAAAGACGTGAAGGGTCTCGTGCGGGGCGTGTACTGGGTGCACGAGGCGACGGGTCTCTACCTGCTGGCGTTCGCCGCCTTCGGTCTCGCGCTGTACCGGCGTCCGTTCCTCGCGCGGCTGGCCCGGTACGCCGGCTACGGCGGCGGCCTGACGCTGGGCATCGTGTTGCTGGCCGGTCTAGGCTCGCTGATAGGATTCGACAGGCTCTTCCTCGCCTTCCACCTCATCAGTTTCGCCAACGACCTCTGGCAACTCGACCCGAGCCGCGACTACCTGTTAGCCATGTTCCCGGAGGCTTTCTTCTTCGACGCCACCATGCTCATCGCCATAGCGGCCTCCGTGCAGGCGCTGGTGCTGGTCGCTATCTCGGTGGCCCTACCGCGGCTGTGGCGGCCCCGACGCTCCGAGTCCAATTGACTGCCCGGAGCCGTGCGAGCGAAAAGCCGCGCACCAGGCGTATAAGCCTAGCCCCTCGCCGTCGGGCAATCGCAGCCGTCCGACGCTTCCCCCGGCGAAAAGTCCTCCAGTGCCTCGATAAGGTTCCCGGTTATCGTAATCACTAGATCCAACAGCTCACGGGATCCGTATTCGCGGCCCTCGTAACTGATGGACTCAGACAGTTCATAGTCGGCCAAGTTTCGAATTGCCGAAGCCTGTGTCAACAAACGAGCGATCCGCTGCTCCGATTCACTCCGTTGTCCGCCGTATCGATCGGCGAGGCCCCGATGTCGGCTGCCACGCCCCAACGGGGATGAGTCTGGATATTCTCTGAAGAACCGGCAGCAAGCCTCGTGGTGCAGCCCGTAGTAGAGCCGTCCAATTGCCGTTCGGCACTCTGCCTCCGTGATCGCCGACTCGGCCAGCTGCCGCCCAAGATCGTAGAAGTCAAGCGGCTTCATAGCTTCAAAGGAACCAGCTGGAAATACACCATTTTCGCCGAGTCCGCTTTTTCGGCGTCTGTCCAGGAGGCCGCCTGATTCACCTCGGCGTGTGTAATCGCTTTGTGCGCCCGGGACCACTCGTACCTGTCCACGTCGGCAACGAAGGTGAGCATCAGTATCGGTGGCACGGGCTCCCAGTGACTATCATCGGCGTCGACAGTTGCCGACTTAAGAGCCGCTCCGAGTTCTTTGCATCCAAACTCATACAGCTTCTCAAAGGCGTGCTTGCGAAACGGTGTGAGTAGTTCCCGCGCCTCTGGAGTGAAATGGAGTTGAGCGGTTCTGTCTTTGGAAGTCATGCTGAGTTCCCTTTGATCACTTGCAGACGATTGGGCCTCTAGTTTCTTGGATACGCTTTCCAAGTGTCAAGACGGCAGCGGGGCCAGCCGGCCCGTCCCAACGGGAGGGTACGAGTGGGCGCGAATTCTGCCGACGCCCTTGATTGCACCGCACATCCGTGCTATCATCCAATCATGATGCCGATCACCACTAAACGACCCCCGCCAACTGGCCCGAAACACACCGTCACGCTCCGGTTGCAGTCAGTCCCAATCGGGTCTCACAAGCGTTTCAAACCACCGCCCAAATCCAACCATCCCAGCTACGGCCCCTGAACGAAATGAAACGAATGAAACAGAACGGAACAGATATTTCATAGTCCCCAACGGAGCGGGTGCGAGGTCGTTTGATTGAGCCGCTGGCCCCGTCTATAATCGGCTTGACGGACTGCGAGACCGCAGTGAACGCCACAACAAGGATGGAGCGGACAGTAGAGCATGGAAATCAGGATGGGAAGCCTTCTCAGAGACGCGCGGGAAGCCCGAGGCACCGTCATCATCATCGACGTGTTCAGGGCCTTCACCACCGCGGCGGTGGCGTTCTCACGCGGCGCCTCCAAGATAGTGCTCGTCGCCGAAGTCGACGAGGCGCTCGCCCTGCGCGAAAAGGGCGTGGGCGAGCTCTGCATGGGCGAAGTGGACGGCATGAGGCCGCCCGGTTTCGACCACGGCAACTCGCCTCACGAGCTCTCCACCGCCGACGTGGACGGCAAAACGCTCATCCAGTCCACCCGCGCGGGCACCGTCGGCGTGAGCGCCGCGGCCAACGCCGACAGCATCTACGCCGGTTCGCTGGTGCTCGCGAGGGCCACGGTGGAGGCCATCCGCCGCGACTCACCCGAGCTCGTCACCATCGTCGCCATGGGTGCCGAGGGCCGCGAGCGCGCCGACGAGGACGAGCAGTGCGCGCTCTACCTGCGCAACCTTTTCCTGGGACGCACCCCCGACCACGCCGCCGTGCGAAACCTGGTGCTGGCCGGCCAGGAGGCGCAGAAGTACGGCGACCCACAGCGCCCCCACTTCGCTCCGCAGGACCGGGACATGGCGCTGCGCATAGACTCGGCGCCGTTCGCCATCAAGGTCACGCGGGAGGACGGCCTACTCGTCGCCAGAAAACATTAACCGAAAGAGGAAGAATCACTTGAAATACAGAAGACTTGGAAACTCCGGGCTGAAGGTATCTGAAGTAGGGATTGGCGCAAACAACTTCGGGCGCCGCGTGGACGCGGAAGGCACCGCGGCCATCATCGACCGCGCGCTGGACGTCGGCATCAACCTCATCGACACCGCCAACACCTACGGCGGCGGCAGGCGCTCCGAGGAGTACATCGGCCGCGCCCTGAAGGGCAAGCGGAAAGACGCTCTCATCGCCACCAAGGCCGCCATGAGCATGGGCGACGGCCCCAACGACAGCGGAGCCTCGCGTCTCCACCTCACGTCCGAGCTCGAAATCAGCCTTCGCACCCTGGACACCGACTACGTGGACCTCTACCAGGTCCACTTCCCCGACGAGGACACCCCCATCGAGGAGACCATGCGCGCGCTCGACGACATGGTAAGCCAGGGCAAGGTCCGCTACATCGGCTGCTCCAACTTCTCGGCCTGGCAGGTCTGCGAGGCCATCTGGACTTCCAGGACCTACGGCCTCGCGCCCTTCGTCAGCGTGCAGCCGCCATACAGCATGATGGAGCGCGCCATCGAAGCGGAGCTGGTGCCGTTTTGCAGAGAGTACGACGTCGGCATACTGCCGTTCTACCCGCTCGCCAACGGCTTCCTCACCGGCAAGTACCGGCGCGGCCAGAGCGCCCCCGAGGGTACCCGTCTGGCCGAGTCCGACAGGGGCATGTTCACCGACGAAAACTTCGACCTGCTCGAGAGCCTCGATGCGTTCTCATCCGACAGGGGCCACACCGTGCTCGAGCTCGCTTTCGCCTGGCTGCTCGCCAACCCCAACGTAAGCTCCGTCATCGCCGGAGCGACCCGGACCGAGCAGGTGGAAAGCAATGCCAACGCTTCCGGATGGGAACTGTCGCCGGAGGAGAAGGCGGAGGTGGACGCGCTGCTGGACGCCTAGCTCAGGCGGAGCAGCACACGCCGCGGCACTGCGCGAAGCACTTTTCGAGGCAATCGAGCAGCCCGTAAAGACATCCTCGGCACCAGCACAGCACGCCGCCCTCCTCGTCCTCCTCGCCGCGCACGCCCCCCAGCCCCTCGCGCACAAGCCACGGCACCAGCAGCAGCGCCGTGGCCGCGTCGAGCCACCACCAGCCCAGCAGCGCGTTGGCCACGAGGCCGACCAGCAGCGTCAGCGACAGGTACGCGCACGCGATGCTTTCCTTGGCCTCGATGGCTATCGACTGGAGTCCTTCCTGCGCTGCTATCCGCAGCTTCCAGATACTGATTCCGGGCATGATCGCCACCGACGCGGCGGCCAGCGCGATTCCCAACAACGACTCCTCGGCGCCGGTCCGCTGCGCGAGCGTGATTGTCGACTGCACCACAATCCCGACCGACAGGATGATGAAGGTCCAGCCTATCAGCCGAACCACCCGGCCCTCGATCCGCTTGCCGCGCTCCTCGTCCACCACGCCCAGCCGCCACAACACCAGGCCCGCTGCGCCGACCTCCATGTAGCTGTCGACGCCGAACCCCGCCAACGCTACACTGCCCGCCATAGCCGCAGACAAGAGCGCCAGGGCGCCCTCGAATACGTTGTAAAGAAGCGTGAACCAGAGCAGCGCCTTCGCGATTCGCACCTTTCGAGCATCTCCCGCGCGAGAATGACCGCAAGTCTACCACAAAGCCCGCAGTCTCACTCATGCTATAATTGCGCCCGGCCCGGGTGAGTGCCAAGCCCACGCCCGCCCGCAACGCCCAATCCGAACTCGAAAAATCTTGCTGGAGGTGTGCCCTTGAAGCTGCTCTTGAAGGCGGACAGGCTGATAGACGGTACCGGCGCGCCGCCCATTCAAGACGGCGCCGTGCTCGTCGAAGACGGACGCATCACCCAGGTCGGCGCGAGTGATGAGCTGCACCTCGAGCCGGGAGAGCCTGTCGACGAGATCGAGGTGCCCGGCGGTTCCATCCTGCCCGGCTTCGTCGAGGCGCACACCCACATTCACTGTAGCACCGAAGCCGACGCCTACCGCCACGTCACCACCGAGAGCGACGCCACCCTCATCATGCGAGGCGTGCAGGCGGTCCGCGCCGCCCTGAGCTCCGGTGTCACCACCATGCGCGACCTCGGCAGCAAGAACCAGGTCGTATTTCCCATCCGCGAGGCCATCGAGTCCGGCGTCATTCCCGGCCCCCGCCTGCTCGCTGCGGGCACACCCATCACCACCACCGCAGGCCACTGCAACATGTTCGGCACCGAGGCCGACACCGCCGAAGAGGTGGTGAAGGCTATCAGGCAGCAGTTCAAGCTGGGCGCCGACTGCATCAAGATAATGTCCACCGGCGGCGGCTTCACCCCCGGCACCAACACCCGCGCGCCGCAATATCCGGCCGAGACCCTCCGCGCCGCTGTCCAGGACGCCGAGCGGCTCGGCCTCCGCGTCGCCGCCCATTGCCACGCCGCCGCGGGCGTCCGCAACTGCGTCGAGGCCGGCATCCACAACCTCATCCACTGCACCTGGCTCGCAGAAGACCCCGACGAGTTCTACGACTACGACCCGGACGTTGTGGACGTGATGGTGGAAAAGGGCATCTACGTCGATCCCACGCTCGCCCTCGGCCGGCTCAACCAGATGCGAGGCCGCGATCGTCCCGCCGACGCCCGCTTCGGTGACCCTGAGCGGCGTTTCGAAATCCTGCGCGATATGTGGAACCGCGGCGTCAAGTTCGTCACCGGCATGGACGCCGGCATGACCAACGCCCGGTTCGACGACTTCGCCTACATCCCGGAGGTCATGGTCGACAGCATGAGAATCTCTCCCATGGAGGCCATCGTGTGCTCCACCCGAACCTCCGCCGAGTGCCTCGGCATACTCGAAGAGACTGGAACGCTCGAACCGGGCAAAGCTGCGGACGTGATAGCCGTGACGGGTGACCCACTGGCCGACGTCCGCGTCCTACACGACATGAACACCATCGTCAGCCGCGGTCGCGTGGTCAAGCGCGCCGGTGAGCTGCTCATCTAACGGGAGAAAGCCCATGGACTACCAGTTCATCCTGCTGGAAAAGAGCGACAACGTCGCCACCATCACCCTGAACAGGCCGGAGAAGCGCAACGCCCTCAGCGCGGACCTGCTGCGCGAGTTCAACCACGCCTTGGATGACGTGCAAGAAGATCACGACGTGAACGCGGTCATCATCACCGGAGCCGGCCGGTCCTTCTCCGCCGGGTTTGACATTTCTCCCGGCCAGACCTACGCGGAGCGGCCCAGCACCGCCAACTGGGACGCCACGCACCTCCCGCCGCGCGCAATCATGAAGCTGTGGCGCCTCCGCCAACCCACCATCAGCGCCGTACACGGCCACGCGGTGGCGGCGGGCAACGTGCTGGCGATGACCGCCGACATCGTGATCGCCTCCGAGGAGGCGGTGTTCGGCGAGCCGGAGATACGCCACGTGGCCCATTCCCCCGCTATCATGCTGCCCTACATGGCCCCGTTCCGCCACCTCCACTGGCTCTACTACACCGGCGACATGATAGACGCCCGCACGGCGGAAAAATGGAACATGGTCAACAAGGTCGTGCCGTCGGACAAGCTGATGGAGGAGGCGCGCAGCGTCGCCGAGCGCATAGCCCGCGTTCCCCCGTTCGCCACGCAGATGATGAAGCGCAGCATCAAGGCCGCCTACGAGAAGATGGGATTCACCGAGGCGTTCGACCACCACCTGATGCTGCGGATGATCGAGAGCATGACCCCCGACGCCGACAAGCAGGCGCTGGACGACATCCGGCAGCAGCAAGGCCTACAGTCGTTCCTCCAGGCCCGCGACGGCCCCTTCCGCTAGCGCCCCCCGTCTCACACCACCCGCGGCAGCGGCTTGCCGTCCACGAAATTCAGCAGCGCCCCTGACACCGCGTCCGGACGCTCCATGTACATGTTGTGGCCGGTGTCGTTGACCACCAGCACGTGGAAGTCCGCAATCTCGGCCTCTAGCTCGTCCAGGAGCGGGTAGCCCTTCTTGCGCTCGGCGCTCACTATGTACAGCATCGGCAGACCCATCTCCCGGAACGCCGGACGCAGGTCAACGTAGTCGCCGTCGCGCTCCTCCCAGGCCATCGAGGACTGCGCCCACTTCATGTCTATCGAGCCGTCGGGCAGTTCCATCGTCTCGTGCTCCACCACGTCGCGGATGACGTCGGCGCGCCACCGTCCCGCGGCGCGGTGCTGTGTCAGGAAGTCGAGCATCTGTGGGCGGCTGGGCCAGGTGCGGCGCGGCCTGTGCGGCGAATCGACGCGGGAGACGCGGCGCTGGAACGCCTCGTCCACCACTATCATCGGCTCCAGCAGCACCAGCCGACGGAACAGGCCCGGTGACCGGTGGGCAACCAGCGTCGTCACCACGCCGCCGGTGGAGTGCGCGGCCACCACCGCGTCGCGCAGACCTATGGCCTCGCAAAAGCCGCTCAGGTCCGCGATGCGGTCGGCGAACCGGTAGCCCGAGTCCGTCCACGTGCTGTTTCCGCTGCCCCGGCAGTCCACCGCCAGCACCCGGAATCGACGCCGCAGGTCGCGCGCCACGGCGTCCCAGCTACGGCTCGTCCGCATGTCGCCGTGCACCAGCAGCAGCGGCGGCCCGTCGCCGCCCCAATCGGCGTAGTGCAGCCTTATCTCGCCAACTTCGACGTAGCGGCTTACCGGTCCACCCATCGCGCGGGCTAGTCCAGCAGGTCTAGTTGTCGGAGTATGGCCGGAAGCTCGGCCTTCTCGTCGTCGGCCAGCGGCCTGAGCGGGCGCGACACCGTGTCGCTGTCCAGCACGCCCATCAGCTTCAGGGACGACTTCATGGCCGAGAAGCTGGCCGCGTTCGCGCCGCCGCCCTTCGCCACGCGCGCGACGCCGTTCGCTATCAGCAGCTTGGCGTCGCACTCGCGGACCGTCTCGGTGTCGCCGCGCTCGCCCGCCTCCCAGCCGCGCGATGAGATGGCCGGCACCAGGTTCGCGATGCCTGGTATGACCCCGTGAACGCCGACCGCGCCGGAGGTCGTTATCCGGAACACCGTTCCCAGAAAGCGCAGCAACTCGATCTCGCCCTGGTCGCAGAGGATGTTCAGCTCGGCAAGCAGCTCACCCGCGCCGGAGCTGTCCTTCACGCCGACCACAGCGCCCTCCCCGGCGAGCGTGGCCACGACGCCCGGCGCCACGGCGGTCTTGACCGTTACCGGGATGTTGTATACCCACACCGGGCCGCCCAGGCGGTCGGCGATGTAGCGGTAGTGGTCCGCTATCTCGTCCTGCGCGTTCGGATAGTAGTAAGGCGGCGTGAACGCCAAGCCGTCCAGCCCGCTCTCTCGCACCGCCATCGCAAGCTCGATGCTCAACTGCGTGCTTGGTTGCGACACGTTGCCGATGATCGGCACGCGCCCGTCCACCTCGTCCACCACCGCCTCGATGCTGGCCACGCGCTCCCTGTCCGACAGCGCGGCGAACTCGCCGGTGGTGCCCGACACCCAGATGCCGTGCGCGCCGTTGTCGATGAGGTAGTTCACCAGCCGCCTCAGCGAGGCCGTGTCCACGCTCTCGTCGTCGTTGAGCGGGGTTAGTATGGGGACGATGACGCCCTTGATCTGCTTGTCGTCGGTGTCGGTCATGGGTCTCTGCTCCTTCTTCTGATGAGTTGTCAGCGTGTGAGTGAGATTAAATTTCGAGAAGTTGAAAACTCACGGCGTAGTCGCAGCCGAAACGCTCGCCTACCGCGTTGGCGTTCATTCGCAGGAACATGTCGGGGTCGAAGCTCTGGCCGAGCCCGGCGATGTAAGCGCGGTGCTCCTCCAGCGACGCCACGCCCTGGTCGATGAAGTCGGTTACGTCCACGGCGTGCGTGGGAGAGTTCGCGCCGGCTATGAGCACTCGCTTGACGCCGTTCCAGGGCTGATGCCCCTCGTCCAATAGCTCCGGGAAGATCCAGCGGTTGCCGGCGTCTCGCGCGGCGTCCAGGACGGCGAGACCGACGGCTCGGTGGTCGGCCATGTTGAAGGCGCGCCCGCTCCACGTGGTCTCGAAGTTGCCGGTCACCAGTGTGTCGGGCCGGTGGCGGCGAATCGCGCGGGAGATGCCCCTCCGAAGTGGCAGACCGTACTCGATAACCCCGTCGGTGTGGTCGAGGAACTCCACGGTCTGCACGCCGACCAGGGCCGCGCCGCTGCGCTCTTCGTCCTCGCGCAGAGGACCGGCCTCCCGGGGATGCATTGAGTCGATGCCCGCCTCGCCCCTCGTCGCGAGCAGGTACGCCACACGCTTGCCCTGCGCCGTCCACCGCGCGACCGCGCTGGCCGCGCCGTACTCGATGTCGTCGGGGTGCGCCATAACCACGAGGGCGGTCTCCCAGTCCTCGGGCAGGGGCAGGAGTTGTGGCGTAGTGCTCATTCCGGCGTCGCCCCTAGCTGCCGCCTGAGATGGCGGGCAGGAAATGCACTTCGCTGTTTTCGCCCACCTTTTCGAGCATTCCCAGCGGGGTTATCTCCCCGTCTATTGCGACCGAGATGTTGGGCTTGATGCGGTTGCCCTCGACCAGCCGCTCCTTCATTCCGGGGTAGGCGCTGTCCAGGTTGTTGACTATCTGGCGCACTGTGGCGCCTTCGACCTGCACCTGGTGCTCGCCCGCGGTTAACGATTGCATCAGCGAGGGAATGAATACGGTTGCCATGGTGAATCACCTTCAGGTATCTGGGATCCTTACGTTTTTGGTGTGCGGCGGCTGACCAGTTAACCACTGCCGGGGCGGTAGTCTCCAGGGTCGTAGCAGTTGTCGTAGGTCGCTTGGTCGATGTGAAACCAGGTTGTGCCCGGAACCCCTCTCCGTGACCGGCTACGAGGCCCTACGGGGAAGCAAGACTCGAATGTGAGCATTCTCCCCTGCGCCTTGGCAATCTCCTTAGCCAGGCGCACCGCAGGTCCGAAGTCCGAGTCCTGGCTGACGATTATGGCAACTTCATATTGTCGCTCGTAGGTTGCCCGTACCAAGTCAATCGCTAAGCTTACGTCTACGCCCTTCTCTTGTCCGCCGGTGTTCACCCTTCCTCGGTACACATAAACACCTCGGCTTCGCATGTACCTGATTTTGTTGGACCAGAAGCCGTGCCAGAACTCCTGTTTAGGACCGGCCTCTCGATTGGGAACGCCGGTATAGAAGCGAATCTCAGCGAGGGTACGCCCAAGAATTCTTGAAACCAGCGCGCGCGCCAACTTCTCAACGTCATAGCTCGGATAAGTGTAGGAAGATGACGTTCCATCAGACCAGGCTGCCCGGGCCATATGATAGAGATTTTGGCCGTCGAAGAATACGATGGTACGCATAAAAGAACACCCGCCCGGGGATTGCAGCCTGGGCCACATTCCAGCGGACGGGGAGGAAGTGTTCCCATCTTAGCATAGCGTTTGAGGCTGCGTCAAGCATTTTGCGCGCCGGCAACCGCTCAGCGTCAGTGCGATTCCGATAAGGCGGGGCGGGCTCTTGCGAAACCCGCCCCGCGCTCACGTGCCTGGGTCGCCCCGACCGGCGCCGCGCCGGTCGGGGGTGGCGCGAACCCTAGCCGCCGTTGGCCTTCGCGGCCGCTACGATGGCAACCGGGTTCATCGGCGTCTCGAAGAGACGGGTGCCGGTGGCGCGCTGGATGGCGTTGGCTATGGCCGGCGTCGGCGGGATGATGTTGGACTCGCCCACGCCGCGCACACCGTAGGGGTGGCCGGGGTTGGCGACCTCCACTATCACGGTGTCGATCATCGGCAGGTCCAGGCTGGTGGGCATCCGGTAGTCCAGCAGCGTGGAGTTGACCATGCCGCCGCCGTCGTTCATGTAGTACTCTTCGTTGAGCGCCCAGCCTATGCCCTGCGCCGAGCCGCCCTGCATCTGGCCTTCCACGTAGGATGGGTGGATGGCCTTACCGACGTCCTGGACGACGGTGAAGCGCACAACGTCCGTCTTGCCGGTGTCGGGATCGACCTCCAGGTCCACGATGTTGCCGGAGAACGAGCCGCCCGCCCCGGTGGGGCTTACGGACGCCGACGCGGATATGCCGCCGCCGGTGCGTCCCAGCTGGCCGGCCAGCTCCTTGAAGGTCATGTTCAGCTCGGGGTCGGAGGTGGACTTGATTACGCCGTCCTCCATGCTAACGGAGTCGGCGTCCACGTCCCAGATGGTGGCCGCGCGCTCTATCATCTGCGCCTTGACCATCTGCGCGGCCTCGTATGCGGCGTAGCCGGTGGCGAAGGTGGTGCGGCTGCCGCCCGTTACGGCGGTGAAGCCTATCGAGTCGGTGTCCACCACCGACGGGCGGATGTCCTCTGCGGGTATGCCGAGCACCTCCGCGGCCTGCATAGAGATGGAGGCGCGGGTGCCGCCGATGTCGGTGGAGCCTTCGGTCAGGTTCACGGTGCCGTCGGCGTTCACGGCCAGGTTGACGTTGGAGTCGAAGCCGATGTTGAACCAGAACCCGATGGCTATGCCGCGTCCCTGGTTCTCGCCCAGCGGCGCGCTGTAGTGCGGATGGTCGCGCATCGCCTCGAGCGTCTCCACCAGGCCCACGCGGTTGAAGGTGGGGCCGTCCACGCGGCGCGTGCCTTCCTTGGCGGCGTTCTTGAGCCTAAGTTCGATGGGGTCCATGTTCAGCTTGAGCGCCAGTTCGTCCACGGCCTGCTCGACGGCGAAGGCTGCGTTGGGCGCGCCGGGCGCGCGGTAGGCGGCGGTCTTGGGCTTGTTCACCACCACGTCGTAGCCGTCCACCACGCCGTTCTCCAGGTCGTAGGCGGCGAGCGCGCACATCGCGCCCGCGCCCACGGGCGAGCCGGGGTACGCGCCCGCCTCGAAGGCCAGTTCCACCTCGGCGGCGGTTATGGTGCCGTCGCTCTTCGCGCCTATCTTCACGCGGCTGTAGGAGCCGCAGGTGGGGCCGGACGCCTCGAACACGTCGGCGCGGCTCATCACCATCTTGACGGCCTGGCCGGTCTTCTTGGACAGCAGCGCGGCCACCGGCTCCAGGTACACCGGAATCTTGCCGCCGAAGCCGCCGCCTATCTCCATTGGCGTTACGCGGATTTGCGAGACGGGCAGGTCCAGTATCGAGGCGAGGGAGTCGCGCACGGTGAACGCGCCCTGCGTGCTGCACCAGACGTGCAGGCGTCCGTCGCTGTTCCAGAGCGCGGTGGCGTTGTGCGGCTCGATGTAGCCCTGGTGGACGGTCTTGGCGCGGTACTCGCGCTCGACGACGACGTCCGCCTCGCCGAAGCCCTTGGCCGGGTCGCCCTTGCGGTGCTGGAAGTGCTCGGCCACGTTGCTGGCGGTGTCGGTCTGCTCGCCCAGTTCGGACGTGAACAGGTCGTCGTGCAGCAGCGGCGCGCCGTCGGCCATCGCCTCTTCGACGGTGGTCACGGGCGGCAGGACTTCGTACTCCACTTCTATGGCGGCGAGCGCCTCTTCGGCCTCGTGGGCGGTGAGGGCGGCCACGCCCACTATGGCGTGGCCCTTGTAGAGCACCTTGTCGCTGGCGAGGATGTTGTCGCGCTCGCGCTTCTTGCCCACGTCGCCGTCGCTGGGCGGCAGGTCGGACGCCGTGACCACGGCGCGGACGCCGGGCATGGTGAGCGCCCTGCTCGGGTCTATGGACACGATCCTGGCGTGGGCGTGGGGGCTGCGCAGCACCTTGGCGTGCAGCAGGCCGGCGGTGGTGAAGTCCGCGCCGTAGAGCGCGCGGCCCGTGACCTTGTCGTGGCCGTCGTGTCGAATGGGCCGCGTGCCCACGACCTTGTACTCCACGTTGGAGAGAACCATGTTCGGCTCGTAGTCGGTGGTGGTCATGCTATGCCTCCTGCATCTTCTCCGCCGCGTCCTGCACGGCCCGGACTATCTTGTCGTAGCCGGTGCAGCGGCACAGGTTGTTGGCGAGCCAGAAGCGTATCTCGTGCTCGGTGGGGTTTGGGTTCTGGTCGAGCAGCGCCTTGGACGCGACGATGAAGCCGGGGGTGCAGATGCCGCACTGCAGCGCGGCGTTCTCCAGGAAGGCGGTCTGTACGGGGTGCAGGCCCTCTGGGGAGGCGACGCCCTCGATGGTGGTTATCTCCTTGCCCTCGGCCTCGACGCCGAGCACCAGGCAGGAGGTGACGATTCTGCCGTCGAG
Source organism: Dehalococcoidia bacterium (assembly GCA_963667445.2). Classification (GTDB taxonomy): domain Bacteria; phylum Chloroflexota; class Dehalococcoidia; order Lucifugimonadales; family CATOSD01; genus CATOSD01. Next base: position 1,471,295 of record CAXXGY010000001.1, on the reverse strand, counting down.
TATGACCGTGCACGCGCCGCAGTTGCCGTCGTTGCAGCCTTCCTTGCTGCCCGTCAGCCCGATAACGTCGCGCAGGCACTCCAGCAGGCTCTGGCGGGGCTCGCACAGAAAGTCCACGTGCTCCCCGTTGATTGTGGTCTGAACGTAGGTCTTCGCGGGCATCTATGCCTCCTTAGCTCTCTCGATGGCGGTGTTCAGTGCGCGTCGCGTCAGCACGTTGCACAGGTGCTTGCGGTACTCGATGGTGCCGCGCATATCCGTGATTGGCCGCGCCGCCGCCTCGGCGAGGTTCGCGGCTTCCTGAACGCTCTCGTCGTTTACGGGCTTGCCCACCAGGGCGTCGCCCGCCTCGCGGACGAACAGCGGCGTGGGGGCGACGGACGCCAGGCAGACGCGGGCCGCCGTGAACGCGCCGTCCTCTATCTCCACCGAGACGCCCGCGCCGGCTACGGCTATGTCCATCTCGTTGCGGGGGATGAAGCGCAGGTAGCGCGCGCCGGAGTTGGGCTTGGGCGCGGGGAAGTGCAGCGATACGAGCAGTTCGCCGTCCTCCAGCGCGTTCTGGCCCGGCGCGGTGCAGAAGTCCTCCACGGCCAGCGTGCGCGTGCCGTTGGGGCCGGCGATGTTGGCGGTGGCGCCGAGCGCGACCATCACGGGGATGGAGTCGCCGCTTGGGGCGGCGTTGCAGAGGTTGCCGCCCAGCGAGGCGCGGCCCTGTATCTGGGTGCCGCCTATGAGCGACGCGGCGTCTATGAGGCCGGGGTAGGCCGCGCTGACGTCGCTGTCGCCGTAGATTTGGTAGCAGGGCACCGCCGCGCCCAGCGTCAGGCCGGAGTCCGCGTCGTAGCTCAGCTCGTTCAGTTCGGGGATGTTCTTGCCGTCCACCACCAGGTCGGCGTTGGAACGCCCGACCCTGAGTTGGACCAGCAGGTCGGTGCCGCCGGCCAGGATGCTGGCGCGTCCGTCCGCGTCGGCGAGCAGCTTCACAGCCTCCTCGACCGAGTCGGGACTGGCGTAGTCAATCCACTTCAAAGGTCTACCTCCTTAGTCCTGATGTCTCGAATTGGGCAAGTCTCACGGAGTTGCCCTCAAGGCCGCCGCGCGTGTGTACGCGGACGCGCAGACGACGGGCGGCAGACGGCGAAAGTATAGCAAAGCGCGCTTGGCAGAACAACAGCGCGCGATTGCCGGTACGGGCGCACAGGGCGCGATTGCCAGCGCGGGCAACCACAAGGGATTTGCCCCTACGGGCATACGTGAGGGCCGTCCTGGAGCGAGGGGGGCCGCGAAATGTGCGCCAGAATGCACCGTTTTGCTCGTTTCGTAGCTGGGAGAGGTGACACCTGGGGCGGTTGGGTGTCCCAGCCTGTGCGATTTTATGGGGCAGTTTGGGGAAAATGGGGCAGAAGTGCGCGGCGAGGGGGAGGGGCGTTCACCCCCATCCTAACCTTCCCCCTGCGAGGGGGAAGGGACTACGCGGAGCACCCCCATCCCCGTATCGAGTACGGAGCAGGCTCTTCCCCCCTGCGAGGGGGAAGGGACTATCGAGGCGTGGCGGGAGGTAGGTTGTGTAGGTGCGTTATAGGGAGACTGTAGCACGGATGTGCGGGTGAGGTCAAGGGCCATGGGGGGAAGGGGCTTCGCGGGAATGCAGGCGTTTTAGATTCCTCGGCTACGCTGCGCTCCGCTCGGAATGACAGGGGAGGGGCGCTGCGCTCCGCTCGGAATGACAGGGAAGAGGGGTGACGTTCTTTTGCGGGGGTGACGGTGGTGTGGGGAGTGGCGGTGGGACGAAATAGGTATGGAACTGGGCGGCCGCATGGAAGTTGCGGGGGGCCGTGTGGCAGTGGTGGGGATTCGATTGCGCGGTTTTGGGGCAGTTTTTTCGGCCTTCCGGCGCGGCCACCCCCATCCTAACCTTCCCCCTGCGAGGGGGAAGGGACTTTTCGGAAGGCTTACGCCTCAAATATACACCTGTCAGCCCTGCGAGGGGGAAGGGACTAAGCGCAGGAACAGGTATCCGGTCACGCCCGCTATGATGGAAGCGCCGAAGATGCCCACTTTCGCCTGGTCCACCAGGGCGGGATCGTCGAAGGCGATACCGGATATGAAGATGGCGACGGTGAATCCGATGCCCGCCAGAAATCCCGTGCCCAGCACGTGCCTCCACTTGATCGACGAGGGCAGCTCGCCGATGCCCAGCCGCACCGCCAGCCAGGTCATGCCCAGCACGCCCAGCGGGTTGCCCACCAGCAGCGCGACCGCGACGCCCAGGGTGATGGGGCTGGCCACGGCGTCGGACAGCGTGTCGGACGTGAAGACGATTCCCGCGTTGGCGAGCGCGAAGATGGGCAGGATGGCGAAGCTGACCCACGGGTGAACGATTCCGCTGAGCCGCTCCATAGGCCCCTCGGTGCCGCGGCTGAGCTCCTCTATCTGCTCCACGATGGTCTGCGCCTTCTCCTCGTCGCCGTTCTCCATGGCCAGCCGGAAGTCGTGGAGCAGGTCGTCGACCGTGGCGGCGTAGTCCTTGCGGTGCAGCGACGGCTCGGACGGAATGATGGCCGCCACCAGGACGCCCGCCAGCGTGGCGTGTATGCCGGATTCGAGGAAGAACTGCCACATGACGACGCACAGTATGAGGTAGAACCCCAGGGACTTGATTCCCAGCCGTATGCACGCGGCTATCACGCCGAACAGCGCGACGCCCAGCGCGAGATTCCCCCAGTGGATCGACTCGGTGTAGAAGGTCGCGATGATGGCTATGGCGCCGAGGTCGTCCACCACCGCGAGGCCGAGAAGAAAGACTCGCAACTCGGAAGGGAGCCTTCGCCCCAGCAGCGCGAGCACGCCCAGCGCGAAGGCGATGTCGGTGGCCATGGGGATTCCCCAGCCGATCACGCCGTCGCCCGACCTGTTGAACGCGAGGTAGATGAGCGCGGGGGTCGCCATCCCTCCGATGGCCGCGAATACGGGCACGGCGGCCTTTCTGAACGACGACAGCTCGCCGTGGAGCAGCTCGCGCTTTATCTCGAGGCCGACGACGAAGAAGAACACCGCCATCAGGCCGTCGTTTACCAGGTGTCCGAGGTTCTCCGAGATGGCGAAGATGCGGATGTCGAACGAGACGTAGGTGTGCCAGAAGTCGTAGTACGAGTCCGACCAGGGGGAGTTGGCCCAGCCGAGCGCCGCCGCCGCGGCGGCCAGCAGCACCATCGCGCCTATCTCCTCGGTGTGGATGAAGGTCTGTATGGGGGCGCGCACCGCCCTGACGAGGTACGACGGTTCCCTCAGCGCCCTGGGAATCTCGCGGGGGCTATCTCTCATTCACCGTTCCTCGACTCAGGCCGGGTTCATGCTCCGGCCTATGGTACTACGCGCGCTCGCTTTCCGTCATTACCGCGAAAGAACGTCACCCCCGCGAAAACGGGGGCGGGAATCCAGCGGCGGGGACAGGCTTCGCGGGAATGCAGCCGTTTTAGATTCCTCGGCTACGCTGCGCTCCGCTCGGAATGACAGGGGAGGGTGGGCGCTCGGAATGACAGGGGAGGGTGGGCGCTCGGAATGACAGGGGAGGGTGGGGGCGCGGAATGACAGGGGAGGGAGAGCGCCCGGAATGACAAGGGAGGATGGGTAGTCGGAGGGAAGGGCGCTCGATGGCGCTGGTTTTTACAAGTCCGAATGATTGCTGTTTGCAATAATATCTAGCGCATATCAATTTGGTTCGTAACTATTGACAACAGAATGTTGGGAAGTATAATGGTGCCATTCAGGACTGTTGCGAGCGTATATCGTTGCTGAACGCAATGATATGGCGAGACGGTAGCAGCTCAATCAGGTAGGTGGCAGAAATATGAAAGCAAGCTGTATCGAGCATCTCGCCAACCTGGGCGCGCGCCAGTACCGCGAGCGCCGCGGCAGGCTGCTGCTCTCGCTCTTCGCGCTCGCCATCGTCTTCGCCGCCCTGCCCACCTTCACCGCGTTCGCCCAGTCCCCCGATTCTCCGCCCGCCACGCCTTCCTCCGTGTCCGTCTCCCGCTCCGACGGCTCCCTCACCGCAAGCTGGGACGCCATCCCCGGCGCGACCCACTACCACGTAACGTACAGCACGGACGGCGGCGGAAGCTGGCACGCTCCGGTGAACGACCACAGGAACGTTCCCACCAACAGCCTCACCTTCAGCGTCGATAACTCCAAGACCTACACCATCGGCGTCCGCGCCCGCAACTCCGCCGGCGACAGCGGCTGGCGCAACTCTTCCGCCGCGGGGCCGTTCACGCCGCCCAAGCCTGACCCGACGCCCGAACCCACGCCGGAGCCTACCCCGGAACCCACGCCCGAACCCACACCTGAGCCGACCCCCGAACCCACGCCCGAACCCACACCTGAGCCTACGCCCGAACCGAAAGCGCCCGCCACGCCGTCCTCGGTGTCGGTTACGCGCGCCGACGGCGAGCTTACCGCGAGCTGGGACGCCGTCGATGGCGCGACCAGCTACCACGTCACCTACACATCCAACGACAAGCAGAGCTGGAGCCTGGGGGCGCTCAATCACCCCGACACCGGCATCACCATAAGCGGCCTCGACAACTCCAAGACGTACTACGTGGGCGTGCGCGCCCGCAACTCCGCCGGCGACAGCAGTTGGCGCAACTCGGCGCCCGCCGGGCCGTTCACGCCGACGACGGACCCGACGCCTACTCCCACGCCCGTCGCCACCACGACGCCGGGCCAGGTCCAGGGCTTTGCCCAGGCCGCGGGCGGCAACGCCCAGAACGCCGACCTCTCCTTCGGCGCCTCCACCATCGCCGACCAGTCCTGGCACAAGGACGATGCCATCACCACGCTGACGCTGCCCGAGGCCACCGGCGGCAGCGGGACCATCACCTACTCCCTGTCGCCCAGCCTGCCCACCGGCCTGTCCTTCGACGCATCGGCGCGCACCATCACCGGCACGCCCACGGTGACCAGCGCCCAGGCCACCTACCGCTACTCCGCCACGGACGGCTCGACCACCGTCATGCTGTCGTTCAAGATAGAGGTGCTGGAAACGGCTGCAATTGGCTGCTCCAGCCTGAAGTCGAGCATCTCGGTCAGCGCATCGACCAACCCATCGCACACGCTATACGCTCTTGCCCTGTCGATAAACTCCGCCAACGGCAGCGCGGACCAGGCGAAAATCGAATGGAAGAAGAAGAGCGACAGCACCTGGTCCGACAAAACAGTGGACGCCAACATTTCAAGCGCGGCCATCGAGAGCCTGGACTCGAGCACCACCTACGAGGTGATGTTCGCCATAAGGTTCAATTCAAGCCACCTCGACTTCGGGCAGTGCGGCTGGAAATACTCCGACGTCGCGGAAGCGACGACGGCCTCGCCGGCGGCGCCGAACAAGCCGGCCGCGCCCACGGTGACGCAGAACGCCACCACTCCCAAGACCCAGCTGGACGTGGAGTGGACGGCCACCTACGGCGCGCCCAAGGTCAGCGGCTATTTCGTGGAATACAAGAAGAAGAGCGAGACGAACTGGACACAGTGGGGCAACGAATACAGCAGCAGCACCCTGGAAACGACCATCACCGGCCTGACCGAGGGAACCACCTACGAGGCGCGGGTGCAGGCGAAAAACAGCCAGGGCAACAGCTCCTGGTCGGACCCCGGGGAGGGGACCACCCAGGACAAGAACGTGGACCCGGAGTTCTCCGCCGACACGGCCACCCGCAGCATCGCCGAGAACTCGGCGGCGGACACGGCCATCGGCGCGGCGGTCACCGCCACCGACACCGAGAGCGACACGCTGACCTACTCGCTGAGCGGCACCGACGCATCCTCTTTCACCATAGACAGCGCCACGGGCCAGATAAAGGTCGGCAGCGGCACGACGCTGGACTACGAATCGTCCACGACCTCCTACTCCGTAACGGTGGGCGTCAGCGACCTGAAGGACAGCAGCGACACGGCGGACACGGTGGTTGACGACACCATCACGGTGACCATTAGCGTGACGGACGTGAACGAGCCGCCGCCCAAGATGGACCCCAGCGCGTCCCAACAGGCCAGCAGCCCTAAATACCAGATTGCGGTGCGCTGGCAGCCGCCGACCATCACGGACAGGCCGGCCATCACCCACTTCGACCTGCGCTACAAGAAGAAGAGCGACAGCACCTGGACGCAGGTGGACGACCTGGGCAAGACGCTGAAGTACTACGCCATCACGGGCCTGACCTACAAGACCGACTACCAGGTGGAGATGCGGGCGGCCAACGACGAGGGCGACGGGGGCTGGTCGGACACCGACGAGGTGAAGACCCACGACCAGACCGAGCCGGAGTTCTCGTCGGACAGCATTACCGTGTCGATCGCAGAAGACGCGGCGGTCGGGGACGACGTCGCCGTGGTAGCCGCCACGGACGATGACAACGACACGCTGTACTACTCGATGAGCGGCACGGGCGCGAGCGACTTCAGCGTGGGCCAGTACAACGGCACCATCGACGTGGCCGCCGCGCTCGATTACGAGACCACGAGTTCGTACACGCTTACGCTGAGGGTCAAGGACAAGAAGGCCAGCGACGACACCGCCGACGACGTGGTGGACGACACCATCACCGTGACCATCAACGTTACGGACGTGAACGAGCCGCCGCCGAAGATGGGCACGCCGACGGTGAGCGCCAGCAGCACCGCGCCGACGACTAGCCTGGACGTGTCGTGGACCGCGCCTACCAACACGCAGATGGACGGCAAGCCCGCCGTGGAAGACTACGACGTGCGGTACAGGCAGACCGGGACATCCACCTGGTCGGAAACGAGCGACAGCGCCTCGAGCACGGCCACCAGCGTGACGCTGACGGGGCTGACATCGGGCAAGACCTACGAGGTGCAGGTGCGGGCGGGCAGCCACGAGGGCGACGGGCCGTGGTCGGATTCGGGCAGCGCCATCACCACGGCCGGGGGCGTCACCCGCTCCGTGAACGAAAACTCGGTGGCGGGGACCAACGTGGGCGCGGCGGTCACGGCCAAGTCCACCAACACCACCTACACCTACACCCACGCCCTGAGCGGAACCGACGCGAGCAAGTTCGAGATTGGCAGCGCCACCGGGCAAATCACCGTCAAGTCGGGAACCAGCCTGGACTACGAGACCAAGACCTCCTACAGCGTAACGGTGACCGTCACGGCGGCCGCGAAGACGCAGGGCGCCAACACGCAGTCCGTCGATCCCAACGCGCCGGGCAGCTACACCATCCCTGTCACCATCAACGTGACGGACGTGAACGAGCCGCCGCCCAAGCTGGCCGCGCCGACGGTTGCGGCCAACAGCACGACGCCCGCCAGCAAGATCGACGTGTCGTGGACGGCGCCGACGACCACGCAGATGAGCGGCAAGCCCGCCGTCAGCGATTACGACGTGCAGTACCGGCTGAGCGGGGTTTCGACCTGGACCGATGCCTCCTTCACCGGAACGGGCACGAGCGACACCCTGACCGGCCTGACCTCCGGCAAGACCTACGAGGTGCAGGTGCGCGCCGTCAACGCCGAGGGCAACGGCGCGTGGTCCAATAGCGGCACGGCGATAACCGAGGCCGGGGACGCGACCCGCTCGGTCGCCGAGAACTCGGCCGCCGGCGCCAACGTCGGCGCGGCGGTGACGGCGACGAGCACTAGCTACACCCACACGTACAGCCTGGACGGAACGGACAAGAGCAAGTTCAGCATCGGCAGTGCCACCGGCCAGATAACCGTGGGGACGGGAACCAGCCTGGACTACGAGACCAAGACTTCCTACAGCGTAACGGTGAAGATAAAGGTGGCCACGGCCGGAGTGAATTCCCATAGCCTGAACCCCAACGCGCCGGGCGACTACGAGGTGCCGGTTACGATCAACGTTACGGACGTGAATGAGCCGCCGACGTTCAGCGCCGACACGGCCACGCGCAGCATCGCCGAGAACTCGGCGGCCAACACGAATATCGGCGCGGTGGTGACGGCGACGGACCCGGACGGCGTCGCCAAGTTCAACACGCTTTCCTACTCGCTGACGGGGACGGATGCGAGCAAGTTCAACATCGGCTCGGGCACCGGTCAGATAACGGTCAAGTCGGGGAACATCCCGGACTTTGAGGCGAAGTCTTCCTACAGCGTGACGGTGAACGTCACGGACGGCAAGAACGCCTCCGGCACGGCGGACACGACGGCTGACGACACTATCGCGGTGACGATCAACGTGACGGACGTGAACGAGCCGCCGCCCGCGCCGAGCGCTCCGAGGGTCTTCCAGAACGTCACCACGCCAACGACCAAGCTGGACATGACGTGGGAGGCCCCGACGATGACGGGCAAGCCCGCCATCAGCGATTATGACGTGCAGTACAGGAAGAGCGGCGATTCGACCTGGACCAGCCACAGCTTTACCGGAACCACGCCGCGCGGGACGACGCTGACGGGCCTGACCCCCGGTAAGAGCTACGAGGTTCAGGTGCGGGCGGTCAACGACGAGGGCGACGGGGCGTGGTCGGACAGCGGCACGGCCATCACCAAGTCCGGCAGCGTCACCCGCAGCATCGACGAGAACTCGGTGGCGGGCGCGAACGTGGGCGCGGCGGTCACGGCCAAAGCTACCAATACCAGCTACACCTACACACACGCCCTGAGCGGCACGGACGCCAGCAAGTTCAGCATCAACAGTTCCACCGGCCAGATAACCGTCGGCACGGGAACGTCGCTGGACTTCGAGTCGGGAAACACCTCCTACAGCGTGGTCGTGACGGTGACCGCCGCCGCGAAGTCCCAGGGCGCTAGCACACAGTCCATCGATCCCAACGCGCCGGGCGACTACGTGGTGCCGGTCACCATCAACGTGACGGACGTGGACGAGCCTCCGTCCAAGCTGGGCACGCCGACGGTGACGCAGAACACGGCGACGCCCAAGACCAAGCTCGACGTGTCCTGGACGGCGTTGACCAACACGCAGATGGCGGGCAAGCCCGCGGTGAACGACTACGACGTGCAGTACAAGGAGAGCGCGACGTCCACCTGGACTTCCCACAGCTTCAGCGGCACGGGCACCAACACCACGCTGACGGGCCTGACCGAGGGCACCGAGTACGACGTGCAGGTGCGGGCGGTGAACGACGAGGGCGACGGCGCATGGTCGAACAGCGGCAGCGCCAACACCCAGGACAAGAACGTTCACGCGGAGTTCCCGGGCGGCGCCACTAGCACCACCCGCAGCGTCGCCGAGAACACGGCGGCGGGCGGCAACGTGGGCGCGGCGGTCACTGCCGACGACACCGAGGGCCACACGCTCTACTACTCGCTGAACGGGACCGACAAGAACGAGTTCGACATCGGCCTGAACACCGGCCAGATAAAGGTCAAGACGGGCAAGGTGCCCAACTACGAGGCCAAGACCTCGTACAGCGTGACGGTGGAGGTCAGCGACCGCAAGGACACGGACGACAACCCGGACACCAAGATCGACGACACCATCACGGTCACCATCAACGTTACCGACGTCGCCGAGCCGCCCGACGCGCCCACCGTCACCGTGTCGGCCAACAGCGCGGAGCCGGAGACCAAGATCGACGTTAGCTGGACGGCCCCGGTGATGACGGGCAAGCCCGCCATAACGGAATACGACGTGCAGTACAGGCTGAGCGACGTTTCCACCTGGACCAAGCACAGCTTTACGGGCACGGGCACCAAGACGACGCTGACCGGCCTGACCGAGGGCAAGAGCTACGAGGTGCAGGTGCGCGGGGTCAACGCCGAGGGCGACGGGGCGTGGGCCTCGGGCAGCGCCATCACCGACGCCAACGCGGTGAGCCGCAGCGTGCCGGAGAACTCGGATGCGGGGACGGCCATAGGCAAGCCGGTGACGGCGACCAGCACGAACACCACCTACACCTACAGCCACCGCCTGAGTGGCACGGACGCGGGCAAGTTCGAGATTGGCAAAACCACCGGGCAGATTACCGTGAAGTCGGGAACCAGCCTAGACTACGAGACCAAGAACAGCTACACCGTAACCGTCACGGTGAGGGCCGCCGCGAAGTCCCAGGGCGCGAACGCCCAGTCCGTCGATCCCAACGCGCCGGGCGACTACATCATCCCGGTCACAATCAACGTCACCGACGTGAACGAGAAGGCGAAGTTCAACGACATCGGCTTTCTCGGAGCGACCCGTGAGATAGCGGAGAACTCGGCGACGAGCTCCAACGTGGGCGCGCCGGTGACGGCCACGGACCCGGACGGCGACACGCTCACCTACTCCCTGATAGGCACGGACGCGGACAAGTTCGACATAGATTCCTCCACCGGACAGATAACCGTAGGTAGCGGCACGAACCTGGACTACGAGTCCAAGACCAACTACCTGGTAACGGTGCAGGCCAGCGACGGCAAGGACGAGAATGGCGACCCCGACACGGAGATAGACGCCTCAGCGTTCGTCAACATCAACGTAACGGACGAGAGCGAGCCGCCCGCCGCGCCGGACGCGCCCTCGGTGCGCCAGAACGCGGACTCCCCCACCACAAAGCTGGACGTGAGCTGGACGGCCCCCGACATGACAGGCAAGCCCGCCATCACCGATTACGACGTGCGGTACAGGAAGAGCGGGGCGCCTAAGTGGACGAAGTGGAACGCCAACAGCACCAGCACGGCGACCAGCGTCACCCTGACCGGACTGGCCAGGGGCACGCGGTACGAAGTCCAGGTGCGCGCCACCAACGACGAAGGCGATAGCGGCTGGTCCGACACGGGCAGCACCCGCACCCAGGACCTCAAGAGCGCAGCCCTCAACGTGCCGGAGAACTCTCCGGCGGGCACCGCGGTCAGCGGGTCCCTGCCGGCCGTCGATTCCGAGGGGCACGCCGTGGCCTACTCCATGACCGGCCACACCGTGACCGGCGGGAACGGAACATCCACGCCCCAGCAGGGCAACGAGTTCAGCGTCAACTCCAGCACGGGCCAGGTGGTAGTGCGTAAGGGCGCGGACCTGGACCACGAATCTTACCGCGTCCACACGATTACCATTACCGCGAGCCACGCCGACCCGAAACACTCCAGCCACGACATCGTAAACTCCGTCATCACCGTGACGGTCACCGTGGGCGACGCCCCCGAGCCGCCGGAGACCCCGTCCGCGCCGAGCGTGTCGCGCACCAGCAACGCGCCGCGCTCCTCGCTGGACGTGTCCTGGACCGCGCCGGACATGACGGGCAAGCCCGCCATCACCGACTACGACGTGCGGTATCGCGCGAAGGGCGCGTCGTCCTGGAAGGACGCGGGCCACGACGGGGCGGGAACGGCTGCGGTCATAAGCGGCCTGGCTTCGGGCACCACCTACGAGGTGCAGGTGATGGCGATAAACGACGAGGGCGGCAGCGGCTGGTCGGCGAGCGGCGAGGAGTACACCCTGAGCCGCCCGTCGGCGGCGGCGGCGGCGCCCACCCCGACGCCTGTCCCCACGGCTCAACCCGTGACGCCGCGCTCGCCCACGCCCACGCCGACGCCCGCGCCCGCGCCCACGGCGACGCCCGTACAGGCGCCCGCGATGCCGCGCGTGCCCACGGTTCCGCCCGTGACGACGCCCGGGCCCGTGTCCGCGATCTCGCCCGCTCCGTCGGCGACGCCCGCGACGCCCACGCCCGCGCCGGCGCCCGAGGCGACGCCCACGCCTACGCCGGAGCCGGAATCCACGCCAGCGGCGACGTCCACGTCGGGGTTGGTGATATCCAACCCGGTGGCGCCGCAGCGGCCATCGGCCCAGCGCGAGGTGGGGCAGGCCGACCTGTACCTGCCGGTCCGCACGACGCCCGACGACGGCAGCGACGAGCCGGCCGCTACGGTGGTGGACACGCCGGAGCCGGTGGCGCCCGCCGGGCAGCCCGCGGAGCAGCCCGCGCCGAACGACGATACCGGCCTGTCGGCGTGGTGGTGGCTGCTCACGTCGCTGGCGCTGCTGCCGCTCATCCCGCTCGCCTTCCGGCGCCTCCGCCGCAAGCGGCAGCCCCAGCCAAGCGAGTAGGACGGCCCCTTCCCAAAGTCCCTTCCCCCTCGATGGGGGAAGGTTAGGATGGGGGTGACGCCGCCTGTCCAGGATTCACGTCCGTCCCCTCTCCCAAGACTGGGAGAGGGTTAGGGTGAGGGTTGACCCAGGGCCTTTCCCAAAGTCCCTTCCCCCTCGCAGGGGGAAGGTTAGGATGGGGGTGAAGGCAAGGGTTCACGTAGGGGCGTCCCTTGTGGGCGCCCTGCGCGTGACCGACCAACACGGGCAACCACAAGGGATTGCCCCTACATCCGCATGACCGACCAGACCGTTACAGGTCACGGAGCGCACAACGGCTCGATGAGCTTGCTCTTTCGCACCACGATCGCGCGGTCGAAGGCGTCGCGCTCGGCCTCCGTCCACAGCGCCGGCGGTCTGTCCACGCTGCCGGTAATCGACCTCACCCACTCCCCGGGCAGCGCGATGTCTTCCGCCACCCCGTTCACCTCCGCCACCACCTCCGCGACGCGCGGCTGGCCGGCGCTCACGGCCGCGTCCCAGGCTTCGGCGTGTGACCACCCGTGCTCGGCGTAGCGCCCGCACGCCTCGGCCAGCTCCGCCGGCGTGACGCCCATGGAGACGAGCCGCGACCGGGCCTCGGCCACGTCGGCGTCGGTCACCGCCGAGAACTCCGTTGGCGTATCGACTCTCGCGACCGGCGCGGGCTGGACGGACGCGGGCGCCGAATCGGGCGTGGGCGAGCCGGACACGCAGCCGCTCAGAAGCCCCGCCAGGGCGAGCAGCGTACCCGATGCGCGTAAGACGCCGGCAAAGCCCGGCGCATCCCGAATCCACATCGACATTGTTCCCGCAACAGCCTTCGTATCAGCGATGCTTAGCACAGGGTCTTTCGGTTGTCCTATCCTGTCACCCTGAGCGTCGCCGCTGTCACCCTGAGCGTAGCCGAAGGGTCTAATACCATTTCGGTGTGATGTGACCGCAAAGTCGCAAGGCAACTGTTCCCACCCCAAAGTAGGGGCAGAGGGATGCCTGTAAGGAAGTGCTGACCACATGTTTTGACTTTACGCCCTCATCACGCTTAATTGGTATAACCTTCCCCCATCAAGGGGGAAGGGACTTGCGATGCTCGCTACACCTTCTGGAACTTGGTTACGCGCAGTCCCTCGCCGATTTCGGTGATGTAGATGCTGCCCTGGTGGTCGACGCAGAGGCCGTGGCCGCCGACGATGGTGCCCTTGCCGGGGCCCTCTCTGCCGCGCCAGCGAGTGATGAGATCGCCGCCGAGCGTCCAGAGGCTTACGCCGGAGCCGGGGCCCTGCTCGACAACGTGCACCACGTCGTCGTGAATCCAGATGTCGCCGGGCTTTTCGAGGTCGGTCCACTCCTCCAGGAAGTTGCCCTGGTCGTCGAATATCTGGATGCGGTCGTTCTCGCGGTCGCAGATGAGCACGCGGCTGTCCTTGTCCACCCAGACGTTGTGCACGAGGGCGAACTCGCCGGGGCCGGTTCCCTGCCTGCCCCACGACAGCAGCAACTCGCCGTCGGCGCTGAACTTGTGGACGCGGTGTCCGCCGTAGCCGTCGGAGACGAACATCTCGCCGCTGGGGCCGATGGCGAGGCCGGAGGGCATGTTGAAGGGCATCCCGGTGAAGGACGGGGAGGGCGCGAGCTTGTTGCCGAGGGTGCGGAGCGTCTCGCCGCCGGGGGTGTACTCGGTGGCGATGTGGAAGTCGCGGTCGACGAGCCAGACGTTGTCGTTGGGTGCGATGTAGATGCCGTGGGGGTTGGCGGAGAAGGTGCCCTCGCCCCAGGAGGAGACGAAGTTGCCGTCGGTGTCCCAGATGGTGAGGGGGTGTGCGCCGCGGCTGAAGATGTGGACTTCGTTGTTGGAGTTGACGGCGCCGTCGGAGGCCGCGCCGAACGACCAGTACTTGGGCATGTTGGGCCAGACGGGGACGTGCTCGTAGGTGTGGTTGCCGGTGCCGACTGTGGTCATGGGGTTGCCTCCTGTAGCTTGTTGTCTTCGGGATCGGGTAGTTCCTGTTCCAGTTAGTCTTGCCACCTGTGACACTGCGCCCCGCCCCTGGATTCCCGCGAAAGCGGGAATGACGCATGGGAAAGCACGTCTATCATATTCGGATTATCCCGATGCTAGTCGCTCATGTCCATGCCCATGTCGATGGTGGTTTCGGGGCGGTCGAGGGCGGTGCGCAGGCGCTCGCGGAAGGCGCGCCAGAGGGCGTCGTCGTCTTGGGGGGCGTCGGCGCCGTTGCGGTCGGGGTCGCCGAGGCGCTCCTTGAACTCGGCGAACAGGATGTCCTCGGTCGTGCCCCGGGGCATGGCGAAGAAGTCGGGCTTGAACTGGGGGAGCCTGCTGGGGCGGAAGTAGCCCTTGTCGGGCAGGGTGTAGCCCTCGAGGTTGTCGGTGCCCTTGCCGAGCACCTCGCCGGTCTCGACGTAGTGCTCCATCACCGGCTTCATGCCGTACTTCTGGATGGGGCAGACCTTCATGCAGATGCCGCAGCCGGAGTAGCGCGTCATCACGGGACGGCAGCGGGCGAAGTTGAGCTTGTTTTTCTCGATGCCGCGATACCAGAGCTTCTGGCCGTCCAGCGCCCTTCCGGGGCAGCGGGTGACGCACACCTGGCAGAGGGCGCAGAACTTGTGGATGCCGTAGTCCACGGGCCTGTCGTGGGTGACCTTGGCGTCGGTGAGGATTATCTGGAGGCGGGCGCGGGAGCCGAAGCGGGGCGAGAGGAGCTGGCCGTTGACGCCGAGCTGGCCGAGGCCGGCCTCGACGAACATGGGGATCATGGGTCCCAGGTGCCAGGTGGGGCCGGATACCTGGACGCGGTAGCCCAGCGACAGTATGAGGTCGACGAGCGAGCGGGACAGCTCGGCCTGGCGGACGTAGACGTCGCCCTGGGCGCGTTCGGCGTCGAGGCTGGGGATGGTCTGCGTGGCGTCGAAGTCCTGCTCGAGGGCGAGGCAGATGGCGGTGGGAAGCCGGGGGTTGAGGTCCGGTCGGCGGCTGCGGTAGACGTAGCGGGGATCGAAGGGCGCGAAGCCAACTTCGCTGTAGCCCAGCTTGAGCGCGGCCTCGCGGATGGTCTCGGTGACGTTGTCGCCGGTGGGATCGGCGGTCGGCTCCATGTCGCGGGTGCTCTTTATCCAGTCGACGATGGGTCTCATGCGGCGCTGGAAGTCCTCGTACAGCTTCGCGGTCTCGGGCGCAAAGTCCATGCGCACCGCGCCGGCCCACTCGGCGGAGGCGCTTTCGGAGACGGCTATGCTCTCGAGCGGCGCCTCCCTGCTGTAGTAGGAGACCTCGTTGTCGCGCTTGGGGATGCCGGGCACGCTCTGGATGTCCTTCGCGACGGGGAAGGAGAGCGGCTCTTCGCCGGGCAGTCTGGGGGGTCGGGTAACGTTGTGGCCGATTCTTCGTCTTGCCATGGGGGAGCCTCGTGTGTCAGTTAGTCAGTGTGTCGGTTAGTTAGTGTGTCAGTTGGTCAGTGTGTCAGTTGGTCAGTGTGTCGGTAGGCGGTTTGGCAGGCTGTGATTGTTCGGTGTGGTCTGACCGGCTGATAAACTGAAATACTGACCAACCGACTAACTGACCTACCTCTTGAACGCCTGGCGGACGAGAGTGAGCACGGACTGGGGGCCTCTGGATTCGACGATACGGAGGTCGGGCTGGCGGCGCAGGGCGTCTTCGCGCAGGGAGGCGAATTCGGCCTGGGGCACCGCGCTGCCCACCACCATGGCGTCGAACGCGGAGGACGCCACGAGATCTACGGCCACGGCGTCGTTGAGGGTGGCGGACACTATGCAGCCGGTGGACTCGAGCAGGGCGACGACGCTGTCGAGGTCGTCCTGCCGCCTGTCGACCACCAGAATCCGGCAACCCACCTGCACCGTCTCGCACGCTCCTGTTTGGGATATTGGCGAGTGTACCTTGAAACGCGGGGAGCGTCCAGCGAGGGCGTGCGCTTTCAACCCTCACCCTAACCCTCCCCCAGTCTTGGGAGAGGGTACTGGCGTGTTCGCGCGGCTTTGACTTTCGTACACTTGCAACGTAGAATCCGAACAGAACGCCACTGTTGGAGGTAACACCGTGGAGAAGATCAGGCTTAGCGTTTACGGAGACTACGCTTGACCCTGGGTCTATAATGCAGCCGTGTGGCTGGATAGGGTCAAGCAGGTGTATGGCGAGGACCTCGACATCACCTGGAAGAACTTTTCGCTGGAGCAGATAAACAGCAAGGAAGGGCCGGAGTGGAAGGCGTGGGAGCAGGGCGAGCCGTCGGAGAGGCGGTCGCTGCTTTCGCAGATCGCCGCCGAGGCCGCAAGGCGGCAGGGGCCGGAGGCGTACGACAAGTACCACCTGGCGCTGCTGACGGCGCGTCACGGCGGGCAGGGGCGCATCGCGCTGAACGAGGAGGAGCCGCTGGTCGAGCTGGCCGAGGCGGTCGGTCTTGACGTGGCGCGGTTCCGCGAGGACCTGAAGGACCCCGAGCTGGCGGAGATCATCGGCAGGGAGCACGAGGAGGCGGCGTCCGAGGGAATCTTCGGCACGCCCACGTTCACGTTCGAGAACGGCACGTCCGCCTATCTCAAGACGTTCATCCCGCCGGAGTACGACTCCGTGGCGGCCTTCGACAGCTTCATGGCGACGGCGGGGCACAGGGCCTACTTCGGGGAGATCAAGCGGCCGCAGCCGCCGTGGCCCAAGGGCGCGGTGAGCTAGGCGAAGCGCGCGGGCGCAGTTCACCCCCATCCTAACCTTCCCCCGTCAAGGGGGAAGGGATCAATGGTATCCTCTCCCATCAAGAGAGAGGGGACTCGGTGGTCTCGCGTTTGGACGCTTGCCAGAAGAATGCCTCTAGCGCCTCGACACGAACCGCAGGACCTCGATAGTCTCGCCCGCGGCTTGGGCGTCCCCTTCAACGACGCGGGTCTGCTGCGGCTCGCGTTTACGCACAGCTCCTACGCGAACGAGAATCCGCGCGCCGGCGGCGTTTCCAACGAGCGCCTGGAGTTCCTGGGCGACGCGGTCGTCGGCCTGGTGGTGGCGGAGCGGGCGTACCGGGAGCTTCCGGAGCACAGCGAAGGCGGCCTGACGTCGCTGCGGGCCGCGCTGGTGCAGGACGAGACGCTGGCCCGCGTGGCGCGCTCGCTGGGACTGGGTCGCTTCATGCTGATGGGGCGCGGCGAGGACGCGGGCGGTGGGCGCGAGCGGAAGTCGAACCTCGCCGCGCTGTTCGAGGCGCTGGCGGGGGCGGTGTACCTGGACCAGGGGTTCGAGGCGGCGCGCGACTTTACCGTGCGCGCGTTGGAGACGGAGATGGCCGCGGTCGATCCCGCGCCGCCGAGGAACGCCAAGTCGCTGTTGCAGGAGGCGCTCCAGGGGCAGGGGCTGGAGCCGCCGACGTACCGGATTGTCGGCATCGAGGGCGCGGACCACGCTCGGACGTACACGGTCGAGGTGGAGGTGGCGGGGGAGGCGCTGGCGCGGGGACGCGGGCCGCGCAAGGCGGCGGCGGAGCGGGAGGCGGCGCAGCGGGCGCTGGAGCGGATGGCGTCGGCACCCCCATCCCCGCATCAAGTGCGGGGCAGGCTCTAACCCTTCGGCAAGCTCAGGGCAGGCTCTTCCTCCTGCGAGGGCTGACAAGGGTATGTCTTGAGAATAACAGCGTTGCGCCGGCGACGTCACCCCATCCTAACCTTCCCCCTGCGAGAGGGAAGGGAATTTTCGGAAGGCTTACGCCTCAAACATACCCCTGTCAGCCCTGCGAGGGGGAAGGGACTCTTGGAAGGCCCCGGCGTTCCCGCCGTTTGGTGCTATAATTGGGCTGCGTCGGTTAGGGGGAAGGGACTTATCGGTTAGGCTCTTAGCATCCAGGCTATCAGGCAAGGGAGGGCGGCTGATGAAAGTTTATCTTGGCGTGCCGCGTGGTTTCTGCGCCGGCGTGGTGCGGGCTATCGAGATCGTGGAGCTCGCCCTGGAACGCTTCGGCGCCCCCGTGTACGTGAAGCACCAGATAGTCCACAACCCCTACGTGGTCAGCTCGCTCGAGCGCAAGGGTGCGGTGACAGTCGAGGAAGTGGAGGAGATACCCGAAGGCTCGATGGTGGTGTTTTCCGCACACGGCTCGCCACCGGAAGACTTCAGCAAGGCGGACGCGCGCGGGCTGAAGGTGATCGACGCCACCTGCCCGCTCGTTACCAAGGTGCACAACGAAGCCAAGAAGTACGCCCGCGACGACCGCAGGCTGATACTGGTCGGCCACCGTGGCCACCAGGAGGTCAAGGGCACCATGGGGCAGCATCCCATGTACCTGGTGGACGACAGGGAGGGCGTCCGGCTGCCCGACTGGTCGGACGCCACGCCGGTGACCGTGCTGACGCAGACCACGCTATCCGTGGACGACACCGAGCGCTCGATAGAGGAAATCAGCCGGCGCTTTCCCGACGTGGTGGTGCGCAACGACCTGTGCTACGCGACCACGAACCGCCAGACGGCGGTGAAGGAGCTTGCGCGTCTGACCGACCTGGTGTTGGTAATCGGCGCGTCCAACAGCTCCAACTGCAACCGGCTGCGAGAGGTGGCCGAGGCGAACGGCGTGACGTCGTACCTGCTGAACGGGCCGGACGAGCTCGACATGGCCTGGCTGGACGACGTGGACAGCGTGGGGATCACGTCCGGCGCGTCCACGCCCGACGACCTGGTGATGGCCGTAATCGACGCAATCGCGCCGGACGAGGTGACGACGATAGCGGGCGCGGACGAGGACGTCAGCTTCGTGCTGCCGAGGGAGCTTCGCTAGAGCGTGGGGGAGCTTCCGCTTACCGAAATGGAGTCCCTCGCTGCGAGCATGGCCTGGGAGGCCGGGCAGATTCTGGCCCGGCACTTCCGCAGCCTGGGCGCTCTGAACGTCGAGTTCAAGGACAAGCGGGAGCGCGACCCGGTGACGAACGCGGACACCGAGTGCCAGCGCCTGCTGGTGAAGGCGATAGCGGAGCGGTTCCCGGAACACGGCATTCTGGGTGAGGAGGAAGAGGACAAGGAACGGGAGAACGCGCCCGCCCCGGACATCGTATGGGTGCTGGACCCGCTGGACGGCACCCGCAATTTTCTCAATGGCCTTCCCATTTACGCGAGCTCGATTGGCGTGATGCACAGGGGCACGCCAGTGGTGGGCGCGGTGTTCGTCCCGTGGCCGGGCGGGGACGGCTTGGTGGTGCGCGCCCGCCGGGGCGGGGGAGCGTTCGCGGGGGACGAGCCGATTGGCGTGTTCGCGGAGTCCGAGCCGCACGCCGCGCGGCTGGTGACGCTGCCGGCCTACTTCGGCGCCGCATACTCGTTTCGCAAGCCCATGCGTGACAGGGTGGGCGAGATGCGCAGCCTGGGCAGCCTGGCCTACGACATGGTGATGGTGTCCATGGGCGTGACGCAGTACTCGATCACGACGGGGCCGCACCTGTGGGACGTGGCGGGCGGCCTGGCGGTGGCGTCGGAGGCGGGGGCGCAGATCGCGCTGGGCCGGCGGGAGCGGCGGCTGCTGGGGTTGGCGCAGAGGACGCGGTGGGAGCGCACGGAGTCGCTGGTCCCGTCGTGGCGCAGCGGCGAGACGACGATGCGGGAGCTGCGGCGGTGGGTGACGCCTGTGGCGGTGGGCAACCCGGCTATCCTGGAGAGGGTGACGTCGAATCTGCGGGCGCGTCCGGCGACGGCGCGCAGGCTGCGGCGGTGGTGGCGCGGGAGGCGCAGGCGGGGGTAGGCGGGCCGTCCCTGTCCAACAACCCCTGTCTGCCGGCCAAGGCCGACTAGGGAGTGCCTCACACTTGGCGCAAGCGAACGAATTCCTGCTTTACCAGCCCGATGAGCGGCCCAGCCATCGGGCGTCTCTCTTGCACGGCTTTCAGAACGTTATGAGCCGCATGGCGGCAATGGCTGCCACCGCGTCGATAGTGGCCTTCGCCGGGGGCCAGTCGGAGAGCTATATGTCGTGGATACTCTTCACGGCGCTTGCGGTGTGTGGGCTCGGCACTATCTTCCAGACGGTGCGGATTTGGAGGTTCGGCTCCGGATACACGCTGAGCACGGCGGCGGCGGCCGCGTTCATAGCCATCAGCGTTTCCGCGCTGGAGGCCGGCGGGCCCGCGATGCTGTCAACGCTCATCGCTACTTCGGCGCTGATACAGTTCGCGCTCATTTCGCGTCTGTCTCTGATTCGCAGGATAATCACCCCGGTGGTGTCCGGCACTATCCTGATGCTTCTGTCCGCCACCATAATCCCGCTTGTGCTCGGTCGGTTGTCAGACGTTCCGGAGAGCGCGCCGGACGTGGCGGCGCCGGTTCTGGCGGGGGTAACCCTGGCCATTCTGATGGGGCTGCGGTTCTTCGCCTCGGCCAGGTTGCAGCAGTGGGGGCCTCTCATCGCCATCCTGGTGGGGTGCGTCATCGCGGCGTCGCTGGGCCTGTACGACTTCGAGGGCGTGATAGCGGCCCCCTGGGTTGGTATTCCCTCGCTTGCCGAGTGGCCGGGCTTCGACCTGAGTTTCGGCGCGACGTTCTGGGCGCTGCTGCCCGGGTTCGTTATCGTCAACCTGGCTACCACCCTGAGCTCCATCAATGAGACCGTGACCATTCAGCAGGTGGCCTGGAGAAGGCCGCGCGCGACGGACTTTCGCGTGGTGCAAGGCGCGCATAACCTCTTGTCGCTGGCCAATCTGTTGGCGGCGGCGGTAGGCTCGCTGCCCGTCCGGATAGGGTCGTCCAATTCGGCGCGTGTCCTGTTGACGGGAGTGGCCGCGCGCCGGATGGGGGTGTACGCGGGGCTGGTGCTGCTGGTGGTGGCGTTTTCTCCAAAGCTCGTAGCCCTGCTCGTCGCGACCCCCCGTCCCGTTCTGGCGGCGTACATAGTGTTCACGCTGGCGCTGCTGTTCGTGCAGGGCATGGGGACGATTCACCGGGACGGCCTGGATGGGCGGAAGGCCGCGGCGGTTGGGGTATCGCTGTGGATTGGGATGGGATTTCAGAGCCAGCTTATCCTGCCGGACCTGCTCACCGGCACGCTTGGAACGCTGCTGAGCAACGGAATGACGACCGGCTCGGTTTGCGTGATGCTGCTCGTTTTCGTATTGGAGTTGTCCTCCGGGCGGCGCAAGCGTCTGAGCGTGGAAATGAGCATGGACTCTCTGCCGAGTATGGACGAGTTCCTGCACGACTTCGCGGCCAAGTCCGGCTGGAACGAATCGTCGGGGAACAGGCTTCGCTCGGCCGGGGAGGAAACGCTCTCCAGCCTGCTGTCTCAGGAATCACAGGACGAGGAAAGCGCGAGAAAGCGGCTGGTAGTCGACGTCCGCCGCGACGCCGGCCTCATCGAACTGGAGTTCATGACGGCCTCCGATGAGGGGGAGAACCTGGAGGACAAGCTGGCCTATCTGGGCGAACAGACCGAGGTACAGGACGAGGAAGAGATTTCCTTCCGCCTGTTGCGGCACTACGCATCGTCGGTGCAGCATCGCAAGTACCACGACGTTGACATAGTGACGGTGCGGGTTACGTCCACCGGGTAGCCAATCAAGGGTCTTGCTATCGCCGTGCGCGTCACCCCCATCCTAACCTTCCCCCATCAAGGGGGAAGGGACTTTTCGGAAGGCTTACGCCTCAAACATACCCCTGTCAGCCCTGCGAGGGGGAAGGGACTGATGCGACAGTCCTCTACCGCAACTGCAACGCGGTTACGCGTAGCTCGGCCGGCAGGTTGGTGGCGGTGACGTTGAGGCGCGGCTGTGGGGATAGCTCGGTGATGCCGAACTCGTTGAGAAGCTTCTCCAGCGGGTCCAGTTCCACGTCCAGGTCGTCGTGCCTGTAGTGCACGGGTACGAGTATGCGCGGCTCGATGGTGCGCACGAGCTGGGCGATGCGGGAGGCGTCCAGGGTGCACACGCCGCCCGCGGGGGCGAACAGCACGTCGGCCTGGCTGAGCTCGTTCACCTCTGTCGGCGTGGGGTTGGCGCTGAGGTCGCCGAGGTGGCAGAGTGTCAGCCCCTCGGCGCGGTAGGTGTACACGGTGTTGACCTGCTGCTCGCCCTCGGAGTCGCGGCCGCGAGTGCCGAAGCCGGTGATGTAGAAGTTGGCGATCTCGTACTCGCCGGGGCCGGTGATGACCCTGGGGTTGCCGTCGATGGCGGCGGCGTTGGAGTGGTGGGGGTGCGGGTTGCTGACCGTGACCACGTCGGCCTCGCGCCGGCCCATCGAGATGCCCAGCGTGTCGGCGTAGGGGTCGGTTATCAGCGTCACCTGGGTTCCCCGTATCTGAAGGGCCGAGTGGCCGAGCCAGGTTATTTCCATAGTTCTCCCGTGGGTTGGGTCTTCACCCCCATCCTAACCTTCCCCCGTCAAGGGGGAAGGGACTGCGAGACGTGGGCGGGTTTCAAACCCGCCCACTACAGGCGGCAGGGGGAGGGGGGACTGGCCCTGCGTTGGCCTAGTCCTCCTGGAGGCTTTTGATCATCCAGCGCAGGCGCTCTTCGTCTTCGGGGGAGCGCACGGGGATGGAGAAGCTGAACGAGGTGTCGAACTCGCCGAAGCGCTCCTTAATCTGGTCGATGATGCTGTCGTAGTGGCCGACGACGGCGAACTCGCCCAGCATCTCGTCGGTGATCTCGGCGCCCATCTCGCCCCAGCGGTTGTCCACGGACATGCGGTACAGCTTCTGGGCGGTGTCGTTCCAGCCGTGGGTGTTCATCACCGGCGCATAGGCGCGGGTGGAGGCGTAGAAGGCTATCTGGTTGCGGGCGCGCTCGGTGTTGGCGGAAATCTCCTCCTCGGTGGCGCCGGTGATGACGAATCCGCCGCCGCTGATGTCGAGTTCGTCCATGGTGCGTCCGGCCTTTTCGAGGCCGCGCCGGATGTTGGGCAGGATGACCTCGCGGGTGTGCTTGGGGGTGTTGAAGCCGTGCAGGAACACGCCGTCGGCGACCTCGCCGGCGACGCGCATCATGTAGGTGTTGACGGCGGCGAGACACACCTTGACGTTTGGGTGCTCGATAGGGCCGGGGTTGAAGTTGGGGGGCATCAGGTTGAAGTTGTAGCTCTCGCTCTGGTAGTTCAGCCTTGTGCCGTTCTGGAAGCAGTCCCAGATGGCGCGGAGGGCGAGGACATAGTCCCTCATGCGGCGCGCGGGCGGCGACCAGGGCATGTTGAAGCGGCGCACGATGTGGCCGCGCACCTGGCTGCCGAGTCCGAGCACAAACCTGCCGTCGGACTGGGCCTGGAGGTCCCAGGCGGTGTAGGCGGTGTCCATGGGGCTGCGGGCGAACGCGAGCGCGATGGACGTGCGCAACTCGACGCGCTCGGTGTGCTCGGCGGCGAGAGCTACGGGCAGGAAAGGGTTGTGCTGGGTCTCGCTGGAGCTGAAGAAGTCGTAGCCGAGGTCTTCTGCGCGGCGGGCCGCTGCGGGAACTTCCGCGAGTGTGCCTGCCTCTCTGCCTGAACCAACTCTCACTTGCGGGCCTCCGTTCGTTCGGGTTTTGGGTATGCTCATTCTAGCAGAGGCGTAGTGCGGGCAACAGCCCTTGAGCGCCATGCGCGGCCCGCCGCGCCCGGTAGGATGTATAATGGTTCGGCGATACACTCGCTGAGAGGACTGACCATGATAGCCAACATCAAGGCCAAGTATGCCAACGGCGCGCTGGTGCCGCTCGAACCGCTCGACTTGGAAGAGGGTGCGGAAGTGATGGTGACGGTGTCTGTGGTCAAAACTCCGCAGCCTGCGCCCGCTGGTGAATCCATCCTGGAGATGTTCGCGCGGATAAGGAAGTCTGTTCCGGACGAGGTGTGGGACGAGCTCCCCACCGACCTGGTCAAGAACAAGAAACACTACCTCTACGGCCATCCAAGGGAAGAGGACTGATGCGAGCGGTGTTTGCTGACTCAGGCTACTGGATAGGGCTGTTGCACCCCCGCGACCAGCACCACGCCAGGGCTACGACAATTGCCGAGGAATTGGGCGACACTCCAATCGTCACCACTCAGATGGTGTTGGTCGAGACTTTCAGCCATTTGGCGGGGCAAGGACAACACCTTCGCGGGGCTGTTGTACAAGTCATCCGAGAACTGGAAGCCAATTCAAACGTTGAAATAGTCCCACAGACAGACGCCCAATTCAGGGACGCCGTAGAGATGTACGGCTCTCGTCTCGACCAGATGTGGAGTGTGGTAGATTGCGCCAGCTTCCTGGTGATGGAACAGCGCGGCATTACCGACGCGCTCGCCCACGACCGCGATTTCGAGCAGGCCGGGTTCGTGGCCCTGCTCAGGGCGGACCGCCCGCGATAGCCCTACCATCGACGCTAGCCGCGCCTGCCGACGCCCCACTCTGTGCGGTGCAGCACGGTTTCCCGTTACGCGCGGCCCGTCGCAAGAATCCGCTATAATGCCGGTTGCAACACTCCTATCAAGGAAGGTCAAATCCCATGCCCTCCAACGAAACCGAAATCGGCCTTTTCGAGGCGATGTACACGCAGCGCGCGATTCGACACTACACCGACGAGCCGGTGTCGGACGAGTTGGTGCGGCGGCTCATCGAGGCGGCGTCGAAGGCGCCGAGCGGGGCGAACAGCCAACGCTGGCACTTCGTGGTAATCCGCGAGGCGGACACGAAGCGGCGCATCGGCGAGCACTACTGGCAGTCGTGGGAGCGCGCCTACGGCAGCCAGGCGCAGACTGAGCCGACCATCCAGACGCACGTGCGTGCGTCGGCGACGCACCTGGCGGAGACGATGGCGGACGCGCCGGTGCTGATCATGGCTTGTATCGAGCACGACGGCACGGCCAGCACGATGTCGCGCGGGTCGTCGATATATCCAGCGGTACAGAACATGCTGCTGGCGGCGCGGGGGCTGGGGTTGGGGAGCGTTATTACGACTCTGCACAAGCGGTACGAGGACGAAATCAAGGCGATCCTGGGGATACCGGACAACGTGGAGACGGCGGCGTTGCTGCCCATCGGCTTTCCGCAGGAAGGGGTGAGGTACGGGCCGACGCGGCGGGCGCCGGTGGACGAGATCGCGAGTTGGGAGCGGTGGGGTGGGGCGCCCCCAGCGTAGGCCCCGCCCCTGGATTCCCGCCCCCGTTTTCACGGGGGTGACGTTCTTTTGCGGGAACGACGGTGGAAGGGGCGGTACACCCTCACCCCAGCCCTCTCCCATCAAAGGGAGAGGGGGCGATAGAAGGAGAGATGTTTTGGCTTACGAGTTTATCAGCTATGAGAAGAAGGGGCGGATTGCCTACGTGACGATCCAGCGGCCGGAGCGGCTGAACGCGCTGCATCCGTATGCGAACCAGGAGCTGCTGGACGCTTTCACGGACTTTCGGGAGGACCCGGACGCATGGGTGGCGATACTGACCGGCACGGGCGAGCGCGCGTTCAGCGCGGGCAACGACCTGGTGTACACGGCGCAGCACGGCGGGAAACGGCCCGGTCCACGGGCGCCGTTCGGCGGCATCACGACGGGGTTCGAGTGCTGGAAGCCGATTATCGCGGCGGTGAACGGCTACGCGCTGGGCGGCGGGCTGGAGCTGGCGATGGCGTGCGACATCATCATCGCCGCCGAGCACGCCGAGGTGGGGCTGCCGGAGCCGCGGGTGGGTCTGTTCGCGGGCGCGGGCGGCGTGCACAGGCTGCCGCGC
The DNA here is from genome assembly GCA_963667445.2 of Dehalococcoidia bacterium. GTDB lineage: Bacteria > Chloroflexota > Dehalococcoidia > Lucifugimonadales > CATOSD01 > CATOSD01. The sequence goes on along the minus strand of CAXXGY010000001.1, from coordinate 1,445,577 downwards.
CACGTGCCGCACAAGATAGCCATGGGCATGATGCTGACGGCGCGGCGGATTTCGGCGCAGGAGGCGTACCGGATCGGGCTGGTGAACGAGGTGGTGCCGCTGGCGGAGTTGATGCCCACCGCCCAACGCTGGGCCGAAGAGATACTGGAGTCCGCGCCGTTGAGCATCCGCGCGAGCAAGCAGATGGCGATAACGGGCCTGGACCTGCCGTTCGACGTGGCGTTCAACCTGAACTACACGGAGACACAGAAGTCCATCGAGTCGGCGGACCGGATCGAGGGGCCGAAGGCGTTCGCGGAGAAGCGACAGCCGAACTGGACGGGGGCGTAGGACTATCCACGAAGGGCACGAAGGACACTAAGAAACTGAACACTCACCTAAAGGGGACACCGATGACACAATCCAACGCGATGGCTTTGCCGAGGGACGTGCGGCCTGTCCGGTATGACCTGACGCTGACGCCCGACCTGGAGGCGTTCACCTTCGAGGGGCGGGTGTCGATCGACGTGGAGATACTGGAGCCGACGTCGAGGATCGTGCTCAACTGCGCCGAGATCGACGTCAAGTCGTGCTCGCTGAGCACGGCGGACGGGGGCGAGCGCGCCGCCGGGGGCATCGAGTACGACGAGGAGACGGTCGCGTTCGACTTCGGCGGGGAGCTGGCCGCGGGCGCGGCGCGGCTGGACATCGCGTTCACGGGCGAGCTGAACGACCGGCTGCGCGGGTTCTACCGCAGCAGCTACACCGGCGCGGACGGCCGCGAGCGGGTGATGGCGACGACGCAGTTCGAATCCACGGACGCGCGGCGGGCGTTCCCGTGCTGGGACGAGCCTTCGCTGAAGGCCACGTTCGAGGTCACGCTGACTATACCGGCGGACCTGGTCGCGGTGTCCAACATGCCCATCGTGAGCGAGGAGGCCGGGGACGGCGTGAAGACGCTGCGGTTCGCGGAGTCGCCGATCATGTCCACGTACCTGCTCGCGTTCGTGGTTGGCGACCTGAAGTGCGTGGAGCGTCGCGCGGATAGCGGCACGCTGATTCGCGTGTGGGCCACCAGCGGTAAGGAAGAGCAGGGGATGTACGCGCTGGAGACGTCCATCAAGTTGCTGGACTACTTCAACGACTACTTCGGCATCCCGTTCCCGCTGCCCAAGCTGGACCACCTGGCGATACCGGACTTCGCGGCGGGCGCGATGGAGAACTGGGGCGCGATCACGTACCGGGAGGTTGCGCTGCTGGTGGACGAGCAGAACAGCTCGATGGTGACGCGGCAGGTAGTGGCGGCGATCATATCGCACGAGATGGCGCACATGTGGTTCGGCGACCTGGTGACGATGGCGTGGTGGAACGACCTGTGGCTGAACGAGAGCTTCGCGTCGTGGATGGGCGACAAGGCGGTGGACGCGCTGTTCCCGGAGTGGGAGATGTGGACGCAGTTCGTCACGTCGGACACGAACACTGCGCTGAGCCTGGACGGTCTGAAGAGCTCGCACCCGATCGAGCAGGAGGTGAACAATCCGGCGGAGATAGGCGAGTTGTTCGACGCCATCAGCTACAGCAAGGGCGGCTCGGTGCTGCGGATGCTGGAGAACTTCCTGGGCGCGGAGACGTTCCGGCGCGGGCTGCACGACTACCTGACGGCGAACGCATACGCGAACGCTCGCACGGTGGACCTGTGGAACGCGCTCGGCGAGGCGTCCGGGCAGCCGGTGGCGGAGGTGATGGATAGCTGGGTGAAGCAGACGGGCTATCCGGTGCTGGACGTGTCGGTAGACAGGCGGGACGATGGCGCGGAGGTGGCGCTGGCGCAGCGGCGATTCGTGTACGAGGACATCGAGGGCGGCGCGGAAGACGACCCGACGCGGTGGCGCGTGCCGTTCAGCGTGCGGAGCGCGTCCGTGTCCGAGCCTGTCACGGAGCTGGTGTCGGAGAGCGAGTCCTCGGTGCGGGTCGCGACAGAATCGCCGGACGAGTGGGTGAAGGTGAACCCGTCGCAGACGGGGTTCTACCGCGTGAGGTACGACAGCGGAGAGATCGAGCGGCTGATTCCTCCGATACGCGACCTGGAGCTTCCTGCGATAGACCGGCTGGGGATTCAGAACGACGCCTACGCGCTGGCGCGGGCGGGTCACGTGCCGGCGACGGACTTTCTGCGCGTGGCGGAGGCGTACGCGAACGAGACGGACGCATCAGTGTGCGGGGACCTGGCGTCGAACCTGGGCGGCATAGACCGGCTGCTGTGGGACGCGCCGTACTACGACAGGTTCCGGGAGTTCGCGCTGGGCATCTTCCGTCCGATAGGCGGCCGGGTAGGCTGGGACGAGGCGGAGGGCGAGGGGCCGCGCGCGCCGCTGCTGCGTAGCACGGCGCTGGGCCAGCTCGGTGGCTACGGGGACGCGGAGACGCTGGCGGAGGCAACGCGGCGGCTGGGGCTGTACGTGGACGACGCGGCCAACGTGAGGCCGGATATACGGTCGATAGTGTTCTCCCTGGCGGCGAAGCAGGGTGACGGCGCGACCTACGAGTCGCTGTGGGAACTGAAGCGCAACGCGCCGTCGCAGGAGGAGGAGGTGCGGCTGCTGGCGGCGCTGACGCAGTTCGAGCAGCCGGGGCTGGTAAACGACGCGCTGGAACGGTCGCTGGGCGACGAGGTGCGTTCGCAGGACACGATCACGATGGTGGTGCGCGCGGCGGGGACGCGCGTGGGGCGCGACCTGACGTGGGAGTTCGTGAAGGAGAACTGGGGGGAGTTCGACCGGAGGTACGGCGACGGCGGGTTCCAGATAATGCGGCTGGTGCAGATAACGTCCGGGTTCACGACGCGGGAGCGGCTGGAGGACGTGGAGCGGTTCTTCCGGGACAACCCGACGCCGGCGGCGGACATGAGCATCCGGCAGTCGCTGGAGCGGGTGCGGCTGAACGTGGCGTGGCTGGAGCGCAACGCGCGCGAGCTTGCGGGGTGGTTTGGGGGGTAGGGGGCGTGGTGGCGATTCAGGGCGACCTCAGATAAGCTGAGGTCACGCCTTTTGGGAGGATGAGCAATGAGCGATGAGATTGCCGGACGCCCACCAGTCGCGCGGCAATGCTGTCACGCGGACGCACTGAACGAGGCTGATGAGCTGCGTCAGCGCCTGGACAACGCCAACAATCACTTCAGGCGGATGGCTGCCGACGTCTTTGGCGATGAGGACGCGGTTCGGCTCCTTGCGGAACTGTACCAGAAGGCCAGCATCAGGATCAGTGAGTTTGACTCCAGCCGGCAGGGGATAGCTTTGGCCAAATTGACGGCCGCCCATTTCTGTGAGGTTGGTGCCAATCTCATCTACATCACAGAGGCCGGGCAGCGCTTCATCGAGTGGCTCGACTAGCAATGACGGAACTTGGTGAAGACTTCGCAGAGCACAAGTCCACAAGGCGAAATGAACTTGCGGACGAGGCAGCGAAGAAGCCGCTTCGCGTTGCGGTACTTGGGCCAAACCTGAACGATGCGGATAATGTCGGCACTCGCAAGCGACACCAGATAGCGGACGCGCTCCGGGCGGACGGACACGCGCCATTTTTCCTCGAAGATCACGTGTCTCTGGAAGACCCATCCTTGTCCGGTGTAGAGCAGGAACGTCAGATACTTATCGATAGAGAAGTCGATCTGGTCATTATCCTGCATACAGAAGACAGCGCCGGGGTGCTAGTCGAAATCGGCAACTTCGCCAGCGTGCCGGAGATTAGCTACAAGACCGGAGTCCTGTTCCCGGTCAAGTACTACTGGCCAACTCAGAGCCTGGCAGGAAACACTGTTCAAGCCTACTTCGCGAGAATGCAATACACGGAAGAGCACCTGGAATCTTGCGAGTTGGTGGCCGAGTGCAGGCGGTGGGCATACGAAAGGCAAAGTGGTATCTGGCCTAGCCTGCCGACCGAAGGGTTTTGAGGTGGCTGGCGGCGCTTCACCCCCATCCTAGCCTTCCCCCTGCGAGGGGGAAGGGACGCTTCGGCGGCGGAGTCACCCTCACCCTGGCTCTCTTCCTCAGGGAGAGGAGATAAGCAGCGGCCCTACTCCCCCACGTAAACTTCTTCGACGAGGCGGCTGTCCTGGAGGGCGAGGTACTGGGCCTTGCTCATAACGGGCGGGCTGTTGGCGAGGGTCTCTTTGGCGCGCTCGGCGTCGCCGTAGAGCAGGTCTATCACGGACATTGCCATCGCCTTGGCCGGGTTGATGACGGCCTGCTCGTAGTCCTGGATCACGTAGTCGGTGCCGTGGCCGGTGCCGGTGGCGGCGCGCGTGTACGGGTGGACGACGGGCATTATCTGGCTCAGGTCGCCCATGTCGGTCGAGCCGCCGCGGTTGAGGTTGGGCGGGTGGACGCCGACCTCGCGCTCGCCGACGAGATCCTCGGCGTTGGCCTTGAACACGTCCATCAGGTCGTCGTTGTTGAGCATGGGCAGGTAGCCTGGAATGGACACTATCTCGACGGTGGCGCCCATGGCGAGCGCGCCCGCCCTCATGCAGCGGTCCATCTTCATGTTGGCGTCGGCGATGACCTCGGCGTCTCTGCCACGCACGCGGCCCTCGTAGCGCACGTCGGCGGGGATCGAGTTCACCGCCACGCCGCCGTGGGTGAGGATGCCGTGCAGCCGGATGGTGTCCTCGTTGCGGAGCGTCTCGCGCTGGCTGTTCAGGGCGTTGAGCGCGACCATCGCGGCCTGCAGGGCGTTGACGCCCAGCTCGGGGGAGCCGCCGGCGTGGGCGGCCTTGCCGACGAACTTGATGTACTTGACGACGTGGCCGTTGCTGGTGCCGCCGATGGCGAACTTGGTGCGCTCGTTGGTGGAGGCGGTGTGCACCATCATGGCCATGTCCACGTCGTCGAACGCGCCCAGCCGGATGAACTCCTGCTTGCCCGCCATGAGTCCGAGCTTGCCTTCTTTGTGGAGTCCCCAGCGGTACTGGACGTCGATGAACTCCTCGGCGGGCACGGCTATGAGGGCGACGTTGCCGGCGAGCGAGTCGATGACCTCGGGCACCATCAGGCCGACGGCTGCGCCCATCATCATGCCTATCTGGCAGTGGTGACCGCAGGCGTGGGCGGCGCCGGTCTCGGGATCGGCATGGGCGTGGTCCAGCACGCGCAGGGAGTCGAGCTCGCCGATGACGGCGACGGTGGGGCCGGGCCTGCCGCCGGCGAGGACGCCCTTGATGCCGGTGAGGGCAATGCCGGTCTGGTGGCCGATGCCGAGCTCGCTCAGCCTCTCGCTGACCAGGGAGGCGGTCTTGAACTCGTGGAATCCCGGTTCGGGGTTGTCCAGGATGGTCTTGGAGATGTTGACGAGCCAGTCGCTGCGCTCGTCGATCGCCGCCTGGGCCTTAAGCTTGAGCTCCTCTATGGTCGGCATTTCGCCCTCCGGTGGTTGCGGGGGCAGCACCCCCATCCTAACCTTCCCCCTGCGAGGGGGAAGGGACTGGTACGTTCACCCTAACCCTCTCCCTCCCTCAAGGGAGAGGGGACGACACCCGCCCCTACCGGGTATAGGTGGCCTCTTTGTGCATACTTCGCATGACGGACAGGTACTCGGACTTGGTCATCGGGGCTTGGTAGCGCTCCTTGATTTCGCTGGCGTTGCGCGCGCCGTCCGCGAGCAGGTCGATTACGGTGGCGGCCATGGCCTTTGCGGCGGTGAGGACGCCCAGCTCGTAGTCCTGCACCACGTAGTCGTTGCCGTGGCCGCTGCCGGTGGCCGCGACGACGTAGGGGTGGATGATGGGCATAATCTGGGAGACGTCGCCCATGTCGGTGGAGCCGGTGCGATGCTGGAGGCGGACGATGTTCTCTTCGCCCACGAGACCGGCGGCGTTGGCGCGGTATAGCTGGAGCATTGTCTCGTCGTTCTGGATGGGCATGTAGCCCGGCAGGGTGGTGATGTCCACGCTGCCACCCACGGCCATCGCGCCGGCGCGGAGGGCGCGGTCCACCTTGTCGCTGGCGGCTAGGAACGCCTCGACGGACCTGCCGCGCACGAACGTCTCCATGCGCACGTCGGCGGGCACGGAGTTCACGGACGCGCCGCCGCGGGTGATGATGGGGTGGATGCGGATGGTGTCGTAGTCGCGGTAGGTTTCGCGCTGGGCGTGGATGGCGTTGAGCGCGATCATGGCGGCGTTGAGGGCGTTCACCCCGGCGTGGGGCGCGCCGCCCGCGTGTGAGGCGCGCCCGTTGAACTGGATGCGCTTGGCGACGATGCCGTTGTTGGTGCCGCCTATGGCGATCTTGCCTTCGTCGCTGTTGCTGGAGGTGTGGGTCATCATGGCCATGTCCACGTCGTCCAGCGCGCCCAGGCGAATAAACTCCGGCTTACCGCCCAGGAACTCGAGCTTGCCCTCTCTGCGGAGATCGTCTCGGAACTCGATCTCGATGTACTCCTCGGCAGGCACGGCGATTAGCGCCACTCGGCCCGACAATTCATCCATCACGCCGGAACCGGTGAGGCCGGCGGCTACGCTCAGCATCATGCCTATCTGGCAGTGGTGGCCGCAGGCGTGGGCGGCGGTGGTGTCGGGGTCGGCGTGGGGGTGGCCGAGCACCTTGAGGGAGTCCAACTCGCCCATGACCGCGACGGTGGGGCCGGAGAAGCCGCCGTTCAGCATTCCCTTGAGTCCGGTGATGCCGATGCCGTCCTCGTAGGGTATGCCCATGGCCTGGAAGTTTTCGGCCACGGTCCTGGCCGTCTTGACCTCGCGGAAGCCCGGTTCGGGGTTGTTGAGGATGTGCTTGGTGGTGGCTATCAGGTCCTGGCCGCGCCGGTCGATTTCGGCCTGGACCCTGGCTTTGAGCTCTTGCGTGGTGGGCATGGCGGCTCCTGCGTGATGCGGCTGGCGTTGTCTCAGGTACGGGGCGATTCTAGCAAAGGGCGTGCGCTGCCGCCAGTGGTCAATAGCGTGGGTTGCAAGGGCAATCGCTTAGATTCCTCGGCTACGCTTCGCTCCGCTCGGAATGACGGGGAATTAGGAGGAAGGGACAGGTCACCCTCACCCTGGCCCTCTCCCATCAAGGGAGAGGGGACTGCAAGGTAGCGCCTCTACGAGTCGGCGGCGGCGGAGGTTGGGTGGGTGAGGGCGCGGGCATAGCCGGGCGCGCGGCTGGCGGCGAGCTCACGCACCAGGGAGAGGTAGTCGGCCAGGACGCGCGAGGTTAGGTAGCGCTGGCGGACGGACTCGCGCGCTGCGCGGCCCATGCGGTGGGCCTCATCCGGGTCGCGCAGCAGCTCGACGGCGCGGGCCGCGCACTCCGAGGGCGAGTCGACCAGGTAGCCGGTGCGGGCGTCGTCAATCTGGGCGCGGATGCCGCCGCAGTTGCCGCCGATGACGGGCGAGCCCTTCCACATGGCCTCGGTGACGGTGAGGCCGAAGCCCTCGCGCAGCGACTTCTGGATTACGACGTCGGCGCCCTGTTGGATCGCGCCGACCTCCATCGCGCCGGCCTCGGCGGGGTCGGAGTAGATGTGCACGTCGGGGTCGCCGCCGGCGTGGGCGCGGACGGTCTCCAGCACGTCGAACGCCTCCGGGTCGTCCTTCGCCTCGATAGCGCCGAGGAGGGCAAGCTGGACGTCCGGCACGCTTCGCTTGGCCTCGCGGTAGGCGTCGATCACGCCCCAGGGGTCCTTCCAGTAGTCGAAGCGCGACACCTGCGCCATCAGGGGGCGGTTGGTGTCCAGGCCCATAGCGGACAGGGTGCGGCGCACGTCGGCGTCGGGACGTGGCGTGTTCTTGGGCAGCAGCGGGTCGATGGCGGGCGGGATGACCCGCACGGCGGCGGGGTCGAGGTCGGGCACGGCGTAGTGGGGTAGGGAGACGACGACGCGGTGCGCCTGCCGCATGAAGGGCACGAGCTGCTCGATGACGGGCCGGTTGGGCAGGGTGGTGTCGATGTGGCACACCCAGATGACGCGGGAGCCGGACGGGAGCAGCGCGGCGAGCGGCAGCGTCTGCGGGTCGTGCAGCACCCAGACGTCGGGCGAGACGCCCTGGGCGGCTATCTGGCGGGCGACATTCTCGTTGTGGGCGACGTAGCGCTCGAGCTCGCCGCGTGTCAGCTCGCCGTCCGCGCCCTGGAGCAGGTTGTGGAGGCGCTTGGTGATTTCGAAAAAGTCGTCGGTGCCGCGGATGACCATCCAGTCGGTGGATGGGCCGCAGTCGGACATGAGCGGCGTCAGGCTCTTGAGCACCTCGGCCACGCCGCCGCCGACCGCGGTGGAGTTGACGTGGATGACTCGGGCGTCCCTGAGCGCGCCGCCGGCCTCTGTGGCAAGGGCGAGCTGGTCGGCGGGCGCGTGGGGAGCGAAGCTACTCACGCTCTTTGGGGTCGTCTGCACGAAATCGAATGACAATTTGGGTACACCTTTCGCTAGTTGGCGATGAAGCCCCTTTTGGCGAGGTAGTCTAGCACGCGCCGGGCGTTTTCGCGCAAGGTGTGGTTTACGGTGTCTAGCTCGATTTCGGGATTCTCGGGCGGCTCGTAGGGGTCGTCGACGCCGGTGAAGCCGCGCAGTTCGCCGCGCCGGGCCATTGCGTACATGCCCTTGACGTCCCGCGCCTCGCAGACGCTGAGGGGGGTGTTCACGTACACCTCGACGAAGTGGCCGTCGCCGACCATGCGGCGCACGTCGGCTCGCGCGGCGGCGTAGGGGCTGATGAGGGCGCACACGACAACCCCGCCGTGGCGCACGATCTCGGAGGCGACGAACCCTACGCGGCGCACGTTGGTGTCGCGGTCCTCTTTGCTGAAGCCGAGGCCGGCGGAGAGGTGTTGGCGGATGACGTCGCCATCGAACAGGCTCACCGGCCGGCCGCGCTCGCGGATGAGCGTCGCGAGAGCGTCGGCGGTGGAGGTCTTGCCGGAGCCGCTGAGGCCGGTGAGCCAGACGCAGACGCCCGGCGGGTTCAAAGCGGGCAACTACTCGCTCTTGACGGGCAGGACGGCGACGGCCCTGGCGATGACGAGGCGGGTGCCTTCCTCGTTCTGCATGAACACGTCGCACTCCACCCGGCCCTCTCCGTCCACGACGTCCGTGTCGGTCACGATGCCGGACAGGGTGAGCGGCCTGTTGTGTAGGACGACCTGGCGGAACACCACGTCCAGCAGCCGGAGGGTGACGCTGGGCGACCAGCCGGTGATGAGCTGGGACATGATGGCGATGTTCATTGCGCCGGGGACGATGGGGCCGGGCAGTCCCTCGCTCTTGGCCACCTCGGCGTCGTTGAAGCGGTTGGGGCCGGTGTCCTGCTGGCGGATGTGGCCGAAGGCCACGACCTCCTCGGTGGTCACCACCCGCTCGACGGGGCCGATGTCGTCGCCTATCTCCACGTCTTCGAAGTACAGCGCGGTCATCGCCTGCTCCTGTTCCTGCGCACGAAGGACTCGCGCACCAGCGCCACGGTCTCGCCGTTCTGGTTGGTGAGGCCGGTTTCCCAGACGGCGAACACCATCTTGCCGGAGCGGCCGGTCTTGGCGTACACCTCCTTGAGCCGGGTGGAGGCTTCGAGGGTGTCGCCGGGACGGACGGGTTCGAGCGACTCGATGGCCTGGCCGGCGAAGAAGGAGAGGTCGCCGAACTTGATGCCGGGGTCGGGGCGCTTGCCGCCGGAGATGAAGATGTTGCAGAAGGTGGGCGGCGCGATGATGCCGCCGTAGCGAGACTGCGCGGCCTGCTCCTCGTCCAGATAGACGGGGTTGGTCTCGCCGGTGGACTTTGCGAAGTCGATAATCATGTCCTGGGTGACTTCGAACGAGCCCACGGGGTGCTCCACGCCGAGTAGCGAGCGGTCGTATTCGATGTCCTGGTCGGTGGTCATTTTTTCACCCTCACCCTTCGGCCCACTCATGGCAGGCTCTCAATCCTCTCCCGTCAAGGGAGAGGAGGTTACCTAATGGCTTATCGGGACAATTCTTGTACGGTCGCGGCGGTTTCTTCCAGGCGGATGGGGCGGTACGCGCCAGTGAGTAGCTCGTGCACTAGGTCCGCCTCGTTCGTGATGGCGTTGTCGAATTCGGTCATGCAGGCGCCGATGGCGCTGACGGAGTGGGCGTCGCTGCCGCCGATGGTCTTGTAGCCCATCCTGGCAATCAACTCCTCGGCGCGCTCCTGCTCGCCGGGGCGGTTGCTGCCGTTGAAGTGCTCGACGACGCCGATGGCGCTGAAGTCGTCGCCGTTGTCCACGAACTCGCAGAAGCCGATGCCGAAGCGTCCCGGATGGGCGGGCACGGCGATTCCGCCGCACTCCAGCGCGGTGTGCACGAGCGTGGATGCGTCCATCGACACGTCGGCGAAGTTGACGCGCGACGCCAGTTCCTCGGTGACGCCATAGACCAGGAAGTGGCCGCAGTTGGTGTCGAGCTCGGAGCCTTTGAGAATGAGCAGGTCGTTGTCGCGCGCGAGCTGGGAGTAGTCCTTGTCGAAGTCGAACTTGCGGTGCTCGGTGAGGACGAAGCCGTCGATGCGGAAGCCCTTGCGCCGGATGACGCCCGCCCATTTGACGAACTGCTCCACGGTGGCGCGCGAGTCGTCGGAGGAAGTGGAATGTGAATGGAGGTCGAGGAACATCGGGAGAGATGGTACGCGCGCGGGGCGTTGGCGTCAAGAGAGTTGGTCGGTTTGTCAGTTGGTCAGTATTCAGTTTTTCAGTGGGCCGGAACGACGGGATGGGCGTAGCGTGTATAATGTTGCCGCCGGCCTGAGCGGCGGCGCGGCGAATCAGAGTATGAGGTTGACGATGGCGGTAGCGAAGAGAATTCGCGAGTTCATGGAGCAGGGATCGTGGATTCGCAGGATGTTCGAGGACGGCATAGCCCTGCGCCAGCAGTACGGCGACGAGAACGTGTTCGACCTGTCGCTGGGCAACCCCATCATGGAGCCGCCGCGCGAGTTTTTCGACCAGCTTCGCCGGCTGGCGGACGACCCGACGCCGGGATTGCACCGATACATGCCGAACTCCGGCTATCCGCACGCGCGGGCGGCGGTGGCGGCGCAGCTGCGGGAGGAGACGGGGCTGGACTTCACCGCCGACCACGCGCTGATGACGGTGGGCGCGGGCGGCGCGATAAACGTGGTGCTCAAGGCGCTGCTGGACCCGGGCGACGAGGTTATCATCTTCGCGCCGTACTTTGTGGAGTACCACTACTACGCCGACAATCACGGCGGTTCGTGCCGGGTGGTGCCGCCGGACGAGGCGTTTCTGCCGGACCTGGACGCTTTCGAGGCGAGCTTCAACGAGAAGACCCGCATCGTGCTCATCAACTCGCCCAACAACCCGTCGGGAGTGGTGTACTCGGCCGACCTGCTGGCGCGCATGTGCGACATCATCCGCGCCAAGGAGGATGAGCTCGGCAGGGAGATATTCCTGGTGAGCGACGAGCCGTACCGCAAGCTGCTGTTCGACGGGCTGAGCTACCCGCACGTGTTCGCCCACCACGTGCGGGCCATCGCGGCCACGTCGCACTCGAAGGACCTGGCGCTGCCGGGCGAGCGCATCGGGTACGTGGCGGCGCATCCCGATTACGAGGACTGCACCGAGTTGATGGACGGCTTCTCGTTCGCCAACCGGGTGCTGGGGTTTGTGAACGCGCCGGCGCTGATGCAGCACATCGTGACGCACCTGCAGTCGGTGACGGTGGACGTGGGCGAGTACCAGGCCAAGCGCGACTTCCTGTACGAGAGCCTGACGGAGATGGGCTACGAGATGGTGAAGCCGCAGGGGGCGTTCTACATGTTCCCGGTGTCGCCCGCGGAGGACGAGATGGACTTCGTGGACGCGCTGAGGGAGCGCAACGTGCTGGTGGTGCCGGGGCGCGGGTTCGGGCTGCCGGGGTACTTCCGCATCTCGTTCTGCGTGGACGACCGCACGCTGGAGGGGGCGATGGCGGGGTTCCGGGAGGCGATAGCGCGGTTCGGGTAGGGGAAGGAGAAGGACATGAACGAAGCCATTCCCCAGTCGGTGAACGTGTCGCAAAGCGTTCTGGACGAGATAGTGAGGCGCATCGTGGAGGCGGCCGAGCCGGAGAAGATTATCCTGTTCGGCTCCGCCGCACGCGGCGACGCGCGGCCGGACAGCGACCTGGATTTTCTGGTCGTGAAGGCGGGAGCGCACCGCCGCAAGCTCGGCGTAAAGATACGCCGCAGCCTGTATGGCATAAGGGTGCCCATCGACGTGATTGTGGCTACACCCGAAGACCTGGAGCGGTACGGAAACAGCCCAGGCTTGGTGTTCAAGCCGGCGCTCACAGAGGGACTGGTGGTGTTTGACGCAACGTGAGCGCTTTGGTTCGGGGGACCCGCGCGAATGGTTGAATCGCGCAAGGAGTAGCCTCGCTTTGGCCAGGGCCGACATCCCCGGCGTCTATCCGGAAGACCTGTGCTTTCACGCTCAGCAAGCTGCGGAGAAGGCCCTAAAGGGGCTGCTAGTCACGCACGGCGATAGGGTTCCCTTTCGTACATGACCTGGCCTTTCTGTCGTCGTTGCTCGAGGAGGTGGGAGAGGATATTCCTGACGCGGTTCTCAGGGCCGCCACCCTTTCCGATTACGCGGGGCTGACTCGCTACCCGGGACCGTATGAGCCGGTTTCCGAGCAAGAGCGCGCTGATGCCATTATCGTTGCGGAGGTTGTGGTGCGCTGGGTGGAGGAGCGGTTATGAAGCGCTTAGACGCTAACGGATGCGATAAGATGGGCAACAAGTATGAATCTATGTGGTCAAAGGACGACGGCAACAGGTATGAAGACTGAAGTAAGCCAAGATGACGAGCGCGTATGCTATAGCTGCGTCGGTGACTGCGTACTTGCCGACGAGGTGAAAGAACAGGGCACTCGCAATAAATGCAGTTACTGCGGCAGAGTGCAGGAAGCCCTGAAGCTGAGTGCTTTGGTCGAACGAATCCACAATACTCTACAAGAACACTTTGAACTTACGCCGCACAGCCCGGGCTACTACGAATCCATGCTGGATCGCGAGGGCATTGTATATTGGGAACGGCAGGGCGAACTGGTTGAGCACGTCATCGCTGACATAGCTGGACTGCATAGGGATCTCGCCAGGGATATAGTGAAATGGCTTTCTGACAGCTGGTACACTTATCGGGCGGTCAAGGGAGGGGGAGAGCACCCCTACGATAGTGATTCCTTCTATGAGGAGCGGGACCCCGAAGTACGGGGTTTTCGTGAAACTTGGAAGGCGTTCAAGTGTGGAGTACGAACTCGTGCAAGGTTCTTTGACCCTTTTACTGAAGATTTTTTGAACACTATCTTTGAGGACCTCGCTGACCATAAGGTGCATGGCGATAGTAGTGTAGTCCGTGTCATCGGCCCGGATGATGTTGATAGATTTGTCTGGCGTGGGCGGACGGCTCAGTCGTCCCAACTACTTGAAACCATATTGAAGTCTCCAGCCCGAGAACTTGGGCCTCCACCATCGGAAGTGGCCACGGCTGGGCGTATGAACTCCCAAGGTATATCGGTGTTCTACGGCGCTATGGAGCAATCAACCTGTGTTGCAGAGTTGCGCCCACCAGTGGGAAGTTACGTCGTCATTGGTAAATTTGAACTGCTGCATGCCGTAAGACTTCTAGATTTAGGTGCATTGGCCGAAGTGTATGTAACCACCAGTTATTTTGACCCGGAATACTCGAAGAAAAAGGGCAGGGTAGCGTTCCTCTGGCACTTGGTACATGAAATCAGTCAACCTATCGTGCCAGAGGAGGCGGCTCTCGAGTACATCCCCACTCAGGTCGTGGCCGAATACTTGGCCCATAAGATACCCTCTCCCTTCGACGGTATAATATACCCTTCTTCACAAATCAACGGCGGGGGGAACAACGTGGTGTTATTCAATCATGCCCGCCGCGTTGAGACTTACTGCCTTCCCTCTGAAGCCTCTGTGGACGTTAAGAGGAAATCTTTCTTTGACTCCGAGGAAGATGAACACGAGGAAATTTGGGTGTCTGAGGTTGTGCCGTCGAACCCTACTGAGGAAGTGCCTACGTCAGGGAGTGAAATTACAAGATCAGGGCCTATTAGGTTCTTTCCAGAAGATGATCTAGTGGGGGCAGAGAATAGTGAAGCCCCTACGCTACGTCTTGATGTGGAAAGCGTTGAGGTTTTGGAAGTTAAGGGTGTAACTTACTCCACTAGCTCGCTGTCTGTGAAGAGAACCCGGCGAACTGAAGAGGAACTAAAGTCTCTCAAACGTGACATTGCCGATCTTCCATTTTGACGGCCTTCTTGAAGTAGATCGAGAATTTTGAAGGCTAACCTGCTGCTTTCATACCCGCCCGCGGGTGGCTAACCGAGATTCGACTCCCATCCTGATCTTCTCCCTGCGAGTGGGGATGGACTAAGCGGAGCGTCTAGTCGGGGTTGGCGGTGTTGAAGTCGGTGTCGAGCAGGCGGTGCCGGCCGCGGCGGGCTAAGCTATAGGACCTACGAATACACGCTCTACAGCCGGTGGTGAAGGACAGCAGTGTGCTGGTCATCAAGCCCTGTGTAGAGTTGTCGCGCGTGCGTGGCCTGTGTTCCTTGGCTCGGCGCTGGCCACTTGAATGCTGTGAAGAACTAGTCCGCGGCGACTTGGTCGTCCTCCAACACCCAAGTACCGACACTGTCGTCCTCGTCCTCAGTGTCGTCAAACTCGTCCATTGTCTGTTCAAGGCCGGCCGAGCTTAGCGCGTTTCGGAAGGTCTCCGCGCCGCTCAGCACGGACTTTCCCATCGCTTTGCCTATGAGTTTGAGCATTTCCTCACCGCGCTCAATGAAGAAATCGACGAAGCTATCAGACACCAGAGAGTCCGGGTTGATCCAGTGAGAACGTAGTATCGTGTGCAGAGAGATCTTGTCGATGTCCTGTTGTAGTCGAGGCAGATATTCCGAAGGGGCACTTCCGCCTATCTTCCTGTTGGTCGTCGCGTCGATCGGGGTCTTGTTGATGATGGAGTTATATAGCCGGGGTGGTATGGATGGACTCGCGTTCCTACACCAGTTGACAGGGAAGATGTGATGTATGTCGATGTTCTCTTGATACCAGACGGCTGATGACAATGGATTGGCGGTGCGCCAGTCCGCAGCGTTGGATTTCATCTGTAGAGCGTATAGGCCCTTGTAGGCGGCACTGTTGCGAGTGCGAAGAGACAACAAGCGGTCTGGCACGAAGTTTGCTTCTCCGACCATTGGGGGTTCGGTTCCCCCTCGGATCCAGCCTGCCACTTGGGCCAGATCAAGCGCGTATTGCGTTTCTACTGCGCCTCCGTACACCTCGCCAAAGATCCCTGACCAGAACCACCTCTCCAGCTTTGCCTTGGCGTTGGCCGGTTCAAGCGCACTGCCCAGTTCCACGTGCAAAGCCGTCAGTGGAACTATCTGGGTGTTGTAAGGCACATCAAATCTCTGGAAGACGAACTGGCGACGCAAGAATTTTGCCGCCGCCACGAAACCCTGTTCCACAAGGTCAGCCCATTCATGGTACTCGCAAACGTCCAGTGCGAGGATGTCGTTCTTGCGGCAATTGATTGCCGGCGCGCGCTCTACGGAACGCCCACCCTGGATGGCTAGCCTACGACGCTTCTGCGTGGCGAGAAGCGTGACTGCTTGCAGGAATTGGTCGCCGCCAATCCCTTGCAACGACCCAAACTGGTTATGGAGTCGTCCACGCCGGGCATCCCAGTCGTCTCGCAGCGAAAACTCGTCGTCCTGAGCAGCAAAAGACGCTGTGACTAACTCAAACATCGTAAGCGACACACCTCCGGTGTTCACCTTCTCGAAGACTGTGCAGACAGCTTCTTTGGGCAGCTGCTTGTCCAAGCTGATGACCGGTAGAGCGTAGTCGTTGAACTCACTCCTTATCACGTTGTTGAACCGCTGGAAGAAATCAACGCCACTGCCGTCGGGATGTTTGTCATTCTTGCCTTGCCAGTAAGCCATGTACCCTAAGAGCCAAGTCAAACTGTCGTCCAACAGGCTCTCGGTTGGCATCATGTGCTTATCGTACTCTTTCTCTCGGCTGGACAAATCGCGCACGACATCTCGACCAAAGTTCCGTGTCTCTATCCTGCTCTCTGGAACGCTGAAGATAGCGTCCTCGCGATCGATGTTGGGATCCATTGCCTTAAGCATATCGACGTAGTACCACCGCCGGATACGTCGGCCACGGTTGTCGTGCGTTTCGACTGGTCCTTTGTGAAACAGCGCCTGATACAAAGAAGTCAGCCTCTGCTGTCCGTCCAGCAAAAATGCGCTGGGCTGTTTGCCGGGCTTTTCATCGGCGCCTTCAATCATTCGGCTCTTGAGGCGAATCTCGCCTCCGGCTTCAAGAGTCATAATGGCCCCTACGGGGAAGCCGCGGGACACACTCGCCAACAGAGCGCGGATGCGGTCGTCATCCCACACCCAACCACGCTGAAAGTCGGGCAGTCTAATCTCACCACTATCAACATCATTGAGAAGGTCCTTCAGCGACTCCGGGTTAGTCCTGAACATGAGGGCCTCCAACACAGGCTTGATTAGTTCAGCAGCGATATTAGCATTTGGCTGCGCCGCATTCAACTCAGTGTCGCTGGCTACTGGTGAAGTACACTTGCGCGGTAGACCAGCAGAAGTGGAGGAAGCTCGCCTGGCTTCTTTGCTCCGCTCCGAATGGCAACTGATGCGAGGGGGAAGGGACGCTTTCACCCTCACCCTAACCCTCTCCCATCAAGGGAGAGGGGACCGTTAGTCGGGGTCACTCACGTTGAAGTCGAAGCCGGCGGGGATGGTGAAGTCGGGGTCGCTTTCCAGCAGGCGGCGCCAGGCGCGTCGGCCCACACGGTCGGCCTCGCGGACCAGGGCGTCCTCGTCCATGATGAGCACCCTGTTGTCGCGCATGATCCAGCGGCCGTCGACCATCACGGACTCCACGTCGCGGCCCTGGCCCTGGTGGACGAAGGTCGACACCACGCGGATGGTGGGCACCAGGTGGGCGCGGCGGGTGTCGACCACTATCAGGTCGGCCTTGTTGCCCACGCGGAGCGAGCCGCCGTCCGGGATGCCCATGGCGCGGTAGCCGTTGGCGGTGGCCCACTGGAACGCCTCTTCGGGCGAGGGCAGACGACCGTCCGAGCGGCGGACGCGCTCCATGAACATGCCGGTGCGGACCACCTCGACCATGTCCTCGGCCATGTTGTCGGTGCCCATGGCGATGCCGCAGCCGGCTGCCTCCAGGTCGGCCACGTGGGGACTGAGGCCGCGGCGCGCTGCGATGGCGGAGTTGAAGGACACCCACGCGCCGGACTCGCCGAGGATGCGCTCCTCCCGGGGCGCCATGCAGCGGCAGTGGGCGGCGACGAGCCTGTCGTTGAGGTAGCCTATCTGCGCCAGGAACTCGGTGGGCAGCGCGCCGCCGCGGTTGGCCTTGACGTTCTCGACCTCGCCCCATAGCTGGTTCAGGTGGATGGTGGCCACGGTGTCCAGGCTGTCCTGGAGCTCGCGCAGCCGCACCAGCAGCTCGGGCGAGCACATGTCGGGCGCCCAGCCGGCCACGCCCACTGTGACGCGGCCGCCCTCCGCGCCGTTCCACTTGGCGTGCATGTCGGCGATGCTCTGGAGGCCGTGCTCGGCCAGCTCCTGGTTCACCACGAACGGGCCGGGCTCGCCGATGTCGCCGTGCGCGCGGTCGGACGCCTGCTCGGCCAGAACGAAGCGCAGGCCGCTGTCCACGATTTCGCGGGCGTAGACGTCGATGCCCGCGCCGACCTCCATGACGGCGGTGGTGCCGCAGCGAATGGCCTCCAGCGCGCCGAGTTGGGCGAGCACGGTGAGCTCCTCGCCGCTCAGCGGCAGGCTGCGCGGGAAGCGCACGGGCGCGGGGTGGGATTCTTGCTCGGGGTAGGAGCTGTTCTCGGTGATGCCGCGGTTCTTGGTGAGGGTGAAGTGGGTGTGGCAGTTGGCGAAGCCGGGCATGACCGCCTTGCCGCGCCCGGAGACGCGCTCGGCGCTGGGGAAGCGGGCGGTCACGTCGTCGGTGGGGCCGATGGCGGCGATGGTGGCACCGTCGACGGCGATGGCCGCGCCGTGGTGGACGGGTGTGTCAGCCTCGCCGGTTACGACGGTGGTGTCGTGGATTACGGTGGTCATGGTGCGTTTCACCCCCATCCTGACCTTCCCCCATCAAGGGGGAAGGGACTATGCGAACCCCTGCGAGTGGAAGGGACTTTTGCGCTGCGATTCAGGCGTCCAGGATGCGCTCCATCTTGGCTACGAACCGTTCTACGTCGTCCAGGTAATCCGCGACCGAGTCGGCGTTGAAAGTGTTCTCGTAGAAGTTGATGTGCAGAAGATGGGCGCTGCCGAAGAGCCGGTGAACGTCCGGGTCTCCGACCTCTTCGGTTAGCTCCGTGACGTTTGTCAAAAGGTGCCTGTGAGCCGTGTGGGGCCAACTTCGGGCCTGGGCGACGGCCTTGACCATTTGCGCGGCCGCGCCCCAGCCCTTCTCCGACGCTTGGCGCAGGTCGCCGGCTTCCAGTTCGGCGCGCGCCTGGGTCAGGAACTGGCGGCCGGACTCGCGGTAGGTGACGACGGGCGTTGTCATGGGAGTTCCTCCGTGGGCGTCACTGTAAAGTAGCGGATGAATGCCGCCGGGTTTCACCCCCATCCTGACCTTCCCCCATCGAGGGGGAAGGGACTATCGTGTCTGGTCAGTCCGTCGGGGCAGAGGAGGACTAGGAGTCCGCTTCGAGGGCGGCCTTGGCCTCGTCGGCGATGTGCTCGAACTCGCGCAGCACGTCCCGGCTGGCCAGCACGGTGGGCCTGGAGGTGTCGCGGTAGTCGCCGCGCAACTCGACGCGGCCCAGGAAGCGCAGGTCCAGCTCCTCGGCCAACTCCTCGCCGGCGCCCGAGCCGAAGATGTCGCCGGAGAAGTTCTCGACCACGCCCAGCACGTTCACCTTGAGCGTGCGGATCATGTTGATCGAGCGCATGGCGTCTATCTTGGCGAGCTCCTGGGGCGTGGTGACGACGATGAAGCCGTCCATGTCCAGCGTCTGCATGACGGTGAGCGGCGCGTCGGAGGTTCCGGGGGGCAGGTCGATGATGAGGTAGTCGAGCTCGCCCCAAGCGGTGCTCTGAAGAAGCTGGTTGATGGCGTTGTGTACCATGGGGCCGCGCCAGATGATGGCTTCCTCCTCGTTTTTCTGGAAGAAGCCCATGGACATGACCTTCACGTCGAAGCGCTCGGCGGGGATCATGCGCTTGTCTTCGCCGACCTCAGGGGGCTCGTAGACCTTCATGGCGCGGACGACGTTGGGACAGTCGATGTCCACGTCCAGTATGCCGACGGCTAAGCCCTGCTGGGCGAGGGTGACGGCGAGGTTGACGGCGACGGTGGTCTTGCCGACGCCGCCCTTGCCGCTGTAGACGCCGACCTTGTACTTGATCTGCGAGAGGGCGTTGGCGATGGCGCGGCGCTGCTCGAACTGGCGCTTCATCGCCTCGATGCGGGCGCGCGCCTGGGCGGCCTGTGGCTGGTTCATGTGGCTGGGGTTCTCCTTGTTGGCGGGGGGCGCCCCCATCCTAACCTTCCCCCTCGCAGGGGGAAGGGACTTCAAGGCTAGTCGAGCCCCAGCATCTTCTTGCCGTCCTCGGTAATCATGTCGGGCGTCCAGGGCGGGTCGTAGACCAGCTCCACGTTGACGTCCTCCACGCCGTCGAGCTCGGCGATTCGCCACTCGGCCTGCTGGCCGATGTAGGGGCCCATGCCGCAGCCGGCGAAGGTGAGCGTCATCTTCACTTCGACGTCGCCTTCCTCGACCTGCACGTCGTATATGAGGCCGAGGTCCACGACGTTGACCGGAATTTCGGGGTCGTAAACGTCCTTGAGGGCGTCGACGACCTGGTCGCGGGTTACGTAGGTTTCCTGTGTCATTGCGGTACTCCTGTACCCGAACGTGGGCGTGTGCCGCCCGTTGTGCTGATGATGCCAATTCTAGCGTTGGCGGGTGCGGGTGTCAATTTGGGCGCGGCGCGGCCCCACCGTTTTCGGGGCCGCCCGTACCTGCCGACCGGTGGTCAGCCTGAGGAGCTTTCCTCGACGAACTCGCTCCGACACTTGTACATGCCGTACCCCAGGATGATGAAGCAGATGCCGCCTACGTACAGTACGGCGTTGTTTACCAGCAGCAACTGTTGAAGGCCGAGGGAGGGCACGTTCATCGCGACGAGGAAGTTGACCATACCCGCAAGGCCGGCCAGGGCCATGACGTATGCCGTGACCTTGTAGACGTCGAGCGAGGCGAACCGTTTGGCCAATCCGAGGCCGGTCGCGATGGACGCAATGGGGTATAGCGCCACGAACGCTATCGAGATCGCCGTCAGATCCACGTGCACGGACAGGGCCGCCGCCAGGAACTCCGCCGGCGCGGGATCCCCGCTGGCGCCGAGGGCGCTGCGCTGTATCAGGTGAATCTCCAGGTGCCTCATGCCGCCGGAGAGTATCAACATGCTCCATTCGATGATGGAGGCGATAATGCCGAATTGCAGTATCTTGCCTCCGAGTCCGGCCTGCCTGCTCGCCAGGGGGTAGAGGCTCAGGAAGGCGAAGATCATCAGCAACAGCGAAATGAGCGTGACGAAGTTCACCCAGTGCGCCAGAACCGGCGAATCGCCCAGGGCGTCCAGCGCCACAGGGAAGTCGGTCTGGTCCACCGGGTTTATGAGAGCGTACCCCGGCATAAACGCCGGCGCCACGAAGGCCAGCACCACGCCGGCTATCAATGCGATACCCGCGTATCTGATTGTCATGTCTGCCCCCTGTAATCGAGTCGTCACTGTGGTCACTTGGAAATCATCGGGATAGGCCGTACCCTGCGCACCAGAGCGTAGCACTCTTACTCAAAAGCCGCCAAGCGCAACTCGCTATATCTGAGCGGGTCTTTAAGCGCGGCAGGTGCTAAGATAGTGCCGGAGCCGGGGGGTCGCCCGCGGCACGAAACGGGTTCTCAAAAAGGCAGGCAAGTCGTGAACGACATACTCGGCAAGGTAAGCTGGCTGATTACGGCGCGTCCGTGGATCACGCTCGCCGTCCTTCTCATCGCTACGGTCGCGCTGGGCGCGGGGTCGTTGCTGCGCGAGCCTCCGCCGGAGACCGCGGCGACACTCCCCGAAGGCAGCGCGGTCGCCGAGGCCCTGTTCGAGATAGACGAGCTGTTCGGCGATTCGGGCGACGTCAGGGTCGTTACGCTGCTGTTCCGCGGAGACGCGCTCACGCCGGGCGGCCTCGCGCAGATGGACGCCCTGCTCGCCGAGGTCGTCGAAGAGCCGGGCGTGGGCGAGCTGCTCGCGCCCACGGACCCCATCATCGCGCCCTCCGCGCTGGTCAAGGCGCTGCTCAGGGTGGACAGCTTCGACTCGGTTACGCAGGCGGACATCGACAACCTCGGCGGCCTGCCGACATTGCTGGCCGCGCTCGACGCGATGACGGGAACCGACTCCGACGGCACGGGGGTCGCCGTCGCCTCTATCCGGCTGCGCGACACGGGCGACGACCGCGTCGCGGACGCCGAACGCAGAATCGACGAGCTCGCGCTGGCCGACGAGGGCCCGCTGCGGGTGAGCAGCGTCTCTTACGCGGTAATAGAGGACGAGTCCCGCGAGGCCACCGAAACGGGGCTGGCGCCGCTGATAGGGCTGGCGTTGCTGCTCATCGCGGCGCTCATCCTGCTGTTCATGCGCACGTTCTCGGACCTGCTGCTCACGCTCGGCGGGCTGCTCATGTCGATAATCTGGATAGTGGGCGCCGAGGGCTGGGTCGGGCCGAGGGGGCTGGGTCTCACAGGCCCTCCGAATCCCCTGACGTCGATGGTGCCTATCATCGTGATAGGGCTGACTGTGGACTACGCCATCCAGGCGGTGTCGCACTACCGCGAGCAGCGCGTCGCGGGCGAGGACGTTGTGCGAGCCGTCCGCATAGGGCTGCGAAACGTCATCGTGCCGCTGCTGCTGGCCGCCGTGACGACCATAGTGAGCCTGCTGGTGGGCCTGTTCTCTCCGGTCGCGATTGTCGGCGACTTCGGAATCATCGCGGGGCTGGGCATAGGGATGAGCCTGGTGGTTATGCTCACGCTGATTCCGGCGGGCCGGACCATCATCGACCGGCGGCGGGAGGCGCGCGGCACGCTGCGGCCTGCTCGCCCGATTTCGGGCGCGCTGCCGGGCATCGAGCGCGTGGCGGAGTTCCTGGGTCGGCAGGTCACCCGCAGGCCCGCTCCCTACATCGTCGTGGTGCTCGCGGTCACTATCGGGCTTGGGTTCGCGGCCACCGGCATCAAGTCGGAGTTCAGCATTCGCGACCTGCTCCCCAGGGGCGGGCACGTGCTGGAAGACCTGGACACGCTGGACGCGGCTGTGGGCGGCTCCACGGAAGTGACCAGCCTGTTGATAAAGGCCGAGGCCACGGAGACGCGCACCCTGCTGAACCTGCAGGACCTGAGGTTCGCCTTCCAGGACGACCGGCATCGCCCGCCGGCCGCGGCGGGGCCGCTCATGGTGTCCTACGAGCTGCTCGTCGAGGACTGGATTACCGAGAGCGGGCTGCCCGGCGACAGGTACGATCCCGAGCTCGCGGCGCTCTTCCGGGAAGCCTCCGCGGGCGCGCGGATCGACGCGGCGCTGATGCAGGCGTTCATCGACAGGATCGAGGCGATGGACCCCGCCCTGTCCCGCGCGCTGGTCGACGACCCGAACGGCATAGACACCATACTGGTGCAGTTCGCGGCCTACACCGGAGACCCGGCGGCGTCCAGGAAACTCCAGGAGGACATCGAGACGCTCTGGCTGGGCGACGACAGCGAAATCACGGCGACCTCGGAGACCATAATCTCGTTCGCGGTCACGGACGCCATCAGGGACCGGCAAACGGAGTCGATAGCGACGACCATCGTGGTGGCCGTGGCGGTGCTCGCCGTCTTCTTCTGGCTGACGGTGCGCCAGCCGGCGCTGGCGTTCGTGGCGGTGGCGCCGACCGCGCTTGTGCTCATCTCGGTGCTGGGCACGATGGCGCTGCTGGACATCCCGTACACCATCATCACGTCGATCATCACGGCGCTCTCTATCGGGATAGGAGTCGATTACACGATCCATCTCATCCACCGCTACCGCGAGGAGTTCACGCGGGGGCGCAACCCGGAGCGGGCGGCCGTTCAGACGCTGGCGACGACCGGCTCGGCGCTGCTGGGCTCCGCGCTGACCACCGCGCTCGGCATCGGGGTGCTGGCGGCCTCGCCGATGGCCGCGTCCCAGCAGTTCGGCATAACGGCGGCGATCACGATAGCGTACTCGCTGATAGTGTCCGTGCTGGTGGTGCCGCCCGCTATGACCGTCTGGGGCGCGTACCAGAACATGAGGCTGCGCTCGATGCTACAGCGCCACTGGGACGAGCTCGACGCGGCGATAGAGGGCATACACCAACACTACGAAACCTAACGCGGGCCGGCGTGGGGGCCGATGGGCTGTGGATCACAGGGGCCTTCGGACCCCGCGTCCGCGCCGTCGCCCTTCGCTGGGATGGCCGCGTAGGGATAGCAGAGAAGGGCGCCGTCGATAGGGGAGACGCTGACGTGCGCCCGGACGTTGAAGACCGAAGCGAGCACGTCCTCCCGGATGACCGCCGTGGGCGGGCCTTCCTCAACGATGCGGCCGCCGTTCAGAACTACCAGGCGCTCCGCGTACCGGGACGCCTGGTTCAGGTCGTGGAGCGCCATGACCACGGTCAGGCCGTGGTCCCGGTTCAACGCCCGGATGAGCTTGAGCACCTGTATCTGATGGTTGACGTCCAGGAAGGTCGTGGGCTCGTCCAACAGGAGGATTCGCGGCTCCTGCGCCAGGGCAAGCGCAATCCAGACCCGCTGGCGCTCACCACCTGAGAGGCTGTCCAGGAGGCGGTGACGGAAACGGCCGGAGGACGTGAGCGCCAACGCCCGCTCGACCGCCGCGCGGTCCCTGTCCGAACGCATCCGGAGCGGGCCGGTGTGGGGATACCGACCCTGTTCGACCAACTCCTGCACCGTCATCCCCGGAACGGCCCCCGGCGACTGCGGCAGCGTCGCTATCTGCCGCGCCACGTGGCCGGGGGACATCCTGGCTATGGCAGCGCCATCCAGCAGCACGGAACCCGTATCGGGACGCAGGAGGCGGGCCAGCGTGCGGAGCAGGGTGGACTTCCCGGACCCGTTGGGGCCGATGATGGCAGTCACGCTCCCCCGTGGAATGGAGAGCGTAACCTCGTTCAGCGCCATACTCTTGCCCAGGCGCACGGAGATGGCTTGAGCGTTCAATACGACCGTGTCTCGCGTCATCGCACCGACCACCGGCGAAGGATGTAGAGGAAGAACGGCGCCCCGATGAACGCCATGACCGCTCCCACCGGCAGACCCGGCCGGTGAGTGGCTGCCGGGAAGGGCGGGCGTATGGTGAGACCCTGGGAAACGATGTCCGCTCCGATGAGCAGCGCGGCGCCGGCCACGGCGGCGACCGGCAGCAATCGGCGGGCATCCTCCCCGGTCAGCCAGCGCGCGACGTGTGGGGCCACGAGACCGAGGAACCCGACGGCTCCCACCACCGAGACCGCCGCCGCGGTGAGCAGGGCGGCGAGGCAGAAGAGCGCGGCGCGCGCCAGGTTGACCCGCATCCCCTGGGCGGCGGCCACGCTGTCCCCAAGCTGGAGGACGTTCAGAGGTCGGGCGGCCAGCAGCGCCAACGGCAGCGCGGCCACCGCCCAGGGCCACAGCAGGTCCCAGTGGACCCAGACGCGGCCATTCAAAGAGCCGATTATCCAGGGGAGTATGCCGCCCACGCCGGCCTGGGCGCGCAGCATGATGAACGCGGTCATGGACGAGAGTATCGCGCTGACCAAAACCCCGCTGAGCACCATCCGCAGCGGGTGAATTCCGCCGCGCCAACTCACAGCGAATACCACCGCGCCCGCGCCCAGACACCCAAGCAACACGACGAGAGGCATGAAACGCCCGGGGTGCGGAAGCCCTCCGATACCGGCGGTCCACAGAACGGCGAAGAGTATTCCCCCCGCCGTCACGCCGGTGATGCCCGGCTCCGCCAGGTTGTTCCGCATGACGACCTGGAGAACCGCTCCGGCCGTCCCCAGCAGCGCTCCGGCGACGATGGCGATGAGCGACCTGGGAAGCCGCAGGTCCCAGACCACGGTCCGATGCAGGTCCTCGGTCTGCCGTCCCAGGAGCGACGCCAGCGCCTCGCCCGGTCCCAGGGGCACCGTGCCCGTGCATAGATGTACGACGAACAGCGCTCCGACGAGGGCCAGCCCCACGGCGAGCAGCGCGGAGAATCGCCTGGCCCCCCAGGCGCGCCCGTCCGCTGTCTCCGTCCGCCCGTCAGTCGCGCTCATGGCCGCTCCTCAGAATCCTGTCCCTGAGCAGCAGAAGCAGGACCGGCCCGCCCACCACCGCCGTCCATAGCCCCACGGGCGTCTCCCCGGGGGCAGTGGCGAGTTTCGCTCCAACGTCCGCTATCGTGAGGAGCGCGGCGCCCATGAGCGCGGAAAAGGCAAGCACCTTGCGCGGGTCCTCGCTGCGTAGCGCCCGCCGTGATAGATGCGGGGCAAGAAGTCCTATCCACCCGATGGGGCCGGTGACGGCCACCACCGCGGCCACAAGCCCTGCGCCGAGCAGGAGGACCAGCGTTCGCACGCGCCCGACTCTCATTCCCAGCGACTGTGCCGCATGGTCGCCCAGCCGAAGCGTGTTCAACGGTCGCGCCAGCAGCAGGCCCAGGGGGAGGCAGACCGCCACCCAGGGCACAACTATCCAGACGTGCTCCCACGTTCTGTTCGCCAGGCTGCCCAGCAGGAAGTAGAACAGGACGAGGACCGACCCGCTGGTTCCCGCCAAACTGATGAGGGCGATGATGCACGCATTGACGAAGGCCGTCACCGCGACGCCGACGAGCACGACCTGTAGCGTACTCCGCGCTGACTTCGCCGCGAATATCACCACGGCCCCCGCGAGCAGGCCGCCCGCGAGCGCGACCCAGGGATGGAACACCAGGAGCAGCGGCGCCTGGAAGAGGGTAACGACCGCCACGGCAAGGGAGGCCCCGGCGGCCACGCCCAGCAGTTCCGGACCCGCCAGCGGGTTTCTCAGGCCGTCCTGCATCATCGCCCCGGCCAAGCCCAGCGCCGCCCCGCTGAGGATGGCGAGCGCGACCCTGGGAGCGCGCAGCTCGCGGACGGACAGCCGCGCCAGCCGCTCTGCATCCTCTCCCCAGAGGATGCCCCATGCCTCCGCCACCGGGAGCTTGGGTATGCCGTTGGCAAGGGAGAGCGAGGCCGCCGCGAAGATGCACAGAAGCAGGCCCGTGGCAATCAGAAGGAGCTTAGCCGGCTCCCACCACGCGCTCACGGGCCCGCTGTCGATGCTTGACCGCACCCGGGCAAGACGCCCTAGTTGCCGAACACGTCCGGGTAGAGCAAGGGCATCGCCTCGTCCAGCACCAGCCCCAGGGACCGTGTCCCGCGCCCGGTGCTCCAGAGACTGAAGCTGACCTCGTGGACCTCGCCGTTCTGGACCGCTCGAAGCTCGCCCCACAGCGGGTTCGCGGCGAGTTGTTCCGCCAGGGGCGGCGGCTGGAACCCGGGGAAGGCCATGGTCTGGACGAAGATTACGTCAGGGTCAACGCTGAGGACCCCCTCCAGGGAGAACTGCATACCGCCCGATGCGTGCCCGCCCTGGTCCAGGGGAGGGTTCGGCCAGGGGTAGTCGGTCACTTCCGCCAGAAGCCCGCCGGTCAATGCGCCCTCGGTGTCGATGCCGAAATTGACGTCGGATCCGTACATCACCAGGGCGGCGCGGTCCTTGGGCGAGCGCTCCCTGTAGTCTTCCAGCTTGCCCAGGAACCGTTGCGCCGCCTCCTCGGCCTCCGCCGGGCGTCCCATGGCCGCTCCTATTTCTGTCAGGTATTGGATAGAGTCCTCGTAGGTCGTGGGGTTCACGATGTATAGCGGGGCGATGGGGCGCAGCGCGTCACGCAGGCCCTCATGCACGCCCGACAGCCCTATCACGAGGTCCGGCTCGGATGCGGCGATGTCCTCCAGGCTGGGCTCGAAGAACGACCCGCCTATCACTCGGAACTCGTCCGCCCTGCTGCCGAAGAACCGCGGGTCGGTAGAGAGCGGGTCATTGACCGCCACCGGCTCCAGCCCCAGCTCGGCCATGATGTCCGGGCAGATTTCCGTGAGACACGCCACGCGGACAGGCCGCGTATCAAAGGTCAGCTGCTCCCCTGTGCTGTCCGTCAGCGAGACGGTGGAAGGGGTCGCCGTAGGGGCGGGCGTTGGGGTGGCCGCCGGCTGCGGGGTCGCCGTTGGCATGGCGGGCGCTTGGGTGGCCGTCGGCTGCGGGGTCGCGGCTGGCGTTTCCGTGGCGCACCCCACCAGCAGCAACAGAACCAATCCTACGATTGCATACTTGCCTATGATGGCATACATCTTGACACCTCTTTCTTTCATGCTTGCTTAAACTGATTGTCATAAGGGAATGGCCCGCCGCTGGAAGGCGACCAGGTCCGCGTACACGCCCCCGGCGGCGAGCAGGGAGTCGTGTGGGCCGGCCTCCACTGTGCGCCCCTTTTCCAGGACAACGATGCGGTCGGCGCTGCGGATGGTGGACAGCCGGTGCGCGATGACAAGAGATGTACGGCCGGCGCGGACGCGGGCCATAGCCTCCCGGAGCAGGCGCTCGTTCTCGGCGTCCAGGTTGGAAACGGCCTCGTCCATCACCAGGATGGGGGCGTCCTTGAGGATTGCCCGCGCGATGGCGATACGCTGCCGCTGGCCCCCGGACATCTGGACTCCTCGCTCACCGGCGTTGGTCTCATACCCCTGGGGCATCCGCATGATGAAGTCATGCGCCAGGGCGGCCCTTGCGGCCTCTTCCACCTCCGCGTCCAGGGCATCCGGGCGCGCCAGGCGAATGTTCTCGCGTATGGTCATGCTGAACAGGTAGATGTCCTGCGGCACCCAGGCGATGAGGTCGCGTAGGGTCTTCTGTGGGAATGCCCGGACGTCATGCCCGCCGATAGTGATGGCGCCGTCAGTGACATCCCAGAACCGCATGAGCAGATGGGTGCAGGTGGACTTCCCCGCGCCGGAGCGCCCCACCAGGGCCACGCTCTCGCCCGGCTCTACGGAGAAGCTCGCCGCGTCCAGCGCCGGCGGCAGGTCCGGGGTGTAGCGGAAGCTCACGTCCCTGAACTCGATGTGAGGCTCCACCGGACCTGGGGGCGTCGTCGCCGCCGTGTCCCGCACGGGGGCGGGCGCGTTCAGCACGGCGAACACCCGGTCGGCCGCCGCGAATACCACGCCCAGGCTCTCCGCGATGCCGGTGATGTTGGTCACCGGCCCGAAGATGAAGATGGCGAGGATGATGACGACCGGATAGAGCGCGGGCGAGAGAGAACCGGAGGACACCAGGTAGGCCGCGGCGATGACAACGCTCACCATCCCCAGCGTGATGAGCACAGACGTGACCGCCTGCTCTCCACCTGCTCTGCGCCCGTGGTCGACCTGTGCGCTCACCAGGCTCCGGCTGCTCTGGCGCAGCCCTTGCAGGAAGCGCTGGCCCTGCCCGAAGGCCAAGACCTCACGGATTCCCTGAACGCCGTCCACCACCTCCGCGTTCAGCGAACCCAGGTTCTCTCGCAGTCTGCGGCCTTGGGCCGCCGCCCGCTTACGCAGCCAGAAGGGAACGGTCGCCACCGCCAGGGTCGCCGGGAGCAGCGCCAGGGGGAGCAGCCAGTGCATCGCGGCAAGGGTGAGTAGCGCCCCCAGCGGCACCACGACCGCCACGATGAACGTCCCCACCGTGTGAGCGTAGAACCACTCGATGGTGTCCACGTCGGCCATCGCCGCGGCGGAGAGGTCGCCGGAGCGCCGGTCGAGAAGATAGCCGGGCGCCAGCCGGTCCAGCGCCTGGTAGAGCCAGACGCGGAGCTCCGCCAGGATGCGGTAGGCGAGGTCGTGCGCCAGCCACATCTCCGCCCAGGCCGCTACCGCCCTGCCGACCACGACGCCGCCGAGCGCGAAGGCGCTGAAGTAGAGCGCTTCAGCCGCCGCCCCCGTCGCTACTCTTCCCACCATGTACGCTCCGATTCCGGCGGCGGCTATCATGAAGCCGTGGTTCAGAATGCCCGTGAGCACGGTGATTCCCATGAGCCAGTAGTACGGGCGCAGGATGCGGAGCAGCTGCCAGAACCCAGATCCCCATCGGCCGCCGCGTGAAGCGAACTCCCATTCCCTGGGTCGATTGCCCGCCAGGGTGCTCACATGGCCTCCTGCTGCGCCAGGACGAGGCCGGCATACGCGCCGCGCCGCTCCATCAACTCCTGGTGGCGGCCAGCCTCGACCACCCGCCCCTCGTCCAGCACCACGATGCGGTCGGCGTGGACGACGGAGGAGAACCGGTGGGCTATGGTGATGGTCGTCCGTCCCTGGGACAGCCGCTTCAGCGCGTCACGGATGGCGCTCTCGTTCACGCCGTCCAGGCTGGAAGTCGCTTCGTCCAGAATGAGGATAGGGGCATCCTTCAGCAACGCCCGCGCGATGGCGATGCGCTGGCGTTCACCCCCGGAGAGCTTCGCTCCCCGTTCCCCGACCAAGGTCTGATACCCCTGGGGGAGTGCGGTGATGAACCCGTGAGCGTTGGCCGCCCGCGCCGCCGCCTCCAACTCCCCCGGCGATGCTCCGGGCTTGCCGAGCCGGAGGTTGTCCTCTACCGTCCCGTGAAAGAGGTAGGTGTCCTGGGACACCACGGCGATGAGGCCGCGCAGCGTCTCCAGGGAGTAGTCGCGGATGTCCACGCCCCCAATCTCCACGCGCCCCTGCTGGGGGTCGAAGAACCGCAGCAGCAGCGCGGCCACGGTGCTCTTCCCCGCCCCCGACTGACCGACGAGACCAAGGCTCTGGCCCGCGTCCACGCCGAACGACAGGCCGCCCAGCGCCGGCGCATTGTCCGGGTGGTAGGCAAAGGTGACGTTCACGAAGGCAATAGACTTCGGCGCGCTCGAAGGCTCGGGGCGCGTCGGAGCGGCCCGCCCTGAGCTTTCCGAAGGGTCGGCCACCTCGGGCTTTGCGTCCAAGAGCGCGAAGATGCCCGTGGAGGCGGACACGCCCATGTAGCCCTTGTGCCAGTAGGAGTCCAGCTCCACCAACGGACGGAAGCATTCCCCCGTGAGGAACAACACCAAGAGTAGTCCTGCCAGGCTGAGCGTTCCGTCCGCCACCTGGAACGCGCCCACGGCGACGGCCATCGCCACGCCCGCGCTCATTGCCAGCCCCACGACGCCGTTGCGGATCATGGAGATGGAAAGCTGCGCCATCGTCGCCCGGTAGAGCGCGAGCGCGGCGTTCTGGAGGACCCGTCCCCGGCGCTCGCTGGCGTTGAGCGCCTTCAGCGTCACCATTCCCTGCATACTGTCCACGAACTGGGCGTTGAGGTCCGTGTACGCCCGCCAGTGCCGCTGGCCGTACTCGCCCAGCAGTCCATCCCACAGGCGCGGCGCCAGGGGAACGGCCAGCACGCACACCAGCACGACCGCGCCCACCAGGGGGCTGAGCACGCAGATGTACGCCACCACGGCCAGGGGAACGGCCACCGCGACGATGGACTGCGGCAGGTAATAGCCCATGTACGACTCCAGGGCTTCCACGCCGTCCACGAGAGTGGACTGCACCGTTCCCGTCCGCGTCCGTTCCATGTACCCGGGGCCGAGGGCAAGAAGCGCGCGGTAGAGCCGCTGCCGCAGGGCCGTCTTCACCTCCGCGGCGGTGAGCATGGAACTCATCTCCCGCCACCGGAGCAGCGTCGCGCGAAGCGCCGCCAGCAGAGCGACAACGCCCACGAGGACAAGCGCCCCCGTCCACGGCTCTCCGGCCAGTATGCGGCTGACCACCAGGGCCACGGCCACGCCCTGCGCGACGAATGTGCCGGAGATCGCTAACCCCAGCGCCACGGTTAGGGCGATTCGAGCGCGTGCGCCCTCCGTCAGCGCCAGCATATTCCGATGGACCATCATCCCTGGCGTCGTCCTCCCGTGGCTTGCCTGTAGGGACAGGAGCAGGCCATCCCAACCTCCCGATTTATCCGCGTCAACAGCGACCGGCAGCTACATATTATTGATATAATATATCAGTAATATATCTCAAGTTCGCTCGTGTATCTGCACTTGAAAGGGAGATTTATTGATACTAAGTATCTTATGAGTCCATAGAATAGCACCTTCTGGAGAAAGTGTCAATCGGATCAGCGGCTTTTCACGAGGAGTGCGGAGCGCCGCCCGACACGTTTCCCATCACGTCTTCGAAGCTCCTGGATACGTCCACAGGCTCGAAGAAGACCAGCGAGAAGCCGTCGGGGTCGCGAACGACGATTTCCCGCGCGTTCCAGGGTCGGGTGACCGGCCCCTCGGCCGGTTGGACGCCGTTTGCCGAGAGTCTGGCGGCCATTTCGTCCACGGAGGTCGTGTCCACGAGGAACGAGAGCGCGATTCCCCTACCCTTCGGGCGCTCGCTGTCGGGAGGACGGGAGTCGGGAACCAGGAGCAGGTCGGCGTACTTTCGCCAGCGCAGGTGGGCCATGGCGATGCCGCCGCCGGGGGCGGGCAGGGTGAACACGGGCGCGAATCCCAGCTTGCCGGTGTACCACTCCGCGGACGCCGCGACGTCGGCGACCGAGAGCGTCGGGAACATGGGCATCGGGTAGATTTCGGGCTGGTCGGCCACTGGACAAGGACGCTCTACGCTAACTCACGCAGAAAAGCCGGGCGGAGCCTTCCGCTGCTCCCCTTGTTGAGAGGAACTGAGAGAAACCACGACGCGGGCTATATGCCCAGGGTGACGCCCCATTCCCAGGGGTGTAGCCCCTGGCCGCCGCACAGCGGGCAGTTTAGGTAGCCACCGCTCGTGTATCCGATCACAAATACGAGTGCGCCAGCGGCCACCTTAGCGGAAGCGAACCCTCTCAGAAGCTCGTACACCTTCTTCACATCGTCCTCCTGGGCAGACTCCATATCCTGGAATGTTAGCCAATGGCGCTACACGGAGTCAAGCAATGCGCAGCGCCTCCACCTGCGCCTGGGCCGTGAGGCCGGCGTCGGCCAGCTCCCGGAATCGCCTTGCCCGCTCCCCAAGCGCCGGTTCCGAGATGGAGAGTAGTTGCGGTTGCTCCACCCGCTCGAACTCGTCGCTCTCGCGGCGCCAGCGGTGCAGCAGCCGCGCGTGAGGAACGCCACCGACCACGCGGTCGGTTTCGTAAACCGCCGCGATGCGCCGCCAGAAGTCCTCTCGGCTGGCGCCCATGCGCTCGATATAGACCATGTAGCTGACCTGGGAGGCGTCCTCGTCGGCCACGCCGTTGCCGTCACAGACGGCGGCGTAAGCCTCCTCCACGCTGGGCGCGTGGAGGCCGACCGAAAGGGAAAAGCCGGCGCGCATGGTCTGGAACACCCGGCGCACCGGCGAGCCCCAGATGTAGGCGGGCATGTCCACGTCGGCGAACTCGGCCACCACCAGGTAGCCCCCGTCGGGACGCCGCGCGAGCTCGTCCATCTCCGCTTCGCTGCCACTCAGGTGGTGGAGCGGCGCGCTTCGGGGCGCGAAGTCCAGCATGGCCCGGCCGACCGTGCTCTTTCCGGCGAGCCGGGGCACGGCCACAACCATGAACGACCGCTTCTCTTCGGCGATGGCCGAGAGCGTGGCCGCCACCCTGGCGCTCATGGTGCCGTTGCGGACCAGGTCCAGCAGTGTCAGTTCACTCATCGATTTCCCTCCTATGCGTCGGCCCGTGGCTTGACGCCAGGTTACTCGTCGATGACGAGGAACTGCCCCATCATGCCGGCGAAGTCCTTCGACGCTCAACTACCGCAAGACGCCTGCCAGCGAAATGGAAGTGAGCGTGTTGCCCTCTGGAACCGTGATAGATGACAAGGGACTTGGCTCAGGAACTCTCTGCCCGTTTGGCTCCATGCTGGCAATCCAGTCGCGCATTGCATCTTCCGCATTGCGAACGACCTCATCCAGGGTGTTGCCCATTGCCACGCAGCCCGGCAAATCGGGAAACACCGCTCCGTAAGCGCCCGTCTTCCCGTCGATTAACGCAGGATACTTCATGCTCGTCCACCAATTCCGACACTTCCCCGAAGGGCGGGCACACCGGACCGCGCGGTGCGCTGAGGTGTCGATTATACACCGTGACAACGGCCAGCGCGTTGACCAGGCACGGATGGAGCGTGTAACACCCTGGTCGGCGCTCCACAGGTAGGGGTGTCCCTTGTGGGCACCCAGGGCGTGATGACCAACGAGGGCAACCACCAGGGATTGCCCCTACGATTGGCCTTTCACCCCCATCCTAACCCGTTCGGCAGGCTCAGGGCAGGCTCTTCCCTCTGCGAGGGGGAAGGGACTTCTGGTGATCGCGAAAAGTGCCCCAAACTGCACAATTCCGCACATTTCGTAGCTGGAAACGCCGGTGGTTCTGTGTCGCCGGTGTTCGATACTGCCCTGCCTCTTGCCCCAAAATGGCCGGAATGTAGCGCAGATTGTGACAGTCGTTGGAGGCCGCCTGGCGGGCGTCGGTGGGTGTCGATTGAGTTGTGTAGGTGCGTTGTACAGGGACGGTAGCACGTATGTGCGGCAGAATCAAGGGCCCCCTCGATTTGATTTGCACGCGGGGTTATCGCGGGCTACTCCACAACCGCCGGCGCTGACACAAAACAGGTTCTTTTTTGCGCGACCGGGGGCCAGTCGTGAGGCGCTTACACGGCACGGGTGGGGGCTCGTTTGAGCGGCTTTGGGGCAGAATTTCGGGCTTCGTAGCCGTTCGACAGGCCCGTTCGACAAGCTCAGGGGAGCCTCAGGGTATGTCCTCGACAGGCCCGTTCGACAAGCTCAGGGGAGCCCCAGGGCAGACGTGAGGACGCGCCGGATGTGGCCTCGTGGCAAAACCGTCCCCTGAAACTGATTGCATCGCAATCGTGGTACAATTCCGCGCATCGAAGCGAGGAGGCGCGACCTTGGCCAGCATAACCGTGCGCAACCTGGACGACGGGCTGAAGCGTCGGCTACGCATCCGGGCAGCCGAAAACGGGCGCTCCATGGAACAGGAGGTCCGGGACATCCTGCGGGCGGCCCTCGACGAGGACGCCGCGCCGGACAGGAATCTCGGCACGGCGATACATGAACTCTTCAGGCCATTCGGCGGAGTGGAACTGGAGATTCCCCCTCGTGAACCCATGCGCGAGCCCCCGCGGTTCACTTAAGGGCCGCGTTTATGTTCGTCCTCGACACCAACGTAGTGTCCGAGTTGAACTGAGGCCGGCGTTACGGGCGCCCCGCCCGCCGCTACCCGGTGGGCCGCCTACGGCCCGGCGGGCGCCGAGTTGCGCCAGCCGCTCCAGCCGATGTCGTTGCCCGCGCGGACGCCGATGATGTACGTCTTGGCGTTGTCCACGCTGAAGCTGAGGCTGTTGGTGGGAACGTTCGTGTGATCGTCCACCGGCGCGTGCCAGCTCTTGCCGCCATCGTCGCTGTAGGTGACGTGGTACTTGCTCGCCCCGGTCGGCGCGTCCCAGTCGGCCGTCAGCGTCCCGTCGGCGCGGGTGACGCTGATAGACGAGACCGCGCCCGGCGGGTCGGTCGGCGGCGGGTCGGTCGGGGTGTTCGGTGGCGTGTACGGCCCGGCGGGCGCCGAGTTGCGCCAGCCGCTCCAGCCGATGTCGTTGCCCGCGCGGACGCCGATGATGTACGTCTTGGCGTTGTCCACGCTGAAGCTGAGGCTGTTGGTGGGAACGTTCGTGTGATCGTCCACGGGCGCGTGCCAGCTCTTGCCGCCGTCGTCGGTGTAGGTCACGTGGTACTTGCTCGCGCCGGTCGGCGCGTCCCAGTCGGCGGTCAGCGTACCGTCGGCGCGGGTCACGCTGATAGACGAGACCGCGCCCGGCGGGTTGGTCGGCGGCGGCACGAACGGCCCGGCGGAAGGCGAGTTGCGCCAACCGCTCCAGCCGCCCTCGTTGCCGGCGCGGACGGCGACGATGTAGGTGCTGCTGTTGGTGACGTTGATGGTGATGCCGGTCGAGGTGTGATCCGAGGCGGCGACCTGCCAACTCGCGCCGCCATCGTCACTGTACCTGATCTCGTAGCCGGTCGCGCCATCGGGAGCGTCCCACGAGGCCGTCAGCGTCCCGTCGGCCCGCGTCACGCTGACCGAGGACGGCGCGGCGGGCGGATCGGGCGGCTCTTCCGGCGTCGCCGCGACGTACCAGGGGGCCGCGTTGGGCGCGCCGGTTCCGGCGCCGCCCGCGTTCACCGCGCGCACGTGATAGCGGTACTCGCGTCCGTTGGTGAGGCCGCTGAACGTGTGGCTGGTGGTCTGGGCGTTGCTGCCGGCGATGCTCTGCCAGGCGCTCCAGCCGCTCAGGTTGCCGGTGCTCGTGTCGTTGTGATTGACGTTGTACTCGTAGCCGCTGATGGCCGGGTTCTGCGGGTCGTCCCAACTCAGGGTGACGCTCCCGTCGCCCGCGCTGGCGGTCAGGTTGGCGGGCGCGGCGGGCGGATTCGGCGCGGCGAAGGTGGCCTGCGCGGTGACCTGCGCCGCCGCGACGTAATTCCTGGTCAGGCCGGCCACGGGCGGCTGGAAGCAGCGCAACTCGCCCTCCGTCGGACAACCGGCGTCAGGCTCGGGACGGTAGGCGCTGATCGTAATTCTCTGATTACCGGCGCTAATCGCGTAGACGCTGAACGTCACGCTGTCGCCGTGCTGGCCGACGACCTGAATCGGGTCCTCGGTGTTGTCGCCCAGGTGGTCACGTCCGGTCATCGTGTTCGGCAGGGTCAGTCGCACCCAGCTTCTGGCGAAATCGCTGCCGTTGGTCATGTACTTGCTAAGCGATCCGTGGTCGGGACTGTGCAGGCGTACCGTGAGGGTGGCCCACTGGCCCGCCTTGAGCTCGCCGGTCAGTTCAGCGCTGCGGATGCTGAAGCGGATCACGTCGATCTGGAAGGTGTCCTGGACGACTCCGTTGAGCGTGGTCTCGACGATGGCGAGGCCGCCTTGCGGGTTGTAGCCCAAGGCCACGACCGTCTGCGCCGAACTAAGGTAGTCGTACAGCTCGACGTATTCGCTGCCGGAGACGATGCGAGCCGCGTCGAACGGCTTCGTCCCGTGCTGGCCGGCCTTGATGAAGCAGTCGTAATCGACCCAGACCTGGTTCAGAGCGGCCGGATCGCAGTAGCGCACGCCATACTGCTGCGGCACGGGCGAGACGGCCAGAGTGTGCGTGCCCGACGCCGACCATGCGCTGTCGCCGTGCGTGTTCGTCGCCCGCACCTGCACCTGGTAGGTCGTCTCCGGCGTGAGGTCGGTGAGCACCACGCTGCGCTCCGCGCTGTCGGTGGAGTCGTCGATCTCCGCCCAGGTCGACGCGCTGCTCTTCTTGTAGCGCACGTCGTAGTCGGTAATCGCGGAGCCATTGCCGTTGGCCGCGTTCCAGCCGACGAACAGCTTGTGGTCGCCGGCGGTCAGCGTGGGGGCGGACGGCGCGGATGGCTTACCGGGTGTCTCCGTCCCGGAGTCCGACCAGGGACCGACGCCGTGCTGGTTCTTGGCTCGCACCTGCACCTGATAGGTCGTGCCGTTGGTCAAGCCGGACAGACTGTGACTCGGGTTCGGCGATACGGTACTCACCGAAACCTGGGTCCAGTTGGTCCCAGCGTCGGACGAATATCTCAAGTCGTAGCCGGTGAGCAGCGAACCGTTGCCGGACGGCGCGGTCCAGGTCACGTCCAGCGTGTCGTTGCCCGACTCCAGCCCGATGCCCGACGGCGCCTCGGGCAGGCCGGCCTTGATGTTGGCGCTGGGCGACCAGGGGCCAGCGCCGACGCTGCCCTCGGCCCGCACCTGCACGTGATAGGTGGTGCCGTTGTTCAGACTGGTGATCGTCGCGTTCAAGTCCGTGCTGGTGTTAGCCGCGTTCCACTCGGTCCAGGTCGTTCCGCCATCGGAGGAATACTGCACGTCGTAGTCGGTGATTGTGACAGGGCTGGCGGGGGCGATCCACTTCGCGGTGATCGTGGCGTTGCCGCTGGTCAGGGTCGGGGCGGCTGGCGCGCTGGGCCGTCCGATGGCGTGGGCCGAAGCGGTCGACCACTCGCCGGTGCCGACGGAGTTGCGGGCGCGGACGCGGACCTGGTAGGTCGTGCCGTTGGTCAGGCTGGAGATAGTATCGGTGGTGCTGGTGGAGACGGTTGGCCAGTCGAGGCTGATGGTGCGGGTGGAGATCGACAACTCCTGCGTGCTCGCGGCCCAGAAGTACGAGTTCGCCGGCGGCGCGGGGATCGTGCCGGAGCCGCTGGCCGAGACGTTCGGGTTGAGTGTGAGGCTGAACAGCTCCGTACCGTGGTAGTACATCGTTTCGGCAATCGGCTTGGTGTCGGCGTAGCGGACGTTGAGGGGCCCGGACGGGGTGGACATGGCGCTCACATTCACCCGGAGCGCGCCGAGCGTCTGGCCGATCTTGTAGACGCCTGCGTTGCCGCTGACCGACTCGTTGGTGACCGTGAGGCCGATCGGACTCAGCGTGCCGAAGTCGAGCGGGACGTTCTGGGCGATCGTATAACTGGTGGTGAGCGTCGAAGTGTAGGAACTATGCAGGTGGGGCGTCCAGTTCGTCCCGCCGTCGGACGAGTACTCGATGTCGTAGTCGCTGATGTCCGCGCCGTTGGCCGAGGGGGCGGTCCAACTGACGGTCATCGTGGTGCCGCTGGAGGTGAGCGTGGGCGCGGCGGGCGCGTCGGGCTTCTGCGGGATGGGCGTGGCCTTGACGGTCGACCAGGGGCCGTTTCCGACTGCGCTCCTCGCGCGGACGCGGACTTCGTACTCGGTGTTGTTGGTCAACCCCGTGATAGTAGCGCTGCGGGTCGTGCCGGCGTGCGTCCACGACGACCAGCCCCCCGACGATCCGGCGCGGTATTGCACGTCGTAGCCGGTGACCGCCGATCCGTTGTCCGACGGGGCGGCCCAGCTCAGGTCCAGCGAGGCGTTCTTCGGCAGCGTGTTGACCTCCGGCGGCGTCGGCGCGCCCGCCGTGCCAAATGTGGACGGGCTCCAGGCGCCCCAGCCACGCCCGTTCCTGGCGCGGGCCTGGAGTTCGTAGGTCTTGCCGTTCTGCAGGCCGCTGAGCACGATCCGTCCGCGGTCGAAGTCCAACTGCAGCCGGTGCTCGGTCAGCGTGCTCGCATTGTCTGCCGTAGTCAGCCCCTCGGTGTAGAACCAGATGTAGCTGTTGGCGGGCAGGTTATAGACCCAGACCGACGCATCGAAGGTGGCGCGCCCGTCGACAAATTGGCTCTTCACAGTGAACAACACCCGCTCTGGGTGTTGGAAATCGCTGCAATCCTGCAAGGGGTTGGTCGGCTTGCTGGTCAGCCAACAGGCGATCACCTTGACCGGGCTGCCGCTGAACTTGCCGCTGACCCGAATCCAGAGCCGCTCGGTGGCGGCGACTATCTTGTAGTAGCCGGCCTTGTTGCTCACGCTCTCGCGCGTCACCGCCACGCCGCCCGACGGTGTGGCGAAGGCGCCGAAGTCGATCGGATCGACGACGTTGTTCGAGACACCCACGGTTTCGCTGGTCCTCCGCGTGCCGGAGTCGTTGACCTGCGGCGGTTGCGCCGTGTTGTCGGTGAAGTCGAGTTGCAGGCGGCGCTTGGTCAGCGTCTCCAACTCGGTGGTGTAGAACCAGACGTAGCCGTTGGCGGGCAGATTCGTGACCCAGCCGTCCTGCCAGAAGGTGTGCTCGGATTTGTTGTTGACCGAGGTGTTGACCGAGAAGATTTGCGTGCCCACGGTGGAGACCTGGGCCGTCGTCGGCTTCGAGGTGTGCCAATGCGCGACGACGGTTCCGCTGTCGGTGATTGTCCCGCTGGCGCGTATCCAGAGCACGTCGACGGCCTTGGTGAACCTGTAAACGTAACCATCGCCGAGGGTCTCGCGCGCCACCCCGACCGCGCCCGACGGGTTGCTGAACGTGCCGAAGTCGATCGGGTCGCTGTTGCTGGCGGTCTCGCTGGTCGTCAGCCGGCCCGAATCGTGCTGGCGGTCGCGGTAGGTGAACCAGGTCGTCCCGCCCGATTCGCGGTAGCGCAGGTCGTAGTCGCTGACGGCGCTCCCGTTGTCCGGCGCATCCAGCGTCATTGACAGCAGCCCGCCGCGATCCGACCTGCCCGCCGGCAGCGGGCGACGGATGGTGGAGAGCGCGAAGCTGGGCTGCGAGGGTTTGCCCGCCGTGTCGATCAGGAGTTGCGACCAGTCGCCGTCGCCCGCGCTGTTCACGGCTCGGACGCGGACCTGATAGCTCGTGCCGTTGACGATGCCGCTGTTTATCGTCGTGGTCGTCGCCGTGCTGACCGTGCTCGCCTGCCAGTCGGTCCAACTCCCCCAGGTCTGGCCGGACTGGGCGCGGTACTGGATGTCGTAGTCGCTGATGGCGTAGCCGCCGTTGTTGGTCGGGGCGTTCCAACTCACGTCGATCTGGTTGTTGCCCGACACCGACGACAGGCCGCTCGGCGCGGCGGGCGTGCCCAGCGGCGTGCCGCTGGAGATGACCGACCACGCGCCCCAGCCCGCGCTGTTGCGGGCGCGCACCCGCACCTGGTAGCTCTGCTGGTTGACGAGGTCGGTGATGTTGGTGCTGGTTGCGGTCGAGGCCGTGGCGATGTAGATGCGCAGCCGCCGGTCGCTGATAGCGACATCCTCGAATTCCGGGAACGCCGTGTTGGTCGAGGTCTGGTCCCAGCCGTCGATCCAGATGTACGAGTTGGCCAGCAGGTCCTGCGCGACGCCGGTCAGCTCGAAACCGGTTCCCGACGTGTTGACGACGTTCGCCCCCATGCTGGCGCCGCTGTGCCGCAGGTCGGCGATCGGCGACTTGGTGAAGTTCGAGCGCAGCGTGCCCGCGCCGTCGGTGGTGCCGTTCACCCGGATGAGCAC
Source organism: Dehalococcoidia bacterium (assembly GCA_963667445.2). GTDB lineage: Bacteria > Chloroflexota > Dehalococcoidia > Lucifugimonadales > CATOSD01 > CATOSD01. The sequence continues at coordinate 1,405,514 of CAXXGY010000001.1, read as the reverse complement.
CGCCGCCACCGCCTGCTTGACGCGATAGACGCCATCGAGGTTGTGGCGTCCGCCCTTGGTGCGCTCGATGTAGGCGGCCGCGTCGCCCGTGACCGCGCCCAGGTCCAGCGGGTTGCGGTTGTGCGCCCAGGTGGTGTCGCTGCCGGTCTGCGCGCTGGAGTCGAAGGAGACGCTGTAGGAGGAGGCCATCGACCAGTCGCCGCCGCTGCCCGCGCGGTACATCACCTGGTAGTCCACCACCGGCTTGTCGCTCGGCGCGCTGGCCGCGTTCCAGTTCACGGTCAGCTGGCGGTCGCCGACGCTCACGGAGCTGATCGACGGCGCGCCCGGCTCGGACTGGGCCTCCACCGAGGCGGGTGAAACAGCGAGGACGCAAACCAGCGCCAGCAGCGCCGCCGCCACGGTCAAGGGCCTGAATGTTGTGCGTATCGACCTTTCCATCATAATCCCCACCCGCGATTCCCGGAGTTCGGCCACATTATAACAGCCATGTTGCACCAATATAATAGGTGCAAAGGCAAATATCATAGCGGTATCGCGGTGAGGGCCCGTAACGGTTTAATCGGTCACGCACATGTAGGGGCAATCCTGGGGAATGCCAAGCAATGTCAGAATTACGCGGGTCGGCCATGCACCCGTAGGGGCAATCTGGATAGAGCCGGAAGACGTCGCGCTGCACCTGGGTCGGCCATGCACCTGTAGGGGCAATCCCTTGTGGTTGCCCCCATTCGTCATCGCGCTCATGGCGCCTGCGTCGGACGCCTCAGCGCACGGGGCGCCCCCCATTCGTCGTCACACTCATGGCGCCTGCGGCGGACGCCTCAGCGCACGGGGCGCCGACTGGGATGATACAGACTCATGCCCGCCTACGCGGGCACGACGGATGGCGCGGGAGTGGCGCGGACGGCAGCCTCAATGGTGGAGTTCGCGAATCGGTACGTCGTGGTGTGGTGGGCCAAAGGTGACTGTAGGCAGAACCCAGTTTGAATTGATTCTAGCTATGTGAACCACTTACAGCCAGAGACTTGGCCATCTTCGTGTGTCAGATTGATACTGTTCCAGCGGTTGCCGTTCTCCAGTATTAGCTTCGAGTGGAATTGTATTCTCGAACATACAGTGGAATGGATGTTAGCCGCCGAGTACAGGGCTTTGAACAACTGGGTTGGAAGTCCTCAAATGGAATCACTGCCGACCGGAGATCGTCTAACCTTACTTGATACCTAGCCCCGCCAACGCTACCATGTGCCTATGGGCTACCATGGAGAATTGGGTGAACCGCGGTTCGCCCGGACGGGGTTTGGGATGAGTAACGGGATGATTCTGGAAGTTCAGGATCTGCGCGTCTACTTCTACACCAGGTGGGGCCTGGTGAGGGCGGTAGATGGCGTGAGCTTCGATCTCCGGTTCGGCGAGACGCTTGGTATCGTTGGTGAGTCGGGTTCGGGCAAGTCTGTTACCGCGCTTTCCATAATGAGGCTGGTACCCTCTCCACCGGGCAGGATCGAAGGCGGATATGTAGGCCTGAACGGGGAGGACGTCCTCAACCTCAGCGAGCGCCAGATGCAGCGGATCAGGGGACAGCGTGTCGCGATGATCTTTCAGGATCCGATGACGTCCCTGAACCCGGTGTTCAACATCGGCAACCAGGTCGGTGAGACTCTCCGAATCCACCAGCGGTTGAGCGGCAAGACCCTCGCGCAGAGAGTGATCAGCGCGTTGAGACTCGTCCGCATACCGGCGCCCGAGACCCGCGTCAGAGACTATCCGCACCAGATGAGCGGTGGAATGCGTCAGCGCATAGTCGGCGCAATCGCCAGTTCCTGCCAGCCCGAGGTGCTTATCGCCGACGAGCCCACGACCTCACTCGACCTCACCATTCAGGCCCAATACCTGCAGCTTTTGAAACAGTTGCAACAGGAGACCGGCGTAGGGATGATCTTCATCACCCACGACTTTGGCATTGTGGCTGACGTCTGCGACAGAGTGGCCGTTATGTACGCCGGCCGGATAGTGGAAGAGGGTGAAGTCAGGCAGATATTCAACAATCCCTCTCATCCTTACACACAGGCGCTTCTGGCCTCGTTGCCCAAGCTGGACGAGAAGGTAGACAGGCTCTACTCGATCGAGGGTCAACCTCCCAGGCTGTACGACCTGCCGCCGGGGTGTTCATTCGCTCCCAGGTGCCCTTACGCCACAGAGGTGTGCACGGAAGAGTATCCACTCGAGATCTCCGTATCCCCCGGACACCGGGCGAGCTGCTGGAAGCTGGTGAACTACGAGCGAGCTGCGGCTCATGAGTGAACAGGCCCTGATCGAGGTTGAAAACCTCAGGAAGCACTTCTCTGTGTCAACGGGGCTTCTGAGGCGTTCCGCCGGCTCGCTGAAAGCTGTCGACGGCGTGTCATTCCGAATCTGGCCTGGAATGTCCTACGGTCTAGTGGGGGAGTCCGGGTGTGGCAAGAGCACAACCGCCAAGATGATTCTGCGGCTGGAGCGGCCGACGTCGGGGCAGATTCGCTTCCGAGGCGAGAACATCTACAGCCTCGATCAGGCCGGCAGAAGAAGATACAGGAGCTCTGTTCAGGCGGTTTTCCAGGACCCCTGGTCTTCGCTCAACCCACGCATGAGGGTCGGAAGCATAATCGCGGAGCCCCTGGAGGTGAACTCTAACCTCACGCGCGCCGAAATGCGCGAGAAGGTGGCCTCGCTTCTTCAGGACGTGGGGTTGCATCCCTCGCAGGCTGAACTTTATCCCCATGAGTTCAGTGGGGGACAACGGCAGCGCATCACAATCGCCCGCGCCCTGTCTTTGAATCCGGCGCTGATAGTCCTGGACGAACCCGTCTCGGCTCTCGACGTATCCATCCGCGCTCAGATAATGAATCTGCTGAAAGACTTGCAGGAGCGTTACAATCTGAGCTACCTGCTGATTGCCCACAACCTGTCGACCGTGCGCCACATGTGCGACCGGGTCGGCGTAATGTACCTGGGCAAGATTGTGGAGGAGGCGGACGATCTCTTCGACAATCCCCTCCACCCTTATACGAAAGCGCTCATATCCTCGGCACTGCCCTCCCACCCGGACATGCGACGGGAGAGAGTCATACTCGCCGGTGAGGTCCCTTCGCCAGTGGACCCGCCTCCGGGCTGCCGGTTCAACCCGAGATGTTCCTACGCGATGCCTCACTGCTCCCGGCTGGAGCCTCGACTCGAAGAGCAGGCGCCGGGGCACGTGGTCTCGTGCCACTTGTACTCCGACAGCCCATCCGTTTGCTGAGCACACCGGGAGAGATTCTGTGTTGTACAGCCGCCAATGGCGGAACGACCCTTTGGAGGAAACGCCGTGAAGGGCGAACTAGCGGGCAAAGTACAGACGGTGCTGGGCGCCATCGAGCCGGAACGGCTGGGGGTCACTCTCACGCACGAGCATCTCCTGGCGGACGGTTCGTCCATCAATGCCCCCCATCCCCCCGAAGACGTCAGCGGAAAGCGGCTCTACTTCGAGAGTCTCACCCTGGAAAACGTAGGGCTTATACGATACTACGCCGCTCCAAACCTCGAGGACAGGCGCCTCCTGGACGTCGACACCGCCATTGCCGAGGCGAGCCTTTACAGGCAGCACGGAGGAAACTCCCTGGTGGACGCGACGCCGAGAGGCCTGGGAAGAGACCCCGTGGGCCTGTCCATCGTTGCCCGTGCGACGGGCCTCAACATCGTAATGGGCGGTTCCCACTACACCTCGAGGGCTCACCCGCCCGACATGGACAGCCGAAGCGAGGATGACCTGGTCGAGGAAATGGTCCGTGACGTGACAGAGGGTGTGGACGGCACCGGCATCAGGAGTGGCGTTCTCGGCGAATTGGGGTGCTCTTGGCCCCTCACGGACAACGAGCGCAAGGTGCTTCGCGCCACCGCGCGCGCGCAGCGGCTCACCGGCGCGCCCGTAACGGTCCATCCGGGTCAGGGAGACGAACGCGCACCGTTCGAGATTCTGGATGTCCTCGATGGAGCAGGCGCGGACATCGGCCGCGTGATAATGGGCCATATAGAGCGCACATTGTTCCGGAAAGAAACGTTCCTGAGACTTGCGGAAAGCGGCTGCTACATAGAGTGGGACCTGTTTGGCAGGGAAGACTCTTTTCACGCCCTGAACCTGGGCATAGAGTTGCCCGGCGAGGGAGCGCGAATCGATCGGATCGGATGGCTGAGCTCGAGGGGATACGCGGACAGGGTTCTGATATCCCACGACATCGGTTCCAAGAGGCACCTGGTCAGGTACGGGGGTCACGGATACTACTACATTCTCAGGAACACCGTCCCCAGAATGCGGATACACGGCTTCACCGAGGATGCGATCGACCGAATCCTGGTCGATAACCCGGCGAGAGTGTTGACCTTCGCGGCTCCGAAGAGGGAATGAAGACACCAGCTGCGGTATCGGAAGCTGGGTTCGCCCCAGGAACTGGATCGTAGGGAAGGGAAGTTGGGCATGTTGGATGTGACCGGAAAGGTACAAACGGTCTTGGGCGCTATCGAGCCTGAAGAGCTCGGCGTCACGCTAACGCACGAACACCTGCTTATGAGCGGGGAGTGCTACTTCGTCGAGCCGGAGGAAGCCAGCAAGAAGGCCCTCGTAAATGCGCCGCTCACGGCGGACCTCTTGGGCATCATACGCCAGGTGCGGGAGCACAACCTGGACAACCGCCAACTGTGGGACGTGCAGACCGCCATAGAAGAGGTCTCGCTGTACATGCAGCACGGGGGCCGTTCGCTGGTGGAGGCAACGCCCATCGGCGTGGGCAGGGACCCCGTGGGCCTGGCCCGCATATCGCGGGCAACCGGACTCCACGTTGTCATGGGGGCCGGCTACTACGTGCCGCTATCCCACCCGGAGGACATGGACCTCAGGACCGAGGACGACATTGCCGCCGAGATGGTGCGGGACATCGCATCCGGCGTGGGCGAAACGAGGATACGTTCCGGGATCATCGGAGAGATCGGCTGCGTCTGGCCGATGGTCGATAACGTTCGCAAGGTGCTGCGAGCCGCCGTCCACGCGCAGAGTCGGACTGGCGCTCCCATCCTGATCCACCCGGGGGCCAATCCAGCATCACCCCTCGAGGTCGTCGACATCTTGGTCAAGGCGGGTGCCGATCCCACTCGCATGATAATGGGCCACGTCGACGACCGCATTACCGATCTTGGTGCACTGAAGGCGCTGGCGGAAACCGGCTGCTACATCGAGTACGACGGCTTTGGGACCGAAGACACCGCGATCAATCTCTCCATAACCAGCAGGAGCTACAACCCTCCGAGCGACGACCAGAGGCTGGACAGAATCGAGTTTCTGGTTGGCGAGGGCTACCTCAACCGGATCGTGATAGCCCAGGACGTGTCCAACAAGTACCAGTACAGGCGGTTTGGTGGCAAAGGATACGCCCACATTCTCAACAACATTGTGCCACGCATGAGAAGAAGGGGATTCAGCGAGAGTCAGGTGCAGGCCATACTCGTGGACAATCCGCGGGACGCCCTGACGTTCCGTTAACTCTCCACGCACCGGGGCGGTTACTTGACGGGCGCTCTAGTCCCTGCGCCCGTGCCGGATGGCCTGCTCTACGATGTCCAGGCCCACTTCCTCGCCCCAGGCGGCCAGGAGATGCTTGGTGACGGGCTGGGGAACACTGCCATCGGCTATCTGCCGGTTGTCCACTTTGCTAACTGGGAGGATGCAAGGGCTGGTGCCCGTGAAGAACACCTCGTCGGCCGTGTACAGGTCGTAGGGCTGTAGGTTCTCCTGGCGTGCCGGTATGCCGAGCCTATCCGCGAGATCGAACACCATCTGCCGGGAAACGCTCTGGAGAAGGGCGTCGTCGGGCGGCGCGCGCAGGACGCCGTCGGTCACTACAAAAACGCTCCAACCAGTGCCTTCCGTGAGGTTGCCATTTCCGTCCAGTAGCAGCGCCCATCCGTCCGGGTCTATATCGGCCACCTCCAGCTCCGCCAGGTTGAAGTTCATGCGGCTGAAGTGTTTGATCTTGGGGTCCAGCGCGTCGGGCGAGTAGCTTCGCGTGCGGGCGATCACCGCGTGTGCTCCGTTCAGGTAAGAGGGGAGATACTTGTCCCAGTCGATGTCGAGCACCTTGACGCAGACAGTTGGCGGCCCCGCCGTGTGCGTCCAGCGGCCCGGCCCGCGAGTGACGAATGTCCAAATCACGAAGTCCCCGGCGGCTGCTCTCAGGTGTTCATTGCGCTCGATGGCCTCTTCGTTGATAGCCAGCATCTCGTCCGGCGAGAGACCCGGGTCGAGCCGGATGTACTTGAGGGAGCGGTACAGTCGGTCGATGTGTTCCTTCATACGAAAGCTCGTGCCATTGAACGTACGGCCCGCGTCGAAGACCGTGTCGCCCAGGAGAAATCCGCGGTCGCTGGGGTCGATCTTCACCTGGCTGAAGGGAATCCACTCGCCATTGAAGTAGGTTAGGTAGTCAGCCATCTCTCCTCCCACATCCCGGATCGTTCGCTGGCCGTTTTCTGGTGGCCTGTTTACCGGTGGTCGACGCCGCAATTACACCACGAGGTCGGAGGGGTGTCAATCGATTTGAGAAGCTTCGACGAGCCAAGGGTAAGCCACAGCACTTCCAGCAGGGCGTGTTTGACACGTTTCCTGGGCGAATGTAGTCTAGCGTCAATCTGCCAGCTTCGGAAGTGCGTGGCTTACCCCATCAACGCCGTCAGTGATCGTGTTGGGCGCGCACACCGAGTCCCTTCACCGGAATGGGGTGGGTTCCCCAGCTCATCTTTGGCCGGCTGAGAGACGAGTTTCGAGTCGTAAGTTATAGAGGCGAAAACTATGGGAACGAAACTATTGACGACGTCGCAGGCCCTGGTGAACTTCCTCAAGAACCAGTTCGTAGAAAGAGATGGCGTGGAGCGTCGCTTCTTCGCGGGCTGCGCAGGGATTTTCGGCCACGGTATAGTCGCGGGTCTCGGCCAGGCCTTGCAGCAGACGCCCGATTTCCCGTACTTCCAGGGGCGTAACGAGCAGGCGATCGTACACATGGCAGTCGGCTATGCAAAGATGCGAGATCGCCTTGGTGCATTCGCCTGCACCGCCTCGATTGGCCCCGGTTCCACGAATCTCGTGACCGGCGCGGCAGGCGCGACCGTCAACCGGCTGCCGGTCCTGCTGCTGCCTAGCGACATCTTCGCGCGCAGAACAGCATCCCCCCATCTGCAGGCTATGGAGTCCGAGCACACCCTGGACATCTCCGTCAACGATAGCCTGAAACCCGTTTCGCGGTATTGGGACAGGATCTACCGCCCCGAGCAACTCATCGCTGCGCTGATGCATGCCATGCGCGTGCTCACCTCTCCCGCGGACACGGGGGCGGTCACCCTGTGTCTCCCCCAGGACGTGCAGGCCGAGGCCTACGCCTACCCCGAAGAGTTGTTCGCCAAACGGGTGTGGGCCATCCCGCGCACACCTCCCGATGGGACGATGCTCGAGCGCGCTGCGGAGTGGCTGAGACACAGCAAGACTCCGCTCATAGTCGCCGGCGGCGGGTGCATCTACAGCGAGGCCACGGGCGCGCTCTCAGAGTTCGCCAGAAGCACGGGCATTCCGGTTGCGGAGACTCACGCAGGAAAGGGATCTCTTCACTACGAGCACCCCCAATCGGTTGGCACCCTCGGCGTCACCGGTGCGCTCGGCGGCAATCGCCTTGCGCGGGACGCGGACCTCGTGTTGGGGATCGGTACGCGCTACACCGACTTCACGACTTCTTCGAAGACGGCGTTCCAGCATCCCGATGTGCGGTTCATAAACGTAAACGTCGCCGAGGTGGATGCCCACAAGCACAATGCCCTGCCCCTGGTGGCCGACGCCCGCGCCACGCTGGAAGTGCTGTCCGCCGCACTGGCCGGTTTCAGTGTCAGCAGCGAGTACTCTGCACGCGTCGCCGGGCTGAGGCGGCAGTGGGACGCCGAGGTCGACGGGTACTATCACCCCGAGCGTGGTGGCGCCATCACCCAGGCCGAGGTCATTGGAGCGGTCAATGAGTTCTCAGGCCCGCGTGATGTGGTCGTGTGCGCCTCCGGCAGCCTGACAGGAGACTTGCACAAGCTGTGGCGCACCAGGGACCCCAAGGGCTACCAGATGGAGCACGGTTACTCCACGATGGGATACGAGATCGCCGGTGGCCTGGGCGCGAAGATGGCGGCCCCGGATCGGGAGGTGTACGTGCTAATGGGGGACGGCTGTTACCTCATGATGTCATCTGAGATACTCACATCGCTCCAAGAAGGGATCAAGCTCACCATCGTGCTGCTGGACAATCACGGCTTCGCGAGCATCAACCGCCTTTCCCACGCAACCGGCAGCGAGGGATTCGGCACCGAGTTTCGCTCCAGGGGCGAGGACGGGCAGCTTAGCGGAGACTACCTTGACATCGACTTCGCGGCCAGCGCCCGCGCCCTGGGCGCAAACGCCGTGAAAGTCGACGGGCTCGAACAGTTGCGGCAGGCCCTCGCCGAGGCGAAAGAGTCCGCACGCACCACCATCATAGTCGTGGAACCGGACCCTTCGCGCGCCGTGAGCAACTACGGCTCGTGGTGGGACGTCCCCATGTCTGAGGTGTCCGACAGAGCGGCTGTAACCGGTGCGCGCGAAGAGTACGAAGAGATGCTCAAGAAGCAGCGCTACTACCTGTAACTTAAGCTACTGGCTGCTGGTCGGAGCCCCTCCAATCCACTGCACTAGCTCGATGCGCACGTTATCGGGCCCTATGATCTCGGCAGTCTTCACTCCGGGGCGAGGCGTGGTCGGCTCCTGGCTGAATTGGGCACCTTTCGCCTTGAGGTCGGCAACCGCTGCCGCCATGTCATCCGTGCTGAGTCCGAAGTGATCTACCCCGTAGTGAGGCCCCACCGGTCCGTCCACCAGGTCGCCACCTGTGACGTGCACCCTCCGGCCGTCGAAGCCCAGCATAACCGTTCGGACGCCTCCCACTTCAGACGTGGCGATGATTGTGGCGCCGAACATGCGGCGGCAGAATTCGACCAGTTCATCCGGGTTCCTGCTCATCAAGTGAACATGATCGAACGTGTAGGGTGGCATTCTCCCTCCAGAATCGCTCAGTTCGTTCGCCGGGTCCGGCTCATGCAAAGTAACCGGCTATAGCTGCTGACGAAGCTTGGGGTCCAGCGTATCTCGCAGCCAGTCGCCGAACAGGTTCAGCGACAGCACGGTCACCAGAATCGCCAGGCCCGGTATCGTGGACACCCACCAGGCCCCGGCCAGCACGTCTCTGCCCTCGGCTACCAGCGATCCCCAGGCCGGCTCAGGAGGGGGAATTCCCGCGCCAAGGAAGCTCAGGCTCGCCTCCAAGATTATCACCAGCCCCACCTGCAGTGTGGCTACCACCGTCACGGTGTTGCGCACGCCGGGCCATAGGTGTCTGACCAGTATTCGCGGGGTGGAGGCTCCGGCAACCTGAGCGAGAGCTATGTAGTCCATCTCCTTGAGCTTCAACACCTCGCCGCGCACCATTCTCGCGAAGCGCACCCAGATCCACAGCCCCATTATCAGCAGCAGCACGGAGAAGGAAGGACCCAGGGCCACGACTAGGACCAGCGCGACCAGGATGAGAGGCAGCGCCATGAAGATGTCCACCACGCGCATTATCAACTCGTCTAGAAGGCCCCCGTACCAGCCGGATACCAAGCCCAGCAGTGTGCCTACGCCTCCGCCCACAACCAGCACGACCGCCGCCACCAGAAGGGACACGCGCGCTCCGTAGCTGATTCTCGCAAAGATGTCCCGACCCTGCTGGTCCGTGCCGAAAATGTGCTCGCTGCTGCCGCCCTCCATCCACATGGGTGGCAAGAGTCGTTGTGTGAGTTCTCCAACTCTGGGGTTGTGCGACGATAACCAGGGGGCCAGAACGCCATCGGCGATAACGAGCGCGAGCACGAGGATCGGCACTATAGGCACTCTCCTGGCAAACCGCAGCAGCGCGGCCGGCTGGAGACGCGCAGTGCGGAGTGTCAGTCCGGTTCTCGTATCGTCAGCCATATCTCTCGTCCACTACCCAAGGCGGATTCTGGGGTCTATGCGCGCGTACAACACGTCAACCAGGAGAGCCGCCGCCAAGTATGCCATGGTGAAGATGATTACCACCCCCTGAAGCAATGCGTAATCGGCGTGCCTGACGGCCCTCCACGCCAGGTTGCCCAGTCCGGGCCAGGCGAAAACCGTCTCCGTGATGAGAGACCCCGTCACCATGCTTCCGAGAGTGAGTCCCGCCATGGTCAGCGGCGGAATCATCGCGTTCGGCAGGGTGTGCTTCCAGACGACGTCGCGCCCCGGTACCCCCTTGGCCTTGGCGAACTTCACGTACTCCGAGTCCAGCTCGTCCAGCATCGCTGAGCGCATGATGCGAAGGTTGGCCGCCATCACGGCCCAGCCAAAAGTCACGGAGGGGAGGATGAAGCTTTTCCAGTCCTCTCTCCCCGCGTAGGGCAGCCACTCAAACCGCACCGCAAAGAAGAAGATTAGCATAATGCCTATCCAGAACGTCGGAGCCGACTGCCCTATCAGGGCGATCACCTTGCCTATGAGGTCCAGGCCGCCCCCACGTCTTACAGCGCCAAGTATGCCGAGCGACATTCCACCGACAAGGGAAAACGCGAATGCGCTCAGACCGAGCTGCAGCGTCGCCGGAAGGCGTTCGAGAATAACGTCCCTTACGGGTCGCCGCTCGGAGAACGAGTCGCCCATGTCTCCCCTGAGCAGGCCCGTGAGGAAAAGCCAGTACTGGTGATGCACGGCCTTGTCCAGTCCCAGCTCTATCCCAAGATTGTCCCAGTCCTCCTCCGTGGCCCACGGGTCGAGGAGAAGAGACCTGGGGTCCCCAGCGACGCGGGCCATCAGAAAGACGACGATGGAGACCAGTAACAGGGTGACGAGTGTGACCGCGATGCGCCGTATCAGAAAGCGGGTCATGTCATATCGACTTCCCGTGCCGACCGCAACAGGCCGATAGGATTGGAGGGCGCGTGCCTAAGTGCGCGTCGCTGTGGGGCGGGGAGCCCCGGTTGCGCGGGAATGATGCCCCGCGCAACCGCGAGCGCCGCGTCCGGTATTAGGGCGGACTCTCTGGTGTTAGGAGGCTTGCCCTATTGGCGATGCCGCGCCCATTCGAGCGCCGTCAGTGCCCTCGGATCGCCTCGGTCCTGATGATCTTCGAACCACGGGTCCAGCGCTGGGCCCAACGGCCACACCAGCGACGCCGTGTAGACCCCTGCCTCGAGCGCGTTGTCGAACACGAACTGAGCCACTTCACGCTCCTTGTCGAACCGCGCCGCCACGTCGAAAATCACCCTCGCCTCGGCCACGAGACGGTCCACCGTTTCGTGCTCAAAGCCCATGTTGAATCCCGACGTGCTGAGCATCAGACCCATTAGCTGCAGCGGTTCCCTCGTAGCGTTGGTGCCGTGGCAATTCAGGTGGCTCCAGTCGCGGCCCCTTATGAGCGGCGAAGCGCTGGCGTAGGGCATCGGCGCCATTTCGACCCTTATGCCCACCTTCTCGAGCATACCGCCGATGGCGGTACACGCCTGCACGTCGCCCGGTACCTGGCGCGGATAGACCATCAGCTTGGTATCAAACCCGTCAGGATACCCGGCCTCCGTCAGAAGCTGCTTCGCCAGTTCAGGGTCGTAGGACCACTTGACGCCGGGGGGCAGCTTGTCCTCTTTGTTCTCCCATCCCCACAGCGTCAACGGTTCACCCTTCCCTCTCACAAGCTCCTCGACGATGGTCTCACGGTCGATGGCGATAGTCATCGCCTTGCGTACCTTACGCGCCTTCTCCCACTCAGCCGAGTTTACGTCCGCGGATGCCGATATCCAGGGCAGAGAGGGATCGTAGCCCGGACGTTCCGTGACGTAGTAGTTGCCGTAGATTCCGAAGTGCATCGTGGCTCCGGGGGAGCTTTCCATCAGTTTCACGCCCGGCAACTTCTCCACTTCAGGGAGCGTGTCAAACGCCATGACGAACGTGTCCAGCTTTTCGGTTCTGAAACCGGCAAGCCTGGTAGTCTCCTCAGGTACTTCATGTAATATTAACTGTGCAAAATCGGGAGTCTTTCGCCAGTGGTCGTTCACAGCCTCCCAGGAGAAAAAGTCTGAGGTCCGGTGCTCGGTGACGTCCCACGGACCCGTGGTCGCGCAGTTGTCGCTCGCCGCTTCCCAGCCGACCTCCTCCACCTGTTTCTCGCTCAGTATGTACGCGCAGTAGGGGCAGGACAGATCGACAAGCATGTCGACGGCGGGCTCGCCGGTGTTTACGTGGATGGTGTAGTCGCCCTCGATCTCCACAGAGCCATCTGGATTCCGCCACTTTCCTCTGATGGCGCCGGCGCGCGGCAGCGCCGAACCATCCTCGGTGCCTCTCATGATCGTGAAGACCACGTCCTCGGCGGTGAGCTCGCCGTATCCCTTGGTGAACGTGATTCCCCTGTTCAACTCGATGGTCCAGGTGAGCATGTCGTCCGATATGTCCCAGCTCTTGGCCAGCTCGGGCACTATCTCGTCCTTGGTGTTCAAAGTGAACAACGTTTCGTGGCCCTGCATTCCGACGTCCGCCACTCCCGCGGTGTGCTTGGGATCGCAGATGTAGGCTCCGAGCTCCGCTCTGCCGACGTCAATTGTACCCTCGGGCTCCCCGGTAGCTTCGGCCATCATGGCCGCGGCCACGGCGGACTCGACAGCACCCTGGATCTCCATCTGTTGCGCCGCCAGAGCGTTCTCTATTGCCATGGCGACCTGGTCTTCGGTAACGCCCGGCCTCGCCTCGAGTGCGCTCTGGATGGCCGCGGCGACCTGATCCTCGGTGACGCCGGGCTGCTGCGCCCTGAGGGCTCTGGCGATTTCAGTCGCCACGTCCTGCGTCGTCACCCCGGGCCGCTCCTCCAGCGCGGATGCGATGGCGGAGGCCACGTCCTCAGTGGTAACTCCCGGCCGCGCCGCCAGTGCCTTCGCGACCTCCGAAGCCACGTCCTGTGTGCTCAGGCTGGGTTGGGCCGCCAGCGCCGACTGTATGGCCTGTATGGCGCTCGCCATCTCCTCGGCCGTGACTCCCTGCGGCTGGCCCGCAAGCGCCTGCTGAACAATCGCCGAAATGTCGACGGGCGTAGGCGTCGGTACCGGCGTGGGTGCCGGATCCTCCGCGCCGCAGGCCAGTACGGACATCAGTAGTATCACCGCAGGGATTATCAATAAGAACCTGTGCCTTACCAGCGAGCTAGCCATTGTTGGGCCTCCTTGCGAATCTGCGGCTGCCTGAAGGGTGTGTATGGCTATTCGTCCAGCGAACCCGTTGCATTAGTCGGGAAGTACAAATGACCTTGCATCTAGGCCAAGACGAAGAAGCCACGCAAAGTGAGCTTGCGCACGGGCACCGAAGCGGAAACCTCGCACAAAATCGCGTGTGAATCGCTTGGCGAGCCGCGCGGTGGGCGGGATTGGCGCAGGCTAACACAGCAGTGTTACCCTGTCAACGAAAAGGATGCCTCGGAGCCTGTGTCAGTTTACTAACCAATGGTGCTAGTTGAAGGTTAGAGGGTGAACTGTTTGATGGAGAGGCGGACCACGCCTTTCTCATCGGGTTTGAGGCCATTCCACTGCGCCATGATGTTGAAGGCGGCCATCAGATACCCCAGACGAGACTTGAAATAGTCCCAAACCCTATGGCGCATCTTCTTTACGTGGCAGATGACCGTGAGCATCGACAATACGGTCTCCACCTTCATGCGCTCGTTCCACTCGCCACGCCGACACACCTTCAGATTGGCAGGATCGCCCGCGGCGCTGTGGAACCCAGTGTCGCCCAGCACCACCATCCGGTCTGCGAGTTTCTCTATCACAGGATGGAACGTGGCGTCGTACACGTTCGCGGTATCGCAGTCCCAGGCTACCACCAGCCCCAGGTTGTTCAGCACAAGACACAGCTTGGCGCCGACTATCCATCGGTGGTTGGACTTTCCCTTCTTGCCTATCTGCGAAGGACTTCTGCCCTCGCGCACCGGGTGTATCAGTTCTATGCCGTAGGTGTCCACCACGCCCAGCATGGATGGGGACGCCATAAAGTAGGTCGTCCAGTTGCGATGCGTCTTGAGGCGGCGGAAGAGCCGAGTGCGTTCGGGCAGGTTGGGGAACTTGTCGATGTGGTTTTCCGACAGCCAGCGGTAGAACGCCCTGCACCCGACACCCTTGATGGCGAACAGGACGCCGATGGTCGCCAGTTCGCTCGGATGAAGCGCCGCCTGGCTGTGGTTGGGCACATCTTTCATATGAACCTGTCCCAATTTACTAGGCGCCACCAGTTTACACTTGTCCTAACCAAAACAAAGACAGGTGCAAAGCTGATGGCGATAACCAGCGTACACGAGTGGATTGGCGACGAACAAGGCGCAGACGTGGAGGAGACGGCATACCGGGCGGGATGCGCGTTCGCGCGCGAGGTGATGACTTCCCGACTGAAGGCCATCGACGACGACCTGTTCACCCGAAAGCCCTTGGGCTTTCGGGTGATGGGTTCTCACGACAGGACCTTGATGACGCGCTTCGGAGAGATCACCATAAACCGCAGGCTGTATCGAGACCAACAAGGCCAGAGCGTCTTCGCGCTGGACGAGCGCATGGGGTGGAAGCCCCGGCAACAGGCCAGCCCGTCCATCGCCGAGCGAGTGGTGGAGATGGCGACGTATATGCCGTTTCGGAAGGTGGTGGAGACTGTGAGCGCGCTGACGGCGGGGGTGCTGTCTGCCAACACGGTTCATCGGCTGCTGCAAGGCGTGGGGGAAGAGGCGCTCTTGGAGGAGCGAGAGCGCGTAGAGGCGCAGTTTGGGCGTGGGGAGGAGGTGTGCGATGGGGAGCAGAAGGCGGACGTTCTGTACACAGAGGCCGACGGGGTGTGGGTTCCCGTTCAGAGAGAGAAGGCCAAACACTACGAGGTGAAGTGTGCAATAGCCTACACGGGATGGAACGAGTTGAGCGAAGGGCGCTACGAACTGGTGGACAAGAGGGTGTACGCGCACGGCGCGCCATCGGGCGTATCCTTCTGGGAGGGTGCGAGCCTGGAGTGGGGCAAGCGGTTCGCGCTCGGCGAAGTCAAGCTGTTCGTGGTGGGCGGCGACGGCGCCAACTGGATACGCGAGGGTGTGCGCGACTTCCCCAACGCCGTCTTCCAACTGGACGGCTTCCACCTTTCGCGCGCCTGCGGCAAAGGCTATGGGCAGGAACCAGGACATGACATCTACGAGGCGATACGCTCGGGGGACGCTCAAGGCGCGCTGTCGCGGATGTCGCAAGCCGCTTGCGCAGAGACCAAGAGCGCGGTCAAGAACAGGAAGTACGCCGAGAACAACGTAGCTGTGGGAGTGGACTGGCGCAATGTGGTTCCCGACGCTCCTGCCGATGCCCGGAGCCTGGGTACGATGGAGTCCAACGGGGACAAGCTGACGGCCAACCGGATGAAAAAGCGCGGCATGAGTTGGACGATACGTGGGGCGAACCACATGGCCAAGGCGATACAGCTATGCCGCAACGGGGAGTTGTCCATGCGGCGACGCAAGAGCGAGAACACGGAGAGGTCGGCGGTGGGACGCCGTTCTCGCCACAGGCGCGCGAGTGCGGCGCGGGAAGGCGGCTTGCCGGAAACGGCAATGCCCGCGCTGACAGGCCCCCACGCATCGAGACCCTGGGCGACCTCCCTGCGACGCCTCACGCAATCCCGCCTAGTAAACTGACACAGGCTCCCCCGCTAAAGGCGCAGGCAGTCGAGTTGCCGCCACCCACTCTTCGCGTCCTTCGCGGATTTCCAAATCGAGGGGCCCTTGATTCCACAGTACATACGTGCTAATATCTCCTCCGTTAACAACCGAATACACCAGCCGACAACCCCAGGACCCGTGACACCCCGTCCCGTCTCAGTCCCGATACGGCCCGAATCAGTCCCGCCGCAACCGGAAATCGTCACGCGCAGCCTGCCCCAACCGCCCGCTCCCAACTAGCGAGCAGGTGAGCAAGTGACAAATGCGACGGAACGGAACAAACACCGAGCGCTTCTGTTCCGCACGCGCCCGCTCGCGCCCTTTCTTTGATTGGCCTGATATGCGACAATGCACTATGCGCTTTCGCGCACCACCACCCGAATCGAAAAAGCCAGTCTTAGGGGGGGAAGTATGGCGGTAACTGCCGTTGAAGTCGTGTACCGGGGCATCTTTCAAAAGACCCTGTCAAGAAACATCTGCCGCACCATCGTGCTCGCGGCCCGCAAGGAAGGCAAGATAGGCACCGCCTTCGGACGCTACGGCGACTCCCCGGAGCGCAATGGCATCCCCGCCAAGTACTTCGCCGTCGTCGCCGACGACGACCTCGAACTGGAGGAGAGCCTCGCCAAGTACGAACCCAAAGAGGTGGACGTAAGCATCGTCGTGGACGACACCCTCTGCAAGGGCGTCGAGTCCTGGGCGTGGTACGGCCTCCAGCCCATCAACGAGCTGACCGTAAGCGGCGGCACCGTCCTCGTCACCTCCATCCAGTCGCCCGAAGAGCTTGTGCAGGACATCCACGTCAAGGACGTGCCCTACAACCTCTCCATCGTGAAGGCCGTCAAGAGCTTCTCCGGCCTGTGGGTGTACAAGGACGACCACACCGACGTCCGCATACTCGGCGCGCTCGCCCGCGTCTGCCCCCAGCTTGTCGGCCTAGACGCCTACGTGGACACCATCCGCGAGCAGGACGGCGACGACAAGGCCGGCTCCGCCCAGCGCTCGTTCGAGCGCGTGACCTCCTACCCGGTGGAGCCTGGCCAGGGCAACACCGAGACCCCGTTCAGCTTCGAAATGCCCGGCTGGACCAAGATGGAAGAGGCGCTCGTAATCCCCGGCATCGAGGCCGGCGGCGGCTTCCGCGGCGGCGACGGCGGCTTCCAGCCCGTCCGCAGCGAGGTCTTCAAGAAGTGGTCCACCCGCACCATGCGCCCGGTCATCAACTTCGAGACCTGCACCAAGTGCACTCTCTGCTGGATGCAGTGCCCCGACTCCTGCTTCGACGTCACCCCCGAGGGCCTGTACGACTCCGACATGGAGTCCTGCTGCGGCTGCGGCGTGTGCGAAGAGGTCTGCCCGGTACCCGATTGCATCACCATGGTCAACGAGGCGTCCTTCGAGGACAACTCCAGCCAGCACGACCACTGGAAGAGCGACCGCGACGGCTACATGAAGTGGCTGGAAGAGAAGATCGCCGCCGCTAAAGCCGAGAAGGGCGACGCCGGACGCCAGCACGGCCTGTACGAGTGGACCGGCTACCAAAAGCAGATCGAGGCCACGGGAGTTAGCAATGACGACTGAGACACAGCCCGCGCTCGAGCGCGAAGAGCTCATTAGCGGCTCGGAGGCCATCGCTATCGCGTGCGCCCTCGCCGACGTGGACGTGATAACCGCCTACCCCATCCGTCCCTACGACACGGTCATGCAGTTCGTGTCCCGCCTCATCGCCAACGGCGATCTCAAGTGCGAGTACATCGTCGCCGAGAGCGAGCACTCGCAGTTCGAAATCGTCAAGCACGCCTCCGCCGTGGGCGCCAGGGTGTTCTCCGGGTCGAGCGGCGTCGGCTGGTTCTACGCCTTCGAGGCGCTCGCCGTGACCTGCGGCCTGCGCCTGCCGATGGTGGCGATGGTGGGCAACCGCGCCCTCGACGACCCCGGCGCGTTCGGCTGCGAGCACAACGACGCGCTCGCCGTCCGCGACCTGGGCTGGATGCTGCGCTGGGTGGACACCGGCCAGGAGGCGATGGACGCCGCGTTCATGGCCTGGCGCGTGGCCGAGGACCCGCGCGTGTACCTGCCCTGCGCCATCAGCACCGACGGCGCGTTCCTCACCCACTCCCAGCAGATAGTGAAGGTGCCCGACAAGAACCTCGTGGACGAGTACCTGCCTCCCTACGACAGGGGCAAGTTCCTGCTCCACCCCGACAACCCCATCACCATCGCGCCGCAGGTCAACGAGGACTGGCTGCTGGAGATTCGCCGCCAGACCGACGACGCCATGCGCCGCGCCAAAGGCGTCATCACCGAGGCCCACGACGACCTCAAGCGCATCTTCGGGCGCGGCGGCGACAACCCCTTCATCGAGGAGTACATGACCGACGACGCCGACGTGGTGCTGGTGGGCATGGGAACGCTCGCCCTGCCTCTGCGCGTCACCGTACGCCGGCTGCGCGAGCAGGGCCGCAAGGTGGGCTTCGTCCGCGTCAAGTGGTTCCGCCCGTTCCCCGACGAGGAGCTGCTCGAGTGCCTCACCAGGTTCAAGGCCGTCGGCGTGATAGACCGCGACTACTCCCTGGGCGCTCCCTACAACGGCGGCGTCCTGTACAACGAGGTGCGCTCCGCGCTCTACGACGCCGACAGGCGCGTGCCCATCATGGGCTTCATCGCCGGCCTCGGCGGAAGGGAGATTACCGTTCCCGCAACAACCGAGATGTTCGACGCGGTGCAGCAGGTGGCCGACACCGGCCGCATAGACGAGCCGCTGCGCTGGATAGGCGTCCGCGAGTAGGGGCGTCGTCACCCCCATCCTAACCTTCCCCCATCAAGGGGGAAGGGACTTTTGGGAAATCTCAACTTTCCCCTGCGAGGGGGAAGGGGCAGTAAGGAGCAACGCGAAATGACAACCACCAACGTCCTGCCCACCATCAAAGGCGTACACGACTCCCCGCTGGAGGAGTACTTCACCTCCGGCCACCGCACCTGCCAGGGCTGCGAGTCCGCGCTGGTCATGAAGCTCATGGTCAAGTCCGCCGGGCCGCGCACCATCGTGCTCGGCAGCACCGGCTGCATGTACGTCGCCAACACCACCTACTACTCCACGCCCTGGGTGGTGCCCTGGATGCACACCCAGCTCGGCTCGTCCGGCTCTGCGGCCACAGGCACCGCCGCGGGACTGGCCGCGCTGATGAGCAAGGGCAAGATGAAGGAGGAGAAGATAAACGTCATCGCCTTCTGCGGCGACGGCGGCGGCGCCGACATGGGCATCTCGTCCATATCCGGCTCGCTCACCCACCAGCAGTACAACCTGCTGATACTCATGTACGACAACGAGTCCTACGCCAACACCGACATCCAGGTGTCCGGCTCGTCGCCTTGGGGCGCCAACACCACCTTCAGCCCGCCCGGCAAGGTCCACCGCATCATGCACAACAGGTGGAAGAAGAACATGGCCCCCATGATGGCCGTCGGCCATCCGGGCGTAAAGTACGTCGCCACCGGCTGCGCCTCCTACGCCGTGGACCTGATGAACAAAGTCCGCAAGGGCCTCACCATAGGCGGCCCCACCTTCATCCACAGCTACGACCCCTGCCCCAAGGGCTGGGACTACGACCCGATGTACTCGCACGAGCTCGGTATGCTGGCCGTCGAGACAGGCATCTGGGTGCAGTACGAGATAGAGGAAGGCAAGCTCTCCCTCAACGGCCCGTCGCGTATGATCGCCCAGGGCCGGCGCAAGCGAAAGCCCGTCTACGACTTCCTCAAGCGCCAGGGCCGCTTCGCACACTTCACCGACGAGGACGTCGACTACTTCCAGTCCCGCATCGACGAGATGTGGGAGCAGTGGTGGCTCCCCGGCGTAATCCCCGTGCTCAAGGACGGCCTGCCCACAACGTAACCCCTTGGCCGACGACCAGGACAAGAATGGCGACGACCGAGAGTCCATCTGGAGCGTCTCTCGAGGAGCGCTAAGGCTATACTTCGCGCTGTTCGCGGCTCAGATAGTGGTGGGCCTCGTCCTGCTCATACGGAAGGGTGGCCCTTCGGACGGTGACTTGGGGAGTTGGTGGCTCTACATCTGGCAGGGTAGCGCGCCAATAGCCATCACGTCCGCCGCATTTTCGATACTCATCACAGATGGAGGGAGGGCACTCATGGTCTTGGCGGGTTGGTTGGAAGAGAAGCTGAAAAGGCGGCGCGAAAGGGAGTTGGCGACGGCCCGGGAGGAAGAGAGAGCAAAGTCGCGCGCTTGGTATGCTCGAATGCGCGAGTCCGAGGCCAGGGGTGAGCCGTTCGACGAACCCCCGCCCTTTGAAAGCGACACCAACGGCAATGCGCCGCGTTCGTAGCATCTGACCCGATAGCGGCAGTCGTCAAGGGGATTGGGGAGTTTCTCATGGTCTTGGCAGGCATGTTCGAAGCAAAGCTGAAAAGGCGGCGGGAAAGGGAACTGGCCGCAGCCCGAAAGGAAGCCCGAAAGGAAGGCCGCGTGGAAGCGGACTCGAGGTGGCGCGCCTGGTATGACCGGATGCGCGAGGCCGAGGCCAAGGGCGAGCCGTTCGACGAACCCCCGCCTTTCGAGAACGAAGTCTAAGCACTGACTGACCTGGGGTCCCGCTATCGGTTGGCCCCTACGCCCGCTTCCCCGCAGCCTCCGGGTTCACGCACGACACCATCCGCCCTCCCGTCAGCGCCGCGATGACGTTCTCCGCGGCCATCATCCCCATCCTGCGCACCGTCGCGGCGCTGACGCTGGAGATGTGCGGCGTCACGATGACGTTGGGCATCGCCAGCAACGGGTGGTCCGGCGGCAGCGGCTCCGGATCGGTCACGTCCAGCGCGGCCCCCGCCAGCCGGCCCTCCTCCAGCGCCTCGCGGAGCGCTGCGGTGTCCACCACGCGCCCTCGCGCGGTGTTAACTAGGTACGCCGTCGGGCGCATCAGCGCCAGCTCGCGCCGCCCGATCAGCAGGTCGGTGTCCGGCGTCAGGGGCACGTGCAGCGACACGAAGTCGGACTCGGCCAACAGCGCGTCCAGGCCGGGCGCCCACTCGCCGCCGTAGTCCCGCTCCGCCTGTGGCTTGCGCGTGCGGCTATGGTACAGCACCCGCATGTCGAATCCGGTGGCGCGGCGCATCACCGCCTCGCCTATGCCGCCCAGTCCAACGATGCCCAGCGTCGCGCCGTGAACGTCCGCGCCGAGGTACGGCGACTGGTCGAACATCGTCCACGCGCCCGCCCTCACCTGCCGGTCGGCGAACGGCACGTTGCGCGCCAGCGCCAGGATCATCGCGAAGGCGAAGTCGGCGCAGGACTCCTGGAGCACTCCCGGCGTGTTCGACACCAGCACGCCCAGCCGGGTGGCCGCCGCCACGTCCACGTTGTCCAGCCCCACGGCCCTGTTGGCCACGACACGCAGATTGGGCGCGGAGCGCAGCGCGGCCTCGTCCACCACGTCGTCTATCTCGGTGACGACGGCCTCGCAGTAGGCCAGCCGCTTCAGCAGCTCCTCGCGCGGCGGCGGCGTGCGCTCGGGCCACACCTCCACGTCGAAGCGCGATTCGAGCAGCGCGACCGCCTCCGGCACGCGCCGACGGGTCACGAACACGCGCGGCCTGTCTGACTCGCGGGGCAAGACGACGGCCTCTACCAGCCGATGGCGTAGCCGTCCCTGCGGGGGTCGGCGCCGCCCTGGAACACGCCCGCGTCCGAGTCCACCTGTATGCCGTGCGCGCCGCCCACGGACATGGAGTACGGCTCGATGACCTTCACGTCGTGGCCCCGGTCCTCGAGGGCGCGGCGGACATGGGCGGGGAAGCGCTCCTCCATCTCGACCTGCGTGCCCTGCACGCACTTGAACCGCGGCGCCTCGATGGCCTCCTGCGGGTTCATGCCGAAGTCCAGCACGTTGGTCACGAACTGGGGCGTCGTCTGGAGTATGCCGTAGCTGCCCGGCGTGCCCATGCTGAGGAAGAACTTGCCGTCCTTGAAGGTCTGGGTTGGAGCAACGACCAGGTCCACGCGCTTGCCCGGCGAGATGAGGTTCGGGCTGCCCTCTTCCAAGTCGAACCAGTAGCACATGTTGTTGAGGAACAGGCCCGTGTCGCCCATCGCCACGGCGGAGCCGAAGCCGCCGCCCAGCGTCTGCGTGATCGTGACCACGTTGCCGTCGCCGTCGGCCACCGCGAAGTGGGTGGTCATGCCGCCGTCGAAGTCCAGCGGGCTGCCCGGCGTGAGCGCGTTGGGAGGGCCGTCGGTGACGTAGTGCTCGCCCACCACCGGCGCGGCGCTCTCCCGGTCGATGCGCTTGCGCTGGCTGTCGGCGTAGGCGTCTGAGAGCAGGTTGTCAACCGGTATGTCCACGTAGTCGGGGTCGCCGCCGTAGCGGATGCGGTCGGTGATGCACAGCTTGGCCGACTCCATGAACAGGTGGAGGGTGTCGGGATGCTGGAAGATTATCTCCTGGCCGCCGAAGCCCTCCATCATCTTGAGCGTCTGGAGCACCTGGAAGCTGCTGCAACTCGGCGGCGTGGTGTGGACGCGGTAGCCCCGGTAGTCGATGCTGATGGGGTCGTTCCAGGTGGCCTTGTAGGTGTCCATGTCGTCCATCGTGAACAGCCCGCCCATCTGCTGATTGGCCTTCACTATGCGCTCGGCGAGTTCACCGTGGTAGAAGGTGTCCAGGCCGTTCTTGGCGATGTCGCCGAGCGACTCGGCGAGCTGGGGCATCTTCAGCCGCGTGCCCGGCCTGGGGGCGCGGCCTTCGTCGTCGAGGATGATGGGCGCCGATGGGAACCGCGCGAGACGCGGGGCGTTATTCCGCATCATCCTGCTGTTGAGCGGCGTTATCGGCACGCCGTCCCTGGCGTAGCCGATCGCGGGGGCGAACAGGCGCTCCCTGTCCATGCTGCCGTAGGTCCCGTGCAGGGTCAGCCAGCCGGCGACGTTGCCCGGCACCAGCGGGGCCAGCACGCCGGTCTGCTTGGTCTCGTAGGTGAACCTGTCCGGCTCGGCGCCGCTGGGCGCCCTGCCGGAGAAGTCGAGCGCGCGCACCCGGTTCTCCTTGGCGACGTAGGCCAGACCCACGCCGATGCCGCCCGCGCCGGACATGTACGGCTCGGCCACGTTGAGCGTGGCGGCGACCGCGACGGCGGCGTCGAAAGCGTTGCCCCCGTCGATGAGCACTCGCAGCCCGGACAGCGACGCCAGCGGGTGGGCCGACGCGACCATGCCGTTGACGCCCATGGCCACCGGCCTGTTGGAAGTGGGAAACACGGAGAGATTACCCATAGCGGTGCTCCTGCGGGGGTTTGTTAGTGGCCAGTGGCCAGTAGTCGGTGGCCAGCGACCGGTTGCCTGCCGGGCCGTTGTTGAGACGGCTTCGCCATTGTACCAGAACAGGTTCAGCTAAGGGGCCACCCCCGCCAGGGCCGCCCAACGGCAATCTACCGTTCGGCATCGTGTGATATACTTGGTATTGCTAAACAACGCTTTACTCGTCCAAACGATCCAAGTGAATGGCTCAGATGAAGGGCGCTCGCACGTCATTACTGGAAGCAGCCAGTAATTGACGTGCTGACTGCCACTGTCAAGAGAACGGAGGCATTTCTTGAGCTACGGCCATGCGTCAACGGTCGAAGAGTTTATTGGCACTGCTGAGGATGCGCTGTTAGGTCAGTTGACTAGTGCAGTGGCTTCTACCGGTGTAGCCAGTCAGACGACCGCACAGATCAAGGCATGGAAGCGGGAGATAAGGCTACTCAAAGAGCAACTGGCAAACCCACAGTTCAAGTATTGGCACATTGTACTGGAATATGAAATACCTCGCCGTTCTCGTAGACCCGACGCCGTCCTTCTAGATTCCACTTCAATCTTCGTGGTTGAGTTCAAAATGGGCGCTCAAGTCTTCGACTCCACGTCTCGCTGGCAAGTATCTTCCTACGCCCGGGATCTTCGGGACTTTCACGCAGCATCCTATGGGAGACGGATCGTACCGGTGTTGTGTGCCACCGACGCCGTGGGCGGACTAACTGACTTACGAGACCAGCCCTCTGGCGAACGGGATGTTGAGGCTGTGGTGAAGACGAACGGTGCAGGTCTTGGTTCTTATCTGTTGCGGTTTCAGAGCAATGGCGACCGGGCTACGGCTGAGCCAATCGTGCCTGAGCAATGGCTGAATTCTGCCTACCGACCGACACCCACAATCATTGAGGCTGCAACACGTCTCTATGAGCGTCATGACGTTCGTGAATTGTCACATAGGCACGCGCATAACCTTGATTCGACAACCGATTTGCTCCTCAGAGAGATAGACGATGCCCGCCGGTTCGGCCGCCGCACGATCTGTTTCGTAACCGGGATTCCTGGCGCTGGGAAGACGCTAACCGGCCTCAACGTAGTCCACAGCAGAGGTTCGCAACAGTCTTCAGCGCCGTCCGTGATTTTCCTTTCCGGAAACGGACCATTGATCAATGTCGTGCGCGAGGCCATAGTAATGAGTCAGGTTAGCAAGGGACGGAAGAGGCGTGATTGCCAACATGAGGCTAGCACTTTCATCCGAAACGTGCACGCGTTTTTGCGACACTTCTTGGAAGAACGGCCAGAGGAGCCTCCACACGAGAACGTGGTGGTGTTTGACGAGGCGCAAAGGGCATGGGACGGCAAACAGATGAGACGAAAGCGCGGGTTAGACGCCTCGGAGGCTTCAATGCTACTTGAGGTAATGGAGCGTCTGCCTAACTGGGCGGTGATTGTTGCTCTGGTTGGCGGCGGACAGGAGATTTTCCAAGGGGAAGCCGGTTTGGAGGAGTGGGGACAAGCCTTAGAGCTTAGGCCAGAACCCTGGAGAGTTGTCGCTTCCTCAGAAGTCCTGACTGGTGGTGAGAGTGTAGCGGGCCACAAATTGTTTCAAGGTGACATCATTCCCGATAACCTGTCGTTTGTAAACGCGCCTGTGGCGCATCTTGACGTGGTCGTTAGAAATCACCGTGCTCAGCGATGGACAGAGTGGGTAAACGATTTCCTGTCATTTCGGTTCGGCAAGGCACAAAAGCACTTTCCGGAGACAGAAGAGTTCCCTTGTTTTGTAACGCGTGAACTTCTATCCGCACGCATGTGGCTACGGATGCACAGCTGCCTTGACCCGGAAGACCGGATAGGGCTTATCGCAACTTCCAAAGATTTTAGACTGCGCGCTGATGGAATTGAGAGAGCAACGCAGTTTCTTTCAAACTACAGATTTGACAAGTGGTTCCTTGAGAGATGCGATGACATCCGCTCAAGCTATTCGTTGGAAGTAGCGGCATCAGAGTTTGAGTGTCAGGGGCTGGAGCTGGACTGGGTGGGTCTGTGCTGGGGGGCTGATCTGACGCCGCTAGCAGACCAAAATGCATGGGACTATCGCAAGTTTCGCGGTGCAAAGTGGCAGAATGTGCGACAAAAGCCAGAACGCGCGTTTACGCTCAACAGATACCGCGTTTTGTTGACGCGAGCGCGAAAGGGCCTCGTCATATGGGTACCCAGAGGCGATCCCAACGACGCAACTCGTGAGCCAGCTCGATTCGACCGTGTGTACGATGCACTACGCGGGGCCGGAGTCCCAAGTCTGGACTCCGCCTAGCCCATCTTGCTCTAATCTACCCCCTACCCTGAGGGAAACTCATCACTCTGGAATCGGTGGACGACCGCCCCCACTAACGCAAGCGCTTTCTCCTCAGCCAGCGCTGGCAGGCAGTTAGCGGCTTGAGGCTATTCCTGCGACGCATAATGCACTTAGCGCACGCGTCCGAATTAGCTCAACTCATCCTTTGCTTTGGGCGTCATTTCGTACTTGATTGGTTTGTTCCCAGGGTTCCCTATCTCCACGCCCATACGCTCAAGACTCGGCCAGATGTTGTTCTTGAAGTCGGTTCCAAACGCAGCACTCTCTGCATTTGCCATTGAGTGGCTTGGCCATCTCTGAGCTATTATGGACTTGCAGTCCGTGCTCTTGAACGGTCCCACAGGGATGGCCTCGACGACTGCCACAGCCATTTCGCCCCATATAGACTTGGCAGGCTCCTTGAGCACAGCCTTCGGTGCGACTGTGCCAGCGGTGGCCTTCGTCGATACCACGTGCATCTTCTCTGGGGGGAAGAACTGCTTGACCGTTGCAGAAAGGGAACTTTCACGATCTGTGACTACCCACAGAAAGGGCACATTGCCGATTAACGACTCAATTTCCGGTTCGTCACGGATGGCAGCATAGAGTGAGATGAAATCGCTGTCGTCGCTCAAGACCACTACGTGGCTGATCCTCCTCAGAAGCAGATCCGCCATTGCATTGACTGCTATGGATATGTCGGACGAGTTCTTGGTCGGACTCATGCTGAAGTGCTGCGTTCCTTTGACGACGACTTTCACATCCTCGAATCGCGATGTGGCCCATAGTCTCCACAGTTCGACCTGATCGGCCCGCACGTAGAGACTTAACCGTGACATCGCCGGTATCTTGGCGGGCCAATCTCGGACCAGACTTTCGATCACTGTCTGTCCATCACCACGCATGTTCTCCATGTCAACGTAAAGGCCAGAACCACCACTCTCGCGTTGGCTCTCAGCCAAGCGGTCATGTCCATCAACCATAAATGGCTCCATGTTGTTTAGCCAAGTATCAATGTACCCACTACTTGCACACTTGACACTACCACATCGTAGATGGCGAGATCATCGGTTGCTTACTCACGCAACACTTCAAATAGGAACCGGCCCGCGCCCCCGCGAGCTGGTTTCTGGGTTGGCACTTTCTTCGAGTCTCCGCCGTCTACGCATCCGGACGCGGGGTTTGGCCGAATGCCGGTGAGGGTGATGTAGCGTGCGTACTCGACGGCCTGGTTCGGTCGATAGCCTTCCGCAGGGCATTAACGAACTTGTCCACCTCTTGAGAGGATTGGAAAGACCCGCTCAGACCCTTCGCGCTCTTTCTTTCGGATTCGGCGCTGCCCGGCCAACCGGTAACGTCTTCGTCCTGGAAGTTAGATGGCAGGTAGCCTATCAACTGCTCCAATTCCATTCCCAGATGGGACTCCAGGCGCGTGGCGTGCACAGTTGCGCGCAGCCCGTCGTCGCAGGAGATGGCTCGGACGATGAGCACCGTTCGCACGCTGCCGTCTTCACGCCGCAATTGATAGAACACGCGGTCGATGTACGCGCTTGCCGCTAGAATGCCGCGGACGCCGGCTCGCACTTGGGCGTATAGTTCGCCAACTCCGTTTGCGTAGGCTTGTTCTTGCAGATCGTTCAGCTTGGGTCTAGTTCGCCTTGTAGGGGAGGGCCGCGATGGAGCGCCATCCTCGTCGGTTTCCACCAGGTACACTTGAGCGAGTATGCTTCTGTTGTCGCCATCGCTAAAGTGCTGAACGGTGGCCACGTTCAAAGGCACGCGCATTGCGGCCAAGTAGCGAACAATCCGCTCCGTGCTTGCGTCTATCGACTCCGCGACGACCAGGCAGCGGTGCGCCGAGTTCAGTTCGCTGGGCATCTCTACGTCGAACTTGTTCAGGAACTCTCTGGCAAGTGGGCCATCACGTAGGTAGCCGTTGGCAATCTCTTCTATCTTCTTGGGCGATAGCCCTTGCACCCACGAGGCATAATCCAGCACTTGGGCGACCACTTCTCTGGGAGTCTGTCCTTTCTTCAATTCCACCACCACACAATCGCCGGCGCTGTCGAGACACAGCAGGTCTATCACGCCCCCGTGGTCGGTGCGGACCTGCCTGCCAATTACAAGTAGGCCTGGGTCCAGTATAGATATATCAGCGGCAAGCCAGTCCTCTAGCCGTTCCTCCAGGTTTATGCCGCTGCCCGAAATCTCAAGGGGTGCGCCATCGGATGCTACCTTCCAAAGGCGTACTCTCTGCATCGCAACTTCCTCCGGTAAGTTCAGCGAACATGGTTTTGAATCTCCACCAGGGCGAGGGCTATTTCCTCGGCGACGGCGGGATCGGGTTCGGTGGGTTGGGCGGCGCGGAGGGCGGACAGGGCCGG
This sequence comes from Dehalococcoidia bacterium, assembly GCA_963667445.2. Classification (GTDB taxonomy): domain Bacteria; phylum Chloroflexota; class Dehalococcoidia; order Lucifugimonadales; family CATOSD01; genus CATOSD01. Next base: position 1,377,659 of record CAXXGY010000001.1, on the reverse strand, counting down.
CGCGCCGCCGATGCGGCCGAGGGCCCACGCGGCGTGGGAGCGGACGAGCGGGTCGTCGTCGGACAGGGCGCGGGCCAGCGCGGGCACGGCAGCGGCGTCGCCCAGGTTGCCCAGCGCGACGCAGGCGTTGCGCTTGAGGCCGGACAGCTTGGCGCGCTTGATGGGACTTCCGCGAAAGCGCTCACTGAACGCCGGCTGGTCGAGCTCAAGCAGCGGGATGAGCTGCAGGGCAGCGAAGTCTCCGCGCTGCCGGAAGGCGGTCTCGCCGCCGAGCGCGGCCTTGCGGTTGACGGGGCAGACGTCCTGGCAGATGTCGCAGCCGAACACCCACGCGCCCACCAGGGGCCGCAGCTCGCGGGGGATGGCGCCGCGCAGCTCGATGGTGAGGAACGAGATGCACTTGCGGTTGTCGATGACGTAGGGCGCGACGATGGCTCCGGTGGGGCAGTCGTCGATACAGCGGACGCAGTTGCCGCACGTCTTGGCGAGCGGGGCGTCCGGTTCGAGCTCCAGGTCGGTAATCACCTGGCCCAGGAACACCCACGAGCCGTGCGTCGGCGTGAGGATGTTGGTGTTCTTGCCGAACCAGCCCAAGCCGGAGCGCGCGGCGGCGGCGCGGTCGTTCATGGGGCCGTCGTCCACGAACACGCGGGTGCGAACCTCACGGCCCGCCAGGGGCGTCAGCGCGTCGGCGAAGCGGCGCAGGCGCGGCTTCAGCAACTCGTGGTAGTCGTCGCCCCAGGCGTAGCGGGCCACCTTGCCGCGAAGGGCATCGTCCTCGGTGTCCGGCTCGCCGGTGTTGTAGCTGACTGCGAGCGAGACGACCGACTTCGCGCCCTCCAGCAGGCTCCTCGGCCGGTTGGCCTTGCGAACGCGCTCCTCGGTGTACCAGGGCAGGCCGTCCATCAGGCCCTGCCGCACGCGCTTCACCGCGGCGCGCTCGTCGCGCTCGAACGGCTCGGCCGTGGTGACGCGCGCCAAGTCGAAGCCGTGCTCGCGGGCGCATCGCTTGACGCGCGCCGTCAGGTTGGAGGCGGCGGGCGTTCTGGAGGCTACCGGACGACTCAATCGTCACCCCCATCCTAACCTTCCCCCTGCGAGGGGGAAGGAACTTACTGGAACCTTGCACCTGCGGGGGGAAGGGACTTACTGGAACCTTGCACCTGCGAGGGGGAAGGGACTAATCGGATAGGCTTCAGCCGCTGTTGGCGGCGATGAAGGATTTTATGACCGCGTTGAACTGCTCGGGGTGCTCACGGAAGGGGTAGTGGCCGGAGCGGTTGAAGATGTGCATCTGCGAGTCTTTGACGTTGGGCAGCACCAGGTTGAGGCAGTTGATGCCGATGGGGTCCCAGACCGCCGAGGGGTCTTCCAGCCCCCACACGACGAGCGTTGGGCATTGGAGGTCGCCCGCGCGGATTCTGTCGTGGATGTCGTGCTGCATGGCGGCGAGGTCGTCGTCGAACTGGCCCTGCAACTCCGCGTTCTTGGCCGTGGCCCGCTGTACGGAGTCCAGGGCGTCCATGCGCATCTTGCCGTCGGTCCAGTCGTCGGTGATGTGGTCGGTTCCGAACGAGTTCTGCGCGGTGAGGTACTTGGAAAGCTCCCTGGGGTCGTCGAAGTGGGGCGCGGCGTCGGCGATGTCCTGGTAGAAGGTGATGGGCTGCATGAGCGTGGCGCTGTCCACGATGACGATGGTGCGCACCAGGTCCGGGCGCTCGATGGCGACGCGGGCGGCGAGGTAGCCGCCGCGGGAGTGGCCCACGATGTGGGCGGGGGCGATTTCGAGCGTGTCCAGGAAGTCCATCGAGTGGCGGACCGCCGACGCTATCACGTAGTCCTCGTCGGCGTCGGGCGGGTCGCTGTAGCCCTGGCCGGTCTTGTCGAGCGCGTAAACGTGGAAGGACTCGGCGAGGGCGTCGAAGTTGAGGAACCAGTCCTCGGCGCTGGCGCCGCCGCCGAACTGCCCGCCGTGGACGAGCAGCATCGTCTCGCCCTCGCCCGCCTCGAAGTAGCGGGTGTTGACTCCGTTGACGTCCGCGAACTTTGCGTCTTTGTAGCTGACCATGGTGTGTGTGCCTCCTGTGTGCCTGCCCCGTCCGGGCGGGGCGTATCCGCCGGATTGTGGTGGTATCCTACCGCAAATGCCGCCCTCGCGCAGCCGACCGGCGCCTAGACGGGAGCGGATCGGGCGAAAAGTGCACCATTCCGCACCATTGTGCACTTTTCATAGCTGAGAGGCCGGTAGATCCGTGTCACTTGGATGTCCTTTCGTGTAAGGAATTGCGTGATTGTGTACCGAAATTGGGTGGAAAAGTGACAGGTCGTCGGGAGGTCTCAGCTGCCGCCTCTTCGCCCTCTCCCATCAAGGGAGAGGGGGCTGGCCGGATTGCGGGGTCTGTCCCTCGTAGGATAGATGGTAGTACGGATGTGCGGGGAAATCAAGAGGGGTCTGGAAGAGGCGGGAGGGCCATCGCATAACGCTCCGCAGTCGGTGGGGCTGGGACAAGACGGGTGTGAACTTGCGCGTTTGTGAGTCAGCTCAGAGGGCCCACAGGGCGCGGGAGGGAATCGATTGCGCGGTTTTGGGGCGGAATTTCGGGCTTCACTCCTCAAATCCTATTCACACACTGTACGGTGGAACGTACAATAGGGTCATGTACAAGATCCTGCGCAGCGCGACATTCGACCGGTGGCTGGGCAGGCTGCGGGACCGCCAGGCGGTGAATCGCATCGTCGCCAGACTACTGGCAGCTGAGGATGGACATCTCGGGGACGTGAGACCGGTTGGCGATGGCGTGTCCGAGATGAGGATTCAGTACGGGCCTGGATACCGAGTCTACTTCATCACACGAGGCGCCGAGTTGATCGTCCTGCTATGTGGCGGCGACAAAGATAGCCAACGTCGAGACATCGAACGGGCCAAGAGGCTGGCGACGGAATGGAGGAGCTAATGTCTGAGGAGTATCAAAGGTTCGACCCGGCGGACTACGTAAAGAGTGAAGAGGATATCCGAGGGCTTCTCAGTGCGGCCGCGGATGAGGACCAGGGGGACGGGGCCGTGATTCGAGCAGTATTGAAGCACATCGCCCGGTCGCAGAACATGAGCACCCTCGCCCGCGACACCGGGCTAAACCGGGGCAACCTCTACGAGGCGCTGTCCGAAGACGGCAACCCCACCCTGGCGACACTGCTGAAGGTCACCAATGCCCTGGGGCTGAGGCTGCGCCTTGAGCCCGTGGAGGAACGGGCACGGGGCGCAGAACCAACCAGCGCCGGAATCTCTCAGCAGAGATAGCCTTTGATGCAGACCAGATCCTGAATCGACCGCAAGGGCCCAAAGAGCGTCCCTGCCGCGGAACCTGCTGACTGCGGGGCGCATGGGCCGCACGTCGCCGACGCCGGTAGGCTCAGGGTATGCGTGAGGGGGTGCCTGACTGTTAGCGATTATGTCCGTTCCGGCTGTGACTCATGGTAGCATAAGCAGGGCCGGCGTCGATCAGGTCGGCTTGTCCGAAGCGATGGGCTACAAAGAGGAACGCTGATGTACGAATACAAAGTGGTACAGGCTACGAGTCAAAACTACCCAGGATCGGGCCGCGCTATTGGCCTAGAGAACCTAGAACGGACACTAAACGATTACGCCGCCGAGGGCTGGCGCGTAGTAGCGGGAGCAGGGGGAGGGTCAGATTACTCACCTATTGCGCTCGTCCTCGTCCTCGAGCGGAGGAAGTCGCCATGACCGCGCCCAACTTCGCGGACAAGACCATCTGGACGGGTGACAACCTAGACATCCTGCAGTTGCGGTGCGGCACCTGCAACTCGCTCAAGGGCGACCGGCCCCAGGAGTATCTTATGGCCCGGCTGGAAGAGATGCGGGTGGCGGCGCGATAGGAGATTGATATGACCGAGGAAGAAAAAATAAACCGCGTCTACTCGGAGCTTGTGGAATGCGCTAGAAAGCGGAAGCTAATCTCATACTCATCCTTGTCCGAAAATACGGGGGTTGGCTCTGCCATTTCCATACCGGTTGAGTTAGCCTTCATTGCCGGTTTCTGTATGGCAAGAGGATGGCCTGGCCTTACGTCGTTAGTCGTCCGAAAAGGCACTACTAGACCTGGAGCCGGATATGTTCCGGTTTTAGGGTCAGTGGAACAGGACCAGGAATCTGCTTACGAATTTGACTGGTCTGCGGTATCCATCCCATGAACGGCAGCATCTAACAACGCGGGGGATTCCTATGCGGTGGGGAGGGGCCGGTAGCGCTCGACCCGTATTTTGTCTTCGCCCTTGCGCGCTTGGGCCAGGTCGTATGCGGTCTGACGGCTCAACCAGAAGTCTGCGCTGGACCATCCGGCCTTCTCCAGGCGGATGGCCATGTCGGGCGAGATGGCCGCGCGTCCGTTCAGTACCCGCGAGAGGGTGTGACGGGCAACCCCCAGAACCTCCGCTGCCTCAGTGACGCTGAGGCCGAGCGGGTCCAGGCAGTTCTCCCTGACGCTGCGACATGGATGGGGCGGGTTCTTCATGGGCATGGTTTCTCTCCTCGTTAACCAACATCCTCGTTGCGCTCATCCATTCGCCCAAGGGACGATGACATCGAGCCCGCAACCCTTGAAGCCGCCCACGTCACGGGTTACGACCGGCGCGCCTCGGGAGCGTGCGATAGCGGCGATCTGGCAAGCGGATTGGCTTATGGGTCGTCCGGCGGTCCTTCGCTCAGCGGCCAGCATGGTGTAGGTCTGGGGTTTTACAGCGACTAAACTTGGTTGACAAATAATCGGCAAACCCGTAGGTTTAATACGTGTAACTCGTTTATTTGTCAAGATGACAATAAACTCTAATGACATATATCTACTGTACCCATAATATCTTGCGGATTATTTGCAAGACAATCAATAATGCCTTCATTCAAACACGAAGCCTTCTTCCGACACCATCCCGTGTTCACTGGGGAGGAACTGGCTGCGCATCTGTCTTCCGGCGGTGCGGGAGCGAGGACGCAGGAGTCCCTTCTAGCCTACCACACAAGGACCGGACGCCTCCTGAGGGTGCGGCGGGGATTGTTCGCCGTCGTCCCGCCGGGGGCCGATGGCGATACCTATCTGGTGGACCCCTACTTAGTCGCCGCCAAGCTGACCCGCGATTCTGTCCTGTCCCACCACACGGCATTGGAGTTCCACGGCCGGGCCTATTCGGTATGGCGACAGGTCACCTACTCGGCGTCCCGCCCTTTACGTGTACTCAATTTTCAGTCCCACTTCTTCCGCGGAACTCGATTCCCAGAGGCGCTTCGTTGCCTAAGAAAGGCGGATTTCGAGGTGTTACACAGGGAGCGGGCAGGCGTGTCCGTCAGGGTCACCAGCCTCGAGCGCACTCTGGTGGACGTCCTGGACCGCCCCCGCCTATCGGGGGGATGGGAAGAGGTGTGGAGGTCGCTGGAGTCGGTGGAGTTCTTCGATCTGGACAAGGTCGTAGAGTACGCCATGCTGCTGGACAACGCCACGACAGCCTCCAAGGTGGGGTTCTTCCTGGAGCAGCACCGCGAGAGCCTGATGGTCGAAGAGGGGCATCTAGAGCCGCTCAGGGAGATGAGGCCACGACAGCCGCATTATCTGGACAGGAGCCGGCGTGACCCGGGCAGCTTGGCGTCCGATTGGAACCTGGTAGTTCCCAGTGAAGTGGCCGAGCGATCCTGGGCGGAGGTGTTATGAGAATCTCCCGCGAAAGCCTGGAGATAGAGGCCGAGTCGGCCGGGTTTCGACCGGAGGCGCTGGAGAAGGTCGCCTATCTGGTGGGCTTGCTGGCCGCTCTGGACGCCCACCCGTTCCTTCGCGGAAAGCTGGCTCTCAAGGGCGGAACAGCTTTGAACCTCTTCGTCTTCGACGCGCCGAGGTTGTCGGTGGACATCGACCTGAATTACATAGGGGCCGAATCGAGGGAGGCCATGCTGGAGGAGCGTCCACGCATCGAAGAGGCCATGCGGGCCGTCTTTCGGCGGGAGGACTTCGATATTGGAATGGCTCCTCAAGAGCATGCGGGTGGCAAGTGGCGCCTGCGTTACGCGGCGTCCTACGGACAGACCGGCGTGATTGAGGTGGACCTGAACTATATGTACCGTGTACCGCTGTGGCCGGTGTCCCGAATGGACTCGCGGCCCCTGAGTGGTTGGCGGGTCAGGGGAATATCCGTATTGGACATTCACGAACTTGCGGCGGGAAAACTGGCCGCGCTGATGGCCCGCCGCAAGGCCAGAGACCTGTTCGACAGCAATCTGATGCTCTCTATGGAAGGACTGGATCAGCAACGGCTCCGGACCGCCTTTGTTGTCTATGGAGCGATGAACCGGAAAGACTGGCGTACCATATCGGCGGCAGACGTTGCCTTCGACGAAAGCGAACTGTCCAGTCAACTCCTCCCTCTGCTCCGTATTGGAAACTTGCCCAGCGTGGAAGCAACCTCCTATGGGGATATGTTGGTAGCCGAATGCAGGAAGGCGTTGTCCGCGCTGCTACCCTTCAATGACGCGGAATTGGATTTCTTGAATCTGCTGCTCGATGGAGGAGAAATCGACGCGTCGATTTTGACTGACGATAGGGACTTGCAAAAACGAATCCAGACCCACCCCAACCTGAAGTGGAAGGCGCAGAACGTGCGAAAGCACAAGGGGTTGAGCCGCTGAGGTCTATGTGATTCGCTCGAACGTCCCTAGACGACCATCAGTTCGGACGTGGGCATGAACGTGGTTACGAGCTCCGGGCCGTCTTGGCGTATTACCACCACGTCCTCTATGTGGTAGCCCTCGCGGCCGGGCCAGCGCACGCGGGTTTCCACGCTGAAGACCATGTTGGGCCGCAACAGCGTGTGCTCGTCGCCCGACAGCATGGGCGCCTCGTGGATGTACAGCCCCACGCCGTGTCCGGCGAACGCCAGCCCCTTGAAGGGGATGTTGACGCGCTCGTAGCCCGCAGCGGCCACGTCGAACACGTGGGACGCGGGCACGCCGGGCCGCATCGATTCTATCGTTTCGTGGTGAACCTCTATCAGCCGGGAGTAGATTGACCGCTGCTCCGGCGTGGCCCTGCCGAGCGCCGCCGTGCGGCCGATGTCCGAGTAGTAGCCGGAAAAGTAGCCGCCGCAGTCCGTCTTGAGCAGGTCGCCCACGCGCGCCACGTAGTCGGTCGGGTCCGGGTGGGCGTGGCCGGTGTTGGGACCGACGGTAAGGTACAGGAACGCGGGCAGGTCGGCGCCCGCCTGCATGATGTTGGCGCCGAGGCGGTTGACGAGGCTGCGCTCGGTCTCGCCGGGCAGCGCGGTGGAGTAGGTGGACATGAGGGCGCGCTCGGTGGCGACGGCGGCGCGGGTGAGCAGCTCCACCTCGGCGGGCGTCTTGACCATGCGCGCGCGTTCGAACAGGGACTCGCACGGCGCGAACTGGGCTTCGGGCATGGCGCGGAGCAGCTCGCGGTGGAAGTCGGCGGACAGGTAGCTGGGCTCGATGCCGACGCGGCCCGCGCCCAGCCCGCGCTCGCGGAGGGCGTCGGCGAGCAGGTCGATGGGGGATTCGCGGTGCTGGACGTAGCCGCGCACGTCGCCGACCCAGGACTTCTCGCGCACGTAGCCCTCCTCGTTGGTGGCCACGATAAAGGTGGGGTCGCCGTCCCTGGGCCACACCACCAGCGCGAGGCGGTCGCGTATGGCGCGCTGCGTCCACAGGAGCACGCCGGAGGTGTAGGGCACGTTTTCCGGCGACATGGCGACGATGGCGTCGAAGTCGCTGGCGGCGAGTTGCCGCCTGAGCTCGTCGAGGTTGCCGAGGATTTCTGTCATGTTCACCCCCATTTTATGCCCAATCAGGCCCTGCCATCCGCAGTGCGGAACGGATCAAGAACCGGTACGCCGGTCGGCTCGAAGTGGCGGACGTTGCGCGTCACCACGGTCAGCCCACGCTCCAAGGCAGTCGCTGCGATGAACAAGTCTGGCTTATCGTTTCCGATGCGAGCCGAAAGCCATCCCCAACGGCGGGCCGTAGGCAGGTCAACGGGGAGTACCCTCTCTCCGTACCAGGTCAGGACTTCGGCAAGCCACGCTGACAGGTCTTGGGCAAACGCCGGGTTCTCGCGCTCTTGCCGCTCAATGCCTCGCTGGATTTCACCGAGGCGTCACAGGGATGCGCTCAAACTCGCCATCGTCTTGGGGCATGGACAGGAGCAGTTCCGGCAGCGATGGAGTGGCGCGCCGTTCCAACGCCCGCAGGCGCTCGTAGTCCTTTACCGCCAGCACCACTACTGCCGGCGCGCCTCGGCGCGTCACCTGCTGCGGACCTTCCGAGAGCGCGGCATCCAGCAACGCGCTGAATCGGTTCCTGGCTTCCTGCGACCGCCAGTCCTTCACGGCGAGACCTCCTATTGGCTTGGCCGGGTTGCCCACATTGTACGGCCTGCGAGACGACGCTATCAACGTCGGGCGTGGCGCATCACCCCATCCCCGTATCGAGTACGGGGGAGGCCCCACCCCTGGATTCCGGCTCGGGGGCCGGAATGACGACAAAGTCGACGGGAAGGGACTTTCTGGCGCGCTAGAAGCGGCGGGAGGAGACGCGGAAGGACTGGGCGACGGTGGCTTTGAGGATGTTCACCATGTCCAGGGACACGCTTTCGGGGGTGCCGTCGCAGGTGGGCGTGGTCATCACGGTGGCGCCGTCGGCGCAGCCCATGTTGGCGAGGTGGTGGAGCACGCGGCGCTCGACGGCGGCGTCGTGCATCATGTCCTGGTTGTCGTTGACCATCGCCAGCGCGGCCTCCAGGCCGGATATGCCCCAGTTGGACGTGGCGGCGACGATGAGCGCGTCGGATTCGACCACGCTGACGATGCCGTCCTCGCAGGGGCAGCGGCACTTCTCGCCCCAGTTCACGATGCCGCGCGTCTCCTCGAATATGGAACCGAAGCCTATCTCGTTGCCGCCGTCGCCCACGGACACGGTGAGAATGCCCCGCTCGCGCGCCACGTCCACGATGTGGTCCACCTTGCACCTGTCCTGCGGCTCGCGCTCGGTGCCGCCCGCGCTGTGGTAGCGGCCCTTGCGGTTTCGGCCCAGCCGCTCGGTGGTGACCACCAGCGAGAAGTCGTAGGCGTCCATCAGCTCCTCGGCGGCGCGGCGGCTCTCCTCGTGGCCGGCGATGGGGAACTCCACCACCACGGCGGTGTGGTCGCGCAGGATGGCCTGCTCGTAGGGCATGGGCAGCAGGCCGACGGCGCGGCACGCCTCCTCCATCAGGCCGACCAGCGGCGGCTCGTTGGCGAAGAAGGGCTTGGCGCCGAGACCCAGGTCGAGGGACAGCGCGAGGGTCGCGCCGCCGGGCGGGCCGTCCATCTCGCCGACGGGGAAGTGCAGCGGGTGGTAGCTGCCGGTGAGGATGAGCACGTTGTCGTCGCGCTCGACGCGCTCGGAGATAAGCTCGGCGGCCAGCAGGCAGAGCGGACGCCCGAACCGGGCGCGGGCGGCGTCGTACATATCCACGGCCTTCATGGGCTGGAACATGTTGCCGCGCGACTTGCCGACGGGCGTGGTCACGAGGCGGTCGATGACTTCGCCGTACTGCTCGAGGTCGGCTTGTGGGATGGTTGGCATGGGGGGATCCTTAGTGGTTAGTTGTTAGTGGTTAGTGGTTAGTGCTCCGCCTTCAGCGGCCGCTTGTCACCATTCACTGACCACTGGCCACTGACTACTGTCTGAAACTCGCCCTACGACTTTTTCAGGCGGAAGGTGACGGCTACAACGACCGTGGAGGTCACCAGGCTCAGCAGCCCTCCGATGAGTATGTCGATGGGTACCAGGACGCCGGGGACGGTCTTTATCATCAGGAAGATGGGCACTATGTAGGTGGCGTAGGCCGCTATGCCCAGCACGAAGGCGTTCTTGGCCGCCTTCAGCAGGCTGTTTTCCCTGACCGCCGGCTCGATGGCGAGGTAGCTGTTGGCGAACGCTATCAGCAGCAGAAAGGCGAGCAGAGCCAGAATCTCGCCTCCGCTCCCCAGGAGCGCCTCCCTGCCGTAGGCGTCCAACATCTTGTCGTGGCCGCTCGCCTCGTAGAGGCTCTCGTACATCCCCGTAGCGATGGGCGAGAGGTTCCAGCCCACGTCGATGATGGTGTAAACCAGGAACGCCGCTATGAATCTGAGGTACTGCATTCTTACCCCCTTACCGCTAAGTGGCTAGTGTGTCGGTTGGTCAGTGTATCAGTTTATCGCCTGGATCAACGGACTCACTGAACTACTGACACCTGGCCACCAATAACTAACTACTAATAACTAACCACTGGCCGCCGCGCGGCCCAGTCGTTGGCCTGCTCGTAGGCGTGGGCGACCCGGAAGACGGTTTCGTCGTCGTGCATCCGGCCGGCTACCTGGAGACCGAGCGGCAGGCCGTCGCCGGAGAAGCCGCAGGGCACCGAGACTGCGGGAAGGCCAGACATGTTGAAGGTGGTGCTGTTGTTGCGGACGGCGAACACGCCGCGCACGACCTCGTCGACCGTGGTCACCTTGGATTGCGTGGCCTCGATGGGCGGCGCGGGGCCGGCGGTCGTCGGGGAGATGACCACGTCCACGGTCTCCATCAGCCGGTGCATCTCGCGGCGCAGCAGCGCCCGGGCGCGGTGGGCCTTGCTGACCATGGACGCGGGCACGATGTTGGCGAGCAGCAGCCGCACGCGCGTGGCGTAGTCGTAGTCCTCGGGGCTTTCGTACAGCCGGCCCTCGTGCAGGCGGGGGTTGTCCACGTCGCAGAAGGACATGTAGATCGCGCCCGCGTACTCGACGATGGGCGCGGACACCTCGTCCACGTGAGCGCCCATGCCCGCTAGCTGCTCCGCGGCATCCTCGACCGCCCGCCGCGTCTCCGGGTGCACGCCCTCGGCCTGCGTCAGCTCGCGGATGACGCCGACGCGCAGCCCCTCGACGCCGCAGCCGAGTTGCGACGTGTAGTCGGGCACGGGACGGCGGGAGGTGAGCCGGTCGTTCTCGTCGCGACCGGCTATCGCGCCGAGCATCCAGGCGCAGTCGCGGACGGTGTGGGTCATCGGGCCGGCGGTGTCCAGCGACCAGGAGAGCGGCACTATGCCGTGGCGGGACACCGTGCCGCTGCTGGCCTTCACGCCGACGACGCCGCAGAACGACGCGGGGTTGCGGATGGAGCCGGCGGTGTCCTCGCCGATGGTGGCGGTGGCGAGACCGGCGGCGACCGCGATGCCGGAGCCGCTGCTGGAGCCGCCGGGGGCGTGGGCCGGGTTCCAGGGGTTGCGCGGCAGGCCGTAGGTGTGGGCGAGCGTGCCGCCCATGGCGAACTCGTTGAGGTTGAGCTTGCCCAGCAGCACCGCGCCCGCCGCGTCCAGCCGCTTGACGATGGTGGCGTCCTCGTCGGGTACGAAGTCGGCCAGGATGCTGGATCCGGCGGTGGTGCGCACGCCCTTGGTGTACACCTGGTCTTTCAGCGCGATGGGTATGCCGTGCATGGGGCCGCGGTACTCGCCGCGCGCGATGGCGTCGTCGGCCGCTTGCGCCGAGCGCAGCGCGTGCTCGCCCGTCACGGTGATGTACGCGCCCAGGCCCTCGTTGTGGCGCTCGATGCGCTCGAGGAAGTTGCGGGTCAGCTCCGCCGCCGACACCTCCCGCGACTGGAGGAGCGGGGCGAGCGTCTCTATGCTGGCGAAGGCCAGGTCTTCGGCGTTCATGCTACACGTCCTCGGGGCGCGAGACCCAGGTCACCGGGTCCACGTCCCGCCATTCGAGGTTTTCGATCTTATCCATCGTCCAGAGCAGGGCGTTGAAGCGGGCGGCGACCTCGTCCAGCTCCTCGGAGCCGACGGGCACGCCCAGGGTGTCCGCCAGCGTCTGTACTTGTTGTTTGGTAAGTTCTTTCATTTCCTGAGCGTCACCCCCATCCTAACCTTCCCCCATCCGAGGGGGAAGGGACAATTCGGAAGAACCTTCTCCCGTCCGAGGGGGAAGGGACAATTCGGAAGAACCTTCCCCCATCCGAGGGGGAAGGGACAATTCGGAAGGCTTATTCGCGACGCCTACCCCCTGTCAGCCCGTCGAGGCTAACGGAACCAGGACGATGAACCGGGTCGAGTTGTCGGGGCGGTCCTGGATGCGGTGGTCGATAATCTCGGCCCTTCCCTCGGCGGCTCGTTGCGAGCAGATGGCCGCGGCGGGCTGCTCGCTGCGCTCCATGTCGTCCAGGGCGGCGGCGGTGCTGGCGGAGGCGCGCCGCTCGGCACGCGGCAGGTTGCGCGCCAGGTAGTCCCGGCACTCGACCAGCGCCTGCGGGTGCGAGAACACGACCGTCACTTCCGACGCCGTGACGCCGCTGCGCGACGCCAGGCAGTGGTCTGTCGGCAGGTCTATCTCGCCGCGAACGGCGACACCGCTCCGGGCGGCGAGCAGCTCCGCTGTGGCGGGAACCGGCCCGCTCAGCGTGCTCTCGAACGGGACCACGCCCCGCTCGGCGCGCCCGGAGGACACCGCCTCGAACACCTCCGCGATGGTGGCGAGCGGCAGAAGCTCGGCGTCGGCGTCGTGCCGGACGGCGGCCTCTTCGCTGAAGGTGCCCGGCGGGCCCAGGTGCGCGGTGCGCCCGGTCATCGACCCGCGCCCTATATCGGGCGGCCGCCCAGGCCGCGCAGCCGCGGGTCCAGCGTGTCGCGGAGCGCGTCGCCGAGCAGGTTGATGCCCAGCACGGTCAGGCTGAGCGCGAGGCCGGGGAAGAACAGCATCCACGGCGCGGAGCGGACGTACTGCTTGGCCTCGCCGCCGAGCATCCCGCCCCAGGAGGGGATGTTGAAGGGTATCCCCACGCCCAGGAAGCTGAGGGTCGCCTCGGACACTATCGCAAGCCCGAGCAGCACCGACGCCATGACGATTATGGGCGCGAAGCTGTTGGGCAGGATGTGCAGCAGCGTTATGCGCACGTCGCCCGCGCCTATCGCGCGCGCCGCCTCGACGAACATGCTCTCGCGCAGGCTGATGACGGTGGAGCGCACCACGCGCGCCACCACGGGCACGCTGACGATGGAGAGCGAGGCGATGACGTTCGCCACCGAGGGGCCGAGCACCGCCATGAACGACAGCGCCAGGAACAGCGCCGGAATGGCCAGGATGATGTCCATTATGCGCTGGAGCGTGTTGTCCACCCAGCCGCCGAGGTAGCCGCTGATGAGCCCTATTATGGTGCCGACCGTCACGCTGATTATCACCACCGAGAAGCCGACCAGCATGGACACCTGCGTGCCGATTATCAGCCGGCTGTAGATGTCCCGCGCCAGGTTGTCGGTGCCGAACCAGTACTCCAGTTGCGGCGCGACCTGCCGCGCGCCGGAGAAACTCTCGTAGGGGTCGTGGAGCGTGAGGAACGGCGCGAATATGGCGATGAACGTCATCAGCGCCAGCAGCAGCGCGCCGGCCATGCCCAGCGGCTTGCGCGCGGCGAACCGCAGGCCGGTGTGCGCCGCGCCCGCCAGCCCGGAACGCGCGGGGGTCGCGCCGGTCTGCGCGCCGCCGGCTTCCTGTGCGGTGTTGTCGGTCCGGTTTGCCATTCGCGCCTACCTGACCCGTATCCGGGGGTCCAGCAGCCCGTAGCTCAGGTCCACCAGCAGGTTGATCGTCACGAAAGAGAACGCGATTATCAGGATTATTATCTCGACGATGGGGTAGTCTCTGCGCTGGATGGACTCGATGAGAAATCTCCCCATGCCCGGCAGGCTGAAGACCGTCTCGATGACCAGCGCGCCGCCCAGCAGCGCGCCCATCTGCAGGCCGAACAGAGTGACGACCGGCAGCACCGCGTTGCGCAGCCCATGGCGGTACACCACCAGCGACTCGATGAGTCCCTTCGCGCGCGCGGTGCGCATGTAGTCCTGTCGCAGCACCTCCAGCATCTGGGCGCGCGTCATGCGGGTGATGGCGGCGTTATTGAAGTAGGCCACGACCAGTATCGGCCACACCAGCGTGCGAAGGTTCGTCATCGGATCGTCCCAGAGATAGACGGTGCCCAGCGGCGGGAACCACGAAAACACCTTGACCAGAAACAGCAGCACCAGCAGGCCCATGACGAAGGTGGGCACCGCCAGGCCGGTTACGGAGAAGACCATTATGGCGCGGTCGATGATGGTGTCCTGCTTCACCGCCGCGAGCACGCCCATGAATATGGCCGACACCGTGGCTAGCGCCATGCTCAGAATGCCGAGCTCCAGCGTCAGAATCATCTTGGGCTTCAACTCATCCACTATCAGCGAGTTGTAGTAGAGGGACTTGCCCCAGTCCAGCGTGACGAACTGCCCCAGCCAGTCCAGGTACTGTATGTAGATGGGCTGGTTCAACCCCATGCTGGCGCGCAGCGCGTCGTACTCCTCCTGCGAAAAGGGGATGTCGCCGGAACTGCCCGCGAGTATGAGCAGCGCGGGATCGCCCGGTATCAGGCGCACCAGCACGAACACGAGCAAAGACGCCCCGACGAGCGTGGGGATGAACAGCAGCAGCCGCCTGGCGAGGTACTGGCCCAAACGCCTATCTCCTGAACGTTATTCGAATACGCCGCGAACTGCCGGATTCGCGGCGGCGGCGTAGCGGCACACACCCCCATCCTAACCCTTCGGCAAGCTCAGGGCAGGCCCTTCCCCCTCGCAGGGGGAAGGGATTTTTTGGTGCGGTTGGCCTACGCTTGCCGCACCACCCGGGCGGGTTGGAAACCCGCCCCTACACGGTGGCGGCTTACTGTTCGAGCCACACGTAGGAGAAGTTCGAGTGGTGCATGATGGTGTTCCAGGGCACGAAGTTCTGCAGGCTGGCCGAATAGACCAACTGGATGTCGGGGCGTATGGCCCAGCTGGTGTTGAGGTCCTGCAACTGTATGTCCACCATCTGCCGCAGCAGAGCGCCGCGCTTGGCGCGGTCCAGTTCGCCGCGCTCCTGCTCCCATAGCGCGATGTATTGCGACTTCAGGTCCTCGTCCTGCCAGTGGACGTTGGGCGACAGGTACACCTGGTCGATGAACGAGTCGGGGTCGGCGTAGCCGGTGTTGGTTTCCCACACCGTGGTCACGAAGTCCTGGTTGACGAACGCGGTGATGCCTGCGCCCGGATCGAGCGCGCGCACCTCGGCGTTGATGTTTATGTCGCGCAGCTGCGTGGAGATGACCTCTGCCAGCTGGGGCGCGGGGAACACGCCGCTCTGCACCATGATGGCAGCGTCGGCGCCTGCGCCGCCCGTGGCCTCTTCCACGAGTTGCTTGGCCCTGGCGAGGTCTTCGGTCTTGTCGGGGCGTATGCCCGGATACGTCAGCCAGTCCTCCATGGACAGCATCCAGGTGTCCGACCAGTAGGGATGGCTGGGTTGGCCGCTGCCCTGTCCCACTATCTCGATGAGCTGCTGGCGGTTGATGGCGAGGTGCATGGCCTCGCGTATCTTGTGCTCGTTGGTCGTCTCGGCGTTGACGTTCATAAACCAGAACAGCGCGCCGGGGGGCACGTAGCCATGTACTTTGAGGTCGGCGGGGCGGGCGTTCTTGAGGTCGGTGGCCTCCTGCTTGCTGATTGCGGGGAAGCCGGAGTGTATCTCGATGCGTCCCGCTTCGAGCGCGGACAGCCTGGTGGCGTTGTCGGGTATGACGTAAACCTCGATGCCGTCCAGCAGGGGCAGGCCCTCGATGTAGTAGTTGTCGTTGGCCTCGAGCTTGGTGACGTCGTTTCTGCGCCACTCGCTCACCTTGAAGGCGCCGTTGCCAATCCAGTCGTCCTGGGTCAGGTCTGTAAGCTCGGCGGCGGTGTCTATCGTGTCGGTAACGTGCTGGGGCAGGATGTGGAAGAAGGGCTGCGTCCAGCAGGCGTAGTAGTTGACCGCCGGCTTTTCGAGCGTGACCTTCACGGTATTGTCGTCAATCTGCTCGACGCTGTCCACCAGGGCGTTTATGCACTTGAGGCGGCCTATGGGCATGTTGTTGGGCCGGTCGAGGATGCGCTGGAAGGTGCTCACCACGTCGTCGGCGCCCAGGGCCTCGCCGTCGTGCCAGTCGATGCCCTCGCGGATGGTGTAGGTCCACTCGGTGCCGTCGCCGCTCTGCTCCCACTTGGTGGCTATCTGGCCTATGACCGCGTCCCTGTTGTTGGGATCGACGGCGGCCAGATGCTCGAAGACGTTGCTGAAGAAGATGAGCGCTGGCGTCGCGCCGTTGCGGTGCGGGTCGAAGTGGAACACGTCGTAGGGCACGCTTGCGCGCAGGGTGCCGCCCCTACTGCCCGCCTCTATGCTCGCCGCGACCGCGCTCTGGACGGCGGCCTCTATCTCTGCCCTCTGCCCGGCCAGAGCGCTCTCTATGGCCGCGGCGACCTGGGCTTCGGTCACTCCGGGGCGTTCGGCGAGCGCGCCCTGTATGGCGGCGGAGAGCTCGTCCGGTGTAACGCCCGGTTGCTGCGCCTGGAGCGCCTTCGCTATCTCGCTGGCCACGTCCTCGGTTGTGAGACCCTCCTGTTGTTCGAGGGCGCTCGCGATGGCGGAGGCCATCTCCGCGGAGGTGACACCGCCGGGTTGGGCGGCCAGGGCCTTCGCTATCTCGTTGGCGACGTCCTGGGTGGTAACGCCGGGCTGTGCGGCGAGAGCCTGCTGAATGGCGCTTGCCATTTCCTCAGAGGTGACCCCTGGTTGCACTCCGCCAAGCGCCCGTCCCACGATTCCTTCAACGTCGATGGGCGTAGGAGTAGGAGGCGCTTCGGGTTCGTCCGAGGCGCAGGCCAGGGCGAACAGCAGCATCAGCAGCGCCGCCGACGCTACGAGCAGCAACTTGGGCAATCCTGAGACTTTCGACATAGCAGCATCTCCTTGCCGCGCCGCTGAGCGGCGTGTCTATTTCGCTTGGAGGGCCTTGCCTCCATTTGGGTGGGCGTAAGCTAGCACAAGCCGGCCTCAACGTCAAATTGAGATGGAGGGGAGAACCTGTATCATCCTGGTCGGCACCCCGTGCGTTGAGGCGTCCGCCGCAGGCGCCATTAGCGTGATGACCAACGGGGGCAACCACAAGGGATTGCCCCTACATGTGCATGACCGACTAAACTGTTACAGGCTCCATATCCAGGGTAAGCGTGGACGCCCTCCGCTGTCACGGCGTATAATCGGGGCTTCAGCGCACCGCGCGGTCCGGTGTGCCCACGCTTGGGGGAAGTGTCGGAATTGGTAGACGAGCATGATTTAGGATCATGTGCCGAAAGGCGTGGGAGTTCGAGTCTCCCCTTCCCCACCAGAGGTTACTGTAGACAGAACCGGCCTGAGTATGGACACGTCCTCCGCTTCCATCCCGGCTATCCGGCTATCCTGAGGCATAGGAATTGTGTAGCGCAGCCTGGCCTCGCCGGGAGCCACCACTATCTCCTTCACGAACGACCGGATGAACGCCCTGCGTTCAGTGAGTTCGCTCTCCTGAAGCCACTCGCTCATGTCCTTGGCGAACGCCGCGATGATCTCCACGTCGTCCAGCCTCATCCTGCGCTCGGAGAGCATCCCCTTCGTAGATCGCACCGACTCCTGAAGCTTGCGCTCCCTCTCCCTATGCTCCCGTATGCGCGGCGCTATGTCCGTGATGTCGAGATCGGTCGTCTCAATGGCTCGGTAGAGCCTGTCCAGCCACCGCTGGACTTCAGCAAGCTCACCCTCGATGGACCTCAGCTTCTTGCGCTGCTCGCGCGCCACGCTGTCCATCTCCTCGTCCACCAGCTTCACAAGCTCCCTGATGTTGCTCTCGGTCAGGATGTTGGATCGAATCTTGTCGACGACCAGCTTCTCGAACCTCCTGGCGTTGAGCCTGGGAGCCTTGCAGGCCCCCTTGCCGCGTTTCTGGACCGACTGGCAGACGTAGTAGGAGAACCTGCCGCTCTTGGCGTCCTGTCCGCTGAGCAGGTAGGAGCTCGCCACTCTCCTGGGGTGCACCTTCGCCGGCGCCTTGGAGCGCAGAAGCTCAGAGACTCGCTCGAACTGCGACCCCGACACGATCCCCTCAAATGCGTCCTCCACTCTCACTGCAGGGGCCTTGTCCTTGGCCGATGCTCCCCACACCAGAGTCCCCTTGTACGCCTGGTTGGTTAGCATCCTGTAGACGACCGTCTTCGTCCAGCGCTTCCCAGCAGGGCTGGCAATGCCTTCTGAGTTGAAGGTCTTGGTGATGTCCAGGATGCGCATGACCTCATAATTATGGTTACCGAAGCGGGGAATGTACCTCAAAATTACGGTTACCCAAGACTGGGAGGTAGCCGTGAATCAAAAGAGCGTTCAAGAGTACGTGGCCAGACAGCAACAGAGGTACGTGAAAGCGGATAAGGGTGAGAAGGGAAGGATACTCGACGAGGTGGAAGCTGTGACCGGCTACCACCGGAAGTCGGCGATACGAGCCTTGTCGGGTAGAAGGCGGGAGAGCAAGGGCGGGCGCGTGGGCCGGCCCGTAGAGTACGGCCCGGAGGTTGCTGAGGCGGCCAGGGTGGTGCACGAGGCGGCGGGAGGGATCGGGGCCAGGCGGCTGCACCCGTTCGTGGGAGAACTGGCGTCTCGGTTGGCTCGGTTCGGCGAACTGGAGATGGACTGCTCGACCGAGGGTAAGCTGCGGCGTGTGAGCGCGGCTACACTGGAGCGGTTGCTGGCCGCGCACCAGGCGCCGGTGAGGAAGAGAGTGACCAGTCTGACGAAGGCGGGGACTCTGCTTCGGAACCGGATCGCGGTGCGGACCCACTGGGACTGGGATGACGCGCAGCCCGGCTTCGTGGAGGTGGACACCGTGGCGCACTGCGGAACGACCACTGTGAGGGGTTCCACCTGTGGACCGTGACGGCTGTGGACGTAGCTACGGGATGGGTTGAGATGGACGTTGTGTGGGGGAAGACGCAGGAGCGCGTTGGGGCGGCGATACGCAGGATACGGGGGAGGTTGCCTGTGCCGCTGTTGGGGCTGGACTCGGACAACGGGTCTGAGTTCATCAACCATGGTCTGTACGCCTACTGTGAGAAGAACGGGATCACGCTCACGAGGAGCAGGCCGTACCGCAAAAACGACAGCGCGCACGTCGAGCAGAAGAACGGCGCGGTGGTGCGTCGGCTGACCGGACACGCGCGCTACTCGACGTCTGAGGCGTTCAAGCAGATGCGGAAACTCTACTCGCTGGCGCGTCTGCAGGCGAACTTCTTCCAGCCGGTGCGTCGGCTTGTGGACAAGAGTCGGCAGGGGGACCGGGTGGTGCGTCGGCACGACGAGGCGATGACGCCGTACCAGCGGATGCTCGACAGCGGGGCGCTGGTGGGAGCTCGGCGGTTGGTGTTGGAGCGGCTGTACGCTTCGCTCAACCCGCTGTGGGTGAGTCGTCGGATAGACGAGGAGATCGAGAGTCTCCAGAAGCTGGCGTGGAGGCGTGGAGACCCGTTAACCTGGAACACCGCACGGTAACCGCGATTTTGAGGTCACATCTCTAGTTCGGTAACCATTGATTTTGAGGTCGCACGGGGCCCCTCGAATTGGAAACCCGCGAAGGGCGCGACGAGTGGGCGGCGGCAACTCGACTGCCTGTACCTTAGCGGGCGGTGGGTTTGCGCGTCCGCGTCTTTCGGCCTACAGTGTCAAGACAAGCCGACAGCTATTGTGTGGAGAATACGAGCTGGGAAATGGCTAGCGTGCCAAGAACGACTGTGCTATGCTTTGCCCAAGTCACTTCGACAAGCATCCAAAACGTGGACCGAGCATATGGAACTCGTCTCATCCCCTAACGGCGGCAGCGTCACCGAGAGGCAGCGTCTGCAAGACCGCTTCGGCGCGCGCCTGAGCGTCAATTCAGCGTTCAATCGCAAGACCGTTTCGTACCAGGGCAATCGTAACGCCGCCGGGCTGCGCTGGATGAAGTACAAAGAGGGCTTTTCCAAGGAACTGGTAGATGACTTTGTCGACGAATACCAACCGACTTCTCTCCTCGATCCGTTCGCGGGTATCGGGACGGCGCCACTGGTTGCGGCGGGCAACGGGATTTCCGCGACCGGCATAGAGATAATGCCCGTCGGCGTGTTGGCGGGACAGGCGATAGCACAGGCGGCAAACGGCGTTTGCCGCGCTGAGCTCGAATCCATTGGGAACAGCCTTGTCGAGTACATTGCGTCCGACGAGCCGGCTTTGGCCAGGTACGCCTTCCAACACGTCAAGATCACCGAATCCGCGTTTCCGGATGAAACGGAGGCCGCCATCGCGAAGGCGAGGCGGTTTATAGAAGACATCAGCGACCCAACCTTGCAGGCGCTCATGAGCTTCGCCTGCATGTCCATCCTCGAGGACGTGAGCTACACGCGCAAGGACGGGCAGTATCTCAGGTGGGACTACCGCTCGGGGCGGTCGCTCCGCGCGCGGGTTGACAAGGGGCCGATATTGCCGTTTCGACAGGCCCTCGAACACCGACTGACCGAGATGGCGCAAGACATCAGGGCCTTGAAACGCGAGTTGGGGCGGGGATACCCCACGCTTCTGACAGGCTCCAGCCTGGAATTGCTGCGAACCTTGCCATCAGATTCGTTCGACATGGTGATTACGTCACCGCCATACGCCAACCGTTACGACTACACCCGCACATACGCTCTCGAATTGGCCTGGCTCGGCTACGACCGAGCAGACTTCGCCAACTTACGCCAGCAGATGCTGTCGGCGACCGTAGAGAACAAGCCCAAGCTGGAATGGTTGCGGAGGACTTACGGCATGGACTCCGGTCTGCTAGGACACGCCCAGCGAATGTACCAGGACCAGGGAGCGATTCAC
Organism: Dehalococcoidia bacterium; assembly: GCA_963667445.2. Lineage (GTDB taxonomy): Bacteria > Chloroflexota > Dehalococcoidia > Lucifugimonadales > CATOSD01 > CATOSD01. The sequence goes on along the minus strand of CAXXGY010000001.1, from coordinate 1,356,842 downwards.
GAAGTGCTGCACATACTGAGGCAGCGGCAAGGGGAACTCGGCAATCGACACGTCATCCGTCTAATAGAAGGCTACTTATTCGAAATGGCTATCATAGTGGCTGAGCTTGGGCGTGTGGTCAGGCCGGGCGGAACAGTCATAATGGTAAATGACAACGTCCAGTATCACGGCGAGGAACTGCCCGTTGATCTCATTCTGGCGGACTACGCCGAACAGTCCGGTTTCGCCTGTGCGGACATTTGGACGCTGCAACGAGGCAAAGGCAACTCCAGCCAGCAGATGCGCCGTTTCGGACGCCGCGAGATCAGGAAGTGCGTTTACAGATGGGTCCGGAGTCGACCCCAAGCTGGTGTTCGCTCACCCGGCACTTTTGCGGGTGCATCCCTCAACGTCCCAGTACTACCGCGGAATAGCCCTGCTTCCACAAAAGCGCGTCGCCGACATCGCCGTTCCCGTTTCGTCGTGGGAGGACGGCTCACGCAGGTCGCCGATTTCCGAGGACCAGAGCGTTCGAGTGGCAAAGGCAACCACTTTAGATTCCTCGGCTGCGCTCCGCTCCGCTCGGAATGGCAGTAAGGGGAAAGGGACGTGTGGGCGGCGACGCCACCCCCATCCTAACCTTCCCCCATCAAGGGGGAAGGGACTTTTCGGAAGGCTTACGCCTCAAACATACCCCTGTCAGCCCCCACGCGGGAGAGGGGACTCTATCACACCTATCCTGACGCTTCGGCGGGCTGTGGGGCGGCTACGGGCCGCCCAGCGCCTCGGCGAAGTCGGGCGCCATGATGACGGCCATGGCTCGGAATTCGCCTGTGCCGGTGCGGTGGCCTACCAGCCGCACTTGGGCGCCGACGGGCAGGTCGGCAAGCTCGGCCTCTGTCGTTATCTCGCGCACCTGGGTGTCGTCGTCGTAGGTGGCCTGTACGGGGCCTCGTTCCGTCTCGATGGTGATGCGCCCGTCGCCTATCTGAGTGATTTCGCCGCTCACCCCGCCGCGCCGAGCGAGTCCCGCGCCCGACCCGCCCCCGCCGCGTAGCTGTCCCGCGTTCCCGCCGCCCTGCTCGGCGAACGCCTGTATGCGCTGCAACGCCTCCGGCGGAATCTCCCTGCCCAACTGGCGTTCCAGTTCGGCGATGTCTTCCGCGCTCGGCGGATCCCCCGCGCGTAGGATTCCGCCACCCAACGGCCCCGACCGGCCGCCGTCGGGGAACTGGGCGCCAAAGCCCAGCGCGCCCATCTCGAAGACGTATCCAAGCGTTATCAAATCTGCGCGGGTTACGCCGCCCTCGCCGCGCTCGCCCGTCAGCGTCACGGTCATGCCCTCTTCCAGGTCGTCGAGGGAACGCTCCAGGAACAGCGTCACCGCGGCGCCCTGTTCGACCGTCGCGGTCTCGGAGCCTTCTTCGGTGGCGATGGAGAGGCTGCGTCCCTCGACGCTCTCGACCGTGCCCGCCAGGGTCTCGACGCCTTCGGGCGACACGATGGCCGCGCCGTCCGATTGTGGCGCGGCGGGGACGGCGGCGGCAGACGGCTGCCCACCGGACGCGCTCGGTTGCGGCAGCTCGGCGAAGGCGGTCCGGTCGGCGGGTTCGTCGTCGCCGCGCTCCATGTATGCGATTACGCCGGCGGCGGCCGCGACGCCGATTGCGGCCACGGCGATTATCAGCAAGGCAAAGGTGCGACCTGTCATGGTGCTTTCTCCGTTGATGCCGTTACTCGTAGCGGAGGGCGTCGATGGGGTGGAGGCCGGCGGCGCGCACGGCGGGATAGAGGCCGAAGAAGATGCCGATGGCGGCGGAAACGACGATGGCGAGCACGGCTATGTCGCCGCTGACGCTGGTCTGGAAGGCTCCGGTGCCGATAAGGTCGCGACCGTCCAGGGCGCGGGAGAGCGCCATGCCCGCGACGACGCCGACGGCCCCGCCGCCGAGGCTGAGCAGCGTGGCCTCGGCCAGGAACTGGAGCAGGATGTCGCGGCGCTTGGCGCCCATCGCCTTGCGCACGCCGATTTCGCGCGTTCGCTCGGTGACGGACACCAGCATTATGTTCATTACGCCGATGCCGCCCACGAGCAGCGAGATGCCGGCTATGGCCCCCAGGAACACGACGAAGGTGTTGGTGGTCTCCTCCAGCGCCTCGATAGTCTCCTCCTGGCTGGTTACCGTGAAGTCGTTTTCGCCAGTGAGCCGGTGGCGAAGCCGCAGCACCGCCGTAATCTCGTTTATCGTGTCCTGCGACACGGCGTCGTCCTTCGCGCTGACGTTGATGGAGTCCACTATGACGTCGCCCTGAACGGTGCGCTCGAAGTCGAGCCGGTAGTAGGCGGTGGTTATGGGCACCAGCACTTCGTTTCCGAAGATGCCGAAGAAGCCCCCGCCCTGGCTGGGGAGCACGCCAATGACGGTGAACTCGCGGCCGTTTATGCGCATGTGCTGGCCGACGGGGCTGCGGAATCCGAAGAGCTGCTCGGCGATGGGCGCGCCCAGCACGGCCACTTCGGAGCGGTTTCGCACGTGCGCTTCCGAGATGAACTGGCCCCGCTCCACGGGCGAGTTGCGGACGACCTCGTATTCGGGCGTGACGCCCACAATCTGGGTGAAGGTGTTGTTGCCCATGGCGACCACCTGGCCGCCGGTGCGTATCTCGGGCGCGACGGCGGCCACGGAGGGCGCGGCCTGCGGGTCGACGAGGGCGTAGGCGTCGCCGAGCGTCAGCGTGGTGGCGCTGCCCAGCCCGCCGAACGCGCCGCCCGCGCTGGACTCGCCCGGACGCACGAAGAGCAGGTTGGTGCCCAGCTCCTCGATGCGGGAGGTGATGGATTCCTGCGCGCCCCTGCCGAGCGACATGAGGGTTATGACGGCGCTGACGCCGATGACGATGCCGAGCAGGGTGAGCACCGCGCGGAGCTTGTTCGCGCCCAGGGAGATGAACGCGGTCCTGAGCACGTCCGCAGGGGTCACGGGGCGCTCCAGGCGGGCGTGGCGGCGGGCTGCGACTCGTCGCTTACGATGCGCCCGTCCAGCATCGAGAGGACGCGCCGGGCGCGGGCGGCGATGGGGGCCTCGTGCGTCACCACGACGACGGTCATGCCCTCTTCACGGTTGAGCCGCTCCAGGATGGTCAGAATCTCCTCGCTGGAGGCGCTGTCCAGGTTGCCCGTAGGCTCGTCGGCCATGAGTATGGTGGGGCGCTTGACGAGCGCGCGCGCGATTCCCACGCGCTGCTGCTGGCCGCCGGAGAGCTCGGTGGGCTTGTGGGAGACGCGGTCGGACAGGCCGACGCGATCCAGCGCTTCAAGCGCGCGCCGGCGGCGGTTCCTGCGGCTGCCGTAGAGGAGCGGCAGTTCGACGTTGGCGAGCGCGGACAGGCGGGGAAGCAGGTTGTAGGTCTGGAATACGAAGCCTATCTTTCCGTTGCGTATTTCGGCGAGCCGGTTGTCGCCCATTCCGCCCACGTCCTCGCCCTCCAGCGTGTAGCTGCCGGAGGTGGGCACGTCGAGGCAGCCGATGATGTTCATCAGGGTGGACTTGCCGGAGCCGGACGGCCCCATGATGGCGACCATCTCGCCCGGTTCGACGGATACGCTGACGCCCTGGAGCGCGGCGACTTCCACGGCGCCCATGCGGTATATCTTGGAAACTTCTTCCAGCCTGATCATGCTAGCGGGGCCTTCCTCCGCCGGGGGGAACGACGATGGTGCGAGTCGCGCCGCCGCCGAAGCCCCTGCCGAAGCCGAAGAACGATTCGGATGCGTCCTGCGACTGCATCAGTATCGTCTCGCCCTCGCTTAGGCCGCTCTCAACCACGGTCCAGAAGTCGTCGCTGTTTCCGAGGATGATTTCCCTGAGCTCGACCTCGCCGTCTTCGCCGAGAAGGCGCACGGCGGGCCTGTCGAAGGTGCCGTGCAGGGCCTGGAGGGGGATGAGCAGCACGTCGGTTTCTTCGCGGATGACGACGCTGGCGGAGGCGCTGAGGCCCTCCAGTAGCTGCACGCCGGGGGCGGTTTCCAGGGCGACGTCGAGCGGGTAGCTTACCACGCCCTGCTGGCTGTTCGGCTCGGTGGCGATTCTGGACACCACGCCGGCGAGCGTCTGGCCCTGCAGCGCCTCGAGGCGCACGGTGGCGGCCGCGCCCTCCCGCAGGTAGAGCACGTCGATTTCGTCCACGATGCCGGACATCTCGACGACGTTGGGATCGACCATCTCCAACACCGCGTCGCCCACCCTCACCTGCTGGCCGACGTCCGTCAGCAGCTCGGAAACCGTGCCGCTCCACGGCGCGCGCAAGACGACCGCTTCGAGGTCAGCGAGCACGTTGGTCAGCGCGGTGCGGGCCGCCTCGATGTCGGTATGTAGCAGGGCGAGGTCGAGAGGGTCGACTTCGCCCACCTGCCGCAATTCATCCAGGTCCTCCTTCGCCTGTTCGAGCGCGGCGGCCTTGAGAGCGACGTCCACGATGGCGGCCGCGACGTCGAGGGGATCGGGTTCGCTCTGAAGGTCTTCGAGCTCCTGCTCGGCCACATTGAGGGCCTCTCTGGCGAGGTCCAGGGCCTTTCGCTTGTGTTCCAGGTCCACGGCGTCGGGCCCGGCGAGGACGTCGGCCAGGGCGTACTGCGAGTTGAAGAGCTTCTCGCTGGCGCTGGTGACGGTCTCCTCGAGGGCGGAGAGCGCCCTGGTCGCCTCCAACTCCAGGTCGTCCAGCGCCGACAGCTTCTCCGCGTACACTTCCCATTCGTCGTCGAAGTCGGGCCTCACGCAGATGGTGTCGCTCCGGAGCGGCTCCTCGCAGGTCAGCGATATGTTGCCGGGATAGACCCTGAGCCAGAAGAGCATGGTGTTCTCGTTCCAGGGGACTGTGGAGGTGGCAGGGGTAGAGCCGGGGTGCGGATAGCGGCGCAGCGGGCCGACCGAATCGGGGTCGAACAGCGATTCGAGGTCGGTGCCCCAGGACGCCAGCACCTCGTCCAGGCCCCTGGCGATGTCGTCGTCATCGGGCCGGACGCCGAACCACTTCTGGTAGTAGTCGCCCATGGTGTCCAGGGAGTCCTGCACGGCGTCGCGGGCGTCGTCCAGCTTGCGGTTCCACTCGCGGCGGGCCAGCTCCTCGTCGCGCTCGGCGTTGTCGAGGTTGGTGGTGGCGGTGCGGATGGTGGAGTGGGCGTCGGCGATGTCGTCGGTGTCGGCGCCGGCTATCGTATCGGCGAGGTCGTCCTCGGCCGCGGCGAGGGCGAGGCGTTCGGCGGCGACCTTCTCGCGCGCCCTGGCGAGGTCGTACTCGGTGACTACGCCGAGGTTGTCGTGGGCCTCCTGGGCGTCGCGGTAGGCGACCTCCGCGTCGGCGATGGCGGCTTCGGCCTCGGCGAATTCGAGCGCGGAGGGCGTAGCGGTGGCGTCCATCACCGCGTCCACCACCGCCTGTTCGGCGTCGCGCAGGTCCACCCTGGCCCTGGCGGCGGCGTGCTCCAGCGCGGATACGGTGTCGCCGTCCAGGCGGGCCAGCAACTGGCCCTGGATCACGCGGTCGCCCTCTTCGACCAGGATTTCGCCAATAACGCCTTCGATGTCGAAGCTGAGCGTCTCGCGGTCCGGGTAAACCAGGCTGCCGCTGATGGATACCTCGTTGACGAGGTTGCCGCGGCGCACGGGCACGAGCAGGTCGGTCTCGCCATCCTCCTCTACTTCACGGTCGGAGTACCAGTAGTAGCCGGCGTAGGTGCCGCCGAAGGCTATCGCCAGCACCAGGACCAGCAGAACGACCTGCCCCAGGGATATGCGTTTCAGCCAGTCCAAGCCAAGTCCTTCATCTGGAGAGTATTCACCCCCATCCTAACCTAGTTGTGCATTTGGCCCCCATCAAGGGGGAAGGGACTCTCAGGGATGTTTCACACAACACTATAACGAAGAATTGTGAAGAAAGTTAGACCATACTATACTTGGCCCAATCTCGCAGAACATAGGAGGACGCCCTTATGGTCAGCTCGAGCTCGGCAGACGTCGTTATAGTGGGCGGCGGCATAGTAGGCGTGTCCACCGCGTACCTGCTCGCCAGGGAGGGGGTGAGCAGCGTAATCGTGGAGAAGGACTCGGTGGGCAGCCACGCATCCGGGTTCGCCTACGGCGGGCTGAGCCGGCCGAGGGGCGCAGGCCCCAACGTGCCGGTGCTGGCCGAGGCCTGGCGGCTGCACGAGCGTTTCGGTAGCGAGCTGCCGGAGGAGACCGGGGTGAACACCGAGTTCCGGCTTAGGCCGTCGCTGTCGCTGGCGTTCAGCGACGAGGAGGCGGCGCAGCTCCGGGCGAGCCTGAGCTGGCGGCGGCACGAAGAGGGGCCGTCGGCGCGCTGGGTGGACGCGAAAGAGGTGTTCGAGATAGAGCCGCGCGTGAATCCCGAGGCGATTGGCGGGGTGTACGTGGAGGGCGGCGGCGACGTGGAGCCTTACCGTCTGACGCTGGCGCTGGTGCAGGCGGCCGAGCGCGGCGGCGCCACGGTGCGGCACGGCACCGTGACGGGTCTGCGCGTTGAGGGCGGAAGGGTGCGGGGCGTGAAGCTGGAGGGCGGCGAGATTGCGTGCGAGACGGTGGTGCTGGCGATGGGGCCGTGGAGCGCGGACGCGGCGGAGTGGCTGGGCGCGCCAGTGCCCGTCAGCCCGCTGAAGGGGCAGATATTGCGATTGCAGGCGCCGGGAGACCCGTTCCGGTGCTCGCTGGGCTACGCGGGCGACTACGCCACGACCAAGCCGGACGGGCTGCTGTGGACGGGCACGACGGAGGAGGAGGCGGGATTCGACGACAGGCCGACGGCGGCGGCGCGGGACAAGATAATGGCGTCGCTGCTGAGGATGGTGCCGTCGCTGGAGGACGCGCGGCTGGCGCAGCAGACCGCGTGCCTGCGGCCGGTGTCGTCGGACGGGCTGATGCTGCTTGGGCGCGCTCCGGGCGCGGAGGGCGCGTTCGTGGCGACGGGCGGCGGGCGGCAGGGCATCATGCTGGGGCCGGGCATGGCGAAGGTGATCGTGGACCTTATCACGCGCGGCGAGACCGACGTGGAGGTGGGCGGGCTGGATCCGGCGCGGTTCAGCGCGTAGAGGCGGCGCCCCCATCCTAACCTTCCCCCTGCGAGGGGGAAGGGACCGTTCGGAAGGCGATGCGGGAGGCCCCCTCACCCTAACCCTCTCCCACGCGGGGGAGAGGGGACTTTTCGGAAGGGACTTTGGTTAGCTGGCGGCGAGCGCTCCCATGGGGTCCCAGGGCGGCAGGGGGATGGGGTCGCCGTCGAGGGCGCGCTGGAGGTCGTCCGGCAGGCGGCTCTTGGGGGCGGCGATCTCGAACATGTACTCGTCGAACCACGAGTCGTTCATCACGCAGAAGCCCTTGTCGCCTATGGCGTCCCCGTAGCTGTTCTCCACGCGCCAGCGGCGGGGGCTGCCGTCCACCACGTCGACGCCGGTGAAGAGCATCGCGTGGGTCATGCGCGTCTGGCCGTACTCCATGCGCGCCGCCTTGTCCAGCGCGAAGTCGGCGCCATAGACCGCGCCGTAGTCGAACAGGTCGGCGTCCCAGACGCCCTGGTCGCGGTGCATCTGCTTGCCTACGTCGCAGCCCATCCAGACCGCCTGGCCGTCCAGCAGCGAGTCCAGGGTCACGCGCTTGAGCAGGTCGATGTCCACGTTCAGGTACTTGACGGGGGAGCCGCCCACGACGTTGCCCAGGTAGCCGATGGTGTAGGTGCTGCCCGGTTCGCTGGACTCGCGCGGGTCGTGCACCAGGCAGACGTATTCCTCGTAGGGGGTGGTGACGTACTTGCGGGCGAACTCGAGCGGGGTTATGTCGCCGTCGCGGTGGAAGCGGCCTTCGCGGTCTTTCCACTGCCAGAAGAAGCTGGCGGGCGGCGTGCCCAGGTGAATGCAGAGCACGCGATATACGACCTTGAGCGTCTGGCGCTTGGACTCGCGCATGGCGTCGATGCCGGCCTCTTCGGCGTACAGGCCGCGTATGCGCTGGGCGCCCTGCCTGAGCAGGTAGAAGAGCGACGAGTTCATGCGCATGGTGCTCATGGAGCTCTCGGTTTCGGGCATGGCGGACTTGGGGACGACGCCGTGTTTCTTCACGAGGTTGATGAACATATCCCACTGGCCGGCGTCCGGCGCGGGGGACTCCATGAGCCAGTCCACGAGGCGGTCGCCGGTGGGGCGGTCGGCGGTGTCGATGACGGACTCGAGGAAGAAGTTGGCGCGCTCGATCTTGTCCCAGAACATCATGTAGCTCTGGCTGAACTCGAACTGGTTGACGTTCAGCGCCTTCATGGTGTCCACGCGGAAGAGGTTGAGTCCGGCGAAGAGCCAGCACCTGCCGGACCTGCCCTGGTGGGTGGGCTGCCAGCTGTCGAGCACGTTGGAGAAGTTGTGCTCGGCGCCGGTGATGAGGGCGCGGTCGAGGGCGACGTCGTTTACGTCGTGCTGGGCGACCACGTTCTGCATCAGGCGGAGCGAGGGGTTGGCCTCCCAGTCCGATTGGAGCAGCGATACGTCCTGGTCGGTCAAGAGCGCGTCGTTGGCTGTGGCGGCGGTTGTGCTCACGATGGGCCTCCTGTGTTTGTCGTGAGTCCATCTTGGGCGGCGGCGCGGGCGGTGTCAAGCGGCGGGGCGGGGAGAGGGAAGTGGTTGGAGCGTCACCCCCATCCTAACCTTCCCCCTGCGAGGGGGAAGGGACTTTTTCGGATTGCTAGTTGACCTTCCGCCAAGGCCATCCGCCGGCCCGGCAGCCGAACCCGATGCGGCGGCGGTTGGCGGCGACCCACCTGTACGCCCGGCTGCCCAGCGCGCCCATGCCGGGAAGCCACGCCAGCGGCGCGAGCGGCATAAGCAGCGGCACACGGACCGTCAGGGCGCGGAAGGCGTAGTACCCCTCGAACAGCCGCCCGTCCTCCGCGTGAAGGTAGGCCGCGCGGTCCAGGTCGTCCCACGTCAGGCCGTCGGGCGGCTCGGCCAGCGCCTGGTACGGCTGCCAGCGCACGCGGTTGGTCACGTCCAGTGCCGACAGGAAACGCCGCGTGGCGCGGCAAAAGCCGCAATCGCCATCGTACAGTAGCGTGTCCATTAGTGGTTAGTGGTTAGTTCTTAGTTTTCAGTGGTCGGTTGCCCCACGCCAGTCTGCGTTTGTCTGGGCTCTACAGCGACGCCTGACGGCTGTGTATGCCGGTCGCGCCGCTGGGCCTCGCGGGGTTGACCTCCTCCGTCTGCGGGGTGCCGTTGCTCTCCACGGCGCGCACCTCGAAGGTGTGCCGCCCCGCCTCGAACGGCCAGTCGTATCGCCAGATGACCCAGGTGGTGTCGGAGAGCGGCGACCTGAGCCGCGCCTCGCGCCAGGGGCCTTCGCCATCGACGCGCACCTCCACGCGCGACACGCCGCGCGCGCCCGCGTATGCGATGCCGCCGACCGGAACCAGCCGCTCGTCCTCCTCCCCGGTAATCGAGTCGATGGCCACCGTGTCCACGACTGAAGTGGTGTGGACGCGCGCTATCTCGTCCCAGCCACGCTCCACCCAGTAGCCGTCCCTCACCGCGCTTTCGCCAACGACCTCGATTCCGGTAATCCACTTGGGCTGTTTCATGCCGTACCGGTCCGGGATCCAGATTCTGAGCGGGTATCCGTGATCGAACGGGATGGGGCGCCCGTCCCAGGCGTAGGCGAGCATGATACGGGGGTCCGACTCTATCAGGTCGAGCGCCACCGTCTCGTAGAAGCCGTCGCCGCTGGTGATGTCCAGGTAGCGCGCCTCTTCGGTCGGCTGGACGTCCCTGAGAATGTCCTGAAGGCTCACGCCCGTCCAGTAGGTCGTGCTTATCAGGTCGCCGCCGACGCTGTTGGATATGCAGGAGAGCGTGACGAACTCGCTTCTGGCTTCGTAGTTGTTCATAAGGTCGTCGAGCGTGAACTCGGTCGGCGCGTTCACCATGCCCACAATTGGCAGCGTATACGTCGCGCCGTCTATCAGCGTCGGCTCGGAGCGGATGAACACCTTGTAGTGGTCTCTCACCTGCGTGTACTCGGGGCGGGTCCCCAGCGCGGGTTTGACCGGGTCGTCCTCGTTGGGCAGATCGACCATCGTGGCCGGGCCGGGCAAATTGCCCTCGGTCGCGGCCAGCTCCTCCTCCAGCCTGGTCTGGTCGCTCATGGACAGCACGCGGCCAAGCCCCACTCCGGCCACCGTCACCGCGGCGGTCGCCGCGCCCATTCGGATGAGGAACTGGCGCCGCCCGTACACCACCACCGAGCTGTCGCCGTCCTCCGATTCGTACACGGTGGAACTCGCGAGCACCAGTCTGCGCGACGCCCAGACGGAGGCGTACCCCCACGCGAGAAACAGCGCGAGCAACCACACGAAAACGAGTATGAGGCTCGCCGAGGACTGGGTGATGCTGACGGTCATCAGCGCAACCACCAAACCGACTATCGCCCCGAAGAGCAGGCCCGACTCGCGCCGCAGCTCCGGCCCGCGCCACTGGACTATGGCGTACACCACCGCGGTCGCGACGACTCCGGCCGCGAAGAAGCCGCCGATGGCCATTATCTGCTCGGCCGTCTTGGCGAAGTCCTTCACGCTCAGGCCGACGAACATCAGCGCCTCGATCATCGCGTCGATGCCGAACGTCACCAGCGGCCCCGGAAGCTCGCGGGCAACCAGGTCGAAGGTGTCGAAAGGGGGGAACGACAGGTCCAGCCACCTGTCGGCCAGGTACATGACGGCTATCATCGGCGCCGACAGCATGACGCCGGTCAGGACGGCGAGTCCGAGGCTGCGCATTCTCATCGAACCGGCTCCTGTCTCAAGCTCTGGGGCTCCATCTTTGCACCAGTGTAGCAGGTTGAGGCGCCGCGGCGCATTTGCGGCAACGCGCGGACAGATGCGTCAGTTTAGGCCCCATCCGATACATTGATATAAAATATCAGTAGTATTCCCAAGTCACACCATTGACGCGACTGATTCAGCTTTGTATTATTCTATACGTGCCGAGCTATAACGATACTTAGTATCTAAACGGTGTCGCTTACATCCGCGATATGGCGCAAGTGAACGCATCTTTTTTCGGACTCGTCCGCGCATGGAGGTTATCTATGGTTGGTGTCGGTATGCTCAAGTGCCTGATCGTGCTGTCGGCGGCGCTGCTGCTGCTGCTTGCGCTGGCTTGCGCCGCAGAGGAAGAACCCGCGCCGCCAACGCCGACCCCCATCGACGTGGAAGGAATAGTCGGGCGGGCGCTCGCCGGAGTGCAGCCGGGAGTCACCTCGGAGGAGGTGGCGGGCGCCATTCAGCAGGCCCTCGCCGAGCAGCCCGGCGTCACGAGCCAGGACGTCGCCAACGAGATTGCGAAGGCCCTGGCCGCGCAGCCCGGCGGCGTCACCTCCGCGGAGATGGCGTCCGCCATCGCGAGCGCCCTCGAGCGACAGGAGAGCCTCACAGCCGAGGACGTGGCCGGCGAAATCGCCAAGGCCCTCGCCGCCCAGCAGCCGGGAGTGACCTCGGAAGAGGTGGCCGCGGCCATACAGAGCGCCCTGGCTGAACGGCCCGGCGTCACCGAAGAGCAGGTGGCCGCGGCAATCGAGAGGGCGCTTGCGGCCCAGAGGGCCGAAATCGAGGCTGCCATGCAGGTTCCCGAGGCCACCGCCACGCCCGAGCCCGTCGCCGTCGTTATCGACAACTGCGGCGTTGAGACTGTGTACGAGGCGGCGCCGCAGCGCGTGGTCGCCACGGACACGAGCGCGCTCGAGGTGCTGATGGCGCTCGGGTTGCAGGAACACGTCATAGGTTACTTCGGCGGCGCCCCCGACCGGCTACAGCCCCGACACCAGGCCCGCGCCGCGCTGGTGGAGCGACTGGGCGGCAGCTTCCCGTATCCCTCGCTGGAGGCGGTGCTGGCCCCCGGGCCCGACCTGGTCTTCAGTTACGGTTTCAACGAGAGCGCGGGTCTTACGGGACAGAACCTGCGCGACGCCGACGTACACAGCTTCTCGTTCACGGAGGCCTGCCCGGACTTCGCCGGCAAGGTCACTCTTGAGGTGATGTTCGAGGACGTCCGCGCCGTGGCCCGGATATTCGGCGTCGAGGAGCGCGGCGAGGAACTCATAGCCGCGTGGGAGCGGCAGATAGCGGATGTCGCCGCGGCTATCCCGTCCGGCGAGGCGGTCCGCGTCTTCTACTTCGACTCGGGCGAAGAGGCCCCGTTCACCGCGCTCGCGGGTTCGGTGATGTCGGACATCATCAGCCGTGCCGGTGGAACGAACATCCTCTCGGACGTTAGCGGCACGTGGGGCACGGTGGAGTGGGAAGCCGTCGTTGACGGCGACCCGGAGTTGATAATCTTCGTTGACTACGGGTTCGGCGGCCCGGCCGCCAACCGGGCGTTCCTGGAGTCCAACCCGTCTCTGTCGGGAATGTCGGCGGTGGTGAACGGCCAGTACATGTCGCTGACGTTCCTCCAGAGCGTGCCGGGGCCTCAGAACCTCGATGGCCTCACCGAGGTGGCGACCGCGGTGCGCCGTGTGAACGCCGCCCGCTAGTTCGCGGCAAGCGCGGCCGTCGGGATGCGACCTCCCGGCGGCCGCGCACTCACCACGTCGATGGAAGCCACGACCACGGTGACGACAACCTTTGGGGACGCGCTGAAGCGGGTCCTTGCCTTGAGTTACCCTATCGTCGTCGCGAACCTCTCTCAGATAGTGATTGGGGTTGTCGATACCGCGATGATAAGCCGCGTCTCCACGGATGCGCTCGCGGCGGCGGCAGTCGCCTCGTCCGTCAGCATCGCCGCGAGTATGTTGTTCGGCGGGTGGGCGACCGCGGCGCAGGTCATCTCGGCCCGCCGATACGGTGAGGGGCGTCCGGCGGACGTAGGGCGGTTGCTGGACGTCTCGCTGCTCGTCGGCGCGGGCGCCGGGCTGGTTGTGCTGCTCGTCTTGAGCATCGGGGCGGCCCCCCTTCTGGCCGCGTTCGGACTGAGCGAGGCCGTGCGGGCCGAGGGCGTGCCGTATCTACGCGCGCTCGCGTTCGCCGCGCCGTTCGCGGCGGTCACGGCCATGTTCCGCGCGGTCTATGCGGGCGTGGGGGAGACCGGCGTGGCGATGCGTATGACGATCTTCGTCAACGCCATAAACGTCCCGCTGAACTATGTCCTTATCTTCGTGGTCGGATGGGGTCTGTTCGGCGCGGGCGTCGGGACTGTAATCGCCGTAGCCATGGGCTGCGTTTACATGGGCCGGTTCGGGTGGAGACGGCTCCGGGGCACGTATGAGTTGTTTCGTTTCGGGCGACTGCGCCGCGGACGGGATGCGCTTCCTCGGCTCTGGTCTATCGGTTGGCCGGAGACGGCCATGCTCTTTCTGGGCTACGTCAACAACGTGCTGGTGCTGTGGATTGTCGCCGCGCTCGGCACAACCGTCATCGCGGGGATGCAGGTCGTCACAAATGTACAACAAGTCCTCTGGACGATTATCTGGGCGCTTTCGACCGGCGCGTCTATCCTGGTCGGGCAGAGCCTTGGGGGCCGCGACGACCGGGCGGTGGCGTTGACCGAGCGGGCCGGGCTGCTGCTGATGGCCGCTCTTCCGGCTATCGTCCTGGCGCCGGTGATTGTCGCGCCTTCCACAGTGCTGCATCTGCTCACCCCCGACAGCGACGTCGTAGCGGAGGCGAGGCGCGCCCTTCCCATCCTGGCCTTGCAGGTGCCCTTCATGGCTTCGAGCATGGTTCTGGCCGCCGTGTTGCGCGCCGCGGGCGACTCCAAGTGGGTGCTCTACACGTACACGGCTTCGAGCTACCTGGTGATGGTTCCTCTGTCCTGGCTGCTCGCCGACGCGCTCGATTGGGGACTCCCCGGCGTGTATGCCGCCGGAGTCGCCTACTTCGCGGCGCGTACCGCGGGAGGCTGGTGGCGCTACCGGCAGGGCGCGTGGCGGACTGCGGAAGTATGAGGTTATCCGGATGGCTAAGCTGATTCGACCCGGGACGGCGCATTCGCCAGGTGAAGCCGCGCGCGCCCGCAGGGTGGCCGGGCTCGGATTCGCCGCGGTGTTGGCGGGCCTCTGCGTTGTCCTGGCCGTGTCGATAGTGGTGGCGGTGACCCTGGGGCCGGCAGACATCTCGCCCATGACGGCATGGCGGATAGGGTTACACCAATTCTGGCCGGACGCGGTATCGGCGGGCTGGCCGGGGGCGCATGAGCGGATTGTGTGGCACATTCGTCTGCCGCGCGCTATCCTGGCCGTGCTGGTGGGAGCGACGCTCGCCGTAGTCGGCACGGTGCTACAGGCGATGGTGCGGAACCCGCTGGCGGACCCGACGATACTGGGGGGAACGTCCGGAGCCGCGGCCGGCGCGGTGAGCGTGATGGTGCTCGGGTGGGCGTTCGCGGGAATCTACACGTTGTCGGTCGCCGCGTTCGTGGGCGGACTCATCGGCTACGGGCTGGCGTTCCTGCTGGCGAGTTCGTCGGGCGGCCTCAGTCCTTTGCGATTGGTGCTCGCCGGGATAGCGGTAAGCTACCTGTTCGCCGCCTTGACCAGTATGCTTATCTTCATCAGCGAGCAGAGCCAGACGGCGCGCGTCGCGCTCTTCTGGATGCTCGGCGCGCTTGGCGGCGCGCGGTGGGACCAGCTCGGGCTGCCGGCGATTCTACTGGTCGCCGGTCTCGTCTATCTGCTGGCCCAGGCCCGCGCGCTGAACCTGCTTCTCTTCGGCGACGAGACGGCTACCAGCATGGGCGCGCCGCCGGACCGTCTGCGCCGCGTCCTGTTCGTGGTCGTCGCGCTACTCACGGGCACGTCGGTCGCTCTGGCCGGCGGAGTCGGCTTCGTGGGACTTGTCATCCCCCACGCCGCGCGGATGGTGGTAGGGTCAGACCATCGCCGTGTGCTTCCGCTCGCCGCGCTTGTCGGAGCGCTCTTCCTGCTGTGGTCGGACGTGCTGGCGCGGCTGGTGATACAGCCCCGCGAGTTGCCTATCGGGGTGATTACGGCGCTGGTTGGCGCGCCGGTGTTCGCGCTGCTCCTACGCTCCCGACTGCGAGGATCAGACCATGCGCGGTGATCGCAACGAGTCCGAGACTGCGAAGCTCGCCGCGGCGTGCGCCAGTCCGCCCCCGCTGTCGCTCTCTCTGTCCGGGGTGACGGTGGCGGTGGGTTCCGTGGAGATATGCTCGGAGGTCAGCCTGGAGGTAGATGCCGGCCAGGTGGTGGGTATCATAGGACCGAACGGCAGCGGCAAGACCACGCTGTTGCGCGCTGTTTATCGGGTGCTGCGACCGCGACTGGGGCGCGTGGTGGTGGGCGGGGACGATCTGTGGGAGTTGAGGCCGTCCGAGGCCGCTCGGCGTATCGCCGTAGTGGTGCAGGAGCCGCGGTCCGATTTCGAGTTCACCGTGCGGGAAGTGGTTGCGATGGGACGCAGCCCTCACCAGTCGGCCTTTGCCAGGGAGTCCGCCGAGGACCGGCAGCGTGTCGATTATGCTCTCGCTCACGTGAACATCGCCGAGCTGGCGAATCGGTCGTTCAGCACGCTGTCCGGGGGCGAGAAGCAACGGGCGTTGATAGCGCGCGCGCTCGTGCAGGAGGCGCGTGTGCTGGTGCTCGACGAGCCGACCAATCACCTGGACATCCGCTACCAACTCGAAGTCCTCGATCTCATCCGCGGCGTGGGCGTGACCACTCTCATGTCGGTGCATGACGTGAACCTGGCGGCGGAGTACTGCGATCGCATCATTGTGTTGCGGGACGGTCGCATACAGGCGGCCGGGCCGGTGGAAACGGTGCTGTTGCCGGAGGTGCTCGAACCCGTGTTCGGGGTGAGGGTCGAGCGCGTAGCGCGGGCAGGGGGGCGGTCCCTGTACTGGTTCCGGAGCCGCGCTCAACGCGGCTAAAACTGACATCCAAACGCATTGACAAGAACGCCTGTGCTGGCGTACCCTGTTCGCACGTTGCTCACGCGCCTGTCGACTGCGGGCGCGCGGGCGACTGAGAATCACAAACACTTCCAGGAGGGCCAGTACATGGGTAACCCGGTAGTCCATTTCGAGATAGGCGGCAAGGACATCCAGAAGATGCGCGAGTTCTACGGCGGGCTGTTCGAGTGGGAGTTCGAGCATCACGACGTGATGGGCGGCTACACGACGGTCGCCGTAGGCGACGACGGCATAGGCGGCGGCATGGTGCAGACCGCCGAGGGAATGCCGCCCAACTACACGGCGTTCTACATCCACGTCGACGACGTGCAGGCCACGCTCGACAAGGTGGAGGCGAGCGGCGGCTCTACGCTGCTGCCGCCCACGCCCATCCCGGACATCGGCACCATCGGCATGTTCGCCGACCCGGACGGCAACGCCATAGGCCTCTACACCGACCCGTAGGCCGCCTTCTGCCATTCCGAGCGGAGCGCACCGTTCCCGTGTCATTCCGAGCGGAGCGCAGCGGAGTCGAGGAATCTAGGGCCTGCGCGTTGCAGAAGCGCTTGATACGGCACGTGGGCTAACTCGGAGGGGCTTGAAGCCACTACGGCCGGCATCGCAAGGCGGCCACCTTAGATTCCTCGGCTACGCTCGGAATGACAATGAGGGGCGTGCGGAATGACACGTGCGGTCGTGCGGTCGAAGGGCAGTGCCGACAAGCCCCCGGCAGCGCCCCTACCTCGGCTCCACGAAGGCCAGGATGCTGGCCGGGTTGTGCACCAGAATCTTCTCGATGGCCTCGTCGGTGTAGCCGCGGGCGCGCATCCTGGGCACGATGCTGTGCAGGATGTAGAAGTAGCCGTGCCCGCCGTAGCGCACCAGCCGCTGTTTGGCGCAGATGTCGTGGGCGACCACTATCTTGTCGCCGTACCCCAGCGAAACGACATACGCGATGTCGTCCATCTTGCGCGCGTCGCCGGGCATGTCGATGTTGGTGTTGGAGGGATAGAAGGACTGCTCCGAGCCGAACAGGTCCCACTCCAGGTAGCAGCCGCTCTCGGCGATGCTCTTCAGCGTCTCGTGCAGGAACACCGTCCGGTCCAGGTGCCCCATGATGGTGCGGGAGAGGTCGGTGCCCACCTCGCTCAGCACCTCGATTATCTCCAGCGGCGCCGTCTCGTCCCGCCCCGGGTGTATCAGCAGCGGCGCGCCGGTGGCGAGCTGCGCGCGGCCCGACGCCCGCAGCACCTTGCGCTCGTTGTCCGTGAGCGGCCAGCTACAGCCCACCTCGCCGATGATGCCGGAGCGTATGCCCGTGCCGTCCACGCCCTCCGTCACGTCCTCCACTATCTTTTCGAAAATGGAGTCCTCCGTGCGCTCGTCCATGTCGTCCGGGTGCGCGGGCGCCACGTAGTGGGACGCGCCCATGATGACGTTCACGCCCGTCGCCCTCGCTATGCGCGCGAGCCCCACCGGGTCGCGCGCGATGCCGATGCTGGTGGCGTCCACGATCGAGCCGCCGCCGAACTGCTTATACAGGTTCACCTCGTCGATGGCCGTCTCGACGTCGAATAGCTGGCCGTTGTCGTAGTTGGGCATGTTGTGGTGCCGAACGTAGCCCAGCATCTCCTGCGACATCGGCTGTCTTATGAAGGCTCGTCCGCTCGCCTCCGACGGCTCCTGCCGGAACCACGACAGGTCGATCAGCAGGTGCTCGTGTGTCAGCGTCGCGCCGAGTTGGTCGGGCGGCACGAGGCCGTCCACGGTCTGTACCATGCCAACGCTGCTGTGCTCGGACATCGGGGGGCCTCCTTCGTCATTGGGTTGCGTCGCCGTGCGGCCCGCATTGTACACGAACGGCGCGGCCCGCGCGGCGGAGGCTGACAGGGACAGACATTTGACGGCCCTCAGAGATCTTGACCTGCTCAGGGTTCTGAGATCTCCCAGGGGTCAGAAACCTGCTCTGCTTGCCTTCGGGGAGTTGCTGAACATTGCGGAAGACAGGGAAGTGTTTTGAGGCTCACGTGTTGACGACTAACGCACTTGTGTGTCACAAATGGCCTTATGTGAGCCACAAAACCGATAGATGTTCACTGGTGGGCCACAAAAGGAATTGGTGAGTGCGAAGGCGTCAACTGTGTATGCGTCACCCAAGAACTGAGACGAAGACCACATAACCAAGTGCTCACCTAGGCTGCTATGTTGAAGTGCCCCGTCCCATGTGATAGTCTCTATGTCGGATCAAGTGTGGGTTACTCTTGGTGCTTTGAAGCAAGGACGACGACCACAGCCGGATCATGATTGGCCAACCAATTAACATAAGCAAATATCGTTGCATCGTAATTGATCCCCCTTGGGATCAGCGAAAAACAGGCTTAAGGTCTGTGAGACCAAATCAAGGGCAGAATCTTGATTACCCGACAATGACCTATGGAGAGATTGCGGAACTGCCGATTCCTGAGTGGGCAGCCTCGAATGCTTTTCTATGGTTGTGGGCAACGAACAGTAGGTCGCAATCTAGCGGAAAGCCCATTTTGCAGCAAGCTTTCGAGCTTATGGATGAATGGGGCTTTAGGTACTACACTATCTTAACTTGGGATAAGCGAACGGGGCCTTGTCCTTTCGGCCCTTACCAGATCACGACAGAACATTGCCTGTTTGGGTACCGCGGCAAGTTTGTGTTTCCCAAAGAGTCGCTCGGTCAAATGAAGACCCTCTTTTCCGCGCCATCCAGGCGTCACAGCGAGAAGCCCGCTATTCTATACGAGTACATAACCAGTTACTTCCCTGCACCTCGTCTAGATGTGTTTGCGAGACGGAGACACATTGGCTTTGACGCATGGGGAAACGAAGTGGAACCAAATGAGCCGCGCCAATCAACTTACTGGCACTGAGTGGCTCAAGAACTCGTTTAGTATCTGGCGAGGGCTAGGTAGAGATACAAGTGCGAAGCAACATCCTGCAGCTTTTCCGGTTGCGTTAGCCGCGCGACTCATAGACTGCTATTGCTCTAACCCCGACGGAATCGTCCTTGATCCCTTTGCTGGTTCAGGCTCTACGCTCTTAGCCGCTCTTAAGGCAGGTATGTCTACAATAGGAGTCGACATAAACCCTAGCTATCGTGAAATGTTCATCCAACGACTCTCTCTTGAGAACCTTGACGACAGTGAGTCGAGTTGGCAGTATCAAGTCAGAGATTCTCGCGAATTGAGTACTGTTTTGCCCCCCAATTCCATTGAAATCTGTGTGACGTCGCCCCCCTATTGGGACATCTTGAATCAACGACGTACGGCAGACGGCAAAAGGACTCGTTCCTATTCCGAGAACAAGCATGACATAGGCAACATAGGCGATTATGGCGGGTTCCTTACTGCCCTATGTACAATAGCTGATCAGATAGAAGTATCCTTACGGCAAGGAGGGTACTTCATTCTCAATGTCATGGACGTTAGGAAGGGCAGCAAGTTTTTCCCATTGCACGCAGACGTAATTTATTCAATACAAGAGAAGACGACCATGACGTTGGAAGACATCATCATCTGGGATAGACAATCGGATTATAATTCTATGAGACCCCTCGGATATCCGTACAAGTTCCTGGTCAATAAAGTGCATGAGTACCTGCTCGTGTTTAGGAAGGTGTGAGTCAACAATGGCAATAAAGCCAGAACTACCTAGCGATACCCTATACGAAGTGGCAACCTACCTCGCCAGGCCCGAAGTAGAGACTGAAATCCATGCAGAGATGCCGGAAAGGCATCGTCAACGGTTCGTCGATAAATATCGAGAGTTGACGGACAACCAACAGTTGCCTGCGCCTGCAAAAGAGGGGCCGTTTTACGTCTGGCCGATAGGAACAAACAAGTACGGGATGGAGCTACGCATCTATTTCAAAGACGTTCCGCCCACGCCTCCTGCAATTGAACGCCTCTATACTGACCAAGGCAAGTGGTATGCAAGGCGAGCGGCATATCGAATTAACCACACCAACCTTGTCTTCCAACTGTTTGAGTGCGGGTTTTTGCTTGGTGACAATGCAGGTCACGAACAACGCATTGAATGCTTTATGAGAAGGCGTTTTCCGGCAATTGCTGACACTTAGCCTTGATGCAATCAGTGCTTGCCCTCTATCCATTTCACGCCTAAGCAAGTTCAGGTCGCTCACGAGCAAAGTCAATACTCCACTGGATCCCCGCCTCCCTTGCCCGCCACGCGACCAACTTGACCGCCCGGCGCGCCCGCCAATATAATCGCCCCCGTCAACCGCCGCCGGCGCACCCGCCGGCCCAGCTTCGTGGAGGTATCGCGCGATGAGAATTGGCGCCGGGCTTTCCGGCTCGCTCAAGGACGCCCCGGAGGCCGCCCGGCTTATCGAAGACCGCGGCTACGACTTCCTCACCACCGGCGAGAGCTCCCACAACCCCTTCCTGCCCATCACGCTGGCCGCCGAGCACACCAGCCGCGTCGATCTCGTAACCTCCATCGCGCTCGCCTTCGCCCGCAGCCCCATGGACACCGCCTACATCGCCTGGGATCTCCAGCGCCTGTCCGCCGGAAGGTTCGTGCTCGGGCTGGGCAGCCAGGTCAGGGGCCACGTGGTCAGGCGCTACAATATGGACTGGTCCGCCCCCGCGCGCCGGATGCGCGACTACGTGCTCGCCATGCGCGCCGTGTGGGACAACTGGCAGAACGGCGGCAGGCTCGACTTCAAGAGCGACCACTTCAACTTCAACCTCATGCCGCCCTTCTTCAACCCGGGCCCTATCGAGCACCCCAACGTGCGCGTGTACCTCGCCGCCGTCAATCCGCTCATGCTCAGGGTGGCCGGAGAGGTGTGCGACGGCGTGCTGCTCCATCCCTTCAACACCGCCAAGTACACCGAGGAGACCGTGCTCCCCAACCTCAAGCGCGGCGCGGAGGCGGCGGGACGCTCGCTGTCGGACGTGGAGGTGAGCGGCGGCATACTGCTGGCGACCGGCGCGAACGACGAGGAGATCGACGCGAGCCGGCAGGCCATGAAAGCCCGCATCGCCTTCTACGGCTCCACCCGCGTGTACGCGCCCGTGCTGAACGCCCACGGCTGGAACGACACCGCGCAGAAGCTCTACCGCATGTCCGTGGACGGCCAGTGGTCCGAGATGCCCGGCCAGATAACCGACGAGATGCTGGAGGCGTTCGCCGTCACCGGCGACTACGACGAGATAGTGGACAAGATCAGGCAGCGTTTCGGCGGCTACGCCGACTCCACCACCTTCTCCATACCCGTCCGCGCCCCCGGCGACGAACAGCGCCTGCGCGACATGGTGAGCAGCCTGCGCGCGGCGTAAGGGGAACTCGAAGAGTCCCTTCCGCCCAACGTCGCCTATCCGCGCGCCAGCTCGGCGGCGTTCCTGGCGGTGGCGACGACCAGCCGCCCGTCCACTTCCAGCAGCGGACGCCGCACCAGCCGCGGCTCCTCCACCATCAGCCGCACCAGGTCGTCGTCGGAGAGCGCGTCCCTGTCCAGCCCCAACTTCTTCACGGACGGGCTGCGCCACGAGAATATGTCCCGCGGGGAGTCATCGCCCAGCAATCCGCGCAACTCGGCCTCGTCGAACGGGTCCTTGAAGAAGTCCCTCTCCTCGACCTCCACTCCCTCTTGCGAAAGCAACGCTTTCACCTTCTTGCAGGTGCTTCAACGAGTCCACGTGTACATCTTCATGGTGTCTGCTCCTTCGCCGCTGTCACCCTGAGCCTGTAGAATCATCTCAGACCCTTCGGCTACGCTCAGGGTGACATGGGCAGGTTCTTCTAAGCCGCCTGCGGAACGTACAACTCCCGCCGCAGGCCGTGCGTGTAGATGCCGCGGAATATCTGGCTGCGCCAGCTCGCCAGCACCGAGACTATGAACGCGGCCCCGGTGACCCACAGCAGCAGCGCCGGGTCTATGTAGTCGGCCAGGAAGCCGTTCACCAGGTTCACCGACGCCATCAGCGCGCCCACGTGCATCGAGTATATCCCGGCCACGCGGCCCCTCACTCCGTCGGGCACCACGGACTGGATGATGGTGTGCGTCAGCGTCATGAACCCGCCCTGTGCCGCGCCCATTCCGGCCGCGGCGACCATCGCCATGGGCAGGTTGATCGAGGCGGCCAGAATCGCGGGGCACAGCCCGCTGAATATGCCAAGGTACAGGAAAGCCTGCCCGCGCCGCCGCTCGCTCTGCACCCCGGCGAGCAGCGATACGGACACCAGCGCGCCGCCGCCGACCGCCATCATCAGGTAGGTGAAAGCGGTCGCGCCCTCGCTGCCCAGCTGCCGCGCGGACAGCACCGGCAGCAGCGACTCGAACGCCATGGTCAGCCCGCAGTGGAGCACCGCGATTATCACCATGCTGCGCATGATGGGCGTGCGGTACACGTAGAACAGCCCCTCCGCGAGGTTGCCGATGAACGCCCTGCGACGGTCCATCTCGCCGGTGGACGCCGTGCGCACGCGCAACGCCTGCACGAGGCTCACGGCGTAGAAGGCGGTACACAGGACGAAGGCGCTCTCGACGCCCACGAACGCGACGAGCGGCAGGATGCTGAGCGGCCCGATCAGCCGCGCGCCGTGGTTGGTGGCCTGGTTCAGCGCGATGGCGTTCAGCAGCAGGTGGCGCGGCACCACGTTGGGGATCAGCGCCTGCGCCGCCGGCATGTGCGCGGCGCGCGCCGACCCGTTCACGAACGCCAGGATCACCAGATGCCACACCTCCACCGTGCCCAGCAGCACCACCACCACGAGCACGATGTTGTGGACGAGGTTCAGCCCGAACATGGCCGCGAGCACGTTGCGACGGTCGAAGCGGTCGCTCAGGTAGCCTGTGAACGGCGTAACCACCACGCGCGGTATCATCGCCATGAAGGTGACGACGCCCACCGAAAGCGAGGAGTCGGAGAGATCGTAGGCCAGCCAGCCGCGCGCGATTATCAGCGCCCACGCGGCGGCGGAGGCGGCCATGCCCGCCGTCCATACCGTCCTGAAGTCGCGATGTTTAAGCGCGGGAAAGTACCTGTTCATCACCCCACCTACGCCGGCGTCCTGTGTGCGACTGGTCGGCGCTCTTCCGGCACGCATCGGCCCGGCCGCGCGTCCCCGGCAGTGCAGACAACGTTACTTCAAGGCAACCGCAAGCGCAAGCGGAGTGCGCGCGCCACCCAAGGCTATCGCATACTACTCCACAGCGATACGTGAGGGCCGCCCTGGAGCGAGGAAGTCGCTGAAAGTGCCCCAAAATGCACTGTGTTGCCCATTTCGTAGCTGGGAGAGGTGACACCTGGGGTGGTTGGGCGCTCCAGTCTGTGCGATTTTATGGGGCAATTTGGTGAAGATTGCGCAGAATTGCGCGGCGAACGGGAGGGCGTAACGGGGCCCCGCATCAGGTGCGGGGCAGGCGGTTCGTGGTGGTGATTGGGTTGTGTAGGTGCGTTATGTGGAGATGGTAGCACGGATGTGCGGGTGGGTCAAGAGCCCTGCGAAGGTGAGGGATGTCGCGCATACTGGTCTACGGTCGTTGGCGGTGGGACAAAACAGGTATGAAACAGGGCGTCCACAGGCCAGTTGTGGGGGGCCGCGTGGCAGTGGTGGGGACTCGATGGCGCAGTTTTGGGGCGGAATTTCGGGGGTCGGGCCCGTTCGGCAGGCCCGTTCGACAAGCTCAGGACGAAGCTCAGGGGAGCCTCAGGGCAGGCGTGAGGGAACGCCTGATTCGGGGCCGAGAAATCAGTATGCGATAGCCCTGTTGACAACGCGCAGGGGCGCGGGTATTCTGTCAATATATACTCCCCGGCGTCCGTCGTTTGTGGCGCACACTGGGTGAGAATAGAGAATGGCGGGGCGTCCCGATGGGGCGTCCCGCTTTGCGTTTGGAGGCAGGCCGTGCTATGAGCAGAAGCGTGTCGACATTCTGCTTGGTGTGGATATGGTCCAGCTTGCAGCCAAGCCTACGTACCTGATAAGGTCCGCGTTGCAGGAGGTGGGGCTGCGCTGGCGGGGGCTGCCGTTCATTTAGCGCGGCCTCAGTGCCTTGATCAGCTTGTCTACGTTGTTCGGCCCAAACAAGCACTCAACTTTAGTCTGGGTTTCCCAGCGTCGAACGCCAAAGTCAGGGTTATCGATAACCCTGCGAAGTTCATCGCTGTTGGGGTACCTCTGCAGGTAGCACTTCCTCTCACCAGTGTCCCGGTCCTTCTGTGCGATCCATATACGCGCGACGTTGAGATCACGCTTACGAATCCAGATCATGGCTCTTGGACCAAAACGGAATCTATAGTCGGTAGTGGTCTGGCCGATGTATTCTGATGGAAAAGCTTCCCTGAGCCTGTCCAGCACAGTCTGCCCCGTCATCGTCGTTCTCCTTCATCGCGCCGATGTAGCGTCGGATGCTGCCGTTCATTCTTGTGGCTGATCCATCAGTTCTTTTGGCATCGGTACGGCAATCATGCTGCCAGCAGGAGGAATCAACTTAAGCGCCGCAAGTTCAACTTTTAGCTTCAGGTCTTTGCGAAATGACATTCGGCGAAGAAGACGCAAGGACTCATCTCCCAGGCAATACGCTCGCCCTACGGCTACACGGATTGATTCGTCTGAGCCGTCTTCTATTGCGGGTATCTGCGTACTGCCTAACGACCATCCACCTTTCATCTTGTCCCCTGTACGAGGAATCTTCACGCCTAAAGTTGCCTGTGCGTATTTTCTGCGTTTCTCGTACTCAGTGGGGGCTGCGAACGGCAGCTTACCCATCGCAATGGCCAGTGGAATGTAAAGTGCCACAGATGCTGCACTTAGCAACACAGCGAACCTTCCCCAGTCGAAGCCTTGAGCTGCCAAGGATTGTCCTGCGAAGACTGCTGCGACACTTTCTCCGAAAAACAGTAGAACGGCTAAGGAAACCCCCCTGCTGTCCCAGTCGAACCTATTCGTCATCTTCCTCATCACGTCACCTGCATCTCTTCCAGCCTAGCCACAAGGTACTCCTGCGGCCGGTCGCCCTTGAGCGAGTTGCACGCGCCGCACAGCAGTTGCAGGTTGTCGAGGTGGTCGGTGCCACCCCTGCTGCGCGGGACGACGTGGTCGACGGTGAAGTTGCGGAATGGGAACATCACCCCGCAGCCGGCGCACAGACCCTCCTGCTGGCCGAACAGCACATGCTCGTTCTGCCGGTAGTTCCTGGGCGCGTCGACGTCGGTGCGCCGGGGGACGTCGGTGCGGGCGGTGACGTAGCGGTGGTGGAACAGTTCGCCCATTGTCTACTTGAGGCGCATGTTGACCAGTTCGACGGCCTTTGGGGATATGTCGATTCCGACCCACTGGCGTCCGAGTTGCTCGGCGGCGACACAGGCGGTGGCGCACCCGCAGAACGGATCCAGCACCACGTCGCCCTCGTTCGACGACGCCTTGATGATGCGCTCCAGCAGCGCGAGCGGCTTCTGAGTGGGGTAGCCGGTACGCTCTTTCGCTTGGGAGTTGATGGACGAGATGTCTGCCCATAACGCTTGAACCGGCCGTCCAGGCAGTTCGTCTAGGTATCGCTTGAGACGGATACCGCCCCTGCTGGTGAAATGCAACCGGCCTTCTGCATCCAGTCGCTTCATCGTACTCAAGGGAACTCGCCAAAGTGAGAATGCCCCTTTGTACTCGTACTCATAGCCGCCACCGGACAATCCCTTCGCGGTGAGGTTGTCATCAGTCCACTGCCGCCCGTCGGGATCTCTTTGCCGGAACCGGGCCTTATACTGCTCTCGTATGCCTGATGCTGCGTCACCCACGTCCACTCTTCAGCCTTGGAGTAGAAGAGCAATCGGTCCGCGTTGGCTCCATACCTCTTGGAATCGTTGTGTGCTGTCGTGCGTTGCCAGACCACTTCGTTCTGATAGTTCGCCTGCCCGAACACGGCGTCCATGAGCAGCTTGAGGTAGTGGCTCGCGGTCGGGTCGCAGTGCAGGTAGATGGAGCCGGTGGGCTTGAGCACGCGCTTCATCTCCAGCAGCCGGACGGCCATCATGGTGAGGTAGCTCTGCATCCCCTTGCCGTGCGTGAGCTTGGCGGTGTGGAGCAGGTTAGCGATCGCGGGCTCCTCGTCGGCGATCAGGCCCATCCATGCCACGTCGAGCTTGTCGAGCGTCCAGGTGTCCTCGAACGCGGCACCCGCGGCCGCGCTGCCGATGGGCGCGGCGTAGTTGCGGTTGGAGTTGAAAGGCGGGTCGAGGTAGATGAGGTCCACGCACTCGGAGTTCATCCCGCGCAGGATGTCGAGGTTGTCACCCGTCCAGATGGTCTTGTCCGCGAAGTTGGGCGTGTTCATGGTTGCGACCTTTACGATTCTCTACCACTCTGTACAGTACTGGGCAACACTATATGAGCATGGCGCGGCGGGTGGCAAGTGTGCGTGGGGTGTCTACAGGCACCGCCGATACTGCAGCGGTGGGGAGTTACCAAGTGGGGTCACCGGCGCGCCGTACCTATTGGGTATGGCTTGGGCAACGCGCCCCCGTGCTCTATAATTGGTGGCCAGTTCCCACACCCCGCGCGGGTCCTCCGCGAGAGCGGGGCGGGGGACGCATCCGGCGCAAGCTACACCGGGCAGGAGCCACCACTTGACCTTGCCATCGCCGCGCATCGGCGACCGCACATGACATCGCCCAACCGGAGCGGCGCGCCCCCAGACCGGAGGCTGTGGTCGGTGGACTACGTGCTGACGCTGCTGACCGGGCACTTCCTGTTCGTCAGCTACACGTCGATGTTCACCATCATCCCTAATTACGTGAACGACCTGGGCGGTGAGAACTGGCACATCGGCGTCGTCGTGGGCGCATTCGGCGTGCTGTCGCTGTTCGTGCGCCCCTTCGTGGGCAGGCTCATCGCCATCTTCGGGCCAAAGCCCGTGGCCGTGTGGGGCATCGGCTCGTTCGCGCTCGCCGCGCTGTTGTACGTCCTGCCGTTCAACAGTTGGCTCGAATCGACGCCGCTGCTCGCGAGCTTTCCCGCCCTGGCCTTCCTGTGGCCCGCGCCCATCCGGATGCTGCGCGGCATCGGACTGGCCGCAACGCCCGTCGCCACCAGCACCATCGTAGTCAACCTGGCCCCCGCCGTGCGCCGCGCCGAGGGGCTGGCCTACATGGGCATCGGCATAGGCACCGCGTCGCTCTACTCTCCCTTCCTCGCCGAGCTGGTGTCGGACCGTTTCGGGTTCAGCGCCGCGTTCGTGTACGCGAGCGCCACCGCGCTGCTGGGGTGCGCGTTCGCGATGGCGATGTCGTCGTCGCGGACGAACCCCGCCGCCGCGGAGCCGCGGGGCCAGCGGGAGAAGACGCCGCTCATTCCCCGCGCGGCGGTCCTGCCCACGCTCATCTTCGTCAGCTTCACCGCCACCACCGGGCCGATCAACAGCTTCATGCCCATCGTCGTCGCCGAGCGCGAGCTGGGCAACCCCGGACTCTTCTACACCGTCAACTCGCTGATGACCATGCTCACGCTGCTCGTGTCCGGCAGGGTGGCCGACCGTTTGGGCAGGTCGTCGGTCATACTGCCCGGCCTGGTATCCGTCGCGGTGGGAATGTTCGTGCTCATGTACGCGCCGAACCAGCTCATGTTCCTGGGATCGGCGGTGCTGTCCGGCTGGGGGTTCGGAATGTTGCAGCCCGGGATGCAGTCGCTGGTGGTGGACAGGGTGACGGCGCGCGAGCGGGGGCCGGCGCTGGCCACGTTCCAGTCCGCGTGGGACATCGGCAACAGCGGCACGTCGTTCGCGCTGGGTCCCGTCGCCACCGTGTTCGGCGCGGCGTCCACCTTCGGCGTCGTGGGGTTCGGCGCGGTCGCGGGCGCGCTGGGCTTCACCGCCGCCTTCTGGCGCGACAAGCCCGCGTTGCCGGTGGACGACGAGGCTGCGATGTCTGAACTGTGATTCTTTTGATTATGGGATTGCGCTGATTCGCTTGACTGAACTTCAGGTTGGGGGTTGTGTGGACTGGAAGGTCAGGCATCTCAAATTCACGGCCGAAAGATATGCCTTGGTCCGCCAATTCGATTGCCAAAGCTCGCTGATAGATTACTTCCTGAAAGCCGTTGCCCAAAGTGGAATGCACCTTCATGGCGCATCCGATAATCCTTCCTGTCAGCCTGGAGTACTTGTACTCTTTCTTGATCATGGCCCATCATTCCATCAAAGAAATCACAGTTCAGACCTGATTGTGGGACAATATCCGGCGTCGTTGCAAGTAGCTCAGCGCAGCCGCTCCCGCCATCATCCTGACCTTGCCCTGCCCATTTCGTTGCCGCAGATACCTGCGAGATGGTAGCCTATTTCCACAGCGACGATGCAACGCAAAGGGAGAACGCGCGATGGACGCGAACGCTAAGATGTCCGAACGGCGGCCCGGCAACGAGACGGCCCGACTGGGTAGGGCGGTGTACGAACGCGACATACGCCACTTGGTAGAAGAGGACCACGTAGGCGAAATCATCGCTATAGACGTGGATAGCAAAAGCTGGGCCCTTGGCGAAAGCGGCCTTGACGCCGTGGCCCACCTGCGGGACATTCGCCCGGAAGCCGTCAACATCCTGTGTGAGAGGGTCGGATACCGCGCACTAGCCAGCTTTGGGGGGCGGCTCCAACGGAGGACCGATTGATAGAGGGCGTGGTGAACGCCACGCGAGAGGCGGTGATAAGCCTTCGCATACAGGGTACGACGGGACAAACAAGAGACATCGAGGCCGTCGTCGATACCGGCTATAACCGCTATCTGGCGTTGCCGCCAGAGTTGGCCGCCGAGTTGGAGCTTCCATACGCTTACAGGGGTTGGGCCGTACTAGCCAACGCAGACGAGGTGGACTTTGACGTTCACGCCCAACGGTTCTTTGGGATGGACGACCGAGATACGTCGAGGCCGACATGATGGGAGATACGCCGCTCGTGGGCATGAACATGCTGCAAGGCCACAACCTGAACATCGACGTCGAGAACGGCGGCAGCGTCCTCATATGGGCCAAGGCGTAGCGCGATTGTCCTCCCTCAGCGCAGCCGCTCCCGCAAGCCGAGGGTGGCGAGCGCGGCGGCGACGGATAGCGCCAGCATCAGCGCGAACGCGCCGTCGTAGCTCCCCCGGGCGTCGAATATCAGCGCTCCCGCGTATGCGCCCAGCCCGCCGCACACCTGGTGGGCCATGTTGATGACGCCGCTCAGCGAGCCCATCCGGGACGAGCCGAACACGTTGCCCACCAAGACGATCACCAGCGGCGCGGTCATCAGGAAGGTGAAGCCGTAGAGAAGGGCGAACACGGCTATGCCCAGCGTGTCCTGGAACAGCAGGGCGATTGCGAATATGCCGACGCGGGCGATGAAGCTGAGCAGCGTGGGCAGACTGGCGCCGTGACGGTCCGCAAGCCAGCCGGAGGCGAGCACGCCAAGCACACCCAGCAACCCCATGAACGCCAGCAGGTTGCCCGCCAGCGCCCTCGGAACGCCCTTGTCGTCCGCGAACGCCACGACGTGCGTCGCCACGAAGAAGTCCTGGAAGCCGCATATCGAGTACACGACCACGAGCAGCCACATCTGGCGCGAGCGGAGCAGACCTCCCGCGCCGGGCGCACTCTCCGCCGCCGGCGCATCCCGGTCGACTGCCTGCTCCGCGTCGCCCCGTGTCCCGGTCGGCCTCGACCGCACCAGCGCGAGCAGCAGCGGCGCGAGCGCCAGGTTGGCCGCGCCCAGCGCCAGGTACGCGCCGCGCCAGCGCAGCGTCTCCAGGAACAACGCCAGCAGCGTGATGATGACGAGCTGCCCCGTGGCGTTGCCCGATATGGCCGCGCTGTTCGCCAGACCCCGCCGCCGCGAGAACCAGCGGCTCACCAGCACGCCCACCATCGCCACCGACGACCCCGCGCTGCCCACGGCGTACACCAGCCCGTACAGCGCGAACACCTGCCAGCGCGACGACGCGAACGCCATCAGCCCGATGCCGACCCCGCCGACCAGCGCCGCCACGCCCATCGTCGCGCGCAGGCTGCGCCGGTCCACGAGCCGGCCGAGCAGCGGCATGGCCAGCGCGGACACGCAGAAGAAGGCCGTGGCGGCGAGCGAAAGCGACGAGCGCGACCAGCCCAGGTCCTCGGTCATGGGCTTGAGCAGAAGCCCGAACGCCATGCGCGACCCGCTGTTGACGAACAGCGCGGCGAATCCGGCGCAGAGTATCACCCAGCCGTAGTCTATGCGGCGCAACCGTGCTCTCCTCTCATGGCACCCCCATCCTAACCTTCCCCCATCAAGGGGGAAGGGACTTTTCGGAAGGCTTACGCCTCAAACATACCCCTGTCAGCCCTTGATGGGGGAAGGGACTTTGCAGAGGTCCTGATTCCTCCGCAAGTGGCATTAGCGCCGCGCATACGTTACCATGTTATCGCAAGCGGAAACCGACCCGGCGCGCCCATCCGCGCGCGCCGCGATGAGAGGAATAATGACGACGCAGACACTCTTTCCCGTGACCGGTGTAGGTAGTTGGTCCAGGCCTCCCTGGCTCATCCAGGCGCTCCGCCGCTGGCAGGACGGCGCCATGACCAAGGAGGAGTTCGACGAGATTGCCGACGAAGCCGTGCTGCTCGCGGTCAAGTACCAGGAGGACGCCGGCGTCAACATCGTCACCGACGGCGAACAGAGGCGCGACAACTTCTACTCGTTCGTGGTCGCCAAGCTCTCCGGCATGAAGCTGATGAAGGTGTCGGAGTTGATGGACTACATGACCGACAGGGCGCGGTTCGAGGAGACGCTCCGCGCGCTGGACGTGCCCTCGTTCGCCATCAAAAGCCCCATCGTGGTCGATAAGCTGGAGGCGCGCGACGGCCTGTCCCTCGACGAGGTGGACTTCCTGGTCAAGCACACCGACAGGCAGGTGAAGGTGCCGCTGCCCGGCCCTTATCTGCTCCTCAAGTCCAGCTGGTTCGCGGGCCTGTCCGACAACGCCTATCCCTCCGAGGACGACCTGTCCGGCGAGATAGTGCGGCTGCTGCGTGAGGAGGTGCTCGCCCTGAAGGAGCGCGGCGTCGACTTCATCCAGTTCGACGAGCCGACGCTGTCCCAGGTGGTGCTCGGCGAGGAGAGCACCGAGACGTTCATGTGCGCCGCCATGGCCGACCGCAAGGACCCGTCCGACGAGCTGGAGCTGGCCGTGCGGCTGATGAACGAGACCGTGGAAGGCATCGACGGCGTCCGCTTCGGCGTACACGTGTGCCGCGGCAACTG
Organism: Dehalococcoidia bacterium; assembly: GCA_963667445.2. Classification (GTDB taxonomy): domain Bacteria; phylum Chloroflexota; class Dehalococcoidia; order Lucifugimonadales; family CATOSD01; genus CATOSD01. Next base: position 1,325,661 of record CAXXGY010000001.1, on the reverse strand, counting down.
GAGCCGCCGCGAGGACGTGCTGCTCACCGGCAACTACGGCCCCATGCTGCCGTACCTCACCCAGATGAACATCGACCAGCTCGTGCTTGAGTTCGCCACCCCGCGCGCAGGCGAGATGGAGGTGTTCAAGGAATACGCCAAAGAAAAGGAGATTGGCCTGGGCGTGGTCAACCCCAGGACCGACGAGATAGAGTCGCCGGAGGAGATAGTCGAGCGCGTCCACGAGGCGCTCCAGTACTTCTCCCCCGAGCAGGTGTTTCTGAACCCCGACTGCGGCTTCGGCACATTCGCCGAGCGCAACGTGAACACCGCCGACGTGGCCTACCGCAAGCTCCAGTCCATTACCGCCGCGGCCCAGATGCTGCGCCAGGAGTACGGCTAGGCCGCTAAGGGCCTCCTCTCCCTTGACGGGAGAGGATTGAGGTGAGGGTGAAGGCGTCGCCGTATCTCACCCCCATCCTGACCTTCCCCCATCGAGGGGGAAGGGACATAGGAAACCAAGCAAGTCAACACAAACCTTAAGGAGGCACCCCGAATGGCCGACACGGCACAGGCAGAGTTGAACGGACTGCACCCCGAAAAACTGAACGAGATTCTCGATTCGTTCAGGCAGGAGGAAGTGTTCAAGGCGGTTAGCGGCCCCTGGCGCTCCCGCATCCGCTGGGAGAGCGGCTTCAGGGCCAAGGCGTACGCACGCACGCATGTCACGGAGATGGACGAGCCCACCGACCTGGACGCGACCGACCTCGCCGCAAGCGCCCACGAAACGCTGCTGTCGGCCGTCGGCGGCTGTATGACCGTCGGCTTCGTGCTCAATGCGACCAAGCAGGGCATCAAGATACACGACCTCGAGATCGCCCTCGAGGGCAACTTCGAGAACATCCGCAAGTGGGCTGGCGTGGACGAGGGCAACCCCGGCTACGGCGACATCAGCGCCAAGGTGTACGTGCGCGCCGACGCCGACGAGGCCGCCCTGCGCGAGATCTGGCGCCTAGCCGTGGAAGGCTCGCCCGTAACCCAGACCGTCATCAAGGGCGCGCGCCTCTCCACCGACTTCGAGGCCGTGTAGGCCCGCCGCACCTTGCGAATCACGCCTGTAGGGGCGGGCTTCAACCCTGTTTCCGAAGTCCCTTCCCCCTTGATGGGGGAAGGCTAGGATGGGGGTGGGCAACGCCGTGCAACCCCAGGAACGCGCTCACGCATCTACTGCCGCCGCGCGCGGAACCGCGCCATGATCCACCTCGTCAATCCCGGCTGGGTCGCCGAGCGCATCGAGGCCGGTGACGCCCTCGTGCTGGACCCGCGTGGCTATATGAAGTACCTCGCGGGCCACCTGCGCGGCGCGGTGCATCTGAAGGCCGCCGACCTGTTCGGCGCGGACGGGCGGCTGCTCGCGCCGGACGACCTCGCCGCTAAGTTCGCCGCCGCCGGACTGTCCAACGCTACCACCCCCATCGTGTACGACTCCTACGACGGGCAGAGCGGCGCGCTGCTGTCTTGGGCGCTGGAGTACATGGGCGTGCCCGACGTGTACCTGCTGGACACCTTCTTCGAGGGCTGGAAAGAGCAGGGCAGGGAAGTCTTCTACCGCCCCGTCGTCCCGCGCCGGGCCGAGTTCGCGCCAAGCGTCGATGCCGGCGTCCGGGCGGGCATCGCCGACGTGCGCGAGCGCGGCGCGGCCCAGCTTCTGGACGTGCGCACCGTCGAGGAGTTCACCGGCCAGCTCGAGGTCGATCCCCGGCCCGGCCACATCCCCGGCGCGCGGCACGTCATGTGGCGCGAGTTCGTGGGCCAGGACGAGCGTTACCTTACGGATGAGCGGGAGGCCAGGGCGACGCTCGCCGCCGCCGGCCTATCCGACGACCATCCCGCGATAGTCTACTGCCGCTCCGGGATGAGGGCCTCGCTCGGCTACCTCGCGCTGCGGCGTCTCGGCATCCCCGTGCGGCTCTACGACGGCTCCTACGCCGAGTGGTCCGCGAGCGACGAGGCGGTGGAGCTGTAGGCAATCAGTAGCGCGGTATCTACTCAGATTCGTGATTCCAGAAAGTCCCTTCCCCCTGCGAGGGGGAAGGTTAGGATGGGGGTGCCGCCCCAAAGCTAGGCTCGTATCATCAACTCTGAACAGTTACGCAGCGCGCCCTGCGGTTGACACCCTACCAACCAATCTCTACAATACAGCCAAAGGTTCCCCCCCGATGACAAGTGCCCAAGGGGCTCTCTCCGGAAACGGAGTAGTTGGGGGGGTCATTTTTTGGCGAGATTTAGTCGTGCGGCATATCGGCTCGCAAGATGTCCAGTTCGCTGCGTACCGCCCGCTCGATGCGTCTATAGTAAGAGGCGTCGCCTCTTTCGAGTTTGCGAAAAATCGCCCAGCAACAGTAGTCCGCAACTTGCAGTCCGTAGTGCGAGCGGGAATCGTGATGCAGAATGCGGTGTCTCGGGCTTTGGGGCAGCACCTTTTCGAGAGTGACCTTGACGGCCTTTTCGATTGCCTGCCTTCTCCTCTTCGCTGGAATGGTATCCGTGATGACGATGATTTCGTCGGCAGCCGCGTGAAATGGAGTCTCCAGCACGTGCCTGAGAAGATTCCCAAGCATCTCCGGGTAGAATCGTTCTTCAGCCCTATTGTCGGGGGCGACTCTGCTTTTCTCCACAAACAGGCTATGAATTTCTAAGCCTTCCGAGTGGTCGCCAATAATGTGGAATACTCTGTTGCGAACGTACTTGTTGTCGTAGGCGCAGTGAAAACGCTCGGGATCCAGGCCGTACTCCAAGCAGTCGTACTTGTACCCGTCCAGAGCGCCGTTCATCTGGAACGGCCGCTTCATGCTTACGCTGGTCAGCACGAAGTAGCGGGTCCCGCTGGTGTTGAAGTCCAGGTTGCCCGATTCGTCGAGGAAGACGTACACGCACTCACTCATCGCCGCGCCGCCGCCCATCAGAACCAGTTGGCCTTGTCCACCACGTTCTTGAGCTCCTCGCCGCGGGCGAACCGCACGCAGTTCTCGATGAACAGCTCGGTGCGCCGGTCGTCCAGGTAAGGCCCCCTGCCGGCCACGTGCGGCGTGATGATGACGTTGGGCATCCCCCACAGCGGGTGGTCCGACGGCAGCGGCTCCACCTGGAACACGTCCAGCGCCGCGCCGCCTATCTCGCCCTCCCGTAGCGCCCTGGCCAGGTCGTCCAGCACCACCACCGCGCCGCGTCCGATGTTGATGAGCCGCGCGCCGGAGTCCATCAGCCGGAACTTGCCGTAGTCGAACAGTCCCTGCGTCTGCGGCGTCTCCGGCACGGTGATTATCACGAAGTCGCCGCGCGGCAGCACGTCGTCCAGCGCCTCCGGCCGGTGCAGTTCCGCCACGCCCTTCGGCGGCTCGGCCACTCGCGGGTCCACGCCCAGCACGGTCATGCCGAACTCCGCGCACAGCCGCGCCGTTTCCGCGCCGATGCCGCCGACGCCCACGACGACCGCCGTGGCGTCGGGCAGGTGGGTCACCTCGTAGCCGGGCCGCCAGTCCCGTTCGAGCTGACGCGGCGCGTACACGTGCAGCCCCCGCGCGAACGCCAGCACAAACGCCATGATGTGCGCGCTGATGTGGTCGTTGTATATCTCCCGCGTGTTCGTCACCACCACGTCGCTCTCCACCAGCGCCTGGTGGTAGTAGCCCGCGCGCGGCCCCGCCTGTGGGCACGCGATCCATTTCAGGTTGATGCCCCGCTCCAGCAGCTCGGGGGCGATGTCGCCGAAGGCCGCGTCGGCGTCCTCGATCATCTCCATCGCCTCGCCCACCGAGTGCGCCACCCGCACGTCGATGTCGGGCACGGCCTCCCTCAGCTTGGCGGGCCAGGTCTCGCCAACCAGCGCGTTCTCCTCGCCTCCCGGCGGCAGCAAAAGCAATCTGAAACTCATATCCAAAACCCCCGTCGCGGCGTTCCGACGCCTCGCACCTTCACAGTCTCTTGTAGTCTTTGAGAACTCATGGCAACCCAAGCTGTTCTTTCCCAGGCACAGCTTGAGCATTGGCTTCCGACTCTGGAGAGAATGCCGTCAGTCCCGGGCGTCCATCCGGTTGACATTACCGCTCCAGCGGAGAATGTGCTCGTCCGCGGTGATGATGAGATGGTGTCCAGCCAGCGCCGTCGCCACAATTATTCGGTCGGCGGGGTCAGCGTGAAACCCCGGCAATTCGTTCGCGAGGATGCCTATCTCGCCGTCGACTGTGATCTCAGTTATCCCCTGTCCGAGCAGCTCTTGGCGCCACCGGCCGACGTCTTCTGGAAAGTCCAGGCGGCCCTTGTCTTTGAGCATGGCGACTTCCCAGAACGTCATCGCGGATACCGCAAGCCGCTCGTCGCCGAGCGCATTGTCCACCGTTCGCCTTGAGTCAGGCCCCAGCCGGCCGTCCCCTGTCCGCAGCCAGATGAGCGCGTGCGTATCCAGCACTATCACGGGTTGAGCACTCTGTCCGGATTGACTTCGGCTTCCCATTCAACGTCGATGGGGCTGATGATGTCGCCCACTATCCTCATTCGACCCCGGTCGGCGCCAAAGAGCGACTTCGGCCGCTCGCGATGGGGGACGAGCCGGGCCACCGGAGTGCCCCGCTTGGTGATGATTATCTCGCCGCCGCTGTCGGCCACCTCGTCCATGAGTTGGAGGCACCTGGCCTTGAACTCCGATGCCTTGATGGTCCGAGAGCCGCCTGGCTTGTCATTTTGTGTGGTCATTGGAGTGCCCTTCGATTCTGGAAGTGACGAGAGAGTACCATAGTCCTGACTATGGTCACAAAGCGGTCCGCGGCGTCACTTCCCCTACACCCGCCGCACGCTGCGCTTGCCGACCTCGAACGTGTCCAGGTCGCGCCCCACCACCATCTCGCCGTCGTAGGTGCGCCGCGCGCCCGCGACGATGTCGTCGTCGGTCGCGCCCAGTATGTAGTGTATGTGCGAGAACACCGCGAGCGCGGGCGACGTGCGTTTGTACAGGCTTCCGGCGTCCTCCGGCGACGTGTGGCACGACACCACGCGGTCCACCAGCGGCGAGCTCGCGTCCACGCCCTCCGGCACCGCCGCCACCTCGTGTATCACCAGGTCCGCGCCGCGCGAGTTGTCCACCATGCTCTCGCAGTAGGTCGTATCGCCCGACAGCGCCACCGAGCGGCCGCCGTACTCCACGCGGAAGCCGAACGCAGGCTCGATTATCAGGTGCTCCACCGGGAAGGCCGTCACCCGCACGCCGTTGCGGTCGTACACCACGCCCGGCGAGATGTCCGCCGCCTCCAGCCGCGCGGGCGCCGGGCCGAACCCCGCCATGTCCCGCGACGGCTGCCGCGCCTCCACGTCCGCAGAGTAGGCAAGCTGCAGGTGCTCCGCCAGGTTTTCGGTTCCGGTGGGGCCGTACACCCGCAGCGCCTCCTCCCGGCCGCGCATCTGCGGGATCGACCCGGTGAGCCACAGGTCGGGAATGCCGGAGACGTGGTCCGAGTGCAGGTGCGTCAGGAACATCACCGTCGCCGTCTTGTAGCTGCCCTCGGCCTGGTGCAGCCGCAGCCCAGCGCCGCGGCCGCAGTCGAACAGCAACGTCTCGTCACCGGCGCGCACCAGCGTGCTGATGCCGATCCTGTCGTCCAGCGGCTCGGGTGTTCCCGTGCCCAGCAGCGTAACGCTGAAATCGCTCAACGCCGCTACGCCATGCGGTACTGCCGCGCGGGGCGGGCGCCGCTGGGGATGCCCATCGGCAGGTGCACGTTCAGCAGGAAGGGCCGGTTCTCCCGCTCGATCACGTCCAGCGCGTGAGCGTAGGTCTCAGCCGCCTTGTCCTCGTCCTGGAGGTGCATCGCCTCCACGCCAAAGCCCTCCGCCAGCTTCACCGGGTCGATGCCGCTCAGCACCACGCCCGCGTAGTCGCCCGAGTCCTTCATAGACGTGCCGGCGCGCTCGAACGAGTTGGCAACGATGCCGTAAGCCTGGTTGTTGGGGATCACCCACAGCATCGGGATGTTGTGGTGCGCCGCCGTCCACATGCCCGAGTCGGCGTAGTACAGCGAGCCGTCGCCCACCAGCCCGACGACCGGCCTGTCCGGCGACGCCAGCTTCGCGCCCACCGCTGCGCCCACGCCGTAGCCCTCCGAGCCGCCCGCCGCGCGGATGTACTCGTTGTTGCCCGGCGAGTCCTCACCGCCCAGCGTGTCCAGGGGCATGGCGAACTGCTCTATCGTGACCACGCCGCCGCCGCGACGCTCAAGCTCCGCGTCCAGCGCGTTCAGCGCCGCCACCGGGTGCACCTGCGACGGTCCCGCCGTCACGCTCGCCGCCTCCCGCCTGCGCCGCTCGCGCAGACCGGCGGCCTGGCCCAGCGCCCACTCGCGCCGGTCGTCGTACCTCTGCGGCGTGGACTCGCTCAGCAGCAGCTCCTCGAGCTGCTCCAGCGTGCGGTACTCGTCCGCCAGTATCGCCAGGTCCAACCCCGGCATGTTCTGTAGATTGCCCACGTCCACGCCCATGGCGATGACCTTGCTTGCTGAGGCGAACACGTCGAAGTCGGACGCCGCGCCGGCCCCGCCGTGCCGGGAGCCAATTGACAGGATAAGGTCGGGTTCGAGCGAGGGAATCGCCGCGTCTATTCGCCCGCAGTGCAGCCGGTGCTTGATCGACACCGCCCTCAGGTCGCCGAACGACGACACCACCGCCGCGCCGAAACGCTCCGCCAGGTTGGCCACCTTCTCCTGCGCGCCGCTCTTCCACACGCCGTCGCCCACGTAGATGACCGGCCGCTCCGCCTCGTGGAGCGCGCGCGCCACCTGCTCCAGGTCGTCTTCGGATGGGTAGCCCGCCCGCACGTCCGGCACGCCGCCGTCGATGATCCGCGTGTCCACCTGCTGCGTGCCCAGCAGCCGGTCGTACACCGCCAGGTGCACCGGTCCGACGGGGGGCGTCTTGGCCACGCGGATGGCGCGGTCTATCGCCTGCGGCAGGCCCTCCGGCTCGATGATGGTCCAGTTGGCCTTGGTGAAGGGCGCGGCTATGGACGTAGGGCCGAAGCTGTGATCCAGGTCCAGGATGATGCGGTCGGCGAAGCTGCCGGTGTCGCCCGCGAAGGTGATGACCACCACGGGCAGGCTGCCGTCCCAAACGTTGATGAGCTGGCCCATGCACTGCGCCAGACCCGCGCCCAGGTGCACCACCATGGCCGCCGGATCGAGGCCCACCTGCGTGTAGCCGCCCGCCATCGCCGCCACGCTGCCCTCGTGGAGCGCCAGTATGCCGTGAATGTCGTCCCGCGAGTGCAGCGCGTCGAAGAAGTGCGCCTCGCGCGAGCCGGAGTTGTTGAACACGTACTTGATGCCCGACGCGGCGAGCTGCTCGACCATAATCTGTGATGGGTTGCCCGTGAACTGTCGTGTTGGCATGTGCGATTCTCTCCAGGCGCGGCCCGGTTTCGCGGGTCGCAGGGTGGTGTGATTGGCGTAGCGCCGGAATGCGGGAAGTGTAGCAGCGTTCCCCTCGCAATTCCAGACGACACGACTCATCGAGCCTGTAACAGTTTAGTCGGTCATACGCATGTAGGGGCAATCCCTTGTGGTTGCCCCCGTTGGTCATCACACTCACGATGCCTGCAGCGGACGCCTCAACGCACGGGGTGCCGACTAGGATGATACAGACTCCGACTCATCCCCCCGTTCAACGGCGCCATCCCTTAATATGCTACGCTGTACCCGGACACAAAGAACCCTTCGACCGATACGGAGGCCAACGACTTGCCTTATCAGCGAGGCGGCGCACTGAGAAAAATCCTCACGCTCGCCGCTGCCGCCCTGCTCGCCGTATTCGCCGCGGCCTGCGGCGGCGAGCCCGACGCTACGCCCACACCCACCGAGGCGCCGACCGCCACGCCAGCGGCCGCGCCCACCGCCGCGGCCACGCCGACACCCGCGCCGACCGCTACGCCGACGCCAACCCCCGGGCCGGCGTTCGACCCCGGCCCGGTCATCCTGCCCACCACCGTTGCCGCTATCGCCACGCCGATACCCACGCTCGCGCCGTCCGGCGCTCTGGACGCCACGCTCGACGACGTGGAGCAGCGCGTATCCGGCATCCGGGAGCGTTTCGCCTTCCTGGACGTCGACCGCGAGTTCATCGACCAGGCCGAGCTGCGCGAGCGGCTCAACGAGAACCTGGACGAAGACAGAGAAGACATCGCCCTGGCGGAGGGGATATACAAGACGCTGGGCATCCTGGACGCCGACGCGGACCTGTTCGAGCTGCTGGTCAACCTCTACTCCGGCTCCGTGCTGGGCTTCTTCGACACCGATGAGGACAAGATTTACCTCGTGGACAACGACGGCGACCTCTCCCCCCGCGACATCCTCACCTACGCGCACGAGTACGCCCACGCCCTCCAGCACCGCAACTTCGACCTGAAGGCCGCGTTCGATGCGCTCGAGGACGCCGACACCGACCGCTCGCTGGCCTACAGGGGACTCGTGGAGGGCGACGCCACCATCGTCGAGGTGCTCTACTTCAACTACGAGTTCACCGAGCAGCAGCAGCAGGAGGCCCGGAACGAGAGCGCGTCGTCCGACGACCCGTTCGCCGACGCCCCGCGCGTGATACAGGACTTCCTGGTGTTCCCGTACACGCGCGGATTCGAGTTCGCGGTGCAGCTGCTGCAACAGGCCGGCGGATGGGCGCTCATCGACGCCGCCTTCGCCAACCCGCCCGTCTCCACCGAGCAGGTGCTCCACATCGACAAGTTCATCGACAACGAGACGCCCGTGCCGGTGGATCTCCCCGACCTGGCCGACGCGCTGGGCGAGGGCTGGAGCGAGGTCGGGCAGGACACCCTCGGCGAGTTCATGCTGGCGTCCTACCTCGTGAGCTACGGCGAGGACACCGCCGATGGCGTTGCCGCCGCGTCGACCGCCGCCGCCGGCTGGGGCGGCGACCGCCTCGCGCTGTGGGAGCACGCGGACGGCGGCCTGGTGCTGGCCTGGCGGCTCGCCTGGGACACCGAGCGGGACGCGGCGGAGTTCCACGAGGCGGCTCGCGCGGCGTTGCGCGCCCAGTCCGACGTCGATTGGCGGCCGGCCCCGTCGGGCGATGGCGAACTGCTCGACCTGCCCGGCCGCGTCGTCCGCCTCGCCCCCGGCCCCACGCACACCCTCGCCCTCTTCGCCCCCAACGAAGATATCCTGGCCGCCGCCTGGACTGCCCTCACCGCAGGCCAGTAGCCATCCAAGAGTCCCCTCTCCCTTGATGGGAGAGGGTGAGGGTGAAGAGCCCTCCCCCTCTCGACTTCGTCATTCCGGCCCCATACTCCCCCGTCATTCCGGCCCCCGAGCCGGAATCCAGGTGGGGCCTGACTATCGCCCCCTACCCACTACCCCAACCGATTGCTATAATACGCCCGCATCGCGAACGGGGAGGTGATACACCAGTGTTCAGCGCGGACGATAGCCCGGCGGCAGACCAGACCGACGGCCAGACGCCAGCCACCAACGGAAGCCCCCGCAAGCCCGACCTGGACTCCCTGCGGGCCACGGCGCGCTCCATGCGCCGCAACATCCTCAACATGATTACCGAGGCCAACAGCGGCCACCCCGGCGGCTCGCTCTCCGCCGTGGAGATCGTGGCGTCCCTCTACTTCCACACCATGCGCCACCGTCCCTCCGACCCGTCTTGGCGGGAGCGCGACAGGTTCGTTCTCAGCAAGGCCCACGCCTGCCCCGTGCTCTACGCTGCGCTCGCCGAGGCCGGCTATTTCGAGACCGACGAGCTCAAGACATTCCGCAAGATAGACAGCCGCCTGCAGGGCCACGCCCACATCAAGACGCCCGGCGTGGAGATGTCCGGCGGCTCGCTCGGCCAGGGCCTCTCGTTCGGCGTGGGAACCGCGCTCGCCGCCCGGCTGGACCGGCGGCCCACCCGCGCCTACGTGCTGCTGGGCGACGGCGAGTGCGACGAGGGCCAGATTTGGGAGGCGGCAATGTCCGCGTCCCACTACGCGCTCGACAACCTGGTCGCCATCGTGGACCGCAATGGCATCCAGAACGACCGCTGGACGCACGAGGTGATGAACCTGGAGCCGCTGCCGGACAAGTGGCGCGCCTTCGGCTGGAACGCGCTCGAGGTGGACGGCCACGACGTCGCCCAGCTCGTCGGCGCCTTCGACGAGGCGGCGAGCACGGGCGGCAGGCCCACCGCCATCATCGCCAAGACGGTGAAGGGCAAGGGCGTCAGTTTCATGGAAAACAACGCCAACTTCCACGGCAAGGCGCCCAGCCGCGAGCAGCTAGCCCAGGCCTTGGAAGAGATAGGGTAGGCGCACACCGAATGTCCCCTCTCCCTTGATGGGAGAGGGCTAGGGTGAGGGTGAAGCGTCCCTTTCCCACCAACCATGTAGGGGCGTCCCTTGTGGGCGCCCTGAAGGGAGACCGCCAAATGGCCGAGACCGCCTCTACACGCGAAGTAGCCGGGCAGACGCTCGCAGAGCTGGGAGCCGAGTTCCCCGACCTGGTCGTACTCGGAGGCGACCTCAACGTCTCCACCTTCGCCTTCCTGTTCGGCGAAAAGTACCCCGACCGCTTTTTCGACTTCGGCCCCGCCGAGCAGAACATCGTCAGCGTCGCCGCGGGCATGGCCTCCTCCGGCAAGATACCCGTCGTCAGCACGTTCGCGGTCTTCTCCACCAGCCGGCCCCACGACCAGCTCCGCGTCGGCGTGTCCCAGCCGCGCCTCAACGTCAAGGTGGTCGCCACCCACAGCGGCATCATCACCGGCGAGGACGGCGTCTCCGCCCACAGCATCGAGGACCTCGCGCTCATGTGCGCGCTTCCCGAGTTCACCGTCGTTGTCCCCGCCGACGGCCCCGAGGCCGTCCGCGCCGTCCGCAGCGCCGTCGCCACCCAGGGCCCGTTCTACGTCCGGCTCTCCCGCGCCGCCACGCCCGTGGTGCACGACGCCGGCTACGACTTCCGGCTCGGCGAGGCGGAGACTATGCGCGAAGGCGGCGACGTCGCCATCATCGCGTGCGGCATCATGGTGAGCGTCGCGCTGGAGGCCGCCGAGACGCTCGCCGCCGAGGACATATCCTGCCGCGTGCTCAACATGGCCACCGTGAAGCCGCTGGACGAGGCTGCCGTCGTGGCCGCCGCGCGCGAGACCGGCGCCATCGTAACCGCCGAGGAGCACTACGTCGTCGGCGGGTTGGGCAGCATGGTCGCCCAGACGCTCGCCCGCGAGGCGCCCACTCCCCAGGAGACGGTCGCGCTGCACGGCTACGCCGAGTCCGGCGCCCCCGACGCGCTCATGGCCAAGTACCACCTCACCGCCGCCGACGTGGCGCAGGCGGCGCGCCGTGCGGTGGGGAGGAAGGCGGGGTAGGTCGATGTCTCAAGCCGAGACATCCATCCTGAACCTGGCTGTTGCCGACATTGAGTCGGTGGACTCACTGATGAAGCGTAACAGCAAGACATTAGGCTTTCTGCCGCGTGCTGTTCTTGAGGACTACCTCCAAAGGGAATCAGTGTTGGGAGTGAAGGCCCTAGACGGTCAACTTATCGGATATCTCATGTACGGGAATTATCCTAACCGATTCCGCATTGCCCAACTCTGTGTCAGGGAAAAATCTAGGGGGCAAGGAATCGCTAGGAGGCTCCTTGAGGCCCTGAAATCGTCAGCCACTACCCAAAAGAGCATAAGACTAAACTGTCGCAACGACTTCCCGGCTCATAAGATGTGGCGTAAGTTGGGGTTCGTGCCAATAGACGAGATGCCCGGGCGATCCAAAGAAGGACATCTTCTCACAACGTGGCGCCTGCCGTTGGCACTTGACGATCAGTTAGAGCTTTTCCGCGCGAACATTTCAGAGGCAGTTCTTGACGCGGTCATGGACGCCCAGGTTTTCTTTCATTTGGATGAACCGGACAGCGACGTGACTCGACCGTCAAAGATGCTTATCTCTGACATCTTCTTGCACTCTGTCAATCTTTGGTTCACGGACGAACTCTTCAGTGAGATTATTCGCAACCGAGACGCTAACAAGCGGCAGACTGATAGACAAAGAGCTAGGCAGTTCTTTGAAGTGAAGCATGACCCAATTGCCTTTGAATTCTTCTCGGAGTCGCTCAAGCGAGTACTACCTAGCGGCAATGAGAGTCAGATTTCGGATATCAATCATCTGGCAAAGACTGCGGCCTCCGAGGTCAACCTCTTCGTAACCAGCGACAAAGGCTTGCTGAGCAGAGCAAAGCAGATCGCAGACTCGGTAAATCTTCAAGTGCTGTCGCCAACGGAACTTATCCTTCGTTTGAACGAGTTATCCTCAAGGGAGACCTATGAGCCGGACCGCGTGTCAGGGCTTGGTCTGAAATGGAGACGGCTGGCTTCTGACGAGTTCTCCAATTTCCCATTCAATCAGTTTCTTGACCGAGGGGAACGGTTGCGTCAACTCGAACGGAGAGTAGGTTCACTTTTGGCGGAGCCAACTCGCGGTAAATTGGAAGTCCTCTGGTCTGAAGACGAGCCTATCGCGCTCAGAGGTATGAAGTATGATGCCGAAAAGACGCTCACCATAACTCTAGGAAGGGTAGCGAATTCTCGCGCTGGTCTAATGGTCGGACGTTCCCTGATTTCAGATTCAGTCAGCAATGCCATGCGTCAAAACTTGGAGATGGTCAGAATCGAAACGTCCGCACTTCCTCCCAGTCTCATGCAAGGTCTCTCCGATATGGGATTCTCGAGAAGCAGTGACCACTTCGTAAGGTTCTGTTTTGCGCGCCATCAGGATCGGGAAGATGCCTTGGCGCAAATTGCGATGTTGGCCCCAGATACTGTACACCACTATCAAGGTATGGAACCTGTTAGCCTTGAACGTTCTTGCTCGCCGCTAAGCACTGGCGCGGGCAAGAACCTCTTTCTGGTTCCCATCAAACCAGGTTACGCCATGAATCTCTTTGACAGACGGCAGTCAGCAGAGGATATGTTCGGCGGGAACCCTGATGTACTTCTACTATGGCGAAATGTGTACTATCGCTCAGCTACTTATCGGAACACGCTGAAGGCTCCTGGGCGCATATTGTGGTACGTCAGCGGCAGCCGCAGGGCGATAGTCGCTGTATCTCACCTCGATAAGGTGGAGGTTGACGCCCCAAAGGAACTGTTCCGACGATTTAAGAAAATTGGGACATTGGTATGGAAAGACCTCTACGACATGTGCGGCAGAGAAATACTGAGAGAACTCATGGCGATTCAGTTTTCTCATACATTCCTCTTCGACAAACCTGTTGCGCTTGACGACATGCGGAAGGTATTCGATGAAGATGAAGTCGGTTTCAGCGTGCAGTCCCCAAGAAGGTTGCCACTAAGCACCTTCAAGAAGCTGTTTGAACTCGGCTACCCGGAGCGCTCATGAGTGCATCGGAATCACCCCTGCTCATTTCTCTCAGGCCGCAGTATGCCGACCTCATATTCAAGGGCCTAAAGAAGGCAGAGTTGCGACGGAGAGATCTGAGCCTTATGAAGGGGCGGGATGTATTCGTTTATGTTACCAGCCCCGTGATGAAATTGAGAGGCGGGTTCCGCGTTGGAGAAGTGTTTACTGGCACTCCGGTTGAGATATGGAACAAGGTATCCGAAGAAGCCGGCGTCGAAAAATCAGAATACGATGCCTACTACGCTGGCAGCAATCTTGCCTGCGCTCTCAAGATAACGCGCGTTTGGGAGTATGAGAAGCCTATGGGGTTGAGCGAGTTGCGCGAGAAGTTTGAGAACTTTGTCGTCCCGCAGTCCTGGCGTTACCTGAAGCTCGATGAGCGTGAGTTGTTCCAAAACATGAAGTCTGGTACATCTTCTGAGAACCGCGAGCCTTCACGTGCCCTTGCCCATGCAGGAATCGCTCCCCCATGAACATCACCCTTGAAGAATGGCGCGCCCGCAGCGCCCAAGCACGACTCCAAGACCCTTGGCGGCCGGGCGTCGTCGCATCGGATTACCGCGCGGCTTTCGCAAGCTACGTCGCGCAACACTCCACGCTCCCGCTAGCGTTGCACGGAAACGCTGCGGAAGTCTTATCCGACCTCCCCAGCGAAAGCGTCGATTGCGCGATGACGTCGCCGCCCTACTGGAACAAGCGTGAGTACGCCAACGGCGGTATAGGGCTGGAGCGAGACTATCGAGAGTACGTCCGCAGCCTCGCGGAAGTGTTCGTCCAGCTAAAGCGAGTGCTCAAGCCCACCGGCTCATTCTGGCTCAACCTTGGGGATTCATACCAGGACAAGCGACTCGTTGGCATACCGTGGCGCGTCGCCTTCGACATGACCGACAACCAAGGGTGGATTCTGCGAAACAGCGTGATTTGGAACAAGGTGAAGAGCGGCATGGATACCGCCCGCGACAGGCTGGGCAACGTCCATGAGGTGCTGTTTCATTTTGCCAAGCAGCCCAGATACTACTATGACGTAGACGCGATAAGGGCCAATCCCCAGAAGGCGAAGATAGTAAACGGAGCGGTCGTCTCGGCCACCGGCGTTTCGGGTGTTCGCTACCGCCGCCAAATCGAACTGTCAACCGCGCTGAGCGACGAAGAAAAGCGCCAAGCCTTCGCCGAGCTCGACGGTATGCTTGTGGACTTGGCGGCCGGCAGAATAGCGGACTTTCGGATGATAATCCGGGGTCAACAGAGGACGACGCACTCAGACAGCAAGAACCTGTCGGGACGCGCCAAGGAACTGAGAGACAAAGGGTTCTACTTTCTGCGCTACCATCCCAGGGGCGCCAAGCCCGCGGACGTGTGGGACATTCTACCCGAAGATACGCAGGGTCGAGAATCGCACTTCGCGCCGTATCCTGTTGACCTGTGCCGGATTCCCATTCTGGCGACCTGCCCGCCCGGAGGCATCGTCCTGGACCCCTTCGCAGGGACGGGAACGACCCTGTTTGCCGCCCAAACATTAGACCGCAAGTCCGTCGGCATCGACATTGCGCGAGAGTATCTGGATATGACTCTGGAGCGCTGCGGTGTCATTACATGACCCGAATCCTCGAATTGTTCGGCATCCCTACGTCAAGCCCCGGCCAGGATTGGCGAACGATTGTGGAAAGCCAACAATGCCCGTTTGCGGGCGGCGGATGCTTCAAGGTACGTAAGAGCGAACCCGAGATTTCCATAGGCACGTGCAACGTGCTGCATGGCAGGGACTCTAGACCAATCGTCATCTGCCCGGCCCGGATGCTTGAGCGAAGGCAAATCTTCGTAGATTCTCTGCACCTGCTGACGGCGCACGAGCCTGGCAACGAACTTCACATCGTGCCGGAGGTGTCCGTGCCGGGCGGCAACGTCGATTACTTCGTTGTTTCGACTAGGGGCGATGCCATAGCGGACTTTGTGGGGATTGAAGTACAGACACTCGACACGACCGGCACAGTCTGGCCCGAACGTCAGAGATTGTTGAGGCAACTCGGCGTAGAAAGAAGTGACGACGCCGAACAGTCCAACAAGGCGTTTGGCATGAATTGGAAAATGACGGCGAAGACTATTCTGTTGCAGATGCACCACAAGGCCCAGACGTTCGAACACATCAACAGGAAGCTGGTTCTTGTATTGCAAGACTGCTTGCTCGACTATATGAACCGAGAGTTCGCCTTCTCACATCTGAGGCGCACAGCTTCTCTTGGGGATTCCGTCCACCTGCACTCCTACAAAGTCGACGTCCAAGACGATCGCGTTGTAAAGCTCGCTCTGGATTCTCGCCTCAGCACTGATGCGGAAGGCATCGCCCGCTGCCTTGGTCTTAAGGCAGAAGCAAGGTTGGAAATCGAACAAATCCATCACGCCTTGCGGCAGAGAATATCCGACGACACGATTTTTGCCCCAATGTGATGCCTGTATCCCCCTACACCCCCTCCGGCGCCCGCCACCCCCCGAACGCCGCCTCCAGCGCCCGCGCCGCCGCCAGCGACACGTCCTCCCGCCACGGGCGCGCCACCATCTGCACCCCTATCGGCAGACCCTCCGGCGACGTTCCCACGCGCACTATCGCCGACGGCCAGCCCGTCAGGTTGTACACGCCCGAATAGCCCAGCCCCCGCAACTGCTCCTCGTCGAACGTCGAGCCGTGAAGCAGCGCCGGCCCCGCCGAGATGGGACACACTATCAGGTCGCGCGTCTCCATGAACGCGATCATCTCGGCCCGGAAGCGGTCCAGCTCCTCCAGCAGCGCCGTGTAATCGCCCGTGCTCAGCGGATTCGCCGTCTCCTTCCACCTCGTAATCCAGTGGTGCTCCCGCGTCGTTCCCGACCGCTCCAGCAGCCGGTCGCCCCACGCAAAGCCGTCCGCGCCGATGAACGCCAGGAAGCTGTCCTCCACGTCCGCCAGCGCCGACGGCGACTCCTCCGAGACTGACGCCCCCGCGTCCGCCAGCGCGGCCGCCGCGTCGCGCACAGCCCGCGCCGTCTCCGGCGTCGGCGTCGCGCCCGCCGCCTCGCTGTAGTACGCCACGCGCAGTCCGGCCAGGTCAACCTCGCCCGGGTCGCCGATCGGCACCGGCACGATGTGCGGGTCGCGGAAATCGGGCCCCGCTATGATCGGGAACGTAAGCTCCAGGTCCTCCACGTACCGCGCCATCGGCCCCACCACCGTCAGCGACTGCGCCGCGCCCATGTCCGGTCCGATGATGTGCCCCGTGCGCGGCACCCGCCCGGTGGTGGGCTTCAGGCCCGCGATGCCGCAGTAATGGGACGGGAACCGGATGCTGCCGCCCGTGTCGGTGCCCAGGTCCAGCGGCGACCCGCCCGCCGTGATGATGGCCGCCCCGCCTCCGCTGCTACCGCCCGGTGTGCGGGAAACGTCGAACGGGTTGTTCGTGCGACCGTACACCAGGTTGTCCGTCTCCGCCGCCATCGTCAGCTCCGGCGTGTTCGTCTTGCCCAGAAGCACCGCGCCCGCGGCCCGCAGCCGCGCCACCGGCGTCGCGTCGCGCTCCGGCACGTAGTCGGCGAGTCCCAGCGTCCCGCCCGTCGACACGATCCCCTCCGTGTCGAACGAGTCCTTCATCGTGATGGGCACGCCGTGCAGCGGACCGCGCAGTTCGCCCCTGGCCAGCGCGTCGTCCAGCTCCCGCGCCTCCGCCCGCGCCCGTTCCGGCGCCAGTTGCACCACCGCGTTGATGACGGGGTTCACCTCCTCGATGCGTCGCAGATGCGCCTCCACCACCTCGCTCACGGACACGGACTTGTCCCGAATCGCCTGCGCGATACTCTTCGCCGACCGAAACGTAAGGTCTTCCATCTCTGCTCCCTCCCGGCGCCCGATTCGCGCCGCCTACACCCACTTCGCTCCATCCGCCACACTCTACGTCCCACGCGCCGAACCTTACCACAACCCGCACATCTCAGTCCCTTACCCCTCGCAGGGGGAAGGTTAGGATGGGGGTGACGGTGCGAGCATACGCGTTGTCATTCGCACACTAAGGTGCGATAATGACGCCATGACGAGCCGTGAGTTCATCCTGCGGGCGCGGCGATACGCTCGCAGAACAGGTCGGACATTTCGATTCGATCCTTCGCACGGCAAGGGTAGTCACGGCAGAATCTATGTCGGTGCTCGGTTCACCACGATAAAGCGAGGTGAGTTGAGGAAGGGCCTGCTCGCTGCGATGCTACGCCAACTGGATATCGACCCAAGGGAGTTCTGAGCTATGATGTACGCCTATCCATGCACGCTCACCCCTGACGAAGACGGAGGCTTGGTAGTCACCTTCCCCGACGTGCCAGAGGCCATCACCGGCGGCGCCGACCGGGACGAGGCCCTGGCCCTGGCCGAAGACGCGCTTGCCACCGCGCTTGCGGGATACGTACTTGACAAGAGAAACATCCCCACTCCCAGCAGCGCGACGGACGGTCACACCTACGTGCCGGTGCCCAGCGTCGTCGCGGCAAAGCTCGCCCTCTATTCGGCCATGCGAGATCAACGCATCACCAAGGTCGAGCTCGCCAATAGGCTGGGCGTCAGCGAGGCCGCCGCGCGCAAGCTGACCAACCCGGAGCACAACTCCCGCATCGGCCAGCTTCACAGGGCGCTCCGGGCGGTGGGCCTGTCGCTCAAAGTCGAAGTCACCGCCGTGTGAGCCAACCCCATTGACAGCTTCGCACATTAGTACTGCTATTTCCTCAACAAGGGACTGACCCACCAACCGGCATCCAGCAGTCGGTGTTCCCAATCCCCGTACCGACCACGGACCGCCGACCGCCGGACGGTACAAAGTGGAACGGAATGGAACACTTTTTCCGGGTTTTCTGTTCCACCGTCCGCTCTCTGCCCTGCGCAGCCGCTCACGCGGGCCTTGCGTCTACTCCCCCGGACATGGGGCGCCCCGCTTCGGTCGCCTTGACCTACCCCCCCCGCCGTAAAATGCGCCGATGGGTTGAAGTCGGTTTGACTTTGCCAATCGCGGGAAGTATATTTCGCCACACAGCGGCGTTGCCCTTCGGGGTTATCGCGCCTCATCGTGGTGGGATGCGTTGGATGGGAAAAGCAGAATAGGAGGCAGCAACATGGTTTCGCAGAGACTATCGATACTGAAGGGACTGTGGATTGTGGGGACCGTGCTGCTCCTGTCTGTGCTTGCCGTGGCCTGTGGATCGGCCGAAGAGCCGGCGGAGCCTACGCCCACCGCGACGCCCCCCGCCGCGCCCACTCCCTCGCTTCCCGGCGTGCTGCCCGCGCAGCCCGACCCGACGCCCGTGCCGACCGCGGCCCCTGCCGCGGCGCCCGCCGCGCCTCAGGCGACGCCCACCCAGGCCGCCGCGGCCGCCATGCCCGAACCGTCCGACGACGACAAGTTCGGCGGCACGCTCAGGTGGGTGCCCTCTCACAGCTTCACCACCACCGACCCCACCAGCAGCCTGGCCCTCGTAAACGGGCTGTCGTTCATGGTGTACGACACCCTGCTGGCCTGGGACAAGGACGGCGCCCTGCACCCGCAGGCGCTCGATACATGGTCCGTCGAGGACGGCGGCAAGCGATTCGTGCTGACCCTGCGCGACGGCCAGTCCTTCCACGACGGCCGCCCCGTCACCGTCGAGGACGTGCTCGCCTCGTTCGACCGCTGGCGCAACGCCGACTCCTACGGCCCGTTCATCAACCCCACCCTGACCCGGGCGGACAAGGTGGACGAGAAAACGATGCTGTTCGAGTTCAGCGAGCCCAACGGCGTCTTCATCCCCGCGCTCGGCAAGGGCGACGGCCCCGTGCCGGTCATCCATCCCATCGACGAGGCGATGATCCCCGGCAGCGAGCCGGTCGTCACCCACGTCGGTTCCGGCCCCTACATATTCGCCGAGTGGCAGGTCACCCACAAGCTGCGGCTTGACAGGTTCGAAAACTACGTGCCCCGCGACGAGCCGGGCGACAGCACCTCCGGCGCCAAGATCGCCTACTTCGACGTGTTGGACGCCACCGAGATTCCGGACCAGGAAGTGCGCGTGGCCGCGATCCAGAACGGAGAGGTGGACTTCCTCCACTCGATAGATACCGACTTCTACGACGGCCTCGTCCAGGTTCCCGACCTGCAACTCTACTTCGCCAAGCCGGGCGGACAGCCGCTGTTCTGGATACAGAAGCTCTACCCGCCGCTCGACAACTCGATCGAGGGCCGGAAGCTGCGCCAGGCCATCGCCGCCGTCATCGACCCCGAAGAGATGATGACCGCCATCGCCGGTCCGCCCGACCTGTGGACGTTGTGCGACTCGTTCTGGGCCTGCGGCACCGCCTTCGGCAGGTCGGTCGCCCCCGAGTACTACAACCAGAAGGACAACGAAAAGGCCATGCGCCTGATGGAAGAGGCCGGCTACGACGGCGAAGAGATCATCCTGCTGGACCAGGTGCAGTTCCGCATCGGCCACGTCATAGCCACCCTGCTCAAGCCCCGGATGGAGGCGGTGGGCTTCAACGTGACGCTGAAGCCGGTGGACCCCGCCGCGTCCAGCGCGCTCGTGCTCGCCGACCGGGAAGTGCAGCTCGAAAACCGGGACTGGCACATCTCCACTAGCTGGCTGAGCACCTGGCACTTCTCGCCAATCGCCAACCGCTTCCTCGAGTACGACGGCCAGCTCGGTTTCTGGAAGAGCGACGCATTCTTCGACCTGCAAGGGCAGCTTGCCAAGGCGTCCACCTTCGACGAGCAGATAAGAATCTACGACGAGATGCAGCGCGTGGCCTTTGACGACCCGCCCTACATCCCGCTGGGCATGTTCTTCTTCATGCACCCCATGAGCGCCGACCTCGAGGGCTACCAGCACACCATCGTCAACGGCCCGTACTTCCCCGGCATGTACTGGAAGGACGCCAGCAGAAGATAGGAAGCCATGCAGCGATACATCGCGACGAGGCTGCTGTCGGCCATTCCGGTACTTGTCCTCGTCGTAGTCTTCGTCTTCGCGCTGCTTCGTCTCGCCCCCGGCGATCCCGCCCAGCTCATCGCCGGGGAGCAGGCGTCGCCGGAGCAGATGCAGGCAATCCGCGTCTCCCTCGATCTCGATAAGCCGGTCCACGTGCAGTTCCTCACCTGGGTCGGCAAGCTGGCGCGCGGCGACCTCGGAGAGTCGGTGGGCAGGCGTGTCCCCGTGTCCGAGATCATCATGCAGCGCATGACGCCCACCATCGTCGTCGCCATCGTCAGCGAGGTGTTCGCCGTCGTGGTCGGCGTGCCTCTGGGCGTGCTCGCCGCCTGGAAGTCCAACACCTGGATCGACCGCGCCGTCATGCTCTTCGCCTCCATCGGCTTCGCCATGCCCGTCTTCTGGCTGGCCTTTCTGGCGATATGGCTGTTCAGCCTCAACCTCGGTCTGCTCCCCGTGCTCGGATACACCAGCTTCGATAACGGCCTGGCCGCCTACGCCCGCCACCTGGTGCTTCCCTGCGTGACGCTCGGCATCAGCCTCGTGGCGCTCATAGCCCGCATGACACGCGCGACCATGCTGGAAGTGATGCGCCAGGACTACATCCGCACCGCCCGCTCCAAGGGCCTCACCGAGGAGATGGTGGTGCTGCGCCACGCCCTCAAGAACGCGTCGATGCCCATCCTCACGGTAATCGGCCTCGGAGTAGCCGCACTGCTCAACGGCGCCATCATCACCGAAACGTTCTTCGCCATCCCCGGACTCGGCGCCCTCATCGCCCAGTCCATCCTCGTTCGCGACTATCCGGTCGTACAGGCGCTGCTGATCCTGGCCACGCTCATCTACGTCTTCGTCAACATGATGGTCGATCTGGCCTACGGCTACCTCGACCCCAGAATACGGTACTCATGAACACGCACCGCAGCGCGCGAGGCGCCGGCGCGTCCGCGTCGATAGCCGCCGGAGGCTTCAGGCCGTCCACGTACCTCCGGGCCGGGCTGAGGTTCTCGACCCGCAACCCCGCCATGGCGTCCGCCGTTGCGCTGCTCGCTTTCATGGTGCTCACCGCCGTGCTCTCGCCCGTTCTCTCGACGCACGACCCCAAGGCCCCCAACGTTCCCGACAGGCTCCAAGGCCCGTCGTTGAACCACTGGTTCGGAACCGACGGTTTCGGGCGCGACCTCTACTCCCGCACGCTGTCCGGCGGGCGGGTGGCGCTGCTGGTGGGCTTCGGCGTCGCCTTCGTCACGACCGTCATCGGCGTGGTCGTGGGACTGATCACCGGATACTACCCGCTCGCGGACAAGATAATCATGCGCTTCGTGGACGGGGTAATGGCCATGCCTGCCTTCCTGCTGGCGATAGCCATAATGACGCTGCTGGGAGCGACAGTGTTCAACATCATCGCCACGCTCAGCATCGTGCTCGCGCCCGGCACCATCCGCGTGGCCCGCTCCTCTGTGCTCAGCCTCAGCAACGAGCCGTTCGTGGACGCGGCGCGGGCAATCGGCGCCGGCGCGCCGCGCATCCTGCTACGCCACATCCGCCCCAACATGCTGGCGCCGGTGGTTGTGATGGCGAGCTTCGTCACCGCGCTCGCGATACTCATCGAGTCCGGCCTCAGCTTCCTGGGCGTCGGCGTCAACCCCGACACGCCCACCTGGGGCAACATCATGGGCGAGGCGCGCAACCACATGTCGCGCAACCCGTGGCTCATGTTCTGGCCCGGCATGGCGATAACGCTCACGGTGCTGGCCTTCAACCTCGCCGGAGACGGCCTGCGCGACGCCCTCGACCCGCGCCTGCGCGGCTCCCGCGACGTCCTCTGATCCCCTCCGCCGTTAGTCCCCTCTCCCAAGACTGGGAGAGGGTTAGGGTGAGGGTTGAGAGCTCACGTCTTATCAAGCCTGAACGATTGCGACCCGCTCCCGCCACTACCCACACCCGCCCCCGTGTGCTAGACTTGGCTTATTCCGGCAGTGATTACACCTTGCGCCGCTGGCGCGGCAGCGCGCTCCGGCGCCACCATCGGCGGGTCGAATGGTTACACCACGCCAAGAGATAATCCTCAGGCTCATCGTCGACGACTACATCAACACGGCGGCGCCCATATCGTCCGACGGTATCGCGCGCCACGGCGGACTCGGCGTCAGCCCGGCCACCATCCGCAACGACGTCGCCGAACTCGAAGAGCGCGACTACCTCACGCGCCCCCACACCTCCGCCGGGAGCGTGCCGCTCGACAAGGCCTACCGCTTCTACGTCGAGTCCGTCCTCACCCTGGAGGAAGCCCACCTGCCCTACGACGTGCAGGCCGCCGTTCGCCGCGAGCTCGGCCGCATCGAGCGCGAAATCGACGAGTGGGCCAACGTCGCCGCCGCGGTGCTGGCCAGGATCGTCGGCAACATGGCCATCGCCACATTCCCCATGGCCACCCAGCCGCGCGTCAGGCACGTCGAGCTGGTGCCCATCCGCGATCTGCTTGCCATGCTCATCGTCGTGCTCGAGCAGGCCGGCCTCAGACGCCAGCTCATCCGCCTCAAGCAGCCGTCGCCTCCCGGAGAACTCGAGGCCTCGGTCAACAGGGTGAAGAGCCGCATCACCGGACTCACGCGCGGCGAGATAGAGGCGCTCGACCCCGACTTCTCGCCCCTGGAGGACGACGTTATCGACGCCACGCTGGTCATCCTCCGCGAAGAAGACCAGGCCATCTACAAGGACTACTACGTCGACGGCCTGCGCAACCTGCTCAGCCAGCCGGAGTTCGCCGACAACGACCGGATGCGCTCCCTGGTGGAGGGCCTGGAGGACGGCTCGCTGGTGAAGGAGATACTGGGCGACCGGCCCGACGGCGGCATCGTGAAAGTGGTCATCGGCCACGAGAACAGCGGCGACGTGCTCTGGCCGCTCAGCGTGGTGCTGTGCGGCTACGGCATACCCGACATCGCCCACGGCGCTATCGGCGCCATCGGCCCCACCCGCATGGAGTACTCCCGCGCCATCGCCGGCGTCCGCCTCATGTCCGCCATACTCAGCGAAATGGTCGATGGTTTTTCAGTGTATCAGTAGTCAGTTATCAGTTGTTAGTCTGGCCACTGATAACCGATAACTGACTGCTGAAAACCGACCACCGACCACCAACCGAAAACTAACCACTAATAACTAATAACTGACCACTCCCTCCACATGTTCGAAGTCCTCACCGAAAAGCTCAACGGCGTCTTCCAGCGCCTGGGCAACAAGGGCACCCTCACCGAGCGCGACGTCGATGCCGCGCTACGGGAGGTGCGACTCGCCCTGCTCGAGGCCGACGTCAACTTCCGCGTCGCTCGCGACCTGGTGGGCCGCATACGAACACGCGCCCTGGATGAGGAGCTGCTGAAGAGCCTCAGCCCCGGCCAGCAGGTGGTCAAGATTACCAACGAGGAGTTGACCTCCACCCTGGACGGCGGCTCCCACCGGCTGGAGACCAGCCCGCGCCGCCCGTCCGTGGCGATGATGGTGGGCCTCAACGGCTCCGGCAAGACCACCACCGCCGCGAAGCTCGCCCGCCATCTGTCCCAGCAGGGCCAGCAATCCCTGCTCGTGGCCGCCGACCTCCAGCGGCCCGCCGCGCCCGAGCAGCTCGAAACGCTCGGCAAGCAGGTGGGCGTGGAGGTGTACCGCGCCGCCGGTGCGTCCGACACCCCGGACGTGGCCCGCGATGGCGTGCGCCGCGCGGAGGAGCGCAACGCCGCCTGGGCGATCGTGGACACCGCCGGCCGATTCCAGGTGGACGACGACCTGATGGCCGAGCTGGAGCGCGTGAAGGCGGCGGTGTCGCCCATCGAGACGCTGCTGGTCGTGGACGCCATGGCCGGCCAGGACGCGGTGAACGCGGCGCAGGAGTTTCATGACCGCATCGGCATCACCGGTCTCGTCCTCACCAAGATGGACGGCGACGCCAGGGGCGGCGCGGCGCTTTCCATCACCGCCGTCACCGGCGTGCCCATCAAGTTCATCGGCACCGGCGAGCGAGTGGACGCCCTGGAGGCCTACTACCCCGACCGGCTGGCGTCCCGCATCCTGGGCATGGGCGACGTGCTGACGCTCATCGACAAGGCGCAGGAAACCATCAGCGAGGAGCAGGCGCTGGAGATGGAGCGCAAGATCCGCCAGGCGACGTTCGACCTGGAGGACTTCCTCACGCAGCTACAGCACCTCAAGAGCATGGGCCCGCTGAGCCAGATCGTGGAGATGATCCCGGGCATGGGCAACCTGAAAGGCAGGCTGTCCGGCGCCGAGGTGGACGACGGCCAGCTAAAGAAGGTGGAGGCCATCATCCACTCCATGACGCCTCAGGAGCGCAGCAAGCCGGAGATCATCGGCGGCAGCCGCAGGCGTCGCATAGCGCGCGGCAGCGGCACCACGCCCCAGGACGTGAACATGCTGCTGAACCAGTTCCGCCAGATGCAGAAGACGCTGCGCCAGATGACCTCCGGCCGCGGCTCCCGCCAGATGCGCCAGATGATGCGCCAGGGCAACATCTTCGGGGGCTAGCGCCATCCCTTCCCCCTCGCAGGGGTAAGGTCAGGATGGGGGTGCCGGCGTAGAGGCGGGTGCCCCCCGTGAGGGGGACGCCGCAGTTCCCCGACTCCGCGCCTGACTGCTAAATCTTCCCTTCCGCGCGCACCTGCCGTAGCGCGGACTCGTACTTCTCCAGCGTGACTTCGATGTCGGCCTCGGAGTGCGTGGCGGACAGGATGAAGCTGGTCGGATTGCCCCAGATGCCCTCGTTTATGGTGGCCTGGTTGAGCAGGTGCGTCGTGTCGTTGCCCGCCGCCGTCATCATCGCCTGCTCGCCCGCCTCGCAATAGACCTTGTCGCACTCGTGCGGGACGCCCAGCCTCATGTGCACGATAGACGAGACGCCGTAGGCGCAGCCCGGAATCTCCATCTTGGTGAGGACCTCGTTCAGGCCGTTCTTGAGCTGCTGCGCCCGTGCGTCCGCCGTCTCGTTGATCGGCTCGTTGGCCACCAGGTCCAGCGCAGCCGCGCCCGCCGCCGCGGACAGGGGGTTGGCGTTGAACGTGCCGGGGTGTGCGATCCGGCCCGGCGCCACCGTGTTCACTATGTCGGCGCGTCCGGCCACGCAGCCGCCGGGAAGCCCGCCGGCCAGTATCTTGGCCATGCCGGTCAGGTCGGGAATCACGTTGTACAGCCCCTGGCACCCGCCGCGCGAGAACCGGAAGCCGCTCACCACCTCGTCGAAGATCAGGATCACCCCCTTCTGGCGGGTTACGTCCCTGAGCTGCTCCAGGAAGGACGGGTGGATGACCTGGTTGCCCTGGAACACCACCGCCGCGATGTCGTCGTCCTCGTCCAGCGCGCGCTCAACCGCCGCGATGTCGTAGGGCAGCACGATCATGGTCTCGCGCACCTGGGCCGGAATGCCGCCCTCGGGGCTGTCGTTGGCCGCGCCCACGAACGGCCCGTCGGCCCAGCCGTGGAAGGCGTTCTCGAACTTCACGATCTTGGTCTTGCCGGAATGGCTGCGCGCCATCCGGAACGTCATCATCATCGCCTCGGTGCCGGAGCTGACGAAGCGGAGCCGCTCGGCGGAGGGCACAAGCTGCTTGACCAGCGTTCCCCACTTCATCTCGGTCTCGGTAGAGGCGCTGAGGTGCGTGCCCCTGGCCACCTGCTCGGAGACGGCCTGGACGATGGCGGGGTGCGCCTGGCCCAGGATCATCGCGCCGTGGCCGGTGCGGTAGTCGATGTACTCGTTGCCGTCGATGTCCCACTTCCTGGGGCCAAGCCCGTGGTCCATGTAGACGCGGAAGGGGCTGAACTTGCGCCCGTCGTGGGTGACGCCGTCCGGGAACAGCTCGGCGGCGCTGTCGGACATCAGCGCAGACTTCGGGTGAAGTTGCAGGTAGCGTTCTTCGATTGTGCTGGCCATGGCGTCTCCTTGTGGTTTAGCTTGGGTTCCCGCAGCGGTGATTATACCACTGTTGAGACTCGGCTGCCCTGGAAGAGCAGACTGCGCCGCCACCCGCCGGCGCGCTTGCGGGCTGCGGTGACTGGGTTCATACTAAGGGGCAGATCTCCGTTACATTGGGCGACTCATCGCGAGGTTGACGTTGGCAACGGTCGATTTTCACATAGAGACAAGCAGGCGGATGCTCGAACAGGCGGGGCGCGAGCTTGACGCAGGCGACGTGCTACAGGCGTCGGAAAAGGGCTGGGGCGCGGTCGCCCACACGGTCAAGGCAATCGCCGAGCAGCGCGGCTGGATCCACGAACGCCACGGTCACCTGTTTGGCGTGGTTCGCAACATCGTCGCCGAGTCGGGCCAGCCCAGAATCATGGACCTGTTTCACATCGCTAACGGCCTGCACACCAACTTCTACGAGGGCTGGCTGAGCCACGAAGAGGTCGAGCGGGGGTTGGGCCAGGTGGAGGAACTGCTGGGCCTGCTGGAAGGGGCGCTGTCCGACGGCTGAGCGGCGAAGTATGGACAACATCCAACGGGAGGAGCGCGTTGGCGACGGTCGATTTTCACATAGAGACGAGCAGGCGTATGCTCGAACAGGCGGGACGCGAGCTTGACGCCGGTGACGTGCTACAGGCGTCCGAGAAGGGCTGGGGTGCGGCGGCGCACGCGGTCAAAGCTATCGCCGAGCGACGCGGCTGGGTCCATGAACGCCATGGCCACCTGTTCAGGGTGGTACGCGGCATCGTCGCCGAGATGGAGCAGCCCAGGATTATGGACCTGTTTCGATTGGCACATGACTTGCACACCAACTTCTATGAAGGCTGGCTGAGCCACGAAGAGGTCGAGCGGGGCTTGAGCCAGGTGGGGGAACTGTTGGGCCTGCTGGAAGGAGCGATGTCCGACAGCTGAGTGGTGAAGTATGGACGACATCCAACGGGAGGGTGGCGTTGGCAACGGTCGACTTCCACATAGAGACCAGCAGGCGTATGCTCGAACAGGCGGGGCGCGAGCTTGACGCAGGCGACGTGCTACAGGCGTCCGAGAAGGGCTGGGGCGCGGCCGCCCACACGGTCAAGGCAATCGCCGAGCAACGCGGCTGGGTCCACGAACGCCACGGCCACCTGTTCAGTGTAGCGCGCCAGGTCGCCGACGAACTGGAACAGCCCCGAATCCGCGATCTCTTTCGATACGCAAGCGCACTGCACACCAACTTCTACGAGGGTTGGCTCAGCGAAGAGGATGTAGAGAGGGGGTTGGAAGAGGTGAGGGAGTTGTTGGGTCTGCTGGAAGGGGCGCTGTCGGACGGGTGAGCGAAACGTGATTTCACTTTCTCGCCGACTTCGGCGCACCGGACTTGCTGGTCGGCCGGCTATTCCACCCTGTTCAGGTTACTGTTGACAGCGATAAGCGCGCCGGCTTTGCTTACGCCCTCTCCCCACGCTTCGCCGTGTCCGGCGGAGGGGCTTTCTGTCAGCGCGTGTCCAAGTTCGTGCAGCAGCAAGTTCCAGTGTTCAATGGACTCGTAAGGCGGCTCAAAGAACGTCTGGCCGAGGCTTCCCTCGTTGAACCGCAGGGTCGGACTTTCGGTGGAAACCTCGCAGTCGGCTTGGCGTCGGTTGTCGGGTTCGTTGAAGAAGCGTACCGTTGCCGAAAGGTTGCAGTGGCTTGACATCTCTGTGACCCACTCGGCGAACCGTTCCTGGTTTGAGCCGGGTTCAGGTGGATAGTCGATGTCTGGCGGTTTAGGGGTCGGGAATACTTCGTGGGAATCTTTGACGCCCGCATGTTGGCGAAACGCCTTGACTTCCCTTTTGGACAGCCCACCCGGAATTACCGCGTAGCCGTTGTCGTGCGCTCGGTGATTGGCGTCGTAATCCTTAGTCGAATAGAATACAGCTTTGTAGCTGCCATAGCGCCCCTTCACGGTGGACTTGACCGCTTCCGATGAGACTCGAGTGTGTTCTATCGCGCGCTTCACCCATTGAGAGCCGAATTGGTCCGCTTCCAACATTCCGTGGGTCGCGTTGAGAGCTTCTGCGTAGATGCGATTGAGATACGTTTCCTTAACGTCATTACGTTGCTCGGGCATGGGGATTTTCTGCATTATGTCAATGTCCCAAGGGCAGTCGACCGGTCGCACGGGTATGCCCATTTCGTGTAGCCATCCCTTGCCACTGGCGGCTTGCGGGTCTAAGAAGTGAATCTCGGTACACCGTCGGATTGTTCGCAACGGCTCTTCGGGCGCGTCCTGCGTCACGGTTTGCAGTGTGGCGAAGCGTTTCTTCTTGGCCGGTCTGAGCGGCACTTCAAAGTCGTTGACCAGCAACCGGCAGTTAACGGGCCGCCTGAATCGCTTCAGCCTTGCGACCAGTTCCTGGCTCTGTCCCTTGTCCCACGGCATGAGCGCCCTAACCACGGTGCCGGTAGCGCGTGAGTTGGCGACCCGCTCTCTCGAACCCGTGCGCGGGAACTTGACGGTATGCCCGACCGTTTCCACTTCCGCCTCTATCGCTACGCTGATGACGTCCTTTTCGCCTCTGTTGAAAAGGCCTCTCTTGGTGGGTTGGAAGCGTTTGTCGGTGTGGCCCATGAGCGTATACGCATCGGCGATATCGGCGAAGCCTGGGCCGTCGTCTTGGACGATAACCAGCGTGGCATCGTCTCCGGGCTGCGGTTCTATGGTGACGCGACATTCGGTGGCAGACGGGGCCGCGTCCCATAATTCGGTGGCGGAGGAGGCCTCGTCCCATACGTTCTGGATCAGTTCCTTTACGAGATCCCAAGGCTCGCGGCCGCTGTTGAGTTCGCGCAATCCCGATGCGGACACCGCGAAACGTCCGGTTGAGCCAGGTGGTTGTTGTTCGGGAGTCGTCATGATTGTCGGTCACCCTTCATTGATTCACGGATAGTACATCACAGAAGCCGTGAACTGTACAGAGCGCAGACTAATGGTAACTACTCAGAGTCCATGTCATTCTGAGCTTGTCGAAGAATCTAAAGACCTCGCCCAACCCGTTCGGCAGACTTAGGGCATGCCTCGACGTTCGCTTTCACCGGCGCGCCTCCAGCATCTTCTTTGTGTGGCGATTGCGGAGTGGTCTTACAAGACAAGCGCATTAGATTCCTCGGCTACGCTCGGAATCACTATGGCCTTGTGAAGGCCACGTAAGAGGATGAAAATGGGGTGCGGCGTCGATCGGTACAATCAGGGCGTTTGTCATTGGTGCTAAGAGCCCGTGTCGGAATCTGCC
Source organism: Dehalococcoidia bacterium (assembly GCA_963667445.2). Taxonomy (GTDB): domain Bacteria; phylum Chloroflexota; class Dehalococcoidia; order Lucifugimonadales; family CATOSD01; genus CATOSD01. Next base: position 1,296,035 of record CAXXGY010000001.1, on the reverse strand, counting down.
TGGGAGGCTGGCAGGTACATAAGAATGTCGCCCCGCCGCGGCGGAGAGCACGCATAGTAAAGTCTTCAGATAGCAGCCTCCCACCGGTCGGCAGCTGTGAGAGGGGGTTGTGCCATGCAAGTGGTTTATGAGCGCTGTTGTGGTCTGGACGTTCACAAGAAGTCGGTGGTGGCGTGTGTGATGACGCCTGAGGGACACAAGACGAGGACCTTCGGCACGACGACGCGTCAGCTTGTGGCGCTGTCGGATTGGCTTGGTGAGCGGGAAGTGACTCACGTGGCGATGGAGAGTACGGGTGTGTACTGGAAGCCGATCGTCAACCTTCTGGAGGACAGGTTCACGGTGTGGGTGGTGAATGCGGCGCACATCAAGACGGTGCCCGGTAGAAAGACCGACGTAAAGGACGCCGAGTGGATAGCCGACCTTCTGAGGCACGGCTTGCTCAGGCCCAGCTTCATTCCAGAGCGTGCCCAGCGTGAGCTCAGAGAGTTGGTGCGTTACCGTCGGAGCTTGGTGCAGGAGCGTTCGAGGGAGGCGAACCGGGTACAGAAGGTGCTCGAGGGCGCCAACATCAAGCTGGGTTCGGTGGCCTCCGACGTGCTGGGAGCATCGGGCAGGAACATGCTCTCTGCGATTGCCGAGGGTGAGGACGACCCGAAGGTGCTGGCTGAGATGGCCAAGGGTCGCCTGCGGGAGAAGCTCGACGCCTTGGAGGAAGCGCTGGAGGGTGTGGTGGGGTCCCACCAGCGGCTGATGCTGAGCGCTCAGTTGCGGCATCTGAGCTACCTGGACGGTGAGATACAGAGACTGGATGAGGAGGTAGGGCGGCGTGTCGGGCCTCACAAAGACGTTCTGGATGCGATTGACAGCATACCGGGTGTGGGGCGTCGCACCGCGGAGACGATAGTGGCTGAGATAGGCGCCGACGTGGACAACTTCCCCACGTCCGGGCAACTGGCCTCCTGGGCCGGGGTGAGTCCTGGAAACAACCAGAGCGGCGGCAAGAGCAAGCGTAGCCCTGTCAAGAAGGGCAACACGTCTCTTCAGTCGGCCCTGGTGGAGGCGGCGAGAGCAGCAGCACGGACCAGAACCTACCTGGGAGCGCAGTATCACCGCCTGGCGCGTCGCATAGGAGCGAACAGGGCCGCCATGGCCGTAGCCCACTCCATCGCGGTAATCCTCCATTCCATCATCCGAACCAAAAAACCCTATGTGGACCTGGGACACGACTACTTCGACAAGAGGGACAAAGAGGCCATCACCCGCAGAGCCGTCCGCCAACTCGAACGGCTCGGACACCAAGTCACCCTCGAAGCTGCGTGAACGATCTATTTTCATAGTAATGACAAGTAAGGGTGCGCTCGAAATGGACTACGGTCGTATTATCAACCCTGAACAGTTGCTTATGCGGCCCCTCACTTGCCCCCAATACCCCTAACCCGCATACTATGGGCCATCCGCGCGGTCGTGGCGTGTGCCCGGCCCGCGCTAGGAGGCGCCGCATGACTAACGCCAAGCCGCTCGAAGGGGTCCGCGTGCTCTCGCTGGAGCAGGTGCACGTGCTGCCCTGGGGCACCGCGTTTCTCGCCGACTTCGGCGCGCAGGTGGTCCGCGTGGAGAGCGCGGAGCACATGAACGACCGTCGCTCCGGTCCGTTCCCGGAGGGCGCGCCCGGCGAGGAGTGGTGGAACGAGTGCGGCACGTTCGCGTACTGGGCGCGCAATAAGCAGAGCATCTGCCTGCAGGTGGCGCACCCGCTGGGCAAAGAGACGTTCCTGCGGCTCGCCGAGAACGCCGACGTCGTGACCGACAACTTCCGCCCCGGAACCACCGCGCGCTACGGCCTGGACCACGACTCGCTCGCCGCCGTGAAGCCCGACATCATCACGCTGAGCTGCACCGCCTACGGTCACACCGGCCCCTGGCGGGCCTACGGCGCGCGCGCCCGCACCGTGGACGCCGCGTGCGGCCTGTCGTACCTCACCGGCTACGAGGGCGGGCCGTCGCTGCGCGCCAGCGCCAACTACATGGACCACACCGGCGGCCTGAACGTGGCCTACGCGCTGCTGCTGGCGCTCTACCGCAAGCGCAAGACGGGCCAGGGCGCGCGCATCGACTTGAGTATGTACGAAACGGGCGTGTCCTGCATAGCGCCCGCCATCCTGGAGGCGCAGCGCGGCGCGTCCCGCCCCAGGCTGGGACCGTCCCACCTGTGGAAGACGCCCCACAACGTTTACCCCTGTCGTGGCGACGACCGCTGGATAGCCATCACCGTTTCCAATGACGAAGAGTGGCACGCGCTGCGTCGCGCGATGGGCGAGCCAAGTTGGGCCGCCGACGGTTCGCTCGACACCACCCAGATCCGCCACGCGCGGCGCGCCGAGCTCGACACCCACATCGCCGAGTGGACCGCCGGACAGGACAGCCAGGAGCTTTTTCACCTGCTCCAGTCGCACGGCGTGCCCGCCGGACCGGTCAACACCGCCGGGGACCTGGTGTCCGACGAGCACCTGTGGGAGCGCGGCTACTTCGAGGTCTTCGACAACCCGAACACGTCTCACGTCGGGCCGCGGGTGTTCGCCGGGCGTCCCTTCCGAGCGCCGGACATTCCGCTCTCGCTGGAGCTCGCCTCCGCGCTCGGACAGCACAACCTCGGCGTTCTGCGCGAGATGGGCGGTATGACGGACTCGGAGATTCAACGCCTGGCCGACGCGGGCGTGTTGTCCACGCGGCCCAGGGTGCCGGACAGGCCGCCCACAGCCCCGCCCCGTGACGGCGCGGCCTCGCGGCACTACGACCCGGAGTACAGGCGGCGCGCGGCGGACGCGATAGCCTCCGTCCGGGAACATCCGGCGCTCGACGGAGGGAGACTCGAATCGTGACCGGCATTCTGAGCGACATTCGCGTTGTGGAGCTGAGCGCCACGCCGTCCGGCGCGTTCTGCGCCAAGCTGTTGGCGGACCAGGGCGCGGACGTGGTGAAGGTGGAGCCGCCCGCGGGCGATCCCGCGAGGCGGGAGCCGCCGTTCCTGGAGGGCGCGCACGGCGACAGACAGAGCTCCCAGTTTCTCGCCTTCAACACCAACAAGCGCGGCGTCGCGCTGGACGCAAGCTCGGACGAGGGCAGGGAGGCGCTGCTCAGGCTTGTCGCAAGTCGCGACGTGCTAGTGGAGGACTTCGCCCCCGGTCGCCTCGACGAACTCGGCCTGGGCTACGAGACGCTGCGGACGCTCAACCCGGGCCTCATCGTCGTGTCCATAACCCCGTTCGGCCAGGCAGGTCCGTACAGCGCCTACAAGGGCGGCGACCTGGTGGCGCAGGCGGTGGGCGGTTTTCTGTACACCACCGGCGAGTCGGACCGCGCGCCGATGGGCACCGCACTTGAGCAGACCAACGTCGCGGCGGCTCGAAACGCGGCCATTGCGACGATGGGCGCGATACTACAGCGAGAGTTCACCGGCGAAGGCCAGCACATTGACGTGTCCATCATGGAGGCGGTGGTGAGCACGCCGCCCGCCTTCATCCACCAGTACAGCTACACCGGCGCCATCGCGGGCCGCGGGTTCGGCGAGGGCAACGTGATGGACGGGATGCACTTGCCCACGGCGGACAGCGACGTCACGCTGACCACAGCGGGCACCGGCGGCAATCCCATGCGGGCGTGGGCCGCCTTTTTGGACGAGCCGCGCCTGCTCGACAACAGGTTTGCCACACCGAGCGGAAGGGCGGAACACGCTTCCGAGTTGCTCGCTCTCGTTCAGTCCAAGCTGCGTCATCGAAAGGCGCACGAGTTCATGACGGACGCCATGGACCGACGCCTGGTCGTGGGCGTGGTGCAGAGTCCGGAAGAGGTCGCGGAGTGCCCGCACCTGGCCGAGCGCGGCACGTTCGTCGGCATCGACCATGCGCACGCCGGCGCTCTCCGCTATCCCGGCCCAGGGTTTATGATAGACGGCAGCAATCCGATGACGGGCGGCCGGCCCGCGCCGCGGCTGGGCGAGCACAACACGGAGGTGCTCGGAGGCGAGCTGGGGCTGACCGAACAGCAGATTTCGAGGCTCGCCTGACGGGGGGCGAAGCCGGAACGGAGGGCACCCGATGCGAAACAGGGTTCAGAGGTCGTGGCTTATCGCGCCCGCCAACGACGACGCGCGCCTGGCCGACGCGGCCGGCAGCGGCGCCGACGTGGTGGTGCTGGACCTCCAGGACACGGTGCACGATACGAGGAAGCACGAGGCGAGGGCGCGGGTGAAGGCCGCTATCTCGGAGATGCGGGCGCGCGGCTCCGAGGTGTACGCGCGCTGCGACCCCGAGTTGCTGTACGCCGACTTCGCCGCGTCGGTGTGGCGCGGGCTGCACGGCGTGGTTCTGCCGGGCCTGACCACCGCCGACGCGGTGCGCGAGGCCGACCGGCTGCTCGGCGAGTTCGAGGCGGCGCGCGGCGTGGTCAGGCCGCCGCCGATGGACGACATCCTGGAGGCCGACGACCCCAGGGGTCCCGAGCAGGCGCTGGAGATTCACCTGTGCCTGGACACCGGTCGGGCCAACTGGGACGCCGAGGACCTGATAACCGCGAGCGACAGGGTGCGTTCGGTAAGCCTGGGGCGCGCCGACCTCACGATGGACCTGCGGGAGGAGCCATCGGGCGACCTGCACCTGCTGCCTTATCTGAACCAGCGGCTGGTAATCGTCGCCAACGCCTGCGGTGTCCGGCCCATGGGCGCCTGGTGGCGCGCCACCTCGCGCGGCCTTGCGGCGAGTCCGGAAGATACGCTGCTCGCAGCCGTGGACGGCCGCCGCGCGGGTTTTCGGGGCGCGCTGTGCATGAGAGCGGACCAGGCCCGCGCCCTGAACGAGGGTTTCACGCCCACCGCCGACGAGGTTGCGCGAGCCAGGGCCGCGGCGTCCGACCCGGACGCGGGCGCCGACTCACGCGAGGTCGCGCTCGACACGCTCGCCTGGGCCGAGGCGTGCGAGGCCCGAGACAAGCTGAAGGTTTCGTAATCCCTTCCCCCTCGCAGGGCTGACTAGGGTAGGTTCTTGGAGCCTCAGCGATCGTGCCCGAAGCGTCACCCCCATCCTAACCTTCCCCCATCAAGGGGGAAGGGACAGTTCGGAGGGCTTTCTCACAAAACCTACCCCTGTCAGCCCCTCGCAGGGGGAAGGCTGACAGGGGGGTGAAGCCGCCCCCTAGAAGTGCATCAGCCGCTCCAGGCGGCGCACTCCCCGGCACGAACCCACCACCGCCATGTTCAGCTTGTCGGCGACCAGCACCTGGTTGCCCACGCGGGCCAGGTCGTCCAGCGTAACCGCGTTCACGCGCTCTACCACCTCGTCCACGTCCTGGATACTGCCCAGCAGCAGCTCCTGGTTGCCAATCCAGCCCGCCACGGCGCGCGTGTCCTCCATGCGCAGCATCATGCGGCCGGAAATCAGCCGCTTGGCCCGCTCCAACTCGTCCTCGGTCACGCTGTCCCGTATCCCTCCGACCTCCGCCAGTATCAGCTCCACCGCCTCGTAGATGCGGGAGGGGTCCACCCCCGCCGTCACGATGAACGCGCCGCAGTCCAGGAAGTGGGACACGCCGCTGTGCACGTCGTAGGCAAGCCCGCCCTTCTCTCGCACCTCCACGAACAGCCGGCTGCTCATCCCCTCGCCCAGGATTATGCTCAGCACGTCCAGCGCGTACCGGTCGGGGTCCACGATGGAGACTCCGGGCAGGCCGATGCACAGGTGCGTCTGCTCGGTCTTGCGGTACTCCACGCGCAACTGGGGCGACTGCTGGGTGTGGGTGACGGGACTCCAGCTACGCGCCTGCGCCGTCGGCCAGTCCTCGCTCAGCTCCCCCACCTGGCGCACGACGTCCTCGTGGCGCACGTTGCCGGCCACGCTCACCACCACGTTGCCCGGCGTGTAGTACTCGCCGAGGTGCTCCAGCATCATCTCGCGCGTGATGTCTCCGATGGACTGCTTGGTGCCGCCGATTTCGCGTCCCATGGCGTGCTCGGGCCACAGCAGTTCGTCCATCAGCGAGTCCGCCCTGTAGGTCGGGTAGTCGTTGATCATGTTCAGTTCCTCGATCACCACCTGGCGCTCCTTCTCGACGCTCTCGTTCTCGAACAGCGAGTTGCGAAGGATGTCCATCAACAGATCGAGGCTCTCTTCGAAGTGCGGCTGCGCCACCTTGCACCAGTAGACGGTCAACTCGTGCTCGGTGCCGGCGTTGATGATCCCGCCCGTGCCCTCTATGGTCGAGCTTATCTCCACCGGCGTGGGGCGGCGCTCGGTGCCCTTGAAGAGCATGTGCTCGATGAAGTGGGAAATTCCGGCCCGCTCGTCCGGCTCATAGCGCGAGCCGACGCCCACGTACACGTTGACGCTGACCGAGCGGGTGAGCGGCATTTCGCACGTCATCACGCGCAGACCGTTGGGCAGAATGGTCTTCTGAAAGGGGTTGGCGTAGGTGGCGGTTTGCTTATCCATGCCAAAATTGTAACCGCGCACTTTTCCGCTAGTCAATGTGAGCCGGACGCATCTTGGGGCCAACCGGCCCACCCGCCGGAGTCCCTTCCCTCTTGATGGGGGAAGGCTAGAGCCTGCCCCGTACCTGCTACGGGGATGAGGGTGCAGACGACCGCACCCGCACGCCCGCGCGCTCCTCCTGTATCTGCGCCACCGCGCCGGCCGCGAGGCGTCCCCAGCCCCGGTTCTGGCCCTCGATGTAGCGCTGCTGCACCAGGTTGCCAAGCTCCATCGGAACGCGCAGCCGTCTCGCCATCTCGGTCGCCAGCCCCACGTCCTTCGCCGCGAGGTCGAGCTGGAAGCCCGGCTCGAAGTTGCCCGCGAACAGGCCGTTGGGCATTCCCCGCATGGAGCGCGTGTCCCCCGTGCTCCGCGAGATGGCGTCGAACAGCGTCTCCGGCGGCGCGCCCGCCTTGACGCCCAGCGTGAACGCCTCGGACAGCAGTACGCCCAGGCTCAGCCCGATGAAGTTGTTGGTAATCTTGCAGATGGCGCCCGAGCCCTGCGGCCCGCAGTACATCGTCTGATTTCCGATGACCGCCAGGACCGACTCGTACCTGTCGTACACCTCCCTGTCGCCGCCCACCATGATGCACAGCGTGCCGTCCTCCGCGCCCACCGTGCCGCCGCTCACCGGCGCGTCCAGCACGCTCACGCCCCGCGATTCGGCCTGCGCGGCGATGCGCGAGATGGTGTCGGGGTCGGTCGTGCTCAGGTCGAACAGAGCCGTGCCCGGAGCCGCGCCGCTCAGGACGCCGCCCTCGCCCGCGCAGACCTCCTCCACGTCCTGCGGCCTCGGCAGCGACGTGAACACCAGCCCGCACGCCTCCGCCACCGCGCGCGGGCTGTCGGCCCACTCCGCGCCCATCGCCAGCAGCTCCTCCGCGGCCTCTTTGCGTATGTCGAACAGCGTCAGCTCGTGGCCGCCGTTCAGCAGATTGCGGGCCATGTGCCGGCCCATGAAGCCTACGCCGATAAATCCGATTCGCATGTCGTCTCCTGCTATGCCCACCGCAATCCCTTCCCCCTTGATGGGGGAAGGTTAGGATGGGGGTGAATGTGGCGCCCTCGCCCCGCCCGTCGTCGTCCGCTTGCGCTAACCTAAGTATGGGCGAATCTGTTGTATAATGAAAGCGCGTGTCTCAATCGCCTCCATTCCCACTCGCCGCGCCCGCGCACGGCTGCCAAATCCTCACGCGAGTATATTATGAACCTCACCAAAACCCTGCCGCTTGGCCTGCTTTTGGCCGCGACCGCCCTGTTCGCGTTCGTGGCGTGCGGCGAGAGCGAAGCGGACGCCACGGTCACCGTCGTCGGCACGGTCGCGCCCGCCCCGGACACCAACGGCGCGGCCCCGGCAACCCCGGCGGCCGCGATTACGTCGCCCACCGCCGCGCCGCGGCCCACGGCGACCCCGGCCCCGCAGCCGACCGTGAGCGTCGCGGAGTCGCACGCCGCCAAGCTGCTGCCGCCCACCACGCCCGCGCCGGGCTTCCGCGACGTCACGAGCTGGATCAACACCGAGCCGTTCACGCTCGAAGACATGCGCGGCAAGGTGGTGCTGATAGACTTCTGGACCTATACCTGCGTCAACTGCATCCGAACGCTGCCCTACATCAAGTCCTGGCACTCCAAGTACGCCGACAGTGGCTTGGTCATCGTGGGCGTCCACGCGCCGGAGTTCGAGTTCGAGAAGGACCGTCAGAACGTGATCGACGCGATGGAGGAGTTCGGCCTCGAATACGCCGTCTTCCAGGACAACGACTTCGGCACCTGGCGCAACTACAACAATCGCTACTGGCCCGCGAAGTACCTAATCGACAAGGACGGCTTCGTCCGCTACACCCACTTCGGCGAGGGCAAGTACCAGGAGACCGAAGACCTCATTCGCGTTCTGCTGGAGGACGCCGGCGCCGACCTGAGCGGCATTTCCCCAGAGTCCGCGCCCGAACCCGTCCGCGACTCCGCCGCCAACGTGGCCGACCCGTCCATGCTCCAGACCCGCGAGTTGTACGCCGGCTACGAACGCAACATCGGCGCGCTCCAGTCGCAGGCCATTCCCCCCTACATCCTGCACCCCGAATACTACGAGAAGTTCGATGCCGACGTGCTCTACACCGACCCCGGCGATCACAGAAACCAGTTCCTGTATCTGCACGGGCTGTGGCGCAACGAGGCCGAGCGTCTCGTACACGCCCGCAGCACCGAGGGTTACGATGACTACGTGGCCCTCAAGTTCTACGGCACCAGCGTGAACGTGGTGATGGGCCTGGAATCGGATGAGCCTTACACGGTGAGGGTCACGCTGGACGACCGGCCACTGACCGAAACCCAGGCGGGAGTGGACGTAATGTTCGACTCGGACAGCGAGAGCTTCGTGCTGGTGGAGGAGTCGCGGATGTACAACCTCATCAACCTTCCGGAATACGGAGGCGGCGAGTTGAAGCTGAGCTCCGAGTCCGACAAGTTTACCGTGTTCGCGTTCACCTTCGGCGCCTACGAGGGCGGCGAGCCGCAGTCGTAGCCCCAAGACCCCGCCACGATGAAGGCCAGGCTGCTACCGTTCTTAGCTCTCGCGCTGCTGGCCGCCGCCGGCTGCTCCGGCGCGTCCGAGCCGGAAGCCGCCGAGCCGCGCGCGCAGGCGCAGGTCGTCACCGGCCCGCCGAAGGAGGCCCCGCTCATCAAGGGGCCGGTTTCCGAATCCGGCCTGCAGCTAATCTTCGGCACACCCGACCTCGGCGTAGGCCCCAACCGCGTCGGATTCGTGCTCACGTCGCCGGACGGAATCGTCACCGCGCCCGCCGTGCGCGTCGCATCCGAGTACCGGCCGGAGGGCGGCGGCCCCGCCGAGCACGGGCAGACCGCGCTGGCGGTGTTCCGACCCTGGCCCTACGGCACGCGCGGCCTCTACACAACCACGCTGGACTTCCACGCCGCGGGCGAGTGGGCGCTGCGCGTGAGCGTGCTGGACCTCGCGGCCGGCGGCGAAGGCGACAGCGCCGAGCTTTTCTTCGAGGTCGCCCAGTCGCCCCACGCGCCCGCCACCGGACAGCCCGCCGTGGCGAGCGACAGCAAGACGCTCGCCGACGTGCCAGGATTCGAGCAGATTACCACCGGCTGGCTGCACGACGGCGACCTCTACCAGGTCTCCATTGCCGATGCCGTCGAGAGCGGCCTACCCGCGGTCATCGTATTCGCCAGCCCCGCCTTCTGCACCAACGCCGTCTGCGGCCCGCAGGTGGACGTGCTGAAAGAGCTTAAGGACAAGTACCGGGGCCGGGCCAACTTCATCCACGTGGACTACTTCGACAACCCGGACGAGATTCAGGGCGACCTGGACAGGGCGGTGGTGTCGCCGACCGTGCTGGAGTGGAACCTGCCCAGTACCGAGTGGTCCTTCGTCCTCGACGATGCGGGCGTGGTCGCGGCGCGGTTCGAGGCGTTCGCGACCCTGGAAGAGCTAGAGGAAGCGCTCCTCGACGTGCTATGAAACACCTACCGCTTGTCCTTTCCCTCTCGCAGGGGGAAGGTTGAAACGCCTACCGCTTGTCCCTTCCCCCTTGACGGGGGAAGGTTAGGATGGGGGTGACGTGTCGGGCGCAACCGCTGACGCTCCAAAGCCTGCCCCGTACTCGATACGGGGATGGGGGTGACTTGGCCACCACACTCTTCACGCGATTGATGTCCATGCTCAGGCACGCCGTCTGGTCGTTCAACGACGTCTTGCCGCCGTACCACACCGTGGAAGGCTACCTGGAGACCAAGGCGAGGGGCCTGGAATCGGGCAAGCACTTCATCTGGGTCGCCTCGACCAGGATAGAGGTGGACGCCGAAACGTTCGAGTTGCTGATAGTCGGCGAGAACATGCGCGTGATGTGCACCAAGAGCTACCGCGCCATCAACATCGACAGGCTCATTCCCGGCAGCGGCCCGGGCTAGAGCGCGCGAGCTATCGCGGACGCTGGCCGGATACCGGCGGTGAGACGTTGCTTGTCCTTGGCGAGACGGCGAAAGTCGCACTCGGACTGTACGCGATGCCAGAAAGCGTCGGACTGCCCGAAGAACGCCCCAAAGCGTATGGACATGGCGGGAGTGATGCTTCTGCGCCCGTGAACAATCTCGTTGATGGCCCGAGGCGCGACGCCTATGGCGCGAGCCATGGCGTTTTGCGAGATGCCCATTGGCTTGAGGTACTCTTCCAGCAGTATTTCACCGGGGGTTATCGGTGTGGACATGGGGTGACGGCCTTTCAGATTGGGCGGATACATCTTTCCTATAACGTATAACGTTATAGGGGGTGTTTGGAAGCCTCTTTTCCATCAAATTCAGGACATTTCCAAAGCCCATCGGTAGGGGCGTCCCTTGTGGGCGCCCTGTGGCGGAGATCCCGCAACCTGGGCAACCACAAGGGTTGCCCCTACAGGCGTCGCAGGATGGATGGGTTGACTTTGGGAAGGCCCTGTCCTCGATTGGCCTCATCAACCGTAGGGATGGTTCCCGAACCGTCCGCGCCGTCCTTGTCCCCTAAAACGCCAACGCCTTCACCCCCATCCTAACCTTCCCCCATCAAGGGGGAAGGGATAAATTGAAGGCCCCCTACAGCGCCTCCGCCAGCACCTCGGCCAGGTGCAGCGCGCGCCGCCCCGTACCCTGCTCGATCTGCTGGCGGCACGACACGCCCTCGGCGACCACGCTCACCCCCTCGTCCTGCGACCGGATGGCCGGAAACAGCGTCTGCTCGCCAATCTGCATCGAGATGTCGTAGTGCTCCTTCTCGAAGCCGAACGAGCCGGCCATGCCGCAGCACCCGGAGGGGATCTCCGCCGCGTCGCACCCCGGCAGCGACTTCAGCACCCGCATCGCCGCCTGCGTCCCCACAAGCGCCTTCTGGTGGCAGTGGCCATGCAGCAGCAGCCGCTCAGGCGGCCTCGAAAACTCCAGCGTCGCGCCCTCCTCCTCGATGGCGTGCAGCACGAACTCCTCCAGCAGCATCGTGCTCTCACTCACGCTTTGGGCGTCCTCGCTGCCCACCAGGTCCACGTAGTCGTCCCGGAAGCTCAGTATGCAGCTTGGCTCGATTCCCACCAGCTTAGCCCCGCTCCGCACGTGCGGCAGCACCGAGCGCACGTTGGCGGACGCCGACCGCTTGGCCTTGTCCATCATGCCCTTGGACAGCATCGGCCGGCCGCAGCAGCGCACGCGCGGCACGATGACCTCGTAGCCCAGCGCCTCCAGCACCTTCACCGACGCTATCCCCAGTTCGGGATGATTGTAGTTGGTGAACGTGTCGGGGAAGAGCACCACCCGGCCGCGCGCCTCTTCGGCGCGGACGCGCTCCGGCCTGGTCTTGAACCACTGCGTGAACGTCTGCGCCGCGAACCGGGGCATCTCCCGTCTGCGGTCTATGCCCACGTAGTCGTTCATCATGTTGCGCACGAACCCCATCCTGAGCGGCAGGTTCGACAGCGGCGCGAAGAACGACCCCAGCGCGCTCCAGCGGGCCACGTCGCCGAACAGCCTGTCCCGCAGCGAGTGGCCGTTGGCCTCGTGGTACTTGCCCAGGAACTCGTACTTCAGCTTTGCCATGTCCACGTTGGACGGACACTCCGCCTTGCAGCCCTTGCACTCCAGGCACAGCGCCATCACCTCGTGCATCCGCTCTCCCGTCATCGCCTCCGCCGGCAGCGCGCCCGACATGGCCGCCCGCAGCGCGTTCGCCCTGCCTCGCGTGGAGTGTTCCTCGTCCCGCGTCACCATGTACGACGGGCACATCGTGCCGCCGAGCACCTTGCGGCACGCGCCCTGCCCGTTGCACATCTCGATAGCGTGGGCGAAGCTGCCCTCCACCGAGTAGTTGAACCCCGTCGCCGGCGTCAGCGCCCTGTACGCCGGGCCGATACGCAGGCTGTCCGTCATGGGCGGCGAGTCCACTATCTTGCCCGGATTCATTATGCCGTTCGGGTCGAATGCGGCCTTCACCTGGCGGAAGGCGTCGTAGATCCTGCCGCCGAACATCTTCTCGTTGAAACCGCTGCGAACCAGGCCGTCGCCGTGCTCGCCGCTCATCGAGCCGCCGTACTCCAGCACCAGGTCGCTTATCTCATCCGCTATCGACACCATGCGGTCCACGCCGTCCTGCCGCTTCAGGTCGATGAGCGGGCGAATGTGCAGGCAGCCCACGCTGGCGTGTCCGTAGTAGCCCGCCGTGGTGTCGTGCTCCCTGACTATCTCGTCGAAACGGCGCACGAACTCCGGCAGCACCTCCGGCGCGACGGCGGTGTCCTCCACGAACGGGAGCGGCTTGGCGCTGCCCGGCGTGTTCATCATCAGCCCCAGCCCCGCCTTCCGCACGTCCCACACCTTGTTCTGCTCGGCGGGCGTCATCAGCCGCCGCATGGCGTAGCCCATCCCCCCGCGCCGCATCCGCGCATCCAGCAGGTCGAGCTTGGCGGAGACCTCCGCCTCGGTGTCGCCCACGAACTCGACCACCAGTATCGACTCCGGGTCTCCCTCGATGAAGTCCGTCAGCCGCGAGTAAACGAGGTTGTTGCGCGCCTGCCGCAGGATCATGCTGCCGATGTGCTCCACCGCCGCCGGTTCGAGCTCCATCGTGGCGACGGTGGCCTCCATCGACTCGATGAGGTCGTGGAAGTGCAGCACGCCCAGCGCCCTCACCCTGGGACGCGGCACTATCTTCACCTTGGCCTCGGCTATCGTTACCAGAGTCCCCTCCGAGCCTACGGCGAACCGCGCCATGTTGAACGCGCTCCCGCCCACGAACTCGTCCAGGTTGTAGCCCGACACGCGGCGCTGTATCTTGGGGTAGCGCGCCAGAATCTCGTCGCGGTGCGCCTCGCCGATGGCGAACAGCTTGCGGTAGATGTCGCCCTCCAGCCCCTCGCCGCGCATCTTCGCCTCTAGCTGGCCGCCGTCCATCGGGCCGAAATGCGCCCGGTCGCCGTTGGACAGGATGACGTCCATCTCCAGCACGTTATCCACCGTCTTGCCCCACAGCGGCGAGTGGGCGCCGCAGGAGTTGTTGCCCAGCGCGCCGCCCACGTTGCCGCGGCTGCTGGTGCTCGGGTCCGGCGTGAACAGCATGTTGTGGGGCGCCAGGTGGTGGTTCAGCTCGTCCAGGATGATGCCCGGCTGGGTACGCGCCCATCCCTCCTCGGCGTTGATCTCCACCACGTTCCGCATGTGCTTGGAGAAGTCCATGATCACGGACTGCCCCACCGTCTGGCCCGCCAGGCTGGTGCCCCCGCCCCTTGGCAGCACCGACACGCCGTGCCGGTTGGCCGCCTCCACCACCGCTATCACGTCCTCCGCGCTGCGGGGCAGCACCACGCCCACCGGCTCTATCTGGTAGATGCTCGCGTCCGTGGCGTACAGCAGGCGCGTCATCTTATCGAAGCGCACCTCGCCGTCGACCACGCGCCGCAACTCCTCCGCCAGAGCCTGCGTATCGGAATCTATCTGAGCAACCATGAAAACAACCTTGCGTCTGGACTAAAGTGTCCCTTCCCCCTCGCAGGGGGAAGGTTAGGATGGGGGTGGGAGCGTCTCCCAATTGTCCGCAACTTACCAGATACGCCCTACCATGACAATTGGGCGGCGGGCGGGCACAACGTAAAGTCCCTTCCCCCTTCACGTTGTAGCGGGCGGGTTGCAAACCCGCCCGCCGCAGTGTCCCTTCCCTCTCGATGGGGGAAGGTTAGAGCCTGCCCCGTGCTTGATGCGGGGATGGGGGTGAAGGCCGCGCCCCTTACCCCGCGACGGCCCGCCGCCACAGCGGCTGCCCCCTGCGATAGGTCGCCACCCGCCACAGCCACTCCATCGGCCCGTACACGAAACGGCCCAGCCACGCCTGCGACCACCACAACTGCAAGGCCCACACCGCGAACACGAACACCAGCACCGCGCTCCGGTTCACGAAGTCCACGTCGCCCAGCAGCATCGTCAGCACCAGCACGCCCAGCGCCGTCTGCGCCAGGTAGTTCGTCAGCGCCATCCTCCCCACGTCGCGCAGCCACCGATTCAACCGGCTGTCCACCCGGTTGCTCCACAGGATGATGATGCTCATGTACCCCAGCGACGCCGGAATGGTGCCCAGCGTGTTCGGGATCTGGCCCACGAACGCGACCTCGCGCGAGTAGTCGGCGGCCGCCGTCACCGCCACTCCAACGGCGGCTAGCGGCAGGCCCACCGCGAGGCCCCAGATCGCCGTCAACCGGTACGTCCTGGCGGGCAGGCGTCCGTTCATAAACCCGGTGCGATACAGGCCGGCGCCTATGAGAATCAGCCCCAGCGCGCGCAGGAAGTAGCCGAGCAACGCAAGAGGCCCGATGACGCCATCGGTCGGAAACTCGCCGGGCGTCCACAGCCCCGCGAGCGACGCGTCGGTGGTGTTGGCGATGTTCTGCGCGACCAGGGCGCAGCCGATGGACAGCGCGAACGCGGCCACGCCGGCGGCGACGAGCGCCCGGTTGGGCAGCTTTCGCATGGCGACCAGGAAAACGGACGACAGCGCATACGCCGCCAGCACGTCGCCCTCCCAGATCAGCCCGTGCGCGATGCCCATGAGCAGCAGCAGCGCGTTGCGCCACAGGTTCAGCGTCACCGCGCGCCGGCCCCTTGCGCTGGCGCGGTCGATGAACAGGATCATCCCCGCGCCGAACAGCAGCGAGAACAGCCCCATGAACTTCTGGTCGACGAACACCTCGCCCGCGATGCCCACCGCCCAGTCCAGCCACGTCTCCGAGCCGCCCGCCGACAGGTTGAGGTACGGCGCGGACCCGAACCTGAACGACACCGCGTTCATCAGCAGAATGCCGAGCACCGCCACCCCGCGTATCAGGTCGAGGCTGACGATGCGCTCCGACTCCCCCACCGGCCCGGATTCGACTGCCTGCGTCTGTTCCGCCAATTGGGTGCACTCCTCGTCAAGGCCGGCCGCGTCACCAGAGGCGGCGGACGCCGTACCGGTCGAAGAGGGTCTCGTTTGAGATGAGCACGAGACCGCGTGACAACGCCTGCGCGATGAGCATTCGGTCGAACGGGTCTCCGTGCGGCCCGGGCAGCGCGCCTGCGCGCTCGGCGTCATCCACGGTTACTGGCAGTTCCTGGAAGCCTTGCCTTGCTATGGCGCCGGTGATGTCGCGGGCCAACGGCTCCGCTTCCGGCAATCTGCCGATCCGGTATTTGGTCGCAATCTCCCAAGCGGACGCCGCGCTGACCAACACGTCGTTTGCGTCGTCATCTATCGCCCGCCTGGTGTTCTGCGACAACTGCCTGTCGTCGGTCACCCACCAGATCAGGGCGTGGGTGTCGAGCAGTAATCGCAATTGCAATCGCCCTCCCACAGGGCTAACTCTTCGGGCGGCAACGGCTCGAAAAAGCGTTCGTCGATGTTTATCAGCCCTTTCATGGATCCCGGCTTCCGCTTGACGCCCCTTTTCAAGGGCGTGAGCCGGGCTACCGGCTTGCCGTTTCGGGCGATGATGACTTCCTCGCCCGCCTCGACCTGCTTGAGCAGGCGCGATAGGTGCGTCTTCGCTTCGTGAACGTTCACCGTTACCATCGACGACTCCTCCAGGGTTGGCTTAGCTAACTGTATGTCCAACACGTCGACTCGTCAACCGGAGTCGTCCTCCACATCGCCCAATCATTGACAGCGCGCGCCCACGCTGTCTATGATGAACTGTGCGCGGCAAGCCCCCGCAAGCGCCAATGCGCGCCCGCTTGCGGGCGTCCGGCCGGGGGCAATCGCGCAAGCCGAATCGAGCGACAATCAGGCCCGGAGGCGCACACATGGCCGAATACACCAAGGACGAGGCCCTCGACTGGGCGCGCGAAAACCTTCGCGGACAGTGGACCACCCTGATGACGCCCTTCACCCCGGACGACGAGCTGGACGAGGACGGCCTGCGCGCCAACATCCGCCACATCCGCGAGCTCGGCACCCAGGGCGGCGGCTGCACCTGGGGCATGGGCGAGTTCTGGAGCCTCACCCGCGAGGAGCGCCTGCGCGTGTACGACGTCGTGGCCGACGAGGCCGGCGGCGACTGGCCCATCGGCGCCCACGTCACCCACACCGCCTACAAGGAGATGCTTGCGCTGGCCGACCACGCCGAACAGGCCGGCTTCGACCTGCTCATCGCCGCCGCGCCCTACATGGTCACCAAGACCGAGGGACCAGGTCGTCGAATACATCAAGCTGCTCGCCGACCACACCTCCCTCGCCATCATGTTCTACAACTCCCCCCAGTTCGGCATCGTGATGAGCGCCGAGGGGCTGGACCGCATCTGCCAGCTACCCAACGTCGTGGGCGTCAAGGAGGCCAGCTTCAACCAGGAGCTCTCCATCGAGACCCACCTCCGCATAGGCCGGGACTCCATCATCAGCACCCCCGACGAGTGGATACTCCGCAAGGGCAAGGAGCTCGGCTTCGAACAGCAG
Source organism: Dehalococcoidia bacterium (assembly GCA_963667445.2). Classification (GTDB taxonomy): domain Bacteria; phylum Chloroflexota; class Dehalococcoidia; order Lucifugimonadales; family CATOSD01; genus CATOSD01. Next base: position 1,279,055 of record CAXXGY010000001.1, on the reverse strand, counting down.
GTGATGTTCGCCAACACGTCGGACTGGCGGTTTGACAAGCCGGGCCGCAACTACTACGTCCAGTTCATAGACCGCGCCATGCGCGGCGACCTGGACCTGGACTTCTACGACGAGCACATCGCGCCCGTCAAGCAGGTGTCGGACAAGTGGTGGGGCCGCACCGTCCAGAAGTTCGGCGGCGCCCTGCCCGTTCCCCTCTGCAAGTACTGGGGCGAGCTGATGGGTATGGCTGGCGGCCACGTCCGCGCGCCCCACGGCAACCTCACCGACGAGGAGAAGCAAGAACTCAAGGGCGACCTCGAAGGACTTCTCTGACCACTGAGAACTAACAACTAAAAACTAACCACTAATCACTTCCGGAGAAACAAATGATACTGATGGTTAGCGTCCAGAACCTGGGCGAAGCCCTTGAAGCCGTCAAGGGCGGCGCCGACATAGTTGACGTGAAGAACCTCCAGGAAGCCCTGGTCGGCTCGGCCCACCCGCACGTGGTGAGGCAGGTCCGAAACGCCGTGCCCATGGCCAACCACGCCAGCGTCACCCTCGGCGTCGTCCCCAACCAGGTCGGCACCGTCGCCATGGCCGTTTACACCGCCGGCGTGCTGGATGCCACCTCCGTCAAGGTCGGCTTTATGAACACCGAGTACGACGCAGCCGTAGAGACGCTGCTGGCGTCCAAAGAGGCGCTTGAGGGATTCGACACCAAGCTCATCGGCTCCCTGTTCGCCGACAACCCCCTCTACGACGGCCTCGACGCCCACCACATGCCGCAGCTTGCCGAGGACGGCAAGTGCGACGGCTGGCTCATCGACACCCTCACCAAGGACGGACGCAACCTGTTCGACTTCATCCCAGAACCGGAACTGCGCGCCATGGTGTTCGAGAGCAAGCAACAGGGCATGAGCACCGCCCTCTCCGGCCACCTGCGCCTCGACGACCTGGACGAGCTATCGCGCATCAACCCCGACATCGTGGGCGTGCGCGGCGCCGTCTGCGCCAAGGGCGAGCGCACCTCCGGCGTGTACTGGGAAGCCGTCGCCGAGTTCAAGCGCCAGTTGGACCTCCGCCAGACCGGCGAGATCGACGTCTTCTCCGCCGCCCCCGCGGTCGCCTCCAACGGTGACGGCGCAAACGGCGTCTCCGAGAACGGCTGGGTCATCATCGACGGCACCGGCAAGACCTGCGCCGGCATCATCGCCGCGCTCTCCGAGCACATGGCCCGCGACGGCAGCTCGTTCGTCGAGGTAATCATCCCCGGCGTCCTCAACACCTACGACGTCATCGAGTGGGCCGAGAACGAAAAGCACAGCATCATCACCCAGCGCAAGGACCCCAACGGCGCGTTGAGAATGCTCATCCAGCCATAGGTCACTGGCGATTACCAAAGTCCCTTCCCCCTCGCAGGGGGAAGGTTAGGATGGGGGTGAAGTCCCCTCATGTGGGCTCGCAGCTTGGAGCGTTGATTGGATACCGTCGCAGACGTCGCGCTGATAATCGCCATGGCGCGGGACATATTGCTCTTCGTTCTGCTGCTTGCGCTGCTGGTGGGCGCGCTGATAGTCATCAAGAAGCTGTCCGCGCTCATCAGCGAGGCCCAGAAGGCCGTCGCGGACGCCAGGAAGATGGTCGAGACGCTCACGGAGAACGTCGTCCAGCCCGCCGCGTCCAACTCCGGCGTGGCCTACGGCGCGGGCAAAGTGGGCGCATTCATACTCGGCTTGAGAAGGAACAAACGTAAGAAGGGAGACGACAACAATGGCAAGTAACGACAGCAGCGGGTCGTTCGTCCTGGGATTTCTGGTCGGCGGCATCGTAGGCGCCGCCGTCGGCCTGCTCATAGCTCCCAGGTCCGGACAGGAAACCCGCGCGGAACTCGTCGAACGCAGCGAGGCCTGGCGCAACCGCGCCGAGGAGATGGCGGCGGAACTGCGCGCGCGAGCCGCCCCGACGGTTGACACCGCGCGTGAGCGCATCGGCCCCGCCGTTGACACCGCCCGCGAACGCATCGACCCTGCCGTCGAAGCCGCGCGCGAGCGCGTGGCCCCGGCAATCGAAACCGCCCGTGGGCGCATCGACCCCGCTGTCGAAGCCGCGCGCGAGCGCATCAACCCGGCGGTCGAGGGCGTGCGCGACAGGGTCACCCCCATCGTGGAGCAGGTCAACACGCGGCTGGGACGCTCCCAGGCGCCGGAGGACGGCGCCGCCGACGCCCCGGAGACCACCTCCAAGAACGGCGGCCTCGACCAGACCACGGACGAGCGCGCCTAGCCCGGACCCGAACCGCGGCCGGAGCGCGAACGAGACGGCTGTTGGGGACGACGCCATGACGAAGCGGCTGGCATACCTCGGACCTCCGGGAACCTACGCCGAACAGGCGGCGGTGGACTACGACGCCGACGCGCGGCTGGTGCCGTTCGTGTCCATACCGGCGGTGGCGTCCGCCGTGAGGTCGGGGCTGGCCGACGAGGGCGTGGTGCCCATCGAAAACTCGCTGGAAGGCTCGGTCACGTTCACCCTGGACCTGCTCATCGGCGAGACCGACCTGTTCGTGCGCAACGAGCTGGTCATCCCAATCGACCACTGCCTGGTGGTTGTGGACGGCACCGACATGGAAGACATCCGCGCGGTGTACTCACACCCCCAGGCGCTCGCGCAGTGCCGCTCGTTCCTTGACAGGTGCTTCCCCACGGCGGAGCAGATGGCGTCGCTCAGCACCTCGGCCGCGGTGGAGCAGATGCGCGAAAGCGACGTGCCCGCCGCCGCCATCGCCAACCGCAGGGCCGCCCAGCTCCACGACGCCCGGATAATAGCCACCGGCATCCAGGACAGGCCCAACAACCAGACCAGGTTCGTCATTCTGGCCCCGTCCGACCACGCCCCCACAGGCCACGACAAGACGTCGATATGCTTCTCGTTCGCGGAGGACTCGCCGGGCATGATGTACTCGGTGCTCTACGAGATAGCCCGGCGGCAGATAAACATGACCAAGATAGAGTCGCGGCCCACCGGCGAGACCCTCGGTCGCTACATCTTCCTGATAGACATTGAGGGACACAGGGAGGACGACGTAGTGAAGGACGCCCTCGACGCGATACGGTCGCAGGTGTCCATGTTCAGGATATTCGGATCCTACCCCGCCATGCCGCCCGCGTAGCGCACGCCGCGAACTGCCAGTTCCTCTGTACAGTCCCTTCCCCCTCGCAGGGGGAAGGTCAGGATGGGGGTGACGTAGCCCCCGCTACTCCTCGGCGTTCTCCAGCCTCTCCACCAGGTCGTCCTGGCCGGCCAGCAACAGCCAGTCGCCGCGCTTGAATCGCTCCCCCTGGTCCGGGTCCAGGGTCACGCGGTCGCCGCGCTGGATAGCCAGCAGCGACAGGCCGTTCTTGTCCCTCGGGTCCGAGAACCCCACCTCTCCCAGCGTCATGTTCAGGAACCTCTCCGGCACCTTCAGCTTGCTGACGCCGACTCTGGGCGTCAGCTCCAGGTACTCCGCGACGTTGGGATTGAACAGGCTGAGCGCGAGCCGCGTGCCCATCTCGGATTCGACCTCGATGACCTTGTCCACGCCTATGCGCTCCAGCGTGTTGGCGTGTAACTCGTTGTGCGCCCGCGACACCACGTAGGGCACGCCGATGGTCTTGAGCAGCACCGAAGTCATCACGCTGGACATGACGTCCAGGCCGATTGCGACGACCGCCGCGTCGTAATCGGTAATGCCCAGCTCGCGCAGCACGTGCTCGTTGGTGGCGTCGCCCGAAAGCGCGTGGGTGGCCTGGCCCATCACCTCCTGCACGCGCGCCTCGTCCTTGTCCATAGCCAGCACGTCGTGGCCCATGTTGTACAGCTTCTGGGTGACCGCCGAACCGAAGCGGCCCAGCCCGATTACGACGACTTGTCTCTTCATGCTACCTCTCCCCGCGCGAATCGCTCGCAGGTCTGGCAAGAGCCCGGCGAAACGCTGTCCGCGCCAGGCCCGCTCAGCCTATTGTAACCCGTTCCCGGGCGTATCGGTACACGTCCACGTCCGTCCTCTGGCCCAACGCCAGCCCCAGCGTCACCGGCCCCACCCTGCCGACGAACATCGCGCCTATCAGGACAAGCTGCCCCCACGTGGAGACGACCGGCGTAATCCCCCGGCTCAGCCCCACCGTTCCCGCCGCCGAGAAGCTCTCGAACACCAGGTCGATGAACGCCATTCCGCTCTCGGTCACGCTCAGCAGCAGCGTGCACACGAACACGAACCCCACCGAGAACACGCCTATGGCCATCGCCTGCCGCACCTGCGACTGCGGCACCTCCCGCTTGAACACCGACACCCGCTCCCTGCCCCGCATCGTCGCCAGCAGCGTGAGCACGATTATCGCGAAGGCGTTCACCTTTATGCCGCCCGCCACCGAGCCGGTCGCGCCGCCTATCAGCATCAGCCCGCAGTACAGCAGCGACGTGTGCTCCCTCGTCTCCCCGAACTCCACCGTGCTGAAGCCCGCCGTGCGGCCGCTCGTGGACTCGAACGCCGACACCAGCAGCTTCTCCTCCACCGGCAGTCCGCCTATCGTGCTCGCGTTGTCGTGCTCGAACAGCAGAAACATTCCGCAGCCGAGCAACAGCAGCGCGGCGGTCGTTATCAGCACGAACTTGGTGTTCAGCGTGTACAGCGAAAACCTGCGCGACAGCGCCATGTCCGCCATGGTGGCGTAGCCGATGCTGCCCAGCAGTATCAGCACGGCCATCGTGCCCATTATCGCCGGGTCGTCCCTGTAGGCCGACAGCGCCTCCGGGTTCGTCAGCGACATGAAGCCCGCGTTGTTGAAGCTCGATATCGAAAGGAAGGCCGACTGCCATATCGCCTCCTCCCTCGGCAGCACGAACCAGAACCGCGCCAGCAGCGCGCCGAACCCCAGCGCCTGGATCGCCGTCGCCAGTATCACCACGCCGACGGTGAGCCTCACCAGACCGCCCAGCCGGTTCACGCCCAGGCTCTCCCTCACCAGCAGCCGCTGCGTCAGCGTGAGACGCTGCCCGATGAGGATGAGCATGAACGTGGCGATGGTCATGAAACCCAGCCCGCCCACGTACACCAGCGCGATCACGACTATCTGGCCCACGTTCGTCCAGTAGGTCGGCGTGTCCTGCACCACCAGGCCGGTGACCGCGACGGCGGACGTCGCCGTGAAGAGGGCGTCCATGAATGGCGTGAAATCTCCGCTGTGGTTCGTGACCGGCAGCATGAGCAGCCCGGTCCCGACGGCGATGAGGCCCGCGAATATGTAAACGAGAATCAGCGGCGAGGCCGCGGCCCGTGACTGGCGCTTGCGTCCGGCTGCGGCCATCATGCTCGTCCTTTCAGCGGGCGACTTCCGTTCGGATTCTATGAACGAATCTTGGAATTGTCAATCTGCCCGGACGCCGCAATCTCCCCTCCCCCTTGATGGGGGAAGGGCCTGCCCTGAGCTTGCCGAAGGGTTAGGATGGGGGCGCTCGCCTCGCCCCCGCATCTTCCACCTATTTGAAACCCATTCCAGCTTGCGCCCGCTTTGCCGCGCTGCGTAAACTCACTGGCTGAAGCATTGCGGCATCCCGCCACGCCGGGACTTGCGCGTGGCGATTGGAGACGGCGGATTCAGTGAATCTCCAGACGACCACGTCCGGCCTTGTTCGCCGCCTGACGGCGGGCATAGTGGACCGCAGGGCCAGGGGCAGGATTGGGCAGTATCTCTTCCAGTGCGGACTCGGCACGCTCACGCTGGTCGTCATACTGCTCATTGAGGACGCACTGCTGCACGCGGCCATAGTCGTCGCCGTCGGCTCCACCGTCTTCATCGTGTTCATCGTCCCGGACAGCGTGGCCGCCACGCCCCGACGGGTCATCGGCGGGCACGTCGTGGCCATCATTTTCGGCAGCGCCTTCGCCTTCATGCTGCTGATCCCCGGGCTGGAAACCCTCGCCGAAAACCAGCACTACGTCCGCGTACTCGCCGCCGCGCTGGCCGTGGGCGTCAGTATGCTGGTGATGGTGCTCACCAACACCGAGCATCCGCCGGCCGCCGGCACGGCCCTGGGGCTGCTCTTCCCCGGCTGGGAGCTCTCCACCGTCGTGTTCATCGTGTTGAGCGCGCTCGCGCTATCCGCCATCCGCATCCTGCTGCGGCCGAGAATGATAAACTTGCTGTAGCCAATCCTGACTGTCCCTTCCCCCTCGCAGGGGGAAGGTTAGGATGGGGGGTGATGACTCAACTGGGGCAGCTCGGCGAATGAACATTCTCGTAACCGGCGCCGCCGGATTCATAGGCTCCCACCTGGTGGACGCCCTGGTAACCGCCGGCCACTCGGTGGCCGCGCTGGACGACCTATCGGCCGGCAAAGAGGAGAACCTGAACCCCCGCGCGCGACTGCACGTGGCCGGCGTAACCGACGCGGACGCCCTGGACGACGTGTTCTCCCGCGAAAGGCCGCGCGCCGTCTTCCACCTGGCGGCCCAGACCAGCGTCCGCCGCTCCATGGCCGCGCCCGCCTTCGACGCCAACGCGAACGTGCTCGGCACCATAAACACGCTGCAAAGCTGCGTCGAGCACGGCGTGGAGCGGATCGTATTCTCCTCCACCGCCGCCGTCTACTCCGAGCCGCTCTACCTGCCCGTGCGAGAAGACCACCCCAAGCGCGCGCAGTCCGCCTACGGCACGGCCAAGCTAGCCGCCGAAAGCTACGTCCGCTTCTACGCCGACGCCTACGGCCTGCGCTACAAGATACTGCGCTACGGCAACGTGTTCGGCCCCCGCCAGGACCCGCACGGCGAGGCCGGCGTGGTGGCCATATTCGCCAACCAGATGCTGGAGGGTACGCGGCCCACCATATTCGGCGACGGCTCAAAGACCCGCGACTATGTGTACGTCGACGACGTGGCCTCGGCCAACCTGCTCGCCATGTCCCCGCGCGGTGACAACGACGTGTACAACATCGCGCGCGGCATCGAGACCACCGACTTCGAGATATTCGACGCCGTGCGCGCCGCCACCGGCTCCGCCGTGGAACCCATCTACAGGCCCAAGCGCCCCGGCGAGGCCGACAGAATCGCCCTCGACAACGCCAAGTCCCGCCGCATCCTCGGCTGGACGCCCCAAACGCCCCTCGCCAAAGGCATCGCCCTGGAGGTCGAGCACATCCGCCGCCACAACCAGTCCCCTCTCCCACGCGGGGGAGAGGGTTAGGGTGAGGGGGCCTCCCGCGCCACTCCAAGCCCCTTCTCCCCTCTTACCCCCGCCACTCCGAGCGCCCTCCCCCAACTAACCACTAATAACTAACCACTAATAACTAACAACTAACCCCTGCCAATGTACGGCATCGACGTCGCCATGATAGTCATGAACTGCACGTTCGCCTCCAGCGGCAGCTCCGCCATGTACAGCACCGCCCGCGCCACGTCGTCCGCGTCCATGCGCGGCTCCGCCAGCACGTGCCCGCTCGCCTGCGGCACGCCGCCCGCCATTCGCGCCGTCATCTCCGTCGCCGCGTTGCCGATGTCTATCTGTCCGCACGCGATGTTGTACTTGCGCCCGTCCAGCGACGCCGAGCGCGTCAGGCCCGTCATGCCGTGCTTGGTCGCGGTATATGGCGCGGAGTTGGGACGCGGCACGTGTGCCGAAATCGACCCGTTGTTGATAATCCGCCCGCCCATCGGCTCCTGGTCCTTCATCAGCCTGAACGCCTGCTGCGTGCACAGGAACGCGCCCGTCAGGTTCGCGTCCACCACCGACTGCCACTGCTCGTAGGTCAGGTCCTCCAGGGGCACGCTCGGCGCGCCGAAACCGGCGTTATTGAATACCACGTCCAGCCGTCCGAACGCCTCCTGCGTCGCGTCGAACAGCCGCCGCACCGCGTCCGGCCTGCCAACGTCCGTCGGCACAACCAGCGCCCGGTCGCCGTCCTCGCCCGCCTCCCGCTTGGTATCCAGCAGCGTCTCCTCGCGCCGACCGGCCAGCGCAACCGAGTAGCCCTCGCTCAGCATCAGCAGCGCCGTCCTCTTTCCTATGCCGGACCCCGCGCCCGTAATAATCGCAACCTTTCCATTAGAGCTCATGCGGACACCTCTCGCGTAGTTTCATCAGCCTGAATACAAACGCTCCGGCGACAGCGTCGGGGGGACGCCTCCGGACCGACCAAAGCGTCCATACGTTAGCACCTTTGCCAGGGGCGCGCCAATCGCGCGTAACTACTGAACCTGCGTCACCCTATCCGGCCACACACGTAGGGGCAATCACCGCGCGTACTATCCGGCCACACGCGCGTAGGGGCAATCCCTTGTGGTTGCCCCCGTCCGCCGCCCAGGGCCTTCCGCAAAATCCCTTCCCCTGTCATTCCGAGCGTAGTGGAGCGGAGTCGAGGAATGGCAGAAGAAGCAACCGCCCACACTTCGTGAAACCTCTCAACGCGCGCAACGCCCCCCATACCCCCGAAAAAACCGTCACTTTCCCGCGCCACCCGTTCCCGGCCCTGCCACGTCCATTCCAGCCCACGTCCCGCCCATGCCACCCGCCTGCGCCATTTCTCCCCACGATTCCGCCCTCGAACGGCATCTTCGCCGTAACTACTCAGACTTCGTGATTCCAGAAAGTCCCTTCCCCCTCGCAGGGGGAAGGTTAGGATGGGGGTGCCGCCCCAAAGCCAGGCTCGTATCATCAACTCTGAACAGTTACTTTTCGCCCACCCCCTTGCAACCATACGCACATCCGTGCTATTATCGTCCACGGTAAGGGCGGGCTACAAACCCGCCCGATGGATTCAGGGGGCGGGGAGGCTTGGCTACTGACCACTAATCACTAGCCACTACCACCCCCTGTCCTCTTCTGCCACGCGGCGCGACACTTTCGCCACGAAGTGCGCACTCCGGCATAACAGAATCGAACAGAACCACCGGCGCACCCAGCTACGAACACAACAGAATGTCGCAGAAACGAACAGATTCCGAATGATCCCTTCCCCCTTGATGGGCTGACAGGGGTATGTTCGAGGCGTAAGCCTTCCGAAAAGTCCCTTCCCCCTCGCAGGGGGAAGGTTAGGATGGGGGTGCCGCCCCAAAGCCAGGCTCGTATCATCAACTCTGAACAGTTACGATGGGAGTGCCCGCGTTGACACCCCAACCAGCCGTTTCGTATCATCGACCTATAAGCGCCGCGCCACCAAGGAGACGTACCGAATGAACGCAACTTCCGCCGCCACCGCCACACAGTCCGCGCCGCCGGACCCGGCGCTCGACGACCGCGCAGTCGTCTTTCGCGGCGACGGCGAGCCTAAGACCCCCGCCGGCATGATTGCGCGCCTCGCCGAGCTCGAGGCCCGGTCCGCGCTCGAACCGGACAACTACTCGCTCGGCGGCAGCGTCGAGACGCTAGAGCGCCACTTCGCCGACCTGCTCGGCACAGAGGCCGCCATATTCATGCCCACCGGCACGCTCGCCAACCACCTCGCCATACGCCGCCACTGCGGCACGAGACCCAGGGCCATCGTCCAGGAGCAAAGCCACCTGTACCACGACTCCGGCGACACCGTAACCCGCCTGAGCGCCATCAACCTGGTGCCGCTCGCCTCCGGTCGGCCCCACTTCACCGCCGACGAGCTCGAAGATACGCTGGAGGCGTCCACGTCCGGACGGGTGATCAACGAGGTCGGCGCGGTGATGATAGAAAGCCCCGTACGGCGGCAGAGCGGCCAGGTCGTGCCCATCGACGTGATGCGGCAGATAACCCGGATGTGCCGCGAGCGCGGCATACCCACCCACCTGGACGGCGCGCGGCTGTTCATGATGTCGGCGGCCACCGGCATACCCGCCGCCGACTACGCCGCCATGTTCGACACCACCTACGTCTCGCTGTACAAGTACTTCGGCGCACCCTTCGGCGCGATACTGTGCGGCAGCGCGGACTTCGTCGACGGCCTGTACCACGAGCGCCGTCTCTTCGGCGGCGGCCTGCCCGCGTCGTACTTCGCCGCCGCGCTCGCCCTCGAGGGCTCGCAGGGTTTCGAGGAGCGTTTCGGCGACGCCATGGACAAGGCGGGCCTGCTGTTCGAGCGGCTGAACGCGCTGCCCGGCATCAGCGTGGGACGCTACGAGAACGGCTCCAACATCTTCCCGGTCGATTTCGACGACGGCGTGGACGCCCACCTTGCGGCCGAGAAGCTCGCCGAGCGCGGCGTCTTCATCCACCCCCGCGAGGGCAGCCAGGATAGCTTCGCGCTCACCGTCAACACCACCATCCTGAGGCAGAGCAACGATGAGATTTTCGACGCCTTCAGCGCCGCGCTCCGGTAATGGCGGCGCGTCGAATCGCAAGCTCCGCCGGGCCGCGCGCTGACCTCCGGCGGCAAGCCATGGCGTCCATAAGCTCAAGGCTGCGTTACGGCCGGACGCTCCTGTCGAGGACGAAGACACGCGCGAAGGTCATCGAGCGGCGTCTGACCAGGATATTCGTCATCAATCTCCTGGTCCGCACGGCCAAGGAGATTACCGACGACGACGTCACCCACATGGCCGCGGGCGTAGCCTACTATGCGCTATTCTCGCTGTTTCCCCTTCTGCTGGGGCTGATAGCGATTTTCAGCTACTTCGTCGACTCCCCGGCGGACGCGGAACAAAACGCGGTGGCCGACAACGTCACCAACTTCGTCGCGGAGTACCTGCCCGGCTCCGAGGCGTTCGTCTCCGACAACCTGGACATACTGCTGAACCTCCGCGGCGCGGCCACCATCGTCGCCGTACTCGGCATGTTCTGGTCGGCCAGCGCCGTGTTCGGCGCGCTCAGCCGGGCGGTGAACCGCGCCTGGGACGTCCACCAGGACCGCCCCTTCTACCTGAACAAGTCGCGCCAGCTCCTGATGGCCGTCGGCGTCGCCTTCCTGTTTCTGATGTCGTTCGGAGCGGCCACGCTGGTCCGGGCCGCCGGCCTGCTCGGCGACCTGGACGCGCCGCAGATCTCGTTCATGGTCAACCGCATCGGCACCGTGGTGCTGCAAACGACCTCTTTCGTGCTGGTGCTCAGCGCGTTCCTGCTCATCTACAAGTTCACGCCCAACACCACGACCTACTGGCGCTACATCTGGCCCGGAGCGTTCGCGGCCGCGTTCCTGTTCGAGCTCTCCAAGAACCTGTTCATCATCTACCTCAACGGCTTCGCGACCTTCGACGACACCTACGGCCCGCTCGCGCCCGTGATAGTGCTGCTGCTGTGGACCTACCTCAGCAGCCTGATAATCATCTGCGGCGCGGAGCTCAGCTCCGAGTACGGCCGCCTCAAGCTGGGCATCCGCCGCGGAGCGCCCTTCCACGCCCGCGCCGATTGACCGCCTTTCCCCTTTGTCCCTTCCCCCTCGCAGGGGGAAGGTTAGGATGGGGGTGACCCGGCAAGTCCCTTCCCCCTTGATGGGGGAAGGTTAGGATGGGGGTGATGTGAGGGTGAAACAGCCAATTGACCACCATTAGCCGCCTGCGTAAAATACCTTCGGCGGGCGCGGTGGCGCGCCCCCTTGCATCGGAGTGCTCCACATGGTGTTCAGGTCGCTTTTCGGGGGGCGCAAGAAGAAGCCCGCAACCCAGGAGGAAGACACCCTCGCCAACGCGGGAGTGGGCGACGTGGTGGTCATCGCCGGGTTCGCCCCAAACCTCGACGACGCCTTCTTCCTGATAGAGTCGCGCAACCGCTACGAGGCCCCCACCGGCGTCTGGCACGAGCTGGTGGGCGTCGACGGCGACAGGCGCGTCTGCATCGAGTACTCCGGCGAGGGGGCCTCGCTCTTCATCTCGGTCTCCGAGTACGGCGCCGCGATGGGCCTGGCCACCCTGGGACTCGACGAACAGCGGCTTATCGAGATGGACGAGCAGCACTCTATCGACAACTACGTGGAGTACGACGGCGAGCGTTACAACTACACCAACAGCCAGGAGGTGTTCTTCTTCGCCGACGGCGGCGCGGAGGGACACGGCTACTACGGCTGGGAGTTCCTGAGCGCGGACCGCCGCAAGCTGCTATCGGTGGTCAAGTGGGAGGGCGTGCCGTTCGAGGTGTACGCCTCGGAGGTCGTTTCGCCGTCCACCGTCAGCGTTTACCGAAACGTGGCTTAGACTAGAGCCTATCCAACAAGTCCCTTCCCCCTCGCAGGGGGCCAGATGCACAACTAGGTCAGGATGGGGGTGATGGTCTGGCTGTCGGATAAGCTCTTAGGAACAACACCGAAACCGGAGGAGAAAACGCGATGGCAGACGCCTTTGTCGATACGCTCACGGTCATACCCCGCGGCCTCGTCTTCGTGGCCCTGGGGATTGTGGTGCTGGCGCTCGCCCGCCTCGCCCAGGACCTGGTCACGCCCTACCGCATAGGCGACCAGCTCACCAACCGCGACAACGTCGCCCTCGCCCTGAGCATAGCCGGCTACTACCTGGGCGTCATCGTCGTGTTTCTGGGCGCGCTGTACCAGCCCTTCTCGCTTATTGTGGACGGCGGTCTTGGCTTCACCGAGGACTACTGGCTCACCGTGCTCGAGGTGTTCCTCTACTCGCTCGGCGGCATAGTCGCGCTGAACCTGGCGCGCATAGCGGTCGACAAGCTGGTGCTGCACAGGTTCAGCACAGAGAAGGAAATCATCGAAGACCGCAACGCCGGCACCGGCGCGGTGGAGTTCGGCGTGTACGTGGCCGCCGCGCTGGTCATCGCCGGCTCCATATCCGGCGAGGGCGGCGGCCCGCTAACCTCGCTCGCCTTCTTCGCGCTGGGCATGGCCGCCCTGATACTGTACGCCTTCTTCTACCAGCTACTCACGTCCATGGACGTCCACGACGAGATAGAGCGTGACAACACCGCCGTGGGCGTGGCGCTGGGCGCGAACCTCATCGCCATCGGCGTGGTTGCGCTCAAGGCGGTGTTCGGCGACTTCGTCGGCTGGGGCGAGGGAATCGCCTCGTTCGCGGTGTATGCCGTGGTGGGCTTCGCGCTGCTGGCCGTGGTGAGGCTCGTCATGCAGTTCGTGCTGTTCCCCAGGGCCAACGTGGCCAGGGAGCTGACGGTGGACCGCAACCTCGGCGTCGCGCTCATCGAGGGCGTGTCCGTAATCGGCATCAGCCTCATCTTGCTGTTCGCCGTATAGCCGGCATGACAGTCTCCTCTCCCACAGTCGCTTATCCAAGGAGTTCCCCAATGACGTTCAGGATTCTGATACTCCTCGCGGCCATCGCAGTCATCCTGCTCGCTGCGTGTGCCGGAGAGTACGCACCGGACGACGTCGGCGCAACCGCCCGCGCCGCGCTTGCCGGGCCGGACGGCGACGCTCTTGGCCAAGTGACGTTGGTCCAGACATCGACCGGCGTGCTCGTCGCGGTCGATGTGACCGGACTCTCCCCCGGCGCGCACGGGTTCCACATCCACGGCGTGGGCGCCTGTGCGCCCGACTTCGCAGCCGCGGGCGGCCACTTCGCCCCTGGCGGAGAACCCCACGGCTACCTGAACGACGACGGGCCGCACGCAGGCGACCTGCCCAACCTCTATGCCAGCGAAAATGGCAACGCGCGCGCGCACTACTTCACATCCGCGGTGACGCTCGATGCCGACCCGGATCACTCGCTGTTCGACGAGGACGGCTCGGCGTTCATCGTACACGCGGACCCCGATGACTACCGAGATGCATCGTCGGCGGGCGCGCGTGTCGCCTGCGGAGTGATCGAACGCGGCTAGACCCCCAGCACAGAACCCGCTTGCGGCATAGCCGCCCGACGCCAGCCCCCTCTCCTGAGCCTGGCGGGAGGACAGAGCGTGCGTTCAGAGCGCGCGCCTGAGCGCGTCTCGATTGGAGAGCCGCTCGCGCTCGCCCTCCGCGGTCTCCTCCACCCGCGCGAACCCCGCCTCGATCACCCAGTCCAGCGTTACCGCGTCCACCTCGTCGCAGTCCAGCGCGGGACGCAGCAGCCCGTCGAAAAAGCCCGCCTCGTGGATGTCCTCCCGCCAGCTTGCCAGCCCTTCGTCCAGCGTGCCGTCGTACAGCCGCAGCAGAAACACCACCTGGAGCGGGTCCCACCCCTCGTCCTCGTACACCTGCGCCCGCAGGTCCAGGCCGTCCCTCGCGCCGAACTCCACTATCTCCGCCTCCTCGTCCACGCGCACGCTCGCGAACACGTCGTAGCGGTCGATGTAGTCCTCCGTCTCCGCAATCAACTCGCCCAGATAGGCGCGACCCTTCCCGGCTATCGCGAACGTCCCGCCGTCCTCAGACGCCTCCACAAGCCCCTGCTCCCGGAGCGCCTCCGCGATGGGCAGCAGCCGGCGGTCCGACTCGCACTCCGGTTCGGGCGAAAGCTCGATGCCGTGCTTGTCCATGAAGTACAGCAGCACGCACCCCCGCAACCAGCCCAGCAGCTCGTCCGCGTCGCCGCCCTGCCGCGCGAACCACGCCAGCGGCTCGAACGTCTGCTCCAACACCAGGTCCAGCACCGCCGCGCCGTCCGCCGGGTAGGCGACGTGCCGCTCGGCGGATTCGGCCAGCGCGATCCGCGGCCCGTTGTTCACGTACACGGCCAACTCGCAGCGTCCGGCCCGCCACAGCCGCACCACCTCCACCAGCTCGCGGTACATATCCGGAAGATCGGGGTTCGCCGCGACGTCGAGCGAGTCGAAGATGCGCTGCCCCTCGTCATCCTCGCCGAACACTCGCTCCAGCAGTTCGCCCACCGTCAGCCGCGCCCAGTCCGAGGGCAGCGTCACGCAGAACGCGTCGCGCAGCGCCATGTCGCCGAGGGATACGCGCAGCGCCACCGCGCCGGGGGAAACGTTGGGAGGCGGCTGGCCGTCGAGCCGCTTGCGGTACTTTGGCGCGCCGCTATCGCGCAACGCGGCGGCCTCGCTGGTGCGCTATCTGCGCCTGGCCGCCGCCGAAGCCGCGCGCGCCGCCGAACCCGCCGCTGGAGCGCGTCGACGAACCCCAGCTGCTGCGCACGCCGGTGCCGCTGGTCCTGAACGCGCCGGTGGCCTTCTTGGACGACATGTACGACTGCCGGGAAGTGCTCAGATTGCGGCTCGCGTTGGTGTAGCGAGACCCGGCGGCCGTCTTCTGCCGCGAGAAGTAGTTGCTGTTGCGGGACACCTGCGAGCGGTACGACGGGGACTTGCGGTAGTTGGCGCGGTCGTTCCTGATGGTGCCGACGGTGCCCGGCGGGGTGTAGTAATAGTACCGCGGACCCAGGAACATGGATCCCACCAGGTAGCCCATCAGGAAGCTGCCGCCGCCGAAGCTGTTGTAGTAATATCCGTTCGCGCCGTGGCCCCTGACTTCGTTCTGGTTGTTGTTCTCTGTGATGCTGAACAGCAGGTCGTCGGTCGAGTCCTCGATCTGCCCGTCGCCGTTCAGGTCCTCGAACGCCTCCACCATCTGCCGGTCGCCGTCCTGGCTCGCGCGGATGAGGATGATACCGTCGCCCTCGTAAATCCGGTTGACGCGCTTTTCGAACTCCGTCGCGCTCTTGGAATCCTTGTAGGCCTCCTGCACCGCGTCCAGGTTGATGCGCCCGGCGGCGCCGTCCGTCGCGGCCCACTGGTCGTAGGTGGGGCCGGGGCTGCAGGCGGCGATGGCCGGCCCCGACACGAGCACACCGCCCGCGAGCACGGCCAGCGTGCGCTTTCCCAGTTTTCGGCTCATAGCGTCCCTCCCGTCCACGCGCCCCCATTATAGCGCACACAGCCACCGACGGGGGTTTTTCAAGAATCCCTTCCCCCTCGCAGGGGGAAGGGCCTACCCTGAGCTTGCCGAAGGGTTAGGATGGGGCGTCAGTCCCCTCTCCCAAGACTGGGAGAGGGCTAGGGTGAGGGTTGAGAGCGCGGCTCCCCCTGCCTTCAGACTATCAGCCCCAGATCGCCCGGTACTTCCGGCGGCGGCTCCTCGCCCGCGAACACCTTCTCCGCGTCGAACCGCAGCATCCTTCGCACCGCCTCGGCGTCCGCGTCGCGCCGGAACGCCTCGTATGCCTCCGAGCAGCGCAGCACGCACTCGACGATTGCGCCCCGCAGGTCCATAGCGGCCAGGCTCACGCCGACCATGAGCTGCTGGCAGTGGTCCAGGTGCTCGCCCCAAAGCTCGTCCGACGTCTGCAGGTACAGCAGCTTGAGCAGCCGCTCCGTCGCCGCTCCGTCCAGCCGGCGCGATAGCAGCTCGCCGACCGCCTTGCCCAGCGCCGCCGGCCCCAGCCCCTCCAGGTGGCCCGCGTCCTCGCCGAAGTCCAGCCGTAGCTCCTCGCACACGCGCGCGAAACCCCGCGCGTAATCGAACCCGGGCCCGGCGGGAAGCCACCGCGCCACCAGCGCGGCGGCGTACTCCCGCGCCAGCGCCCCGCAGCGCGATCGGAAGTCGCTCGCATCCAGCACGCCGCGCCGCGCCGCGTAGTAGTCGTGCGTCTGGACTTCCAGGATGCGGTCGAACTCGTGCGTCACCGCCCGCTCCGCCGCGCCGTCGCGCTCCGCCCGTCCCTGCGCCTCGGCCAGCCTCCTGGCCACGCGCTCGCCCTCCACGCGCACCCGCCCGCCCGGCTCGGCCACCGCGTTTTCTGTCACCGCACCGGACCCCGCGCGCCCGAACGCCAGCAACCGGTCCTCGCGGGACAGGATGAACCGCGATGCGCCCGGCGCTCCCTGCCGCCCGGTGCGCCCGATAAGCTGCCTGTCGGTCCTCGTGGTGGTGTTCAGCTCGGTCCCGATGACGTACAGACCCAGCCCGAACTCCAGCGCCACCTCCCGGCCCGCGCCGTCGCCAACCTCGATGACCGGCTCGTCCGGCCGGCGCGTCCACGCCGCCCCCTCGCGGCCCAGCGCCGCGCCCAGCGCCGCCGCGTCCTCCGCGCTGGCGCAGTGCACCGCCACGCGGCCCGCGCCCTCCCTCAGCAGCCGCGCGACAAGGCGGGCGAACTCCGCCGTCACCCGCTCGTTGACGCGCGGCTCCACCACGATGTCCGCGCCCCGGCCCGCCATGTTCGTCGCCACCGTCACCGCGCCGAAACGTCCGGCCCGGCGCACTATCTCCACCTCCCCGTCGCTGGCGGCGGCGTTGAGCAGGCTGTGCGCCACGCCGCGCTCGCCGAGCAGCAGGCTTATCTCCTCCGATTCCTCGATTGTGGGCGCGCCGATGAGCACCGGACGCCCGGCGCCGTGCCAGAACGCCGCCTCGTCCGCCACGGCGTCCAGCTTGTCCGCGCGGCTCGCGTACAGGCGCGGCCCAAGCTCCGAGCGTCGCTGCGGATTGGACGGCGGCGCCACCTGCACGTCCAGGCCGAACTGGGACATAAGCTCGCGCTCGGCTCCCCTCACGGTGCCCGTCATACCTGACACGCGCTCGTACCGCGCCACGAAGCCGCGCACCGAGATCTGGGCCAGCGTCTTCGGCTCGTCTCGCACCCTCAGTCCCTCTTTCGCCTCCAGCGCGGCGTGAATGCCGAACCGGTACCGGCTGTCCGGCAGCGTCCGCCCCGTCTCCTGGTCGATGAGCACGACGCGCCCCTCGCTGACGATGTAGTGGACGCCGCACCGCAGCAGCGTGTACGCGCGCAGCAGTTGCGTCACCTGGTTGGCCTGGCCGTGCCGCCGCGCGATGCGACGCCGCAGCTTCGCCGCCATCGGGTGCAGGTCCGCAAGCGGCGTATCGGCGTCTCGCTCCATCTCGTCCAGCCGGCGCTGGAGGCCGGCGGTGTCGAACGCATACCCCGTCCGCCGCTCCAGGAACGCCCGGCCGAGCTCGGTGAGAACCACCGCGCCGCGCCGCGCGTCCGCGAGGAAGTACAGGCCGCGAGAAAGCTCGCACTCCGGGTCCGACAGGTCGCTGTCGGCGACGATGCCTGCCGCGCGCTCGTAAGCCCCTTCCTCAGCGGCGAACAGTCGGCGCGCGGCGTCCCCGTCGTGGTCGGCGCACAGCAGCCGCGCCAGCAGCGTATCGCGTGTGTCGGCGGACAGGCCCGGCTCGCGCAGCCGTTGCTCCAGTTCCCCGACGACGGCCCGCTGCTCGGCCACCATCTCCGCCATTGCCCGCCGAGCGCGTCCCAGGCCGCGCACTGCGCCCGATGGCCCGCCCGATATGACGAGCGGGGTGCGTGCCTGGTCCAGCAGCACCTGGTCGGCCTCGTCCACCACGGCGGCGTACAGCCCGCCCTGCACCGGAGGATCCGGCGGCAGCCTGAGATTGTCCCGCAGAAAGTCGAATCCGAACTCCCGCAGCGTGCCGTACACGACGCTCCGCGAGTAGGCGGCGGCGCGCTCCGGGTCTGTCATCGGGCCGAGCACGGCGCCCACGTCCAGGCCGAGCGCCCCGTATGCGGGGGAGAGCAGCTCGGCGTCACGCGCGGCAAGGTAGTCGTTCGCGGTGATAACGTGGACGGCCCCGCCAGCCAGCGCGTGGAATGCTGCCGGAAACGCCCCCGCGACCGTCTTACCCTCGCCCGCGCCCATCTCCACCACCGTGCCGCCGTACATCAGCAGCCCCGCGGCTACCTGCTCGTCCGTGACGCGAAATCGCGGCCCGTCGCCCTCGGACAGCCCCCGCGCCAGCGCCTCGCTCACCACGGCGGCTCCCAGCGCCAACTCGCGCCGCCCGTCCGCGCCCACGCGGTCGAGCCGCAGCGACCGGAACGACCGCCGCAACTCGCCTGTGGAGAGCGCCGACAGGTCTATCTCGCGCGCCGCCGCCGCAATCCGCATCGCCTCCTCGACGGCGGCGGACCCACCCGGCGAAGTCCTCATCAGGCGCTTGAACACCGCGCCCGTCCGCTCGGCTAACCTGCCGGCGGCGCCCGCCATCTCAGCACACACCGGGCGCGTCGCGCAGGTCGACGATCCGCCTCGTCTTCCTGGCTGCGTCGAAATAGTCCGGTTCGACGTAGCGGAAGCCCAGCCTTAGCAGCCCGCTGCCCACCAGGAAGTCGACGTCGGGATGGCTGCGGATAAGGTCCCGCCGCATCTGGCCCTCGGTGGGCCTCAGGGTATCCGGCAGCACAATAGAAAACCCCTCGCCGTCGTCGCGCGAAAGCTCGATCTGCATGTGGCCCGGCTCGTCGGCGTGGGCGTACACCGCGCCCAGCACCGCCCCGTAGCTCAGCTTTGCGCCCAGCACCGAGAACGAGTCTCCCGCGCGGCCCAGCACGTCTACCCTCGGATACGGCAGGCCGCACGGGCACTCCCCCGGCAGGGGCCGAACCCTGTCCTCCAGGTGGTAGCGCAGCAGCGGCGGCGAGCGCTGGAGCAGCGTGGTCACCACCAACTCGGCGGTGGCGCCGCCCTCCTCCTCGGCAAGCTCCACCACGGTCCTGTCCGTGAACAGGTGTATGCCATCGTGCTGTCCGCACTCCACGCCCAGCGCCGACGTCTCCGACGCGCCGTAGTAGCCGAACACCTGCGCCCCCAGCCGTGTCTCGACGGCGTGGCGCACCCGCGGCGACAGTGGCTCGCCCACGTAGATGACCCTTCGCGGCCCGCGCACGCCCGCGCGGGCATAGGCGTCGATGAGCGGCTCCAGACAGCGTTCAAGCACGGAGGGCACCGTCATCACGACCGTGGGCGCGAGCCTCGGCAGCGCCTCGAGCGTGCGCCGGAATTCCGGGCCGATGCTGAGAGCGTAGGACTCCCGCACGCCCAGCAGGTCCAGCGCCTTGGTGAACGACACCATCAGCGTCAGCGGGTCCGTGTCCAGGCAGGCCGCGCTGTCTTCGCCGGACACGCCGCAGATGGCGAACAGCTCGGCCAGGAACTCCGTCTCCAGCCTGTCGTCCTCCGGCGTGATGAACCGCCTCTTTCGCGGGCCGGTCGTGCCGGACGACGTCTCCACGTCGATGATGGGCGAACCCGCCCGCAGGGCCTCGTTCGAGAGCGCGTCCAGCCCGTGGCCGTCCAGCAGCGGCAGGCGGCGCAGCACGCTCAGCGGCGGCTCGTTTTCCACGTCCTCCTGGGACACTCCGCACCGGCGAAACACCTCGGCGTAGTACGGGAATCCGGAGCGGGCGAACCTCAGCGTCTCCCGCAGCCTGGCAGACGCCGCCTCGTGGATCGCGCCCAGCAGCCGGATGGTACGCGCCGGCTCACTCATCGCGGGAGCAGGCCCGCGAGTTCAGACCAGGTGTGCCGCTTGACGGCGATGTAGAACAGCGAGTCGCCGCGCTCCAACTCCAGTTCGAGAAAGCTGAGATGAGGGACGCCGTCCTTGATTATGCCGACCAGGTTGACGTCGTGATCCAGCAGCGCCTTGGCGACCTGGGTGTAGGGTATGGCGCTCGCCGGGTCCTTCTCGACGACTGTGCTGAGCAGGGTGCCCTCCATCACGTTGCTTGTGACTATGTTGAGAATGAGCTGCACGCCGGGGTCCTGCAGGTCCTGCACCATCAGCTTGTCCACCATGTTCAGGGCGAACACCGGCTTGATGTTCCTCGCGCCCTTGAACAGCACGCTGTGAGAGATGTACTGGCACTCGGCGACGCCGGGAACTTTCGGGTTCAGATATTCCACGACGGCGACTATCGCCGCCACCATGCTGTCGCTGTTGGGGTCGTCGTACCCCGATCCCAGGATCATCACGCTGCTGGCGTCCTCGAGTTTCGCGCGGGCGTAGGTCTCCTCTTCCAGGGGCGAGCCGCGAACGAAAGACACCCGCGGCAAGCGGAAGGGAAGCGAATCGATCTTGTCCGAGACTATCACCACGTCGTCCGAGAGGTGGCCGCTGTCCTGAACGAACTCCTCGATTATCTTGCGCGCCCGGTCCGCTGTGGGCGGATTCACTATCAGGAGATGTCCGCTGGTACGTACTGAACTCATTCCCAAACGCTCCCTCTGGTGGCGTTCCAATATGCGGTCGATACCTATGCCGATGGCGGACGTGAAGGCCGCCAGCCCGAACATCACCACGAACAGCACGGTGCCCATCCGCGCGCCCAGCGTGGAGGCGGAGTAGTCGCCGTACCCGATCGTCGTAATGGAGACGACGCTGTACCACAGCGCGTCCGGCAGCGTGATGCCCGGGTCCACCGCCCTGTCGAACAGGTAGAAGGTCGTCGCGTTTCCGAGCACGCTCAGCACCAGCACGACGATGGCGAAGGCGAATCCCACCTCGCGGTGCTGTCGCAGCGTTCTCCATATTCGTGTCAGGCCTATGAGCATTGTGTCTTCCGCGGCCCTACGGCTCGGTAGTGCGGGCGGCCGAGGAGTCCTCGGCAAGCGCCAGCGCCGCCGCGCCCTCGTCCAGCGTCCCGACCGCCAGGCAGGTCTCGATTCTTATCATCGGCTGGACGCGATTGAACAACTGCGTCACCACCAGCCGGCCCCTCGGCGACGTCTCGAACAGGTACTCGTCGCCGTTCAGCGCGTAGCTCCGGCAGTCGTCCGACTGGCCCAGGAACCCCAGGCCGTCCACGTATAGCAGGTCCAGTTGCCGGCGCGACGCCAGCGCCCGCCGCCGTCCGAACGTCACGCACAGCCGCACCGATTCCGGCAGCCGCGCCTCGTCCACCTCGTCGCACGGCGCGGCGAGCAGGTCCGGCCCCACCCGTCGCAGCAGCTCATAGGCGCGCGGCCCGTCCTCGATGAACAGGTGTGTCGTCACGCCCGCCCTTATCAGCGCGGTGCAAAGCTCCGCGCCGAAGAACCGCCGAAACCCCGGCGCCAGCACCGCGGCCACCGCGTCCAACCCCCACCCTGAGCCTGCCGAAGGGTCGAACCGCTCCTTCACCGCGTCCACGAACAGGTCGCACCGCGTGGCGCTCTCCTCCGGCCCCTCCGCCACCGCTATCCTGTCGTCGTGCTGCCCGGCGTACTGGCCCATTATCCACTCTATCTCGCCCGGCAGGCTCACAGCGTCCGCCAGGCTCGCGCGCCGGTACTCGGCGATGGGAGTGACGGGCAGCTCGCGGAACTCTTCCAGCGACCGCACGCCTTCCCGTCCCCCAAGCCGTCCACGGTAAAACTCCGTCCGGGCCGCCGCCGCTACGACGCCGTCAAGCCGCTCCAGCAGGTCGTCCCGGGCCTCGTAACGCCTAAGCATCGGCGACCAGCTCTATGACCACGAGGCCCGATTCGTGCCCCGCGCCGTGGTACTCGTCGAACCGCTCCAGCAGCCCGTCGCGCGCCGCCATCACCGCCGCTGCGGCGTCTGGCTCCTCCGCCGCGAACCGGCTTCCCAGCGGCGTGTCGAGCGTCCACTTGCGGGAGACCTCGCACCGCAGACCGGCGGCAGCGCTCGCCGACGTGTACTCCCCCGCCAGCCGCTCGAAAGCGGCGTCGCTCCGGTAGGCGAGCGGCGTGACGAAGTAGCCGCGCGAGATGTACAGCCCCAGCTCGTTGTCGAAAACCTGCATCAGGTCCACGTCCTCGATCCAGCCCTCCATAGCGAAGTACAGGTCCTCCACGATGCTCTGGTCCACGTGGTGATAGTAGAAGCGCTCCCTCCGCACCGCCATTCTCACCGGCAGGGCCACCTTGTCCTCATCCCGCAGTAGACGCCGCGCTGCCTCTCCCTCCAGGAACAGGAACGGGACGTTGCCGTTGGTAGCGTCCACCAGCACCTCTTCGCCGCCAATGTTATACACAAGCGCGACGTGCTGCCAATAGCGCATGTACCGCTTCGAGAACCGGAAGTCGAACGTGGTCAGCATCTCCCGCAGCCTGTCCTGGGGAACGGGCGGGAGAGCGTCCGCTCCGGCGAGCACGTAGCGCGACGGCAGCCCCAGCCGGTCGGTGAGAAACTTCAGCGCCTGCACCTTCTCCGAGCAGATGCCGCCCGCGCCGTCGGAGATGTTCCACACCGTCTCGTCGCCGGTCTTGTACGACAACATCCTGCCGCTGAAGCGCGAGTAGTTCTCGAAATGACTGTCCCAGACCCGCCGCGCCAGTGTCCGCAGCACTCGCTTCGCGTCCTCAGGCGAGTCCATCGCCGCCGCATCGTCCGTCGCGTTGCCGAGGTCTCGCTCCAGCGTCTCCCGCACGAACGCGGCGTACACGTCGGCGTCAGCGTCCCACCGCCGCCTGTGGAATCCCGCCCAGTTCCTGTCGTAGCCCGCGCCCAGCCTGTCCACGCCCACGTCCAACAGCGACACGTCCGCGTCGTTCACGCGCACCGTTGTCGTGGCGGGCGCATCGTCCAGGCTCACGGGTACGCCGCCCTGCCGGAACACCACGCCCGGGTACACGTCCAGCAGCGCCCCCTCGTCGGACACGGCGTACACGTAGTCCTGGATAGCCCGCAGGTCCTCCGCCGACAGTGGCGTGATGCGGCGCGCGGCCAGCAGCTCGTCCAGTGGGCAGTCCCTCAGGTAGCGCTCCAGGAGGCGGCGGAGCGTCCGGCCGGCGTGTTCCGGGTCGATGCGCAGCGCGAAACGCCTGCCGGTAACGCCGTCCGTGAGTTGCAGCACACACCCCGAAACGTCCGACATTCGACCACACCCTCAGCCGGCCAGCAGCCTCTTCACCGTCTCGTAGTCCCGTTGCGCCTCGTCGCGCCTGCCCACCGCCCACAGCGCCAGCCCCCGGTCATTGTAGGCGTACCAGTAGTCCGGGTCTATGCGGATGGCCTCGCTGTAGCACACGATTGCGCGGTCGTACTCCCCCTTGTCCGACAGGGCTATGCCCATGTTGTTGTGGGCGTCCCGGTATTCGGGGTCCAGCTCGATTGCCCTGGCGTAATCCCTGATGGCGGCGTCGGGGTCGCCGCTCTGGCGCAGCGCAATGCCGCGGTTGTTGAGCGCCACCGGGTCGTCGGGCGTCAGTTCCAGCGCACGGGTGTAGTCGGCGATGGCGTTCTCGGAGTCGCCGCGGTCCAGGTAGGCGTTGCCGCGCAGAAAGAGCGTGCGGGCGTCGTCCGGGTTGGCGTGCGCCAGGTCGGTGAGGTGCTGGATGAGCTGGCGCAGGTAGTCGTCGTCGCTCATGTGGCTCAGGTTCGGGTCGCCGCGCCAGTTCATGGATGCGGCCCGTGGCGGTGCGGCGGCATGGGCGCTAAAGCGTCTCGGACAGCCAGCGCCTGAACTCGGTGGCGGTGTCCGGCCTTCGCAGCGCGTCGTAGGCGGACGCCTTTAGTAGCCCGAGCGGTGTGCCCACGTCGAAGTGGACGCCGGGGAACTCGTAGGCGTGGGCCGGCTGGATAGGCAGCAGCGCCGCTATGGCGTCGGTCAACTGTATCTCGCCGCCCGCGCCCGGCGCGACTCGCTCCAGCGCGTCGAATATGGCGGGCGGCAGCACGTACCGGCCTATGATGGCGAGGTTGGACGGCGCGTCCTCCAGGCGCGGCTTCTCCACCATGCCGGTGATGCGGGACAGCGTGCCGGACACGTCCCGCACGTCCACGATTCCCAAGCTGGGCACCGCCTCGTCGGGCACGCGCTTGACCGCGACCACGGGGCCGCCAAGCGTGTCGTGGCGCTCGGCCATGCTGCCGATGGTGGGCGCGTCGCTCCAGATGACGTCGTCGGGCAGCAGCACGCAGAACGGCTCGTCGCCCACCGCCTCGCGCGCCATCAGCACGGCGTGTCCCAGGCCGAGCTGCTCGTGCTGCGTCACGCAGCTGACGTCGGCCATACGGGCGATGTCGAGCATCAGCCGCAGCAGGGCGTGGTTCCCCCGGCGCTCCAGCGCCTCTTCGACCGCCGGCTGGCGTTCGAAGTAGCCTGCCACCGACTGCTGGCCGGGCGAAACCACCAGCACCACTTGCTCGACGCCGGCGCGCGCGGCCTCCTCCACGGCCAGGTGCAGGGGAGGACGGTCGAGCACGGGGATGAGCACCTTGGGCACCGAGCGGGTGGCGGGTAGAAAGCGCGTGCCGAAACCCGCCACTGGTATAACTGCCTTGCGAACTGTCACCGGCTCCTCCCTCGATCTGGGGCTGGGTTTCGGCGTAGGGCCGTGTTGTACAGGGTTGCGGCTTGCCTCGCCGCGCACCATAATTCTATGCGGCCCGATTTGTGGGCCGCAAGTGGGGGGCGTTTCGCTTTCACCCCCATCCCCGTATCGAGTACGGGGCAGGCTCTAACCTTCCCCCATCAAGGGGGAAGGGACTTTGGAAGAAACATGGAATCGTTTGACGCTATAGTAGTGGGCGCCGGCCCTGCCGGCAACCAGACCGCGCTCGGCCTGGCCGGGAGCGGCCGCCGCGTCGCCGTGCTGGACTGGCGGCGCGACCCTTCGGCAGTCCGTTCGGCGGGCGGGTTACAAACCCGCCCCTACGAGCAAGCGGTGGGCGACAAGCTGTGCACCGGCATCATCGGCGCGGACTGCGTGCGACGCTTCCCGCCCGACGACTCGGTCGTGCACCACCGGGCGAATGCCGCCACGGTGGTATCGCCCGCGGGCAACCGCTACCGCATCGAGCGGGGCGAGCCGCAGGCGACCGTGATCGACCGCGCCGCCTACGTGGCCGGAATCGCGCGCCGCGCCACGGAAGCGGGGGCCGAGTACCGGCTGGGCGAGCGCGTAACCAGCCTGGAGGTGCGGGCGGGCGACGTCCGGGTGTCCACGGACGGCGATGCTGGCGGTAGCCGGTTTGGCGCACAGGTGCTGGTGCTCGCAAGCGGCTTCCGGTCGCCGTTGCTGGAGATGGCCGGGCTGCCCAGGGGTCGGCGGCGGGACCTGATGATAGGCTCGCAGGTGGAGGTGGAGGCGGACGGACTGGAGGACGCGGAGGTGTACCTGGGACGGAGCATAGCGCCGGGGTCGTTCGGCTGGCTGGTGCCCACGGGCAGTTCCAACGCGCTGGCGGGGCTGATGTCGCAGCAGCGGCTCAACGGCCACATGGACGACTTTCTGCGCTGCCTCTCACGCGATGGCAAGGTGCGGCGGGTCGCCGGGCGCGTGCGAAGCTGGGGCATACCGCTGAGGCCGCCGCCGAGGACGTTCGCCGACAGGGTGCTGGTGGTGGGAGACGCCGCGGGGCAGGTGAAGCCCACCACGGGCGGCGGAATCTACTACGCGCAGCTTTCGGGCGAGCTGGCAGCGAAGGCCGCGGACGAGGCGTTCGACGTGGGCGACTTCTCGGTGCGTCGGCTGGCGGGCTACGAGCGGGCGTGGAAGGCGCTACTGGGCAGGGAGCTGCGCGTGGGCTACCTGGCCCGCCTGCTCTACTCCACGCTGGCCGACAGCCAGATAGAGCGGCTGCTCTCGCGCGTGGTGGGCGACGGCATGTGCGACGAGTTGGTAGGCTCGCGCCACTTCTCGTTCGACTGGCACAGCGAAACCCTGCTGCGCGCGGCGGGCAACCGCGAGCTCCGGTCGCTGCTGCTGTCGCTGGGGCCGGTGGCGGCCCCGTCACTGGCGCGGCTGGCCGGTGTGCTGCTGGGGCGCGGGCGGGCCGCGGAGGCGCGCGGCGGACGTTAGCCCGCGTGCGCCGCGGCGTCCTCGGCGTAGGCGGCGTCTATCGTCAGCATCTCGTGCAGACCCACCATGTCGAAGCACTCCTCTAGCTCGACCATGCTGTCGATCATGCGCTCGGTGGTGCCGCGCTCCCTAAGCTCTCGCATCAGGCGCGTAACCATCTCGCCCACCATTGTGAAGGCGCTCACCGGGAAGATGACTATCTTGTAGCCCATCTCCTCCAGTTGGGACGCTGTGAGCCGCGGCGACTTGCCCGTCTCGATGAAGTTGTAGAGCATGGGCACGTCGAACGCGCGCACGACCTGTTGGGCCTGCTCCGGCGTGCGGAGCGCCTCCACGAACAGCACGTCCGCGCCCGCCTCCAGGTAGGCCTCGCAGCGCGCCATCGTATCGTCCCAGTCGGTGACCGCCAGGGCGTCGGTTCGGGCGATGATTACGAAGTCGTCGTCGGTGCGGGCGTCCACGGCGGCGCGCAGCCTGCGCACCATCTCATCGGTGGACACCACCCGCTTGTCGTCCAGGTGGCCGCAGCGCTTGGGCGATTCCTGGTCCTCGATGTGCACGCCGGCCACTCCCGCGCTCTCGTACTGGCGAATGGTGCGGCGCACGTTGAGCGTGCCGCCGTAGCCGGTGTCGGCGTCCGCGATGAGCGGCACGTCCACCGTGTCGGCGATAGCCCCGGCGTTGGCCACCATCTCGGACACGGATGCGAGCCCCAGATCCGGCACGCCCAGCCTGGAGACGGATGTGCCCGCGCCGGTCATATAGACCGCGGGGAAGCCCTCGCGCTCGATTATCTTGGCGGTGAGGCAGTCGTAGGCGCCGGGGGCTACGATTATGCCGGGGGCGGCGAGCAGTTGGCGCAGCTTGGTGGTGGGTTTCATTAGGAAGACTCCTTTGTATGTCACTCTTAAGACTCCAGGATTATGGCAGTGGCGCGGCCCAACGTCACCCCCATCCTAACCTTCCCCCATCAAGGGGAAAGGGACTCTTGGTGATTCCCGGTCAAGGGGGAAGGGATTTTCTGAAACCTACGCCCGGTCTTCCCGCATTTCTTGCAGCATCCGCTCGTCGTCCGCCGTCAGGGGCGCGGTCTCCAGCAGGTCGGGGCGGCGGCGCAGCGTCTTGCGCAGGGACTCGCGCCTGCGCCAGCGCGCTATCTCGGCGTGGTTGCCGGAAAGCAGCGTGTCGGGCACGCGCCAGCCCCTGTACTCGGCGGGCCTGGTGTACTGCGGGTGCTGGATGAGGCCGGTGGTGAAGCTGTCGTCCTCCGTGGACGCTATCGAGCCGACGACGCCCGGCAGCAAGCGGCACACTGCGTCGATGAGCACCATCGCGGCCAGCTCGCCGCCGCTCAGCACGTAGTCGCCGATGCTTATCTCGTCGGTGACGAGATGGTCGCGAACGCGCTCGTCCACGCCCTCGTAGCGTCCGCAGACGAGCGCCATCTCGCGCACGCGCGCCAGCTCCTCCACCACGCCCTGCGTCAGCGGACGGCCCTGGGGCGAGAGCAGGATGACGGGGCAATCGGACGCGCGTGGGTCCGCGCGAACGGCGGCCACCGCGTCGAACAGCGGCTCGGCCTTCATCAGCATACCCGGCCCGCCGCCGAACGGGTAGTCGTCCACTTTGCGGTGCTTGTCGGTCGCGTAGTCGCGCACGTCGTGGGGCCACACCTCCACCAGGCCGTTGGCGATGGCTCTCGCCATGACGCCCTCCGCGAAGGGACTCGCGAACATGGCGGGAAATATGGTGAGAACGTGAAAGCGCGCCGGGCCGGCTAGTGCGTCCGCCATCCCTTCACCATCTCCAGCGCGTGGGGCAGCGCGGGCAGCGCCACGTCCAGGCACTCGCGCACCGCCTTGGGGCTGCCGGGCAGGTTGACGATGAGACAGCCGGAGCGGATGCCCGCGGCGGAACGGCTGAGCATGGCCAGGGGCGTGTTCACCAGCGTCTGCATACGCATGGCCTCCGCGATGCCCGGCGTTTCCACCTCCAGCACCTGGCGGGTGGCCTCCGGCGTCACGTCGCGCGGCCCCAGGCCGGTGCCTCCCGTGGTAAGCAGCAGGTCGAACCGTTGCGAGTCGCACCATTCGCTCAGCCTCTCGGCTATCTGATCGCGCTCGTCCGGTACGATGTCGCGCAGGCCCAACTCGAACGTGTCGCCGTCCATCATCTCGGCGATGGTGTCGCCGCTGGTGTCGATGCGCTCGCCTTTGGAACCGGCGTCGCTGATGGTGAGAATCGCGTACTTGAAGATTGTCCGCCTCCTGAAGTTTTGGCTATACGGAATCATATACTACGTACAAAACAAGGGCGAAATTCGCCTTGCGACGGCTTGCGTTCGTCTGTGACACTTTTGCCCAAGCTGCCGGAGTGTATCGGGTAGTCCCAATCTTACCACGATTGCTTGGACACAGCCCGTAGGCCCCGTTCACACGGAAGCGCGGCGCCGGTACGGGCCGGAACGGCAAGGCGGGGGCGGCCCCGCGGTACGGTATGGCATTGAGGCGATTTCATACGCCGGTAATGGCGCGGGAGGTCGTAAACGCCCTAAGGGTGCGGCCCGAGGGCAGGTATATCGACTGCAACGTTGGAGAGGGTGGGCATTCGCTGGCCATCCTGACGGCCACCGAGCCGAGCCCGCGCGTTCTGGGCCTGGATTTGGACGCCGACGCGATCGAGGCGGCGAGCCGCGAACTTGCCGAGTACGGTCCCGCGGCGGTGTTGGCGAAGGCGAACTTCGCGGACGTGGCGACAGTGGCGCGGGAACACGGGTTCCTGAGCGCGGACGGAGTCCTCTTCGACCTGGGTTTCTCGTCGCGGCAGGTGGAAACCCCGGGCAGAGGGTTCAGCTTTTCGAGGGAGGCGCGGCTGGATATGCGTTTCGACCCCGGCGCCGGGGAGTCGGCTTACGAGGTGGTCAACACCTACGCCGAGGCCGCGCTCGCGGACATCATATTCGAGCTCGGCGAGGAGCGGGCGGCGAGGCGGATAGCCGGCGCGATTGTCCGCAACAGGCCGATAGAGACCACCACCGAGTTGGCGAGAGTGGCGGCGGCGGCCAATAGAAGGTCCCGCAGGGGCGGCGTCCATCCCGCCACCCGCACATTTCAGGCGCTGCGAATGTACGTGAACGGGGAACTGGAGAATCTGAAACGAGGATTGGAGCAGGCGATAGAGGTGCTGGACACGAGCGGCAGGCTTGCGGTCATAAGCTATCACTCGCTGGAGGACCGGCTGGTCAAGCGCGCCCTGGCCCGAGAGGCCGCTGACTGCGTGTGCCCGCCCGCGATCCCTCAGTGCGTCTGCGCACACGCCGCCAGGCTGCGGCTGGTGAGCCGAAGAGTGGTCCGCCCGTCGCCCGACGAGGTACGGGCCAACCCCCGCAGCAGAAGCGCGCGAATGCGCGTTGCCGAAAAGATTTGACGCCAAAGCAACCATAAACCCAAAACCCGGCATTAACTCGGTATAGAGGTAGGAACAAATGGCAAACCCAAGACTGATAACCGCGATCGACGTTGGTACAACCAAGGTCTGCGTCGTCGTCGGAGTCAAGGACGGCTACGCGGACCCGGAAGTCTTGGCGTATAGCGTCGTGCCGTGCGAAGGGGTCAGGAAAGGCATAGTCTCCGACGTAGAGGCGACGGCCAGGGCGATACGCATGGCGGTGGCCGACGTCCAGAACTCCGCCGGCATCGACGTAAAGTCGGCATACGTCGGGATCACCGGCGCCCACATCGAATCCTCCAATCGAACGGACACGATGGATTGGGTGGGACGGAAAGGCGTCATCTCCACCGAGGACATGGCGCTCGTGCCGCTGAAGGTGGCCGAGGCCGCCGAGGTTCCCGGCCGGACTATCATCCACGCGCTCTCTACGAGCTACACGCTGGACGGCAACCCCGGCATCGTCAGTCCTGTCGGAATGCACACCGAGGGCATGGACGTCAACACGCACGTCATTTCGGGAGCCAAGGGAGTTGTCGATATGCTGATGGCCGCGGTCCGCCAGGCGGAGGTAGAGGTGGACGGGCTGGTGTTGGAGCCGCTGGCGAGCGGCCGAGCCGTGCTGCATCCGGCCGAACGGCGAGGAGTGGTCGCCTTGGTTGACATCGGCGGCGGCACCACCGACATGGTGGTGTTCCGCAACGGATTGCCGTATTACACCACGGCGATAGGCGTGGGCGGCTTCCACTTCACGAACGACATCGCGCTGATGTACGACACCTCGTACTACACCGCCGAGAAGGTGAAGCTGGAACACGCCCACACCGACCCCGGAGGCGCCTCGATCCACGAGGAGATTACGATTCCGGTGCTTGGCCCGGCGGGGGAGCGGAATGTCCAGTTGCACGACATCTGCCAGCTCACCCGCGAGCGCGCGGCGGAGTTGGTGGAGATTATCAAGATGAAGCTCGTCGCCGCGGGCATTCGCAACACCTTCGACGCGAGGATCGTGCTTACCGGCGGGGCTTCGCTTTTGCCCGGGCTGCTCGATCTCATGCGCAGGATGGTCAGTTCGAACATACGAATCGGCGCGCCGAACGGGAACGTCGGTATGCCCGAGGGCCTGAGGGGGCCGTCCTTCTCCACCAGCGCGGGCATACTGCTCTGGGCGGCGGACCAGCCCGAAAACGGCTATCGAAACGGCGCTCGCGTCAGCGGCGCCCTTCACGCCAATGGCAACGGAAACGGAAACGGCAAAACGAACGGCGCCAAAGGCAAGAATGGGGTAGGTTCCATCTTCGCCAGGCCGTTCAGGGCTTTGAGGAACTGACGAAACATCTCAAGCCTTGGTATCCCGAACGGATGCCACCATACAAAGCAGCAACCAGGGGCAATACAAAAGGGAGGGTCACAATGGCGGTCAGCAACACGCACCCCGATTCGGCGGCGCGGATTAAGGTCGTAGGCGTAGGCGGGGGCGGCTCGAACGCCGTCTCCAGGATGTACAGAGAGCGCATACCGGGCGTGGAGTACATGGTCGTAAACACCGACGACCAGGCGCTCGAGCGGTGCGACGTGCCCACGAGGATACGAGTCGGCGAGCACCTCACCGGCGGCAAGGGCGTCGGCGGCAACCCGGACCTGGGTATGCGCTCGGCCGAAGAGAGCAGGGAAGAGCTGTACGAGGCGATGTGCGACGCCGACATGGTGTTCGTCGCGGCGGGCATGGGCGGCGGAACCGGCACCGGCGCGGCGCCTGTCGCGGCGCAGCTCGCCAAGGAGACCGGGGCGCTGACCGTCGGCGTGGTGACGCGCCCGTTCGAGTTCGAGGGCCTGCGCCGCGCGCAGGTGGCCGAGGACGGCATCAACCGCCTCAAGCAGCACACCGACACCCTGCTGGCCATTCCCAACGAGCGCCTTCGCGTAATCTGCGAGGAAGAGATTACCGCCGAGAACGCCTTCAAGCTGGCCGACGACGTGCTGCGCATGGGCGTCCAGTCCATCGCCGAGCTCGTCACCGTGCCCGGAGAAATCAACCTCGACTTCGCCGACATCCAGGCCATCATGCGGGACGCAGGCCCCGCGTGGATGTCCATAGGCTGGGGCATCGGCGAGCACAGGGCGCGCGAGGCCGCCCAGCGCGCCATCTCCAACCCGCTGCTGGACGTCTCGATAGACGGCGCGCGCGGCGTGCTCTTCAACGTAACGGGCGGCAGCGACCTGAAGCTCATGGAACTGCACGAGGCCGCCGAGGTCATCCAGCGAAAGGTGGACCCCGAGGCAAACATCATCTTCGGCATGGCCACCGACGCCAAGATGGAGAACGAGATCAAGCTCACCATCATCGCCACCGGATTCTCGAGCGGCGAGCTCGCCTTCGACCGCGACGAACAGCTCCAGAACCTGTTGCAGGAGGCGCTGCCCGCCGAGGGCGAGCAGAGCAACATCCCCGACTTCCTGCGCATCGACCTGCCCCCCGTGCTTCGCAGGCACACCAGGGCGCGCGCGATCGACCCTTCCAGCATCAACACGCAGTAGGCGAATGGGGCCGCCACGGCCCCGGCGCCGACAACGCCTCCGTGAGGGGCAGGCCCACCAGCCTGCCCCTCTGCGTTTGCCGGCCTGTCGTGGGTGTTACAATGCACTCCCACCCGCACACACCCGACGAGCGCAAAGGAGGACGCACGTGGCCTCATCCACACGGCCGAGACGCAGCATCTGGACCTGGGGGCTGGAGGCCGACGAGCCCACCGACGCGCAGCGCGCCGAGTACGCGAAAAGCCTCTCCGAATCGCTGGGCGTGTCGCTCACGCCCCCGCCGATTCCGAGAGCGCGCGACCTGCGGCTGCGCCCGCCCCGAATCACGCCTCCTCCGTCCATCGCCGCCTTCTGCTTCACCGACAACCACGAGCGCGCCGCGCACTCCTACGGTGCGGACAAGGAACGCGCCGTGTTCGGCGAGTTCCCGAACCCGCCGGACGTCGTGGCCTATCCGTCCAACGACAGCGAGCTGGAGGCCTGCCTGGAGTGGTGCTCGAACGGCGGCTACGCCACCATACCCTACGGCGGCGGGTCGTCAGTCGTCGAGGGCGTCACCCCGCCGGAGGGCTACGACGGCATAGTGACCATCGACGTGAGCCGGTTCGACAGGGTGCTGGAGACCGACGACGTGTCCAGGGCGGCGCGCATCCAGGCCGGCGTGTTCGGCCCCGCCCTGGAAGACCAGCTCCGGCCCGGGGGATTCACGCTGCGCCACTTCCCGCAGAGCTTCACCGGCTCAACCCTGGGCGGCTGGATAGCCACCCGCTCCGGCGGCCACTACGCCACCAACCACACCCACATAGACGACTTCGTGGAGTCCGTGCGTATGCTCACGCCCTCCGGCTGGTGGGAGTCCCGCCGGCTGCCCGGAAGCGGCGCGGGTCCCAGCCCCGACCGGCTCGCCATCGGAAGCGAGGGCATACTGGGCATCATAACCGAGGCGTGGGTGCGCATTCAGAAGCGGCCCGTCTTCAGGGCGACCGCCGGCGTGGAGTTCCCGTCGTGGGAGGCCGGCTACGATGCGACGCGCCGGATAGCCCAGGCCAAGCTGTGGCCGGCCAACCTGCGGCTGCTGGACCCGGACCTGGCGCGAGACGGCGCCGGGCTGGACGGCGCGCGCGCGCTGCTCATAATCGGGTTCGAGTCCGCCGAGACGCCGCAGGACTGGCCGATGCGGGCTGCGGTCGACATAGCCCGCGCCGCGGGCGGTGAGATAGACGACGAAGAGATAGCGATCTCCGACGGGACGGGAAGGCCCACCGGGCGAAGCGGGGCCGCCGGAGCCTGGCGCGACTCGTTCATCAACATCGGCGGCGGCCTGTCCGACGGGCTGGGACTGGTGGGCGGCACCTTCGAGACGGCCATCACCTGGGACCGCTGGCCCGACTTCGACCACGCGGTGCGGGAGGCGACGACGCGCGCGCTCCAGGACGTGTGCGGCGGCGGCACGCTGAACTGCCGCTTCACCCACGTGTACCCGGACGGCCCCGCGCCCTACTACACCTTCGCCGGGCTGTACCGCTCAGGCGACACGGCGGCGCAGATGGCCGCCATAAAGCAGGCCGCCTCCGACGCCATAATGAAGGCGGGCGGAACCATCACGCACCACCACGCCGTGGGCCGCCAGCACCGCCCCTGGTACGACGCGCAGCGGCCGGAGCCGTTCGCCATGGCGCTGCGCGCGGCCAAGCGCGCCGTGGACCCCAACGGGGTGCTCAACCCCGGCGTCCTCATCGACCCGTAGAGAGCAGTCCCTAGACATCCGATGAACCTTGCCGCCGCCGCGTGAGATAGACTTCCGGAGACGACGCTTGAATCTGCGAACCTTGCCGCAAGCTGCCGCCGCGGAGTTCCGCCGGGCGCTGGATGGGATGGATCCGGACGACCTGCGGTACAGCCTGCGGATTTCGGTGTGGGCGCGATGGTTCTTGACCATCGCCTGGCTGGTGCAACTCAACTACCGGCCCAACTTCGCCGATCCCAACTACGTTCCCAATACGCTGTTCGCCCTGCTCGCGCTGGCGCTGAACGGCTACGTCCACTATCGCATCAGGTCTAATCGCAGGGTTACTTGGCGGTGGGCGCTGGCGCTCAGCTTGATGGACGCGGGGGCAATAACGGCGGGGCTGGCGATTTCGGGCGGGTTCTCCAACACGTTCTTCGTGCTGTACTATCCCGCGCTCGCCATGTTCGCCGTGGTGTTCTCGTCGTTCTGGTTCAGTTTCGCCGGCGTCACGATTGTCGCTGCGCTGTACGCGGCTATCAGCCTGGGAGTAGAGCCGGGCGTGGATTTCGCCACAAAAGAGGAAAAGGTGTTGTTCACCAGAATAGCGGTCATGTACGCGGTGGTCACGGTGGTGAACCTGGTATCCAGGTTCGAGCGCACCAGGAGGCGCGAGGCGGTGGAACGCGAAAGGGAACTGCAACGGGAGCGCATAGAGCTTTCGCAGACTATACACGACACCATCGCGCAGTCGGCGTACATGATTGGGCTGGGCATCGAGACGGCGAAAGACATGGCCGGCGACACGAACCGCGAACTTCTGGACAAGCTGGAGGCCACCCACTACCTGTCCAGGTCCACGATGTGGGAACTGCGGCATCCGATAGACGCCGGCCCCATATTCGAGGGGCGGGAACTCGGCCGCGTGCTGCGCTCCCACGCATCCACGTTCACCACCATCACGTCCATTCCCGCCCAACTGACGCAGCGCGGCGCGGAGCCGGGCCTGCCCGCCATCACGCGCGGGCTGCTGTTCTCGATAGCGCACAACGCCATGACCAACGCCTTCCGACACGCGCGGGCGAGCCGCGTGACCATCACGCTGGACTTCCGGGGCGACGGCACACGCCTTAGCGTGTCGGACGACGGCGTGGGGCTGCCGGACGACTACGAGGAACGCGGACACGGCTTTCGCAACATGAGACGCTACGCCGAACGAATCGGCGGCCGGCTGGAAACGTCGCCGGGCGAGTCCGGGCGGGGCGCTACGGTGACCTGCGTCGTTCCGCGCGGCGTGGGGCAAGGGGACGCGTAGCATGGCACAGGACGCGCTCATAAGGGTTATGCTGGTAGACGACCACGAGATAATGCGCGACGGCCTGCGCGAACTGCTGCAACGCGCGGGCGGCTTCGAGGTGGTGGGCCATGCCGGGGACGGCGCGGCGGCTGTGAGAATAGCCGAGCGGCTGAGGCCGGACCTGATAATAATGGACGTGATGATGCCGGTGATGAACGGCATAGACGCCTGCCGCGAGATAATGGAGACGCTGCCGGAAACCAGGGTGCTGATGCTGACGGCGAGCGGCGAGGAGGACGCGGTGATGGAGTCGGTGGCCGCCGGCGCGAGCGGCTACCTGATGAAGTACTCGGGCAAAGACGAGTTGCTGCGCGCGGTCCGCGACGTGGCGCGCGGCGAGTACCGCATACCGGGCGATGCGATAAGGCGGGCGCTGGCGGGCATACGGGCGTCGGCGCGGCAGCCGTCGGAGTCGGACAGGCTCACCTTGCGCGAGCGGGAGATACTGACGCTGTTTTCGCAAGGACGGGCCTACGCCGAGATAGCGCGCGCCAGGGGCAACAGCCCGGTGACCATACGCAACGCCATCTACGGCATCCAGGACAAGCTGGGCATAGAGACGAAGCAGGAACTGGTTGTGTGGGCGGTTAGGAATGGGTTGGTGGATTAGGGGGCGGGGGGCGCCCCCTGTGGAAAGCTGGTTACGAACAGTGTTCAACAAACGGAAGCTGGTCCGGTTGCTTGGGCAGCTTGATCATGATGCCATTTGGACGTGGATTGGGTGTATTCGGTCACGCTCAGCGTGTACGAGCCTGTGTCGTGGCCCCACACCGTGACGTAGTATTCGCCGGAGCTTGGCGCTTCCCATAGGATTCGGGACGCCAGAGAGTCTTCGGTGTCGTCGTTGAAGGCAAGTGTCATGTAGTCGGCGTCGTTGAGGGTAAGGCCGGAGTCCTCCAGCGTTCCCAACTCTACGTCTATGCGGTAGAGTGTGCCTTGCTCGGCCTGGAACACGAAGAAGTCGTCGTCGCCATCGTAGTCGATCGAGCCGTGCGCGGCCTCGCCTACGGCCAGGGCCGTTGCGCCTTCGAAGGCGTTGGCGTGGTCGTCGGTCGCAGTGACCACGCTCAGGGTGTAAGAGCCTGTGTCGTAGCCCCACGCGGCGACGTAGTATTCGCCGGAGCTTGGCGCTCCCCATAGGATTTGGGACGCGAGAGAGTATTCGGTGTCGTCGTTGAAGTCGAGTTCCGTGTAGCCGGCGTCGTAGAGGGCGAGGCCGGAGTCCTCCAGCGTTCCCAACTCTACGTCTATGCGGTAGAGTGTGCCTTGCTCGGCCCGGAACACGAAGAAGTCGTCGTCGCCATCGTAGTCGATCGAGCCTTGCGCGGCCTCGCCTACGGCCAGGGTCGTTGCGCCGTCGATAGCGTTCGCGTGGTCGTCGGCGTCGTATTGCAGGCAATGCCGAAACGCCGGGACGACGGCCTCTACGGGAGCGTTGATGGTGAGTATGGCAATCACGTCCTCTTCCGTCAACCGCTCGCTCAGGCAGGTCTCTTCGTCCGCGCTCAGGAACTGCCCCGTCTCTATGCGTTCGGGGAAGAGCAGCACGGGGGCGCAGGCGAACAGGCCCACAAGGTCGTATGCGGCGGCGGTGTCCTGGTATTCGAGGCCCTCGAGCACGAACAGCAAGTCTATCTCGCCCGCCCACTCTCGCAGGCAGGACTCTTCCTGCTCGGTCAGGGCCAGGTCGTCGCCCACGTATTCGGACACGAGCAGGCTGGGGACGCACGTAAGCAGGGCCATCACCGACGCCTCCTCGTCGAGGAAGTCGGTCTGCCGCTCCAGCCAGCAAGACGCTTCGGCTTCGCTGAGTTCGATACCAAGCTCATCTTCCAGCGAGGCGCTCAATACGCCTGGCACGCAGGCCAGGATGGCCAATCCGAACGCGACCTCCTCATCCGCCGTCATCGCATCGCCTGCCATCAGCGCGGCCACGCCCCAACCGGACATTGAGTCCGCCAGGCAAGACGCTTCGGCGTCACTGAATTCGACACCGAACTCCTCTTCCAGCGAGGTGAGCATCAGGCCCGGCACGCAGGCCAGGATGGGCAATCCGAGCGCGACCTCCTCATCCGCCGTCATCGCATCGCCTGCCATCAGCGCGGCCACGCCCCAACCGGGCATTGAGTCCGCCAGGCAAGACGCTTCGGCGTCACTGAATTCGATACCGAACTCCTCTTCCAGCGAGGCGAGCATCACGCCCGGCAAGCAGGTTATAAGCTCCGAAAAGAGCGCGTCTTCCTCGTCCATCGTCATCTCGCCCGCCATCAGCGCGGCCACGTCCCAACCGGACGTTACGTCCACCAGGCAAGACACCTCTCCCTCGAGCAGCGTCTCGCCAAATTCTTCCTCAAAGCCGGCAGTGATGACAACCAGGTACAGAGCGCGGGCGGTGTCCGGCGCGAGGCATGAAGACATGGTTGCCGCCAAGTCCTCACTCCCATCGTCGCTTATCACCTTCTCGGACAGCGCCGCGCTCAGCGATTCTGCGCCCAGGGCGTCGCGGATGCAGTCCTGTTCCGTCGTGGCGAAGGCGTAGAACACCTCTTCCCAAGTGGTGTCCGAGTCCACGACGACGTCTTCCAGCGCGACAGTCGAGGGTGGATTCACGGTCGTCGCGGGTTCGGGCGTGGCCGTCGGTGCCGGTTCGAGCGTGGCCGTCGGCGCGGGTGTAGGCGTTGGTTCAGGCGCGGCGGTCGGCGTGGGTTCGGGCGTGGCCGTAGGCGCGGGTACGGACGTCGGCTCCGGCGCTGCGGTTGGTGAAGTTACTGCGACTTGGGCGTCTTCGCCGCACGACGCTACGGCCAGGGCTATCAGCGCCAGGGCCAGGCACTTCAGAACGATGGACAGGCGTAGAGTGGTGGCTTTGGCGCGCATATCATTACCCCCGTATCGGCAGTTGCACTTTGTGTAAGCGAGTTTCGCTTTCACAATGGCGCTTGCGGCGGCGGGGGGTAAGGTGCGCTCGTACCTGAGCGAAGGGGTATCTTTGTACCTGGACACGACGTGGGAACGGTGTCACCCCCATCCTAACCTTCCCCCTGCGAGGGGGAAGGGACAATGAAAAGGGGCAGACCCTTCCGGACCCGCCCCTCTCTGTACGCTCGGTTCTGGCCCCGCCTAGAAGCCGGGGTCTCCGTAGCCGTCCGCCCGGATGCAGGCCACCCAGTGGTCGGGGCTCACCTCCCGCAGCTCGGGAATG
Source organism: Dehalococcoidia bacterium (assembly GCA_963667445.2). GTDB lineage: Bacteria > Chloroflexota > Dehalococcoidia > Lucifugimonadales > CATOSD01 > CATOSD01. Next base: position 1,240,440 of record CAXXGY010000001.1, on the reverse strand, counting down.
CCCCCGCGGCAGTCGTCGATGGTACGGAAGGTCTGAGATCTGCGAGGTGGACAGTTTGGGCCGGTCATCAAGAGTCGTGGGTCAGGAGCACCACTCGATGCGAGGTAGTTCGTCGGGATGCTTCTGTAGTCTGACCTCTATGCCGTGGACGCCATCACCGTCTATGTTGACCCTGACAGCCTCATTGCGGTTGGCTGTAATACCGCTTCCATCGTACCACCCCACGAAACTGCATCCAGGACCGGCATACACATCTAGGGTGAAAGAGCCGCTGGGCACCATTATGTCAAAAGCCCCGTCTGTCCGGGTCCGGCCAGACCCGCTGTCGTCCCGATTCGATTGCCAGGCCCACAGCCCTATTCCTTCCAACGGCTGGCCATCAGGACCAACCACTCGGCCCTGGATTCTGAAGGATTTCTCTGTGGTCGGAACCACGCTGCCGCGATACTCTTCAAAAGACTCGTAGAATTCGCCAACTGCCATGCCGAAGGCGTTTTCGAACGCTGCCTGCCAGGTATCGTGTTGCGGCAGTATCTCGTAGTAGCGAAGGATCGAGGCGTCGCCCGAATGTTGAGCAAGCCACTCCGCCGCGAGAAATCCAACTTCATAAGAACCGAACGGATATTCATTGAAGAAGGTCTCCGCCAGTTCCAGATCGGCCAGGTTGCGAGTAGATTCCCAAGCCTTTCTTATCATCCGGTCGCGCTCGACGTGGTAACTCTCAATACCACTCGCGGCCGTGTACAACAGAGAGTTGTATACCGCTGCTCCTTCCGTCAACCACCATGGACCTTGGGTAGAATATCCCTCACCATAATCGGGCAGCAAGTGCCCCGGCGCTGTTGCTCCTTGCAGGTGATGAAAGTATTCGTGTGCGAATACGGCAGGTCTGCCACACACTGGCTCCAGAGAAATGTACAGCCTAACTGAACGGACACCGCATATGGGATCTGCGTGTTCATAGCCCTCTATCTCCTTGAATCTTCTTCGCAGCGTCTCTTGATCATAAGAAGCTACAAGAAGAGGCTCCGGTGCTGATTTGCCAGCAGCGAAACCGTCAAAGAAATTGCGAAGGTCAGCGAACAAGGCGCGTACTTCGGCTTGCTTGGCAGGGGACACGTCGCCACCGAATTCAATCTCAATCGTCGGCTCCTCGCGAACATCCACTGATGCCGCTACGGTGTGACACGTGGAGGAGATGGTCGTCTCGCCAAAAACCTCCTGAATCAAGTTGGCCAGGGCCGGGTCGTAAGCCTCAAGCTCGTGCCGGGTGTTGATCTGGTTGTGGATTCCGTTGGTGGGAATGGCCCAGTCGTTTAAGCCGAACCATGACTGGACGCCCTCTGCCCAGTATTCTTCGACGTTCTCAGCCGCGTATGTGTTTGCCCACAGTCCAGCATCCATCGCGCCTTGATAGGCGGTTCTGAGCCGCGCCCGGAATGCCGCACCCCCAGGCTGACGATCAACTCCCATTTGCAGCACGGTATGCGCGAATTCGTGTACGAGGATGTCCTCAGCCGGAAACACGTCACTCTCGTCGCATGTCACATTTTGCTCCCAGACCACGGTTGGTTCGCCTATGGTTCCGCCACTTATGCCACCACCCTGGTGCCTCTCGTTCCAATCGAAGCCGGCGTTGGGAAACCGCTCGTATATGTCATGGTAGCCTGGAACATCGGTAAGAACCTCAGAGCGCGCCGCGATAGCCAGGACCTTTCCCGAGCCTGCGATTGCCGCGAGCAGGTCGGACCGATTGACGAGCATTTCACTGCTTATACCCCTGGCCCGAAACAGGGCCTGGTCGGGCACCTTAGCGGAAGAAACGATAGGAAGCCCGTCAGCGTCCAGATACTTCCCGTAGAACGGGGCCAAGCCAAGGACGGGCGGCGGCGGCGATAACAGCGACATGGGCGTGGGCGTAGGCGTGGTGACGGCTGTGGGCGTGGCTACGGCCGCGGCAGTTTCGTCGCCTACGGCTGTCACGCTCAGGGTGTAAGAGCCTGTGTCGTAGCCCCACGCCGCGAGGTAGTATTCGCCGGCGCTTGGCGCTTCCCATAGGATTTGGGACGCGAGAGAGTATTCGGTGTCGTCGTTGAAGTCGAGTTCCGTGTAGCCGGCGTCGTAGAGGGCGAGGCCGGAGTCCTCCAGCGTTCCCAACTCTACGTCTATGCGGTAGAGTGTGCCTTGCTCGGCCCGGAACACGAAGAAGTCGTCGTCGCCATCGTAGTCGATCGAGCCTTGCGCGGCTTCGCCTACGGCCAGGGTCGTTGCGCCGTCGATAGCGTTCGCGTGGTCGTCGGCGTCGTATTGCAGGCAATGCCGAAACGCCGGGACGACGGCCTCTACGGGAACGTTGATGGTGAGTATGGCAATCACGTCCTCTTCCGTCAACCGCTCGCTCAGGCAGGTCTCTTCGTCCGCGCTCAGGAACTGCCCTGTCTCTATACGTTCGGGGAAGAGCAGGGCGGGGGCGCAGGCGAACAGGCCCACAAGGTCGTATGCGGCGGCGGTGTCCTGGTATTCGAGGCCCTCGAGCACGAACAGCAAGTCTATCTCGCCCGCCCATTCTCGCAGGCAGGACTCTTCCTGCTCGGTCAGGGCCAGGTCGTCGCCCACGTATTCGGACACGAGCACGCTGGGGACGCACGTAAGCAGGGCCATCGCCGACGCATCCTCGTCGAGGAAGTCGGTCTGCCGCTCCAGCCAGCAAGACGCTTCGGCGTCACTGAGTTCGATACCGAGCTCATCTTCCAGCGCGGCGACCATCACGCCCGGCAAGCAGGTCATAAGCTCCGAAAAGAGCGCGTCTTCCTCGTCCATCGTCATCTCGCCCGCCATCAGCGCGGCCACGTCCCAATCGGACGATACGTCCACCAGGCAAGACATTTCATCCTCGACCAGCGTCTCGCCCGATTCTTCCTCCGCGCCGGCGATCACGCCGGCGATGAAGAAGGCGAGGTACAGGACGTGCGCGGTGTCGGGCGCGAGGCACGAGAATATCAAGCCCTCATTCTCATCGTCGTCTATCACCTTCTCGGACAGCGCCGCGCTCAGCGATTCTGCGCCCAGGGCGTCGCGGATGCAGTCCTGTTCCGTCGTGGCGAAGGCGTAGAACACCTCTTCCCAAGTGGTGTCCGAGTCCACGACGACGTCTTCCAGCGCGACAGTCGAGGGTGGCTTCACGGTCGTCGCGGGTTCGGGCGTGGCCGTCGTCGCGGGTTCGGGCGTGGCCGTCGGTGCCGGTTCGAGCGTGGCCGTCGGTGCCGGTTCGGGCGTGGCCGTCGTCGCGGGTGTAGGCGTTGGTTCAGGCGCGGCGGTCGGCGTGGGTTCGGGCGTGGCCGTAGGCGCGGGTACGGACGTCGGCTCCGGCGCTGCGGTTGGTGAAGTTACTGCGACTTGGGCGTCTTCGCCGCACGACGCTACGGCCAGGGCTATCAGCGCCAGGGCCAGGCACTTCAGAACGATGGACAGGCGTAGAGTGGTGGCTTTGGCGCGCATATCATTACCCCCGTATCGGCAGTTGCACTTTGTGTAAGCGAGTTTCGCTTTCACAATGGCGCTTGCGGCGGCGGGGGGTAAGGTGCGCTCGTACCTGAGCGGAAGGGTATCTTTGTACCCGTTCGGGGGATTGGGGCGAATGGCCTCACCCCCATCCTAACCCTTCGACAGGCTCAGGGCAGGCCCTTCCCCCTCGCAGGGGGAAGGGCCAATGAAAAGGGGCAGGCCCTTTCGGACCCGCCCCTCTCTGTGCGCTCGGTTCTGGCCCCGCCTAGAAGCCGGGGTCTCCGTAGCCGTCCGCCCGGATGCAGGCCACCCAGTGGTCGGGGCTGACCTCCCGCAACTCGGGAATGCCCCCGCGGCAGTCGTCTATCATCACCGGGCAGCGCGTGTGGAACACGCAGCCTTCGGGTGGGTTCCTGGGGCTGGGCACGTCGCCCTGCAGAATGATGCGCTCGCGCTGCGCCTCCACGACCGGGTCGGGAATCGGCACGGCCGAGAGCAGCGCCCGCGTGTACGGGTGCAGCGGGTTGTCGTACAGCTCCAGCCGGTCGGCAATCTCCACTATGTGGCCCAGGTACATCACCGCCACGCGGTCGCTGATGTGGCGCACCACCGACAGGTCGTGAGCGATGAACAGGTACGTCAGTCCGAACTGCTCCTGGAGGTCTTCGAGCAGGTTGATAACCTGCGCCTGGATGGACACGTCCAGCGCGGACACCGGCTCGTCGCACACGATGAAGCTCGGGTTCACCGCGAGCGCCCGTGCGATGCCGATGCGCTGTCTCTGGCCGCCGCTGAACTCGTGCGGGTAGCGGTCCGCCATGTACGGGTTCAGGCCCACCACCTGGAGCAGCTCGGCGACCCTGTCCCTGTACTCGCCCTTGCCCGAGGTGAGCTTGTGCACCACCAGGGGCTCGCCCACGATGTCGCCGCAGGTCATGCGAGGATTCAGCGAGCCGTAGGGGTCCTGGAAAATCACCTGGATCTTGCGGCGCATGGCGCGCATGGAGGCGCCGTCCAGTTCGTTCAGGTTCTCACCCTCGAAGTAGACGTCGCCCGCGGTGGGCTTGTAAAGCTGAAGAATGCAGCGTCCGGTGGTGGTCTTGCCGCAGCCGCTCTCTCCCACCAGGCCCAGCGTCTCGCCGCGCCTGATGCTGAAGCTCACGCCGTCCACGGCCTTGACGTGGCCGATCGTTCGCTGGAATATGATTCCCGACGTTACCGGAAAGTGCATTGCGAGGTCTTTGACCTCGAGCAGCACCTCGTCCGAGGGGCCGTTCGTCCTTTCTTGCGTCTCTACCATGTAGTCGTCTCCTTAGCCGGCGCTGGCCGCCGCGGCCAGTTCGCGTACTTCTCTGAACCGCCAGCAGGCCGCCGTGTGCCCTTCCAGAACTTCCTCCAGCACCGGCGTCTCCTGCAAGCACTTGTCGTACACGTACTTGCAGCGCGGCGCGAAGCTGCATCCGGGCGGCAGGTCGATGAGGTCGGGCGGCAGGCCCTCGATGGGGTCCAGCTTCACGCGCCGGGTCTCGTCCAGGCGCGGAACCGAGTTGAGCAGGCCCAGGGTGTAGGGGTGCCTGGGGTTGTGGTAAATCTCCTCCGAGGAGCCCGTCTCGATTATCTTGCCCGCGTACATCACGTTCACCCTGTCGGCGTAGCGCGCGACCACGCCCAGGTTGTGGGTGATGATGATCATGGCGGTGCCGAGCTCGCGCGAAAGGTCGCGCATCAGCTCCAGTATCTGCGCCTGGATCGTCACGTCGAGCGCGGTGGTGGGCTCGTCGGCGATGATGAGCCTGGGGTCGCAGCTCAGCGCCATCGCTATCATCACCCTCTGCCTCATGCCGCCGCTGAACTGGTGCGGGTAGTCTCTCAGGCGGGCCGCCGCGTCGGGGATGCCTACCATGTCCAGCAGCTCGGCCGCCCTGGTCTGCGCCTGCGCCCTGGACATGCCCTGGTGAAGCTCCAGCGTCTCGGTCAACTGCCGGCCGATGGTGAGCACCGGGTTGAGCGACGTCATCGGCTCCTGGAACACCATGGCGATCCGGTTGCCCCGGATGTGCCGCATCTCCGCCTCGTCCACCCTGAGGATGTCCTCGCCCTCGAAGACGACCTCGCCGTTTACGGTCCTGCCCGGAGGATTGGCGACCAGGCGCATAACCGAGAGTGCGCTCACGCTCTTGCCGCAGCCGCTCTCGCCTACTATGCCCAGCACCTCGCCTTCTTCCAGGTAATAGCTAATGCCATCCACCGCTTTGACGACGCCGTCCTGGGTGAAGAAGTAGGTCGCTAGGTCCCTAACTTCGAGTAGATTAGCCATAGGCCTTCCCTCCGGTCTCCTAGACTGGGTCGCTGTCATCCGTCATTTTGGGAAGTATTATTGAACAAGAGGCTGTTGTCAAGTCCAACGATTTTCCTGAGACGCGGCGGCTGCCCGTATTGGCGTAAAGTGCCCTCAACGCATACAATGACTATATGGAACAGCGAACTGACATCCCCGACACTACGCCAGACTCTCCCGCGCCCTACGAACCGCCCGTGGACGGGCTGGAAGAATTCGGCGACCCCGACCTGGACGTCCGGTCCGCCGTAAACCAGTACCAGGAAGAGTCGGCCAGGCGCGAAGCCCACTCCATCTGCCTCATCGGCTGCGGCGAGGCCGGCAGCAAGCTGGTCGGCGTCTTCCGGCTCAAGCCCGATTTCGTGTCCACCTACCTCGCGTCCCACTATCCGGTGCGAGCGGTGGTCATGGACACCCAGTCCGACCTGCCGGACAAGATGAACGACCTGTTCAGTTGGCGGGACCCCAGGGTGCAGCTCTCATTCGACCCTCCTCCCCCGGCGGAGTTCGGGAGGCTGCTCGGCATCGGGTCGCCGGACGGCGACGACGAGGCCGACGACCAGCAGGGCAGCGGCTACACGGTGGGAAGGACCGGGGGCGCCGGAGGATTCACCCTGCTGGGCCGCGCCTCGGCCATCTACAACATCATGGAAAACGAGCAGGCCGCCGACACCATACGAGGCTCCCTCGCCGACGGCGGCATCTTCAGCCGGGAGAACAACGGCTACCTGCTCACGCTCAGCGGCCTGGGCGGCGGCACCGGCTCCGGCGTCGTGCCCATAATGACAGAGTGGATGCAGCGCACCCTCCAGCCGCCGCCCACCACCACGTTCAGCCTCTGCGTCCTGCCGGAGAGCCAGGGCGACGCCGCCACCGGCGCCGAGTGGGGAGAGCCGCGCCTGCTGTCCAATCTGCTCACCTCTCTCTACTACCTCGCCAAAACCCCGTCGGTGAATGGGGTGATACTGGCCGATAACCTGTTGATGGAATCGCTGGGCCATCCCAACTTCATCGGCAAAGAGGGCATCAACCGCTACCTGCAGGACGTTCTCATGCCCCTGTTCCTGTCGGCGCAGACCTCCTACCACTTCAACCCCTTCGGCACCCAGCTAGACGCCGCCAACGTGCGCACCACGCTGTCGCCCAAGGGCGACGGATTGCACGAGTTCATCGCCACCGGCTTCTCTATCGTCCCGCTCCGCAGAGCGCCCGAGCGCATCAGGAGCATGACGGGCAGCATCGTGCCCGCCGGAGAGGACGGCGAGCTGCCCACCATATCGGATATGCTTCACAAGGCGCTCGAGGCCACGGTGGTGCAATGCGAACCGAACACCGCCCGCAACGCCCTCGCGCTGCTGGCCGGCCCCGAACGACACCTGCGGCGCATCGTCAAGGACAACAGGGAGCGCAGACGCTTCGAGGAGGAGTTGCGCGGCAGCCTGGACCACGACGGCTCCTCGTCCCGCGTCTTTCTGGCCAGCTTCCCCCAGATGACCGACGTCCGGCTCACGGTGCTGCTGGGCGGTCCCCGTTTCCCGCAGATAGAGCGGGAGATAGGGCAGGCCCTCGGAGACCCCGAATGGGCGCCCCGAGACGGCGAGTCCCTGGCCGACGCCCTCCGGCGACTGCCCGAGGATGCCATCCTGGAGCGCGGCGCGTCCGTATTGCCCGGAATCAGCCAGGGCGGGCGCTAGCCCCGGCCGATCGCGATGCGGAGTTGGCGAGTGAAAGTTTTGGCCCCTCCCTTTGGCCGTATCCTCACCATAGGTATGCTGCCGCTGCTTGCGCTGGTCCTTATCGGCGCCGCGAATGCCGGCGACGGCAGGCAGTACCTTCTGGTTATGGTCGCCGCGGTGATAGTGCTGGCCGCCGGAGCGGTGCTGGCCGTCTGGCTGTTCTTCTCCGGTAGCCCGGGCGCAGACGAGCGAGAGAACCGGGGTCCCGGCGCGAAAGGGCCGAGCAGGCGCTGTCGGAGCTGCGTACCTCCGTGGGCCGGCTCCGCCGCCTCTCCAAGAACCTGCGCGAGGACGACATGTGGACCGAGTGGCTCGATGAAATGCCCGACCCCAGGTCCGACGAATCCCCCATAGAAGACAGGCTCAGGTTCGTCAGGGCTCTCGGCGCCAGGCTCGACGGAATGAGGCGCGATACCTCGGCCCATCGCCAGACCATCTCCCGGCTCGTCGACGAACGGCAGCGGGCGGGATACCGCACGGAGGCGCTGCGAGAGGCCGCCAACCTGGCCCCGGCCACCTCGGTCGCCCGCCTGCGCGGCGTGGTCGAGGAGATGGAGCACCAGCGCATGTCAGGCCAGGCCAGCCTGGAAAGTCTGCGGGAGCGCATCGAAGAAGCCCGCCAGCTCTGCAACCGCGAAATCGCCAACTCCGTCATGCGACGCTTCCCGCTGGGAATCCTCAGCGTGGCCGAGGAGCTGCTGAGTCGCGCCAACAGCCCCGAGGAAGTCGCCGCCCGCCGCGAAGTGGCCGAAGGCATCCTGGACAACATCTACCGCCAGTACTTCCCCGCCGCTCGCAGGCGCCAACGGTGACAAACCCCATGCTCCGCCGCGCCATGTCCGTCCCCCTGGTGCGCTTCGCCCTCGGGCTCGCGCTGTGTCTGCTGGCCCTGTGCCCGCTGATCCTGACCACGCTCGCGGACGCGCCGGTTCAAGCCCAGGACCCTACCCCGACAGCCACATCCACCACACCTACACCGTCGCCCGGCAGCGACGAAGACAACGACGGGCTAACGCTTGTGGAAGAGAGGAGGCTCGGCACCGACCCGAATGACCGGGACACCGACGGCGACACCCTGGACGACGGCGAGGAGGTCAACAACTACAAGACCGACCCGAAAGACGCGGATAGCGACGACGACGGCCTCTCCGACGGGGCGGAGGTCAGAATTCACCGTTCGAACCCGAACGACGCCGACTCCGACGACGACAAGCTCACCGACGGCCAGGAGATAAACACCCACAACACCGACCCCAATGACGCGGACACCGACGACGACGGGCTTTCCGACGGCGACGAGGTGAACACCCACAGGACCCGTCCGAGAGACGACGACACCGACGACGACGGCCTCACCGACGGCGCGGAGGTGAACACCCACGGCAGCGATCCCAGGCGAACGGACACCGACGGCGACGGCCTGGATGACGCGGCAGAGGTGAACACCCACCGCTCCAACCCGAACAGCGCGGACACCGACGGCGACGGTCTCGACGACCCGTCCGAAGTGAACACGCACAACACCAACCCCGCCAGCGCGGACACCGACGACGACGGCCTGAACGATTCCGCCGAGATAGTCCGGCACAACACCGACCCCAACGACGCCGACACCGACGACGACGGCCTCACCGACGGAGAAGAGGTCAACACTCACAACACCAAGCCCAGAGTCGCCGACACCGACGACGACGGCCTCTCCGATGGCGACGAGGTCGATCGTCACGGCTCCGACCCGAACAAGATAGACACCGACAGCGACGGCCTCACCGACTCCGCGGAGGTACAGGGCGGCACGCTGCCGGCGAACAGCGACACCGACGGCGACGGCCTGGACGACGGTGCCGAGGTCAACACGCACCGCACGAGTCCGGTTTCCGCCGACACCGACGGCGACGCGCTTTCGGACTTCGAAGAAATCAACGACCACCTCACCGACCCTCTGAACAAAGACACCGACGGCGACACGCTCACCGACAAGTTCGAGGTTGACCGCGGCATCGACCCGCTCCTGGCCGACACCGACGGCGACACCCTCACCGACGGCGACGAGGTGAACACCCACCTCACCGACCCCCTGCTGGCCGACACCGACGGCGACGGGCTGGACGACGCCACCGAAGTCCGAAGGGGGACCAGTCCCACCTCCGGCGACAGCGATGGCGACGGGCTTCTCGACCAGGACGAGTTGAACGTACACCGCACGCAGCCGAACAACCGGGACACCGACGGTGACGGCCTCGGCGACGGCGACGAGGTCAACGCCCACCGGACCAACCCCCTGCTCTCCGACACCGACGGCGACGGCCTGTCGGACAGCGACGAGGTGCTCGAGCACCTGACCGACGCCCTGGAGCCGGACACCGACGGCGACGGACTTGAGGACGGCGCCGAGGTGCGTACCCACGACACCGACCCGAACGTGGAAGACACCGACGGCGACGGCCTCACCGACGGCGAAGAGGTCAACACTATCTCTACCGACCCCAACCTGAAGGACACCGACGGCGACGGGCTGTCCGACGGCGACGAAGTACGTGGGTTCACCATCTCGCCCCTGGGCACGCAAATCCAGGTGTCGCCGAACCCGCTGCTGGAAGACACCGACGGCGACGGCCTCACCGACGGCGAAGAGGTCGCCGAGCCGCACACGAACCCCCTGCTGGCCGACACCGACGGCGACGGCCTGTCCGACGGCGCCGAGCTGCGCACCCACATGACCGGCCTGACGGTCGCCGACACCGACGGCGACGGGCTGACCGACCTCGAGGAAGTCGAGGGGTACATCCTGACCATCGGCGGCGTGAACGTCGTCGTCCAGACCGACCCCAACGACACCGACACCGACGACGACTCCCTCTCGGACAGCGTGGAACGGGAGGGAATCAAGCTGGAGTTGCGAGGCAGGGAACAGGTCGCGCAGAGCGACCCCACCCGCGCCGACACCGACGGCGACGGGCTGAGAGACGACCTCGAGTTCAGCCACGAGTGCAACCCCCAGGTGGCGGATACCGACGGGGACGGGCTGGCCGACCCGCTTGAGCACCAGAACCTCACCAACTGCACGCGCGTCGATACCGACGACGACGGCCTGGGCGACCAGGCGGAGATCGACCTGTGCACCAGTCCCACCGACGCGGACACCGACGGCGACGGCCTGCTCGACGGGCCGGAACAGCTCGAGCTCCTGGACGGCGGGATTCTGGGCCTCGTCGGCTCCGACCCCTGTTCCGCGGACACCGACGGCGACTCGATAGCCGACGGCGACGAGATAAACCGCCCCGACCCCTCGGACCCGGATTCCCTGCTCCCGACGCATCCGGGCCGCGCCGACACCGACGACGACGGGCTATCGGACCTGCGCGAGCGGGAACTCGCCACAGACCCGCTGGACCCCGACACCGACGCCGACACGCTGACGGACTACCGCGAAGTCACCGGATCGAGAGTAGAGGTGGGCGGCCAGGAGGTCGTTTACCTCACCGACCCGCTCAACGCCGACTCGGACGGCGACAACCTGACCGACGCCGCCGAAATTGCGGGGACCGTCATATCCATCGAGGACACCCAGACCGTCGCGATTACCGACCCCAACGTTCCCGACACCGACGGCGACGGCCTTACCGACTTCGCCGAGGTGACCGGAGTACGCTACGCGGGCGAGACGTGGCCCACGAACCCCACCGTCGTCGATTCCGACGGCGACGGCATCGACGACGGGGAGGAGGCCAAGGGCGCGAGCAACCCGGCGCTCTCCGACACCGACGGCGACGGCATCTCGGACGGCGACGAGCGGACGCTGGGCACCGACCCGGCCAACGCCGACACCGACGGCGACGGGAAGACGGACGGCGAGGAGAACGCCGGCTTCAAGCGTTCGCTGCTGGGCATCACCTACACCGTGAGCACCGATCCCACCAACCCCGACACCGACGGCGACGGCTGGACCGATGACGAGGACTGGGTTCCCCTGGACTGGTTCCCCACGTGGCTGTTGAGAAGCGCCCCGCTGGTCATGCTCGGCCTGAGCTTCGGCCTGTACCGCGCGATGCAGGCGTCCCGGCAGGCCAGGTTCAGGCGCGAGGGCGAGTCGTATCGCGACCTTGCGCTACAGATGGCCGACGTTACGAGAGGCTATCTGTCGGCGGGCGATTTCCAGCGCATCCTGAACCAGTGGCACGAAACGCGGCAGATATCCGTTACACAGGCTAACGCGTACCTGCGCGCCTACGGCTTCCGGCCGCAGCGCCAGCGAGGGCGCGTGGCGGCGGCGGACCGCCTCTACTTCCACCCCGACATCCGGAGAAGCTTCACCTTCGCGGGCCTGCCCGGCCACGTGGACCCGGAAGAGCAGAGCCCGAGCGACAACCTCTGGAACGAATACCTCGACAGAATCCGAGATTCGATCGACAGGGTCTTGGGCCGCTGAGCCTCACTACTCAATCGGGAAGTATGGGTTCCATGCCACCTCCCACAGGTAGCCCTCCGGGTCGGCGAAGTAGCCCGAGTAGCCGCCCCAGAACACGTCCTCCGCCGCCTTCACCAGCGTAGCGTTTAGGGAGCCAACCCAATGAGCACGAGAGGGACTGCCGGCACGCCCCGGCCCTGCCGCAAGATGTTAAGTAAATCTCTCTCGTAGTATGGCACCCCGGAGGACATCTCTCGTTCCAATTCCTTCATGGGGAGTATCTCTATTCCCACGTCTATGATGTCCGAGACATAGAAGCTGAGGTGTTTCACAAACAAGTCATGGGCCACAAACGCGTACTTGCCGAACTGTACCTCTACCGCGACGCGGTCCTTTACGAAGTCAGTCTGGTTGTACGACATAATCGGAGTCAGCCCTGCCTTCTCGATGGCTAGCTTCTGCTCCCTCTCCGGCAGACTGTACACTCCGCGAAGCACTCGCTCATCGTCAGTCACCCAAAAGGTGTTTCGGCGCTCGCTCCATCCTAATCCACGAAGCCCCTCTCCGAACGCTCGATTCATGTCGGTAGGGGAGAAGAGCATCTTGCCTCGCATGGTTCTTTCCCGCGAAACCTTGGTCCGGCAAGCAAAGGCGTCGACTTGCTCGATGACAGTCTGCACCTCTTCCCACAACGACTTTCGATGAACAAGTAGGTACTCTTCGCCGTTCAGATGGGAGTACCGAGCCTTAATCTGCACTATTGTCCTCCGTTGGGCTTCGCCGGGTCGTAAATCGGCTTACCCATTGGGCGAACGCGCAGAGTGCCGGCGCACAGTTGATCGACTCTTTGCCGGGCTATGTCCACGTATTCTTCCACGATGTCGCATCCGTAGGCTCGGCGACCATGCATGAGGGCGGCCACGACAGACGACCCGACTCCCATGAAGGGATCGAACACCGCGTCTCCCTCGTCTGTCATCGAAAGGACGAGACGCTCAGCCAACTCGATTGGGAACTGGCAAGGGTGAATGGTCTTCTCGGGATGGTTGCTCTTGACGTTGGGAAACTCCCACACGTCGCTCGGATTCTTGCCCTTGGGGTTCCCTGACAGCTTTCCGACATTTGGACCCTTGTAGTGACGCTTGCCCGGATACTTGGATGGAACTCTGATCGGATCGAGATTCCAAGTGTAGTCATCGCTCTTCGTCCACCAGTTTATGGTCTCGTACCGACCGGACAACCTTCTCGAAGCGTGAAGGCCGTGGCCGAAGTACCATACGATTCGATTGCGAAGCTTCAGTCCGTGGCCCTGGAACAGGGGATACAGAACTGCGTCGAGCGGGACGATCTCGCCTCTGCTGACGTAGTTTCCGACTTGCCAGCAAATCGACCCCTGTGGATGAAGAAGTCGAACACATTCGGCTATCACCCGGCTTTGCGCCTCTAGATAGTCGTCAAGTGAGAGCCTGGACTCGTAATCCTTGCCCAGGTTGTAAGGAGGAGAAGTGACGATCAGCTTGATATGGCCGTCACTTAGTTTCTCCATGAAGGAAAGGTTGTCTTCGCACGCCAAGACAACATTCGACGCATTGGATGCCGGCCAGTACCTGAGAGGGGTGACTGAACGGGTTTCTTTCTGCACCGCGGTCATAGTGAGTTGATGCGATTCAATGCGCTGCATAGTATCTCTTACCTCATCCGGCTTGCTCGCTTGCCTGACTCGGACATGCCATCTTGACGAACGTGCGAGCGGAAATGGACACACCGGAAGAGTATCGCATACCTGTATCCCAAGTCCAGACGGCGACGATGTCGGAATTGCTGATTAGTCAATTGGGAAGTAGGGGTTCCAGGCCACCTCCCACAGGTAGCCCTCCGGGTCGGCGAAGTAGCCCGAGTAGCCGCCCCAGAACACGTCCTCCGCCGCCTTCACCAGCGTCGCGCCCGCCGCCACCGCCTCCGCCAGCACTGCGTCCACCTCCTCCCGCGTGCGGACGTTGTGCGCCAGCGTCACGCCCGAAAAGCCGCTGCCCTCCGTCGGCACCTGCGCGTCGTCCGCCAGCGCGTCGCGGGGATACAGCGCAAGCCAGGTGCCGCGCAGCTCGAAGAACGCGATGGACTCGGTGTCCTCCTCGTGGCGTAGGGGCAGCCCAAGCCCGTTCCGGTAGAACTCGATGGAGCGGGGCAGGTCCCTCACCCCCAGGGTGATTATGCTGATGCGCGGTTCCATGAAAAAATCCTTTCTCAAAACCAACCGGACTTGGTACTAGATGCGCTCGAAGTAGCGGGCGCGCTCCCAGTCCGTCACCGCGCGCCGGTACGCCTCCGCCTCGCTGGCGAAGAAGTGCGCGTAGTGCGCCACCACGTCCGCGCCGAACGCCGAGCGCGCGAGTTCGCTGCCGCCGAACGCCTCCACCGCCGCCTCCAGGCTGCGCGGCAGCATCGTCTCGGCGGGCGCGGAATACACGTCGCCCATGTACGCGGGCGGCGGCTCGATCCGTTCCTCGATGCCCGCCAGCCCCGACGCGATTGCCGCCGAGTAGGCCAGGTACGGGTTCACGTCCGCGCCCGGAATCCGGCACTCGATCCGCAGGCTCGGCCCCGCGCCCACCACCCGGAACCCCGCCGTGCGGTTGTCGGGCGCCCACGCCAGCGCAGTCGGCGCCCAGCTCCTGGCCATGAATCGCTTGTACGAGTTCACCGTAGGCGCGTAGCACACCATCATCTCCGCCGCGTAGCGCATCCACCCGCCCAGAAACCAGCGAAACTCGTCCGAGCAGGCGATTCCGGACAGGTCGCCGTCTCCGGCGAAAGCGTTGACCTGCTCGCCGTCCCTGTCCGCCCACAGACTCAGGTGCAGGTGCGAGCTAGAGCCGGCCTGCTCGGCGTCCGGCTTCGCCATGAACGTGACGCTGCACCCCATCCGGTCCGCTATCTCCTTCACCGCCTGCTTCAGCACAAGGTGTCGGTCCGCCATCTCCAGCGCCGGTGCGTAGCGGATGTTCAGCTCGTGCTGGCCGCGCCCGAACTCTCCCTTGGTCGATTCCACGGGCACCCCGGACGCTGCGAGGTGGCGGCGAAACGCGCCGTTCATGTCCTCGGTCCGGGACCCTTGCAGAAGCTGGTAGTCCTCGATGTACCAGCCCGCCTCGCGCATATCCCGGTATCCGCCGCGGGCGGCGTCCTCGTAGGACGTGCGGAACTGGTAGTATTCCAACTCCGACCCTGCCTTCGCCACGAACCCGCGGCCGGCCAGCCGCTCGATCTGCCTGCGCAGCGCCGAGCGGGGCGCGACTGTCACCGGCCCGCCGCCCGGCTCCAGCTCGGCGTCGCACATCACCAGCGCGGTCCTGTCCAGCCACGTCAGCCTTCGCATCGTCGCCAGGTCCGGCGCCAGCCGCAGGTCTCCGTAGCCGCGCTCCCAGTTAGAGAACTCGTAACCCTCCACCGGCTCCATCTCCATGTCCACGGTGAGAAGGTAGTCGCAAACGTGGGTGCCCTCCTCCACGTCCGTGAGGAAGAACGAGGCGTCCAACCGCTTGCCCACCAGCCGTCCGTAGTGGTCGGGGAACGCCAGGATCACCGTGTCCACGGAGCCATCGCCGACCGCGGCCCGCAGCGCCTCGACGTCCAACATACCTCTTGTCATCGTCTTCCCCCTTTGCGCGTGCGCGAACTCCGCCCCGCCGCCCGGGTCGCGCGCCACCAAATATAGACGGCGAACCGAGCCGCCGCAACGGGTGAGCGCGCCATCCGCGGACGCCTGCCCTTTTCCGACTGGAGGTCGCCGCTTCGTCAAAACGCCTGTCGGAACGCCCCGAAAATGCCCGAAATTGTGATTGTGTGGCCTAGACACCGGCTCTGCAAGGGTGGAAACATTAACGTCACTACATGGATGCGGGCCGAAAACGGCCCCGGGCGCGCTGGTAGATAAGGAGAGTGTCAGATGGCAGGATTGGTAATTCGCTATCGGCAGGGCGGTAGCGTCAGGTTCAAGGCCTACGAGTGGACGCCCGAAAAGCGGGAGTTGGAGCGCGCCATGCTCAAGATTATGAGCAGGCCCGGCTTCGAGGAGTTTGTCTCGTATGAGGACTACGACGAAGTCCGCGCCCGTGGGGAGGTGTTCGGTCTCTAGCGCCGCTGCCCCCGCTCGAAGACGAAACCGGCCGCGTCCGCGCTCAGCGTGCGCGGCCTCTTGCCGTACACGGCCCGCGCTTCACAGTGTATCGAAGCCCTTCCAGCCGGGAACGGCCGCCGACTGGCGCACCCACTCGACCATCTGCTCCTCGTCCAGCCCGTCCTCGTAGATGTCCACCCAGCGCGAATCCGGGTCCTTGCCCGATCCGGGCGGCTCCGGGTCAAGCGACGCTCCGTTGAGGAACGTCACCTTCACGTAGCGCGTGAACACGTGGTAGCTCACGAACCAGCCCTGGCCCTCGATGCCGTAGAAGGGCGAGTTCCAACGCACCGCCTTGCGCACGCCGGGCGCGTTGCGCACGATGATGTCGTCCAGGCGGCGGCCCAGCTCGCTCTTCCATTCCGGCATTGCCGCGATGTACGTCTGCACCGGCGCGTCGCCGTCCGCCTTCGCAATCTGCGGGTTGCCGCCCGACAGAAGCACCGTCTTCCCGTCGGCCGCCAGGGTGCCGTAATCCCTCCCCGCCTTCATCGATCTTCTGGGCGCCTTGCGTGCCATTGCGTTCACTCCTCCATAGAGCGGTACGGGGTGATGACTCTGCCGTCGCGCATCACCATGGACATCGTTCGCAGCGCGGTGATGTCCCGCAGCGGGTCCTTCTCCACGACTATCAGGTCCGCGGCCTTCCCCGCCATTACCGTACCAACCAGGTCGTCCATGCCGATAGCTTTGGCGGCCCCGCTTGTCGCCGACTTTATCACCTCCATGTTGCTCATCCCCGCCTGGCTCTGCAGCTCCAGTCCCAGGCAGTAGTCGCCGAACGTCTGGATGGCGTCCGTGCCCGCCACAATCTTCACGTCCCACTCGCTCCACAGCCTGCCCAGAAACTCCACCTGGCTCTCGCACTTGGCGTGCAGCGCGTCCAGGCGCAGCCGCTCCACCGCGTCCAGCGGCGAAACGTCGGAGCGCTCCAGCAGCGCCTCTCTGCCCCGGTAGCCCGTCTGGACGGTCGGGCTGACGTACATCCCCTGCTCGGCGATGCGCTCGGCCACCTCCGGCCGGAACACGTAAGACCCGTCCGGGTCTATGAACCCGCCGTGCTCCATCATGTCCACCCCCGCGTCCAGCGCGTTCACCATGCTCTGCGTCGCCAGGCAGTGGGCGGTGGTCAGCTTGCCGTGCACGTGCGCCTCCTCCACTATCGCGCGCAGTTCACCCACGCCGTAGGAGTGCTTGCGGTTGTCGGTGATGGCGGTGCCCCCGCCCGACGCCATAATCTTGATGAAGTCCGACCCCTCCTTGATGAGCTGGCGCACCGCCTCGCGCACCCCGTCCTCGCCGTCCGCCTCCCCGTTGCACCAGAAGAAGTGGCCGCCGGTTATCGTCACCGGGCGGCCCGACAGCAGCAGCCGCGGCGCCGTCACCAGCCCCTGCCGCGCGCCCTCCCGCAGGTCGAACGTGACGCGGTTGCGCGCGCCGCAGTCGCGCAGCGTGGTCACGCCCGCGCTCAGGTGTATGTGGGTGTTGTGCGCCGCCCGCAGCAGCATTATCTCGTCGGTGTCGCGCTCGATCACCGTCTCGTAGGGGCCGTCGTGGTAGCCGTATCGGCCCACCGTGCCGAACATCAGGTGGGTGTGGGCGTCGATAAGGCCCGGCAGCAGGTAGCCATCCGGGTAGTCGAGCTCGCGCACGCCCGGCCTGTCGGGCAGCCGCACCTTGCCCTCCCGGCCCACCGCCGCGATAGCGCCGTCCTCCACCACGACCACGGGACGCTCCAGCGGCGGCGCGCCCGTGCCGTCTATCAACGTCCTGGCTCTGATAACGGTTGTCGAATGTGTGTCCATAGCCGAGCGCCTCCTGTAGCTACTCAGAGCTGGTGTTTTCAAGAAGTCCCTTCCCCCTTGACGGGGAAAGGTTAGGATGGGGGTGAAGGCCCCTTTTGGACTCGTATCATCGACTCTGAGCAATCACCGCCTACTCACTCCGGATACGTCCAAGCCTCTGATTCGATTATACTGATGCGTGCTTATTTCGCCAGTGCGCGCCGCCGCACGTATCTACTCAGACTGCGTGATTCCAGAAAGTCCCTTCCCCCTCGCAGGGCTGAAAGGGGTATGTTTGAGGCGTAAGCCTTCCGAAAAGTCCCTTCCCCCTTGATGGGGGAAGGTTAGGATGGGGGTGACGTCACCAGCGCAACGCTGTTACTGTCAAAACATACCCCTGTCAGCCCCCGCCTGCCACCGCTCCCCACCCCATTGACCCGCCCCGTACATCCGTGCTATTCTCCCCACATGCCAAACACCACCCGCGCACCGGCCCCCACCGTCCGCCGCCTCGCCGTGCGCCCGGCCACCCGCCGCTCCGCCGATACAACCCGTCCCATCAACCTCCCAAACCGCTCCGAAACCGGCCCACCCGCGTTTCACCAACCCACCCCAAACAGCCTGTCCCACCGCCAAAACGAAACAAATGAAACGGCTCGAAACAGAACGGAACAAACACTTCCTTCCCGCTCCATCTCTAGTCCCTTCCCCCTCGCAGGGGGAAGAGCCTGCCTTGAGCTTGCCGTAGGGTTAGAGCCTGCCCCGTACTCGATACGGGGATGGGGGTGCCGCCCCAAAGCCAGGCTCGTATCATCAACTCTGAACAGTTACGTTCAGCGCCCAGGAGTTCGCAAATGACATTCGACCCCATGAATCCCGACAGAACGCGCCCCCGCGACGGCGGCCTCCGGCAGCCCGTCGCGATTTCGCTCGACAGGGTGGACGAGATAGCGGGCGAGGTGCAGCGCCTCGTCAAGGCGGGCCGGGAGAGCGCCGCCTGGGAGCTTATCCGCTACCTGCATCCGGCGGACATGGGCGCCATCGTGGTCAGCCTGCCGAGGCAGAGCAGGGAGACGATGGTCCGGGTCATGTCGCCGGAGACGGTGGCCTGGATGCTGAGGCAGATGAACCCTGTCGAGGCGGGACGCGTGGGCACCCGCCTCGGCGTGAAGGCGCTCTCCCTCGTGTTCGGCCAGCTACATCCGAGCCAGGCGCTGGCCACGCTCCGGCGGCTTCCCTTCCTGCGTCCCCACGACGTGGCCGAGGCCCTCGAGCAGCCGCTGGCCGACGAGGACACGCTCGCTTACGGGCCCGACACGGCGGGGTCCCTCATGGTCGCCGAGCTGCCGACCGTGGACGTCGACGGTCTCGCCCAATCGGCGCGGGAGAACCTGGCGCAACTGTCGGACACGCGCGACAAGCTCACGCACGTGTACGTCATCAGCGGCGGCGAGCTGGTCGGCCAGGTCAGCATGGTGGAACTCGCCCTGGCCGACGACGCGACGCCCATAAGGGACGTCGCATCCCCCGTCGTGGCCGCGGTGGCCGCCGACACGTCCGCCGAGGAGTGCGCGCGGCTGAGGCGACACTACGACCTGTCGCAGATTCCGGTGGTCGACGGCGCCCGGCTGACCGGCGTCATCCTCGCGGACGCGCTGCTCGGCGTCACCGTGGAGCAGGACACGCGCCAGATGCAGCAGGTGGCCAACGTCGCCGGCGAAACCGTGGACGGCCCGCTGGCCGGCTCCATTCGCTCCCGCCTCCCCTGGCTCACCGTCAACCTGGGCACCACGTTCCTCGCCGCGGCCACCGTCGCGCTGTTCGAGTCCACCCTTGCCCAGGTGGTCGTGCTCGCCGCGTTCCTGCCCGTGGTCGCCGGGCAGGGCGGAATCGGCGGCACGCAGACGCTCACGCTCATTGTGAGGGCCATCGCGCTGGGCGAACTCGTCGGCGTCGACGCGCGGCGGCTCCTGTTCCGAGAGGCGTTCCTCGGCCTGCTTCACGGAATCTGGCTTGGAGTGCTCGTGGCGGCGGTCGCCGTCGTCTGGAAGCAGAACCTGGGCCTGGGCCTCGTGCTCGGGGTGGCTATGCTGGGCAACATGATTATCGCCGGCTCGGTGGGAGCCGCGGTGCCGCTATTCCTGCGCAGAATCGGACAGGACCCGGCGGTGGCGTCCGCCGTGGTCGTCACCACCGCCACGGACGTGTTCGGCTTCCTGCTGTTCCTGGGCATCGCCACCGCCTCGCTCAGCCTGATTACCTAGCCATGTAGGACTTGCCCCTGTGGCTGGGCACGTCCAGCAACACGCCGCGCGTCCAAGATGCCGTCGCTACGCTTTTGGGGAAGGGCCTTTCTTATTTCTGTCCCTGACCATCGCTATGACGTCGGCCAGCACGGCGTAGTACACGTAGAGGGCGGCCAGGGCCAGCCAGACGACGGTGACCCAATGGTTCAGGACGTACCACAGTTCCGACATGCGACGCTCCTCTCTATCGGCGCGCGGGGCATAGCGGCTCGGCTCGCGCGCTGGCGGGCTATCCCAGGGCGACTTCTTCGGCTTCCCGGAGGCTGTCGTAGCTGAATGGTTGCGGTCTCAGGATTGTCCAGGGCACTACTATCAGCGTGGACACGCTCAACACGATGACGTTGCCCCATACCACGCCCCAAAGCAGGTCCGTACCCGTCGTTATCCAGTAGGATATCCCGCACGCGCTGCCGATGATGGTGGCCCAGAACGCGCCGTTGCGGTTGGTGGTCTTCACGAAGCAGGCCATTATCACGGGTATCACGGCGGACGAGAAGGTGATGCCCATCGCCTGGTACATTCCGGCGAACGAGAACCCAATCTCCCGGAAGAAGATGACGACGGCCAAGAGCAGGGCCGCGACCACGTAGAGCGATATTCTGCTGGCCAGCAACTGCATCCTGTCGCTGGCGCGGGGGTTGAGGTGTCCCTTGAATATGTCGTTCACGAACACGGTCGTAACGGCGAGTATCTCGCCCGCGCCGGTGCTGATGGTCGCAGACCCCACCGCCAGGACGACCAGTGTAAGCCCCGCGAATCCGAGTACCAGGAAGGCCATCACGGGAGCCACCGCTTCCGCCTCTGTGAACACCATCGTGGCGGAACCGTAGCTGTACGACTCTCCTACCACCAGCCCCATGGACAGGGCGGCTACGCCGAGGGCGGTGCCCGTAGCCAGGGGGATGGGCCACCAGCAGAGGGCGGCTGTCATAAAGGACTTGAACACAGTCTGCGGGTCCTTGGCGCCGATCACTCTCGACCAGTAGGTCTGGTTGCACAGCACCGCGCCCAGGTTGCCGACGGTGTTGACGATGAGAAATCCGAGTCCGGCGGAGTTCAGCCAGTTGAGTCCTTCCCATTGGCTCTTGTGGTGAGCCTCGGTCGTTCCCGGTTCCAACACCGGCTGCGAGCTCGCTACCTCGGCGAGTCCCGCCCATATCTCCGAGGGGCCTATCTTGATTATGACCGCCGCCGCGAGAATCATGAGGCACACGTAGAGCATCAGCGACATGATGGTGTCGGCGAAGATGCTGGCCCACAGTCCGGCCAGGGGGATGTATGACACGAAGATAATCACCATCAGCAGGGCGATCGCCCAGAAGGGCGCGCCGGTGAAGGCGTGGCCCACTATGGCTCCGCCGGTGATTATCATGACGGTTATCCACAACGCCACGACGGTTGAGATTATGGAGTGCAGAACGTGGTTCTTGGCGTCGAACCTTTGGCGGATGAACTCCGGATAAGACGTCACCTGTGGCATGACGGTCTTGATGCGTCTGCCCAGGTAGGCCATCAGCGGCAGCGGGATAGTAGCTCCTAGGGCGTACCACCAGGGGCCGATGAACCCGTAGTGGTAGCCCGTCCAACTGCTTATCATCAGGGTAGCGGCCCATATCCAGGTGGCCACGATTGAGGCGTTTATCATGCCGTGGCCGATGTCGCGCCCGCCCGATAGGAAGGCCTCCGCCGTCCTGCCCCTGGCCCTGCCCAGGAACCAGACTAAAAGGGCGTAGGCCGCTCCCTGGACGACCAGGATGACGAAAATAGACCAACTCGGCAGCGGCGCGGTGTCCAAACCGGACTACTCCTTACGGCAGGCAAGGGGTTGGCATAGCGGGGCGCAGCCGAAGCGTACCACATGGGCGGACGTGGCCACAAAGCGCGCGGCGCGCCCGAATCTGTAACAGTTTAATCGGTCATGCACATGTAGGGGCAATCCCTTGTGGTTGCCCCCGTTGTTCATCACACTCATGGCGCCTGCGGCGGACGCCTCAACACATGGGGTGCCGACTAGGATGATACAGGCTCGGCGCGCCCGATACGGCGTTGCGGCAGGGGGAGAGGGGACGGGACACATTTAAGCGCGACGCACTGGCGTCACCGTGGAGCAGTACACTCGCCAGATGCGGCAGGTGGCCAACGTCGCCGGCGAGACGGTGAACGGCTCGGTGGGAGCCGCGGTGCCGCTATTCCTGCGCAGAATCGGACAGGACCCGGCGGTGGCGTCCGCCGTGGTCGTCACCACCGCCACGGACGTGTTCGGCTTCCTGCTGTTCCTGGGCATCGCCACCGCCTCGCTCAGCCTGATAACGTGAGCCTGGCTACTCGCTGGCCTGGATAACGACGCGGCCGCCCTCTCGGACCTGGACGCTCAGGTCATGCCCTTCGAGCAAGGCCATCCCCACGAGGGGCGTGCCGTCAGACGCGAAGGTATACACGTCTCTGGGTTGACCGTCCCATAGAACGGTAACCTCGTAAACCTCGAAGGATGATTCACTGCCGTCCGCCAGCGTCACCCTTCCCCTGGTCAAGAAGCGCAGACCTAACTCTGCCACCACCGAGAGCGGAAGCATGAGATAACGGTTGAAACCGGTGTCTATGACAGTGACGACTTCCTGCGACTCCCCTGCCGGGCCTTGCACGGGAAGGGTTACGATGGCTTCACGCGCGGCGTTGACGACCCCTTCGATCAACCAGTCCTCCGAAGGGACCCGCCTCCGATGCTGCCTATCCCGCGGTGCCCCACCCGCACCGACCACACGTCGATGGCGCCGGGGTGCTGTTCCCGAAGACGCTTTGCCGCGATCAGAAGGTCGTCCGAGACGGCCCAACTTCTGCTGTCCACGTCGATGGAGACGAACTCCCCGTGGTGGTTCGCCTCCACCTTCGAGCGGATGTCGCGCTCGTATATCTCGTCGCCCAACCGGGCTGTCTCCTCGATAGACCGGCGGGGGGATGTTGCGACGTGACCCTCATGGGCGCGCGCTACGGTCTCGGAGTTCCTCATACCCCCTCCCTTTCAAAGCACTTCTCTACGGGCATACTCTACCATCTTGCGGGAAACTGCGACAACAAGAGCCTATCCGATAAGTCCCTTCCCCCTCGCAGGGGGAAGGTTAGGATGGGGGTGATGACCTGGTAGTCGCTTATGCTCTGAGACCCCCTAAAACACCGCGATCGGGTTCACCGGCGAGCCGGTCCCTCCCACCACGTACAGCGGATTGATGGTCACCATGAACTCGTACCGGCCCTCCTCGGCACACGCCGCCGCCAGCGGCTCCAGCAGCGCGTTGTCCAGCAGCGCCACGCCGTAGGCGAAAATCGCCCCATGCACCGTCCACGGCACGTCGTACTCGTTGGGCACGATGTCCATCATGTCCCAACCCAGTATCGAGATGTCGTTGTCCCGAACGAACGGCAGGCACGATGCGTGCAGCCCCGGTCGCGGCGCGGGCCCCCAGTGCCCCACCTCCCGCGTGTACGCCTCGCGTCCGCTGTACACCATCACCGCGTCGCCGGGCGCTATCTCCACGTCCTGCGCGGCGGCCACGTCCTCCAGCTCCCAGCCGTGCACCGGCTCCTCCGGCGTCACGTAGGGCGTGCCTCTGTGTCTCGGCACGTCCAGCAGCACCCCGCGCGTCAGGATGCCGTCGCTCCAGTTGTCCACCGAGCCGTAAGTCGAGCCGCTGAACGTGATTACGTCGTCCGGGTCCTTGCCGTCCCACATCCCCTCGCTGTCCCACACGTGCGAGAGCGCGTCGATGTGGGTGGTGGCCCAGCCGTGAAACGCCACGCCGTAGTAGTCGCCCGCGCTGCCGCCGTCCGGCTCCCGCACCCCGCGCGTCACGTAATGATGGGCCGGCCTGGGATTGGCGGGCGACGCCTGCACCGGAAACGGCCTGCTCAGCGACACCGCGCGCCCCTTCTGGACCAGCCGAGTCGCCGCCAGCCGCTTGGCGTCGTCGATCAGGTTCATCGCCCCCGCCGCGCCCTTATCGCCCCATCTGCCCCAGTTGCGACGGTCTCTCAGGTACGAAAGCACCTCATCCCTGGTGGGCACGCTGCGTCGAGTCATCTGTCCGGCCTCCTGCGCAAAGTGGGAATAGCGCCAATCTATACGCCGCCCAACACCCTGTCAAACCACCCCGCAAGTCCCTTCCCCCACGCCGAATTGTCCCTCCCCCTCGCCCCAAGTCCCCTCTCCCAAGACTGGGAGAGGGTTAGGGTGAGGGTTGTGAGAACGCCCGCCCGCCGCCCTAATGGTAGAATGGACGCATGAGGGGCATTCCCATAAATATCGACGACCTCGTTCATTCCCGTTCGGTCGAAGACAGCCGCAGGGAGTTCAAGGCCGCGTGGAACGACTCGTCGAGCGACTCGACGGTGCGAACCGTCTGCGCGTTCGCCAACGACCTGCTCAACCTGAACGGCGGGTACGTCGTCATAGGAATCGACACCGATGATCGCGGACGCCCCGTACTGCCTCCGCGCGGCCTCGATGAGCACGACCTGGACCGTATTCAAAGAGAAATCCGAGGCCAGTGCAACCGCATCGCCCCCGACTATCAACCGCAGCTGTTTCCGGAAC
Organism: Dehalococcoidia bacterium; assembly: GCA_963667445.2. Taxonomy (GTDB): domain Bacteria; phylum Chloroflexota; class Dehalococcoidia; order Lucifugimonadales; family CATOSD01; genus CATOSD01. The sequence continues at coordinate 1,215,599 of CAXXGY010000001.1, read as the reverse complement.
TCTACTACGGCAAGAGCATCCTGATAGTTTGGGCGCCCGGCGGCGACACTCGCCCGTACCAGGCTCCAAGGCGGGGACGCCGCGCTGAGCGGGCATACTATGTTCGGCAGGGTTCCGAAACGGTGGAAGCGACCGGCGCGACGCTTACGCAGCTAATGGAGCAGGCCGCCAGGGTGCCCTTCGACGACCGCCGCAGCCTGGTTTCCACGGTCGATCACATATCCCCCATGCTCGTCCGCAGATTTCTCGCCGCCGTGCGAAGCGACCTGGTGCGCGGCGGAACGAACGTCGCGGACTTGGACGTCTATCTGCAAATGCGGCTGGTCGTTCCTCTCAACGACCACTACGCGCCGCGCAACTCCGCCATCCTCTTCTTCAACGAGACCCCCGACGCCTTCTTCCCCGGCGCCCGCGTGGAGATTGTGCGGTTCGGCGACGACGCTGGCGGCGACCTCATCGAAGAGAGAGTAATTGCAGGCCCCCTCAACGAACAAGTCAAGCTCACCGTGAACTATCTGAATTCGCAGACCGACGTGATGCTGAGAAAGCGTCCGGGCCAGGCCGAGGTGGACCGGACGCTCGCATACCCCTACGCGGCGATGGAGGAAGCGGTCGTCAACGCCGTGTACCATCGCTCCTACGACAACAACCCCGAGCCGACGAAGATATACCTGTACCCCGACCGCATGGAGATAATCAGCTACCCGGGTCCGCGGCAGGGAATCGAAAGGAGTCACCTCTCGCCGGATGGCCGGGTCCCTCCCATTCCCGCCAGAAATCGTCGAATCGGCGAGTTTCTCAAGGAGCTCAGGTTGGCCGAGGGACGCGGCACCGGACTCCCCAAGATAAGGCGAAGCATGGCGAAAAACGGGTCCCCTGAACCGGAGTTCGACTTCGACGAGGGGCGGACCTACTTCCGCGTTACGCTGCCGGTCCACCCCACGCACAAAACTATCCACGCCCTCCGGTCATAGACGAAATGCCGCCCGCCCAAGTCCCTCTCTCTCGTGCTGTAGCGGGCGGGTCTGTGACCCGCCCGCCCGCCGCCCAGCCCCTTCCCCCGCCGCCCCGAAAAAAAGCGTCACTCTACCGCGCAATCCGTTCCCCGGCCCTGCCCTATCCAACCCCACGCACATCCCACCTCGTCCACCCATCTGCGCAATTTCTCCCCACCAATTCGACCCCAATCCCCCAATTTCGCCACCGCTCTTGCAATAACCGCACATTCGTGCTATCCTCGTGCTCGGTAGGGGAGGGTTTCAAACCCGCCCGCGCGAGGCATTAGTCCCTTCCCCCTGATGGGGGAAGGCTAGGATGGGGGTGACTACTCCCCCGCGTGGCTCCGCCCCCTGTCCTACCCTGCCACGCGGCGCGACACTTGTGCCCCAAATCGCCCGCGCCGGCAGTACGGAATGACGCACGACCGTTGGATCCCCCAGCTATGGATTGTGCACAATGGTGCAGAAATGGGCAGATTTCGGGGGAACCACGCTTCCGGGGCACTTGGTAATCCGGCACAAGCCGCGCCCAACCCGCGTTGAAGGCGGCCGCGCGAGCGTGCTATAATTCCGGTTATTCTGCCGCGCGAGGTAGTGTATCGGCGCGCCCCGGCGGAGCGAACCAGGAGAACAGCTTGCTAGAACAACGGACCCGAAATTACGAGCTGATGATGATTATCAGCCCCGAGGCCAACGAGGTCGAAATCGACGCCGCGAGCGCACGCGTCGCCGGCTTCATCGCCGAACACGGCGGCCTGGTGTACGAACAGGACAACTGGGGCCTGCGCCGCCTCGCCTACCCGATACAGAAATTCCACGAGGGCAACTACGTGCTCACCCGCTTCGCCCTGGAGCCGGGCGAGGTCATCGAGTTGGACAACAGCCTGAAGGCGTCCGACGACGTGATGAGACACCTCACCATGAAGCTCGACAAGACCGTCAAGGTGGAGGTACCCGAGCCGGAACCGGAAGCCGAAGAGGATGCGCCGGAGGAGCCGGCAACCGAAGCGCCCGCGGCCCAGCCGGAGGCGGAAGCAGAGGATGTGCCCGTCGCGCAAGCAGAAGAATCGGCGGCGGAGACGCCCGAAGCGCCCGTAACCCAGGCCGAAGCGCCTGCGGCCCCGGCTGCCCAGGCGGAGGCCGAAGCGCCCGCTGAGCCGGCGGCCGAGGAGGAGCGCGCGCGTCCCGAAGGAGAGTCACCCTAGTGTTTAACAAGATGACCGTCATCGGCAACGTGGGTTCGGATCCCGAGATGCGGTACACGCCGAGCGGAACGGCCGTAACGTCGTTCTCGGTCGCCACCAACCACAGGTACAACACACGGGATGGCGAACGCCGTGAGGAGACGGAGTGGTTTCGAGTGGTGGCTTGGAACCGCCTCGCCGAAGTGTGCAACCAGTACGTGACCAAGGGCATGCGAGTATTTGCCGAAGGCCGCCTGAAGAGCGACACCTGGACGGGTCAGGACGGTCAGACGCGATTCCGCAACGAAATTATCGCCAATACGGTCCAGTTCCTGGACAGGGCAGCCGACAGAGGGGCCGCCCGAGATTCGTTCGGCGGCGGAGACCCATTCGCCAGCGGGCCTCCCCCACCGGACGACGACGACCTCCCCTGGTAACTAACCACTAACCACTGGCTACTACGAGGACCGCCATGACCACACAACAGAGAAGGCCCAGAAGAGGCAGACCCCGATACTACGCCCGGCGCAAGGTTTGCTCGTTCTGCGTCGACCGCGTAAAGTACATTGACTACAAGGAGCTCGACCGCTTCCGGCGCTACCTCTCCGACCGGTTCAAGCTCGAAGCCCGCCGCAAAACGGGCGTCTGCGCCAAGCACCAGCGCGGCCTCTCCACCGCCATCAAGCGCGCCAGGCACCTCGCCCTTCTGCCCTTCAGCCCCGACCACCGCACGCCCGCGGCCGAGCGGTTCGCGCGCAGGTAGCCCGAAGGCGAGACCGTGGCAGAGCAGACCGGCATACCGCTGGGTCACGTCGTCGTCGATAGGCGACACCAGGCGCTGCGCGCCGAGCGCGACGTCAAGCGCCGCCGCATCGGTCTGGCGGTCATCGCCCTCATGCTGCTCGCCGTCGCCAGCATCGTAATCGCCGGCTACGTCCTCATCTTCGTCATGCCCTCCCGCGAGGTCGTCGTCAGGGTCAACGACGTCACCTACACCCGCGGCGACATGGTGAAGCTGCTTCGCGTGAGCCAGAAGGGCATGGAGTTCCTGGGCGGCCAGTTCAACGCCACCAACGACATCTTCCAGACCCTTCAACTCTTCGTCGAAAACGAGATCATCGCCCAGTCCGCCCCCTCGCTCGGCTTAGTCGTGTCAGAAGAGGAGATCGAGGCCCAGATCCGCGACGTGTTCACGCCGCGCGCCGCTGCGGCCGGCGGCATGGACCCCGCACAGGTCGAGCGCGAGTTCCAGGAACGCTACAGCGGCTACCTGAACGCCATCCAGTACAGCGAAGAGGAGTACCACCAGCTCACCAGGCGCTCCATCGTCAGGGAGAAGACGCGCCAGTACATCGGCGAAAGCGTCCCCGCCTTCGCCGAACAGGTGCGCGTGCAACAGATAATCGTGGCCCCAACCGACGAGATCGACATCATGCAAGTCAAACTGCGGGACGCCCTGCGCGGCGTTACCGACCCCGAGCAGATACGGGAGGGTGTGAAGGGCATCGTGCGCGAGTTCTCCAGGGACTCGCAGGAGATGGTCCGGCTCGGCGGAGACCTGGGCTGGTTGCCCCGAGGCATACTCAAAGACCACGAGTACGCCTTCTTCGACCTCGAGGTAGGCAAGCTGAGCGAGGTCAGCACCAGCATACAGGACCAGCAGACGCTCTACTTCTTCATCGTCTCCGAGAGGGCCGAGGCCCGCGAACTGGACCCCGAAGACCTGGACGCGCTCAAGACCGCCGCGCTTCAGACCTGGATAAACGAGCAGCGCGCCAAGTTCGACGTCTACTCCAACTTCGACTCCGAGATCTATGCCTGGATGCTGGAGCAGTTGGGGCTGTCCGCCGCGCCGCAGGAGGAAGAAGAGCCGCAGCAGCCCCTGGGGTCGTTCGGCTTCTGAGGAACAGGCGCCCGGAGCGCGTATGAAGACCTCGGTAGGCATAGGCTTGCTTGGCCTGGGAGTGGTGGGCGGCGGCGTCGCCAGAACGCTCGTCGAGCGCGCCGATCACGTCCGTCAGCTCGCGGGCTGCGACCTCTCCCTGGAGGGCGTGCTCGTCAGGGACCCATCCAAGCCGCGCTCGTTCGACGTGCCCCCCGACCTCGTCACCACCAGCGTCGAGGACATACTCGACAACCCGGCGGTCGACATCGTGGTCGAGGTCATGGGCGGTGAAGTCCCCGCTCTGGACTACATCGTCAAGGCCATCTCCCTCGACAAGCACATCGTCACCGCCAACAAAGAAGTGATGGCCAAGCAGGGCCCCGACCTGCTCACCCTCGCCCGCAAGAAGGGCGTCCAGGTAATGTTCGAGGCCAGCGTGGCCGGCGGCACCCCCATCATAGGCCCGCTGCTGCGCGACCTCGTGTCCAACGAAATCTCCTCCATCCACGCCATCATCAACGGCACCACCAACTACATCCTCACCCAGATGGTGCAGCAGGGCGTGGACTTCGACGACGCCCTCCGCGCGGCCCAGGAGCTCGGCTACGCCGAGGCCGACCCCACCAACGACGTCGAGGGCATCGACGCCGCCTACAAGCTCGCCATCCTCTCCACGCTCGCCTTTCGCGCCCGCATCAAGGACAGCGACGTGTACCGCGAGGGCATCACCCGCCTCGACGCGCGCGACTTCCTCTACGCCAGGGAGCTGGGCTACACCATCAAGCTGCTCGCCATAGCCAATATGCGCGACGGCGTGGTCGAGGCCCACGTTCACCCCGCGTTCGTCCCCGCCGACGTGATGCTGGCCAAGGTCGAGGGCGTGCTGAACGCCGTGGAGGTGGAGGCCGACATGGTGGGCCGCGTGCTCTTCACCGGCCCCGGCGCCGGTCCCTCGCCCACCGCTAGCGCGGTCGTAGCCGACGCCATAGGCATCGCCCGCAACATCGTCGGCAACGTCACGCCGCCCACACCGCTCCGGCTGTCCGAGAACGTGCGCGTCAGCCCCATGTCCGAGCTGGAGACCAAATACTACCTGCGCCTCAACGTCGACGACCGCCCCGGCGTGTTCGCCCAGATAGCCAAGCTGCTCGGCGACCTCGACATCAGCATCGCCTCCGTCATCCAGAAGGAGACCGACGAGGCGGCCCAGCGCGCCGAGATAGTGATGATGACCCACCGCGCCAGGGAGGCCGCCATGACCAACGCCCTGGACCTGCTGCGCGACCTGGACGTGGTCAACGAGGTTGGCAGCCTCGTCCGCGTCGAGGAGTGGGAGTAGAGTACATTCAGACTTCGTGACTGCCATTTGTCCCTTCCCCCTCGAAGGGATGACAGGGGTAGGTTTTGTGAGAAAGCCTTCCGAAAAGTCCCTTCCCCCTTGATGGGGGAAGGTTAGGATGGGGGTGAAGACCCTTTGTGCAGACCCGCCTCATCAAGTCTGAACAGTTACTGGAAGTAGCGTCATCCGTCGGTCCCGTGAGTACCATCCGTCATTCCCGTGAAAACGGGAACCGGATGCGCCGCGCGCTCGCCCTCGCCCCTCTCCGCGCTCGCCCTGCTCGCCGCCGCCTGCCACACCACCACCCTGGAAGATGCTCCCGCCATTCCAACACCCGTGCCCGACAGTCTCGGCGATACGATGAGCGTGAAAACACCCGCCGGCCTAGTGGCCCCCAGGGGCGAGTACGACACTGAGACGCCGTTCGACGAGCTCGTCAAGCCACACTTCTACGCGGCGTCCGAGGACGGCCGCGCGGTCCCGGCCGAGGGCCGGCCCGACCTGCTGACCGTCCGGCAGGGCAGGGCGAAGGTGCGTCTCGCCCACGACGACGGCCCGCGCTACCTCGACCTCCTCGCGCTCGCGCCGGAGCAGCTCGGCGAGCACCCCGTCCACCGGCTGCGCCGCCTGCGCGCCATGGGCGTGTCGCTGGACCCCGCGCTCGCCGACCGGCTCGACCCCGACGCCTTCGACCACGGCCTGTTCCACGGCCTCCGATTCGAGCTATCCGCCGGCCGGCTGATTGAGGGCGTGGTGGTGGATGTGTTCCCAGACGGCACCCTTCTCGTCGTCCCCACCGAGACGCCGTCGGAGTGGCGCAGAGACGACGACGGCCTGCCTCCACCCACCCATTTCCACGTCAACGCCCGGGCGCTCAGCGCCCCGAAGTCCGATCTTGCGAAGGAGTTCGAGGCCGAGATACTCGCGCTCCCGTTCGACGACCAGCGCTACCCCGCGCCCGCGCTCGCCCGCAAGCAGTGCGGCGTGTACGCCGAGAGCGTCCGGCATACGGAGTACCGCACGCTGCTCGATTCGGTGGGCTTCCGCTTCACGCCCGCGCACACCGCCGACCCGGAGCACTCGGCCACATCGACGCCGGGCTACGGCGAGCGTCTCTGGCGGGCCGTCCGCACCGGCGCGGGCGAGGGGCTGAGCTACTTCGGGTTCGAGGGCTACTGGGTGGCGGAGCGCGCCCGCGAGCTCGGCGCTGCCTGGCTGAACGAGTGCGACACCCTCTGCGCGCCGCGCGCCTATACGGAGGCCAGCGGCGAGTCCGGCTACTACGCCGTCATGCGGCGGTCGCTCGAACCGGAGAAGACACAGCGTTACCGGCTGCTGCATATCGACGGGGACGGCTCCGCCGCGCGCCTGTACACCGCGCCCGGTATACCGCTGATGGCGCATCCGCTGCCAGACGACGCTCGCCGCTGGCTGATCAGCTCCGAGGGCTGGCCCGCGCGTGATGGCGACGAACCGCCGGACCCGCGCTGGCAGTCTGTCCACCTGGTCGACCTGGACAGCCCCGGAGACTACCGCCTGTTGGAGTACCCGCTGTCGCGCTTTCCCGATCCGCCGGACAACGGGCGGCTGTACGGCGGCTCTCCCCGGTTCAGCGAGGACGGCGCCCACATGCTCAACTCGCTCTACGGCTTCAGCGACGAGGGCGGCGGGCTGTGGAGCGTGGCGCTGTCGGGAGCCGACTTCCACATCGGTCCCGAAAGCTTCGCCCGCGTGGTGGCCTGGGACCACATGCTGAGCTGGTTCGCCCTGTCCGCTGAGGGGGACGCGCCCGGCGAGTCCATGACGCTGTTCATCACCGGCAAGGAGGTGGCCGACGACTTCGCCATGACCGCGAACGTGCTGCGAATCGAGGGCGGCGGCCTGGACTGGCGCGTGACGCGCAAGGAGCGGCTGCTACAGATGGTGGGCTGGAACCCCGTGCCGTTCGCGCTACAGCGGCTGGACGGGGGCCGCTTCATGGTGGCGGTGGAGACGCATCTGAACTACGAGGGTTCGCTGCTACCCAGGGCCAAGGGCGTGTACATAGTGCCGGTGGAAACCGCGCCCTAGCGTCGTCGCAGGCGACGCGGACATTGGCGGCGGCATCGAGAGTTTCTCCCTTGACAGGGAAAAGGATACTTGAGTGACGACGATCCAGTATGACTTTTCGGCCCACCTGACGCGGTTCTGCCGCGCGCTGCGCGGGCACGGGCTGCTGGTGGGGCCGAGCGAGGCGGCGGACGCGGTGCGCGCGCTCGGTGCGGTGGACGCGCTGGACCGCACGCGGGTTTACTGGACGCTGCGGGCCGCGCTGATGTCGCGCCGCGACGACGGGCCGGTGTTCGACGCGCTGTTCGAGCGGTTCTGGGACTTCGAGCCGCTGCCGGAGCGCCCCGCGCCCCGGGGCCTGCCATCTCCCGCGGAAGGAGCGCGCCGGCTAAGGCCACGTCCCCGCTCCTTCGCGCTGCTGGAGCAGGATCCCAGCTCCCAAGACACCCTGATTCAGATGCTGCGCACCGGCGCAAGCGCCCGCGAGTGGGCGGCGGGCCAGGACCTCGTCCCGCTGGGCGAGGGAGAGTCGGCTGAGCTGGCGGCGATTGCCGCGCGCATGGTGCGCGCGCTGGCGTCGAGGCCGGGACGCAGGCGCAGGCGGCACAGGCGCAGGGGGACACCCGACCTGCGGGGGGCCTTCCGGATGAACCTTGCCACCGGGGGCGACATAATCCGGTTGCCGCGTCTGCGCCGGGTGCGACGAACGCCCAAGCTGCTGGCGCTGCTGGACGTGAGCGGCTCGATGCAGCGTCACACGTGGCTGCTGCTCCAGTTGCTGTACGCCGTGTACCAGCAAACCAAGCGTATAGAGACTGTGGTATTCAGCACTAGGCCCACGCGCGTCACCAGGCAGATGCGAGCGCCGTCGCTGCGGGAGGCGCTGCGCCGGATGGGCGAGTCGGTGCCGCACTGGTCGGGCGGCACACGCATCGGTGAGAGCCTGGCGCGGGTGAACTCCGACTACGAGTGGCTGCTGGACCGCTTCACCACGGTGATGCTGCTCAGCGACGGGTGGGAGACGGGCGACCCGGAGGGCTTGGCGCGCGAACTGCGCCGGATGCGGCGGCGGGTGCGCAGGGTGGTGTGGCTCAATCCGCTGCTGGGCACGCGCGACTACGAGCCGCTGGCCCGCGGGCTGCGCGCCGCCACGCCCCACGTAGACGACTTCGCGTCGGCGCATGACTTGGCCGCGCTCAAGCGTCTTCCGGCGCTGCTGCGTGGGCGGCGGGGCGGGGTGTAGCCCTCATAGCTCATCCGGGCACCCGTTCTTCACCCCCATCCTAACCTTCCCCCTGCGAGGGGGAAGGGACTTGTCGGATTGGCTCTTCACTGGCTAGTGTGATGCCCTCGGACATGGCCTGGGCGGCGGCGGTGTAGGGGTCGATTTCGCCGCGCTCTACGCGGGAGGCTAGCTCGCTCAGCGGGCCGCCGGGGGATGCGGCCTCGGCCAGCCGAGCCTGTATGCGCTCGGCGAGCGTGCGGGTGAACTCCTCGCGCAGTCGCTCGCCCCGGTGCTGACGCAGCCCACAGCCGGCGCGCAGGGTGTCGCGGTGGCGCGCGATGGCGTCGCGCAGCTCCGGGATGCCGAGCCGCCTGTGGGCCTGGGATGGGATGACCGGCGGCGTCCAGTCGGGGCGGCGCTCGCCGATTTCGATCATGGAGCGGAGCGCGGAGACCATCCGGTCCGAGCCGGCGCGGTCGGACTTGTTGACCACGAACACGTCGGCGATCTCCATCAGCCCGGCCTTCATCGCCTGCACAGCGTCGCCCGCCTCCGGCACCAGCGTCACCACCACCGTGTCGGCCACGCGCATCACCTCGAGCTCGGTCTGGCCCACGCCGACGGTCTCCACGTACACGACGTCCCTGCCGCAGGCGTCCAGCAGCCTCTGGGCGGCCCAGGCGACGCGGGAGAGGCCGCCGTGCGCGCCCTTGGTGGCCAGGCTGCGGATGAAGACGCCGCGGTCGAGGAAGTGCTGCTGCATCCGGATGCGGTCGCCGAGCACCGCGCCGCCGCTGAACGGGCTGGTGGGATCGACGGCGAGCACGCCCACGCTCAGGCCCTCGTCACGGGAGGCGCGCACCAGCCCGTCGACCAGCGTGCTCTTGCCCGCGCCGGGAGGGCCGGTGATGCCGACGGTGTAGGCGTTGCCGGCGCGGGTGTGCGTGGCGCGCACGATGGCGGCGAGGGTGTCGTCGTCGCGTTCGAGCAGGGTGAACAGGCGGGCGAGGGCGCGCCGGTTGCCATGGGTGGCCTCTTCTACAAGCTGGGAAACCACTTCTGGAAGGGCGACTAGGCGTCGCCGTCCATGGCGGCCAGCAGGTTCGCCATCTCGATGGCGGCGATGCCGGCGGCGTAGCCGTTGTTGCCGCTCTTGCCGCCCGCGCGGTTGATGGCCTGCTCCAGCGTGTCGGTGGTGAGCACGCCGAATATGACGGGCCGGCCGGATGAGAGCGACGCGGCGGCTATGCCCTTGGCGGCCTCGCCGGCGACGTGCTCGTAATGGTCGGTCTCGCCGCGAATGACCGCGCCGAGGCAGATGACGGCGTGGTAGCGGCCGGACTCGGCCATCTTCTTGGCGGCCAGCGGCAACTCGAACGAGCCGGGCACGCTGGCGACGGTCACGTCGTCGTCCGAGACGCCGTGACTCTGAAGCGCGGCGCGCGCGCCCTCCAGCAGCCTGGAGGTAATGAAGTCGTTGAAGCGGGCGACCACGATGCCGATGCGCAGCCCCTCGCCGCGCAGGCCGCCCTGAATCTCGCGGCTCACTTCTGGTCACCCGCGGCGACGCCCGCCGCGTCGATGTTGAGCATGTGGCCCAGCCTGTTCTGCTTCGTGGCGAGGTAGCGCCGGTTGTGCTCTGTTGAGCGGGTTATGATGGGGACGCGCTCTATGATGTCCAGGCCGAAGCTGTCGAGGCCCACCACCTTCTTGGGGTTGTTGGTGAGCAGGCGCATCTTTCTGACGCCGAGGTCCACGAGTATCTGGGCGCCGACGCCGTAGTGGCGAAGGTCGGGCGCGAAACCAAGCTGGAGGTTGGCCTCCACGGTGTCGAGCCCGGTGTCCTGGAGGGCGTAGGCCTTGAGCTTGTTGTGGATGCCGATGCCGCGTCCCTCCTGGCGCATGTAGAGGAAGATGCCCTTGCCCTCGTCCGCGATGTCGTGAAGCGCCTGGGCCATCTGGTCTCCGCAGTCGCAGCGCACGCTGTCGAACACGTCGCCGGTGAGGCACTCGCTGTGGACGCGAACGAGTGTCGGTTCGCCGGGGACAATGTCGCCTTTCACCAGCGCCACGTGCTCGTCTCTGTCCACGATGCTGCGGTAGGAGACGGCGGTGAACTCGCCGTAGGCCGTGGGAAGCCGCGCCTCGGCGACGCGCTCCACCAGTTTCTCGTGCTCGCGCCGGTAGGAGATTATGTCGGCCACGGACACTATCTTGATGTCGTATCTTTCGGCCACGCGCTCGAGCTCAGGCATACGCGCCATCTCGCCGTCGTCGGCCATGACCTCGCAGATGACGGCGGCGGGGTACATGCCCGCGAGCCGGGCGAGGTCAACGGACGCCTCCGTCTGGCCGGCGCGCACCAGCACGCCGCCCTCCATGTAGCGCAGCGGGAAGATGTGGCCGGGGCGGCCGAGGTCTTCCGGCTCGGTTTTCGGGTGTATCAGGGCCTTGATGGTGGCGGAACGGTCGAACGCCGATATGCCGGTGGTTGCGCCCTTGAGCACGTCCACGGACACGGTGAACGCGGTGCCGAGGCGGGCGGTGTTGTCCTGCACCATCATGGGGAGCCTGAGCTCTTCGAGGCGGCTGCCCATCATAGGCACGCAGATGAGGCCCCTGCCCTGCGCGGCCATGAAGTTGATGGCTTCCGGCGATACCGCCTCCGCCGCCATGGCGAAGTCGCCCTCGTTCTCGCGGTCCTCGTCGTCCACGATTATGACGATTCGGCCCGCCTTGAAGTCCTGGATCGCTTCCTGCACGGACGAAAGAGGCATCGCTGCTGTTCCCCCTATAGCTCGTCCAAAATGTCCGCCGGCCCTCGCGGCACGAAGGCCAGGCGCTCGACGTACTTGGCAACCACGTCGGTCTCTATGTTGACGGTATCCCCCACCCGGCGGCTTCGGAAGACCGTGTTGTCCCGCGTGAATGGGATAATCGTTACCGAGAACCTGTCGAGTGCACAGTTTACAACTGTGAGGCTCGTTCCGTCCACTGCCACGAACCCCTTTTCGACGACGTAGCGCATCACGGACGATGGTGCGCGGAAGCTTATCATGAGCGCCTCGCCGTCGTCCTCGATTTCGTGGATGGCGGCGGTAGCATCTACGTGGCCCTGGACGATGTGGCCGCCCAGCCGGTCGCTCAGCGCGAGCGGACGCTCCAGGTTCACGGGGTCGCCCTCACTCAGCGCGCCGAGGTTGGTGCGGCGCAGGGTTTCGGGCACCACGTCCACCCTGAAGGCGTCGCCGTCGAGCGCGGTGACGGTGAGGCACGCGCCGTTGACGCAGATGCTGTCGCTGACCTTCAGGTCGGACGTGACCTTCGGCCCCGCGACGGTCAGCCCGGTCGGCTCAATCTGCGCCACCCTGCCGACTTCTTCCACGATTCCGGTGAACATACGGACCCCCGGATGCCAGTGTGCGGCCTATTTTACCAGAGCGGCGGGGGCCTGTTTCAGGTTATTTGGCAGCCCAACGCCGTTGTTGCCGCGAAATCTGTTCGATTCTGCGATATTCTGTTGTATTCGTAGCTGGGAGAGCCAGCGATCCCGCCCAATTCTGTAATGCCGGAGTGGGCAATTCGGCGCATAAGTGTCGCGCGGCGTGGCGGAGTAGGACAGGGGGTGTGCGGGCCGACCGGCCTTGTCTTCGCTGCCTTCGGGCGCCCACAAGGGACGCCCCTACCCTCACAACCCTCACCCTAACCCTCTCCCAGTCTTGGGAGAGGGGACTAATGCCTCGCGCGGGCGGGTTTGAAGCCCGCCTTTACCGTGGGAGATAATAGCACGGATGTGCGTGTGTTTGCAAGAGGGGTGGCGAAATTGCGGGATCGGAGCGGGATCGTGGGAAAAAATGGCGCAGGTGTGTGGACGTGGCTGGGCGGGCGTGGGGGTTGAGGGTGGCAGGGTGGGGGCCGGATGGCGCGGAAAGGTGACGGTTTTGAAGGGGGTTGGGGGCGCGAACGCAGGGGCGTGGCGGGCGTGCTAGTATGGCGGCTGGGAGGGATAACAACGTGTCCGAATCGGATCTGATGATGCCACTGGCGAGCGAGCTACCGCAGCCAGCCGTGCGCGTGGACGATTCCGGGGCCGAGAACCCGGAGTATCTCACGCGACAGCTAATCACGTACATCGGCAACAAGCGCGCGCTGCTGGGGCACATCGCGGGCACCGTGGAGAGGGTCAAGAAGCGGCTAGGCAAAAACAGGCTGCGGATATTCGACGCCTTCAGCGGGTCGGGAGTGGTGTCGCGGCTGTTCAAGGCGCACGCCGAGTTGGTGGTGAGCAACGACATCGAGCCATACGCGGCGACGATTTCGCGGTGCTTTCTCACAAACAGGAGTGATGTGGACACGGCGGCGCTATCCGCCATCGTTGACGAACTGAACGCAAGAGTGGAGAACGCGCCATATCCACGCGGGTTCATCGAGGAGTTGTACGCGCCGAGGGACGAGTCGCGTATCACGCGGGCGGACCGCGTCTTCTACACGAAGGACAACGCCAGGCGTCTGGACAGCTACCGCCGAATGATGGACGAGTTGCCGGCGCGAACGCGGGAGATGCTGATGGGGCCGCTGCTCAGCGAGGCGTCCGTCCACGCGAACACAGCCGGGGTGTTCAAGGGGTACTACAAGGATCGCCGCACCGGTATGGGGCGGTTCGGCGGCAGCGGCTCGGACGCGCTAAGCCGCATCCGGGGACGGATCGTGTTGAGCGCGCCGGTGTTGAGCAATTTCGAGTGTGACTACAGGGTTACGCGGGAGGACGCCAACGCCCTCGCGCCGCGGCTGCGCGGCCTGGACCTCGCGTACCTCGATCCGCCGTACAACCAGCACCCCTACGGCTCGAACTACTTCATGCTGAACCTGCTGCTCAGCTATGAACGTCCCGACCACATCAGCCGGGTGTCGGGCATACCGCACGATTGGCGGCGATCCGGCTACAACGTGCGGGCGAAGGCGCTGCCGCTGTTCGAACGGCTCCTGGACTCGCTGGACGCTTCGTTCGTCCTGGTGTCGTTCAATAACGAAGGCTTCATACCGGCGGAGGCGATGCACGCCACGCTGAGCCGGTTCGGCACGGTGGAGACCTTCACGACGCGATACAACGCGTTCCGGGGCAGCCGGAGCTTTCGGAACCGGTCGGTCCACGTGAACGAGCACCTGTTCCTGGTGGACAAGCGCGGGTAGCGGGACGGAGCGGCGTGGCGGAACGAATTGCGAGCTTTCCGCAGGGAAGTTCGGCTGCAGGCCCAACTGGAGCGGTTACACTTGGACTAGCGCATTCCATATGGAGAACACGGAGTTCAATGAGGGTTTTTCAGCAATGACCCGTTCTCGCTTGCTATTCACTGGAACCCTCGCCTTGGTAATTCTCATCGTCTATGCTCTATCCGGATGTATGGATGTGCCAGATTTCTGCCCAAAGATTCAAGCGCGGCCTGTCGTGACACCGGAACCCGCCACTACCCTGACGCCCAAGTCGGAACCCGCCACTATCCTAACGCCCACCACCGAGGTGCTGGACTATTTTCTAGAGATCGCCCTTGGTGCGGAATTTGGTGATCAGACTCCGGTTATACGTAAATGGTCAAGCGGTCCGCGCATTCAAGTACATGGCAATCCAACAGCGGTTGATCTGATTACGTTGGCCCAGGTGATTTCAGAGTTGAACGAACTGGTAGGTGGTCTAAAGCTGGAGTTAGTCCAAGATAACGCCAATTTGGATATTCACTTCAAGCCACAGTCAGAATTCCCGTCTATCCTCAAAGAATACGAGCCCGGAAATGCTGGGTACTTTTGGACGTGCTGGTCGAGTTCAAGTGTCATCTATAAGGCGATAATCCTGATAGCATCCGATCGGACGGAAGAGGTCCGTTCACACTTGATACGAGAGGAATTAACGCAGGCACTCGGTTTGATGAGAGATTCTAACTTTCGTCCGGAAAGCACCTTCTATCGGCAATGGTCAACGGTTACCGAATATTCCGACATAGACCGAGAAGTCATACGGATACTGTATCTTGAAGACGTGGCCGTTGGTATGACACGCGATGATGTCTTGGCGCTGTTTGCCGTTGCCGACTAAGACGCCGCCCCCAGGCCCGCAGCCTAGCTCGGTGTAAGAGACGCCCTGGTCGAATTGATCGGTACCCTTGTGTCTCTCCGGCAACCGGCTCACTGGCACCGTCCCTAAGGCCTGACGGCTGTGGAGGACAACGATGGGGTGCACGCCCGCCAGGGCCTACTTCTCGCAGTAGCCGATGATCGCCACGTCGCGGCCCAGGCTCAGGGTGCGTACACGCGATAGCCTAGTGACGTCCGCGATGCGTTCCGCGCCGACGCCGGCCACCGGGGAGGGCGCGCCCGCGCCGCCTATGATGGTGGGCGCGACGAAGGCGACGACCTTGTCCACCAGCCCGGCGTCGAACAGCGATCCGAGCACCTCGCCGCCGCCCTCGACGAGAACGCTGGTTGTGTCGCCGCGGCCCAGCTCCGCCAGCAGTGCGGGCAGGTCCACGCCTCGGCCGGGCGACGGGGCGCGCACCACGCGGGCGCCCGTCCGCTCCAGCGCGAGGCATCGCTCGTCCTCGGCGTCGGCCACGGCGACGATTGTTTCGCCCGGCTCGGCCAACATGCGCGCGGACGGCGGCAGCCTGCCCCTGCTGTCCAGCACGACGCGGGTGGGCTGGCGCGGGAGCGGGTTGCCTTGCGAGTCCCTGGCGGTTAGCTGGGGGTCGTCGGCCAGCACGGTGCCGATGCCGACCATTATCGCGTCGCTGGCTGCCCTCAACTCGTGCGCGTAGGCCCTGGCCTCCTCGTCTGTGATCCATCTCGAATCGCCCGTGGCGGTGGCTATCTTGCCGTCCAGGCTCGTGGCGAACTTGGCGACTACGAAGGGCATACGGGTGACGACGTGCTTGGCGTAGGCCTCGATAATCTCCCGCGCCTGCTCCTCGCGCTCGCCCACGCTCACGGCGATTCCGGCCTCGCGGAGACGGTCGAATCCGGCGCCGTTCACGCGCGGGTTGGGGTCGGTGACGGCGGAGCGCACCTCGGCGATTCCGGCGTCGACGACGGCCTGCGTGCAGGGCGGAGTCCTGCCGTGGTGGGCGCACGGCTCAAGCGTGGTGTAGAGCACCGCGCCCGCTGCCCGGCCTCTCGCGCGGCGCAGCGCCTCGACTTCGGCGTGTGGCCCGCCGGGCGGCTGGGTGTGTCCCTCGCCGACGACCTCGCCATCCCTGACGACGACCGCGCCGACGGCGGGATTGGGGCTGACGTAGCCAACCGCGCGGCGAGCAAGCTCAAGCGCGCGCTCCATGTGCGACATGGGGCTAGAGACCGTCCGGCTCTTCGAGCGTCTCCTGCCGGGTGGCGTCCTCGCGCGGCGCGTACTGCGGCAGGCGGGTGAGCGTGAACAGCTTGCGCCGGTTTTCGGCGTTCGGCACGCGGCGACCGTACACCCATTCTTCCACCGCCTTGACCGGCAGGTCCAGCGCGTCGGCCAGTTCGTTCACATTCCCCTCGAAGCGGCTGTCCCTCAGCCACTGCCTTAGCGATACCGGCTCCCAGCGCCTGCGTCCGCTCGATCCGAAGTTGAGGTAGTAGCGGCTGGGCGTGGGCGCGTCCTGGCGTTGGTACTTGCTTCCGAGCGATCCGTGGCCGTAAGGACGCTCGGCGGGGCTGGAGGTCTGGTAGAAGGAGATTTGCGCGATGGGCATACCGGCGTAGAGGGTGATGGGCAGCGGCGAGATGTTGCTGAACTCGAGCACTATGCCGCCCTGGAAGCCGGGATCGATGAATCCGGCGGTGGAGTGCACCAGCAGCCCCAGCCGGCCGAGGGAGCTTTTGCCGTCCAGCCGACCCATGAGGTCGGCTGGAAGTCTTACCCACTCGGCGGTTATGCCGAGCACGAACGCGCCGGGGTGCAGGATGAAGGGGTTTAGCTCGTCTATCTCCACGACTTCGGTGAGGTTGGGCATCTCCTGCTTGACGTCGATGAGGTAGTAGCGCTCGCTGCGGAAGACGCGGAGCTTGTTGCCGAGGGTGAGATCGACGCTCACCGGCTGGACGGCCTCTTCGCGGTAGGGTTCCACGCCCAGGCGGCCGGCGCGTATGGCGCGCTTGATGTCCCTGTCGCTCAGTGCCACGCTGTCACCCCCATCCTAACCTTCCCCCTGCGAGGGGGAAGGGACTTATTGGAAGGCTCACGCCTGAAACATACCCTGTGGCCCATCGAGGGGGAAGGGACTCATGGCGTCTGCGCCCACAACTCGCGTCCGGCCACCAATCCGGCGAAGGCGGCGGCGAGTCCCACCGCTATGCTGCCCAGCAGATTGGCCGACGCGCGGGCTACCTGGCCGTCGCCGAGAAGCTGGATGCTGGCGACGGTGAGCGTCGAGAAGGTGGTGAACGACGCCAGGAAACCAGCCGCCAGGAACGGGCGTGCCGCCGGCGGCAGGGTGGGCCTGTCCAACTCGACGGCCACGAACACCCCCAGGGCGAACGAACCGGCGATATTGACCAGGAACGTCGCCAGCACGCCGGGCCCCAGCGCGGCGGTGACCGCGCGGTCCACCGCGAATCTCGACAGCGCCCCGAGCGAACCGCCCAGGGCAACGAACAGCCAGTCCATCGGTCTCTCTAGTATTCAGTGGTCAGTTCTTAGTTATTAGTAGCTGTTCAGTTTTCGGGGTCCCAGTGACCGGCACACCCGCGTAAGAACGTCACCCCGCACACCGATACGCGGTGAGGCATCCACAAAGTACGAGACCAATCCTACTGACAACTGATAACTGAGAAACTGTCCCCTGCCGCGCTAGCCGCGGGGCAGGCCGAGGCCCCGGCCTGCGATGATGTTGCGCTGTATTTCGGAGGTGCCGCCGCGGATGGTAAGCGAGATGGAGTCCATCCACTGCCAGGCGAGCCTGCCGTCCAGGTAGGCCCACTTTGATCCCTTGTCCAGTATGCCGTACATTCCGAGCATCTGGACGCCAAGCTCGTGAATCTGCTGGGCTATCTCGCTGCCCATCATTTTGGAAATCGACGCCTCGCGGTTGGGCACGAGCCCCTCGCTCTGCATCCAGGCGACGTTGTAGGCTATCGTCTTGCCGGCCTCGTTGCGCGTCCATAGCTCGGCCAGGCGCTGCCTTATCATCGGGTCTTCGTTCAGCGGCTTGCCGTTTGCGCCTGTCTCGCGGGCGAGCTCCACCAGTTCCTCGATGCTGCGGCGGTTGGACGCGAAGCTGGCGACGCCGGAGCGTTCGAAGTCCAGCGTGGTGGCGGCGATGTACCAGCCGCGGTTCTTTTCGCCGATCATGGCGCGCTTGGGGACGCGCACGTTGTCGAAGAAGACCTGGTTGAAGTAGTGGATGCCGAACATGTTGATGATGGGCCGCACCTCGATGCCGGGCGTGTCCATGTCAACGATGAACACGCTGATGCCGCGGTGCTTGGGGGCGTCGGGGTCGGTGCGGGTGAGCAGGTAGCAGTGGGTGGAGCGGTGAGCGCCGCTGGTCCATATCTTGGAGCCGTTGAGCACGTAGTCGTCGCCGTCCTCAACGGCGCGGAGCTGCAGGGAGGCGAGGTCGGAACCGGACTCGGGCTCGCTGAAGCCCTGGCAGTAGACGGCTTCGCCGCTTGCGATTTCGGGCAGGTAGTGGGTCTTCTGCTCCTCGGTGCCGTAGAGCATGAGCGTGGGGCCGACCATGTGGGTGCCGATGCTGACGTCGCGGGTGGGCGCGCGGAAGTAGGCGGTCTCCTCGTTGTAAATCATCTGCTCGATGTGGGGCCGGCCCTGGCCGCCGTACTCCTCGGGCCATGCGAGGGTGAGCCAGCCGCGCTCGGCCATCTTGGCCGTGAGCTCGCGGATGTGGAACCAGTTCTCGTCGTGGAAGTAGGCGTCGGGGTCGATGCCGCGCCAGTCCTCGCCCAGGTTGTCCGAGAGGAAGTCGCGGATCTCCTGGCGGAATGCTTGTTGTTCGTCTGTGAAACGGTAGTCCATGGTGAGTGCTCCTGGTGTGGCGCTGGCCTGTCGGCGGTAGGTATCGTCTATAGCGAGCGGTCCACCTCTCGCCGGTGGCCTATCTGAATTATAGTCACGCTTCTGTCGGTATCGTCTATCGCGTACACGATGCGGTACTGGCCCGTGCGGATTCGGTAGTGCCGCTCATAGCCTCGCACTTTCCGGCATCCCGGCGGT
The DNA here is from genome assembly GCA_963667445.2 of Dehalococcoidia bacterium. GTDB lineage: Bacteria > Chloroflexota > Dehalococcoidia > Lucifugimonadales > CATOSD01 > CATOSD01. Next base: position 1,196,718 of record CAXXGY010000001.1, on the reverse strand, counting down.
CGAGGAACGTAGGAGAGGCCAGCCATAGCGCCCTCCACTCTTTGTTGCAGGTTAGCGGGCAGTCCTCGAAAGTCTCTGGATGCTGATGATGAGAGGCGGACTGAGTAGCGCTCAGCCTCAGTCATCCCTGGCTTGTTGCCTCTCCAGTTCCTCTTCCATTTCAGCCTTTAGTTGTTCCCAGGGAATGGCGGGTTCACCCTCGCGAGATTCGATAACCATAGTGTCGTAGATGTCCTCCCACAGTTCAGGGTACACATCCAGATCTATCAGGACGGACTTCACCTTGCCGCGCTCGTCGTAGAGGAACTGGAACCCCTTTTTCATGTGGTTGCCCTCGAAAGCTCATCTTTGCCGCTCGTTTTCGATGATTTGCTCTACGTTTCGCTGCAATACGGGAACTTTGGTTACTTTGTCCCACACCTTGTTGCGGTCGATGGTGTCGTAGCCGTGAATCAGTCTGTTCCTTTGATCGACAAGGTCGCGCCACTCAACATGTGGGTACTTTCGCCACACTTCGGCCGGCAGGCGATTGGCGGCCTCTCCGATGACTTCGATGCTTCTTATCACGGCGCGTTTCAGCACCTCGTCAGCCCAAATATCATCTATGCTAAGTCCCGCCGTATGTTCCGTAAGGAACTCGATTTCCTCGAGGATGTGGAGGAACCTGTCAGTCGTCGATGACGGCATATCTAGGCACCTCGGGCTTCCACGGCCAACTCTTCTCCCTGAGTCCTTCGACGGCTTCTATGCGAACCTCCAGCCCAAGGGCATTTTCCATGTGCCGAGCGAGAGCTTGAATCGTTCCATCCGTTTCGCGGCCAGGTTCAAACTCCACCACCAAGTTAATGCTGGGATAAATCGGCCCGACATACAAGAGGAATGTATCATCCAAGCCTATCTCTTTGACGCCGTGTTCCCTGAACTTGGCGCGCTGGGCCTTGAGGGCTGCGATTAGCTCTTCGTCGCTCATTACCTCTTGCCTGTCGGGAAGGTGCGCGAAGCGTTCACGCCGGAAGTCGGGCCACTCCTGGCCTTTCAGGTAGCGTTGGGCGGCGATGGCGGCGGTTGCGCCGTCGCCGGCGGACGTGACGAGTTGCGCGGCGGAGTTCTGACGCACGTCGCCGGCGGCCAGGAGGCCGGGCAGCGGCGTGCGCATCCATACGTCGGTGGGCACGTGGCCGCCGCCGTCCAGCTCCAGCAGGTCGCCCAGAAAGCCGGAGTTGGGGTCGAGGCCCACGTAAATGAACAGGCCGGAGAGGTCGACGCGGGTGGTCTCGCCCGACTCGAGGTCGGTGATGTTCACGGCCTCGACCTCGCTGGCGCCCAGAATTTCGTCCACCGTGGTGTTGTAGCGGAACTCGATCTTGGGGTTGGCGGCGGCCCTGTCCAGCAGCACCTGCTGGGCGCTCGGCTCGCCGCCCCGGTGGAACACGACCACGCTGGAGGCGAACTCGGCCAGCACCAGCGCCTCGTCAAGCGCGGAGTCGCCGCCGCCGACCACGCCCACGGTCTCGCCCTGGAAGAACGGGCCGTCGCAGGTGGCGCAGTAGGACACGCCCGCGCCCTCCAGCTCCTGCTCGCCGGGCACGCCCAGCTTGCGCAGGGTGGAGCCGGCGGCGTAGATGACGGCCCGCGCGTGCTCCAGGCCGCCGTACAGCTCAATGGCCCACACGGGCGGCTCGGGGCGCAGCGCGGTGACCTCGCCTAGGCGGATTTCCAGGCCGTAGCGGGTGGCCTGGTCTTGCAGAAGGGGGCCGAACTCGGCGCCGGGGAGGCCGTCGGGAAAGCCCGGGAAGTTCTCGATGGTTTCGGCGTTGATGACCTGGCCGCCGGTCATCAGGCTTTCGAACAGCACCGTCTTCAGGCCGGCGCGGGAAGCGTACAATCCGGCGGTCAGGCCGGCCGCTCCGCCGCCGACAATGGCCAGGTCGTAGGTCTGGTTGGGCATGGTGTGTCCTCTCTCTTAGTCGTGCGAGTGTAGTCCCTTCCCCCTTGATGGGGGAAGGTTAGGATGGGGGTGACGGCGCAGGCACAACCGCTGACGTTCTCAACACTACCTCTGTGCCCATCCAAGGGGGAAGGGACTTTTGGGCGTTCCCCCTGCGAGGGAAAGAGACTTTTCGTGTGGAGAGGCCCACCGACTAACCACTAGTCACTAACCACTGACCACTCCCTAGATGAGGCCGGACTGGCGCAGCTCGGTGAGTGCGCGCTCAGCGGCGTCGACTGTGTCGTCTACGTCCTGCTCGCGGTGCGCCGCGCTCATGATGAATCGCGTGGTGGCGTGGACGCCGTTGTTGAGCATCGACAGCACGAACTGGCCGTCGCGGTGGGCGTCGCGCGCCCGCGCCGCCTGTTCCGGTGTCATTTCGGGGTCCTCGCCCAGCCGCAGGAAGATTAGCGACGCTATGCCGCTGGCGTAGCCCGGCACTTCCATGCGCGTGAGAAGGTCGTTCAGGCCGTCCTTGAGGCGCGCGCCCATGGCGTTGGCCGTCTCTACGACGTCGGTGTTCATTATCAGGTCGAGCGCGACGGTGCCGGCCGCCGCGGAGAGCGGGTTGGCGTTGAAGGTGCCGTTGTGGGCGATGCGGCGGTTCTGGTCGAAGTCCGCGTCGCCGCGCGCCTGGATCATGTTGATGATGTCGGCCTTGCCGGCCACCGCGCCGCCGGGCAGACCGCCGCCCAGGATCTTGGCCATGGTGGTCATGTCGGGCGTGACGCCGTAGTGGGCCTGCGCGCCGCCCTTGGAGATGCGGAAGCCAGTCACCACCTCATCGAATATGAGCACCACGCCGGTGCGCTCGGTCAGCTCCCGCAGCTCGCCCAGGAAGCTGGGCAGCACGGGTATCTGGCCCATGTGTGCGCCGGTGGGCTCGAGGATGATGGCCGCCACGTCGGGGTTGTCCTGGAGGGTCTTTTCCACGATGGCGATGTCGTTTGGCGGCAGCACTATCATCGTGTCCTTGGTCTCCTGGGGTATGCCGCCCACGCCCGCGCTGCCGACGGACAAGTAGTCGCTCCAGCCGTGGAAATGCTCCACGAATTTTATCACTTTGCTCTTGCCGGTGTAGGCGCGGGCCATGCGAATGGCCATCATGGTGGCCTCGGTGCCGGAGCTGTGGAAGCGCACCTTCTCGGCGCTGGGGATGAGCTGCTGCACCTGCTGGCCCCACAGGATCTCCAAGTCCGAGGAGGCGCTGAGGTGCGTGCCGCGTCCCATCTGGCTGGCGACTGCGGCGACGATTTCGGGGTGTGAGTGGCCGAGGATCATGGAGCCGTGGCCGGTCCAGAAGTCGATGATGCGGTTGCCGTCCACGTCCCACTTGTGGGGGCCGATGCCGTGGGTGGCGTAGATGGGGAACGGGCTCATGCGGCGCCCGTCGTGGGTCACGCCGTCGGGGAAGATGTCCCTGGCGCGCGCGTGGCGTTCGAGCGATCCGGGGTGAAGGTCGATGTAGCGCTGTTCGATAGGGGTGACCATGAGAAGCGGGCCTCCGTTCGGATAAGGTAGAGTGTGGGAGTATTATAGCCGCCGCATGGGTGACGCGCCACCGAAGGAGGCGACGGCCGGGCGTGGAACGGCCCACTATCCCAATCGCGCGTGTTGCCCTATGATGTATCAGTCGGAACGCCCCTGATAACGGAGGACACGATGCAAAGCTACATCACCGAACTGGAATGCACCTACTGCCACGAGACCTATTCGGCGGACGAGCCGCACCGCGTCTGCGACGAGTGCGGCAAGGTGCTGTACGCGCGCTACGACCTTGACGCCGCCGCGAAGGCGCTGGATCGCGCCGCGCTGCGCGACCGGCCCGCGAACATGTGGCGGTACTTCGAGGTGATGCCCGTTCGCGACGAGGCGAACGTAATCACGCTCGGAGAGGGTTACACCCCCATATTCCAGGCCCAGCGGCTGGGGGCCGAGTTCGGCTGCAAGGACCTGCTCATCAAGGACGAGGGGCTGAACCCGACCGGCTCGTTCAAGGCGAGGGGTCTTTCGGCCGCGGTGTCCAAGGCCAAGGAACTGGGTCTCACCCGCCTCACGATGCCCTCGGCCGGCAACGCCGCGGGCGCAATGGCGGCTTACGCGGCGAAGGGCGGAATCGAGGCATACGTGTTCATGCCCAAGGACGTTCCCGACTCCAACCGCAAGGAGGTCGCCATAACCGGCGGCAACCTCACGCTTGTGGACGGTCTAATCAACGACGCCGGGCGCGTGTCGCGCGAGAAGGCCGCCGAGGTGGGCCTGTTCGACGTCTCCACTCTCCAGGAACCCTACCGCGCGGAGGGCAAGAAGACGATGGGCTACGAGATTGCCGAGCAGCTCGACTGGACGCTGCCCGACGCGATCCTGTATCCGACGGGCGGCGGCACGGGCATCGTGGGCATGTGGAAGGCGTTCGAGGAGATGGAGCGCATGGGGTGGATAGGCAGCGAGAGGCCTCGGATGTACTGCGTGCAGGCGGAGGGCTGCGCGCCGCTGGTGCGGGCGTTCCGCGAGGGCCAGGAGTTCGCGGACCCGTGGGAGAACGCGCACACGCTCGCGCCGGGCATCCGCGTGCCGGCGGCGATAGGCGACTACATGATCCTGCGCTCGCTGCGGGAGAGCGGCGGCGGCGCGCTGACCGTGTCGGACGACGAGATACTGCACTACATGGGCCTGGTGGCGTCGCTGGAGGGCATGTTCATCTGCCCGGAGGGCGCAGCCACGGCGGCCGCGCTCAACAAGCTGCTCGCGGATGGCTCTGTGCTGCCCGACGAACGGGTGCTGCTGATGAACACCGGCAACGGCCTCAAAAACCTGGAGTTGGTGGAGGGCTAAGATGGAGGACTGGGGATATCCCTTGCCGCCCTGGTGTTCAGTGAGACACTTGCGAGGCCATGCCAATGAAGAACATTACCGTTTCTGTGGATGACGAAACACATCGACTCGCAAGCATCCGAGCGGCGGAACTGGACACGTCGGTTCAGGCGCTTCTCCGCAAGTACCTGAGCGGACTCGCTAACGGTGTAGTTGCGTCGGATGAATTCCCCGCTCAACCGGCTGAGACGGAGCAAGAGCGCCGCAAAAGGCTGATGGACGAAGTGTGGGAAGACATCCGAGCAACGCGTCCTGGGTTTACGGCGTCCGACAACCTGCCGCGCGCGGCGCTGCACGAGGGGCGCAGTGAGGTTCGTTGACACGAACGTACTGGTCTACGCTGTCAGTCCAGCCTCAGAGGATGCAGACAAGCGCCGTAGGGCGCGGGATCTTCTGTCCGACGGTGAGCTGGCACTCTCCGTACAGGTACTTCAGGAGTTCTACACCCAAGTGACTCGACCGACCCGGGACGACCCGCTAAGCAGCCAACAAGCGCTTGCGTTTCTGGCCTCTTTAGATGCTCTTCCAGTCCTTCCGGTAACACTGGAACTGTTCCGAGCGGCCGTGCGCATCTGTCAACGCTACCAACTGTCCTATTGGGACGCTGCCATACTTGCGGCAGCGTCGGCAATGGGTTGTGATGCGGTGTATTCGGAAGACCTCAACGCCCAACAAGACTATGGCGGTGTAGTCGTAGTCAACCCCTTTTGACTTACCAGGGCTATCGGGATTCCCCGGCGCGACCTCCTAGTTCAGCCGCTCGAAGATGGTGGCGACGCCCTGGCCGCCGCCTACACACATGGTGACCAGGCCCAGGTGCTGGTCGCGCAATGCTATCTCCTCCATCAGCTTGACGGTCATGATCGCGCCGGTCGCGCCTACCGGATGGCCCAGGCTGATGCCGCTGCCGTTGACGTTGGTCTTGTCGGTGTCCAGGCCCAGTTCGCGCACGCAGTAGAGCGCCTGGGCGGCGAAGGCCTCATTGAGCTCGACCAGGTCGATGTCGTCGACGGTCATGCCGGACTTGTCGAGCGCCTTGCGGACGGCGGGTACGGGACCGATTCCCATGATGGCCGGGTCCACGCCCGCGACGCCGCGGGTGTGCCAGCGCAGCCGAGGCGCCAGGCCAAGCTCCGCGGCCTTCTCGGCGGACATGATGACCACCGCCGCCGCGCCGTCGTTGATGCTGGAGGCGTTGCCGGCGGTGACGGTGCCGTCGCGCTTGAAGACGGGGCGTAGCTGCGCCAGCCGTTCGACGGTGGTGTCCTCGCGCGGGCCTTCGTCCATAGCCACCGCTATCGGGTCCGCCCTGCGCTGGGGAACGTTCACGGTGGTTATCTGGCTCTCGAAGCGTCCGTCCTTGATGGCGGCGACGGCGCGCATGTGGCTGTTGAAGGCCATCTCGTCCTGGTCTTCGCGGCTGACGCCGAAGCGTTCGGCCACGTTCTCGGCGGTGACGCCCATGTGGTAGCGGTTCACGGGGCAGCCCAGGCCCTCGATCAGACCGTCCACCATCTCGGCGTTGCCCATGCGAAGGCCGTCGAAGCGCGCCTTGTAGTCCAGCAGGAAGGGGGACTGGCTCATGTTCTCGGTGCCGCCGGCGACGGCGATGTCCACCTCGCCGGTGCGGACGAGTTGCGCCGCCATGTTGATGGCCTCCAGGCCCGACGAGCACTGGCGGTTCACGGCGATGGTGGGCACCTCTTCGGGTATGCCCGCCCTGATAGACGACAGCCGCGCGGCGTAGCCCGCCTCCGTCGCCTGGAGCGCGTTGCCCATCACCACCTCGTCCACCTGGTCCGGCTCCAGGCCGGCCCGTTCCAAAGCGGCCTTGATTGCCGCCGCGCCCAGCTCCGGCGCCGATACGTCCTTGAACGCCCCGCCGAATCTTCCTACCGCCGTGCGCGCCCCGCTGACTATTACCGCATCCTGCATGTGAGACCTCCCATTTTCTTGCTTCGGTTCGTGTCGTTCGTACTTGCCAAGCATAGCACTTCGGTGGGGGTTCAGAAAGTGCGGCTATCGCCGCGTCGGGGCAGTTTGCTATGATGGTCCCATACGATTTCACGTGAGGGAACGCTATGGCTGCCTTGGCTATGGACAACTATAGGGGCACTCCTGACGAGCTGCTGGAGAAAGCGCGACAGGTCGCCAAGACGCCGGAGTCCGCCGCGCTGATGCTTGCGGCGGTCAACAGGCGGCTGGCGGAGATCGTGCCCGGCGAGGAGCCCTACGCCGCCGCGAAGCGGTTAACCGCGGAGCGGGACGACCTAGCGATCGAGGCAGCGTACAGGCATTTGAATTGGTACTACGAGGACAGCCTCGACACCAAGAACTTCTCCGTTTCCTACGAAGACATCGACCATGAAGAATTCATAGGTCTCGCGGAGGAAATGCTTAGGGAATTGGGGATCGGAATTGCCTGACCATTCCCCGGATGATTTTGTTCGCGCTTCCCAAATGCGCCTGGCTTTGGCACTGGATATGTTCGAACGAGGCAGAGGGCAGTCCTTCGACGAGCGGTACATCGAGATGGCAAACGTCGCAATGTTCGTCTGGAGTGCGGGCATAGACTTGATCAGCGTCCACATGCTGCTGAACGGCGAGACAGGCTTGGGTACGTCATCCAGTCGACGCCGATTCCTGATCAATCGGATTGTGCAGGGCAACCGGTCGTTGGAGTTGCGGACCGGGTGGGCTGGGCTATCGCGACTGCACGGCTTTCAGCACAACCTTGATTTGAGCGAGGACGAGTTCGCCGCAAGTTGCCGCGACAGCAACCTGATGTTTGCGGGCCTGAACGGCCTGCTACCCGCCCCGCTCCGCCTTCAATCGGACGCCTACGGCTGGCTCGCCGAGGTAGGCTAGGCGAGGGCATCCACACTTCACTATCCCCTGCCCGCCGTGATATTCTTGCGCCACCTTACGCACGGAGCGGCGAGTTGTACGTCATAGGCACCGCCGGGCACGTCGACCACGGCAAGTCCACGCTGGTCCAGGCGCTCACCGGCATCGACCCCGACAGGCTCAGGGAAGAGAAAGAGCGCGGCATGACCATCGACCTGGGCTTCGCGTGGCTGCGGCTGCCCAGCGGCAACGAGGTCAGCATCGTGGACGTGCCCGGCCACGAGCGGTTCGTCAACAACATGCTGGCGGGCGTGGGCGGCATCGACCTCGCGCTGCTGGTGGTGGCGGCCGACGAGTCCGTTATGCCACAGACGCGCGAACACCTGGCGATCCTGGACCTGCTGAATGTCGAGCGCGGACTGGTTGCGGTGACCAAGCGCGATCTCGTGGACGACGACTGGTACGAGCTCGTGGAGGCGGACGTCGAGGATGTGCTCGAGGGCACGGCACTCGAAGGCTCGTCCATCCTGCCCGTCTCCGCCGTCACAGGCCAGGGCCTGCCGGAGTTGCTCGCCGCGGTGGACGCCATGCTGGCCGACACGCCGCCCAAGCGCGACCTGGAGCGGCCGCGGCTTCCCATAGACCGATCCTTCACCATCGCCGGCTTCGGCACGGTGGTGACGGGGACGCTGATAGACGGCTCGCTCGACGCGGGCGAGAGCGTGGAACTGGTGCTATCGCGCAGGGAGACGCGCATCCGCGGCCTGCAAACGCACCAGTCGAAGGTGGATCGCGCGCTGCCGGGCACGCGGGTCGCGGCCAACCTGAGCGGCGTTTCGCACGAGGACATCTCCCGCGGCGAGGTGCTGGCCCGCGCGGGCTGGCTCCGCCCGACGGGGGCGATGGACGTGCGCCTGCAAATCATCCCCGACGCGCCTCATCCCGTTCGCCACAACATGTTCGTCACCGTGCACACCGGCAGCAGCGAGGCCATCGCCCGCGTCCGCCTGCTCGAGGCGCAGTCCGCCGCGCCCGGCGACACCACCTGGGCGCAGCTCAAGCTGAGCACGCCGCTCGCCGTCATCAAGGGCGACTCCTTCGTCATACGCTCCAACCGCACCACGCTGGGCGGCGGCGACGTGGTGGACCCGCACGCGCGGCGGCACAGGCGCATGTTCGCCCCGCTGCTTGATCGGCTGGAGGTGATGGACAGCGGCTCCGAAAGGGACGTTATTCTGAAGACTATCGAGCTTTCGGAGCCGAGCGAGTTCAGCGCGCTGGTCACGCGCGCCAACCTTGCGCCGGAGGCCGCTCGCCGTGAACTTCAGGCGATGGCCGACGAGGATGAGGTCGTGCCGCTGGGCGGACAGGCCATCGGGCCGGGCGTGTTCGTGTACAGCGCGGCTGGCTGGGATGCCGTGTCCAGCGGCGCCGAGGCCGCGCTGGAGGCCTACCACGGCCAGTATCCGCTACGGAAGGGCGCTCCGAAGGAGGAATTGCGCAGCCGAATGAGGATGACGCAGCAGATATTCAACGGCGCGCTGCCCGCTCTCATGGACGACAACGTGCTGGTGGAGGAGGGCACGCTGGTGCGCCTGCCCGACCACAGCCCTCACCTGAACGACGTTCAGCGCAAGACCGCCGACGACTACGTGCGGCTGCTGGAGTCAGCCCCCTACTCGCCGCCCACCGACGCGCCCATCGACCCGGAGGTGCTGAACCTGCTCGTGGACGAGGGCAGGGTCGCGCGCGTCAGCGACACGGTCGTGTTTTCGGCGTCGGCCTACGAGGAGCTGCTAGAGCGGGTCACGTCGCACCTCAGGGAGCACGGCGAGATAACCGTCGCGGACGTGCGCGATATGTTCGGCACGAGCCGCAAGTACGCGCTGGCGCTGATGGACCACCTGGACAAGCGGCGCGTGACGCGGCGGGTGGGCGACGCACGGGTGCTGCGGTAGGGTCCGGGTGGTGGCTGCGTCTTCACCCCCATCCCCGTATCGGGTACGCGGATGGCTCTAACCTTCCCCCATCAAGGGGGAAGGGGCTTTGGGAGCACCGAGCAAAGGAGGCATCGTGGGGCTGGACCTGGGCCGCACGGCACTGCAGATAGACCGCATGGCGGACGAGGTGAGCGCGCGCCAGTCCGATTACGGCGAGCGGCTGCGGCGCGCGCTGGAGACGCTGCGGAACTTCGACACGCACGGCTACCTGGACAAGCTGGGCCGCAGCAGGGCCACGCTCGCCTGGAATCTGCCCGAACCCATGGACGACCCCGGCGCGCGATACTTCCCGCCTGCCCTGCCCGCCGACTACCGCGTTGTCGCTGTCGACGGCTCGCACATCGACGTGGACAGGCACCTCGCGGCGCGGTGCTTCCTCATCAACATCGGTGTCGCGGCGCTCACCTACGGCTCGGCGCCGGACGCGGACCTCTACAGCCGGCCCAGGCTGTACGCGGGGGACGACGAGCTCGCCATACGCGATCCGTCCTCCGGTCGGGAGGAGCAGATTCAGGGCGCGGTGCTGGGCGCCAAGCGCGCGGTGGAGGAGCTTCACGCCCTGGCAGACGCTGTGCGCGAATTGACGCCAGAGACGCCGACGCTCGCGCTGATGGACGGCACGCTGGTGATGATGGGCATAGGACTGCTGCGCTACGGCAACCGCCGTTTCGTGCTGGAACACCTGGTGGGAGACGGTTTCGCCCGCGCGCTCGCCGAGCTGCGGGAGATGGCGCGGCAACGCCCACTGGCCGTCGCCAGCTACGTCAGCCTGCCCAACAGCGCCGAGGTCGCCAACGCCACCCGGCTGCTGGCGTGCCCCTACGAGGTGGCCGCGTGCGAGGCCAGGTGCGGCGGGCTGCCCGCTCGAGAGAGGCCGTGCGACGTCGCCGTTGGGGGCCTGCGCGACCGCCACCTGTTCGCCGAGATGCTCGCCAAGGGGGAGCGGTCGGCGGTGTTCAGGGGCAGCTACCGGCTGGTCGACGACTACTATGGAGGCCAGAGCGTCTGCTTCTTCTACGTCAACACGGGGGAGGAGATAGGCCGCGTAGAGGTGCCGTCCTGGGTCGCTGAGGACGAGGCGGCGCTGGGTCTCGCGCACGCCATGATAATGGACCAGTGCGGCAAGGGACCGGGCTACCCCACTGCGCTCATGGAAGCGCACGAGCAGGCGGTGGTGACCGGCCCGGACAGGCGACTGTTCGCGGAACTGGTGGAGAACGCGCTCCAGGACCGGGGTCTGCCGGTGTACACATCGGAGAAGAACCGCACCAAGCGGCTCAGGTGGGTGTAGCGGCATGAGAGACGGCGTAACGATTCGCGCGGTGAGAGCCGACGACTGCCTGGACCTGTACGAAATGCTGTCGTGTCCCGGCGTGGTCAGAAACACGCTCCAGCTTCCCTACGTCTCGCTGGACAAACGCGAGGAATGGCTGAGTAACCTGACGCCGGACGACTACATGCTCGTGGCGGAGGTGGATGGGAAAGTCGTCGGCAACATAGACATCACGCGGAGGAAGAACCGCCTCGCTCACGTGGCGAATCTTGGTATGGCCGTCCACGACGACTACCAGGACAGGGGTATCGGAACGGCCCTGATGCAGGCTATTCTGGATATGACCGACAACTGGCTGAACGTCAAGCGGGTGGAGTTGGACGTATACACCGACAACCTCCGGGCCGTTCATCTGTACAAGAAGTTTGGATTCGAGATTGAGGGTGTGCGAAGATCGCTGGCGTTCCGCGAGGGCGCATACGTGGACGCCTACCACATGGCGCGTGTGAGGGAGTGAGAGTTCTACGCTGATGTCAGAGAAACCGCAGGCCGGCGTCCGCCTCGGCGAGGTGGTGGAGTCCACCTCCACCGGCTTCACCACGCACTGCTACCGGCTGGGCGAGCTTCCCCCGCTGGGCGGCTTGGTGCGCGGCGGCGAGACGGCACAGGTGTACGGCATCGTCTACGCCGCCTCCACGCGCAGCATAGACCCGGCGCGCCATCCGATCCCGCGCGGCGCGGACGTGGACTCCGAGGAGGAGGTGTACCGCGACAATCCCCAACTGGAGCGACTGCTGGTGTCAGAGTTCCAATCGGTGATCGTAGGATACCGCAGCGGCGATGAGGTCGTGCGTCACCTGCCGCCGCTGCCTCCGCGCATCCATTCGTTCGTGCGGGTGTGCGACGGCGGCGAGCTGCGCGAGTTCAGCGCGTCCATGGACTTCGCGCCGCTGCTGCTTGCGACCGCCACCGCCGCGCAGGACGAGGTGCTGGCGGCGTTCCTGCGGCTGGCGCGCGATTCCCACCCCGACCCGGAGAGCTTCCTGGTCCGCGCGGGCCGCGAGCTGGTGGCGCACTTTCCGGGCCAGGCGCAGCGGCTCGGCGGCGTGCTCAGGAGGCTGGCATGGTGAACGGCGGCGGCGCTTTCGATTCGCTGGGCAGAGTGCGCGTGGGCGCCGTGGTCGACGGCTCGCTCACGGGCGGGCTGGAGGTGCGGCTGGACCCAACCACGTCCATCGAGGACATCAAGGTCGGCGCGTTCGTGACCATGCAGGGCGAGCGGCAGCGCTACTTCGGGGTGGTGACGGACATCGAGTTGGGCGCCACCGACGACAGCCTGCGGCTCAACCCGCCCGGCCTGTCCGACCCGCTGGCCGCGCGCGTGTTCGCGGGCACAGCCGCATACGGCGCGATCATGGTCGAGCCGATGCTCACCGTGGGCGCGGACACCGAGGACGGGCCGCAGCCGGCGAAGACGATTCCCCCGCACTTCTCCGAGGTGGCGCTCGCATCCGAGCAGGACATCCAGGACGTGTTCGGCGAGGAAGGCCCCGGCCACTTCTGGATAGGCAACCCGCTGGACATGGAGACGCGGCTATGCCTGAACGTGGCCGAGCTGGTCAAGCGCAGCAACGGCGTGTTCGGCAAGAGCGGGACGGGCAAGACCTTCCTGACGCGCCTGCTGCTGATGGGTATACTCCAGAGCGGGCAGGCCACCAACCTGGTGTTCGACATGCAGAGCGAGTACGGCTGGATGGGCTACAGCGAGGCGAACCGGCAAGTGAAAGGGCTCAAGCAGCTATTCGAGTCCAGGGTGGCGGTTTTCTCGCTGGACGAGGAGAGCTCCAGGCGGCGCGGGCTGAGTCCCGACTACGTGGTGCGCATCGGTTTCGACGAGGTGGAGGCCGACGATGTGCTGATGCTGCGCGAGTCGCTGAACCTGTCCGAGGTGGCCGCCGACGCCTCTTTCGAGCTCGAGCGCCGGCTCGGCAAGAACTGGCTCAAGAAGTTCCTGGACTATCCCGGCGGTGAGGAGTTTGGAGAGCTGGCGAACTCGCTGAACATAAACCAGGGGGCCTTGAGCGCGCTCAGGAGGAGGCTGGCCCGCCTGGAGCGGTTCGGATTCATGGACGACAAGGGGGGCCGTAACGCCGTGAACCGCATTCTGGACTACCTGGGCCGGGGTATGCACGTGGTGCTGGAGTTCGGCAGATACGGCAACGACATCTCCGCCTACATACTGGTCGCCAACCTTATCACCCGGCGCATCTACGACCGCTACCAGGAGCTTACCGAGCGGGCGAGCGGCGACGACACCCAGAAGCCCACGCCGCTGGTGGTGACCATCGAAGAAGCGCACAAGTTCCTCACCAGGGAGGTCGCCGGGCAGACTATCTTCGGCAACATCGCCCGCGAGATGCGCAAGTACAACGTGACGCTGCTTGTGGTGGACCAGCGGCCCAGCGGCATAGACGACGAGGTGATGAGCCAGCTAGGCACCAAGATTACCTGCCTGCTGGACAACGAGCGCGACGTGGACGCGGTGCTGACCGGCGTGTCGGGCAGCCGCAAGCTGCGCTCGGTGCTGTCGAAGCTGGACTCCAGGCAGCAGGCGCTGGCGTTCGGCCACGCGCTGCCCATGCCGGTGGTGTTCCGCACGCGGGATTACGGGACGGACGAGTCGTACCGGGAGTTCGGCTATATGGACGAGGCGGAGCTTCGCGTGCAGACCGAGCGCGACATCGAGGAGCTTTTCGGCCCGGCGCGCTGACGGGAGGGGATACATGAGCGTCGTATTCGATGGCCATGCGCACTGCTTCCCGCCGCTGGCGGAGGACCGGGGCATCAAGAAGCGGCGGCTGGCCGAGCACCAGCATCACGTGCGCTTTCACGGCCAGGGCATACGCAGGCTCAGCAACGGGGTGAGGATCCCGGAGCCGTTGCTCGTGGGCGAGGGCGACGGCATCTCGCACCAGCCGGACGTGGACTTTCGGATCGGCCCATTCGGCAGGCTGGAGTTCACGCACGACGGCGAGGACTACTTCATCCAGTGGATGCCCCCGGCGCTCCGGGATATGTCGTGCCCGCCGGAGCTGATGATCGCGCAGATGGACTACGTGGGCGTGGACCGGGCGGTGCTACAGCACGACAGAATCTACGGGAAGCTGGACGACTTCTTCGGGGACTGCGTGCGGCGCTACCCCGACCGGTTCGTCGCGCTGGCGCAGGTGGACGAGTGGGTGGGAGGCCGGGACGACCAGCTCGAAAGGCTTCGCCGGCAGGTTCAGAACCTGGGGCACTCGGGGCTGTTCTTCTCCACAGGCGGGTTCTTCCAGGATGACTTCAGGATCGGCGTCAACGACCCCAGCCTCGAACCTCTCTGGGACCTGGTGAGAGAACTGGGCATCACCATTCACTGGTACGCGGCCAAGCTGAGGCAGCCGCTGGCCGAAGACTACCTTGAGGAGTTGCGCGAGTTCATCACCTGGGCGGAGGCTCACCCGAACATCCCCTCGGTGCTGACGCATGGGCTGAACAACGTTCACTACGACGTGGGCAAGCCGGGCCGGTTCAGCGTTCCGGAGGAGATTTCGACGCTCTTAAAATTCCCTGGCTGGCACATGGAGTTGATGCTGCATCTCATGGCCGGGGACCTGGAGTTCCCACCCTACGAGAACGGCCTGTCGGAGCTGGTGCGGTCGCTGGTCGAGGACGTGGGCGCCGACAGGCTCGTGTGGGGATCCGACATGCCCGCGTGCGAGCGGACCATGACATACAAGCAGTCGATGGTGCTCTTCCGGTCGCGGTGCGATTTTCTGTCCGAGGAGCAGATCGACGCGATCATGGGGGAGAATCTGGCGCGGCTGTATCCGCTGGGGGACTCACCCCCATCCTGACCCTTCGGCAAGCTCAGGGCAGGCTCTTCCCCCTGCGAGAGGTAAGGGACATGCGGCCAGCGGGCGGGTCACAGACCCGCCCCCTATAGCGTGATGGGGGGCGGGACAAAGGACGGGCACGAGACCCGTCCCTACAGGTTCGGGGGAAAGGACTGAAAGGAGCGCGCGCTAGATGCCCAGGCTGTCCAGAGAGGGGTCGTCGTAGCCGAAGTGGTGGGCGACCTCGTGGGTGATGGTGTCGCGTATCTCGCGCATGACCTCTTCGTCGGTCGAGCAGATGGACTCGATGGCCTTCTGGAAGAGGGTTATCTTATCCGGCAATACCATGTCGTAGCCGTAGCGTTCGGTGAGCGGGATGCCCTCGTACAGTCCGAGGAGTAGCTCATCCTCGTCCAGGCCGGAGCCGATTAGCTGGTCCTTCGTGGGCCAGTCTTCCACAACCAGGTCCACGTTCTCCAAGTTGTCGAGAACGTCCTGCGGAAGCTGGTCGAAGGCCTCTCGGACGAGGCGTTCGAACTTGGATCGTGTCAGCGAGGCCAGTTTGCTACCCGTTCGCTTCGAGGAAACGCCTCGAGCCGTCCAGAATCAGCGAGTTGAGGGCCACGGTTTCGGTTATGTCGGTGGATAGCTTTCGGCCCGCGGCGTGGATGCGCTCGCCGATTGCGTTCTGCGCCTCCTGCACGGCGGGATGTTCGGGCTGGCCGGGGTAGCCCATGGACTGGGCGAGGTCGTTGGTGCCCCAGGCGAAGGCGTCGATGCCGTCCACTTCGAGGATGGCGTCCAGGTTGGAGAAGGCGGTGGCGGTCTCCAGCTGGCACATCACCAGCATCTCGGCGTTGGCGTGGGCCATGTACTCGGAGCGGTCGAGGCCGGGCTGGTCGATAAGCCCGCTCTCGTTGTAGAAGGTGCCCCTGCCGCCGCCCCAGCTGCGTTGGCCCTCCGGCACGAACCGGCAGGCGTCCACCAGCGCCTTCGCCTGCTCGGCGGTGTCCACGTGCGGCCCCAGCACGCCGATGACGCCGCGGTCGAGGAACGAGTTGATGGTGGAGGGCATGATGTTGGGCACCCTGGCGGTGACGGTGAGGCCGTAGCCGTCGGCGGTGCGGCACATGTGGTCGATGGACTCGGGCGAGAAGAGGCCGTGCTCGCCGTCCAGGTTCACGAAGTCGAATCCGCCCAGCATACCGGCCAGCTCGATGGCCTCGGCGGACGGGAACACCAGGCCGAGGCCCAGTCCCTTCTTTCCCTGGCGGTTCTTTTCGAGAATGTTGTTGGTTCGGAACCTTACCATTGCGCTTTCCTTGGGTTTATCCGGTTTGGCCTGGCGGGACGTTTGCGCTGCGTCGCGGGCCAGGGTTGAGTGGAGCGGGAGAAGGGATTCGAACCCTCGGCCCTCTGCTTGGGAAGCAGATGCTCTACCCCTGAGCTACTCCCGCGTTCGGCGTGGGGTTGATTTTAGCAAGTCGGTTGGGTTTGGACAAGGCGGCGGGCGTCCGGGCGTGCCGGTTGGAGCTGGCCGGGGTGGGCCGCTGACCGTCCTTGGGGGCGAAACCCTAAAATAAGTGTTTCATTCCGCTTCTTTTGACTCATTTCGGTTCGTTCCCTAGCTGGGCTGTCGGGGATTTGTGACAACGGCGGGACGCGAAAGCTACGGGTTGGGACTCCGATACGACAGAAGTGGGGCGCCGCCGGGGCTGCTGGGCGGGGAGCACAGCGGGGCCGTTGGCGGTCGCCGGGTTGAGGTGTGGGTGCGTCATGGCGGGGTGGTAGTACATTTGTGCGAGGTGTGTCAATGGGGGTGGCGGGCGAGAGAGTAGGAGATTAGCTTGCAGACGCTACCCGTAGCGGCTGCTTCTCCTGTAGGCCCTCCCCGTCAGGCGTCGTCGTACCCCAACTCCCTTGCACGGCGATAGTCTTCGGCCGCGCCTTCCGTATCTCCTGTCACTTTACGAGCTACGGCCCTTAGGTGGACGAGATCGGCGTTGTCGGGGTCACACTCGAGTGCGGCGTCATATTCAGGGATAGCCAATTCGGGGTTGCCACCAAACAGGAAGGCGTTACCTCTGCCCCGATACGCGTCCCCGTCAGAAGGGTCAATTCTCAAGGCGACGTCGAAGTCTTCCACTGCTCGTGCGTAGTATCTCATGGCCAAGTATGCGTGGCCACGAAACCTATATGCGGACGAGTTCTCAGGATCGACCCGCAACGCCGCTTCGTAGTCGGCAATCGCGCGGGGGTATTCGTGCTTCGTATGATAAGCTGCCCCTCGGCTAACGAACGAGAAAGGGTCCTTGTTGTCAAGTTTCAGAGCAGTATCCAAGTCGTCGATTGCGCGGTCGGGTTCGCTCTTTTGTCGGTAGCAGTCGCCCCTTGCTTGATAGGTGTCGGCGTGGTCTGGCTGAATCCGTATGGCCTCGTCAAAGTCTCTGATTGCGAGGTCAAAGTCACCCTGCTCGCGGTAGGCCAGCCCTCGGTAGTAGTGGGCGACTGCATTATCAGGACTTCGGCGAATTGCTTCGGACGCATCCGCAATCACGTGGTCAAAGCGCCCCAAGTTTCCAGATGCGATGCCCCGAAACAGATATGCGTCTGCATTGCCAGGCTCGAGCTTGATAATGGTGTTCAAGTCCAAGATTGCCTTGCCATCCTCCCCCTTTGCGAAGTAGGCCCTTGCCCTGTTGAAGTATGCCTCTGCGGTATCGGGGTTGCGTGTGATAAAGGCGTTCAGAGCGGCTATCTGCTGGTCATGGTCCTTGGAGTCGTCAAAAGGCGGTGGGGTCGCTGTAGCCTTCAACATTTCCATTTGCCATTCCAACTTTTCGGTGGCCCCCAAGTGTCCGGCCGCCTTGTGATAGCGGTTGGCCTTTAGCGTATCCCCGGACAGCGAGGCAACTGTTGCCGCCAACCCCGCAGCACGTGGGTCATCCGGGTCCAACTCCATGGTAGACTCGAAGGCCGCGAGCGATTCGGCGTACCTTCCCACCTGCATCAAGGCCATGCCCAGTGCGGTGAAGTAGTACGCATCGAGAGGCTCGCGCTCCGGCCCGACGCCCCGGAGGTGCTCAATGGCGTCCTTTGGTTTGCCACTTCCGAGTAGCAACCAACCGATTTCAGTCCAGGGCAGTATCCAGTTGGGATCCAGCGTTGCGGCCATCCAACTCGCGTCTAAGCCCTCCTTGATGAGCGCCATGTCGCCGGTCCTCATACCTATTTCGCCCTTGTAAGTCGCCATAGTGAAGTGGTTCGCGGGGTCCATCGGGTCCAGTTGAATCGCGATGGCCACCTCTGCCAGTGCTTCGTCAATCCGTCCTTCCAATTGCAATTCCCCGGCGCGCTGGTAGTGGGCGTAAGCCTCGGGGTTGCTGACATCCCAGTTCTTGAGCAAACGACCGTCCGTCTCCTGAATCAGGTTATCCACTTCGCCCTGATGAACTTGGGTATTGACCGCCACCAACCTGCGAACCCATGCCACGTCCGTACCCTCCACCTGCAATTCGGCCCGCCATTCTTCGTCCGATTCGTTGCTGTGCAGGGCTGTCAGCAACGGCTGCGCCAACGGAGATCTGTGACCGAGGGTTGCGAGCTCAACGAGGTCGGTTTGGTCAACTTGGCCGATGGAGCCATGTAACTGCGTCGCGTACCGACGCAGCCGCCCTGCTATGTCAGTTACGGCTTGGGCCCCTATGTGCTGTGCCAGCAATTCAGCGAGATCGCTCGCCCAATAGAGCCTTCTCAACTCGCGGAGCAATACCTTACTCTCGGATGCTTTGCCCGCAGGTGTCAGTGCTTTCGCTATTCCAATGAGATTGTTGTTGGAGGGACGAACGCCGTCGTACAGCCACGCTTCGACGGCGTTGACACTCACGTCTGTCGCTTCGGCGAAATCAAGCACGGAGCGTCCAGATTCACTGCGTATCTTGTTCAGGTAGGCCCCTCGCCTTTCTGCGCCTATCCAGTCGAGGAAATCGAGCGCGGCCGGGGATGCTCCGGCCAGGCGAATGTGGGCCGCGGCTCTCAGCGCCAGGTCGATGGCGACCAACCTGACGTAGGTTCGCCAAACGGCATCAAGATGTCGTGGGAACACCTTGGGCATCCGTGGCCGAAGAATAGCCCTCAGTTGGTCCCAGTTGCGCGCGTGCCAATCGAGAACATCGACCAATGGCGGAAAGGTGGGCGAAGGCGCGTTCACGTCCGGGCTGGTCGTATCTAGTCCCACGTCGGCCAATGCGTCGGCAATTGCGGCGATTATTTCTGTGCAGCTGGACTCCTTCACACGGTCGCTAAGCCGTCCCGAGAAGAAGCGGCGCGCTGTTTTGGAGCGCAGTTTGCGGTCGTTGATTCCCAAAGTCTTGACGATGGCGCCGAGCACCTGTCCGCTGGTCGGCAATCGCGGAGCGACTTCGCTCTCTTGGATTCCTTTTGCTTTTTCCAATTGGGGCACCTCGCAGGTGTGTTTCTTCTCTGTAGAAATCTTACCATTCATACAGGCCGTCCCGCGAAAGGAACTTCGCGGCGTCAATCGACACTTGGTTCAGCGCTTCGTCCACGCCCACTTCGATGATTGGGCTGCTGTATGTATGGTGGCCGGCAGTGTTGTCGAAGAACCTGCCGGCGGGGTCCACCATCACGTAGCTTCCGGTCATCAGGTCGTTGTTCTCCGGCACCACGCGGATTCCATACGCTTCGACTCGACGGCTCCTTCGGATATAGCGGTCGAATTCGTCGTCCGTGATTTCGAACTCGCCGACCTTGATGTCGTTTTGCCCCACGACGGGAAGCACCTGGAATATCTTCCAACGCTCCGGCCGAGCCTCCAGTATGAAGTCTGTCATGTCTTCGGACATATTGAACCGAGTTACGACGGTGTTGATTTTGATGCGAACCCCATGCTGCCTCAGCATGTCTATCGCTCGCAGGTAGTCATCAGAGCTCATCGGGCCGGAGCGGACTGTCCTGCCGATGCGCGACAGGGTTTCCGGAGCCACCGAGTCTATGCTCAGGGCGGCCCAATCCAGGCTATCGTTCAGTTCGTCCAACCATTCATCCGTGATTCGGCTGCCATTGGTGACTACCGAGGTGGTCAAGCCAAACTCTTTGGACCGCGTTATGAGGTCGGGCAGCCAGGGGCATAGGGTGGGTTCGCCACCGGCGAAGTTAATCTTCCGAAAGCCGGCAAGCGCCAGGGATTCGACGACCTTTAGGCAGTCCTTGCGCCCGATGTGGCCTTTGGGCAAGATGTACGGGTCGATGTCCTGGAAGGTGGCGAAGCAGAACCCGCATCTCATGTTGCAGGGCCGCCACAGGTGGTAGTTGACGGATGGTATCTTGGTCGCAACGCTCATGCCGTACTCCTTTCAACCCGGTTGTTCGCGCACTAGACAGCCTTATGGTAGGTGTGGTTCTGCGCGGCCGAAACCCAAGTTGTATGGACAATTTCCAGAATGGACGTGGAATGGGGCTACATTTGGCATTGACCGCGACAGACCGCCAGTTTGCCCCTATCCTGCCCTTCCACCTTTGAGGGAGAAGGGACGTTGACAACGACGGCGCCTGAGTGAGTTCTCGACACCGCATTAGATGACGGTATCATCAGGCGCATCTCTCTACGCCACCTGTCGGGTTGTGCCCACCGCATCCGGCGGCTCCCAGTAGCTTGCGTGCTCAGGTATCAGGCAGTACGATTTAGTGACTTTGTGATTTATACGAGGATGCCATGCGAATATCTGAGCGAGGTCAGATTACTATCCCCAAGTCTTTGCGGGATCGTTTTGGGATGAACCATAACGTTGAAGTGGACATCACGCCGACCAAGCATGGACTGCTCATACGGAAGAGAGCTGCGGCAGAGCACCCGGTGGAACGGGTGTATGGGATCCTCTGCGGCGGAGCACTCGGCGAGGGTGTCAGCGTCGACGATTATATCGACGAAATCCGTGGACGATGATTACCGCAGTCGATACCAACGTCCTCCTGGAGTGAGCCATGCCTAGACTGAGCTGGTACAAGGGCAACATACACACCCACACGACCGAGTCGGACGGCGACGAGACGCCCGAAAGGGTTGTCAGGTGGTACAGGCGCAACGGCTACGACTTTCTCGTACTGAGCGACCATAACCACCTCACCCTGTTCGAGTACGGTAGAGGCAGGAGGAGATTCAAGCGGCCGCTGATGATCCCCGGAGAGGAAGTGTCGGTGAATCTCTACGGCGGCAGCAAGCGCGTGCACATCAACGCCATCGGCATCTCCAGCCTGGTCGAGCCTATCGACGCGACCGACGTGCTCCCAACACTACAGGCCAACGTCAACTCGATCGTGGCGGCCGGAGGCATAGCCTCCATCAACCATCCTAACTACTATTGGTCGTTCGACCACAGAGAGATTGCCCAGGTGACCGGCGCGACGCTGCTCGAGGTGTTCAACGGCCATCCGGCGGTGAACGTCTACGGCGCTCCCGGGCGGCCCAGCTACGAGGAGATTTGGGACGGGGTACTGAGCGCGGGCCGTCCTATCTACGGGGTGGCTACGGATGACTCCCACAACTACAAGGTGTTCCGTCCCGATCTGTCGAATCCGGGTCGCGGCTGGCTGATGGTAAGGGCAGAGAGGCTGTCGCAGGATGCCATCATAGACTCCATCGTGTCGGGAGACTTTTACGCATCGACCGGCGTGGTCATCTCCGAGTTGAGGGTTTCCGAGCGGGAGATATTCCTGAGCATGGAGCCACTCTACGATTCCGTCTTCACGACGCGGTTCATCGGGCGTGAGGGACACGTCTATGCCGAGGTCACCGGCGCCGAGGCCAGCTACGCGGCGCGGGGGGACGAGGGCTACGTCCGAGCATCGGTCACGTCGTCCACGGGTCCGAGAGCGTGGACGCAGCCACTCTTCCTCAGTTAGTCGAGCGGCGCGGGACCTGTAACACCCTGGTCGGCGCTCCAAAGGTAGGGGTGTCCCTTGTGGGCACCCAGGGCGTGATTACCAATACGGGCAACCACAAGGGATTGCCCCTACATGCGTATGACCGACTAAACTGTTACAGCCTCAGCAGCGCGCATAATCTTGCGGGCGAGAGCTTGGGTGGGTTATAGTTTGAGAATAGTTCCGGGCCGTGAGCCGCGTGAAGGAGGCCGCAAGATGACGACCGACAACGAGTCGCTGAAGGCTGTTAAGGGCTACGCAGACGACAACGACCTGGACCTGGGGTGGATGGACACCCGCGGCGAGTGGGGAATCAAGGCCGAGCCGGGACGCCGGGGCCTGACGCTCGCCGACATCCAGGAGGGTTCCTACGGCGACGCGCCGGACCGCAGCGACAACTACACCGGCAAGCCGAGGGGCGCGGCGTCGCGGCCCGGTTCCTTCCGCATCGGCGGATACTCCGTCGCCACCAAGTCCGACATCTGGCTGACCAACGCCGCCATGTTGTACGAGGAGGCGCTGCAACGCCAGTGGAGCTCGGCCACCGACATCCCTTGGGATACGGTCAAGCCGCTTCCCGACGACATAGAGCGCGCCCAGTGCCAGCTCGCCACCTTCCTCACCGAGGTCGAGTTCGTGGCGGCGGACGTGCCCGGCCGCTGGGTCGCAAACTCCACGCCCGATTTCTTCGAGCCGCGAATGTTCCTCATCACCCAGATAATGGACGAGTCTCGCCACCTGGACGTGTTCCGCAAGCGGGCGTTCGCCAACGGCGGCGGGCTGATGCAGCGGCCCACCATCACCACCAGCGGCGTGGTGGGCAACATCGACCTGTCGCGCGACTTCACCGAGATGTCCTCCCGGCTGCACATATCCGGCGAGGGCGGCGTGCTGACCATCTTCCGCATGGGCGAGCTTATGGCCTACAACGAGGCCGAGAAGCGGATGTACCGCCTGGCCGCGCAGGACGAGTCCCGCCACGTGGCGTTCGGCGTGATGCACATGCGCTACCTGGCCGAGACGGAGCCGGACCGCAAAGAGGAAGTGCACACCTACCTGGACGAGGGCGAGCGCGCGATGATGGCCGGCAACCAGAACCCGGCGGGCGGCGACTCGGTCACCACCGAGGCGATGGCGATTCTGCTGGGCGGCGGCAAGGACAAGTACGACGAGGGCTTCAAGAAGCTGATGGCGATCCGGCGCCGGCAGGTGAAGGAGTACGTCCAGCGCATACGCTCGGCGGGCTTCGGCGAGCGGTTCGTCAACGGGCGCGCCAACGCCGAGATGATGGCGTATCTGTAGTGGTCAGTGGTTAGTGATGAGTGGTTAGTGGCTGGTTCGCATGACTGAACAAGAGACGCGGGACGCCGTGGTGGCGGAGCCGGCGGCAGAGCCGGAGATTCCCGCGCCGTCGCTGGAGTGGATGGGGCGCACGCTGGAGTGGGGCGTTCGGGTGCGGCCGGGCAAGTCCGGCATGACGCTTGGCTCGCTCAACGTCGGGGTATATGGCGACATCCCGGACCACTGGGACGACCAGACGCGGATGCCGCGCGGCGCGTACCCCATGCCGGGCGTTCCGCCCATCGGGTTCAGCATCCGCAACAAGCACGAGCTTTGGGCCGACAACGCCGCCGAGCTTTACGAAGAGGCCATCCAGCGGCGCTGGGCGCCCGCGACCGACGTCCCCTGGGACACCATCGAGCCGCTGCCCGACGACGTGGAGACCGCCATGTGTCAGCTCTCCACCGAGCTTAGCCAGCAGGCGAACGTGGAGTTCGAGACCATCGGCGGCTGGCTGCACCAGATGTCCTACGGCTACCACGAGGTCAAGAACTTCCTGGCGACCGAGATGTTCGACGCCGCGCGCCACTGCGAGGTCTTCCGCAAGCGCGCGCTCGCCAACGGCGGCGGCATGGGGCTGGAGAGCAAGGGCGACGTCAACCGCATGATCCTGGAGAGCAAGGGCGGCTGGACCGAGACGGTGCTGTTCCTGCACCTGCTGCGCGGCGACCTGACGATGACAGTCTATCGCTACGGCGAGCAGTTCGCCCACAACGACGCCGAGCGCGTCATCTTCTCCCGCTGCGTGCAGGACAAGGCGCGCCACGTGGCCTACGGCCTGATGCACCTGCGCTACGCGATGTCGCACCAGCCGGACAAGGAATTGGTCTTCCAGCGGCTGCTCAACATCGGCGAGCGGGTGCTGGAGCGCGAGTTGGAGGACCCTGCGTTCAGGGAGTCGCTGGCCATAATCCTGGGCGGCGGCATCGAGGGCGCGCGCGTGGGCATGGAGCGGTACGAACGGCTGATGGGCGACTACGTGCGGCAGTACCTTGCCCACCTGGAGTGGCTGGGCATAGACCGGGGCCAGGCGTTCCCCGCCGGTCTGGCGCGGTACCTGGAGGCGTAGCGGTGCCCGTGTTCCCTTCGGTGGAGTGGTTCGACGCGGTACGCGAGGTCTATAACGCGGACGACGCATACCGCGGCGCGGGCGGCGGCGTGTGCGACGCGCTGGTGGGCGTCAAGGTCGGAGGGCGGCTCTTCAAGCTCGTGTTCGAGGGGTTCGAGTGCTCCGGCGCGAGCGAGATAGACGAGGCGGGGCTGGAGGAGACCGACTTCTACATGGACCTGAGCGCCGAACAGTGGCGCGAGATGATCGTCAACATCAGCGAGAACGGGGCGGCCGACCTCGACCACACCCTTAACACGCTGGACCTGACGCTGGACGATGGCCTGGCGCACTCCGCCACCGGCGACCAGTACAGGCAGGATATGTTCTTCCGGTACAACCAGACCTTCCAGTTCTTCTTCGACGCCAGCGCCAGGGTCGAAACGACGCCGGGGGAGTGACGCGAGTGCCGGTCTTTCCTTCGCTGGAGTGGTTCGAGGAGGTCCGACGCGCGGCGAACGCTGGCGGGGCGCTGCGCGGGCTGGGCTCGTGCAACGCGAGCGTGGGCGCGAAGGTGGGGGACTGCGCCTACCTGCTCAGCTTCGAGGGTTTCGAGTGCGCCGGCGTGGAGCGCATCGACCCGGATGAACTGCTGTACGCGGACTTCTACCTCGACATGCCGCTCGACGAGTGGAACGCGCTCGTCCGCTGCATACGCGACAATGGCCGCGCCGACGCCGAGCACAGCCTCAACCGGCTCGACCTGGCGCTGCCCGGGGGCGTGGTCAGGTCGGCGGACGAGTACAGGCGCAACGGCTTTCTGCGCTACCATCTCACGCTGCGGGCCTTCTTCGACGCCGCGGCGGAGGTCGAGACGACCTTCCCGATGACGGGAGCGCAAGCCTGAAACGCTTCGTAGGCCCTCTTACGTGAGGCGCTTGCGGAAGATTTCCACCGAGAGAGACGACATGCCCATCTACGAGTACCGATGCCGGAGCTGCCGCCACAAGTCCAGCAAGCTGTGGCGCAACTTCTCCCCGCCGGAGTCCATCGACTGCGAGCAGTGCGGCGGCGGTGACACCACGCGCGTCATATCGTCCGTGGCCTTCCACAAGTCGCTTTCCACGCGGCTGGCCGACCTGGACCCCCGCTACGACAAGATGGTGGACGCCGCGGCGGCCAGCACCGCCGAGGCCGACCCGTACCGCTTCATGGGGCGCGATATCCAGCGCATGAGCGAGGCGCCGGAGGAGTAGTTTGTCGGTTAGTCAGTTGGTCAGTTTATCAGTGGTCAGTACGTCCGCCGATCGACCAACTACTGACGAACCGACCAGCCGACAAACTGACGTACTGACAAACTGACGTACTGACAAACTGAAAAACTACCGGAGGTACGCACAATGCCACTGCAACCCGCTATCCTGGAGATGGGACTGGGAATAGACCTTCACGGCGGCGACTACACCAAGGCCGCGCAGCGCGCGGTGTGGAACGCCGTCCACCAGAGCAGCCTGATGTTCCTGGGGCTGCTCGGCCCCGACACGAGCCGCGAGATGATAGTCGAGGTGACGCTGGGAATCCCGAAGCCGGAGGCCGTGGACGAGGAGGCGGTGCTCAGCGTGCTGCCGCACGGCAAGGGTGTGCTCAAGGCGGTGCAGGGCGGCCTCGAAATCGAGCCGCGCGAAGGTTCGGGGGACCGCACCATCATGGCCAACGCGGCGATAGTGGTGAAGGTGGACGTGCCGTAGGCAGGGGGCGCCTTGCAAGTTCCTTCCCCCTTGATGGGGGAAGGTTAGGATGGGGGTGAGCGGCGCGCCGCCACGATTGACGCATGGCTACCAACTTCGCCTGGAACCCCGAGAAGGATAGGATGCTCAGGCGGCAGAGAAGAATGTCATTTCGGCAAGTAGCCGATGCCATTAACGAGGGCCGCGTATTGGACACGATTCCTCATCCAAACCAGGACCGCTATCCAGGACAGCAGATATACTACGTGGAATTTGAAGGTTACGCGTACGCTGTGCCGTTCGTTACAGAGCCGGACGGCACGGAGTTTCTGAAAACTGTGTTTCCCAGCCGCAAGGCTACAAGAGACTACCTGGGGAGACGGAGATGATGGAATACCAGCTTAGCGAGGAAGAGCGCGAAGTTCTGGCGGCACGCGCGCGGGGCGAACTACTCGACTCTCCAGGCGCTGAGGGCGATATAGAACTGGCCCGCAAAGGGTTGCCGAATAAGCTCGAAGACTTCACCGAAGTAAGGTACTTGCTAAGCCCCAGCGAGTTCGAGACTGCCCTCGCGCTGGCGAAGGAACGCGGGATACCCTACCAGGTATTGTTGACAAGCATCGCTCGCAAGGGATTGGGGGGTATGCTGGTCGATAACGAGGAGCATAGCACGATTAAGGCGACGCGCGAGCTTTACCGCCTTCACGGGATTGACGAGGGCGCCGAAGACACTGGTGAGGTGGTGTGGCCGACCAAGCCGGTGTACATATATGACGAGGAAGAGCAGGAAATACTGGATGCGATCGAGCGGGACGAGATGCCGCCTCCCGTTCCTAACCAGGAACGCGAGAGAGAGCTTGCTCGCCAAGCGGCGTACAACACGCTCAAGGACTACACCGAAGTGAGCATATGGTTAAGGCCGAGCGAGGTTGAGGTCGCACGCGCGTTGGTCAAGGAAAAGGAGATGCTGATAAGCTACGGCACGTTGGTATCCCACGCCGTCGTCATGTACCTGGATGGTATGCTGATAGACAGGAAGATCCCTGAGACGGCAGCGGCCGGCGCGCGTGGCGTGAACGATGGCGCAGCACGGCAGGAATAGAGGCGCCGCAATCGCGGCGTGACAGGAGGCCCGCCCCATGCAGACTATCGCCAACGGCCCGGGCAACTGGGCCTACGTCATAGGGCCGTACCGCGAACCCGTCGCCACGGTGCGGCCGGGCGAGACGTTCGCAGTCGAGACGGACGACGCCTTCGAAAACAAGATCGACTCGCCCGACGCCGACATCACCAAGCTCATCGTGCTGCCCTTCGTCAACCCGCTCGCGGGGCCTATCTACGTCGACGGCGCGGAGAAGGGCGACACGCTCGCCGTGACCATCCACTCTATAGACGTCACGCGCGACTACGGCGTGAGCGCGCTCATCCCGGAGTTCGGCGGGCTGTGCGGCACCGTCTTCACCCGCACGCTCAATCCGCCGCTGCCGCCCAGGGTGATGCTGCACCCCATCCACGACGGCGAAATCACCTTCTCCGAAGAACTCGACATCCCGACGATACCCTACGAGCCGTTCTACGGCACCATCGGCACCGCGCCGGAGGTGGAGGCGGTGTCGTCGCTTTCGCCCGGGTTCCACGGCGGCAACATGGACGCCGCCGACGTCGCGCCCGGCAACACAGTCTTCTTGCCGGTGAACGTGCCGGGCGCGCTGCTGCACGTGGGCGACGGCCACGCGGCGCAGGGCGACGCCGAGGTGTGTGGCGTGGCCACCGAGATACCCACGCGCGGTGTCTTCAGTGTGGACCTCATCAAGGAGCGGCCCATCGCGACGCCCCGCGTCGAATCCGACGACTTCATCATGACAATCGGCAGCGCCCGCCCCATGGAGGACGCCGCCCGCATCGCGTTCTACGAGCTGGTGATGTGGCTGGAAGCCGACTACGGCATCGAGCGGCTTATGGCCTACCAACTCTGCTCGCAGGTGGCGCGCGTCCGGCTGGCCAACATGGTGGACATCCTGTACTCGGTGGTCGCCAAGTTTCCCAAACGCTACCTGCCCGGAGCGGCGGCGTGAGCGGCGACGGCCCGACTCCCGCCAGCGGTCACGTCGACGCCGGAGGCGTGCGGCTGCACTACGTGGACTGGGGCAACCACGACGCGCCGTCCATGCTGCTGCTGCACGGCCTCCAGGACTGCGCGCGTAGCTGGGACTTTTTCGCGGCCAGCATGAGCGCGGACTACCACGTCGTCGCGCTGGACCACCGCGGCCACGGCGACAGCGGCAGGGCGACGTCCGAGACCTACGGCCTGCGGCACTACGTGTCGGACGTGCACGCGCTGGTCGATCACCTGGCCCTGCGGTCGATAACGCTCGTCGGCCACTCCGCCGGAGGGCGCAACGCCTTCATGTTCGTGCTGGATCGCCCCGAGCTTGTGCGGGCGGTGGTTATCGTGGACATCGACCCGGACGCGGTGAACCCGGACTCGCGGCAGATGTTCGTCCGCTACAACACCGAGTCCGACGAGTGGGATTCGCTTGAAGCGGTGGTCGAGCGGCTGCGGAGCCGGCAGCCGAACTCCGGCGAGGAGATGCTGGCGCACCAGGCGCTGCACATGACGTCGGAGCTGGCTGGCGGGCGCAGGGCGTGGAAGCGCGACCGCGCGCTGCTGGCGGCCTACGAGCGCCCCGACCTGTGGGCGGAGTGGTCGCGGCTGCGCTGCCCGACGCTGGTGCTGCGCGGGCGGCAGAGCGAGCTGCTGACGCACGAGGTGGCGGTGCGGATGCGGGAGGCGGTGCCGGGCGCGCGGCTCGCGGAGCTGGAGGGCGGGGCGCACTGGTTCTACCAGGAGCGGCCCAGCGACTTCGAGGGGGCGGTCAGGTGGTTCCTGGGCGGGCTGGAGGGTTAGTGGGGCGCTGTCGTACGCGAACGCTGTGGTATGATGAGGCGGCGCAGGAGGAACCGATGACGACTGCCAGAACCACCACCATCTTCTATCCCGAAACGGATGGTATGCCCTTGCCTGACGGAGAATTCCAAGCTCCCCTGTACCGCGCGGCGGTCGGTCGCCTGGAAGTCCACTTCTCGGAAACGCCCGGCGCGCACGTGAACGGCAACACCCTGATGTACTACGTCGAGGGCGACCGGGATAAGGTGCTGTCGCCGGACTGCTACGTGGCGTTCGAGTTGTCGGAGGCCGCGCTATTTTCGCTGTCCGGCGAGGGGAACAACACCTACCTGGTGTGGGATGTTGGCAAGCCGCCCGACTTCGTGCTCGAGATAGGCTCGCCCAGCACGGGGCGCAGGGACACCGGCGCCAAGCGGGACCTGTACGCGCAAATCGGCGTGCCTGAGTACTGGCGCTACGACTCCACCGGCGGGAATTTCTACGGCGAGCCGTTGGTGGGCGAGCGGCTGGTGGACGGGGAATACCAGCGTTTCGAGCTGCGCCACGAGAGCGATGGTTCGTTGTGGGCGCACAGCCCCGCGCTGAACCTGGACCTGTGGTGGGTGCACGGCGAGTTGCGCTTCTGGGACCCGGCGGGAGAGCGATGGCTGCCGAACCACGAGGAGGAGCGCGACGCCCGAGTTGCGGCAGAGGCGCGGGCGGCGGAGGAGCGCGACGCCCGAGTTGCGGCAGAGGCGCGGGTGGCGGAAGAGCGCGACGCTCGGCTTGTGGCGGAGGCACGGGCGGGGGAAGAGCGGGACGCCCGGCTCGCGGCAGAGGCGGAACTGCGCCGGCTGCGCGGCCAGTAGCGCGACGAGACTGCCCCCTCTCCCTTGAGGGAGAGGGCTGGGGTGAGGGTGACTGCGTGGCGCGCAACTAAAGTCCGTCGCCCGAACCGCCCCTACGCAGCCTCCGCGCCCATGCAGGCGAAGAACTGCGTCATCAGCGTCTTGGAGACGGTGCCCAGCAGGCGCTGGCCCACCCTGGCCACCACGCCCGTCACGCGGGCGTCGCCCTCCACGGTGACGCGGGCGCCGTCGCCGTCCGGCGCGAACGTGAGCACGCCCTCGCCCCGTATCCCGCCGCCCGCGCCGCGTCCCTGCACTATCATCCTGTACGACTGGGCGTGTTGCACGTCGGCGACGGTGACCTTGCCGGTGTAGCGCCCGGATATGCCGCCGACGCCTACGCGCATCACCACCTCGTAGCTGTCCTCGCCGGCCGGCTCGAATCGCTCGCAGCCGGGCAGGCAGGCGGAGAGCGCGTCGGGGTCGAGCATGTGTGCCCAGACGGTCTCGACGTCCGCCGCGAAAGTGAAAGCGCCCTCTATCTTCAAGCGGGGTTCTCCATTGTCACCCCCATCCTAACCTTCCCCCTGCGAGGGGGAAGGGACTTCAGGGGAGGGTGGGCTGCTCTTCGCCGGCGGCGCGGCGCTGGATTTCGGAGAGGACGCGCAGGTGCCGGCCCAGGTAGCAGCCGCCGAAGTACATGACGAACCACTCGCGGTCGTCCCACGTCGTGGTGGTCGTGCGCTTGGGCTCCAGCTTGTGCGCGGCCAGGTAGTCGCGCACCTCCCGGTCCTCGGGGTCCGGCGTCTCTTCGTCGAAGAAGAGATACACGGCGTGCATCAGCCAGTCTTTGGGTTCGAGTCGGACAAGCATCGCGTTATCCCGCTCTCGCCATAATCCCTTCCCCCTTGACGGGGGAAGGTTAGGATGGGGGTGCGTCCTTGCGCTACCCGTTTATCAGCCGCCACACCTTTTCGGACTTGGCGGGCATGTCGAGGTGGCGCACGCCGAAGGGCGACAGCGCGTCCACCACGGCGTTGATGACCGCGGGCGACGCCGCGATGGTGCCGGTCTCGCCCGCGCCCTTGACGCCCAACGGGTTGGCGGGCGACGGCGTTACCGTGCGCCCGGTCTCGAACGACGGCAGATTCTCTGCCTTGGGGATGGCGTAGTCCATCATGCTGCCCGTTATCAACTGGGCGTCCTCGTCGTAGATGCCCTCTTCCAGCAGCGCCTGGCCGATGCCCTGCGCCACGCCGCCGTGCACCATGCCGTCCACTATCATCGGGTTGATGACGTTGCCCACGTCGTCCACCGCCACGTAGCGCAGCACCTGGGTGTCGCCGGTGTCGGTATCGACCTCCACCACGCAGATGTGGGTGCCGAACGGCCAGGTGAAGTTCTGCGGGTCGAATATGCTGGTGGCCTCCAGGCCCGGCTCCAGGCCCTCGGGCAGGCCGTCGTACCAGTACGACGCCAGCGCGATCTCCTGGAACGTCTTGGCCTCGGCGGGCGCGCCCTGCACGAACAGCTTGCCGTCCTCGTACACCACGTCCTCGGGCGCCGCCTCCAGCAGGTGCGCCGCTATGCGCCGCGCCTTGTCCTTTATCTTGGCGGCGCTCATGTGGATGGCGGTGCCGCCGACGACCGCGCTGCGGCTGCCGAACGTGCCCGTGCCCTGCTGCACCTGCGCGGTGTCGCTCTCCACGACCTCCACGTCCTCGACGGGGATGCCGAACTCGGCAGCGGCGAGCTGCGCGAAGGTCGTCTCGTGGCCCTGGCCGTGTCCTGACGATCCGCTGTACACCGTCACCTTGCCGGTGGGGTGCACTCGCACGAGCGCGCTCTCCCACACACCGGCCCTGGCGCCCAAGGCGTAGGCGACGGCGGAGGGCGCCATGCCGCATATCTCCACGTAGGTGGACAGCCCGACACCCAGGTAGCGGCCCTGCTGGCGGGCCTCCGCCTGCTCCTTGCGGAAGTCGTCGTAGCCGATCATGCCCAGCGCCTTGTCCAGCGCGGCCTCGTAGTCGCCGCTGTCGTAAGCGACGCCGGTCGCGACCTCGTAGCCGTCCTCGAATGGGGGAATCAGGTTCTTGCGGCGAACCTCGGCGGGGTCCATGCCTATCTCGGCGGCGAACAGGTCCAGCATCCGCTCGACGACGTAGGTGGCCTCGGGGCGGCCCGCGCCGCGATAGGCGTCCACCGGCGTGGTGTGGGTGAACACGCCGATGACCTTGCAGCGTATGTTGGGGATGGTGTACGGGCCGACTAGCATCAGCCCGAACAGGTAGGTGGGGATGGCCGGCGCGAAGGTGGACAGGTACGCGCCCATGTTGGCGTACACCGTGCCCTGCAGGCCGGTTATCGTGCCGTCGCGGTTGCCGGTTATCTCCCAGTCGCCGATGTGGTCGCGTCCGTGCGTGGTGGCGAGGAAGTTCTCCTGGCGGCTCTCAATCCACTTGATGGGCTTGGCGAGGTCCTTGGCGATGGTGAAGGCGATGACCTCTTCGGCGTACAGGTACAGCTTGCTGCCGAATCCGCCGCCCACGTCGGGCGCGATCACCCGTATCTGGTGCTCGGGGTGGCCGGTAACAAGCGCGAGCAGCAGCCGCACCAGGTGCGGAATCTGCGACGACGTCCAGAGCGTGACCTGGTTGGTGCCCGGGTTGAAGTCGGCGATGACCGCGCGGCCCTCCATGGAGTTGGGAATGAGGCGCTGGTTGACGATGCGCTGCGAGACGCGAACCTCGGAATCGCTCGCGGCCTGGTCCACGTCGCCGCCGCCGACCTCCCACTCGAAGCCGACGTTGTTCTCGACCTCGTCGTGCACCAGCGGCGCGCCGTCCTTCGTGGCCTCCTCGGCGTTGGCTACGGCGTCCAGCGGCTCGTACTCCACGTCCACGAGCGCGGCTGCGTCCGCTGCCACGGCCGGGTCGTTGGCGACCACCGCGGCCACGGCGTCGCCCACGCAGCGCACCTTGCCTACGGCGAGCGGCGGGTGCGGCACCTCCTTGGTGTCCGGCACCACCCAGCCGCAGATGAGATTGCCTAGCTGGTCGGCGAGCTGTTCGCCGGTATAGACAGCCACCACGCCGTCGGCGGCCTCCGCGGCGGAGGTGTCTATGCCGACGATGTTGGCGTGCGCGTAGGGGCTGCGCACCAGCGACAGGTGCAGCATACCCACCATCTTGATGTCATCGACGTAGGTGCCCTGGCCGGATATGAGCCTGGGGTCCTCACGCCGCTTGATGCTCGCGCCGAAAGGGGAAGTGGTCGAAGTAGTCATGCCGTCCTCCTTGCTGAGCCTGTGCGGTCAGTGGTGACACGAACCGGGGGGCCGCTCGACGCAGGCGGGCGTACCGCCAACGAGAAGGAACGGAAAGCCCCCGCCGTGTGGCTTGACACTGTATCGCACCGCGCCGGTCAAGGCAAGTTGGCGGCGTCACCGCAACCGTGCGCACGTAGGGGTGTCCCTTGGGGCACCCAGGGCGTGATTACCAATACGGGCAACCACAAGGGATTGCCCCTACGGATGGCTGGGCGCCCTAACCCCGTTTTGAGGTAGGGTTCCGGGCTACGGGGTCGGTCACACGGGCGGGTTTGAAATCCGCCCCGCTAAATGCCGAGCAAATCGCGCATGTAGTGTCGCAACGGCATGAAGTTGTTTTCACGAAAGTCCTGTACGGTAGCCTCGGTGAACCTCGTTGGACGGTAACGTGCCTCGATGCTGCCAGACGACAACGCCGTGTAATAGTTCAGCATTGGTCGTAGTTGACTGATGCGATGAGCCGATCTTATGCGATTGCCGTGCGTTTCGGGGTGAATCCCCCAGACGCGCGCCAAGTATGCGTCGACGTAGTGCAGCGCTGAGTAGAACATTCCCGTTACCACCCAATCGTGGTATTGGCCATAAGACGGCTGGAACCCTTCTGAGATAGCGATGAAGAATCGCTCGTTGTGCTCTGCTTTGGCAATGTGTTGCGCTTCACTTGGCATTGGGCCTTTTCCAAAGCAGCGCGCTGCCCTGAGCTATCGTGGAAGTGTCTTCGTAGTAGTTGGCGTTGACGACCCGAAAATCCAGGGTTTCATCGTCCATGCGGTCCCATATCTCCCATTGAACGTCATAAATGGGAAACGCGAGCGCAGACTTGTCGCGCGGCGCGTCGATTATCGTCCACACAGTGTGGCCACCGCCGCGTTGGTAACAGCGGATCTCGTCCACGTACTCGATGCGACTGACCTTCTCCACGAACATCTCAACCGCCTCGTCAACCCCAATCGGGTTTTCGGGTCTGGGAAGCAAGTCGCGCTCCGATTCGTCGTGCCTGTGGAGCTTTTTTCGTTCGGTCTGCATCAGAGAAAATCCTCTCCGCTACTCACTCCGCGTTGCCCTTGCAAGCGAGCCTACGGCAGCGCCAGCCCTGGCACGGCCCGATGAAGATAGCGAAGGTCTCTGCCGAATATCCACGCCCGCCATCCTGGGCAAGGCTCGTCGGCGCAATGATACCACACGAATATCCCGACCCCCGAAATTCCGCCCCAAAACCGCGCCATCGAGTCCACACCACTACCATGCGGGCGCCCCGCAACTGCCCTGTAGGTGGCCTAATCCATACCTGTTTCGTCCCGCCGCTTCAAAGTCCCTTCCGCCTCGCAGGGGGAAGAGCCTGCCCTGAGCTTGCCGAACGGGTTAGAGCCTGCCCCGTGCTTGACACGGGGATGGGGGTGAACGCCCTTCCTTCGCCATGGCCCTTGACCCTGCCCGCACATCAGTGCTACCGTCTCCCCATAACGCACCTACACAACCAAATCGCCACCACGTCTCGATAGTCCCTTCCCCCTCACAGGGGGAAGAGCCGACATCCTGATGCCGTTCCTGCCAACCCAGCGGCCCTTCCCCCTGTGAGGGGGAAGGGCCTGCCCCGTACTCGATACGGGGTTACGATAGGGGTGAACGCCCTCCCGTTCGCTGCGCACTTCTGCTCCATTTTCACCAAATTGCCCCATCAAATCGCTCAGACTGGGACGCCCAACCGCCCCAAGTGTCACCTCTCCCAGCTACGAAAAGGGCAAAACAGTGCGGTTTGGGGCACTTTTAGCGGCCCCTCGCTCCAGCGCGGCCCTCACGTATGGCTGTAGGGGCAATCCCTCGTGGTTGCCCGTGTTGGCAATCGCGCCCTGGGCGCCCACAAGGGACACCCCTACCTGTGGAGCGCCGACCAGGGTGTTGCAGGTCCCGCCCATTCACACTTCCTTGACAATTGTGTGGTAGTGTTGAAAGGGTGGGCCGTGGACTCCGCGGGCGCGCCCAAGCAGGCGCGCCCGCGGACGGCGGCTTTCGTCGATTCGGGCGGGAGGTTTATGAGGAACGTTATAAGCTGGGTTCCGCGCGCGCTGAGGTGGCTCTTCCGCTGGCGCGTCGTCCTGGTGGCTGTGCTCGTGCTGGCCGTCGTCGCGGCGGGCTACGGCGCGTACACGCTGCTGGGCGGCTCGTCGCAGACCGCGCTGGAGGAGAACCAGCGCGAGCTTCCCGTGCGGATGGGGGCGCTGACCAGGGAGATTTCGATAGACGGCAGCATCGTCTTCCCCAACAAGGAGACGCTCACGTTCGCGTCCCGCGGATTCGTCGATGAAGTCCTGGTCAGCGAAGGCGAGGAAGTGAAGGCGGGCCAGCCGCTCGCGAGGCTGGACGCCGAGAGCGTGGCCGCGCTGCGCCAGGCCGCCGCCCAGGCGGAATTGGACCTGCTGAAAGCGCGGGACGATCTCGCCGCCGCCGAGAATCCCACGCTGCGGCTTGCGGAATCGAGGCAGGCGGTGTTGGACGCCAGGGCCGCGCTTGCGGGAGCGCGGCGGGAACTGGACACGCTGCTCGACCCCCCGGCTCACGCGCTCACGCAGGCCAGGGGCGCGGTGTTGGACGCCGAGGGCGCTCTTCGAGAGGCGCGGCGCGAACTCGACGCGCTGCTCGGCCCGTCCGCGCACGCGCTCACGCAGGCGAGGCGCGCGGTTTTCGACGCGACGGCGGCGCTTAGGGACGCCCGGGACAGGCCGGACGTCGAACGAGAGGACGCCCAGGCCCAGGTCGACGCCGCGCGCAAGGACCTGGTCGCCGCGCGCCGCGGTCTCCAGGAAGCCGGCGACACCAGCGGTCACGCGGGCCACCACAGGGCCGTGGCCGAAGCGGAGCGGGCCTACAGGGATGCAGTGCGCAAGTGGACCGGAGCGGTCCTCACGGCGGATGAGTTGGCCCTGTCCCCGAACGCTCTGTTCGACGCCTGGCAATTCGACCCCGGGGTTGTGTACGGCCGGGGCTACGACCCGTTTGCCGGACGAACGCCGGGGGACGACCCCGCCACCCGGTGGAACGAGCTTACGGTGTACGTCTGGACTTCGCTTTACCCCGGCGCAGGCGCAATACGTGTTGAGTGCGACGACTCGGAGCCGCCGCCGGTGGGCGTCCCAGGCGGCAAGTTGCTGTGCATCCGGCAGGACATAGACCGGGCTTGGAAGTCCCTGGACGAGGCGAGAACCCGGCTGAGCAGGCTGCTGGTACAGCACGAGGGGAGCGTAGCGCAGGCGGAGGCCGCCGTCATCCGCTCCGAAAAGGCGCTGGCCGAGGCCGAGAAGACCCTCGCCAACCTCGACGGCGGGCACAGGGCCGAGCTGCTGCGGGAGCGGGTCGCCTTCGCCGATGCGGACCTTGCGAATGCCGAGGCGGACCTGGCCAAGCTGGGCGCGCCCGACCCCGTCGAGGTTGAGGCCAAGCGCGATCGCGTGGCCCTCGCCGAGGCCAACCTTGCGCAGGCGGAATCGGACCTGGATAGGGTGGGCGAGATCGACCCCGTCGAGGTGGAGGCCAGGCGCGGCCGGGTGGCCGTCGCGGAGGCGAACCTCGCGAAGGCGGAGGCTGACCTGGAGAGGCTGACCGCGCGCCGGGAGCTTGAGGTCACGCTGCGGGAAACGGCGGTGGTCGCGGCGCAGGCGAACCTGGACGGCGCGGTCACCAGGCTCGACAACTCCACGCTGACGGCCCCCTGGGACGGCTACGTGTCCAAGGTATCGGTGGAGAAGAACCAGGAGATCAATGCCGCGGACGCCATACTCGTGCTGATAGACTACGCCGTCGCCGAGGTGGATGGGCGCGTGGATGAGTTCGAGGTGCTCGAACTGGAGCGCGGCGCGGTGGCGGCGGTCACTCTGGACTCGCTGCCGGACCAAACGCTGGAAGGCGTGGTCTCCAAAATAGGCTCCGACGCCACCAACCAGGGTGGGGCGGTGACCTTCAAAGCCGACGTGAAGGTTGCGCTGCCGGATGGGCTGCGCCTGCAGGAGGGCCTGCGCGCTACGGCCAGGGTGTCGCTGGGAGAGGAGCGGGGCCTGCTGGTCCCCAACCAGGCCATCCGCGGCGAGTACGCCAACCCAGTGGTGCTGGTGGTCGACGGCGAGCAGGTCGATGAGCGCGCGGTGGTATTGGGCAGCAGCGACGGCTTCTGGACGGTGGTGAAAGAGGGTCTTGTGGAGGGCGAGCGGATCGCCATCGAGGTCGGGCCTGAGGGTAGCGGGCGGTTTCAGACGGAGGTGACCGTGGGCGGGCCGGAGCCGGAAGAGGAAGACGAGACGATTGTTGTCGAGGATCCCTAAAGAGGCCACTGGAGCGAACGGGCCTTGAGTCCCATAGACGTCCTGAGAACGGCCTTAGGGTCGCTGAGAAGCAACAAGCTCAGGTCCGTGCTTACGCTGCTCGGCATAATCATCGGCATCACCGCCGTGACGGTGCTGATGACCATTGGCAGGGGCGTTCAGCGCGGCATCACGGCGCAGATCGAGGCGCAGGGCACCAACCTGCTCTTCATTTCCGCCACTTACGGAGGGCCGTTCGAGGGGCCGCCCCCGCCGGAGGGAGTCCCGACTTCGGCCTTCTTCTCGCGCCTGGAGTCCACAAGTCCTCTCACGATAGAAGACGCCTACGCGCTGCTTGACCCCGTGCTGGCGCCGTCGGTGAAGACCAGCGTGCCGTACAAGAGCATCGGCGCGGAAGTGGTGCCGGTGGGAGGGCCGCACCAGTTGGGCTGGACGTCGAGCCAGGCGGGAGGCGTAACACCGGAGTACGCGCGGCTGCGCAACATCAAGCTGGAGCAGGGGGAGTTCATCAACAGCGCCCACCTGAAGGATAGGGCGCTCGTAGCGGTTATCGACGAGTCGATGGCCGAGGCGCTGTTCACCACGCGCAACCCGGTGGGCCAGCCCGTGCGCATCAACGGGCGGCTGTTCACGGTCATCGGGGTAAGGGAAGACACCGGTTTCGGCTTCTTCGGCGGAAGCGGCGAGACCGTTCTGATACCTATAACGACCGCCCTGTACCGGATGGGCGAGCCGTCACGCTCTGGGGAACAGAGCGCCATCGACACCATCTACGCGGAGGCCGTCAGCCCGGAGGTGGTGAACGACGCCAAGGAGGAGATTCGCGTCATCCTGCGGCTGCGCCATCGGCTCACGGGAAGAGACGACTTCGAGATAGAAACGCTCCAGGAGCTTATCGAGTCCCTCAACCAGATAATCGCGGTGTTCGTGCTGTTCCTGGGCACCATAGCCGGAATCTCGCTGCTGGTAGGCGGGATAGGCGTTATGAACATCATGCTGGTCTCGGTCACGGAGCGGACGCGAGAGATAGGCATACGCAAGGCCATGGGGGCGAAGAGGCGGGACGTGCTGTTCCAGTTCGTGGCGGAGGCCGTGCTGCTCACGATAGGCGGCGGCGCCATCGGGCTGCTACTGAGCCTGTCGCTCACGCCGGCCATCAACCTGCTGGTCGAGTTCATCGTGACGGAGGGGGACCCGAGTTCCGCGGCGGCGACGCCGGGCGTGGGGTTCGATCCCGGCATAGCGGCGGTGGCGCTGGCGGTGTCGGCGACCATCGGGCTGTGCTCCGGCATCTACCCGGCGCTGCGGGCGTCCCGGATGCACCCGATAGAGGCGCTGCGCTACGAGTGAGGGGGCTTACGCCAGCGCGAGGCCCGGCACGGCCAGCTCGTTGGTGATGTCCTCGAACCACTCGACGACTTCGTGGTGGAGGGGGATGCCGTTGGCGCGGCGGTCCTGCTCCTCCTCGTACTCGGACAGGCCGGGGTAGAGCACGCGCTCGTGGCCGGGAGCGGGCGGCGTCTCGCGCAGCGTCTTGAGCATCCGGTCCATGTCGCGCTTGAACTGGTCGACGTCCGTGAAGGCGGCGATGTTGTAGGCGGCGAAGTAGTGCTTGGAGCCGGTGGTGGCCGGATCCACCATGGTGGGCGCGACGCCGGAGAGCATGGTGGCCAGCACTTCGGGCATGAGGCCGAATCCGTAGCCTTTGTGCGAGCCCTGCTCGCGGGTGCCGCCCAGCGGCAGGTGGTAGTACTCGCCGCGCGGACGCACCGGCGTCTCCTCCATGATTGGCGTGCCGTCGACGTCGGATATCCAGCCGGGCAGCAGGTCGGCGCCCACGCGCATGGCGAGGCCCTGCTTGTTGCCGGCGATGGCGGACGTTGCGGCGTCGAACAGCAGCGGCGGCTCGGTGGCGGCGGGCGCGGCGATTGCGATGGGGTTGGTGCCCAGCCGCGGCTCGGCGGCGAACGTGGGCAGCACCATCATGCCGCCTGCGGTCATGCACATGCCGACCATGTCCTGCTCGGCGGCGAGCATGGCGTGGTGGCCGATGCCGCCGGAGTGGCCGGCGTTGTGCATGGACACGACGCCCATGCCGACGACGCGCGCCTTGTCGATGGCCATGCGCATGGCCTTGGGGCCCAGGATGACGGCTAAGCCCTTGTCGGCATCGATGGTGGCGGTGGCGGGCGACTCGCGCAGGATGCGCCAGTCGGGGCGCGGGTTGAGGTTGCCCTCGTTGTACTGCTGCACGTAGGAGCGCAGCATGTTGGAGACGCCGTGCGTCTCGACGCCGCGCAGGTCGGCCATCACGAGGGTGTTCGCGCCCTCGGCGGCGTCTTCGGGCGAGACACCCATCTTCTCGAATATGGCCGCGACGGATGTTCGCAGCGACGGCTCGGTTATCCGTACCTGGTCTTCCTCGCGTGGCTTGAATCGTTCCAGCATGGTGTTGTCCTTTAATGTTAGGTTGCGAGTTTCGTCAGATTTTACCACTTTTGGGAAAGGCTATATCCAAATGAGGGCAACTTTCTAACGAGTTATCGCTCCTGTATTATGTTAAAGTTCGCATGACCGTTCAGGTCGTGTGCAGGATGATGGATACCGAAAGGCTTCAGGGTTGCACGATGGCAATGTCCAGGACATGGGAAGAGTACAAACGGGAGCTTCTGAAGGACCCCGAAGTTGCGCGGGAGTATGAGGCTCTCAGGCCCGACTACGAACTTGTGAGCAGCATTATATCTTTTAGGCTTCGACGCGGTCTGACGCAGCGGGAATTGGCCGATCGGATGGGCACGACCCTATCCGTAGTGTCTCGGCTTGAAGGCGGTTCGGCCAACCCGTCGCTGTCCACGCTCAAGCGGCTGGCCGCCGCGCTGGACGCGCGCCTGGTCGTTCGGTTCGAATAGCCAGACGCTACTGGCCGGTGTACAGCTCCGTGTCGGGGTGGAAGGCGTACCAGCCGAACCAGTAGGCCTCGTGCGAGGGGACGCGCGGCAGCACGCTCGTTGGCTCCAACGGTCGGAACAGTCCGTGCTCGGCGACGCGCCACACGTTGCCGGCGGAGTCGCGCAGCTCCTGGGGCGGCGGGCCGTTGGGGTCGCTCACCACGTAGTCGGTCGGCGGGGCGAACGCCTCGTCTCCGCGCTCGTACACGGCCGCGTCCAGCGTCGTGACCGAACCCGACACCAGGACGACGTTCACGCCCCCGACCGCGTCGTTGACGACGCGCTCGGTCTGCAACGCCCGCAGGGAATAGGCCTTGTACACGCCGCCCACGTTTACGACCAGCACCTGGTCCTTCGCGTACAGGCGACCGTCGGTCTGCCAGACGGGGAACATCGTGAGAGGGGAGTTGCGGTAGTCGTAGTAGAACGACTGCGGGTTGTTCTCCGACTGGTACACCTCGGGCGGATAGATGCCGGTGTTGCGCGAAAGCACGGTGGTGTCGGGGTGCTCCTCGCGCCATTCCCGCCAGGTGGTGAGGTTGACGGGGAAGAAGTCCAGCTTGATGCCGCTGTCGGCCAGCTCGCCGATGACCGGCTCGCCCAGTAGCTGGCTCCAGATGCTGCGGGTGGTCCTGTCGTACATCAGCTTGTTGCTGCGGTATAGCAGGCCGGAGGTGCCGAAGGTTGTCGGCTCTCCGTCTATCTTCGCGGAATACACGATTCCGGCGCCGCAGAGCGTTCACCACGCCAGGGCGATGGGTTCGCCTCCCAGCACGTCGTTCACCATCTCGTGCGGGTTGGTTATCCGCAGCGGGTAGGCGCGGTGCTCGCCGTTGATGGACACGCCGAACACCCTGTCGCGCGCCTGCAGGTATGGGGCCTCGTCCGCGTGCACCACGTCGGGATCGCGCAGGTCGGGTATGCCGTCTATCGGGACGCCGCCCCAAACGACTTCGGTGAGGTCTATCCGGGAGGTTTCCTCGGCGTCGGCGAGCAGATCGATGTAGCCGTCGTCTATGAAGGACAGCAGGTTGGCCTTCCAGGCGGCGTAGCCCTCGGGCGGCCGGTAGCGCTCGCGGTTCGCGCCGTACCACTCCATCCACTGGTCCCATGCGCGCCGGTCGATGTTCTGCCCGGTGAGCGAGCGCAGCGTCGATGCGGCCCGTTCCTGCTTCTCTTCGTCGAAGTAGAAGCGGAGCGCCTCGATGAGGACCGGGACCTGGGAGGTGTCTCGCTCGCGCAGAATGTCGGCCAGGGCCAGTTCGAAATCCGGCTTTTCGAAGCCAATCTTCGGGAACACCCTGTGCATGGTGGCCGTCGGGTCGTAGTTTGGGTCGGGGGACGCGGCGGGAGCGGGTGACGCGGCGGGCGCTGGGGAAGCCGTGGGCGTCGGTGGCACGACGACGGCTGTCGGTGTGGGCGGGACGGCGGACGCGGGTGGAGTGGACGGTGCTCCGAGCGCGGGCGCGGACGGGACGACGGCAACTGTCGGCGCGGGCGATGGTGGGACTGTGGGCGCGACCGGCGGAGCGGTTTCGCCGCCGCAGCCCGCAGCCGCCACCGCGAACACGGCGACGGCCAAGGCGAGCAGATTAACCGGACGAGGCGTCAACCGCAGCTACTTGAGAAGCTCTTCGCGGAGCCTCTCGATTACGATGCCTAGCTCTTCCTCGTTCAGGTTGAACGGGTCGATCACCAGCGAATCGGGGTCGCCGACGTTGTGCAGGTAAATCGCGGGATCGCCCTCGGTAAGCGAATTCCACATCTCGTCGCGACTTCGACCATTCCACTCGTCGGTAAGTCGCATCACCGCGTGGGGGATGAGGTAGTTGTACGGGTCGTGCTCCACCGAAGCATCGAGGCCGGGCACCTCGATGAATGCGTCCACGGCCTGTTGGCACATCTGGGTGTAGCGCTCGTTCTCGGCGTCCTCGTCCTCTTCGACGAAAATCTGGAGGGCGCTGACAAGCCCGATTATCTCTTCCTTGGCCACTTTCATGCCGCGTCCGAAGAACTGGTGCGGGCTGCCGTTGGCGAAGGCGGCCTCGATGAGGTCGGCGCGCCCGGCCAGGATGCCGGTGCCCTGCGGGCCGCGCACGGCCTTGCCGCCGCTGTAGACGACCATGTCGGCGCCCTCGGCGGTGAACCGGCGCAGGTTGGCGCGGGGCGGTATGAACGACGCGGCGTCCACGATAACGGGCACGCCGCGCGCGTGGGCTATCTCGCAGACTTGGGGGAAGGGGATGGCGCGTCGGGTGACGAACGGGGAGAAGAGGTAGGCCACCGCGGCGGTGTTTTCGGTGAACGCGGCCTCGAGCTGCCAGGGCTGGCAGCGCCTGCCGTCGCCTATCTCCACGAACTTGGCGCCGACGGAGAGGTAGCACTGGTCGTAGGGGAAGCGGTGGCTCTTGTGGATGATTATCTCGTTCTTCATGCCGTCGGTGTTGGGCAGCCGGGCCATCTTGGCCGGGTCCGATCCGGCGACCACCGCGGCCGCCTGCAGCACGAGGCCGCCGGCGGCGCCGCTGCAGACGAAGCCGGCCTCGGCGCCGGTGATGTCGGCGAGCACCTGGCCCGCGGCCCTGTTGAGCTGGTCCATGTTCACCATGGCGTTGGACGCTCGGTTCATGGCGTCCATCACCTCGGGCCGCAGCTTGCTGCCGCCGTATGCGGTGGTGCTGCCTGAAGCCGAGATTATCGACTTAACCCCGATGCTGCGATAGAAGTCCGGCGTCTCGCCGCTCCACGTCATGTGATGACCCCCTGATTCATTTGTGGTTCAGTCCCCTCTCCCTCGACAGGAGAGGGTTAGGGTGAGGGTGAAACGACGGCGGCTTCTCTGACCTCACCCCCATCCTAACCTTCCCCCATCAAGGGGGAAGGGACTTTGGGTGCCCCCCTGCGAGGGGGGAAGAGTTTTTGGGTAGGCCGCTAGCCGCTGAGGTGGCGGCCCAAGAAGTCCCAGATCTTGTTCCAGCCGTCCATGGCCTGGTCTATGCGGTACGCGCCGCGGTCGTGGTAGAAGAAGCCGTGGCCCGCGCCGTCGTACATGTGGAACTCGTAGTCCTTGCCGTGGT
This sequence comes from Dehalococcoidia bacterium, assembly GCA_963667445.2. Lineage (GTDB taxonomy): Bacteria > Chloroflexota > Dehalococcoidia > Lucifugimonadales > CATOSD01 > CATOSD01. The sequence goes on along the minus strand of CAXXGY010000001.1, from coordinate 1,153,397 downwards.
CCTTGAGGGCCTGCTCGTGCTGGTCGACCTGTGCCGGAGTGGGGCTCATGTCGTCGGCGCCGAACAGTCCCAGCAGGGGGCAGGAGAGGTCCGCGGTGTAGTCGATGGGCGCCACCGGCTGGGCGGGCGATAGCTGCTCCTGGGACATCACCACGTTGCCGCCCCAGCACTCGATGGCGGCGTCGAACGTGGTGGTGCGGCAGGCGGCCAGGAACACGTGGCGTCCGCCGGAGCAGGTGCCGAACACGCCCACCTTGCCGTTGCTGTAGGGCAGCGAGCGGATGTAGTCGGCGGCGGCGGCGACGTCGCCTACCACCTGGTCGTCGGGAGCGCCGCCCTCGGCGCGGACCTTGGCGGCCACGTCGTCGGGCGTGCCGTGCCCGGAGCGGTGGTACAGGTCAGGCGAGATGGCGAGGTAGCCGTGGTGGGCGTAGCGGCGGGCGAACTCGCGGTAGAGCTCGTCCCATCCGGGCAGGTGGTGTATGAGCACCACAGCCGGGAACGGGCCCGCGCCGAGCGGCCTTGCGAAGTAGGTGTTGATGGCGTCGCCGCCGTGTCCGTTGATGGAGATGGTCTCGGCGATCATCCCTTCGTACATGTCGGTGGTGTAGGTCACGTTAGCCTCCTGGTTCCGGTGTGAGTTCGGGCGCGTGTGCGCCAGTGTTGTCGCGCGTGTTGAACTAGTGGCGAGTGTAGCAATTTTGGCGTGTGAGCGTCAAATTGGGGGGCTAGAGGAATGAACCTTGGCGCGGCCTGGGACGAACCCCTGGCGGGCATACGTACTCTTCAATCACGAGCCGAGACCACGGATCGAATTCGTTGCGCCACTTCCTCAATTGAGAAGCGGGTACGAACTTTCCGGTGTACTTTGACCCCTTGCCACTGAACTCTTCAGGGGCTTTTGTCGCAACGCTCTCCGCTATGAGCTCGTGCAGAAAGGCAACATGCCGAGATGCGGCTATCGAAGAACCGTCTATAACCACCCCGACCGGCCGTGGAGATACGTCCGGGCGAATTCCGATTTCCTCGTCGATTTCGCGCAACAGATTGCGTGACATCGCCGTGAGAAAGCAGTCTTGATCGTCCGGGGAGTCGATATGTCCACCTACAACCAAGCTCAATTTCTTGCTCAGATCTCTGCGGTCTTGCTGAACCCTGCGGAACACGCAATACCTGCCTTGGCCATCTTTGACAAGCGCGCAAGGGATTGCCTGCACCACGTCGTCAGACCGCTCGGCGTCTGGCCTGTGAAGCCAAGAAAAGGAGTCCTCTATCTCGGCGATTTTGGACTGGACGGACTCCCAGGGCAGCAGCGAATAGGCGGAACCGAATACGGTTCTGGGAAAGACCAGGACTTCGGTTGTTACCATGGCAGTCACCTGTCCGCCACTTTCAGCGACAGTTGGTCAAGGATAGTTTCTGCGACCGTATAGGCGGTGGAGAGTTCAGTCGATTGCCCCTGACTCGTGTCGATGATGAAAAACTGGCTGAACTTGTCTGAGTATTGTCTCCTGGTCGTATTGTACGCCCCGTTCAGGGATTGAAGGAAGTCCGGGTTCATTGCTCGCCCCGGCTCATCTATCAGCTTGTTGCGATTTTCGCGTTCGAGCGAAGTGGCAGGGTCCGTATGGAACAGGAAGACCGCGTCGACCAACTCACGCCAATGGCCGACAAGCAGGAATTGCTGTATGGCGGTGCAATCTTCCGAAGTGACGTCACCGTTTTCTTTCAACAGTTCAAACCATGCCAGGGCGTCAAACAAGCCACGATCCAAGATGACGATGTGGTACTCATCTGTCCCGTAGCGGCCCTCCAGGATGTGGGTGAGAGCATAGGTCGCAGACCAGGCGTTGAATGCGACGTAATCGTCTTTGAGATAGTAGGGTGTTCTCTTAGAGGCTCCTTCAGTCGGCGCCAAAACCTTGTATCCCAGCCTTCTGAAGAAGTGGTTGACTGTATCGATGCAAGTGCTCTTACCGCTCTTTGGAGTGCCAGCGAACTCAACGAACAGCGGGCGGCTCAATGGAGATTCGGTAAGTAGCTTAAGCGTCTCCGCCGCTCTGGATTGAAGGTTCTTCTTTTGAGTCTCATCCATGTTTATGGTCGCCTCGTAACACACAGGCTATCCCAAAGGGCCGTATAAGGCAAACGGATTTAGGTTCACAAGGACATAGTCCATCGGTGATTGACACCGCGTGGAGGGCGGCCTTACACTCGCCGCAAATTCGCGGCGGTCGCAGCCGCACAGGAGGCTTCCACCATGGCATACGGCGATATGACAGGCTTGGCCCAGACGGTTACCGGCCCCGTAGACCCCGGCGAGCTTGGCGTTACGCTTACGCACGAGCATTTGCTGGTGGACGGCACGCACATGTCCGAACCTCCGGTGGAGGCGAGCGCGAGGGAGTTTTACGATCGGCCGCTGTCCATGGAGATTATGGGCTACATCCGGCACCACGCGGCGCCCAACATCAATAACTTCCGGGTCAACAGCGTGGAGACGGCCATAGCGGAGACGATGCTGTACAAGCAGTACGGCGGCGACACGATAGTGGACGCCACCAGCCTCGGCATAGGCCGCGATCCCGTCGGACTGGCGCGCATCTCGCGGGCGACCGGCGTGAACGTCATCATGGGCGGCTCGCACTACGTGGACCAGGCGCACCCGGAGGACATGGACGGGCGGTCGGAGGACGAGATTTTCGAGAAGATTGTAGAGGACGTGACCGTTGGGGTGGACGACACCGGCATCAAGTGCGGCATCATCGGCGAGGTGGGCTGCACCTGGCCGCTCACGGACAACGAGCGCAAGGTGCTGCGGGCGTCGTCGCGCGCGCAGCAGGTCACGGGCGCGCCGATACTGATACACCCCGGGCGCGACGAGGTGGCCCCGCTGGAGATAGTCGAGGTGCTGAGCGAGTCGGGCGCGGACCTGGGCAACACCATCGTCGGCCACCTGGACCGCACCATTTTCGAGCGCCGCACGCTGAAGATGCTGGCCGAGAGCGGATGCTACCTGGAGTGGGACCTGTTCGGTCAGGAGCAGTCGTACTACTCCGCGAACACCAAGATAGACATGCCGAGCGACGCCAAGCGGATGGACGACATCGCCTGGATTAGCTCGGAGGGCTACGGCGACAAGGTTGTGGTGGCCCACGACATCTGCCAGAATCACCGGCTGGTGAAGTACGGCGGGCACGGCTACTTCTACATCCTGAACCACATCGTGCCCCGGATGAAGGCCCGCGGCTTCTCGAACGAGGACGTGGACAGGATACTGGTGCACAACCCGAAGGAGGCGCTGGCGTTCCGGTAGTGGGTGTGGGGGTGCTAGCGCCGGCCGAGGACCGTGCGCAGCAGTGGGTTGATGACCATCGTGAAGGCGATGAACACGGCCATGACCGCGCCGCCCGCCGAGAGCGCGTCCGCCCAGGCGCGGTCGTCCGGGAGCGCGGCGTTGGCCGAAAGCAGGCTGAGCACGAACGACACCCAGACGAAGAATCCCAACGCGGGCACGAACGGCGCGGCCTTTCGCAGCGCCCAGGTGCGGAGCGGGGAGAGCATCGAGGCCGCCGCCAGCGCCAGGGACGACACCAGCAGGAAGCTGACGATGGCGACGTAAACGGCGTCCAGCACGTCGGGGATGGTGTGTCCGAAGGGTAGCTGAATCGCGCCGCCGGACAGTCTCCAGGACTGGGCCAGCAGCAGCGCGCCGCCGAGGGCGACCACGCTGTTGCCGGCGAGCCAGTCTTTCTTCAGGTCGGCCTGGTTCATGGCGCTCCTCGGCAGGAGTGGGCTGTGTCGGCGGTAGGCTATCACGCGGGCCGTGTGCGGGCGTAGGCGAACGGGGGCGCGGTTTGGCGCATCCGGCGGGGTAATGTGACGTGCCATTTCAACCCTCACCCTCACCCTCACCCTCTCCCAGTCTTGGGAGAGGGGACCGGCGCCCCTGCTACCCCGTTCCGGCTCGTTTCCCATGCGGGCCGGGCTGTTGTACACTACGCCCAGCCGCTCCATCGGCCCCCGTCCCGAGATATGCGACCGTTGGAGCACCGATGAGGCGCAACCATGGACTTCGACGCTTACGAACTCGACCCAACCATATACGACGAGATGTTTCTGCCCGGTGGCGAGCCGCGCGAGCACGCCCGGCTGCTCCACAAAGAAATGCTGGACCTCACCGCCGAGGACCTGGAGAGCATCCAAGAGCGCGTGACCCGCTCGTTCTCCACCGAAGGCATAACGTTCACGGTGTACGGAGACGACGAGGCGGACGAGCGCATCATCCCCATCGACTGCGTTCCGCGCGTGCTGTCGGGCGAGGAGTGGAACGGCCTGGAGGCGGGGCTGACGCAGCGGCTCAAGGCGCTCAACATGTTCCTGGAGGACGCCTACGGCCCGGCGCGCATAATCGAGGACGGGGTGATTCCCGTAGACGTGGTGAGGGGCTGTCCGCAGTACCGCCTGGAGATGCGCGGCTTCTCCGCGCCGCACGGCACCTGGGTGGCCATCTGCGGCACCGACATCGTGCGCACCAACGACGGGTTCATGGTGCTGGAGGACAACCTGCGCGTCCCGTCCGGCGTGTCCTACATGCTTGCGAACCGCAAGGCCGCCAAGGCGAGCCTGCGCCGGCTGTACCGCAGCTCCCGCGTGCGCGAGGTGGAGCACTACGGCCGGATGCTGGTTGAGACGCTGCGGGAGCTCGCGCCGCGCGGACTGTCGGACCCTTCCATCGCGCTGCTGACGCCGGGCGTGTACAACTCCGCCTTCTACGAGCACATGTTCCTAGCCCACGAACTGGGCGCGGAGCTGGTGGAGGGGCGAGACCTGCTGGTGAACGACGGGTTCGTGTACATGCGCACCACGTCCGGGCTGAGGCGGGTGGACGTGATATACCGCCGCGTGGACGACGACTTCATCGACCCGCTGGTGTTCCGGCCCGATTCGCTGCTGGGCGTGCCGGGCCTGATGCACGCATACAAGCAGGGCAACGTGACGTTGGTGAACGCGCCGGGCACGGGCGTGGCCGACGACAAGAGCGTCTACGCCTACGTGCCCGACATGATCCGGTACTACCTGTCCGAGGAGCCGCTGCTGGCAAGCGTGGAGACGTACCTGTGCCGGCGGCCGGAGGACCTGGAGTACACGCTGGACAACCTGGCGAACCTGGTGGTCAAGCGCGTGGGCGAGTCGGGCGGCTACGGGATGCTGATAGGCCCGCACGCCACGCAGGAGGAGCGGGAGGATTACGCCAAGGGGATACAGGCGGACCCGGCGGACTTCATATCGCAGCCGGTGCTGTCGCTGTCGCGCTCGCCTTGCGTCATAGACGGGCGGTTCGAGCCGCGCCACGTGGACCTGCGCCCGTTCGTGCTGCACGGACGGGAGACGCGCATCGTGCCGGGGGCGTTCTGCCGCGTCGCGCTGCGCAGGGGCAGCCTGGTGGTGAACTCCAGCCAGGGCGGCGGCGGCAAGGACTTGTGGGTGCTGGAGGAGTAGGGGACACCCCCATCCCCGTATCGAGTACGGGGCAGACTCTAACCTTCCCCCTGCGAGGAGGGAAGGGACTCTTTCGCCCTCACCCTAGCCCTCTCCCCCAGGGAGAGGGGGCTTTAGAGAGGCCCGCGTGCGCGTTGCCGTTGTCGCGGGCTATGCGCTAAAATGCCAACGTGCGGCGTTTGCCGCAAGACCGGGTTTTCGGCCCGTGACGACGGAGGTTCCACAGTGCCGAACGACAACATTGCTCTCACCGCTCACCTGATGCGCCGCGCGGGGTTCGGCGCGACTCGCGGCGAGCTCGAACGGCTGGACGCGATGGGCTACGAGGCCGTGGTCGAGCAGCTTCTTCACCCCGAGGATGGGCCTGAGGTCGACGAGGACGTGCTGAGGCGCTACTACCCCGAACTGACGTATCCCGACTCGCTGCCCATTTGGGTGGGCCGCTGGATGTACCGCATGATAAACAGCGAGCGCCCGCTGGAGGAGAAGATCGCGCTCTTCTGGCATCACGTGTTCGCCACCGCCTGGTACAAGGGCGAGCACACGCCCAGCAACATCAACCAGATCGACATGTTCCGCGAGTTGGGTCTGTCGAACGTCCGCGCCATCCTGCTGGAGCTGAGCAGGGACCCGTCGATGAACTACTGGCTGGACAACTGCGAGAACCACAGCACGCAGCCCAACGAGAATTGGGGCCGCGAGTTGCTGGAGCTGTTCTCGATGGGTGTGGGCAACTACACCGAGGACGACATCAAGAACGCCGCGCGCGCGTTCACGGGCTGGACGTTCACCCAACCCATCCCGCTGTATCCCTACGGCCACCACCAGACGGAGTTCGTGTACCTGGAGCAGGATCACGATGACGGCGAGAAGGAGTTCCTGGGCGAGGTCGGCAACTTCGATGGCGAGGACATAATCGACATCATCGTGAGGCAGCCCGCCACCGCGCGCTTCATCTCGCGCCACCTGTACAACTTCTTCGTGGCCGACGAGCCGCAGGTGCCCGCCTGGGAGCTCGAGCCGCCGCAGGACCCGGACGCGATCGACGCGCTGGTGGACGCCTACTTCGACTCCGACGGCGACATGCGGGTGATACTGCGGACGCTGTTCAACTCCGACTTCTTCAAGCGGGCGCGCTCCGCCAAGGTGAAAAGCCCCGCCGAGCTTGTGGCCGGCACAATCAAGTTGGCGGGCACCCACACGTTCCCCGAGCTGGGGCTGACGCAGGTGGGCGGCGCTCCCGGTCTGATGGGCCAGGAGCTTATGAACCCGCCGACGGTGGAGGGCTGGCACACGGGCAAGGAGTGGATAGACGGCGGCACGCTCAACCAGCGCGTGAACTTCGCGGTCAACCAGATAGGCGACGTGTCCAAGCCGGGCGTGCGCGACATTATCGACAGGCTGGCCGCCGAGGGTGGGCCTGTGTCGCCCGAACTGTTCGTAGAGCGGTGTCTCGATCTCGCCGGTCCCGTGGACGCGGGCGAGGAGACGCGCGCCGGCCTGCTCAACTTCGCCAGCAGGGGCGGCGACCTGCGGTTCGACAGCGACGAGGAGCGCGAAGTCAGCGAAGCCCGAATCGCGCGTATGCTCCAACTCATCGTCGCAACGCGCGAGTACCAGTTCGCGTAGGGGGACTGCCAAACCGAGTTAGGAGTCCAAAGCGATGACCACGGAAAGAATGAGCAGGCTGGAAGGGGCCTACGAGCAGGTCGATAGGCGGCTCGAAGACCTGAACCAGTCCATGACGTCTCTGAAAGCCGAAATGGACAACCGGTTCGACCGCATGAACGATCGGATTGACGACACGAACAACCGGATTGACGACACGAACAACCGGATTGACGACCTGAACGTACGGCTAGTTCAACTGGGCGGCAGTGTCGATAACCTGGAAGCTCAAGTGACCGCCCTTCGCAGTGAGATGAACAGCCGGTTCGAGAGCATCGACAGCCGGTTCGCGAGCATGGACAGCCGGTCATCGAGCATGGAAAGCACCATGAACAACCGGTTCAACCAGAGCCTCATTCTGATGGGCGTCTCTTGGGTAACGATCATGGCGGCTCTGCTTGCCATCTTCCTCAGCAGCAATTAGGAGGTCCACCCGACATGGTAGCCATCAAGAAGCCCCCGGTGCTGGTGATTGTGCAGCTCACGGGCGGCAACGACTTCATGAACACGGTCATTCCCTACACCAACCCGGTGTACCACGACAACCGGCCGCTGGTGGGCATCCCGCAGGAGCAGGTCATCCCCATCGACGACACGCTGGGCTTTCACCCCAACTTCGGGCCGGTGAAGGAGCTTTACGACCAGGGCAAGGTCGCCATCGTGCAGGGCATCGGCTACCCTAACTCCAGCCGCTCCCACTTCCGCGGCATGGACATCATGCACACCTGCGAGCCGGAGCGCGTGGCCACCGAGGGCTGGGTCGGCAAGACGATTCGCGAACTTGACCCCAACGGCGACAACGTGCTCACGGGCGTCAACTTCGGCGTGGGTCTTCCGCGCGCTCTGTCCGTGCCCGGCGTGCCCGTGACGTCGGTGAGCGACCTGGACAACTACGGGCTGATGACGGGCATATCGGACGCGGAGCAGCGCGACCAGGCGCTCCAGATATTCAAGGACATGTACGGCCCGGCCATCGGCACGGGGCCGGTGATGGAGTACCTGGCGCAAACGGGCAATGACGTGCTGAAGGGCGCGGACAGGCTGAAGGAAGCCCCCGCGATGTACTCCTCCGACGTGGAGTACGCGGCCACGCCGATCGCGCGTGCGCTGCGCGACGTGGCGCGGGTGCACCTGGCCGGGCTGGGAACGCGCATCTTCTACACCAGCCAGGGCGGCTACGACACCCACGCCAACGAGGTGCCGACGCACCCCAAGCTGGTGGACGAGCTGTCGCGGGCGATCATGGACTTCTTCCAGGACCTGCGCGAGCACGACGCCTCGGAAGAGGTGGTGATGTACGTGTTCACCGAGTTCGGGCGGCGCATCTACGACAACGGCAGCGGCACGGACCACGGCTCCGGCGGCGGCGCGTTCATCATCGGCGACCGGGTCGAGGGCGGCCTGTACGCCGAGTACCCCTCGCTTGAGCCGGACAAGTGGCTGAACGGCGAGGACCTCGCCCACACCATCGACTTCCGAGGCATCTATGGCACGCTGCTGGAGCAGTGGCTCGGCGTCGAGGCCGCGCCCATAGTGGGCGGCCAGTTCGAGCAGATAAATCCGTTTGGATAGTAGGCAGTTATTAGTGGTTAGTTGTTAGTTTTCAGGGTGGCGTTCACTACTGACAGACTGACCCACTAACCACTAATAACTAACAACTGATAACTAACTCCCCCGGAGGCATCCCCATGTCCAGACCATACGCCCTGCTACGTTCGGGCTTTCCCTACCACATGACGCTCGGTATGCGCCGCGTCACCTCCAACGCCGTGGACGTGGCGTTGGGCGCCGACGGCATCGTGTACGTGCTCTGTCGTGGCGGGCTCGGCACCGAGATACGGGTGCTCAACTTCGACGACGATAACCTGGGCACCATCGGCGGCGCGGGAGCGGGCGATGGCCAGTTTACCTGGCCCGCGTGCCTGATACGGGACGCGGAGGAGAACCTGTACGTGTCCGACGAGGCGCTGCACCGCGTATCGGTGTTCAGCAAGGACCGCGAGTTCCTGGCAAGCTGGGGCGAGCACGGCAGCGGCGAGGGTCAACTCGACAGGCCGTCGGGCATCGCGTTCGACGCCGACGAGAACCTGTACGTGTCCGACACGCTCAACCACCGTGTGCAGAAGTTCACCAAGGACGGCGAGTACCTGGGCGGCTGGGGCGAGCACGGCTGTGCGGAGGGCGAGTTCGACATGCCTTGGGGCGTCACGGTGGACGAGCTTGGCGAAGTCTATGTGGCGGACTGGCGCAACGACCGGGTGCAGAAGTTCAGCGCGGAGGGCGAGTTCCTGGCGTCGTTCGGGGAGTCCGGCTGCGGCGACGGGCAGTTCAACCGGCCCTCCGGCGTGTGCGTGGACGTGGACGGCGACGTGTACGTGGCCGACTGGGGCAACGACCGGGTGCAACTCTTCAACGAGCAGGGCCAGTACGTCGAGAAGTTCATCGGCGACGCCAACCTGTCCAAGTCCGGCTTGCAGTACGTATTGTCGAACCAGATAACGCTTCGGCTGCGGGACATGAGCCGCCTGGAGGCGGGCCGCCGGCTGCGCGGCCCGATCAACGTGCGCGTGGACGACGAAGGCCGGCTGTACATCCCCGACTTCGGCTCGCACCGTGTCCAGATATACAAGAAAGAGGCCTACCCGCTCACCGAGGCCCAGATAGCGCCCCTGCCGCGCAACCCCATGCTGCTGACGACGTAGGGGGCAAATCCCCACTCCCTTGAGGGACAGGGCCAAGGTGATGGCCTTCCTGGTGGCGCTCGCGCTCACAGGGTCGTTCCTGCTCGCCGTCGGCTGTGCGAGTCAAGGCACGACGTCTTCTACTCCGGTGCCAACCCCGACCCCGGAAATCGTCGCTGCCCCAACGCCAATCGCTGCCCCACTGCCACCCTACTATCACGTCTCACCCTCCCTGGACGAGCAGATTTACAAGTCCAAAGCCATTGTACGGGTGTCGTTGAAGTCGGCCACATCCACTACCGAGACGGTATCCGGCGAAGGCAGCGGTACGACTTACAGGCCCGTACAAGAGCTGCGGTTCACTGTCCACGAGTATCTCAAGGGAACGGGTCCCAGCGAGATATTGGTAGTCGTGCGCGATTACCTCAAATATTCCGCCTACTCTTCCAAAGAGGAAGCCCGCAAGATTGCGGACCGCACCGTGGCCGAGCGTGTAACCTCCTGGGACAACCGACAGGCGGTCATATTTCTGCAAGACCTTGAGAAACCCTACTCCGCAGACGACGCAGCGGCTTCCACCGCCGCCAACGCATTGACGTTCACTTTTTCGAACTTCGTGATGACGAGGTTCAACTACTCGATAGACACGCTGAGCCGCTCCTGGTTGCCTACGTCGGATGCGGTGTCCACGTCCTCTGCGGCGCAGGCTGCGGCCTCCGGCAGTCTGACCTTCATGACGGGCGGCTCGGAGCCGTGGCCAGCCGCAATCACCTTGGCCGAATTGAAGACCGAGATAGCGGACATGGAGGCCACGTTGAAGGCGGGCGAGGGCATCGAGGGATACGACGTCTGCATCGAGCGGAAGCTGGGTCGCGAGCGCGCAAGGCGAGGGGAGCGATTGGCAGGGTATCCCTGGACCCCTTACCGGTATTCCAAAACGCTGGCATCAGGACTGAGTACGGGGACCGAGGTCTTCAAGTACTGGAAGACTGAAGATGAACAAGCGCCGAAGTACAACAATTACTGGCTAAGCGGCCCAGACAGCGCTCATTTCCAAGCCGCGATTGTGGACGACGACTCCAGTTCCGCCAACGGATACCATTACACCCTATCCACAGCTCGGCCGCTACCGGCAGGCACGTACAGCGTTAAGTTCAATAGTCAGCATTATCGGAAAATACCTTGCGACTTCAAACCCCACGACGCTTACTCACAATGGACGGTCACCGTAACCGCCCCCGCAGGCACCCTGCACGAGGCGTTCTTCGACCCCATCTACGCCACCTCCACCGGCGAGTACAAGGCCGACGCATCCCTCGGCGTCCTCAAGCCTGCGGCCTACCGCAAGGCGGGCGACACCGCAACCACCACCATCAGCTCGATAGCGTGGAAGTCGCAGAAGGTCAAGCTGACGGTTGGGCCATTGCCGCTGCCGCCCGAGAACCACCACCTGGACTTCATCGCGCTGGACGGGTCGGTCAAGCTGCGGCTGGACATCGAAGACGCTACACGCGGCGAGACCGTGGGCGCTTACAGCTATACGTGGGGCGTGTGCACACAGCCCTGGAAGGCGGGCGACCTGCTCATGCTGCGCATCGCCCAAAGCCCCGCCAACCTCACCGGCGCCACCAACGACACGTCGTGCGCCACGTCCAACCCCAAGCCCACGCCTACGCCGCCCAGTGGGGCGCGTGGCAAAACCTGAGCCACGTTATGCTGTGCTAGGGCGGGCGTTTGCGGGCCTCTGTAATTTGGAAGGGGCGTCCCTCCCGGGCGCCCCTTCCCCGCGCCGCCACCCATTGTGATATAGTTTTGCACCTACACTTCCAACACAAGCGGAGATGCCCAATGGAACCATTCGTCAAGCACAAGGGCGTTGTTGCGCCCATAAACCGCGTCAACGTCGATACCGACCAGATTATCCCCAAGCAGTTTCTCAAGCGCATCGAACGCACCGGCTTCGGCCAGTTCCTCTTCAACGACTGGCGCTTCAACGACGACGGCTCGCCAAACGCAGACTTCGTCCTGAACAAGCCTGCCTACTCCGGCGCCTCCGTCCTCGTCGCGGGACGCAACTTCGGCTCCGGCTCCTCCCGCGAGCACGCGCCCTGGGCGCTCCAGGACTTCGGCTTCCGGTGCGTCATCGCCCCCAGCTTCGCCGACATCTTCTACAGCAACTGCTTCCAGAACGGCCTGCTGCCGGTCGCGCTCCCCGAAGAAACCGTCAACCGCATCCTCGAAAAGGCCGAGTCCAACCCCGGCTACAACCTCACCGTGGACCTCGAGGGCCTGCGCGTCTGGGACGACGACGAGGAGATTTCGGCCGAGTTCGACGTGGAGGCGTTCAGGCGACACCTGCTGCTCAACGGGCTCGACGACATCGGCCTCACCCTGGAGCACGAGGACAAGATAGCCGCCTACGAAAGCAGCCGCGCCGCGCACGGCAGCGTTGCCAGCACGTAAGGGAAGCTACCCTAACGCCAGATGATAAGCGTGGCTGACGAATCACAGACTCCCATCGTAGCCTTCGTTGACTGGCCCAACATCGAAAAGGGACTGCGCAATCGCTTTTCCGGGTTGGGTGAACCGGAGAATGTGGCGCGTCTGGCAGTTCCCGCTGTCAAGGCCATCGTGGAAAGAGTGGGCGCGCTCGAATACGTCAATGTCTATGCGGACTGGCGCAACAGATACGAGAAGGTGGTGCCTGTGCTGGAGCAGGACTACAGGTTTCGGCCTACGCTGGTGTCCCGAAAGGCCAGTGGCGGCGACAGGTGCGACACGACCATAGTGGCCGACATCATCGATTTGACGCACGAGCGCGCAGACCCGCCCAAGCCGGTCATGCTTCTGTGCGCGGGGGATGCCGACTATGCGGTCGCCGTGCGCCGTGCGCTGGAGAGGGGATTCGACGTTTACGTGTCGTCGGAGACAGGCTCTTTGTCGCCGGAGTTGGGGACTCTGGCGACCGCTTCGTTTCCTTTCGAGCGGTATTTCTCGGAAGAAGCTCGAAAAGCTCGGATAGAACTCACTTCCAACATCAGGCCGGAAGACTTGCCTCCCTTGAACGAAGTTCGCAAATGGGCCAGCTTTGTGCGACTGCTGGATCGGCTATCGCAGACTCTGCCCTACGTTACTCTACCGTACTTCGTCAAGAAGCTGGTTGAGACGAGGCCCCAGTTCGGCACGACTTGGCGAGATGCTTATGGGAGTGTGGACACTTCGATTGAGATGGGAATAGCAAGGATTCCAAGAGCGGTCCAAGACCCTAACAGGCCCGGAAGCGACGTGAGGGTCATTGAACTGAACACGGAAAACATGCTGACGCGATGTGTTCTGGAAAATATAAAGGTGCCGGACGAACGCTCGCCCGACACCTCAGTCCGACTAGAGTAATCTTGTCTGTACGTCAGATTACTACTCTTCCGGCAAAGTGTCAAGTTATCCGTCCGCGAATGGCGGGCGCGTAAGGACGTTCAGGTGACGCAGACCGCCCAACATACCCTTCCCGCCGTTGACCTCTGGAAGGTCATCGAGCAGTTCCGCGTGGGCCTGCGGGCAGCCTTCCCGACCGAGTTCAGCGGAATGGTTCTCTACGGGTCCTACGCTCGCGGAGAGGAGACCGAAGGCTCCGACATCGACGTAATCGTCCTCTTCAAGAACGCCGATGCCGCAGCAGCGTCAAACACGAAGGTCGACGAGCTGGCGTACAGCATCCTCGTTGAGAGCGATGCCTTCGTGTCACCCGTGCCAATGAGCGAGATCAAATACTGGATGGGGCGTTCGCCATTCTTCTTCAACGTGAAGCGAGAGGGAATCTTCATCCTCTCGGAGGAGGCGGCCGAACTGAAAACAGAGATAGCAACCCTGATGAGCGCCGCCGACGAGAGCATCCAGGCGGCTGGCGAACTCTTGGACAATCAGCACTTCGGGTTCTCGGCCTCGCGCGCCTACTACGCGATGTTCTACGCGGCGTCCGCAGCCCTACTCACCAAGGGCCTGACGTTCTCCAGGCACAGCGGCGTCATATCCGCATTCGGCCACCACTTCGCCGGGGCAGGAATACTGCCGCTGGAACTGCACACTACGTTCAGCCAGGCTCAGAAGCTCCGTCACCTCGGAGACTACGATTTGGCGCCGTTCCCCGAGAGCACCGCGGCGGACCAGTTGGAGAACGCGCGCCGGTTCGTCGACGCCGTTCGCGGCTACCTCAAAGAGGTCCTCTGATTCCTGCTCCCCGTACCGCCTCAGACCTTCAGCGCCGAAAAGAGAGGGGAATAAGTTGGCCCGCATAGCCCTGCCCATGGCCTTCGCCGCCCTGCTCATCATCGCGAACATCGTCGCCGTGAAGCTGCTCGCCATAGGCGACTGGGTGCTCACGGCCGGCATCGTCGCCTATCCGTTCACCTTCCTCGTGACCGACACTCTCTCCGAGGTGTACGGCAGGCGCACGGCGACCCGCGTGGTGTGGATGGGATTCGCCCTCAGCGTTCTCATGGCCGCGCTGGTCTACCTGACTCGCATTCTGCCCGCGCCAGGCTTCTGGGAGGGCCAGGCCGCCTACGACGATACGCTCGGATCCGTACCGCGAATCGTGCTCGCCTCGATGATCGCCTTCCTGGTGAGCCAGAACACCGACGTCTTCCTGTTTCACCGGATCGGCCGCCTGACGGGCCAGCGCTTCCTGTGGCTCCGCAACAACGGCTCGACCATGGTCTCACAGGCCATCGACACGCTGCTGTTCGTATCCATAGCCTTCGTGGGCACGGAATCGACCGGTACGCTCGTGAACATGATGGTTACGCAGTACGTGGTCAAGCTCGCCATAGCCGCGGTGGACACGCCGTTCGTGTACCTGCTCGTGGGAATAGTCCGGCGCAGCGAGGGCATCCCCAACGGCTCCGCCCCGACCACCCAGCCAAGCCGGCCCCTCCCCTAGCCGCCCCCTGGCGCGAAGGGCTGAATCCGGCCCGCATCAGATAGCGAGGTCGAACGGCAAGTCGCTGATGTCGCGCAGGCGTCTTCCCGATACCAGCGTGTTCAACAACTCCGCGTCCGAATCGCTGTCTGCTGCGGCTGCCGTCAGTTCATGCAATGCAAAGTGGTAAACGCAATCTATATCGCCGGTGCCATAGGCGAGCGACGCTATGCGCCCCGGCAGCGGTTCCCCAACTACTACTACGACGTGGGGCGTTTTGCCTTTGCGGTTGCGTACAAGGTTCAGGCCCTCTGTGCGGGCGTTCTGAGAGCGGTCGCTGCGAAGAGTCCATTTGCAGGAGACTGAGGCGTGCAAGATGTTCGCTTGCGAGTTCGCGCGGCGCAGCGGCGTATGGACGGCCAGGTTGCTATCGGCGTCGAGCAGGGCGTCATTCGCGTTGACCGTATCGTCATCTACGGGAGTCCGTCCGACCACGATGTCGGGTGTAACGATATAGTCGCCGAAGACGACCCGCAACTCTTTGTGTTGCGCTATCACTCGCGACACGTCGGCCAGGTGCTGGTACTGCTCGTAGTCCCTGATGTTTCCGCCAAGCGAAAACTCCCATTCCCCGGGTCGCAGGTGAGAGAGCAAACCGAACGCATCACGCAAGAAGTCTCTCGTCGCCTCTTCGAATCGAAGGCCAGCCGTCTGCCCTGCGAGCCTTCCGGACTTGGGTTCGATTCCGATACCTTCTATGATGCCCTTGCCCAGTCTGACGCTCGCCGCGCTGCCTCTGTCGGAGTTGTTGGAGACTCCGCCGTTCACGCGCAACACTCTGTCGCAAAGAGCGCTATGGTATTCGCGCCGCAAATCCTCCATGACTCCGGGCATTACGACTTCACCATGCCAATGACGTACTCCTGGTGCATCCTCTTCTCGATTTGAGACTGGTTTTGCCTGCCCCAACGGGCGGGCATCATGCGCCTGTCACGGTCCAGTTTGCGAACGCCCATGCCGACCAAGTCGAACCCTACGCTCTCGCCGATGCTGGCGATGCCCTTGTGAGTTTCCACGTCCACGCTTCGCAACACCGATGTGCCCACAACGACAACCGCCGCTCTGCCGCTCTTCAGCACCCGGCGCATTTCCTCCAGGACCGCCGACATCTCTCCGAAGTAGCGTCGCAATACCATCGCCTTTCGGTCATCGTGTTCAGCCAGCTTCGCCAGCGTCCGCTCACACTGCTCAGGCAGGTCCGCGTATTCCGGTCCGCGCATAGATTCGTGCCCCAGGTAGCGTGACCGAAGCTGTGAGAGATCCTTGATATTCCAGCCGAACCAAACCAGCGAAAACTTGTGCGCCCTCATGTAGTCTATCGCGTTGTTCGCATATGGCGGCGAAGTCACGACCAAATCGACGCTGTCGGACGGCAACCCCGTGTTATCCGCCCTAGCCGCCCGAACGGAGGCATCCCCAATTTCGTCGATAGGAGCCTGCGACTCTTTCAGGACTCGGGGGAATAGCTCAAGCGTTGATTGCTCCGCACTGGGCGAAACATAGCGAGGCGCACAGAAGCCGTCTTTGGTGAGAGTCTCCACGTTGCGCTCCAGCCGCTTGCCGAATTCGACGAACGCGGAACCTGGTTTCTTGGCGTTGTCCCGGTGAGGCCGTGTGTGTGCGAGATCGCGCGCAAGCGACACGCCACCCGATTTGGCGATGATGGTCGATGAAAAGGCTACCCTCAGAAACCGTCGTATGTCTTGGTCATCGAGCGCGTCGATCCGCCGCGTGAGCGCGAGCAGTTCCAGTTGGATCTTGGGCGGGAACCAGTAATCGACGAAGTCCCTGGTCTTTGCGTCGAACCGCTCTTTCAGGTCCCGTTCCAGCACGTCGCCTTCGTCCCAGTAGTCGTTTTTGGCGGCGTTCAGCACACCGAGTCCGGCATCCAATGCATCTACCGGATCGATGGGGGTCAGCTTGGCTTCCGCGATTAGCCGCGCCAGAGGGTCGATGTCGCATCCAACGGCGCGACGGCCCAGCCGAACGGCTTCCACCAGCGTTGTGCCGGAGCCAAGCATCGGGTCGAGAACTATCTCTCCAGTCTCAGAAAGCCGTTCGATGAGGAATTCGGGCAGTTGGGGAGGGAACTTCGCCGGAAAGGGATGCCAGGAGTGTGAGCCGTGACCGCCGCTCGTACCGTGGAAATCCAGGTCCGCGAGCAAGGCCGCTCCCAACGCCTCCGAGCGGTTACTTGCATTCATGGATTTGGGGTGTGAGTGTTGGGAGAGGGTCAATCTTCATTTGAAGTCCTAATCCCCCGCGCTGAACAGCGTCTCTATGCCGTTGCGCGACACGTCGTCGGACTGGGCGTTCTGCTGCCTGCGCGTCATACGCCTCATGCCGGTGGCCACAAGCCCCTGGAGCGCGTCCACTTCGCGGTTGATTGCGGTGCGGAAGTGGGAGCTGTACTCGCCAACGTTGCGGAACTTCCTGTAGCGGTCCCGCAGCAGCCGCTTGGACGGCGTCGAACGCAGATCCGCCAGCTCAGCGAGGAGCTCGCGTCTCAGGTTGCGCGCCGCCTCGCCGGGGTTCAGATGCGCGCCGCCGGGCGGCTCCTGCACGACGCTGTCCACGATACCGAGCGACAGGCAGTCCGCGGCGGTCAGCTTGAGCGAGGCGGCAGCCTCTTCGGCTCTAGCCTCGTCCTGGTATATCAGCTCTGCCGCATCCTCCGGCGAGATGATGGAGTAGATGGCGTTCTCCATCATGAGCACGCGGTCGGCCACGCCCAGCGCGAGCGCGCCCGCGTTGCCTCCTTCGCCTATCACAACCGAAATCGAGGGCACTTCAAGACGCGACATCAGCGCCATGGTCTCGGCTATCGCGCCGCCGAGTCCCCCCTGCTCGGCCTGCAGGCTCAGGTAGGGGCCGGGCGTGTCTATCAGCGTTATGATGGGTATGTCGAACTTGGCCGCCATGCGCAACACGCGCTGGGCTTTGCGGAATCCGGCGGGCGAGGTACGCCCGTCGTTGCGCTCGCCATCGGCGTCGGAGCGGCCGCGCTCCTGTCCGACAACCGCAACCGTCTGGCCGCCCAGGCGCCCGATGCCGCACGCGATGGCCGGGTCGTCCGCCGTGTGCCGGTCCCCGTGCAGCTCGACGAACGGCGCGAATATGCTGTCTATGTAGCCGAGCGAGGTGGGCCGCTCCTCGTGCCGTGCGAGCTGCACCGAGTCCCAAGCCAGCGGAGCCTGCGGCGCGTCAGTCTCGACCGACCGCCGGTGGAAACGCTTCCGCATAGGGGTGAGCCGGTACTGCGGACCGAGCAGATCCAACGTCGTCGCCAGTATGTCCCTCAGCTTGGCGCGCTCCACCACCGCGTCGAGCACACCGTGGCGCTCGAACGACTCGGCTGTGTGGGCGCGCTCGGGCAATGGCTCGCCGGCGGACTGCTGGATCTGTCGCAGCGAGCTCACGCCCACGATGGCGCCGGGCTCGGCCAGCACGACGTCGGCCAGGCTCGCGAAGCTGGCGTAGGCCTGGCCTGTGGCGGGGTTGGCTAGCACCGATATGAAGGGCAGTCCCCGCGCGTCCAGCCGGCCGGACGCGATAGACGTCTTCGCCATCTGCATCAGCGACAGCGCCCCTTCCTGTATGCGCGCTCCGCCGCTGGTGACAATGGCTATCGCGGGCAGCAGGTTGCGCGACGCGCGCTCCAGCGCGAGTGCGACCTTCTCGCCCACCACGCAGCCCATGGTGCCGCCCATGAACCCGAAGTCGAGCACTATGAGCATGGCAGGGCTGCCGCCTATGGTGCAGGTGCCGGTCACGGCGGCCTCGGTCAGGCCGGTGCGTCGCTGGTCGCGGAATATGCGCTGCTTGTAGGAAACCTTGGAGGAGAAGGACAGGGGATCGAGCGAGGTTATCGAGCGGTTGATCTCGCGAAAGCTGCCGGGGTCCGCGAGCGAGTCGACTCGCTCGCGTGCGTTCATGCTGTAGTGGAAGCCGCAGAGGCCGCACACACGGTACCGGTCGTACTGGACCGATCCGGCGAGCGCGCTGCCGCAGACCAGACAGTCTTCCCTGGCGGGCGACAAGCTCTCCTCTTCTTCCTCGATCCGCCCCTTTCCCATGACGGAGCCGATAAGTCCGCTCAGGCTTCTGGGCACCTTGGCACGCTCCCCACAGAGTGTAGCCGCCCGCGTCGGCGGAGGCTCGACATCCGGCGGCAGCGGCTTTACACGCTTCCTATTATAACATCACGCGACCTCGACCCGTCACTGGGGCCTACGATGCCTCTGTCCTCCAACTCGTCCATCAGGCGGGCGGCGCGCGGGTAGCCTATGCGCAAGCGTCTCTGCATCAGCGAGGTCGATATCTTGTTGTGGCTCATCGCGAGGCTGATGGCCTTGTCCAGCAACTCGTCGGCGCCGTCGGACTGTGCCCCCGCCTGCTCGCTTTCCTCTTCGCCCACAACCGACTGGAGCGTTATTTCGTCCAGCGGGCCGCGGGGAGTCTTCTGCCAGAATTCCACCAGGTGCTCGACCTCGCCGTCGGAGATGAACACGCCCTGCACGCGCTCCGGGCGCGATGCGTCCAGCGGCAGGTAGAGCATGTCGCCCCGGCCAAGCAGCTTGTCGGCGCCGGCGGTGTCGAGGATGGTGCGCGAGTCCACCTGCGAGGTGACGCTGAAGCTGATTCGGCTCGGGAAGTTGGCCTTGATCAGCCCCGTCACCACGTCCACCGACGGCCTTTGGGTGGCGACGACCAGGTGAATGCCGGTGGCTCTGCCGAGCTGCGCCAGCCGGCAGAGCGTCTGCTCCACGTCGAATGCCGCCGACATCATCAGGTCGGCGAGCTCGTCTATCACCACCACCAGCATCGGCATCTTGTCGGACGTGCGCTTGTTGTACGATTCGATGTTGCGAACGCCGACCTCCTCCATCCTGCGGTAGCGGTCGAGCATCTCGTTGACCATGCCCTTCAGCAGGCCGACCACCTCGTCGGTTTCCACGACCACGGGTGTGAGCAGGTGGGGTATGCCGTTGTAGGGAGTCAGCTCCACGCGCTTGGGGTCTATGAGCATCAGCCTCAGCTCGGCGGGGGACCTCTCCATTATGAGCGACGAAATCATCCCGTTCAGACACGCGCTCTTGCCGCTGCCGGTCGCTCCTGCGACGAGCAGATGGGGCATCGTGGCGAGGTCGACAACCTTCGTCTCGCCGCCGGAACCTCTGCCGAGCGCGACGGGCAGGTGGCCCTTCTTGCTCAAGCGGCGGAACTCGCCGCTCTCGACCACCGAACGAAGCGACACGACGCCCGGATTGGGATTGGGAATCTCGATCCCGATCATCGACTCGCCCATGACGGGCGTCTCGATGCGTATGCTGGGCGTCTTGAGCGCGAGGGCCAGGTCCTTCTCACGCGACAGTACGCTGTCCACTTTCACACGAGTTTTGGTCTCCTGGCGCTTCGTCACCGCCTTGCCGGACTCATCCAGCTTGGGCCGGCCCGACTCGTCGGTTTCACGCACCATCTTGTAGCGCCGGATCCAGCCGGGAACGAGGCCGTACATCGTCACGCGCGGCCCGGGCATGGCCTGCCCCATCTCGACCTCGATGCCGTACTCTGCGAGCGTGCTCTGAATCACGTCGCCTGTGGACCGCATCTCCTCCTCGGTCACGCCCGCCTCGGGCGCTTCGCGCAAGAAGTCGCGCTCGGGCAGGTTCCAGCGACTCGCGGAGCGTCTGGGCTGGGTATCGCCGGCCGGGTCGCCCTCTCCATTGCCGTCTGTTTGCGCGTGGGAAGGGTCCCAAAGGCTGTTGAACTTGGTCCTGCCGGGCGAAACGGATCGAAGTGGGGGTTCGGCATAAGGCTCGACGAGACCGGTGGATGCGTCCACACCCCTCCCGTTGCCATTAGGCGCGGGCGCGGGATCATAGACGCCGTAGCCGTAGGCAGTCCAGTCGGCGGCGTTCAGGTATTCGCCTCCGTAGCCGTTACCATCCGGCTCGTACTCCTCGCGCGAGTGCCCGGATACGTCCGGCGCGGAGCTATCGTCGGCCGACACGGTAGCGACGTCTCCTCCCACCGGCGCGGCATCTGCCGCTATAGAGTCGGAAGGCGCATGTCCATCCGGGCGAACGGCCGACGCAAGGCCTTCGTACCGGTACGATCCCACGCCGTAGGAGTAAGCGCCCGCCGCGCTGGATCCCATGGCAGTCCCGTAAGACGGCGAAGCGGCCACTCCGTACCCCATGGAGGCCGGGTATGCGTGTTCCGAGTCCTGGTCGTAGCTCTGTTCCATCTGCTCGGACAACGGGTCGGCCTCCTCACGGCGCTCGCGGCGTTCCCGCATTCTGGCGGCCATGGCGCTGGCAGCGAGTCCCACGGCCACCCAGCAGAACAGCGCCGCCCTGCCCAACCCGAACGCGGCGACAACCGCTACGGGCGGCGCGATTACGGCCACGCCGACCGCTATCACGGCGAACAGGCGCAGCGCGCCGAGCCACGCGGTGGGGCCTATGATGGCCTGTCCCACGCCTCCCCCGAGCGATACCTCACCACCCAGGGTGAACGCCGCGAGCGCGCCACCGGCGGGCGAGAAGAACGCCATGGCCCCGAGCGCGGCGGCGAGGAGCACGACCGAGCCGAGCCAAAGCCTGTAATGCCGGAACCAGCCGCGCCGCCATCCGAGCGCGAATGCGAGGACGATGATCCCCGCCGCGACGGGCACAACGCCCAAGCCAAGCGTCGATACGATGGCGTCCCTGGCGGAGGTAATCGCGTCGAGGATGGGGGCGCGGAACCAATAGATGACTCCGACGATAACGGAGAGCGCCACCGCTACGGCTACCGCTACCGGAACGATGGGGAAGGACGTGGTCTGGCCGCCGCTGGCGGGGACGTGTTCGGCTGTTTCTTGCATTGCGCCTGTTCCTGCGTAAGATTCCGGGCGGCGGCCTGGGAGGCCGCGCCGCGAGATTTCGCGGAGGAGGTCGAGGGTAGTGCTGCCCCGGATCGGCAGCTTCGCCCGCGCGACGACCCTTAGAGATGCTCGATGGCCACGAGCACGGTTGGGCGTCTGCGCGTTTGCTCGTACAGGAAGTCGGAGACAGCGCCCGCGACCCTGGCCTCCACCCTATCCCAATCTATGGCGCGTCGCGTTTCGGCTTCTAGGCTTTGCAGGGCAACTTTAGCGGCTTTTCCGAACAGTTGCTGGGACTCGTCCAATTCAGCGAACCCAGAGGACACTATGGCAGGCTCGGCGAGCGCCTCTCCGCTAACGTCGTCCACGGTCAGAAGCACCGCCACGACCCCATTGCGGGCGAGCCTACGCCTTTCGTCCAGAGTTCCGCTGTACTTATCCCACAGCGTGCGGCCGTCCACGTAAACGCTCCCCGCGGGCACGCTGCCCACCACGTCCGCGCCAAAGGAGTCTATCTCCAGCACGTCGCCGTCGGTGAGGACGAACGTGTTGGACGCCGGGACGCCCACGGAGCGCGCGATGGCGGCATGGGCCACGAGGTGCCTGTACTCTCCGTGAACGGGCACGAAGTAGCGCGGCCTGACGAGGCCGAGCATCATCTTCAGATCTTCCTGGCTCGCGTGGCCGTGCACGTGCACCTTTTCTATCCGGCTGTAATAGACCCGGGCATCGCGCATGAACAGCCTGTCTATGGTCTTCGAGATGAGGGTCTCGTTGCCCGGAATGGGCGAGGCGGAGATAATCACGGTGTCGCCCGGTACGACCTCCACGTCGCGGTGCTCGCCGTTGGCTATCCGGACGAGGGCCGAGGTCGGCTCGCCCTGGCTTCCGGTGGCGACGATAATCACCCGTTCGTTCGGCAGCCGGGCGGCGTCCCGCGTAGAAACCAGCACCCCTTCGGGCGCGTCCAGGTAGCCCATCTTCAGCGCCATCTTCACGTTGTTGGCCATGCTGCGGCCCACCACGGCGACCTTGCGGTCGTGCTTCACGGCGGAGTCGATCACCTGCTGCACGCGCGAGATGAGCGACGCGAACGTGGCAACCATCACGCGCCCTTGCGCCTCGCCTATCAGCCGGTCGAGCGTGCGGCCCACCACCTGCTCGGACTCGGTATAGCCCGCCACGTCGGCATAGGTGGAATCGGAAAGCAGAAGCAGCGCGCCGTCGCCCGCGAGCCGGGACAGTGCGATGAAATCCATCGGCTGGGAGTCTATCGGCGTGTGGTCTATCTTGAAGTCGCCGGTGTGGATGACCACGCCCAGCGGCGTTTCTATGGCAATCCCCATGGCGTCGGGGATGGAGTGGCAGACGCGGAAGAACTCGACCTGGAAGCTGCCCACCCTGAACCGGTTGTGCGGCTCGACCACGTTGAGCCGGGCGTCCCGTATCATGCCCCGCTCGCGCAGCTTGACCGAAATCAGCCCGTGGGCGAGCCGCGAGGAGTAAACAGGCGCGTCGATCTCGGCGAGCACGAACGGCAGCGCGCCTATGTGGTCTTCGTGGCCGTGGGTGATGAGAATGGCGCGAACGCGATCCCGGTTCTCGCGAAGGTAGGTGATGTCGGGTATGGCGAAGTCGATGCCCGGCGTGTCTTCGCCGGGGAAGAGTATGCCCGCGTCCACGACGACTATGTCGTCTTCGTACTCCAGGGCCATCATGTTCTGGCCTATCTCGCCGAGGCCGCCCAGGGGTATGACTTTGAGAGGGGATTCGGGCATCCGGCGCTATTCGAACAGGCTCAGCTGCTGCTTAGGCTCCTCTTCCACCTGGTCATCCGGCAGAGATCCGGCGTCCTCGATGAGACCGGGGAGAGCGCGGAAGTCCTCCTCGAGCGCGCTGCGCAGCCTGCCGTTTCGGAGCGCCGCCGCGGGGTGGTACATGGGATACACCAGCAGGTTGTTCCAGCGGCGGGCCTTGCCGCGCGCCTTGCCGATAGGCTCGTCGGGGAAGAACTTGGCGAAGGAGTATCTGCCCAGGGCGACGACCACCTTTGGCGAGATGATTTCTAGCTGCTCGTCCAGGTAGGGTTGGCAGGCGGCAATCTCGCCGGGAAGCGGGTCGCGGTTGTTGGGCGGCCGGCACTTGAGCATGTTGGTTATGTACACGTCCTCGCGCCGCAGTCCGATGGAGTTGAGCAACTCGTTGAGCAGGTTTCCCGCGCGGCCCACGAATGGGCGCCCTTCCTGGTCCTCGTAGTAACCGGGCGCCTCGCCTACGAACATGACGTCGGCGTCGAGCGAGCCCTCGCCGGGCACGGCGCGGTTGCGCTTTTGGGCCAGGGTGCACTTCGTGCAGGCGTTGACTCTGCGAACCAGGTCGTCGTATGTGGTGGCGTTCATTGGCCGTTCCCCGTCCGCTGCTCTTCACCTTGGCAAGCCTTGAGGCAGGTTCCCGAACCGCCCGTACCTGAGTCAAGCGAACTGGGCAAACCTTACACGACAGGGAGTCGGAGCGTCAAACGCCGATCACCGCTTGCCCTGCGCCATGCGCAGCGACTCCGGCATCCGGCGCAGCGCGAACATGGCCGACACGCCGAACACCGCGAGCGCGCCGTTCAGGCTGAACGCCAGGCCCCATCCGGCTGCGCCCTGCACCAGGTCGAGCACCGTGCCCGCGGCGATGGGCGCGGCCGCGCCGACGGTGAACGCGATGAAGGCCTGCACCGCCTGGGTGGAACCTATCCGGCCGCGCGGCGAAAGCTCCGTCACCGCCGTGGAGTAGATGGCCGAGTCGGCCGCGGTGGACAGCCCGTACACGAAGCCGAGCGCGAGCATCAGCGCGGGCGGCGCGCCGATGAGCCAGCCGACGATGAACGAGCACGCGCCGCTCACGGCGAATATGAGCATCGCTCCGGCCGTTCGGCCCGTGTAGTCGGACACCCAGCCGCCCAGCAGAACGCCGCCCACACCCGTCATGAACATCAGGCCCGCCCAGGTGGACGCCTGCGCCGCCGCGTCCTGAGCGCCCGCTCCGCCGTGTACGAACATCGCGCCGAGAAGCAGCGGCAGCCACAGCCGCGCCAGGTACAGTTCGGCGGTGTGCAGCGTGTACCCCGCTATCGCCAGCACCGCCGGGCGGTTGCGCAGCACGGTCAGGTCCAGGTGCCAGCCGGCGGGCGCTGCCCGCTGGTCCGGAGTGGCATCGGGGCGTGCGGAGTCGCGCTCCAGCGCCAATACCAGAGCGGGCACGAGGCCTGCCAGCGCCACCAGCGCAGTCACCAGGTACGCCGTCTGCCAGGTCGAAACGGCGTCCAGCAGCTGTCCCATGAACACGTAGGAAACGGTGGTGCCGGCGTAGCCCATGGCCACGAAGAAGCCCACCGCCGCGCCGCGCCTGCCGTGCGCGAACCGCAGCGACACAAGCTGGATGCCCGGCACGTATGCCCCCACGTGGCCCATGCCCGACACGAACCGCAGGGCCGAACCGGACCACACGTTGGTCGCCAGAAGCGGAAACAGCAGGTTGCTCACGGCCATCACCACCACGCTCGCGAGCAGCACGCGGCGGGGCGAGAGCCTGTCGGCAAGGGGGATGAGAACAACTGACGACACGGCGTAGCCAATGAGGTAGGCGGAGAATACCAGCGCGGCTTCGGCGTTCGAGAGATGCCACTCCTCGCGAATGAGGGGCGCGGAGGACACGTAGCTGGAGAACGGGAGCAGCGAGAGGAAGAGCGCGGAGCTTATGCCGGTGAGCCACAGCGCGCTCCGCCAGCCCGCGCCGGGCGCGCCGGCGTCGTCTGCGGGACCGCCGTCCGGCGGCCGCTCGCCGTGTGGTTCTTGCGTCGGCTGTGCCATGAGGGACTATCGGAGTGCCTGGGCCAGGTCCTCTATCAGGTCGTCGGGGTGCTCCAAGCCTATGGAAGCTCGAAGCAGGTTGTGCGGCGTCCGCGTATCCGGCCCTTCGATGGATGCGCGGTGCTCTATCAGGCTCTCGGTGCCGCCCAGGCTCGTTGCGCGCGTGAACAGACGCACGCCGGCGGCCACGCGCATGGCCTCTTCGCGTCCTCCCGCGACCTGGAAGGACACCATGCCGCCGAATCCGTCCATCTGGCGGGCGGCTGTCTCTCGCCCTGGGTGGCCCGGCAGGCCCGGATAGTGGACCGCCTCCACGCGGGGATGGCCACTCAGGAACTCGGCCACGCGCGCCGCGTTCTCGGAGTGCGCCCTCATGCGCAGGTGCAGGGTGCGCATTCCGCGCAGGGCCAGCCAGCAGTCGAAGGCCGACGGGACGGCCCCGTAGGCGCTCTGCGTTCGCCTGATACTTTCGAGCAGTTCGCCCTCGTCCCGGCACACCACCGCGCCACCGGTGAGGTCGCCGTGGCCGCCGACGTATTTGGTCGTGGAGTGGACCACGGCGTCGGCGCCCGTCTCGATGGGCCGCTGGAGCATGGGCGTGGCCCAGGTGTTGTCGCAGACGCATAGGGCGCCCGCCTCGTGGGCTATGGCGGCGGTGCGCTCCACGTCGGTTATCTTGAGCAGCGGGTTGGACGGGGTCTCCACCCATACGAGCCTGGTGTTGGGGCGCAGCGCGGCGAGTACCCGTGCCTCGTCGGTCAGGTCCACGAACGACGCCTCCAGGCCCCAGCGCGCGAACACGTCGCGGAGCAGCGCGGCGGTGCCGTGGTAGCAGTCGGAGGGCGCGATTACGTGGTCGCCCGCGGACAGCGCGTGGAAGACGGCGCCCGCGGCGGCCATGCCGGACGCGAAGCAGGCCGCGCCCGCGCCGCCCTCTAGCGCGGCCAGCCGGTCTTCGAGCAGGGCGCGGTTGGGGTTGCCGGAGCGGGCGTAGGTGTAACCGAGCGGATAGTCGCCGTCGGGCGCGCGCTCGAACGTGGTGGACAGGTGGACGGGAACGGTAACCGCGCCCGTCGCCGGGTCCACGTGGTGGGCGGCGCGCGCCGCAAGCGTCTCTCGCCTCACGGTCTGGCCGGGCGCGGCTTCGACCCTACAGCCCAATCGCCTCGGCCACGCGCTCCAGGTGCTCCCTGGAGTCGCCGAACGCGAGCTCGGCGGCCTTCGCGCGGCGCGAGTAGAGCTGCATACTGTGCTCTTTGGTGAAGCCTATCGCGCCGTGGCACTGGTGGCCGGTGGCGCACACGCGGCGCACGGCGTCGCTGACCCACGCCTTGGCCATGGCGACCTCGTTTTCGGCGGGCAGCCCTTCGGACAGCCGCCACGCGGCCTGGCTGGTGATGTAGCGCGACCCCTCGACGTCGGTGGCCATGTTGGCGCAGTGGTGCTGGATCGCCTGGAAACTGCCTATGGGCCGTCCGAACTGGATTCGCTGCTTTACGAACTCAACGGTCATGTCGAGCACCTTCTGCCCGTTGCCCACCATCTCGGCGCACTTGGCCACGGCTCCCCACTGGAGCACCCTGGCAATCGTGGGCCAGCCGCCGTTCAGCTCGCCCAGCAGCGCGGAACGGGGTACGTGGACATTCTCGAACGCCACCTCGGACTGGCGGTCGGACGCGATGGTCTTGAGCAGCGTTTGCGACACGCCGGGGGTGTTGGCGGGCAGGATGAAGAGCGAGACGTCCTCGTCGGCCTCGCCCGTCCGGGCCGCGACCACCAGGTAGTCGGACACGTGGGCGTTGGGGACGAACAGCTTGGCGCCGTTGATTACGAAGCCATCGCCATCCGGCTCGGCGGTGGCGCGGACGCCGGCGGCGTCCCAGCGGACGTCGGGCTCGGTCAGCGCGAGCGTGGCTATCACCTGTCCCTCGGCGATGCCCGGCAGGTACTGTTGCTTCTGGTCGTCGCTGCCGGCGTCAAGGATGGTCATGCCGCCGAGGACGACGGTGGAGAAGAACGGGCCCGGGAGCATGGCCCCGCCGGTCTCCTCCAGCAGAATGCACAGGTCCAGGAACTCCAGCCCCGCGCCGCCGTACTCTTCGGGGAAGATGAGTCCGAGCCAGCCGTTTTCGGCGATCTTCTGCCAGCTCTCCGGGGTATAGCCGCGCTCGTCCTCCTCCATCGCGCGGACGAAAGCCTCGGTGCACTCGGCTTCGAGGAACTCGCGGGCGCTGTTGCGCAGCATCTGCTGGGCTTCGGTCAATCCAAGGTCCACTGACGCACTCCTTAATGTGGGCGCTCAGCCCTGCCCCCGCCCCTGGGTTCCCGCTTTCGCGGGAATGACGGCAATCCGGCGCCACGTGCCATAATCAAGTGGAAACGGTACTAGTCGCCGCCGACGGCTAGGCAGGTTACCGTGCGAACGATCCCGTTGATGGTGTGGACCTGGCTGGTGACCAGGTCGCCCACGGCGTTGAGGTCGGGCGCCTCCACGACGGCGATGATGTCGAAGGGGCCGGTTACGGCGTCCACGTTGCGAACGCCGTCGAGCTCACGGAGAGACTCGCCCACGCTCCTGGACTTGCCCACGGCCGTTTCTATGAGTATGTACGCCTTGGTTGACATGGTAGTGTTCGCCTCCGTTCACGCCGTTGGGAACCGCATATTGAGGGAAAATGCGAATCGGGTTTGCGGTAGTTAGCATTCTATGTGCGGCCCATAGGGGTGTCAAATTCGGGGCGCCCAGAGAAGGGGACGCCCAGAGAGACAGAAACTCCGGGTATGTGTCTCATTCCGATTCTTTTGTCACTTGCTTGCCGGTTCCCTACTTGGAGACGGGCGGTTGGGGCAGGCCGCGCGTGACATTTTCCGGTTGCGGCGGGATGGTTTCGGGTCGTATCGGGACTGAGACGGGACGGAGTGTATCGGGTTTCGGGTTTGGCGGGCCTGGTCGTGGGTTGGTGTATTCGGTTGTTAACGAGGAGTGGTTAGTTGTTAGTTGTGAAGGGATGGTAGTACGGATGTGCGGGCGGAATCAAGAGGGTGTTGGCATGGCGACAGGGTCTTTTCATTCTCATCTCTCGTCTGAGGGCTGATAGGGGTAGGAGTTGGGAACATCGGTAGTTGTGCCGGCGACGTCACCCCCATCCTAACCCTACGACAAGCTCAGGGCAGGCTCTTCCCCCATCAAGGGGGAAGGGACTTTTCGGAAGGCTTACGCCTCAAACATACCTCTGTCAGCCCTGCGAGGGGGAAGGGACTTTGAAAAGGCCCTGGGCATGGC
The DNA here is from genome assembly GCA_963667445.2 of Dehalococcoidia bacterium. Classification (GTDB taxonomy): domain Bacteria; phylum Chloroflexota; class Dehalococcoidia; order Lucifugimonadales; family CATOSD01; genus CATOSD01. The sequence continues at coordinate 1,124,560 of CAXXGY010000001.1, read as the reverse complement.
GAACCCGTGTTTGGCCGGCCGTGGGCGTGTATGCTTGGAGCAGGCTACCTGAACAGGCGAGAGGGTAAATGGCGCAACGCAGAATGCACGCGGACGAGATTCTCGCGGACGAGGCGCTGGCGGCCAGGCTGGTCGCGGCGCAGTTCCCCCAGTGGCGAGACCTGCCCGTCAGGCGTGTGCGGCACTCCGGCACGGACAACGCCATCTTCCGGCTCGGCGACGAGCTGGTCGCGCGGCTGCCGCGCATCCATTGGGCCGTCGGTCAGTCGGACAAGGAGTTCGAGTGGCTCCCGCGCCTCGCGCCGTATCTGCCGCTGGCCGTGCCGACGCCGTTGCGCAAGGGCAAACCCGCGTTCGGCTACCCGTGGCCGTGGGCGGTGTACGAGTGGCTGGAGGGCGACAGCGCGCTCGACGCGGCCGTGGACGACCCCGCCGGGGCCGCGCTCGACCTGGCGGCTTTCATCCGCGCGCTGCGCTGCGTGCCCGCGCGCGACCGGCCGCCGCCTGTGCCGGGCGGCCGGGGCGGGCCGCTGGCGGACCGGGACGCCGAGACCCGCGCCGCCATCGCCGCGCTGGAGGGCCTGATAGACACCGATGCGGTAGGCGCGGCGTGGCAGGCCGCACTGGACGCACCGCCATACGATGGCGAGCCGGTGTGCATACACGCGGACCTCACGCCGGGCAACCTGATTGTGAGGGCCGGCCGGCTCAGCGCGGTTATAGACTTCAACATGCTCACCGTGGGCGACCCGGCGTGCGACCTGACGGTGGCGTGGAATTTTCTGGACTCTCGCACGCGCGGCGTTTTTCGGGACGCGCTGTGCGTGGACGATGCCGCCTGGCTGCGAGCGCGAGGCTGGGCGCTGTCCGGATCGCTGATCGCGCTGCCGTACTACATGGGCGCCAACCCCGGCATCGTGGCCCAGTCGTGGCGCACGCTTCGGGAGGCGGTGGGGGAACACCGCGGGCGCTGACCGCGACGGCCAGGGCACCCACGAGGGACGCCCCTACCGGTTACAGGCTCGCAAACGCCGCTCTAGCACGGCAGCACGTGGGCCAGGTTTTTCCACGCGCCCCACTGGGCGGCGTAGGTGGCGCCGTCGCCGTAGGCGCGTATGCGGAAGAATTGGTCTCGCGGGCCGCACACCAGCCCCGATTCGGTGTGGCTGGCGCCGGTGAGGGTGTCGCTCACCAGCCGCCAGCCCTGGCCCCGTCTCATGTGGTCCAACTGGTACTTGGATATGCCGTCACGCGATTGCCAGCTTAACGAGATGCTTCCCCCGCCGGAGGACGTGACCTGGAAGCCGGCCACCTGCGGCGGCGCGGGCGGCGGCGTAGGCTCCGGCGTGGGCGTGGAAGTCGCTATCGGCGTTGACGTTGCGACGGGCGGCGTGGTGGTGGCAACCGGCGGCGTTGACGTAGCAACGGGCGGCGTGGTGGTGGCAACCGGTGGCGTGCTCGTGGCGACAGGCGTGGATGTCGCGACTGGTGTACTCGTGGCGACGGGCGGTGTGCTGGTCGCAACCGGCGGGGTGCTGGTGGCAACCGGCGGCGTGCTGGTGGCGACAGGCGTCGGCGTCGGCGTGGCGCACGACTTGTCGTTGGTGGCGCCGGTGAGGTTGGCGGGACTCTGCGATATTCGCAGCATGAGCAGGTCGCCCGCCTTCCAGGGCTGGGCGCACACGCCCCACGTATAGCTGTAAGCGCCCACGGTTTCGCCGCGTGTAGCGTCCTCCACGTCCAGCCGCAGCTTGACGGTGCCGTCCAGCGCGATGAAGTCCAGGTGGTGGTTCTCGGGCGGCAGCGGCAGGGGCCCCAGCGTCAGCTTGACCTGCTGCGACTTCCACACTATCGAGCTGATGGTGGTGGTGGCGTTCGCGCCCGCCCTGCGGTAGGCGGCCGGCTTTAGGACGCCGAGGGATGCGTCGGCCTTGTACTCGCCGGTGGAGGTGGCGTAGATGGGGTCGAAGAACGCCTCGTGGAGGGTGCCGGCGGGGGCGGTTACGGTCACGTTGAACAACACGTAGGCGTCGTCAGGCTTGAAGTTGCAAGGGATCTTTTCGTAGTGCTGCTGATTGAGTTTCACGCTGTACACTCCCGCCGACAAAGGCCGGGCAGTCGAAAGTGTGAAGTGGTATCCATTGACAGAACTTGCGTCGTAGTCCTCAATCTGGGCTTGGAAATTGGCCATGTCAGGGCCACTCACCCAGTAATGGTTGTATTGCGGGGTCTGCATATCAAGCCAGTCCCTATGAATGACCGTCCCCGACACCAAACCGGAAGCTAGAGTACTGTGCTTTTGTCGTGGAACCCATGGACTTCCAAAAGTCCTCTGGGCTCGCCTTATCCTCTCGCGCAGAATTTTATCAGAGACACACTCTGCGTATCCCGCGACACCTTCGCTAGCTTTCGATTCGGTTTCCATCTCATTTATGGAAGCCTTTAGCTTATCCAATGTGATTACATCCGGCCAGGGTGCATCACCGCCGGTAATGAAACCCACACTTCCTGCACTCGAACTCTGCGCTGATGACGAAGTGGCGTTGGCGTGCGCTGGTAGCCATACACGGTTCAATGTGTTGATCGCGTAGTTGAAGCTGGACTCCGGCGGGGAGTTCGTCAGCGTAAACCCCAGCGCCTTGTTGTTCACGGTGAGTGCCGCGCCAATGGGCGAATACGATTGCTCGTGCGTCCTGAGGAAGATTACCGCCTGCCTGCCGTCCCAGGTGGTCGTCCGGTTGGCCAGCGAGCTTGCGGCTGCGGCGCGTGCCTCTGTCTGAGTGGCGTGACTCTTGTCGCCATAGACAACCACCAGCAACTCGTTGGCGCCGCTGCCCTTCAGATATTCGTGGACAGTGAAACGGAGTTCCTGCACGGCAAGATAGTCCGACCCTACCGCCTTCGTCGTGGATGTGGCAGACTTCAGCGTCGCGCGAACGATGACGGACGACTTGAAGATCTGCTCGTCCAAAGAAGGAGGAACGTAATAGGACGGAGGCAGCGGTGCAACTTGCATGGAACTGGATGAGGGGATCGACGTAGTATCAGCCGTCCCATCCGTTTGGCAGGCGAGAACGCCAAGAGCCAGCGCGAGAGATGCTATGAACCAAAGGCAAGCAACAAATCGCCGGATCGTGCTGTCGACGCTGCGCATCACCACTCTCTCCTTATTCATGCGCGACATGACGCAGGTAAATCATATTCAGGCCAATCAAGTCGTTGATCGTTAAGCACTTCAGAATATCGGCATCGCACGGGAACTCCAATGCATTCCCTGTCATGATGGAATCCATGCTCTTGGTGTTCGCTAGTCCAAGTGGGTGTCCGAATTCGTGAACCAGTATCGCTGGTAAGTATTGGTATTTCTCCGGTTCTATGTCCACTTGATCGAAGTTATTGGTCCATTCCTTCTTCCCTTGACCGGGCCAGTATGGCGGTTCTTCAAGCCACATTCCCGTTTCATTGGCGCAGGCTATGGAGTCTTTGCACTTGTCTTCTGTGCCATCTACTTCAGTGGCCCAGTAACCCACGATCGACATTTCTGCGTCGGCGGCAGTGGTGGTCGCTATCTCTATGTTTGCTATGAAGGCGTTCCAGTCCTCTGCCGCGTCGGTGTAGGCCGCGTGGACGAGCAGTTCGGGATTCGGCCTGGTAGAAGTAGAAGGCGGGCCGGAGGCAGGGTATGGGGGAAACATCCCCGTGCCGTTTGCCCCGGTTCCCCTGATGGCCCATTGCTTCGTGCCGGCGTTATCTATGTAGGTGTAGGTCCCACGCACATGAAATGTGATTTTGTGGTCGTGTTGATGATACGACTGCGGAATAGACACTTCCTTGGCAAAAAGCAAGGTGGAAGTGCCGCTGTTTTCCAGCTTGACCCACGTTTCGATCTTCGTCGATCCCCCAGCGCCGATGCCACAGCGAACTATATCGAAGGGAACGTTTGGGTAAGTCCAGTTCGACTGGAGCTCTTTACTTGAGGTTGGCGATTCCGACGGCCAGCTGCAGGCGTTACTGTTCAACTGAAACCCCGTGCTCGCAGGCATTACTAGGCTGAACTGGTATCCGTCCGCGGGGCTCTTTGAAGAGGCGAAGGAGGTAGTAGCATGTCCAAGTACACCCCAGCGTATCCCATCCAATTCCAGTTCCCCCAGCCCGACGTCAAACACCGTTATCGTGAACCTGATTTGGTCGGTAGCCCCTGATTTGTCTCGCGCCGTATAAGTGTAGGTCACCGTATTCGTCGCCCTTGATGGAGTACCATGCACGGTGCGGTGATTTGGATATGGGTTGTACTCCAGCCCTGGGGTGTGCTTCAGGTACAGTCCGTTCGCTGGCTCAAGAGTGTAAGTCGTCTTGCCTGCGCCTCCAGTGGCGGTTGGCATCTTAAGGTCTACGGGCATATCTACATGATAGAACTGGTCCGGTATGGTGCTCGTACCGAACGTCAGAGGCGTCGGCGTCGGGGGCGTGGTCTGCGCCTCCACTCTTATCGAGATGGTGTCCAACGCGGTTGTGCCGACCTTGGGCAGCAACTTTACCGTGGAGGTTCCCGTCTCGCAGCCCGCGAAGGTGAAGGTGCGCGGGCCGTTGAAGTGGATGTCGGCCGGCTGGGTCACGGACGAAGAGCCGGCCTGCCCGCTGGGGCAGACGTTCCCGTTCGCAAGCCCGCTTGGGTACTGTATCCTGAGCGCGGCGTTGCTCGGCGAGACGCTGTGAACCTCCACACTGGTGGAACCGCCCTTGGTGATGGTGGTGGTCGTCGCCCTCAAGCTGCCGCTTGGCGTGGGCGTCGGCGTGTCCCCTGGTGGCGTGGGCGGCGTGGGCGTGGCTCTCGCGACGGCTATCGACCCCTTTGCCAACTCCCTGTCCTTGCCGCCGTACTCCTTCAATACGAACTCGCCGCTCCCAAGCGTGCATCCTATGAAGGTGAAACTGCGTGTGCGGTCGAACCAGCCGGTAGTAGAGGTCGCTGTGACGCTCTCTTCGACGACCTCGTTGCAGTTGTAACCTATCTTCAGGATGTTGGGATAGATTATCTCGACCCTTTGTCCGGACGGGCTTATGTTGCTGGCAGTCACGGTCGTGGTGCCGTTGGGCTTTATCGTGGACGCGGACACCGAAAGCGTACCGCTCGGCGTGGGCGTCGGCGGCGCGGGCGGCGTGGTAGGCGGCACTGGTGTAGGCGTGGGTGGCCTGGGTAACTGTTCAGAGTTGATGATACGAGCCTGGCTTTGGGGCGTCACCCCCATCCTAACCTTCCCCCATCAAGGGGGAAGGGACTTTTCGGAAGGCTTACGCCTCAAACATACCCCTGTCAGCCCTGCGAGGGGGAAGGGACTATCTGGAATCACCGACTCTGAGTAGTTACCCGGCCCAGGCAATTGACGAACTTTGTGGCCGGTGCTAGTATCCGTACAGAAAATCTCCGACTTGAGCACGTTTTCCGATGCCCCGCCGCACCGGGCAGCCCACGGTTCGAGGCGTTGACATGACCAGCTCCATCCGCGCCGCCGACACGGGCGCGGACCGACTCCCGGCGATGTTCCAGAGGTACAGGGCCGATATAGCCGGCGCCCTGCGCGCCGACCTGTCGTGCGGCGATATTCCCGTGTACGACATGCTGCGCTACTACATGGGCTGGGTGGACGTGGACGGCAACCCCTGCGAGGCCACGCAGGGAAAGGCGCTTCGCCCCACGCTGTGCCTTTTCGGCTGCGAGGCGGTGGGCGGCTCCGTCGATAGCGCGTTGCCGGCGGCGGTCGCCTTAGAGTTCATTCACAACTTCTCGCTCGTACACGACGACATACAGGACGAGGACGAGACGCGCCATCACAGGCTTACGCTGTGGGCCGCGTGGGACGTGCCCAGGGCGCTGCAGGCGGGCAACGTGCTGAGGGTGGTGGCGGACAGGGCGCTGGAGCGGCTGCTGGACGGCGGCATGGGCTACGGACAGGCGCTCGGGATAACCAGGATGCTGACCGGCGCCTACCTGGAGATGATCGAGGGCCAGTGGCTGGACATCTTCTACGAGGGCCGGCGCGACATCTCTATCGACGACTACATGGTGATGATTTCCAAGAAGACGGGCGCGCTATTCAGATGCTCGCTGGACATGGGGGTCGCCATCGGCACCACCGACGAGGATATGATCCGGGCTTTCCGTTCGTTCGGAAGGTCCGTGGGGTACGCTTTCCAGATTCGCGACGACTCCCTGGGCGTGTGGGGAGAGGAGCAGGCCACGGGCAAGCCGGTGGGCGCGGACATTCGCCGCAAGAAGAACTCCCTTCCGATAGTTTATACGATGGCCAGGGCGGGCGGCGCGGACAGGCGCGAGCTGGAGCGCGTTTACGACAAGGACGAGCTCGACGACGGCGACGTGTCGCTGGCGCTGGACGTGATGGAGCGAGTGGATGCGCGCGGCTACGCGCAGCGGCTGGCGGAGCGTCACTGCGCTTCGGCGCTCGACGCGGTGGCGGGCGTGGAGATGGCGGCGGGCGCACGGGAAGAGATAGAAGAGCTCGTGAAGTTTCTGCTGGAGAGGGAGAGGTAGAGGGGGCACCCCCATCCCCGTATCGAGTACGGGGCAGGCTCTAACCCTTCGGCAGGCTCAGGGCAGGCTCTTCCCCCCGCGAGGGGGAAGGGATATTAAGAGGTGCAATCATGGCCAGACCGCTCGAACTGGCAGTCAGGCTCGGCTGGCACATTCTCAAGAACACCGCCGCGCGCCGTAAGCGCTTTCCGCTGGTGACGATGCTGGAGCCGCTGGAAAAGTGCAATCTCGCCTGCGTGGGGTGCGGACGCATCAGGGAGTACGAGCCGGTGCTGAACTCGATGCTCACGGTGCAGCAGTGCCTGGACGCCGTGGAGCAGTCGGGCGCGCCCATCGTGTCCATCGCCGGCGGCGAACCCACGCTTCACCCGCAAATCGACGAGATAGTCAACCGCATCACCGCCACCAGGAAGTTCGTCTACATGTGCACCAACGCGCTGCTCATGGAGCGCGTGATGAAGAAGATACCGCCGTCCAAGTATTTCTGCTTCGTGGTGCACCTGGACGGCATGGAGGAGGCGCACGACAGGTCGGTCTATCGCAAGGGCGTGTTTCGCATAGCCATGAGCGCGATAGAGGCCGCCATCGAACAGGGCTACAGGGTCACGACGAACACCACGGTGTTCAACGGCTGCGACGAGGACGACCTGATAGAGATGTTCACCACGGTTACCGAGATGGGCGTGGAGGGCGCAATGGTGTCGCCCGGCTACAAGTACGAGGCGGTGCCCGACCAGCAGATGTTCGTCTCGCGCCAGAAGGCGAGGGCCATATTCAAGAACGTTCTCGATCCCAGGCGGAACATTCGCTTTTACAACAACCCTCTCTACCTGGACTTTCTGCGCGGAGAGCGCGAGTACCAGTGCACGGCGTGGTCCAATCCCACGTACACGGTGATGGGCTGGCGCGAGCCTTGCTATCTGCTCGCCGACAGGCACACGCAGAACGTGGAAGACCTGTTCAGCGAGGAGCTTTGGGAGCGCTACGGCGTGGGCAAGGACCCGCGCTGCGCCAACTGCATGATGCACTGCGGATTCGAGTCGGCTTCCGTTTTCAGCGCCGTCAAGAGCCCGCCGGAGGCGCTGAAGATGATCAAGGGCGGCGCGCTGAAGAACGCAGGCATGGGCGCGGGCTGAGGTAACGCAACGTGTTGGGAATAGTCGCCGCCTTCAAGGAAGAGGTGTCCGAGTATATCGCTCGCGGCCGGTTTCGGCTGGTGGAGCGCAGCGGGCCGTACCGGTTCTACCGCGCGCGGCGAGGGCCGGCGGCGGCGCTGGCGCTCGGCGCGGTGGGCAAGAGCGGCGCGAGGGAGGCCACCCAGCACTTGCTGGAGAACTACAGCCCGAGCCTGGTGGTGTCGGCCGGCTTCGCGGGCGCAGTGCGTCCCGACCTGAACACCGGCGACGTGTTCGCGTGCGACCGCGTGTTGTCCATGGAGGGTCCGCCCGCGTCCTGGACGGTGGAGAACGCCAACGAACGGCTGCTGAGCCAGGTCTCGTCCGCCGCCGGAAACGGCGCGCAGTCCATGGGCTGCGTGTCGGTGTCCCAGTTCGTGCGGAGCACACCGATGAAGGCCTGGCTGGGCAAGGTGCTTCGAGTCGGCGTCATCGACCTGGAGAGTTACTGGGTCACCGACGTGGCCGCCGCCCACGACGTGCCGCACGCGGTGGTGCGGGTGGTGCTCGACCGGATGGACCGCGCCATGCCCGATTTTCTGGCCGACTCCATGCGGCCCGGCGCCGGCTCGGCCCGCGTCAAGGCTTTGCGCTACGCGCTGCTGCGCCCGCACCGCGTGGGCGGGCTGCTGCGGCTATCGGCGCAGGTGAAGCTGGCCCGGCGTTCCCTGGCCGACTACCTGGCCTCCCAGTCCTGGAACTAGGCGCCCCCGCGGACGCTCACGGCCGGAACGGATTAGGGGCGAACAGTCGATATGACCAGTGTGAGCCATAACCATCGGCAGAGCGCCGCCGCGCGGCTGGAAGACACTATAGACCGCGCCCAACGCCACTTGCTGAGCCACCAGTCCCCGGAAGGTTACTGGTGGGGCGAGCTGGAGTCCAACTCCTCCATGGAGGCCGAGTACATACTGCTCACGCACTTCCTGGGGGCGGTGGACGAAGAGCGCCATCGCAAGCTGGCCAACCACATCCGCGGCCGCCAGCGCGACGACGGCACCTGGGGCCAGTACTACGGCGCTCCGGGCGACCTGAGCACCTCCACCGAGTGCTACTTCGCCCTCAAGATGACCGGCGTGCCCGCCGACGACCCCATGATGGCGCGGGCCAGGGAGTTCATTCTGTCCCAGGGCGGCGTGCCCAACGTCCGCGTGTTCACCAAGATATGGCTCGCCCTGTTCGGCCAGTGGGAGTGGAAGGGCGTGCCGGTTATGCCCCCGGAGCTGATGCTCGCCCCGCCGTGGTTTCCGGTCAATATCTACGACTTCGCGAGCTGGGCCAGGGGCACCATCGTCCCTCTGCTCATCCTGCAGGACAGGCGTCCCGTAAAGCAGGCGCCCGAATGGGCGCGCGTGGACGAGCTGTACCCGCTGCCGCGCGACCGCACCGACTACTCCATCCGTCGCCCCAAGCGGTTGCGCAGCCTGGAGACGCTCTTCTACGCCGCGGACGTAGGGCTTCGCTCCGTCGAGCGGCTGCCCTGGAAGCCCACCAGGGCGCGGGCCGTGCGCCAGGCCGAGCGGTGGATAGTGGAGCGCCAGGAGTCCGACGGCAGCTGGGGCGGCATCCAGCCCCCGTGGGTGTACTCGCTCATGGCGCTGCACACGCTGGGCTATCCGCTCGAACACCCCGTCATCGCCCGGGGGCTGGAGGGATTCGACCGCTTCGCCATCGAAGAGGACGACACCTTGCGCATCCAGGCGTGCGTGTCTCCCGTGTGGGACACCTGCCTCGCCGTGATCGCGCTGCTGGACGCAGGCGCCGCGCCGGACCACCCCGCGCTCGTCAGGGCGGGACAGTGGCTGCTCGGCCGGCAGGTGCTTACGGGCGGCGACTGGCAGGTGAAGGCCGGCTCGGCGCCCCCCGGCGGTTGGGCGTTCGAGTTCGAAAACGACCACTACCCCGACATCGACGACACCTCCGAGGTAGTCATCGCGCTTAGCCGCGTGCGCCTGCCCTCGGAATCTCACAAGCAGGCGGCGATAGACAGGGCCGTGCGCTGGCTGCTGGGTATGCAGAGCGGCAACGGCGGCTGGGGCGCGTTCGACAAGGACAACACCAACCTGCTGCTGGCGAAGATACCCTTCGCGGACTTCGGCGAGACCATAGACCCGCCCAGCGTGGACGTCACGGCGCACATTCTGGAGATGCTGGGACGGCTGGGCTACGACAGCAGCCACCGCGCGGTCGCCAGGGCGCTCGACTACGTGATGTCGGAGCAGGAAGGCGACGGGGCCTGGTTCGGGCGTTGGGGCGTGAACTACATCTACGGCGCCGCCGCCGTGCTGCCCGCGATCGAGGCGCTGGGCGTGGACGCGCGGACGCCGCAGGTGCGCCGCGCGGTGGCGTGGCTGGTCGAGCGCCAGAACGCCGATGGCGGCTGGGGCGAAAGCTGCGCCTCATACGTAGGCCCCGCCCACAGGGGCCGGGGGCCCAGCACCGCGTCGCAGACCGCATGGGCGCTCATCGCGCTGCTGGCCGCGGGTGAAGGCGCGCATCCGGCCGCGACGCGCGGAGCCGACTTTCTGATGCGCACGCAACACGTCGACGGCGCGTGGGACGAACCCTACTTCACCGGCACGGGCTTCCCAGGCTACGGCATAGGGCAGCGGCTGGGCCGTTACCTGCAACCCGGCGAACAGGGCTACCAGGGCGAGGGGTTGCCCGAAGGCTTCATGATAAAGTATCACATGTACCGCATATACTGGCCGCTCATGGCCCTGGGCAGGTATCGCGAGTTCCTTTCCGGCGAGGGCGGGGACGCTCGCCGGACGAGTCTGCGCGGCAAGCTGTACGTTCAGCCCAGGCGCATGAGGCGAAAAACGCTTCAAACACTTCTGCTCGGAGGTCGCAATGGCAACCGAGATTGAGCTGGCCTACGAGTACTGCCGCCGCATATCCAAGCGCCGCGCGAAGAACTTCTACTACGCCTTTCGCACGCTGCCCGGCCCCAAGCGCCGCGCCATCTACGCCGCCTACGCCTTCTGCCGGTACTGCGACGACGTGGCCGACGAGGAGATGCCGCTCGGAGAAAAGACCCGGCTGCTTTCCGAGCTGAGGCAGTCGCTCGCCCAGTGCCGGAGCGGACGCCCGGACGGGCCAGTATTCGTCGCCCTGCACCACGCCTCACAGGCGTTTCGCGTGCCCTACGAATACTACGAGACGGTCATAGACGGCGTTGAGCTCGACCTGAGCGTGACGCGGTACGAGTCGTTCGACGAGCTCAACGACTACTGCTACAAGGTGGCCTCGGTCATCGGGCTAATCTGCATCGAGATAATGGGCTACACCGACCAGCGGGCCAGGGAGTACGCGGTAGATCTTGGCGTGGCCATGCAACTCACCAACATTCTGCGGGACGTCCGCGAGGACGCCGAGCGGGGGCGCATCTACATTCCGCTGAGTGATCTGAGGGCGCACGGATACACCGAGGCTGAGATGAAGGGCGCTGCCTATAACGAGGCGTTTCGCGGCCTGATGAAGTTCGAGGCCGACAGGGCGCGCCGCTACTTCGAGCGAGGACGGCGGCTGTTTCCGCTGCTGGCACGCGAGGCGCGCGTTTTCCCGATGGTGCTGGATGGCATCTACAGCGCGGTGCTGGACCGCATCGAGCAGCGCGGGTTCGACGTGTTCGGCGAGCGCGTGGCGCTGAGCACCGGCGAGAAGCTGGCCATCACCGCCAGGCTGTGGCTGGCCCACGGCCTGCCGCCGCTGCTGGGAATCGGCGGGCGACGCTAGGCCGCCCAAGGCCATGCCTGCGCCCCCCGTTCCCCCCATGCGCCGCGTTCTCATACTTGCGCCGTTCAGCGCGGATGCGCTGGATCGCCTGCGCCGGCGCGCCCGCGTGGCCCACGAAAGCTGGCTCGACACGCGCCGGCTGTACGCGCCGGACGAGCTGGCCGAGCGCATCATCCGGGACGGCGTGGGCTGCCTGGTGGTGGAGTCGGACTTCGTGTTCGACGAGGTCTTCGAGCGAGCGCCCACGCTGAGATTCGTGGGCGTGTGTAGAGGCTCTGTCGGCGGCGTGGACGTTGAGGCGGCGTCCCGATGCGGTGTGCTGGTGGTGAACACGCCGGGCCGAAACGCGCGGGCCGTCGCCGAGCATACGCTGGGGCTGATGCTGGCGCTGGCGCGCCGCATCGTGGAGGGGCACAACTACGTGGCCGGGGGCCGGTGGCAAAACCCCGCCGAGCCATACGTCGCCATGCGCGGCGTGGAACTCGGCGGCAAGACGCTTGGTATCGTGGGCCTGGGCGCAATCGGGCGCGAGCTGGCGTGCGTGTGCGCCGCGCTGGGCATGGAGGTCATCGCCCACGATCCCTACGCGGACGACCCACCCGCCGGCGTGCGGATGCTGGCCCTGGGCGAGCTGATGGCGCGGGCGGACTTCGTCTGCGTGCACGCCCCGGCCACCTGTGAGACGCGCGGGCTGCTGAGCGCGGAGATGCTGGCCCTGATGAAGTCCACCGCCTTCCTGGTCAGCGCCGCCGACCCGTCCGTGGTGGCGCGCGAGCCGCTGGTGGATGCGCTGCGGACGCGCCGGATAGCAGGCGCGGCGTTCGACGTGTTCGAGACGCACCCCGCCGCGCCGGACAATCCCCTTCTGTCGCTGGACAACGTGGTGCTCAGTCCACACGTTGGCGGCGCAACCGCCGAGACGGTGGAGAGACATTCGCGAATGATGGCCGACGATCTGCTGCGCTACTGGGACGGCAAGCGCCCCGTGAACCTGGTGAATCCAGAGGCTTGGCAGATTTCAATGTCCCTTCCTCCTTGATGGGGGAAGAGCCTGCCCTGAGCTTGCCGAAGGGTTAGGATGGGGGTGAAAGGCAGCTATGTCTGACGGCGTTATGCTGGTGGTGGACGCGGGCACGAGCGGGCCGCGCTGCCTGGTGTTCGACCAGACCGGGCGTGTCCTCGGCTCGTCCTCCGGCACGTGGCGGTACGCCGCTGCGCCCGACGCGCCGACCCTGGCGCGCGAGTTTCGCCTGCCCACGCTGTGGCCCGACCTGCGCGAGTTGGTCCGGGCGGCGCTGAGCGACGCGGGAACCGGACCGGCACGAGTCGACGCCGTAGCCGTCACCGGACAGCGGCAGGCCGTGGTGTTTCTCGACGGCGAGGGGCGAGAACTGTACGCCGGGCCGAACCAGGACCTGCGGGCGGTGTTCGAGGGAGCCACGCTCGACGACGAGGACTCCGACGCCATCTATGCGGCCACGGGTCGGCTGCCGTCCATGCTGTTCGCCCACGCCAAGCTGCGCTGGTTCCGCGAACACCGCCCGGAAGCCTATGCTAGAATAGCCCGCGTTCTGACGCTGCCCGACTGGATAGCGTGGAAGCTGACAGGCGAGGCGGTGTCTGAGCCGTCGCTGGCCGCCGAGGCCGGGCTGCTGGACGTGCGCACGGGCGGCTGGTACGCGCCGCCGTTCGACGAGGCGGGCATCGACCCCAACGCCGTGCGGCTGCTATCACCGGGGGAGTTCTCGGGGGCCGTGCGCGTGGACGCGGCGCGGGAAACGGGCCTGGCCGAGGGCGTCCCGGTGTGCGTGGCCGGGCCGGACACCCAGTGCGGGCTGCTGGGCATGGGCGTCGCGGAAGCGGGCGAGGTGGGCGTAGTGGCCGGGTGGAGCGCGCCAGTCCAGATGGTGACCGAATCGCCATTGGCCGCGCCCGGATCCGGAGCGTGGACGGGGCTGTTTCTCGAAGGCGGCAGGGGCGTGCTGGAGTGCAACGCGGGCGACCTGGGCAACCAGCAACGCTGGCTCGCGGAGGTGCTGTTCGGCGACGCCGAAGAGGGGCTGGACGCCATGAACTCGCTTGCCGCCGCCGCGCCTCAGGGAGCTCACGGCGCGACCGCGCTGTTCGGCCACCCGCGCATGGACCCGGCGGGCGTGGGCATGAGAACGGGCGGACTGCTGTTTCCGGCGCCGGTGACGTTCGGCGAGATAGGGCGCGGCCATATCATCAGGGCGCAGATGGAGTCCGCGGCTTTCACCATACGCGCGAACCTGGAGCAACTGGAGCGGGCGGCGGGCGTTCGGGCGCGGGTGGTGCGGCTGGGCGGGGGCATGACGAGGATGCCGGTGTTCGGCGAGATCGTGGCCGCTGTGCTGGGCCGGGAGATCGGCGTGTCGTCCGCGACAAACGTGAGCGCGCTCGGCGCTTTCGTGCGCGCAACCGCCGCCCTGGAGAGCCGCTCCGCCTCGGATGTGGCGGCGGGCGTCGCGCCGGCCCGGCTGGCGACACTCGACCCGGAGCCGCTCGCCGTCGCCGAGCACGAGGACGCCTACGGACGCTGGACGGCGCTGACGAGCGAGATGGAGGGATGGACGCTGTGAGCGACGACTTCGGCGAGGCCAGGCGCATGGTGGCGTCGGCGGCGCGGGAGATGGCGGCGCTGGGGCTGGCGACCGGGTCGAGCGGCAACGTGAGCCTGCGGCTGGCGGACGGCCTGTTCGCGGTCACGCCGTCGGGCGTGCCGTACACGCGGCTTCGCGACGATGAAATCGTCATCATAGACGGCGAGGCCGAGCCGGTCGGCGCCGACAGGGGCGTAACGTGTCAGCCCGATCTTGCGCCGTCGTCCGAGACGCTGCTGCACTTGGCGATATACGCGGCGCGGCCCGACGTGGGGGCGGTGGTGCACACGCACGCGGTCTATTCCAGCGTGGCGGCGGTGGCGGGCCTGGACGTGCCGCCCATCATCGACGAGATGATGCTGTCGGTCGGAGGGCCGGTGAAGGTGTCCGAGTACCGCTTTCCCGGCACGCAGGAGCTTGCCGACAGCGTGGTGGATGCGCTCGGCGAGCGGAACGCCGCGCTGATTCGCAATCACGGCGCGGTGGGCGTGGGCCGCGACCTGGATTCGGCGCTGAACGTGTGCGTGCTGGTGGAGCGGATGGCGCACATCTTCGTGTTCGCCTCGCTGCTCGGCGGCGCGAACCCGCTGCCGCCGGAGGCTGTGGAGACGGAGTTGGCGCTGTACAGGATGCGGCGTGGGGCGGATGGGTAGAGGAGGCTCGTGAACCACCTCGCGTTGGGAACGGCGGTGGATGCCGTTGGGGCGGGTTCTCCGATTGGCAATGCGCCGCGTTGCTGGCATAATGGGGGCTACGCAATTCGGCATATGGACAGGGCATCCATACAATGGACAACGAGACCATACCCCTGATAATAACGATTGGCGTCGCCAACCTGACTTTGACGTTGGGTCTGTTAGGCGTGGTGATCCTCCTACTCAACCGGCAGGATAAGTCCGAGGCGCGCCTGACGCAAGCCGCGGCGAAGGACAAGGCCGAACTGCTGGAGACCATCCGCGAGGTCGAGGCGCGCCTGACGCAAGCCGCGGCGAAGGACAAGGCCGAACTGCGGGAAGCCATGCGCGCCGATAAGACCGAACTGCTGGAGACCATCCGTGAGGTCGAGGCGCGCCTGACGCAAGCCGCGGCGAAGGACAAGGCCGAACTGCTGGAGGCCATCCGTGATACCGAAAGCCGCCTTGGCCGTCGCATCGACCGCCTCGAGGACAGGCTGGACGCCGCGCTGCTTCACGAACTGCGAGAGCATACCCCCGAACAGCCCGTCTCCGACAGCGACTAGCCCCGGCCTTCCCCTTCCAAGGCTATTATGGTAACTGTCCCCGGCTTTCTGCTGAGACGGCTGTACGTGAAGGGCAGCCTGAGAAACACCGATTCGGGTTTCGAGTTCCAGTTGCGCAACAGCCTGGGCTCGGGCTATGCCCACCGGATGCTGCCGCTCACGCTGGACGGCGCGGATCTTCCGATGGAGAGCGCATCGTTCGCGCTGGAGGGCGAGGAGACGCCGTTCGCCGCGGTGTCGCGGGAGCGGACGTTCACGCTGGCGCTGAACACGTCTATCACCATACGGGTGAGCGGCGCGACGCTGGACGCCGGACCGCGCAAGATAGGCATGGGCTTCGAGGTCCCCGGCCTGGGCGAGCTGCGCTTCGACTTCACGGACGTGCCCGCGGATGCCTGACGACATCCGGCGCGTGGCGGTCACGGGCGCGGCGGGCTACGTGGGGCGGACGCTGATAGACAGGCTGGCGCGGGAGTCCGCCGTGGAGCGCATCCTGGCGCTGGACGTGCGGCCGCTGCCGGCAGAGTCCGAGAGGGGGCCGGTGGTCTTCACGCGCCACGACGTGACGCGCCCGTTCGGGCCGCTGCTGCGCGAGCACCGCATAGACGCGCTCGCGCACCTGGCCTACGTGATGCGTCCCTCGCGTGACCGGGAGTCCGCCCGCCGCGTCAACGTGGACGGCACCGCGAGCGCGCTGGCATCGTGCGAGGAGGCGGGCGTGCGGCATATCCTCTACCTGAGCAGCACGAGCGTGTACGGCGCCCACGCGGACAATCCGCCGCTGCTGGGGGAAGACGCGCCGCCGCGGCCACCCAGGGGCTTCCAGTACTCGGAGGACAAGGCCGCCGCCGAGCGGCTGATAGCGGAGTTCGCCGCGAGCCGGCCGGACTTCAGCGTCGTGGCGCTGCGCGCCTGCCCGACGCTGGGGCCGAGCGCGGACAACTTCATCGCGTCGGCCTTTTCCAAGCCCTTCCTGGTGGGCGCGCGCGGGCACGACCCGCATATGCAGCTCATGCACGAGGACGACCTGGCGGATGCGCTGTGCCGGTGCCTGCTGAGCCGCGTGTCGGGCACGTACAACCTGGCGGGCGACGGGCTGATACGCTGGAGCGAGATGGCGCGAATGTTCGGCAGGCGTGTGGTGTGGATGCCGGGTCTGGTGCTGCGATTCCTGGTGGGCGTGTCGTGGGCGCTTGGCTTGCAGAGCGACTCCCCGCCGAGCGGGCTGGGCTTCATCACCCATAACTGGGCCGCGAGCACCGACAGGGCCAAGCGCGAGCTGGGCATACGGCCCCGGCACACGTCGCGGGAGGCGTGGGCGGCGTTCGCCTCATCTTGCAATTCACGGCGTGAATAAATATCATTAACGACATGATGGGATGTACCCTGCCGCGCCTGATTGCGCCCAGCCTCGAACACCGCCTCCGCGTGATGCCCGCCGTGGTGGTCACGGGCGCGCGGCAGACCGGCAAGAGCACTCTGGCCCAGGAACTCGCGCCCGGCGGACGTTTGACGCCTTCCACAATCGCAGCTTTCGCTTTCTGTGGCCCGCCAACTTCTTTTCGTACATCTCACACTGGATGCATATGACGATGCTGGTGTGGTATGTGCTCCAGAAGACGGACTCGCCGTTCGCGGTTTGAGGTGTGCGCTACGCCGCGTCGCCGTTCCTACCCCTCGTCGTCGTATGTGCCGCCGTGCAACTGCTTGTAAAGTGCGCGGAACTCCGATTCGAGTTCGGGCGGGGTGTGCTTGAGGAAGGCGCGGTAAATGTCCTCCTCGGTAGCCGGGCGCCAGTCGTGGCGGCTTACCAGATAAAGCTCACGAAGGGCTGCGGACGACGTGTTCTTGCCCAGCGTCAAGGTCAGTGTGATGAGGAAGTGCTCGCCCATGGCGTAACTGCATCTGTGCGACCAGATGTCGGGTAGTTGCTGGATGTTGTGTATGTTGTCGTCGCGGCAGTCGCGTTCCATCTCCATTCGGGAAATGGGCCTGCGTTCCTCCAAGCTCTCCTGTCCTGTCGATTCCATGGTGATCGACTCCATGAACCTCACACCTCCCTCGACAAGCCACGAGGGACCTCTGCCATCACCGAAGTAGTAACGGGCAACCTTGTGGTACACCGTCGGGCGCCAAATCGAGAGTTCCCCCTGCCTGGCTACGAAGAAGTACGACCTGCCGTTCCACGCGCCCCCGTTGTCCCACGTGTCCCCGGCGTACTCGGTTTCGTAGGAAGTCACCATGACGACGTCGGAGTTGGGGAACGGCTCGGACATGAAAGCCTCGATAGCCCGCATCGCCTCTTCCACCTGCTTCAGCGGGTCATCGTCGCCGAGGAACGTTCCGGGGTTGAACGCCCACAGGCGCATGTCGCCGGCAAGGGGCAGAGATATGGCCCTAGCCCTTGCGTCGTAGGACTGGATGAGGTCGTCGTACAGCGAGGGCGAGAAGCCGCGAACGAGGCCCATAGCTGTAAGCAATGCCATGTCCTCGTCGTTCAGGCCGTCAGCGTACCATGGTGCTTGGCGCAATTCATCCAACATACCATCTCTGGCTATCATGCTTATTGATGCCAATGCCCTCACCTCGACTTCGGATGCGTCGTCGTTTATCCATGTCGTCTCCATGACTGTTCTGGCGAGTTCGAGGTCGGTCTCCACAAGCGATTGCAGGTTGTAAAACGCGAAAGCCTCTGCTTCGGTTATGCCGTCCACCAACCACGGTAAACCTGCCAATCTCCCGGCGAGCACCTTGTCTTGTTCGGAGATACTTCGCAGGCTGGTGAGCGCCGTCCCCTCTGTTTGGGTTATGCCGCCCGCCAACCACGGGAGAGCTATCACGAGTTTAGCGAACTCGAAGTCGGTCTTCGCGAACCAACTCAGATCAAGAAACACCCCCCTCTCAGCGTCGGACACGCCATCGACAATCCACGGCAGGGACATCACACTTTTAGCGAACGCAGGGTCGAACTCCCACAACTGGAACAGTTCTGTGAGCACCTCCCTCTCGCCATCGGATACCCCGTCGCCAAACAACGGTAGGGACATCACGCTTTGGGCAAACGCCGGTTCAACCTCCCAAATCGAGAGCAGTTCTGAGAGCGCTACCCTCTCTGCATCGGACACGTCGTCGGCCAGCCACGGCAGGGCCACCACGCTTCGAGCGAACGCAGCACTATATTCAGCAAGCCCTTGAAGGTCGGAGAGCACTCCCCTCTCTGCGTCGGTCACGCCGTCGGCCAGCCACGGCAGTCCTGCTACTGTCCGAGCCAACGCCACGTCGCTTACGACAAACCAGAGTAGATGTGACAGGCCCCACCGCTCATGGTCGGTCACGTCGTCGGCCAGCCACGGATATTCCGCCACGGCTTTCGCGAGCGCCAGGTATAGCTCGGCAAGCTCTTTCAGAGCGAAGACTGCCGAGGACTCGATGTCGGTCAGGTCGTCGGCCATCCACGGATAATCCAACACGGTGTGCGCGAGCGCCAGATCACGCGCCGCAAGCTCGTGCAAAGCTCCGACGACTGCCGTTTGCAATTGGGACACGCCGCCGGATACCCAGTACAACGCGGCTATTCGCTCGCCCAGAAGCGCGTCCAGGAGCCAGAGGGCCACCAGCGACTCCGCGGCAGCGACGTGCTCGCCGTCCGGCGGGCTCTCCAGCCACGGCACGAGTTCGGACAGCCGGGCGGCGGCGGTCTCTTCAGCGGTGGGCGTGGGCTGTGGGGTGGGTGTAGATGTCGGAACGGGCGTCGGCGTGGCAGTCGATTCGGGTGTGGGCGTAGGCTGTGGCGTGGGCGTAGATGTCGGGACGGTTGTAGGTGTGGCCGTCAGTTCGGTGGTGGGCGTAGGTGTGGGCTGTGACATAGGCGTAGACGCCGGGGCGGGTATAGGCGTGGCCATCGGCAAAGGTGTAGCGGTTGCCGCGACAGCGACGACCGTCGCGGCGGGCGTGGGCGTGGCTGTCGTATCGCCGCAAGCTGTCAGCAGCAGAACCAGGACTGTGGCATATACGAGGGCCGCTATACGCATGAACATCACCGGCTTTCGTGTGCCGGATGATGATACCACGCGCGCCGCTTTCACCCCCCATCCTACTGCATATTTTGAAGGTTTCAGGGCTAAAAGGTGTAACATATGTCTCCGAACGGGTGTGGCGGATGTCCCTGGTCTATACAAGCCTTCGCAGGGATAAGGTCAGGACGGGGGGTAGGGGTTCTCGGACCGTCTGAAGTCCAAAAGGGCAAAACCACATGGTAACTGTCCCAGGCTTTCTGCTTAGACGCCTCTACGTGAAGTGCAGCCTTAGCAACACGGCGGACGGATTCGAGTTAGAGCTTCGCAACGGACTCGGCTCCGGCTACGCCCATCGTATGCTGCCGCTCTCGGTGGACGGCGCGGAACTGCCGCTCGCGGACGCATCGTTCGTGCTGGACGGCGAAGAGACGCCGTTCGCCGAGGCGTCGTGCGAAGAGGCCGGGGTGCGGCACGTCCTCTATCTCAGCAGCGCCAGCGTTTACAGCGCGCGGCCCAACAATCCGCCCATGCTCACCGAAGACTCGCCACCGAGCGGACTGGGCTTCATCACGCACCCCTGGGCGGCGAGCACCGAAAGGGCCGGGCGCGAGTTGGGCATACGGCCCCGGCACACTTCGCGGGAGGCGTGGGCGGCATTCGCCTCTGTTTGCAATTCACGCCGTGAATAAATATCATTAACGACATGATGGGATGTATCCTGCCGCGCCTGATTGCGCCCAGCCTCGGACACCGCCTCCGCGTGATGCCCGCCGTGGTGGTCACGGGCGCGCGGCAGACGGGCAAGAGCACTCTGGCCCAGGAACTCGCGCCCGGCGGTCGCCGCTTCTTCACGCTGGACGACCTGGACGTGCTGGACGCGGCGCGGCGAGACCCCGATTCGCTGCTAGGCGGCGACCAACCCGTCACCATCGACGAGGTTCAGCGCGAACCGTCGCTGCTGCACGCGGTGAAACGCGCCATCGACCGGCAGCGGCAACCCGGCAGATTCCTGCTGACCGGCTCGGCAAACCTGCTGCTGATGCGCCAGGTGTCCGAGTCTCTCGCGGGCAGGGCCAGCTATCTGACGCTCTGGCCCATGACACGACGCGAGCAGCGGGGCCTGGGGCGCGGCGGTCTCTGGGAAGAACTGCTGAACGCCCGGGATGAGGACTGGCCCGAACTGCTGGCCGCCCAACCGGCCCTGTGGGAGGACTGGCGGACGCTGGCGCGGCGCGGCGGATTCCCGTCCCCGTCCCTTCAACTGGAGGCCGACCGCGATAGAGACGTCTGGTTCGACGGCTACGAGCGGACCTACCTGGAGCGGGACTTGCAGGGGCTGTCTTCCATATCGGCGTTGCCCGACTTCCGACGGCTCATGCGCGCCGCGTGCCTTCGCATGGGCCAGCTTGTCAACCAGGCGGAGCTTGGCCGCGACGTGGCGTTGCCGCAACCGACCGTGCGCCGCTACCTCAACCTGCTGGAAACGTCGTACCTGCTGGTGCGCCTTCCCACCTACGCCGTCAACCGCACCAAGCGGCTGGTCAAGTCGCCCAAGCTGTACTGGGGCGACACCGGCGTGGCAATGCACCTGGCCCAGGAGGAAGAGCCGAGAGGGGCGCACCTGGAGAACCTTGTGCTGCACGATCTGTTGGCCTGGCGCGACACCCGGCTCGACCGCGCCGAGCTCTTCTACTGGCGCACCACCATAGGCGAAGAGGTGGACTTCGTGATAGAAACAGGGAACCGCATTCTGCCCATAGAGGTCAAGGCGACCGCGCGGCCCCGCCTGCGGGACGCGGCCCATCTGCGAACCTTCCGTGCGGAATACGGCGAAAAGTCCCGGCCCGGCCTGCTGCTGCACACCGGCGACACCCTGGACTGGATAGCGCCGGACGTACTGGCCGCCCCCTGGTGGCGAGTGCTTTGAATCCCTTCCAAGATTATCCACGAAGGGCACGAAGGGACACGAAGAGGCTGGTGCAGAAGTCCCTTCCAAGATTATCCACGAAGGGCACGAAGAACGCCAAGATTTGATGGAGACACCATGAAAGCGATAATCGACACCGACCCGGGGACGGACGACGCGCTGGCCATCGCGATGGCGCTGAACTCGCCGGAACTGGACGTGCTGGGGCTGACGACGGTGGGCGGCAACGCCTCGCTGGCGGACACGACGCGCAACGCGCTCGCGCTGGTGGAGCGGCTGGGACGCCCGGACCTGCCGGTGTCCAGGGGGGCGTCCCGGCCGGTGCGCGGCGCGTACAGCTACGCCTACCACTACCACGGGCCGGGCGGGCTGACGGCGCGGCTGCCGAGTCCGACTGGGGAGGTCATGCCGCTGAGCGCGTCGGATTACCTGGCCTACATGGCCTATACGCATCCCGGCGAGCTGGTGATAATCGCGCTTGGGCCGCTGACGAACCTGGCGCTGGCCATCCGGGGGGAGCCGCGGATGCTGCGGTGGGTGAAGCACATATACGTGATGGGCGGCGCGATTCACGTGCCGGGCAACGTGACACCCCACGCGGAGTTCAACATCTACAGCGACCCTACCGCCGCCGCCGAGGTGCTGGGGTCCGGCATCGAGACGACGCTGATCGGGCTGGACGTGTGCGGCGAGCCGGTGCTTACGCGCGCCGACGTGGAGGGTGAGGACGCGGCATCGGAGGGCGCGCGGCTGGCGCGCGAGGTGGTGCGCGGGTGGTTCGAGTTCCGGCCGGACAGCGGCGATTACATGCTGTGCGACCCACTGACGGTGGCGGCAGCGGTGCGGCCGGAGCTGTTCGGCTACGAGCAGGGCGCCGTGGACGTGGAGACGGCCGCGGGCGAGCGTGCGGGCGAGACGACGGCGCGGTACGGCGAGGGCAGCGTCCGGGTGGCGCGGACGGTGCGGGCCGCGGAGGCGGTCGCCACCGTGAAGGAGATGCTGGCGGCGGGGAGTTAGTTGATCAGTTAGTCGGTCAGTCAGTGGGTCAGTTGCCACCAACCAACCGGCTGACTGGCCGACACACTGACGGAAAGGGTGAACTACATGGAATACGTCAATCTGGGTAGAACGGGGCTGAAGGTTTCGAGGGTGTGCCTGGGCACGAATATGTTCGGCGCGGGGTACGTGGAGGACAGCCGCGCGGTGTCCGTGGTGGACCAGGCGATAGAGTGCGGCATCAACTTCATCGACACGGCGGACGCCTACAACGACGGGCACTCCGAGCGCGTGGTGGGCATGGCGGTGAAGGCCCGGCGGCACGACTTCGTGGTCGCGAGCAAGGGGTTCATACCGACGGGGCCGGGCGTCAACGACAAGGGGCTTTCGCGCAAGCACCTCATCGACGCCGTGGAGGGCAGCCTGCGACGGCTTGGCACCGACTACATCGACCTTTACCAGGTGCACTTCTGGGACGCGGACACGCCGCTGCACGAGACGCTGCGCACGCTCGACGGCCTGGTGCGGCAGGGCAAGATACGCTACGTGGGCTGCTCCAACTTCGCGGCGTGGCAGCTGTGCAAGGCGCTGTGGGTGAGCGACAAGCACGACCTGGAGCGGTTCGAGTCGGTGCAGCCGGAGTACAACCTCGGCAAGCGGGACATCGAAACCGAGCTGCTGCCGCTGTGCGAGGACCAGCAGGTGAGCGTGATTCCGTACCAGTTGCTCATGGGCGGGCTGCTCACGGGGTCGTACCGGCGGGACTCGGCGCCCGCGGGCGACAGCCACATGGCGTCGCGTCACGCGCAGCGCGCGAAGGACACGTACTGGACCGACGCGACGTTCGACATGGTGGACGGGCTCGTCGCCACCGCGGCGGAGGTGGGGTGCGAGCCGGCGCAACTCGCGCTGGCGTGGGCGCTCACGCGGCCGGCGGTGGCGTCGGTGATCGTGGGGGCGAGCCGGCCGGAGCAGGCGGTGAGCAACGCCGCGGCGGCGGACATCCGGCTGGACGCGGACGTGGTGGCGCGGCTGGACAGGCTGGGTGAGTGATGGCGGGCCCCTCTGGATTATCCACGAAGGGCACGAAGGGACACGAAGAGGGGGAGAGGGGCCGCAAGGAATGGCGCCGGCGGGTCTTGACGCACGCTGAGGGCAGACTGGGAGCAGTGGCATGACGTCGGACAATCAGGGCAATCTGGAGGAAAGCAGCGTGGTAAAGCGCATGGTCTGCCTTGCGTATTCGCGTATGCCAAATGGACGCTGCGTGGCAGGCAGGGAGTTGCGGACGGACGGGCGACTGGGCGGCTGGATTCGGCCGGTAGCGGGTGGGAGAGACGAAGGTGTGCCGGAAGAAGTCTCGGGCTACGCGGACGGCGGCCTGCCACGTCTGCTCGACGTCATGGACGTTCCGGTTGTCGTCCACCGTCCAGAGGGCCACCAGCGGGAGAACTGGCTGCTCGACCCAGGCCGCAGGTGGGCCAAGTTGGGCAGGTTCGATATGAACGCTCTGCCGAAGTGGGCCGACGCGGTCGACTCTCTCTGGCTCAACGGATTCAGCACGAGCAACGGCCTCAACGACAAGGTGCCGGCTCAGGCTACCGGTTCGCTAAACACGTCCCTGCATCTCATCGAGGCCGACCTCGAAGTGAGCGTGTCCAATCCCGGCGCCGCGCGCGGCGACTTCAGGCGGCGGGTGCAGGGCCGTTTCCGGTATAATAGAACGGACTATCGGATGTGGGTCACCGATCCGGACCAGGAGCAGAAATACTTCGCGGGACCGAACGGCACCTATCCAATCGGCAGGTGCTTGCTGACGGTGAGCCTGTCGCTCGCGGCCTACTACGGCTTTCACTACAAGCTCATCGCAGCTATTATCGAGCCTTGAGGACGGAGGGATTTTGAACGCTACCCATTCGACAAGCTCAGGGCAGGCGCAGTACCCGGTGTACACCATCGGTCACTCGAACCACTCGCCGGAGGCGTTTCTGGCGCTGCTCAGTGAACATGCCGTCGATGAAGTGGTGGACGTCCGCTCGTCGCCGGCGAGCCGGTACTATCCGCAGTTCAATCACGGCGTGCTGAGCGACGCGCTGGAGAGGGCCGGCATCGAGTACGTGTTTCTCGGCGGGGAGCTGGGCGGCAGACCGGCGGACCGGTCGTGCTACGACGAGACCGGCCGGGTCAGCTATGCCCGCCTAGCGGACACGGACTTGTTCGACGACGGCATCGGTCGCGTGGTGCGGGCGGCGGACGAGCGCCGCGTGGCCGTGATGTGCAGCGAGAAGGCCCCCCAAGACTGCCACCGCGCGCTGCTGATAGCGGGGGCGCTCGCTGAGCGCGGCGTCGCAGTGGAACACATCCTTGCGGACGGCAGTATCGAGAGGCACGACGAGACGCTCAACCGGCTGCTGGACAGGTTCAAGCTGCCGCGCAACGGCGACATGTTCCGTTCGAGGGACGAGGTTGTTGCCGAGGCGCTGGCCCGTCAGGCCGACAGGGTAGCGTTCGTGGACGGCAGGCTCGCCGCCGCAGCCGGACGGGAGTTCGCGCATTGAGGGTGTACACGATTGGGTTTACGAAGAAGCCGGCGTCGGTGTTCTTCGAGCTGCTGCGGGAGTCGGGGGCGAAGCGGTTGGTGGACGTGCGGCTGAAGAACGTGTCACAACTCGCGGGGTTTGCGAAGCGGGACGACCTGGAGTATTTCCTGCATAAGATCTGCCGGATGAAGTACGTCCATATGCCGGAGCTTGCGCCGACGCCGGAGTTGCTGGACGCCTATCGCAAGGGGCGGATGGACTGGACGACCTACGAGGAGCGGTTCGTCTCGCTGATGGACGAGAGGCGCGTCGGTAAGATGGCAATCAAGAGGACGATCGCCAACTCGTGCCTGCTGTGCAGCGAGGACACCGCAGAGCGGTGCCACCGCCGGTTGGTGGCGGAGTACCTGGACCGGCACTGGGGCGGTGTGGAGGTGGTGCACCTGGGGTGACGGGGGGTGGGCGCGTTTCCGGTTTATCCACGAAGGACACGAAGGGGCACGAAGAGAGGGGGAGGGACTTAGCGACGACGGTGGGTTGCAAAGCAGCGGTTTTAGATTCCTCGGCTACGCTCGGAATGACAATCTATGGGCGCCCGAATGGCAGCGAGGGGCGAGGGGGAAGGGACTTTGAAAAGGTCCTGGGCTGCGCGCCGCCGACGTTCTCGACTGGGCCACGTGCTGCGGTATAATGGAGCGCACATCTTGAACCTGAGCGGCCCGTCGGAGGCTTGGCATGGCAGCGAGCAAAGTGTTTCCCGTGACGACAGCGCTTCCGAGCATCTTCTACGAAGACCCGGAGCCGGTAGAGGACGGAATGCAGCAAGCCCCAACTATCTTTCGTGTCGTCTCGATGCTGATGGAACACTTCAAGGGCCAGGCCGGCGTGTTCGTTTCCGGCGGAGGGTTCATCTTCTATGACCCCGCCAACGGCAACCGCCGTATCGCTCCGGATCTGTTCATCGCGTTCGACGTGGACGTGGAGGGTATCCGCAAGAACCTGCCCAACTACTGGATGTGGCAGGTCGGCAAGCCGCCGGATTTCGTGATGGAAGTGGCCTCGCCGAGCACGGCGTCCAACGACCTCGGACACAAGCGGGACCTGTACGCGCGGCTGGGAATAGCCGAGTACTGGCGGCTGGACCCTACGGGCGGCGAGTTGTACGGCCAGCCCCTCACCGGAGAACGCCTGGTGGACGGCGAGTACCGCCCCTACGAGCTGCACACCGACGAGGACGGCTCGATCTGGGCGCACAGCGAGGCGCTGGACCTGCGATTCCACTGGGATTTGGAACTGGAAGACCAGTTCGACGTCCGCAGTCCCCTGACAGGGCGGACCATACATCTGGGGGAGTCCAGGCGACAGGAGTTGGTGGAAGAGCGGGCGGCGCGGCTTGCGAAGCTGGAAAGATTGCGAGAAGAACGACAGGCCAGGCTCGCGGCACAGAGCAGGCTGCGGGAAGAGCGACGAGAACGGTTCTATGAGCAGTTGGAAAGCGCGGCTCGTGAGAGGGAATTACGGGCGGAAATCGAGCGTCTGCGCCGCCAACTGCCACGTCACCCTTCACCCCCATCCTAACCTTCCCCCATCAAGGGGGAAAGGACACAAGACTAGTACACCGACACCCTAGAAATGAGGGGTAAGGAATCGCTTTGCCGTGAAGCCTCGCCTATGCCGGCTAGCCCTCATTTCAAAGTTTTCGTACCACTAGGGGCCATCCTCCTGGGGAAGGATGGTAATGCCGAGTTCCTCGAGCTGGTCCTGCTCGACGGGGCTGGGGGCCTCGAACAGGGGGTCGACGGCGCTCTGGGTCTTGGGGAAGGCGATGACGTCGCGGATGTTGTCGCGGTCGGTGAGCACCATGAGCAGGCGGTCTATGCCGGGGGCGATGCCGCCGTGCGGGGGCGCGCCGTATTCCAGAGCGTCCAGTAGCTGGCCGAATCGCTGCGCTATCTGCTCCCTGGTGTAGCCGAGCGCGCCGAACACACGCTCCTGCAACTCGCGGTCGTGTATGCGGATGCTGCCGCTGGCGAGCTCCGCGCCGTTGCACACGAGGTCGTATATGCGCGCCGTCACCTTCCCGGGGTCGGTCTCGATGTACCGCTCCAGGCCGGGTTTGGGCATACTGAAGGCGTGGTGCATGGCGTCCCAGCGCTCCTCGTCCTCGTTCCACTCGAACAGGGGGAAGTCCACCACGAAGGCCATGGCGAGCAGATTGGGGTCGGCGAGGCCGAGTCTCTGGCCCATCTCGTGGCGCAGCGCGCTGAGGGTCTGGTTGACTATCTTGGCGGGGCCGGCGGCCACCAGGATCATGTCGCCCACCTCGGCCTCCACGCGGTCGGCGACGGCGCGTATCTGGTCCAGGGTGAGGAACCGGGAGACGGCGGAGCGCACCTGGTCCTGGGCCAGGTCGTCCAGCGGCGTGCCGGGTTCGCCGGTGAGGGCGATAGTGACGAGGCCCTGGGCGCCGCGGGACTTGGCGAACTCGATAAGCTCGTCGGTCTGGCGGCGGGAGTAGGACGCCAGGCCGGGCGCGCGGAAGCCCTTGACGATGCCGCCGCCGGCCACGACCGACGTGAACACGCGGAAGTCCGTTTGGGCCGCTATGTCCGAAAGGTCGGCCAGTTCCAGGTCGAAGCGCAGGTCGGGCTTGTCGGTGCCGTACAGGCCCATAGCGTCGGCGTAGGTGATGCGCGGGAAGGGCCGGAGCGTCCACTTGTGCGGGAAGAGCGTCTCGACCAGCTCGGTGTACATCTCCTCTATCAGGTTGAGCACGTCGTCCTCTTCCACGAAGCTCATTTCGAGATCTAGCTGGGTGTGCTCGGGCTGGCGGTCGGCGCGGGGGTCCTCGTCGCGGAAGCAGCGGGCGATCTGGAAATACTTTTCGACGCCGGACACCATCAGGAGCTGCTTTAGCTGCTGGGGCGACTGGGGCAGCGCGTAGAAGCTGCCCGGATAGAGGCGGCTGGGCACCAGGTAGTCTCGCGCGCCCTCCGGCGTGCTCTTGATGAGGATGGGCGTCTCGACCTCGAGGAAGCCGCGCTCGTCGAGGAAGTCGCGGATGAACTTGACGACCTTGTGGCGCGCAATCAGCGTGTCCCGCATGGATGCGCGGCGCAGGTCCACGTAGCGGTACTTGAGGCGCAGCAGCTCATCAACCTCGCTCTCCTCGTTGACGTAGAAGGGCGGCGTCTTGGACTCGTTGAGCACCGTGAGGGAGTCGGCGGCGACCTCGACGCTGCCGGTGGGCAGGTTGGGGTTCTCGGTGCCGGCGGGGCGCTGCGACACGAGGCCGGACACCTGGGCGACCCACTCGTTGCGTAGGGACTCGGCGACGCGGTGGGCGTCGGGGGCGTGCTCGGGGTTGAACACCACCTGCACCACGCCCTCGCGGTCGCGCAGGTCGATGAAGATGAGGTTGCCGTGGTCGCGTCTGCGGTGGACCCAGCCGGCCAGGGTGATCCGGGATCCCGCGTGGTCTTCGCGCACGTCGCCGCAGCTAATGGTTTTCAGCAAGGTTGGTTCCTCCGGTGTTTTTCGTAGCTTGGTTCGCGCCCGTCACCCTCACCCTAACCCTCTCCCTCAAGGGAGAGGGGACTTGCGGTAGTCCTAGAAGCGCCGCGCCGCAAGGTAAAAGGCTATCACCACCGCGCCTACGCCGTAAATGCCGCTTATCAGAAGCGGCCCCGATGGGCCATCGAACAGCAGGAGAGCGCGGTACACCGCTCCCTCCAGCGATATTTCGGCGCCCAGCGCGGCGAGCATCCCTATGAGCGCAATAATCTTCAACTGGATGCCGCGCTTACGGTTGGCGGCCCGGGATGTCGTCTCGCCGACCACGTAGCCGACGAATATGAAGGCGGCCCAAGGCACGAGGAAGGCGAGCGGAATGCCCCCGGCGTAGATTATCGCGCTGCCAGCGCCCGCAATCGCGCCGCAGAACACGCCGGTGACGACGGCGATCAGCAACGCGAACGCCAGCCGCCCCGGCGACACGTCGTAGGTGGGCAGGCGCTGGGGGCGGCCGCAGTCGGGGCAGCGTATGCCGACGGCGGCGTGGACGAGGCACTGCGGGCAGATGGGCGTGTCGCAGCGTCCGCAGCGCAGCGTCGTCCGCACCCTGCTGTGACGGGCGCACTCCACCGCTTCAGCCATCGGGGGTCGGCCTCGCGGTCTCGCCGCCGGGCTGCCTGCCGGTCCACTCGTCCTTGCGCGAAACGTCGCGGTCGAACAGCGCGCGGTTGAACGCGACCTGCCCCCAGGTGTAGCCCTCGGGCCGCCGCTCCCAGTTGGCGGTCAGACGCTTGGCGAGCGTCAACGCGGACACGCCGACGCTGAAGTAGAGGCAGGCGTCGGAACGCTCCAGCAGCAGCGCGGGCAGTTGGTTGGCTATGAGCGTGGAGAACGGCAGCGCGAGCATGGCTATGAACGTCCACAAGCCGGTGTCCCGGTACAGCAGGCGGCCCACCACGCCGAGCGTCAATCCCAGGGCGGCCATCTCGTAGAACATGGCCAGGCCGAGCATCGCTCCAATCGCGGCGCCTATGCCTCGCCCGCCGGTGAAGCGGATGTAGGGCGACCAGCAGTGGCCGGCGACGGATGCGAGTCCTACGGCGAACTGAACGGCGTCGGGCTGGCCCAGCGCGCGCGCTATGAGCACGGGCAGCGCGCCCTTGACCAGGCAGTCGAACACGCCGAGCGCGATGCCCGCCTTCGCGCCGACGACGGCGGTGACGTTGGACGCGCCCATGTTTCCGGAGCCGTACTCGCGTATGTCTATGCCGCGCAGACGGCGCCCCACGATGTACCCGGAGGGCACGCCGCCGCCGAGGTAGGCGGCCACGACGAGAAGGACGGCGAGGGGTGTCATGCGTCAGTGGCTGGTGGCTGGTGGCCGGTGGTCGATAGCCGGGGGTCAGTACGGAGCATCGAGTGGAGCTCGGCGAGGGCCTCCACGCTCCGCATGGGCGGGCCGACGTCGCCGGGCTCCGGCTCATCGGGGTTGCCGGAGGCGTGGTAGTCGCTGCCGCCGCAGGGGATGAGACCGAGATTGTCGGCGATGCCCTTCAGCCGCGACACCTGGTCCGGGGAGTAGTCCTTGTAATAGACCTCCATACCCACAAGCCCGGCGGCCTTGAGCCCGGACAGCGTCTCCTCCAGCGCCTCGACCTCGTCCATGCCGGTCTTGGAGACGGAGTATGTGGGGTGGGCCATGACGGGCAGCGCGCCGTTGTCGCGCAGGATGCGCACGGCGTCGGCGGGGGTGAGCTTGGGACGCTCGACGTAGGCCACGCCGTTGCGACCCAGGTACTGGTCGAAGGCGTCCCTGGGGTACTGGACGTAACCGGCCTCCACCATGGCCTGCGCTATGTGGGGGCGGCCTATCGCGCCGCCATCGGAAAGCTCGCGCACGCGCTCCCAGGAGACGGGCAAGCCAAGCTCGGCGAGCCGCTCCACCATCAGCAGGCCACGCTCCTCGCGTCCGCGCCGGAAGTTTTCGAGCGTCTCTTGCAGCCCGGCGTCGTCCAGGTCCACGTAGTAGCCGAGCACGTGTATCTCGCTGCCGGGCACGTCGGTGCTCAGCTCGATGCCGGGGATGACTCGCAGGCCGGGGAAGGCGCGGGCGGCCTGCCGCGCCTCGGCGACGCCCTCGGTGGAGTCGTGGTCGGTGACGGCGATGACGCGCAGGCCCGCCGCGGCGCACTTGCGCACAAGCTGGGACGGCGTGAGGGTGCCGTCGGAGTGGGTGGTGTGGAGGTGGAGGTCGGCGTGGATCATTGGTTGGGCAGCGGGTCAGTTGGTCAGTGTTTCAGTTGGTTAGTATGTCGGTTTGTTGGTGGGTACTTCGGGAAAGGACCTGTCGATGCGGCGGACGGTCAGGGCCGTGCCGGTGGAGTCGTCTATCTCGAAAAGCACGCTGTTGAACTGCGTGGGGCCGGACTTGGGAATCTTGGCCTTGGTGGGCATCTGGGTGAGGAAGCGTTCCAGAAATCCCTCTATCTCGCCGCCGATGATGGAGTTGGACGCGCCGACCATGCCGAGGTCGGTGACGTATGCGGAGCCACCGGGGAGCACGCGCGCGTCGGCGGTGGGCACGTGGGTGTGGGTGCCCGCCAGCGCGCTGACGCGGCCGTCCAGGTGCCAGCCCATGGCCTCCTTCTCGGCGGTGGCCTCGGCGTGGAAGTCCACGATGACCACGCGCGGGCGGTCGGGCAGTTCGGCGAGCAGCCGGTCTATGGCGGCGAATGGGCAGTCGAAGTTGCCGACGAAGAGGCGGCCGATGATGTTGACGACGAGCGCGCCACCGACGATGGCGTGGCCGCGTCCAGGCGCGGCGAGCGGGTAGTTGAGGGGGCGCAGCACGGGCAGGTCGGAGTCCATGTGCGGCACTATCTCCGGCTTGTCCCAGATGTGGTTGCCGGAGGTGATGACGTCGACGCCGCTGGCCAGAAGCTGCCCGGCGGTCTTGGAGGTGATGCCGAAGCCTCCGGCGACGTTCTCGCCGTTGGCGACGACGAGGTCGAGCGCGAGCTCGCGCCGCAGGTCCGGGAGGACGGCTCGCAGGGTGTCCCTGCCGGGCCGTCCCATAACGTCGCCTATCATCAGGACACGCAAGATTCGGGTTGGCTCCTTTGTCCTCTCCCCCTGATGGGAGAGCGTCAAGAGTCCCTTCCCCCTTGATGGGGGAAGGTTAGGATGGGGGTGACGGGTATGGCGGAAAGGGCGGCCAAGCCTACGCCCAGGCGGTGGTGGCGGGAACCAGCCGGCGCTGGGCGGGATCCACCGCCAGCCGCAGCCCTTCCAGGGTGTAGGCCCCCAGCAGAGCGCGGGCGTTGTCGTCTCCAAAGACTACCAGGGTCGGAATCCGCCTCCCGCTGACGGTGGCCAGGGCCTCTCCTATGTCACATTCGATGGGTCGTCCGTCGGCCATTACCAGGACGACTTTGTCGATGGGCGACACCCCCAACTCTTTCAGTTGCCGGGCGGGCACGATGGTATAGCTGGCGCCGGTGTCCACCATCGCCTCTATCTCCAGAGAGCGTCCGCCGTCCATGTTCTCCAGAGTGACGGGACAGTTGAATACGCCCATGTCCGCCCTACCGCGCGTACTCGACCGAGCGGCTTTCCCTGATGACGGTCACCTTGATCTGGCCGGGGTACACCAGCGTCTGTTCGATCTTCTTGACGACCTCGCGGGCCATCTTGGAGGCGGCCACGTCGTCTATCTTCTGGGGCTGGACCATGATGCGCACTTCGCGCCCGGCCTGTATGGCGAAGCACTTCTCGACGCCGTCGAAGGCGCGGCCCACCTCTTCGAGGGCCTCCAGCCGCTTGACGTAGTTCTCGACGGTGTCCCTGCGAGAGCCGGGGCGCGCGGCGCTTATGGCGTCCGCGGCGGATACGATGAACGCCTCGACGCTGCTCATGTCGTCGTCGTGGTGCTCGCCGATGCAGGTGCAGACGCTGTTGGCGACGCTGTGCCTGGCGGCCACGTCGGCGCCGATTTCGGCGTGCGGGCCCTCGACCTCGTGGGAGAGCGCCTTGCCGATGTCGTGCAGGAGGCCGCCGGCCTTGGCGATCTTCACGTCCGCGCCGACCTCGCCGGCCATCATCGCCGCGAGATGGGCCACTTCCATGGAGTGTTGCAGGACGTTTTCGCCGAAGCTGTAGCGGTACTTGAGCCGTCCGAGCAGCTTCACCATCTCCGGATGCAGGCCGCGGACCCCGACCTCGTACACCGCCTGTTCGCCGGCCTTGCGGATGCTTTCGCCGACCTCTTTTTCGGACTTGACGACCATTTCCTCGATGCGGGCGGGATGGATTCTGCCGTCGGCCAGCAGCTTGCCGATGGCGACCTTCGCTATCTCGCGCCGCACGGGGTCGAAGCAGGACAGGGTCACCGCTTCGGGGGTGTCGTCGATTATGAGGTCAACTCCGGTGGCCTTCTCGATGGCGCGTATGTTGCGGCCTTCGCGCCCGATGAGGCGGCCTTTCATGTCGTCGCTGGGCAACGGCACGGAGGTAACGGAGACTTCGGAGACGACGTCCGCGGCCAGCCGGTGGATGGCCTGGGCCAGGATGTTGCGGGCCGTCTCGTTGGCCTCGTCCCTGGCCCGCATCTCGAGGTCGTGCTGCATGTGGGAGAGCTCCAGCTCGCTCTCCTCCTCAACGCGCCTGAAGAGCATCGCTCTCGCTTCGGTCGCCGAGAGGCTGCACACGGCTTCGAGCTTCCGCAGCTCCTGGTGACGCAGTTCGTCCATTTCCGCCTGGAATTGCTCGGCTACTTTCTCCTTCTGGACAATGTTGCGTTCCCGGCGCTCCAGGTTATTGGCGCGCCGTTCGACATTTTCTTCCCTGTTGGCGACGCGGCGCTCGGTGCGCTGGATTTCCGCGCGCCGCTCTTTCAGCTCCTCCTCTCCGGTGGACCGGAGTTGGATGGAGTCTTCTTTCGCCTTCAGTAGTACGTTTCGCCTTTCCTCCTCGGCTTGTTCCAGAACTCTAGACGCTTCGGACTGCGCCGCTTCGAGGCGCTTACCCAGGATAAGCCTCTTGCCGAAGTATCCCGCTGCTGCTCCTAATGCCAAGCCAACCAGGATGGCGAGTATCGCGGCAATTGCGATTTCCACGCTTCTCACCTTCCTATTGAGTTTTGGGGAGGCATTTGGTTATACCTCCCCAAGTTAGCATGGTAAGGCGAGCGAGACTGGGTGTCAAGCGACGGGGTGGACGGGAAATGGGGTGTGTGGGGGCTGAATCGTCACCCCCATCAAGGGGGAAGGGACTGGGAGTACCAACCCCAGTCTTGGGAGAGGGGATTGTCTGGTGCGTGCGCAGTGCGGCGGTTGCGTACCCTACGGCGCTCTAACCGGCTGACTCGAGTTGGAATCTCACTCTGACGAACGAGCCGGAGTCTCCTTGCAAAATCGATGGTTCGGTACCGTTGAACTTCCGCATCGCCCGCCGCATCACTGGCCAACCTCTACCCCGTTGTTCCATGAAACCCTGGGAGACCATGAAGTGCGCCATCAGTTCGTTTCGCGAGCGGGGATGGCCGCCTGCCTTGACGCTTTCCACGTTCATGTGATTGGGCAGACTGCCCGGGCTGGTCACGTCCACGCGGTGCGCGAATGCTTCAAGCAACACCTTCGAGCCGGTGATGGCATAGTCCCTGTGGACTACCGCGTTAACCAATGCCTCGCGAAGAGCTGTCGCCGGCAGCAGCGGCCCGTCTTCCCTAACCAGTTCGCGATAAGACTCAAACCTTCCAAGACTGGAAAACCACCCCAGAGAACGGTTAACTTGGTCATCCAGGCGTCCGGCGGCGTCTGCGACTTGCAACACGTCAGAAGCGCGGTCTTCGCCTTGGTACGCGACGCATTCCACCCGGAAATTGCGTGTTTGCGGGTAGCTTTGGGGCTGCTTGCCGAAGGCCAGTGTCCCGTACAGCGTGGGGTGAAGGCTGCCGCCCAGTTCTGCCAACACGCCGCGATTTCTCAGGTCGTCTTCATCATCGGGCTGTGGTTCAGTCTCTAGGTCCAGTCCCATCCTGCTCAGGAAGACGCGAAAAACCTGGATGTCAACGTGAGCCGCTGTCGCGGCTTGTATGGTGCGTTCTTCGGTGAGGATGTATCCGAAGGCGTTGTAAAGCTCTTGAAGCTCGGACGGGGACGGCTCGACGGCGCTACGCTCGCGGCGCACCCACACGCGCCCACGGTATCGCAGTGGCTCAAAGCCGCGTTGGCGCGGGATCTCCAGCCAGTGAACCCAGCCTTTCGGGTCATTATGCCGCCCGGCGCGAGCGGTGACGGGCGCGCTGCAACCAGTTTGCAGAAATGACGTCAACCTCTCCTGGACACGCTCCGCGTCTTCCCTGACGCCTACAATCTCACGAGCGTCTGTTACGCCTAGAATGAGGACGCCGCCCGTAGTGTTCGCAAAAGCGCAGATGCTCTCACCGACCCCTGAAAGATCGCCAAGTCCGCGTTTGAACTCGGTGTGTCTGTCCTCCCCTCTTTCGACGCGCTCGAGGATATTCAGCCAGTCCATAGCGGCCGCCTAGAAGCCATACTTGAGATGACGCAGGCGGAAAGCCTCGCCGCCGCCATCTACCGTCCGCACGATGGCATCGCGAACAGCGGGGTCTTCGATTGCCCCCGAACGGGCGACGTGTCCGCGGTCAGCGGTCGCCTCCAGTTGGATCACCTGGTCGGCGTCTCCGTTGACTACGATGTTGGCGTTGTGGGTCGCTACTATTATCTGCCTGCGTCCTTTGAGCCGCTTGAGCGCGGGAAGCATGGTCTCAAACAAGAATCGGTTGTCCAGTTCATCCTCGGGTTGGTCTATCACAAGCGGTCGCTCGTCCTCGGTCTCCAGTAGTAGAGAAAGCAAGAGATTCACCCTTTGGCCGCCGGAGAGGGACCTCAACCGCCGATATCTGCCGTCGTCCATCTTGAACTCCAGCGCGTATTCGTCGCGGCAACGGACGGCTTCCAGTCCCCATCTCTTAGGCTGGGTAATTTGGTCCTGAAAAGTTCGCTGCACAGCCTGGCTCATCCCGACACCCGAGAGCGCGTCGGCGTCCAGCGCGCCGAGAAGGCCGTCGGGCGTGGGCATCTCTTCATTCATCAGGTCATTCCACCAACGCGTGATTCCCCGCTGGTTCAACGACCTGATAAACCTGTCCAGATTCTCTTTGCGTCCTTCGTCGAGGCGGCGGGCCTTTATGCGACCGTGGAACTGAGCGTGAACGGTCTCTATCACGCGGTTGAAGGCGCGTCGCTGATGCTCGACAAGAACCTTTCGCTCATCGCGTAATGCGTGGAAAGCGCGTTCCGCGCTCTCAAGGGTGTCTTTCGAGTTATCCAGGTGCGCCTGATAGCTCTCGAGTAGCGACGCCTGGGCGGTGAGTTCCTGAAGTTGGTTGATTCTCGCCCCGTCCAGCCCTCGAGCCGCCAAGTCGCGGTCAACTTGTACGCGGAGGGAGGCCTCGTGGGCTTCCAGTTCGTCAGATAAGGCTTTGACGTCAGCGTTCGCCGCGCCCAATTCGCCTCTTGCGGACGTCAGCAGGTCGCCGATGCGGCCCCACCGCGCGCGAAGGTCGTTTACGCTCGCTGTCCCGCCCGAAGCTGAGAGCGCGCCGCCAGAGCCTTCACCGATTTCCGGTATATCGGTTTGCCCTACGCCGTCCAGAAGTCTGTCGAGATTGCGCGAAAGCCCAGCCGCAGTCTCTACGAAATCGTTCCAGCGGCTAGTATCGCTCGACGCTCGGTTCAGCTTCTCTACGCCGGCGTCGGAAAATGCGGCAAGCTCGTCGGACGCTCTTTGGCTTCTCTGAAACGCTTGTTCGGCGTCTGCCAGATCGTCGCTGAGTTTTGCGAGACGGCTGGCGGCCCTGGTCAATTCGGCGTCTAACATGCCCAAGCGTTTCTCGCGGTCCATGATGCCTTGTGTCTCGGACGCCACCAGCCTGGCTAAAACGTCCTCTACGGCTTCGGAGTTTTGCGCCAGCCTCTGCAATTCGGTTTGCGTGTAGAATACCGCAGGCCACTGTTCACCAAGCGGAGCGGTGGGATCCCGGCCTGGGCAGTCGAGCGCGACTTGCGCGGAGCCGCTGAGAAAGCGATTTTTGCCACGTTCTTCGACCTGCAACCTCACGTTGTTGTCATGAGGCAATGGGGCAGCAACATACACTCTCAGGCCATCGAGCAAGGTGCTCTTGCCGGTCATGCTGCCGCCTATGACACACGTAAGGTCGGGGCTGAAGTGGAAGCGGCTGCCCTGTTCGCCATCATCGCTGGCACCGAAGAAGGAAGCCTTGCCGGAAACCGTGACTGACTTCAGCCAGGGCCGCTTATTCAGCGTCACATCCGGAGGGTTCGGTATCTCCTTCAATTCGCCGTTCTCTTCACGCCGAAACCCGATACGCACACGCGAATCGCTGGCGATGAATGCCTGACGCAGGGCCTCGATTCTTGGGCTGGCAAGTTTGACCCAGGTATGACGCTTGCCGATGTCATCAACGGTGTAAGCGTCGGTGCCGTGGAGGAATGCTTGGCGATGCGCGGCCATTCCTTCCCGCAGCCATTCTCTGTTTTCAATGGTATCTTCAGGCAGCTTGTGGTCGCCTAGCTCAAGGGCTGCTACCTCGTCGTGCCGAAACAATTCCAACACTTGGGCCTTCTGAGCCTCCAGCAACCCCTTGTCGGAGTCGATGTGAGGCGCGAGCTTGATATAGCTCCACTCAAAGTCACCATCTCGAGTTTTGGGGCACTCCCTAAGATGAAACTCCTGAAGGTCGCGGAATGCCTCTTCTGCGCTCTTGTTAGACATCCTGAGTTTGTTGTTGGACCAAGGGGACACGCCACCCATCACGAGGTCAAAGGCCTTCAGGTAGTTGGCGCGGCCTATCTCAGGATCAAACAGGAATAGCAGATGTAGCCCGCTCTTGCCGTCGTTGAGCGCCGGCTCGAATCCTGGGAATACGGCGTACACCTTTTTGCGGAAGGGAACTCCGTCGTCATCGACGCCGCTGTTCCACTCCTCCACTATTCGCCAGACGGCGCTGGTCTCCACCGCGTCGCCGATGCGGGGCGAGTGGGGCGTGACGCCTAGAACTTGGACGCCGTTTCCGGCCGCGCTTTGCAGGAACTTACGCGCGTAAGCCTCTATCACGTTGGAGTCCTGCGCCCCACCACGTATGTCGGAAGGCATCTTCGCCCTGCCCCCGGGAAGGTCGTCTATAGTGTGGACGTGCAGGTCGGCCTTGAGCCAACGCGCGCCCGGCACATCGTTGGCCCAGTTCTTGGCTTCTTGTCTCACAAACTTCATCCTACACTCTCTATAGACGTTCATCGCCCCGCCCCGGCCACTCTATTCTATACTAAGCTCGGCCTTTTCCAAATACACCATGAGTGAGAGCCCCCTACGGCGCTTCGTCCGATACCACGAACCGCTCCCGCGCGGGCATTTCGACGGCGGGGAGCGTCTGCGCGTCCATCACGGCGTCGGCGGGGACTATCTCGTTGCGGTGGAGCATCCAGGCGACGACGGCGTACACCTCGTCGGCGGTGAGGGAGCCGGGCGCGTTGGCGGGCATGGCGCGGCGCACGTAGTCGAACAGCGTGGTGGCGTAGGGCCAGTAGTTGCCGACGGTGCGCGGGAAAGGCGGCCAGGGCGCCTCGGGGTCGTAGGGCAGCACGACGGCGCCGCTCTGGCCCGGAACGCCCTCGCCGTTGCGCCCGTGGCACGACGCGCAACCGGCACGCCACACCTGGTCGCCCTCGGCGACGCTGCCGCTGCCGGCGGGCAGTCCGGCGCCGCTGGGGTCCACGTCGATGTCCCAGGCGAGAATCTCGTCGGCGGTGGCGTGTCGTCCGAATCCGAACGGGCCCGGGGGAATGGTGGGCTGGGGGGCGGTCTCCGCGGGGGCAGACTGCGGGGCCGCGGTTGTGGAGGCGTCCTGGCCGACGCAGGCCGCCGCGAGGAGCGCGAGGCAGGCGAGGGCTGGGAGGAACGCTCGTGAGAGTCTGCCGTGCGGCCGCGCTTCACCCCCATCCTGACCTTCCCCCATCAAGGGGGAAGGGACTGACAGGGTATCCCGCACCTGGGTTCCGGCTCGGAGGCCGGAATGACGAAGGGGGGAACTGTGGCTACGCAAGGCAGCCGGGGTGGGCGCGCACCAGCGCTTCGCGGTCGCCGCCGGGCACTACCATCGAGGTGCGGAACGGGTCGTGGGTGCTGAGCACCGTGCCGTCCGGCTCCACGCGCCAGGCCTGCACCGCGTTGTTGTGGTAGATGGAGTGCAGGCCGCGCTCCTTCACCAGGTCGTCGATGATGGGTTGCACGGCGCCGCTCTCGTCGGTGGCGCGGCTCATCAGCACGGCGGGATTCCCGTCCCACGTCCAGGGGTAGCGGAAGCGGGTGTGCGCCTTGGACAGCGCGGGCGTCTGCAGCCGCGCGTCGGCCCAGGTCCTGCCGCCGTCGGTGGTGACCTCTACGCGGGTCACGCGGCCGGCGCCGGACCAGGCGAGGCCGGACAGCTCCCAGAAGCCGGCGGCGGGCAGGCGGTAGCCGCCGGATGGCCAGGTTATCACCGACTTTGCGCCCATCTCGAACGTGAACTGGAGCGACGTCCCGTTTGGCATGACGTCGGTGTAGCTGGCGGACTCCTCGCGGCCCATGAACGGGCGGTCGGTGACCTCGATGCGCCGCAGCCACTTGATGTTTACCGACCCCTCCCAGCCGGGGACTATGAGCCGCACGGGGTAGCCCTGCTCGGGCCGCAGCGCCTCGCCGTTCTGGCCGTAGGCCACCAGCACGTCGTCCCAGGCCTTGTAGGCGGGGATGCTCTTGGCGAACACGGCGGCGTCCTGCGACTCGGCGAGCAGCCAGTCCGCGTCCGGGTCCGCTCCCGCCTCGCGCAGCAGCAGGCTGAGAGGCACGCCGGTCCACTCGCTGGTGCTGGTGAGGCCGTGCACGTTCTGGGCGGTGTCCGTCGGCACCGGCGGGAACCAGGCGTTGGCGCTGTTGCCGGAGCACTCGATGGAGTAAGTCAGCGACACCGAGGGAAA
Organism: Dehalococcoidia bacterium; assembly: GCA_963667445.2. Classification (GTDB taxonomy): domain Bacteria; phylum Chloroflexota; class Dehalococcoidia; order Lucifugimonadales; family CATOSD01; genus CATOSD01. Next base: position 1,085,187 of record CAXXGY010000001.1, on the reverse strand, counting down.
TCGGCGCAGCTCGCCGAGCGTGAACACCCTGGGGCTATCGACCTTGCCGTGTATGAGCAGCTTGTAGGTGGAGGGGGCTACGTCGGCGGTGCCCGCGTGGCTCACCACGTAGTGGAGGTCGGAGGGGGTGATGATGCCGTAGGTGCGGTCGATGGGGGCGAACCAGGAGTGCTGGCCGACCTGCAGGCGGAAGGGCTGCTCGAAGGGCGTGCGCGTGCCGACCTCGGTGGCGGGGAAGCCGGGCACCTTGGTGGTATCGACGGGCGGGGGCGACTGGCCGATGGCGAGGCGGGCCGCGGCGGCCGCGCCCGCGGCGCCCAGCGCGCCCGCGAGTAGCTGGCGGCGGGTGAGGCGCGCGCGCAGCAGGCGTTCGGCGAGGTCTTTGGGGTCGGACAATTCAGTCTACCGGGACAGCCGCTCGGCGTCCCGGATGTAGTCCCTCGTCTCGCTGACGAGTTGCTCGATTTCTACCGGATCGTAATAGTCGTGGTAAAAGCACTCGCCGTGGAGTATGGCCTGACGTACCAAGTAACGGTCCCGCAACTCTCCGAGGGAGGGTTCCGTCTGGGCTGCGGCTCGCAGCCGTCTCCCGGCGACAGTAGAGCTTCGAGGTCCCTCGCCGGTGCGAGCGAGGATGAGCGCCTCGGTAGCTCGAAGGGTGGCGCACCATGCCTTTTCCGCGGCGTCCCGGACGTCACCGGCAGCCATGCGGCCAATGGCGCCCTCGTGCATTCGCCAAGCGTCGGCGAAGATGCTTGCGGAGTTTGCTTCAGCGGTGGTCATGCTTCATGTCCTTTAGGGATTTTCATACCTCAGCATAGCATAGCTAGTCCAGGTCGTGGCCAAGCGTCACTCAGGCCGCCCCTTCCAAGGCGAAGGCGAACAGAGGCGTTACTTTTTGAGCTTGCCGCGAGAGGGCGTTAGGCGAGCTTCGCCGCGCAGGCGGCGCCCAACTCCGCTTTGAGCTGCGTGCCCCCACGAACGCGCCTCTCGCCCGATACTCCCCGTCCACCAGCCGCTCCCCCACCAGAGGCTCGCGGTAGAAGTCTCCCCCGGTCTGGTCGTAGCGCCAGATCCGGGCATCTTGCGCAGAGTATCTCCAACACGTAGTCCGGCGGCTTGCCAACCTCCCATAACAGGTACGTTTGTTGCCCTCCATCGCCGCGAGGCGGCCTCGGACAGCTTCCCGCTCTTCTTGCCGTTGACGTGGCGGCGTGCACTCCAGAGGACTCACCACTCTCCGGAATGGGCGACTGCTCTCCGTCAAGGGCATACCGTCCGACTCAGGGTAGAAGATCGTGGTGGAGCGTCCGGCGGTCATCGCATCCTCCTTGCTCCGGCGATTTTAGCCACCGCAGTTCCGGCAGGCGCAACTCCGCCCCGGAGCCGCTCGCGTGGCATCCACCACAGGTCCAGGTTCCGCCGCCAGAGCGAACTCGCTGTGCCCCAGCACACCGAACCGTCGCTTTCAGAGCGTCGCTGTGCGAACATCTCGAATCGCCGATACTCCCCGTCCACCAGCCGCTCCCCCACCAGAGGCTCGCGGTAGAAGTCTCCCCCGGTCTGGTCGTAGCGCCAGTACTCTCCCACCCCTATCCGCGCGTACAGGTCCCGCTTGGCCCCCAGGTCCCTCCGCGCCGTGCTCTGAGAGGCTATCTCCAACACGTAGTCCGGCGGCTTGCCAACCTCCCATAACAGGTACGTATTGTTGCCCTCCATCGACAGCGACGCAAGCGCGGCCTCGGACAGCCCGAACACCGCGTAGCAGTCCGGGGACACGTTGCGGCGCGGGTCGCCCTCCACGTAGTACAGAAAGGTGTTGCCGTTGACGTGGGCGCCTTCCACGTCCGCGAAGTGCACTTCCAGAGGACTCACCACTCTCCGGAATATGGGCGACTGATACTCTCCGTCGGGCAAGGGCATACCGTCCGACTCAGGGTAGAAGATCGTGGTGGAGCGTCCGGCGGTGGTCATCGCATCCTCCTTGCTCCGGCGATTTTAGCACACCGCAGGCACGTTCCGGCAGGCGACGGCCGGCGCAGAGGGGGTGGCCTTACGACGCTCCCGGAGCCGCTGCGCGTGGCACGACAAGAAAACGCCGCGATTGGCCGACAAAGGGGAGAGCGGCGTTCTATTCGCCGCGCAGACGCCGCAGCTCTGCCTCGAGCCGCTCCGCCCGCGCCTCCGCCGCCAGCCGGGCGTCCCGCTCAGAGTCGAACTGCGCCGCCCGTGCCTCCGCCGCCAGCCGGGCGGCGTTCTCTTCCTGGTGCGTCAGCAGCCACACGCTTCGCACAGGGTCCCAGTAGCGCAACTCCCCCTCTATCCACCACAGGTCCAGGTTCAGCGCGTCGCTGTGCCCCCACACCGAACCGTCGCTTTCCCGCCGCATCTCCAATCGCCGATACTCGCCGTCCACCAGCCGCTCCCCCACCAGCGGCTCGCGGTAGAAGTCCCCGCCCGTCTGGTCGTAGCGCCAGTACTCGCCCACCCCTATCCGCGCGTACAGGTCGCGCTTGGCCCCCAGGTCCCTCCGCGCCGTGCTCGGCGAGGCTATCTCCAACACGTAGTCCGGCGGCTTGCCCACTTCCCACAGCAGGTAGGTGTTGTTGCCTTCCATCGACAGCGACGCAAGCGCGGCCTCGGACAGCCCGAACACCGCGTAGCAGTCCGGGGACACGTTGCGGCGCGGGTCGCCCTCTACGTAGTACAGAAAGGTGTTGCCGTTGACGTGGGCGCCCTCGACATCCTCGAAGTGCACTTCGAGAGGACTCACCACTCTGCGGAATATGGGCGACTGGTACTCTCCGTCAGGCAAGGGCATACCGTCCGACTCAGGGTAGAAGATGGTGGTGGCGCGTCCGGTGGTCATCGCATCCTCCTCGCTCCGGCGATTTTAGCACACCGCAGGCACGTTCCGGCAGGCGACGGACGACGCAGGGAGGCGGCCTTACGACGTTCCCGGAGCCGCTGCGCATGACACGACAGGGAAACGCCACGATTGGCCGATGATCGGAAAACCCTACCTGGGAGGGGCGTTATTCGCCGCGCAGACGGCGCAACTCCGCCTCGAGCCGCGCTGCTCGGCCCTGGGCCGCCAGCCGGGCGTCCCGCTCAGAGTCCGCTCGAACCTCCGCCGCCAGCCGGGCGTCCCGCTCAGAGTCCGCTCGAACCTCCGCCGCGAGGCGAGCTTCCCGCTCTTCTTGACGGGCGGCGTTCTCTTCCTGGTGCGTCAGCAGCCACACGCTTCGCACAGGGTCCCAGTAGCGCAACTCCCCCTCTATCCACCACAGGTCCAGGTTCAGCGCGTCGCTGTGCGCCCACACCGAACCGTCGCTTTCGTGGCGCATCTCGAATCGCCGATACTCGCCGTCCTCCAACCGCTCCCCCACCAGCGGCTCCCCGTAAAACTCTCCCCCCGTCTGGTCGTACCGCCAGTACTCCCCCACGCCTATCCGCGCGTACAGGTCCCGCTTGGCACCAAGGTCCCTGCGCGCCGTGCTCTGAGAGGCTATCTCCAGCACGTAGTCCGGCGGCTTGCCCACTTCCCACAGCAGGTAGGTGTTGTTGCCTTCCAGCGATAGCGACGCGAGCGCCGCCTCGGACAGCCCGAATACCGCGTAGCAGTCCGGGGACACGTTGCGGCGAGGGTCCCCCTCCACGTAGTACAGAAAGGTGTTGCCGTTGACGTGGGCGCCCTCCACTTCCGCAAAGTGCACCTCCAGTGGGCTCACCACTCTGCGGAATATGGGCGACTGATACTCTCCGTCGGGCAAGGGCATACCGTCCGACTCAGGGTAGAAGATCGTGGTGGAGCGTCCGGCGGTGGTCATCGCTTCCTCCTTGCTCCGCCGATTTTAGCACACCGCACGCACGTTCCGGCAGGCGGCGGCAGACGCAGGGGGTGGCCTTCCGATATTCCCTTCGCCCATCCGAGACTTACACGAGTGGGTGATGAGAACGGCAGGGGCAAGGCTTTGAGATGGGGGAAGGCGGCCAACCGCCGCGAGACGGCCTAGCCGCCGCGCAGCCTCGGGTCGAGCTGGTCGCGCATCCCGTCGCCGAGCATGTTGAACGCCCAGACGCCGATAGTGAGCGCGATGCCGGGCCAGATGGCCATCCAGGGCGCGCGCTGCATGTACGACAGGCCGGAGCCGCTGAGCATGGAGCCCCAGGTGGGGAACGGCGGCGGGACGCCGTAGCCGAGGAAGCTGAGGGACGCCTCGGCGAGTATGAACACGCCCAGGCTGATGGTGGCCATGATGATGATGGGAGCGAATGCGTTGGGCACGACGTGCAGCAGGAACACACGCAGGTGGCCGGCGCCCACGGCGCGGGCGGCCTCGACGTAGGTGGTCTCCTTGAGGGCGAGCGCCTCGCCTCGCAGCACGCGCGACGTGCTGATGCCGCGGTCGAGCGAGAGCACCAGGATTATCTGCCACAGGCCCTGGCCCACCACGCTGACCATGGCCAGCAGGATAATGAGCGTGGGTATTGTCATCCAGCCGTCCACGAACCGCTGCACGAGCATGTCCACCTTGCCGCCCATGTAGCCGGTGCCCATGCCGAACACGATGGCGATGAGGAGGAAGCCGGCGACGCAGGAGAATGCGACGACGAGCGAGACGCGCGCTCCGACCACGATGCGGCTGAAGATGTCTCGTCCAAGCTGGTCGGTGCCCATCAGGTGCGACGGGCTGTGGCCCAAGAGGGATTCCTGTAGGTTTTGCTCACGATAGTCGTAGGGCGCGATGAAGTCGGCCAACAGCGCCGTCATCAGCAGGACGGTGACGATAACCAGACCCGTAGCGGCGAGCGGCTTTTCGCGGAACAGGCGAACGACGAAGTCTACCCAGCGGTTGCGCCGCTTTCGCTGCGCCACCCCCTCCAGAGCAACCTCTACGCCCTGCTGTCTCTGTTCCATTCGGGCCTAACCTTCCTCTAGCGGTAGCGTATCCTGGGGTTGAGCCAGCCGTAGCTCAGGTCGACCAGCAGGTTGATGATCATCACCAGCGTTCCCGTGAACAGGATCACGCCCTGGATGACCGGATAGTCTCTCTGCTTGATGGCGGCCAGCATGAGCTGGCCCATGCCGGGCAGTCCCCAGATCTGCTCCAGCACCACGGTGCCGCCCAGCGCGAACGCGAAGTTTATGCCGATGAGGCTCACCACGGGGATCATGGCGTTTTTGAGGGCGTGGCGCACCAGTATGGCGCGGTCCACAAGCCCTTTCGCCCGCGCGGTGCGGATGTAGTCCTGGCGCATCACCTCGAGCACGGTCGCGCGGGTCATGCGGGCCACCTGCGACCCCTGGGACACGGCCAGAATTATGGCCGGGAAGAAGAACTGCTGGATGTTGAGCCACGGGTCGTCGAAGAACTCGTTGACGCCCCAGGGCGGGGACCAGTTGAACCACAGCGAGCCGAACAACAGCAGCAGCACGGCGGTCCAGAAGAAGGGCACGGAAAGCCCCAATATGGCGACGCTGCGTAAGACATAGTCCATCCACGAGTCTTGGCGAATGGCCGAGAATATGCCGATGGACAACCCCCAGAGGACCATGAGCACGAGCGTGAATATGACGAGCTCGAAGGTAATTGGGAAGCGTCGCTTGATGTCCTCCACGATGTCTATCTTGGTGAGCAGGGACGCGCCCAGATCGCCACGGACTATCTCGCTTATCCAGACGAAGTACTGGATGTAGATGGGCTGGTCCAGACCGAGGTCTTTGCGTATTTTCTCTTTGAGGGCGGGGTCGATTTCGCCGCCGCGTCCGCCCGAAAGCTGCGCCGCGATTGTGTCCACCACGTCACCGGGGAGCAGGCGCACCATGCCGAACACGAGCAACGTAAGCACGAACACGCTGGGGATTACCAGCAGAACACGCCTTAGTATGTAGTCTCGCATGGCGACCCCCGAAGGGTTTTCCTGTTATCCCCCTCTCCCTTGACGGGAGAGGGTTGGGGTGAGGGTGATGGCGCAAGCACAGGCTTCCAGGCTTCCTCTCTCTCGATGGGAGAGGATTGAGAGCCTGCCCTGAGCTTGTCGAATGGGTGAGGGTGACCACGCAGACGCGCGCCACCCCCGCACTAGTCTTATCTGTCCACCCAGGCCAGGGCCAGGTTGTTGCCGATGGGGTAGGAGTACTGGTACTGGTAGTTCACCAGCCATGGCTGAATGGCCACAATCTGGATCCAGTTGGTGCTCATTGGGAAGTACTGCTTCTCCATGAGGTAACGCTGGACGTCGGCGACCATCTCGTAGCGCTTGGCCGGGTCGACCTCGGCCTCTTCGGCGTCGATCAGCTTGTCCAGCTCCTCGTCCACCAGTCCGGACACCGGCTGGTAGTTGAGCGTGTTGCGGGAGTGATAGCCCCTGGCGAGCCAGTCGCTGGGGTCCCATCCGTATCCGGGGAAGCCGTAGCCGACGGTGAAGTCGCCGGACTCCCAGGTCTCCTGTCGGGCGGAGCCGTCCCTCACCATTATCTCCAGGTCGATGCCGATGTTGCGCAGCGATTCGACGACCAGCTCACCTTCGCTGAAGAAGCGGTTGCCCAGGTCGTTGGTGAGCAGGAACGTGCCGGTAATGCCGTTGTCGGCAGTGTAGCCGGACGCGGCCATCAGCTCTTTGGCGCCCTCCACGTCGTACTCCAGGTAGCGCTCGGCTGGTATGCCGTCGCCATCGAAGTCGCCGTACTGTCCGGGCGGCAGCCAGAACTGGTTGCCCGGGGCGAGCGGCGTGGAGAAAGGCAGGCCCCAGCCACCGAGCACGCTGTTCACCCAGCCCACCTTGTCGATGGAGAGCTGCATGGCGCGGCGCACGTTGATGTCGTGGAACGGCGAGCCTTCGCTGAAGTTGGGGTAGATTGCGCGCTGGTTGGTGGGGTCTACGAAGATCTCCCACACGGTGTCGGGGTTGCTCTTGCTGAGGTCGAGGTAGCGCTCGGTGCTCATGCCGCACGTCTCGAGCGCCAGCGCGCCCAGCTTGCCGGTGCGGAAGCCCGCGTCCTGCGCGCGCTCGTCCTTGATCACGAACATCTCGACGGTGTCGATGAACGGAAGCTGGTTGCCGCGTCCGTCCTCTTTCCAGTAGAGGCCGTTGGACTCGTAGGTGACGGAGACGTCGGGCGTCCAGCCGGTCATCACCCACGGGCCGGTGCCGTACTGCAGGTCCACGTTGTTCATAACGTCGCGGGCCTCGGCCGAGGCGTCCTTCGCGAGCTCAGCCTCAAAGCCCTCCAGCCCATAAAGCTGCGGGCCGCGAATGGCCAGCTTGTACAGGAACGAGGCGGTTGGGCGGTTGAGCGTCACTTCGAGCGTGTAGTCGTCGATGGCCTTCCAGGACTCGGGGCCGTCGATCTCGGGGAAGCGCGCCGTGTAGCGACCCTTGTCCTCCTGATTGAAGGCGTAAGCCGCCATGTCCACCCAGTCCTGGGCGGTCATTTCCCTGGAGGAGTCTATGTCCAACTGGTCGTCTATGTACTTCACGCCCTTGCGCAGGTTGAAGGTCCAGACGAGACCGTCGTCGGTCACCGACCAACTCTCGGCCAGGTGCGGCTGCGGCGTGTAGTCCGCAGGGTTGGTGCCCGGCCCCTGCGGGAAGGTCACGAGCGTCTCGGCCCACAGCGAGATGTACATGTTGCTGTAGGCTCCCTGGTACAGCCAGTCCCAGTAGCGCGGGAACGGCCAGCCGTTGGTCACCAGGTCCACGTGGCCGCCCCTGATCGGGTCGTAGTTGGCGGGCGGCTGCGGAAGCTGCAGCGGCACGCCCATCTCCTCGGCGGCCTGCTGGATCACCTCGGACGCGGTGAGCACCGCGGAAGGCTCCTGCGGCATGGGCGTGGGCTGCATGGCCGGCGCCTGCGTCGGCTGTTGCGCGGGTGCGGCGGTCGGCTGCACCTGCGCGGCCGGCGCCTGCGTGGGCTGCGCGGCCGGCGCCTCCGCCTCGTCCGCGCTGCTGCACGCCGCCAGCACAAATAAGCCAATGGCCAGGGCCAGAGGCAAAACCAGTAACTTCCTCATTGTTCCCTCCTCGATTCGGGTCTCTCGTCCCGTATCCCGTCATTTGCCTGTCCAAGCCGACGCCACGGGCAAAAAGCCTCGCCGTCTCATTCCGGCTGACGGATTTTGAGATACTGCCACTTTTCGCTGGCCGTGTCAATAAATCGAACCTGAGGGCGGTTGATTTCGGCGTTCTGTGCTAGGATTGGCGGCGCGGGTCTCGCCCCCCGCTACCTAACCACAGGCCCGCGGCCCACCAGATGCGCACCATCAGGCTTTCCACCGAGTCCTACACCCAGCGTTCCGCGCTCGACACCGCCATGTCCAGGGCGCTGATGCTGCGCGTGGCGGAGCGTGCCGAGCCGGAGACGCTGCGGCTGTTCCGGCCGGGCGACATCGTGGCGTTCGGAGCGCAGGACCGGCGCGCTCCGGGATACGCGCGCGCCGTCGAGGCCGCGAGAGCGCAGGGGTTCGCGGCGGTCAACCGCATGGTGGGCGGGACCGCCGCGGTGTTCCACGAGCGCACCCTCGCCTTTACCTGGACGATTCCGGACCGCGACCCGCGCCAGAACATCGACGCGCGGTTTCGGGAGACGTCCTCGCTCATCGCGTCGGCGCTGCGCCGGCTGGGCGTGGACGCGCGCGTGGGCGAGGTGCCCGGCGAGTACTGCCCGGGCGAGTACAGCGTGAACGCGCGGGGTCGCGCCAAGCTGATGGGCGTGGGCCAGCGCATCGTGTCTGGCGCGGCGCACGTGGGCGGCGTGGTTGTGGTGGGCGACAGCGGCAGAATCCGGGACGTGCTGACGCCGGTGTACGCCGCGTTGGGCCACGAGTGGCGCCCAGAGACGGCGGGCAGCGTGGAGGACGAGCTGGGCGCGGCGCGGTTCGAGGACGTGAGGCGGGCCATCGCGGACGAGTTCGGTGAGCGATACGAGCTGCGCGAGGGCACCCTGCCCGCAGCGGTCACCGAGCGGGCGCTGTCCCTGGAGGCGGACCACGCGGTGGGGTAAAAGGAGTGAGAATTGAGCGTGCCAAACCGTATGAGGCCCGTGCATCCGGGAGAGATACTGGGCGAGGAGCTTGAGGAACTGGGACTGTCGGCGAATGCGTTAGCTCAAGCGCTGGATGTCCCGACCAATCGCATCACTGGAATCCTGAACGGCCAGCGCGGAATAACAGCCGACACGGCCCTGCGCCTGTCTCGCTACTTCGGCACGACGCCTCAGCTGTGGCAGAACCTCCAGAAGGCTTTCGAACTGCGCGTGGCGGAGATGAAGTCTGGAGAGGAAATCCTGGAACGAGTGCAACCGCGAGAGGCTTTGCGGGGAGTACACGCCGACTAGGGGATCAATAGCCCCCCCTACCCCACCGCGCCGCTCTCCCTCATCGCGGCCACTTCCCCCGCCGCGTAGCCCAGCTCCGCCAGCACCTCGGCGGTGTGCTGCCCCAGCGTGGGCGGCGGACGGCGCACCGACGCCGGCGTCTCCGACAGCTTGACCGGGATGCCGATGTTGCGGATTGCGGCCCGCCGCGGGGTGCTCCATCTCCACCACCATGTCGCGCGCCTGCACCTGCGGGTCGGCGTACACCTGCGCCATGTCGTTGATCGGCCCGGCGGGGACGCCCTCGCGCTCCAGCGCCTCCAGCCAGTGCGCCGACTCGCGCGTCTCGAACGTGCCCTGGAGCGTTTCGACCAGCGCGCCCAGGTTCGCCATCCTGTCCGCGTTCGACGCGAAGCGCGCGTCGGCGAGCAGGTCCCGCCTGTCGATGGCGACGCACAGCCGCTCCCAGTTGGCCTGGTTCGCCGCGCCGATGTTCACGTGGCCGTCCGCCGTGCGGAACGCCTGGTACGGCGCCGACATCCTGTGCGCCGACCCCAGCGGCGTCGGCGTCTCGCCTGTGGCGAAGTAGATGGCCGACTCCCAGAAGGTGTAGGCCAGTCCCGCCTCCAGCAGCGAGGTGTCCACCAGCTGTCCCCTGCCCGTCCGAAGGCGGCCGATGTATGCGGACAGGATGCCGTAGGCGGAGTACATCCCCGCGTTGAGGTCGGTGACGGGCACGCCCACCTTCACCGGGTCTGAGCCGGGCGCGCCGGTTATGCTCATCAGGCCGCTCATGCCCTGCGCCACGAGGTCGAAGCCGCCGCGCCGGCTGTACGGGCCGGTGCCGCCGAACCCGGAAATGTTGCAGTAGACCAGGCCGGGATTGAGCTTGAGCGCGTCCTCGTAGCCCAGGCCCAGCCGCTCCAGCGTGCCCGGGCGGAAGTTCTGCACCAGCACGTCGGCGCGCTCGGCCAGGCGCTTGGCGGCGGCGAGGCCGTCGGGGTGGCGGATGTTGAGCACCACGCTGCGCTTGTTGCGGTTGATGCCCAGGAACGCGGCGGACTCCCCCCGATGAACGGCGGCCCCATGCGGCGGGTGTCGTCGCCGCCGTTCGGCTTCTCCACCTTGATTACGTCGGCGCCCATGTCCGCGAGCAGCATCGTGCAGAACGGGCCTGCCATAATCTGCGTGAAGTCCAGCACCCTCACGCCCTCCAGGGGCGGCGTCTGCGTCATGCCCCGAGGCCTGCCCTGAGCTTGCCGAATGGGTTGCCGTAGGGTCATGGTGTCCTCTCTTACGGGACGATCCACGAAGGGCACTAAGTAACTATCTCAAAATAGCCAGACTCCACTGACGGCGGAACCACAGGAGCGCGCAGGCGAGTTGTAGCACTCCGAGGTAGTTCGACGCCTTCTTGTCGTAGCGAATCAGAATCGCACGGCACTTGGAGAGCCATCCCAGCGTCCGTTCCACAACCCACCGGCGCGCCGGATACCGCTTCTGTCCAGAGCTGTCCAGCTTCTCCTCACCGATGCGTCGGATATGCGCCTGATAGCCGTGTCTGGCGGCAGCCTCACGGCCTGAAGGGTTGTCATACCCTTTGTCCAGGCACAGGTGTTGCGGCTCCGTCTCGGTAGGCTGTGGTCGTTCTACCACAATGGCCGAAAGGGTAGCCTCCAACAACTTGGCGTCATGGACGTTTGCTCCGGCAACCGTGACGCTCAAAGGACCGCCCTCTCCGTCCACAAGCACACTCCGCTTGACCCCAGCCTTGCCACGGTCTGTCGGATTGGGTCCAATCAGGTCCCCCCAAAACGAGCCTTGCCCATCGCTCCATCCGCAGCCTGCCATTCCCAGTCCACTCCACCCAACTCTTCGCACCCCTCCACCAACGCTCCCCAGATCCGGCGCAGCACACCCCGCTCCACCCACCTCTGAAAGGTGCGATGGATAGTGCTGTCGTCTCCAAGCTCTCTCGGCAATCGGTTCCATTGGCATCCGCTGCGCAGACGGAAGATGACGCCATTGAGCATCTGTCGAGGATCAGCACGTTTGCGGCCCCTGGCCTTGGGCGGATCTTGCTCCAGAATGATGGGCTCAATCTGTTCCCAAAGCTCGTCCGGCACTTCCCAGATGGTTCCTAACGTCTGCTCTTTCCCCATGCGGCTCCTCCCGTTCTTTTTGGGAGAAACCATACGAATCAGCCCGAGTCTCCTTCAATGTGTCTACAGGTCATGATTTTGAGATAGTTACTAAGGACACGAAGTGTTGGTAGGGTAACCTGAGAATAATCTTCGTGCTCTTCGTGTCCTTAGTGGATCATCTCCCCCTGAAGCTGGGTTGGCGGCGCTCCACAAAGGCGGCGCGCCCCTCCTGAAAATCCTCGCTGTCGAAGTTGGTGAACGGCAGCAGTTGCTGCTCGGGCGTGAGTCCTTCCAGCGCCGGGTTTTCGAGCACGAGCTGGCGTATCAGCTTGTGGCGCGCCTGGGACAGCGGGGCGAGCGGCGTCATCTCGCGGGCGAGGTCGTACACGAGGTCGTCCACCTCGGCGAGGGGCACGACCTGGTTCACCAGGCCGACCCTGAGCGCCTCGGCGGAGTCGAGCAGCCGCGCGCTGAGCAGGATATAGGAGGCGTTGCCCGGCCCCACGAGGTTGACTAGCCGGCGCATCTCGCGGTAGCCGACCAGGATGCCGAGCCGGGCGACGGGGATGCCGAATCGGGAGTTGTCGGCGGCTATGCGGATGTCGCAGGCCATGGACATCTCGCAGCCGCCGCCCACGCAGAAGCCCTTGATGAGGCAGACGGTGGGCTTGGAGACCGCCTCTATGGCGTCCATCGCGCCGTCGAACGCCTCCGCGTACACCTGCGCCTTCTCGGAGTTGTCGCGGTAGCTCTCGAAGTCCTTGATGTCTGCGCCGGCGGAGAAGGCCCTGTCGCCCGCGCCGGTGAACACCACCACGCGCACGCTGTCGTCGCGGTCCAGGTCGATGGCGATGCGGCGCAGCTCCAGCCAGCCGTGGTAGTCGATGGCGTTGCGCTGGTCGGGCCGGTTGAACGTGACGGTCGCTATGCCGTCCGTGCGGTCGAGTAGGATGTCGTCTGCCACTGCGCGGGCCTCCGCTGGGGTAGGTTGGCGCGTAGCATAGCACACACGCGCGAGGGCGCGCCGCGCCGCATGGGATGTGTTATCATGGCCGCGCCGCCGTCCCCGGCGGCCTCCCGATCCCACCATACCCGCGTAGAGAGGTGCTTACCCCATGGCCACCGACACCCAGCCCACCGACCATTTCGTGGAGGTCAACGGCCTCAACTACCACTACGTGGACTGGGGCGGCAGCTCGAACCGCGTGCTGCTGTTCGCGCACGGCCAGGGCGGCAACGCCCGCAACTGGGACCACATAGCGCGGGAGCTGCGGGACGAGTTCCGCGTAATCGCGGTGGACCAGCGCGGCCACGGCGACACCGACCACACCCGCGAGGGCTATGCCGTCAAGGACTTCGCCGCGGACCTCGCCGAGTTCGCGGAGATAGTCGGCATCGCGCCCTACGACTACTGCGGCGCGTCGCTGGGCGCGCGCAACGGCATCCCCTACGCCGGCGACCACTCCGACCACCTGAAGCACTTCGTCTGCCTGGACTACGGCCCGGAGATGAGCCGCGTTTCGGCCCAGAACCAGATTAGCGGCATGAACGCCCGCCGGCTGGGCTGGCGCAGCCTGGAAGAGTACATGGAGAACGGCAAGGCCCAGAACCCCAGGGCGCGCGAGGAGCATCTGCGGAACACGTTCGAGCACGGGTTCAGGCTCAACTACGCCGGCAAGTACGTGCCCAAACAGGACCCGGAGATGTTCTGGATCAACGGCAGCTTCGGCGTCCGCGAGATGCCCTACCTGTGGGACCAGTGGGCCAAGATTCGCTGTCCCATACTCGAAATGAAGGGCGCCGAAAGCAACTTCCTCTCCCCCGAAATCCTGGCCCGCATGAAAGAGCTCCAGCCCGGTATGCAGCTCGTAGAGGTGCCCGAGTCCGGCCACGGCATATCCGGCGACAACCCGGAGTTTCTCATCAACGAGCTGCGCCGCTTCCTCGTGGACTAGCGAGGACCCACTAAGGGGCACGAAGAAGAAGTGTGGGCATGGCGGTGGTCGTTTCCCTTTCGTCACCCCCATCCTACCTTCCCCCATCAAGGGGGAAGGGACTGACTGACCACTGATAACTAACGACTAACCACTAATCACTAACCACTGGAAACTACACCATGACTGACCTGCTTATCGAAAACGGCCTCATCATCGACGGCAGCGGCAGCCCCGGCTACCATGCCTCGCTGAGCGTGCACGACGAGCGTATCGCCATTCACCGCGGCGAAACGCCGCACCTGGACGCCGCCCGCGTCATCGACGCGACGGGCAAGGTGGTGTGTCCCGGATTCGTGGACCTGCACTCCCACGCGGGCCTGACCATCCTGGGCGAGCCGCACCACGACCCGAAGGTGCGCCAGGGCGTGACCACCGAACTCATCGGCATCGACGGCATCTCCCACTCGCCCTTCAAGTCGCACGAGGAGCTGCGCCGCTACATCTGGCTGGACTCCGGGCTGAACGGCTACCCGCCCGAGCCGGCGGACTGGCTGAGCGTGGCCGACCAACTGGACAAGTACGACAACACCGTGGCCATAAACATGGCCTACATCCTGGGCAACTCCTCCGTGCGGATATGGGGCGTCGGCTGGGGCGCGGAGCCCGCCTCGGACGCGCAGCTCGCGGATATGCGGGCCGTGGTGCGCGAGGCAATGGAGGAGGGCGCCTGGGGCCTGTCCACGGGCCTGGACTATCCACCGGGGGCCTACGCAAGCACCGGCGAACTGGCCGCGCTGGCCAACGAATCGGCGCGGCTGGGCGGCTTCTACCACACCCACACGCGGGCCAGCCTGCGGGCCAAGGGCCTGCTCGCGCCCTGGGAAGAGGCGCTGGAGATAGGCCGGCGCGGCGAGAGCGCGGTGCACCTGACCCACTACCGCCAGGGATCACAGGGCGTGGGAAGCCACCACGACTACCTGGGACTGGTGGAGGACGCCCGCGCCGAGGGCATGGACGTCACCTTCGACTGCTACACCTACCCCTACTCCGGCACCACCGTCACCATCGGGCTGCCCCACTGGGCGAAGGACGGCGGCCCCGAACGGCTGATGGCCGCGCTACAGGACGCCGACGACCGCGAGCGCATGAAGCGCGAGTTGCGGCCGGAACGGCTCTACAACAACTGGCTCACCAACTTCACGCAGCCGCAGAACAGAATATACGACGGTCGCTCCATCGAGGAGATAGCCGAGATGCGCGAGCAGGAGCCGGCGGACGCGCTGTTCGACCTGCTCATCGACGAGAAGCTGGGCATATCGACGGTGGGACTCGGCACCAACGAGCAGACGCTGCCCGCGTTCGTGTCGCATCCGCACGGCATGATAGCCAGCGACGCCATACTGTTCGGCGAGTTCCCAAGCCCCCGCAGCTACGGCTGCTTCCCCGTCGTGCTCGCCGAGTTCGTCCGCGCCGAAAAGCACCTGCGCCTGCCCGAGGCCATACGCAAGATGACCTCGTTTCCGGCCCAGCGACTGGGCCTGCCCGACCGCGGGCTGCTGGTGGAAGGCTTCAAGGCCGACATCGTGGTGTTCGACCCCAAGACGGTCAAAGCGCCCGCCACCAAGCGCAACCCCAAGCAGTTCCCCATCGGCATAGACTACGTGATAGTCAACGGCCAGGTGGTGATAGACGACGGCGAGAACACCGGCGCGCTGCCCGGCCGCTCGGTGCGGCGGGGGCGGTCGGGAAGTTAGTCAGTGTGTCAGTTGGTCGGTTGGTCAGTGGAATGAAAAGGCCCAGAAACTGACCAACCAACCACTAACAACCAACTACTAACTACTGACATACTGACATACTGACCAACCGACTAACCACCCCCGGAGCCCCCATGCCTGACCTATCCGCAACCGAGGTCTGGGATCGCGTACTCGACGACCTGCAGATACAGGTGACGCGGCCCACATTCGAGACGTGGCTGAAGCAAACGGCGGGCGTCGCCGTCAGCGACGACGCCTTCGTCGTCGGCGCGCCCAACGCTTTCGTCGCCGAAATGCTCGAACAGCGCATGTCCTCGCTTATCGCCCAGGCGGTCGAGCGCCAGGTGAAGCGCCGCCTCGACGTCCGAATAGAGGTCGGGAACGGGACCGCGGCGGCGGCACATTCCGGCAACGGCGCGGGCGGGGCGCACCCTCGGCAGGATTCGCCGCCGCCGGAACCCATCCCCACAGCCGCTCGCGGCCGCCGCTCGCGGCTGAATCCCAGGTACACCTTCGAGTCCTTCATCGTGGGCAAGTCCAACGAGCTGGCCCACGGCGCCGCCCGCGCGGTCGCCGACCGTCCGGGGCTGGTTTACAACCCGCTGGTCATATACTCGAAGGTCGGATTGGGCAAGACGCACCTGCTCCACGCCATAGGCCATCTCGCCGGCGGGCAGGCGGCGTCGCTCATGTACACCACCACGGAGGACTTCACCACCGAGTACATCAACGCCATACGAACGGGCAAGACGGACGAGTTCCGCGAGACCTACCGCGCCGCAGACGTGCTGCTGCTCGACGACATCCAGTTCCTCATCGGCAAGGAGCAGACGCAAGAAGGCTTCTTCCACACCTTCAACGCGCTCCACATGAGCAACCGCCAGATAGTCATCACCAGCGACCGGCCCGTCTCGGCGCTGACGCTGCTGGAGGACCGCATACAGTCCCGGCTGCAGGGCGGGCTGGTGGTGGACATCCAGTCGCCGGACCTGGAGACGCGCATGGCGATTCTGCGCGCAAAGGCCGATGAGCGGGAGATCGTTCTGAGCCCGCAGGCGCTGGCGCTGCTGGCCGGGCGCGTGCGAAAGAACATCCGTGAGCTCGAGGGCGTGCTCAACCGCGTCATCGCCTACGCCGACCTGACACAGGCGCAAATCACGCCGGAGCTGGTGGCGCGCGCGGTGGCCGAGCCGGACGTGGAGGGCAAGCAGAACCGAGCCTCCGACCGCCAGGTGATCGACGCCGTGTCGGAGTACTACGACGTGGAAGAGGACGAGATAAAGGGTCGCCGGCGCGACAAGGCCACCACCCTGGCGCGCCAGGTAACCATGTACATGCTGCGCGAGGACGCCAAGCTCGGCGCGTCGGCCATCGGCCACATCCTCGGCGGCAAGACACACGCCACCGTGCTGCACGGCTGCCGCACCATCGAGGCGCGCCAGAACCTGGACCCCAACCTCCGCCGCGACATCATCGCCATACGCAGCGCGCTGGAGAACTGGTAGTCAGCGCGCCCTCGGCGCGGGCGTGGCGAGCACCAGCGCGGCGGCCAGCAGGTAGGCGGCGAAAAACGTCCACATGGCGAACATGTAGCTGCCGCTTTCATCGAACACGTAGGCCGCGAAGATAGGGCCTCCCACCGTAGCCACGAGCTGGAACGGCGACACGTAGCCGCGTATCGTGCCCAGGAAGCCGCGCCCGAAGTAGTCGGCCCAGATGAGGGACTGCACCACCGCCCACGCGCCGCGCGTCGAGCCGTACACCACGCCGAACGCGATGGCCTCCACGTTCGAGTCCGCGCCCACCAGCACCAGCAGGCCGGCGGCGCTCCCGAGCAGCGAGGCCGCTGTGAGATAGCGGATGGGGAGCCGCTCCGCCAGGAAGCCCCACGCCAGCTTGGACGGTATGGCGAACAGGGCGTAGGTCGTCAGGCTGAACGCGGCTATCGTCGGGGAGAGGCCACGGTCGGTGAGGAAGGGTATCTGGTGCAGGATTACGCCGCTGACCGCGATGCCGGCGAGGTTGGTCGCCACGATGAGGGCCCACAGCGCGGGCGTGCGAAACGCCTCGCCCGCGGTCCAACTCCGCTCCTCGCGCCGTGCCCCGGCTACCTCTCCCGCTCGCGCGCCCCGTGCGCCGGACGGGGAGTCGCCGTCCGGGAGCAGGCCCATGTCCTCCGGCTGCCGCCGCATCCAAAGCCAGGCGGTGGGCGCTACGATCAGCCAGGGCAACACTCCCATCACCATCCAGGCGCCGCGCCAGCCCACGGCGACTATCAGCGCGAGCACCAACGGCGTCATCACCACCTCGCCCACGTTGATGCCGGAGGCCGATATGCCGGTGGCCCTGCCCCGCAGCCGCACGAACCACTTGGCCAGGGTCGTGTTGGTGACAACGTGGCTGAGGCCCGCCTGTCCCACCGCGCCCATGACGCCGAAGAACAGGAAGAACTGCCAGAAGGAGTTCACCTGGGACATGAGCATGGTGGCGAGGCCCATCACGACCGCGCCGCCCGTCATCAGGTAGCGCGGGCCGTACCTGTCCAGCATGGGACCGACGATGGGGTTGATGAGCAGGTTGATAACCTGCCGCGCGACGATGGGCAGCGTCACGACGGTGCGGGTCCAGCCCAGCTCGGCGCTCATCGGCTTCAGGAACTGCCCGAACATGGGCAGCCCGATCCCCGCGCCGAGCCAGTTGGCGAAGAAGACGCCCGCGACGATGCGCCAGCCGTAGTAGGCGCCACGAAGCCGCCGCCAGTACGCGGCCGCGCCACGTCGAACTTGGCCGATGTCTAGCAAAGAGTTAGCCCGCCCACTAAACCCGAAATCAACGCCGCATCACCTCGGATGTTGATAACTAACCTGATTCTGTTGATAACTAGCCCGAACTGTTGATAACTCCGGGCATAGCTTGACGGCAAGATCCCGTCCAAACCGCCTGTTCGCCTGGTTATCGACACGTCTCGTCGGTTGCGCGCAGCCTACCATGCTACAATTGCACGACCTGCACCCTAGCTGGGCATAGCTGCTATCAACACTATCGACAGCCTTACTATTACTATTGTTACCTTTCCCACATGATAGATAAAGCTTTCATAGATATTAACAGCGGTAACGGCGGCGACGGCGTGGTGAGCGGCCGGCGGGAAAAGTACGTGCCGCGCGGCGGCCCCGACGGCGGCGATGGCGGTGACGGCGGCAGCGTCTATCTCCGCGCCGACCCCAACCTGAACACGCTGGCCGGGTTCAGGTACAAGCGCAAGTTCGTCGCGGGCAACGGAGGCAAGGGCGCCGGCGCGCGCAAGCACGGCAGGCGCGGCGAGGACGTGGTGGTCGCCGTTCCCGTGGGAACGCAGGTGTGGGCGGAGGGCGGCCGCGCTCGGATGGTAGCGGACGTGGACTCCGAGGGCCAGCGCGTTCTGGTAGCCAGCGGCGGCCGGGGCGGCCGCGGCAACACCCACTTCGTCACCTCCCGCAACCGCTTCCCACGCCTGGCCGAGGCGGGCGAGCGCGGCGAGAGCCTACGCCTGCGCCTGGAGCTGAAGCTGCTCGCGGACGTGGGCATCGTCGGCGCGCCCAACGCGGGCAAGTCCAGCCTGCTGGCCGCCGCCACCCGCGCCCGGCCCCGCGTGGCGGACTACCCCTTCACCACCCTGGAGCCGTCGCTGGGCGTGGTCGAGCGCAGGCGCGACAGCTTCGTCCTCGTCGATATACCCGGCATCATCGACGGCGCTCACGCGGGCGCGGGCCTCGGCCACGAGTTCCTCCGCCACGTGGAGCGCACGCGGGTGCTGGTGCACCTGGTGGACGGCGCGCTCGATGACGCTGTTTCCGAGTGGCGGCTGGTCAACGACGAGATCCGGCAGTACGACGAGCGCCTGGCCGACAAGCCGCAACTCCTGGCCGTGAACAAGCTGGACCTGCCCGAGGCGCGGGAGCGGCTGCCGCGCTTGGCACAGGAATTCGGCGCGCTCGGCGTGGAAGTGTGGCCCGTGTCGGCAGCCACGGGCGAGGGCGTGGACGACCTGATGGACGCCGCGCTGCGCACGCTGACGGAGGCGCGACCGCCGGCGCGGGACGACGATACCGACGACCTGCCGGTGCTGAGGCCGCAGCCGCGCAGACCCTCGGTTCGTGTGCGCAGGGACGGCGACGAGTTCGTGGTGGATGCGCCGTCCGCCGCGCGTATAGCCCAGGTGCTCAACCAGGACGACTGGCACGCCCGCGCGCAGTTCTACGCCTACCTCACCCGCATCGGCGCGATCCGGGCGTTGGAGTCCGCGGGCGTTGCCCCGGGCGACACCGTGCGCATCGGCAAGCTCGAATGGGAGTGGGAGTGAGGCCTGAGAGTCCCTTCCCCCTGCGAGGGGGAAGGTTAGGATGGGGGTGAGCTCGAGAGGGGGAAGCAAGTTGCGCATAGGCGTCTTCGGCGGCACGTTCGACCCCATCCACGTCGGCCATCTCATCGCCGCGGAGCGGGCCACGGAACTGCTGCGCCTGGACGAAATGCTGTTCGTCCCCGCGGGCGAGCCCTGGTTCAAGGCAGGCGAGCCGGTTACCGCCGCCGCGCATCGCCTGAACATGGTGCGGCTTGCGGTGGAGTCCAATCCTCGGTTCCGCGCGTGCGGCGCGGAGATCGCCAGGCCAGGCCCCAGCTACACGGTGGACACGCTGGAGCAACTGTGTGAGAGCGCGCCGTCCGGCGCCGAGTTCTTCCTGGTGCTGGGGCTGGACGCGCTGGCCGAGATGCACCGCTGGCGCAGGCCGGCGCGGGTATTCGAGCTTGCGACGGTGGTCGGCGTCTCGCGCCCCGGCGCGGAGTTCGATTCCGAGGCTCTGTATTCCGCTTTGCCATGCGCCGCCGGGCGCGTCATAATGCTCGATGTGCCGCTGGTGGACGTGGGCGCGACGGAGTTGCGCCGCCGGGCCGCCGAAGGCAGCTCGCTGCGGTACCTGGTGCCGGGCAGCGTGGAACAGTACATACGCGAGCACAGGCTGTACAGTTGAGGAGCGAATGACCACATTCGACGCGAGAGCCGAGGCGATACTGGAGCTGGCCAAGCGGTTGGGCGCTCTGCAATTCGGAGAGTTCCGGCTGTCCGCGGGCGAAATCACCTCGTACTACTTCGACGGGCGTCTGTTGACGCTCAACCCGGAGGGCGCGAACCTTGTGGCGAACACGTTTCTTCCTATGCTCGCCGAGTGCGGCGCCGAGGCGATAGCCGGCCCCACCCTGGGCGCGGACCCCATAGTCGCCGCCGTCGCCGTGCTAAGCCACCAGCGCGGCGCGCCCATCCCTGCGCTCATCGTGCGCAAAGAGGCGAAGGACTACGGCATGGGCCGCTCCATCGAGGGGACGATGCCGGACAACGGGCGCATCGCCGTGGTGGACGACACCTGCTCCACCGGCGCCAGCCTGTTCCACGCCATCGACGCCGTGGAGGCCGCGGGCGGCCGCGTGGTCAAGGTGCTGTCCATCCTGGACCGCCACGAGGGCGGCAGCGCCGAGCTGCGCCGGCGCGGCTACGACTTCACCGCCCTGCTGGAGGCCAACGAAAAAGGCGAAATCGCGCCCACCAACGCCTCCTCCAATGCCAGTCCGAACCTCTCCCCCTCTTCCAACGAAAAAGGCGAAATCGTGCCCGCCAACGCCTCGCCCCCTGTCATTCCGAGCAACGCCTCTTCCCCTGTCATTCCGAGCGAAGCGGAGCGCAGCCGAGGAATCTAGTGCCCCCTTCAGAGTGTAAGCCATGAAAATCCTGATGATACGCCACGGCGTAACCGCCGCGAATGCCGAGGGCCGGCTACAGGGCCACGCCGACGTCGAGCTGTCTCCCGAGGGCGCCGACCAGGCCGAGCGGCTGCACCGCCGTTTCGCCGCAGAGGGCCTGCGCCCCACGCACGTGTATTCCAGCCCGCTGCGCCGCACCGCCGAGACCGCCCGCATCGTGTCGCGGTCGTGGGACGTCCCCATAGCCCACTGGGACGACCTGAAAGAGACCGACGTGGGCGCGTTCACCGGACTCACCATAGCCGAGGCCCTGGTCCGGTTCCCGGATATGACGCGCGCCTTCCTCGAGCACGACGACTGGGACGTCGTCGACAACGCCGAGGGCTACCGGCAGCGCAACGAGCGAGCGCGGCGCGTGGTGGCCCGCGTCATCGCCGAGCACGACGACGGCGACGTGGTGGTGCTGTTCGCGCACGGCGGCATACTACAGTGCATCGTGGCCGCGCTCATGGGTGCCGACAGGGTGTGGAGCGTGGCCGTCGGCAACACCGCCGTCTTCGAGTTCGAGATCGACCTGGAGCGGTGGCGGCAGGACGTCGATCGCCAGAACAACAGGCGCTGGAGCATCCTGCGCTTCAACGACACCGAGCACCTGCGCTAGCCCTAGCCAATCGCGCAGCCGTCGTGTAACGTAATCATACGGCATACCCGACAACCGCAAGGTGCGACATGAACAGACCAGACACCCTTGCCCACAAGTCCAGGGCGCGCGATTTCTTCGTGTTCCCGGACCCGCCCGAACGCACACCTGGGGATATGACCAGCTTCAAACAACTGGCCGCCAAAGGCAACGCCTACATGCTGGGGGAGTATCTTGGGAATCCCGAGACCACTCTGGTTGCCGGAGAGCAATTCGTCAGCCTGGCAGTAACCAGGGAAATGAAAGGGCTGCGCTACCCCGACATGCTGGTCGCTTTCGATGTGGACACCGCGGCATACTGGGGTCGCAACGCATACGTGGTGTCGGACCAGGGCAAGCCGCCTGACTTCGTGCTGGAGATAGCGTCGCGGAGCACCGGGCGCATAGACGTGACCGACAAGCGCGTGGACTATGCATCGCTGGGCATCCCGGAGTACTGGCGGTTCGATGAGACAGGGCAGTACCACGGCGCGCGCCTGGGCGGAGACCGGCTGGTCGGCCGCGAATACGAGCCGATAGAGATAGAGGAACTTGCCGAGGGGATGTTGCGGGGATACAGCGCCGTGCTGAACCTGTACCTGCGCTGGGAAGAGGGCGAACTGCGCTTCTACGATCCCTCGACCGGGCGGCCCATTCCCTCACTGCCCAGCGAGAGCGCGCGCGCTGAGGCCGAGCGCGCCGCACGCCTTGCCGCGGAAGACGGCCGTGCCGTTGCTGAGGCCCGAGTCCGCCAGCTTGAGGAACAAGTCCGTCGGCTGGGCGGCTGACGGGCGGACGCTAGAACCCGGCCACTATCTCACTCTCGACGCTGAGCACCTCTACGTCCTCGCGCCCCGACTCGACGTAGGCGAGCGCCTTAGCCAGCGCCTCGTCGGCGTGCCTGGCGTCGTTGGCGACGCAGGCGATTCCCAGCGTGGCCACCTGCCAGCTATCGTTGTCGGCCACCTCGGCGATGGCGACGTTGAACCTGCTCCGCACCCGCGAGCACAGCGACGCGACGACGCGGCGCTTGCCCTTCAGACTCCGGTTGCCCGGCAGGCGCAGCCGGACGGTGCCCACGCCTATGACCACGTCGCCCGCTACTCCCCTGCCCGCCTACGCCAGCTCGGACCGCGCCAGCGTCGCCACGTAGGGCAGGTTGCGGTAGCGGTCCCGGTAGTCGAGGCCGTAGCCCACTATGAACTCGTCGGGTATCTCGAAGCCCACCCAGCGCAGCGGCACCGGAACGGTGCGGCGGGACGTCTTGTCCAGCAGCGCGCACACCTCCAGCGAGGCGGGACGCTTTAGACCCAGGTACTTCAGCAGGAAGTCGAGCGTCATGCCGCTGTCCACGATGTCCTCCACAACGATGACGTGGCGGCCTGTAACGTCGGTGTCTATGTCCTTGGCGATTTTCACGCCGGAGCCGCCGCGGCCGGAGTAGCTCGAGACCGCCATGACTTCAACCACGGCGGGCACGTCCATCGCGCGCATCAGGTCTGCCATGAAGCACAGCGCGCCGCGCAGCACGCCTATCAGCACCACGTCGCGGCCCCGGTACTCCGCCGTTATGCGGCCCGCAATCTCGCGCACCCGCCGCTCTATGTCGTCGGCGGAGAACAGCACCCGGTCGAGGCCGCGCGGAAGGGCGACAGGGAGCGGTGCGGCGTAGCGTGGGGTGGTGTGGAGCGCTTGGGCATGAGGCAGGGCGTTTTCTGGAGACAAGGCAACCACCCCGAGGACCAGGAGTGTAGGGGCCCATAATAGCGGCTGCGGGGGTTGGGCGCAAACGAGGGGCTCCCAGCGCAAGAGGCGGCGGCATACTATGTGAACCCACGAGTGAGTGTGGGGTGGATACGCTACGCCCTGGTAACGTTGTTGACAGATGTTGACAAATCCTCTCGTGTAGCTTATCTTCACCTTAAGGGTGAACAATACAGGATCTTTCAAAGGTCAAAAGAGTGAAGGCGACCTTGCAAAGGTCTTGTGGACAATGGAAGTAGTATTCAGAACCAACCGACTTCGCCGAAACTATGAGGAGTCGACAAGAGCTATACGACAGTGGGGGCCTGCCGTCGGGAGGCGGTATGTAGCACGCATACAGACACTATACGCGGCCAAGGACTTTCGCGCACTGTACGCGATTAGGTCGTTGCGGCTGCATCCCCTCAAAGGGGCTAAGAGGAGCGAAATGTCGATTTACCTGATGGGTAGATGGCGACTCATAGTGACTAAAGGCGGCACGGAGAAGCAGGTAGTGGTGACGGAGGTGAGCAACCATTATGATGACTAGCAGCGCGCGCGCATACTCGGACCTACCGATTCCTCCGGGCGAGATTCTCAAGGAAGAGTTGGAAGTTCGCGGGATGACCCAAAAAGAGCTTGCGGCAAGGCTCGGCAGACCCGAACAGACCATAAGCGAAATCGTCAGGGCAAAAAAGGCCATCACTCCGGAGACCGCGCTGGGGTTGGGAATGGTGTTAGGGATAGATCCGCAGTTTTGGGCTAACCTGGAAGCCGACTACCGCATGACGTTGGCGCGGCAACGGGAAGAGGAGATGCTTGCGGCCAACGTTCGCTGGTTAAACGAATATCCTGTCGGGGAGATGCTCAAAAGGGGCTGGATACGGGCAGGAAGGGATAAGCAGAGCAGGCTGAGGGCGCTCATGGACTTTCTCGGCGTGGCGGTAGCGGAGCCACAGGCGGTTCAACAGGCCGTGGGCTTCCGAATCACCGAGGCCGCCCAACGCAAAGCCTCTCTCGGCGCATTGGCGGTCTGGCTCCGTAAGGGAGAGCTCGACGCCCAGGACATGGATACAGCCGACTACGACCCAAGAGCGTTTGCCCAGGCGCTTTCCGACATAAGAGGGATGACCACACAGCCTCCCGAACAGTTCGTGCCGGCGATGACTGAGCTTTGCGCCAGGGCCGGGGTAGCGTTCTGCATGGTACGAGAACTGCCCAAGAGCGGCGCGAATGGCGTCGCTCGCTTGCTACCTGGCAGAAAGGCATTGCTCCAGATGAGCATCAGGAACAAGTGGGCCGACATCTTCTGGTTCACCTTCTTCCACGAAGCGTGCCATCTGCTCAAGCATCGAACACAGCGCCGGATATTGATAGACGGTCTCGGCGCCGACCCGGAGAGTGCGGGGATAGAAACGGAGGCCGACCGTTTCGCAGAGGACTTGCTCATCCCCCCACAGGCTTGGGACGTTTTCTGTACCGAAGGCCACTTCACGCCAAGCGCTATCAGGACGTTTGCGCGGTCTGTGGAGATAGCGCCTTTCATAGTGGTTGGCCGACTCCAAAAGAAGCGTCTAATACGCTACAACCAACTCGCGACACTCAAGCGGCGATACGAGTGGATAAACGAAACTGACGGCTGACAGGCGGCCATCCCTCCAAGCGGTTCATAGCGAGCGCCTCGTCAGTCGCTGCGGGCCAGCCGCACGCTCACCAGCCGGTTCAGGCTCACGCCTTCCTCCGCCGCTTGCAAGGCGAGGGCGCGATGCGTCTCCGGCGGAATCCGCACCACAAACTTGCCGCTGAAGCTGCGGGCCGCAATGGGACGGGGCGGCGTTTCGTCGGAGGCCCGCATGTCGTCGATGGACTCGGCGACGACCTGGCGTATGCCGGCGAAAGCCTCTTCGGGAGTGGGCGCGAGCCAACTCAGCGACGGGAATTCGGCGCACAGGCCGACGTACTCGTCGTCCTCGGCCGACCAGGTGATGCGGTAGGTGTAGCGGTCTTTCATTTGAGTGTATCCTGAGCTTGTCTGCCAATGGCAGTAGTATCACAAATGATATTATCGGTCAAAGGATATGGGCTTTGAAATGGCGCTATGCAAGCGGTTCGCTTGACCCTCCCGCCGATGCTGCTCTATGCTAGCCCGTGCTCGCGCGACAGCGCGTTCGCCCACCATCCAGTCGAGCACGCCAGTTGAGAACGGAGGAGGACGCCCCATGGCCCAGGACGACGCGAACGGCGGGGGACGCCTGCTTAACGAGGTGGAGTCCAAGCGGCTCCTCTCGGAAGCCGGCATCAACACCAACGCCACCGAGCTGGCGCAAAGCCGCGACGAGGCGGTGCGGCTGGCCCGCGAGATAGGCCACCCCGTCGTGCTCAAGATAGCGTCCCCCGACGTCGTGCACAAGAGCGACGCCGGCGGCGTAGTCGTCGGCGTCTCCGGCGACGACGCGGTGGCCGCCGCCTACGACGGCATCCTGGCGGCCATAGGCGAGGCGCAGCCGGGCGCGCGCATCGACGGCGTGTCCGTGCAGGCCATGGCCGAGCCGGGCGTCGAGGTCATCATCGGCGTCTCGCGGGACCCGCAGTTCGGGCCGCTGCTCATGTTCGGCCTCGGCGGCGTGCTCGTCGAGGTGCTCGGCGACGTCTCGTTCCGCGTCGCGCCGCTCACCGAGCGCGACGCCGCCGAGATGGTGCGCGAGATCAAGGGCTACCCGATACTGCGCGGCCACCGCGGCAGCCCGCCCGCCGACCTAGACGCCATAGAGCGCGCCCTGCTCGACCTGTCGCGGTTCGTGGACGCCCGCCCCGACGTGAGCGAGGTCGACCTCAACCCCATCATCGCCCACGCGAACGGCCTAACCGCCGTGGACGCCCGCGTGGTGCTGGCACAATGATCCTCCTCTCCCCTGGTGGGAGAGGATTGAGGTGAGGGGGATTCCCCGCTCTGCGCACCTGGCGTCCCTTCCCCCTTGATGGGGGAAGGCTGGGATGGGGGTGAAGAGGACGAGGCGCTACCAATTCCAACTCAATTGAAAAACTCCCGGAGCCGACCATGACCATCGACGTACAGAAGATAGACCGCGCCCTCAATCCCTCCACGGTCGCCGTGGTGGGCGACAAGAAGGTCACCGGCTACATGTGGCTCAGAAACATGAGCACCTTCAAAGGCCCGGTGTACTCGGTGCAGATAGACCCCAACGACATCCCCGGCATCGAGGAGATGGGCATTCCCAACTACTCCAGCCTCTCCGAGATTCCGGGCGACGTCGACTACGTGCTGGTCGCCGTGCCCCGCCGCGTGGCCCCGTTCGTGCTCAAAGACGCCATCGACAAGGGCGTGGGTGGCGTGGGCATGTTCACGTCCGGCTTCGCCGAGACCGGCAGCGACGAGGGCATCGAGCTGCAGGAGCGCGTCACGCAGATGGCGCGGGACTCCGGTCTGGTGCTGCTCGGCCCCAACTGCATGGGGCTGTTCAACGCCGAGCTTGGCGTGCGATTCGGCCAGGACCAGGTCGCCGGCGAGGGCGGCCCGGTCGTCTTCCTGTCCCAGAGTGGCGGACACAGCGGAGCGTTCTCGGTGGCGGCGCAGTCCAGCGGCGTGAAGCTCAACAAGGTGGTCAGCTTCGGCAACGGCGTGGTGCTCGAAAACGCCGACTGGCTCGAATACTTCGCCCAGGATGAGGCCACCGGCTTCATCGCCATGTACGTGGAGAGCGTGCGCGACGGTCGCCGTTTCTTCCGTCTGCTCAAGGAAACCTGCGCGCGCAAGCCCGTGGTCATCTGGAAGGGCGGCCAGACCGCCGAGGGCAAGCGCGCCACCTCCTCGCACACCGGCGCCATAGCCGAGTCCATGGACACCTGGGACGTGGTCATCAGGCAGGCGGGCGCCATACGCGCCGACTCGATGACCGAGACCGTGGACATACTCAAGGCCCTCACCACGTTCGCCCCGTTCACCGGCGACGGCATTGGGCTGACCGGCGGCTCTGGCGGCCAGTCGGTGTCCATGTCCGACGCCTTCAGCAAGGCCGGGCTGCGTGTGCCCATGCTCACGCGGGAGTCCTTCGACCGGCTGGAGGAGTTCTTCCAGGTGATAGGCGCGAGCTACCTGAATCCGGTGGACATGGGCGGCATGAACCGGCCTATGATGGAGTCTATAGTGGACATCCTGTCCTCCGACGCCAACGTGGACGTGGTGGTGATGCAGCTCAGCCCGCGCGAGCTACAGCGCTCCGCCGAGCGCGGCGCGGCCCACGTGGCGGCGCTCACCCGCGCGCGGGAGCAGACGGGCAAGCCCGTGGCGGCGGTGCTCTTCTCTCCCGACCCCTACGGCGACGGCGAGGCCCTCAAGGAACTGGACCTGCGCCTCCAGGCCGCCGGCATCCCCAGCTACCCCAGCTACGAGCGCGCCGCCTTCTCCATAAAGAAGGTCGTGGACTACTACCGCCGCCGCGACGGCTGAGTGGGGTGGCAGTGCGACAATAGAGCCACGGACTCACCGGAAGAAAAGAGGGGAGGAGGCTATGCCCACCATCAAGGACGTGAAAGCCAGGTACTACAGAGGATCCCTCATCCCCTTGCAGCAAACGCTCGACATCAAAGAAGGCGAGGTCGTGACCATAAGCATCGAGGTCGAAGAGCCGGAAGACCGCGCCGCGCGCATAGAGCGTGACCGCGAGGCGATGAAGGGGGAGGCCGGCGGCTGGACGGGGCAGTACGACGACCATGAGGAACTGATACGGATGCTCTACCAAGCGAGACGACGTGGCTACGAGGAGTCCTACGATGGGCCTATAGTAACCTCCGTCGGTGGGAAGGTGGAAGAAGGCAAGGTTGATAAAGAACCTGAAAACCAGGAACTCGAAGGGGATACTCGTCCCCCTACGGAGGTCTAGGCCGCAATGCGCTACTTGGTAGATACCGACTGGGTCATTCACGCGCTTAACCACATCCCCGCCTACAATCAGCGCCTCAATGAACTGGCGCCAGAAGGAATAGGCATAAGCATCATCTCAATGGCGGAGTTGTATGAGGGCGTGTTCTACGCTTACGACCCGGAACGCGACGAAGCGCGCTTGCTGGATTTCTTGAGAGGGTACAGCGTCGTTCAGTTGGACGACGACATCTGCCGCATATTCGCACACGAACGGGGCAGACTCAGAGCGGCAGGAACCCCGATCGGCGAGTTAGACCTGCTACTGGGCAGCACCGCGTTGCGGTACGGCCTCACTCTGCTGAGCAACAACCGTAGGCACTTCGAACGGTTGGAGGGGTTGAACATCATATCGGTGTGATTGGCCGAACATTCGCGGCGTCCTTACGCCCGCAACTTCCGGATCACCATCAACATTGAGCCGGCGAATTCAGCCCCGATTCGGGTGAAGAACTCGACAAATGCCGCTCGCTCCTCAATGGGAAGCGCCTGCCAGTCTGCGACAAATCGGCGCGTCCAATCCAGACGTTGACGTGGCAAGTCCGTTTTGTTCAACCCCAGGTCGTCTATCGTTCGCAGCGCCCTCACGCGGGCATCCGAAGTCAGCCCACCTATTGGGATTATCTCCCCAGTGGCGGTGTCGTAGTCAAAGTAATGCTCAGGGTGCTCCAACTCATCGTCGGCCCCCGGGTCGACGTACCCCGACACTGGCCACTTGTCCTTCTTGTAGCCTCCGTTGCATCTGCGGCAACTGAAAACCCAGTTGGACCAGCAATAGGCCAGTTCGGGAAAGCGATTCAGTGGCCGGAAGTGGTCGACCGTGGGCGACTTTCCACCATCCTCCGCATCCCGCGCACATCGCCGCTCGCAATACCAGCAGTTGCCGCCGGAGCGTTCGCCCAATTGTTTCCTGAACCGTCGCCAGTATGAATCCTTGGGTCGATCCCCTACCCCGTCCCGCGTGAAAGCCACCCATCTCTGCGTGAATCTGCGGTCGTATCTCTGGACCCCGTCAGGCTCCGGCCCCCGGTCGATCCACCGCATCGCCGTCTAGCAGCCGTCCTGTGGCAGATCCGACTGCCGGGATTGCAGGAACGCCAGCATCATCTCGCCGTAGCGTTCCCTCTGCTCCTCCAACGGCGTGCTGCTGGAAATGAAGTCCTCGTTCACCTGGCGGCGAAGCTCGGCCAGTTCCTTTGATTCGTCGTCGCTTAGCTCTTCCTTGCCCCGGAGCTCGCGCAAGCGGCTCGCCCGTTCAATCGTCAGTTGGTCGGTCGGCTCATCGACGCCCATGAACGTCCGCAGAATCTCGTCGGTGGTCCAGCCGATGATGTCGCGTTCATTGGTGCTCGCCGTAACCACGCTCTCCGTATCCCGCTTCAGTATATGCACCTGTCCCGCCCTGAGTCCGGCCACCACGAACGGCGAGTGTGTGGTCGCGAATATCTGCAACTCGGGAAAATACTCCAGCAAAGCCGGAATCACCCGCCGCTGCCAGGTCGGGTGCAGGTGGTTCTCGATCTCGTCAATCAGCAGAATCGCCGGCTTCTTGTTCCACTCGTGGGCGAAGTCGTAGTGGTTCAGCATCTTGAACGCCAGCCACAGTATCCAAGAGAGAACCGATTGTGACCCCGAACTGAGGTCGCCCAAATAAATCACCTTGGCCTCTTCGGGCCAGCGTGGGTTTATGGGCCTGTCTGCGGGCCTATCTGCGGGCTTGATGTGGCCGAACGTGGGCGTGTCCGTGGTGGCGACGCCCAGCATCCGGTTTATGGATACGCTACCCAAGTCAGCCATAGGCTGGCTTGCGAGGTATTCGAGGTCCAGGCCAGTAGGATAGTTCAGCGCTCTGGTCGAAGTGAACAGTTCATCGCAGATAGTCTTGGCGCACGAATGGGATACGCTCTCTATGTACCAGAAATGCCAAGCCTTGCGTTCATCGTGTGGCAGATCATCCTGCCTTTCTTGTTCGGACATTCTGTCCGCTTTGAGGTATAGCGCATCGATGGCGGCCCTCAATCTTTCACCGCTGAATGGCCCGGACAGAATCTCCTCCACCGTAGAGCCGTAAGAATCCAATTCGCCCAACTCCGATACTTTGGGGAGTCCTTCTCTGACAGGCCCCAGGTATATGACCGGCGGAGAAGAGTTGGAGCGGGAGCCTGCGTCAGCCAACTCCCTGTCCGCACACAGCGCGTTGCCCTTCACCCAATCTTCGCAAAGATGCTCCTCTTGGCAAAGGGTTAGATACAGCAAGTCGAATGGATAATTCTCATAACTCGGCAGGATGCCGGATGGGCCTGTGTGCCAGTCGAGGGCATCTTCTCTCTCGTTGAAGAGTTCGTCGATTGCCGACAGCAGCCTGCTCTTTCCGCTCGCGTTCGGCCCCACGAACACGTTCGCGCGCTCGTCGAACCGGATGTCCACCGGCTCGGTGAACGGCGGCACATTGCCGTATCGAATCCTGGTGAGGCGCATGTCACAAACCCCGTATGGCCACTATCGCCACTTGCTGACTGGCGCCCACATTGTATCCGCGCAACAACCGTTCCGGCAATTGTCGTTACCACCCAACTCTGAACCTATGGTCATCTCCCCTGCGTATGCCACATAGCCTGGCCCATCCCATAAATCCCTTCCTCCTCGCAAACGGGATGAGCCTGCCCTGAGACCTGTCCTGAGCCTGCCGAATGGGTTAGAGTTTGCCCCGTACTCCATGCACCCCTCCCTCACCTCTTCGTGCCCTTTGTGTCCTTCGTGGATAATCCCCCTCGCTCACTCCTACCCATTCCCTCCCCCACCCCCCGAAAAAACCGTCACTTTCCCGCGCCATCCGTCCCCGCCCGCGCCCCATCCATTCCTACCCACATCCCACCACTTCCACCCATCTGCGCCATTTCTCCCCACCAATCCACCGCGATCCCGCAATTCCGCCACCGGTCTTGAAACACGCGCACATCCGTGCTATCCTCGCCCACGGTAGGGACGGGTTTCAAACCCGCCCGCGCGAGGGACCGACCCCGCGGTCCGGAACCCCTGCCCCCAGTCGGAGTAAATCCCGGGCATCCGTAGGGGCGTCCTAACCACTAATCACTAACCACTGGCCACTAACGCCCCCTGCCCTCCCCTGTCACGCGGCGCCACTTCTGTGTGACGCCAGGGAGCGCAGGGCATTACAGATTGGAGCAAGACCGCCGGCGCCCCCAGCTACGAATCGTGCACAATGGTGCAGAAAGGAGCAGATTTCGCCCTCCCGCGCAGCTTATCCCCGTGAAAACGGGCACGCGCACGGGCTATAATGGTAGCCGTACCATGAGAGAAGCCGTCCGCGAAATCATCGAAACATCGATACTGGCGCTGCTCATCTTCCTGGCGCTCCAGTTCAGCATCCAGAACTTCCGCGTCGAAGGATCCAGCATGGAGCCGACGCTCCGGGAAGGCCAGTACATCATCGTCAACAGGCTTGCCTACCTCAACTTCGCCTACGAGCACCTGGACGGGCTGCTGCCCTTCATCGACCTCCGGAACGACGACGGAGCACTGTTCCCGCTCCGGCCACCCGAGCGCGGCGACGTCGCCATCTTCCGCTATCCCGAAGACCCCTCGCTAGACTTCGTGAAGCGCGTGATAGCCCTGCCCGGCGACACGGTCTCGATCGACCACGGCCAGGTGTACGTGAACGGCGTAGCCCTCGACGAACCCTATGTCCCGCAGCTCGACTACCATGACATGGAGGAGCGGCTCATACCCAGCGGCTCGTACTTCGTGCTGGGCGACAACCGGCGCCGCAGCGACGACTCCCGCGACTGGGGCAACGTGCCCGCCGAAAACTTCGTCGGCAAGGCCTGGGTCATCTACTGGCCCTTCGGCAGCTTCGCCACCATCGGCGCGGAAAGCTGAGCGAGACCGTGAAGCTGCACCTGGTTGACGGCACCTACGAGTTGTTCCGCGCGCACTTCGGTATGCCCGCGCAGACCGCGCCCGACGGCCGCCCGGTCGTGGCGGTGCGTGGCCTGATCCAGACGCTGCTCCTGCTGCTGAGGCAGGACGACGTTAGCCACGTCGCCGTCGCCTTCGATCACGTCATACCCTCGTTTCGCAACGAGCTTTTCGACGGCTACAAGACCGGCGAGGACGCTCCCGCCGACGTGCTGGCCCAGTTCGAGCTTGCCGAGCGCGCCGCCTCCGCTCTCGGCCTCGTGGTGTGGCCCATGGTCGAGTTCGAGGCCGACGACGCCATCGCCGCCGCGGCCTCCAGGTGGGCCGACGCCCCCGGCGTGGAGCAGGTGGTGATGTGCTCGCCGGACAAGGACCTGGCCCAGATGGTGCGCGGCGACCTCGTGGTGGGCCTGGACCGCCGCAGAAAGCAGACGGTGGACGAGGCAGCAGTGCGCGAGCGGTTCGGCGTGGCCCCCGCGTCCATCCCCGACTACCTGGCCCTCGTCGGCGACGCCGCGGACGGCATACCCGGCATACCGCGCTGGGGCGCCAAGTCCGTCGCCGTCATGCTGTCGCGCTACGATACCATCGAGCGCATCCCGCCCGACCCGGCCGGCTGGGACGTGAAGGTGCGCGGAGCGGCGGCCATGTCCGAGTCCTTGGAGTCCCGCCGCGACGACGCCATGCTCTACAAGCGGCTCGCCACGCTGCGCCTGGACGTGCCCATCGAGGAGTCGCTGGACGACCTGCGCTGGCGCGGCGCGCGGCGCGCCGAGTACACCGCCCTCTGCGACGAGCTGGGATTTGGCGCCCTAGCCTCGCGCCCCCACCACTGGTATGATTAGATGTCGCATGAGAGTCCCTTCCCCCTTGGGAAGGTCGTGTGCCGCAAAAGTCCCTTCCCCCTCGCAGGGGGAAGGTTAGGATGGGGGTGAAGACCCGCCAATGAAGATGCTGGTTCTCGGCGGTAGCCAATTCATCGGGCTGCACCTGGTGCGCCTGCTGCACTCGCTCGGCCACGACGTGACCGTGCTCAACAGGGGCCGCACCGAGGCGGACCTCCCGGACGGCGTGGCGCGCATCTCCGCCGACCGCGACGACCCCGACGCGCAGACGGCGGCGCTGGGCGGCGCTGACTACGACGTCGTGTTCGACATATCCGCCTACACCACCCGGCAGCTCGCGCCCGCCATCGAGTCGCTTGCCGGCAACGTGGGCCGGTTCGTCTTTTGCAGCACCACCTCCGTGTACGGCCCCAGCGACACCATCCCCATCCGCGAGGACTTCCCGCTGCACCGCACGCCCGACGCGAGCCAGTACGCCAAAGACAAGATCGAGTGCGAGGACCTGCTCAACGAGGAGTTCCAGCGCGGCAGGATGCCCATTACCATTCTCAGGCCGCCTTATGTGTACGGCCCCGACAACTACATCGCCGCGCGCGAGTTCAGCTACTTCGCGCGGCTAAAGCGGGGCCGACGCATCATCATCCCCGGCGACGGCCTCACCCCCATTCACCCCGTTCACGTGGACGACCTGGCCGATGCGTTCGTCGCGGCCTCCCAGACCGACGGAGCGTTCGGCAGGACGTTCACCATCTGCAGCCCCGACGCCATCACCGCCAACGGCTACGTGCGCGCGATAGCCGACGCGATGGGCGTGGACGCAGACGTGGCGCACGTGGAGCCGCGCGACTACGACGCCCTGGGCGACCAGATATACCCGTTCGAGTGGCAGGCGGCCCGCGTTTACACCACCGCGCAGGCCCAGGAGCATCTCGGCTGGACGCCGCGCTACCACATGCGCGACGGCCTCGCCATGACCTACGAGTGGTGGGTGCGGCAGGGCCTGGACAAGCGCGACTGGGATTTCTCGAACGAGGACGCGGCCCTGGCGAAGCTTGGCCTGGACGGCGCGTCGCCCGCATGAAGCTGCGCAGTCACAACAACGCCCGGTTCGCCGCCGCCCTTCTCGCGCTCGCGTCGCTGTTCGCGCTGGCTTCGGCCTGCGGCGGCGCCGTCAGCGTCGAAGTCAACGAGCCGACGCCCACGCCCATCGTCATCGAGCGCCAGGTGCTGGTCACGCCCACGCCTGCGGCCGAGCCGCCGGCCGGCCCCACGCCAACGCCCCTGCCCGATACCCGCACCGTAAGAGACGACACCGGGCGCGAGGTCGAGATTCCCTACCGTCCCAAGAGCGTGGCCGTCACCAACGCCTGGATGGTGGAACTGCTGATGTCCTGCGGGTACACGCCATCCGCGCGGCCGCAGATTCCCTTCGAGTTCATGTATCCGCCGGAGGCGTTCGACATTCCCGTCGTGACCATCTCCCACTCGGCCGGCCCCAACATGGAGCAGCTCGCGTCCGTTCGCCCCGACCTGGTGCTGGCGACGCCCATGTACGCGCGCTTCGGCCCGCCCATCGAGCAGGCCCTGGGCGTGCCCGTTCTCGTCTACGACCTGTCCTCGGCGGACGAGGTCCTGGGCAAGATGAGCGAGCTTGGCGAGCTGGTGGGCTGCGCCGAGGGAGCGGAGGAGGCCGCGGCCGACCTGCGCCGGCGCATGGACGCACAGCGGCAGGACCTGCCCGCGCAGGGGCCGAAGGTGCTCGCGCTGTTCGGCTCCACCGAGGGCCTGCTGGCGTTCACGTCGGTGTCCTACCTGGGCGACATGGTGGAGCTGATGGGCGGCGAGCTCGTCGCCGACGAGGGGCCTCCCTTCATCCACCAGGGCCGGCCCGACGCCGCGTTCACGCCGTTCAGCCTCGAGACCGTGGTCGAGCAGGACCCGGACGTGGTGTTCCTGGTGCGGCACGCCAACCCCACCAACCTGCGCGAGGAAGCACTGGAAGAGCTGTTCGCCAGCCCCGCCTGGAACGGCCTGCGCGCCGTCGAGGAAGGCCGCCTGCACGAGCTGTCCGAGTGGCTCTACCTTCGCTATCCCGGCCCGCGCGTCGCCTGGGCGATGCAGGAGCTTCGCGCCCTGATGTATCCGGTAGAGCAGAGGTAACGGGTTGGGCGCTGCCCGCACCGCCGTCACCGGCGCGGCGTCCGTCGCGCCGGTGTGGAGGCGTGAGAGCGTAAGAAGGACGCTGACGCTCGCCGCCGGGCTTGGCGCGCTCGCCGCCGGACTCGTGGCGTCGTTCGCCCTCGGCGCGGTGTACGTCAGCCCCGCCGACGTGATCGACGCGATCTTTGGCGACGCCGACCGCGTAAACCGACAGATAGTGTGGAACCTGCGCATACCCCGCTCCCTGCTGGCCTGCCTCGTGGGCGCCAACCTCGCCGTGGCGGGCGCGCTGCTCCAGGGCATAATGCGCAATCCGCTCGCCGCGCCAACCACCGTCGGCGTATCCTCCGGCGCCGGACTCGCCGCCACCGCCGTGCTCATCCTCGCTCCCGGTCTGCCGGCCTATCTGCCGCTGCTCGCCTTCGCGGGCGGCATGACCGCCGCCGTCGCCGTTTACCTGCTGTCCTGGCAGCCCGCGCTCGGCACCTCGCCCGTGCGCATGATTCTGGCGGGCGTGGCGGTCACCACCATGCTCGGCGCGCTCACCACCGGACTGATGACCGCGTTCAGCGACCGGGTGCAGCCGGTGGTGCTTTGGATGGCGGGCAACCTGGTCGCGCGAAGCTGGAACCACTTCGGGCTGGTCTGGCCGTACAGCCTGCTCGGCCTGGCGGGCGCGCTGCTGCTGGTGCGCCACCTGAACGTGATGCAGCTCGGCGACGAGACCGCGCGCGGGCTGGGCGTGCCGGTGGAGAGGGTGCGCTTCATCGCCATGGCCATCGCGTCTCTGCTCGCCGCGTCCGCGGTCAGCGTGGCCGGACTGGT
This sequence comes from Dehalococcoidia bacterium, assembly GCA_963667445.2. Lineage (GTDB taxonomy): Bacteria > Chloroflexota > Dehalococcoidia > Lucifugimonadales > CATOSD01 > CATOSD01. The sequence goes on along the minus strand of CAXXGY010000001.1, from coordinate 1,049,167 downwards.
GGGCTTCGTGGGCCTCATGGTGCCCCACGTTATGCGGCTGCTGGGCGGACACAACTACGCCTTCGTCGTGGCGGCGTCGGCGCTCGGAGGCGCAACCCTGCTGGTGTGGGCCGACCTCGCCGCGCGGCTGGTGATAGCGCCACTGGAGGTGCCGGTCGGCATCCTCACCGCGCTGCTCGGCGGCCCCTTCTTCATCTTCCTGCTGTACAAGCGCCGATTCATAGGCGGCAGGGGCGTCTAGCCTCCCGCGCCGCCGCCCGGGAAGGACCACCCCATGCCTGGCCTGAGCTTGCCGAACGGGTTGCCGAACGGGACAGAGACGCCCCCGCACATAAGCGTAACCGGGGCGGAGGTCTCCTACGACGGCAAGCCCGCCCTGAACGGCGTCGACCTGGCCTTCGCCAGGGGCGAGATGGCCGGAATCATCGGGCGCAACGGCTCGGGCAAGTCCACGCTGCTCAAGCTGATAGGCAGGCTGCTCGCGCCCTCCTCCGGCGCCGTGTACCTGGACGGCAAGTCGCTGGCGTCTCTGCCGATGGGCGAGCTCGCGCGGCGCGCGTCGGTGCTGCCGCAGGCGCCCACTCCGCCCGCGGAGTTGACGGTGCGCGAGCTGGTGGGCTACGGACGCTACCCGCACGTGCCCTGGCTGCGGCGTTTCGGCGTACAGGACCACGCGATAATCGAGGGCGCCATCGAGTCGTGCAGGCTGGAGGAGCTGGCCGGGCGGCGGCTGGACACGCTGTCCGGGGGTGAGCGCCAGAAGGCATGGGTCGCCATGGCGCTCGCGCAGCAGCCGCGCGTGATGCTGCTGGACGAGCCGGTGACGTTCCTGGACCTGGGGCATCAGCTCGAGGTCATGGACCTGGTGCGTCGTCTGAACCGCGACGAGGGCATAACGGTGGTGGCGGTGATGCACGACCTGAACCTGGCGGCGCGCTACTGCGAGCGACTGGTCGCGCTGAAGGACGGCAGGGTCTGCGCCGACGGCCCCACGCCCGAGGTCATGTCCCCCGCCGTGCTGCGCGAGGTATTCGGCATCGAGGCGCGCATAGGCCGCGATCCGGTCACCGGCCGCCCGGTGTGCTACCCGTACCTGTAGTGGGAACCAGCAGCTTTGCCAAAAGCCGGTGCAAGAATCGTCTTTCCCGCGAAAGAACGTCACCCCCGTGAAAACGGGGGCGGGAACCCAGGGGAGCCGGGGCCACATGTCGTGTCCGGCGACGGCAGCCCCTACATACTCAAGCCCCACTGCGCTAAAGTAGTAACATGCCCGCCAACACTACCAAACTCCGTACCCCCGTCAGCGGCCGTCACCTGTATGAAACCCGCCCTCAAGCTCAACTGGAGTAAGTGACTGGGAGTACTGGACAATGAAAATTAGACGATCTACCGCGTTAATCTTGTTGGCCTTCGTTGTCGCGGTTGGCCTCATTTACATAGCTTCGGAAGACGAGAGTTCCGATGAGAGTGGTGGAACTACTCGATCACGCGAGGAAGTCATGGAAATACAGGGCGCAGACTTCCGGCGTTTGTTCGACCGATACACCGCTTGCATGGGCAAGAGACCCTCCCCTACCCTTGAAGAGGACTTCTACCTCTATCAAGAGAGTCTCACCGAATACCAGTCGAATCCAACTGCCTTGAATCGTGATGCATACATATTGCTCAGGAAGAATGTGGAGTTGCAGTTAGACGATTGCTAATCGAGGACAGAAGACACGGCGGGTGCGCAGACATTCGCCATTGCGCCTTGCGCGGACTACAACAACGAGAGACGGGCTTCCGCCACTTCCGTAACCGCATCGAAGTCGTGCGCAGGTGATTCCATGCAATGAGAAGGGACTTGGTGATCAGGCGATGACTAGGTACGAATACAGATTCGTTGATGGCAAGACACAGGCTGACATTGAACGCCTGACCAATGAACTGGCGATGGAGGGGTACAGGCTCGTTAGCTTCTTCATCACGGATCGCGGCATAATGCGCGGCCAAGGCCCATTCAAGGCAGTACTGGAGCGTCAGATTGGCTAAGGTACAGGCCTGACGGTTTCGGCAGTACATGTAAGAGTAGGTGAAACTACAGTGAGGTGTCTGTCGATTCGGAACTTTCTGCATGTCGCCAACACTCACCCCCTGCTTGCAGCAACGTGGCTGGCGTGGCTGGGGCTAACGCGAGAGGGATGCGGTCAAGCAAGTGGAACGTAGCATTGTCGGAAGGACATTCGACCTTGTCGGGCCGATTCGGTTGGACTGCGACGAGTCTGGAGAACCGATTGGAGACTTGCCGCACTCAAACCCAACTGGAACAAGGGGCCAATTCCGCCAGATGAGGCGGGGCCTGTGAACCGAGAGTTGACCCAAGACACGGTCTTCCCGCTTCGCCTGGAGAGAACCTACTACAACAAGGGGTTCTTCAACGTCAGACGCGCTTTCGACCACTTGGTTAGGAGCGACGACGGCCCGATCACCCTGCAACTTCGTGACGACGGGTTGATAGATGGCCGCGTAGACAGGCGAGCGAACAACAATGGCACTGCTCGCGTGATGGGCGGCGCGCGTCTTCGCGACTGGTTCCAGCGCAACTACGCCGTGGGAGCCACCGTGCCAGTCAGGTTCGCTACACCCAGCCGGCTGGTCATCGGCTAGCAGCAGACCGGCGTCACGTCGGGCGCGCTGCGTCCCGACATCGCGGTCGTCGCGGTGCCGTCCACCACGCACGGGGGTTACATGGACGGCGACGACTACGAGGTCACGGCCGGCTGGGGCCACTTCGGGTCCGGCCAGGCGGTGATGCCGGGACAGGGCCGTGTCGTTGAGCGCCCGTACACGCCAGAGGAAAGCGCGGCGATGGGTGATCTGGCCTCTTCGCTCGGCGACACCACGTTCGACGTCTACCTCAACGACCGCGCCTACTGGCGCAACATCCCGTCCAACGTGTGGGCCTACAAGCTCGGCGGATACCAGGTCCTCAAAAAGTGGCTATCCTACCGCGAAAGCAAAGTCCTAAGCCGCCCGCTAAAGCCCAACGAAGTCCAGCACTTCGCCAACACAGCGCGGCGGATAACAGCGATACTCGCCCTCGTGTCCTGTTAAGGGCCAACAACACTTGCCGCTTGACGGGCGCATTCGGGCGCCGACTTACAACTTCCGCGCACGATTATGCCAATACTGCCAAGGCAACATCCGGATTGAGTAGCGCCCGTCCAACCAGGCGGGCGTTGCGTTGAGCCTCGCCGCGCGCGGCCGTCGACGCGGCGAGCTATTTTCCACAGTCCTCGGCTACATACCCCACTTCATCAAGACGACGTTGCGCTTCACTCAACTCTTCTTGAGTGAACAATACGCTCCACGGCTCCCGAAGTGCGAGTGCCTCAACTGAGAGGTCAAGACGCTGTTCTTCCCACAATCTGATAAATCCATCCGATAGCTTGCTGCCGCTGAGTAGCTGCTTGGCTGCTGGGAGTCCACCCTGATCCACTACCATCCTCAAGAAGTACGTCGGATAGTAGTCAAACTCTTTCGCTTCCTCGTAGATCCTCAGCATCTCCTGCTGGAATCTGCCTTCCAGGTTCATTCCACCCCTCGTCTCTCATTGAGCAGTGACAGGCGTTCCCCAAGTGCGCCGCGCGCTAGCAGGCTCAGGTTCTGCTAGCCCCCTTGGCGCTCTACCACGAATCCCACCGATCACGCCTAGCTTGCGGAACGGGCCGTCCTCCGGACGTGCTCACGGAGGGCTCCATTGATGTCTGTTTGGTAACCGCGCCCTTCATGAGCCTGGGCCTTGAACCAGGCAATGATGTCCGCGTCTATCCTCAGTGTGATCTGCTGCTTCACAGGCCGATAGAAGACCCCTCGTCTGGCATCGGACCAGTCGAGAATCTCAGGGATGTCCGCTGTGTCGATCTGATCCTCAGGCATAGCCTCTAACGCCCGTATCTGCTCCTGCACGTCTGACGGCAGCTCAGTAATGTCCTTCTTCATAAGCCTCCCTCTCACGTCTCGTCGCTTTACGTGCGGAGATTATGCGACCGATCTCTTCGCCGGCCTCTGTGTCGAAATCGGGCCAAGTGTGGACTACCATCACGACTTGAGTGCCCACCATGCCGATTGTTCGCCACCGTTGCTCATACGGATAGGGGTCTTCCCGCGTCGCAGACAAAGGGTCGTCAAACACGAAGGTTGCGGCAATAAAGCCGAGGCCATGCGCTCGAAGGTTCGCCTCGTTCTTAGCCTGGTCCCACGTCCAGCGCAATCGCAGTTGCCCTTCATTACACTACGCAATTGTAGTTACAGAACCGACACGAAGTCAATACGCGCGCAGCCCCGGAGCCTGTAACAGTTTAGTCGGTCCCCCGTAACTGCTCAGAGTTCTTGATTACCAGAAGTCCCTTCCCCCTTGATGGGGGAAGGGTAGGATGGGGGTGAAGGCGCTGTTCAGGCTCGTACCATCGACTCTGAGCCATTACGGTCCCCCCACCCCATTGACCCCCTCGCACATCCGTGCTATCATCCCTCCATTAACAACCGAATACACCACCTGACGACCACGCCCAACCACCCCGGGACCCGTGACAATCAGTCCCGTCTCCGTTCAGATTCGGCCCGAACTTGTGTCCCTGCCACCCCCATTTGTCACGGCCAACCCCCTTCCCAACCCATTTCCAGGTAGCGGACAAGCGGGAATGTGACAAAAGCTACGGAATGAAACAGGATTCGGGCGCTTCTGTTTCACGCGCCCCCGGCCGGCCGGTTTGCTACCCGTACCTGTAGGGCTGCGGGTTGCCTAGCGGCCTCTCAGTTTCGGGTCCAGCACGTCTCGGAGGGCGTCGCCGAAGAGGTTGATGCCGAAGACCGCCAGGCTTATCGCTGTGCCCGGGAATATGGCCATCCACGGCGCGATCTCGAAGTAGCGCACCGCCTCGCCGGACAGGTCCCGGCCCCACGACGGCGCGGGCGGCTTTACGCCAAGCCCCAAGAAGCTGAGCGACGCCTCTATCAGGATGGCCGCACCCAGGAAGGCCGTGGCGTACACGATGAAGGGCGCCAGGCTGTTCGGGAGCATATGCCGGAGGACTATGCGCATCGGACTGGAGCCGATAGCGATGGCCGCGTCCATGTACGGCGTGGCTTTCACGGCCAGCCCGCTGGAGCGGACCAGCCGCGTGGTGCCCGGTATGAGCGGCACCGCAATCGCTATCATTACGTTGTTGACGGAGCCGCCCAGCGCCGCCACCAGCGCCAGGGCAAGCACAAGCGAGGGGAACGAGAACATTATGTCCATCAGTCGCTGGAGCAGGTTGTCGGTGACTCCTCCAAAGTAGGCGCTGCCCAGGCCCAGCAACAATCCGATTCCGGTGCCCGCTGCGGTGGCCACCACGCCGACGTACATCGAGATGCGCGCGCCGTAGATGACGCGGCTGTACACGTCGCGCCCCAGGCTGTCGGTGCCGAACCAGAAGTCGGTCGATGGCGCCTCCAGTCGGTCCTGTCGGAATTGGAAGTTCGGCTCGTTGCGTGCGATGTACGGCGCGAAGATCGCGATGAGCACAAACACCACCAGCATGACGGCGCCGATGGCGCCCAGAGGCTTGCGCTTCGAGAAGTCCCAGGCCGTGTGGAGCCAGGGTTTCTTACCGCCCGGGCGCAACCGCGCTTGTATGTCTTCAGAACTTACGGCCATGCCGGAGCTTCATCCCTTCTCAGGAGTACTTGATCCTGGGGTCTATCCAGGCGTAAAGCATATCTACCAGTATGTTCACCACCACCACCACGCCGGCGAAGATGAACACCAGCGCCTGCACCGTGCTGTAGTCGCGATTGAAGATGGATTCCACCAGCAGCCGGCCTATGCCGGGTATGCGAAAGACGGTCTCGATGATGACGATGCCGCCGAAGAGGGCTATCACCTCCAGGCCGATGAGGGTGATGACCGGCAGGATGGCGTTCTTCAGCCCGTGGCGGTTCATCACCACCGAGTTGCGAAGCCCCTTTGCCCGCGCGGTGCGGATGTAGTCCTCCCGCAACACCTCCAACATACTCGACCTGGTCATGCGGGTGCCGAGCGCCGATAGGCGGAACCCGGTGGCCAGGGCCGGGAAGATTAGCTGCCGGAAGTTCAGCCAGGGGTCCTCCCAGAGGGGGGCGTATTCGACGGGTGTGAACCAATTGAAGTAAATCAGCAGGGCCAGGATTATCAGCGTGGCGATGAAGAAGTTGGGGATCGAGAGCGCGCCGATGCTGACGATGCGAAGGGCGTAGTCCACCCACGAGTCCTGCTTCAGCGCCGCCACGAGGCCGGAGGGTATGGCGATTGCGGTGGAGACGACTATCACCATTATCATCAGGTTGAGGGTGATGGGATATCGCGCCTTTATCTCGTCCATGATGACCTCTCCGGTGTAGAGAGACCTACCGAAGTCGAGACGTACCGCGCCCCAGAGCCAGCGGCCGTACTGAACATGCAAGGGGTCGTCGAGGCCCAGCTTGTCCCGCAGCTGCTGGACCATCTCCTCGGCGCCCTCCTGGTCCATCTGCGCGCCCAGAATCGCCGCGGTCACGTCCCCGGGCACCACGCGCATGATGAGAAACACCAGCGTCACGGCCCCGATGAACGTGGGTACGGCGAATACGACCCTGCGGAGCAGATATTTCTGCATGACAGTCCTAATTCAGCCTGGCTGAAGAGAAACCAGCTTTGGCCTGTACAAAGGGGGCATGGTGGGCCTGACAAGCGGTCCTGTCAGACTCAGCACACCCCCTGCTTTTGTCGGTTTCAGATGAGGCCGATTGTCAGCCGGCTATCTGCACTGTCCGCCCGTGCACCAGGTGCTCTCCAGGCGGTCGTGGTTGTACGTCCAGTCGGCCAGTTTCATCTCCCAACTCTGCACGTTGTTCCAGTGCAGCGTTGCCTGCCACCAGTAGTATGGACGCTGGTCCGGCAGGTCCTCGAGAAGGACTCGCTCGATCTCGTGTGTCAGCTCGATCCGCTTCAGGCGGTCCAACTCCTGGGACTGCATCGTGAACAGCTCGTCGAACCGCTCGTTGCAGTATCCGAAGTAGTTGGACGGGTTGTCGCACTGGAAGCGCGCCCAGTACCCGTCGGGGTCGTCGAACGCAGTTGACGATGGGAGGGCCATGATCGAGTATTCGCGGGCGTTCCGGCGGCTCGAGATGGTGGCGGTGTCGATCGTGTTCACCTCGATGTCGATTCCAATCTTCTTCAGGTCTTGCTGGGCCGTCAGTGCGGCCTTTTGGTAGGAGATGCCGAAGCGCACCAGCAACTCGTCGCTGAAGCCGTCGGCCAGACCCGCCTCAGCCATCAGCGCCTTCGCCTCGGCGAGTCGCGCTTCGCTGTCCCGGCTGAAGAACGAGTATGTGTCTCGCTCTTCCGCGGGCAGGGCGAAGTCCAGGTGGGGCCCGATGAAGGCGCCCGGCGTTCCCCATCCCTCGATGGCGGCGTCGATGGTTTCCCACTGGTCGATTACGAGCCAGACGGCCTTGCGCACGCGAACGTCGTTCCAGGGTTCCCTGTCCAGGTTGAACATTATGTTGTGCCAGGCGTTGCGAGGCGCGGTGATCAGCACCGCCTCGTCAGGATACTGTTCCAGTATCTGGTTGGCGACCGAGGGCTCCAGGTGCTGCGCCAGGCCTACGGTCGAAAGCTGGCGCGCGCGGAAGGCCAAAGACATCTGGGTGAGGTCCGGGAAGACCACGTCCTTGTATCCATCCAGGTAGGGGCGACCCGGCTTCCAGTAGTCCGGGTTAGCCTCGGCAACGAACTCGACGCCCTGCACGTGGGACTTGAACTTGAACGGCCCGGTGCCGTCCAGGAAGGATTCCTGCTTTTCCAGCCCGCTGCGGGGGTCCTCGGATGCCACCACGGCGTCGGCTATAGCCTTGGGCTGGATGACGAACCGCGCCCCGGCCATGGCCGTAAGGAAAGCCGCCATGGGCTTTGACAGCGTAACGCTAAGCGTGTAGTCGTCTTCACACGCAGAGCTCTCGTAGGGAGCCAGCACGCCGGCCAGGGTGCTCACCTTGGAGTTCGTCATCTTATCCAGCGACGCCTTGGCGTCCGCGCAGGTGAAGGGCGTGCCGCTGTGGAAGTTAACGTCGTCGCGCAAACGGAACGTGTATGTGGTTCCGGCCGAGTCCGCCTCCCAGTGCGCGGCCAGCTCGGGCAGAATGACGCCCGGCGCCCGCTGGTCGTAGGTCAGTATGGAGTTATAGGTGGGGCCGACCGGCTGCACGGAGTTGTAGGTGCCTATCGAGTGCAGGTCGAAGCTGATGATTCCCTCGTTGGTCGGGAAAACGAGCGTGCCGCCCTGGTCTATGTCGCCGGTCATGGGGGCGGGGGGCGCTATGGTGGCGGCCTCGATCTCGGCCCTCTGGGCGGCAAGCGCGCTCTCGATGGCCGCGGCTACCTGGGCTTCGGTCACTCCGGGCCGTTCGGCAAGGGCGCCCTGTATGGCCGCGGCCACCTCTTCCGAGGTCACTCCGGGTTGCTGGGCGCTGAGAGCCTTGGCGATCTCGCCGGCCACGTCCTCGGTTGTGAGGCCCTCCTGCTGCTCGAGGGCGCTCGCGATGGCGGACGCCATCTCCGCGGAGGTGACGCCGCCGGGTTGGGCGGCCAGGGCCTTCGCTATCTCGTTGGCGACGTCCTGGGTGGTGACGCCGGGCTGCGCGGCGAGAGCCTGCTGGATGGCGCTTGCCATTTCCGCCGAAGTGACTCCCGGCTGCACCTGCACTCCCGCAACCGCGCGCGACACTATGCCTTCGACGTCGATGGGAGTCGGGGTTGGCGGCGCGGGTGGCGCGGGCTCGGCCTCCGCGGCGCACGCTACCGCGAACATCATCAGCAGCACCGCCGACAGTGCGATTAGGAACCTGGGCCATACCCTGACACTAGCCATATATGTACCTCCACGTCACACCACCGAGTGGTGTGTCAACTGCCAGCGAGCTTTGTTCTGATGCTCGGATGCGCGCAGACTAGCACATAGGTTATGGTGGGTCAACAAAGCCGCGCTTGCGGCGCTCCGGTGAATGACCTCGTCTGCCATTGTCGGCGTCGCGTTGATCATCCCCTACATCATCGGAACGATCATCCTCAGTGGTCGCGGCTTTGATGGCGTTTCTGGGCCGAGACAAAGCCAAAGTCGCCCGCTAGCGCGTCCAAAAACACCTAGACACCCTCGCCTCGCCTACGCTAGCCTGCCACCAGTGGCGATGGTCTCCGCTGGGCAACTGGACGACCACAACCGGCAAATGCAACCTCCGAGTGTCGTCGCAATCCCCGGACTTCGACCGTCGCCACTGTCCTTCCAGGACGGCCCCTCTGGTTACTGCGTGACGGAGGGGCCAACTCTTGCGCGCCCCCACACCCCGGCTCTGCTCCGTCACGGGCAACCACAAGGGATTGCCCCTACCGTTACAGCCTCCGCGCCCCAGGCCCTGCTCCGTCACGGGCAACCACAAGGGATTGCCCCTACGTGCTCCGCGCCTGCGGGTCGTTTGACAGCGAGAGGCCAGCGTCCTAACCTAGCCTCGTCTATACGCGAAGTTCGACAGGCCAGAAGGAGCACGACATGACGTCCAGCACTCGCACCACCTATGAAGTCCAAATCGAAGACGTGGAGTACCTTCGCCACGGCGAAAAGCCCTTCCTGGCGACGCTGTTCAAGCCCCAGGGCGACGGGCCCTTTCCGGTGATGGTGGAGCTGCACGGCGGCGCATGGGTGAACGGCAACCGCGCGAACGGCAACGCCGCCAACGAGGCGCTGGCCGGGAACGGGGTCATCGTGGCGGCCTTGGACTTTCGGGTTCCGCCCGAGGCGGCGTACCCCGCTTCACTGGCGGACATCCACTACGGAATCCGATGGTGCAAGGCGAACGCCGAAAGCTGGAACGGCATTTCGGAGAAGATCGGCGCAATGGGCACATCGAGCGGCGCGCACCAGGCCATGCTGCTCGGCATGAGGCCTCGCGATTCCCGCTACGCGGCGCTGTCCCTCACCAACGGCTCAACCGACGTGGACGGCGCGCTGGGCTGCGTGATCATGGTCTCGCCGGTGATCGATCCTCTGGGCCGCTACCACTACGCCAAGGGCCTACGGGACGACGTGGTGCGCCCCGATTCCATCGGCGAGGGCATCGTGGCGCTGCACGACATGTACTGGGGAACCGAGGAGGCGATGGCGGAGGGCGCACCGGCGCGCATCCTGGCCGGCGGGGAGTCCACGGAGCTGCCGCCCACGCTGTGCCTGGCGCGGGGCTACGAGGCGTCGCATCCGCGCCCCGACCTGGACGAGTTCATCGGCCAGTACCGCAAGGCGGGCGGCCGGATCGACGTGACTATCTTCGAAGAGGAAGGCGAGGGCGTGCTCCGGGACCTCGGCTCGGACATCGCGCGGCGGGCCCTGGGCGAGATGACCGCCTTCATCCGGGAACACCTGGTTTAACCGCACCGGCGGGAGCGGAGGCCGGGGCGCGATGGCCAACGGGGACAACCACAAGGGATTGCCCCTACTCCAGCCAGGTGACCACTTCCGAGTGCGGCCTGCGCTGGGTGTTCGGCAGCGCGGCGGCCTTGCCGACGAACACGACGCCCACCATCGTCCAGGCTTCGTCCGCGCCGAGAATATGCGCGAGGCCGGGAATCCTGGTCAGGCCGCCGGTGCTCCAGTCGAGACGCAGGCCCTCGGCGACGGCGGCGAGCGCGATGTTCTGGATGGCGCAGCACGAGGTGGCGTAGTTCTCCCGCGTGACCTCTTCGTTGGCCCCGTCGAGGCTGTAGACGTACATCATCGCGGGGCCGTTCAGCACGCGGGCCCTGGCCGCGTCCGCCGCCTGCCGCTTCCGCTCCGGGTTGGGGTTGGACACCCCGTCGTATGCCGCCTGCCAAGCGGACGCGGCGATTCGCGTCCGCATCGGGCTGTCCCGCCGGACCGCGAAGAATCGCGTGGGGTTGGTGAGCCGGTGGTTGGGCGCCCAGACAGCCGCGGAGAACAGCCGCTCCAGCGTCTCGCGGGAGACCGGCTCCGGGGCGAACTCCTTCACGTTGCGCCTGCGAAAGATGGCGTCGTAGATGCTGACGGAGCTCGCCGGAATCTCGACGTCGGTGCTGTTCAGTTTCATTTCCGCCTCCTGGGATGTCCCTTGCGCCGCTGTCACCCCCATCCCCGTATCGAGTACGGGGCAGGCTCTAACCCTTCGGCAGGCTCAGGGCAGGCTCTTCCCCCTGCGAGGGGGAAGGGACTTTGGAAGCTTGACAGCGTAATGTGGCTATATTAGCATTTAGCTCGCTTAATATCAAAGCTGGGCCGCCGGGGACGCTACCCGTTGGCTAAAGGCCGTCCGCGGTCGCGACAACGATGACTGTACATTATACGTGACTATAGGGGAACCGAAATGTCACAGGCGCTTCGCCGGACCTTCCGGCCGATTCCGCAGGCGCTCGGCGCGCTGCTCGCGGCGCTCTGCCTGGCTGTGGCAGGCTGCGGCGGAAGCGAACCGACGCCCGTGCCGGAACCGGAAGCTCGCGCGCTCATCGTGTACTCCGGCCGCTCGGAGACGCTGGTAGCCCCGCTGCTCGCGGCGTTTGGTGAGCAGACCGGCGTCAACATCCGGGTGAAGTACGCCAGCAGCGCGTCCACTGTCGCCACGCTGCTGGAAGAGGGCGGCAACTCGCCCGCCGACGTGGTGTTCCTCCAGGACCCCGGCTCGCTGGGCACACTGACCGCCGCCGGTGCGCTCGACCGGCTTCCGCAGGAGACGCTGGACGAGGTGGACGCCAGGTTTCGCGCACCGGGCGGCGAGTGGGTGGGCACGTCGGGCCGCGCCAGGACCGTTATCTACAACACGGAGACCATCGACCCGGAAGCGGACCTGCCCGCGTCCATACTGGATTTCACCGCGCCGGAGTGGAAGGGGCGGGTTGGCTGGGCGCCGCAGAACGGCTCCTTCCAGGCGTTTGTCACCGCGCTGAGGATGCAACTGGGTGAGGACGCGGCGCGGGAGTGGCTGGAGGGGATGAAATCCAACGATGCCCAGGAATACCCGAACAACACCACCATAGTCGCCGCCACCGCGAGCGGCGAAGTGGACGTTGGCTTCGTCAACCACTACTATCTCGAACGCTTTCTGAAAGAGCACGGTGAAGGGTTCACGGCGCGCAACCACTACATCGGCAACGGCGACCCTGGCGCGCTGGTGCTGGTGGCGGGCGCGGGTATCCTGAGGACTTCCGAGAACAAGGAGACCGCGCGGGAGTTCATCGACTTCATGCTTTCGGAGCAGTCCCAGCGCTACTTCGCGTCCGAAATCAGGGAGTACCCCGTGGCCGCGGGGGTCGAGCCAGAGGGCGACCTGCCGCCCCTGGCATCGCTCGACCCGCCCAGCGTGGACCTGGGCAACCTCAGCGACCTGGAGGGCACGCTGCGCCTGCTGAGGGACGTCGGCGTGTTGCAGTAACCGCCGGTTTCCGTCCTTGCCGACGCTCGACGGCGGCCTTTCCGCCGTTGGCAGGACCCGCCTCTACGTCGTAAAATGACGGCGACGAATCAACGACCCACTGCATATTGCGAGGCGCCATGACGCAAAGCCCCCCCGGTTCGAGCATGTCTTCCGTACAGGGCGAGTACCTGATACGCATCTACACGACCCTGCGTGAGGGATCCAGGGTGGTCGGGTCCAGGCTCGCCGAGCGGCTGGGCGTGTCCGCCTCCGCCGTGACGCAGGCCTTCCAGCGGATGGAGCGGCAGGGCCTGGCCGTCATCGATCCCGATTCCGGCATACAGCTCACCGCCGAGGGGCGCGCCATCGCCGAGTCGATCATCCGCCGCCACTACCTCATCGAGAGGCTGCTGGTGGACACGCTGGGATTCGACTGGGCGGACGCCGACGATGAGGCGGAGCGCATGGAGCAGACGCTTTCGCCGAAGCTGGAGAGCTATCTCTACGAGAAGCTCGGCGGACCGACGACCTGTCCTCATGGCAACCCCTTTCCCGGCTCTCCCGGCGAAGAGCGGCTGCTGGGCGCGCGCAGGATGACCGACGCCCGCGCGGGCGAGAGCGTGGTGGTGTGGAGAATCACGGAAGAGGGGGAGGACGACAACGAGCTTCTCCACTTCGCCCACGACAACGGCGTGCTGCCGGGCCGGACGGCCCTTGTACACGCCGTTGACCTGAGGGCCGGACTCGTCGAGTTGCGCCTCGGCGACGCGGCGGTCAACATGCCCGCGCGGTGGGCGCGGCACATCCGCGTGTCCGGGCCGGTGTCCGGGTAGGCGCAGACCGCTAGTTTCGTTCAACGAGGCCGGTGGCAAGGTCACCCCAGCGTTTCGTTCACGAGCGAAAGGCCGGCTTGGAGTCTGTCGCGCCAGTCCGCGCGTGGACGCCGAATCGTGTTGGTGCATATCCTGAAGAGGCAGACGGCCTCGCGCAAGGCGAGGTCGCTTTCGTTCCACCGGAAGCGATCGAGCGCCGCCTGCCGGAATTGCCGATGGAACAGGCCGCTTCCGTCCGTCCTTCTCTTGCGCCCGAACCGGGATGCCCACTTCAGGTGGGCCAGGAAGTTGCCCACGTCCAGCATCGGGTCGCCCGGGCCCGCTTCTTCGAAATCCACCAGCGCGATTCTGCCGTCTGACAGGGCCAGCATCTGGTCGTCGTAGAAGTCGTTGTGCGCGACGCCGGTCGGACGCCATGAGCGGACGAACGAGTCCAAAGACCTTGTGGCATCTTTGAGGCTGCGCCGAGCGGGGCCGCCGTCGCGCACGTTGTGTGAGAACATCCGCTTTGCCCTCCTATATGCCCCCGGCAGGTTGAACGGCCGGGCGCCGGCGGGTGTGTGAGACGCGGCCCAAAGGGTTTGGAGGCCGTGGAGGAGCGGAGCGGGGTCCGGGAGCCTTCCGGCCTGTATGCGCTCGCGCAGGTTCCGGCCGGGTATTTCCGAGAACCAGACGACTCCGCCTTCCCGCCAGTATCCCGCCAGCCGAGGCAGAACGAAGCCGGACTGCCCAATCAGTTCCTGGGCGGTGAGCAACGGCGTTACGGAGTCCGGCCGCATGATGCGGGCGTAGAATCGCGCTCTTCCCGCGGTGTGGCGCAAGACGGCGCGGCTGGAGGGCCTGTAGCGAATCAGCTCGACACGCGCGCGGCGGGCGCGCATTGCCAGAACGTGGCCGTTCAGGAGTTCGAGGGCGGTTTCGGGATGGGCCGCCCGACTGAGGCCCGGCAGGCGGCTGTCCTCGGGGTATCGAAAGAACTCGACGGGCTTGCCGCGCTCTGTCCTTATGGCCAGGTGCTGTGATGGGATATATTCGTCGGGTGGCCATTCCAGCTCATAGCTGACGAGCGCGACCCTGCCCAGGCTGTGGGCGAACTGGCGCACGCGGAGGCGATAGGGGGCTACGTCTGGTCTGCCGTACTGGCGACAGTACGCCCGCCAAATCCACTCGGCATCGAACAGCTTGGGCAGGTCTTCCAGGCCGGGATCGTCGGGAAAGGCGACCTCGGGGTACAGCGATAGGGTGGTGGGTGAGAGGGCCATCGCCCCTAACTGCTGGCGCCGGAGTCGTCGCTGTCGTCACTATCGTCGCTGGCGGTGAGCTGCCCGGTGGTGTCGATGCCGTCGGAGTCGGTGCCGTCGTTGGACGTGAGCTGCCCGGTGGTGTCGATGCCGTCGGAGTCGGTGCCGTCGTTGGACGTGAGCTGCCCGGTGGTGTCGATGCCGTCGCTGGCGGTGAGCTGCCCGGTGGTGTCGATGCCGTCGGAGTCGGTGCCGTCGTTGTCGGTCGTCACCAACTGCCCGGTGGTGTCGACGCCGTCGGAATCCGTGCCGTCGTTGTCGGTCGTCACCAACTGCCCGGTGGTGTCGACGCCGTCGGAATCCGTGCCGTCGTTGTCGGTCGTCACCAACTGCCCGGTGGTGTCGACGCCGTCGGAATCCGTGCCGTCGTTGTCGGTGGGGGTAGGCGTATCTACGCCGTCATAGTCCGTGTACGGGGTGTCGATACCATCATCGTCCGTGGGGGTGGGAGTGTCCACGCCATCGTTGTCAGTGGCCGGTGTATCCACGCCATCGTAGTCGGTGTACGGGGTGTCGATCCCGTCATCGTCCGTTGGCGAGGGCGTATCGACTCCGTCGTTGTCGGTCGGCGTATCCGTGCCGTCGTAGTCGGTGTACGGGGTGTCGATCCCGTCATCGTCCGTTGGCGAGGGCGTATCGACTCCGTCGTTGTCGGTCGGCGTATCCGTGCCGTCGTAGTCGGTGTACGGGGTGTCGATCCCATCGTCGTCGGTGGGAGTTGGCGTGTCGATGTCGTCGTTGTCGGTCGGCGGCGTATCTACGCCATCGTAGTCAGTGGCAGGCGTGTCGATCCCGTCGTTGTCAGTTGGCGAGGGCGTATCGACTCCGTCGTTGTCAGTCGGAGTATCCACGCCGTCGTAGTCAGTGTACGGGGTGTCGATCCCATCGCCGTCGGTCGGAGTTGGGGTGTCGACGTCGTCGTTGTCATCATCCCCTTCATTGTCATCCTTAGAGACGTTGTCCCTCACCGCGATTGGCGTAGGTGGAGGAGAAGCTTCATCCTCAAGGCTCTCTCCGGTGGTGGCGACAACCGCGCCGCCCCACACGAACGCCGTAACCAGCGCCAGTGAGAACGCAAACACGACTATTGGCCTCAATCTCTTCATCTACCATGCTCCGGCTTCCGCAGATGAGGGAGGATTCTCTCCCCAGAGGCAGGCAGTATACACCATTTGAGACTTCTGTATCGCAACCGCATCGCCTTACTTGCGGGGGTGTTCGGGGTTGGGGAGTTTGAGGAACAGGGTCGCTATCAGGGCGGCGGCGACGAGCAGCACGCTGACCGTGAACACGTCGGCGATGGCGCCGGAGAGCGAGGCCTTGAGCGCGGTCAGGAACTGGTCGGCCACCTGCTGGCCGTCGGCGCCGGTGAACCGCGACTGGAGCTCGGCCAGGGCGGACGGGTCCACGAGGGCCTGCGGGTTTTCCTTGATGGCCTCGATCCTGTCGGCGGGCAGCACGCCGCGCACGGAATCCGGCAGCGACTCTTCGAACTTGGCGGCGAACCGGTTGGCCATGACCGCGCCGAGCAGCGCAAGACCCAACATTCCGCCGATGGACCTGAAGAACTGCACGGCGGAGGTCGCGGCGCCCATCAGGTCGAAGGGTATGGAGTTCTGGACGGCGAGTATGAACGTCGGGAAGGTGGAGCCGAGTCCCATGCCCATTATCACGATGTACGCGACCGCGCGTGCGAACGACGTGGACTCGTCCATCGTGGAAACCAGGAACAGCCCCAGCGTCATTACCGCCGTGCCCCCCAGCCCGAAGACGCGGTAGCGCAGGCCCGTCCGGGCGAGAAGCTGCCCCGACAGCGTCGCGCCGACCACGATGCCCAGCATCATCGGCGTGATGAAGCTGCCGCTGCTGGTGGCGGACGCGCCGAGAACGCCCTGGAAGAAGAGCGGTATGAAGATGATGCCGCCGAACATTCCGAAGCCGGTGAGGAACGTGACCACGAGCGACACGGCCACCATCCGGTTGCGGTATATCTCCAGCGGCATGATGGGCGAATCGCTCCTGTACTCGATGGTGACGAACGCCGCGACCATGGCCGCGCCGAACACCAGCAGTCCGATCACCTGCGGCGTGGCCCACCCGTACTGCACGCCACCCCAGGACAGCGCCAGCAGAATGGGCACCACCGCGAGCACGAGCGTGACCATGCCCGCGTAGTCGTGCTTTCTGTTTTCCACCTCCGGCTTGATGGCCGGGAACAGGAACGCTATCAGCAGCAGCACCGGTATGCCGATGGGGATGTTGATGAGGAACACCCAGCCCCAGGAGATGCTGTCGGTGATGAAGCCGCCGAGCGTGGGGCCGATGACCGATGACATCCCGAACACGACGCCGAGGAAGCCCTGGTACTTGCCGCGCGTTTCGGGCGGGAACAGGTCGGCTATGGCCGTGAGGCTGTTGACCATAATCATGCCGCCGCCGACGCCCTGCACGGCGCGGAAGGCGATTAGCTGGTTCATCGTCTGGCTGAAGCCCGCGAGCACGGAGCCGACGAGGAAGATGACGATGCCGGCCACGAAGAATACCTTGCGGCCGTAGATGTCGGTAAGCCGGCCGACTATGGGCACGGCGGTCGTGGACGCGACGAGGTACGCCGTCGTGACCCAGGTGAAGCGGTCGAAGCCGCCCAGGTCGGCGATGATCCTGGGCATGGCCGTGGCGACGATGGTCTGGTCCAGCGACGCGAGGAACAACGCCAGCAGAAGGCCGGTCATCGCCAGCACGAGCTGACGCCTGGGAAGCCGGACGAAGTCCTGGGCTACCGACTGGTCGGCTACGGCCGCGGCGTCACTGCCATCGTTGGTCAAGTTGCTACCCTCTCCTGTCATGGTTCTGCCAGCTCGCGGGGCAATGGCAATCGTAGTTAGCGTGTCGCGGTGCGGTCAAGCGGGGGCGTGTGGAACAGAAGCGCTCGATAACTGTTTCATTCCGCCGCTTTTGTCACATTCCCGCCGGCTCGCTACTTGGGAATGGGCGGTCACAAGGGGTCGGGCGTGACAAATGGGGGTGGCAGGGACACAAGTTCGGGCCGAATCTGGACGGAGACGGAACTGATTGTCACGGGTCCCGGGGTGGTTGAGCGGGGTCGTCAGGTGGTGGATTCGGTTGTTAATGGAGGGATAATAGCACGGATGTGCGGTTATTTCAAGAGGGATGGCGAAATCGCGGTATCGGGGCGGAATGGCGGAGAGAAATAGCGCAGGCGCGTGGCATAGGTCGAACTTGGGTGGGAGGCTGGGCAGCGGTGGGGAACGCATGGCGCAGGAGAGTGACGGTTTTTTTTCGGGGTGCTGGGCCATGGAGTCACCAGCAATCTCATGGCCCTGCACGCACCTGACTGACGAAAGGGCGCTCCCGCTCAGGGAGTGGCGCGAGATTCCCCGCTCTCCTTCTTCCCGACCCCGACATCGCTGCTATTGTTCGGACGAAACCTTGTACAATGGTAACTGCAATGTTACCATAGCTACATGATAGAGGTCAGGGAATACCTCGACGACCGAGGGCGCAGTCCCTTCGGCCGTTGGTTCGACGGTCTCGACGCCAGGGCAGCAGCCAGAGTGAGGACATCCCTCGCCCGCATGGAGGCTGGCAACCTCTCCAACGTAAGAGGCGTTGGCAGTGGGGTGTTGGAGTGCCGCATAAACGTCGGCCCTGGCTACAGAGTCTATTTTGGCAGAGACGGCGACACCCTGATAGTCCTGCTAGGTGGTGGCACCAAAGCCCGCCAACAGAGGGACATCGAAGGTGCCCACGAACTCTGGCAGGAGTACAGGCGTCGCAGGCAGGAGGTGTGAAACATGCCGCTCACTCGTGACTTCAAAGAGACCGTGCAGGCCCGCGCCGAGCGCGATTCGGCATTTCGAGAGGGGTTGCTGAAGGAGGGCGTCGAGTGCCTTCTTTCAGGAGACGTGGATGCGGGCAAGATCGTGCTGCGTGATTACATCAACGCCACTATCGGATTCGAGGAGCTAGGCTCGCTGACGAACAGGCCTCCCAAGAGTCTGATGCGCATGTTCGGACCGTCCGGCAATCCCCATGCCCGCAACCTGTTCGAGGTAATCAGTTGCATCCAGCAGCATGAGGGCGTGCAGCTCGAAGTGAAGGCCGTTCGATAGCCGGGGATGCCTCCGACCAAACCAGAGTGCAATGAGTACGATTTCAAGTAGGACGCGTCGAACCTTTAAGCGCATGGCCTCGGCTAGGGAGGCTTATTGAAGAAGGACATTACTGAGTTGCCGTCAGACGCACAGGAGCAGATACGGGCGTTGGAGGCTATGCCTGAGGACCAGATCGACACTGCGGACATCCCTGAGATTCTCGACTGGTCCGATGCGAGGCGAGGGGTCTTCTACAGGAACCTCAAGGCCCTGACACTGAGACGGAGGCCGGGGGCGGCACCCTCACCCCCATCCTAACCTTCCCCCATCAAGGGGGAAGGTTAGGATGGGGGTGAGGGTAGGCAATGCAGGCGCGAATGTCGTCCGGTTCCAGTCCGGGGTAATCCTCCCGGAGTTCGTCTTGGGTAGCCCCTTGGCTCAGCAGGCTCAGTATGAGCTCCACTGATATGCGCATGTCCCGCACGATGGGTTTGCCGCCGAACACGTCGGGGCGTGCCGTTATGCGGCTGAGGAGTTCATGTTTGGAAGTCATCTCTGCGTCTCTCATCGGTTGCGCTTCTCCAGACATACTTCTATGGATGTGATTTTACTGATTCGCAGCGGTCACCGGCAATCTCATGGGTAGTGTCTCAGTTCGAGCTCGCATCTATGCCGCCTTGCTTGAGGGAGTTCGGAATGGCGATTGTGGGCGGGCCGAATAATCTGAGATAGGCTTCAGGGCAGGAGGCTGTATCATCCTAGTCGGCGCCCCGTGCGTTGGGGCGTCTGCTGCGGGCGCCGGGCTACGGGGTCGGTCCCACGTCGGCGCCCCGTGCGTTGGGGCGTCTGCTGCGGGCGCCGGGCTACGGGGTCGGTCCCACGGGCGAGTTTGAAACCCGCCCCTACCGAGGTTTCACGAAGTATGAGCAGTTACTTCTTCTACCATTCCGAGCGTAGCGTAGCGGAGTCGAGGAATCTGGGACGGTTGACTGGCAAGCACACTGGATTCCTCGGCTACGCTCGGAATGGTGGGGCGCTGCTCGGAACCGACTGAACTGTTACAGGCTCCAGGGCTACGAGCCTGTAACACTCTGGTCGGCGCTCCACAGTAGGGGTGTCCCTTGTGGGCACCCAGGGCGTGAGTACCAACACGGGCAACCACAAGGGATTGCCCCTACATGCGCATGACCGACTAAGTAACTATCTCAAAATCATGACCTGTAGACACATTGAAGGAGACTCGGGCTGATTCGTATGGTTTCTCCCAAAAAGAACGGGAGGAGCCGCATGGGGAAAGAGCAGACGTTAGGAACCATCTGGGAAGTGCCGGACGAGCTTTGGGAACAGATTGAGCCCATCATTCTGGAGCAAGATCCGCCCAAGGCCAGGGGCCGCAAACGTGCTGATCCTCGACAGATGCTCAATGGCGTCATCTTCCGTCTGCGCAGCGGATGCCAATGGAACCGATTGCCGAGAGAGCTTGGAGACGACAGCACCATCCATCGCACCTTTCAGAGGTGGGTGGAGCGGGGTGTGCTGCGCCGGATCTGGGGAGCGTTGGTGGAGGGATGCGAAGAGTTGGGTGGAGTGGACTGGGAATGGCAGGCTGCGGATGGAGCGATGGGCAAGGCTCGTTTTGGGGGGACCTGATTGGACCCAATCCGACAGACCGTGGCAAGGCTGGGGTCAAGCGGAGTGTGCTTGTGGACGGAGAGGGCGGTCCTTTGAGCGTCACGGTTGCCGGAGCAAACGTCCATGACGCCAAGTTGTTGGAGGCTACCCTTTCGGCCATTGTGGTAGAACGACCACAGCCTACCGAGACGGAGCCGCAACACCTGTGCCTGGACAAAGGGTATGACAACCCTTCAGGCCGTGAGGCTGCCGCCAGACACGGCTATCAGGCGCACATCCGACGCATCGGTGAGGAGAAGCTGGACGGCTCTGGACAGAAGCGGTATCCGGCGCGCCGGTGGGTTGTGGAACGGACGCTGGGATGGCTCTCCAAGTGCCGTGCGATTCTGATTCGCTACGACAAGAAGGCGTCGAACTACCTCGGAGTGCTACAACTCGCCTGCGCGCTCCTGTGGTTCCGCCGTCAGTGGAGTCTGGCTATTTTGAGATAGTTACTAAACTGTTACAGGCTCCAGGGCTGCGCGTGTATTGACAAATGTGTTTCAGACTAAAAATACCCCACTTAGCGAGTTTGCTAATCCGTGCGCCAGGCGGGTCTCCCGAAACATGGAGGCCGGTCCTGGCCCACAACTCGTTTCATTGCACTTGCTGGTCTAAGGTCAAGTCCATGGACTTCACGAAGGACAGTTTTGCAGGCTCGGATTCTCCCGCGACCGCATCTTTGTAGGCATTGGCAATATGGTGTACGACTGCTGTCGAACGCGCCATTTGGTGGTTACGCTACCACTATCTCGATTCGGCAGTGGTCGCTCGGCCCCCACTCCTCGGCGCTGTTCAGCGCCGTGACCTGAATGTCGCCCGCCATGCCCTCGGATGCGAATACGAAATCGAGCTGGTTGTTCGCCTCCGCGGGCGACGCGCCAATGTTGTGGTACGTCGGCACGTTCAGGCTGTCCGCCGGCAGCCAGCTCGGCCACGGGTCGGCCTGGCGACCATTCGGGGCCTGTGGACCGACAAGGGGAAGACCGATGGCTTCCATGCGGTCGAATACGGTGTCGTTGCGGCGCTTCCAGTAGTCGTTCGCTCCGAAGCCGTGCCAGATGGTGAGGTCTCCCGCGGCGACGATGCGGTGGCCGCTCTGCCTCCCTATAAACAGCGACAGGTCGGAGATGACCCGGTGGACGGAGGCGTCGACTATGTTCCAGGCACCGATCGGGTGGTGGGGTTTCTCGTATGCCGCGCAGATAGACGCCGCGACAAACGGATCGACCCCGGGCGCGTCGACGATGGCGGCGGCGATGGATCGCGGCTGACTGACCACGAAGTCGCCCGCGCTTGCCTCGTCGATGGGCACCGGTTCCAACCACTCTACTTTCACGCGGTCGGACAGCTTCACGACGGCGGTTCTGGATATCCTGTAGCCGTTGGCGTCAAGGAACGGCGCCGGGTCCACTTCGATCCGCTTCGCCACGTCGTCGGGAGGCATTCGCGCCTCCTGGAGCAGGGCGACGTCCGCGTCGCAGTCCAACAGGAACCGCCAAGAGTCGCGCCGACCCGCAATGTTCCAACAGATGAGTTTTACCATTTGACCTCCAACCGCCAACACTTGCCGTGGGCGCCTGCCGGTAGGTGTTACCATGCGGGCACAGTAGGGGAAGCCTACCACAACGTGGGCGCCTTCACCCCCATCCCCGTATCAAGTACGGGGCAGGCTCTAACCTTCCCCCATCAAGGGGGAAGGGACTTGGCTGAGCGGCCCCCTGCGAGGGGGAAGGGACTGCCCTGAGCGGCCCCACAACCCGGCTACGGGTTGTGTGCTATACTTGCGCCGTGTGACGACCGTGGAGGTCTAGGGAGATTCCAAAGCAGGAGGTGGCAAGATGCCGGTTTGGGACGATTTCCTATCTGAGAATGACAAAAAGATGCTGGCCAACCGCAAACCCACGCGGCCCAGGCCACACGCGGAGTTCGGCGAGCGGCCCGCGATCCTGGTGATCGACATGAACAAGGGCGCCATCGGCCCCGACGAGCCGGTGTACGAGGTTGTGAAGGAGATGCCCGGCGCGATGGGATCCAACGCCTGGGCGGCGATCCGGCACATGGAGGACCTGCTGCCGAAGGCCAGGGCGGCGGGCATTCCGGTGGTGTACAGCAGGCACTACTTCAGGGTCAGCACGGGCCTGGGCCTGTCGGACGCCGCCAGCCCGTACAGCGAGCTGAACCCGCTGTCCGAGATTCAGGACGAGATCGCTATGCAGCCCGGCGACCTGCTCGTGGACAAGCAGCAGGCGAGCGTGTTCCACCAGACGGGCCTCATCAACATGCTGATGAACAAGCGGGTGGACAACATCATCGTCATCGGAAACAGCACCAGCGGCTGCGTCCACGCGACGGTGGTGGACGCGGGCGGCTACCAGCTCAAGGTGTCCATCGTGGAGGACGCGGTGTTCGACCGGTTCGACCTGTCCCACGCCGCGGCGCTGTTCAACATGGGCACCAAGTACGGCGACATCGTTTCGATAGGCGAGGTGTACGAGTACATCGCGTCGATCGAGGACGGCGAGAGGGTGCCGGCGTAGGGGCTGCGAGTGGTTAGTGGTCAGTGGTTAGTGGTTAGTGGCCGGGGGAAGAGGCGGCGTGGGCGGACACAAGGCCCGCCCCTACGGCCTGAGCTACCGCGGGAGGTGTACTGTGACTAGAGAACTTACGATAGGCGCGGCCCAGCTTGGCCCCGCCTCGGAGTCCAAGGGCGAGACCGTCGAGCGGATGCTCGGCCTCATGTCCGAGGCCAGGGACGCCAACGTGGGGTTCCTGTGCTTCCCCGAACTGGCCCTGACGGAGTACTTCTGCACAATCGTCAGGGACTCGGTGGAGGAGTACTTCGAGGCCGAGCTGCCGTCGCCGCTGACGCGGCCGCTGTTCGAGGCGGGCAAAGAGGCGGGCATGGCGTTCGTGCTGCCCTACGCCGAGAAGACCGGCGACCAGTACTTCAACAGCTCCGCCATCGTGGACGAGAGCGGCTGCGTCGCGGGCACGTACCGCAAGGTGCACATACCCGGCACGGTCGAGCCCAAGGAAGAGGGCAACAACATCCTGGAGAAGCGCTACTTCACGCCCGGCGACCTGGGCTTTCCGGTGGTGGACGCGGCGAACGCGAGGGTGGGCGTCCAGATATGCTACGACCGCCGGTTCCCGGAGAGCTTCCGGGCGTTGGGGGTGAACGGCGCGGAGATAATCTGTACGCCGTACAACACGCCCGCGTTCGATGGCGACGTGAAGAAGGGCGTGGACGCTTCCGACATGTGCATCCGCTCCGCCGCCTACTACAACGGCTGCTTCGCCATCGGCGTGGGCAAGGCGGGCGTGGAGAACGACGTGCGGTTCATCGGGGGCAGCCTGCTCGTAGGGCCGGACGGCGGCATACTCGCCCGCGCCGAGTCGGACGGGGACGAGTTGATAACGGCGACCATCGACCTCGACGAGGTGATAACGCCAGTCAAGACGGCGGACAGAAGGCCGTCGGAGTACGAGGTGCTGGTGGGCGGCTAGTTCCGGTTGGTTTTGCCGTTCGTGAAACTGCCCCTCCCCCGCCCCTGGGTTCCCGCTTTCGCGGGAATGACAGATTGGGGAAGGCGGACCGACCCCTGTTAAAGGAGAAGAGAATTGTTGCCGCCAGACCGCTTTGACTACTCCCCCATAGTGGACCGCCCGGCGATCAAGTGGCCCGACGGGGCGCGCGTCGCCTTCTGGGTCGCGCCCAACATCGAGTGGTACGAATACACGCCGCTCAGCAGGCCCACAACGCCCGACATCCCCAGCTACTCGTACCGGGACTACGGGAACAGGGTGGGCTTCTGGCGGATGCTGGAGGTGCTGGACAAGCACAACATACGCTGCTGCGTGTGCCTCAACGGCGCCGTGCTGGACCACTGCCCGGAAGTGCGCGACGCGATGGTGGAGCGGAACTGGGACTACATGGCGCACGGCTTCTACAACACCCGTCCCATAACCAACTACTCGGAAGAGGAAGAGCGCGAGTACTGGCGGGACATGATCGACACGGTGAAGCGGCACACCGGCAAACAGCTAAAGGGAAGGCTGGGCGCGGGCGGCGGCAACACCGTGAACACCACCGACCTGATGGCCGAGATGGGACTGCTGTACCACACCGACTGGCTGATGGACGACCAGCCTTTCCCGCTCAAGGTGAAGAACGGCGCGCGGTTCATCTACGTGCCGTACACCTACCAGATCAACGACGCCATCGTTCCGATGCTGGGCAGGGACGCCGCGTACTTCTGCCAGATGATCAAGGACCAGTTCGACGTGCTGTACGAGGAGGGCGCGGAGAGCGGCAGGGTGATGTGCATCTCGCTGCATCCGTACTGGATAGGGAAGCCCCACCGCGCCAAGTACCTGGACGAGGCGCTGGGCTACATCATGTCGCACGAGGGCGTGTGGCAGACTACGGCGGACGACATCGCCGAGTACTACCTGGAGCACTACTACGACAAGGTGGTGGAGCACGTGGGCCGGCAGGGGGAGTAGCGGACACTTACAGCCTGTCCGACAACCCAGTCATCACCCCCATCCTAACCTTCCCCCTGCGAGGGGGAAGGGACTTAACGGCAGGCGGGGCAGCACCCCCATCCTAACCTTCCCCCATCAAGGGGGAAGGGACTTGCCGGAATGCCTTCTCCAATCGAGGGGGAAGGGACTTACAGGAGAATCCTCATGCCTGGAGAACGCAACTACGGACAGGACCACGGCCACTATGACTGGTCCCCGATCGTAAGCCGTCCGGCGCTGCGGTGGCCCGGCAACGCGCGGGTGGCGCTGTGCGTGATAGTCAACCTGGAGCACTTCGACTGGGACCTTCCCGACGACACGCCCATGCCCGTGAGCGTCGTAGCGGGCGCGTTGGGAAGCGGCGGCCTGGGTTCGGGGCTGGGGCCTTTCCCCAACATCGCCGGCTACTCGCAGCACGAGTACGGCAACCGCGTGGGCGTGTTCCGGGTGCTGAGCGTGCTGGACAAGTACGGCATCAGGCCGACGGTGGCGATGGACAAGACGGTCGCCGAGCACTACCCGTTCCTGGTGAGCGAGTGCCAGAAGCGGGACGCGGAGTTCGTGGCGCACGGCATCACCGTGCGGCAGATAATCCACGCCGGCATGTCGGAAGACGAGGAGCGGGCGTACATCCGGGAGTCTATCGAGGGGTTGGAGAGCGCGACGGGCGTGCGTCCGGTCGGGTGGTCCGGCCCGGAGTTCCAGGAGTCGATGAACACGCCGGGGCTGCTCGCGGCCGAGGGCATCAGCTACGTGTGCGACTGGTCCAACGACGAGCAGCCGTACCGGATGAACACGGACGAGGGTGAGCTCTTCTCGCTGGGCGTCAACCTCGATCTCGACGATATGTTCATCCAGTTGAACGGGCGCAGGCTCATCGGGGAGTACGAGCAGATAATCAAGGACGAGTTCGACGGGCTGTACAGGGACGGCACGAACACCGGCCTGATGATGGTGCTGAACCTTCACCCCTGGGTCATCGGCCAGCCGTGGCGCATCCGGTATCTGGACAGGGCGCTGGCGCACGTGGACAGGCACGGCGGGGTGTGGAAGGCGACGGGACGGGAGATAGTGGACTGGTACAGGGATAATTCCTGAAGTCCCTTCACCCCCATCCTAACCTTCCCCCTGCGAGGGGGAAGGGACTTATTGGAAACACCCTCACCTCAATCCTCTCCCATCAAGGGAGAGGAGGACCATTGGAAACGTCCTCTTAGAAGGAGGCACGCATGGACCTGGTGATCAGAGGCGGCACGGTAGTTACCGTGGGCGAGACGTTCGTCGCGGACGTGGGCGTGGAGGGCGGTAAGGTCGCGCAGATCGGCGGCGAGATGTCCGCGTCCAGGGAGATAGACGCCGGGGGCAAGCTCATCGTGCCGGGCGGCGTGGACATGCACGTTCACCTGCAGCTCGCCGAGGCGCTGCCGGAGGGCGCTCCGCCGCGAATGTCGGACGACTTCTACTGGGGCACCGCCGGGGCCGCGGCCGGCGGCATCACCACCGTGGGCAGCATGACCGCTCGCCAGCCGGGCCAAGGGAAGGGCCTGCTTTCGATGCTGGAGCACGCAGAGGACGACGCGCTGCGGAACTCGCTCATCGACTTCACGCTGCACCCCATCATCAACGACCCATCCCCGGAGACGATAGCTGAGATTCCGAAGCTGATCGACGCGGGCTATTCGAGCACCAAGACGTTCATGGTGATGAACGCGTTCGACGAACGCCAGAACGACTACGTGAGGGCGTTCGAGGCGGCGGGCAGCAACGGCATCCTGCCCATGCTGCACTGCGAGGACGCGAACATAAACCACCACATCGAGGAGCGCTTCCACTCGGAGGGCAAGAGCGACATCCGCTACTACGCCGACAGCCGGCCGACGTTCGCCGAGGCCATCGCCACGGCGCGGGGCATATCGCTGGCGAGAGCGGCGGGGTCGCCGCTGTATCTGGTGCACGTTTCCTGCGCGGAGGCGCTCGCCGAGGCGCGGCAGGCGAGAGCCGGCGGACAGCGGGTGTACGTGGAGACGCGGCCCATCTACCTGTACCTGACGAGGGAGCTGTACGAGGAGCCGGACGGCGCGAAGTACGTGGGCTGGCCCCCGCTGCGGGAGCGCTCGGACATCGCCGGAATATGGGACGGCATCGTCAACCACGACGTGGACACGCTGTGCTCGGACCACGCGCCCTGGACGCTGTCCGAGAAGCTGGACCCCGGCCTTTCCGTCGGCAGCTTCCGGCCGGGCATGGCCAACCTCGAAACGCTGATGCCGATGCTCTACTCGGAGGGCGTGGTCGGGGGCAGAATCTCGCTGGGCCGCTGGGTGGAGCTGACCTCCACGAACGCCGCGCGGCTGTTCGGTATGTTCCCGCAGAAGGGGACGGTCGCCGTCGGCTCGGACGCGGACCTGGTGGTGTGGGACCCGGACCAGAAGCGCGTGGTTCGCGGCGAGGAGATGCGCTCGAGGGCCGGCTACGACGTGTTCGAGGGCTACGAGATACAGGGCTGGCCGACGCACACCATCTCGCGCGGGGACGTCGTGTTCGAGAACGGCGAGATAGTGGCGGAGAGGGGCAGAGGGAAGCGGGTCATACGCGGGCCGCACGCGCCGCTGTAGGGCGGGGCGCCTTCACCCCCATCCTAGCCTTCCCCCTGCGAGGGGGAAGGGACAGAAACGGCAGCCTGCGAGGGGGAAGGGACTTGTCGGCACCCCCATCCTGACCTTCCCCCTGCGAGGGGGAAGGGACAGAAACGGCGGCCTGCGAGGGGGAAGGGACCTTTAGACGCCGGGGTTGGCCAGGAAGTCCAGTATCACGCGGGCCAGCGCCTCCGGGTCCTCGTAGGTCTTGAGGTAGGACCCGCCCGGCCCTATGTGGGTGCGGGCGCGCTTCAGCCTGGCCGCCACCGGCTCGACGGTGCGCCGCAGGCCGTCGTGCTCTCCGCTCATCACCAGCGTGGGCGCTTCTATCAGAGGCAGCCGGCACATGATGTCGTAGTGGCCCAGGGCGACGTAGGCCTCGTGGTAGCGCTCTCCGGCTATCAGCTTGAACAGGACTTCCCAATGGAGCGTTCTGAGAATCTCCTCGTCGTATGGGCGCGGAAAGAACGGCTCGACTCGCCCCGACAGTTCCCTCCAGGTCTCGATAAGGTGTGCGCCGTCGTCCTTGAGCTCGATGGGGTGCACGTTGCTGAGGAAGTCGCCGATCGGGTTTTCCCAGTACGGCGTGCCGTCCACTATCAGCTTGTCCACCATTTCGGGAAACGCCGCCGCAAGCTCGCAGGCGAAGCTCGCGCCGGTGTGGTGGCCGAACACCGAGGCGCGCTGTATGCTCAGGCTCTCCAGGAAGGCGGCGAACGTGCGGGCGTAGTCGGCGGCGGTGTACTCGCGGTTGGTGGGGTAGTCGGACATGCCGTAGCCGGGCGTGTCCACGGCGATGACGCGGCAGCTGGGCGCCAGGTGCGCCATCAGCGGTTCGTAGGCGTAGGAGCTGGTGGCGGTCTGGTGAATCAGCAGCAGGGGTTCGCCCGCTCCGGCGTGGCGGTAGTGTAGCTGGCCGTAGGGGGTATCGGCGTAGGCCCTGCGGATTGTGGTGGTGTTTGTCATCGGTGTGTCCTGGGGTACTGTTCTGGCAGGCGGCGGGGCGAGCGGGTTTGAAAAAGGGGCGTCACCCCCATCCCCGTATCGAGTACGGGGCAGGCTCTAACCCTTCGGCAGGCTCAGGGCAGGCTCTTCCCCCTGCGAGGGCTGACAGGGGGGGTATGTTTTGAGAATAACAGCGTTGCGCTGGCGACGTCACCCCCATCCTAACCTTCCCCCTGCGAGGGGGAAGGGATTTGTCGGCTGCCCCAGGTTTCGTAGGAGGCGACCTCCTCGAGTGGGCGGCGGCGGGGGCGTCCGAAGCGCTCTCCCTGGGCGGGGTAGCCTATGGGGATCATGGCCACGGTCTCGAAGTCGTCGGGGATGCCGAAGTAGGCCTTCACCTCGCTCTCGTAGGCGGTGTGCAGGGTGGTGAGCACGGTGCCCAGGCCGAGGCCGCGCGCGGCGAGCAGCAGATTCTGGACAGCGGGGAAGATGGACGAGCCGGTCGGCCCGCTGTCGGTCCGCTGGCACACGAGAATCACCACCGGCGTGTCCGGCATGTTGTTGCCGAGGTCGGCGCCGGAGCGGTACGGCTGCTCGGACATCATGTCGCCGGTAACGGCGGCCTGCCATGCCTTCAGATACCACTCGCCGAGCCGCCTCTTGGCCTCGCGGTCCCGCACCACCAGGAAGTGCCACGGCTGCCTGTTGCCCCCGTTCGGCGCGTGTATGGCCGACTGTAAGATCGTGGTGACGCTCTCGTCGGACACCGGTTCCGAGGAGAAGTGGCGAATCGCCCTCTGCGTGTTGATGGCCTCGAACAGCGAGATGTCTGGTTGGGTCATGTGAGTCCTCCGGGCCGGATTGTACAGGGTCGCGTCCGGCTCTTACAAAGCCCTCGCCGCCATGTAGCCTTCGCGCATAGCCTCGATCAGCTTCCTGGCGGAAACGCAGTCGCCCACCGCCGTCACCGTCGGGATGCGCCCGTCCTCAAGCAACGCCTCGTACAGGCTGTCGTTGGGCGCGTTGAACTCGCCGCCCACGATGGTGTCCACGTCCTCGATCACCGTCTCTTTGCCGGTGTCCACCTCGGCCAGGACGGCGGTCCTCTCGGAGACCTCCTTTATCCAGTGCTCGCGGTGGAAGACGACGCCGTTCTGTTTCATGCGGGCTATGACCGGCGGCCTGCTGGTCACGATTATGTCGGAGGCGACCATCTCGCCACGGGTGACCAGGTGGACCTCGGCGCCCGCGGCGCTCATAACGTCGGCGGCGTTGGGCGACCTGTGGTGGTTCTCGGCCGCCAGCAGCACGGCGCGCGCGCCCACGTCCACGCGGCCCTCTATCACGTCCTCGATGCTGGCGAGCGTGGGCACTCCGGACTCCCGTTGCCCGGCAATGTCCGGCTGCACGGGCGCCGAGCCGGTGGCGACGATGACCGCGTCCGCGCCCTCCTCCACCAGGGCGTCGACCGTGGCCTCCGTGTCGAGTTTGACCGTTACGCCCAGCCGGTCCAGTTGAAGCTCCAGCCACGCGACTATGTTGCCGAACTCGCCCCTGGTGGGCACCTTGGCGACGGTGTTGAGCTGACCGCCGAGCCGGCTGCCCTTCTCGTAGAGCACGACGCTGTGGCCCCGGGTGGCGGCCACACGCGCGGCCTCCATGCCGCCCGGCCCGCCGCCGACCACGGCGACCGCCCTGGGCGTCTCGGTCCTGGTGAGCGGCCCAAGCTCAAGCTCGCGGCCGGCCTCGGGGTTGATGCTGCACCCGATGGGCTGCCCCCTGTGGGCGCGGCCGCCGCAGCCGTCGTTCGAGCCGATGCACTGACGAATGTCGGAGGGCCGCCCCTCCATCAGCTTGCGCCCGATTTCGGGATCCGCGACGTGCGCTCGCGTCATAACGCACATGTCGGCCTTGCCGGTGGCGATGATGTCGTTGGCTATCTGCGGGTCTATGATCCTGCACACCGTGAAGATGGGAATGTCCTTGGTGGCCTTCTTAATCTCCTCGGCGTAGTGGACGAACGGCGCCTGCTCCCAGGTCATGTCCGCCTGCTGCATGGCGAAGGGCATCCCGCCGCCGACACTGAAGCTGACGTTGAAGAAGTCGAAGTCGCCCTTCTCCTCCAGCAGCGCCGCCATGGGCGCCATCTCCTTCACGGTCATCCCGTCGGGCTGGAGCTCGTCGGCGCTCAAGCGTATGCCGACGGCGAAGTCGCGTCCCACGCGCTCCCGCACCGCCTGTCCCACCTCCAGCGCAAGACGGGCGCGGTTCTCCTCGCTGCCGCCGTACTCGTCGGTGCGGTGGTTGGTCACGGGCGAGAGGAACTGCTGGATGAGGTAGCCGTGCGCGCCGTGCAACTCCACGCCGTCCATTCCCGCCTCCTTCATGTTGGCCGCGCAATGGGCGTAGCCCTCGATGACCTCGCGGATTTCCGCCTTGGTCATCGCGTGGGTGTATTCGTTGCCCGACAGCGCCTTGGTGCGGGACGCCGACCAAAGCGGCATCATGGTGGAGAGGCTCTGGCCGGACTTGCCGAAGTGGAGGAGCTGCACGAATATCTTGGCGCCGTGGCGGTGGACGGCGTCGGCCAGCTCGCGCCAGGCCGGAATCGCGTCGTCCAGGTAGCCCGTGGGACTGGAAAGCCCGCCGTAGGACGTCGGGTGCACTATCGTGCCCTGGATGATGATGAGGCCCACGCCGCCCCTGGCGCGGGCTTCGTGGTAGGCGTTGTTCTGTGGAGTCGGCCTGCTGTTCTGGTACATCCCCGAGCTGTGCGCGCTTATCAGTATGCGGTTGCGCACTTCCACGGAGCCGAGGCGTATGGGCGACAGAAGGTGGCTGAACCGCGAGTTTGCGTTGGTCATAAGACCCTCCTGGCTGGATTCGATGGGAGACTGTATCATCCTAGTCGGCGCCCCGTGCGTTGAGGCGTCCGTTGCAGGGCCATGAGCGTGATGACCAACGGGGGCAACCACAAGGGATTGCCCCTACATGTGCATGACCGACTAAACTGTTACAGGCTCATTCGATGGGGACACGTTGACGCCCCGTCGGGCAGGTGCTATATTGCCGCAATCCCGGCGATTATAGCAGATGCGGCCTTCGTACATTCCTGAGAGACTTTGTGACTTAATTCACCAATTGCAGATGAAAACACAGTGTCTTTGCCCCGCTTCCCGGCGGCTGACCAGACCTGGGACACCCTGAGGCAAGTTGGCGGGCAGATTGAACCGATTCGCTCTTGGACGTGCGCCGCACGGAATGGCAAACGAGGAGGACACCATGTCGAGAATGCCCAGCGTAGCGGTCGGACTGATGTTGATGGCAGCGCTCAGCCTGATTGCGATCTTGGCGGCCTGCGGAGCCGAGGAGGAGGCGGAGCCGACAGCCGCGCCGGCCCCCACGACAGCCGCGCCGGCGGCGGCCGCGCCCGCACCGGCCGCCGCCGCACCCACCCCGGCCGAGCCTGCCGCCGCGATGGATCGGCCCGACGACCTGATACCCGAGGGCCTGGCCGAGAACTTCCCGCTCATCGCCCAGTGGCACTGGAGCAAGCTGCCCCACCCGTTCGGCGAGCAGCCCAAGAAGGGCGGAGTGTTCAGGCTGGAGGGCCGGTTCGACCTCAACACCTGGGACCCGCGCAACCCGGCCATCTCGTCCCTGGCGATCCAGATGAACGCCGTCTATAACCGCCTGCTGAAGGCGGACCACACAATGGAGACGGCAATCGCCACCAGCGGACGCTGTCTGCGCGAAATCTGCCTCACCGGCGACCTCGCCGAGAGCTGGGAGGTCGTGAACGCCGGCGAGTCGATAGTCTTCACGCTCGCCGACGGCATCAAGTGGCAGAACTTCGCTCCGGTCAACGGGCGGGACTTCCTCGCCTCGGACGTCAAGTTCTCCTACGACACGTACATAACCGACGAGCGCGCCACCGGCCAGAAGAGCATCTTCCGGCAGGTGGAGAGCATCGTCGCCGACGACGCGGCCAACACGGTCACGTTCAACTTCTCGTCCCCGGCGGCATACTTCATGTACAGCATGGCGGGACCGCTGGTCCCCGTCTTCGCACCCGAGGCCGCCAACCAGGAGGGCAGGCTGGACGAGGACCCGCCCATCGGCACCGGCCCGTTCCAGATAACCAACCACGTGTTCGACAGCATCATCGAGTACGAGGCCAACCCCACCTACCACAAGCGCGACTCGTTCGGGCAGCAGCTGCCGTACCTGGAGGGCATAACCTCGGTGCGGATGTTCGACGACGCCACCCGCGTGGCGGCGTTCCGCGCGGACCAGATGGACTCCTACATGTCGCTCAGCGGCGATGCCCGCAAGAACATCGAGCGGACCGAGCTCGATCGCGGCGCCCAGCTTCGGGTGATGGAGCAGAACGCGGGCGGCAACTTCTTCTTCGGGCCGCCCCACGACGTCGCGCCGTTCGACAACGTGAACTTCCGGCGCGCGCTGTCCATGGCGCTGGACCGCGACGCGATGGTGGAGGCCGCTTACGCTGACCAGGGACGCTGGTCCCTCGGCTACCCGACCGACTGGCTCGGACGCGAGTACCCCTACACCCCGTCCGACTTCGGGGAGTACTACCAGTACAATCCCGAAGGCGCAATGGCGCTGCTGGAGCAGGAAGGCCTCGCCGGCATCGATTTCCCGATCCACACGACGGCCCGCCGCCAGACCGACGGCCAGGTGGCGCTGGGAATCGAGTTCTGGAAGGACATTGGCCTGAACCCCGTGCTTACGGTGGATGAGGACGTCGCGTACAATGCCGCCTCCTTCAGCCACGACTTCGAGTACCTGCTCGGAGGCGCGTGGTACTCCGGCGGGGTGGACTGGGACGACTTCACCTACCGCATGATGCGCACGGACGAGCCGGGCAACTACCTGGACATAGACGACCCGGTGCTGAACGACCTGCTGGACCAAAGCCAGCGCGAGTTCGACCGCGCCGCGCGCATAGCGATCAACAAGCAGGTCATCGACAGAGAGTTCGACCAGATATACCGCATCTTCGGCGCGGTGTTCCTGTTCGCGGAGTGGACGAAGCCCGAAGTTCGCAACTGGCTGAGCCACGACATCTACTTCTGGGTCAACGGCTGGGGCCTGAACGCCATGGAGACGGTCTGGCTGGACAGGTAAACGCCGGCAGTCCTCTCTCCAAGACACGTTGATTTCGGACCTGGCTGGAGGCGCCACTGAGCGTCTTCAGCCAGGACGTTTGCGGCCCTGCGGCGCCCGTGGGCCGATTCAAGGGAGGGCCTGTGCATCGTTACATTGCTAGACGACTTCTGCTGGCGATCCCGACCCTCCTACTCGTTTCGCTCGCCATCTTCTCGCTGACCCGCATCATCCCGGGCGACGCGGTGGTGGCGATAGTCGGCGACACCGGCAACATCGCCCCCGAGCAGCTCGAGGGGCTGAAGTCGCGGCTCGGCCTCGACCAGCCGTTCCACACGCAGTACCTGCGCTGGATGCGCGGCGTCGTCACCGGCGACCTGGGCGACTCCTACTACACCCGCAAGCCGGTCGTCGGGCAGCTAATGAGCTCCATCCCGGTCACCATGGAGCTTGCGGTGATAGGGCTGGGGCTGGGTATGCTCTTCGCCATTCCGCTCGGCATCATATCCGCCATCAGGCAGGACACCGTAATCGACTACGCCGCCAGGATACTGGCCATCCTGGGCATATCCATGCCCAACTTCTGGATAGCCACGATGGTGGTGGTGTACCTGGGGCTGTTCTTCGCCTATCTGCCGCCGCTGGGCTACATAAGGCTGTGGGAGGACCCGGTGCGAAACCTGTCGCAGTTCTACCTTCCCGGAATCGTTCTGGGATTCCAGCTATCGGGCACCACGGCGCGCATGGTGCGCTCCTCGATGCTGGAGGTGCTGAGGCAGGACTACATCCGCACCGCGCTGTCCAAGGGACTCGCCGAGGGGGTGGTGGTGTACCGCCACGCGGTGAAGAACGCGCTCATCCCCGTGGTGACCATCATCGGAAACCTGATGAACGCGCTCATAGGCGGCACCGTAATCATCGAAAACATCTTCGCGCTTCCGGGCGTCGGGCAGCTCACGCTCGGCGCGGTAACCCAGAGAGACTATCCGCAGATCCAGGCCAACATCATGTTCCTCGCCACGTTCCTGGTGATGGTCAACCTGTTGATCGACCTGACCTACGGGTGGCTCGACCCCAGGATTCGCTACAGCTAACCCCGCCGCCGCTGCTTGAGGAGAACGGAAATGGCAACAGGAAGCACACCGCGGCAGCCCGGGCAGGCCGTCCCGGCCGACGCGCTCGCCCGCGCGCCCAGCCGTCCGGGCATGTTGGCGCAACTGGGCAGGTTCGCCAGGGCCAAGCCCGTCGGGGCGGTGTCCGCCGCCGTCATAGTCGTGATGGTGCTATCGGGAATCTTCGCCGAGTTCATTTCCCCGTTCGACCCGCTGGAGGCGCACGTAAGGGACAGGTTGCAGGGTCCGAGCCTGACCTACTGGATGGGCACCGACAACCTGGGGCGGGACGTGTTCAGCCGCGTGGTTCACGGGGCGCGAATATCGTTGCTCATAGCCATACCCGCCGTCATCCTGGGCGTCGGCGCAGGCTCGATAATCGGAATCATCAGCGGCTACCTGGGAGGCTGGTTCGACCTGCTGGTTCAGCGTCTGCTGGACGCCAGCCAGGCGATTCCGTCGCTCATACTCGCGCTGGCCGTCATAGCCATCCTCGGCGCGGGCATGGACAAGGTCATCTACGTAATCGCCTTCATCGCGGTGCCCTGGAACGGCCGCGTGGTGAGAGGCTCCGTGATGTCGATAAAGGAGAACCAGTACATCGACGCCGCCAGGAGCGTGGGTGCGGGCAATCTGCGCATCATGTTCCGCCACATCCTGCCCAACGTCGTCGCGCCCATCCTGGTGCTCGTCTCGGTGCTGCTGGGCGCGGCCATCATCATCGAGGCTTCGCTCAGCTTCCTGGGACTGGGTGTTCCCCCGCCGGAGCCGTCCTGGGGCGGGATGCTCAGCAGAGAGGGGCGCGCCTTCATGGAGAGAGCGCCCACGCTGGCGCTGTTCCCCGGCCTCGCCATCAGCATAGTGGTGCTCGCCTTCAATCTGCTCGGAGACACCCTCCGGGACATCTGGGACCCGAGACTGAGAGGCTCCCAGTAGAGCCGTCACTCGATTGACACGATAGAGAGGAGATGAACATGGCCCTGCCGCCAGACCGATTCGACTATTCGCCCATCATCGACCGGCCCACGATACGCTGGCCCGACAACGCCAGGGTCGCGCTGTGGATTTCCCCCAACGTGGAACACTACGAGTACCTGCCACCGGAGAACAGGTTCCGCAACCCCTGGGCGCGCACGCCGCACCCCGACGTGCAGGGCTACTCCCACCGCGACTACGGCAACCGCGTGGGCTTCTGGCGGATGCTGGAGGTGCTGGACAAGCACGACTTCCGCTGCTGCGTCTCGCTGAACGAGGCGGTGCTCGAACACTTCCCCGAAATCCGCGACGCAATGGTGGAGCGGGACTACGACTACATGTCCCACGGCATCTACAACACCCGCTACCTGTACGGCATGACTGAGGACGAGGAGCGGGAGTTCTACCGGGACATCATCGACACGCTCAGGAAGTACACCGGCAAGCAGCTAAAGGGTATGCTCGGCCCCGCCCTGACCAACACGGAGGCGACGCCCGACCTGATGGCCGAGGCGGGCCTCATCTACCACACCGACTGGTTCCACGACGACCAGCCCTTCCCCATGAAGGTCAAGCAGGGCAAGCTGGTCTCCGTGCCCTACACCATCGAGCTGAACGACGTGGTGGTGAACGCGCAGGGGCACGAGGCCGAGTACTTCGGCCAGATAATCAAGGACCAGTTCGACGTGCTGTACCGGGAGGGCGCGGAGAGCGGCCGCGTCATGTGTATCGCGCTGCATCCGTACTGGATAGGCCAGCCGCACCGCGCCAAGTACCTCGACGAGGCGCTCGGCTACATTCTGGCCCACGACGGCGTGTGGAAGACCACCGCGGACGACATAGCGGAGTACTACATCGAGAACTACTACGACGACGTTGTGGCCCACGTGAGCGGCTGAGCGTTCGCGCGCCGCCCGCCAGCACGGAACACCCCAGGAGGCAGATACGATGCCCGCAGAACGCAAACCCGGCATGGACAACGACCACTACGACTGGTCTCCCATCACGGCCCGCCCCACCCTCGCATGGCCGGCGGACGCCCGCGTGGCGCTGTGCGTGATACTGAACCTGGAACACTACGAGTGGAGTATGCCCGATGGCTGGTTCCAGCCGCCTTCCCCCGGCGGACTGGGCAGGGGCACCTTCCCCGACCTGCGCTCCTACTCGCACCACGAGTACGGCAACAGGGTCGGCATCTTCCGCGTGCTCGACATACTGGACAGGTACGGCATCCCGCCCACCGTCGCCATGGACGCCACGGTCGCGCGGAACTACCCGTTCCTCATCGAGGAGTGCCGCAAGCGCGGGGCCGAGTTCATCGGCCACGGCGAGACCGTCAACCGCATGATCTCAAGCGAGATGAGCGAGGAGGAGGAGCGGCAGTACATCCACGAGTCCGTCGAGGCGCTCGCCGAAGCCACCGGCGCGCGGCCGCTCGGCTGGCTGGGCCCGGAGTACGGCGAGTCGACGCGCACGCCCGGCCTGCTGGCCGCGGAGGGCATAAGGTACGTGTGCGACTGGCCGAACGACGAGCAGCCCTACCCCATGAAGGTGGCCGAGGGGAAGCTGTTCTCGCTGCCCGTGCACGTGGAAGTCGAGGACCTGTTCACCCAGTGGAACCGCGGCGTCTCGATCATGCACTACAGCCAGATGATCCGCGACACGTTCGACGGCCTGTACGTCGATGGCGCCGAGACGGGACGCACGCTGGCGCTGAGTCTGCACCCCTGGCTGATAGGCCAGCCGTTCCGCAGCAAGTACCTGGACTTGGCGCTGGCGCACATCTCCAGGCACGCGAGCGTGTGGAAGGCCACCGGCAAGGAGATAATCGACTGGTACGAGGAGCAGATGTAGGGTTGCGGGCTGGCCTGGTCGGCGTCGTGTCGCGCCTGGGGCGGCCTTGACCCGCGACAGACGGGGGACGAGTCCGAGTCCGGTTGTGGTGCGCTCTTCGAGGCCGTTCAGTACGGACTCCGCCGCGTGGCGCGCCATCGGGAATTGGGCGGAGCCCGCTCGGTTATGTGAAGAGCGGTCATGGCTGGACCCCTATCGTGCCGCTATCGTGCCACATCGCGCACCTATCGCGCCATATCGCGCACCTATAGGCCCCCATAAGACCCCTATAAGCCCCCCATTGGCCCCCCAGGGGCTTATTCACTGTCCCCGACACGCTTCCATCGCGCCGAAGTGCCGCGGCCGGAGGAAGCAATCAGTCCACGCTCCCTCAGCGCCTCCAGATCCCGGATCACCTGTCGCTCACTGGCATGTGGGGCCAGTCGGGCGATAATGTCCCGTCGCGCCAGGCCATCATCAGCGCCATCCAGCAGCGCGAGTATTGTCTCCCGTCGTTCGCCGGGGCTGACTTCGCGGCCACGTCTCTCCGGCACGAACTGCCCGTGCCGGAACCGCACGGTGACGGTTCCGCTATCGTCCTCGATCTCCGGGATAGGAAGCCCCGCGCTGCTCGTCAGCTCGGCCATCTTGAGCGTCCCGCCGCCCCACTCCTCGATGACCCCGCGCCGGTAGAAGGTGCGGGCGATCATCGGGTTCCACGGGCGTGACTCGTGCGGGCCGAACAGATTCTCCGGCGTCAGGCCGAAGTGCAGCGAGCCGGAGGACGTCACTTCCAGGCGGTCGGCGTAGATGGCTACGCCGACCGAGCCGCCCCCGATGGAGTAGTCGCGGTGGCACAGGGCGTTCGCAAGCGCCTCGCGTGTGGCCAGGGGTGGATACAGGGGCTCGTCGATCCGCTCAAAGCGGTCCTGCTCGAACCGTCCGGCTATGGGTAGAGTGTCTCGCAGGAATCTCTCGGCGTTGGTGAGAAGAGTGAAAGCGTTGCCGTTGAACTGGCGATTGTCCAGGAACTCCATCCGGTCGAGTCCCCGGAAACGCGCGACGCGCAGCAGGCATTGCGGCATCTCGAACTCCAGCCGCTCCGTGCTGCCGAACAGCACCGCCGCCGCACGAAGCAGCACGCCGTCGCGCAGAAGGCCGAGTCCGCGCAACATATCGGCTGGCTCCCTGCTTACAGGCTCCTCCAGACGCCCGCGCCGGACAGCCTCCGCTACCGTCCGGCGAATCTCCGCCACGTCAAGGTCGTCGACCGACCACCCGGGGATGGGCTGGTTCTCCCAGCGCTGCTCGCTGTGCATCCGCTCGAAGAGGATAAGGTTGTACTCGTCGGCAGACATCGCCAGCGTGGTGTTCCCGACGCGGCGATAGGCGCTGCCGCGGTAGGAGTACGGCCTCGACACTCCCTGGGCCGTGCTGACCACGATGACTTCACTGCCGCCGTCCACCGGGACCCTCTCGACCGTCGGAAACGCCGGAGGGTCGATGCGGCGAAGCTCGGCGCTCAACTCCTCAATGGTGCGCTCGCCGACCTGCTGGCCAACGACGGCCCCAACCGACGTCACGCCGAACAGCACCTGCCCGCCGCCTTGGTTCAGGAAGGCGCATATCGTCATGGCCGCTTCGCGGCGCGTGCCGGTGGTGGCCTTGAACTCCAGCGTCTCGGACTCGCCGGAGGCGGCCAGGGCTGCGATTCGGTCAAGCATCATTCAATTCAGATTCGAGAAGACTTATGGACACTCCCCTGTGTGCGTCACGCCAGCCCCTTGAGCCGCACGGCGGGCAGCCTCTTCAGCCGCTGGTTCAGCGGGTCCACCTCTATGCCGACGGATTCCAGCGCGGTCACGCCCAAAAGCGGCTCGGCGTCAGCCTCGCCGAAAATAACCGTCCCGCCGACGAACTCACCCATGAACTCGATCTTGGCAACGGCGATGTCCAACACGAGTTCGCTGCCGTCTGCCAGCTCATACACCCTCCGGCCCTCGGGCTTGAGACCGATGGCCTCCAGGTGCGGCCTCGGCGCCAGCGAATCGGTGGCGCCGGTATCGACCAGGAACAGCCCTTCCCAGAACCTGTCCGGGTCGGCGGGGTTGGTAATCCTGACGGTCACGTGCGTCGCTCCCATTTCCTGCCTCCTTCAATCCTGAGTGTCCGCAGCATCCGCGCCTATCGTGGCTTCGCCAACATACCTCTCAGCCGCGCGTCAATCCCACGGGCCTCCTCATCCGAACGCCGATGCCGGCGTCTGCGGCGCTACGGCGTGGGCGCGGGGCCAAGCACGCGGTAGCCCAGATTCTCCTCGGTCCTCTCGGCGGTGGGCAGCACCTCGACGACGACGTTGGACAGGCCGACGACGTCGCCGTTCTCGTCGAAGCTGTAGTTGTCGCCGATGGCGCCGCTCCAGGTGAGCTCCCTGAGGCAGTCGCGGAAGCCGTCGGCGTCCTGGTCGTCCCCGGTCCGCCTCAGGCACTCCGCGGCGATGTACACGTCGTCGTAGGCGGAACCCTGGAACCAGGGCAGCGTCGCGACGGTGCCGTAGCGTTCGCGGAAGTTCGACAGGAAATTCTTGCCGGTGTCGGTGGTCAGGTCCGGGTTGGGCACGATTGCCTTCAGGCCGGTGGCGGCGTCGCCGGCTATGTTGAGAGCGTCGGGCGCGGTGGGCACGACCTCGGAGTAGAAGGGGCCGTCGTAGCCGAGGTCGCGGGCCTGCTTCATGATGGTTCCCCCGGCGGCCTCTCCCTGGACCGCCAG
The DNA here is from genome assembly GCA_963667445.2 of Dehalococcoidia bacterium. GTDB lineage: Bacteria > Chloroflexota > Dehalococcoidia > Lucifugimonadales > CATOSD01 > CATOSD01. Next base: position 1,008,864 of record CAXXGY010000001.1, on the reverse strand, counting down.
CATAAGCGCCTCGGGGTTCGCGTCTATCAGCTTCGTCAGCTGGCTTCGGAAGTCTATGACGTCCGAGGAGAACCCCTCCGCCGCGACCACGGAGCCGCCCAGCTCCTCGAACCGCGCGACGGAGGTGCTGCGCGCGCCCTCCGCGTAGTCGGTGGACTCGGTGATGGTGGCGATGGTGCGGATGCCGTCCGACCACAGGGTGTTGCCCATGTCGACGCCCAGTTGGAGGTCGTTGATGGCGGTGCGGAAGATGTAGTCGCCGGCGGAGGAGATGTCGGGACTCGTGGCCGACGCCGACAGCATGACGACGCCGTCTCGCTCGGCCAGCGGCGCTGCGCCGAGCGTGGCGCCGCTGCACGTGGCGCCCAGGATAATCTTGACGCCTTCCACGTCCGTCAGCTTGTTGTAGGCGACGATGGCGTCCTGCGCGGCGCACTTGGAGTCCTCGACTATCAGCTCCAGCGTCCGGCCGTCTATGCCGCCGGCCTCGTTTATCTCCTCCACCGCGAGCAGCTTGGCTTGATGCAGCGGGTTGCCGTAGGACTCGCCGACGCCGGTGAGCGCGTCCATTGCGCCAATCTTGTAGGGCTCGTCCGAGTCTCCGCCCGCGCAGCCCAAGGTAATCAGCAGCAGGCCCAACACTATGAGCGATTTCCAGAATATCGTTCGCATAACCGTCCCCTCTCGTCCAGATTGCCCAACATTATCGCACTCACCCTATGGCGTTGCTACTCCCTTAACTGTAGCATGGGCAGCGTTGCCGTCGGCGACGGCGGCCTCGACACGTCGAGGGGCCGTTGTTTCGGGGGTGTCCGCGCGAAAGCGGAGTCGCTTGGAAACCGGAACCGGCGCTCAGGAGGATACGACATGGCGAACTCGGCGAGATTCGGTCTTACGCTGTCGAACAGGGGAGTGTTGCTGGGGCTGACGACTCCGGACGAGCTCATCGAGATGGCGGAGGCCGCCGACTCCTCGGGCGCCTTCGCCCACGTGTGGGTCGGCGACCAGATTATGGCCAAGCCCAGGATGGAGTCGATAGTCCTGATGGCCGGAATCGCCGCGCGGACCAAGACGGTGAAGATAGGGCCCGCCTGCATGGCGAGTTTCCCGTCCCGGCACCCGATCGTGCTGGCCTACCAGTGGGCCAGCCTGGACCAACTCTCCAACGGGCGCACGATAATGGCGGCCTGCATGGGCGTGCCGGAGTCCCAGAACCTCGCCCGAATCGAGCTGAACAACATGGGCATCGCGAACAGGGAGCGGGGCCCGAGGCTGGAAGAGGGCATAACCATCCTGCGCAGGCTGTGGGCCGAGGAGAGCGTTACGTTCAAGGGGAGGTTCTACGAGCTGGAGGAGGCGTTCGTTGCGCCCAAGCCGGTGCAGGAGCCGCCGCCTATCTGGGTGATTGGCACTCCGAGACTCAGATACGGGGAGTCCCGCGTAACGGAGCGCAACCTGCGGAGGGTCGCCAGGCTCGGTGACGGATGGATGACAACCGCCTGGCCTCCCGCCGACTTCGCGGAGCTTCGAGGCCGGATTCTGGAGTACGCGGCCGACTACGACAGGAGCTTCGACGACCTGCCCTGCGCCCTGTATTACAACATAAACATCAACGAGGACCGCGACGCCGCCATCGAAGAATCGCAGAGATACCTCAATGGCTACTACGCGCCCCAGACCTTCTCCAGGGAGGCCGTGGAGGGCTGGGTGGCCTGCGGCCCGCCCGAGCAGTGCGTCGAACAGCTTCAGGGCTTCGTGGACGCGGGCGCCACGGACATACTGCTGCGTTTCCCGAGCTGGGACCAGCAGACCCAGTTCAGGCGGTGCGTGGAGGAGGTCTTGCCCCACCTGGCGTAGGGGGATTGGACTCGGCGCCCGCCCGCAGACAGCGCGTCAGCGCTTGATAGAGAGGGCAATATCCGAGATGAAGAAAAAACAAGACCAATAATTTGCTTGAAACAAGTCTTGACAATCCAACCTGACGATTATATCTTTGAGCGAGAAACTTGGAGGTGCATTTGTGAGACCCCTATCTAGGCGGACAAAAAGCAGCAGAAAGCCTTCTACGGCAGTTTGGAAGTACCTAGGAATCACGGCTCTCGTGGTCGCCATGGCGCTAGCGGTTTCCGCTTGCACAGGAGACCAGGGGCCGCAAGGCCCGCTGGGGCCGGCGGGGCCGATCGGGGCCCAGGGCAACCCGGGGCCGGCGGGACCGCAGGGCAACCCAGGACCGGTGGGGCCGGCGGGACCGGAGGGGCCGGCAGGGCCGCAGGGGCCGGCCGGAGGGCCACAGGGGGCTCGAGGCGAAACAGGCCCGCAAGGACCGCAGGGAGCACTGGGACCGGCGGGACCGCAGGGAGAGCGGGGACCGCAGGGACCGCAAGGAGCGCCCGGCGAGGACGGCGCCCCCGGAGGGCCGCCGGGACCGCGCGGAGAGCAGGGGCCGATCGGAGCGCAGGGACTCACCGGAGACCCCGGCGAAAAGGGCGACACAGGTGCACAAGGACCGCGGGGCATCCCCGGAGAGAAGGGAGACGCGGGGGCGGATGGACCGCCCGGGCCGCAGGGGCCTAAGGGCGACCAGGGAGATCCCGGGCCGCAGGGGTCGCAAGGACCCCAGGGGCCAGCAGGACCCATTGGAGCGCAGGGGCCGACAGGGCAGCGTGGAGTCGCGGGGCCCCAGGGCGACCAGGGACCTCACGGACCCCAGGGCATACAGGGCGTGCCGGGAGTATCCAACCTCGTACTCGTGGAAAACAGCGATAGTAGCAGCGAAGACAAGATCGGGCCAGACGCAGTAATCGCGTCATGTGACCGCGAGGACTTGTTCGCCATCGGTGGCGGAGCGAGCGTGAGCGGCGCCACCGATGGGACAGTAGCCATAGTGGCAACACGCCCGGCTGCGGACCCGGGAACGATTCCCGGTGGATGGACCGCAAGTGCAGTGGAGGTGGGCGATGGAACCACTGCGCAATGGACGCTCACCGTCCACGCGGTTTGCGCCGAGGTCAACTAGCAGACAGTTGGGACAGCCCCGGACGGTCTGAAGCGGCCCAGTAGAGGCCCGCCCGGACAATCCGGCCGAGGTTCCCGGAGAAGCCCCTCACACGTTCGTGTGTGAGGGGCTTCTTTGCGTCTGGGGCTTCGGCTGGGGCATTGCTGGAAGGGAAAGGCCTTGCTAGACTAACTGTTGTCTGCCAACAGGCATGAGCAGGCTCCTGCATAGTAACCGCAGGGAGGGAACCCAAACTATGCCCATAGGAAACTCAAACGGGAGTCTCCACTTGCCCAGCCTCTCAATCCGGGGATTCAGGGGGATCACCAGTCTTTCGATCCCCCGGTTGGCTCCAGTTACGTTAATTACCGGAATGAACAATACGGGCAAGACTTCAATCCTTGAGTCGGTTCGGCTATTCACCGAGGAAGCAACTCCCCAAGTTATCCGAGAACTGCTGCAATTGAGGGAAGAGAATGCCGAAAGCATCTCCAGCGACCCAGATAGCCTAAACGATGCGCCTTTCCTTGTTTCTGCGCTGTTCCACGGATTCCCCAGGCTGTACGAGAATCCAGATCCCATTGTTTTCTCATGCTACGACAACTCCCGCCAAATGCGGATTCAGATCAGGTGGTTCAGAGAAACTTATGATGCTGACGGAAATACCAGACTGGTTCCTGACGAACCCCTGTCGTTCGAAGAACCTGACAGCGTTCCCGCCCTGGTTGTTGACACTAACGGCAGGGGGAGAATGTATCCCATCGACCGCATCGATAGACTGACTTCCGCCCGACGCTCTTACTATCGGTCCGATCCCCGGCAAATGGTGTCCCGCTTTGTAAGTTCATCAGAGCCTGAGCGTACGGAAATGCTCGGTCCATTGTGGGATAACATCTCGTCAACCCCATCGGAGAGACACGTAATCAAGGCGTTGCGTATTATTGACCCTGACATCTCTGATGTTTCGATGGTCGGCGAACAATCACTCCGTACCTCTCGAACCGCGGTGGTATGGTCCGACAAGTTTAGCCGGCGGGTTCCTCTCCGGTCTTTCGGAGAAGGAATGAATCGCCTGTTCGGCATAATCCTGTCATTAGTCAACGTTAGTGGTGGGATTCTACTGGTCGATGAATTCGATAACGGCATGCACTACACGGTCCAAGTTCAAGCGTGGCGGTTGGTGTTTAACCTTGCGCGGGCGCTCGATGTTCAGGTAATTGCGACCACGCATAGTTTAGATTGCGTGGCAGGGTTCAGACAGGCTGCGGCCGAGGATGAGATGGATGGGCTCATGTTGCGCATAGATCGACTGGATTCCCGGATGCGTGTCGTAGAATACACGGAAGAGGACTTACTGGTCGCGATGAGTCAGCGTATCGAGGTTAGGTAGTGGTAACTCTCCTGGCGAACCCGTTGCCATCTGGACCTGACACCGGGGTGCTACTGGTTGAAGGTATAGACGACAAACATATGGTCTGGCACCTATGCGACCGGGATCCAGCGTTATTTTCAACCGACAGGAAGGGCGTCCTCTTTAGAGTAACTTTGCGAACTCAGTCATCGACCTTTCAAATAATGGAACAGGATGGCCGTCCCAACTTACTGAAGGCGATCAATACACAAGTAAAGGCGATTGGACAAAGCCCGTTTGGTATTGTCATAGACGCCGATGACGATCTCAATCAGTGTTGGAGAGAGGTTGTGAAGGAGTTCGATGGAACCGGCGTCCAATTGCCACCTTCGCCCAACCCCTCCGGTACTATAGTCCCCCAACAGGGTTTCACTCCTAAGGTCGGCATCTGGTTGATGCCGGACAACCAGTCCCACGGGGAGTTGGAGGACTTCGCACTTCTCATGATTCGGCAAAATGACCCAGTTTGGCCGAAGTCTCACAGTTACATCGATAGTATCCCAATGCCTGATAGGAAATTCGTCCCACAAAAGACAGACAAGGCGAAAGTCCATGCCTGGCTATCGACCAGGAAGGAGCCCGGACGGCTTGGCGCCGCTGTAGGCGCCGACGACCTTGATGTTGCTGGACCCCTCTGCAGAGTGTTCCTGGATTGGCTGGTCAGGCTGTTCGGCTGAGGGAGTACCCCCGGCGGGACTCGAACCCACGCGCCTAGCTCCGGAGGCTAGCGCTCTATCCTCTGAGCTACGGGGGCGTATCCACTCAACTATAGCAGGCGCTCGCCCCGCCAACAACCGGCCCAAGGCCGGCGGGCAGGCACGAGACCTGCCCCTACGGGCGCTGCGGGCGGCGACGTCACCCCCATCCTAACCCTTCGACAAGCTCAGGGCAGGCTCTTCCTCCATCAAGGGGGAAGGGACTCTTTGCAATCACCAACCCTGAGTAGTTACTGGCCGGCGGCCTCGGCGGCCCTCTCGGCGGAGCGTGTGCCGGGGCGCTCGTTCTTGAAAAGCCGCGACAGCACGATGGGGGCGACTATGGTGGTGACCAGCGTCATCATGATGGTTACGCCGAACAGGGAGTTGGTTATCAGGCCGTTGGTGATTCCGATGCTCGCCATGATGAGCGCCACCTCGCCGCGCGGCAACATGCCGAAGCCGATCCTCGCGGCGCCGCGCCGGTTGAAGTCCACCGCCAGAGACGGCAGCCCGCACCCGAACACCTTGCCCAGCGTGGCGAGGATGGTGAGCACAAGCCCGAACTGCCAGACGCCGCCCAGCTCGCTCACGTTCACCATCATCCCCGTCACCACGAAGAATATGGGCACCAGGAAGGCGTACACCCCGCTGAGCGGCTTTTCCAGCCGGTGGGCCAGGTCGGTGCCCGACATCGCCAGCCCGATGGAGAACGCGCCGATTATCATCGCCAGCCCCGCGACCTCGGCCAGAACCGCCGCCGCGAACGCCAGCCCCAGCGCCAGCGCCACCGCCGCGCCGCTCACGTTGAAGCGGCCTATCAGATTCGATATGTGCCTCGACAGCAGCACGCCGACCACGGTCAGCACCACCCAGAACCCCAGCGTGCGCACGGCGACCAGGCTCGTGGACTGCAACGAAAGCTCGCCGCTGGCGCCGATGCCCACCACAATCGTGAGCGTGATTATGCCCAGCACGTCGTCCAGCACCGCCGCCGCCAGCGTCGTCACCCCCTCCGGCGTGTCCAGCCGCCGCAGGTCGCCCAGCACCCTCACCGTGATGCCGATGGAGGTGGCGGTGCACACCGCCCCCATGAACAGCGCCTCTATGTCGCCGAACCCGTCCGCGTAGCCGAACGCCACCGTCGCGCCCGCGCCCAGCGCGAACGGCAGCACGACGCCCCCCAGCGCCACCAGCGACGCCGGACCGGAGTATCGCAGAAACTGTTTCAGGTCCGTTTCCAGCCCCGCCATGAACAGCAGCACGATCGCCCCGACCTCGGCGGTGGATTGCAGCACTTCGGAAATAGGGACGCCGATCTGGTGTTCGGCGTCGCCGACCGCGTAGTAGAATAGCGGCCCCACGTAGGGGAGATCGATTCCCCCCAGGGCGAACGGGCCGATGAGGATGCCCACGCTCAGCTCGCCTATCACGGCCGGGACGCGAATGAAACGCTCCGCCACTTCCCCGCCCAGCTTGGCGGCCACGAGGATTATCGCCAGCTGAGCGACGAACATTGCGACGGAGTGGGCGTCGGATTCCAACAGTAAATCACCCTGCGACAAGCGTTAGAATAGGCGGAAGCGCCGCCCGAAAGACGGCCACGAAATTATAGCACAGCCCGAATACGGCTTTGGGCGGCGCGACACAGACCCAAAAGAGCGGGCAGCGACGCTTTGGCAAGGCAAATAGGCGTATAAAGGCTTGACATTGTCTTGTGCAAGTGCAATGATTATTCCGCCGTGAGAGGCGCCGGGATTCCTGGCGTCGGCATTGCTTGAAATACACCCAGGTCTAGCAATGCGCCGTGATGCCGCGCGGCCATGTTCCATTATCTCATAGGGGGTCCAATGAGAGTGCGTTATCCAGCGAAGGGTGTTGCCTTAGCCCTGATACTTTCCCTGTTTTCCATCCTCGTAATAGTGGCCTGTACAGGTCCCCAGGGCGAACCTGGTCTGCCTGGTCTGCCCGGCAACCCCGGCAACCCCGGCGGGCAAGGCGTGCAGGGCGATCCCGGCTTGCCCGGTCTGCCCGGCGAGCCCGGTAACCCCGGTAACCCCGGCCCGCAGGGGCCGCAAGGCCCGCAGGGGCCGCAAGGCCCTCCGGGCATAGACGGCGTGTCGCCCGAGGCCATCATAATGGTCAGTAGCGGCGTCATGTCGGTGGACGAGCCGATCAGCATTTCCGGCTCCGGCTTCCTGCCGGGTGAGCCGGTGACGCTCTCGCTCGTCATCGACAACATCGTCAGCTACGTCGTCGGCGGCCGCACCGCCGAGCAGCCGACCGCCAACGCGGCGGGCGCATTCTCCGTCAGCTACGACTCCATCAAGGGCGGCGGCGGCGGCGAGCGTGGCGCTCTCGGGCGCGCCCCCGGCGTCAGGACCATCCGCGCGGTCGGCGCAGACGGCAGCAGGGCCAGCTTCCCCGTGATGATCACCAGCGGGAACGCGCCGATGACCTCGGTGTCCAGCAGCCTGACGGCCAGCGCCGATACCGTGGTCAATGACGAGACCAATGGCCTCGACACCACAATCAGCGCGGCGGGCGCGGGCTTCATGCCCGGTGAAGCCGTAACCGTCACGATAGTCAGCCTGGTGGACGGCGCCGACAAGATTCTGGTCGGCGGCACCGCCAACGACTCCGGCGCGTTCATGGTCAGCAGCACGATGGCCGGCGCGGCGCCTGCCGAGGGCGCAGACCCCGAGATGGCCATCGGAGTCGGCGTTTACACCGTCCTCGCCGAGGGCGGCGGCGGCTCAGTCGCCACAGGCGCGCTGGTGGTCGAGATGAAGGAACTGCCCGAAGACGAAGGGTAGTCCCGACAGTCTGACGACAACTGAATAGCCCGAACGAACGCCCACTCGGCGCGCGCTGAGTGGGCGTTTTGTCTTGAGGGCGTCCTCCGCACGGAAATGTGAATTGCGTGATATGATATTGGCCACAGGCCGGCTGCGGCGTGGGCCGCGGTATACGCGGGTATTCCGTATGCGCCGCGCCGCGGCGGGCTACAAATACGGAGGATGACGAATGAGCACGACCAACGCGCTGGACGACGGCTTCGAAGAGGCGGAAAGGGGCCTTGAGTGGCTGGAGAGGCTCGAAGCCCTGCAGGCCCGCTCGGCGTCCGACAAGGCCGCCTTCGAAGTGGTGGACTACGTGGTCAAGCTGCGGTCGGCGATCACCGCGCTGGCCGGAGATCGGACCGGTGACGAGTTGAGCGAGACCGTGGGCGAGGACACGGCGCAACTGGTGGCGGAGCTGCGCCGGCAGGGCGACCGGGACTACTGGAGCACGAACATCCGGCCCGCCCTTCTGAAGTCTGACCCGTAAGAGCCTATCCGAAAACCAGGTCAACACCCCCATCCCCGTATCGAGTACGGGGCAGGCGCTAACCTTCCCCCCGCGAGGGGGAAGGGACTTAAGGGAAGAAAAATGGCATCGAACAAAGAATTCCACCTTGCGGAGATCGACGTTCTCGAGGACAGGGGCCGCACGCTGCTGCTGAGAGCGCGGGGCCGCATCAACGTTCTCAGCGCCAACATGTTCGAGGCGGACACGCTGCGCGCCGCGGCCAGAACGGAATCGGACGTCGTGGTGGAAGCCTCCGACGTTACCTACGTGAGCAGCGCCGGCCTGAGGGCGTTCCTGCGCATCTCCAGAGAGCTGGGCAGGAACCGGCGCAGCCTTCACGTGTGCAGCCTGAAACCGTACATACGACAGATATTCGCTATGGTCGGATTCGACAGGGTTATCCCGATCCACGCGGACCTCGATTCGGCGATGGACGCCGCCCAGCAATCGAACGGCCAGCCGGGGAGGGATTCGTAATGGCGCAGATAGACCGGAACGTGTTCAACGCGCTGGAGTGGCGCTGCATAGGCCCCCACAGGGGCGGACGCTCCGTGGCCGCGGTCGGCGATCCCCAAGACCCCATGACCTTCTACTTCGGCGCTTGCAACGGCGGCGTCTGGAAGACCGACGACGGCGGCACGTACTGGGAGAACGTCTCCGACGGTTTCTTCCAGTCCTCCGCGGTCGGCGCGATAGCCGTCGCGGAGTCGGACCCCAACGTGCTCTACGCCGGCACGGGCGACTCCTCCATCCGAAACGACGTCTCCTCGGGCGACGGCGTGTACAGGTCCACCGACAGGGGCAACACCTGGCGGCACATCGGCCTGTCCGACACCCGGCATATCTTCCGTATTCGCGTCCACCCCAACGATCCGGACCTGGTGTACGTCGCGGCGCTGGGCCACGCCTGGGCGCCCAACGACGAGCGGGGCGTGTTCCGCTCGCGGGACGGCGGCGACAACTGGGAGCGTGTGTTGTTCGTCAGCGACAAGGCGGGCGCCGCAGACCTGTCGATGGACCCGAACAACCCCCGCGTCCTGTACGCCGCCATCTGGGAGATGTACCGCAACCCCTGGGAGATTTCGAGCGGAGGCCCCGACAGCGGGCTGTACAAGTCCACCGACGGCGGCGACACCTGGACCGCGCTGACGGACAACCCCGGCTTCCCGGGAGGCCTGAAGGGGCGCATCGGCGTCGCCGTCTCGCCCGCGAAACGGGGCAGGGTGTGGGCGATGGTGGAGGCCGACGATGGCGGGCTGTACCGCTCCGACAACGGCGGCGACTCCTGGGAGTTGGTCAACAACACCGACGGCCGGGGCCGGCCCTGGTATCACACCCACGTTTTCGCCCACCCGCAAGACCCGGAGACGGTGTGGGTGATGGACAGCTTCTTCTACGTGTCCAACGACGGCGGGCGCAACTTCGAGCAGATTCCCATGCCTCACGGCGACCACCAGGACCTGTGGATCGACCCGAGCAACCCCCGGCGCATGATCGAGGCGAACGACGGCGGCGCGACTGTCACCTTCAACGGCGGCGGTAGCTGGTCCAGCCTCTACAACCAGCCCACCGCCTGCTTCTACCACCTGGCCGTGGACAACCAGTACCCGTACCGCGTGTATGGCACCCAGCAGGACAACAGCGCCATCAGCGTCCCCAGCAAGAGCGACGACAGCGCCATCCCCCTGAGCGCCTGCTACATGACAGGCACCTCCGAGAGCGGCCACATCGCCGTCCGGCCCGACAACCCCAACGTGGTGTACTCAGGCGGCATCGGCTCGTCCGCGGGCGGCGGCGGCAACCTGCTGCGCTCAGACCATGCCCTCGGCGACCATATCGAGCTTATCACCGTGTGGCCGGAGGAGACCTGGGGCTGGGCGCCCAAGGACGAGAAGTACCGCTTCCACTGGACCTACCCCATCGTCATCTCACCCCACGACCCGGACGTGCTCTACTGCACCGGCAACCTGGTGTTCCGCTCCAATAACGAGGGCCGAAGCTGGGAGGCGATAAGCCCCGACCTGACGCGGAACGACCCCACCAAGCTGGAGGTGTCGGGCGGCCCGGTCACGGTGCAGGGCGTCAGCGGCGCGGAGACCTACTGCACCATATTCGCCTTCACCGAGTCCCCCCACGAGCGGGGGGTGTTCTGGGCCGGCTCCGACGACGGGCTGATCCACGTCTCCCGCGACGGCGCGCGAACCTGGCAGAACGTGACGCCGCCCGACCTGCCGGAGTGGACGACCGTGGCGATCATCGAGGTGTCGCACCACGACGCGGCCACCGCCTACGTCGCCGCCTACCGCTACAAGCTGGACGACTACAGCCCCTATCTGTACAAGACCGAGGACTACGGCAAGACCTGGCGACAGATTACGGACGGCATCGGGCCGGAGGACTTCACGCGGGTGATCCGGGAGGACCCGGTGAGGCCGGGCCTGCTGTACGCGGGCACCGAGTTCGGGCTGTACGTGTCGTTCGACGGCGGCGAGTCCTGGCAGAAGCTGCAACTCAACCTGCCCATCGCGCCGCTGTACGACCTGGCCGTGAAGGGCGACGAGCTTGTGGCGTGCACGCATGGCCGGTCGTTCTGGATACTGGACGACGTGTCCCCGCTGCGCCAGGCAGACGAGCGGACAGCGCAATCCGACGCCCACCTGTTCAGGCCGAAGAACACCCACCAGGACGTGGAGCCGGCCATCTTCGCGCCGATGCCCCCGGTTCCGGGCGCGAAGAACTACCAGGTGGACGCCCACGGCGGCACCGCCTTCTACGTGCGGCGTAGGGCCGACGGCGGCCAGTACCGCGCCCACGTGGACGCCGGAGACAACCCGCACCGGGGAGTCTCGGTGTACTACCACCTGCGCGAGGAGCCGGAGGGCGAGGTGACGCTGACGTTCGCCGACGCCGGCGGCCGGGAGATAGCGAGCTACACGAGCGGAGAAGGGCCGTCCGACGACGGACAGCGTGTGCCGGTCGAGCGGGGGATGAACAGGTTCGTCTGGGATATGCGCTACCCCGGCGCCAAGACGCTGGCGGACGACCCATCCCTGAACGTCTTCTACGCGAACGACCAGGGGCCGGAGGCGCCGCCGGGCGCGTACCAGGTCTGGCTGTCAGTGGGCGGCGAGGTGTACAACCAGCCGTTCGAGATTCTGAAAGACCCGCGCGTGTCGGCGAGCCAGGACGAGCTGGAGGACCGATTCAACACGCTGATAGAGATTCGCGACAGCCTGTCGGAGACCAACGACGCCATAATCCGCATCCGCAGCATCTACCGACAGATGGAGGAGTGGGAGAGGCGCGCCGAGGGTCGCACCGACGCCGTCGCCGAGGCCGCCGGCAACCTGCGGGAGAAGCTGTCCGCCATCGAGTCCGAGCTAATCCAGACCAGGATCAGGGGCAGGGCGGACTTCATGCGCTATCCGTCCCGGCTGAACGCCAAGCTCCGCGCTGTCAGCAGCGTGGTGACCAGCGCCATCGGCACGCCCACCGAGCAGTCGGTCGAGGCGTTCGGGGAGTTCTCCGGCAGCGTGGACGCGCACCTGGAGCGGCTGCGCGAGGTCATCGACAGCGACCTCGACGAGTTCGGCGACCTGGTGTCGGAGTTGGACTTGCCGCCCATCGTGCCGGAGTCCTAGCGGCGCTCCGGCGTCCCTCTTCCCCTGAGGTTCCCGTTTTTACGGGAACGACGGTGGGCACGTACCGTCGTTCCGGCCAGCCCTCTCATTCGTCATTCCGGCCCCCGAGCCGGAACCCAGGGGCGGGGCAGCCCGCTACGACGCGCTGTGCGCCAGCAGGAACTCGCGCACTTGCTGGATGGTCCGGTCGTAGGTGTCCTTCGACTCCTTCCAGGGGTACTCGGTCGCCCGCGCGTTGGGCGCAAGCTCCACCAGGTCCATCGCCGCCTCGTAAGAGTGCGCCGGCGTGTCGTCCGGCAGCACCAGCAGCGGCGTCCGGCACGCGCGCGCGAAGTCCCGCGACACGCTGTACATGAAGTCCGGCTGAACGCGGTAGAGGTTGTGCACGTACTGGTCGATAGTCTGCTGCGTCACGTCGGGCCGCCGCGCGCGCAGCTCCGCGCCCCATGCCATGCCCGAATCGTACATGGCGTCGGGCGTCTTGCTCGCGTGGCCCACCGGCTGGCACAGCACCGCGGCCGCCACGCGGTCGGGCGCGCGCTCGATGAGCTTGAGCGCGAACGGCCCGCCGATGCAGTAGCCCATGAACAGGAACTTGTCGATGCCTAGGTGGTCCATCACGCCGAGTTGGTCGTCGGCGAGCGCGCCCCACGGGTCGTCGACGTCCACCGGCCCGGTGGACTCTCCTCCGCTGGCGTTGCGCTGGTCCATGGTGATGCAGCGGAAGTCGTCGCTGAACAGCGCCATGGCGTCGAACACCTGTGAGGGCCAGCCGGCCACGATGGAGTTCAGCCCGCCGCCCGGCGTCGTCAGCAGCGGGAACCCCGACCCGGCCTCCTCGTATCGAATGCGAACGTCGCCCCTGGTGTAGTGTGGCATAGCAGTCTCTCCTTCCCGGCGCAGTCAGGGCGCCGGCACTTACGCCGGCGAAATCTGACGCCGACGGCATTTGTATCCCCTATCGGTTTACTCTATTCCCAAAGCTGGCATCCTAAAAGGCACTCTGTCAATTACCCGTCAATTTAATCTGGCCTCTTTTGATGCTGGAAATGGGTTCTGGCTGGGCTTTCGAAGGCACCTTGTCAATTACCCGTCAATTGAACGTGGCCTGACTCTCATCAGCGGAAACCCCGATCCGGCGCCCTCGTATGGGGCGCGCACATCGCTCTTGGCGTAGTGCGGCGTAGCGTTTCTCTCCTTCCATGCCCCCTGGGGCCGCCTCTCCGCCGATTGTTCTGTTACATTAACCTTCAGGGGTAATGAACGCAACAGAACCCTTTTCGCTTGCCAGAATGCAACAGAAATTGCGCTAGAATAGGGCTTCACAGCCTGTAAGGGGTATGTTGGCCTTTAGGTGTCGTTGATGCAGCCGTCGATGTCTTACACGTCCCCCGAAGCGGCTGCAACGCAAAGGGCATACCCTTTTGGATGGATAAACTATGGCAGAGCGAAGATGCGAGGACTGTGGAGCAGACATATCAGACAGAGGGAGTAGGGCGTATCGGTGCGCAAGGTGCCAGGCGGCTTTCAGTGTGGCTCGTGAAAAGGCCCGCTCGCTGGAGAGGTCACGCGCTAGAGGGCGCCAATGCGAGGACTGCGGCGCGGACCTAACGGGCAAGCCGGGAGCCCGCAAACGCTGCGAGAAGTGCGCGGCGGCAGAGAAAATTGGTTGGCGCCAGAGGCGCAACGAGGCGGCGAAGCGCGAACACATCGCGAACAGCAAGCCCAACTACTGCCTAGACTGCGGCGCGGACATATCGGATAAGCACTTCAACACGGAACGGTGCGACGGATGCAAGCGGCAGTACAAATCGGAGCAGGCTCGCCAAAACCAACAGAAAGCCCGCGCGAAAATGGATGCGAAACGGGACGCACGCCGCGAAGGACGCACTTGCGATGTGTGTGGTAGGGATATGGCAGACAAACAACTGGGCGCGAAGTATTGCAGTAAGCCGTGCGCCCAGATGGTGTATAGGACGCAGATAGCGGAGAAACGTAAGCGTCTCCGTGCGGAGCGCGAGCCCCGCTACTGTTTGGTGTGCGGCGTAGATATATCGGACACTCATGGACGCACGAGATATTGCGGTAAGCCGTGCAGGTTGGATGGAGGGTGCCGGGGACTTAACAAGAGGGGGCAGGCAAGCCGCGTAATGAGCGGGGCTCCTGACGTACAGCGGTCGGGGCGTTGCTGCCAAGGGTGCGGCGCGGACATATCGGACAAACGCATGGGGACAAAATGGTGTGCACCGTGCTACATGCGGGTTAACAGGGAGCGAGCGTTAGAGGATTACCACCGCGATCGCGCGGCTCGCCCATCCCGCTACTGCGCGGACTGTGGCGAGGACATATCTCACACACGGACGGATTGCATCCATTGCGACAAATGCAGTAAGCGGCGGCGCAACCTGAACACACACCAAAACATTGCCGCACTCCTTGAACGCGACGGCGATGTGTGTGCATGGTGCGGCGAACTTATAACCGTCCCTTACAACGGCGGGGAGACGCACGTAGACCACATACTTCCTTTTACGCGTGGGGGCGGGGGCGAGTTAGCCAACCTCCAACTGCTCCACGCAACCTGCAACATGAGCAGGGGGAATAAGCTGATGGAAGAGGCCCCATACCGCTTACAAGGGGTGGCCTAGCGGAGAGGGCTTTAGTGGTTCCAATTGAAGGGTTGGCCAGGAGCCGATTGTAGGGCGGGGGCGCGGGTTGTCAAGCCGAATCCCCCTACCGCGCCGCGAAGCGGTACACCGCGCCCTCGAACGTGAGCACGTACACCTCGCCCGACGGGTCCTCGCCGAACGACGATATGGACAGCCCCGTGTCCGCGACCAGCATCCGCTCCGTCACCGCGGCGCCGTCGTGCCGCAGCGCCCATACCTTGCCGCTGCAGAAGTCGGCGTACAGGTACGCGCCGTACAGCGTCGGCAGCCGGCGCCCGCGGTACACGTACCCGCCCGTCACCGAACATCCGCCTTCGCGCCCGTACTCCGCCACCGGCATCTCCAGGCCGCGCGTGTCACAGTTCGTGGGCCGGAAGCACTTCGAGCCTTCCATCACGTTCCAGCCGTAGTTCCGGCCCGGTCTGATGAGATCGACCTCCTCGTAGCGGTTCTGCCCCACGTCGGCGGCCCACAGGTCGCCGGTTTCGCGGTCGAAGCTGAACCGCCACGGGTTGCGCAGCCCGTAGGCCCATATCTCCGGTCGCGTCGTCCCGTCGCCGCCCGCGAACGGGTTGTCCGGCGGCGCCGCGTACCCGCCCGTCTCGTCCAGCGCGCTCACGTCGATGCGCAGAATACTGCCCAGCAGCGTGGACGTGTCCTGCCCGTTGCCGCGCGGGTCGCCGCTCGATCCCCCGTCGCCGAGGCCGACGTACAGCATCCCGTCCGGGCCGAACGCGACGTGGCCGCCGTTGTGGTTGCGGTAGGGCTGCGCCACCTCCAGGAAGACAAGCTCCGAATCGGCGTCCGCGCGGTTGGGGTCGTCCGCGCTGACCGTGAAGCGCGAGACGACCGTCCGTCGTGGCCCGGACGCGGTGTAGTTGACGTAGAAGTGGCCGTTCTCGGCGAACGCGGGATCGAACGCCAGCCCCAGCAGCCCCTCCTCGTTGCCGGAGTTGTTGACACGCTCGCGGATGTCCAGGAACGTTTCCGCCGACTCGACGCCGGGGTCGTTCTCGAACACCACGATGCGGCCCGGCTGGAGCACCACGAACAGCCGGCCGGAGCCGTCCTCCGGGTAGGTCAGCAGCACCATCCGGTCGAACTCCAGTCCTGGGAACGCCGGCTCCAGTTCCACCGGCGTGAGCGGCTCGGCCTCAATCGGCTCCGGCGTGGCGACGGCAGGTGCGGGTGTGTCAGCGGCGGATGCAGAGGACGTGGTTGCGGGCGTGTCGGCGGCTGCCACGGGCGTCGGCTTCAGCGCGGCGGTCGGGGAGGACGTCGCGATGGGCGTCGCCAACTCCGCGACGCCCTCTCCGCACGCTGCGGGCAGCAATATCGACGCCGCCAACAGCACCGCTAGCCAGATTAGATGCAACCTGTTCCCCTTTGAGGATGTTCTACCAGTCATCATACACCCATAAGCATCGTCGGCTGTCCCTTCCTCTCTAATTAGGGGAAGGTTACGATAGGGGACTTCTCACCCTCCCCCTCTTCGTGTCTCTTCGTGTCCTTCGTGGATAAACCCGCCGCACACTCCCACTTGCCGACCCAACCCGCAGGATGATACAACATCCGGTACACCCCGCCCCCAAAGGAGGCCGACATGCCCAACGACCCCCGCAAAGCCGAACTGCTGGAGCACGCCAGCGCCCACCTGTTCCGGTCCGCGAAGGACTACGGCGAGCCGATTATCGCCCGCGGGCGCGGCGCGACGCTCGTGGACACGGACGGCAAGGAGTACCTGGACTTCGGCTCCGGCCAGATGGCCGCCAGCATCGGCCACAACCACCCCGCCATCACCGATGCGCTGCAACGCAGCTCCGAGCGCATCCTCCACCTCAACACCCACCTGGTGAGCGAAGAGGTCATCGAGCTCGCCAGGTCGCTCGCCGACCTGCTGCCCCCGCAGCTCCAGAAGGTGATGCTGCTCAGCACCGGCGGCGAGTCCACCGAGGTGGCGCTCAAGGTGGCCAAGATGTTCACCGGCCGCTTCGAGGTGGTCGCGCTGCAACAGGGATACCACGGCCACACCGGCGGCGCGCTGTCCGTCACCTTCTCCAACGCACGCGGCGGCTACGGCCCCTGGGTGCCCGGCGGCATGGCCATACCCACGCCGTACTGCTACCGCTGCCCGCTGAGCATGACCTTCCCCTCGTGCGACTACGCCTGCGCGCGGCTCGGATTCGACATGGTGGACGCCCAGTCCACCGGCTCGCTCGCCGCCTTCATAGCCGAGCCTATCCTCAGCGCGGCGGGCATATTGGAGCCGCCGCCCGGCTACTTCCCGTTCGTCAAGCGGATGTGCGAGGAGCGCGGGATGTTGTTCGTCATGGACGAGGCGCAGACCGGCATGGGCAGGGTGGGCGCCACCTTCGCGTTCGAGCAGGACGGCGTCGTGCCGGACATACTGGCGCTGTCCAAGACGCTCGGCGCGGGCCTGCCGCTCGCGGCTATGGTCACGTCGGCGGAGATCGAGCAGGACTGCCACGACAAGGGGATGTCCTTCATCTCTTCCCACCAGAACGACCCCTTCGCCGCCGCCATCGGCCTCGCGGTCATCGAGGTGCTGGTGAAAGAGGGACTGGCCGACCAGGCCCGGGCCAAGGGGCAGTACCTGAAGGACGCCTACCTGCGGATGCGGGAGGACCACCCCATCATCGGCGACGTGCGCGGGCGCGGCCTGCTGCTCGGCATGGAGCTTGTGCGCGACCCGGAGACGAAGGAACCTGCGGTGGAGGAGACGCGGCAGCTCACCCGGCGGTGCATGGAAAACGGCCTCATCCTCCAGCAGGCATCCTACGCCAACGTCGCCAACGTCTGGCGCATAGCCCCGCCCATGACGGCCACCTATGACGAACTGGATCGCAGCGTCGAAATCCTCGACACGTCCATGACCGAGCTGGGCCTGTAATTTGTCCCTTCCCCCTCGCAGGGCTGACAGGGGTATGTTTTGAGAATAACAGCGTTGCGCTGGCGACGTCACCCCCATCCTAACCTTCCCCCATCAAGGGGGAAGGGACTTTTCGGAAAGCTTACGCCTCAAACATACCCCTGTCAGCCCTCGCAGGGGGAAGAGCCTGCCCTGAGCTTGCCGAAGGGTCAGGATGGGGGTGACGCCCCCCAGGTGGTACAATCCGCACAGCAAACCAACAATACCCTATCAAGAGGAGCGAACAATGGCCGAATACATTCCATCCACCGCCGACTGGGTCCGCGAACAGGTCGAGCTATACGAGAGCAGCGGAGGCACCCAGGGCACCACGCTGCGCGAGACCGGACTGCCCTGCATCATCGTTACCAACACCGGCAACAGGACGGGCGGCATCCGCAAGACGCCGCTGATGCGCGTGAAGGACGGCGACAACTACGTGCTGGTCGGCTCGCGCGGCGGCGCGCCCACCAACCCCTCCTGGGTCTACAACCTCCGCGCCCACCAGGACGTCGAGATACGCGACGAGACCGAGGTCTACACCATGCGCGTCCGCGAGGTAGGGCAGGGCGCCGAGCGCGACCGGCTATGGGAGATCTCCGTGGCCGCGTTCCCGCCCTACGCCGAGTACCAGGAGCGCACCACCCGCCTTATCCCCGTCTTCCTCGCCGAGCCGGCGTAGCGGAACCCAAGTGCCCCCTCTCCCTCAGGGAGAGGGCTGGGGTGAGGGTGAAGGTGCTGCCAATTGTCCCTTCCCTGCACAACCCGTCATTCCGGCCCCCGAGCCGGAATCCAGGGGCGAGGGACTTAATGGCCTGTCCCTTCCCCCTCGCAGGGGGAAGGCTAGGATGGGGGTGACGCTCTACACACTTCCGTCTATTATCACGTCCAGCAGCGCGGGCTTGCCCGAAGCCAGGGCCTCGGTCAGGGCCGGCCCAATCTCCTCCGGGTCTTCAATGGTGCGTCCCCGCACCCCCATGGCGTTGGCGATGGCCGCCATGTCCAAGGGGATGGGAAAGTCCATGGCGATGTACCGGCTGGAGGCGTCCTCCTCGCCCAGGATGTGCGTCTTGTACCGGTCCATGTTCAGCTTGAGGACGCGGTAGGAGCGGTTGTTGCATATAACGTAGACCACGGGGATGTTGGAGTTGGCCGCCGTCCACAGCCCCTGGATCGTCATCATCGCGCTGCCGTCTCCGAGGATGCCCACCACCGGGCGGTCCGGGTGGGCCAGCTTTATGCCCAGGGTGCTGCCCATGCCCCACCCTATGGCCCCGCCCCGCTCGCTGTGGATGCTGCCCGGCTCGCTGAACTCCATGGCGCCGTGGATGGCGTCCCGGGAGGTGATGGAGTCGTCGGAGATGACGGCGTCCGGGGGCAGCGCCTTCGCCAGCTCCGTCATCATCCGCTCGGCGGTCATGGGCCGGGCGTCCCACCGGTCCCTCAGGTCCCGGTCCCAGCCGGCCTGGGCCTGCGCCTTCTCCGACGCGATGGACGCCGCCCGTCCCTGGGCCGCCTCCCTCGCCGAGCCCGACAGCGCCCCCTCCACGGCGTCGCAGAGCTGCCCCAGGCCCACCCTGGGGTCGGCGATTATCCCTATCTCCGTAGGCTCGCTCTTGCCAATCTCGGCGTAGGCCGAGTCCAGGTGTATCAGCCGCGTGTCGCTTCCCAGGGCCGGGCCGGAGACGAAGAAGTACCCGGAGAACACGTTGGCCCCAACGGCCAGCACCACGTCTCCCTGGGAGAGGGTCTCCCGCCCGGGGGGCAGCGCCGTGTTGACCCTGCCCATGAACTGCGGGTGCCCCGTGGGGAAGTTCATCTCCGCGTAGGAGGAAGCGTACACGCGCGCGCCCAGCAGCTCCGCCAGGCGTACCGCTTCGGCGGCTCCCCGGGACTGGCCCAGCCGGTCGCCTACGACCATCACGGGCCGCGACGCCCCTGCCAGGACCCGGGCGGCGGCCTCCACAGCCTCCGGGTCGGCGGCCGTGCGGAAGTAGCCCCTGGTCAGCGGCTGCACGTCCACGTCGGCCTCGTCGTCCAGGGCGTTGGCCGAGAACCCCACGAACACGGGCCCAGCCGGGGGCGTCCTGGCCTCGTTGAAGGCGCGGCGCATCACCCCCGGCACCTGCTCGGGATGGGTCACCTCAACGCTCCACTTGGTGAACAGGCGTACCATCTCCGTCAGCTCGGTGCGCCCCTCGGCCAGCTTGCGCACGTCCTTGTTGCCCGAGGTCAGCACCATGGGCGTGTTCCCCTCCCAGGCGTGGTGCAGCAGGCTGATGCCGTTGGCCAGCCCCGTCTCGATGTGCAGGTTCACGAAGGAGGGCCTGCCCGTGGCGATGGCGTAGCCGTCGGCCATGCCCATGGCCACCCCCTCCTGGGTGGCCAGCACGTACTCGATGTCCGGGTACTCCTCCAGGGCGTCCATTATGGGCGCCTCGCTGGTCCCCGGGTTGCCGAAGATGTACCTGACTCCCTCGGCCCTGAGCACCTCCATGAGCGCCCGCTTGCCCGTCATACGTACCATGGCTCTCCCTCCTGGCTGACTGTGGCCGGGCTAAGCTTATCCCTTTCGAGGTATTTTCACAATCGACCCGGCGCTCAGGTGGGCGCTCGGCATCAACTCCCGAAGCCCCTGGCGGCAGACTTGAAGCTCTCGACCTTTATATGACTTGCCCGTTCTCGAACCTGCCACAGGTCGTAGGCAGCCTGCATTCCAAGCCAGGTCTCAGGTGTGGAGCCGAACGCCTGGGATAGGCGAATGGACATCTCTACCGACACGCCAGCCTTTTCGTTCACCAAGTCCGACAGCGCCTGACGGGTTACGCCTAATCCTTGAGCAGCCCGTGTTACCGTCAAACCCAACGGTTCAAGGCATTCGTACCGTACGATCGTGCCCGGATGGGGAGGGTTGTGCATACCCATCGACGTCACCTCCTCAGTGGTAGTCCGTATAATCAACGTCGACCGCATGTCCGTCCTCGAACATAAAGGTAACGCGCCAATTCCCCGACACCGAAACCGCATAATGACCACTTAGCCGACCTGCCAGAGGATGCATCCGAAACCCCGGCAGGTTCATGTCCTGCGGCGTTCTGCTACGGTCGAGCACGGCGAGGATACGAGTCAGCTTCCGAACATGCTCAGGGGCCACTCGCCGCGCGTCTCGCCCATTGTAGAGAGCCCTCAGCCCCCGGTGCTTGAACGATAAGATCACACCGGCAGTCTATTGTGTAGCCTGTCACTTGTCAATGGACAATTCATCCTCACGCCGCCTGGAGGCTCGAGGAACCTCGCGATCCTCTAGCCCCTACACGTTGATGGTGTCGCCGTAGTGGTCAATGCGCGCGTCGATGGCGATGGGCAACGCCTCCAACTCAGGGTGGGCGAGCACACGCTCAATGCAGGCCGCGCTGCCGCCGACGAAGGTATCCTGGTCGTCGATTTCGGTCGCTACGCACCAGGCGCGGTCCTCCGGCCACCAGATGTTAGGGGATCGGTTGAAGTACCACCACTCGTGGAACGACAGGACGCCATCCAGCGGCCCGCGGAAAATATAGTACGCCCTACCCAAATGTGGGGATTCCAGCTTGGCCGCCCCTTTGTCAAGGCGGACGTCAAGACCAGCATAGCCCTCCCAGACGCCGAAGTAACAGAGTTCGGGCGTGGACGTGAACTCGCTGAGCACGTCCACCAAGGGCCTGCACTCCTCTTCAGGCAGAGTGCCCACCTGTGGGCGCGACCCCCACGACGGATGTTCGAGCCATTTCAGATTTACGAGCTTGCAGAAGTCCATCTGCGGATGGACAACCTTGCCATAACATTCCGCTACGGTGGCCCAGTTCACCCTGTGCCACTTCCTGTCTTCCGACCGGTACTTGGCCGGGTGAAAGATGCGCGCGTAAGACTCGAACCCCTCCGGGATTCTTGTCCCTACCGACCCACCCTCTTCCGCAGACCAGCCCTGAATACGTTCCGCAATCCACACGGCCGGCGCAACGTCTTTCAGCAGTTCCACCCCATCAGGTTGCCTCGTCAGTTGCGGAATCGGCACACCCACGCCCGACGAGGTGAGCACCACCGACGAAGCGTAACGCTCCGTCGGTCCCCCAAGCAGACGCCGGATGATTCTAGCGAGCCGGGTTAGCGGCAATTCGTCACCACTCTCCCCTACACGTTGATGGTGTCGCCGTAGGCGTCCACCCGCGCGTCGATGGCGATGGGCAGCGCCTCCAGCTCGGGGTGAGCGAGCACACGCTCGATGCAGGCCGCGCTGCCGCCTACGAAGGTGTTGTTGAAGTCTACCTCCGTAGCCACGAACCAGGCGCGATCCTCCGGCCACCAGAGGTTGGGAGATTGGTCCATCAGCCACTCGTAGAAGGACATGACGCCTTCCAGAGGACCGCGGAGAATAAAGTGCTTCCTATCCGCGCCTGGAATCTCCAGCGTTGGCCATCCCATGTGAAATGGGTTCTTGAAATTTGCCCAGCCGTGCTAGATGCCCGAGTAGCAACGCTCGGGAGTGGTAGTGAACTCCTTGAGAATGCCCAACAGGTGTCGGCACTCATCTTCCGGCAGCACACCATCGCCCGGTCTGGCGCCCCACGATGGATCATCGTCTCTCAAAGGATCCAGGTTCGTGATCGGGCTGAAGTCCATCTGCGGGTGAACGACCTTCCCGTTCCACGACGCCACCGTGGCCCAACTGACTTTGCTCCAACTTCTTTCCGCAGCGTTGTATTGTTCTGCCGGGTGAAATATGCGCGCGTATGCCTCAAACCCTTCCGGGATGACACATCCCACCAACGTACCCGTTTGCCGGGTCCCCCTCCAGAGACGTTCCGCAATCCACTCGGCCAGCGTAACGTCCCCCAGCAGTTCCGCCCCATCGGGTTGCCTCGTCAGTTGCGGGGCCGGCACACCCACGCCCGACGAGGTCAGCACCGTCGACGAAGCGTAACGCGCGGACGGTCCCCCAAGCAGACGCCGGACGATTCTAGCAAGCCGGGTTAGTGGCAATTCGTCACCACCCTAATCTGTTAATCCATTGCTGATCAACCCGTCGTGGATACCTTGTAGATGGACGAACGGGATCATCTGAGGATTGGCAAAGTGCCATCGATAGCTCCTGCGCCTGCCAGTCTTGACCAAGGCTGGTCCGCGAACCTCATCGCAGAATGCCGCCAAGTGCCTCTGGTAGCTAATCGGAGCAATGTTTCGGTGAAGGATCGTTTGAAGCGGTTCCCTTACAGCCGACAAAGAGAATCGCCCCCTGGCGTCCTTGTCCGCAAGCGCACAGGCCAGTAAGACCTGCTTGAATAGATTATTGGGCTGGTTTGAATCGGTCGCCAAGTCATACTCTATTCGTATACTCCCAGAGGTATTCCTGATTGACTCTGGAATTGCCAACCTGAGGTCGGTCAAGGCTACCTCAGTACCTCCGCGCTCTGCCGCCTTTCGACCCGTCCATAGGCCGAGTAGGTGAGTGTAGTGAGGGTAGCCTTGGGACAACTGGGCAATTTTGAAGTCGAGCCCATCCTCGAACTCAAGGTTGGACGAGTCAAATCCCCTTCTTATGATTGCTGCCAATTCTTCTGGCATCATCGGGTCAACTGAGACGTAATCCAAATTGCGGGAGATCGACTGATGCGCACTCACCAATTCTTCGATCGACTGACCCACACCAACCAGTACGATAGTAGATCGAGTATTGGAGTCCGAAAACAACTTGATCGTGTCCGTCATGAGGAGACGAGCATTCTCGCTTTGGACACGGTCAAATTCATCAATGATGATGGTGGTAGGGTTAGGCAATCCCTCAACAAGAAGGCGCACATCATTTGGAGATTCTACCGCCGATCCTGGATTCCATCGTCCCACTATGTTCCAGGTGGCAGATTGTTCAAATCCCAACTGGCGCTCTGCGAGAAGTACCTCTTGAAATACCTTCCTCCAAATCGAATCGAACGAATCGTTGGAATCACAGGCGACCACGATTGAGCGAGTTCCGCGTGGCTCATCGGGTTCCTGTACCAAGACGCCCAGCACTCGGGCAATTGACGTCTTTCCAACTCCCCTGTCTCCATACAACAGCACGTGCTTACCCGGAGTTAGAACATCGTCTTGAAGTCGATACAAGAGATCGAGACGGCCGGAGAGAAGAGCGGGTAGATGAATGGGGCGATTCGGCGTAAAAGCCTTTGCTAACCGGTCTACTGCCAAGAAATCAGGACTTGCCACCGGACACCTCTCAGGCTATTGCTGCATATATGCTAGCATAGGTTGTATCTTATCTGCAATCACTTATCTCCCACGATGCCTAACATATACATGCCTTGCACAAAGCTGAGTGAGTTAGGACCGCTTCTCCATCACTTTCCGAACTGCCACTATGAAAACTGGTCCCTCGGCGCCACCCCCCCCCACTCGCGCCGCGCCCGCCCCAAGTGCTAGAATCGCCCCATGCCACGCAGCCGCATCACCCTCCACGTCAACGGCCGCCCGCGCGAGCTGGAGGTCGACCACCGCTGGACGCTCCTGCGCACCCTGCGCGACGAGCTCGACCTCACCGGCGCCAAGCGCGGCTGCGATCGCGGCGAGTGCGGCGCCTGCACCGTCCTGTTGGACGGCGCGCCCGTCTACTCCTGCCAACTGCTCGCGCTCCAGGTGGGCGACCGCGCCGTCCAGACCGTCGAGAGCTTGGGCAGCGTGGACGACCTGCACCCCGTCCAGGCCGCGTTCCTGGCCATGGACGGCGGCCAGTGCGGTTTCTGCACGCCCGGATTCCTGATGAGCGCGAAGGCGCTGCTGGACGCCAATCCCGCGCCCACCGACGACCAGATACGCGACGCCCTATCCGGCAACATCTGCCGCTGCAACGCCTACGGCCGCATTCTGGCGTCCGTGCGTGAGGCCGCGCGTCTGCTCTCGGAGAAGTAGCCCGCCATGACGTCCCCCAGCATCGGCGTATCCCACCCGCGGCGCGACCTGCCGGAAAAGCTCACCGGACAGGCCGTCTATACCGCCGACGTGCGGCTGCCGGGGATGCTGCACGGCGCGATACTGCGCTGCCCCTACCCTCACGCGCGCATCCTCGCCGTCGACGCTTCCCGCGCCGCCGCGCTCCCCGGCGTCCACACCGTGCTGACCCCGTTCGACGCCCCGGAGGGCCGCGTGGCCCCGGACCTGCCTATCCTGGACACGAAGGCGCGCTTCGTGGGCGACGAGGTGGCCGCGGTCGCCGCAGACGACGAGGACACCGCACGGCAGGCGCTGCGGCTGATAGACGTGACCTACGAGCCGCTGCGGTTCGTGACCGACCCCGTGGAGGCGATGAACCCCGGCGCGCCCAGCGTCCACGAGGGCGGCAACCTGGTGGGCGGCAAGCCTATCGCGCTGGAACGCGGCGACGTGGAAGAGGGGTTCGCGCAGGCCGACCGCATCTTCGAGGACGAGTTCGCCACGCAGTCACATTCCGGCGCGGCGTTGGAACCGCGCGCCGCCGTCGCCGCCTGGGATGGCGGGCATCTCACCGTCTGGAAGTCCAGCCGCGGCATACACGCCGACCGCCTCAGCCTCTCGCTCTCGCTCGGCATCCCCCTGGAGAACGTCCGAGTCGTAGGCCCCCACATGGGCGCGGGCTACGGCAACAAGGACGAGACGCGGCTGGCCGCAATCACGGCGATATTGGCGCGGCGCGCGGGCAGGCCAGTCAAGGTGGAGCTTTCGCGCGAGGAAGAGTTCGTCGCGGGCCGCCATCGCCACGCCACCACCACCAAGCTCAGGGTGGGCGTCACCAACGACGGCACGGTCACCGCGGTTCACGCCACCACCATCATGGACACCGGCGCGTACCTCTCCTCCGGGCCGGGCGTCATCCGCCGCGCGGGGCAGGGCGCGCTCTACCTGTACCGCTGCGCCAACGCCCGCTACGACGGCTACCTGGTCTATACCAACCAGCCGTCCGCCGGCTCGTACCGCGCGCTCGGCGCGCCCCAGGGCCACTTCGCGCTGGAGTCGCTGGCGGACAGGATAGCCGAGGAGCTTGGCATCGACCCGCTGGACTTCCGGCTGAAGAACCACGTCGGCCCCGAGGGACAACCCGGTGAGCGGGTCACGCCCCTGAACCAGGTGGTGGACACTCAGCCGGTGGAGGGCGGCGTGCCCTTCTCCAGCAACGGGCTGCGCGAGTGCCTGGAGCGCGGCGCGGCGGCCATCGGCTGGCGCGAACGGCGGAACGCGCCGCCGGACGCCAACTCCGCGATTAGGCGCGGCATGGGCATGAGTATGTTCGTGTACAGGGGCGGCCCCGGCGGAAGGTCTATCGCCAGGATGCGGCTGGAGAACGACGGCACGGCCACGCTGACGACCGGCATCATGGACGTTGGCGAGGGCAGCCTGACGGTGCTGGCCCAGGTCTCCGCCGAGACACTTGGCGTTTCCTATGGTAGCGTGCGCGTCGTTTCGGGGGACACCAGCCACACGCCAGCGGCGCCCATCACCGCCGGCTCCACCGCCACCTTCTCCGGCGGACTGGCCGCGAAACGCGCCGCAGAGCAACTCAAGGAACGGATAGTCGTCGTCGCCGCGTCCGAACTGGAAGTCGCGCCGGCAACCGTTGACGTCGTGGATGGGGCGGTAGTGGACGGCGCGGGGCGGCGCATGACGCTTGCGGATGTCGCGCGGCTCGATCTGAAAGAACCGCTCCAGGTCGAGGCCACCGTCGATCCCGGCAGCCGCGAGTTCGTCGTCAACTCGTTCGGCGCGCACTTCGCCGAGGTGGAGGTGGATACGGACACCGGCGCAGTGAGCGTCGTCAGGTTCGTCGCCGCGCACGATTCGGGGCGTATCCTCAATCCCAACATGGCCGTCAACCAGGTGGAAGGCGGCGTCTCGCAGATGCTCGGCTTCACGCTGAGCGAAGAGATGATTACCGACGGACGCAACGGCGTCACCCTGAACGCCAGCTTCCTTGAGCACAAGAGTCCCACGATACTGGACAGCCCGCCCATCGAGGTGATATTCGCCGACGTGGTGGACCCGGTTGGCCCGTTCGGCGCGAAGGCGCTCGGCGAGCCGCCCAGCGTGGGCGTCGCCCCGGCCATAGCCAACGCCATCTACGACGCCATCGGCGTCCGCGTGCGGGAACTACCCATCACGCCGGACGTCATACTGAACGAGCTTACGCTGAAGGAGAGCGAGTGAACCCCTTCCGATTCGTGGACGCCGGCTCGACCGAGCGCGCCGTCTCCCTGCTTGAAGCCGACCCGTCCGGCGCGAGACCGCTCGCGGGCGGCACCGACCTGATGGGCGAGATAAAAGAGGGCGTCGTGGAACCCGCGACGCTTGTCAACCTGGCCGCGCTGCCGGGAATGTCGGGCGTACAGCACGCCGCGGACGGCCTGACCATCGGCGCGATGACCACGCTGGCCGCCCTTGAGCGCGACGAGGCCATAGCGCGCGACTACCCCGCGCTGGCGCAGGCGGTCGCATCGGTGGCCACGCCGCAGATACGCAACGTCGGCACGCTCGGCGGCAACCTGTGCCAGCGGCCGCGCTGCTGGTACTACCGCAGCCCGCTCTTCGACTGCCGCAAGAAGGGCGGCTCCATCTGCTTCGCCGTCAACGGCAGCAGCAAGTACCACGCCATACTGGGCGGCGTGGACTGCTACATCGTCCACCCGTCCGACATCGCGCCCGCGCTTATCGCCCTCGACGCGGCAGCTACCATAGCCGGCCCCGGCGGTACGCGCACCCTGTCCCTCGAAAACTTCTTCGCTGGCCCTGAGCGAGACATAGAGGCCGAGACGGTGCTGGAGCAAGGCGAGCTTCTGACGCGCGTGTTCGTCCCCCTACCCGCCCCCGGCTCGCGCAGCATCTACCTGAAGGCGAGAGAGCGGCGGACACAGGATTTCGCGCTTGCCAGCGTCGCGGCGGCCTTGCGGGTCGCCGATGGCGTCGTAGAGCGCGCCGCTCTGGTGCTCGGTGGCGTCGCCCCCACGCCCTGGCGCGCCACGGCCGCCGAGGACGCGCTGCGGGGCGCGCCGGTGTCCGAGGTGGACGCGGACGCCATCGGCCAACTCGCCGTCCGCGACGCCCGCCCCCTGCGCGACAACCACTTCAAGGTGCGCCTCGCAAGCTCGTTGGTGCGCCGCGCGGTCGCCACGCTCCTAGGGCATACCGACGCCTGAGCCGCCCGGCGCTCCTTGCTAACGCTCGTTTCAGCACTCGACAAAAACACCGCCACCCAAGACCCGTAGGTGGTCCTTGCGTCAACGTATCCTATAGCCTACAATGCTCTAATGGTAGAGATTCGCCAAACCGAGGTTTACGCTCGCTGGTTCAGGCGACTTAGGGACAGGCAGGCGAGGGTGCGAATCGACAGCCGAATCCGTCGCCTATCCCTCGGCAACCCCGGCGACGTCAGACCGGTCGGCGAAGGCGTATCCGAGATTCGCATCGACTACGGGCCGGGCTACCGCGTGTACTTCACAAGTCGAGGCAGAGCACTGGTAGTCCTCCTGGCCGGGGGCGACAAGGACAGCCAGGAGCGAGACATTAGAAGGGCGCTGGCGCTGGCCAGGGGATTGTAGGAGGCAGCGGTTATGGCAAAGACACGAACGCTACCATGGGACCCGGCGGAACATCTGGAGACCGAGGAGGACATGGCCGCCTACCTGAACGTCGCGCTGGACGAGGGCGACCTGGCCTTGATCCTGGCGACACTTGGGGACATCGCCCGCGCCCAGCGAATGGCAGTGGTCGCGCAGGAAACGGGACTCGGCAGGGAAAGCCTCTACAAGTCGCTCTCCGCCAACGGCAACCCGGAGTTCGCAACCGTGCTCAAGGTGGTGCGCGCCCTGGGCCTGCGCCTTCAGGTCGCCGCAGCACCGGTTGTCGGCGACTGCTGAAGCCGCGGCGCGAACGGCGAATCCATCCTCTCTGTTACACTAAACGAGAGAGGTGAATTCGAGCTTCTCGCCAAAGGAGGTCCACCCGTGAACATCTTCGACTACATGGACCAGTACGACTACGAACAGCTGGCGATGTACACCGACAAGCAGTCGGGCCTGCGCGCGCTCATCTGCATCCACGACACCACCCTCGGCCCCGCCTGCGGCGGCACACGCATGTGGCCCTTCGCCACCGAGGAGGAGGCCATCGTCGACGTGCTCCGCCTCGCCCGCGCCATGACCTACAAGTCCGCCCTCGCCGGACTCGACCTCGGCGGCGGCAAGGCGCTCATTATCGGCGACCCGCGCGCCGACAAGTCCGAGGCGCTCTTCCGCGCCCACGGCCGCTTCGTCAACACCCTGGGCGGCAGGTTCCTCACCACCGAGGACGTGGGCACCGTTGTCGAAGACATCGTCCAGATGCGCAAGGAGACCCCATACGCCGCCGGCCTGCCCGAGTCCATGGGCGGACTGGGCGGGGCCGAGGTCATCACCGGATACGGCCTGTACAGGGGCGCGCAGGCGTGCACCCGCGAGGTGTTCGGCTCGGATTCCCTGGAAGGCAGGACCGTCGCCATCCAGGGCTTCGGCAAGGTCGCCTCCCACTACGCCCGCCACCTGATAGAGGACGGCGCCCGCATCGTCGCCTCCGACATCGACGAGGGCCGCATCGCCCTGGCCACCGAGATGGGCGCCACCATCGTCGCCCCCGAGGACATATACGACGTCGAGTGCGACGTATTCTCCCCGTGCGCGCTCGGCGGCGTGCTCAACAGCGACACGATTCCGCGTCTCAGGGCGCCCATCGTGGCCGGGGCCGCCAACAACCAGCTACTCGAAGACCGCCACGCCACCGAGCTGCGGGACGCCGGCGTCCTCTATGCCCCCGACTTCGCCATCAACTCCGGCGGCGTCATCGCCATCGCCTGCGAGCTGGCCGGCTACGGCCGGGACGCCGCGCTCGACATGGCCTCCGGCGTGTACGACACGATCTCGGACGTCATAGCCCGCTCGAAGGCCGACCGCGTCACCACCGCCGACGCCGCCAACCGCCTCGCCGAGGCCAGAATCGCAAGCGTCCGCAACGTGAAGGCCATCCACCCCGGCAGCAACTCGCGCCAGGGCTAACCCATCCCTACCCACCGAACGGGTTATGCAACTCCACACCGAGTTGGGCAAAGTCCTTTACGTTGCGCGTGACCACCGTCAGTCGGTGTAACCTAGCCGTCGCCGCGATCATAGCGTCGTCCGACAAAGCGTCCGACAAGCCGTGCATCAACCGCGCCCATTCCCGGAACGCCGGAGCATCCATAGGCAATACAGCAAAGGAAGCGAGAACCCGGTCCAGCCAGGCCTCTATCTCCTGTGCTTTGGCCTGGTCTTGAGCACGGGTAATCTCGATGCCCGCCTGTATCTCTCCAATTGTAACGGCGGACACAAACAGTAATTCCGCAGGCACGCGCCGTAGCCATTCCAGAACCGCCCCATGAGGACGGGGGCGGCGCAATTCCGAGACCACATTGGTGTCAAGCAGGAACATGAACCTACTGCATAACTGGCGGCGTTCGGCGGCGGAGGCGCCGGCGCGGAGGCGTGAGTTCTTCGGTACGCGCCTCGGGTGAGAGCAGCAGTTCTTTCAGATCCGGTCTTGTCATCCGTTCCAATCTGCGCCACTGCTTGATGGGGAGGAGAACTGCGGTCTCCACTCCTCGTCTCGTTACGATCTGCGGCCCTTCTGCGAGGGCCGTGTCGAGAAACTCGCTGAATCTGGACTTGGCGTCTTGCACCGGCCACGTCTTGTTCATGGTTCGCTCCAGTCTATGTTGTCTAACTAGCTACCAGACTAGGCTGAATTAGCGCCGGCGTCAAGTCGCACAATAGTAAGGAACGCCGCCCCCGTCCCCGCAGCTACCCCAGCGTCACCTCGATCAGGCAGCTCCCCCGCACCCACTCCTCCACGTCCTCCATCGGCTGCCCCTGCCTGTACGCCGACGCCTCCTTCAGCCGCGTCAGCACCCGCCGGCGCTCGCCCTCATCCGTGATGGCCCGCGCCGTGGCCGACACGTCCGCCTGTATCGTCTCCTTCAGGTGGTACGTGAACTGCGGGTTCGCCACCAGGTTCGCGTACCAGCTCCGCCTTCCCGGAGATGCCGCCAGCAGCACCATGCCGTCCACGTAGTGCGACCAAATCTCGATGCGGCGCGCCTCACCCGTCTTGCGCCCCGTAGTCGTAATGTCGATCGTCATGTCCACGCTCAGCGCGTCCCTGATGTTCTCATCCATGTATCGCCCTCCGATTCCGATTGTTCCTTCCCCCACAGTTGTACCACCCACCACGCCGCCCCGACAAGCCTCGACTTCGCCCCCGCAACCCCTACTGACCCCCGCCCATGTACAATAGCCCCCATGAACACGAACACGCACCCCGCCCGCGTCGTCATGGTGCAGGGCACATCCTCCCACGCCGGCAAGTCCGTTATCGCAACCGCCCTATGCCGCATCTTCGCCCAGGACGGCCTCCGCGTCGCGCCGTTCAAGGCGCAGAACATGTCCCTCAACTCCTACGCCACCCCCGACGGCGCCGAGATAGGACGCTCCCAGGCGGTGCAGGCCGCCGCCGCGTTCGCCGTCCCGCGCGCCGAGATGAACCCCGTGCTGCTCAAGCCGGAGGGCGAGCGCCGCTCCCAGGTCGTCCTCATGGGCAAGCCCCTGCGCGCCGCATCCGTGCGCGAGTACCACGCGATGAAGCCCGCCGTCTGGGACACCGTCACCGCCGCGCTCGCCGCCCTGCGCGCCGAAAACGACGTGGTGGTGATCGAGGGCGCCGGCAGCCCCGCCGAGGTCAACCTGAAACAGAACGACATCGTGAACATGCGCGTCGCCCTCCACGCCCGCGCGCCCGTCCTGCTCGTGGGCGACATCGACCGCGGCGGCGTCTTCGCCCAGATAGTCGGCACCATGGTGCTGCTCGAGCCGGAGGAGCGCGCGCTGGTGAAGGGCCACGTCATCAACAAGTTCCGCGGCGACCCGTCCCTGCTCGGATCGGGCCTCGACTTCCTCCACGAGCGCACCGGCGTGCCCGTCGCGGGCGTCATCCCCCACTTCAACGACATCCACATCCCCGAAGAGGACTCCCTCGGCCTCGACCCCAAGACCCGCGCCAGCACCGACGCGGCGGTGGACGTCGCCGTCATGCGCCTGCCCCACGTCGCCAACTTCGACGACTTCGACCCGCTCCACAACGAGCCAGCCGTCGCCGTGCGCTACGTGGGACGCGCCGACGACTTCGGCGACCCCGACCTCGTCGTCATTCCCGGCAGCAAGACCACCGTCGCCGACCTGGACTGGCTGCGCGCCGCCGGCCTCGCCGACCGCGTGCTCGCCCATCGACGCACCGGCGGCCCGGTCGTCGGCATCTGCGCCGGCTACCAGATGCTCGGCGACACGCTGCTGGACCCGGACGGCGTCGAGTCCCCCCGGCCGCGCACCGACGGCCTGGGCCTGCTGCCCGCCGCCACCGCCTTCACGCCGACCAAGTCCACCCACCAGGTGACGGGGCGCGTGACCGAGAGCCGCGGCCTGTTGGCCGGTTGCGGCGGCGCGGACGTCACCGCCTACGAGATACACATGGGCGTCACGTCCCACGAGGGCCTGCCGCGCCCGTTCGTCCTGGAATCCCGCTCCGGCCGCCGCGTGCACCTGCCCGACGGCGCGATGGACGACGACGGCCTGACGCTCGGAACGTACCTGCACGGCCTCTTCCACAACCGCGCCGTCCGCCGCTCCATCCTGGAATGCGCCGCGCGCCGCAAGGGAGTCACCCTGCCGCCCCCCGCCGACGACATCGAGCCGAGCGCCGAGTACGACAAGCTCGCCGCCCTCGTCCGCCGCCACCTCGACATGGCCCTCATCTACCGCGTCACCGGCCTCGCCCCCTGACCCTCTCCCTTGAGGGAGAGGGTCAGGGTGAGGGTGAACGGAGGGAGAGACCGAAAGTCCCTTCCCCCTCGCAGGGGGAAGGTTAGGATGGGGGTGCCCTCTTCTGCACAATCTGAAAGTACCACTTGCAATTTGTGCAGTTTCGCGCTATCTTTGCCACCATGATTGAGCGCGAGATAACCCCCCTCCTCACAACCCTCTTCGGCCAGTACCCCTTCGTGACCGTGACCGGCCCGCGCCAGTCCGGCAAGACCACCCTCTGCCGCGGAACCTTCCCGCACCTGAAATACGTCAACCTGGAAGCGCCCGACCAGCGCGACTTCGCCGAATCCGATCCCCGTGGCTTCCTGTCCCAGCTTGGAGACGGCGCCATCATCGACGAGGTCCAGCACGTCCCCGCGCTCCTCTCCTACCTCCAGGTGCTCGCCGACGAATCAGGCCGCAACGGCCTATTCGTGCTCACCGGCAGCGAACAGTTCGGCCTCTCCCGCGCCATCGGCCAGTCCCTCGCCGGCCGCACCGCGCTGCTCCGACTGCTGCCGTTCTCCCTCGCCGAGCGGCAGCGCACGGGAGCGAGCGGCGCCATAGACGACATCATCTTCACCGGGTTCTACCCCCGCATCCTCGACCACGGGCTGGACCCGCGCCAGGCGCTCGGCGACTACTTCGAGACCTACGTGGAACGCGACGTGCGCCGCCTGGGCGAGATTCGCAACCTGTCCGGCTTCCGACGGTTCGTGCGCCTTTGCGCGGGGCGAGTAGGGCAGCTCGTCAACCTGACATCGCTTGGCTCGGACGCCGGCGTGTCCCACACCACCGCGCGGGAGTGGCTAACGGTGCTGGAGGCCAGCTACGTCATCTTCCAGCTACCGCCCTTCCACGCCAACATCCGAAAGCGCCTGGTCAAGTCTCCCAAGCTCTACTTCTACGACGTCGGGCTGGCCGCGTATCTCATGGGCATCCAGAACCCGGGCCAGGTGGCCACCCATCCCCTACGCGGGGCGCTGTTCGAGAATCTGGTGGTCGCGGAGGCGCTCAAGCACCGCTTCAACCGGGGGCGAGACTTCAACCTCAACTTCTTCCGCGATTCGAGGGGCCTGGAGTGCGACCTGCTGTACGACACCGGCAACGGCATCCACGCAATCGAGATCAAGGCTGGCGCGACCATCGCCTCCGACTACTTCACCTCGCTCAACAGGGTCGCCGCGCTGCTCCCCGCCATCTCCGCCAGGACCGTCGTCTACGGCGGCGCCACCCGCCAGACCCGCGGCGACAGCGAAGCCGTCCCCCTATCCCAGCTCACCACCGCCCTCGAACGCGCCGACGGGCCATAATCCCCTCTCCCAAGACTGGGAGAGGGTTAGGGTGAGGGTTGATGCCCCCCTACCCCACAACCCCCTCGCGCTCCCGCTCCACCAGCTCCCAGTCGATCTCGTACCCAAGCCCCGGCCCCGTTGGCGCGTGCACCAGGCCGTCGCCGTCCACCTCGATGTCCTCCACCAGCGCGTACTTGTTCGCCCCCGTCGCCGGAAACACCTCGTAGAACTCGCAATTGTGCACCGCCATCGTCACGTGCAGATTCGCCACGTTATTCAGCGAGTTGCCGCCGTGATGAATCTCGCACTTCATCCCGAACGCCTCCGCCAGGTGCGCAATCTTCACCAGCGGCGTGATGCCCCCCGTCACCGCCACGTCCCCCCGCAGGATGTCCGTCGCGTAGCTCTGAATCCACTGCGCCATGCCGTACAGCCGACCCGGAGCGTACTCGGTGGACATGATCGGGATGTCCAGCTTGCTCTTCAGCTTCACGTAGTTGTAGATGTCCTCCTCCGCCAGCGGGTCCTCGTACCAGTAGTAGTCCATCTCCTCGATGGCGCGGCCCACCCGCAGCGCGTCCTCGTAGTTGTACGCCCACATCGAATCCAGCATCAGAATCATGTCGTCGCCCACCGCCTGCCGCACCCTGTCGCAAATCTCGATGTCCTTCTTGGGGTCGCCGTCCGGGTGAATCTTGTGCGCCGTCCAGCCCATGTCCTGGAACCGCAGCGCCTCCTCCGCGTACTCCTCGGTTGTGGGATGCCACGCCGTGCTCGAATACGCCGGCACGCTCTCGCGGCACGTGCCCAGCAGCCTGTGGATGGGCAGACCCGCCGCCTTGCCCGCGATGTCCCACAGCGCCACGTCCACCGCGCCGATGGCGTTGGTGGACACCTGGCGGTTCTTCTTCCACATCTCGCGCCATATCGCGCCGATGTCCAGCGGATTGCGGCCAACCAGCATCGGCTTCACGAACTCCATCAGCGGCCCGGCGAAAGCGTCCGCGCCCTGCCCCGAAGAGCCGAGAAACGAGTGGCCTTCCACGCCCTCGTCCGTGCTGATAGTCAGCACGCCCAGCAGCTTGCGCCCGCCGAACTGCGCGCCCACGCCCGTCCTCCACGGCGCGAAATCCCACCGAAACAGCGTCACCTTAACATCGTCAATCTTCACAACGCCCCTCCTGTCGCCAGTCTAGCTAGGTCCGCATAGTAGCACACGTCATGGATGGGCGGCGCGTAGCGGCCGGGCACAAGTCCCTTCCCCCTCGCAGGGGGAAGGTTTAGGATGGGGGTGACCACCGAGTCCCCTCTCCCTTGAGGGAGAGGGCTAGAGCCTGCCCCGTACTAGATACGGGGGTGAGGGTGACGGTCAGGATGAAACTCTCGGCGTCCACCCGTAAACCCGCGCCAGCGTGCCGCCCATCAGCGTTGCGCGGTCCGAGTCCGACAGCCGGTCCGTCACCCGGAACGCCTCCACGCCCTGCTCGTAGGTCAGCAGACGCACGGCCCGCGTCCAGTCGGTGCCCCACATGCACCGCTCCAGGCCGTAGGCGTCGAACACCCGCGCCAGCGAGTCCCAGATGTCGGCGTAGGGGAACGGCTCATGCGACAGCGTGCACGCGCCCGAAATCTTGATAGCCACGTTGTCCAGCTCCGCCGCCGCCAGCACGTTCGGCAGGTCGGCGAACGGCGCAGGCGGCGCAGGCGGCACGAACGGCTGGGCCAGCCCAACGTGATCGATGATAACCTGCGTGTCCGGGTTGCGCCGCACCAGCTCCGCCAGCAGCGGCAGCTTGCCCGCGGCCATCACGTTCACCGGCACGCCCGCGCGGGCGCACGCCGCGAATATCGCGTTCAGGCCGGGATTGTCGGCCTCGTAGTCCCCGTAGGCCAGCATCACCCGCGCGCCCACCACGCCCGTCGTCGCCGTCCACTCCGCCACCTCATCGGCCACCGACTCCGACGACGGGTCGAACGGCCGCACCAGCCCGAACCGGCCCGGATGCTTCGCGTACACCTCCAGCGCGTAGCTCGCGTCGTACTGGTACAGCGAGTACGGCGAAATGAGGATGGCCCCGTCCACGCCGACCGCGTCCATCGCCGCCACCATGTCGTCGCCCGTCACCTCCTCCGGCCCCTCCAGGTGCCCGCTCCACGGACGCTCCGGCCGGTTGCGCTCGTAGCAGTGCACCTGGCAATCGATAGTCAGAACCTCGGTCAGCATCGTACTTCTCCTTCTCGCATCCAGCACTCGTTGGTGCCATTACACCGCAGTTGGCATACCCACGCAAGCCGAGCCTGCAACAGTATCCCCTCTCCCTTGAGGGAGAGGGCTAGGGTGAGGGTGACGGCGAACGCCAGCGCGAGGCCGCGAAAATCCCCTCTCCCTTGATGGGCTGACAGGGGTATGTTTTGAGAATAACAGCGTTGCGCTGGAAACGTCACCCCCATCCTAACCTAGTTGTGCATTTGGCCCCCATCAAGGGGGAAGGGATTTTTCGCGGCCTCTCCCTCAAGGGAGAGGGGATACAAGGCGGGGGGCGTGGGGTGGCAGGCACACTAGATTCCTCGGCTGCGCTTCGCTCCGCTCGGAATGACATGAGGGGAAGGCGCTCCGCTCGGAATGGCAGGGGGGGAGGGGATTCGGGGGTGACGCGTCAGGCACGACGCCGGCGCTCCAAGCCCCCCTACCGCCGCCTGCGGGTGAGCGCGTAGACGGCGCCCGCCACTACCGCGAGCGCCGCCGCGCCCGCCACCGCCACCACCACGCCCGACACCCCGCCGTCCTCGTCCGCCGCCGCCGTCCCCCCGCCAGCGTCCCCCGCCGCGACCGCGGGCGTTGGCTCCGAAGTCGGCGAGGGCGTGGCCGTCGGCAGGGGACGAGGCGTGTGCGTCGGCGCGGGCGTCCGGGTGGCGGTCGGCGTCGGGCTGGCCGTAGGCGCGGGCGTCGGACTGGCCGTAGGCGTGTGCGTCGGTTCGGGCGTGGGCGTGGCCGTCGGCAGGGGACGAGGCGTGTGCGTGGGTGTGGCTGTCGGCGTAGGTTCGGGCGTGGCCGTGGGTTCGGGCGTCGGCGTCGGCTCAGGCGTGGCCGTGGGTTCGGGCGTGAGCGTCGGCGTTGGTGTCGGCGCGCCCACTCGCACCTCGGCGTCGCCCGCTACCGGCCGCTCCTGCCTGGTCTGGTTGCTGACGACCCCGCTGAACGTATAAGTCCCCTCCCGGGCGGGCGAGGTCACCGTGTAGGTGAAGCTGGCGGACTCCAGCAGCGTGAAGGCGACGGTCTGGCCGTCGATTGACACCGCAGCTTCCGAGAGACTGGACCCTTCGTAGCCGAACCCTGGGGGCAGCGTCTCCACCACCTGCGCGAACGCGCCGTAATCCGATGCGGATATGGATACTTCCAGGCTGCCGCCCGGCTCTACCCACGCGGAGGAAAAGCCGCGCGTGGCGGTGTGGTCCTGCGCCCCCGCCGTGCCGTGTAGCGCGAGCAGGCAGGCGGCCAACAGGACGGCCGCCTTTCCTCTGAGCGCGCTTCTCGCCATCGAAACCATCCTAGTACACCGTCAATCTGAATATGCTAGACACGTCTTCTTAATCCGTCATCCCAAGCGCGCCCCTACTTGTCATTCCGAGCGGAGCGAAGCGCAGCCGAGGAATCTAGTGTGCCTGCCCTCCAACCGCCCTTCCCCCTCGCAGGGCTGACAGGGGTATGTTTTGAGAACAACAGCGTTGCGCTGGCGACGTCACCCCCATCCTAACCTAGTTGTGCATTTGGCCCCCATCGAGGGGGAAGGGACCCTTCGGCAGGCTCAGGGCAGGCTTTATCGGAAGGCTTACGTCCGCATCTAACCGGCGTAGTAGGCGGCTATCACTTCTATCACGCCGTCGTAGTCCAGGGCGCCGGCGAAGTAGTCTGCGATGGCGGCGAGCGTCTCGCCCAGGTCGATGCGCCCGTCGCCGTTGGCGTCGTAGCGCGCCGCCGGCCCCGCGGCCGGCTCGCCCGCCAGCGCCAGCGTCACCGCAGCCGCGGCCCCCAGGGTTTCGCCGCCGCCGCCCGGTTCGCCGTAGGTCACGATGACGCGCAGACGCCTGCCCGCGTCGTGCCGCGTGGGGGTGTACCGCGCCTCGTCCGCGCCCTGGATGGCGGCCCACGTCCCGTCCGTGGTCCGCTGCCACTGCCAGCGCGGGGCCACAGGCTCGCCGCCGCCGTGCGACAGCGTGGCCGTGAGCGGCTGGCCCACCCGGGGCCGCCCGGCGGGGCTGATGGTCACCTCGGCGGTCTCGGCCACGTCCGTCACGCTGATGACCACGAGGGTGCGCACCCTGGCGCTCCGGCTCGGCCCGGCCACCACCTCCACGCTGTAGCTCGTGCGGCCCGACTCGAAGTCCAGCGCCGTGCCCTGCCCCACCAGTATCTGCCCGGAGTCCCGCTCGATGTCGAACAGCGCGGCGTCGGCGCCCTCCAGCGAGTAGAGCACGTTGTTGCCGGAGCTCCTCACCACGGCCACCGGAGCGCCCACCGCGCTGCCCGCCGGGCTGTTCTCGGCCACCGAGCGCGTCACCTTCCCGGACGGGAAGCGGGCGTAGGGGTTCTCCCGCACCGTCACCGTTTCGGTGCGCACCTCCGGCTCGATGGCCGACACGCGGACGCTGGCGGACCAGGGCCCGGCCACCCCCGCGCCGTTCACCGCGCGGATGCGGTAGTCGTAGCTTTTGCCCGGTTGCACCGTGGCGTCGCGGTAGGAGCGCGCGGTGTCGCCCGGGTAGTCGTCCCTGTAGTAGCTTATCTCCGTCGTCGTGGCGATGGCCGACCAGGCGCCGGGGCTGTCCGCGCGCTGCACCTCGTAGCTCTCCACCCACTGGCCGTTCACCAGCTTCACCTGGCTCCACCGCACCACGCCCACCGCGCCCTGCGCGGAACTCGCCAGCGCGGGGCCCGCCGCGCCACTCCGCGCCGTCAGCGTGGCGGCGTTGTTGGTATCGTCGTAATCGAACACCGTGCCGGAGTGCCAGCTCGCGCCGCTTATGGCGGTGCAGGCCGCCGTGGTGGTGGCCGTCAGCGTTATTGGCACCGCCGGGGTGCTGGTCGATGCACCTATACAGACCTCGTAGGCGTCATAGACCACCTTCGCGCTGCTGGTCGCGCCCGCGCTCACGCCGTCCACTATGAGCGTAACCGGAACGCCGTCGGGCGGGGCCGGGGAGTTCACGCTGCCAGCGAGCGGCAGGTCGTGGATGTCCCAGGTCCAGGTGGGCGGGCTGGAGGTTCCGTCGAATGTGCCGGTGTTGGCGGGAACGGTGGCCAGCGCGGTGGTCCCGGCGGGCAGCTCCACCACTATCTCGCCGCTCTCGGCGTCCTCGTCGCGGTTGTTGATGCCGAGTACGGTAAAGGCCACCTGGTCGGTGGTGGCGTGCGGGCTGACGCCGCCGTCCGCCACCCCCAACTCGGCGATGGGGCCGACGTGGAAGATGGTGCGGCCCGTGCCCTCGAACCGGCAGCCTTTTGTCGTGAAGTTGGGATCGATCCGGCATGGGGCGGTGGTAGTGCTATTCAGGCTGCTGTGCAGCATATACGCTGTAGCTTCAACTACGTAGGTGCCCAGCGTTTCAAATTCCACGTTGCGAGAAAACACATTCGAGCTTGTGACGCTGTAATTGGTATCACGGCGTGAGGTGTAGCTGTTGGCGGACGTCAGAGCCCAGAAAGCGGTTCCGGTCGTTCCCGAGCGGACTGACAGCTTGCCCGGCGGATCGCCGCCGTCCAATCCTGTCGCTGTCTTCCTGATATTGAAGTTCGTCCAGTTGCCGTCGTAGTCGTTGACGGGTTTGCGGTGGAAGCTAAGCTTGACTCCATTTCTGCTGCCCGTGAAGTCGGGGTCTTCATCGGTTCTCGTCATCCACGACACGGTGGTCCCATTGGTTAGACTGCCATCGTCAGCGTCGAACACCCGTCCGCCGTCGGTGTAGTCGTCCTTGATGTGGATGAGCGCGGTGGCGTTGGTAAGGGTATGGTCCTCGGTGCTGCCGTGGGTGTGGCCTGAATCGGAGACGACGGCGAACACCTCGACCTGCACCTTGGCGGCGGTATCGCACGAATCGTCGCCCGTCCCGTACTTGCAGGCGTGGACCGCCCATGTGCTCACCTCGCCTTCGTCGAACGCTTGAACGGGCGGATACTCCAGGCAGTACGTCACCCGGTTGTCGTCGGGGTCGTCCAGGGCATGGGCCGAGCCGGTTGGCGGCGTGGCGAATATCTCGGCGGTGAGGCACTGCTCGCCGACGGCGGCGCCGCTGGCTATCGTAACCGGCAGCGTCATGATGGACAGGTAGTCTAAGGCATCGAACAGGAAGAACCCGGCGGCGCCGCTCTTGTCTCCGCACTCCCTGGTTGTGGTGGCGGCGAAGGAAAGGGCGGTGGTGGTTGCCGGATCCGAGATGAAAGAGTCGCTTGCTTGCCTGGCGAGGGTCGGGGTTCCGGTGGCGGTGAGGCCAGAGGTCAGCCGGATGTTCACGCAGCCGTCGTCTATAGAGCCGTAATCCTTGCCGTAGTTGTGGTTTTTCGCGAACACCGCGAAGTTGACCGTGTCGCCGGCGGACGGGCGGCGGTCGTCAACGCGAACTTCTGCCGAGTAGCTCGGCTCCGCCAGATATGTTTTCCCTCCGTCCCAACTCACCCATACATGATGGCTGTTGTCATGCCGGCGCGTCTCTTTCTCCCACGATGCGCTCGTCACGGCAACGCCGTACCGAGCCGCTTTGTCTGAAGAGGATTGAGAGGTTATGCTGAGTTCGAGTTCCTCTCCGGCAGCCAGCAGGGGAATGTTCCAGAAGAGAGTGTTAGCGGTAGTGATACTGCCGGATGTCAGAACTGTGAGACAGTCTCCGTCTTTATCGTCCTTCAAGCACGTGCCATCGGGAAGCCCTATCGCATTCCAAACGAATACGGGACCAGTGCGTTCGATTTCGACGGTCACGCCGTGGGCGGCCCTGTTTCCCTCGTTGCCCAGGTGAACTTCGAAATTTCTGTTAACGCTAAGGACGCTTATCTCCACCCACAGGTCCACGTACTGCTCTTCATCCTGGGCCTGCGCGGGGGGGGGGGGGGGGGCGAAAACGGCGGCGGCGGCGAGGGCCAGCAGCAGGAACACAAACGCCAACCGGAGCGTACGCTGCATGTCAGCCGCCTCGAGTCCGCGCGGGGGGCTATGATGAGGGAACGGTCCCTCCGGCCTGGGTCCCATCGCGCCCGCGCTACCGGCGCCTGATTACGCCGCAGGCCACGCGGCTGCCGGTGTCCGCCTCTTCCGCGCCGTAGGTGTCGGGCCTTTCGTGCACGACAATGGCGGAGCCGTCGGGGTCGAACACGGAATTGCGCGGGCCTTCGTCCAGCGTGACGCCGACGGTGAAGAAGTCGGCGCGCGCCGAGCCGTCGGAGCCGGCGTAGATGTTGGGCAGGTCGCCGCCGTGCCCTCCGGCGGAATCGCCCCTGGCCCAGGCGGGGTGGATAAGGCCGTGCTCGGCGTCGTCGGGGTTGAAGTGATCGCCTGCGGCGCTGAAGTCGGGCGCGCACTCGCCCGTCTCGTGGATGATGAAGGCGTGGCCGCCCGGGGCCAGCCCCTTCACGTCGGCCATCACCATTACGCCGGTGGCCGCCTGCAGGAACACGACCGTGCCCATGGCGTCGCCGGACGGCGACTCGAGCGCGGCCTCGGCAGTCAGGCCCACGGTCCGTTCGCCCTCATCGCGCGACTGCACGATAAGCAGCGTCGCCACGCCGGCCACGATAACCGCCGCCGGTATGGTAAGAACAGCCAGCCTCAATCCCCCGGTCATTTCGAGTCACCTCCCCGGCAACGCCGCCGGAGCGTCGTCAAAAGTGATATAATATATCAGTTATAGCCAAACAAAACGGCTGAAACCTATATTACTTCCGCAACAGCCCCATGTCAAATTCCCCACCGGACTGTCCCTTCCCCATTCTTGGCAGTATCTGTTACAATAGCCATACACTGGAACGAGTGTTCGGGGCACGCATCCGGGCTTCGGTGAAGGTGGAATGTATGCCAACAGGGAGGTTGTACAGGTGGAAGAACATCCTACGATGCCCACTCTCGAAGACCTGGAGAACATCGACGCCAGCGCCGACATCACGGAGTTGCTTCGTAATTCGGCGCAAAAGGAACTCACAACCGAGCAGATCAGAGAACAGAGAGTGTCCTTCGCAATGGGCATGTTGCCGCATGACAGTCCTACGACGAGGGATGAGATCAGGAAGCTGATAGCGCATCGGTACGGATAGGTCAACGGCACGTGAACCTGTACGACCTGGAGGGGACCGAAGATAATCCAATCTACCGGCGAGTAGAGGCAGACAACAACATACGCCAGCACGATTTTATGTACACGATGATAGACGCCGCGCTTGCCAGCGAGAAGGACTGGCTTTCCCAATCCCTCATCAAGGCGCTCAACTTTCACGCGATTGTTGGGCTACATGACGAAGCGGGGGAGTATCGCTCACACAAGGTCGTTGTAGGTGACTTCGATCCCCCTCCTCACTACAAGGTCCCGTCCATGATGGCGGATTTCGCCAGCTTCATCAATCGGAAGTGGGAGACCTTCGAACCAACTACTCTGGCTGCCCGTGCGCTTTGGGGGGTCAATCACGTTCACCCGTTCGTCAATGGCAACGGACGCACGGCCAGGGCAGTCTGTTACTACGTGCTGTGTGTGAAATCAGGCGGACAACTCCCAGGCCGGCTTATTCTCCCCGACCTCTTGAGAGCTGAGCCGGTTCGCTCCGCATCCATAAGAGCAATGCAAGAAGCCGACAACGGTGACTTCGGGCCGATCACCCGTCTGGTCGACCGGCTTACTCGCTGGCAACTCGAACACCCATAGGTCCTGCTTAGTCGCAAGGGCTGGACACGGACAGAAGCCCCGCTCACTTCGAGCGGGGCTTCTGTTGTTCCTCGGACCGGAGTTCTTGATTACCAAAAGTCCCAACCCTTGACGCCCCAGTACATCCGTGCTAACATCCCACTAACCACTAACCACTAACCACTAACCACTAACCACTAACCACTAACCACTAACCCGCGTTCCGGCCCCCGCCGCCCAAGCCGCGATGACCTTGCCTGAATCGGTGGTGGACAATCAGAGGCAAGAGGATAGACAATAGGCCGTATCTCGTCGCCAGGCGCGCCGAGCGGCCCGAAAGGACCGAATGCAAAACGAGAATCCCAAAACCCACCGCTCGCGTGACCGCTCACGTGAAGGAGTGCACCTTGCGCTATATGCGGCGGCGTTCCTGGTCGGCGTGGTCGTTCTGACCTGGTTCGAAATCAGGAACGACGCGACGTCCGGGGTCCGGGAAACGATTGTCGCGGTACTCGGCAATATGGAGTCCTACATCGTCGTGGCCGCGGCGGCAATCTACATCGGTGTGGAAGGAGGCAACATGCTGGCCGAACGATACCTGCAAAGGCGCTACCACGAAGGCCGCCAGGATGGCCGCGAAGAGGGGCGCGAAGAGGGGCGGCAGGAAGGCCGCCAGGAAGGTCGCCAGGAGGGGCAGCGTGAGCGCGACGCGGCGTGGACTGAGTGGTATGAGCGGATGGTCGCCGCACAGGAACGCGGCGAAGAGTTCAGGGAGCCGCCGCCGAAGTTGCGGACGTGATTTTGGAGGTTGTGTGCCATGCTGGCCGAACGATACCTGCAAAGGCGCTACCGCGAAGGCCGCCAGGATGGCCGCGAAGAGGGCCGCCAGGAGGGGCAGCGTGAGCGCGACGCGGCGTGGACTGAGTGGTATGAGCGGATGGTCGCCGCACAGGAACGCGGCGAAGAGTTCAGGGAGCCGCCGCCGAAGTTGCAGACGTGATTTTGGAGGTTGTGCCATGCTGGACACGTTTTCTTAATCCGTCACCCCCGTGAAAACGGGGGCGGGCGCAGCCTACCTTAACACACACCCAACCATCACTGAGATTTTGTCGCAATAGCTACCCGCCTTCAGGAGGTTCTCGTGCCCGACAAGCACCGGAAACACGTTCACGCACTCGCCTTCCCACCGGCCGGCCTGGGAATACGCCTGTTGGCGATAGCGGTCACACTGGCCGCGTTGGCCGTGGGCTTCCT
Source organism: Dehalococcoidia bacterium (assembly GCA_963667445.2). Taxonomy (GTDB): domain Bacteria; phylum Chloroflexota; class Dehalococcoidia; order Lucifugimonadales; family CATOSD01; genus CATOSD01. Next base: position 964,835 of record CAXXGY010000001.1, on the reverse strand, counting down.
GGTCTTCGGCTGGAGCGGCCCCGCCTGGGCGCAGGATGCGTCGGACTGCGAGACGACCGACCTCGGCGCGCTCGGCGCGGACGCCGACGCGGAGCTCGCGGCCGACGGTCGCTGGACCACACAGGACTGCGACTCCCGCTTCCGGCCGGCCAGCGACGCCCACACCTATCGCTTCGAGGTCGGCGAGGCCGGACGTATCAGGATCGACCTGACCTCCGCGGAGGCGGACTCTTTCCTCTACCTGTTCGCCGAGGACGGAAGCCGCCTGGCGGATAACGACGACGGCGGCGCCGGCCTCGACGCGAGGATAGAGCGCGATCTCAATCCGGGCGTGTACACCCTGGAGGCGACCACGGTCGGCGGCCGCAGCCGCGGCGCGGCCGACTTCCGGCTCACCATAGGCCATGCCACGGGCTGCGATCCGGTGCACCTGGGCACGCTGGAGCCGGGCGCCGACCTGACCGCGACCGGCTCCTGGACGCTCGACACCTGCGGCTCGCGGTTCGTGGTGGAGCATCCGGCGCACAGCTACACGTTCGACCTGCCGCGAGGCGGCCACGTGCGCTTGGACCTGACGTCGGAAAACGGCGACCCCGTCATGTCGCTGGTTTCAACTACCGAGGGCCTGATAGCGGCGAACGACGACGGCGGCGAGCGGCGCAACTCCCGCATCCGCCGCTACCTGCAACCGGGCACGTACATGGTGGAGGCGACCACCTACCTGGAGCGCGATTACCAACCCCTGATGGCCGACTTCACGCTGGTGATTCACCTGGTGGACGAGCAGGCCAGACAGGACGGCTTCCTGCTCAAGATAGAGGACGTGCGCACGCCGGAGCGCGTGGTCGCGGGCCAGCCGTTCGACGTCCACTACCGCGTGGGCAACCTGGGCGGCGGCGACCTGGCCGACGTTGGCGGCAACGCGGTGGTGTACGTGGTGGGGCCGCGCGTGTACCAGTACACCGACCCCATAGAGGCGTCGGAGGGGCGCTGGGAGTCCGGCGTCTCCTACCACACGGGCGCGCAGACCGCGAACGCTTCGAGCGTGGAGATAGGCGAGGTTGCGCCGTTCGAGGTAACGCTCAGGAACCCCGGCCCGTCGTGGGTGTTCGTGGCGGTCATCACCGACGACGAGGATGGAGAGGAGCGCGGGTTCCACGGCCAGTGGCAGAACGTGATGGTGCTGAGCGGCACGACGTTCGACGCGACGACCGTGAGCGTCGACGGCGCTGAGTACACGGTCGAAGCAAAGGCCGACGCGGACGGGATGGTGACGACCACCGTGAGCGCCGTCGACGACCCCGAGGCCGACGTGGAAGACGCCCTGCGCGCCAAGGCCATCTTCGCGGCGGGCGTGCGCTCCCATCTGCTGGACGGGCTGTTCGAGCGGCCGGAGATAGCGGGGCTTCCGGCAACCGGAACGTCCACGCCCGTCGAAGTGGCCAGCCCGTCGTCGAGCGCGCTGCTGGCGCGGTTCGCCGACGGGTACATAAGCGAGATCGACGCGTCCGGCCTGCCCGCCGCGCTGGCGGCGCAAGAGGCTCTCAGCCCCGTCGCCATCGAAGACCTGGTGCTCGGCACCGCCGGCTCGGCGTCGGCGGAGTACGTCGCACTGGCGGCTTCCTGGAGCGCACTACAGGCAAGCATCGACGGCGGCGAGCCGCTCTCCTTCGCCCAGGCGTTCGCCCTCTACTCCGAGTTGACCTACGCCGAACGGGTCATCTCCCCAATAGCGGAGGCCGGAAGGGTCGTGGAAGCGGCCCGGGCCGCCGGGTCGGGCTGGCAGGACGACGGCGTCCAGCAAATGGTCGACGATCTGGAGCGGCGGACGACCTGCCGCGACGCCGGCAGAGGGCTGCGGGAGGTCCTGTCGAACACGGACGACCTCGACGCGATGCTCAGGCTCGACGCCGAGATGCGCGCCGCGCTGCCCGCCTACGGCCCCCCCGTCGATGCGGTGCTGTGCGCGGTGGCCGACGCGGACGACGACAACTCCCTGTTCCTCGAGGGCCTGGCAATCGACGACGACAGCGAGATTCTGGAGCTGTTCGGCCACGAACAGACTTTGGCGACGCCCGCGCCTCAGCCGCCGCACCGCCTGCGAATCATCGCCAGGCTCAACGAAGACGGCCGCATCGAGCACGGCGTCGAGCTGTCGGACGGCGAGCGGGTGTTCCCCACCAGGCGCCACCTTACGCCCGATGCCCCGGCCGGAGAATGGCAGACCAGCAGCGACGTGGAGGTGGACGAGACGCCGATAGGCAGGATCCGGACCCGCAGGCTGGACGACGGGCGCGTGGAGCTCGGCTTCATGGACGCCGCCGGCGGAATCGTCACCCCCGAAATACGCTACCTGTCCGCCCACATGCCATCCGGCGTCTGGCTCCGCAGCGCCCAGATCGAGGTCACAAAAGAACCCGTGCTAGAATAAGCCCACCAAGCGGGACAGGAGGGCCTTATCGTGGACGTGAAAGAGGCTGCAAAGCTGGCCAAGGAATATGTGGCGGACCTTTTCAGAGACGAAGGCATCAGCAACGTCGGGCTGGAGGAAATAGAGCAAGGCGGCCGGTTCTGGGAGGTGACGGTCGGATTCTCACGGCCTTGGGACCAAGGCGGGTTGGCAACCATCACCCTGGGGCAGAAAGGATTGAGGCGCTCTTTCAAAGTCATTCGCATCGACAACCAGACTCGCACCGTCACGTCGGTCAAAGACCGCATCCTCCAGGACGCCAAGTGAGCCGGGCCCGTTGGAAGGGTACTTCCTGGACGCCAACCTGTTCGTCCTGTTGGTAGTGGGTAGTGAAAGCCGGGAGCTTATCGCCAAGCACCGACGCTTAGAACACTACTCGGCCGAAGATTATGACATCCTGCTCGAGCTTCTCGAAAACGCCGACCGGCTCTTCGTAACGCCCAATACTCTCACCGAGACATCTAACCTCCTCAGCCAGCACGGAGAGCCTGAGCGATCCCTTCTGATGAGGAGGCTGCAATTCCTCATCCACGAGAGCAAGGAAGTCGTAGTTGCCAGCGCCGATGCCTCATCCAACGTCAAGTTTGAAGAATTGGGACTGACCGATGCGGCCCTGCTGGAAGTCATCACTACGGACATTCCGTTACTTACAGTGGACTTCTCCCTGTACCTTGCCGCAATCGAGACGGGTGAGGAAAGGGCCATCAACTTCACGCCCTACCGCAATCTTTAACCGCAACCTGCCCCGCTGACTGGAGGAACTACAATGACGGCTCCCTAAGTCAACAGCCGCCGCTGATGTTCTCGAACTTCACCCTGTCGCCCACCCTGATGCCAAACCGGTCCACTTCCCCCGCGTTGACTTCGAGAGTGTAGGCGGCGCTCGGATAGGAACGGTATCTCCATATCTGGTCGTCCGGAGTGCCGGGATTCGGCGGCCACGCATTCACGCTGACGTCCACCACCCGGCAGTCCTCGCCTATCCAGATGAAGTCGAGCGGAAACCGCATACCCTTCGTCCAGAAGGGCCCGACAAAGCGTCCCTCCGGAATGTACAGCATACCCCGCCGCTCCTCCAGGTAGTCCCGGCCGGTCAGTCCCCTCTCGCGGAGCGCAGGCGTATCGGCGACTTCCACCTTGAACCTCACGTCGCCCACCCTGACCACGGGGGTGTCATCGTCGTCAAACAGGTCGATGTCGATGTTGATGCAGGCGGAAAGGGCCAGCATCAACATCGAGATTGCCAACGACCGGATGAACATGCCTGTCTGCCTTCTTTCGACTACGGGCAACTACGGGCTGTATCCGGTTGCCGGACGGGTCGTGCTGCCGGAGGGCGCGTCCCGCATGATGTGGGACAGCAGGAACGTGAAGTCCTGGAACGACTGCAAGTGGCCGAGCGAACTGGACAACGAATCTAGCTGGTACTGGAGATCGTATATCTCACGGTACTCACGACTGTAGTCTGAGTCGCCCGGACGCGGAAGGCTGCTGTAGATGTCGGCTGTCAGCGCCACTATCGCACCGAAGTGCGCCAGCGGGTCCCCGGGGTATCTGAGGTCGGCCTCGCTCCCGGCCGTTACGGAGGCGTGCTGGCGGTTGGAGTCGTTGCTCACGGGCGTAACCCACCTCAACTCCACGCTGCCGAGCTGCGCCGGCCAGACGCCGGAGCGGAGGACGGAGTCGGTGAGCTCCAGCTCGTAGTAAACCGTGGTGGCCGCGCCCGCGGGAATCTCCGCGAACTCCTTGCGCGCCTCGGTGAACGACTCGTCGGACGTTATCCGGTTCTCGTAGCCGATGATGCGCCACGACGCCACCGCGTTCGGGTCCCACGTCACCTGCGCGCGCGTCTGGTCGGCAAAGGGAATCGACAGCGCGAGCCAGTTCTGGCGGCTGAACACGGTGCGCGCCTGGTCCACGGTGTCCAGGTAGCGGTACCAGCCGTTGCCGTACTGGGCGAGCTGCTCCAGAAGCTGGTCGTTGTAGTTCTCGATGCCCACGCCAATCGAAATGATGCGCAAAGGGTTGCCCGCGTCGGCGTCGTAAGCCGATTCCAGTATCGCGAACGGGTTGGTCGCGTCCACGTTGGCCACGCCGTCCGACATGAGGATAACGTAGTTGTACGCGTCCGGGTTCGCCCGGCGAGCATCGTCGGCAAGCTGGACCCCCAGGTCTAGGCCGGCCTGAACGTTCGTGCTGGCCCAGGGACTCAGTTGCGAGATGGACCTCGAGACGTTACCCCAGTCGGGGGACTCGTGCGCCACGGTGTGATCGCCAATGACCTCGGTAGAGAAGTGCACCACCGCGATGCGGTCGCGTCGGCCCAGGCTGTTCAGGATGGCGTAGGCCGCCTCCCTCGCCACTTCCACCCGGTTGCCGTTGGCCATGGAGCCGGACGCGTCCAGCACCAGCGTCACGTTCACGGGCCGGCTGTCCTCGAACTGGGGCGCCTGGAACCCTACGCGCGCCAGGTGAAGACGGCTGTCCAGCGGATGCGTGAAGACGTCGGTTGAGATGGAGAAACTGTCCTTTGTGTTCGGCTGCGCGTAGCCGTAATGGAACGAGTTAATCCACTCTTCGGCCCTCACCGAGTCCGGCTCCACCTGGTAGCCCTCGCGCGCCCAGCTAAGCGCCAGCCGGTACGACGTGCGGTCCGTGTCCAGGCTGAACGTCGAAACCCTGTCCACGGCGGTCGATACCGACGGGGTCCGCCGCGTGTCCTGGAACGTGGTCGCTCCGGGTTGTGGAGCGGCGGGCGCGGGAGCCTGGGGAGCGGGCGCGGCGGGAGCGGGTTGCGCCTGAGCGGTAGGTGCGGGTTGCGGAGCCATGGCGGGCGCGGCGGGAGCGGGTTGCGCCTGAGCCGCGGGGGCAGGTTGCGGCACCCTGGCAGGCGCGGCGGTCGGTGCGGCCCGGGAAGTCTGGGGCGCGGATTGCGTCTGGGGAGCGGGTCGCGCCTCTTCTTCGGAGGCGCCACAGCCCGCGACAGCCAACCACAGCGCGGCGAGCGCGACGGCCGCAAGCGCGATTTTCCTTGTAAACATACTCTCCTCCTCGATGAACTGTACTCCCTCTCAATGAGTACAACGCCCCATCGGTCGAAAAGGTTACGCCAAAGCCTGTTACACGGCATCCGCCCGAAAACACAGTCCAAGGCCGCTTATCCGTGGAATGCCCTGCCTCAGGCGATTGTACGTTAACTTCAACGCAAGCGCAAACTCAGGAACTCGCCCACAGGCCGAAGCGTCATCTAATTGATACAACCAATCATAACTCCGCGCCAAAGCCCAAGGCTTGGCGAACCAGCACAAGTTGACAATCAATACTGCTTCCTGTAGAATACTGGTACTTAGTATCACTAGAATGACAGGAGCTTCGCATTGAACCCAGTTAACGATTCTTGGCGTGAGCAGGTCCAGATTTTCGACCGGGCAATGGCCGCTCTGCGCGAGCGGAGAGAGCAAGACGGCCACGAACAGGGCCGTCCCGGCGGCTTCGGGTACGCCAACCGGCCCATGGACCCCCACCGCACCGACGACGCGGCCCTCAACAGCCTGTTCGCGGTGCTGGGTTCGGGCAAAGACGTCCTCGACGTGGGCGGCGGCGCGGGCCGCTTCGCGCTGCCGCTGGCCACGCGGGCCGAGCGCGTCACCGTGGTTGACCCCTCCGCCGATTCGGTCGATCTGCTCAAGGAGCGCGCGACGGACGCCGGAATCGTCAACGTCACCGCCATCAACGAGCCGTGGGAGGATGCGAACGTGCCCGCGGCGGACATGGTCCTCTGCTCCCTCGTGCTGCACCACGTCTCCGACCCCGCTCCATTCGTAGCCAGGCTCCAACAGCACGCGCGGGACCGCGTGGCGGTGCTGGAGATGGTCGAGACGCCCGGCGTGGTGAACCACCCCTTCTTCGAGCGCGTGCACGGCAAGCCACTGCCGGCGCTGCCCGGTCTGGCCCGGCTGATGGAGCTGCTGTGGTCGATGGACATCTACCCGGACGTGGAGATGATTACCCCCGAACCCGCCGTGGTAGGCCCCGACCTGGACACCGCGCTTGAGCAGTTGCGTCAAAGGCTGTCCGTGCGAGAGGGCACGGACGAGGATGAGCGGCTGCGCACTGCGGCGGACGAGCTGCTCAAGGAGACCCCCGACGGGATTACGGTCCGGGGAGTGGCCCCGCTGCGCCAGGCCATCGTCACCTGGAGACCCGCCCGGTAGGACTAGCCGTCTTGGCCCTGGCTTTCACTTCCGCGCCCTCCCTGACATAATGTTGCTGAGCCGAAGCGATACAGTAAGGGAATGCTACGCTGAAGGAGAAAGAAGATGCCGAAAGACAAGGTCGCACAGACTCTTGAGATAGAGCGGGTACAACTCGAGTGGCTCGGCGGTGTCGCCGCGGAGTACGGGCTCGCTGATGAGTCCAAGGCGCTGCGCGTGTTGCTGGACTTCGCCATACAGGACGGCGACAAGGAGCTCATCTTCTCGCCGCAGAACGCGAGGTGCCTCTTCTGCGGCTAAGCCGCCGGCGCCTGCAATCAGGCCCCCGTCAGTGGTTCCACTGGGGCGTCCGCTTTTCCAGGAACGCGGAAATGCCCTCGTGGGCGTCGTCTTCGAGCAGGTTGCCGACCATCACCTTCTGCGCCAGGTCGTATGCCTGGGGGCGCGGCAGCTCTATCTGCCTGTAGAACGCGGGCTTGCCGATGGCGAGCGTCTGCGCGCTGGACGACGCTATCTGCCGCGCCAGCCGGGCCACCGTATCCTCCAGATCGTCGTCCGGCGTCACCCGGTTCACTAGCCCCATCTCCAGCGCCTCGCCGGCGGGCACCGGCTCGCCGGTGAGCAGCATCTCCATGGCCTTCTTGGTGGACGGCACCGACCGCGCCAGCGCCACGCCGGGGGTGGTGCAGAACAGCCCTATCTGGACGCCGGGAGTGGCGAACGACGCCGACTCGCCCGCGACGGCCAGGTCGCACGTCGCCACTAGCTGGCAGCCGGCCGCCGTCGCCAGCCCCTGCACCTGCGCGATGACCGGCTTGGGCAGCAGCCGTATGGCCTCCATCACCTCGGTGCACAGCGCGAACACCTCTGTGTAGGCGGCCTCGTCCCGGTCGATCAGCTCGCGCAGGTCGTGGCCCGAGCTGAACACCGGCCCCTCCGAGCGCAGCACCACCACGCGCACCTCGTCGTCGCGCTCGAAGTCCGCGAACAGGTCTCGCAGCTCCAGCAGCGTCTCGGTCGACAGCGCGTTGCGCTTCGACGGGTTGTTCAGCGTGAGCGTGACGACCCCGTCACAGGACTTGCGGCGCACCATTTGGTCTTGCATAACGGCCTCCTGCGGCCCATTCTACCACGCGGCGGCGGCCGGTTGGCGGCTCGGCACAGCCGCGTGTGTTACCGGCAGTCCTCCACCAGCTCCGGGCCGCCGCCCGGCTTGGCGTCCGCGCGGTTCCCGGTGCAGCCGTCCTCGCCTGCGGGACGCCTGGTGGGGGCCTCCGCCGTCACGCCGGCGTATCCCTCCGCGCTGCGCACGCTCCGCGCGAGCACGCGCGCGTCCGTGCCGTCACCGTCCACGCTGTACAGCGCCACGCTTCTAGCGGTGAGCTCCCTGTTCGGGTTGTGCGCCCCGGCGGGCTGCGCGGCGATCCTGGCCCCGTCCGGCGACCAGGCCGATATTCCCTGTATGGGCGGGCCTCGCTCGTCGCCGGTCACGCTGCTCACCAGCAGCGAGTAGTAAACGAAAGCGTCCTCGATCGACACCCTCACGCCCGTGGACTCCATCAGCACCATCGCGCCGTCCGGCGACCAGGACAGGTCGCCCAGCCACAGGTACTCGAAGTCCCGGATCGAGCCACCGAACAGGCTATAGAGCTCGGCCTCGTTGCCAAACAGACCCGCGACCCTTACGGCGTCCGAGCCGTCGGCCGCGTAGGTGTAAAGCGCGGCCCCTTCCTCGCCCTCCGGCGCGGCCAGCGCTATCCTCCCGTCGTCTGGCGACCACGTCGGCCCGCTCACCGTGTCGGCGACCTTCGTAAGCCCGGACCCGTCGGCGCCGACCGTGTACACTGCCCTGCCCGCCTCCCAATCACCGTCGTATTCATACACCACGAACGCCATGCGCCGTCCGTCGGGCGACCACCTCGGCGGATGCGGCCCCGCAGCAAACGACGGATCGCCCGCGCCGGGCGCGACCAGCCGCACGTCCGAGCCGTCGGCGGCCATCGTGTACAGCCGGTAGTTCCTGGGGTCGTGGCCGCCATCCTCGGTCCGGCTTGAGATGAACGCGATGCGTTCGCCGTCCGGTGACCATACGGGGTAGTTGTCCACGTGGCTGTTGTCCGTCAGCCTGCGGGTCTCCGCGCCGTCCACGTCCGACACCATCAGCTCGAAATTGGCATCTGTGGAGTACCTGCACGAGGAGTAGGCGACCCTGGAGCCGTCGGGCGAGATGTCGAAATACATCATCGAGCCGGTGTACGTGCCCAGGATGTCCGAGAACGCGGCGTTCTCGATGGGACTCACGACCTCCCGCACCTGAAGGCCATCGACGTCGACCATGAACAGCCCGACCGGCGGCGTCCCGCGCTTGCCGACCGCCAGGTCGAACAGTATCCGAGAGCCGTCCGGCGACCATCGGACGTAGTGGGCGCGCTGCCAGGCTTCCGGCGCTTCCCGGCCGGAAACGCCGCACGGCGCAACGCCGCGGTCCGCGGCGGCAAGAGGCGCCGGGGCGACCGTCGACAGCGGCGCCCGCGTGGGCAAGGGCGTTGGCGTCGCAACGTCGCCACCCGCGTCACGCGCGCAACCGAGCACGCCCAAAACGGCGGCAAGGACGAAGAGCAGGGGGAGCGTTGAGCGTGTGCGACACGGCGTCACCGCGCCGCCCCGAAATCGACCGGCACCGCCTCCACGTCCTCGATACGCTCGTCCGCGGTGTAGCGCCACACGCCCACGTGGGCGCGCGCCAGGTCGCCGTTTTCGTCCCAGTCCAGCGTGGACGCGGCCCCCTCGTAATCGATCTCGCCGCCGTCCCGGACGATGCGCAGCGCCTCCGCGACCCCGTCCGGCCCCGCCAGCGTGCGCTCGCCGGGCGCCGACGCCACCGAGCGCAGCCGGTCGCGGATCGCCGCGCTGTCGGCCGCGCCCGCCGCCTCCGCCGCCAGCGCGATGGCGATGACCGCGTCGTAGGTCTCCTTCACGTAGGCGAACGCCGGAAGCTCCCCGTGCTCGTCCAGGAACGACCTCTCCCACGCGGCGGCGGACTCGCTTCCCGGCGCGCTCGTCCCCGCCGTCCCGTACATCCCGCCCAGGCGGTCGCCGCCTATGTTCCGCACCAGGTTGGGACTCCTGGCGGCGTCCCCGAACGTGAACTGGTCGTACAGGCCATTCTCCAGCGATTCCCTGACCATCGTCTCGGCGTCCGGCCCGGACGCTATGATAACCAGTGCCTGCGCGCCGTCCGCCGCCGTCTCCGCGAGCGCGTTCAAGTACGAGTCTTGGCCGCGCGCCACCGCCGCGAGGCTGATGCCCCCGCTCCACGCGGCCCCGAAAGACTCGGCGAGGCCGCGCCCGTAGGCGTCGTCCTGGTACATCACGCCCACGTTGTCGAATCCGCGCTCGCGGGTCACGCGGGCCAGGATGGGGCCTTGCGCCGTGTCCGCGAGCACGAGGCGGAAGAAGAAGTCGCCGTCGTCCGCGTTCGTCAGCTGCGGCGAGCTCGCGGACGGGCTGATGTTGACCACGCCCGACGGGCCGGTCACCCGCTCCGCGACGGGCAGCGAGTTGGCGCTGGAGCTGGGGCCGACTATGGCGTGAACGCCCTCCGTCTCGACAAGCCGGCGCGCCTCGGCCACCGCCGTCTCGCTGTCCGTTCCGGTGTCGCCCCGCGCCGTCTCGACGTCCAGGCCGAACACGCCACCCGCCTCGTTCACGTGCTTTATCGCGAGCTGGAAGCCGCGCTCGCGCCACTCCGAGCGGTCGGCGGACGGGCCGCTGAAGCTCATCAGCAACCCTATCTTCAGCGGCTTGCGCTCAGCCTCCGCGGCCCCGTCGCTCGTGTCGCCGCACGACACGGCCACGCCGACCGCCAGCGCCGCCGCGACAACCAGCGCGAACACCAGGCTACGCGCCATCGTTCTCACCCCTCACCCCCGTATCGAGTACGGGGCAGGCTCTAACCCTCTCCCAGTCGAAGAGGGGATAATCGCCGTCATCCCAGCCTGCCATACGCCTCCGGCAGCGCCTCCTCCAGCCGCTCGAAGCCGCGCCACCCGCCGTACTGCGGGGTCAGTGCGGCCACCGTCGCGGCGGCTGCATCCTCGGCGCTCCTGCCCTCCTTCGCCGCCGCCTCGAGTGCGCCGACCATGGCGTGGATGAAGTCCCGCGCCTCCACCAGCGCGGCGTGCTCGCCCACCGGGCCGTGCCCGGACACGAACCGGGGGGCGTTCAACTCCACCAGTTTGTCGTCGGTGGCGGGCCACTCGGACGGGTAGCTGTCCGCCAGGAAGGGCATTCCACCGTCCTGCGCCACGTCCCCGCAGAACAAGATGCCGTCGTCCGGCAGGTAGATGTGCGTGTCGCCGCCGGTGTGCGCCCTGCCCAGGAACAGCAGGCGCACCTCCCTGCCGATGTACAGCCTCATGCTCGTCTCGAACGTCAGGTTGGGCGGCGTGATGTTCACCAGCCCCGCCTCCTCGGACCACGGGTCGCCCGAGCTCATCACCTTATCGCGCCACTGCCGGTTCCACTCCACGTCCACCATCTCCTCGTAGCAGTTCTCGTGCCCGATGATGGTGGCGTCCGGAAACTCCTCGTTGCCCCAGGCGTGGTCCCAGTGCGAGTGGGTGTCCACCAGGTAGCGTATCGGCTTGTCGGTGATGTGCCGCACGTCGTGGATGAGTTCGCGCCCGAACGAGGGCACGCGCAGCGAGTCTATCACCAGCACGCCGTCGTCGCCCACGATGATGCCCGCGTTCGTGAGTCCCTCGTGCAGCCGCGCGAAAACGCCCGTTTCCAGCTCGATTATCTCGGTTCCCGGTGTAGTGGCCATTGGGATTCTCCTTCCTGATTGAATATGGGCATACTGTACACGGGTTGCCGCCGCTCTGCACACAGCCAGTCCCCTCTCCCAAGACTGGGAGAGGGTTAGGGTGAGGGTTGAGAGCGCTCGCCTCATCAACTCTGAACAGTTACCCAAACTGTCGCGGCCTCGATGCGCCGGGGACACTTCCCCCTAAACCGCCAGTGGTGTAACATTCCAACTACACGGCGTCGCGCGGACGCGACGGACGAAGGAGCGACTATGAACAAAGTTGGCGGCGGCGGCCTTTTCATCGCCGGGCTTGCGCTGGTGATATTGGGTGCCCTTCTCTTTCTGCCGATCATCGACTGGCTCATCAACATACTCGCCTTTGTGCTTATTATCATCGGCGTGGTGCTGGGAGTCATCGGCCTAATCCAGATATTCACCGGAGGCAACGACTACTAGCCGGGCCGCGCCAAGACGACACAGGCCAACCGGAGGAACGAACAATGGGAATGCTCTCTCGAATGTCCACCATAGTTAGAGGCAAGATGAACCGCCTCATGGACAAGGCGGAAAACCCCGCCGAGTCCCTGGACGTCGCCTACGACAAGCAGATGGAGATGCTGCGCAACGTCAAGCGCGGCGTCGTGGAGATGGTCACCGCCAAGCGCAGGCTCGAACTGCAGGCCGCCAAGGTGCAGGAGAACGTCGCCAAGCTGGACGGCCAGGCCCGGCAGGCCCTCGCCGCCGGCCGCGAAGACCTCGCCCGCGTCGCGCTCCAGCGCAAGCAGGCGTCCCTCGCCGAGCTCGACGGCCTCGACCAGCAGATAGCCGGCCTCGAGCTCGAACAGGAGAAGCTCACCCAGGCCGAGCAGCGCCTCCAGCACAAGGTCGCCGCCTTCCGCTCCCGCAAAGAGGTCATCAAGGCCCAGTACAGCGCCGCTCAGGCCCAGGTGCGCATCGGCTCCGCACTCTCCGGCATCTCCGAGGAGATGGGCGACGTCACCCTCGCCGTCGAGCGAGCCGAGAACAAGACCGAGCAGATGCGCGCCCGCGCCGGCGCCATCGACGAGCTTGTCGAGGCAGGCACCCTGGACGACTTCACCGGCAGCAGCGACCCCCTCGACCGCGAGCTGGCGCAGCTTGCCGCCGCCCAGACCGTGGACGACGAGCTCGCCCAGATCAAGGCGTCCCTGCCCTCCGGCCAACGCGACGCCCTGCCCGGAGGTGACCGCCGATGATAGTCCGCATACTCACCGAGGGCCAGTACAACCTGCCCGGCGCCTACATCGACGACCTCAACGCCATCGACAACGAGCTCGTCGACGTGGTGGAGGCCGGAGACCGCGACGCCTTCGACAGCACCCTCAAGCGAATGCTCGACCTCGTGCGCGAGAACGGCGCTCCCGTGCCCATAGACGAGCTCGTCGAGTCCGACCTCGTCCTCCCCGAGCCCGACATCACCCTCGAGGAGGCCGGCGAGCTCTTCGTCGGCGAGGGCATCGTCCCCGACTAGGCGGAGGGTGGCGCCATGAGACGGTAGCGCATGGCCGAGCAGGGGTTGCCGGCGACCATCACGGCAGGCGGCGTCACCAGGCGGTTGACGCGCCACGCGCAGAGGAAGATAGCCCAAGGCGTAGCTACCGCAGATATGAGGTACGTTCTCGAGAACTGGGTGGCGCGAGGAACTTGCGTAGATAGCGTAGGGAGCGTGACCCACACGTATTGGGGATTCGTGCCTGGACGAAACGAGATGATGCGCGTCGCGGTATCTCTGGACGACCGGCGGATAGTGACCGCGCATTATGATGAGAAGGCGGCACAGCGATTGGCCGAAGGGGGCAGGCCCTGGTTCGATCAGAGGTGCCGGGACTTAGAGGTGAGAGATGCAAATTAGATACTACGCGGACGAAGACGTCGTGGATCTCACCGCGAGCGATTTCGAGGTCGGCAGCGGCGGCACTCTGCGCGACGACTTCCGCGTTATCCTGACCTTCGCGCGCGAAGGTAGCGAAGACGTTTCGCAGATAGACATACTGGACGTCAGCCGCTTCCTGCCTCTGAGCATGGAGAGGGGATACGACGCCGACACCGATACGCTGACGCTGGGCTTCAAGCCGGACAGCGATTTCCGCATGGTTGACAACGGCGAATTCGTGAGCTACCGACAGTGGTTCGACGATGGCAGCGAATGGGACGTGGTGGCCTTGGACCTGCGCCATGCGTCCAAACATCTTGCGCAACCGATCGCAGACCAAGCTCGGGCGGCAGAGCCGGCGTCAACGACGACCTGACGCCGCTAGTCCCTTCCCCCTCGCAGGGGGAAGAGCCTGCCCTGAGCCTGCCGAAGGGTTAGGATGGGCGTAACGCCCCACCGGAAAGGCAACACATTGCCCGAAACCAACGACACTACATCCCAGCCCGAACCCCAAGACAGGATACAGTGGATATACGCATCTGAAAGCGTGGGCCAACTGGAAGAACGCTACGACCAGTGGGCCGCCGACTACGACGCCGACCTGCTGAACGAGTTCGGCTGGCTGGCCCCGCAGCAGGCCGCCGACGCGTTCAGTCGCTACGTTCCCAGATCCGCCCGCGTGCTGGATGCGGGCGCCGGCACCGGACTGGTCGGCGAAAGCCTCAAGCGGCTGGGCTACTCCAACATCGAGGCGCTCGACCTCTCCACCGGAATGCTCGAAGAGGCCCGCAAGAAGAACGCCTACTCCGCCTTCCACCAGATGACCCTCGGCGAAACCCTCGACTTCCCCACCGGCGCGTTCGACGCCACCATCTGCGTCGGCGTCCTCACGCTCGGCCACGCCCCCGCCAGCTCGCTGTACGAAATGGCCCGCGTAACCCGGCCCGGCGGCCACGTGGTCTTCACCCTCCGCCCCGACGTCTACGAAAACAACGGCTTCCGCGAAGTCCAGGACGAGCTCGCCGCAACCGGCAAATGGGCCCTCGAAGAAGCCACCGAGCCTATCGCCTCCCCTGCCCAAAGGCGAACCCGACGTACTCTTCCAGGTCTGGGTCTATCGAGTGGTGAGTGATTAGTTCTTAGTGGTTAGTTTTCAGTTATCAGTAGTCAGTCACCACCGGCGCCACTGACCACTAACCACTGATCACTGACCACTCCGCACAAAGTCCGCCATCCGTTCCCCTATCATCATCGTCGTCACGTTCGTGTTCGCCCGGATGCAGTCCCGGCATAACCGATGCGTCCACCACCCGCAGCCCCCTCCAGCCCGTGCGCCCGCCCGTACTGGTCCACCACCGCCATCGGGTCCGATGCCGGCCCCATCTTGCACGTCCCCGAGATGTGCTGCCCCGTCGTCGCCTCGCGCAGCAGCCACTCGTCCAGCGCGTCGTCCGACTCCATCTCGGCGTCGGTCGGCTCGATTCGCTCCTCGACCAGGCTGCTGAACCCCTCCTTCTCGGCCAGCTTCAGCGCCAGGTGCACCCCTTCTCTCATCCGCTGCCGGTCGAACGGTTCCTTCAGGTAGTTGTAGTCCAGAAACGGCTGAACGTGCGGGTCCGTCGAGGTCAGCCGCATCTCTCCCGCGCCCAGCGCCATGGTACAGCCCGACCGTCATGCGTATGCCGAGTGGCTCCATGCGCGCCCCCTCCGCGGTTTACCCGCTCCGTTGCGTAGGAGCTCATTATGAGTATCATGTCGTTGCGAAGGTCCGACCCCTCCGCCGTGTACCGCAGCGCGAACTGAACTCTAGGCGCGAAACCGTCCAGCTCGACACCCTCCTTCGTCCTCCACGTCACGTACACGATCGGATGGTCGCGCAGGTTCTGCCCCACCCCAGGCGTGTCCCGCACCACCCGTATGCCCATATCCCTCAGGTGCTCCGCCGGCCCCACGCCGGACAGCATCAGTATCTGGGGCGAGGCGATAGCCCCGCCGCTGAGAATTATCTCCTCGCCCTCCACCTGGAACACCTCGCCGCCGCTCTCCACCTCCAGCCCCACGGCCCCGGTTGCCCTCGAACACCACGCGCCGCACCGTGCAGTTCGGCCTCAGCGTCAGGTTCAGCCGGTGCCGCGACGGATTCAGGTAGCCCAGCGCCGTGCTCCAGCGAATCCCGTTCGGGTTGTTGAACGGCACCGGACTCAACCCGGTCGAGTCCGGGTTGTTCAGGTCGGGGCTTTCCGGGAAGCCGTTGGCCAGGCACGCGGCCCGAAACGCGCTCTGGGCGGGCAGCCACTCGTCCGGCTTGAACCGCCGCGCTATGATCGGCCCGTCCGTGCCGTGGAAGTCGTCGTGAATGTCCGTGTCCGTCTCCAGCTTGCGGAAGTACGGCAGCAGACTCTCGAACTTCCACTCGTCGTTACCGAACGACGCCCACGTGTCGTAGTCCTCCGGCACGCCCCGCAGAAACATCTGGCCGTTGATGGCGCTCGAACCGCCTGTCACCCTGCCACGCGGCACCATCATCGGCCCCGCCGTCTCCGAGGCCTTGCCGATGAACTGCCAGTTGTGGTCGCTCGTCATCACGTCCGTGGCAGTGGCGTAGCCGTGCCTCACCTCGTCCGGTAGATTGTCGATCTCCGGATAGTCCGGCCCCGCCTCCAGCAACAGCACCGACCGCTCGGGGTCCTCCGACAACCTTGAAGCCATAATAGCGCCGGCCGACCCCGGCCCCAACCACAATCGCGTCGTACTTCATCGCACCCTCCTGCCATCATGCCATCCCGGCCCCATCTCACTGCTATTCCGGCCTCATCTCATTGCCATTCCGAGCGCTCTCCCCCAACTGTCATTCCGAGCGGAGCGGAGCGTAGCCGAGGAATCGAAAGCGGTTGCCATTGCCACGCCTGTTCAGTTTGTCATCGACTCTCCGCTGTCGGCGTCACCCCCAGGCAGTTGGCGGCGCAGACGCTCGATTTCCGCCCGCAACTCCCTCTCGCGGGCCTCCGCCGCCTCACGCTCGGCCGTGCGCGCCGCCCGCTCCTCCAGCAGCGTATTCTGCGCCGCCTCACGCTCGGCCGCGCGCGCCGCCCGCTCTTCCAGCAACGCCTCTTGCCTGGCCTCCGCTAGGTTTATCGTTCGCCCGGTCAGGGGACTGCGGACGTCGAACTGGTCTTCCAAGTCCAGGGTCCAGTGGAATCGCAGGTCCAGGACCTCGCTGTACGCCCAGATAGAACCGTCCTCTTCGTCGGTGTGCAGTTCGAATGGGCGGTACTCGCCGTCCACCAGGCGTTCGCCGGTGAGGGGTTGGCCGTACAGGTCGCCGCCGGCAGGGTCCAACCGCCAGTACTCGGTAATACCCAGCCTGGCGTACAGGTCCCGCTTGTGCCCCAGGTCGTTGGACGCGGTGCTCGGCGACGCCACCTCCAACACGAAGTCCGGCGGCTTGCCCACTTCCCACATCCAGTAGTTGGCCAGATTGTCCCATATGCCTTCCGCGTCCACGTCGAACGCCACGTACACGTCCGGCGCGATTCGGCGGTTGCCGTTGTCGGGATCGTAGAAGATGAACCCTCCGGTGGAAACGAACACCTCGGGATCGCCCCTGAAGTGTTCCGTCAGCATTAAGCCGACACGCATGATGATTGGCGCTTGCTGCAATCCGTCCTCTACCGGTTCCGGGTCCTCGTAGAAGATGCTCGGAAGCGCCGTGGTTACGGGTAACACTCTGCTCGCTGCCATGCCAAGCCTCCGACGGGCCGCTCAGATTTACACGGTGCGCCCATTATAGCCTAGTACGCGGCCCAGTCGAGAGCATCTCCGTGATAGAATGGCCCCCGACAAGGCCGCCGTACAACCCCCGAAAGGAGCCTTCCCAAATGGCTGAAATTACCCAACAGCAGGCCCGTGAGCTTGCCCATGCCGCCGGCATCGACCTGGACGACGCCCGCGCCGACGCCGTAGCCGCCCGCCTCAACGTCGTGTTGGACGAGCTCGGCAAGCTGCCCGCCGACGCCCTCGCGGACGTCGAACCCCTGCCCGTATTCTCGGCCGGGGGAGGCGTCCCATGAGTGATCGACCCGCCCACGCGCTATCCATAGAAGACTCCGCGGACGCCCTCCGCGGCGGCGCTCTAATCCGCCGTCGAGCTCGCCACCGCCTACCTCGACCGCATCGACGCCCGCAACGACCGGCTCGGCGCCTACATAACCTTCACCCGCGAGGCCGCCCTCGCCCAGGCCGAGGCAGCCGATCGCGCCCTCGCCGCAGGCGAAGACCGCGGCCCGCTCCACGGCATACCCGTCGCCGTCAAGGACATCATCGACGTCACCGGAGTCCGCACCACCGCCGGCTCCCGTGTGCTCGCTGACAACGTCGCCGATAGCGACTCCACCATCACCGAGCGTCTGGAGGCCGCAGGCGCCGTCCTGCTCGGCAAGCTCAACCTCAGCGAGTTCGCCATCGGCGGCACCATAGACCACCCCTACGGCACCCCGCGCAATCCCTGGAACACCGACCACTCCGCCGGCGGCTCCAGCAGCGGCTCCGGCGTCGCCGTCGCCGCCGGCCTCTGCGCCGGCGCGCTCGGCTCCGACACCGGCGGCTCCATTCGCGGCCCCGCCGCCTTCTGCGGCATCGTCGGCATCCGCCCCACCTACGGCCGCGTCACACGCGCCGGCGTCGTCCCCATGTGCTGGTCCATGGACACCGTAGGCCCCATGACCCGCACCGTCCGAGACTGCGCCATCATGCTCGCCGCCATAGCCGGCCGCGACGACCGCGACCCCACCTCCAGCCACAGCCCAGTGCCCGACTACCTCTCCTCCATAGAGGAAGGGGCCAACGGCCTGCGCGTCGGTCTGCCCCGCGAGATGTTCGAGTACGAGGCCCTCTCCGCCGAGACGCGCGAGGCCGTGCTCAGGGCCGTCACCGTGTTCGAAGAGCTCGGCGCGTCCTCCGAGCAGACCTCGCTGCCCACCACCGAGCACAGCGGCGCCGCGTTCGTCGCCAGCGCCGACGTGGACGCCGCCGCCTTCCACGAGCAATGGGTCAGGACCCGCCCCGACGACTACGACTGGAACACCCGCGTAAGGCTGGAGTCCGCGCTCCTTACGCCCTCCACCGCCTACCTCAAGGCGCAGCGTGCCCGCGCCAAAATCCGCCAAGAGCTGCTGGAGGCGCTCGACAGCTACGACGTGCTCGTCTTCCCCACCGGCCCCGTCACCGCGCCCACGCTGGCCGCGTCCACAGGAAGCCCGGGCGGCTACTACCAGGGCCGCTCCGACCTGGGCCGCCGCCGCTACACCAGCCCCGCCGCGCTCGCCGGACTGCCCGCCATCTCGGTCCCGTGCGGATTCTCGGCGTCCGGTCTGCCCATCGGAATGCAGATAGTCGGCCGCCCCTTCGACGAGGCCGCCGTCTTCCGCGCCGCCCGCGCCTACGAACGCGCCGCCGAGTGGCCCACCATCGCCCCCGACTCCGAATAGTCCCCTCTCCCTCAGATGGAGAGGGTCAGGGTGAGGGTGAAGAAGTCCCTTCCCCCTTGATGGGGGAAGGTTAGGATGGGGGTGACGTCGCCAGCGCAACGCTGTTATTCTCAAAACATACCCTTGTCAGCCCTCGCAGGGGGAAGAGCCTGCCCTGAGCTTGCCGAAGGGTTAGAGCCTGCCTCGTGCTTGATACGGGGATGGGGGTGAAACAGTCCCCCGCCACTCCTCGAAAGGAGCCTTACGTATGACCCGCATCCACGTCCTCGGCGCCGGCACCCCGACGCCCACCCCCACCCGCTTCGGCTCGTCCTTCGTCCTCCAGACCGGCGACGACCGGCTGATGATAGACTGCGGCCCCGCCGCCACAGCCAGGCTGGTGCAGGCCGGCCTCTGGCCCACCGACGTCGACTACCTCTTCTTCACCCACCACCACTTCGACCACGACGTCGACTACCCCTGCTTCCTCCTCTGCCGCTGGGACCAGAGCATCGGCAAAGAGAACCGCCTGCAGGTGTTCGGCCCCACCCTCACCGAGCAACTCACCCACCGTATCCTGGACGAACGCGACGGCGCTTTCTCCCACGACTGGATCGCCAGGGTCAACCACCCGCTCAGCCAGCAGGTTTACGTAAACAGGGGAGGCGCGCTGCCCCGCCCACCGCCCGACGTGCTGGCCAAAGACGTCGGCCCCGGCAGGGTGTTCTCCGGCCCCGACTGGCAGGTCACCGCCGCGCCCGCCGAGCACGTCCAGCCCTACCTCGACTCCCTCGCCTACCGCATCGACACCCCGGACGGCAGCGTCGTCTTCACCGGCGACACCCAGCCCTGCGACTCGGTGCGCGACCTCGCCCGGGACGCCGACGTGATGCTGTGCATGTGCTGGGACGACCAGGAGCGCATGGACGAGGTGGGCGAAGCCGGCGGCCAGTGCGGAACCACCGGCGCGGCCGAGTTGGCCCAGGCCGCCGGCGTCAAGACGCTCGCGCTCGTGCACATAGGCCCGCACCTGTCGGGGCACCCCAACATGGAGAAGGGCATAGGCGACGTCAAGCGCATCTACGACGGACGCCTCATCTTCGCCGACGAGCTCATGTCCTTCGACGTAGGCGGCTAGGGATATGTTTCAGGCGCGAGCCTTCCCAAAGTCCCTTCCCCCTCGCAGGGCTGACAGGTGTAGGTGTCCTCCAATTTATCCCTTCCCCCTTGATGGGGGAAGGTTAGGATGGGGGTGACGTCGCCGGCGCAACGCTGTTTATTATAAAAGCATCCCCCTGTCAGCCCTCGCAGGGGGAAGGTTAGATCCTGCCCCGTACTCGATACCGGGATGGGGCCGCCCCACCTACCCCCGCGAGCCGTCCTTCCACAAGCGCGCGCTGACGCTGCCCAGCAATACCACGAACAGGGTGTTCACCACCACCCAGAAGTAGCCCCGGGTCGCGCTCTGCCCCTCCTCTCCGGCAGTCAGGTCGTCGAACCAGTTCCAGAAGAACAGGATAGCCAGCACGGCGGCCGCGTAGAAGGCGACGTTCACGCACATTACAGTGTTGGCGTCGCCGTCGTGACCCGCGTCTCTCTTGCCGACGTAGGTGAGCGCGAGCGTGACGAGGATACCCAGCGCCATCACCCAGTTGAGCACGTGCCACACGGCAACCGTGTCTATCGCGTCTTCGTAGAACGGATTCGCCACAAAGTGGAACAGCACGGCGGCAGCCATCAGTCCGAGAACGATAGAGAGGGGCTTTCTGAGAGAATCCATGTCTTATAGCCTATCTGATAAGTCCCTTCCCCCTCACAGGGGGAAGGTTAGGATGGGGGTGATGTGCGGGTTGTCGGATAGCCTCTTACCCCGGCTTGGCGTGGTGCGTACCGTGGCGCGAAGCCATTTCGACGGGCGCGCTCGATAATAGCAAGCCGCCCTCCCAGCGTCAATCGACGCTCAGAGCGATTACGTTCGCGGCCCGCTTGCCCATGCGTCCTTTTTCTTCTACTATCGTAGCCGCAATGACAGCAGCCAGAGACTACGTGATACGTCACGGCAAGCCAGACGACGCGGTGGTCCGGGAAATCGTCAAACGCATCGTTGAAACCGCGCACCCCGACAGGATATTGCTGTTCGGCTCAGCCGCGCGCGCTGACATGGGAGCGCACTCCGACCTGGACTTGCTGGTCATCAAGTCCGGCGAGTATGACCGCGCCCGCTTGGAAGGCGACCTGTACGTCGCCATGAGCGGAATCGGCATCGCTACGGACATCGTGTTGGTGACGCCTGAACAGGTCGAACGATACGCATACGCCAAGTTTCTCATCATACACAGCGCGTTGAAAGACGGCGTGGAGTTGTATAGACGTGCGACGCTATCCCCCTGATAGCCCGAAAGAGTGGATGAGGCTAGCAAATGACGATCTGGTCGCCGCCGGATTGGGGCCGTGTTTGGTCAGTTTGGAGATTCTCTGCTTTCACGCTCAGCAAGCCGCGGAGAAAGCATTGAAAGCCGCGCTGATAGATAGAGGCATAGATTTCCCGCACACTCACGATATTCAGGAGTTGCTGACCGCCCTCCAAGAGACTGGCGTACCTGGCGCTGCCGATTCTCACGAGTGGAATCGGTTGACCAGATACGCCGTTCTGACACGCTATCCCGGCTTGGCGGACGCCCTCACAGAGGAAGAGTACCGAACAGCGCTCCAAGTCGCGCAAGAGATAGTTCAGTGGGCAAACGAACAGATATCAAGGCGCGGCGGCAATGAATGAACCGACCGTCCCCCTCCCACAACCCACCCCTAACCGCCCCTTAACCTGGCGTTAACATTACGTTCACGGCCCGTTGACGCCCGTGCGCTACCCTATCGTCTACAGCCCCGCCATGGGGCGCTTTGAAAAAATACCGCGATAGGAGGTATCGGACCGGCAATGAGAACGATACGCCGAAGCCTGGCATCCATCATGCCGCCCGCCCTCGTTGTATCGCTGGCCGTCTCGCTGCTGGCGTTCGCGCTGGCCTGCGGCGGCGGCGAAGGGTCGGCGTCCCAGCCTCCCGGCCAGATAGCCGTCGCCGGCTCCAGCACCGTCTTCCCCATCAGCGAGGCCGTCGCCGAAGAGTTCAGCATAGCCAACCCCGACGTCCGCGTGAACGTCGCCTCCACCGGCACCGGCGCCGGCGGACGTGCCATGTGCGCCGGCGAAATCCAGGTGTGGAACGCTTCCCGCCCCGCCAAGGACTCCGAGCTCGAGACCTGCGCCGAGAACGGCGTCGAGGTCATCGAGCTCCCCGTAGCCTTCGACGCCCTGTCGGTGGTGGTAAGCCCCGAAAACGACTGGGCCCAGTGCCTGACCGTCGACGAGCTCGAGACCATCTTCGGCCCCGACTCTCAGGGAACCGTGATGAACTGGAACCAGGTGCGCGACGGCTTCCCCGACCAGGGCCTGAGAATCTACGGCCCCACCACGGCATCGGGAACGTTCGACTACTTCACCGAGGCCATCATGGGCGAGTCAGGCGCTCACCGCGGCGACCTGGACCTCGCCACCGAAGAGGACCCGCTGATAGCCAGCGGCGTGAACGGCGCTCGCGGCGGCATCGGCTACTTCGGCCTGGCGTACCTGGAGCAGTACCGCGAACTGGTGCGGCCCGTCGAGATCGTCAACCCCGGCGCCGGCGAGTGTGTCGCCCCGTCGTCCGAGACCGTAGCCAACGGCCGGTACATGCCGCTCGCGCGGCCCATCCTCATCTACGTCAACCTGGCCCAGATGCTCGAACGCCCCGAGGTCCAGGCGTTCGTGGATTTCTACCTCGAACAGGCCACCGCGCTGGTCGGCGAAGTCGGCTACGTGGCCCTCCCCGAAAGCGCCTACGAGTGGGGCAAGAACAGGGTGGCCAACCGCACCACCGGCTCGGTGTTCAACACCATAGCCGCGGGCACGCCGCTCTCTGAGGCCCTGGAAAAGGTGAACTGATTGGCGACTATCTCCGCCTCCAGAAGTAACAGCGACAGGTGGCGGAGGAACCGTCTTTCGGACAAGCTGCGGGAGACGGTCGTCCTCTCTTTCCTGTTCCTGTGCGCGCTGCTCTCCGTCATAACCACGGTGGGCATCGTCGTCACGCTGCTCACCGAAGCCATCCCCTTCTTCGGCGAGGTCTCCATCCTGTCGTTCCTGACGGGCACCGTGTGGACGCCCCTGTTCGCCGAAAAGCACTTCGGGGCGCTTCCGCTCCTCTCCGCGACTATCCTCATCGCGGCCATGGCCCTGAGCGTCGCCTTCCCCGTGGGTCTGCTCACCGCCGTGTACCTCAGCGAGTACGCCCACGAGACGGTGCGCTCGGTGGTCAAGCCGGTGCTCGAGGTGCTGGCGGGCATCCCCACCGTCGTCTACGGCTTCTTCGCCATAACCTTCATCGCGCCCAACATAGTAAAGCCCATCTTCGACTCCGAGACCATCTTCACCGCGCTGGCCGCCTCCCTGGCGATGGGCATAATGCTCATTCCAATGGTGGCGTCGCTCAGCGAAGACGCCATGCGCGCCGTGCCCACCGCCCTGCGCGAGGGCGCATACGCGCTCGGCTCCAACCGCTTCCAGGTCGCCACCCGCGTCGTGGTGCCCGCCGCGCTCTCCGGCATCGTCGCCTCCGGCCTGCTCGCCCTCGCTCGCGCCGTGGGCGAAACGATGATAGTCACAATCGCGGCGGGCGGCATACCCAACCTGTCGATCAACCCCGTCGAGGCCATGCAGGCCATGACCGCCTACATCATGGAGGTGGCGATGGGCGACACCGCGCGCGGCACCGTCGAGTACAAGAGCATCTTCGCCATCGGCTCGCTCCTGTTCGTGTTCACCCTCGGCCTCAACCTGCTGGCCCAGGCGCTGTTGGGCCGCTTCCGGGAGGTGTACGATTGAGCGCCCGCCAGTCGTCTGAATCCGCCTTCGGGCGCGGATCGCGGGCCGGCCGCAGGGTGACGTCCGTCATCTTCGCCGCGCTCGCCGTCGGCGCGACCGCCTTCGGCGTCGCCGCGCTCGCGCTGCTGCTGTTCACCATCGCGCGCGACGGCCTCCTGCACGTCACCTGGGACTTTCTGAACAGCTTCCCCTCCCGCAAGCCGGAGCTGGCCGGCGCCAAGGCCGCGCTGCTCGGCACCCTGTGGGTAATGGGCTTCACCTCCCTGTTCTCCATACCCCTGGGCGTCGGCGCGGCCATCTACCTTGAGGAGTTCGCGCCCCGCAACTGGCTCACCCGCGTCATCGAGATAAACATCAGCACGCTGGCGGGCGTGCCGTCGGTGGTGTACGGGCTGCTCGGACTCGCGCTGTTCGTGTACGGCGCGGGGATGGGGCCCAGCATCCTCGCCGCCGCCTGCACGCTCACGCTGCTGATACTGCCCATAATCATCGTCGCCAGCCGCGAGGGGCTGCGCTCCGTGCCCGTCTCCATGCGCGAGGCGGCCATGGCGCTCGGCTCCACCAAGTGGCAGGCCATCTGGCATCAGGTGCTGCCCGCCGGGCTTCCCGCCATGCTCACCGGAGTCATACTCGCGCTCGGCAGAGCCATCGGCGAGACCGCCCCGCTCATCGCCATCGGCGCGTTCACCTCCGTGTTCTTCGTACCCACCAGCCCGATGGACTCCTTCACCGTGTTGCCCATCCAGGTGTTCAGCTGGCTGTCCCGCCCGCTGAGGGGATTCCAGGAGAACGCCGCCGCGGGCATAGTCGTTCTGCTCGTGGTGCTGCTGCTGCTAAACAGCGTTGCCGTAGCGCTGCGACACATATATGGTAAGAGGAGCTTGTGATGGCCACTTTGAACCTGAGGAAGCCCGCCTTGAGAAGAGTGGAAGCGCGAGAGGCGCCGCCGCCCGAATCGCGCGAAGACGACTACGTGATGGAGATCGAGGGCCTCAACGCCTACTACGGCGACCTGCTCGCCATCAAGAACATCAACCTCTCGATGCGCCGCAACAGCATCACCGCCGTCATCGGTCCCTCCGGCTGCGGCAAGAGCACGCTCGTCCGCTGCCTCAACCGAATGCACGAGCTGGTCCCCGGCGGACGCATCGAGGGCCGGATTCTGTTCAACGGCGAGGACATCAACGCCCCTCACGTGGACCCCGTCGAGCTCCGCAGCACCATAGGCATGGTGTTCCAGAAGCCCAACCCCTTCCCCAAGTCCATCTTCGACAACGTCGCCTTCGGGCTGCGCATCAACGGCTACAGGGGCGACGTAGCCGAGGCCGTGGAACGCTCGCTGCGCCAGGCCGCCCTCTGGGACGAGGTCAAGGACCGGCTCAAGCGCAGCGCCCTCGCGCTCTCCGGCGGCCAGCAGCAGCGGCTCTGCATCGCCCGCGCCATCGCCATCGAGCCCGAAGTGGTGCTCATGGACGAGCCCTGCTCCGCCCTCGACCCGATAGCCACCCTCGCCATCGAGGACCTCATCCGCGAGCTCCGCGAGAGCTACACCATCGCCATCGTCACCCACAACATGCAGCAGGCCGCCAGGGTCTCGGACGAGACTGCCTTCCTCATGGTCGACGACGACCGCGCCGGCTTCCTCGTCGAGTTCGATTCCACCGAGCGCATCTTCACCAACCCCAGCCACCAGCAAACCGAGGCCTACATAACCGGCCGCTTCAGCTAACTTAGCAGTCCCCTCTCCCTTGATGGGAGAGGGTTAGGGTTAGGGTGAAAAGAAAAGAGAGGTGACCCACCATGCCGAGAGCCGGATTCAGCAGAGACCTCAGAGAACTGCAAGACGAGCTGCTAGTGCTCGCCAACATGGTCGAAAAAGCCATCGCGCGCGCGCTGGACGCGCTCAAGAACCGCGACCTCGCTCTTTCGGAAGAAGTCGTCCGCGACGACGACATCATCGACCACAAGCGCATGGAGCTCGAGGAGCGCTGCATCGACCTCATCGCCACGCAGCAGCCGCTTGCGGGCGACCTCCGCGTGCTCATAACCGTGCTCCACATGTCCGTCGAGCTCGAGCGCATGGGCGACTACGCCGAGGGCATAGCCAAGATTAGCCTGATGATGGGCAACGAGCCGCCGCTCAAACCCCTCATCGACATTCCGCGCATGGCCGACAAGGCCACCGACATGCTCCGCCGCAGCCTCGACGCCTTCGTCAACCGCGACGTGGACCTGGCCAACGCCGTGTGCGACGACGACGACGAGGTGGACGCGCTCTACGAGCAGGTGTACCGTGAGCTTCTCACCTACATGATGGAATCGCCCGCCGCCATCCAGCGCGCCACCTTCCTGCTGTGGGTCGCCCACGACCTCGAACGCATAGCCGACCGCACCACCAACATCGCCGAAAAGGTGATCTACATGGTCACCGGCGAGCTCGCCACGGACAAGGTTTCCACCTACTGACGGCCCGCGCCGGGGCCGGCTACTCGAACGCCCGCCACACCAGCAGCGCCCCCACCACCACCAGCACCGCGCCCATCGAGCCTATCAGCGTGTTCAGGCTGGCGCGGCCCGTGTACTTCGCGCCGATGTAGCTGCCCACCATCGCCGCTGCGCCCATGCACGCCAGCAGCGGATAGTCCACCTCGCCCTGCACCGCGTGCCCGATGAAGCCGAGCGCCCCCAGAAAGAAGCCGATGAACAGGTTGGTGCCCGCCGCTATTCGCGGATCTATCTTCAGAATCCGAATCAGCGCCGGAAGCCGTATGCTGCCCAGTATCAGCCCCACCGCACCGCCCAGCAGCCCCACGCCCAGCCCTATGCCCGCCTCCGCCGAAATCCTGTTGCGGGTGAATATCCCCGGCGAACCCTCCAGGTCCGCGCCGAACAGGTGCTGGCTACCCGAGTCGCGCCGGTTCCGCACCATGATGAAGAACTCTATCCCCTGCCAGCCCACCAGCAGGCCCGCCAGGAACAGCAGCAGCCGCTCGTCCACCACGTCGCTCGCGAACCCGCCCACGAACGCTCCCGCGAACGCGGGCACCCCCATGAACAGCACCACCCGCATGTCCACCCGGCCCTCGCGGAAGTGACGGATCGCCCCGGTCAGCGACGCCAGGCTGCTCACCAGTATGTTCGTGCCGCCCGCGATAGGCGCAGCCATGCCGATGAGCAGCATCGCCGGAAGCCGCATCGTCCCCAGCGCCAGCCCCACGAACCCGCCCAGCAGTCCCACGCCGAACGAGATAACCGTCAGCAGCGCCACCTGCCACACCAGCATATCCGATGCCAACCCGAATTCGTTTAGCGGCAAACCCATTCGTATGCTCCCTTGATTCTAGCCCTTCCGATAAATCCCTTCCCCCTCGCAGGGAGAAGAGCCTGCCCTGAGCTTGCCGAAGGGTTAGGATGGGGGTGAAGACCTGGCCGTCGGATATGAGCCTTTCAGATGATTCCCTTCCCCCTTGATGGGGGAAGGTTAGGATGGGGGTGATGACTTGGCCGTCGGATAGGGGCTTACATCTTGGAAATATCCTCCATCTCCGCCTTCATCTCGTCCAGCACCGCCCGCGGCGGCGCGCGGTGGCCGTAACAGGCGTCCGTGAACGCCGCCGTCGCCGCCCGCACCAGCCTGCGCGGCAACACCTGCTCCAGCGTGTGCTGGTACTCCAGCGGCGTCGCGTGCTCCGGTCGCGGAAAACCCTGCTCCCGCGCCTGCTCCAGCAAGCCGAAGTACACCCTGAACACGTCCACTATCTCCGCCTCGTCGTCCGGCAGCCGCGGCCCCGCCGCCTCCCGTGTCCGCCGGAAGCGACGCGGCACCAGGTTGAGCAGCAGCCGCCTCAGGTCGTCGCCGGCGTCCGCGCCCTCCCTCACCGACTCCCGCGTGCCCTCGGACTGCACCAGCCGCCACGACAGCCGCCGCCGGAACGCCGCCGCTATCACGAACAGCGCCCCCGCCACCAGCAGCGCCACCAGCGCCCACTGCGACACCTGCACCACCGCCGCCACCACCTCGTTCACCTCCCCCGTCTGCTCCCGCAGCTCCAGCAGCGTGCCGCCGAAGTCCGGCGCCTCCGACGTCACCTCCTCGCTGGCGAACCAGCCCAGCACCGTGAGCAATCCCTGCGTGAGCGCCCCCACCACGAACGCGATGGGCACTATGACGGCGTAGAACACCACCGTGCCCAGCAGGCCCAGCACCACCAGCGCAGGCCGCGAGATGTACTCCAGCACGTCCCGCTGCAACATACTCACCAGTAGCCCCACTACCACTATGCCCAGCACCAGCCCGCCGATAACCTTCAGCCAGGCGCGCTCCGCGATGGCCTGCCGCGACGCCGGAAGCAGCCGCCCCGCGCCCATTCCGGCCAGGCCCGCCGCGAAGAACAGGATCATCGAGCCGAACACCCGCAGGTCGGCCGGGTGCGCCACGTCCACCACCGCCGCGACCGCCATCACCAACACTCCCAGCCGGAAGCTGGTGCTCAGGCTCTCGACCGGATACTCCGACGCCGCTATCATCCCGCCGCGCCACCATAGCGCCGCGGCCAGTATGCTGCCCGCCGACGCCCGGAACGTGTAGCCTTCCACGTCCGCGCCCCTCACGACCGTCGCGATCCATCCCAGCTCCAGGCCCGAGTTCGGGTCCACCTGCGAGCCTACCGCCACGATGATGACGGCGACGCCCACCGCAAGCTGTATCGCGTAGGCCAGCCTGGTCGGCATCAGCACCATCTGGAGCAGCCGCGCGGTCAGCGTAGATATGCCCACCAGCGCCAGCACCGCGGACAGGCTCAGCGGACTTCCGTCCTGCGCCAGCGTTATCCCCAGCAGCCCCAGCAGAAGGAACAGCCAGGCGCTCTCGGCCAGGACGGTGGCGGCGACTACCAGCTTATCTTGGAGCGAATGGGCCGGCATACTCTATGCCCTCGAAATAGGCGCGCAGCTCGTGGACGATTACGCCCTCCGGCATCTCCGGCCACTCCCCGTCGCCCACGTGCACCACCACGAGCCTGTAGCCCCGCGACTTCAGCGTTCGCACCACCTCCGCCATCTCCGGCTGGAAGAACGCCGTCACCAGCGCCAGCGTCGCGCCCATCGGAAACTCGCGCGAGTTCTGCGCCAACTGCGTCCACATCTGGCCCATGGCCATCGGGCGAATCGTCGCCAGCGCCTCCAGTATAATCGTCAACTGGTCCGGCGACTGGCTCGGGGCTATCTTCATCGGACGGTCCGCCAGCATCGGCGTGCCGTTGGAAAACAGCCCCAGACTGTAGCCCTGCTCGGCGGCGTAGCTCGCCACCGACGCCCCCGCCACCGTTATGCGCTCCAGGCTGGCCGCCGAGTAGCCCTCCCAGTAGTGGGCCGTCGTGTCCACGTCCACCACCAGCACCACCGTGTTGGATGCGCTCGGCTCGAAGGTGCGCACCTGCAAATCTTGCATACGCGCCGTCGCCTTCCAATCCACCGTCTTCATCGGATCGCCCAGCCGGTACTCCCGCAGCCCGAACGGGCGCGATGCGTCCTCGAACATCCTGTTCCCGCCGCCCACGTCGCCCAGCGGTCGCGACGCCGGAAACCCCAACTCGGCCAGCGGCACGACTGTAGGATACACCAGCAGGTAGTCCCTCTCGGGGAACGACTTCTCCGAGCTGAAAAACCCGAACAGGTCGCCGCTCTCCACCTGCGCCGGCCCCAGCATGTGCAGTCCACGCCGTCCGCTCTTCACCCGGTACTCCCACCGTATGCGCTCGTACCACGCCATCGACGTCAGGTGCCGCAGCGTCTGCGCGTTCGGGCTGGAGCTGCCGCTCGTTTCGGCGTCCAGCACCTCCACCTCCAGGGGAATCGTGTCCAGCACCGACAGCCTCGCCAGCGGCACCGGCTTCCCGTTCGTCACGGCGACCGTCAGCGTCACCTCTTCCCCCATGAACACCCGGTTCTGGGAAAGCGACCGCTCGTACACCACGTCCTCCAGCGCCACCCGGTCCCACAGCCACGACACGCCCGCCACCAGCAGGCCCATCATCGAAAACCCTATCAGCAGGCCGTGGCCCGTGAACACCCCCACCACGATGAGAGCCAGGAAAAGCCCTATCCAAAGGTCGTGCCACAGTCGAACCAGCAACGGCCCTACCTCTCTATCGGGACCGCCGCCGTGCCCAGGATCTCCTCGACCACGTGGTCCGCCGTGCGCCCCCGCAGCCGCGAGTTGGACGTGATGAGCATACGGTGCGCCAGCACCGGCGCGGCCAGCGCCTTCACGTCGTCCGGCGAAACGAAGTCGCGGCCCGCCAGCGCCGCGTTCGCCTGGCAGCACCTGTACAGCGCGAGCGCGGCGCGCGGACTCGCGCCCAGCGACAGCCCGCTGTGCTCCCGCGTGGCCTGCGCCACCGCGACGATGTACGAGCGCACGCTCGGATCGACGCGCACCGTCGTCACCAACTCCTGCATCTCCCGCAGCTCGCCCTCGTCCGTCACCGGCTCCACGCTGGGGTCTGCGGTGGCGCGCTCGAAGCGTTGCAGAATGGCCGCCTCCTCGTCGGGCGTGGGATAGCCCAGCCGGATGCGCACCATGAAGCGGTCCAGTTGCGCCTCCGGCAGCGGGAACGTGCCCTCCATCTCCAGCGGGTTCTGCGTCGCTATCACCAGAAACGGCTCCGGCAGCGGATAAGTCTCGCCGTCGATGGTGGACTGTCGCTCCTGCATCGCCTCCAGCAGCGCCGACTGGGTCCTGGGCGTGGCGCGGTTGATCTCGTCGGCCAAAAGCACCTGGCTGAACACCGGGCCGGGCCGGAACTCGAACTCCGAAACCTTCTGGTTGAAGAAGTTGACGCCCAGCACGTCCGAGGGCATAAGGTCCGGCGTGAACTGGATTCGCCTGAACGCGCACCCCATCGACTGGGCCAGCACCTTCGACAGCGTCGTCTTGCCGATGCCCGGCACGTCCTCCACCAGCACGTGCCCCCGGCACAGCAGGGCCACTATCGCCAGGTCGATAGCCTCCGTCGCGCCCACGATCACGCGCTGCACGTTCTCCCGCAGCCGCCCCGCCACCTCGCTTATACGCTCAACGCCGTTGGTGTCAGTCAAGAATTCTCAAACCTTCCAAATTATCCCCTCTCCCTTGAGGGAGAAGGTCGTCCAAAAATCCCTTCCCCCTCGCAGGGGGAAGGCTAGGATGGGGGTGATGTACGGCTTGCCGAATACGCTCTTAGTCCTTTCAGCAATCCCTTCCCCTCGCAGGGGGAAGAGCCTGCCCTGAGCCTGTCGAAGGGTCAGGATGGGGGTGATGTACGGCTTGCTGGATACTCTCTCAGTCCCTCGTTCTGGCCGAACCAACAACTAACAACTAACCACTAACAACTAACCACTAACTGCCCCCCTCCCCGCCAGCCGCCCGAACACCGCCCCGTGCATCAGCCCCGCCGCCCGCAGGCTGTTGTGGTAGAAGATGCCCCCCACGATCTCGCCCGCCGCGAACAGCCCCGGAATCGGCGCGTCCTCCGCGCCCAGAACGCGGCCATTCTCGTCCACCTTCAAACCGCCGTAAGTATAGGTTATTCCCCCCGTAACCGTAAACGCGGAGAACGGCGGCGCGTCCAGCCGGATCGCCCAGTTGCTCTTGGGCGGATCGACCCCGCGCGTCGCCAGCCCGTCCAGCGTCCGCGGCGCGTACTCGCCATCCCTGGCGGCCGCGTTGTACTCCGCCACCGTCGCCTCCAGCGCGTCGGCGTCCACCCGCAGCTCGCCCGCAAGCTCCCGCACCGTGAACGCCTGTACCTGCCGCGAAAGCGCGTAGCGCGGCTCCAGGTGCGCCGCCGCCCTGCTGTCGAAAATCTGGAACGCCACGCCCCCGTCCTGCCGCAGTATCGCGCTGCCCGCCGCCACGAACGTCTGCTCCGCGAACCCCGCGCCCTCGTCGAAGAAGCGCTTTCCCTGCCGGTTCACCGTGATGCCCAGCGGGTACGACCGTCTCGGCATTCGCTCCGTAATCTCCACGCTGCCCGTGAGCGGCGCGTCCACGTCGATCGGCGTGGCGTGGCAGCCCGCCCACTGGCCGTAAGCCTGCGCGCCCACCTCCAGCGCCGCGCGATGGCCGTCGCCCGTGTTGTGCGCCGACCCTCGCACCTTCGCCCGCTCCCACCCCGCGCCCAGGAACTCGGCCCGCATCCGGGCGTTCGCCTCGAACCCCCCGCACGCCAGCACCACGCCGCGGCCTCCGATTTCGTGGACGCCGTCCGCGTCCTGCGCCTCCACCCCGCACACCGCCCCCGCGTCGTCCGTCAGCAGCCGCAGCATCTTCGTCTCGTACAGAATCGTGATCCCCGCGCGCCTCGCCGCCGTCGTCAGCATCTGCACCAGTCCCGGCCCCGAGCGCCACGCCGACAGCCCCACGCTGTTCGGAATCACCGAGGGCGCGCCCGCCGAAACCCGACCGCCCGAAAGCTCCCACCTCACCCCCTGCGCGTGCATCCAGTCCACCGTGGGCCGCGAGTTCGCGATCAGCGTCTCCATCAGCCGCGTGTCCACGTCGCCCTGGGTCACGTCCGTCAGGTGGCCCCGAAAATCCTCTGCGGTATAGGGAGCCATGCTCAGCCGCTCCGCCTCCGCGTCCGTAAGGTCCGGCAGCAGCGCGCGAAGGTCCTCGATCCCGTCGTGAACGAACCGGAACCCGCCGCCCGTGAACGGGCAGTTGCCCCCCTGCGCCGACGGCGGCGCCTTCTCCAGCACCACCACGCTCGCGCCCTGCTCCCGCGCCGACAGCGCGGCGCACAGCGCGGCATTACCCGCCCCAACCACAACCACGTCAAAAAAAGCGTTGTTCCCTTCCATAGCCTTCCCCCTGTCCAAATGTCCCTTCCCCCTGGCCGGATTGTCCTTTCCCCCTCGCCAGACGTCCCTTCCCCCTCGCAGGGGGAAGGTTAGGATGGGGGTGAAGTCTCCCGCCGGGCGCCGAGCGTGCCCGCGTAAGTCCCATAGAGTATAATGTACACCCGGCCAATCCTCTAGCGTGGCCCCCAAACGCCTATCCGATAAGTCCCTTCCCCCTCGCAGGGGGAAGGCCAGGATGGGGGTGACGACGAGGCGGCGGAAACACTGCCCGGTGGTGTAGTGGCAGCACAATGGACTTTGGCTCCATTGACCGAGGTTCGAATCCTCGCCGGGCAGCCACAACCCAATCCAATAGCCAATGCCGAAGCCACCGACGTGGAGGGCATCAAGTGGGAGTTCCGCGCCTCCATTGACATATACCTCGACGGGTGCGCTGAACTCGGAATCGAACCCGCTACCAATCAACTTCCGGCACCGCCAAACATACCAGACCCTGAAGGGTTCAAACAGATTTGCTCGGTGTTCGCCATCGAGCCAGTCGTGGAAAGGAGACGACAATTGCCAACACAGTATGCGATGAACTGCGCCTGGCGGGTGCTCACTAGACGCGCCAGGCGAAAGCGCACGATCACGTATGGCGAACTGGTAGACGAGGCTAGGCTGCCGGGCATCGCTCAAGGTGTCGGGCGTGAGTATCTGGACTTGATATGGCCCTACTGCGAACGAATGGGTAAGCCCAATATCACGTCAATCGTGGTCTTGGCCGACACTGGCAAACCTGGTTCCGGGTACCCCGGAGACCATGCGCGTGTGCCGAGCGAGCAACGCCGAGTCTACGCCTGCGACTGGAGCGACGTACCCCCGCCGAGGGTCGACCCATGAACGGCTCCATCCGAACAGCGCAGCCCAGGCGCCTACGCGCTTCCTGAAGACGGGTGCGGAGGGGTCTCATACATCAATCATCCCCGGCAGGTTTTCTTGGACCATCCAGCGGCTGTTGCACGGTCCCTTCCGGGGCCCGGTGGGGTCCAGCTTGCGGTAGCCACTTATAGGCAGCGCCGCCAGTGTTTCGAGTTCCGGCAAAGCGACTCCCTGGGCCT
Source organism: Dehalococcoidia bacterium (assembly GCA_963667445.2). Taxonomy (GTDB): domain Bacteria; phylum Chloroflexota; class Dehalococcoidia; order Lucifugimonadales; family CATOSD01; genus CATOSD01. The sequence continues at coordinate 931,105 of CAXXGY010000001.1, read as the reverse complement.
CTAGCACCCACCCCAAGCGCTTGGCCGTCGTTACCCCAAACCGGATGGCATACTCCGTGATGCGTTCGGTGCTGAGCCGATCCATCGCTACTCGGAAAGCGTGAAGCACTTCGGCAAAATCGCCACAATATCGCGGCATGGAGAGACCGTCCAGCAAGGTGCGCTCTAGGTCTGTGACGGAAACACGGGCGTCGCCGACCCAAACCTTCTCAGCGCCGAAGAAGCGATCCGACACCACTTGCACAAATCTGTAAGCGATGTCGCCAACTGAGTAGCCGTGGCCTGGACTTCGCTGGGCATTCCTACGTCTCGGAATCCAAGTCCCCTTTGTCGTCGTGACAAATACGTCTCTGGGCACCTGTTCCGTCAACCCATGATAGTGTAAGGCCGACCAGTGGGAGATCATGGCAGGGTCGACCAAGGCCATAGCTATCTCGAACTCGTGAGCATCCACGACCCCTGGAACAGTCGGAGACAGCGCATAGAGGCCTCGGCGCAGCGAGACGATCCAATTGTTTCTCCGGAGGTGGTAAAGTGACTCAGTGACGTAGGAATCCTTCAGACCTACACGTGGCGCCAGTTCCCTGGCCCGGTCCGTGGTGAAGATACGGTCTCCCTCATAGGCAAGGAGCCGAACTAGTTCGATTCCGACCAGAGATTGCTTGGGCTTTGTGGTAGTAACCACTGGATGAACTCGGAGATTGCTATACTAAGAAATAGGTTCAGCTACTTGCAACTGTATAGCTTTAATTGGATAATGTCAAAGTAATTCTACCACTTGCTAACGAAGTTCAACCATGACAGCGCCTACTGCTAACCAAACATCTGCGCGCCTTGAGGCCGTATTTGGCCTTGGACGCAGTTGAACATCGCCGGACCGCAGGAAGCCCTCCGGTTAGAGAATTGCCAGCCACAGCGCACCGTACCGTGACGGGTGCGCCGAACTCGAAATCGAACCCGTCGCCCCCGTCGCTTTGCCCATAGCGGCTGAGACCATCGGCTCATAGCGCCCCAACGCACACCCCAACTCCCCAACCCCGCACATCCGCGCTATCACCGCCCACGGTAGAGGCGTACCAAACCACTAACCACTAATCACTAACAACTAACCACTACCCCCACGTAGGACGCGGCATCGAAAAGCTGCTGTCCACCTCTACGAAATCGAGGTATCCGAGCCTGCCCACGGGCCTCAGCTTCAGAAAGTCTATGCGACCGTCCGTCAGCACACGCTCGTCGATATGCACTCCGATCACCTCCCCGAACACCACCGTGTTCGGTTCGTCCGGGTCGTTCGCCAGTATCTCCACCGACCGCGTGTATCTGCACTCCAGGTGCACCGGACTCTCCGCCACGCGCGGACATCGCACCAGCCTGCTGTCGGCCTTGGTCAGCCCGGCGTACTCGAACTCGTCCACCTCTCGAGGCGCGGGAACGGAGGAGGCGTTCATCCGCTCCCTCAGGTCCCACGTGGCGAGGTTCACGACGAACTCTCCCGTCGTCTGCGCGTCGAGCACCGCGTCCTTCAGTCCGCCGGAGCTGTGGCTGCTCGTGGCGGCGAACATCACCTGTGGAGGGCTGTATGCGACCGCGTTGAAGAAGGAGTAGGGCGCGAGGTTGGGTACGCCCCCTTCGCTGAGAGTCGATATCCAGCCGATTGGCCTCGGCACCACGATGGCGTTCAGCGTGCTGTAGTGCCCGGTAGAGTCTTTTCCGATCTCGTGGAACATAGGCATCCCCCTTGCCCTTTCAGAATGTTTGTGCTACCATCTCCGCATGATTCACCGACACCGCCACTCGACAGCCGCGAACGCCCCGGTTTACACGTCCGACCCACTGTGTCATCTGCGTGCCATTTCTCGCCTTTCGGCCCCCGAACAGCGCCATACGCGCCTTCCACCCATCCTCGACCGGCGCCTCTCCAGCTATGAATGACCCAGAATGACCCAGTTTGACACACATTTGGCGAAATCCCCGCCCGCGGGCGGCTTCTGCCCCGACGGTCAGCTCACCGGAAAGAATATCTCGGTCCGCCACTTCGACGAGTCCGGTTCCGCGCCCGGGTCGGTCACGTACACCTCCCACGGCGCGCCCGCGGGCTGAAGGCCCTGCGAGCCCATCCACTCCGTCAGCGCGGACCACGTCTGCGGCAGCGCGTCGTATGGCCCCACGTGCGTAACCGTCGCGACGGTCGCCGCGGGCAGCTCGCCCGCCGTCACGCGGCCCGCGCCCTCGATCGGCGAAGCCACCGGCATCCCGCACTCCAGGTCCACCGTGTGGCCGTCCATCGAGTAGTACCGCGCGAACGGCATCCCAGCCGGCTCCTGCCCGCCCTGCTGAATCAAGGCGAACACCTCCCCGAAGAGCGGCCCCATCACCTCGCCTATGTTCTCCATAGTGGTCGTGGTGCGAATGCCCAGAATGGCCTGCCCTTCGACCTGTTTGGTCCCGAAATCCTGCGTCATCGAATTTCCTTTCCGCTCGCCTCCAACCGGCGAGGCATCAGGTTGATTTCCTGGCCCGACAGTTGTACCACCTGCTCCGCGAAATCGCCAAGCGCAGAAATCCGGTCGGCGAACGAAAATCCGCCTCCGCCCTCACTCCCGTCGCGTTCCTCGCCGCGTCACCACGATCGCCGCGATGCTCGCCAGCACTCCCAGCCCGGCAAGGCCCGCTCCGGCCAGCAGCGCGTCCGAAAAGCCCAGCGCCACCGCTCTCTCCGCCGTCTCCAGCGCGCCCAGGTACGCCCGCTCCCGCACCGCGAAGATTGCCCCGGCCGCGGCGACGCCTACCGAAAACGAAAGCTGCCGCCCCGAAGCGATGGACGCCGACGCGGTCCCGTAGCGGTCCGCCGGCACCGACCCCATGATCGTCGTGGTGTTCGGCGGCTCGTACAGCGCCGAACCCACTCCCGCCAGCAGCAGCGCCCCCAGTATCGCAATCTCGGAGGAGCCGGAGGCCGCCAGCGCGCTCAGCCACCCAAGCGAGCACACCATGGCCGCCAGTCCCAGCCCCGACAGCGTCCATGCGCCCACGCGGTGCGTCAGCGCACCGCTCACCGGCGCCAGGAACACCCTCATCAGCGTGTGCAGCATGATGAACAGCCCCATCTTCGTCGCGGAGAACCCCAGCGCGTCGATGAAGAAGAACGGCGCCAGCAGCAGGATCGCGCCCAGCGACGTGTAGTGGAAGACCAGCACCCCCAGCCCGAGCCCGTAGCCCGCCCTGCGGAACAGCCCGAAGTCCAGGATCGGCCTGGCCGACCTTCGCTGCGATGCTATCAGCACCGGAATCGACACCGCCAGCAACGCCGCCGACGCCAGCACCAGCGGCGACAACGGGCCGTCCTCCGCGCTCCGGTTCACCACCACCAGGAACGACGCCAGCACCGAGAACAGCGCCACCGCTCCCACCCAATCGACGCCGAACTCCCGCCGCTCGCCGCTGCCCCGGCTGTCCAGCGCCCACCACGACAACGCCGCCGCGAACAGCGACAGCGGTATCCGCATGTAGAACAACGCCTGCCATCCCAGCGCGTCCAGCAGCCACCCGCCCGCCAGCGGCCCGGTGGTCAGCCCCAGCCCCACGACGGCGCCCGCGATGCCGATGGCCCTGGCACGACCCTCCGGCTCGAACCTGTCCAGGATGACCGCGTTCACGCCCGCCAGCACCATCGACGATCCCACCCCCATGAATATGCGGGAGCCGATGAGCTGCCAGAGATCGACCGAAATCGCGCAAAGTCCCAGCGCCGCGGAAAAGAGCACAAAACCCAGCGTGTACGAGAAACGCCGCCCTCCCACGTCGCCCAGCCACCCGACCGTCATCACCATGCCCACGCCCGTCACCCAGAACGCCACCGACACCCACAGCACGGTCGACGTGTCAGTGTCGAACGCCTCCGCCAGCGCCGGATACGACACGCCCATCACGCCGCTGTCCAGCGTCAGCACCAGGTTGCCCAGGCACGCCGCCAGCAGCACCAGCCACTTGCTGCGCTGTGCGGGCCGGCCCGCCGCCTCTGGAGACCTTCGCGTAACCGTCATTGCGCTCCCTATGTTACACCCACGAGCGCGCGAACCAAGCCCGCCACGGCAGACCGGACCGCGTTGTTGGCGTTTTCCTTGTCGGCGCGCCGCGCAGGTGCTAGCATTCACGGCGTAGCAACATTCGAAAGTGGAGATGACAAGATGGACATAGTGGGCTACGCCGACCGTTACAGCGTCCGCGCCGGGAATACCATCCGGTTCATGGTGAGCTGCAAGCTCCCCGGCTACAAGGCCGACGTCGTGCGGCTCATACACGGCGACGTCAACCCGGAAGGTCCCGGGTTCAAGGATAAGTTCGTCCAGAGCGTCGGCACGTTCGAGGGCCGGTTCCAGGAGGTGGTGAACGGCTCCCACGTCGCCGTTCCCGACAGCCCGCCGCTTCGCATCACGGGGAGCTTTACGCTCGCCGCCTGGATCTCCTGCACCACGCCCTCCAAGTCCTCCCAGGGCATACTCACCAAGTGGTCCGAGTCCGGCGGCGCCGGATACGGCATGATGCTGGACGGCGAACACGGCCTCACCCTGTGCATCGGAAGCGCCGATGGGCGCGTGGAGCGCATATCCACCGGCGTGCCCGTCCGTGCGCCCGCGCTCCATTCGCCCGCGTGGTACTTCGTCGCCGCCTCCTACGACGCCGCCACCGGAAGGGTGATCCTCTACCAGCAGCCCAAGACAATCTGGCCCATGGATGAGAGCGCGGCGGTTGTCGAAAGGGAGATAGGCAGCGTCAAGGTCGCCGAAAACGGCGTGCCGCTCATCGTGGCCGGCTACTGCGAAGGCGAGGCCACCCAGGGTTCCGGTCCCAGGGTCGCCGGCCACCTCAACGGCAAGATCGACAGTCCCGCCCTGTTCGGGCGCGCCCTGAGCCTGCAAGAGCTCGATTCGCTCCGTGACGGCGCTTCGACCTCCGACGTCGGGGACGGCCTCATCGCGGCATGGGACTTCGGCAGAGACTTCGCCACCAACCGGATAACCGACGTCTCCGGCAACGACCTGCACGGCAGCGCGGTCAACAGGCCCACCCGCGCCATGAAGGGCCACAACTGGACCGCGAACTACACCGACTTCAACCGCGCTCCCCAGGAGTACGGGGCCATCCACTTCCACGACGACGACCTGGACGACGCCCGGTGGGACGTGAGCTTCGAGGTCGAGGTCCCGCCCGACCTCTCCAGCGGCGTGTACGCCGCGCGCCTCACCGAGGGCGATTCCGAGGACTACGTGCCCTTCTTCGTCCGGCCGGCGGAAGGCGCGCCCCAATCAAAAATCCTGCTGCTCATTCCCACCAACAGCTATCTCACCTACGCCAACAACCACTCCTACGCCCGCACCGAGTACGCGGGAAGGGTCGCGTGGGAGCCTTCCACGCCCCAGGACCTCTACATCGCCGAAAACCACCTAAACAGCACCTACGACGTCCACACCGACGGCTCCCCCGTCTTCTACTCGTCGCGTCTCCGACCGAACCTCACCATGCGCCCCAAGTACAACTTCTGGTACCTGCGCCTGGGCAGGGGCGGCCCCTGGCAGTTCAACGGCGACCTGCACCTGGTGGACTGGCTGGACGAGCAGGGCTACGCCTACGACGTCGCCACCGACGAAGACCTCCAGAACGAGGGTGCGGACCTTCTGGCCCCCTACAACGTGGTGGTAACCGGAAGCCACCCCGAGTACTGGACGACCCAGGGACTCGACGCGGTGGACGCCTACCTGGCCGCCGGCGGCAGGCTCATGTACCTCGGCGGCAACGGCTTCTTCTCGGTGGTGTCCTTTCCTCCGGACAGCACCCACTGCATCGAGATGCGACGCACGGCGGCGCGCCCCCACGACGAGGCCGGACAGTCCAACCACAGCTTCACCGGCGAACCGGGAATGAACTGGAACGCCAGGGGCAGGCCGTCGGGGCGAATACTGGGCGTAGGCTCATCCACCGGCACCGGCTTCGACTACAGTATGCCCTACCACCGCCTGGAAGACAGCCACGACCCCAGGGCCGCCTTCATCTTCGAAGGCATCGGCAGGGACGAGGTCATCGGAAACTTCGGGCTGAAGCAGGGCGGCGCGGGCGGCGTCGAGATCGACCGCGCCGACTACGGCCTGGGCACTCCTCCCCACGCCCTGGTGCTCGCAACCGCCTCCGGGTTCTCGGACCACTACCAGCTCATCATGGAGGCCGAGTCCGTCGGCGACTACTCTCGCGGCAGGCGCCGCGGCGGCAGCCAGAACCCTCTGGTCAGGTCGGACCTCGTGTACTTCGAAGGGCCGGCCGGCGGCGGCGTCTTCTCGGTGGGATCCATCGCCTGGTGCGGAAGCCTCTCCCACAACGGATACGACAACAACGTGTCCCGTATCACCAAGAACGTCCTCGATCGGTTCTCGTCCGACGACCGATCCTGAGCTGTATCCAATCCAAAGAGAGAAGACAGCGAGCAGGTGTATCACTGGTGTATCACTTAGGATGGGTTTCACGCAAGCGCGGCAGCCCGCATTATTCCATGCGGGCGAGTGTGACGGGCGGGTGTGGCCGCCGTCGTGCGGCGCGATTGTCCGGCAAATTGATACAGGCTCGGCTCCGCGACACACTTGACAGGCGCATCGCTTTGAAGTATAACTACGCCGAACTAAAGGGTCGCCGTAGGCGGCCCGCAGGTTCTTTGTGTGAGCACAAATGCAAGGAGGATATCAGTGAAGGTCTTTAGACTTGTACCATTCTTGGCGGTGCTGGCGCTGTTTGGCGCGCTGGCCTGCTCGGCCGCCGAGCCGGAGGCGCGGCAACAGCCGCAGGCCCCGGCTCCGGCAGCCGCAGCCGCCCAGGTGCAGCAGCAGGCCCCGGCCGCCCCGGCCGCTCCCGCCATGCCCGCTCCCGCCGCCGCGGCTCAGACCGCACCTGAGACGATGCAGCGCACGGCGCCGGAGGCCCCCGCGGCTCCCGGCACAACCGCACAGCGCGTGATCCCGCAGGAGACCAGCGTCCAGGAGGGCGGCACGCTCGTGTTCGCGCTCGCGGCCTCGGTCAAGGCGCTCGACCCCGTGTGGACCACCGCAGGCGTTACCTGGGAGATTTCCAGGCACCTCTACGAGTTCCCGCTGAGGCTCGACACAGTGGGCGCATTCCACAACAACATGTTCGATAGCTGGGAAATCAGCGACGACCAGCTCACCTGGACGTTCGAGCTGCGAGACGACCTCACCTTCGAGGACGGCGACCAGCTTACGACCGACGACTTCATCGCGTCCTCGTTCCGCTGGGCGGAGCGCATCACCAGGGGAATCGCCCTGTTCCAGCGCTCGGTAGCCGGCAACAACTCCCCTGAGAGCATGTCCAAGGTGGACGACCTCACCTTCGAGATACACCTCAAGGAGCCGTTCGCCGTAACCTCTCTGGGCTTCGGCCAGCAGCCGCTCATGATGAAAGAGGAAATCGCGGGCACGGTCAGCCCGCACGACCGCATCGACGACTTCATAGCATCCGGCCCCTGGCGGCTGGACAACTGGGCGCCCGGCCACCGCTTCGACCTGCTACCCAGGGAAGGATTCCCCGCGGGCGTCTTCCCCGAGGGCGAGAAGGTCCTGCTTGACCAACTACAGATCGTAGAGATCCCCGACAAGACCACGATTCTGGCCGGCCTGAAGACGGGCAAGATTCACTACGGCACCTTCATGCCGTTCCACTTCTGGCCCGAAGTCAAGGACGACCCCAAGCTGAACACCTGGGTGCTTCCGGGCGGCTCCACGCCGGTGGTGCTCTTCAACCACACCAAGCTGCCGTTCAGCAACCTCAAGGCCCGCCAGGCGGTACAGGCCGCGCTGGACGCCGACGACTGGATGCCCGCCTACGGTCCCTCCGACCTGTGGAGCACCTGCGGCGCCATCTTCATCTGCGGCACGCCCAACGAGAGCGACGTCGCGCTCGAACTGTACGACCAGGACGACTTGGAGAAGGCTCAGCGCCTGTTCAACGAGTTCGTGGAAGAGACCGGCTGGGATCCCAACACCCAGATAATCATACTGGGCAACACCAGCTACCAGGAGATGCGCGACATCAGCATCGTCAATAAGACGGTCACCGAGTCGGTCGGATTCAACGTCGACCTACAGCAGCCCGACTGGGCGACGGCGGTAACCTTCCGCCAGGACCCCGAGTACTGGGACATGTTCCACACGAGCTGCTGCGGCGTGCCGAGCAACAACCCGGTCACCAACTGGTACCTCAACCCCAAGACCTACGGCTGGCACGACAACCTGGAGATCGAGGAGCTCAAGTCGCAGTACTCCCGCACCTCGGACCCGGCGGAGCAGAAGCGAATCTCCGAAGCCGTGCAGAGGTCGTACTACGAGAACGTCACGCACATGATCCCGGGCAACATCACCGGCTACAACATCATCAACGCCAACGTCCGGGGCGTGCACGACCACCACTGGAACACCCGCATGACGGGAGTGTGGTTCGACAACTAACCTGGACTAGCCCAGACGGGCCGGAGGTTCATCCCCGGCCCGTCTGCGTTGTTAGCGCCTACTGCGACACACAACCGCGCAAGACGATCGAAAGGAAGGCGTCCCTATCATGGGGGCGTCTTCTAGGCTATTCTGAGTTACAGGCGGCGTAGAGAAAGAAAAGGAGTTAGTCGCAAGTGAAGAGACCTGCCCGGCGGCGAGGCTTCGAGCCGGGCGGGAGGGGAGACAGACACCTGAGACAGGAGGTAGGCGAGTGAAGATTACGAGATTGCTACCATTTTTCGCGGTGCTGGCGCTGTTCGCGGCGCTGGCCTGTTCTGCCGCAGAGCCGGAGGCGCGCCAACAGCCGCAAGCGCCGGCGCCGGCCGCCCCCGCGGCCCAGGTGCAGCAGCAGGCCCCGGCCGCCCCGGCCGCGCCCGCCATGCCCGCGCCCGCCGCCGCGGCAGTCGCGGCAGCCGAGCGGACGCAGGAGACCCAGCCGGTGGCGCCCGTCGCGCCGTCTCAGCGCCCGGTGCGTGAAGTGCCGGTCGAAACCGGCATGAGCGAGGGCGGCAAGGCCACCTTCGCCCTGGGCGCGTCGGTGAAGACCATCGACCCGGTGTGGACCACCGCCACCGTGACCTACGAGGTTTCGGTGCACCTCTACGAGTTTCCGTTCAGGCTCGACCCCAACGGCGGGCTGCACAACAACATGTTCGATAGCTGGGAGATCAGCGACGACCAGCTCACCTGGACCTTCAAGCTGCGTGACGACATGAGCTTCGAGGACGGCGACCAGCTCACGTCCGACGACTTCATCGACTCCACCTTCCGCTGGGCCGAGCGCATCACCGCCGGCATCGCGCTGATGCAGCGCTCCGCGGCGGGCAACAACTCCCCCGAGACCATGGCGAAGATCGACGATCTCACCTTCGAGATCTACCTCAAGGAGCCGTTCGCGGTTACTTCCCTCGGACTGGGCCAGGCGCCCCTCATGATGAAGTCCGAGATAGCCAGCGCGGTCAGCCCCCACGACCGGGTGGACGAATTCACGGCCTCCGGGCCCTGGCGGCTGGCGAACTGGACGCCCGGCCACCGCTTCGACCTCGAACCCCGCGAGGGCTTCCCTCCCGGAATCTATCCCGAGGGTGAGCGCGTGCTGCTGGACTCCCTGGAGATAGTGGAGATTCCGGACAAGACCACCATCCTGGCCGGTCTGAAGACGGGCAAAATCCACTACACCACCGGCACTCCGCCGCACTTCTGGCCCGAGGTGAAGGACGACCCCAAGCTGTCCACCTTCGTGTACCCCGCCGGCTACACCCCGGTGTTGTTGCTCAACCACACCAAGCTGCCGTTCAGCAACCTGAAGGCGCGCCAGGCCATGCAGGCCGCAATGGACGCCGAGTCGATCATGGCCGCGCACAACCCCGAGGACCTCTGGAGCCTGTGCGGCGCAATCTTCATCTGCGGCACGCCCAACGAGAGCGACGTGTCGTTGGAGCTGTACAACATCAACGACATGGACAGGGCCAAGCAGCTCTTCCAGGAGTTCGTGGACGAGACGGGCTGGGACGTCGACACCGAGATAGTCATCCTGGGTGACACCAGCTACACCACGCACCGCGACCGCGGCATCGTGAACGCCGCCGCCGCGAAGGAAGTCGGCTTCAAAGTCGACCTTCAGCAGCCCGACTGGGCGACGGCGGTAACGTTCCGCCAGGACCCCGAGTACTGGGACCTGTTCCACACCGGCTGCTGCGGCGTGCCGTTCAACAACCCCGTGCTCAACTGGTACCTCAACCCCAAGACCTACGGCTGGCACGACAACCTGGAGATCGAGGAGCTGAAGACTCAGTACTCGCGCACCAGCGACCCCGCCGAGCAGAAGCGCCTGGTGGACGCGGTGCAGAAGTCGTACTACGAGAACGTGACTCACCGCATCCCGGGCAACGTGGTCAGCTACACCGTCATCAACGGCAAACTGAACGGCGTGCACGACTACTACCACCGCACCCGCATGACCGGAGTGTGGTTCTCCCAGTAGTGCCGCGCACTTACAGACCGTGAGGCGATAGGCAATCAGTCCCGCCTGTCCCGGGCGCCCAGCGATTCCGGGGCAGGCGGTCTCTTTTTGGTGATTCCAGAAAGTCCCTTCCCCCTCGCAGGGGGAAGAGCCTGCCCTGAGCTTGCCGTAGGGTTAGGATGGGGGTGACGCCCCAAAGCCAGGCTTGTACCACCAACTCTGAGCAGCTACGCCTGCCGGGCGTGTTTGCGGCGCAATCGCCTTGTGTGGTAGCCTTAGGCACCACCTAGCCGTCGAAGACGACGCGGAGGACGGAATGCAGAGATACATCATCAAGCGGCTGCTGGCGGCCATCCCCACGATGATAATCGTTGGCATCGTCGTGTTCGCCGCCATTCACCTCGCGCCGGGAGACCCCGCCTCGGTGATCGTCGGCGACGAGGCCACCCCCGAAATGGTCGAAAAGATGCGCCAGGACATGGGCCTCAACGAGCCCATCATCGTGCAGTTCTGGAAGTACATCACCAGCATAGCCACCTTAGACCTCGGCTCGTCCATCTTCTCGGGCCACGAAGTGACATTCCTGCTCAGACAGCGGCTTCAACCCACCCTGTCGCTCGCGTCGATGGGGCTGAGCATGGCCATCATCATAGCCGTGCCGCTGGGTGTGCTGGCCGCCTGGAAGTTCAACACCTGGATAGACCGCGTGGTGATGATATTCGCGCTCGTCGGCTACGCCGTGCCCTACTTCGTTCTGGGCTACATGCTGATGTGGACCTTCGCGGTGCAAGTCACCATATTCCCCCCGGGCGGCTACACCTACTTCGGCGAAGACATCGGCCAATGGCTGCACCACCTGTTGCTGCCGGCGTTCCTGCTGGGCATAACCGGCGCCGCGCTGATTACGCGCATGACGCGCGCCACCATGCTCGAGGTGCTCAAGGAAGACTACGTGAGAACGGCGCGCGCCAAGGGAGTGGCCGAACAGTTCGTGCTGCTCAGGCACGCGCTGCGCAACGCCGCCAACCCCATACTCACCATCATCGGCTTCAGCATCGCCGGACTCATCACCGGCGTGGTCATAACCGAGACGGTGTTCACCATACCCGGCGTCGGGCGGCTCGTCGTCGACGCCATCGCCCAGCGCGACTACCCGATCATCCAGAGCATGGCGCTGGTGGTGGCCGCGGTGTACGTGCTGGTCAACCTCATAATCGACATCATGTACGTCTATGTAGACCCGAGGATTCGATACTGATGGCAATACAAGGCGGCAGTTTCGCAGCGGTAACCGAGGCGCAGCTAACCGGGCTCAGGCCGAAGCAGCCTCTGTACAAGCAGGTCTGGCAGACCCTGTTGTCCAACCCCAACATGCTCGTTGGGCTCATCATCGTGCTGTTCTTCGGCGTGGTGGCCATCACCGCGCCCATCATAACGTTCATCGACCCGTACGAGCTCAATATGAGAGAACGGCTGGTGGGCCCCAGCGGCTTGCACTGGTTCGGCACCGACAGCCTGGGACGCGACCTGTACGGGCTGGTCGCCTACGGCGCGCGCATCTCCCTCTTCGTCGGCGCGTCGGTCGCCATAGCCAGCTCCGTGGTCGGCGTCTTCATCGGCGTCACCGCCGGCTACTTCCGCCCCCTCGACGACATCGTAATGCGCTTCATGGACGGCCTCATGGCCATCCCGGGCATCCTGTTCGCCATCGTGCTGATGGCGCTTCTGGGCGGCAGCCTTGTCAACGTGATAATAGCCATCACCGTGGTCGACAGCCCCCGCACCGCGCGGCTCATCCGCTCCGCCGTGCTCAGCATACGCGAGCAGATGTACATCGACGCCGCGCGCGCCTTCGGCGCCCCCTCCTGGCGCATCCTCTTCTACCACGTCATGCCCAACACCTTCGCGCCCCTCATCGTGCAGGCCACCTTCCTCTTCGCCACCGCCATCCTCGTCGAGGCCAGCCTCAGCTTCCTCGGCGCGGGCGTCCCGCCCACCACCCCCACCTGGGGCAACACCATCGGCGAGGGACGCACCCACGCCCTCACCGCCCCGTGGCTCTTCTTGTTCCCCGGCTTGGCGCTCTTCCTCGTCAGCATGGCCGTCAACCTCTTCGGCGACGGCCTCCGCGACAAGCTCGACCCCAAACTCCGCGGCAGGGGCTAAAAGTCAGCCGCTAGAGCCCATCCTACAAGTCCCTTCCCCCTTGATGGGGGAAGGTTAGGATGGGGGTGACGTCGCCGGCGCAACGCTGTTATTCTCAAGACATACCCTTGTCAGCTTCTCGCAGGGGGAAGAGCCTGCCCTGAGCTTGCCGAATGGTTAGGATGGGGGTGTAACAGTTTAGTCGGTTATACGCATGTAGGGGCAATCCCTTGTGGTTGCCCCTGCTGACTCCCCACTAACCACTAACAACTCCCCACTAACCACTCCCCCATGCTATAATACCCCTTGATGTGGGGACGCGCGGGTTCGACAGGGGAAGTTCTTGCGGGATTGCAGGCCGAGACGCCATCCACCTCGTTAAACGGTGGCAAAAAGAAGTAACTGGCGACAGAGAACTTCAGCTAGCCGCCTAACCGCGGCTACGTCCACCCCCTCCTTACCCCGAGGGAGCGGACTGGGCGACGCAATTCGGGGCGCTGTCCGGCAGACGCCGATACACCGGACCTAAGACCATCGGCTGGCCTTTGAGGTTGCCCCCGCCGGCGGAGGGCCTTGAAGGTAAGAACACACCGCTGGCTAAGCCTGTAGCACATCCCAGCCAAGGTTTCTTCTGGACGGGGAGTTCGACCCTCCCCCGTCTCCACCAACTCCCACCAATTCCCAAACGCAGGATGCGCGCCAACGCACGCCAGGTTCGCGCCTGGGGTAAGTCCCCTCTCCCAAGACTGGGAGAGGGTTAGAGCCTGCCCCGTACTCGATACGGGGGTGAGGGTTGAGAGAGCGTGTACCATCAACTCTGAACAGTTACGTCGGAGCGCGAGGAAATGATATGCTTGGTGTAAACGAGAACAGAGCGGGACTCGGCTTGGCCCTGTTCGCCATAGTCAGCCTGCTAGGTCTCTTCGGTGTCACCTGGCTCGAAGTCAGGCACAACACCGCCGACGGCGTCCTGGAAACCACGGTCGCCATCGTCATAACAATGCAATCGGTCGTCGTAGTCGCGGCGGCATTCGTTTACCTCACGGTGGAGGGATCGGCCATGATAGCGGAGAGATACCTCAAGAAGCGATTCGAGGACGGGCGCCAGATTGGGCACCAAGAGGGCCGCCAGGAAGGTCTGCAAGCGGCGCAGGCCGCGTGGACCGCGTGGCACCGGCGCTGGCAGGAAGCCAGGCGCCGCGGCGAGGACTTCGACGAGCCGCCCCCGGAACTGAAGGACTAGAGCAGCAGCGTCCCACTCCAGTCATTCCGACCGCAGCGTCCCCCCACTCCCGCGAAAGCAGGAGTGGCTGCGGCCTCGCCCCCCGTCATTCCGAGCACCCCCACTTCCATTCCGAGCGCCCCTCCCCCGTCATTCCGACCGTAGCCGAGGAATCTAACCCACTGCGTCATCCCCGCTCCTCGTTGACAGCGCATTGCCCACCAACTAGGCTCCCTTCATGTCCGCCGCTTAGACGGACAAACCCTGATACGGAGCGCGAGGAAATGATATGCTTGGTGTAAACGAGAACAGAGCGGGACTCGGCTTGGCCCTGTTCGCCATAGTCAGCCTGCTAGGCCTCTTCGGCGTCACCTGGCTCGAAGTCAGGCACAACACCACCGACGGCGTCCTGGAAACCACAGTCGCCATCGTCATAACAATGCAATCGGTCGTCGTAGTCGCGGCGGCATTCGTTTACCTCACAGTGGAGGGATCGGCCATGATAGCGGAGAGATACCTCAAGAAGCGATTCGAGGACGGGCGCCAGGTTGGGCACCAGGAGGGCCGCCAGGAGCGTCAGGCCGCGTGGACCGCGTGGCACCAGCGCTGGCAGGAAGCCAGGCGCCGCGGCGAGGACTTCGACGAGCCGCCCCCGGAACTGAAGGACTAGAGTGTGGCCGTGGCCCCACCCCCGTCCTTCCCGCGAAAGAACGTCACCCCCGTGAAAACGGGGGCGGGAACCCAGGGGTGGGGCCCCGTGCCCAGCCCGCCGCGCGTCCCATGATGTCCGCTAGACACGCCGCCCTAGCCCTCACCACCCTCTCCCTCGCCGCGCGTCGCCGCCTGCGCGTCATCACCCCCGCCACCCTCCTCGCCACCCTAGCCCTCGCCGCGCTCCTCGCCTGCGCCCAACCCGCCGCGTCCCCCACCCCCGCGCCGCCCACCCCTCCTCCCACGCCCACCCCCGCGGCTGCCCCCACCCCCACGCCTGCCGTGACGCCCACACCCACCGCGACTCCCGCGCCAACCGCCACCGCCGGGCCCACCGCCACCCCCACCGTCGCGCCCCCCGAGCTCCAGCTCGGCGCGCTCGCCCCCGACTTCGAGGTCACCCGCTTCAACGGCGACACCCTCCGCCTCAGCGACCTGCGCGGCCAGGTCGTCGTCCTCAACTTCTGGGCATCCTGGTGTCCGCCCTGCCGACGCGAAATGCCCGCCTTCCAGCAAGCCTGGCTCGGCTCCCGCGACGACGGCGTCGTCTTCGTCGGCCTCGCCACCGGCGACATCGAGGCCGACGCCCGCGCCTTCGCCGCCCAGGTCGGAGTTACCTACCCCCTCGGCCTCGACCTCGACGGCGCCGTCGCCAACCGCTACCTCGTCCGAGTCATGCCCACCACCTACTTCATCGACCGCGACGGCCTCCTCCAGCGCAAGCTCTCCGGCTTCGTCAACCTCGGCGTCCTCAAAGTCTTCATCGCCGGCCAAACCCAATAGGGGCAGACACGAGGCCTGCCCCATGTAGGGGCAATCCCTTGTGGTTGCCCCCGCTGGTCATCACCCTCATGGCCCCTGCCAACCAACCGCCCCCTCGTCCCCCGTCATTCCGAGCGCCCCCTCTCCCTCTCCCGTCATTCCGAGCGCCCCCTCTCCCTCTCCCGTCATTCCGAGCGGAGCGCAGCGCAGCCGAGGAATCCAGCGCCCTTGCCAACCCACCCCTCCCCCACCCACCTGTGATACAATCCCACCCACTAACAACTAATAACTAACCACTAACCACTGACAACTACCCAAGGACCCCAACCCATGACAACCCTCGAAGAAGTATCCAACCGCCTCAGCAAACTCGAAGGCGCCTACGAACACCTCGCCACAAAAGAAGACGTCGCCAAGCTCGAAGTCCGACTCGCCCAGATGGAAACCCGCATCGTGCAGGTGGAAGGCGGAATCGCGCAAGCCGAAACCCGCCTCGTCAAATGGATGATCGGACTCATGGTCTCCTCCGTCGCCGTCGCCTCCGCCGTCGCCCTCCTCATCACCCGCCTCTGGGGCTAACCCCCACCCGGCGGGCCAACCACCCGCCCCTACCTGCCACGGCGTCCGCCGCTGTAACGCCAGCCCCCAAACCTGCCCGCCCGCCGGTGGCAGCGCCCCGCCGCTGTAGGGGCAATCCCTTGTGGTTGCCCCCGCTGGCCATCACCCTCCCGCCCCCTGCCAACCAACCGACCCCCGTCATCCCCAGCGCCCCCTCCCCCTTCCCCGCCATTCCGAGCTTGCCGAGGAATCCAGCGCCCCTGCCCTGCCCTGCCCCCACCCCCGCCAAGCGCCCGCAGGCCTGAACCACCCCCATATTGACAAACCCCCTTCCGCACGCCATATTGACACCATGCGATTCCCGTCCAAGGAAGCCGTCGGCCTCACCCTATTCTTCATACTGCTGGCGGCATCACTAGCCGTAGTCCTACTCGCCGCCGACGAACTCCCATCCGGAGCCTGGAAACTCATCCGCTACATAGTCAACGAAATGGAATCATTCGTCGTAGGCGCCGGAGCACTCGCCTACAGCGCCACAGAAGGAGGCACCATGATAGCCGAAGCATTCCTGAAAAAACGCGAGCAAAAAGGCAGAGAGGACGGCATCGAGATAGGCCGCCGCGAAACCCACGCCGCCTGGCGCGCCTGGTACAACCGCTGGCAAGCCGCCCAGCAGCGCGGCGAGCCCTTCGACGAACCCCCGCCAAAGAAGGAAGACGACCAGCCATGATAGCCGAAGCATTCCTGAAAAAACGCGAACAGAAAGGCCGCCGCGAGAAAGACGCCGAGTGGCGCGCCTGGTACGAAGCCAACCGCGAACACCTCAAAGACGTGTCGCCCCCGCCCTTCATGCGAGACTGGAACGGGGAACAGCCATGATAGCCGACGCATACCTGAAGAAACGCTACGAGGCCGGCCGCCGCGAGGCCGACGCCAAGTGGCGCGCCTGGTACAACCGCTTGCAGGCCGCCCAACAGCGCGGCGAACCCTTCGACGAACCCCCGCCGAAAATGGAAGAGGACCAGCCCGACATCGAGCGCGCCATCAACAACCAGACCCGCTGGGTGATAGCCACCATGATCGTCACCCTATCCCTGGTCGCCATAATCACCCACCTGCTCGGCTAGCCGCCGGCCGTCGCCCCCCCCCCACCTGTGCTAAAATCACCCCACCACCCACAACACAACCACCCCTGAGGAACCCAACCCATGACCACCCTCGAAGAAGTATCCAACCGCCTTAGCAAGCTGGAGGGCGCCTACGAGCACCTGGCCACCAAGGCCGACATGAACCAGTTGAAGGCAGACATGAAGCATCTGGCCACCAAGGCCGACCTCAACCAACACAAAGCCGACGTCGAGAAGGCCATCAACAACCAGACCCGCTGGATGATAGCTACCTTTATCGCCACCGCGTCGCTGGTGGTGCTGATAACCAGACTGCTGGGGTAGACGGCGGCTGCGGCCCCACCTCTGGATTCCCTCCCCGTTTTCATGGGGGCAAGCTTCATGGGAATCACGGAGGAAGGAGGAGTGAATGACCACCGAAGAACGCCTGGCCACCCTCGAAGAACGCACAAACGAGCACACCGCCGCCAACACCGCCCTCCGTGACGACCTGCGAGAAGGCCTCGCCGACGTGCGCATCGAGTTGCGCGCCGTCAACACCCGGATTGACGGGATCAACCCACGCTTCGACGCCCTCGACGCCCGCTTCGACGCCCTCCAAGCCCAAAACAACGCCCGCTTCGACGCCCTGGAGGCCCAAAACAACACCCGCTTCGACGCCCTGGAGGTCCGCTTCAACGCCCTGGAGGCCCGCTTCAACGCCCTGGAGGCCCAAAACAACGCCCGCTTCGACGCCCTGGAGGCCCGATTCAACACCCGCCTCGACGCCCTGGAGACCCGCTTCAACACCCGCCTCGACGCGCTCCAAGCCCAAAACAACACCCGCCTCGACGCGCTGAGCAACCAATTCAACACCCGTATCGACACCCTCAACGCCCGCTTCGACCGCCTCCTCTACACCATGCTCGGCCTCTTCATCGCCCAAGCCGGCGTAATCCTCACCATCCTCCTCCGAACCTAGCCCCCCAACCCTCACCCCAGCCCCCCTTGTCATTCCGAGCGCAGCCGAGGAATCTAGCCCCCCAACCCTCACCCCCCCTGACAAACTGAAATACTCCCCCACTGAAATACTGACAAACTGACAAACTGAACCACTCCCCACCCCATTGACACATCCCCCCTTGTCCTATACACTTTCCGCTGTCGTATGAAAACTGTCCGGCAATCAACCCCTGTGCGTCCGCGCAAACGCACCACGGAGCATACGCCTTGACATCACCCGTGCGCCAGGGACTCCCGCCACACACACCGCGGGCCACACAACCCTCGCACCCCTACGCTCTGCCCGCCCTCCGCGGCGCACAGCCTTCCCACGTCCACCACCCACCCTCACTCCGCGACGAAAGCGAGGTGCCACATGGCTACCCCTTCCGCACCTTCAGGAGCGGACCCTCCCCACCCTAAACCGTTCCTACCTCGTCATTCCCGTGAAAACGGGAACCCAGGGGTGGGGCCACACAAGGAGCACGAACTCATCCAAATCTTCTCACATCCTCAAACCGGCAACCCAAACAACCATCAACCGTCAAACCCAACACACAGGGGGAAGTAATTGAAAAGCTCAGTAAGGATACTAGCCATAGCCCTCGCGCTGGCTTTCCTGCTCCTGGCCCGCACGGCCTTCCAGGAAGACCCCGCCAGCGCGAAGGAACACATCGACCTCGACGACGGCGAGGCCGCCTTCGCGGACCCGCTCGATGGCACCCACGAGGCCAACTACCTAGGCTTCGGCGGCAACGCCACCGCCACGGTGTACTTCTACATCCAGAGCAAGGACCTCGGCACTCAGGTCACCGCCAGGACCAAGTTCGCGGGCGATCATGACGACGTCATACCGACCGCCATTGATGCTGCCGGCGACAACACGATATACGGCAGTAGCCAGGTTTACACGCTCATAGGCGGCAACACCGGTCCCGCCATGGTCGACGCACTGGGCCAGACCACCGCAACCGATCCTGATGGCAACGACACTGCCGTCGAAACTAGCGCAGCGGTGTCGGCGTTCGACGGCGCCTACTGCGCAAACCGCGACGAGGTTACGGCTGCCTACACCAACGGCGACAACCTGCCCAACAACGCGACCACCACCATGATGGTGCCCGGAGCCTGGGGCTTGACTAGCCTCGAGACCGCCGACAACACCCCAGGCCAGTGCCCGGCACCGGGAACCACTGGCCTACCAGTGGCCGACCGCAGCCTGGTGGCGACCACCACCGCCGATACCATCGATGACAATGGTAACCCGGTTACTGGTGCGAACGACCAAAGGATCAACGCCCGCAACAGGCTGGCCAACGCAGCGATCAAGGAACTCAACGATGCCCAGCACGATCCGGCCGTTGAGAACAACGCTCTGCAATACGAGTACAAGAGCGGCAAGACCTACGTTGCGGCCACCTCCACGAACCCCAAGCGGCGCTACACGAACGGAGTGGGCGTAACCGCGGCCACCCCTCGTGACACCGTCGGCGGCGCGAACAAGCCGCTTTCCGGCGTCGTGTTCAAGGTCACGGACAAGGACGGCGCAACCACCAACCCCGCTGACGACAGTACCACCAACATCCCGACTTTCGAGAGCAACAACGCCGGCGGCCAGTTCCGCCTGGCCTACACGATACCGACTCGTGGAAGCTCTTACACGCAAGACGGCGATACAAGAACCATCGTCGTCGACGCGACGTTCGACATCGTGGACGTGTACGCCATGGAGAACACCACCGCGTCCGGTGCGGCCTACCCCGCCTACACCAGCGGCTTCAGCCGCGCGTGGGTGAGCAGCGGCTCCGACAGCGGCCAGTGGGTGATGATTAGCGAGGTAGCGGACGAGACCAACAACTCGACCGGCGCTTCCTCCCCCACGTCCAACCTGTTCCAGGGCATGGTGGTAATCACCAACGACACCGACCACGAGGACGACAACACCATCTACGCGCAGGACGGCGACACGCTGACCCTCGAGGTGTACGACGAGAACGGCAACCGCAGCAGCGACGTGATCGCCACTGCGACCGCGCTTATCGACGACTCGCCGCCCACCATAAGCGACCTCAGCCCCGCCGACGAGAGCATCCTCAGCGACGACACGCTCAGGGTCTCCTTCAACGTCAACGACGAGGGCGCGGGCGCCGACTTCCGCAACATCGCGAAAGTCGTGCCCATGGTCGAGGTGCAGGCCCGGGACGAGTCCATTACTGACCCGGACAACCCGCACAAGGGCACGGGCGCCAAGTGCCCGCTGGCGAGCGGAGACGACATCGACAACGCCGGCGGCAACGCCAGCAGCGTCGGCGTCCTGGTAGCGCCTAGCAACAAGAAGTTCTCCACCACCTGCGGCAACGTCGTGAAGACGACGAACGACGGGAAGTTCAACCTCATAATCACGGCCGAGGACAAGGCCGGCAACAAGACCACCCACACCACGCAGCTCACCATCGACACGGAAAAGCCGACGGTGGAGGGCAACCCCGAGGCGGGCAACGGCTGGGACGAGGACAAGAACAAGTCCAAGAGCAGCCGCAGCTCGATACTCATCGAGTTCAGCGAGGCGCTGGACCCGGACACGGTGGCGGCGGCCGACTTCACGGTCGCGGGCTACAGCGTGGACACCGCAGAGGTGGTGGGCACCAACGACGACGACAAGAGCAAGCCTCAGAACCTCAACAAGTACGTGGTGCTCACGCTCACCGAGGACCTGGACAAGAACGCGCGGCCCAGCGTGACAGTCGAAACCGTCTCCGACGTGGCCGGCAACGTCATACAGAAGGCGACGCGCACCTCGGACAACAAGATAAAGGCCGCCCTCACCGTGGTGCCGTTCGCGGCCCTGGTGGGAGACAAGGGCGAGCAGTCCATCTCGTTCACCTCGGACGAGGCGCTCCGCTCCAAGAGCGGCGACAACTCGACGCAGGCGTCGGTCAACGGCACAACGCTGGCCGTCAAGGTCTCCGACGACACCATGGGCGGCTCCGCCACCTTCAAGGAGACCAAGTTCGGTGACAGCCGCGCCTACGGCGTGATAATCCAGGCCGTGGACGTGAACGGCAACGTGACCCGTGCGGGCGCGGTGACCGTGGACGACGATGACGTGAAGCTGGACCTCAAGAACGACCTGAGCGCCGGTAACAACGTCAACGTGAAGCTAGCCAACTGGCCGCCCGCGGACTCCAACCTCAACGGCAGCTTTGCCGGCGAGGTCGTCGCCAAGATCAACAACGAAGAGGTCGCCTCGTCAACAAAGGTGGTCCACTGGGACGGTACCGATGCAGGCAAGGTCCAGTTGGTAGTTGGCGCGGGCCAGTCGATCGATAAGGACGCCACGCTGACCCTCAGCTACAAGTACGTCACCGCCGACCAGGTAATCCAGGTCGACGTGGACAAGCCCACGATGACCTCGGTCCCGAAGGACAACTCCGAGACCGACTACGCCGCCACCGCGGTGCAGTTCAAGTGGGCCGAGGGCGGCGAGTACGCCGGCGACACCTACAAGACGGTCACGCTCAACTCGGCCACGTATGAGGGCCCGAGCGGCACGAGCACGGACATTACGGACATGCTCACGACCAACGACAACAAGACCTGGATATACCGCCCCGCCGAAGACCTGCCGCTCGGTAACCACGAGTTCACGGTCAAGGCAACCGACGCGGCCGGCAACGACGCCGAGGTGACGGTCAACTTCAAGGTCATCGAGCGCAAGCCTGTGGAAATCGGTCTCAGCCCCGGCTGGAACCTCATATCGTTCCGCGGCGCGCCCGCCAGCTCGGACGCCAACGACATCTTCGGCGCCGACAGCGGCATCAGCGTGGTGACCCAGTACGACGGTCGCAGGGTGTCCCCGTGGACAGTCTGGACGCGCGGCGAAGACGGCACCCTGTCGTCATCCCCCGCGGGCAGGACGAACATCGACCCCGGTCTCGGCCTCTACGTGCTGAGCTCCGACGGCTCGACGCTCGAGGTAGACATCCCCGGCACGTCGAAGGACGACCCGGCCAGGGTGCCGCCGTCCATCGACCTCATAGCCGGCTGGAACCTCATAGCGGTCGTCATCGTTGATCCCGACACCGACGAGGTGCAGGTGGACGGCTACCTGCCCGCCGGCGTGTGGAGCAGAGCCTTCGTGCTGAACAACGACACCAGCCAGCTCAGCAGCATCTCACCCGGAACCGTGGATGAGCCTAACACCACCAAGGTCAAGGCGGGCCAGGCCCTCTGGGTCTACGCCACCAAGGCCGGAACCGTCACACCCAGCGACTAGCCCCTCGGGGTTGGTAGCCAACCAACCGTAAACCAGTAAGCAACGAAAAGCGGCCCCCTGCCCACCCTGGGCACGGGGCCGCCCTACTTTGTCCCCCCCCCCCCCCCCCCCGCGCCAGGTGCTACAATAACCGCACCCACCACACACGGAGGCCCACCTTGGCAACCACCGAATTCCACGTAGCCACCAGCCGCCGCCTGCTGGAGCAAGCCGAGCGCGAATACCGCGCGGGCGACGTGCTACAGGCGTCCGAAAAGGGATGGGGCGCGGCGGCCCACGCAATCAAAGCCATAGCCGAACATCGCGGCTGGGAGCACCGCCGCCACGGACACCTCGTCAGGGCCGCGCGCAGAATCGCCGATGAACTGGAGCAACCCATCGTATGGGACCTGTTTCAGGTCGCCAGCGCCCAGCACCAAAACTTCTACGAAGGCTGGCTCGACCACGAAGACGTCCAACAAGCCCTCCTCAGAATCCGCCAACTCCTCACCCTCCTCCAACCCGCAACGCCCCCCTAACCCCCTCGCACGGGGCCACCTTATCCCCTCTCCCAAAGACTGGGAGAGGGCTAGGGTGAGGGTTGAAGGAGGGCGTCACCTTGTATCCCCCCCTCCCCCGTGTCCCTTCCCCCTCGCCCCCTCTCCCCTTCGCGTCCTTCGTGCCCTTCGTGGATAATCCCCCCCTTCGTGTCCTTCGTGCCCTTCGTGGATAATCCCCCCCTTCGCGTCCTTCGTGCCCTTCGTGGATAATCCCCCCCTTCGCGTCCTTCGTGCCCTTCGTGGACAATCCCCCCGCCCCCCGCGCTAGCGCCCTCGCCACCACCCCCCTATAATGGAACACACCAAACACGAAAGGACTCGATTGAAACCCCACAAATCACGCGAGGGCCTATACCTCGCCCTACTCGCCGCGGCGCTGGTCGTAGGCCTGATAGCAGTATCGTGGTACGAAATCAGGCACAACACCACCGACGGCATACTGGCAACCGTCCTCGCCGTCCTCGAACACATGCAATCCGTCGTAGTCTTCGCCGCCACGGCAATATACGTAAGCGTAGAAGGAGGAGCAATGCTAGCCGAAAAATACCTACAAAGGCGCTACCGCGAAGGCCGCGAAGCGGAGCGCGCGGCATGGATGGCCTGGTACGAGCGATGGCAAGCCGCCCAAAGCCGCGGCGAGCCCTTCGACGAGCCACCCCCAAACCGGCAGGAACCCGACAGCTAACGCGGGAGCAGGCGACGATCTACATCGGTGTGGAGGGAAGAGCAATGCTGGCTGACCGATACCTACAAAGGCGGTACTGGGAGGGATTCGAGGAAGGGCTGCGTGAGGGCCGCGAGGAAGCACGCAACGCGGAGCGGGCCGCATGGATGGCCTGGTACGAGCGATGGCAAGCCGCCCAGCGCCGCGGCGAGCCCTTCAACGAGCCACCCCCAAACCGCGAGTAGCAGCACACCCAACCGTAGGGGCAATCCCTTGTGGTTGCCCCCGCTCCACCTAGTCCCTTCCCCCTCGCAGGGGGAAGGTTAGGATGGGGGTGCCCCCCGCCTTCCCCTAGTCCCTTCCCCCCTACCCCCCTTCGCGTCCTTCGTGCCCTTCGTGGATAATCCCCCCCTTCGCGTCCCTCGTGCCCTTCGTGGATAATCCCCCTACCCTCCCATCACCCCCACCGCCAGCCGCTCCTCCAACTCCAGCCCCCGCGCCAGCGGCCCATCCATCCCGTGCCGTATCGCCCGCTTCACCGCCGACACCGCCCCCGGCTCCAGACCCGCCAGCCGCTCCGCCAGCGCCATCGCCTCCCCCGCCAGCGCGTCCCGCGACACCACCCGGTGCGCCAGCCCCGCCCGATACGCCTCCGCCGCCGACAGCCGACGACCCGCCAGCAGCATCTCCAGCGCCGCGCCGCGCCCCACCACGCGCGGCAGCGTCTGGCTGCCCCCCGCCGCCGGAGCCATCCCCAGCGCCGTCTCCGGCATCGCGAACGTGGCGTCCTCCGACGCCACCCGCAGGTCGCAAAGGCACGCCATCTCCACCCCCGACCCGATAACGTAGCCGTGCAGCGCCGCCACGATAGGCTTGTCGATGTCCAGAAACAGCCCCCACACGTCCCGTTCCCACCGCACCGCCCGCGCCACCGCCTGCGACGGCGCCGTCCCGAACTCCGACAAGTCCGCCCCCGCGCAAAACGCCCGCTCCCCCGCGCCGCTCAGCACCACCGCCCGCACCTCCGGGTCATCCCGCACCGCCTCCAGCAGCGAATACAACTCATCCCGCATCGCCACGTTATACGCATTCAGCCGCCGCGGCCGATTCAGCGTCAGCCGCGCCACCCCCCCGCACTTCTCATACAGCACCGTATCCCCTTCAGCGGACATACGCTCACTCCACGTCTTCCAGCCAGGCGAGCAGCTCCTTCACGGCGTCCAACTCCATGCAAATGAAGTCCCAGGGTTTTTCGGCGCGGAACCATTCGTAGTGCATGTTGGCGGCTGCCGAAAAGCGCAAGTCTATGTCCTCCATCTCTTCCTCATCCTCGATATCTTCTATCAGGGCCTCCATAATCAGGTAGTAGTCCCCCATGTGGTCGTGCTTCATTCCCCGTCTCTCGGCAACCTCGTCGAGGCCAAGCGCCAGGGCCGCCCATCCGTTGTCGCAGGCCTGGTCCCTGTCCTTATTTTCGATCCCTTCCTCCGCGAGTCGAAGCAGCCGGTCGATGGCCCCCGTCCTGCTGTCGGTCAACGCCATTTCAGTCCCTCCCCTAGTCCCTTCCCCCTCGCAGGGGGAAGGTTAGGATGGGGGTGCCGCCGCGCGCCACTTTGTCCCTTCCCCCTCGCAGGGGGAAGGTTAGGATGGGGGTGCTCCCCGTTGTGCAACCAGCCGCCTGATCTCGGCATCAATAGCATCCAACACCGAGTCCGTCTCTTCAAGCACCTCATTATTCCAGAAGCGCAGCACTGTGTACCCTTCGGCCTCCAGCCGCTGGGTTCTTTCCAGGTCTTGCGCGGTTCGCCATTGGTGCTGACCGCCGTCCACCTCGACTATCAGCTTGGGGTATAGACACGCGAAGTCAACGATATATTCGCCGATGGGTCGCTGACGCCGAAACTTGTATCGTAGCTGGCGTTGGCGCAGGGAACGCCAAAGGGTTCTCTCCGCGTCGGTCATGTTCTTTCTTAAATAGCGCGCTCTGGACGTCCTTGACTCCATTGCTCCTGTTCCTTGCTCGCCGACTGCACCCCCATCCTAACCTTCCCCCTGCGAGGGGGAAGGGACAAGTCACTCGCCGCGGTAGGTGGGGGAGCGCCGCTCCAGAAACGACGCCACCCCCTCCGCCCGGTCCGCCGTGCTCTGCAACAGGAAGTTCAGGTCCCCCTCCAGCCGCAGCCCCTGGTCCAGCGTCATGTCCAGACCCTCGCGCACCAGCTCCTTCGTGTACCGCGTCGCTATCGGCCCGAAAGACGCCACCGCCGCCGCTATCTCGCCCGTCCGCTCCGCCACCCGCTCCGGCGCGACCGCCTCGTTCACCAGCCCCATCTCCGCCGCGCGCGCGGCGTCCAGAATAGCACCCGTCAGCAGCATCTCGGTCGCGGCGGCGCGCCCCACCAGGCGCGGCAGACGCTGCGTGCCGCCGTCCCAGGGTAGCAGGCCCCGCGCGAGCTGCGTCATGCCGAAGCGGGCGTCCAGCGAGGCCACGCGCACGTCGCACGCCAGCGCGAGCTCCAGCCCCTGGTCCAGCGCGTCGCCCGACAGCGCGGCGACGACCGGCTTCTCCACGGCGGCCACCGCCTCCGCCACGCGCAACTCCGCGAGCGCCGATGGCAACGCGGGGGCGTCCAGCGCCCCAAGCTCCGCGAGCGCGGCCGGGTCCGTGCCCGCGCAGAAGGCGTCACCCTCGGCGGCCAGCGTCACCACCCACACCGCGTCGTCCTGGCGGACGCGCTCGCAGGCGTCGCGCAACTCCGCCGCCGCCCGCCCGTCGATAGCGTTCCCCGCGCCGGGCCGCGCCAGCGTCAGCCGCGCCACCCGCCCATCCACCTCCAGCCGTATCCGCTCATAAGCCATGAGGCCCCTTCCTTGTATCCCCTCCCCCTCCACAGCCCCCGCCATTCCGAGCGTAGCGCAGCGCAGCCGAGGAATCTAGCGTGCCTGCCACACACGCCCCCGCCTTCCTTATGTCCCCTCTCCCTCAGGGAGAGGGTTAGGGTGAGGGTGAAGGTCAGGATGGGTGCGCCGCCCCGCCTTCCCCTAGTCCCTTCCCCCTCCACAGCCCCTGCCATTCCGCGTGTCCCTATCCCCGCCATTCCGAGCGCCCCCATTCCCCGTCATTCCGAGCGGAGCGCAGCGCAGCCGAGGAATCTACTGTGCCCGCCAGACACGCCCCGCCTTCCCACCACGCTTGCCACTTCCCCCACCCCCTCTTCGCGTCCTTCGTGCCCTTCGTGGATAATCCCCCTTCGCGTCCTTCGTGCCCTTCGTGGATAATCCCCCTTCGCGTCCTTCGTGCCCTTCGTGGATAATCCCCCTTCGCGTCCTTCGTGCCCTTCGTGGATAATCCCTCTTCGCGTCCTTCGTGCCCTTCGTGGATAATCCCCCTTCGCGTCCTTCGCGCCCTTCGTGGATAATCCCCCCTACCGCGCCCGCACGATCACCTTACGGTCGTCCCCCGCCCCCGTGCTCTGCGTCGTCACCTCCGCGTGGTCCGACAGCGTGATGTGAATGATGCGCCGCTCGTTGGGCGGCATCGGCTCCAGCGTGATCGAGCGCCCGGACGCCGCCACCCGCCGCGCCACCCGCTGCGCGAGGTTGGCCAGCGAGTCGTTGCGCCGCCGCTGGTAGCCCTCCACGTCCAGCGTCAGGTTCACCCGCTCGCCTATCTTGCGCCCCGCGATGAACTTCACCATGAACTGCAACGCCCGCAGCGTCTCCCCCCTGCGCCCTATCAGCAGCCCCGAGTCGTCGCCCGCTATCTCGAAGATAGGCCCCTCGTCCTCGCTCTCCGCCTGCCGCAGACTCACCACCGCGGACACGCCCAGGTTGGTGAGCACCTGCTCCAGTATCTCGGTGGTCACCACCACCAGCTCGGAGCGCTGCTCCAGCAGCGTCACCCTCACCCTGGCCGGCTCGCTCCCTATGCCCATGAAGCCGGCCTTGCCGCGACTAACGACGTCTATTTCGACTTCTGCGCGCTCGGCGTCTAGCTCCCTTAGAGCGAGCTCGATTGCCTCTTCCGGTGTCTTGGCCGACGTTTCTATCTGTCGTCTCATCGCTTGCCGTCTCCTCCGCTGGCGCCGCCAGCGCCGGCGCCGCCGCCTGCTGGGGCTGCGGCTGTGGCCGCCCCCGGCGCATTATGAAAGTGAAGATCGAGGTTATAGGCTCCCAGCCCGTCACGAACCCCTGGATGACCACGCCAACCGCGTTGGACACCACCCAGTAGATGGCCAGCCCGCTGGGGAACTGCATAGTGAAGAACCCGAACATGATAGGCATCATCCACAGCATCATCCGGTTGGTGGACGCCTGCCGCGGGTCCGCCGAGGGCATCGCCGTCATCTTCTGCACCAGGTACATCGACGCCCCCACCAGTATCGGCAACACCGGCGTCCGGTCCGGCAACGCCAGGTCCAGCCACAGGAACGAGCTGTTCAGCGGTATCACCTCGTGCACCTGCGGCAGCCACGAGTACAGGTGCCCCGACAGCCCTATCAGCCTGTCCGGCGCGGCGGGCAGCGTCTGGAGTATCGCCTGGTAAAGCCCGATCCAGATGGGAAACTGGATGACCAGCGGCCCGAGGCACCCTATCGGGTTCACCCCGTTCTCCTTGTACAGCTTCATCGTCTCCTGGGTTATGCGCTGCCGGTCCTTTGCGTACTTCTCCTGTATCTCCTTCACCTTCGGCTGTATGGCGTTCATCGCCTTCAGCTGCTTGCTCTGGCGCACCGTCAGCGGAAACATCACCACCCGCACCAGGATCGTGAAGATGAGTATGCTCACCCCGAAGCTGTTGAAGAAGAGGTAGTACAGCATCACCAGGCTGTTTATCATCGGCCTGATGATGACTGAGTTCCATATGTCGATTATGATTTCCAAGTGAATCCTGTCCGGCTAGCAGGCCGCCGCCTGCCCCCGCTGCGTGGGGCTTTCCTGGTTGGTAAAGTGTACCCACTCCTCGTCGGGATTGCCATTCGGCTTCACCCGCAGCGCGCGGATGGAGTGGTCCCGCGCCCCGAAGTAGATGAAGTCCCCCTCCGACACCACCGGCGTCCGTATCTCCTCGTTCACGTTGCAGGCGTCCAGCACCGAGCCGCCCATGCCGATGAGCCGCACCCTGCCGTCCGTGGACGCCAGCGCGATCATCGAGTCCGACACCACCGCCGGCGAACCGACAATCGGCCCCTCCGTCTCCACCGCCCACAGCAGGTTGCCGGTGTCCGCGTTCAGCGCGTACAGGTTGCCGTCCAGCGACGGCGCCAGTATCACGTCGCCATGCACCAGCGGACGCGCCCAGTACCAGTTGCTGGCGCCCTCGAAACGCCACTCCTCCACGCCCGTCCTGGCGTTGAGAGCGTAGAAATCGCCGTCGAACGCCCCCACGTACACCCGCCCGCCGTGCACGACCGGCGATGCGGCCACCGCGCCGTTCGCCTCGAAACTCCACTGCTGCGAGCCGTCGTGCAGCGCGACGGCGTAAACGCTGTGGTCCAGCGAGCCGAAGTAGGCCACGCCGTC
Source organism: Dehalococcoidia bacterium (assembly GCA_963667445.2). Taxonomy (GTDB): domain Bacteria; phylum Chloroflexota; class Dehalococcoidia; order Lucifugimonadales; family CATOSD01; genus CATOSD01. Next base: position 902,085 of record CAXXGY010000001.1, on the reverse strand, counting down.
GCTCACCGCGGGCGTGGACCACACCTTGCCGCCCGTCGCGAACCGCCACCGCTCCGTGCCGTCCTCGGCGTCCAGCGCGTACACGTAGCCGTCCGACGCGCCGACCATCACCAGGCCGTCGGCCACCGCCGGGCCGCCCACTATCGCGTCGCCGAGCCGCTCCACCCACTTGTCGCGCCCGTCCAGCGCGATGGCGTACAGCACGTTGTCGTAGCCGCCCACGTACAGCGTGTCGCCCTCCAGCACCGGCGTGCCATAGACGGCGCGGTACTGCTCCTCGCCGTGCAGCGCGAACCGCCACCTGGTCGAGCCGTCGTCGAGGCTGATGGCCCGCACCTCGCCCTCCGACGTGCCGATGTACAGTACGCCGCCGTCTATCGCGCCGCCGGACCAGCCCTCCGGCACCGCGATCCTGCCGCAGCCCGCCAGTACCAGCAGCGCCAGCGCGGCCAGCGTCGCAAGCGCAAGGCGCGCGTGACCGCCTCGCTGTAACTCAATGGAATCACGCCCCCCGAGGGCTAGCCTTGAAAAAATCACGGCAGAGGCACCGGGTCGTAGCCCCGCCCCCCGAACGGACGACACCGCGCCAGCCGCCTGGCGCCCAGCCACACGCCCCTGGCCACGCCGTGCGCGGATATGGCCTCGTAGGCGTAGCCGGAGCAGGACGGGGAGAAGCGGCAGCGTCCGCCCAGGTACGGGGACAGAGCCGACTGGTAGAAGCGGATCGCCCACAGCGCGAGAGTGCGCATCACGCCCCCCGCGCGCCCGAACGCCGCCCGGAACCGGCGGCGGCGTGAGTTTCCTGACGTGGGCGCAACAGCTTGGCCCGCCTGAAAAGATTGGTCATGGAGCGCTCTAATTCGTGGTAGCCCGCGTCTCCGGCGCCCGCGCGGGCGATAAGCAAAATGTCCCAGCCGGGGCCTACGTCGCTCAGCCGGGCCGCCTCCCGGAGCCTGCGCTTCACCCGGTTGCGGGTGACGGCGTTGCCGACGCGCTTGCTCACGGAGAAGCCGAACCTGGCAAGGTCCAGGCCGTTGGGGCGCGCCGCCAGCACCAGCAGCCTGCCGGGCCAGCTACGCCCCTCACGGCGCACCAGCGCGAAGTCCCTGGACTTTCTGAGGCGTTGCTCACGGCGCATGATGCCGCCTGGCCGCGCGCAATCCGGGTACAGGCTCGACCGGCGCGCTGCTTCCCCGCGGCGTCACACCGTGAGGCGATGCCTGCCCTTGAACATGCGCCGCTTCAGGACGTTGCGTCCGCCTTTGGTGCTCATGCGCGCCCTGAAGCCGTGAACGCGCGCGCGCCGTCGTTTTTTTGGCTGATAGGTTCGTTTCGGCATGGTTGAAAAGTCCGGTTTCGCGGGCCGCGGATCGGCCCGTCCAGTCCACGAATTATAGCTTTAGTGCGCAACCAGGTCAATTCGCACGTCCGTCTATCAGGCGTCCAGGACGCCCTCCAGCTTGGCTATGAACTGCTCGACGCGGTCCAGGTGGTACGTCACCATTTCCACATCTAAAGCATTCTCGTAGAAGTTGCCGTGAAGGTAGTGAGCGCTCGCAAAGAGACTGTGGATGTCCGGGTCTCCGACCTCGTTGGTCAAGTCCCTGATACCCGTCCAGAGGTCTCGATGGGCGTTGTGGGGCCAGCCTCGCGACTGCGCGGCGGCCTTCATCATCTGCGCGGCGGCGCCCCAGCCCTTCTCCGACGCCTGGCGCAGGTCGCCGGCGTCGAGCTCGGCGCGGGCCTGGGCCAGCAACTGGCGGCCGGCCTCCCGGTAGGTAGCGACTTGTGTAACCATGGATTCCTCCGTGAGCGTCATTGTACCACAGCCGAAGAACGTCGCTGCCCGTGAAGGCGGCCAGCCGGAAGGCTCGGCCAGTACAAATTTGCGCGAGACGGCGATAGAATGGCTGACAAGCGGCTCTAACTTCTACGACACGGGGCGTTGAACATGCCAAATCGTATTCTCAGAAAACTTGCCGTGGTCGCGGCGGCCGCGCTGGCGCTGGCGTTGCTCGGTGGCTGCGCCGCGAACGGCGACGCAAAGGAGGCTTGCGTGGACGACGATAGAGTTCTCAAGCTGGGGTTCTACGCCTACTTCTCGCCCATCAGCTACAGCACGGACGAAGCGCCGGGTTCGCCCGGGTTCGACGAACACCGAGGCTACGAGGCCGACCTGCTATCCGCGCTCGAAGCCATGCAAGGCGTGGGCGTGTCCTTCACCCGGCGCGGCATCGCGCCCTGGGACGACATCTGGCTTGCGTCGGCGAGCGGCGAATTCGACGTCGTGGGCGGCGGCATCACCATTCTGGAATCGCGCACGAGGGATGCTGACGGCAACGCGGCGGTCGTCTTCACGTCGGGCCACGTCACCTTCCGCCAGTCGCTGCTCGTGCGCGCTGAGGACGCCGGCCGCTTCGCGACTTACGCCGACCTGACCAGCGACGTGCGCGTGGGCGTGCTGGCCGACACCACCGGCGAGGCGCGCCTGCTGCAACTGGCAGGCATCGCGGACGCCGACGGCATCTTGGCCGCCGGAACGCGCGTGGAGACGCCGCAGGGCGAAGTGGTCGCGGACGGCAGCGCGGCCTACGTGCTGACCGCCGCGCAGGAGTCCGACGCGCTGGCCGAACGCCGACGGCTGCGCCCGCCATCGGACGACATGCCGCAGGTGGTGTACCTCGGCGGCGAGCTTGGCGAATCCGAGTTGCTCGCCGCGCTCGCGGACGGAAGCATAGACGGGCTTGCCAGGGGCGAGATAGGCAATCGGGACGCCGTACAAGCCTCCGACGACGCCTTCGCCGTCGCGCTGCTGGACGACTCGGTGGAACGCGGCGGCTTCACGCTCGCCGCCAAAGACGCCGAGTTGGCGTCCTGCCTGAGCGACAAGCTGGACTACCTGACGGACAACATGAGCATAGGCTACGCCGAATGGCTTGCGGACCCGGCCGTTTTCATGCGCCGCGCCCAAGCGTGGCCAGAGAGTTAGAGGAGGGCCAGGCTTCCGCTCGCTCTCAACTGGCAACTGGCCGCCTTAGGTGGTATTCTTTAGCACATTCTCGCTTCCCAAAGGGGGTTCGGGCGCTAGATGAATACTACCGAGTTTCTGAACATAGCATCGCTAATCGTGCCGGACAGGCTGGCCATCGTCTTCGAGGACGCACGCTACACCTACGCCGAACTGAAATCGCGAGTGAACCGGCTCGCCAACGCCCTCTCCGACATCGGCGTTGGAGAGGGCGACCGCGTGGCAGTGCTACAGGTGAACAGCAACGAGCACGTGGAGCTCTGCTTCGCCGCCGCCCAGCTAGACGCCGTGTATGCCCCGCTCAACTTCCGCGCCCGGGCCGACGAACTGCGCTTCATGGTCGAGGACTCCCAGCCCAAGGCGCTGGTGGCCGGCAGCCGCTACGTGGGCCTGGTGGACTCGTTCGCGGCCAATCTCGCCAGCGCGCCGCGGCTCGTGTCCCTTGAGGAACCCGCCGAGGGCTGGCTGTTCTACGACGACCTGCTTGCGGCAGCCCCCGATGAGGAGCGTTTTCCGCAGGGCGACGGGGCCGACCTGACCGTGCTGCTCTTCACCTCCGGCACCACCAGCCTGCCCAAGGGCGTCATGCTCAGCCACGACAGCTTCTCGTCGTTCATCCTCAGCAACGTCTCCCCCGTGGACCCGGACGACGACGAGCGCAACATCCTCACCGTTCCCCTCTACCACATAGCGGGCGTCCAGACGGTAATGTCGTCCATCTACGGCGGACGCACCCTCATCGTGCAGCGCCAGTTCGAGCCAAAGGGATGGATGGAGTTGGTGGAAACCGAGCGCGCCAATCGCGCCGTCATGGTGCCGACCATGCTCAAGATGCTCATGGACCACCCCGATTTCCACGACCACGACCTGAGCAGCCTGAACATAGTCACCTACGGCGCGGCCCCCATGCCATTCGAGGTCATCAAGCGCGCCATCCAGGAACTGCCGGGCGTCCACTTCATCAACGCCTTCGGTCAGACCGAGACCGCTGCCACGATCACCATGCTCCCGCCGGAGGACCACATCCTCGAAGGCAGCGAGGAAGAGATCGAGCGGAAGCTGCGCCGGCTGACCAGCGTGGGCAAACCCCTGGACGACGTGGAGGTCCGCATAGTGGACGAGGACGCCAACCCAGTCTCGGACGGCGAGGTGGGTGAGATTGTGGCCAGCGGCCCGCGGCTGATGAAGGGCTACTGGAACCAGGAAGAGGCCACCTCGGAGACCTTCCGGGGCGGCTGGCTGTACACAGGAGACCTGGGTTACATGGACGAGGACGGGTACATCTACTTGGCCGGACGCTCCAAGGACTTCATCAAGCGGGGAGGCGAAATGATCTCTCCGGAGGAGGTGGAGCAGGTGCTCCACTCCCACGACGCCATCGAGGAAGCCGCCATCATTGGCGTGCCCGACATCGACTGGGGCGAGCGCGTGAGGGCCGTGATCGTGCTCAAGGACGGGCAAAGCGCCGAGGACGACGAGATAATCGAGTTCTGCCGCCAGCGTCTCGCCAGCTTCAAGAAACCCGAGTCCGTGGTGTTCGTAACCGAGCTGCCGCGCAATCCCATGGGCAAGGTGCTCAAGCGCCTGCTCAGGGAGGAATACGCCCAACCCATAGAGGGGTGACACCAATAGAGGGGTGACACCAAAATCCCTTCCCCCTTGATGGGCTGACAGGGGTATGTTTGAGGCGTAAGCCTTCCGAAAAGTCCCTTCCCCCTTCATGGGGGAAGGTTAGAGCCTGCCCCGTACTCAATACGGGGATAGGGGTGTCGCCGCAATCATACCCGCCCCCACTAACCACTAACCACTGACCACTAACCACTAACCACTAACCACTAACCACTAGGAGAACCCCCATGAACGGCGCACAGCTACGAGAAAAGGTCGCAAACGGCGGCATAGTGTACGGCACCATGCTTTCGCTCAGCCGCAACCCCCGCTGGTCCACGGCGATGGCCGACTTCGGCCTCGATTACGTGATTATCGACACCGAGCACTCCCCGCGGGGCCGCGAGGACGTGGCCGACTTTCTGGCGGCCTTCAGCTTCAGCGGCGTCGTTCCCATAGTACGTATTCCGGCGCCGGAGACGTATCTGGTCACCATGGCCATCGACGCCGGCTCCCACGGCGTGCTGGCCCCCTACTGCGAGACGGTGGAGGAGGCCACGCTGGTCGCCGAGGCGTGCAGGTGGCGGCCGCTCAAGGGCGCGCTCGCCCGCAAAGCTATCGAGACCGGCGAGCTGCCCAGCGAGGCCAGCCGTGAGTACCTCGAAAACCGCAACCGCAACAACGTGTGCATCATCGGCATCGAGAGCGTACCCGCGATCGAGAACCTCGACAACATACTCGGCGTGAGCGGCATAGACGCCGTGTTCGTGGGGCCCAACGACCTCAGCATCTCTCTCGGTATCCCGGACCAGTACGACCACCCCGATTACGAGGCGGCGTTGCGCGAGATCCTGCGCGTGTGCGGCTCGCACGGCATCCCCACGCTGATACACCACCAGACCGTCGCGCTGTCCCAGAAATGGCTGCGCGAGGGCGCGCGATTCGTGCTCTACAGCAGCGACTCCCGCACCATGCACAACGGCTTCCGCGAGGAGTTCGGGGCCATCCGCAGTGTGGGCGTGGAGCTCGGCGGCGACGCCGCAGCCGACGTCGGCGAATCGCAAGAGGTCATCTAGTACTGTTTCAATCTGAATATGCTGGACACGTTTACTTGTCCGTCATTCCCGCGAAAGCGGGAATCCAGGGGCGGGGGCAGCCCACGACTGGCAAAACTAACTGGAACCGGTACTAGCGGCGGCGGGGCGCTGCCAGAAGCACACAATGGCTACCACCAAGAGAGACCAGGAAATATGCGAGTTGTTTCTTACGCTCGCGGAGGAAGAACTCTCGAATCACGCGACGCTCCGGGCGTGCGACAAAGCCTGGGACGCGGTGGCCCACTGCGTGAAGTCAATCGCACTGCAGAGAGGATGGCCGCACGAATGTGACGACGATTTGCGGATAAACGTTCGGCGGCTGCTCGATCTTTCGAGCGACCCTACCAAGTACCGAAAGCGATTTGTGATGGTGGAGTTCTTCCACGTCAACTACTTCGACGACACGCCGGATGAACTCGACGGGCGGCTGGCCATAGACGACGCGAAGGCACTCATCGAAGTCCTGAACGACGTCGACTCGCATATGTCCCGCTAACGGCGGCCCAGGGAACGCAGTGGTCTGCGCCGTAACTGGAGGCTTACTTGGCTACGACTGAGAGACACCGGCAGATCAGCGCGACTTTTCTCGCTCACGCAGAGGAAGAGTTGGCGAAAGGCGACTTGCTCCAAGCTTCCGAAAAGGCGTGGGGCGCAGTAGCTCACTGCATAAAGTCGATCGCCAGAGCAAGGGACTGGCCAAACAAGTCCCACACCGACGTGCGTAACAACGCGCGGCGACTTCTGAATCGCTCAAGTAATCCCGCCTTGAACAAACTGACTTTCCGTGCTGTTCAGTTCCTCCACAACAACTTCTACGAGGATCTATTGGATGCGGAGGACGTTCAGGACGGCATAGACGATGCCAAGCGTCTGATAGAGGTCCTGAACGACGTCGATTCGCGGATGGCGCGCTAGCCCGTCACCGCGACACGAGTGCCATGACCCTGTCGACGCGCAGTGCGATGGAAACAGACGTAATCGTGGTAGGCGGCGGCATTGCCGGCGCCTCCGCCGCCTACCACCTGGCGGCGCACCGCCGCTCCGTCACGCTGCTGGAGCGCGGCCACATAGCCTCCGGCGCGTCCGGCGTCAACGGCGGCCTGCTCGGAGGCTCGGGCTGGGGACGCACCCCAGACCTGGACGACCACCTGTCGATGGGAAGCCTGGAGCTCTTCAAGACGCTCCAGGCCGACCTGGGCCACTACGTCGAGTTCCGGCAGTCCGGCTCGCTCACCGCCATCCACAACGAGGAGCAGTACGACCACGCGCTCCGCATGGTCCAGTTCGCCCGTGCCGACGGGCGTGACGTGGAGCTGCTAACCGCCAGGGAAGCGCGGACGATAGAGCCGTTCGCCAGTCCCGACCTGCCCGGCTACCTCTACAGCCGGCAGCGCGGCAACGCCAACCCCGCCAGGGCCACCCGCGCCTTCGCCGACGCCGCCAGCCAGGCCGGCGCGCGCGTTCTGACAGGCCACGAGGTCACCGCCATAGACGCCCTGCCCGACGGCTCGTACCGCGTCTCAACGCCACGGGGCGAGTTCCGTGCGGGCGTGTTGGTACTCGCGGCCGGGGCGTGGTGTGCGCCCGTGGGCGAGATGCTGGGCTTGAACATTCCCGTCGTGCCCGTGCGCGGCCAGATGTGGGCCACCGAGCCGCAGCCGCCCCGCGTGTTCCAGGGCATATCCTCCATGGAGTCGCAGCACTTCTGGCGAGAGCACGGCGAGGATACCACGCCCCACGATCTGACCCACCGCGGCGGCGCGAGGCAGACCCGTCACCTGTACGGGCGGCAGACCCAGTCTGGCGAGATAGCCTTCGGGGGCGACCGGCAGCTCGCGGGCTACGACACCACGCCCGACGCGCAGGGCATAGAGGTGAACAAGACGCACGCCGGCGAGGTGCTGCCCCTGCTCACCGAACTGCCCATAGCGCGCACCTGGGCCGGGCTGATGCCCTTCACAGTGGACGGCGAGCCCCTGATAGGAAAGATTCCGCTGCGTCAAAACCTCTACATCGTCGGAGGATTGGCCTCCTCCGGTTTCGGGCGCGGTCCCATGGCCGGCAAGCTCATCGCCGACTACGTCCGCACGGGCCACATGCCGCACGTGCTCGCCGAGTCCGACCCCGTCGGCCGCGTCACCGAGGCGTATCGCGGGCCGTGATAACGGTCGAACCTGGCCATCCTGCCGCCGCCGACCCCCACAAGCCCCGAAAAAACCGTCACCCTGCCGCGCCGTCCGTTCCCCACCCTGCCTCACCCAACCCCCACGCACTCCCAGCATCGTCCCTACGTCTGCGCAGTTTCTCCCCACGACCCCGCCCTAATCCGGCATTTTCGCCACCGGTCTTGAAATAAACGTACATTAGTGCTATTCTCGCTTACGCGAGGGACCGACCCCGCGGCCCGGCAAACCTACCCAAACGGCGTGGTAGGGGCGCCAGGCGTCCGTAGCGGCGTCCCTTGTGGGCGTCCGACGGCAGCGAAGACAAGGCCGGTCGGCCCATCCGCCCCCTGTCCTCTCCTGCCAAGCGGCGCAACACTTATGCCCTGAATTGCTCAGGCCGACACTACAGAATCGAACAGAACCGCCGACATCCCCAGCTAGGAGTTGCGCAGAATGATGCAGAAACGATCAGATTTTACCGAGAACCTCACTCAGAGGCAGATTACGGCCCTGCCGCACCTGCTCAGACCCGGCCCCATAACCCAGCAGGCCCGGAACGCAGGCATCGCCCGCAACACCCTCTACCGCTGGCTTGAAGACCCGAACTTCCGCGAGTGCCTCGAGCGATTGCGCGAAGAGACCCTGCGCTTCTCGCAGTCCGAGTTTCAGGCCATAACCCTGAAGGCCGTTGACGCCATCGAAGACGCTCTCGACTCCGACGACATGTCGATGCGCCTGCAGGCCGCCCGGATCGTTATGCAGGAATCCCGCAATGCCCAGTACGACCAGCACGTGCAGCGTCGTCTCGAAAGCCTCATCGACGCCCACAACCTGCGCGAGAATCGATAGTGGCCCCCTCGATAGACAGAATGGTGTTCAGTCTCAGCAGAAAGTTAGTCAGGGAGCGCGTCGAGCTCGCGGCCGACCAATTCGCGTTCGCCATCTACCTTCATTGGGGACGCGTCTCCGACTCCGAAATCGAAGCCGCCGACCCCTCATGCGCGCACTCTTGCCGGAGGACGCGTTCCTGCCCAATCTCAACGAAGTGCTCTACTACCTCGAGGGCTGCAAGAACGCCGGCCAGACACCCATGAGCCGCCAGATCGTCACAAGAATATGCCCCTGGACCGCCACCGAGGAGGACGAGTTCTATTGAACGCTAGTCCCTTCCCCCTCCACAACTGTCATTCCGAGCGGAGCGAAGCGCAGCCGAGGAATCTAGTGCCTCCGCATTGCAAGGGTGCCGGATGGGGGTGAAGGCCCCTTGCTCAGGCGCTCACTGGACGCGCTCCGGTGGGTTGCATATAATCTGACAGGCCACGCGGCCAGTGCTTTCAGCCCACACGTCGCGTGACCGCACTATCCGCAGAACTCAACGTCCGCGACGGGAAAGGCTTGTAACCACATGGCAGAAGAAACGGTACGAATCGGTTTCGTGGGCGCGGGGGCAAACACCACCCTGCGCCACATTCCCGGCTTCAAGGCGATAGAGGGCGTCGAGTTGGTTAGCGTCGCCAACCGCAGCCGGGCGTCCGGCCAGCGCATCGCCGACGAGTACGGCATCCCCCAGGTGTTCGATAGCTGGGTCGATCTGATCGAGGACTTCGACACCAACGCCATCTGCATCGGCACCTGGCCCTACATGCACCACGCCCTTGTGCTCGCCGCGCTCGAAAACGACAAGCACGTCATCACCGAGGCCCGCATGGCCATGGACGCTGCCCAGGCGCACGACATGCTCTACGCCGCCCGGCTCAAGCCCAACCTCGTAACCCAGATAGTCCCCTCCCCCATGACCCTGAAGGTGGACCAGACCATCCAGGAGCTTATAGCCGACGGCTACCTGGGCGACGTGCTGTCGGTCGACGTCTCGGTGCGGCAGGGCGGCTTTATCGACCGCGACGCGCCCTTCCACTGGCGGCACAACCGCGACCTGAGCGGCTACAACATCATGAGCATGGGCATCTGGTACGAGGCGATGATGCGCTGGGTCGGACACGCCACCAGCGTAACGGCCCTGACCCGCGTCAACGTGAAGTCGCGCAGCGACGACGCCGGAGCGACACGCCACATCTCGATACCCGACCAGATAGAGGTGCTGTGCGAGATGGAGTCCGGCACGCTCGCCCGGCTCAGCATGAGCACGGTCTTCGGCCTGGCGTCCGCGCCGGAGGCGTGGTTCTTCGGCGCCGAGGGCACCCTCAGGCTGGACGCCGGCTCGATGACCCTCTACGGCGGACGGCGGGGCGACTCCGAGCTGTCCGAAATCGCCATCCCGCCTGACAAGCAGGGAAACTGGCGCGTGGAAGAGGAGTTCATAAACGCCATCAGGGGCGAGGAGCAGGTCACGCACACCAGCTTCGAAGACGGCGTCAGGTACATGGAGTTCACCGAGGCCGTAACCCGCAGCGCGGAGTCGGGCGCGACGGTGCAGTTGCCGCTGTAGCCCACGCCCGGCGAACCCGTGTCATACGTGGAGGCGCATTATGTCCACCGACGTCGAACTGCTTAATCGCATCACCACGCGCCCCGGCGTGCTGGGTGGCAAGCCCATCATACGCGACATGCGAATCGCCGTCGAGCACGTATTCGCATGGCTCGCCGCCGGAGATTCCGTGCAAACGATTCTGGACGAATACCCTGTACTGGAACCTGAAGACATTCAGGCGTGCTTCCTGTTCGCCTACCGGTCTATGGCCGAGGAAAAGTCCGTGAGCGAGCGCGCGTAGCGGATGCGCCGTGAGGTTTCTTCTCGATGCCTGCGTCTCGTCCCACACTATGCACGCTGCATTGGTCGGCTTGGGCCACGACGCCTTTATCGTAGTGTCTAGTGACGGTGTTCGAATAGGCCCCGCAAGAAAGGAACCACAACCATGAACTACGACGGACTGTTTTCCAACAGGCTGCCCGCGCCCGTCAAGACGCACCCGGGCTTGGCGGCCGACACCAAGTACGTGTTCTCGGTCACCTACGCCAACCCGCAGACGCTGCCCGCGGACGGCTTCGTGGACGCCCTGCGCGTCGCCATGCGCACCCAGGCCGACGACCTCGCCAAGTACCCGCCCTCGCAGGGCCACGTCGGAATGCGCGAGCTGATAGCCCAGAGGCTCGAGGAGAACCGCGGCCTGAAAACCGATATAGACTCGATTTTCCTGAGCAGTGGCGCCGGTGGAGCGATCCAGGTGATACTCGACGCCTTCATCGACCCGGGCGACATCGTGCTGGTCGAGGAGTTCTGCTACCTGGGAACGCTCGCGATGCTGCTCTCCCGTAGGGCCAACGTCATCCACGTGCCCACCGACGAGCAGGGCATGGACACCGACGCCGTCCGCAGCATCCTGGCGGACCTGGCGTGGCAGGGCAAGCGGCCCAAGATGATATACACCATCTCCGTTTACCAGAACCCCATGGGCATGACCATGAGCCTGGAACGGCGCAAGGCGCTGCTCGAACTGTCCCAACAGTACGGCGTCCCCATCGTGGAGAACGAGTCCTACGCCGACTTCGTGATCGACGGCGAGCCTCTGCCGCCGGCCATCATGGGAATGGACGACGAGGACTCGGTGATGTACGTGTCGGCCTACACCAAGCTGCTGGGCTGCGGCCTTCGCCTGGGATACGCCGTGGTGCCCGAGGCGGTGAAGGAGACGCTCGGCAAGCTGCGTTTCGGCGGGTCGCCGAGCCACCTCGCCTCCATGACCGTACACCAATACCTGAGCGAGCACGGAGACGAGTATCTCGAGCGCGTTAGCGAAAGCCTGAAAGAGAAGCGAGACGCCATGCTCGCCGCGCTGGGCGAGAACTTCCCGCCCAGTTGCTCCTGGTCCACGCCCAACGGCGGCATGATGATATGGGTCAAGCTCCCCGAGGGCGCCGACAGTTGGGCCGCGCTGGACAGGGCCGTCGAGGCCGACGTCAAGTACAATCCCGGCCCCGTGTTCCGGGCCAACCGCGACCGCCCCAACCATCTGCGGCTCACTTACAGCCACAACTCGCCGGACGAGATCAGGGAGGGCATAGGCATCCTGGCCGGCGTCTTCGAGCGAGAGGGGCTGTTCGGCTAACCCGCTCAAAGAGTCCCTTCCCCCTTGATGGGGGAAGGTTAGGATGGGGGTGACTCGCCGCCCGTGAAATACGCCGCCGACCTCCACGTCCACTCGTCCTACTCGCGCGCCACCAGCCGCGAGCTGACCCTCGGTGGCCTCGCGGAGTGGGCCAAGCTCAAGGGCATCGACCTGCTCGCCACCGGCGACTTCACCCATCCCGCCTGGTTCGCCGAGCTGCGCGAGAACCTGGTCGAGTCGGCTGAGGGCCTGTACGCCTACGACGGCGTGAGCTTCGTAATCGGCAGCGAGGTGGCCTGCATAGCCGAGCAGGGCGGGCGCAACCGCCGCGTCCACGTGCTCATCTTCGCGCCCGGCCTCGCCGCCGCCGAGCGTATCAACGCCGCGCTCGCCCCGCACGGCGACCTCGAATCCGACGGACGCCCCATGCTGCGCCTGACTCCCCGCGACCTGCTTCGCCTGCTGCTCGACGTGGACGAGCGTTGCCTGCTCCTGCCCGCCCACGTGTGGACGCCCTGGTTCGGTGTTTACGGCTCCAAGTCCGGCTTCGAGTCGCTGGAGGAGTGCTTCGGCGACGACGCCCAGCGCATCCTAGCGGTGGAGACGGGACTGTCGGCCGACCCTGCGATGTGCTGGCGTATGGCCGAGCTCGACGACGTGGCGATAGTGTCCTTCTCCGACGCCCACTCGCTGCCCAATCTGGCCCGCGAGCTTACCGTGTTCGATGGCGAGCTGAGCTACGACGGGCTGGTCGCCGCGCTGCGAACACAGAGCATCGCTTACACCGTCGAGTTCTTCCCCGAAGAGGGCAAATACTACCACTCCGGCCATCGCAAGTGCGGCGTGAGGCTTACGCCGTCGGAGGCCGAGCGGCACGGCGGGCGCTGTCCGTCGTGCGGGCGCAAGCTGACGCTGGGCGTGTCGCAGCGCGTGGAGCGACTGGCGACGCGCCGCTCGGCGGCCCTGGAGCGTGAGGACGGCCTGGTGCGCGGTGACGGCGGACGGCCCCCGTTCCGCTCGCTGATTGCGCTGCGGACGCTGATTGCCGAAAATATGGGCCGGGGCGTGAACACCAAGGGCGTGCGCGCCGAGTACATGCGCCTGGCCCGCGAATTCGGCAGCGAGCTCGCGCTGCTCATCCACGTACCCGTGCGCGACATCGCGCAGGTGGCGGGCGAGCCACTGGCCGGCGCTATCGACAGGGTACGCCGGGGCCGGGTGCGCATAGTGCCGGGCTACGACGGCGTGTACGGCGAGGTGAGCGCGCTCTAGGCAGCAGTATACTACTTGAAGGGGAAACACATGATAGCTATCGAAGGAGAGATGCGAGACCTGCTGAACAGCGCCCTGGACGACGGCTGCTACAGCTACGTCGGTACGGCCTCCCGCGACGGGCGCCCCCAGATAAGCATGAGGGGCAGCTTGAGCGTGTACGACAGCGAGACGCTCGCCTTCTGGGAGCGATCCCGCCGCTCGTCGCTGGACAACGTGAACGAGAACCCGCAGGTGGTCATCTTCTATCGCAACCCGGACAGGCGAATCAACTGGCGGTTCCACGGCACCGCCACGCTCTACGAGTCGGGTGAGGTGCGCGACAGGGTTATGGCGCAGACGCCGCAGCCTGAGCTGGACCGCGACCCGGAGCGGACCGGAATCGCGGTGTTGGTCAGGATCGACACCATCACCAGCCTGTCGGGAGAGGTGCTCCAGCAGCGCGAGGGCTAACGAGTCGCGCCTCCTCCCAATCACTTGAGAGGGGGCGCGAAGTCGCCGTTGTATTCAGGAGAGAGCCGGGAGACCCGCGTCCCCCGGCGTCATATCCCGCCGCTAGTCGCCGTCGCCGCCCGCCGCCCCGCCCATCGGCATCGGGGGCGTTGGCGACATCATGAAGCTGTACAGCCTGCCTTCGGTGCCTATCACCGTCTCGTTCCTGAGCGCCATCTGGCTTACCAGCGGCAGGTTGTTCACGCGCACGTTGCGCGCCATTTCCGTGTTCTGCAGGTCCACGCCGTGCTTGGTGAAGGTGAAGGCCACGCCATCGAGCCCGTTGATGGGAATCTCACGGCCGCCCACCGTTTCCTTCGAGAACAGCTTTTGCCGTCCCTCGCGCTCCAGCTTGGCGAAGTCCACCACCATGTTGCCCTTGTCGTCGAAGATGTACCCGTAGGGCGATCTGCGCGTGAGCCAGTAGAGGGTTGCCCCGGCGAGGGCGACCAGCAACACGGCGGGAATCGTGAGCAGGCCCCAGTAGTTGCCGGGCGCGGGCGGCGGCTGCGCCGGCGTCGGGCCGGTGGGAGACGTCGGCGGCACGGCCGAGGACGGCACTTGCCTCACGGGCTGCACAGCCGCCAGTACCGACGACACCACTATGGAGTCCGACAGGTACGTGTATGGGCGTCCGGCGTAAACGAGGTCCAGTCGCAGCTCCAGCGTGTGCAGCGCGTCGCTCTCCGGCGTGAAGTAGATGTCGTACTTCCAGGCGAGGCCCTCATCCACCAGTTGTTGAGGCACCAGCTCCAGCGTGCCCGCCGTAGCGTCCGACGCCACGACCGCGGTCAGTTCGGACGGCGTGACGGCGTAGGGCTGGCCCAGAATGTTCGCGGTCACCTCGCCGACCTTGGCGCGCTGACCCGCGTTCAGCCCTTCCGTGCGAACCATCTTCACGTCGATCGACGGGAACGCCAGGGTACTGAACTCGGACTGCGAGGCGATGCGCTGGTCCAGGCCGGGCCAGGTCATCTCCAGGTGCACGTGGTAGCGGCCTTCGACCACCAGCGGCGGGATCGTGGCCGAGAAGAACCCGTCGCCGGCTATCCTGTCGCCGGTCTGGCCGTCGTCCTTGAGGTCGAACTGGAGCGTCTCGCCGCCGGGCGTCCTCACCCGGGCGGTAAGCATAACGCCCTCGACCATGACCTGTTCTCTTTCGTGCTCCACGTAGGCCGTCAGCACCGAGGGTTCGTTCAGCGGCGTGGCGCCCAGTCGAGAGAGCACGGGCCTGTACACGTTCATGCTGTAGCGCCAGGCCGTGGCGGGGCCGTCCACGCCCCTGATGTGAAGCTGCCACTCGCCCGTTTCGGGCTCGATCAGTCGCCAGATGATGGCGTTTGCGGTTTCCACCAGGAACGACGACACGCCGTCTCCGGTGGTTCGCGCCGCGCCGGACGGGCCGGTGAGAGTTACACGGCCGCCGTCGTTCTGCTTGAAGGCTATCAGGTGCATCTCCTGGGTGCCGGGAACCGCCGAGGCCGCGAGCGTCAGCGAGTCCGAGCCGGTCAGCTCGGCGCCGCCCAGGTTCGAGAGGACCGGCCTGCCGTCCAACCGCAGAACGCTGTTCGTAAGGGCCGTGTAGCCTTCCAGGGCCGAGAGGTCGAAGTGCTCGCCGCCCAGCCGGTCCGCGAGCGTCGCGAGCTGGCCGTGCTGTTCGCCGAGTCCTGCCGACACGTATCGCCAGCCCTTGTCCTGGAAAGTGGTGGCCAGGCCCTCGGCGCTCGTGGAGGACTTGGTGAGATCGCGCTCTCCGCCCTCGCCGCCTACCAGGTACACCGTGCTGCCGGTCGGGGCGAGAGTGGTTTCCATAAACTTGGCTATCTCGGCCACCGCGCCGAGGACGTCCACGTCCTCGGCTGCGCCGGGCGCGAGCAGCCAGCCGCTCAGGCCGCCCTGGAACGCCGCGTAGGCGTCATCGGTCGCGAGCATCGGGCCGGCGCCCCCGGTGGGGTCGTCCGCGCCCACGAAGCTGAAGGCCGCGTCCGGCCTGAGCGTCGCGACCAGCCCGATGACGGACTTGGCGGAATCGACGCCGTTCGGCGTCAGCGACAGCGCGTGCCTGTCCACGACAAACACAACGCTGGCGTGATCGGTGTTCGATTGGACGGCTTGACTGCCAAAGCCGACCAGGGCGATTATTGCTGCGATAAGTACGCTCGGAATGAGTCTGCGCATCTGACACCTCCCCTTAGCGTCAAAATATCCGATGGCATTTTTCGCAGTCAATTAAGATTTGGGCCACTTTTGAGCTTTCGCCAAGACAATGACCATTTTCACGACCTCAGCAAAGCCGTTGTTGAACCGAAACGGCAAGGTCGGTTTGAGCGCGTCGCGGCTGCTATGGCGCGGCTCGCGCTGCTGCTGGCCTGCGCCGGCGTGGTCGGGTGCGGCGGCGAACCGGAGGTTCAGACGGCCCGCGGCTATGTGATTGGAGTGGAGTCGAGGACGCTGCTGGAGTTGGACTTCGTGCGGGTGCGCACCGAGGCGGGAGAGACGCTCGAGCTCAACGCGAGAGGCAGGCTCTTTCCGGGCTTTTCGCCGTCTCACCTGAGGGAGCACATGACGCAGGGGTTGCCGGTGACGGTGACCTATCATCGGGAGAATGGCGAGCTGGCGCTCGACGACGTGAGGGACTAGCTTTCGGCGGCACGCCTCACGCGGCGCGACACGAGCCACAGGTAAACGACGCCGCCCACTATGGCGCCGGTGGCGAGCACGAACACCAGCGTGCCCTCCACGCCGGGCAGCAGGGGCTGGCGGCCGATGCGCAGCGGGGTGTCCAGCGAAGCCGGGCCGATGGAGTCGTGGTCCAGTTGGACGCGCAGAACCCAGTTCCCCGGACTTCTGAAGGTGATGTTGGCGTCGTAGTATGGCGGCGAGGTCTCGTCCGATCCGGGCGTGAGCAGCGCGGGGGCCTTGTACACGGGTTCGCCGTCCTCGTTGACAGCGTACACGGTGATTGCGGCGTCCAGCACGGGGCGGGAGGTGGCCGTCTCATGGGGAATGACCGAGATGTGCACCCAGCCGACTACGGGCCGCGCCGGCTGGACCTCCACTTCGACGTAGTAGGCCTCCGCGACGCCACGAAAGACCACGATTGTGGATCCCTGTCCGTGGGCCTGCGCGCGGCCTGCCAGGACGATGAACATAGCCAGCAGCGCCGCGGCTGCGAGCAGCCCTCCCAGCGCGACCGGCATCAGGCGCTTGGGCGCGGGCAGGCCCTGGCGCTGCGGTTCTTCGAGCAAGTCAGCCTCCACAACTGTTTGGTTGGATGTGCGCCAAGCATGGTACGCGTCGGCGCGCCCGGAAGTCCAGAGGGCGAAGATCGAGGTAACTGTTCAGAGTTGATGATACGAGCCTGGCTTTGGGGCGACACCCCCATCCTAACCTTCCCCCTGCGAGGGGGAAGGGACTTTCTGGAATCACGAAGTCTGAGTAGTTACGGCGAAATCTGTTCGATTCTGCGATATTCTGTTGTGTTCGTAGCTGGGCGCGCCGTCGGTTGTGCGCAATTCTGTAATGCCGGCGTGGGCAATTCGTGGCATAAGTGTCGCGCGGCGTGGCGGAAGAGGGCAGGGGGCGGTGGTGGCCGGTGGCGGGTGGCTGGTGGCCGGTATTCGGTTGTTAAGGATGCGACTGGGGCTTACCCGGTTTGGGGGTCGATGCCTAGTGTGGGGAGAATAGCACGGACGTGCGGTTATTTCAAGAGGGGTGGCGAAATTTGGGGGATTGGGGCGGAATCGTGGGATGAAATTGCGCAGGTGTGTGGACGTGGTTGGGCGGGCGTGGGGGTTGAGGGTGGCAGGGTGGGGGCCGGATGGCGCGGAAAAGTGACGGTTTTTTCGGGGTGCGCCTGGCAAATTGACACAGGCTCGGCGGCGAGGCTGATACAGGCTCTTCGCTTAGCCGGCGCTTGACAGAGCCTCTTATCAAGAGTATCGTTCTATGCAATTAGAACCCATCGGGCGGCCGCCCACCATTTCGGGAGTAACGGCGCTCGATACTCATAACCCAGGGGCGCGATTCAGCGCCCCTTTTTTTGCTACTGGGCGGTTGAGGAATGTCGTCTGACGCGAATACGGATTACAGAGTCCGCGTAAGGGTGTTTGCTGATTTCTGGAACTTTCAGTTGACGATGAACCGGCTGGTTCCCGGATTCAATATAGATTGGCTAAGACTTGG
Organism: Dehalococcoidia bacterium; assembly: GCA_963667445.2. Classification (GTDB taxonomy): domain Bacteria; phylum Chloroflexota; class Dehalococcoidia; order Lucifugimonadales; family CATOSD01; genus CATOSD01. The sequence continues at coordinate 884,174 of CAXXGY010000001.1, read as the reverse complement.
GCAAGTGCTGGCGGAGGAAGCCCTCAGGGTGGTTGACGCCACCGCGCAGATCGCCTACGAGGGCATGAATGTGTACGGGTCGCACGACCCGAGCAGTGAGAAGGACCAACGCCTTCGGAATTGGGCGACGAACACTCTGAACCGATTCCCCGGTGTGCACGTCACCATGATTGAGAGGCAACGCAAAAGGCGAGGCCCGACCTGTCCTGTGTGCCATCTTGAGGTCGCCCGTTGTCCGAAATGCCAGTCCGACATGAGGGGCACGGAAGAAAAGGGTGTGGATACCCGCATCGCGACCGACATGATCAAGTTGGCTTGGGCAGACAACTACGACGTAGCAGTTTTGCTCTCCTCGGACCGCGACTTCGTTCCCGTGGTTGATTTCCTTAGCACTAAGGGAGTCAAGGTCATACACGGCGCGTTTCCGCCGCAAGGGGCCGCCTTGACGCAAGCGTGCTGGGGCAACGTCAGGATACTTGAAGTTGCGGAGAGTTTCAGGCGCGCGTGACGTTCTTGCGCGGGATGGGGATGACGTTCTTTCGCGGGAACGACGATTCGGGGTGGGCCTAGCAAATTGATACAGGCTTCCACGCGGGAGTAGAGATGCGGAGGTGGTCATTATATGATACTATCGCCTGAGCATGGACCGGGTTCAGATGTGGATGGAGGCGATACCTTGGTACGTATGACTACAGCATCATCACTCTGGCGCAGGTATATGACTACGATATCATCTCGACCGACCCTGTTGCTTGGCGCGGTGTTGGCGCTGCTGGCGGCGGCGTTCGCGCTCTCGGCGTCTCTCGCGCTGGCGAATTCACCCCCCCCCCGACGCTGTCTCCTCGATCAGCCTGACCCGTAGCGACGGGACCGTCACCGCCTCCTGGGACGCCCCGGCCGGCGCGACCCAGTACCACGTCACCTACTCCTCCGACGGGATGCAGAGCTGGTCGCTGGCCGCCTACGGTGAGGCGAGCGCCAGCGTCTCTATCAGCGCCGACAACGCCAAATCCTACGTCGTCGGCGTGCGCGCGGGCAACGACCACGGCTGGAGCGGCTGGGTCAACTCCGCGTCCGCCGGCCCGTACACGCCGCCCAACCAGCCGGACCCGCCCGGCTCGGTAGCTTCGGTGAGCGCCACCCGCGCCGACGGGACGCTGACCGCCTCCTGGGACGCGCCGGCGGGCGCGACCAGGTACCACGTCACCTACACCTCCGACTATGGCCAGACATGGACCTCGGCGGCGGACGCCCACACCTCCACCAGCATCACTATCAGCGTGAACAACGCCTCGGCCTACACCGTGGGCGTGCGCGCCGGCAACGACGGCGGCTGGAGCGGCTGGACCAACTCGCCGCTCGCCCACAGCTACTTCCCGGTCGAGCGCGGCATCATCATCCAGGACGCAGGCGGCAACGCGATTACCGCCCTGGCCGTGCCCGAAGGCGGCGAGGCCAGCTACCAGGTACTGCTCGCCGCGCCGCCCAGCGAAACGACCAAGGTCTGCGTCTATATCTCGGTGCGCGACAAGAACGACCCCGACATCACCTTCAAGGGCGAGGCCGCCGACGTCGTATCGATCGACGTCATCTTCACCCCGCAAAACTGGAACGTCGCCCAGACCGTGACACTTGTCGCCGCCGAGGACGCCGACTACGCCAACGGCGCGCGCGACTCCGGCCTGGACGCCAGGACGTACTACGCGGGCAAGGTGGATCTGGCCGTCACCGAGATCGACAACGACCTGCCCGCCCCGGCCAACTTCACCGTCACCAACGGCGACGGCTTCTTCGAGCTGGCCTGGAGCGCGGTCAGCAACGCCACGGGCTACGACGTGCGGGCGAAAATCAACAACAGCGCCTCGTGGAGCAGCGTCGCCACCGGCGTAACCGACACGTCGTACAAATACACCACCTCCGCCGTGGTCAACAAGCTGGCGGTACGGGCGACCAACGCCAACGCCGCCAGCGACTGGAGCGAACTCACGCGCGGGCCGGCGGACGACTGGCTGACCACCGTCCAGCAGTCCGGCGCATCGGCGCAATCCCTGGTCATGGCCGCCGCGCAGGACCAGAGCCAGCTTGCCGCGCCCGCGTCGATCACCGTGACGCGCGACAACTACACGCTCGATGAGAAGCTGTACGTGGGCTGGTCGGTAGTATCCGGCGCCAGCGGCTACAACCTCGCCTGCGCAGCCAGCCCCAGCACCCAACCGATGACCAGCTGGTCCTGGTGGCATTGCGGGTCGGTCGCATCCGACTCGACCACGACATTCACCGTCGATAAAGATAAGCGTGGCGGTCTCGATCAAGACTTGTCGATTTGGCGCTCCTACACGGTCGCCGTGCGGGCCGTGACCAGCGACCCAGCGCAGGCAAGTCCCTGGGTACTGTCCACTGACGCGCATCCGGCCACCCCACCCGGACTTGTCACCGAGGATATATCTGCCTTGCGCACCGCCGGATCCGTCTCAGTCACATGGACGTGGCCAAAGTACGGCCAGGGCTATGAAGTCGAATGTGCGACTTGGGAAAACAACGCCTCCAGCGCCTATACGCTTTGCGCAGACGTAGAGACCGCGGATGTCGTCAATGGCAAGGTCACAGCCACTATCTCCTCATGGACAGCCGGTGGCACGAACTACACCATCGACGACGCTAAAACGTACGACCTGAGGGTCAGAACCACGAATGCTTGGGGTAATTCGACCTGGGCACTTGCGCCGCTCATCCACCCGAACCCCGCCTTGACCGTCTCGAACATCGGCGTTACGGCGGCGACGCTGACCGTCGGCGGGCACTCGGGCAACTGGTACTACCAGGCCGACACGTCGCCGGACAACACCTGCCAGGGGCCGGTCAGTGGCAGCAGCAAGAACCTCACCGGCCTCTCCCCGCACACGAGCTATACTTACTCGGCGTACAGCGACAGCGGGTGCACGACGGCCAACCTGCTGGCCACGGCGACGCAGTTCACCACCCTCTTCGCCTCCGTTTCCAACCTGAGCAGCACGAAGAGCACACAGTTTGAATCATACATACACACCGATATGAATCAGGCCGTCGCCTTCACCACGGGGTCGAACACCGGCGGCTACGTCCTCAAGAGCGTAACCGTGCCGCTGAAGAACACGGGTGGGACAAACGGAATGGTCTTCGAGCTCCGCGCGATGCAGGGGACAGGGCAGTACTCGTCCACCAGCCAACCGTCCGACACGGTCCTGGCGACCCTCTCCACCGCCACTCCCACCGCCAGCACGTACACCGACACGACCGTCACCTGCTCCGGCAGCGGTTGCAGCCTCGCGCCCAACACCACCTACTTCGTTACGGCACGAACCGGCGATGTACACCGCGCTTACTCCTGGGCCCTCTCGACGTCGGAGACCGAGGCCGCGCAGCCGTCCGGCAACGGCTGGAGTGTCGGGTTCGGCCACTACCATTCACACGGTGCTTCTGACTGGGGATCCTACAGCGACTGGAACATTGCGGAGATTACCTTTGAGACCGTAACCACGCTCACCCCCTCCAACCTCACCGCGACGGGCGCGACGCTGACCATCGCCGGGCACCCGGGCGACTGGTACTACAAGTACACCTCGCCCAGCGGCGGCACCTGCTCCAACGCGGTCAGCGGGGCCAGCACGACGGTCACGATGGGCGGAGGCAGCTACACCTTCGCCGCCTACAGCGACGCGTCGTGCAGCAACCTGCTGGCCACGACCGTCGCGTTCAGCAAGGATGCGACGCCGGCCGCGCCGTCTTCCGTGACGGCTATTTCCACCGCGAACAAGGAGCTTTCCACCAGTTGGCAGCAGCCCCTCTGGGCGACGAAGTACCACGTAACTTACACCTGCAACGACGGGGGTGATTGGGGGTTGGTCGCCAATGGCGCCGTCGCTAGTGAAGGCAATCTGACCCAGACCGGCCAGACCGTCACGGCGACCGCTGACTTATCGGCCGGTTGGTGGAACGGCCAGAGCCCGGGCTGCCGGATGGGGGTACGGGCCGGCAACGATAACGGCTGGTCGAGCTGGGTGGAAAGCAACACGGTAGGGCCGCAGTAGCCCTGGCAACGCCCCCGGATGCCAAGCCCCCATGGATTGCCATGGGGGCGCTATTCCCAAGAGTCCCTTCCCCCTTGATGGGGGAAGGCTGGGATGGGGGTGAAGGCTCTTTGTTTAGGTTCGTATCATTGTTGTCACCGCTAATAGCGTAGTATACTAATATAGGCAATATGATACGGAGCTATGGGAACAGGTACACCCAGGCAATAGCCGAGCGTCGCCGGGTCGGAAGGTTCCCGGAACATATTCAACGACGAGCACAAGTGAAGTTGATGATCATCAACAACGCTTCTAGCCTAAATGACCTCAGGCTGCCGCCAGGAAACCGCCTTGAAGCGCTTTCGGGCGATCGGAGGGGGCAGCACAGCATACGCATCAACGATCAGTGGCGGATCTGCTTTGTCTGGGAAGAAGGAGACGCATTTCAGGTAGAGGTTGTGGACTACCACTGAGGATTTGGGCAAGGAGGTCCGGTTATTACAAAGGATTCCGCGCATACTTTGGAAAGGCTAGCGCCGGTTCATCCGGGGGAGATACTCAACGAGGAGTTCCTGCAACCGATGAACGTCACCCAGTACCGGTTGGCCAAGGCGATTGGCGTCGACCCGCGACGGATTCACGCCATCGTCCACGGTGAGCGGTCCATCACGGCGGAGACAGCCCTGCTGTTTTCGCGCTTTTTCGGCAATTCCGCGGCCTTCTGGGTGGGTCTGCAAAGCCAGTACGACTTGGAGATGGCGGAGGATCGCCTTTCCCACAAGCTGAGCAAGGTGATGGCCTACTCGAGGGAGTAGCAATCGCGCCGAGGGCGTCGTTAGGCTGACGCCCCGGGCCCGCCGCGGCGTAGTAGGCGGCGGCGGTGATTCGGACATCCGCAGGGGCGGGGTTTGAAGCACCCCCATCCCCGCATCGAGTACGGGGCAGGCTCTAACCCCTGCGAGGGGGAAGAGGCTTGGCGGCGGCGGGCGGTGGGCAGTTGTGGTAACATGCGCTTCTACGGCAAGACGGCATAGACCTGCGCCGCGCCCGGACCGAGCAGGGAAGAAACCCGGATTGGCAGCGATGACATCCACGGCGGATGCCGACAGCCCACCAAGAATACTAGGCACTTACCAGTGGTGGTACTTCTGGGTGTTCGTGGCGTTGTTCACGCCCGGCTCGGGTTTCATCGTCTGGCTGGAAGTATGGCGCAATGACGATGACGGTGGCCCTGAGACTGTCAGGGCTATAATAGATGGCGTGGAGCCGGTGGTCGTCGCGGCTATGGCGATTACTTACGTGTTCGTGCAGGGAGTTTCCATGATTGCCGAGAGTTACCTGAAAAGGCGATTCCAAGAGGGGCGCGAAGAAGGGCGCCAAGAGGGGCGCGAAGAGGGGCGCGAAGAGGGACGTGAAGAGGGGCAGTGGGAGCGCGAAGAGGCTTGGACGGATTGGTATGAGCGGATGGTCGCCGCGCGAGAGCGGGGAGATGAGTTTACTGAGCCGCCGCCAACGTTGCGGCCTCGAACGCGCCGAGGGCGTCGTTAGGCTGACGCCGCGGGCCCGCCGTGGCGTAGGATTTCTGGCCCCTGCTGGACTTTGCACCATCCACCAGCGGGGGCCTTCCCTTGTTTGCCAGGGTTGAACGATGTCACTGCGGGGGAGAGAGGGACACTTCGGCACCCCCATCCTAACCTTCCCCCTGCGAGGGCTGACAGGGGTATGTTTCAGACAAGCCAGTTGTCTAGCCCGTGTTTCACTTTCAGGGTCGGCGACGGCTCAGGCCAGGCTTCGGGCAGCAGCCACAGCCCCTTCCATAGCCGTCTGCCCCCACTCAGCAGACGCCTCAGCCACCCTATGCCACGTCTCAATAGGCTCACTGTCCGTCTCTGTCTGCTGAAGGCGCTTCGATGCGTGGACGGCATGGCCCTGGGCGCTCTGAGATTGCTGGGAGAGACGCCCTGATCCTCAGCGTCTTCAGCCCTGCTTCCGTAGGCCAGCAACAACAGCATCGCCACCGCCAACACCAACCAGTGCCGCGCCACCCGGTCGGGGTCGGTTCTGCGCGTCTTGTCCCACTCCAGCCCTACCCCCTTGAGCCCCCTGAAGCCCAGTTCTATCCAGAAGCGCAAACCGTACCAACTCGCCTCCACCTCGCCGGGCGCAAGGTCCGTCATCAACACCCACCGCTCCTTCTGGCCGTGATCCCACATCACTATCATCGTCACGCGGCGGCGCTTTCTCTTGGCCCCGAACGCGGTTCCGGTCGCCATCCACGCTTGTCCGGGCGCCCGCACCATACGGGCCGCATTGTCGCGTGTACCACCATCGGGGTGGAATGTCACGCTTTTCACCATCCTGACCAGGTAATGCCAGCCCAATTCCTCTATCTGGTTCCACAATGTCGGACTCTGCAACCCCCTGTCGCACATCACCACCACCTTCATGTCCGGCCTGACCGCGGGCGCTATCTGCCTGAGCAATTTCGCCGCAGGACGCATCCACTCGGCCTTTTGGTTGGCCGCAAGCACTCGCCAGGCCACGGGTATGGCGCTGCTTCGGTACAGCACGCTCACCACTATGGCCACCACCTTGTCGCCTTTCAGCGTGGGGTCTATCGCCAGCGCCAACTCGTCGGACTTCCACATCGACAGCACCCACTCCATAAAAGGCTCAAAGCACGTCTCCACGTCCAGCTGGTTCGGACTCGGCCGGGCTCGGTCTTTGCCGTCGTAGAGCCATTCCCTGAGGTTTTGGCGTATCGAGCCGAAACTGCCCATGCCCTGGACGGCAAGCTCAGCGGTTACGGCGTTCTGGCACGCGCTCTTTGCCAGAATGGCGCCGTACACCCACCGCGCCAGGCCGTCCAATTGAGACTCGTTGAGATGCGAGAAGTGCGATGCAACCTCTTTGCGAATCTGGTAACATCTGTCTTGAGGGCGCATGGTTGTAACTGGCCTCCTTTTTGTGTGGTAACTGAAGGATGCCAGAAAACCGTGCGCTTTCCAAGTTCTTATACCATTCCAAGCCTTCACATACCCCTGTCAGCCCTGCGAGGGGGAAGGGACTTGGCGGCGGGCGGTGGACGACGTCGGGCACGGGCGGGTGCGGTATCAAATTGACAGGGGGCGCAATCTGGTGGTAGGCTGAACACATTCTGGGCAAGTGTTTGCTTTTTTTCACAATCACTGGGAGGAATCGCTATGGCACAGTCGAAAGTCTACTACATGGACGCTCATTCGGAGTCGACGGAGACGAGCCTGGTCTCGAAGATGCTGACCGTCTTCGACGCGGCCGGCCTCGACGAACTGGTGAAGCCCAACGACATCGTGGCCATCAAGGTGCACTGCGGCGAGTGGAACAACTCGGCGTACCTGCGCCCCGTGTACGCGCGGGCGCTGGCGGACCGCATCAAGGAGCTGGGCGGCAGGCCGTTCGTGTGCGACACGACCACCTCGACGTACTCGCCCTGGGGATCGAGGTCGTCCGAGCTGGACATCGTGCTGACCGCGGAGCGCAACGGCTATAGCTCGGCCACGCTGGGCTGCCCGTTCATCTGCGCGGACGGCTTCATCGGCACGAGCGACTACCGCGTGGACCTGCCGGAAGGCTACCTGCTCAAGGAGGCCTACGTTGCGCAGGCTATCGCCGCGGCCGACGTTCTCATAGCCCTGACCCACTTCAAGGGGCACGGCATGGGCGTCATCGGCGGCGCGCTCAAGAACCTGGGCATCGGCGCTCAGTCCAAGCGCGGCAAGCTGAACGTTCACATGGGCGGCCATCCCAACTACGGCTACGGCGCGGCGGCCAAGTTCCATCCGGAGCGGTTCAAGGGCAAGGCCAACACGCCCGACTGGGAGATTCTGGAGGACTGCTGCCCGTTCAACCTGTACCACATCAACGAGAACGACGAGCTCGAGTGGGAGCGCGAACGCTGCGCCACCTGCCTGGGCTGCTTCGGCGTGATGGGGCCGCGCGGCCTGGCCGAGGTGCCGCCGGTCAACTTCGACGCGGTGGACGTCGCTATCGCCGACGCCTGCCTGGGCGTGGAGAAGGCGGTGGGACGCGGCAAGGTGGGCTACATCAACATGGCCATCGACGTGTCCCCGCGCTGCGACTGCGCCAACCACGCCGACATCCCCATAGTGCCGCACCTGGGCGTTTTCGCCAGCAAGGACGCGGTGGCTATCGACATGGCGTGCGTCGACGCCGCGCGACAGTCCGTGGGTATGCCCGGCTCGGCGGCGGAGCTGATGGAGGCGCATCACCCCGGCGACGCCAAGTTCGAGGCTGCCGCGGCGACCTTCCACGGCCAGAGCGAGGTGGCGAGCATCAACACCGGCCACGAGATCGGGCTGGGAAGCCGCGACTACGACCTGGTGGACGTGGCGCCCGCCGACGGCGACAAGTACAAGTTCCCCTACGACCGCAGGCCGAGCCGCCAGCGCTTCGGCGAGCGGTTTGAGAAGTTCCAGCCGTTCCCCTACGACAGGCACGACGGCCAGGGCTTTGCCCGCAACGCAGAGGTGGACCTGGAGGCGATGAAGAAGCATTACCCGCACTTCGTCAACGGCGAGCTGTCCAACGGCCACGTCGAGGTCCCGATCGAGGAGCTCGTGCCCGCAGACGACAACGACTAGCACGAACCCGGCGGCCGCGCCCCACTACTGGATTCCCGCCTACGCGGGAATGACGGAAGGAACGGCGCGCCGCCGCACCACGGAGAGGCGCAGATGCCACAGTCAGGACAGGACATGCTCGACGAGGCGATCGCCACCTGCGAGCAGATCGCCGATGGCCTGGGCGTCCAGAACCAGGCGTGGGAAGACTCGGTAACCGAGATAGTGGAGAAGTTCGGCGAGGTCAGCGACACCTTCTTCTTCAAGACCATGCCGAGCATACCGGTGACCAGGAACTGCAACCGCGACGCGGCGGCGGCGCTCGAGCTCAAGAGCGCCCAGGACTGGGACTCCTTCGGCCCGGCGCTCGAACAGCTGATCGCGAGCGCGCAGAACGTGATCGACAAGGCCGGCATGAGGGGAACGACCCTCACGTGACGCCTCCCGCCCAGGTAGGCCACAATGGATGACACCACCCAACGAGAGAGCGGACTCGTTCTCGTGACGGGCGGCGCGGGAAGCGTGGGCCGGCAGCTTATCGGCCGCCTTCGAGATGCGGCTCGCCCCGTTCGCGTGTTCGACCTTCCGGTGATGGACTTTTCGGGCCTGGAGGACGCCCCCGGCATAGAGATCGTGAAGGGGGACATCACCAATCCCGACGATGTGGCGAGCGCCGCCGTGGGGGTAGCCTCGGCTGCCCACCTGGCCGCGCTGTTGCCGCCGAACAGCGAGCGCGACCGCGGCCTGACGTTCGCCGTGAACGTCGATGGCACGCGCAACCTCATCGAGGCGCTGTGGGAACACAGTCCCGGCGCGAGCCTGGTGTTCACCTCGTCGATCAGCACCTACGGCGACACCTCCGCCGAGCGGCCGCCGGTGACGGTCGAGCACTCGCAGCAGGCTATCGACCTGTACGCCGAGAGCAAGATTGCCGGCGAGAAGTTGGTCGCGGAATCTGCGCTGCGGGCGGTGTCGTTGCGCATCGCGCCAATCGCGGTGCCCGCGTTCCTGGAGCCGCCGGAGCCGTGGCCGTTCACGGCGGACCAGCGCGTGGAGATGGTGCACCGCGACGACGTGGTGGATGCGCTGTTCGCCGCCGTCACGTTGCCCGAGCCGGCCCAGGGCGTGCTGAACATAGGCGGCGGCGCCTCGTGGCAGCTTACCGGGCGGGACTACGTGAACGACTTCTACGACTTTGTGGGCGCCCCGTCCGACGACGCGGTGTACCGGGATTCGCCGGGATGGGTGGACTGGTACGACACCGGGGAATCGCAGAGGATATTGGGCTACCAGAACCGGCCCTACGAACACTACGCCCAACAGATGCGCGACATAGTGCAGGCGATGATGGAGGAGTAGGAAGGGCCTCGCCATGACCTTGGAACTACAGCAAAACCATATAGTAGTCAGCCGCCAACTAATCCAACATGCGGAAGAGGAGTTGGCCGACGGTGAGCCACTCCAGGCGTCGGAAAAGGCTTGGGGCGCGGTGGCACATCTCCTCAAAGCCATCGTGCGGCAAAGGCGTTGGCGGCACGGCGGTCACCACCATTTCTTCCAGATAATCGATCAGCTTGTGGAAGAGACGGGCGACGACGAGATTGAGACGTTCTTCTCGGTCGCCGATGGGTTGCACGGCAATTTCTACAATGGCTTCAAGTCCGAAAGCGCGGTGCGCTCCAACATTCAGAAAGTCAAACTGCTGATAACCAAGCTGACCGCCATCTACGACAGCGGTGTTGAGGAGTAGGGCCCCTCGCCATGACGCTCGCGCAGGACAACATGACGACCAGCCGCCAGTTCATCGAGCACGCGGAGGGGGAGTTGCGCAACGGCGAGCCGCTACAGGCGTCGGAGAAGGCGTGGGGCGCAGTGGTGCATCGCCTCAAGGCTATCGCGCGGCAGAGACGCTGGTCGCACGGCGGGCACTACCAGTTGTCGCAGATGGTCAGTCGGCTGACGGAAGAGACCGGCGATGGTGACATTCGGAGGTTCTTCTCGGTTGCCGAGAGTCTGCACAGTAACTTCTACAACAACTGGAAGGACGATGCCTCGGTTCGTGACGATATTGAGGACGTGAAGCGGCTGCTGGACAAGCTGAGCGCCATCTACGAGAACGGAAACTGAACGGCGGTTAGCTCGCCGCCCATGGAGACGAGCAAATGACTACCCCAATCCAGATCCATTCGAGCGCGAGCGTCGGCGCGCAAAGCAAGATGGAGCGGCTGCGCTCGATCCTGAGGGAAATGGGCACCGTGGTCGTCGCCTACTCCGGCGGCGTAGACAGCGCGTTCCTCGCCGCAGCGGCCAACGACACGCTCGGAGAGGGCGCGCTCTCCGTCACCGCCAATTCCCCCAGCCTCGCGCCATCGGAGTTGCGCGAGGCCGTGGAGCTGGCCGAGCGGCTGGGGCTGAATCACCGCGTGATTCACACCCGCGAGGTGGAGCGCGAGGACTACCAGGCCAACAACCCCAACCGTTGCTTCTTCTGCAAGGACGAGTTGTACACACACCTCAGCCGCTTCGCGCCGGAAGAGGGCTATGACTGGCTCGCGAACGGCACCAACGTTGACGACCTGGGCGACTTCAGGCCCGGTCTGAACGCGGCCAAGCAGTACGGAGTTCGCAGCCCGCTGGTCGAGGCCGAGCTTACCAAGGCCGAAATCCGCGAATTGTCCAAGGGAATGGGCCTGCCGACGTGGGACAAGCCCGCCCAGGCCTGCCTGTCGTCGCGCATACCCTACGGCACGGTGGTCACGGTGGAGGCGCTCACCCGTATAGCCCAGGCGGAGGAGTTCCTGCACGACCTGGGCATACGCCAGCTCCGCGTGCGGCACCACGACAACGTCGCCCGCATAGAGGTGGAGGCGGCGGACCTGCTGACGCTGGTGGACGAATCGGTGCGCCAGCGGGTGGTGGACAGGTTCCGCGAGATAGGCTACTCCTACGTTACGCTCGACCTGCAGGGCTTCCGTTCGGGAAGCATGAACGAGGTGCTCGCCGGCCTGAGGCGGCGGAAGGCGGCGGAAACGAGGTAGTGGGGCGATATCCAGGCCCACGGCGAAGGAAGAGAGGGGCGATCCTCTATCCTTCCACTGTGGCGTTCATAAAGCACCACTTCAACAGAGCCATACGCCCTGTTGCCGTCATCGTCATTCGCGCTGCCGTTCTGGCAGTGGCATGGGCTGTGCTGTCTGGCATTAGCATACTCATGTATCATTTGCTAAAGTATGTTGCGGATGTGTACGGTGTGCCTGAAGATATTCAGATGAAAATGGCGCAATTCGCCCTCAGTTTCCCAATAGTGCTGGGGGTTGTGATGACGATTTCCGTAGTGATTGACGTACTGACCATCACGTTCGCCGGCTACTGGCGTTCCGGGGAAAGCGACACTCTTGATGATGAAGATACGTCTAAATAGAATCGCCCCCATAGAAGACGTGCTGCTTGCCCTGGTAAGCACAACGGCTTGGTTGACCATTCTCTGGATTGTCGATTACGCCGTGGACTACTGGATAGGGGTAGCGGTGATAGGCTATGTCGCGGTATGGGTTTGCCGGACGGTCATCAGCAATCTGACCTTGTTCCTGCTTCGGCGCTTGCGAAGGAACGTGTTGCTGGTGGCGAAACAGCTAAACATCGACTTGCCTTCTCGGGCCACGGATGAAACCTCGGCCGGGGTCAAGGCGGTAGCCTACCTGGTACTGCTTTCGGTGGTAGCGACCATAGTTGGAACGGCTGTCGCTTTCACGACGCTGATAACGCCCGTCGCCGGTTTTCCACCGCTCGCCGTCCAATTCCTCTTCGCAGGATTGACACTGCTGGCGTTTGGACTGCTGGTTCTAGTGCCGTTCTTCGCGTTTTCGTTCATGCTGTTCACAAGCGCAGAAGTCCTGTCGAATCGCGTGAGGACGCGCGTTATCCAGATTGAGCAATCGGAGACGGCGGTAAGCCGTTTGCTGAGAACACAACCGCAGGCGGCCTGAGTCCGCATTGGGGGGAGCAGTATGAGACTTGAAGGCAAGGTAGCTCTGATAAGCGGCGGCGCGCGCGGCATGGGCGCGGCCGAGGCCCGGCGGTTCGCGCGCGAGGGCGCGAAGGTGGGCATCGCGGACGTGCTCGAAGACGAGGGCCGCCGCCTGGAGGCCGAGATAGCCGAGGCCGGAGGCGACGCGGTGTTCATCCGGCTGGACGCCACAAGCGAGGAGGACTGGAACAGCGCCGTCGCGGAGGTGGAGCGCCGCTACGGCAAGCTCGACGTGCTCGTCAACAACGCGGGCATCTACCGACGGGGCTACGTGCTGGAGACCGACTCCCAGACATGGGACGACGTGATGGACGTGAACGCCAAGGGAGTGTTCCTGGGCACCAAGGCGGCCATTCCCGCCATGCGCAGGGCAGGCGGCGGCTCCATCGTCAACATCTCGTCCACGGCCGGGCTGGTCGGCGGCGGCGCGGCCGCGTACAACGCATCCAAGGGCGCGGTGCGGCTGCTCACCAAGGCGACCGCCATCCAGTACGCCAAAGAGGGCATTCGGGTGAACTCGGTGCACCCCGGCCCCATCGACACCGACATGCTGGCGATGGTGTACACATCGCCCGAGATGCGCGAGGAGCGCCTGGCCAACATACCGCTGGGACGCTCCGGCCGGCCGGAGGAGGTGGTGAACGGGGTGTTGTTCCTGGCGTCCGACGAGGCGTCGTTCATGACCGGCAGCGAGCTGGTCATCGACGGGGGCGCGACGGCGCAGTAACAAAAGTCCTCCTCTCCCTTGATGGGAGAGGATTGAGGTGAGGGTGATTCCGGAATCCCGCGCACATACGCCCGCCGATATACGCCGGGGTTCACCCCCATCCTAACCCCGTATCAAGTACGGGGCAGGCCCTTCCCCCTTGATGGGGGAAGGGCCCTATTGGTGTCCCCCCTACCCCGCCGCGGCCCGCTCCGCCGCGTGCGCCACAAGCCTGTCGAACAGCCTGTCGAAGTGCGGCGGAATCTCCCCGCGCCGCTCCGGGTGGAACTGCACCGCCAGCACCCAGCCGTGGCTCGGGCTCTCCAGCGCCTCCACGTAGCCGTCTTCCAGCGAGTAGGCCGACGCCAGCAGTCCCGGCGCTTTCTGCGCCTCCCTGACCGCCTGGTGGTGGATGCTGTTGACCCGCACGAACCCGCCGGACCCGACCACCGACGCGAGCAGGCTGCCGGGCGTGATGAAGATGCGGTGGTAGTCGGAAACGTAGTCTTCGCCGTCCTTGGCGCCGCTGTGGTTTTCGACGTGCTGGAGCAGCTCGCCGCCCATCACCACGTTCAGCGCCTGCATTCCCCGACAGATGCCCAGCGTGGGCAGGTCCGCCTCGAGCGCGGCCTCCAGCACGGGCAACTCCACGTCGTCGCGTGCCTCGTTGAGCATCAGTTCGACGCCGGGCCGCGGCTCGCGCCCGTACCACCGCGGGTGAATGTCCTCGCCGCCGCACACCAACAGCCCGTCCATGCGCGCCGCCGTGTCCCTGGGCGACAGGTCGTGGCCGGGCAGAATGAGCCACGGCCTGCCGCCGCTGCGCTCGATGGCCGCCGCGTACTCTTTCGCGTAGCTCGTGTTGTTGATGGTCAGGCCTATTAGGGGTTTCATCCGGTTTGACCCCCATCCTAGCCTTCCCCCTGCGAGGGGGAAGGGATATTGCGCGCCTACTGGTGGTATCGTGGCTCGCGGCGCTCGCGGAAGGCGGTCAACGCCTCGCGGTGCGATGCCGTCATCTGCGATTGGCTGAAGATGTCGGACTCTATGCGGCGCACAGCGTCCACGTCACGCTCCATGTAGTGGTCGTGAATCAGCCGCTTGGTCTGCGATAGCTGCCACTCCGGGTTGGACGCGATCTCCTGGGCCAGGCCCACGGCCTCGTCCAGCATCGTCTCCGCCGGGTACACGTGGTTCACAAGGCCGATGGTCTTCGCTTCTTGCGCGTCGATGAACTTGCCGGTGAGCATCAGCTCCATGGTGTTGCCAAGTCCCACCAGGTACACCAGGTAGTGCGTGCTGGCGTACTCCGGCGTAAGCCCGATTCGCACGAAACGGAACGACATTCGCGCGCCCTCGGCGGCGACGCGGACGTCGCAGGGCAGCGTGGTGGTGATGCCCATGCCCACGGCGACGCCGTTGATGGCGCACACGATGGGCTTGGAGCGGCGCACGAGCGAGAGCCAGTCCTCGCCTATGGGCGATGGCGCGTCGCGTCGCCCGCCCTCGCGCACCGTCTGTTCGAAGCTGCCGATGTCCGCGCCGGAGGAGTAGCCCCGGCCCGCGCCGGTTATCACCATGGCGCCAATGTCCGGGTCCTCGTTCCACGCCGACATCTGCTCGGCCATCTCGCGCGTCATCGTCGACGACATGGGATTGAGCTTCTGGGGCTGGTTCATCGTGATGATGCCCACCCTGCCCTTTACTTCGGTCAGTATCTGTTCGTAGCTCATCCGTCACCCCCATCCTAACCTTCCCCCATCAAGGGGGAAGGGATTTTTGGTACGTTCCCTATGGTATCTCCATTCTGCGAAGTCTCAGCGCGGTGAGCGCGAAGAATGCGGCCGTGACCAGCGCGACGCCCACCAGCGCGGCTTCGAACCCAATGGCCCTCTCGCCGAGCATATCCAGCGCGGTCTTGTCCAGAGCGTAGGCGACGGCCCGCGTGTAGGCGCCAACGCTCAGGTAGCGTATTCCCTCCAGGTAGCCCGCAATCAGGCTTTCCCACAGGAAGACGTACACCAGCGCGAACCCGAGGGCGCGGCTCGTGATCGCGCCCGCCCAGGTGAAGACGGCGGAATAGGCGATTGTGCCGCACAGTATGCCGGCGCACACCGAGAGCGCGGGCCGGACGTCGCCCTCGAATGCGATGAGCATGGCCACCAGCGCGCCCACGAGTAGCGGGGGCGCGGCGAGCGCGATTGCGGCCAGCAGCTTGGGCAGCGCGATGCGCCAGTGCGCCAGCGGTTTCGTGGCGAGCAGGCCCAGCGTGCGGTCCTCTATCTCGTTGCCGAACGCAGTCGTGGCGAGGGTTATGGTGACGATAGGCAGCGCCACGCCCACCATGAGCTGCTCTATCAGAACCTGCACCAACTCGGCATCCACCGAGCCGCCGCCGTTCCAGGCCGCCCACGCCACGATAATCGCGGGCAGCGCGGCCAGAAACGCTATCAGCGCGAGCCGCCATCGGCTCGCCATCTGGCGCATGGACAGCCGGAACACCGCGCCCACGCTACGCCTCCACCAGGTATCCGAACACGCTCTCCAGCGAGTCGTCCAGCGGCTCCATGCGCGTCAGGCGCACTTGCTTGTCCTGCGCAAGCCGCGGCACAGTGCGCTGTAGCTCCGCGACGCTCTTGCTCAGCACCACCAGCGCGCCGCCAGGCTCGAAGGCCACGGACTCGACGGCGTCGAGCGCGACAAGCGAGGCGGCCAGCGCGCGTGGCTTGTCGCACTCGATCAGCACCTTGTACGGGCGCTCGTCCAGCTTTTCGCGAATCGCGTGAAAGTCGCCCGCCGCGGCGAGCTTGCCGCTCACCATGAGCAGGATGCTGCCGGCCAGCGTTTCCACCTCCTCCAGTATGTGGGATGAAATCAGGATGGTGCGCCCCTCGTCGGACAGTTGTTGGAGCAGGCTGTGAAACTCGATTCGCTGGCGTGGGTCGGTGCCGTTCAGCGGCTCGTCCAGCAGCAGCACTTCGGGGTCGTGCACCAGCGCCGCGGCCAAGCGGATTCGCTGTCTCATGCCGCGCGAGTAGCCGCCCACCTTGCGCCCCTGCGCGTCTCCCAGGTTCACCATGTCAATCGCCCGGCTGGTTGCGACGCCCGTGTCCGCCAGGCCGTGCAGCCGCGCCGAAAGCTCCACGAACTCGCGCCCGGTGTAGAACGGGTACAGGGCGTCGTGCTCCGGCATCACCCCCACGCGGCGGTAGATTTCGGGATTGGCGCGCACCGGCTCGCCCAGCACCGTGACCTCGCCCTCGGACACCCGCGACAGCCCGGCCATCATTCGCAGCACGGTGGTCTTGCCGGCCCCGTTCGGTCCCAGCAGCCCCGTAATGCCCGGAAACACGCCGAAGGATACGTCGCTGACGGCGACGACGTTGCCATACCACTTGGACACGTGGCTCACGGATATGGTCGGGCGGCCCCTGTCGATTGTCACAGCGCCAGCCTCCGGTAGCGCCACCACAGCAGCGCTCCGGGCAGCGCCACGCTCGCCGCGAAAGCCGCCCACACGACGTAGTCCGGCAGCAGACCCGCGTACTCCGGTGTGCTGGATGGGGACTGGGCGGACTCTTTGGCGAAGATGATGTCGTTGATGAACACAGGATAATCGCTAATCGAGATTAGCGCGAACCACTTCGCCGCGTCGGACGACGCCTCCGACGTGGCGATTCCGGCTATCACGCTCGCCACCAGCACCACCGCGATGACGAACACGGCGGCGTAGGCGCGCCGTCCCACGAACGCGGACACGCACAGTGGAAGAGTGGTGGCGAACATCGCCAGCGCCGCCCCCGCCGCGGCGAATCGCGGAACATCGGTCCAGTTATCGCGTATGTACTCCACCTGATCCCCGGCGCCCAGTACAAGCCCGACGGACAGTGCTACCTGCGGCACGAGCAGCATGGCAAGGGCGACGCTGAAAAAGGCGAGCCATCTTCCCAGCACGTAGTCCGAGGTGGTGAGTGGCCGCACGAGGTACAGGTTGATGACCCCGCTACGCCTGTCGGAAACGAGCAGCTCCGGCCCGACTATGGCCGTGAAGAGAATGAACACGAAGGCGAGCCAATCGGCGTAGTAGTCGTCCTGTCCGGGGACGACGTCGCCGAAGCCGCCACCGCCGAACATGGCGTTCAGAACCGGAAAGAGCAAGGCGGGGACCATCAGCACGAGAAACGCGAGGCCGGGGATTATCTTGGCGAAAAGACCGCGCCCGATGCCGAGCGAGGTGCGGACGCCGTTGGCCCACAGCGTCTTGATGGCGCGGGCGCGGCCCTCGCGCGCTCCGGCGTAGCGCTGGTAGCCAATGTCGAAGACCTCGCCCCGGGCCTGCGTCACGTCCGGTCGCCCCGGAAGATGTCGGCGAGCTGTCGCCGGCGCGGCGCAAGCCTGCGCAGCCGCGCGCCCGTTTCGACGATGGCGTCGCGCACGTCGTCGAACTGCTTGTCGGTGAGGTTCTCGGCGACGATTCCCGTTCCCATCGGCTGCACGGCCAGGCCGCGCTCGCCCAAGGCGGCCAGCACCTCCTCCTGCTTGTCGTCCACTTCTATGAACATCGTGTGCGTGTCCTGGGTGAACCCCTTGACCTCGCCCTGTTCCATCAGCGACCCAGCGTCCAGCACCACTATGCGGTCGCAGGTGCGCTCCACGTCGCCCATCAGGTGGGTGGACAGCACGATGCTTATCCCGAACTCCGCGCCGATGCGCCGGATGAGGTCGAGCATCTCCTCGCGCCCGGCCGGATCGAGGCCCGCGGTAGGCTCGTCCAGCAGCGCGAGGACCGGGTCGTGCACCAGCGCCTGCGCCAGCTTGACGCGCTGCTTCATGCCGGTGGAGTACTCGCCAATCGGACGGTAGCGCTCCTCGTCCAGGCCCACGTGTCGCAGGGTGTCCGCCGCGCGGGTGCGCGCCTCGCCCGGCGGCAGTCCGCTCAGTTGCGCCATGTGCGAAAGGAACTCCGCGCCGGAGACGTTATCGGGGAGGCAGTCGTGCTCGGGCATGTAGCCGAGCCGCTCGCGCACCCCCACGTTGCGGTAGGGTTCCTCGCCCAGCACCGTGGCCGCGCCCGACGTGGGACGCAGCAGGCCCAGGAACAGCTTGATTGCCGTGCTCTTGCCCGCGCCGTTCGCGCCGAGCAGTCCGGTGATGCCCTCCGACACCTCGAAGCTGACGCTGTCGAGGGCGACCGTGGAGCCGTAGTGTTTTGTCAGGTTGTTGGCTTGCAGTAGCGCCGTCATTTTGTAGCAGGGTGATGGTTCGGGGCCGAGCTTAGCCCCTGCGGTAGTTCCGGGCTTGTGCGCTGGAGCAGGGGGGCGCCGGCCACGTTCAATTGTAGCACACGGCGCCGGGAGGGGCTTTGGGCTCCGCTGAACCGACGATACCCTTTCGACAACCTTGATTGTGACCCAATTCGACATTTGACGGCATGGCGGCGCGTCGCTACCATTGGGAGCGAGCGGCCGGGCGCTGGATGCCGCGCACTCCAGCCGCGGCTACGCACCCGTGAACCGGAGGGCGCCCAGTGAGCGACGACGTTGTCAGGTGGCCCCGCGTCAAAGAGATTCTCGACGCGGTTATGGAGCGCTGGGAAAGCCGGGAGGGCCGCAAGGGGATGCCCGGTATCCACGATTACCACTGGGACAGCCCCGAACACCTCGCCAACGACGAGTCCATGGGCAAGGTGTTCATCGAGCCCGGCGTGCCCGGCGACGAGACCAACCTCGTTATCTCGCTAAGGCGCGGCTTCGGCACGATACCCCGTATGCCCATGAGCGGGCCGTTCGTCAAGGAAGAGGAGATCCAGGAGGTGGTGCGCTGGATCGACGCCGGGATGCCCGAGTAGGAGACGCCAGCCATGACCGATAGGCCCTCCACGTCCGTCGAGCTGAGCTGGCAGGGCGGCTACAAATTCGCCTCGTCGGACACTCACGGCCACTCGGTGACAGTGGACGCGCCCATGAACGACGGCGACGAGTTCGAGGGCATGATGCCCGGCGGCCTGTTGCTCACCAGCCTGGCGGGTTGCAGCGGGATAGACGTGGTGAACATCCTGCGTCGCCAGCGCCAGAACGTGACCGCCTTGGAGATAAGCGTGGTGGGCTACCAGCAGCCCGACCCGCCGTGGACATACGAGAACATAGAGCTGCGCTACGTGGTGAGGGGCACGGGACTCAGAGAGTCGCTGGTGGAGCGCGCAATCAAGCTGTCGGAGGAGAAGTACTGCTCGGTGGGCGCGACGCTATCAGGGCGCT
The DNA here is from genome assembly GCA_963667445.2 of Dehalococcoidia bacterium. GTDB lineage: Bacteria > Chloroflexota > Dehalococcoidia > Lucifugimonadales > CATOSD01 > CATOSD01. Next base: position 864,519 of record CAXXGY010000001.1, on the reverse strand, counting down.
GCGAAATTACGAGCAGCTACGAGATTGTGGAAGATGCCGGCTGACTGTCCATCGCGGCCTATCATCTCCTACGCATGGGCCAGCGATTGATCACCATCTACTACCGGGGCCACGCGCAGACGCTGGACATGGTGCGCGGCGTGGCGTCGGGCCACCACGACACCGAGCTGTCCGACTACGGACGGCAGCAGGCCGCCACAGACTACCGCGCGGCCTACGAGGGCATCGAGTTCGACGCGGTCTATACCTCCGACACGCGGCGCGCCTACGACACCGCGAGGCTCATGCTGAACGGCAAGGCGGTGCGCGTCACGCGAGACGCTCGGCTGAGGGAGTGCGACTACGGCGACATGACGGGCGGGCCGAGGGCCGAGGTGGAGGCGCTGCGGCCAAGCCATCTGCGCGAGCCGTTCCCGAACGGCGAGAGCTACGAACAGGTTATGCGTCGCATGAGGCAGTTCGTCGATCAGGTAGCCCGCACCGAGCGGGGCAGGACGCTGCTGGTGGTGGGCCACTTCGCCACGTACCTGGGCCTGGAACACATTGTGAACGGCGTGCCCGTGGAGACCGCGCTGGAGTCCACTTCCCACTCGCGCGGCGTTTACAGACTGCCGGAGTAGCCGCAGCGGGCTGGGCGGCGCGTGGGTGCGGAAGCGCGGGCCGCCTGAAGTGGGAATAATCGCCGCAAGGAGACCGAACATGACCGACCTTAGCAGGGAGCAACTGGAAGAGATTGGGCGCATACCCTCATGCGCCATCGCCAACGCCATCGAGACGTTCGATATACAGGACCGCGACGAGGGTTTCATGCTTCCCCAGGTGCGGAGCATCTTCCCCGACCTGGGCAACATGATCGGCTACGCCGTCACGGGCGTCATCACGGCCAGCTCGCCGCCCAGCCCGCACATGCGCGTTCCGCGCTCGGAGTGGGTGGACTACGTGCTCTCCATTCCGGAGCCGCGGGTGATAGTGCTGCACGACCTCGATTACCCAGACGTGATAGGCTCGTACTGGGGCGAGGTGCAGAGCAACGTGCACAAGGCGCTCGGCTGCGTGGGCACCGTGACCGACGGCGGCGTGCGCGACCTGGACGAGATGCGGGAACTCGGCTTCTTCGCCTTCGCGAGCGAGGTGCTCGTGTCCCACGCCTACGTCCACCTGGTCGAGTACGACGTGCCCGTGCAGGTCGGCGGCCTCAGAGTAGAGCCCGGCGACATCGTGATGGGAGACCAGCACGGCGTGCTCACCATCCCACCCGAAATCGCGGCGGACATCCCCCGCGCGGTGGAGGACGTCGAAAAGGACGAGCGCGTAATCATAGACTACTGCCAGTCACCCGAATTCACGACCGAGGGTCTCAAGGAGCTGCTGGCGGGGCGCTACTAGTCGAATCGAGGTACACACCCATGGCCGAAAACTACAAGGTAGTGTTCATGACAGGGTTCCCCCAGCAGGCGATAGACGCGGTGCTGTCGTACCAGCCGGAGGGGTTCTCCACGACCGTTCTGCGGAGCGGCGAGGCTTCCGAGGAGGAGCAGGTGGAGGCGCTGCGCGACGCCGACTTCTTGATACTGTACGGCGGCAGGCCCAGCGAGAGTGCGTTCCGCGCCGCCACCCGGCTCCGGCTGGTGCAGCTCCTTTCGGCGGGCTACGACAGCATGGACCTGGACCTGCTGGACGAGCTTGAGATTCCGTGCGCCAACAACGGCGGCGCCAACTCCTGGTCGGTCGCGGACCACGCCGTGCTGCTCATGCTGTCGGTATACAAGCTGCTGCCCCAGACCTACAACGCCGTGAGGGACGCACGCTGGCGCGGCCCCATCACCGCCGTGAACGCGTTCGAGATGGCCAACAAGCTGGTGGGCATAATCGGGCTGGGCAACATCGGGCGGCGGGTGGCGCAGCGCGTGCAGGGCTTCGACGCGAAGGTGCAGTACTACGACAAGTTCCCGCTACCGCCGGAACGCGAGCGCGAGTTGAACGTCACCCGTGTCTCGCTGGAAGAGTTGTTCAGCACGTCCGACATCATCACCTGCCACACCAACCTCACGTCTGAGACGTACCACGTCGTCAACGCCGAGCGTCTGGCAACGATGAAGCCCACGGCGGTCGTAATCAACACCAGCCGCGGCCCGGTAATCGACGAGCCTGCGCTCATCGAGGCGCTGCGGGAGGGCCGCATAGCGGGCGCAGGGCTGGACGTGTTCGAGAAAGAGCCGGTGGACCCGGACAACCCGCTGCTCACCATGGACAACGTGGTGGTGAGCCCGCACAGCGCGGGCACCACCTGGGACGCGGTGTTCCGGCGGGGCGAGTTCGCCTACGCCAACATCGAGCGCGTGGCCAACGGCGAGGAGCCGCTGGCCGTGGTGAAAGACTACACCGGTTAGCCACACCGCACGTCCCCTCTCCCCCTGGGAGAGGGTTAGGGTGAGGGTGAACGAGCCTTCCTAAGAGTCCCTTCCCCCTCGCAGGGGGAAGGTTAGGATGGGGGTGAAGGAGCTGAGAATGGGAACCTACAGAATGTACACCGGCGACGACGGCGAGACCCATTGGGAAGCCATTGACCTCGCGGCGACGCCGGATTGGACGTCCGGTCTGCCGACCACCGACATAACCTTCCGCGAAATCCCCGTCGGCAACTTCGTCGACTGGCACCCGGCGCCGCGCCGCCAGTTCGTCATCATCTTGTCCGGCCAGCTGGAGATAGGCTTCAGCGACGGCACCACCAGGGTGTTCGGGCCGGGCGACGCGCGGCTGGTGGAGGACACCACCGGCAGGGGCCACACCACCGGCGTCCACGGAGACGCGCCCTGCGTAACCGCCACCGTACCCCTGGCCTAGCGACGCGCGCCGGTGTCCCCTCTCCCTCTGGGAGAGGGTTAGGGTGAGGGCAAATGACCATGACCGAGTTTCTCTGCTACGAAGACAGCTACCTGAAAGAGTTCGACGCCACCGTCACCGCCGTGACCGCCGGGGGCGTGGTGCTGGACCGGTCCGCCTTCTACCCCGGCGGCGGGGGCCAGCCCTCCGACACCGGCGTGCTGGGCGCGGGCGACGACCTGTACGCCGTCAAGCGCGTCTCGCGCCAGGACGGCCAGCAGGTACACCAGATCGACGGCCCCGACAGGCCGGAGGTAGGCGCGCAGGTCAAGGGTGTGCTGGACTGGGAGCGCCGCTACCAGCTCATGCGCACGCACACGGCGCTGCACGTGCTGTGCGGCGTGGTGTGGCGCGACTACGGCGCGCAGGTGACCGGCGGCAACATGGAGCCGCTGACGGCGAGGATGGACTTCGAGTTCGACCGCATGTCCGCCGAGTTCGCCGCCGAGGTCGAGGCGCTCATCAACAAGGAAGTCGAGGCCGCCCGTCCCGTCGAGGTCCGCTCCCTGTCCCGCGAAGAGGCCTTCAAGATTCCCGACCTCATCCGCACCAAGATAAACCTGCTTCCCCCGGCGATAAAGCAGGTGCGCATAGTGGACATCGTGGGGCTGGACCTGCAAGCCGACGGCGGCACGCACGTCGCCAACACCAGCGAGGTAGGACACATCCGCGTGGTGGGCCACGAGAGCAAGGGGCGCATCAACAAGCGGCTGCGAATCGCGGTGAGTTGAGAGCGGGCCAGCTCCGGCGCCTTTTCAGAGTCACCCCTTCCGTATTCTGTCTATCCATCCTATGCTACGGGTTACCCTTAACATGGGGACTAAGAGATCTCATGCTATAGGCAGCCTTTAATATGGGAGGCTAAGGCCACTTATATTATAGGCAGCCTTTAACATGGAAGGCTAAGGGCGCTCATGTTAAAGGCTGCCGGCAACAACACCGCACGAACCCGAGACTGTATCAGCGTAGTCGGCGCCCAACAAGCGAGGAGCGTCCCTCGTGAACGCCCTTGGGAAGATGACCAACACCGGCAACCACAAGAGGCCGTCCCTGCGTGCGTCTGGCTGGCCAAACAGTTGCGACCGCGCCATTCCAACCCCTCTTGACTCGCTAGTACATTCGTACTACACTCCCCCTTAACACAAACAACCGACAAACTGATCCAGCTACGAAATCGGAGGTACTACAACAACCACATCGCAATGGGACACCGCCTCAGGCGATTCGCCCCACACAGCTAATCGACCTGCCATCGCCCGTACGCGACTCCGCTCGGTAGCCCGTCACCCGTCCTCGCCCGTCCCGCACTAGGGACGAGTGACCGAGGCGAAAAGCCGTCCTCGCCCCGTACCGCGCACGTACCGCGCCTGCGCGGAGTTCCGGTCGAGGTTCCGCATCACCCTGCCGACCGCGTTCCGGCACCAACAAGCGGTAGCAGGCCGCGCAAGCCAGTCCCAGCCCTGCCGCCAAGCCATACGCGCTGCCCATTAACAACCGAATACACCAACCGACGACCCCAGGACCCGTGACACTCCGTCCCGTCTCAGTCCCGATACGGCCCGAAACCATCCCGCCGCAACCGGAAATCGTCACGCGCAGCCTGCCCCAACCGGCCGCTTCCAAGTAGGGAACCGGCAAGCAAGTGACAAAAGCGGCGGAATGAAACAGTTATCGGGCGCTTTCGTCCCACCCGCGCCCGGCAGCGGTGTAGTCGTTCAGCGTCGGCAGCGATCATCGGCCCTCGCGAGGCGCCAGTCCCTGGCCGGCCGCGTTTGTCAAAAGCGGCCTTTCCCACTACACTAAGCCTCAGCAAGCACACTCACCGGCGCGCTCGCGGAGAGCGCGGAATCGCCCCCGCCCCCAGGAGGACTCCCCCATGGCAAACCAACCCTTCAGCTTCGAAGACTCGTTCGCGTCGTCCACGCCCCCCGCTCGGCCCCGCGCGGCGGTGCGCCGCGGCAAGTACGACTTCGCCGTCGCCTACGCCGACCCGCCGTCGGTGCCGCTAGACGGCCTGCTCGAATCGCTGGCGTCCGCTTTCCGGGATGAGGGCCAGGACCTCGCGGTCTATCCGCACCCGCAGGGCTACCCGCCGCTGCGCGAGTACATCGCCGCCAAGCTACAGAGCAACCGCGATATGCGTGTGGGGCCGGACGACATACTGGTGGGCGGCGGCTCCGGCGAACCCATCGGCCTGCTAATCGAGACGCTCATCGACCCCGGCGACGTGGTGCTCACCGAGAACTGGGTGTACGGCGGCACGCTCAACACGCTGCGGCGGTTCCGCGCGGACATACGCGGCGTCGAGTGCGACCAGGAGGGCTTTGTGCCCGACGCGCTGGAGGGCGCGCTGCAGAAGGCCGTGGGCGAGGGCAAGCGGCCCAAGTTCATCTACGCCATACCCACCTTCCAGAACCCGCAGGGCTGGACGATGACGCTGGAACGCCGCAAAGAGGTCGTAAGGCTCTCCCAGGAGTACGGCGTGCCCATACTGGAGGACGACTGCTACGCCGACCTGCGCTTCGAGGGCGAGGACGTGACCTCGCTACACGCGCTCGACGACACGGGCCGCGTCATGTACGTCGCCTCGTTCTCCAAAATAATCGCGCCGGGCGTGCGGATGGGCTACATGGCCGCGCCGCCGGAGGTGCTGAGCAGGGCGCAGCTCGTGAAGCAGGGCGGCGGCGCGAACCAGCTCGCCGCGCTCACCGTGCACCGCTACGCCACCACCGGCCTGGAGGACCACATAGCCGACCTCAAGAACATTCTGCGCACCAAGCGCGACGCCATGGTGGCCGCGCTTGGCGAGAACTTCGGCTCGGCGGCCACCTGGAGCAACCCCCAGGGCGGCATGTACGTCTGGGGCCGGCTGGCCGAGGGCGCGGACCTGGTGAGCGTGCAGCAGAAGGTGATGGACGACGCGGACGTAGGCTACCACACCGGCGTCAACTACGCCCCCGACGGCGTGTCGGGCAAGAACTACTTCCGCCTGTGCTTCGGCTACAACACCGTAGAGGAGATACACGAGGGCGTGGCCAGATTCGCCGAGGTACTTGACGGCGAAGGGATGCTCAGGGGTTAGCCGTGCGCATTTGCAGCTTTCTACCCAGCGCGACCGAGATAGTCTACGCGCTCGGACTGGGCGACAGCCTTCACGGCGTGAGCCACGAGTGCGACTACCCTGACGAGGCCCGCGCCAAGCCAAAGGTGGTGACGAGCAGAATCGACTCCGACCGGCTGGGCAGCGCGGAGATCGACCGGCTCGTGTCGGATCTGATGAGCAGGGGCGAGCCGCTGTACGAGGTTGACGCCGCCACGCTGGAACGCGCCCGCCCCGACCTGGTCATCACGCAGGAGCTATGCGAAGTGTGCGCCGTCTCGCTGGACGACGTCCAGGCCGCGATAGCCGGTCTGCCGAACGCGCCGCAGGTCATCTCGCTGGACCCCCACGGCGTCGCGGACGTGCTCGCCGACGTGGTGCGCGTGGGCCGTGCCGCAGGCGCGGAGAAGAAGGCCGAGCAGGTGACAACGTCCGCCCGGCAGCGGCTGGACCGTGTGCGCGCCGCCGTCGCCAAGTCCGGCCCGCCGCCGAAAGTCGTGTGCGTGGAGTGGCTGGACCCGCTGATCGTCGCCGGCCACTGGGTGCCCGAAATGGTCGCGCTCGCCGGCGGGGTGGACGGCCTGGCGCAGCCGGAAGGCCCGTCGCGGCGCGTTGAGTTCGACGAACTGGCCGCGTGCGACCCGGACGTGGTGGTGCTAATGCCGTGCGGCATGGACGTCGACCGCGCGGCGGCGGAGTTCGACAGCCTGCCAGAGCGGGAGCGGTGGCAGGGATTGTCGGCGTGGCGGTCGGGCGCGGTGTACGCCGTGGACTCGGGCAGCCTGTTCAGCCGCAGCGGCCCGCGCCTGGTGGACGGAGTGGAGCTGCTCGCCGCCATCCTGCACCCGCAGGCGTTCGGCGGGCCGCCCGACGACGCCTTCCGAAAAATCCCTTCCCCCTTAATGGGCTGACAGGGGTATGTTTGAGGCGTAAGCCTTCCGAAAAGTCCCTTCCCCCTTGATGGGGGAAGGTTAGGATGGGGGTGACGCCCGCCCCCTATTGCCTGCTGAACCGGGACCTGAGTTGCTGGGCGACCTGCTTGCGCAGCTCCTCGCCCTCGCGTCGCAGCAGGTCAAGCTCCGTCTCGAGTCGCTTGGAAGTAGAGGACTCGGCCAGCAGCGCCTGCTTCTCCTCGAGGCTCGCCTGGAGCATCCCGCCGATGAAGTAGGACAGGTCGAGCGGGTCGGAGGGCAGCCGGGACTCTCGCACCCAGCCGCCGCTGAGTCCGTAGCGCAGCCTCACGTGCTCGGTGGCCGCCTTGCGAATCTGCGCCATCTCGGTGGGCGGCACGTCCACGTCCTTGTCGTCCGCAAGCAGCCTCACATCGGCGGCCAGGTAGGGGAGTTGCTGCGAGATCGCCACTATCTCGAACCGCTCGCGTCCGAAAATGGAGATGAAGAAGCGGTCGCCCGACACGCGGTTCACGTGCACGATGTCCGCGACCGTGCCCACCGGGTGCGGCGTAGCCGGATCGCCCACCTCAGCGCCCTCCTTGATGAGCGTCACGCCGAACCTGGAATCTCCGTCCAGGCAGTCCCTCAGCATCTGCTTGTACCGCTCCTCGAAAATCTGAAGAGGTATCGACGTGTTGGGGAACATCACCACGTTCAGAGGGAAGAGGGGAATACGGACAATCTCGTCGGGCATCGAATTGGCGGCTCCTGCGGGTATTGTGCGAGTATATAGCGCGGGGGCGGGCGGTGACTAGGGGCGGGCTCATCACCCCCATCCTAACCTTCCCCCATCGAGGGGGAAGGGACATTGGGAGGTACCAGGTATTGCTCCCACTGATGAAGCTGCGGGTGAGGAAGCGGTTCGCCGGGTTCGAGCTGGACTGCGAGGCGGAGTTCGCGCCGGGCGTGACGGCGATATTCGGGCCGTCGGGCAGCGGCAAGACCACGCTGCTCAACTGCATCGCCGGGCTGGTCGCGCCGGATGAGGGCGAGATCGAGGCGATGGGCCGCGTGGTGTTCTCCAGCGCGCGCCGCCGGAACGAGCCGCCGGAGCGCCGCCGGTTCGGGTACGTGTTCCAGGACTCGGCGCTGTTTCCGCACATGAGCGTGCGGGACAACATCAGCTATGGCTACAAGCTCACGCCTAAGGCCCAGCGCAGGACCGATCCGGCGACGCTGGTTGAGCTGTTCGGGCTGGGCGCGCTGATGGAGCGGCGGGTCGGGGGGCTGTCCGGCGGGGAGCGCCAGCGCGTGGCCCTGGCGCGGGCGCTGGCGGTGTCGCCGGAACTGCTGCTGCTGGACGAGCCGCTCGCCTCGCTGGACGCCGGCTTTCGCGGCGTGATAATCGAGCACCTGAAGAGCGTGCGGCGCGAGCTGGGCACGTCCATGGTCTACGTGTCCCACTCTATCTCGGAGGTGTCGGCGCTGGCGGACACGACTCTGGCGCTGGTCGGCGGGCGCAAGGCGGTTCACGACAAGACGCCGCGGGTGGTGGTGCATCCGGCGATAGCGGAGTTCGCGGACTACCACGCGCTGGAGAATCTGCTAGAGGCCAGGGTCGAATCGACGGGCGCGGGCGACGGGCTGGCGGAACTGCGGGTGGGCAAGGCGCGGCTGTTGGCCCGTGCCGACGGCAGGCGGGAGGGCGAGGTGGTGACGGCGTCGATTCGGGCGGGCGACGTGATTCTGACGACGGACGCTCCTTCGAGGATGAGCGCGCGCAACGTGATTCCGGCCGTCATCGAGGAGATTCACGCGCTGGCGCGCGGCGGTAGGGTGCTGGTGTACTGCGACGTGGGCGAGCGGCTGATGGTGGAGATTACGACGGGGGCGCTGGAGGAGCTCGCGCTGCGGCCGGGGATGGACGCGCATCTGATCATCAAGGCGAACAGCATCTGGGTGCACGCGGCCTGACACGTGCTCTCAACCCTCACCCATTCGACAGGCTCAGGGCAGGCTCCTAGCCCTCTTCCAGTCTTGGGAGAGGGGACTCTTCACCCCCATCCTAACCTTCCCCCTGCGAGGGCTGACAGGGGTATGTTTTGAGAATAACAGCGTTGCGCTGGCGACGTCACCCCCATCCTAACCTTCCCCCTGCGAGGGGGAAGGGACTTATCGGATAGGCTCTAAGAGAAGGGGAGCCGTCTTGAAGGCGGCTCCCCTGCGTTCGATGCTTGTCGCGTTCGGTTTAGGTGGTGGGTTCCGGCTCCTGGCCGCTCTCGCCGAGGTTTTCGAGGTTGAGCGTGCTCAGGAATGGCTCGAAGGCCGACATGCTGGACAGCTCGTCGGCTGTGACCGGGGTGGCCGGCTGCTGCTCGCGGCCCGTCACCACGGCTTTGCCCGTCTCCATGTCCATCTGGACGCCGCCCTTCTTGAGCACCGACTCTTCGGCGTAGATGGGCGAGTCCGACCGCACCGCGAGGGCGATGGCGTCGCTGGGGCGGGAGTCCACCTCCAGCGTGCCGCCGTTGTGGCTCAGGACAATCTTGGCGTAGAAGGTGTCGTCGGTCAGGTCGGACACTACGATGTGGTCCACGGAGGCGCCGAGGTTGTCGATGACGGAGCCGAGCAGGTCGTGGGTGAGCGGCCGGGGCACGGCCACTTCCTGCAACTTCAGCGCGATGGAGTCGGCCTCGTTGGGCCCAATCCAGATTGGGAGGTAGCTGTCCGACCCCTTCGCGCGCAGGATGACGACGCGCTGGTAGTTCTGCATGCTCACGCGGATGCTGTCAATGACCATTTCGTGCATTTCCAGTTCCTCCCGAACTCTTTTCCAAATGACCCCTTTTGGAAGGTTGGCGCCATTTTATGGCTACGATTTTGCCGATGTCAACGTACTGAGCCGCAAATTAGGCCAACTTTGGAGCGGCGCCTTCAACGGGGCGGCCACATCGTGCGGCAACAGGGCGCCCACAAAGGGCCGCCTCTACATTCGGACGGGCGAAACGGCTCTTATGCGCTTTTCGAGGGCCGACCTCGCCATCAGCGTGCGGCGTTCGCATCGCAGGCAGCGCAGGCCGATGTCGGCTCCGAGCCGCACGACCTCCCATTCGAAGCCGCCGCACGGGTGGGGCTTCTTCAGCCGCACCGTGTCGCCCATGCGAATTTCTAGCACCATCTAGCACCATTTAGCACCAGCGCGGCGTTGATGTCGTCGCGCAGCCGCGAGGCCGCGGCCCTGGCCGCCTCGGCGAAGTCTCCGGCGTTGCGGGAAGCGTAGGTTACGCCCCGCGACGAGGAAATCATCAGGTTGGGGCGGTCGCCGTCCAGGCCGAACTTCACCGACTGTTCGAGGTCTCCGCCCTGCGCGCCGACGCCGGGCACCAGCAGGGGCATACCGGGGCAGTGCGCCCGCACCGTGGCTATCTCGCGGGGGTAGGTGGCGCCGACGACGAGGCCCACGTTGCCGCGCGTGTTCCAATCGGCGGCGCGCATGGCCAGAAGCTCGTACAGCGGTATGCCGTCATCGTCGGCCGAGCGCAGGCCCTGGAAGTCGTCCGCGCCGGGGTTGGACGAGCGGCACCAGACGATGATTCCCCTGTCGGCGTATTCCAGGAAGGGTTCGAGGGAGTCGCCGCCGGCGTAGGCGTTGACCGTCGCGGCGTCGAAGCCCCAGACGTCGAAGAGCGCCTTGGCGTAACGCTCGTTCGTCGAGTCGATGTCGCCGCGCTTGGAGTCGCCTACTATGACGATGCCGGGGGCTGCGTAGCGGATGTGGTCGATGGTCTGTTCCAGCGCGTCGAAACCCTCGCGGCCCAGCGCCTCGTAGAAGGGCAGGTTGGGCTTGTATGCGCAGACGAGGTCGCGGGTGGCGTCCACGATGGCGCGGTTGAACGCGGCCACGTCGCGCACCGCCATGAGCCGCGGGTCGGGGTCCAGGCCCACGCAGAGCAGGCTGCGGTTGGCGGCGGAGGCCGCGGCGAGCTTGTCCACAAATTTTTTCAACTCATACCTCATGTTCACCCTACCCTTACAGTGAGGGTGTAGTCAACTCAGGGACTTTCGCCGGGGCCGCAGACCGCCTGCGGGTGGGTATTGGCAGCGAAAAGTGTGTCAAATTGGGCCATTCTGTGAGATTCGTAGCTGGGAGACCTGGGCGTTTTGTCCCATTGTGTACGCCACATTGTTCGATTCTGTGGCCTAAAGGGTCGAAAATGTGGCGAAATGACACGGTGGGCGGGAGGCGCCAGAGCCCGCGTTTGTTGTCGGCTATTGGGTTGTATAGGTGCGTTGTGAAGGGAGAGTAGCACGGATGTACGAGAGAATCAAGAGGGTTGGGGAGAAGGGCGAGCTATCGCGCACTACTCCACCGCCGTAAGCGGCAACGCAAAACAGGTGCGTCATTGCGCGGCGGTGAGGCAGTCTTGGGGGGCTGGCGTGATGCGGGTGGCGCTCGATTGCGCGGTTTTGGGGCGGGATTTGGGGGATTCAAGCATCGCCTCGAATCCCTCTACCGTAGAGGGGTAGAGGCTGGGATTTCATAAGAGTCACATGTACCACTTTGCTCGTGACTCGCCTCAATATCCTGATTTGGGATAAATCATGTTATCGCAGACAATGGCACTATGCAACAGCGAGAGAAACGTGACTCCCTTCGTGCGGCACTGACTGAGGCAAGGAAGTCCAGGGGACTAACTCAGTCTGCGGTGGCCAAACTGTTGGGTAAACCACAATCCTTTGTTTCCAAATACGAAACCGGAGAAAGGCGACTCGACGTCGTTGACTTTCTTGAGGTCTGCCAATGTCTCTCTGTTGCCCCTACCGATATCATCGAGAAAATCAACGTAGGAGAAACAAACCCCCAATCCATCCTGCAGTATTGGGGAATCACAGAGTTTGACCTGACTGACATGGTTGTTCGCAATCCCAGCCTTAGGGGTATATTGATCGGCTACGTCGCCGAGAAGAAACTGCAGGATGTCCTTCGTAGTCACGCGGGAGTTACCAGGATAACCAAGGATGACGACCACGACCGCACCCGCAAAGGAGATCGTAGGATCGAGTACAATGGACAGACATTTGTATTCGAAGTTAAGAGCTTACAGACAAACTCGGTTCGGAACCTAGGAGACGATAGATGGACAGGTAAGTCTCAGGTTGATGCCAGTGATCGTCGAGAAGTGACGTTCCCAGATGGGAGCACATTGTCAACCACGTGTCTCCTTAGAGGTCAGTTTGACATTCTCGCCGTAAATTGCTTTGCTTTCGGCGAGCAGTGGAGATTCGCGTTTGCCCTAAATTCTGAGTTGCCACCAAACGTCTACAGGAGATACACCGAGTATCAGCGCCGCCATCTCTTACCAACACTCATCCAAGTTGATTGGCCCCTAGTGCCACCTTTCCATGAAGATGTAATACCCTTGCTTGAACAGCTGGCAGGAAGTAAGCCAAAGCTATTTTGAGCGCATAGTGAGCTTAGACTTGCCCAACGGTATCTTCACGAAAACTAAGAAGTAGCTGTGATTTTTCCTGGCGTGGACTTGTCTCTTGATCCGGCTCACCCCCACCCTGTTAGGGCGTACCACCACAAAGAGGTCCTTTGTGTAAAAGCCGAGAGATTCATAGTGCTGAATGATCTCCACATGTGTTAGCCACTGTCGGTTCGCGGAAACCTCATCCTGGCACTTGACAATTGCCACACCATTTTCCCGGAGGACGCGGAGTGCTTCTGCGCCCGCCCGATAGTATAGGTCGGTCACTGCCCCGTGCCACTTGGGGCCAGCACTTTCTTCGGTTCCATTGGAGTAGTAGTTCCTGAATGCGGCATACGCGCCATGTCCAGCCTTGTGCTGAAGCTGAGACCGCAAAAGACCCTCCATGTACGGCGGATCGAGAACTACGGCATCGAACGTGCCGTCTGCATAGGGGAGCGCGCGGCAATCAACACCAGTAGCGATGTCAGAGGCAATCAATTCGTACTTTGACGTGTCTACGTTTCTCCAGAAAACCCCTTTGCCGTAAGTGACATCCGCGATCTTCGATCCTTCTGGCACGTGCAACGCGAGAATGCCGGGAAACACATCGGCATTGCCCCCGACGAAAGCCGAGGCGATGACATCCGTGGATGCCTTTCCACCCTGTTTTCGCTTTGTGGGTTGATGTGCCTCTGGGAAAAGCGTCTGCCATTTGTCCTCTGTCATGGTCCCGCCTCTATCGTTTCCTGCGTCCACAGTGCTATTCACGCTTGCGCAGGTACGGGTGATACTTCAACGTGTTCGCTATCCCCCGCTTCTGATCGCCGCCTGGGGTTCACTCTGCGCAATTTGGATGATCGGGTTTAGTCTCCAGTTGCCACGCATCTTCAGGTCCCTTACAGTGACCTTCACTCTTCTCCATTCGGTTTCGCCACCTTCGCCACTTTCGGCGTCACACGTTTACCCCCCGTGCACCCCACAACCTCAATCCACACATCGAATGGCGCGCACGCCTTTTCCTTCTGCTCGAGCGGCCTGCCTCCCATCCCAAGATTGACGGCCTTAACATAGCACACTTGTACGCGGAATGGCGAGGGTTGGCCGGTGGTTTTCGATTGTGATACACTACACAAGCGTTTTAGGAGGGCCACTTGAACGCCGGATTCATGGCTACGGCGCTCCGGCTCATCGGCATCGGATGGTACGTCGCCATCTGCATAGGTGGGGGCGCGTTCGTGGGAGTCTGGCTGGACGGCAGGCTCGACAGCGGCCCTATTCTGACCATGGTCGGTATCGGCGTGGGCATCGCCGCCGCGGTGGTGGGAATGTACCGAATGCTGATGGCGGTGCTTTCGACCAGGCCAGACAGCGAGGAGAACTAACCAGGTGTCGAGGATACTCAGGAATCCCAAGGCGCTGACTATTCTGCTCGTTGCCCTTGCCATACTCGTCGTCAGTCTCGCGGGCGGCGCGCTGGGCAACGAATTCGGCGGCGGCTTCCTCGGCTCCCCCATTGCCCACATCCAGCTTCCCGCCGAGCCTGTGCTCGCCGACCAACTCTTCCCCGGCTTCTACCTCACCAACACCATGGTCACCACGTGGCTCGCGATAATCGTGCTCGTGGTCATCTCCCTGCTCGCCACGCGCAAGATGCGCGAGGTGCCCACCGGTCTGCAGAATCTGGTAGAAGTCATCATAGAGTTTTTCATGAACCTGAGCGAGGCCATCGCGGGGCCGGAGAAGGCGCGGCGCTTCCTGCCGCTGGTGCTGGCCATCTTCCTGTTCATAATGACGGCGAACTGGATGGGCATAATGCCCGGATTCGCCACCATTGGCCGCATCGAGTCCCCCGAGGACGTGATTCACCACGCCGAGGAGAAGGCCGAGAAGGCTGGCAAGGAAGTAAACCTGAAGGAGATCAAGCTCCAGGTGTTCGACGGCGACGGGGCGTTCGGCGTGCTGCCGCTCGGCTCGTATGACGCGGTCATCAGCGCGGAGCAGTGGGAGAAGGACCACGGCGCGGGCGAGGGCAAGCAGGCGGGCCTGCTGGTGCCGTTCCTGCGCAGCGCGAACACCGAGGTGAACACGACGCTTGCCATCGCGATAGTGGCGATGGTGATGGTGCATTTCTGGGGATTCAGCACGCTGGGCGTGTTCGGGCACGTGGGGAAGTACCTGGACTTCACCAAGGGGCCGATAGGCTTCTTCGTGGGCATACTGGAGGGCATCGGCGAGATAGCGCGGCTCATCAGCTTCACGTTCCGTTTGTTCGGCAACATATTCGCGGGCGAGGTGCTGCTGATAGCGATGGCGTTCCTGATGCCGGTCATCGGGATAATACCCTTCCTGGGGCTGGAGCTTTTCGTGGGCGTTATCCAGGCGTTCATATTCGCTATGCTGACGCTGGTGTTCGCTTCGCTGGCTACGATAAGCCACGCGGCGGAGGACCACTAGCGAGAGAGAAATCATCCACGAAGGGCACGAAGGTCACTAAGAGATTATCTCAAGAATCCTATCCTCCTCGAGAGGGAAGGTTAGGATGGGGGATGAGTGGCACCAACCGCTTTCTCCCCGCAAAACCGCATTTGGGGCAACCACATTCTTCGAGAAGGAGCGCAAAAGATGGAAGGTGACATTCAGAACATCGGGGCCGGATTGGCCATCGGACTGGGGGCGCTGGGTCCCGGTATCGGCATCGGGATGCTGGCGGCGAAGGCGATGGAGTCGCTGGGGCGCAATCCCGAGGCGGCGGGGCCTATCCAGCAGAACATGATCCTGGCGATCGCGTTCGCTGAGGCGATAGCGATCTACGCCCTCGTCGTCGCCATCATCATCAAGTTCGTGTAGTCCGGGCCGCCCCCGCGTGGGGTGTCGACTAGCTGGGCAAAGCGGAGCCTGCGTCAGTTTACCAGGTGACTTTCCGCCAAGCCTCTGCCCCGCTGGATTCCCGCTCCCCGTTTTCACGGGGACAAGCTTTGCGGGAATGACGATTCGGGGTGCGCCTAGTAAAAGGAGAAGCCATGGAGGCCTTGGGCATAAATCTAGCCGGCCTGCTGACGCAGTTGGTCAGCTTTACCGTGCTGGTGGTGGTGCTTTGGGTGCTGCTGTACAAGCCGGTCACGCGGGCGCTGGACCAGCGCTCGCAGCGCATACGCGAGAGTCTGGAGACGGCGGACCGCGTGCGCCAGGAGGCGGGGGAGTCCCAGGCGGCTATCGAGCAGCAGACCGCCGAGGCGCGCGAGGAGGGCCAGCGGCTGATAGCGCAGGCGCGCGAGGTGGCCGACAGGTTCCGGGAGGAGGAGATCGCCAAGGCCAGACAGGAGATAGAGGCCGAGCGGGCGAGGGCGGAGGCCAACATCCAGCGCGAGCGCGACGCGGCCATCGAGGATCTGCGCCGGGAGTTCGCGGGACTGGCTATCACGGCCGCCGAGCGGGTTATCGAACGCTCGCTGGACGAGGACGACCACAGGGAGCTTATCGAGAGCGTGTTGGAGCAGGGAGCGCAGGCGAACAGGAACTAGCCATTTACTTTACGCCCCCTCACCCTAACCCTCTCCCACAGAGGGGAGAGGGGACTCAGAGGAAGCTCTCTCCCACGGAGAGGGACTAGGGAGAATCAACCGAATGCCGAAAGCCGCATCCGCAAGACGGTACGCGCAGGCCGTGTTCCAGATCGGGTCTGAGCACGACAACTTGGAGCAATGGTACGACGACCTGTCGACTATGGCCGCCGCGCTCGAAGACGGCGAGCTTGCCGCGTTTTTGGACGCGCCGCAGGTGAGCGTGGAGCGCAAGGTGGAGCTTATCGGGAACGCGCTGGGCGACGTGGTTACGCCGCTTGCGGCGAACCTGCTGTCGCTGCTGGCGTCGCGCGGTATCGCGTCGATACTGCCGGACGTGGTGGAGAGCTACCAGTCGCTGCTGGACGAGCACCGAGGCGTGGAGCGCGCCGAGGTCGTCTCGCCGGTGCCGCTGGACGACGAGCAGCAGCAGCGCGTGACCGACCTGCTGGAGGGGATAGTCGATAAGCAGGTGCGCCTCAACACGCGCGTGGAGCCCGCCATACTGGGCGGGTTCGTGGCCCGCGTGGGCGACCGCGTGATAGACGGCAGCGCGCGGACGCGCCTGGAGCAGATGCGGCGGAGGTTGGTTGGTCAGTAGTTGTTAGTGGTTAGTAGGGGTGGTTCGTGAACCGCTCTGTTCCTTGGCGAAAAGCGTCTATCGCACGCTAAGGACCGTGACATCCCACACTGACAACTGATAACTACCTACTGACAACTACCCCACTAACCACTAAAAACTAGCAACTAACCACCACCCACACGGAGGCCCGAATGACGACCAGGGGACAGGACATAGCATCCGTAATCAAGCGCCAGATCGAGGAGTTCGGCGCGCAGCTTACCATGGTGGACGTGGGCACCGTCGTCGAGGTTGGCGACGGCATCGCGCGCGTGCACGGCTTGTCCGGCGTGGCCTACAACGAGCTCGTGGAGTTCGAGGGCGGCGTCATCGGCCTCGCGCTGAACCTGGAAGAGGACAGCGTGGGCGTGGTCATCATGGGCGACCCGCTGTCGGTGAAGGAAGGCACCGAGTGCCGCAGCACGGGCCGCATCGTGGAAGTGCCCGTGGGTGACGCGCTGATAGGCCGCGTGGTGGACGCGCTAGGCCGGCCGTTGGACGGCAAAGGCCCGGTGGAGACGTCCGAGTCGCGGCCCGTCGAAATCGTGGCGCCGGACGTGGCCTCCCGCAAGTCCGTGGATACTCCGGTGCAAACGGGCATCAAGGCCATCGACGCCATGATTCCCATCGGGCGCGGCCAGCGCGAGCTTATCATCGGCGACCGCTCCATCGGCAAGACGGCCATAGCCATAGACACCATCATCAACCAGAAGGGCGGCGACCTGCTGTGCATCTACGTGGGCATCGGCCAGAAGGTGGGCAAGATAGCCCAGCTCGTGGGCACGCTGGAAGAGCACGGCGCGATGGAGCACACCATCATAGTCGCGGCCAACGCGTCGGACCCGGCGCCCATGCAGTACCTGGCTCCCTACGCCGGCTGCGCGATGGGCGAGCAGTTCATGCACCAGGGCAAGGACGCCCTAATCATCTACGACGACCTGTCCAAGCACGCCTGGGCCTACCGGCAGATGTCGCTGCTGCTGCGCCGTCCGCCGGGTCGCGAGGCTTACCCGGGCGACGTGTTCTACCTGCACAGCCGCTTGCTTGAGCGCGCGGCGAAGATGGACGACGAGAACGGCGGCGGCTCGCTGACCGCGCTGCCGGTAATCGAGACGCAGGCGGGCGACGTGTCCGCCTACGTGCCGACGAACGTCATCTCGATTACCGACGGCCAGATCTACCTTGAGCCGGAGTTGTTCAACAGCGGCATTCGTCCGGCGGTGAACGCCGGCCTGTCGGTGTCCCGCGTAGGCGGCTCGGCGCAAACGCGCGCCATGCGCGGCGTAGCGGGCAGGCTGCGGCTGGACCTGGCGCAATACCGCGAGCTGGTGACGTTCGCGCAGTTCGGCACGGCGGACCTGGACCGGGCCACGCGGGCGCAGCTCGAGCGCGGGCAGCGCGCGACGGAGGTGCTGAAGCAGGACCAGAACGTGCCGCTGGCGATGGAGCAGCAGGTGGCGATACTGTTCGCGCTGGTGAACGGGCACCTGGACGACGTGGAGCTGCCGCGCATACCCGCGTTCGGGGACGGGTTCCGCGCCTACATGGACTCGAACCACCCGGAGGTGCTGCGCGCCATAGCGGACGCCGGTGACATCGACGACGAGACGCGCGAGCAGTTGAACGCCGCGATCGAGGACTTCAAGGCGAACGTGCCGTATTAGGGGAAGCCGAGCGATGGCCACCGCGGAAGCCAACGCCGCGGGCGTCTTCGCGGACGCGCGGCGGATGCAGCGCTCGTCGCTGGACTTGATGGCGGCGGGCAGCGTGCGAGATGCGGCGGAGATGGCGTGGATGGCCGTTACGAGCGCGACGAATGCGCTTGTTCTCTCACGCACGGGCGAAGCGCCGGCCGATTGGCAGGCTTCGTCGAGAAGGCTGAGAGAACTCGGGTTAGCCGACTCTTCGGTGCGCGCGCTGGCTACTCGCAGCTCGACGTTTCGGGTTGTGTTGCACGACGAGTGCTTTGTGCTCGGCACGTGCGACCCGATAGAAAGTGTTGTGAGCCTGATACGCGAGACGGCGGAGTACATCCGGGATGCGGAGGGGCTGGCGGAACGTAAGGGCGGCGAGGACTAGACGATGCCAAGCGTGAGACGTATACGGCGACGCGCCCGCAGCGTAGTGTTGCCGTAGCGTCCGGCGAACGGGTAGTCTATGGTGGACGAAAGGGACGGCGACGATAGAGAATCTATCTGGAGTGTGCCGCAGGCTACGAAGACGGCTTACTTCGTCCTGTTCATCGTACACTTCATCGCGGGCATAGGTCTGCTAATATGGAGGGGCGAACGGGGGCACGAGACTCCGGCGGACTATGCGCTGTACATCTGGCTGAAGTCGGGGTCCATCGCCTTAGGGTCCGCAGCGGCGGCCCTGATATACGCTGAAGTGGGGAGGTATCTCTTGGTGCTGTCGAGAAGCCTTGAGGTGTGGCTGGAGAAGAAACGGGAGGAGCGGCGCGAGGAAGGACGTGTGGAAGGGCGTGTGGAGGGACGCGAGGAGGGACGTGTGGAGGCGGACGCCGAGTGGAGTGCTTGGCTCGCCCGTATGCGGGAGGCGCAGGCGAAGGGCGAACCGTTCGACGAACCCACCCCGTTGGAGAAGAACGGCCAAGCCTAGCTGCTGTTCAGGGTTCATGCCGCACTGAACGGGAGGTATCTTTTGGTGCTGTCGAGAAGCCTTGAGGTGTGGCTGGAGAAGAAACGGGAGGAGCGGCGCGAGGAGGGCCGTGCTGAAGTGCGCGCCGAGTGGAACGCCTGGCTGGCCCGTATGCGGGAGGCGCAGGCGAAGGGCGAGCCGTTCGACGAACCCACCCCGTCGGAAAGGGGCGTTCAGCCGAGTGACTTTAGGCGATACCGCAGTTTCCGAGAACGAAGACCCATCGTAAGGAAAGAGTAAACCATGCCAAGCGTAAGGCAGATACGGCGACGCATAAGAAGCGTGGAGAACACGGCCAAGATTACGAAGGCCATGTCGATGATTGCCGCGTCGAAGATGCGGCGGGCGCAGGAATCGGCGCTGAGCGGGCGTCCGTACTCGGACCGGATTCAGAGCCTGCTGTCGCACCTGGCGGCGCAGCCCCAGGACGATGAGGAGCGGATGCCGGCGCTGCTGAGGCGGCGCGAGGTCAACAACGTGCAGGTCGTGGTGATAACGCCGGACCGGGGACTCACCGGCGGCCTCAACTCGAACATCAACCGGGCCGCCGCCCAGTTCATCGTGGGCCAGTCGGCCAAGGTGAGCGTGATTTGCGTTGGGCGCAAGGGCCGGGACTTCATGGTGCGCTCCGGCCAGGACGTGCGCGCCGTGTTCACCGATATGCCGGACAGGCCCCAGCTAACGGACGTGACGCCAATAACGCGCCTCGTCATCGACGCCTACGCCAGGGAGGAGACGGACGCGGTGTTCCTGGCCTACGCGGACTTCGTGAACACGACCTTGCAGCGCCCGGTGGTGCAGCCGCTGCTGCCCGTGGAGCCAGCCGATCTGCGCCCGCAGGAGGCGGTGGGCTACATATACGAGCCGTTCGACCTAACGGTGCTGTCGGCGCTGCTGCCGCGTTTCGTGGAGATGCAGACCTACCACGCCGTGCTGGAGGGCATAGCGAGCGAGCAGTCGGCGCGGATGGTGGCGATGCGAAACGCCACCGACAACGCGCTGAGCATGGCCGAGGACCTGACGCTGGAGATGAACAAGGTGCGGCAGGAGACCATCACGCGCGAGCTGCTGGACATAGTCGGAGGCGCGGCGGCGGTCGAGTAGTTGGTTAGTTATTAGTAGTTAGTCATTAGTTGTCAGTGTTCAGACCGCTACCTGATAACTAAGAACTAATTGCTAACAACTAACTACCAATAACTGACAACTAACCACTCCCGGAGGAAGCATGGCTACAGGAAAGGTTACGCAGGTTATCGGCACGGTGGTGGACGTTGAGTTCCCGCCGGAGGATATGCCGTCCATCTACAACGCGCTGGAGACCAGCATCGAGGACGACCGCCTGGTGCTGGAGGTGGAACAGCACATCGGCAACAACTGGGTGCGCTGCCTCGCGCTCGGCCCCACCGAGGGTCTTACGCGCGGCGTGGACGCCGTGGACACCGGCAGCCCCATCTCGGTGCCGGTGGGCGACCCCACGCTGGGGCGGTTGTTCAACGCGCTCGGCGAGACGCTCGACAAGCTGGAAGAGGTCGAGTCCGAAGAGAACTGGCCCATCCACCGCGCGCCGCCGACGTTCGAGGACCAGTCCACCACCATCGACATGCTGGAGACGGGCATCAAGGTGATGGACCTCATCACGCCCTTCACGCGCGGCGGCAAGATCGGCGCATACGGCGGCGCGGGCGTGGGCAAGACGGTCATCATCCAGGAGCTCATACGCAACATCGGCACCGAGCACCAGGGCGTGTCCGTGTTCGCGGGCGTGGGCGAACGCTCCCGCGAAGGCAACGACCTGTGGCACGAGATGAGAGAGTCCGGCGTGCTGCAAAGCACCGTGCTGGTGTTCGGCCAGATGAACGAGCCGCCCGGCATCCGCGCCCGCGTGGGCCTGACCGGGCTGACGATGGCCGAGTACTTCAAGGAGACGCGCGGCCAGGACGTGCTGCTGTTCGTGGACAACATATACCGTTACATCCTGGCGGGCATGGAGGTGTCGGCGCTGCTCGGTCGTATGCCCTCGGCCGTCGGCTACCAGCCCACGCTCGGCACCGAGATGGGCGACCTGGAGGAGCGCATCACCTCCAGCAAGAACGGCTCGATAACGTCGTTCCAGGCCATCTACGTGCCGGCGGACGACTACACCGACCCCGGCATCGTGACCACGTTCGGCCACCTTGACGCCGTGGTGGCGCTTGAGCGGTCGCTGGCGTCGCAGGGGCTGTACCCGGCGGTGGACCCGCTGGCGTCGTTCTCCAACATCCTACAACCCGCCGTCGTGGGCCAGGAGCACTACGACGTGGCGCGGGGCGTGCAGCAGGTGTTGCAGCGATTCCAGGAGCTTCAGGATGTGATAGCCATTCTGGGCATCGAGGAACTGTCCGAAGAGGACCGGCAGACGGTGGCGCGGGCGAGAAAGATACAGCGCTTCCTGACGCAGCCGATGTTCGTGGCCGAGGCGTTCACGGGCCAGGAGGGCCGCTACGTGCCCATCCGCGAGACGGTGCGCGGCTTCAAGGAGATCCTGGACGGCCAGCACGACGAACTGCCGGAGCAGGCCTTCTACATGGTGGGCACCATCGAGGAGGCGGTAGAGCAGGCCAAGCGGATGGAAGGGTAGTGGGGTAGTTTTTCAGTGGGTCAGTATGTCAGTTTGTCGGTTATCGGTCGCTTGATGTGGATAAGCGGCTTTGTTCTCCGGCCACTGATTACTAACCTACTGACTAACTGATTACTGAAATACTAACAAACCGACAAACTAACCCACCGAGGCGCGGCTTATGTCAATTCGACTTGAGATAGTTACCGTTGAGCGGCAGGTTTACGCCGAGGACGTGGACATAGTGGTCGCGCCCGGCATCGACGGAGAGTTGGGGATACTGCCGCACCACGCGCCCCTGCTGACGGTTCTGAAGCCCGGGGAGATCATGGTCAGGCAGGACGGGGAAGAGAGCATAATCGCCGTAAGCGGCGGCTTCCTCGAGGTTCTGGGCGACCGGGTTATCGTGCTGGCCGACACGGCGGAGCGCGCGGACGAGATCGACCTGGAGCGGGCGGAGGAGGCGCTCAAGCGCGCCGAGGAACGGGTGGCCGCCGCGGTGTCGGACGTGGACCTGGAGCGCGCGCTGGCGTCCATTCGGCGCTCGCAGGCGCGCATCAAGGTGGCGAGGAGAAGGCGGCCGCGGCGGGCGGCGCCGCCGGCTTAGGCCAGGGAGAGGCGACGAACTGGGCCTCGCCTATCGGACAGGCAACTTCGGCTGGAGCCGCCTGGCTGGGCGCGCACCGCCTGAATTCCTTGTGTGGAACGTCCGTATCAATTCCTGGCCTGACGGCAAATCGAACACTTGCTCCAGCAACATCCTGACCGTCTCGGCTTTTGTTGCCCTGCTAGGTATCCTTATCTGGAGTAACTTGGAAAGCTGCCTGAGCGCTGGCAGCGTAAGAGCGTTGAGCTCGCCTTCTGCGTCATCGCGCTGAAGGCTGTGAAGCGTGTCCGCAAGCTCGGCCATCCTGCTCGGGACCTTATGGCCGCTGTCCGGAGCGCTCGGCTGTCTTGACGGTTGTGTCAAATTTTCCGGATGCATCTCGAACTCAGGGAGCATTCTCAATGCCTTGGCCAGTTCCTCCAGGGTGTCCGCAAGCTCGTGGGACGTCCTGATTCGCTTGGTCAACATCACTGGACTCCTATGCTTGGACGACTTTGTCGAAGAACTCCTGAGCGACCTCGAGAAGCTGCTCGACATATACCTGGTCAGGCGAAACCTCAGAGAATGTGATTGGCCCTGACCACGAGGCCTCCGCCACTCTTACGCTTTCAGACACGAAATTGTCAAATGTAACGTCAGGATACGCCCGACGGACTTGTTGCATCCAGTTTTGTTGAGCAATGGTGCCGCCGGTTCGGGTTCTCAACCTATTGAATATGATTCCTCTTCTCTCAGGACCGGGGGCAGGCTGAGCGCCGAACCTTGCGAGATTGTTGTTGATCTGGCGCATCATATTTTGAATTTGCGTTTCAATCAAGCTTATCCCTCTCACCGAAAAGTATTCGGGTAAGCAGACTACCACATAAGAATCGCTGAACATTAGAGCATTCTGCGTTACGAGGTTCAAATTGGGTGGGCAGTCAATTATGACAAAGTCATAGCCTCTCGCTTGTACCACGGGATCGAGATAATCCTTGACTACCACCTTGGCCTCGGACGATTGCGCCCCCCATTTCGCAGCCAGTTCAAGATCAACAGGCAGCAGGTCAAGGTGTGAAGGCAGAAGATCCAGGCAACCATGCAAGTCTTCCATGATGATTTTGGAGACGTCGAAGTTTTTCTCATTGAGCGCGGCCGTGAATAAGTCCTTCAGCGAGCCGCAACTCCCAGCCCATTCCTCCCATTCACTCTCGGTCACCAAATAGAAGGACGCATTAGTCTGTGGGTCCAGGTCTATTATCAGAACCTTGAATCCAAACTTTCGGGCCAGGGTGGCGGCAGTTTCGACCGCCATCGTCGTCTTTCCCACGCCACCCTTGTAATTGATGAAACTGACTATTTGAGCCATTACTCTCTTCGCCGGTCAGGTTGGGCCGCGCTGTCCGAGCGCCAGACTCACTACGGCAGCGCGGTTCCCGAAGCGTCACTGGGCGCCATTGTAACACAGATGTGTTTCACGCTATGCGAGGTCAGTCGAGCTTGCGCAGGTAGAACGTCATGGATTGCAGGGCGAGCACGGGGTCGATGTTGCGGATGACGACGTGCATCGACACCTGCGGGGCGATGGGCGCGTAGTTGAGAATGCCCTGAACGCCGCTTTCGATGAGCTGATCGATCACCGACTGCGCCTCCGCGGCGGGCACCGCCACGATACCGATGGCGATGCTGTCGCGCTCGACGACCTCGCCGAGGGAGGACATGGGCTGAACGCGCAGGCCGCCGACCACTCCGCCCACCTGTCGCGGGTCACTGTCGAACACCGCGCGCATCCTGAACCCTTCCGGCGCGAATCCGGGGTAGTTTATGATCGCGCGCCCCAGCCTGCCGACGCCCACGAGGCAGGCGTCCCACTCCTGGTTGAGGCCGAGAATCTGGCGCAGTTCCTCCAGCAGAAAGCCCACGTCGTATCCTCTGCCCTGCTTGCCGAACCTGCCGAAATAGCTCAGGTCCTTTCTTATCTGGGCGGGGGTCATCTGCAATCTGTGGCCGAGTTGCTGGGAGCTGACTACGGTAATGCCCTCGTCGAGAAGCTGTGTCAAGGCCCGCACGTACATGGGCAGTCGAATGACGACAACTTCGGGGGCTTCGGCTGAATTCATAGGAACAGTCTGCGAGAGGCCAACACCGTCCTCCACGCCTCCGCCAAGTCCGCACCGGCGCGGCAGCGAGAGTGTGTATCGGCGCAATTGTACTTGGTGAAGTGGGGCAGGGCAACCGAGCGAAGTTGAAGGCGCGAACCGACGTGTGCGACGCTGCCCGGGGACGACATCGGTAGGGCAGGGTTTCTTCCCCGCCCGCCGGAATTCGATGGACACGGCCCTTCCCGAACGGCGCCTACCAGTATCGCAACCGGGCCTCGCCACGCACGTTATCATCCAGCTAGAAGCCGGGGTAGTACCTGCCTCGCCTCGGCTTTGCGGCTGATGGGTATGGCGTGCCAATCCTGGCCCGGTGGGTACCGAACGGCGCCAATCGGTAGCGAGTCTTTCGAACCAGGCCCGCTTCCCTCAGGCGCTTGAGCACAGCACCGAGGCGCTCGCGGTCCAAGTGTGGGTTCTTGCGGTAGATGCCGTCAAGATCAGGCTTGTTCATGGGAAGGCTCCCCGTTCTGCATCATGTGGATAGCACTGCTGGTGTAAGCCAAAGCTAAACCTCTTGGTCATCATCACTCGAGTGAATCGGTATCAGTGTACCTCACACCCCTACCACCTCCGCCAGCTCGAGGTAGTGGCAGAACGCGTTTGCCAGACGCATCTGGTGGGGGGTGCGGCACTCGGGGGCGAATAGCGCGGGCGCGCCTACCAGCACGCTTACGCATCGGGCGCGGGAGGTGGCTACGTTGAGTCGGTTGAGGCTGTATAGAAACTCCATGCCGTGAGGGGCGTCCTCCGGTGTGGACGTGGCCATGGAGTAGATGACCACCGGCGCTTCCTGGCCCTGGAACTTGTCCACGGTGCCGACGCGCGCGCTGGACGGCAGACGCTCTTGTATCTTGGATACCTGGGCGTTGTAGGGGGCGATTATCAACACGTCGTCCAGCCTGAGCGGGGCCTTGCTGCCGTGCTGGTCTATCCACGACGAACGGCCGTCCACCAGGCCGCGCGCCAGCGACGCCACCACGTCGGCCTCTTCGTCGGAGTGGCTCTGGTTGCCTACGTGCTCCACCGGCAGGAAACGTAATCCCGCGCCGGATATAGGCCCGGCCGAGATGACGCGCTGCTTGTCCAAGCCAGGGCGCGAGTCGAGCCTGCCTTCGTAGAACGCCTCGGACGTGTAGGCGCAGACGTCGGGGTGCATCCGCCACGTCTCTTCCATGAACAACCCCTGCTCCGGGCCGATGGTGCGGCGTCCGTCGAGCAGGTGGGCCAGCGCGGATACGTCCGTGCCGTCGGGGTGGGTGCCCTGGGTGGGCTGGTCAAGCTGCTGCGGGTCGCCGAGCAGTACCAGGTCCGGCGCGGCGTACGAGATTGCCAGCGCGTTCGCCAACGACATCTGCCCCGCCTCGTCCACGAACAGCGCGTCCACGCTGTCCTGCGCCTCCGGGCGCGCCCACAGCCAGGCGGTGCCGGCCCCTATCTGGCAGTCGCCCGCGAGTTGCCGAAACACCGCGTCGTTGTCCGTCGTCAGCGTCACGCGGTCGTCTTCCGGCTCGTCCGATTGGTAGTCGCTCACCTTGCGGACGGCCCGCACGTCCAGGTTCCGCTCAGCGGCGGCGTCCAGCGTGTCGCTCAGCAGCTTGGCAATGACCTTGTGGCTGTTGGCGCAGATGCCCACGCGCTTGCCGTTGCGTACCAGTTCGGCGATCATGCGCGCGCCGGTGAACGTCTTGCCCGCGCCGGGCGGCCCCTGGACGGGCAGCACGCCGAACGAGCCGCGCGCGGCGATGCGCTTGGCGGCGCACAGCGGCGTCTCGTCCGGATTGCGGATGGGTTCGCCGTTCAAGCGCGGCGGCGTTCGCGACAGCAGGTCGCGGGCGGCGGAGTACGGCCCATCGCCGACGATGCCATGCTCGGACACGTGATAGCCGATGCCCATCAGAGTGTTCTTCTGCGAGTTCGTGTTGATGTAAAGATGGGAGAACACGGCGTCGGGGTGGATGTCGGCTGTCTTGGCCTGCTTCTCGATATCGATTGTCAGTTTGGCCGTGTTGATGGATTTCAGCTTGCCTATCGTCTTACCTTCGGGGCCGGGCATACGCAGACTCTCGCCACCGCGCAAGTTCGTGTCCTGCATCGGGTAGCGGTAGCGATGTACGGGCTTGGAGCCGGGGGCGTCCACCTGCTTGACGAACTTCAGGTTGGCGAGGGCCGCGCGTTCGTCGATAAGCTCTTCGAGCGAGCTTCCGCTCAGCCGGAAATACTCCCACCAGACGGCCTTTTCTTCGCGGCGGTGCCAGTCCAGGATGTTCGCCAGCAGCCAGCGCGAGTGCTGTTCGGGGGTGCGCTCGTCCGGGTCGGCGGGAACGTCGGCGGTGAGGCTTTCGGCGAGCGCCATGACCCGCTGCTGTCGTTCGTCCAGGTCCTGGGACGGCGCGCCGTCCGACGTCTCCGGACGCGCGATTTCCGCGCCGTCGGCGACAAGCTCGGCGCGGACTTCTTCCAGCCATTCGCGCAGGTGGAAGGTGGATTCGCAGTCGTCGCGGTTGTAGCCTTCCACGGCGTCCTTGTCCTCTTGCCTAATGAGACTCGGGTCGCCCTGCTCCAGCGGCGCGTTGACCTTGTAGAGCGCGTGGTTGGCGTCGGGCAGCGTTACGTCGCGCTGGAAGCCGTAGAATTGTTCGAGTTGCTTGATGGAGTAGCTTTCCACGCCGGCGCGCAGTCCGCCGCGCACCACGCGGTACAGGTCCACGAACAGGTTGCCGCGCAGCATCCGGTCAACCTCGTCCTCTCGCGTGGCGTGGCGGCCCATCATCCGTTTCATCGCGCTGGGTTCGTAGGGCGCGTAGTGATAGACGTGCATATCGGGGTACTTCTGCCAGCGCGCCATCAGCCAATCGACGAACCGCTCGAACGTCCGCTTTTCCTGTTCGTAGTCCAACGCCCACAAGCCGGTGTAGCGCAGTTCGCCATCGTCATCCGCGGCCTGGTAGCCGAAGAGGTACTCGAGGCCGTTCGGTCCGACGAAGGGGTCGCCCTCGAAGTCGAAGAACACGTCGCCGGGCGACGTTTCCGGCAGCAGCGCGAATCCCACGTCCGGCTCCGGCGTCAGCGGCTCATAGACCGGCTCGCCCGTCTCGCGGCTCTGCACCTGCACGCGGGCCTGCTCGCGGACTTTCTCGTAGGTCGCCGCCGCGCCGTGTTGGGGCCTCCAGCGCAGCGGGATGGGCATGGCGGCCAGCTTGGCCATCGTGGGGGCGCGCTCGGCCTTCAGTTCCTCTTGCTGGTGGCGCAGGATACCCGCCACGAAAGAGAGGTGGTCGTCGTCGCGTCGTCGTGCGTTGCAATGGTCGCTCCAGCGGCATATCTCGCAATGCGGGCGCGGTTCGGGGTAGATGGGTGCGGTGTTCGTCTCGGCGACGGCATTTTCGAGCCAGTCCCGCACCAGCCGATAGTAGGCGGCGTAGTCGTTGACGCGATAGCTTTGCGGCGTGAACTCCGTCCAGGGCGCGACGACGTGCATCTTTTCTGGCAGGCGGCCCTGCACCCGCGCCACCAGGTCGGAGTAGAGCGACAACTGGAGTATCGTGCCGCCCTTGGTTTCGCGGGCCAGCTTGGTGTCCGTGACCTCGTATGACCAATCGCCGAGCTTGCTGGGCGCGTCCACGCGCATCAGGATGTCGGCCCTGCCGCTCCAGCGTCCATCGGCCAGCGCGCCCTGCACGATGACGTCGCGCCCGTCGCGCATCGCCTGGACGGTGGCCGCTACGGTGGCGTCGTCCACGCCCACGTCCGAGTCGCCGACGGACGTGACCTCGCGGCCCGTGGACTTCAGGTGCTCGATGTAGGCTTGTTCGTGCGCCAGCCCGCGCTCTATCAGTTGTTCCAGCGTGGGGTCGTAGCGCGACGGCGCGGGGCGCGCGCCAGTCGCCACGTCGTAGTTGAGTTGCGTAAGGCGACGGCAGGCCAGGTGGTTCACCAGGTCGCTGGCGCTCAGGCGCAGGGCGTTGTTGGCGGCGTACATGGGTGGGGCGCTCCTTGGGGGCGAGGTGGAGCGATTCTACACCATACGGGCGCGGCGGGCGCGGACGCCGTGTAGGACCGGGCGCGTGGGAGCCTATCGGAGTGTGGTATGATTTGACAAGGCGGAGCCACTTAGCTCCCGGGATGGAGGCGCACATGACCACTGAGGAACGACTGCAGGCCCTGTACGCCAGGATGCAGGATCTGTCGGCCCGCAGCATCGGCTACCCCTGCAACCAGGACTTCGACTATTCCGAGCTGCTGCCCTTCCTGGAGTTCAGCATCAACAACGTGGGCGACCCCTTTCACGAGAGCAACTTCAGCATGAACACGCACGAGTTCGAGCGCGAAGTCATCGGCACGTTCTCCGACCTGATGCGCATTTCGCGCGACGACTCGTGGGGCTACGTCACGTCCGGCGGCACCGAGGGCAACATGTACGGCCTGTACCTGGCGCGCGCCCTATACCCCGACGGCATCGTCTATTACTCCGAGGATACGCACTACAGCGTCGTGAAGATAATGAGCCTGATAAACGCTCGCAACATCATGGTCAAGAGCCAGGACAGCGGCGAGGTGGACTACGACGACCTTTACGAGGCGGTGCGGGTCAACCGGGACGCGCCGGCCATCATCGTCACGAACATCGGCACCACCATGAAGGGCGCCGTGGACGACGTGTTCCGTGTGCGGGACATACTGGACGACCTCGCCGTCAACCGGCGCTACATCCACGCCGACGCGGCGCTGAGCGGGATGATCCTGCCCTTCGTGGAGGATCCGCAGGCGTATGGGTTCGACTCCGGCATCGACAGCGTGGCGGTGAGCGGCCACAAGATGATCGGCTCGCCCGTGCCGTGCGGCGTCGCGCTCACGAAGCGCGAATACGTGGCGCGCGTCTCGCGCTCGGTGGAGTACGTGGGCGTGCTGGACACCACGCTCACCGGCTCGCGCAGCGCCTTCGCTCCGCTCATCATCTGGTACGCCCTGCAAAAGCACGGCCTGGACGGCTACAGGCGCGTCGTGGCCAGATGCCTGGAGACCGCCGAGTACGCGGTGACACGGTTCAACGACAGCGGCATATCTGCATGGCGGAACAGGAACTCGGTGACGGTGGTGTTTGAGCGCCCGTCCGCGGAAGTGGTCCGCAAGTGGGCTATCGCCCCCTACGAGGACATAGCCCATCTCATCGCCATGCCGAACGTGACCCGCGAGCAGATAAACGCGGTGGTGGACGACTGCCTGAATTAGAGCACGGAGGACACACGGAATGACCAGGATTGTGATAATGGCACGGAACGAGGTGGGCGTAATAGCGGACATCAGCCGCGCGCTGGCCGACGCCGCCATCAACATCGAGACCATCAGCGCGAAGGCCCTGGGCGAGAAGGGCGTCATCACGCTGACGACGGACGACGACGACGCCTCGCTGCGGGTGCTGACCGACGCCGGGTTCAAGGCGTCGGCGGACGATTCGCTGATGCTGAGCCTGCGCGACGAGCCGGGCGCGCTGGCCAAGGTCGCCGAGCGGTTCAAGGAGGCCGGCATCAACATTCAGAGCCTGCACATCCTGGACCGGCGCGAGGGCCACACCACCATCGCCGTTTCCACCGACGACCGCGCGAAGGCGGAGTCGCTGGTGGACCCCGACAGCATCATCTAGGGGGCAACCTTCATCGGTTGCGGCAACGGAGTGACAGGCAGACGACTTTGCCCAAATCCTCGGCTGTGCTATTATACTAATGCGTCATAACGTATAATAGTGCAGTGTCTTATTGCAGTTACCACAATAAGGGGTGTGGCCTGTCGTGGAACGTCGAGAAACGGGTCGCTACCAGGTCACCAGGTTCAGGAGCGAAGAGGTCCGCGCCTTCATTCCCGCGCCGCTGCCGCCGGATCCTCCGATAGCGCTGGAAGGTGCATTGCAGCAGCTTCTGGAAAATGCGCTGCTTGCGCTGGGTCGACTCGACAGCGTTACCCGGTTGCTGCCTAACCCGCTGCTGTTCATCTATAACTACGTTCGCAAGGAGGCGGTCCTCTCGTCCCAGATAGAGGGTACGCAGTCCTCGCTCTCTGACCTGCTGTTGTTCGAGCATGGCCAAGCCCCCGGCGCGCCCACGGACGACGTCGTGGAAGTGTCGAACTACGTGGCCGCCCTCAATCACGGGCTTGAGCGTCTGCGCGGCGGCTTCCCGCTCTCCAACCGGCTCATCCGGGAGACTCACGCGGCGCTGATGTCGCGAGGACGAGGCAGCGACAAGTCTCCGGGCGAGTTCCGCACCTCTCAGAACTGGATCGGCGGCACGCGCCCAGGCAATGCGGCATACGTGCCGCCGCCGCATACGGAGTTGATGGAGTGCATGGGAGCGTTGGAACGCTTCCTGCACGCCAGGGATGACGGCCTTCCCATGCTGGCCCGCGCGGGGATGGCGCACGTGCAGTTCGAGACCATTCATCCGTTCCTAGACGGCAACGGGCGCGTGGGACGGCTTCTCATCACCTTCCTGCTCTGCGAAGCGGGCGTGCTGGCTGAACCGCTTCTGTACCTGAGCCTGTACTTCAAGCGGCATCGTTCCACCTACTACGATCTGCTCGACAGCGTGCGGCGCACCGGCGATTGGGAGAAGTGGCTCGCCTTCTTCTTCGAGGGCGTGCTGGAGACGGCCCAGGACGCTGTCACGACCTCGCACAAGCTCCTGGACGTATTCGAGGAAGACAGGTGCCGAATCGCGCAACGAGGCGGTCGCCGGACCGGTTCCGCGCTGCGCGTGTACGAGGCGTTGACACTGCATCCAATCCTTTCGCTCACGGAGGCCCACCAGCGTGTCGGAGTGACGTTCCGCACAGCTTCCTCGGCGATGGAATTGCTGGTCGAACTGGGCATAGCGCTCAAGATTACGGGCGAGCGCCGAAACCGATTGTTCGCCTATCGGAGCTATCTGGACATACTAAACGAGGGAACAGAGCCGCTGTAGCCGGGGCGTTCGCGTTGAAAGGCGCGCGCGGGGCTGGTACTTTAGAGCCGTAACCCGGACTGAGAACGAGGGAGACTTAACCGGATATGGACGACATTACCGACGTGCCCGGCATACGGGTGGGGCACTACACCAACGCGGAGGCGGCCACCGGCTGCACGGTGGTGCTGTGCGAGGACGGCGCCGTGGGCGGCGTGGACGTGCGCGGCTCGTCGCCGGGCACGCGCGAGACGGACCTGCTGCGTCCCACCAACAGCGTGAGCGAGGCGCAGGCGGTGCTGCTGAGCGGCGGCAGCGCGTTCGGGCTGAACGCCGCCGCTGGCGTGGTGCGCTACCTGGAGGAGCGCGGCGTGGGCTACAACGTGGGCGGCGGCATCGTGGTGCCGATAGTGCCGGCGGCCATACTGTTCGATCTGCGGCTGGTTACGCACCGCACGCGGCCCGGCCCGGACGACGGCTACGCGGCCTGCCTGCGCGCCACGTCCGGCCGCGTGGCCGAGGGCAGCGTGGGCGCGGGCACCGGCGCGACGGTGGCGAAGGCGCTGGGCCAGGCGCGCTCCATCAAGGGCGGCATCGGCACCTCCAGCCTGGACCTCGGCGGCGGCGTGATGGTGGGCGCTATCGTCGCGGTGAACGCCGTCGGCGGCATCTACGACGTCGACACCGGCGGCCTGGTGGCCGGCCCGCTTGCAGATGACGGCGTTTCCATGCTCGAGTCGATGTCGCTGATAACCGCGCCCGGCTACACCCGCGAGCCGCCCGCCGCCACGAACACCACCATAGGCATAGTGGCCACCAACGCCCGGCTCAGCAAGGAGCAGGCCAACAAGCTCGCCTCCGCCGCTCACGACGGCCTGGCGCTGGCGGTCCGGCCCGCGCACACGATGAACGACGGCGACACGATGTTCGCGCTGGGCACCGGCACCGCCGAGGGCGCGCCGGAGATGTACCGGCTGTGCGCCGCGGTGGCGGTGTGCGCCGCCAGGGCTATCGCCAACGGAGTGCGCGCCGCGACCGGCCTGGGCGGCGTGCCGAGCGTGGGGGAGCTGGACGCCCGTGGCGTGGTCTAAGCAACACACGCGGCTGGCGTTCGTGGGCGCCGGCGTGGTCGGCGGCTCGCTGGCGGCCGCGCTCAGCCGCGCGGGCTACAGCGTGACGGCGTGCGCGAGCCGTTCGTTCGCGTCCGCCCGGGAGTTGGCGCGCTGGGCCGAGGGGTGCGCGGCCTACGAGTCGCCGCAGCAAGCCGTGGACGCCGCCGACTTCGTGTTCCTGACCACGCCCGATGACGCGATACCGGGCGTGGCCGCGTCCATCTCGTGGCGCGCCGGGCAGGGCGTGGCCCACTGCTCGGGCGCGGCGTCGCTGGACGCACTGGACGCGGCCGCGGCGCAGGGGGCGTCGCCGGGCGCGTTCCATCCGCTGCAGGCGGTGTCGTCAATCGAGAACGGCTCGAAGAGCATACGCGGCATTACCTTCGGCATAGAGGGCGGCGAGGATATGCGCGCGTTTCTGAGCGACATGGCGCGCGACCTGGGAGCGCACCCCATATTCGTCAATTCGGAGGACAAGCCGCTGTACCACCTGACGGGCGTGATGATGGGCGGCCTTCTCACCACGCTGGGCGCGACTACGGCGACGCTGTGGGAGGAGCTGGGCTACACGCGCGAGGACGGCATACGCGCGCTGATGCCGATGATGCGGCAGGTGTCCGTCAACCTGTCCTCGTCCGGTCTGCCGGGCGCGGTGGCCGGCCCATACGCTCGCGGCGACGTGGGCACGGTGCGGAAGCACCTGGAGGCGCTGAGCGAGCGGGCGCCGCACGTGCTGCCGCTTTACTGCGAGCTGGCGCTGGCGGGGCTGCCGTTCTCGGTGGAGAAGGGCACGCTGAGCGCGGAAAGGTCGGAGGAGATACGAGTGCTGGTGGAACGATACATTGACCGCGACTAGTAGTCCGGCGCCATTGTATTGAGGCGGGAAGGCTCCATGAATGTGATGACCTCGTAGAAATCATCCAGCGCCACAAACTGGCCGTTTTCCTCCGCCCATCGGCGCATGCGCTGGTTACACGAATGTCCCCAGGACAGAACCTCCACTTTCCAGCCGCGGGCCGATCTGCGTGCGCCAACCGGAGCAAATTGTCAAAGTGGACTCTCACCCTGTAGCGGGCGTCTGGATCTTCCTGTTTGTATCGCCATGTTCAGGCGGGATGAATAACGGAAACGTACATGTAACATACAGCTTTGGGCTGATTCTGAGCAAGGTGCCGCCAGCAACCGGAGCCTGACGCCCCCGCGCCTACACCGGCCCGAACCACTCCGTAAACCGCGCCGCTTCCCGCTCGTCGCCCTCGAACGACAGCCGCCCCCGGCGCACGCTGCGCGCGAACGGCAGCCGCCCCATGCAGAACAGCAGGTACGTGTCGGTGTCGCACGTAAACGTCACGTCCGCCGCGCCGTCGCCGGCGTCCTCTACGCCGAAGCCGTCGCCGCGCACGACCACGTCCCGCGCCGTCGCGCCCTCGTCGGTCAGCGCGAAGCGGTAAATCACCGGCGCTTCCAGCGGCTCGCCCGCCCGGAACGCCGCCGACAGCCAGTTGGGCAGCCACTCGCGCAGGAAGGGCAGGGCGCTGGCCGGCAGCGTAGTCGACCTGTCGAAGGCGTAGCGGATGTCCCAGCCGTGCACGGCCAGCTCCAGCGCGCGCATGTCCACCAGGCCCGACACCGGAATCACGCCCGCCGGGTGGAACGCCGGCGAGTCCATGGCGTCGGCGTCCAGCGACACCAGCACGTTGCTCAGCCGCTTGCAGCTTGCGTTGAACTCTGGAAACAGGTCCTCGTTGTACGTCTCGCGCAGCGACACCAGGTCCGCGGTGGCGTCTTCGCCTGCGCGCTGGCGGTAGCCCATCGGTGGCCCCGTCTGGCCTTTCAGAGCGCGCGCGATGCTTAGCGACAGCATGTTCGCGCCAACGACCAGGTGGGTGATGACGTCCGCCAGCTTCCAGCCCGCGCACGGGCTGCCGTACTGCGCGGCGTTGCGCCATACGTCGTCCGGCAGCGTGTGGATGTGCGCGGCCAGCCCGTTGGACAGCTCGCGCACCAGGTTGACGCGAGCCCTCGCCTGCCGCGCACGAGCGAGCGTCATGGAGCTAGACGCCCTTGTCAACCAGGAAGGCGGCCAGGTCCGCGGTGCGGCAGCTATAGCCCCACTCGTTGTCGTACCAGCCGACCACCTTCACCATGTTGCCGCCCATCGACATAGTGGACAGCGAGTCGATGATGCAGCTATGCGAGTTCTGGATGAAGTCGCTGCTCACCAGCGGCTCGTCGGAGTACTCCAGCACGCCCGCCAGGCTCGATGATGCGGCCTCCGCGTAGGCGGCGTTCACGTCGTCCACGCTCGCGTCCTTGCCCAGCTCCGCCACGAAGTCGGTCACCGAGCCGGTGGACGTAGGCACGCGGAAGGCCATACCGTGGATCTTGCCGTTCAGTTCGGGAAGCACCAGTCCCACCGCGCGGGCCGCGCCCGTCGTCGTGGGGATGATGTTCATGGCGGCGGCGCGAGCCCTTCGCAGGTCCTCGTGCTGCTGGTCGAGTATCTTCTGGTCGTTGGTGTACGAGTGGATGGTGCTCATCAGGCCGCGCTCGACGCCGAAGCTGTCGTGGAGCACCTTCACCATGGTGGCTATGCAGTTGGTGGTGCAGGAGGCGTTGGACAGGATGTGGTGGTTGTCGGCGTCGTACTTGTCCTCGTTCACGCCCAGCACTATTGTCAGGTCCTCGCCGGACGCGGGGGCGGATATGATGACCTTCTTCGCGCCGCCCTCCTTGTGGCCGGACGCTGCCGCCGCGCTGGTGAAGAAGCCCGTGGACTCCACCACCACGTCCACGCCCAGGTCGCCCCAGGGCAGCCGTGACGGGTCGCGGTCCGAAAGCACTCTGATCTCCGATCCGTCGATTGAGATGCCGTCGTCGGTGGCCTCCACGCTGCCCGTATAGCGGCCGTAGCTGGTGTCGTACTTGAACAGGTGCGCGTTCGTCTGGGTGTCCGTAAGGTCGTTGACCGCGGCCACCTCGAGCTTGTCGGAATGCCTCTCGAGTATAGCCCTGAGCACCTGCCTGCCGATGCGCCCGAAGCCGTTGATGCCTACCTTCGTCGCCATGGTGGAGTCCCCCTGTCGTGTTTCCGCGCTCTCTGCCGGCGGCCAACCGCGCCGCCAGCCAATGCCCATTATACCCGCCAGCGAAGGTTCATGCCATTCCGAGCGCAGCCGAGGAATCTGGGGCGTTTGGCGCTTCGGAGCGTCGAACCACCCCCGTGTTAACGTGCTTCTCGCTTACGGTGATTCGGACCCAATTCGCTATGTTGACAGCTGAAGGCTGACGGCGATAGAATACAGGCGTAAGTACTCTCTGGCGTCCGCCTTTGGCGCACTCCAGGTTTTACATCCGCACTGGGCGGCCTCATGTGCCGCCCCTTTTTTTGCCCTCATTTAGGAAGTAACCCGCCTACTGCCGAAGAGCGTGAACGTCATTCATCTAAACGGGGGTTTTTCAGGGCACTTGATCGCCTTCCTCGCTACAACGTGAGGCTCGGAAGACTGGCCTTTCGAGGACACGACGCGAGTGGCCGCCCCATCTTTGAACAGAAGAGAGTCGATATCCTGCTGGGTGTGGACCTTGTGCAGCTTGCATCCAAGGGGCAGATTCAAGAAGCCGTTCTGGTTGCAGGAGACAGCGATTTCATTCCCGCCGTGAGCGCGGCCCAAGCTGAGGGCGTCTTGGTGCGGCTCTTCCATGGGAGCAGTGTACACACTGAACTATGGGAAAATGCTGATGAGCGCACGAGGATAGACCAGGTACTCATCGATAGCGCAATCTTGCCTGGCTAGGGGCCAGTTCTACGGGTTTACCACGCCCTACGCCCGCTCCAGCCAGTGGTCGTACAGGTCCACAGTTATGGTGTCCTCCGCCGGCCCCGCGTAGTCGGGCCACACGTCGCTCTGCGCGAACTCCACGCGGTACAGCGCCCGGCGCGGCAGACCGTCGCCGCCGTGCGCCAGCGACTCCGGGTTGCGGAACACGCCGCACATCACGGTCACCCGGCCCGTCTTGCCCTTCACGAACCACGGCGTCCGGTGATGCACCGGCGGCGTGTCGTCCAGCACCCTCACCCGGTCTCCCGGGCCGTACCGACTGTGCTCGCTATCCACGCGTCACCCCCACCGCTCTTCCAGCGATTTCACCCTGCCGTCCACCTCGTCGGGTGAGATGACGCCCTTCTCCACCAGGATGGTCTCCATCGAGGCCGCCCACCGCTCGTAGTAGGACAGCGCCGCGTACTCGTCCGGCGGCAGCGCCTCGATGCCGCGGCGCATCTCGTCCACCGTCATCAGCCCCCCGGAGCGCACCGCTCCCATCATCGCCGCCGTCTGGCGCTCCCAGTCCGCCCACTCGTGCTCGCCGCGGTCGATCGGCTCGTCTGTGGGCGCGCCGCCCACGTCGTGTGGTCCAGCCATAGGCTCGTCTCCTTCGCGCATTCGGATTACCATCCGACCAGCGAGTCGATCGTGGTATCGAGCGCCTCGGCAATTCGGCGCAAGGCCTCGGTGGAGCCAGCCTTATGTCCGCTCTCGATTTCCGACAGATAGCTGGCAGACAGAGAGGTCCGTTCGGACAATTCGCGCAGTGTCATCTCACGGTACTTACGGAAGGCTGCCATTGGACTGGTATCCTCGAGCATAGCAGTCCGCACAACCTCATGGGGTATCCTCACATCATCGTCCGATTCCTTGGCGGCAAGGATGTCCTCCAGGTCTTCACAACGTTGGAGAAGAGCTTCATATTCGGATCTGGGTATGGTGATGGTCTCCTCGCTAGTCATAAGCCTCTCTCCTGTGTCGAACTCTTTGGATCACCATAATTGTTACTTCATTGCGTTCGACAGTGAAGTTCACACGATAACTGCCGACTCTCAACCGCCGTTCGTCGCTCCCAGTCAACGCGATCACCTGGTTGGCCAGCGCTGCCGGGTCTTCAGCGTACTGGTCGATTTTGGATAGAATCAGTGCCTTGGCTGTTGTGGAGAGTCGTCGGAGATCCCTTGCCGACCTCTTAGTCCATTCGACTGTCATGCCTTGTCTCATGCCCGACCATGTTCGCAAATGGCGAACACGGTGTCAAGATACTTTTGCGGTAACTCGCCCGCGACAGTTCGGGCCTTCTGTCGTCGCGCCGCACCTAGCCCACAGCCGCCGCCCCGACCTGCTATAATTTTCGCGCGGAGGCTCCCCCATGCGAATCTACACACGCTCCGGCGACGACGGCACCACCGGCCTGCTCTTCGGCGGCCGCGTCCCCAAGACCCACCCGCGCTGCGAGGCATACGGCGAGGCCGACCTTGCCGTCTCGGCCATGGGCCTCGCCCGCGCCCTGTCCAACGACCGGCGCGTGAAGGAAATACTCCTCCTGGCCCAGCGCGAGATGTTCACCGTGGAGTCCGAACTCGCCACCGACAGCGATAACTACCAGCTCTTCACCGACACCTTCCACGCCATATCCGCCGACAACGTCGCCCACCTGGAGAGCCTCATCGACGAGCTCAAGGAAGAGGTCGAGCTTCCTCCCAAGTTCATCATCCCCGGCGCGTCGCCCGCGTCGAGCGCCCTCGACCTCGCCCGCACCGCGCTGCGCGGCGCCGAACGCCGCATGGTCGCCCTCGATGAGCAGGGCATGGTCTCGAATCCCGAGCTGCTCCGCTACGTCAACCGCCTCTCGGACCTGCTGTTCATCCTCGCCCGCTACGAGGACAGGGACCTGCCGGTCGAGGCGGTCACCGGCACCCGGATCTAGGCCGTGTCCGCCCCTTACATCGCCGTGATCGACTACCAGGCCGGCAACCTGCGCAGCGTCCAGAAGGCCCTGGAGCGATTCGGCGCCCGCGCCGCCATCACCAGCGACCCCGCCGACGTCGAGCGCGCGGACGCCGTCGTCTTCCCCGGCCAGGGCGCCAACGATTCGTCGATGCGCCACCTCCGCGCCGGCGGACTCGTCGAGCCGATCCGGGCGTTCATTCGTGGCGGCAAGCCCTTCCTCGGCGTCTGCCTCGGACTCCAGCTGCTGCTGGAAGGCTCGGACGAGGGCGTGGAGCCGGGCCTCGGCGTGCTTGCGGGCCGCGTCCGCCGGCTGGGTGACGGCCTCAAGGTGCCCCACATGGGCTGGAACAGCGTCGACTTCCGCGTCGACCACCCGCTGCTGGACGGCATACCCAACGGCTCCCACTTCTACTTCGTGCACAGCTACTACGCCGACCCCGCCGACAAGGACGTGGTGGCCGGCTACACCAGCTACGGCGTGGACTTCTGCAGCGCCGCCGCCTGGCGCAACGTGTTCGCCATCCAGTTCCACCCCGAAAAGAGCGGCGACGTCGGCCTCAGGCTGTACCGCAACTTCGTGGAGCTTGCCGGAAGCGGCAAGAAGGAATCGGCGTGGAAATCATCCCCGCGATAGACCTGCGCGGCGGCAGGTGCGTCCGGCTGTACCAGGGCGACTACGCCCGCGAGACCGTGTACTCCGACGCCCCCGCCGAGGTAGCCGCGCGCTGGATCGACGCCGGCGCGACCCGCCTCCACGTCATCGACCTGGACGGCGCCAAGGCCGGCGCCCCCGTGAACCTGCCCGCCATCCGAGCCATCGCCACCGCCGCCACCGTGCCCGTGCAGCTCGGCGGCGGCATACGCACTCTCGAATCCGCCCGCGCCGCGCTCGGCCTGGGCGTGGACCGCGTGCTGACCGGCACCGCCGCCGTGAGCGACCCCGATGCCGTCGCCGCCATGTGCGACGCGCTCGGCCCCGAGTCGGTCGTGGTGACCGTGGACGCCCGCGACGGCCTCGTCGCGCTGGACGGCTGGACGCGAAGCACCCGCGTGCGAGCCGCCGACCTGATGCGCAGCATGGCCGGGCAGGGCGTGGTGCGCTTCCTGTACACCGACATCGCGCGGGACGGCACGCTGTCCGGCCCCAACTACGCCGCCATCGAGGCCCTGCGCGACGAGGTGGACGCCCGCCTCATCGCCGCCGGCGGCATCTCGTCGGTGGAGCACCTGCTCCGCCTCCGGGACATCGGCGTGGAGGCCGCCGTAGTCGGCAAGGCCCTCTATACCGGCGACGTGAACCTCCCCGACGCCATCCGAATCCTGCGAACCAAGAGGAAACAACACCATGCCTGAAAAGTACGACCACCACGACAAGGCCGACCTGCTCTCCGCCGACCGCTACGAGACCACCGACCCCCAGCGGCTCATCTCGATGCTGCCCGTCCTGGTGTACCACGAGGTCGCGGACATCGGCTGCGGCCCCGGCTTCTTCACGATCCCCTTCGCCAAGTACCTGTTCGACGGCAGGGTTTACGCCGTCGACGTGCAGCAGGAGATGCTGGACGCCGCACAAGAGCAGGTGAAGTCCGTCAACCTGACCAACGTGGACCTCAAGCTGGCCGACGAGAACGCGCTGCCGCTGGAAGACGACAGCCTGGACGGCGCGTTCATCGCGTTCGTGCTCCACGAGACCGAATCGCCCTCCACGATGCTTGCGGAGGCGCGGCGCTGCCTTCGCAAGGGCGGCTGGCTCGCGGCGCTGGAGCACAAGGAGACCGCAGAGGACGGCCCGCCCGTGAATCGTCGCATCGACAAGACCGAGGTCGGCGACATGGCGCGCGAGCTAGGCTTCCGCATCGAGACAGCCCACAACCTCAACGACCACCACTACATGCTCGTAATGCGAAAGTAGGGGCAACCCTTGTGGTTGCCCGGCCGCCATCTTGTATGGTTGCCCGGCCGCCATAGATTGGAGACTAGCCCGCCGTGCTCACCAAGCGCATAATCCCCTGCCTGGACGTGGACAGGGGCCGTGTCGTCAAGGGCGTCAGCTTCGTCAACATACGCGACGCGGGCGACCCTGCGGAGCTCGCGGCGTCCTACAACAGCGAGGGCGCCGACGAGCTGGTGTTCCTGGACATCACCGCAAGCTCCGACGCCCGCGAGATAATGCTCGGCGTGGTCGAGCAGGTGTCCGAGCAGGTGTTCATACCGCTCACCGTGGGCGGCGGACTCCGCAACCTGGCGGACGTGCGCCGTATGCTCGAGGCCGGCGCCGACAAGGTGTCCCTCAACACCGCCGCCGTCGCCGACCCGCGCCTTGTGGCCGACGCCGCCGACTTCTTCGGCAGCCAGTGCATTGTGGTCGCCCTGGACGTCAAGCGCATAGCCGACGGCGAGCGCGCCGATGCCCTGGACCGCGCCCGCGGCTCCGACCTCCCCGTGGACGAGGACTCCACCTGGGAAATCTACACCCACGGCGGACGCACTCCCACCGGAATCGACGCCCTCAAGTGGGCGCGCCGCGCCGCCGAGATCGGCGCCGGCGAACTTCTCGTCACCAGCATGGACACCGACGGCCAGCTTACCGGCTACGACCTGGAGCTAATCCGTGCCATATCCGACGGCGTCGGCGTGCCGGTCATCGCCAGCGGCGGCGCGGGCAACCTGGAGCACCTCTACGACGCGCTGGAGACAGGCAGGGCGGACGCCGTCCTCGCCGCCAGCATCTTCCACTACGGCGACTACACCATCCCCCAGGCCAAGCGCTACCTCGCCGACCGCGGCCTCCCCATCCGCCCCCGCGAGCGCCCCACCAACTAACACCTGCAAGTCCCTTCCCCCTCGCAGATCCTCTACCATTCCGAGCGTAGCCGAGGAATCTAAAGCGCCTGTCATTGCGGCACCCATGTACCTCCTCCCCCCTCTTCGTGCCCTTAGTGTCCTTCGTGGATAATCCCTCACGTAGTCCCTTCCCCCTCGCAGGGGGAAGGTTAGGATGGGGGTGCCGCCCGCCCACGCGCCACCGCCTACTTTGGAGTCGATCTCGCCGACACGCTGGCCGCTACACGTCCAGACCGGGTGGCGGTGCTATACTTGTGCCGCACATTCGGGTTGATTTACGCCCCCGTGGATTCATATGGGATTTGAGTAATGGCCAAGCAGGAAGACTTTCTGAACCGCGCGCTCGCCAAGTCGCTGACCGGGCTGGGAATCCCTACGGACTACGAACAGAAAGCCGGAAAGCGACGCCTGGACATGGTGGCGGAGGTCGACGGGATTCGCGTGGTGCTAGAGGCGGAGAAGGGCTTTCACCGCAAGGCGCAGGCCATCAAGGACGCGGACGCGCGCCTGAAACAGGGGTTGGCGACGGTTGTGTTTGCAGTGTGCTACCCGGACGGCGCGACCGAGTACAACCTGGACGATGCGGCGCTGACCTGGACGCTACGGCTCAAACCCGACGAACCGCCCGGCGACTGGGCCACCGGCGGCGTCCCGCAGCTTGCGCAGGCCGTGCGACAGGCGCCCGGCTCGCTGAGCGGGGCCGACGCCGCGGCGCAGATTCTCAACGACGGCCTGGACGTGGTGGTGCAGGGGATGAGTCCCGCCGCTCGGCGCAATCTGGCCCTCGCGCTCGACCTTCCTCCCACGAAATCGGGCAGAGGCGAGAACGGCGAACGCTACTTCGTGGCCGCCAAGCGCGGGATGCTCGTCGTGGCCACCGCGATACTGTTTCACCATCGCGTCCAGCCCTATCTGCCGGATGTGCCGCCCGACGGCTTCGATGGCGTATGGCCCCCGGATAGCGCGTCGGTCTGCTCCGAGCAGGCGTCGCCGATTAGCGCGTTCAGTGAGGCGTGGCGAGGCATACTGGCCGTTGACTACCGCCCTGTTTTCGAGACGGGCCGCACTGCTCTCACCGCGCTGTCGGCCGACCCGGACACGGGCCAGGCGGTGAGCCGTCTCGCCAGGGTTGTCGCGCACGTCTCCGAGCGCGTCGCCGGGCTGCGCCACGATCTGCTGGGCCGCATCTTCCACCGCGTGCTGGACACCGCCCGCTACGACGGATCGTTCTACACGTCCACGGCTGCCGCCACGCTGCTGGCGTCGCTTGCGTTACGGGAGGAATACGGCGACTGGTCGGACC
The DNA here is from genome assembly GCA_963667445.2 of Dehalococcoidia bacterium. Taxonomy (GTDB): domain Bacteria; phylum Chloroflexota; class Dehalococcoidia; order Lucifugimonadales; family CATOSD01; genus CATOSD01. The sequence goes on along the minus strand of CAXXGY010000001.1, from coordinate 822,014 downwards.
CGAACTTCGTGGCGTCGCTTCGCATCTGCGACCCCGCCTGCGGAACCGGCACCCTGCTGATGGCCGCCGCGGAGCGCATCCGGGACCTGCGGAGCGCCGCCGGGCACGGCGATCCCGAAGACGAAGAGGTGCTGGGACTGCTCCTGGTCGAGGACGTTCTGTGGGGATTCGACGTCAACCTGACAGCCACGCACATGGCCGCGAGCACGCTGGGGATGCTCTCGCCGACCACCCAATTCAGCCGCATGAACATCCACCGTACTTTGCTCGGCGTGTTCTATGGCCAACCCTATTTGGGATCGCTCGACTTCCTTCACAGCCAGGCGCGGCTGGCGGCCTGGCCCACGACTACGCGACAGGTGGAGAGCGAGACCGGAATGGTCGAGCCGCCGCCGCCAATGGACCTGGTCATTATGAACCCGCCGTTCACCCGCGACAGCCTGCGCCACGACCAGTTCAGCCGCAAGGACGAACAGGCCATCAAGAAGCGAGAGAAAGAGGTGCTGACAGGGCAACCCTTCAGGGAAGCGGCGCGGCTTTCGGGTTCGGCAAACGCATTTCTAGTCCTGGCGGACAGGATGGTACGGAGCGACTCCGGAACAATAGCGGTCGTGTTGCCTACGGTAATGGCGACGAATCCGGCGGCTGCCGAAACTCGCAAGTACCTTGCCGGCCGCTTGCACATCGACACTATCGTATCGTCCCACGACCCCGAACGCATCTTCTTCTCCGAAAACACCAGCATCGGCGAGATTCTGCTGGTGTGCCGGCGATGGAAAGACAAGGCGGCCAAGCCGGCTACGCGGGTTATCAACCTAGCCCGCAACCCGGCGACGCCCGTAGAGGCGCTGGACGTTGCCGCAAGATTAGAGCGCACGCGCGAGGAACAACAGCCATTCGAGTTTGACTTCACTGTACAGCACGTTGACGCCGAGCGAATTGAACGCGGCGACTGGTTCGCCGTCAACTTTCTGTCTCCCTTCCTCGCGGACGCCTATCGCACACTCAGCGAAAATAGTCCGGCTTCGGTGGCTACCGTTCCCATGAGTGACCTTGGAGCCGTTGGTCCGGCTGGGCAGCGGATACGCGACGCCTTCGTCCGCTCAAATATGCCTACGCCATCTGCACAGCGAGCACTTTGGTTCCACAAAACGGACGTCACCCAGTCCATGCTCGCCGAAACTGACGTTTACATTGAGCCAAAGCCTTCCAAGCAGCATCTGGCCGAGAAGTATTGGGCACAGAGAAGTAGGTTGTTGCTACCCACTCGCTTGAGGCTGAACGTGGCCCGTGCCTCCTCGGTCGTGCTGCCGGAGCGAGCCGTCGGCTCGCTCTGGACGCCGTGTCGTCCTCACAACCCGGAGTTGGCCAAGGTGATTTGCCTCTACCTCAATTCCACGCCAGGGTTGCTTTCTCTGTTGGGCGAGCGCGACAACAAGATACCGTCCTATCCCGCGTTTTCGCTAGACACGCTACGCTCTCTGCCCATGCCCAACTTGGAGAAGATGGATTCGGACAAGCGCGAACTGCTGAACGTCCGGTTCGACGAGCTGAGCCGCGAGACGCTGATGCCTCTCCCTCGAATGGACGAGGACCCCGTGCGTCGGCAAATCGACGACGCGGTGACGAAGGCGCTGGACATTGACCCGGATTGGGTGGCGCAGATCCGCCGGGAGTTGGCGCGCGAGCCGTCGGTTACGAACGCGCGGTATGGGTGAGGGCGCGTTTGGGCTTATCTTTGCCGCAACTCCTCTCTCGGTGATATGCTGAAATCCGTAGAGAAATGCCTTCGAAAGGAGTACGCATGAGGGACGCGAAGATTACGGCGACCACTCAAGAGTCGGGGAACGTTATGCCCCCTCGCCGACCTCGCGAAGAGGCGGTTCGTTTGGGTAGGGAGATGTACGAGCGGGACATTCTGCCACAGGTCGAATCCGCCCACTTTGGCGAGTACGTCGCCATCGACGTTGAGACCGGCGACTGGGCCATCGCCGACACTACCCGCATCGCGGTGGAGCGCCTGCGGGCGCGGCGGCCTCGTGCTGTCGACGTGTTGTGCGAGCGCGTCGGATACCGGGCGCTGCACAGCTTCGGTGCCGATTCACTACGGAGGACCGAGTGATCGAGGGGGTGGTGAATGCCGCCCATGGTGTCTCTCTATGGCGAGACCTCAGGTCGCACGCGGCCCAGCTGCTCCAGGCGAGTCAGCCACCCGTTGAACCGGGGACACTCCTCCCGAACGGCTTCCAGGCCGATGGCCGCGATAATGTCCGGCCCGTGCACGACTTTTTGATACCTGGGAAGCAGGCTCTCGATCCGCTTGCTCGGCGCCGTCTCGCTGCTGTCGTTGACGTCCTCCGGCGTCCCAAAGCCTGCGCGAACATCTCTCAACCGTCCTATAATCGCGTCCGTCGCGTTGGGCACAACCGCAAACGCTTCAGCGTCGGTAAACAACAGACCCTCATATTCGTGCATCTGGATGTACGGGAAGACCCTCGACTGATCCCAGGAGCGCCCAATTCTGGCGTCTATCTCCGTGAAGAGCCTCTGCTCGAGCTGATCCACTGTGTCGGTTCCCTTGCCGCGAAACCCGTAGAAGTCTACGAGAGACGTCACCCTGTCAAAGTCCCAGAAGAGGTTCGTCATTACCGAGACCAGTTTGTCGATGTTGACATCTCCGCGAAGGGGTCTTGGTGAAGGAAAAACTCCGAACAGGAGCAGGTGGTGGGCTAGCACGTCTTTTACGAACCGCTCTTCCGTTTCACCTTCAACCGCTATCCCCAGCCGAATCACGGCCTCCCACCAAGTACATTCATCCGCCAGAGATCTCCCGTGCTGTAGCCGTCGTCAAGCCAGTGCTGGTAGCTTTCGGCGTCCAGCTTGCGGCATGTGGTGCGCCCCTTTTCGAGGTCCAGCACGAAGAGCTCATCCAGATTGAAGGCATCCACCAGTAGCGGAGACTGCGTCGCCACTATCACCTGTCTCTCAACGGACAGCGACTTTATCAGTCCGCCTAGCAACGCGATGGCCGCCGGATGTAGCCCCAGCTCGGGCTCGTCCAACATGATGACGTTTGGCAGCATCCACGGCGGCAGGTTAAGCAGCGTCACCAGCGCGAAGAAGCGCAGCGAGCCGTCCGACGTGAGATGTGCCCCAAAGCTCTTGTCGCTCCACTTGGCCCGCCATCTCAGCAGCACCTTTCCGTAGTACTCCTTGATGTCGAACCGGTCGAAACCGGGCAGCACCCGCGCAATCTGGCGGCAGATCCTCTCGTAGCGCGGAAGGTCCTCCCGCTCAAGCCGGTAGAGCACCGCCGCCAGATTGCCGCCGTCGCTTCGAAGCTGGTCACTGTCAGAAACATCCCATCGCTTTTTGAAATCGGAAGTGTCGGATGTGTTGTGGAACTGAAATATTTCCCAGACGCTCAACAGAAGGACCACCAGAGATGCGTTGTTACTGACGTCTACCGGGTAGTCTGGAGACTGAGCAGCTTCCACTACTCTTGCTTCACGGTGTCCGTCGCGGAAGTGGTGCCAATTCGACCCGGGCCCGGAACCAATCTCGCTGACCCGAAACCTCTCGTTGGCGAACAGGAGCCTATCGGGGTGTGCGTAAGCCAGTGTGAACCCATAGTCTCCCCAGTCCCATTCCGCCCGCATTCGAATCTCGGCTTGTATCCGCGGCGTCGTGGAACTGCCTCCAAATAGCTGGTCGTCGGCGCCGCCCTGCTGCCCTATGTATTGCTGGAGCCGCCTTGGTCCCAACATCCAGCTAAGCATCTCGAAGAAGCGCATGAAGTTGGATTTACCCGACCCGTTCGCGCCTATGAGCACCGTCGCCTGCGGCATCTCCAGCATCTCGAAGTCGGCGAGAGAGCGGAACCCCTTGATTTTGATGGACTCTATCCCGAATGTGCCCATCGAGCACCTTCCCAACTCAAGCTAGGCCCTTCCCACAAAACACCACCGCCGATCTCGACCGGCGTCCTCCCTGAGCATATGCGTTTCGCTTCCCGCAGCGCAAGCCACAACCCACCCATTGACGCTCCCACCCCGCACCCCCTAGAATTCACCCGAGGTTTGCAAAATGAACCATGCGATTCTACAGAAGGCCGACGCACGACTAGACCGGCTTGCCGCCGAACTACGGGCAAGCTTCGAAGACCTTCCCGTCGAAGATGGCGTGGGACACCCGGCTGAGCGGATTATCGCCAAAGCGCTGATGAACGCTGGTGATAAGCGGTCTATTCGCTGGCTTAAAGAACTCTGCGCCGATACCTCAAACCCTGGTTTCGCCGCCTCCGTGCTGCGCTGCCTGGCGCGTGTTCCCTGCACAGGATCGGAGTCATGGCGTGTGGGCCTCGTTCGCGACGGCTTGGCCGAGGACAGTGTCGAAATAAGGGATGCGGCAATTCAGGCTGCTGAGTCGTGGGCTGATTCCGAGTTGCTCGAGGTGCTGAGAGCACATTCAGAATCCGAACCCTGGCTGCGGCAGTACCTCTACGACGTCATCGACGACCTGAGTCAATAGGTATTGTTCCTCGCGCGCAAGATTTCACGTGCCAAGTGGGCGGTCACACGCGAGTTGTCGGAAGGTGAGATACCGGCAGATGCGGTGACCGCAGATTTGAGAACACAGAGCAACTCGCTGTCCTTCTGGCGTTGCTCTACTGATTCGGAAGGTGACGTGGACGAGGCCGCGCTGGCGATAGCCTCTGCTGGGGACCGGATAGATAGGCTCGACATCGTGTGGGTGGACTACGAGGACCTCCAGTTCGAACATCTTGCTATGTCGGATACCGAGGGACGAACCCCCATTACAGACATGGCGGCTAAGCACGTCGATGTGTCCCGTCTCGACTACGCTCGACTCGGCATGGTGGCTCGAAGCGTCGCCAGCGCCATAGAGGAGAACCGATGCAGGCGACTCACCAGGAGGCGCGTCAAGGCGTTGATCGAAGAGGCAGTAGCGCAAGGACGTGTTGACCTCGACGCCCTTGGTGACAGTCTTCGGGCAGAGCTCGCAGTCTGAGTCTGGCTGGCACCGTTCTACCCCCGACGCTGCTTGCCTAACTACCCCCATCCTGACCCTTCGGCAAGCTCAGGGCAGGCCCTTCCCCCTCGCAGGGGAAGGGCCTTTGAAAAGCGCCCACCCATTGACGCCCGCACCACCACGCCCTAAAATTAGTGCGAGGTTTGCAAACAATGGACTACGCGATATTCCAAACGGGCGGCAAGCAGTACCGCGTCAAGGAAGGCGACACCATTCGCGTCGAGAGCATCCCCGGCGACGAGGGCGACGCCATCGAGTTCGACCAGGTGCTCATGCTCTCCCAGGACGGCAACGTTTCCGTGGGCGCGCCCACGGTCGACGGCGCGCGCGTCACCGCCGAGGTGGTGGGCAAGGGCCGCGCCAAGAAGATAATCGTCTTCAAGTACAAGGCCAAGACGCGCTACCGGCGCAAGAACGGCCACCGGCAGCACTACACCGACCTGCGGGTGATAGGCATCTCCAAGAACTAGGGAGACGCGGAAGCGCACTTCCGCGCCACGCCAGAAAGGGCACACATCGATGGCACACAAGAAGGGCGGCGGCAGCACCCGCAACGGACGCGACAGCAACTCCAAGCGCCTCGGCGTCAAGCGCTACGACAGCCAGTACGTCAGCGCCGGCTCCATCATCGTCCGCCAGCGCGGCACCAGGATCCATCCCGGCACGAACGTCGGCGTGGGGCGGGACCACACGCTGTTCTCGCTCATCGACGGCACCGTCAAGTTCGAGTTCAAGACGAAGGACAAGAAGCGCGCCAGCGTCTATCCAGTCGCCGCCGAGTAGCGCCGCGCGCGCCACGACCAGCCCGAAACGAGAGACACGTGAAGACCGGTATTCACCCAACCTACTACCCCGAAGCGACCGTCACCTGCTCCTGCGGACGCTCCTACACCACCGGCGCCACCAAGCCCGAGCTGCGCGTGGAAATCTGCAACCAGTGCCACCCGTTCTTCACGGGCGAGCAGCGCATCGTGGACACCGAGGGCCGCGTCGAGCGCCTCAAGCGCCGCTTCAACCTCCAGTAGGCCCCGCCCTGACTTCCCTCCGCGCCACGCACGCGCCGTCCCGGACGTGACACGTGCGGAATAGGCCCACCTACGGCGGCCAGGCCGTAATCGAGGGCGTGATGATTCGCGGCCAACGCAACGTCTGCGTCGCCGTGCGCCGCCCCGACGGCACCATCGCCGTCCGCCGGCAGCCGCTCAGCCCGCTCTTCACCGGCGTCGCACGCAGGGTGCCGCTCGTGCGCGGCGTCATCGCGCTCGCCGAGACGCTCACCCTGGGCATGAAGGCGCTCAACTTCTCCGCAAACGTGGGGATGGAGGCCGAGGGCGAGGAGCTGAGCGGCGTCGCCATGGCGATGATGATGGCGGTGTCGCTGGCGTTCGCCGTGGGCGTCTTCTTCCTCGCGCCGCTGTTCGCCAGCGAATGGCTCGAAGGTATGCTCGGCTCCGAGCTAGCCGCCAACCTCGCCGAGGGCGTCATCCGCATCGTCTTCTTCCTAGCCTACATCGTGCTCATCGGGCGCATGAACGACATCCGCCGCGTGTTCATGTACCACGGCGCCGAGCACATGACCGTTCACGCCCAGGAGCGCGGCGACCCGCTGGAGGTGGACGCGATTCGCAAGTACCCCACCGCGCACCCGCGATGCGGCACGGCGTTCCTGCTGGTGGTGATGGTCGTGTCCGTGGTGGCGTTCGTGTTCGTGGGACGCGAGCCGCTCTGGTGGCTGGTGGCCTCGCGCATCGTGCTGATTCCGGTGATAGCCGCCGTCAGCTACGAGGTGATTCGACTCAGCGGCATGTTCGCCGGCAACCCGCTGGTGGGGCTGATAACCGGACCCAGCCTGGCCCTCCAGCGTCTCACCACCCGCGAGCCCACCGACGACCAGATAGAAATCGCCATCGAGGCCATGCGCCTCACCCTCGACGCCGACGCCGCCTCCGGCCAGTCCCCTCTCCCTTGAGGGAGAGGGCCAGGGTGAGGGTGCTACTCCTCATCACCCCCATCCTAACCTTCCCCCTGCGAGGGGGAAGGGATTTTTCTTCTCTTCGTGCCCCTTCGTGCCCTTCGTGGATAAACCCTACCCCTGCCGCTGCCGCAGCTCCTCCCACACGTCCTCCGGGCGCGCGCCCACCGCCGCCAGCAGCACCAGCGCGTGGTACACCAGGTCGCCCAGCTCGCTCACCACCGCCTCCGCGTCGCCCTTCACGGCGGCGATAGCCGCCTCTCCCGCCTCTTCTATCACCTTCTGGCTGATGCGCTCCACGCCGCCGCCCAGCAGCTCCGCCGTGTAGCTGCCCTCCGGCATGGCGCGCTTGCGGTCCTGGATCACCGAGAACACGTCCTCGACCACGCCCGGGCCGCCCTCCGCCTTCACGAAGTCGGGAAGCTCCTCGAACGAGGTGAAGAAGCACGTGTCGTTGCCCGTGTGGCAGATCGGCCCGTCCGGGTTGACCTTGAGCAGAATCGTGTCGCCGTCGCAGTCGAGGGACGCGGACTCTATCCGCATGTAGTTGCCGGAGACCTCGCCCTTGTGCCACAGGTCCGACCGGCTGCGGCTGTAGAACCACACCTCGCCGCCCTCCAGCGTGCGCTTGAGCGAGCCGGGGTTCATGTACCCCAGCATGATGACGTCGCCCGTCGCGGCGTTCTGCGCGACCGCCGGCACGAGTCCCTTCTCGTCCAACTGTAGCTCGATCACGTTCTCACCTCTTCCGCATGTCTCGTCGCCGGCCGCTCCGGTTCGACGCGCCTCTCGACGCGCCGCCCGCGTGCGACCTGCCCTGCTGGAACACCTTCTCGGGCCGCCAGCGCCTCGACTCCGCGTCGAACCGGAGCACCGCCACGAACACGCCGTCCACGCCGTACACCCTGCACCGCGCGCCGTCCTCCGCGACCGGAATGCGCGACTCCGGCGGTATCGGCTGGCCGTTTCGGATGAGCTGCTGCGACCGCCTGCCCACAATCGCCGCCGGCTGCTCGTACAGCGCGGCGTCCGGCGCGTGCATCATCTCCGACCAGGTGTCCTCGATGAAGTTCTCCTCCGCGTCGTCCAGCTCCACCGCGTCGGTCACGTAGAAGCCGCCGCTCCGCAGCCGCGCCAGGCTCTTCAGGTGGCCCCCGCAGCCCAGCGCCTCGCCCACGTCGTGCGCGAACGAGCGCATGTAGAAGCCGCGCCCGCACCCGACCTCGACGCTGACGACGGGCGGCGTCCAGTCCAGCAGCCGCGTCCAGTACACCGTCACGTCCCGCGCCTCGCGCTCCACCTCGATGCCCTGGCGCGCCAAGTCGTACAGCCGCTTGCCCTGCCGCTTGAGCGCGCTGTACATCGGCGGCACCTGCTTGACCGTGCCCATGTACGGCGCGATTGCGGCCTCCACGTCCTCAAGCGTCACGCCGTCCGCCGGACGCTCGTCGACCACCGTGCCCATCGAGTCGTAGGTGTCCGTGGTGACGCCCAGCTCTATCTCCGCCCTGTACTCCTTGCGACCGTCCACCAGGTACTCCATCATCCGCGTCGCCTGCCCGAAGCAGATGGGCACCACGCCGGTAGCCACCGGATCGAGCGTGCCGCCGTGCCCCACCTTCTTCTGTCGGCTGGCGCGCTTCAGCCGGCGCACCACCTCCATGGACGTGAGCCCGTAGGGCTTGTTGATGTTGAGGATGCCGTTTATCGTCGGCTCTCTCGGTGCTCTAGCCATTCACGGTCTCCGTGTCGCCGACGGCGTCCTCGATCATGTCCGACAGTTGCGCGCCCCGCTCGATGGACTCGTCGAGTTGGAATCGCAGGAACGGCATGACCTTGAGCGTCACGTTGTCGCGCACCGTCCGGTGGATGTAGCCGGACGCGGAGTTGAGCGCGTCCATGGTGCCGCGCTTGTCCTCGTCGCCGCCGAGCACGCTGACATAGACCTTGGCGAATCGCAGGTTGGAGGTGGTGTCCACGTGCGTGACGCTGACGACCTGCGACAGCCGGGGGTCGCGCAGCTCGTTGGCAATGACGCGGCTTATCTCTTTGCGCAGGAGCATGTTCACGCGGTCGATCCGCCGGTTCATGGGAAGCCTCGGTACTGGCGATGGCGGGTGGGCAACGTCTTCACCCCCATCCTGACCTTCCCCCATCGAGGGGGAAGGGACTATGAGCGGCTAGCTCACCTGCTCGGTGCGGTAGGCTTCCAGCACGTCGTCTTCCTCGTAGTCGTGGAAGCCCTCCAGGGTGATGCCGCCCTCGAGGCCGTTGGTGACCTCTCTCACGTCGTCGCGGAAGTGCTTGAGGCTCACGATGGGGCCTTCGTACAGCACCTGTCCCGCCCGCAGCAGGTGGACCGTGGAGTCGCGCGCTATCCTGCCGTCGTTGACGTAGAAGCCCGCCGCCTTAGCCCTGCGGCCCAGGTTGAAGATAGCCCGAACCGTGGCCCTGCCCTCCAGCACGTCGCGGTACACCGGGTCCAGCAGACCCGTGAGCGCCCGCTCCACGTCGTCCACCAGGTTGTAGATGATGCTGTAGAAGCGGATGTCCACGCCTTCCTGGCTCGCCAGGGTGCGCGCGCCGGGTTCGATGCGGTTGTTGAAGGCGATAACGATGGCCTTGGACGCCACCGCCAGCAGTATGTCGCTCTCGGTTATGCTGCCGCTCGCCGCGTGCACCAGCGTCACCTTCGTCTGCTCGGTGTTGAGACGCTCCAGCGCGTTCTTCACCGCGTCCACCGTACCCTGAACGTCGGTCTTGACTATCAGGTTGAGCGCCTTCACCTCGCCCGACTCTATCCGCGTGTACACGTCCTCCAAGGTAGGCCCGGAGGCGGACCGCAGCTCGCGCTGGCGCTGGCGGTCCTCCACTATCTGCCGCGCCGTCTTCTCGTCCGGCGCCGCCTCGAACACCTCGCCCGCCTGCGGCAGACCGGACACGCCCAGGATTTCCACCGGCTGCGACGGGCTCGCGTGCCTGATGCGCCGGCCCCTGTCGGTGAACATCGCCTTCACCCTGCCGCGCACCTCGCCCAGTACGATGCTGTCGCCCACACTCAGCGTGCCCGCCTGCACCAGCACCGTCGCTATCGTGCCGCGCTGCTTGTCGATGCGCGCCTCCACCACCACGCCCATGGCGGGCCGCTGCGGGTTGGCTCTCAGCTCGCCCACCTCTGCTACCACCATCACGTTCTCGAGCAGGTCGGTAATGCCGTCGCCCCGCAGCGCCGAAATCGGCACCGCGATAACGTCGCCGCCCCACTCCTCGATAAGCAGGTCCTGCTCGGCGAGCTGGCGCTTCACCCGCTCCTGGTCAGCGTCCGGCCTGTCTATCTTGTTGATGGCGACCACGATGGGGACGCCCGCGGCCTTCACGTGGTCTATCGCCTCGATGGTCTGCGGCATGATGCCGTCGTCCGCCGCGATGACCAGTATCGCGATGTCCGTGACCTGCGCGCCGCGCGCCCGCATCGCCGTGAACGCCTCGTGCCCCGGCGTGTCCAGGAAGGAGATGGCCGAGCCGTCGAAATCGATCTGGTACGCGCCGATGTGCTGCGTGATGCCGCCCGCCTCTCCGCTCACCACGTCGCTCTTTCGCAGCGAGTCCAGCAGCGTCGTCTTGCCGTGGTCCACGTGGCCCAGAATCGTCACCACGGGCGGCCGGACCTCCAGCGTGTCCGGGTCCTCGCCGTCCGTGGAAACCACCATCGAGCCGGAAGGCTGGTCAGCCTCCGCCAGCGGCAGCACGTCGAACCCCAGCGACTCGGCGACGAGCGCGGCGGTCTCATGCTCCACCACCTCGTTGATGGTGTACATGAACCCGTTGCGCATGAACTCCTTGATGACCTCGATGGGATTGAGACCCATCACGTCGGCGAGATCGTGGATGGTGATGGCGGCGGGTATCTCGATGGCGTAGTCGATCGGGGCGGTCTGCTGTCCGCCCGCGGTGGCGTATGCCGCCTGCCTCGCCGGGCCATAGCTGGCCCTTGCCGGTCGTCGTCCCCTGGTGCTGCTTGTAGTCATAGCCTGGTCTCCGTTGCCGAGCCTTTCGCTTGCGCGCCGGCCGGGTAATCCTTCCGAATCCGGTCAGTCGGTGGAGCGGTACTTCAGTGACCAACCGACAAACTGACGCACTGACGGACTCACTCCGCCAGCGCCTCGAGCGACCGGACCAGTTGCGTCCAGTCGTCATCGGACATCTTCGTGCGCAGGTTGTGCTCCAGCCGGCCCCGCCTGAGCGCGGCGACCGTGCATTCGCCCGACCCGCACACGTAAGCGCCGCGGCCGGCGGCCCGTCCCGACGGGTCCACGACGACGCCCCGCGGCGATGCGGCGATCCGCACCAACTCGCGCTTGTCCGCCCTTCTGCCGCAGGCGAGGCACGTTCGTACCGGTCTGCGGCGCGGCCTGGGCGGCATCGCTAGCGGCGGCGGCGCCTGTTGCCGGCCTTCGTGCGGCGGTTGCCCCTGCCGCCGTCCCTGTCACGGCGCGACGGCGGGCCGCCCCTCAGCCCGATGATGTCCTCCGCGAAACGTATGCGGCCCGGCTCAGGCTCCGAGCGCCTGCGCCGCAACGACCACACGTCGTCCGGCAGGTCGCGCAGCGACGTCGAGCGGTCGGGCACCGCCGCGGCGGGTTCCGGTATCGGGTCGAACTCGTACACCTGCACCGGCGCAGGCTCGGGTTCCGGCTCCTCCTCCGCTTCCTCTTCTTCGACCTCTTCCGGTTCTGGCTCCGGCTCCACGGCCTGCTCCGGCTCTGCGACCAGCACCGCCTCCGCCGGCTCCTCCACCTCCGCGACCGGGGCCTCGACGAGCTCCTCGGCCTCCTCCGCCACTATTGGCTCGGCTGGCTCGGCCGCTTCCACAACCTCCGCGACCGCTTCCACCTCGGCCTCGCCCACCGCCTCCACGGGCGCCGGCTCTTCGGCGGGCTGCGGCGTTTCCTCGACCACCGGCTCCGGCGTCGCGGCCTGGCGCACCGCGGCGTCCAGCGCCTCCTCCACCTGCGCGGGCAGCGTGATGTCCTCCGGCGTAACCGCCGGCTCTTCCGCGACCGCGGGAGTCGCCGCCACCCGCGGCCTGGGAATCGTGTCCGCCTCTACGTTGCTCTTGATGTCCACTTTCCAGCCGGTCAGCTTCGCCGCCAGCCGGGCGTTCTGGCCCTCCTTGCCGATGGCGAGGGAAAGCTGCCGGTCGGGCACCACCGCGGTGGCGGTCTCGTTCTCGGCGTCTATCTCCACCCGCAGCACCTGTGCCGGGCTGAGCGCGTTCGCTATGAGCACGCCCGCGTCCTTGTGCCACTCAATGACGTCGATCTTCTCGCCCTGCAGCTCGTTGACGATGTTCTGGATGCGCACGCCTCGCAGGCCCACGCAGGAGCCTACCGGGTCTATGCCGGACTGGGTGGCGCGCACCGCCACCTTGCTGCGCAGCCCGGCCTCCCTGGCGATGGCCATTATCTCCACCGAGCCGTTGAATATCTCGGGGATCTCCATCTCGAACAGCCGCTTCATCAGCATCTTGTCGGCGCGCGAGACGATTATCTCCGGCCCTCTGGTCGAGCGCGTGACCGACTGCAACAGCACCTTCAGCTTGTTGCTCACGCGGTAGCGCTCCGTCGGAATCTGCTCGGTGGGCGGCAGGATGGCCTCCGCGCGGCCCAATTCCACCGTGACGAACCTGGCGTCCACGCGCTGGACGGTGACCGAGATGACCTCGCCTTCCTTGTCGGCGAACTCCTCGTACACCAGGTCGCGCTCGGCCTCGCGCAGGCGTTGCAGCACCACCTGCTTCGCCGTCTGCGCGGCGATGCGCCCCGCGCTGTGGGGCACGCTGTCGGTGGGCACCACCTCGCCCAGTTCGGCGTCGGGCTTGATACTGCGCGCCTCGGCCAGCGTCATCTCCGTCTGGGGCGACTCCACCACATCGACGACCGTCTTGATGATGAAGACGCTGACGTCGCCGGTGCCGGGGTCCAGCTTCACGCTCACGTCCTGCCCGGCCGTCACGCTGTCCTTCTTATAGGCGGAAACCAGGGCGGCCTCGATGGCGGAAAGCACTATCTCCCTCGGGAGATTGCGTTCGGCGGCAAGCTGAGTTAGGGCAATAACGAAATCGCTCTTCATCCTAGGCCACCTCCTGGTCGGGATTGGCTGTTGCGGTCGCCCCTTTGTCAATCCTCTCGCGGCGGTCCTGACTGACCGGACCCTCTCGCGAAAGTCCCATTAACAAAGAAAGTGGGGGCCAGCCCACTTTCAAAAGAAATCCACCGCTATTGTCGGCGCTAGTTTACCACCATAACCCCCCGCACACAACCTTTTTTCCGCGGCGCGCGACAGTCCCTCACCCAACGCGCGAGCGGCCCAACCACATCCCCTCTCCCCACGTCATTCCGGCCCCCGAGCCGGAATCCAGGAGCGGGGCGCGCCAACACACCCCCTCTCCCGTCTCCTCTACCATTCCGATCGTCCCCTCACGCGTCATTCCGAGCGTAGCCGAGGAATCTAGGGTCCAACGCCATACTACGTCAGAAATAGATCCAGCGAAAAACCTTGTTCCAGCAACCACTCACGCACAACGCTCGACAATTGGGTCTCGCGCGATGTGAAGTAAGTCAGTAGGCGTACTGCGTCGTTGGTCAGTTCACTCTCAACATTGGGCATTGCTGCGGACAACAATACAAGCCGCTCGACTCTTTTCCTCATGTGGTGGAAATCGTTGAGCCCGAGTTCTCTAATGGTCGCCTCCGCCATCTCACGGCGGCGGGCATCCAGCGACTCATGCGGCTTTATGAACCCCGTCAGAGTATCGAAGGTGAAGTAGAGTTCCGGGCGGTCCGACACTGAGGTAGCGCACGGATCCACGAATCCTATCGTTGGCCAAGTGTCCGACTTAGCCTGGTTACAATCGTGGCACGCGAACAGCCAGTTGGACCAGGAATAGACGAGGCGTGGAAACTTGCTTTTGGGCCGGAAGTGGTCTACTTCTCCGGGCGTAAACTCTTCACAGTACGCGCAGATTCCAAAGAACACACGCTCCAGGTCAGCGTGGAAGCCACGCCAGTGGGAATCAGTCGGCCTGTCGCCAATGCCACTCTCATAGTAGTCGATCCAGCGGGGGGTGTAGCGATTCCGAACCGGCGCCAGGCCCGGTGGCTCAGGGCCACGGTCTACCCAGTGCATCGCTAGGCGCCCGGCTCCCCTGTATCACCCTCTGCATGCAACGCACTCTGGCCGTTGGCGGCTCTGGCCCGCTCCAGTTCCTCGGCAAACCTCAACACCTCGGCAGACCCCGGTCCTCTCAGAAGGTCCGCCCGCACAACATGCCGCAACCGGGCGAGCTCCTCGCTCTCAGCTTCTGACAGAACTTCTCGTTCTTCCAATTCCTGGTACCGGCTGGCCCGCTCCGCGGTCCCCATATCCGTTGGATTCCGCACGCCCATGTACTGTCTCAACACTTCGTCGGCAGTCCAGCCGGCAATGTCCGACTCATTCACCGTCACCGTGACCCTGCCTTCATCGTCGCGGCGAAGCAGCTGGATCTGACCCTCGCTCAGTCCCGCCAGCATCAGCGGGGAATGAGTGGAGCAGAAAATCTGCAGGCTGGGGAAGTTGCGGGTCAGGGCGGGAATGATGCGCCTCTGCCATGTCGGATGCAGATGCGCGTCTATCTCGTCGATAATCGCGATACCCGGTTTGTCGTTCAGGTCAGGCGGGAAGTCGTAGTATTCGGCGTATCTCAGCAGCAGGTGGGCCACGAATTGCATAATTGACTGGGTTCCCTGGCTCAGCACGTCGAGGGGCAGGTCTCCGTCAGGAGTCCGAAACGCCGGATATAGGCCCTGCTCATCTTCATCCACTCCAACAAACTCTATTGGGAAGTCTCTGGTGATGGCAGAGGCGATGGACGCTACCTGTTTGAGGTAAGTCTTGATGACCGGCTTGTCTGTTCTCGACGCGGCGTAATCCAGGTTGATGAATCGCTGCTTCATAGCCTTGTCGTCAACCAACGTGTTGCCGGCCATCATCATTCTTCTACGCCTCAAAAGTTCGGGATGACTCTCGGTGACCAGTACCTGCCTCACAGCTTGTCGAAGCCCCTCCATGCCTCGTGTCCGGACGAGATCCGGCCTTTCTTCTACAAGCCGGTCAAGGGCTTCGTCGATCTGGGACTCGAAGTTTCTGGACACAGTTGGCCCCGACGACCGGAAGTTTGTGCTCACCCGCTGGGCTGGCACATAGCATGTGTAGCCCACCCTCTCATAAGTAGGGATAAAACTCTCCGGGTCAGCTGGAAACTTCCCCTCGATGTTTTCGATCCTCGCCGAAGCGGAGATGCTTAAATTCCAGGATGCCAAATCCGACCGAACGACCTTCCCGGGCATCGAAAAGGGGTAGACCAGCAACTCTCCCAGGACCCACAGCAAAGTCGATTTGCCGGAGTTGTTCGGCCCGGTGATAACATTCACTTGCCGGTCGAACTCGAACGTGACTTCCTCGAAAGGCCCCACGTCGGAAATGTGCAAGCCGGTTACGGGCATAATCGAAACTCCGCGAGGTGACGGAACATTAAGCGTGCGGTTCAACGAGGTCGAATCTGAGAGTAACAACGAGGTAGTCAGCCGTCAATACGTCGACTCGCTCAGTTGCCTTTAACTGATTCTTCCAGCACGGCTGTTAATCTAACTGATCGGCCATTCCGCATGGCTCATATCACCAACGGTACTCCCCGACTTGTCAGATGGTATACCATCAGCCCCATTTACCATCCCCCTCCGGGTCTGCCCCCTTCGCGGAAGTCCAGATCAGAGGCCCCTTGCCCTCCCCAGCACACCCGTGCTACGCTCTCTCCAACAAGGGACCGACCCACCCCCCTCCAGCATCCCACCCCATGCGACACACCGTCCCGCCGCAGTCCCACCCCGCTCCGCGAACGTCGCGAGCTGTCCCTGCTCGGCAACCCGCCCAGCTAGGCGCAGCTAGGGCCCCGAACCGGAATGGCACAAATAAAACGGATTGGAACAGATATTTTCAGCCTTCTCCATTTTCCCCTCTCCCTTGAGGGAGAGGGCTAGAGCCTGCCCCGTGCTAGACACGGGGGTGAGGGTGCATTTCCCCGCCCCCACTCCCCAGCATTGCCTACCCCTTGCCCGTGCGCTAAACTATCTGGCGTGCCGCGGGGGAGCGCGTTCCCGCGTTCGCGGGAATGACGGCGATGTAAGCCGCGCGCTCGACGCCAATCCGCCGATGCCGAGAGGACGCTAGATGATTTCAGAACTTGCGGTGTGGCTGATACTGCTCCTGCCGCTCGCATCCTTTGTCATCTGCGCCCTGGTAATCCGGCCCTTCCTCAACCGCCAGGCCCACCTCGCCGGCCTGCTCACCATCGCAGCCGTCGGCGTCGCCTTCCTGCTCTCCCTCTGGGCGTTCGCCAGCGTCGTGGACGCCCACGGTCGTGTCGACTTCCCGGATCACGCCTGGCTCACCGTCGCCGACTTCGAGCTGACCGTCGGTATCCTGCTCGACCCGCTAACCGCCGTCATGCTCGTCGTCGTCAGCGGCGTCAGCCTCGCCGTCCAGATATACTCGATGGGCTACATGCGCGGAGACCCCGGCTTCGCCCGCTACTTCGCCTACATGTCGCTGTTCACCGCCTCGATGCTGGGGCTGGTGATCGCCAGCAACCTCATCCTGCTGTTCGTATTCTGGGAGCTCGTCGGCCTCGGCTCCTACCTGCTAATCGGATTCTGGTACCAGCGGCCCGCCGCAGCCGCCGCAGCCAAGAAGGCGTTCCTGATGACGCGGCTCGGCGACTTCGGCTTCCTGCTCGGCATCATGTACCTGTTCTTCAACGCCGACGCCTTCGCCGCCCAGGGACTCAACCCGTTCGTCATAGCCGACGTGTACGAGGCCGTGGGCGGCGGGCTGATAGCCGCGGGCGTCGCCGGCTGGATAGCCGTCGGCATCTTCGCCGGAGCCGCCGGCAAGTCCGCCCAGTTCCCGCTCCACACCTGGCTGCCGGACGCCATGGAGGGCCCCACGCCGGTCAGCGCGCTCATCCACGCCGCCACCATGGTCGCCGCCGGCGTCTTCCTGGTCGCCCGCTTCCTGCCCCTGTTCGAGCTTTCCCAGGAGGCGATGACGCTCGTGGCCCTCATCGGTGGCGTGACCGCCATCTTCGCGGCGTCGATGGGACTGGTGGCCACCGACATCAAGCGCGTGCTCGCCTACTCCACCGTCAGCCAGCTCGGCTACATGATGCTCGCGCTCGGCGTCGGCGCCTACGGCCCCGCGCTCTTCCACCTGTTCACCCACGCCTTCTTCAAGGCGCTGCTCTTCCTCGGCTCCGGCAGCGTCAACCACGCCACCGGCACCTTCGACATGCGCTACATGGGCGGACTCCGCAAGGTGATGCCCTGGACCTACGCGATGTTCCTGGTGGGCGCGCTCAGCCTGGCGGGCGTCTTCCCGCTGTCCGGCTTCTGGAGCAAGGACGAGATTCTCGCCCACGCCCTCCACGGCGACGCCGTCGGCCAGCTTGTGTTCGCCCTCGCGCTGGTTGCCGCGTTTATGACCGCCTTCTACATCTTCCGCGCCCTGTTCCTCACGTTCGAGGGCAGCTACAGGGGCGGCGCTTCCGCCGACCCCGACGCGGAGCCGCACGGCGACCCGCACCTGGGCGAGGCGCCGGCGGTTATGGTCTGGCCGCTCATCCCGCTCGCATTGGCCTCCGTCGCCATAGGCTTCCTGGTCAATCCGCCGTTCGACATCGGCATCGTGCCCGCGCACTGGCTGGCGGAGTTCCTGGGAACCGGCCCGGTTGACGTGAAGGCGGCCAAGTTCGACGTGCTGACCGCGGTCATCTCCACCGCGCTGGCGGCCGCCGGCATTGGGCTGGCCTACCTGATGTACGTGCGGCAGACCCTGTCGCCCGAGCGGATGGCCGAACGTGTACGGGGACTGCACCGCTTGCTCGTGCGCAAGTACTACATGGACGAGCTCTACGAGGACGCCGTGGTGACGCGCGGATTCTACGGCGGCCTGGCCCGCACCCTCGACTGGGCCGACAGGGCCGTGGTGGACAAGGTGGTGAACTACGTGGGCCTGCTCGCCAGAAACGTGGGCAGACCCCTGCGCGAGGTGCAGACAGGCCAGCTCCAGGGCTACGGCCTAGCCATCTCCGCCGGCATACTGGTCATATTCGGCGTGTACCTCTTGTTCCTATAACAGAATCCCCTCTCCCTTGAGGGAGAGGGCTAGGGTGAGGGTGACTCGCAAACCTCCTCTCCCTTGAGGGAGAGGGCTAGGGTGAGGGTGAACGCCAGCACAGGGATGGGGGTGAAGTGAAGAAGCAAGGAGACTCGCTTGGCTGAGGTCCCGGGACTGCTCACCGCGACGGTGTTCCTGCCGCTCGCGGCCGCGCTCGTAATCGCGCTGTTCGGACGCAGCGTGGTGTTCGTGCGCGTGCTCGCGGGCGCAGCCGTGCTCGCGGACTTCGCGCTGGCCGTCGTCGTGTTCGCCCTCTACGACCGCGGCGAGGGCGGCTTCCAGCTAGTGGATCGCATCGCGGACTGGATACCCGTCGAGTCCTTCCAGGTGCAGTACTTCCTCGGCGTGGACGGGCTGAGCGCGCCGATGGTGCTGCTCACCGGCCTGCTGGGCATGGTGGCCGTGTTCGGCTCCTGGAGCGTGAAGCACCGGGTGCGCGAGTACTTCGTGTGGCTGCTGGCCCTCCAGACCGCCGTCATGGGCGTCTTCACCTCCCTCGACTTCCTGATGTTCTTCATCTTCTGGAGCTCGAGCTGGTGCCCATGTTCTTCCTCATCTCCGTGTGGGGAAGCGGCCGCCGCGACTACTCCGCGATGAAGTTCGTCATCTTCACCTTCATCGGCAGCGCCTTCATGCTGGTGGGAATCCTGGCGCTGTTCTTCTCCACCGACCCGCACACCTTCGACATGACGCTGCTCCCCGAGCTTATACGCGGCGCGAGCCTCGTCCTTCCGGCGGGCCTGATATTCGCGCTGTTGTTCGTGGCCTTCGCGGTCAAGCTGCCCGTCTGGCCGCTGCACACCTGGCTGCCCGACGCCCACACCGACGCGCCAACCGCCGCAAGCGTGATGCTGGCGGGTGTGCTGCTGAAGATGGGTGCCTACGGCATGATCCGCGTCTCCGTCGCCATGTTCCCCGACGTGGTGACGGACGTCGCCTGGCTGCTTGCGACGGCGGGCGTGGTGAACGTGCTCTACGGCGCGGTGGTCACGCTGCGCCAGACGGACCTGAAGCGGCTGATCGCCTTCTCCAGCGTGAGCCACATGGGTTTCGTGCTGCTTGGCATATCGTCCGTCGTCGGCGTCTCCGGCAGCGTCAGCAGCCTCGGACTCACCGGCGCGTCGCTCCAGATGTTCACGCACGGCACCATCACCGGGCTGCTGTTCCTGGTGGTGGGCTTCGTGTACGACAAGGTGCACACCCGCTACATACCCGACCTGGGCGGCCTCGCCACCCGTATGCCGCTGCTCGCCTCCGCGCTGCTGCTGGCCGGCCTTGCGTCGCTGGGACTGCCGGGCACCAGTGGGTTCGTCGCCGAGATAACGGTGTTCCTGGGAACCTTCCCGGTGTGGGGCTGGCTCACCGCGCTCGCCGCCTTCGGCGTGGTGCTCGCCGCCGGATACATCCTCTGGATGGTGCAGCGTTCGCTGTTCGGCCCCAGCGTGGAGCGCTTCGAGGGCGTGAAGGACGCCAGCCCGATGGATATGCTGCCCGTGGCCGCGCTCGCGGCGAGCGTGCTGATAGTGGGCATCTACCCGGCGGTCATCACCGATGTCTTCGCGTCCGGCCTGGAACCATTGGCCCAATCCCTGCAGGAGGCCGCTCTGGCGAGCGTTCGCTGACCACCCATGGCAACACTCGAGCTGACATCCCGCGACTTCTACCTGCTGGCTCCCGAGCTGAGCATGGCCGGCGTGGCCGTGCTCGTGATCGTGCTGGACCTGCTGTTCCGGCGCAAGGACATCCTGCCCTGGGCGTCGGTGCTGGGACTGGCCGTGCCGCTCGCGTTCAGCGTCGCGCTGTGGCTGGACCTCGGCGACGGCGCTTCCGCCGAGCGAATGTCCGGCCTGTTCGGTGTGCTCGTCGTGGACAAGTTCAGCCTGTTCTTCAAGTTCCTGCTCGTGGCTGCCGCCGCGCTGGTGGTGCTCGTGTCCTGCGACTACGTGCGCCGGTTCCAGCGATTCCAGGGCGAGTACTACGCGCTGGTGCTGCTATCGACGAGCGGCATGATGTTGCTCGCGTCCACCGTGGAGCTCATCACCATCTACGTCGCGCTGGAGCTTACCGCGCTCCCCATCGCCGCGCTGGCCGCGTTCGCGCGGGACAGCCGCTCCAGCGAGTCCGGCGTCAAGTTCCTGGTGCTCAGCGCGGTCAGCTCCGCCGTCCTGCTGTACGGCATGGTGCTGGTGTATGGATTCACCGGAACCACGTCCATCGCCGGCATCGCCGCGCAGGTGGCCGCGGGTGGCTCCGGCAACGCGCTGCTGTTCGGCGTCGTGCTCATGGTGGCCGGATTCGGCTTCAAGATAGCCAGCGTGCCTTTCCAGATGTGGGCGCCGGACGTGTACGAAGGATCCCCAACGCCGGTGACCGCGTTCCTTTCCGTGGCGAGCAAGGCCGCCGGATTCGCGGTCATCCTGCGCGTGTTCTACGTGGCCTTCGCCGACGAGTCGCTCAACCTGGAGTGGGGCGCCATATTCGCCATGCTCAGCGTGCTGTCGATGACGTTCGGCAACCTCGTCGCGATACGTCAGTCCAACATCAAGCGCCTGCTCGCATACAGCACCATCGCCCACGCCGGCTACATGATGGTGGGCCTGGCGGCTGTGGCGGCGAGGACGGCGGAGGGTGAGTCCATCGGAGCGACGGGCGTCATCTTCTACCTCGCCGGTTATGCCGCGACCAACCTCGCGGCGTTCGCCGTGGTTATCGCCGTCACCAGCAGGGTAGGGGGCGACGAGATAAAGGACTTCGCGGGCATGGCCCGCCGCACGCCCTACCTGGCCGCCGCGCTCGGTTTCGCGCTCATCTCGCTCATCGGCGTGCCGCCCACCGTCGGCTTCATAGCGAAGGTGTACATATTCGGCGCCGCAGTGGACGCCAACCTGGAGTGGCTCGCCGTGGCCGGCGTGGTCAACAGCGTGGTGTCCGCCTACTACTACCTCCGCATCGTCAAGGAGATGTACCTGTCCGAGCCGGTGAGCGACGAGCGCGTGCCCTCCGGCCTTCCCATGCGACTCGCCGTGCTGGCCGCGTTCGCGGGCGTGCTGGTGTTCGGCGTGTATCCGGCCCCGCTGCTGGAGCTGTCCAAGGCCGCCGCGGCCGTCCTGGTGTCCTGACGTGAGCATGACCCCCGACGGCCTCATCGGTATGGTTTACAACCGCCAGGCCCCCCAGGCGCCGGACTTTCTGCGGTCGCTGGTCTCCGGCCTCAGACTCGATGGTCGTCACTGGATGAGCACCGCCGACGAGATTGGCGAAGTCCGCGACAGGCTCGAATCCACCGAGCTGCTGGTCATAGCCGGCGGCGACGGCACCATACTGCGCGCCGTGCGCGCCATCGCGCCTCACGTCATCCCCATAGTCGGCGTCAACATGGGCCGCGTCGGCTTCATGACCGAGCTCAGGGTGGAGGACGCCATTACGCGGCTGCCCTACTACATAGCAGGCCACGCCCGCACCGAGGAGCGCATGATGCTACAGGCGTCGGTCACCGCCGCCGGAGACGACACGCCGCGCCTGACGGTGCACGCTCTCAACGACGTGGTGGTCGGCGGCGCGGACGTGTCCAGCCTGCTGGACATCCAGACCGAGATAGACGGCGTTCCGCTCACCAGTTTCAGGTCCGACGCTGTGATCGTGTCCACCGCCACCGGAAGCACCGGCTACGCTCTCGCCGCGGGCGGCCCCATCCTCTTCCCCGAGGCGCGCGTGATGCTCGTGCAGCCCGTCGCCGCCCACACCGGCCTGCGCGACGGCCTGGTGGTGCCCGACGACTCCGTGGTGGAGCTGCGCCCCGCCAACCGCAGCGGCGCGACAGTGATTCCCGACGGCTTCGTGGACGCGAGGATAGACCTCCACGACCGCGTCCGCGTGACACGCAGCCCCCACACCGCGCGCTTCCTGCGCGCCAATCCGCCCAGCGCCTTCTACACCACGCTCACCCAGCGCCTGGGACTTGTCTACCGCTCCGGCCAACCGGCGAGCGGCCCATAGCCCATCCGAGCTGCTTCCCGGCCCCTTTCACCGCCTGCCCGTCCATAGGGTATAATGGCGACACACAGCGCCGGATTAACCACCTGGCGCTCCCGGTATCCCCGTGTTACGGCAAATGCCTTTGGACGGGGGAGCCAAGTATTCGGAAAGATTGGTCGTAAGTGAGGTGGGCAACGTGGATGCAGTTGTCGTAGGCGAGATCGCGATAGTCGTGGCCATCCTGCTGGCTGCTGCCGCCATGATGTGGCAGGCGCATCGTCAGGGCAGCAAGTACGACGTTCAGGTACAAAAGCTTGAGGACAAGATCGACGTTCAAGTACAGCGTCTCGAAGCACGGATGGACGCTCGGGCCGAGCGTCTCGAGGCCCGGATGGACGCCCAGGCTGAGCGTCTCGAGGCCCGGATGGACGCCCAGGCTGAGCGTCTCGAGGCCCGGATGGACGCCCAAGCCGAGCATCTCGAGGCTCGGATGGACGCCCAAGCCGAGCGTCTCGAGGCCATGGCCAGCGTTCTGGGCCAACGCATCAGCGAAAGCGAGCGGGAGCAGGCGCGACTCGAGGGCGTCAACAGCGTGCTGCGACACCAGATGCACCAGCACGAGCCGTCCCCATCCGACTAGCGCACGGCCCACATGCCGTCCGCCCCTTTCACACCCGGAACCAATGAGGTTTATGGAAGAAACGAGGCTGACATCTGAGCAGGTGTTCGAGGGCCGCGTCATCCAGGTGCGCGTCGACACCGTGCGCCTCGCCAACGGCCGCGAGGCGGTCCGCGAGGTAGCCGACCACGCCCCCGCCGTGGTGATAGCGCCCATCGACGCCGACGGCAGCGTGGTGCTGGTGCGTCAGTACCGCTACCCCGTTGAGGAGGCGCTGCTCGAGGCCCCTGCCGGCATCGTCGAGCCGGGCGAGGACCCGGACTACTGCGCCCAGCGCGAGCTCCAGGAGGAGACGGGCTATCGCTCCGGCGACCTGCGCTCCCTGGGTGGCTTCTGGACGAGTCCCGGCTTCTGCTCCGAGTACATGTACGCCTACGTCGCCCGGGACCTGTCCCCCAGCCGGCTCGAAATGGACTACGACGAGGACATCGAGGTCGAGCGCTACCCCATGTCCGAGATTCCCGCCATGATAAGGGATGGCCGCATCAGGGACGCCAAGAGCATAGCCGTGCTGCTGATGGCCGCCCACCTGGACGGCTAAGCCTCACCCCCACCCCCATCCCCGTATCAAGTACGGGGCAGGCTCTGACCTAGTTGTGCATTTGGCCCCCATCAAGGTGGAAGGAACCTGGAAACATCCGCACAGGAGGACTCCCATGCCCAGCCTGGAAGAAATAATCGCCCAAGTTGACGCCGAGACCGACAACATCGTCGCGCTCGAACAGGCGCTCGTAAAGATACCGTCCGTAAACACTGGATTCATGCCGACGGGAGACGAGACGCCCGTCTGCGAGTACGCCCGCGACTGGCTGGCTGAGGACGGCATCCCGTCCGAGATACTGGAGTCCGCGCCCAACCGGGGCAACATCATCGCCAGGATCGAGGGTGCCTCCGGCAACGCTGGCCTCTCGTTCATGTCCCACACCGACGTCGTGCCCGTGGAGGACTGGGACAAGTGGCGGTTCGAGCCGTTCAGCGCCACCGTGGCCGACGACCGCGTGTACGGGCGCGGCGCGTCGGACTGCAAGGGCCTGCTCACCGCCCAGCTCTACGCCATGCGCCTGCTCAAGCGAAACGGCGTCCAATTCGACGACAGCCTGATACTGGTTTCAGGCGCCGATGAGGAGCACGGCGGACGCTACGGCTTCGGCTGGCTCGCCGAGCACCACCCAGAGAAGATATACGCTCCGTTCGCCGTGAACGAGGGCGGCGGCACGCCCATAGAGGCCGCGGGCAACCTCACCTACGTGCTCGGCGTGGGCGAGAAGGGCCGCCTGCAGGTGGAGATCGACGTGAAGGGCGTAAGCTCGCACGCATCAGTGCCGTGGCAGGGCACCAACGCGCTCTACAGGCTCGGACAGGTGCTCGCACGCATCGAGTCGTATGAACCCCAGCGCGACACCTCCACGGTGCTGTTCGACCACCTGTCCACCTTCGCCATCGAGCACAAGCCATCGCCGCAGAACGTTGACGAGATAATCGAAGAGGTGCAGGACGACAACCCGCGCTTCGCCTCCATGCTGCGCGCGCTGTCCCGCATGACCCTCACGCCCACCATGATCAACGGCGGCATCAAGTCCAACAGCGTGCCCGAGACCATCCGGCTCACCTGCGACGTCCGCACGCTGCCCCACCAGGACGACGCCTACCTGCGCCAGGAGCTGGACACCATCCTGAGCGGCATACCAGGCGTGTCCTACGAGATAGATTACATGGCCGTGCCCAACTCGTCGCCGTTCGAGTCCGAGTTGGCCGACAACATACAGGAAGCCACCGCGCTCGCGCTGCAACGCTCGGACATCCAGTGGGTTCCCGCCATAAGCAACGGCTTCACCGACTCGCGCTTCACCCGACCACTTGGGGTCACAACCTACGGTTTCTCCGGCTCCCACCCCGACGACGACCCCATGCTGAGCAAGGCGCACGGCACCGACGAGTCCGTAGGCATAAAGAGCCTGGTCAGCGGCACCAAGATAATGATCGCCCTGGCCTACAACATGCTGGGCGGGCGGTAGGCAGCAACAGCGACAGCTTGTCCACTCACTCACGCTGGACGCGGCAGCAGTTGCTGGTAGCCTTTGCCCTGTACTGCCGGCTGCCGTTCGGCAGGCTGCACCACAGGAACCCCGACGTTGTTCGGCTAGCGGAGTCCATCGGAAGAACCCCCTCGGCCCTGGCGATGAAGCTCACCAACATCGCCAGCCTCGACCCGGCCATAACGTCCACCGGGCGTACGG
Source organism: Dehalococcoidia bacterium (assembly GCA_963667445.2). GTDB lineage: Bacteria > Chloroflexota > Dehalococcoidia > Lucifugimonadales > CATOSD01 > CATOSD01. The sequence continues at coordinate 796,825 of CAXXGY010000001.1, read as the reverse complement.
GACTGACGGGTGCGTCTGCTGCCGACCGCGCAATGTGGGAAGAAATGCTCCAAGACTGGGAGCGGTTCGCCGTCGAGTCGCAACGGGCCATGGATGCTGTCCAGGTGAGTGCGACGCCGGACGTGGAGCCGGCCCAACCCGAGACCGCCTATCCAGTGGGCGAAGACCGCGAATCGCGTACCACGGCGCGCATCGGGCAGCGTTTCTTTCGGGCGGCGGTGATGTCCGCCTACGATGGACGCTGCTGTGTCACGGGGCTGTCGGTCGCGTCACTTCTAGTGGCGGGGCACATCGTGCCGTGGAGCCACGACGAGCGCAACAGGACGAACCCCAGGAACGGCTTGCTGCTCACCGTCTTGCACGAGAGGGCGTTCGACGCGGGCATATTCACGCTCGACGACGGCTTGGCCGTGCGCGTTTCCAGGAAGTACGCGGCGAGCGAAGACCGGTATTTTGGGGAGTCTATTGGTCGCTACGAGGGACGGGTTATCCGTCTGCCGCGGAAGTTCGGGCCGAACCGGGAGTTTCTGGCTTACCACAGGGCGCATATCTTTCAGGGTTAGGGATAGTGCGGGGGGGGGGGCGTCTGCCGTGCCGAGAGTTGTTACGGTAGTGCATAGTTCCAGTCGCTCTTTGGTACAGTTGTGAAGGTACAACCTCCCTTTACCGTTGGGCCAGAACAAACAACAGCGCATCGGTGGTGAAATTAGTGAAGTACGACGCCGAAAGAGCTTTGCAGTTGCTACGCATAGGTTCAGGGATTGCCGTCGCGCAATTTCGAGATGGGCAAGAAGAGGCTATCAAGCACATCGTGGAAGAGCGCGACAAGCTCTTGGTCGTCCAAAAGACGGGATGGGGCAAGAGTTTCGTTTACTTCATCGCTGCCAAACTGCTGCGAGAGGGAGGGTCCGGCCCCACGCTGTTGATTTCGCCGCTGCTGTCGCTGATGCGAAACCAGATGCAGGCGGCTGAGCGCATGGGAGTCCGGGCTGTCACCATCAATTCCTCCAATGTAAGCGATTGGGAATCGATACGAGCGCAAGTCCATAGCGACCAGGTAGATGTGCTGTTGATTTCCCCGGAACGGCTGGCCAACGACGACTTCATCGAGAACTTCCTACCCAGCATGGCCGGCAGGGCCGCAATGCTGGTGATTGACGAGGCGCATTGCATATCCGATTGGGGCCACGACTTTCGTCCCGACTACCGGCGGATTGAACGCATTGCCCGCAATCTTCCCCCAAACGTCCAGGTGCTGGGAACTACCGCCACCGCCAACGACCGGGTGATGGCCGACCTGGAAGAAACACTTGGCCCCAACATCCAGACCATGCGAGGCGACCTTAGCCGACCCTCTCTGTTGCTGCAAACCATCAGCTTGCCAAGCCAGGCGGAGCGGCTGGCTTGGCTCTCAGAAAGATTAGGCGAGATTCCAGGTTCGGGAGTAATCTACACGCTCACCATCCGCGACGCTAACCGCGTGGCGAACTGGCTCCAATCCCAGGGACTGGACGTGCGAGCCTACTCCAGCCGTTCAGACGACCGCGCCGCGCTGGAGCAGAAGTTGTTGGGCAATCAGGTCAAGGCGCTTGCGGCTACAGTGGCTCTGGGAATGGGTTTCGACAAACCCGACTTGGCGTTCGTGATTCACTACCAGATGCCCGGGTCGGTCGTCGCCTACTATCAGCAAGTAGGCAGAGCCGGGCGAGGCGTGGACGCCGCATATGGCGCGCTTTTGAGCGGCGCGGAGGACGCCGACATAACCGACTACTTCATCAATAGCGCCTTCCCTACGCAGAACGAGGTTGAGCAAATCTTACGCGCCTTGGAACATGACCCGGACGGCCTCTCAGTGCCCGCGTTGCTTCGTGAGGTCAACGTCACGCAAAGGCGCATCGAACAGGCTCTCAAACTGTTGGCGCTGGAATCGCCGGCCCCTGTCGTCAAGCAGGGCAGCAAGTGGCAATTGACGGCGGCAAGCCTAAGCGAAGAGTTCTGGGAACGGGCCGAGCGGCTAACGGCTTTGCGTCACCAGGAGCAGGCGCAAATGCTGGAGTACCTGGCCCTGGACTCGGGTCACATGGAGTTTCTTATCCGCGCCCTGGACGGCAATCCCGAAAACGTAGAGCAGCCTGACCTGCCGCCGCTGCCTACCGAAGTTGGACGAGAAACGGTGCGAGAAGCCATCGCCTTCTTGCGGCGTTCCAGCTTGCCTTTTGAGCCGCGCAAGCTATCGCCTGACCGAAGGGCCATTCTGCAAGAACGCCGGGCCGAAGAAGGGCGCGCCCTCTGCGTCTGGGGCGACGCCGGTTGGGGCCGACTGGTAATCGAGGGCAAGTATCAAGACGGCAGTTTCTCGGATGAGCTTGTAAATGCCGCCGCCAACTTGGTCGGAGAGTGGAAGCCGCAGCCGACGCCGACCTGGGTGACTTGCATTCCATCCCGCAGGAACCCTACCCTTGTCAGTGACTTCGCCAGACGCCTGGCGGCCCAATTGGGGTTGCCGTTCAGCGAAGCCCTTCGCAAGACCGATGACCGCCCGGAACAAAAAGAGATGGCCAACAGCGCTCAACAGGCTAGGAACGTGGAAGGGTCCCTGTCCATAATTCCTACTGGTCTGGTCGGTGGCCCTATGCTTCTGGTGGACGACATAGTGGACTCTCGATGGACTTTCACGGTAGCGGCAGACCTGCTACGCTCCAACGGATGTGGCCCGGTGCATCCGTTCGCGCTTGCCCACGCCGGCACAGGATAAGGCAAATGAACACCCAAGTATCGGACAATACCAAAGCCATCTTGCTCCTGACCGCGCCTCTGCTTTTGAGCAAGGGCGAAATCGGCGTCAAGCCGTTGAGCACGTCGGAGTACAACAAGCTCAGTCGCTGTCTTGCGGAGACGAAGCAGGAACCCGGCGACCTGCTTGGCCCAAGCTGGCGAAACTCGTTCGACGAGTTCCAAATCGGCTTGGATGTTGAGCGGATTGGCTCTCTGTTGGAACGCGGATTCTTGCTCAGCCAGGCGATTGAGCGTTGGCAAGCGAGGTCCATCTGGGTAGTGAGCCGGGCAGATGCCGAATACCCCCAGCGGCTCAGAGCGCGTTTACGCGCAAGCGCGCCGCCGATTCTCTACGGCTGCGGAGACATGGAACTGCTGGATGGTGGGGGCCTTGCCATAGTAGGCTCGCGTAACGTCAGCGAGGAACTGCTCTGTCGCACTGAAGATGTTGGACGCTTAGCCGCTGAATCGGAATGTGCCGTCATATCCGGTGCTGCGAGAGGCGTTGACCGAGCCGCGATGAGCGGGGCGCTGAACGCGCAAGGAACCACTATCGGCGTTTTGAGTAGCGACCTTGAAAGAGCGTCGATAAACCGAGACCACCGCGAAATACTGATGGACGGCCATCTTGTCCTGGTATCGCCCTACGACCCCAAGACCCGCTTCATCGTTGGCTATGCCATGCAGCGAAACAAGCTCATCTACGCTCTGGCGGACGCCGCACTGGTCATGGAGTCCGACTACAAAAAGGGCGGCACGTGGGCCGGCGCGGCGGAACAACTGGACAAGTTGCGCTACGTCCAGGTGTACACTCGTTCCGAAGGCGACACCAGCCCTGGGTTGAAGGGCCTTATTCGGAAGGGCGCGCTTGAGTGGCCCAATCCCCGAACTCCCGACGAATTCAGGGCGGCGTTGGCCGGCGGAGTTTCGCCGCAAACCGACGAATCAATTCAGAGGCAACTCCCCCTCCCTGTCGATACAATTCCAGCCGAGTAGGGATGGGAACGCATCGGGTAACGACAGCGATTCAAGATACGAATGGCCGGCGATTCTGTCGGCAACCAACCATAGCCGCGTACATCCCATCCCACAGCGACTGGGTGCGCGAGCAAGTGGAGCTATACGAGAGCGGCGGCACAGTCACGAATCCCGTTTGGGTCTATAACCTAACCGGCATGACGGGACAAGTGGCGATACGCGGCCCCTGGCCGGCGCGTACACCTGGCCCCCCGCTACCCCTCCAGCAGCCCCCCGCTGGCGAGCACCTTCCAGAACGTTTCGTCGGCTATGGCGATTATCTCGCCGGCGAGACTTCGCGTGACGTTCAGGCCTTCCGCCGAGTGCGCGCCCGCGATGTGCGCTATCTGCTCGGGCAGCCCGGCGGTTAGCGCTACGTACACCCCGAACACCGGGTGACGCATGGACGGCGCGCCCGTGATGCGGTGGTCGCTCCACCTGGCGATATTCTCGGGGTCGTACTCCCACGCCTTGCCGAGATCGTGGCACAGCCCCCCGGCGATCACCTCGTCCAGGTCCACGCGGAAGTGGCCCACCTCGTCCGTAAGCCCCTGCGCTATGGACACTCCAATGCGGGCCACTCCGTTCAGATGCGCCGCCTGGCCGCGCCCCACTAGCTCCGGCCCTCCCGGACCGCCGGAGCACGGCATGTCGTTTATCCTCTCGAAACCGCTCGACGACAGAGACATCGCCCAGGCGTCGTACACCAGCTCGCGCAGCTCATTGTCCTTAATCGTCGACGCATACGGCAGTTCCTCGATCACGCCCAGCCTCACGGCCTTGTTGATGGTGAGCTTCATGGTTCCCTCCTCACGTATGATTTATTGACTGAACCGCTCAGGGCGAGGCAGCCCAGGGCGTCGCTACGCCGACCACACCCGCCCGCGCCGACGGGCAGCGTCCCAGTCCAGCGTCGCCCCCAGGCCCGACCCCTCGGGCAGAACGAGCCGTCCGCGCTCGATGCGCTCCGGCGGACTGAGCAGTTCCGGCCGCCATTCGGCCTCGAACGCCGCGTACTCCAGTGGTGTGCCGACCCCGCCGTCGCCGGCCAGCGCCGCCGTGACGTGCCCGCCCGCGAGGTGCGCCACCGGTCCGGACGGGCTGTGCAGCGACACGCGCCCGCCCGCCTCCATCACGCGCAGGCCCGCCCTATGCGCCGCCGCCACTCCCCCGCAGTACTTCACGTCCGGCATCGCCACCTCCACCGCTCCCTGCGTCACCAGTCCCGCGAAGAACCGCTCGCCGTATCCGCTCTCGCCGCCCGCTACCGGCATGGGCACGGCGCGGGCTATCCTCGCCAGCGCGGCGGCGTCCCTCGTCGGCTCCACCGGCTCCTCGAACCACCCCACGTCCAGCGCCGCCAGCCGCTCGGCCACGACGGGGGCGGTGCTCTCCTCGAACCGGCTGTGGCAGTCCACCAGCACCGTGACCCCAGGCCCCACGGCCTCCCGCACCGCGGCCACGCGCTCCAGCCCGGGGCGCGCCAGCTCCAGGATGCGGTCGGGCGACGACGGAGGGGATACCTCGTCGAATGGGGCGCACTTGACGGTGTCGAAACCCTCGCGGACGGCACGCTCCGCCGCCGCCGCGAAGTCGGACGGCGCGCGCGGTGTGCCGAACAGCCCCCGGTTGACGTTGGCGTAGAGCGGAACGCTGGCCGCTCCCGCGCCGCCGCCGAGCGCCCGGCGCAGGCTCACGCCCTCCCTGGCGGCGCGCGCAATAACGATGGCCGACCGGAGCGCGCTGACGGCTGCCGCGAGCGCGCGGTCCTCCGCTATCCGGTCGCTGTCCAGTCCCAGCGCGGCGTCCGGCGTGGTCTCGTCGACGTCGTCGCGGCCGGCGAGCGCGGACACCAGCTCGGCGAGCAGCGAGACGGCGCGCCCCGTATCCGCGCCGCACGTGAGCTCGACGAGCGCCGCCACGCCATCGGCGTCGCGTAGCTCCGCGAACGTCCACTCGGAGTGCGGTGTCGCCGTCACCGCGGCGAAGTTGAGTCCCTCGAACATCGGCTGTACCGCCGTTCCCGCCCGCCGGCGGAAGATCGGGCTACGCGACCGGCGCGGCCTGGTGGCGCAGTATAGCACGCCCCGCGCCCCGGTTGGCACCGCCTTCTGGCGGGTGGTACACTCCAACAGCCGCACGAAAGCTGATGGAGGGACCGCTTGGACGGCTTGATAGTTCACGATTCGCCCCCGCGATCGCTGCGCGTCATGGTGGCGGCGTTCGCGGGATGGCCGGACGCGGCCGAGGCGGCGACGCGGGCGCTTCGCTACCTGGTGCGAAAGCTGGGCGCGAGGAAGTTCGCCGAGATCGACCCCGAAGAGTTTTACGATTTCACGCTCACAAGGCCCAGGACCCGCGTCAACAGCCGCGGCGAGCGCACCATCCGCTGGCCCCGCAACGACTTCTACCACGCCAACTCCGGCGGCGAAACCGGAGGTCTGCTCCTCTACGTCGGCACCGAGCCGAACCTGCGCTGGCGTCGCTTCTCCGGCATCCTCACCGGCGTCGCCAGGCAGCACGGCGTCGAGCTGGTGGTGACGCTGGGCGCGTTGCTGGACGCGGTGCCCCACACCAGGCCGCCGCGCGTGTCGGGCCGGGCGAGCCGCCCCGGCCTCACCCAGAAGGCGGAGTGGATGGGCATACGGAACTCCGCCTACCAGGGGCCCACCGGCATTCACACCGCGTTCCTGGCCGCCTGCGACACGATAGGACTGCCGCACGCCAGCATCTGGGGCCACGTGCCGCACTACGCCAACCGGTCGCCCAACCCCATACTCAGCCACGCGCTGCTCGCCAAGCTGCACAGCCTCGTGACTTTCGACGCGGACCTGGAGGAGATACGCGGCGCGGGCGAGACGTTCGGGGCCGAGCTTTCGCGCGTGGTGGAGAAGGACAACGACCTCTCCGCCTACGTGCGCCGCCTGGAGCGAAGATACGACGCCGCGCACTCCGAGCCGCGGGACCTGCCCAGCCCGGACGTGCTCGTGCAGGACCTGGAGCAGTTTCTCAAGAGCCAGCGGGACGCGCGCGAAAGCGGCGAGGCGTCCTAAGTGGTGATGACGCCCCGCGCGACGGATCTCTACGCCACGGCCAACGGCCTGCGCCTTCACTACCGCGACTGGGGAGGGCAGGGCCACCCTGTGGTGCTCCTGCACGGCCTCGCGTCCAATTGCCGCATCTGGGACCTGGTCGCGCCCATCCTCGCTCGAGATTTTTCGGTCGTCGCCCTCGACCAGCGCGGCCACGGCCTGTCCGACAAGCCCGACCACGGCTACGACTTCGCAACCGTCAGTAAGGACCTTCGAGAGTTCGTGCGCGGATTGGGGCTTGAGCGCCCCCTGGTGGTGGGCCACTCCTGGGGCGGCAGCGTCGCCCTGGAGTTCGCGGTGCGCTACCCGGACGTGCCCAAGGGCCTGTGCTGGGTGGACGGCGGGATGATAGAGATTTCGGGCAGACCCGGCGCGACGCTGGAGAACGCCAAGCGGGACATGGCGCCGCCGTCGTTCGAGGGCGTGACGCCCGACGCGCTGCTGGAACGCGCCCGGACGCGCCGCTGGCTCGGCCCCATGACCGAGCAGTTGGAGGAAACGCTGCTCGCCAACTTCCGTGTCCTGGACGACGGCACCATACGCGCCCGGCTCAGCCGCGAAAACCACATGCGCATAATCGAGGCATTGTGGGAGCACAGGCCGTCCGAGCTGTACGACCGCGTCCGCCAGCCCGTGCTAATCATGCCCGCCCGTCGCGCGGGCGACCAGTCGCCCGCGGCGCGCAGTTGGCGTAGGGAGGAGTCGGTCGCCAGGGCCGCCTCGCGGCTGCCCGTCAGCAAGACCGTCTGGCTCGAAGACAGCATCCACGACGTGCCGCTCCAGCGCCCGGAGCTTGTGGCCGGCGTTATCGTGCAGCATTACAAGGACGGCTTCTTCGGATAAGGCCAGGGAGTCTTCCCAACCTATTCGGCAGGCGTGAGGCCAGTGGTAAACAGTTCGTCCGGCAATGCCGCGAGGCTTGCTCGTATTCCCTCTTGGTCCGTTGGCGGTGGAATCAGGGACTTTTCGACCAACCCTGCCAAGTGGCTGTATATGGCCTCCAAAGGCCGATTGTTTCTGATTTGAATGAAAGCTACCTGGTTGTTGGCGGCGGTCTGGTGCGCGTTCGACCTGGGACCAACTCTGTCGAATATCACCATGCCCCTGGTTCCAACCCGCATGATCTTATCTTCAATCACTTCCTGGTTGCCCTGACCTATCAGCCCCATTTCGACTCTTATCCTGCCGCGCCGACTGGAGACTTCGGCGTCGATCTCACGCGGCACCTCGGCGTCTCTCTCCATGTTCAACCAAAAATCTGTACCCTCCTGCATACCCAAGACTGTCAGAGCGGCACGCAGAAAAGCGCGTTCTAGGGTCTTGCCCGCAGTGGATTTTCTGGATCCTCTTATGGTGAGAGTCGCAGCGCCGGCCCAGAGCATCAGCATCGCGTCTTCAAAGGAAGGGCCGTCGGGATCCTCGGTTGCGGCCAGCAGATGCTGTCCCACTTCCTCGAGGAATCCGAGCCGGGTGTCTCGTGTTACGCCGAGGTTGTCTGCTGTCTTTCTTCCCAAGCCGAGCAACCACCATTCAAGCGCACCGTCAGCTCTGTCGATTTCATTCCGCAGGGCAGCCATCCACTCGGCGTAGTCCGCGCCGGTCGGAAGACGTCGCAGAACCCCCATGAGCTCGCGATAGGCCATCAGTAATTGATTGCGCGTTTCCCCTTCGGTATACAGGCGGTAGTTGTAGCCAAGAAACAGGGCCGCTACTATCTCGCGCAATCCGTGCGCTGAACTCAGATCGTACAACCTCGGCAAGGTCATTCGGAACTCCAATGATATTGGAGATCGTCGAAGTCGATAGTGTTGATAAAAAGGGAACCCTGGAGTTCACGACGCATCCCTTCAAAGTAGTCCCTGCGCTTTTCGACAAGAACGAACTTGCGGGCCATACCGGCCGCGACACGCCCGACTGTTCCGCTTCCCGCGAACGGATCGAGCACTACGTCACCTTCGAAGGAGTAGTATCGTATCACCCGTCGGACCAGCTCATCGGGGAAAATGGCGGGGTGGTCTCTGCGATACGAAGGCGTGATTTCCCACACGTTTGTCCTGTCGTATTCTCCCAGGATAAGCGACCTTCCCAGCGCCTCTTGGTCTGGGTGGCTGCGCAGATTCCAGTCGATAAGCCTGTCAGTCCTTTTGCGATAGACCAGTACGTATTCGGTCACCGTCACCGGCTTGTACTGCAATGGCTGCCTGTCTGCCGCGAATCGCCGCCCTCGGCCCAAATGCCAACCTGCGCCTTCAGGCTTGCGCCAAATGATGTCATCGACGAATTCAAAACCAACGTCGTCCAGGATGGGGTGAAGGTCGAACGGGATGGGCAACCGCTTGCTGGAGGTGTTGCGAGAGGTGCGACGTACCAGCACCGGGGAAACGTTGACTATGAGAAACCTGCCCTCGGCCAGTATGGCGTGACAGGCTTCGAATGCTTCGCGCAAAACGTTCAGATATGAGGAATAGTCGAGGTACTCCGTGTATTCGGGTTTGGCGTTGAAGTACGGCGGCGAGGTGAACACCAGCTGAACGCTATCGGGCATAAAATCCGCTAGTACGGTTCGACAGTCGCCCAAAATCACCTTATTGGCAATTGGAGGGAAAGCGATGGCTGAAGTCCGCCTCTGCGGGCCGCTATCGATTCCGGGCGTTGCGCTCCGCAGCCGACGAATGACCATGGCGGGGGACGGCTCGCGGCGGATTCCGCCCTGGGAGTCTATCTGAATCTCCCCCAAATGTTGCCGGCGGCTGTTCTCATGCACTAGGGCCACTCGCCACAGATGAAGTCGTCCATCCCATTCCGGCAATCCGAGAGAGACGTTTCCGCACACCGCTTCGGGCAGGCGGTCAGCTATCCAACGCTCGGCGAGGCGGCGGATGTCAGATGCGTAGTTGACTGTCATCGTGGAGCCAGTGTGCCAATCAATCCCCCCTGAGGTCAATGGGGTTTGATGCACAAACAGAGCGACTCCCCCCTACGCCGCCTCCGGCATCTCCAGGAAGTAGTACGGGATGTGCCAGGTGCCGCCCCGGCCCAGGTCCACTATCGCCTTGCGCTGGAGCGCCTGCTTCACCACGCCGCGCGACAGAAAACGCGGCCCGCCGCTCACCCTGCCCACGTACTGCACCTGCTGCCCCGGCGCGACGCTGCCGCAGTGCAGCGCGACCGGCTGCCGCTCGGCGACGGCCATGCCTGGCAAGGACAATTGCGGGGTTGCCGTTCCGTGACTCTTCGTGACCATGCCGAACTCCTTTCCGGGACGCCGCTAACAAACGTCTGTTCGTGTACAGAACATAATAGAACAGTACGCGCGTTCTTGTCAAGCGTTTTTCAATCGCGAATCCGAAACAGTTCGGTCGGCTGCACGCATGTAGGGGCAATCCCTTGTGGTTGCCCGTGTTGATTATCACGGTAAGCAGACGCGGCGGGACAGGTTGTATAATTGGAGCCTGAAGGCGTATTCCGGGAGCGTCGGCCGCGCGTCGACGCCTCCCGAACGCAGGAGTAGCCGCACCATCAGAGACACCAAGCCGCCCCCGGAACCCGCGCCGGAAGGGGACTCCCCGCGCGCCGCCGCGCCGCCACGGTTGACCCAGCGCGTGCTGACCCGCTGGCCCGTCTTCCAGTCCTTCCACTACGTCGATTTCCGGTGGATGTTCGTCGGCTCGCTCGCCTCCTACATGGCGATGAACATGCAGATGATCACCCGTGGCTGGCTGGTGCTGGAGCTCGCCGACGACTCGCCGCTCGCCCTCGCGCTCGTCATGGCGTCGTTCTCCATGCCCGTCACCGTCATGGCCATCATCGGCGGCGCGCTCGCCGACCGCATTCCCCGCAAGCGCATGGTCATCCTGAGCCAGGGCGGCAACATCCTGGTCACGGCGCTCGTCGCCACCCTCGACATGACCAACGTCATCACCTTCGGGATGCTGCTTGGCATCGGAGTTGTGAACGGCTCCCTAATGGCGCTGAACATGCCCAGCCGCCAGGCCATACTGTCGGACATCGTTCCCGAGGGGACGCTGATGAACGCCATTTCGCTCACCAACTCCGCCATGAACGCGACCCGCATCGCGGGGCCGGCCGTGGCGGGCGTGCTCATCATCTTCATAGGCACGCACGGAGTCTTCTACCTGATAGCGGGCGCCTACGCCTTCGCCGTGCTCTCGGTGATGATGATTCGCGCGGGCCAGACTCCCGCGTCGCGCTCTCGCAGAGGACTATCGAGCGACATCGGGGAGGGCATGAGGTACGTCCGCTCGAACCCGCCCATTCTGGGCGTGAACATGCTCATGCTGATAAGCTCGCTGTTCGGCTTCGCCTACTTCGCGCTGATGCCCGCCTGGGGACGCGAGGCGCTGGACGTCGGTTCGGACGACCTCGGCTTTCTGCTGATGGTGATGGGTATAGGCGCGCTTGTGGGCACCCTCGGACTGGCCGCGATGGGCAACGTCGGCAAACGCGGGCTGCTGTTGTTCGCCAACTGCGTGGGCTGGGCGCTGGGGCTGATGGCCTTCTCGCAGACGACCTCGTTCTGGGCCGCCGTGCCGCTGCTGCTGTTCACCGGCCTGGTGAGCTCGCTGGTCATGTCCCTGGCCATGACCCTCGTGCAGGTCTACGCCTCGCCCGAAATGCGCGGCAGGGTGATGAGCCTGGGCATGATGACGTTCGGCATCCAGCCGCTCAGCTCCATACCGCTGGGCTTCCTGGCCGTGAACATCGGCACGCCCAACGCGCTGTTCGTAACCGGCGTGCTGCTGCTGGTCGGCACGGTCGCGCTGCTGCTCGCCTACCCCGGCTTCCGGCGCGTGGATTAGGTACGGTCGGCTTGCAATTCCTCGATGCTGACTTCGCCGCTAATCATCGTTCAGGAGGGCTGGGAACAAACCCTATGCGTCCCGCCGTGGGAAAGCCCACGCGGAAGGCGTAGGTGTAGCCATCGGGTCTTCGCTGTAGCAGCCTGTAGGTGGCGTCCGCGTCGCGCGCGTCTATCTCGTAGTCGCCGCTTTCTACGTCAATCACCACGAAGGTGCCCCTCTTCGGATGTTCGTCCAGTTGTGGGATGATTTCTCGGTAGAATGCCTCCGCGCGAGCCTCTACCTCCCCAGGCGCATAGGTCTTCTTCGCCATTGCTCTTCCCCCTATTGGCCGGCCCTGTGTCCGTCCGGGCTCTTCCCGCATGGTACGTGCCCGAATCTCCACAGGTCAACGCGCGGCGGGCAACCGTAACTACTCAGACTTCGTGATTCCAGAAAGTCCCTTCCCCCTTGACGGAGGAAGGTTAGGATGGGGGTGACGCCCCAAAGCCAGCGTTCGTATCATCGACTCTGAGTAGCTACGGGCAACCACTCTTAGTGTGCCTTCGTGCCCTTCGTGGATATTCCGCCGCTAGCGGCGCCTGGCGCGGCTGCGCAGCGCCATCAGCGCCAGCGTGTAGCTGACGACGCCCACGCCCGCTATCGCGCCGAAGCCCTTCAGCAGAGACTCCGAGTCCCACCCGACCGTTATCAGCGAGCGCAGCCCGTCCAGCAGATAGGTCACGGGGTTGTACACCGCCACCGTCGCCAGCCAGCCCGTCAGCGCCTCCATCGGCACGAACACGGTGGTCAGGAACATGAAAGGGAAGAACAACAGAAAGCTGCTGTTGACCGCGACGGGGTTGCCCGTCTTCAGCGCGATGGCATAGGGAAAGCCCGCGAACGCCAGGCCCCAGGCGCCCCCCATCAACACGAACATCAGCAGTCCGACGGGGCCAGACTCGAAACGCACGCCGACGGCCAGTCCCAGGATAATGACGGGCACGGTAAGCGCCACCACCAGCGCGAAGTCGGCCACGGTGAACCCCAACAGCATGGCCAGCCGGTTGACTGGCGTGATCGAGAGCTTGTCGAAGTAGCCGCTCTGGATGTCGGTGACCACGGTTATCGCCCGCGATATGCCGGTTACTGCGAACAGAATGGCCACGGGCAATTGGAACGCCTTGTAGTCCACCTCCATGAACCGCTCTGTCTGGTCCTGGAGCGCGCCCACGTTCACGACGAAGAAGAACACGGGGATAACGAGGGCCGGAATCACGCCCTCGACGTCGCGCGGGACGGAGCGCAGCGCGCGCTCGGCCACGCTCGCCACGTCCCGCAGAAAGTTCGACCGCCTGGCCCTTATCTGTGTAGAAGCGATGGTCGTCATAGCTCGGTCTCTCCCGCGTCCTGCGGGGCATCCTCCTGCAGGCGCGCGCCCGTAACCTGTAGAAACACGTCATCCAGCGTGGGCGTCCGCAGCGTAAGCTCCTGCACGCTCACGCCGCACTCGTTCAGCGCCAAAGCCACCGCGCTGACGAGCGACGCCCCGTTCGCCACGCTGACGGACAGCTCGGACTCGTAGGCGTCCACCTGCTGCACACCCTCTATGGCTTTCAGCCGTTCGATGGCCGCGTCCGCGCTGCCGTCCACGCGCGCCACGATGACGTCCAGCCCCACCGAGCGTTTCAGCTCCGCCGGCGTGCCCTCGGCCACCAACTCGCCCTCGTTGATGATGCCAACCCTGTCGGCCAGCGCGTCGGCCTCCTCCAGGTACTGCGTGGTGAGGAAGATGGTCACGCCGAGCTGCCGGTTGATGCGGCGCACCTCGTCCCAGACCCGGTTGCGGCTTATGGGATCGAGCCCCGTGGTCGGCTCGTCCAGGAACAGCACCTCCGGGTTGTGCACCAGCGCCGCCGCCAGGTCCAGCCTGCGCTTCATGCCGCCCGAGTAGGTGCCTATCAAGCGGTCGATGGCGTCGCCGATGTCGATGAGCGCGGCCAGCTCCGAAAGGCGCTGGTTTATCTCCCTTCGCCTCAGCCCGTACAGGCGGCCCTGTAAGCGCAGCAGCTCCCGGCCCGTCTGCTTGTCGTCCAGCGCCGCGTCCTGTAGCGCCGCGCCGACGTGCAACCGCACCTGTTGCCCTTCGCGCCTGACGTCGTAGCCGGCGACGGTGGCGTCGCCGGACGTGGGCACGAGCAGCGTGGTCAGCATACGGACCACGGTCGTCTTGCCCGCGCCGTTCGGCCCCAGAAAGCCGTAGATTTCGCCCTTCGACAGCGCGAGATCCACGCCCTTCACCGCCTCCACGTTGCCGAACCGCTTCGCAAGCCCCCGCGCGACCACCGCGTAGCCGTTCGCGCCGTCTCCGTCGTAGTAAGCCATTGCCGTATCCGCTCCGTGGGATCCCTTCCCCCTCGCAGGGGGAAGGTTAGGATGGGGGTGCCGTTTGTTTCAGGTACGAGCGCCGCAACCCCAAAAACCTACCCTGACCAGCCCTCGCGGAGAAAAGAGCCTGCCCCGTACTTGATGTGGGGGTGAAGGCCCGCCGGGCCTGTCAGCGCAAAACGAACGGCGAAACGCTCACACCGGTCTGCGGGTCGAGATCGACCACTATCGCCGTATTCTCCTGGGAGCCGGAGGGCGCGCCCGAGTAGTACGCGGTCACACCGTTCTGCGACACCTCCCGCAGCGCGTGAACGTGCCCCAGCGCCACGTAGTCGCAGTCCGCGCCGGCAATCTCGTCTGTCGTGATGGGTGACGAGCGGAACTCGTCCACCGGCCCGTCCATGAACAGCCCGTGCGCCATCGGAACGTACCAGCAGCCCTGAGGTCGAGGCGGCAGGTCGGCCATCGGCCGGTTGCCCGGATGGTGGTCGTACACCGGACGCCCCCACACCGCCAGGCCCAACTCCGCCACGAACACCATGTCCGCGCCGTCCGTGCGCATGAGGCTAAGGTTCGGGGGCAGCCCGGGCGACTTCCAGGCGGTCGTGAGCAGAGTGTCGTGGTTGCCGGGCAGCACCACCACCGGCTTGCCGAGCGCGCCGAGGTCGGCGAACACCTTGTCCACGGTGGCGTCCGACACGCGCTTGTTGTCGAACAGGTCTCCCGCGATCAGCAGCGCGTCCGCCTCTTGCTGGCGCACGGCGGCAAGCACGGCTTCCAGGCCGCGCAGCGCGTCGTCGGCGTAGACGTCGCTTCCGACGTGCAGGTCCGAGGTGTGCAGCAGCCTGACAGCCGGACGCCCCTTGCGCTCCCCAGGTTCGGATGTCGCCAATGCCGTGAACCGCTCCCAAATGGCCGATTGCTTAAAATCACGTCCATTGTATGCTATCGTGAAATCGTGAACAAGCAACCGGACGAGTGTCTGTGCCGAAGAGTCCCTTCCCCCTTGATGGGGGAAGGTTAGGATGGGGGTGAAGAGGACCCTCCCCCGGAGCGCCCGTTGAACAATTACGAGCTGGTGGATACAACCGAACACCTGGCCCGCGCGGTGGACGCGGTGTCCCGGTCGTCGCGCGTCGCCGTCGACCTCGAGTCCAACGGCTTCTTCAGATACAGGGAGCGGGTGTGCCTGGTGCAGCTAGCCTCCCCGGACGCCGTGTACCTCGTCGACCCTCTGGCGGTTGAAGACGTAACCCCCCTCGGCGAACTGCTCGCGGACCGTACCGTAGAAAAAATCTTCCACGCGCCCGGCTACGACATACGCAGCCTGGACAGGGACTGGGACTTCCGCGTGCGCAACCTGTTCGACACCTCCCTCGCCGCGGCGCTCACCGGCTCCACCCGCCTCGGTCTCCAGGCGGTGCTCGAGGAATACGTCGGCGTCAAGCTGCCAAAGCCGCGCAAGCTCCAGCTATCGGACTGGACGCTCCGTCCCCTCAGCGACGAGGCCCTGGGCTACGCCGCCAGCGACGTGCTCTACCTGTCGCGCCTGCGAGATGCGCTCGCGGAGCGCCTCCGGCGGCTGGGCCGCGCGCGATGGCTGCGCGAGGAGTGCGAACGCCTGGAGCATCTTCGGCACTCCGAGCCTGACCGCGAGGGGGCGTTCCTGTCCGTCAAGGGCAGCCGCGCGCTCGACGGGCGCGGCCTGGCCGTCCTGCGCTCGCTGTGCCGGCTGCGCGACGAGCTGGCGCGCGAGCTGGACAGGCCGCCCTTCAAGGTGATGTCCGACTCCGCGCTCGTGACGGTGTCGGCCAACCCCGCCGTGAAGCTGGGCGAGGTCAAGGGCCTCGGCCGCTACAGGCGGCGTCCCGGCGCACGCAAGCTGAGGAGCGCCATCCAGCAGGGCATGGACGCGGCCCCCGTTCGCCGGCCGAAGAAGGCCCACGCCCGCGAGCGCCTCAGCCCGTCGGAGCGCCGCCAATCTGGCGAGCGCATGAAGCGGCTCAAGCAGTGGCGAAAGTCCCTGGGCGAGCGCCTCGGAATGGATCCAAGTCTTCTCTGGCCCACCGCCAGCCTGACCCGGCTTGCGCGCAACCCGGATAGCCTGCGCGAAGAGCTGGGCAGCGAGGAAGTGCGAAAGTGGCAGGCAAGCGAGTTCGAACCGTCGCTGCGTGGCCTCCTGTCCTCGCTGAGCTAGACACCCGAAAGACGAGAGGAGAAACGGCTTGAGAGTTGCGGCCTACGCCATATCGCTGCTTGCGCTGCTGGCGGTCGTCGCCATAGTGGGCGTGAGCGGCGGCGCGCTCTCCACCACGCCGCCGGCGCCGCCCAACACCACCGTCGACCTCGTGGCCTACGTCGACCTGCAGGGCAGGGTGATGGCGGCCGAGCCGGACGGCTCGAATCCGACCAGGCTCAGCCCCGAGCAGGGCTACTACACCTGGCCCGCATGGTCGCCCGACGGGCGCAGCGTGGCCTTCTCCGGCGTCGCGGCCGAAGTAGGCAGGCGCGGCCCTCTCACGCTGTTCGTGCGTCCCGTCGGCGAGGACGGGTCGGGCGAGGCGCGCGCCGTGTTCGTGAACGAGAGAGGTTTCGGGCCGGTGCTCCCCAGTATGCCCCACTACACGCTATGGTCGCCCGACGGCCGGTGGCTCGGCATCATGGCCAACACGCCAAGCGGCCTGTCGCTGCTGCTGGACGACCCTGACGACGACAAAGAGGCCGGGCTGCTGCTCACCGGCGCTCCGCTGTACGCCTCCTGGTCGGCGAACTCGACCGACATGTTGGTACACGCGGGCCTGGGCCACCACTCCGTCACCGCAAACGAGGCCCCGGTCGTCGAAAGCCTGGACATCCTGGCGGCGGGCTATCGCGTACCCGCCTGGCGGCCCGGCACGCGCAGCGTGGCCTACGTGTCGGAGACCCCGGACGGCGCCGGAACCCTGTACCTCGACGATGCCGCCCAGGGTCGGCGCAAGGCGCTGGACGAGGCGCGGGGAGTAACCGCGTTCCTGTGGTCGCCCGACGGCGACACCCTGGCGGTCGCCCACTCCGGCCAGCCCTCCCGCGCGACCGGGGGGTTCGTGTACCAGGGAATCAGGCTCATCACGCCGGAGGGCGACCGCCGCGACGTCGAGGTCGACGAGATAGTGGTGGCCTTCTTCTGGTCGCCGAACGGCCGGATGATAGCCTACGTAACCTTTGCGGAGGGTGCGGAAGGGCTCCGGTGGAACATCCTGGACGTCGCCTCCGGCCAGCGCTGGCCGCTGGTGGACTTCGTACCCACGCGAGACCAGATGAACCTGTTGGTGTTCTTCGACCAGTTCGCCTACTCCCACCGCGTCTGGTCCCCCGACTCGCGCGCCCTGGTATTCGCCGGCGGCATCGTCGGCAACGTCGGCGTATCCGCGTCGCTGTCCCTCCAGGAGACCCCGAGAGTGCTGGTGCTGCCGGTCGAACCCGCCTCCACCGCCCAGACCCTCGCCGACGGCATCCTCGCCACCTGGTCCCCCCGCTAGCGCCGCGTTATCTTCATCGACCATCAACTGGACACTCTCATTTGCGAATTTCGCGCATTGACGACAGTCGGTGATTCGTGCTACTCTCGGACATACCCCCCCTATCTCTTCGGCGGTAGGGTCGAGACCGTCCCCCGGGCGGTCTCTGTCTTTGTCGGGGAGTGCGATTGCTTACCAATATCTACATCGACGGATTCAATCTCTACTACCGCGCCCTCAAGGACACGCCATTCCGCTGGCTTGACCTACGCAAGCTGGCCGAGACGCTGTTCCCCCAGGACGAGATTCACAAGGTCTCTTACTTCACCGCCCGTCTCGATTCGCGCCCCGGCAATCCCTCCCAACGCCAAAGGCAGCAGGCCTACCTCAGGGCGCTCGCGACTCTGCCCGGCTACGAGGCGCACTTCGGCGTCTTTCGGACCGGCGTCCGTCGCCGCCCGCTGGCGTATCCGTCACCGGGCCAGCCTACGCACGTCCTGATTACGAACACGGAAGAAAAGGGTTCGGACGTCAATCTGGCCACGCGCCTCCTCGTGGACGGGTTCAACGGGGAGTACGAACAAGCGGCGGTCGTATCGAACGACGCCGACTTCGCCGGGGCGATGCGGTACATTCGGGACGGCCTCGGTCTGCGAGTCGTCCTGGTGAACCCCGACGCCAGGAACGCCAGCCCCCGAAATCTGGCCGCCGCCGCCACCTACGTCAAGCGCCTGTGGAAGAGCCACCTCCGGCGCAGCCAGCTGCCCGACACGCTGACGGACGACGTGGGCGTCATCACCAAGCCGCCCAGTTGGTGACCTCCCATCCCCACACCCCCGCCCGTGATAGAATAGCGCCAGGTCGTCCCCCCAACCCAAGCGAGGAGCGTTCCCAATGGCCGCCGAACCCGACAACCCCAAGAGCGTCAGCACGCCCCCGGCACAGTTCGCCGAGCGCAAAGAACGCTTCACCACCGTGTCCGGCATCCCCATCGACCGCGCCTACACGTCCGACAGCCGCGAGCGCGAGCCGGGCGAGTCCGACGTGCCCGGACAATACCCGTTCCTGCGCGGCGTCCACGCCACCGGCTACCGGGGCAGGCTGTGGACCATACGCATGTTCGCCGGATTCGGCACCGCCGAGGACACCAACCAGCGCTTCAAGTACCTGCTCGAGCAGGGCCAGTCCGGCCTGAGCGTCGCCTTCGACATGCCCACCCTCTACGGCTACGACACCGACGACCCGCCCGCGATGGGCGAGTTCGGCAAGTGCGGCGTGGCGGTCTCCTCCCTCGCCGACATGGAGATCCTATTCGACGGCATACCCATGGACCGCGTCACCACCTCCATGACCATCAACGCGCCCGCCGCCATCCTCTGGGCCATGTACATCGCCGCCGCCGAAAAGCGCGGCATCCCAGCCGAGGCCCTGGGCGGCACCATCCAGAACGACATCCTCAAGGAGTACACCGCCCAGAACGAGTACATCTTCCCCGTCGAACCCTCCATGCGGCTGGTTGTGGACACCATCGAATACGCCTCGCGCCACCTGCCCCGCTGGAACCCCATCAGCATCAGTGGCTACCACATACGGGAGGCTGGCTCGACCGCCGTCCAGGAGCTGGCGTTCACGCTCGCCGACGGATTCGAGTACGTCCGCGCCTGCCAGGAGCGCGGCCTGGACGTGGACGACTTCGCCCCGCGCCTCAGCTTCTTCTTCAACGTCCACCAGGACTTCTTCGAGGAGATAGCCAAGTTCCGCGCGGCCCGCAGGATATGGGCGCGCGAAATGCGCGAGCGGTTCGGCGCGAAGAAGGAACGCTCCTGGTGGCTCCGCACCCACGCCCAGACCGCCGGGGCTACGCTCACCGCCGAGCAGCCCGAAAACAACGTCGTCAGGGTGGCCATCCAGGCGCTCGCGGCGGTGCTCAGCGGCACCCAGTCCCTGCACACCAACTCGATGGACGAGGCCTGGGCGCTTCCCAGCGAAAGCGCCGCCCGCCTCGCCCTGCGCACCCAGCAGATAATCGCGCACGAGACAGGCGTCACCGACACCGTGGACCCTCTCGGCGGCAGCCACTACCTGGAGTGGCTCACCGACCGCCTCGAGGCCGATGCCTATGACTACTTCCGCCGCATCGACGAGGCCGGCGGCGTCAGGGCCGCGGTGGACGACGGCTTCTTCGTGCGCGAGATCGCCGACGCCGCT
The DNA here is from genome assembly GCA_963667445.2 of Dehalococcoidia bacterium. GTDB lineage: Bacteria > Chloroflexota > Dehalococcoidia > Lucifugimonadales > CATOSD01 > CATOSD01. Next base: position 777,049 of record CAXXGY010000001.1, on the reverse strand, counting down.
TCGGACTTTCAACGCGAGCTCGAGCGCAACGAGCGCGTGGTCGTCGGCGTCAACGAGTTCACCGGCGACGAGGCGCTCGACATCCCGCTGCTCCGCGTGGACGAGGAGGGCGAGCGCCGCCACCTGGAGCGCCTGAACCGCGTCCGCCGCGAGCGCAACGCCGAGGCCGCCGCGGTCGCCCTTCGCCGCCTCCGAGACGCCGCCACCTGCGACGCCAACCTCATGCCCCAAATCCTCGAGGCCGTCAGGGCCTACGCCACCCTCGGCGAGATGATGGGCGTCCTCCGCGAAGAGTGGGGCGAATACCAGCCCACCTGGTATTAGAGTAGGGTGGGCGTCGCTCCGACGGAAACGATTGGCTGGTACTGCGGCAAGTCCCGCATGGGACTGAACCCCGCCGGCAGCCTCCCGTTGAAGTCCACCAGCAGCCTGTGGCTCAGCGGCGCGTCACGATTCACCTGCGCCACCGTCGCCTTGACTTCTGTCACCATCCAGGCATCGTCTCGGTGCATCCCGTCGACCAGGTAGCGCGGCAGCCAACCCAGCATGTAGTGGTCAGTCGTCTTGACGATGATGGAGTGATTGGCAACCGGATTGTTGAGTTCGAAAGCGAGTTCGAGCACGTCGCCCTTTTCGAGCCGTTCCGACCGTTCAATAGATGGGGCGTTCGTATGGCGTAAGCCATGCAAGATGAAGCGAGTTGAAAAACATCCCGACTCGTCGGGCGCAACCTCGGGAAAGGACTCGAAGCTGTCAGTGCGGATTCGACCACCGGACAGCGAGAGTTCGGTCACCGCGTCCCAGGTTTCGGGGTTCATGCCAAGCATTGCTAGATACTCGGGTCGGTCTGGACGACGCAGGTTCATGATTCGGTTCCGAAATGCGGGGAAAATCGCCGGTGCGGTGTAAACCCGGCTGAACTCCCCGAATCCGGGCGCCATGAGAAACCCTGCTTCTTCTCTTGCCTCTACCGCGCCCTTCAGGTACGCGAATTCGTACTCGTGATCGTCCGGAGTGGCATTGCGATGGACGAGCCTACCTACAGGAAACCATCTGCGGTTACCGGGTTGTTGCCAGGCGAGATAGAGAGTATTCATCTGATGTTCCTCAAGAGTTCTGCTTTGCTCAATACTACTACCTGATAAGCAAACTCCTTCGCGGGACTAGTCATAAACTCGGACGGGATTCTGCTGATTACAGATTGGACGTCGGACGCCGTGACAGCATTCAGTCGGCTGAACCAGTCTTCGGCCAGAACTGGCTGCCATCTGCAGAGCAGTTGGGCCAAGCGAAGTGGGGACGGAGCTCGTCGACTCTTGCCGTTGATGAATACACCGCCCCGCCCATTCTTAAGATAGTTCAGAACGCCATTGTTTGACAGTATTCGCTGGCGACGGTCATCTGTCAACTCACGCCCAAGCGAAGACGCATGGTCAAACGAGGGAGCGGCGCGCATCCAGACTTTGCCAAGAGAAACCCCGTACAACACCATCCAATTGTCATGATGTCTGTCCGTATTGCCAATCAGACCGTCTAGCAAGGCGTAAGACGCTAGATCGGTCAACACCTGCTCCCATCGAGGGATTTCATTCGTGGTGCCTTGACTCGTCGCGACAGCGTCAAAGATTGAGATTACATTGTGAGCGCGATTGCCCCAGACAACGTGAGGGTTGTATTCCCCAAATTGCTCGATCCAGGAACTCGGAACCGTGTAAATGGCTGCTGAACGAGTCAGAATCCGTTTTCATCGGCGACGAACTTTCGGCAGACCGTAGCCAACTCGCCACCCGCCCTCGCGGTATTGATTCCGAACAGCCGACCAACCTCCCCCGCCACCTTCTCGGCCCAGTGTTCGCCAGTGTCCGGCCGGGGAAACTTCAGCAGCCATTCCGTTCTGTCGTCGCCCAACGTCACCCAGAACTTGCGCCGCGCCCCCCTTCTCTCAATCTCGCCGCGCGGGTTTGCGACCGGAATCACCGGAAAGGGCTGAACCGGGTTGGTGGGCTGACTTCGCATATCCTCCCAACCATTATAGCGTCATGTATTGAGACCTGAACAAACCACCGCTTATTGACGCCCGCCGCCCGCCGCAAATATAATCGCAGCGCCAGAAGCCGGGCAGCCCGATGACCGCCACGTCCAAACAACCGGAGGGTCGCCGCCATGACGCAGCAGTCCCAGCCCGAGTACGACGTCCACCTGCAAAGCGACGTCATGGTGACGCTCCGCGACGGCGTGCGCCTCGCCACCGACCTCTACTTCCCCGCCAGAAACGGCAAGCCCGTCGAGGGACGCTGGCCCGCCGTCATGCAGCGCACCCCCTACAACAAGGACACCGCGCGCAACCGCGCCGAGGCCCGCTACTTCGGCAGCCGCGGATACGTCGTCATCTTCCAGGACAACCGTGGCAGGTTCAAGTCCGAAGGCTCCTTCGTCAAGTACCTCAACGACCCCCAGGACGGCTACGATACCCTGGAGTGGATTGGCCAACAACCCTGGTCCAACGGCAAGGTAGGCACCTTCGGCATCTCCTACGGCGCCCACACCCAGGCCGCCATGGCCGCCACCAACCCGCCCAACCTCGCCTGCACCTTCATGGACTGCGGCGGCTTCACCAACGCCTACGACAACTCCTGCCGCAACAGCGGCGCCCTGGAGCTGCGCCAGGTCTGCTGGGCCTTCACCCACGCCCGCAACAGCAAAGAGGCGCTCTGAGCGACCCCACGGTCAAGGCCGCGCTCGAATCCGAAGACCTGCGCGAGTGGTTCAAGCGAATGCCTTGGAAGAAGGGCCAATCGCCGCTGCGCTGGGCGCCCGACTACGAAGACTACGTTTTCGATATGTGGACGCAAGCCGACTTCGGCGAGTACTGGCAGCAAATCGGCATCTGCAACGAGCTCTACTTCGATCAGTACGCCGACATTCCCCAGCTTCACCTCGGTAGCTGGTACGACCCCTACACCCGCACCACCACCCGCAACTACACCGGCCTGTCCCCCATCAAGGGCGGCCCCATCCGCATGGTGCTCGGTCCCTGGACGCACGGCGCCCACGACGTCAGCTACTCCGGCGACGTGGACTTCGGCCCACGCTCCGTCGTCTCTGGCAGCCTCGCCGACGACTACAATCACATGCGCCTGCGCTGGTTCGACCGCTGGCTCAAGGACATGGACAACGGCGTCGAGCGCGACGCGCCCGTCAGGCTCTTCGTGATGGGCGGCGGCGACGGACGCAAGAACGCCGAAGGCCGCCTCAACCACGGCGGCCGCTGGCGTGACGAGCACGACTGGCCGCTCCCGCGCGCCAACGACACCGCGTTCTACCTGCACTCCGGCGGCGGCCTGTCCACCCAGGCGCCCCGCGCCCGTGCGCGACCCAGCGAGTACCTGTTCGATCCCAACAACCCCGTTCCCACCATCGGCGGCAACATCTCCTCCGGCGCCGACATCATGGAGGGAGGGGCCTTCCACCAGCAGGAAGGCCCCCGCTTCTACGGCTCCCGCGAGCCGTACCTGCCGCTCGCCTCCCGCCACGACGTGCTCACCTTCCAGACGCCGCCTCTCGAGGAGGACGTCGAAGTCACCGGTCCCGTCGTAGCCAAGCTCTGGGCCTCGTCGTCCTGCGTAGACACCGACTTCACCGCCAAGCTCGTGGACGTCTACCCGCCCAGCCCCGACTACCCCCACGGCTTTGACATGAACATAACCGACGGCGTCATTCGCGCCCGCTACCGCGACTCGTTCGAGCGCGCCGAGCTTATGGAGCCGGGTACGGTCTACGAGTTCACCATCGAGCTATACCCCACCAGCAACCTCTTCGCCAGGGGGCACCGCATCCGCGTGGACGTGGCCAGCAGCAACTTCCCCCGCCTGGACGTCAACCCCAACACCGGCGAACCGCTGGGACTCAGCAGGCGCACCGAGGTCGCCCGCAACACCGTCTACCACGACGCCGACCGGCCCTCCCACGTGGTGCTGCCGGTCGTGCCCGGGCAGTGAGCGTGCGTCCCCATGGTTGCTATCGAGCCGCGCTGCCTGTTCGCGGTGTTCGCCGACGAGTACCGACCCGGAAACGGCGGATTCGACTTGCTGAACGTCCGCAACCACGTCGCCGTCATCCCGACCCACCCCGGCCATTCCGGCGTGAAGCGCCATCGCACGACGCTGTTCGTGATGGTGTACGCCGATGAGGGCCCGCACACGCTCTCTTTCTTCCACGAAGGCTACGAGTACATGAAGCCTGTCGAGTTCGAGATACTGCCGCAGCACCGCAACGTTTTCACCCAGGCCGTCACCCAGGAGTTCCCGGTGGCCTTCTTCCACGACACCGTCCTGAACGCCTATCCCATCCAACTGGACGGCCAACCACTCACCACCGCCTACCTCGTATCCAACACCTTATGAGATTCCAAACTAACCACTAACCACTAATCACTAACAACTCAAAACCCCGAAAGGAGATCCCCCATGAAAATCGTCGCCGTACTGTACCCCGGTGGCCCCGCCGCGGAGAACACCCCCGAACTGCTGGGCTGCGCCGAAAACGCCCTGGGCCTGCGCGAGATGGTGGAGGGCGCCGGCCACGAGCTTGTCGCCATCACCGACCCGGGCGATGAGCTCGACTCGCACCTGCCCGACACCAACGTCATCATCACAACGCCCTTCTGGCCCACCTACGTCACCCGTGAGAAGATAGACGCCGCGCCGAACCTGCAAATGGTGCTGACCGCGGGCGTCGGCTCCGACCACGTGGACCTCGCCAGGGCCGCCGAGCGCAACATCACCGTGGCCGAAATCACCGGCAGCAACGTCGTCAGCGTCGCCGAGCACGCCGTCATGCAGATACTCACCCTCGTTCGCAACTACTTCCCATCCTACGACGAAGTGGTCTCCGGCGGCTGGGACATCGGCAAGATAGCCGCCCGCTCCCACGACCTCGAGGACAAGACCGTGGGCATAGTCGGCATGGGCCGCATCGGACAGCGCGTCGCCGCGCGCCTCAAGCCCTTCGACGTCACCATGTACTACTACGACCTCATGCACCTGAGCACCGTGGACGAGGCCGCCCTCGGCGCCCGCTACATGAGACTGGACCCGCTGCTGCGCACCTGCGACGTCGTCACCATCCACATCTCGCTCACCCCCCAGACGCGCGGGCTGTTCGACAAGCCGCGCCTGCTCAGCATGAAAAAGGGCGCCTACCTCATCAACACCGCCCGCGGCGCGATTGTGGACACGAACTCGCTGGTCGAGGTGATGGAGGAGGGCCACCTGGCCGGATACGCCGGCGACGTCTGGTACCCGCAGCCCGCGCCCTCCGATCACCCCTGGCGCTCCATGCCCAACCACGCCCTCACGCCCCACGTATCCGGCACCAGCCTCGAGGCCCAGAAGCGCTACTCCGACGGCATCCGCGACTGCCTGGAGCGTTTCTTCGCCGGCGAGTCCCTCGAGCGCGAGTACCTCATCGTGGACGGCGGCCGCGTAGTAGGCGCCGCCTACAGCTACGCCTACCAGAACTAGAGACTAGACAGGAGTCCCTTCCCCCTTGATGGGGGAAGGTTAGGATGGGGGTGCCAGCTAGGCCAACCAGAACTAGAGACTAGACAGGAGTCCCTTCCCCCTTGATGGGGGAAGGTTACCCTCCTCCTCGCGCTAGCCATCGCCGTCGAGCTCGTCAGCGGCTTCTTGAAATTCCCCTGGGCCAACACCCTCCTCCTCGCGCTAATCGCCGTCGAGCTCGTCAGCGGCTTCTTCGGCCTCGTCTCCAGCTCGCCCCGCGAGTGGTACTTCATCGTCGCGCACCGCATCAGCGGCTACGGCATCGTCGTCATCCTGGTCTGGAAGGGCGCGAACGTCCTATTCTCGCTGCGCTGGAAGCGGGCCGCCGCGCCCCGCACGGCCTCCGTCGTGCTCATGGCGCTGCTCGCCGTCACGCTCGCACTCGGCTTCGCCTGGTCGTTCATCGGTCCCTTTGGCTTCGCGTGGTTCAGCGGCGTAAGCTGGCACATCTACGTCGGCGCGGCCCTCATCCCGCTGCTCGTGTGGCACGCCCTCTACCACACCCGAGGCTTCCCCATCGGCTTCTGGGCCGACCGCCGCACCTTCCTGCGACTGGCCGCGCTCGCCATCGCCGCCACCGCCGCCTGGCAGGCCGGCGAGCTCAGCGCGAAGGCCGCCAGCCTGAGCGGGGCAAGGCGCAGGTTCACCGGCTCCCACGAGGCGCGTAGCTTCTCCGGCAACGCCTTCCCGCTCACCTCCTGGCTCAACGACTCCCCGGCCCGCGTGGACCCCGCCGCGTGGCGGCTCACCGTGGGCGGCGCCGTGGAGCGCGAGCTTTCGCTATTCTACGACGACCTCGCCGCCGACGCCGAGACCACCGCCACCATCGACTGCACCGGCGGCTGGTACTCCACCCAGGTATGGCGCGGCATTCCCGTCGCCGACCTGCTCGCCCGCGCCGGCCCAACTGATGCCGCGTCCAGCGTCACCTTTACCTCCATCACCGGCTACTACCGCCGCTTTTCGATGGCCGAGGCCGCCGGATACGTCCTCGCCTCCCACGTCGGCGACGAGACCCTCTCCCACGGCCACGGCTTCCCCCTCCGCCTCGTCGCCCCCGACAAGCGCGGCTTCGAGTGGGTCAAGTGGGTCGTCGACATCCGCGTCAACACAACCCCCAAGTGGCTCCAGCCGCCCCTCCCCATCCAGTAGCGGCGCGGCTACCCGCACTCCCCATCCCGAGTAGCGCCCCGCAGTTCCCCGTCGCTCGCCGCGACACGCAGCATCAGCCTGTCCCCCGCACGCCAGGGCTGCTCGCACACCCGCCACGACATCACGCGATAGCCGCCGCTCACGCCGGACGCCGCGTCGTCCACGTCCAGCCGCAGCGCAATCGACCCGTCCAGCGCGATGAAGTCCAGGTGGTGGTCGGCGGGCAGCGCGTAGGGCCACAGCGTCACCGACACCTGCCCCGCCTTCCACGAGATTGCGTGGATGGTGGTGGTTGCGGTGTCCCCCTCCGCGCGGTAGCGCGTCGGACCGAGCGCGCCGTGTGATGCGTCGGCCTTGTACTCGCCCGTGGATGTAGCGTACACAGGGTCGAAGAACGCCTCGTGCAGCGTGCCGGCGGGGGCGTTTACGGTTACTGTCACGACGTCGTATGCATCGTCGGGCCGAAAGTTGCAAGGGATCTTATTGAAGGATTGTTCATTTAATCTGATGCTGTAAACTCCAGTTGGCAGAGGGCGGTCTGTGGACAATGTGTAGTGGTACCCGTTAGTGGGATTTGAATCAGCATCGTCAACTCCGGCTTGGAAATGGGCTGCGCCCGGACCACTAAGCCAGTAATTGTTGTACCCCGGCCTACTTAGGCTGGGGAATCGGTGTCTAAAAGTCTCGACCCCGGCAGCGGCGCCCGAGTTCAACTCACTCTCGTAACGCGGCGGTTCAAAAGGCCTCCGGGTCGCACGATTGATCCGCTCTCGATCCAGCTTGCGTTCGATGCACAGTTCATATCCCTCGATGCCCTCTCCCGCCCTCATGGTGGCGTCCCACGCTGCTATTTCGGCCTTGAGTTCGCCAAGAGTGATGAGCGGCGGCCACGGCTCGGTGCCGCCGGTCATGAACTCCATGTCGTCGTCGCCAACAGCTTGTGCCCTCCCTCCATACGTGTCCGATTCGGGCAGCCATGAGCGATTCAGTTCGTCTATCGTGTAGTCCAACCTTGAGACGTGCAGACTCGTATGGGTGAAAGTCATTGCGCCGTCGAGAAAAATTATCGCCTGCCTGCTATCCCACGAGGTGTTTCTGCTTTCCACGCTCCGCTCCGCGAATTCGTGGGCGTCGGGACGCCAGCAGTACATTTCGTCATCTTCCACCTCCACGAGCAACTCGCTTGGGCCGCTTCCCTTGAGGTATTCGTGAATGGTGAAGCGCAACCTCTGCACGGCACGGAAGTCCGCCATGCCTCGTCGTTCCGTAGCGGCGCTCACCGACAGCAACGACGCCCGGGCGATAACAGCCGAACTGACAATCTGCTCGTCCAACGAAGGTGGCACGTACCACGCCGGGTTTTGCTGATCGCTGTAGGCATACCTCGGACAGAGCGATGAAGGCAGGCCTTGCGTCGCGCACACGCCGAACACCGCCAGACACACGGCCAGCGCAACCGCGAGGACCACGCGCCGCCGTGTAATCTTCAAGGCTGCCTCCCGTGCTTGCCGGTGCTGCGTTTGATACGCGGCGGGATGCTCCCGGCGCTTCACATGGTACGCTGCTCCCCCTGCGACTCGTAGCCCCCGACAAGCGCGGCTTCGAGTGGGTCAAGTGGGTCGTCTCCATCAACGTCAACACAACCCCCAAGTGGCTTCAACCGCCCCTTCCCATCCAGTAGCGGCGCGGAGCGCAGGTCATACAAGGCAGGTGATGGGCGGGTTATCCCCCAGGCGTTTCGGGGGCCGGGTCCGAAGTGTTGACCGCCTCTAGTATACGAGCCGCGGCGCGCGCGTCCAGCGCTTGGCCGAGTCGCGCTCGCTCGATGGCTTGAAGATGGGCGGCGAGCTTTCTTATGTCGTAGCCGTGCTCACGCGCGATGTCGTCCTTTATCTGCCACAGTTCTTCCATGATTTCGTCAGGCATCTCGGGAGCCTCCCATCAACTCGATTGGAGTGCAGATTTCAGGGCTGGTGTAGCCATTTTGCGCGCAGACGCCGCGAATCATGGGCCGGGTCTGAGCGTTGGCGATATGGCGAAAGTTCCAAGTCAACAGATATTCTAAACCATGCACCGCTGAAATAGCGATGTGAACGGCGTCGTTGTGAGCGCGTGGCGGCAACGCTTGCCCCCGCAGCAGCGCAGCCGACAACTCAAGCACGGCCTGTGTCATCGGCAGAACGGCTATGCCGAACAGCGCATCGAGTCGCCGCGCGGCGGCTTGGGGATTGCCCCTTGCCGCCTCTCCAATCGCGACGTCGGACGTATAGACATCAAAGCTGTGCCTGTCCGTGTTCCACCAATCGGACGTGGCCTTTCGCCAGGCGGCGGCCAGCAGGTCGTCGGTGGGTCGGGCCGTCAGATACGACACAATTGTCGTTTCGATATAGACTGTCGGGGCGCTTTCAATCGTCATGGCTTTTCGCCTTCGTACCTGCCAGTTCACTCGGCGGTTGGCGGCGTAGTTTGAGGTGGCGTCGCGCACACGCCCAACACCACCAGGCACACGGCCAGCGCCACGACGAGCTTTCTGCTCTTCATCACCGGCCTCCATTCCCGTTCACATCACTGACCACACCCCACATGATACACACCACGCCCTTCACAACCTATCCCCTCTAACCCTTCGCGCCCTTAGTGTCCTTCGTGGATTCACCGTCCCCCCAACGGAACCTTTTCCCCACAACCCGCGTATTATCTAGTGAGAGCACTCTCACACACCCGGCTGGAGGCAGGCCATGACCGAAGCCGAGGCCATACGGCTCTGCCAGGAAGGCTCCCGGGACGCCTTCCGGCACATCGTCGAGCAACACCAGAACACGCTCTACGGCACGGCGGTGCTGATGACCGGCGACAGGGCCGCCGCCGAAGAGCACGTCCAGGAGGCGTTCCTGTCCGCGTGGCGCGCCATTCGCGGCTTCCACCGGGGCCGCCCGTTCAAGCCCTGGATAGTCCGCATCCTGGTCAACCGCATCCTGTCTAGCCGAAGGACGCGCAGGCTGCCGACCGCCCCGCTCGAAGACGCCGAGCGCGTCACAGGCCCCGCCGACGTCCTCGAGTCCGCCATGTCCGCCGAGCGGCGCGACGAAGTCCAGGCCGCGCTCGGCCGTCTCAGCCCGCAGCACCACCAGGTGGTGGTCCTCCGCTACTTCGCGGAACTCTCGCTGCGGGAGGTCGCCGAAGCCATCGGAGTGCGCGAGGGCACCGTCAAGTCCAGGCTGAGCCGCGCGCTCAGCCGCCTACGAGAAGAACTCGCCGAAACTTGCGAAACGGAGGCGCGGCGATGAGCACCAACGATCCGCTCGACCGCGAAATGGAAAGCACCCTACGAGACTACTTCGCCGCCCGCTCCCGCGAGCTCGAGTCCCCTGCGGACACCTGGGCGCGCGTGGAGCGCCACCTGCACGAAGAGCCCGAGGCCGGCGGATGGTTTAGTGGGTACATCTGGAAGAGACTGACGATTGCCGCCTGCACGGCTGCCGGTGTCGTCGTGATGCTCGGAATCCTGTTCGTTATGCTAAACCCAAACAACCCAAACTTGACGATGCAGGGAAGTGGGATTGGAATTGATGCGACATCGGACAGGGCCGTCCAAGTGCAGCCCGCGCCCGCGCCCACCGCGCCATTCGTCGCGCAGATGGCCCCGGCGCCCCCGGCCACACCCGCTCCGGCCCAGCCCGCACAGACGGAGAACATCACAGCCGCAATCGCTGCTCAGCCAGCCCCCGCGCCGCCCCTCCCGACGCCGCGTGCGGCCACGGCCCAGCCCACGGCGGCCCCCGCTCCGGCCGCCCCCGCGTCCGCGCCTACTCCCGAGGTGTACGCTATGCCCACGGCCGTCTCCGCGGAAGACGTCACCGCCGCAGTACAGGCCGCTATCGCAGAGGAGCCCGCCGCGCCCACCGCGCCGCAGCCCGGCGCCACCACCTTCGCCGACTTCGCGCGCCAGCCCGCCGTGCTCGCCTCCGACGACGCCGTATCCACCTTCAGCCTGGACGTCGACCGCACCTCCTACTTCCTCGCCCTGAACTGGGCGCGGGAAGGCTACGACGTGGAGCCGGACTCGGTCAGGGCCGAGGAGTGGACCAACGCCTTCGACTACGGCTACGAGCGCCCCTCCGACGAGTGGGGCTTCGGCGTACAAACCGACCTCGTGGCCCACCCGCTGGACGCCGGCATGATGCTCGCCCGCATCGGGTTCCAGGCGCCGCACCTGCCCGACGACAGGCCCCTCAACGTGACCCTCGTGCTCGACGCCTCCGGTTCGATGGCGAACGGCGACCGTGTCGCCATCGCCCGCGCCGCCGCCGAGGCCATCCGCAACAGCCTGCGCCCCGAAGACCGCATCGCCATCGTCCACTTCACCACGGACGTCGTCCGCGAGCTGACCGTGGCACACACCCGCCCCGACGACCATGCCGTCACCACGTCGATAGCCAACCTGTTCCCCCGCGAGAGCACCAACGTTCAGGCCGGCCTGAACGAGGGCGTCCGCCTCGCCGACCTCGCCCGCCGCGAGCGCCCCCACGCCTACAACTACGTCATCCTCATGTCCGACGGCGTAGCCAACGTGGACGCCACCAATCCGTTCGCGATCCTCGAGACCGCCCACGACCGCGACGCCGCCAACCCCCTGCGGCTCATAACCATCGGCGTCGGCATCGAAAACTACAACGACTATCTCCTGGAGCAACTCGCCCAGCACGGCAACGGCTGGTATCGCTACCTGAACACCGTCGACCAGGCGCGCGCCACCTTCAGCCGCGACAACTGGCTCGCCCTGTCCACGCCCTTCGCCGACCAGACCCGCGCCCAGGTCACCTGGGACCCCGCCCTCGTCTACTCGTGGCGCATCGTCGGCTACGAGAACAGGGTGACGCCCGACGAGACCTTCGCCGAGGACCGCAAGGAGTTTGCCGAAATCTACTCCGGCGCCGCCACCACCGTGCTGTACGAGCTGACGCTCCGAAACGACGCGCGGCTGCCACGCGGCGAAAAGGTGGCCCTCGGCCGCGTCGAGCTCCGCTGGATCGTGCCCGACACCCAGCAGTCCCGCAGCCAGCGCGCCGACGTGACGGGCAGAGGAGACGTCGCCTTCGGCCACCGCGCCGACCCCATGCTCCGCCTGGCCGCCATAGTCGGCCTCGCCGCCGACCGTTACGGCGCGCTGAACCAGGTATCGACGGAGGGCCACTACGCCATACGCGACGACCTCGACAGGCTGGGCGAGCGCCTGGACGCCCTGCGCCCCGACCTCGGCCACCTCGACGCCTACCACGACTTCGCCTACCTACTGGAAACTATCGCCGAAAGCGTCCAGCCCCGCCCGCCCAAACCCTCCGGCTACAGCAACTAGCCTTCCGAAAAGTCCCTTCCCCCTTTGATGGGCTGGCAGGTGTAGGTTTCGGGCGTGAGCCTCCCGAAAAGTCCCCTCTCCCTTGAGGGAGAGGGTTAGGGTGAGGGTGAAAGGCCCCTTCCCCCTCGCAGGGCCGACAGGGACAGGTTTCAGGCGTGAGCATCCCGAAAAGTCCCTTCCCCCTCGCAGGGGGAAGGTTAGGATGGGGGTGAAAGAGTCCTTCCCCCACAGCCCGCCGACCGCCCCCCGCTTGACAGCGCCACCCGCGCTTGCCATCATAACAGCACACAAGTTCTGTATCCCGCAAGAGGTGCGAATTGCACGGCAGACTCATGGCCGCCCGGATCTGGCGCGAACACAACCTGCGAACGCCCGTCGACCTGCGGGCGCTGACCCGCGCGCTCGGCCTGCGCGTCGTGGAGTTCCCCTTCAGCGGCAGGCTGAAAGAGGTCATCATCGACGGCGTCATAGGCGTCCGCCCCGGCCTGCCGCGCGCCGAGTTCCGCTGGCTCGTCGCCCACGCCACCGGCCACCACCTGCTGCACGTGGGCGCCAGTTTCTACCTGGAGTCCTGGCAGTGGGTGAACCGCGCGAAGGCCGAAAGGCAGGCCGAAGAGTTCGCCGCCTACCTCCTCGGCGGACCGGACGGCTGGCGCTTCACCGCACAGGAGCTCGCCATCCCCGAATCCAAGCTCCCACTCGTGGTCGAGCTGACTCGCCAAGTCCCTTCCCCCTTGATGGGGGAAGGTTAGAGCCTGCCCTGAGCCTGCCGAAGGGATGGGGGTGAAGAGTCCCTTCCCCCTCGGTAGGGACGCGCTCCAAACCCGCCCGTTAACGCCAAGTCCCCTCTCCCTTGAGGGAGAGGGTTAGGGTGAGGGTGCGTGTGACCCACCCCGCCTGCTCCGCACGTACCGCGCGAAATCCCGCACCGACTCCCATTCGTCGTCCGTCAGATCGCTCACCTCGTGCAGCCGCGCCAGTTGCTCGTCCTCCAGCGGGCTCTCGTACTCCTCCGCCGTGATATAACCCGCCGCCACCGCCAGCGCGCCGTACAGCAGACCAAGCGCCGACGCCAGCGCCTTGAGCGTCCCCACCGTCGGCCGGAATCTGCCGCTCTCCAGGTGCCCAACGTACCCCTGGCTCATCCCCAGCGCGAGCGAAAGCTGCCGCTGCGACATGCCCCTGCCGCGCCGCGCATCCCTCACCATGTCGGCAAGCCCCCCGTATGTCCGCTCCCGCTCGGTCATGCTGCTCCGTTCGCCGGTCCCTGTACGGCGCGCGCGCGCCCCTTGGACGCCCTCGCCCAGATTGTAGCCGACGCCTCCGCACGAACGCTATTGACACGTATGTTCGGCGCTGCGTATAATGCCGTTCGTCACGACGAGAGACCCCGGAGCTAAGCGGAGGTACACAGGTGCTCCTACTCAAGAGATGCCCCAGGTGCGGCGGCGACGTCGACACGTCAGACACCACCGACGTCCGGTGCGTCCAGTGCGGCCACCGGCCCCCCGTCGGCGAGCTCACGGAGCGCAGGCTGCCCGGCCTCGGCTTCCTGCCCCTCACGGAACTCGAGCTCCTGTGCCCCCGCTGCGACTCCGACTTCATCATCGCCCTCGAAAAGCTCCGTGAGCGCGACAACACCGTCTACCGCTGCCGCAAGTGCGGCCACATCTACAGCCCCCACCTCGCCGCGTAAAGCCACCGCTAATCCCTTCCCCCTCGCAGGGGGAAGGTTAGAGCCTGCCCCGTACTCGATACGGGGATGGGGGTGACGAAGAGGCCGCCGCCACCTCACAGTCCCTTCCCCCTTGATGGGGGAAGGTTAGAGCCTGCCCCGTACTCGATACGGGGATGGGGGTGATAAAGAGCCCGCCCACCACACAGCCTCTTCCCTCAGCCCTGCTCCCCCCTTCGTGCCCCTTCGTGTCCTTCGTGGATAATCCCACCGCCCCACAACCTGCTATACTGTCCCCCGTATGTCCAGGCACGAATTCAATTTCAGCCACACCCTCCGGGTCCGCTGGGCCGAGTGCGACGTGCAAGGCGTCGTTTACAGCGCCGCCTACGCCAACTACGTCGAGATTGGCCAGGCCGAGTACTTCCGCAACCTCGGAATCGCCATCTACGACCCCGCCATGCGCCGCCACCTCGACTTCGCCACCGTCAAGATGTCCCTCGACTTCTTCGCCGCCGCCCGCCTGGACGACCTACTCAGCGTCTGCTGGAAGATAGACCGCCTCGGCAACTCCAGCCTCACCGCCCTCTGCGAAATCTACCGCGGCTGCGACGACGAACCCCTCACCCGCTGCGTCGCCATCTACGTCAACCACGACGAGGACGCCCGCGTCTCCCGCCCCGTCCCCGGCGACGTCCGCCGCCTGATAGACACCTTCGAGTCCACCGGCCGCGTCATCCCCCTCGCCGACCTGCCCGGCCTCGCCGCCATCGGCGCCAAATGCACAACCGGGCGGGCATAGGCCGCCGCCGCACATGACGCTCTCCCCCGAAACACGCCAAGCCCTGGACAGCCTCGCCCTCTCCGAGCGGGAGTACGAGGCCATCGTCGAGCGGCTCGGCAGAGTGCCCAACGAGCTCGAGCTCGGACTGTTCGGCTCCCTGTGGAGCGAGCACTGTGGCTACAAGCACTCCAAGCCGCTGCTACGCCTGCTGCCCGGCGACGGCCCCCGCGTGCTCGTGGGCGCGGGCGACGAGAACGCCGGCGCGGTGGACATAGGCGACGGCCTCGCCGTCGCCTTCAAGATCGAGTCCCACAACCACCCCTCCGCCATCGAGCCATACCAGGGCGCAGCCACCGGCGTCGGCGGCATCGTCCGCGACATATTCGCCATGGGCGCCCGACCCATCGCCCTGCTAAACTCCCTGCGCTTCGGCGACCTCGACGACCCCCGCAACCGCTTCCTGCTCCAGGGCGTCGTCGCCGGCATCTCCGGCTACGGCAACTGCATCGGCGTCCCCGACGTCGGCGGCGAAATATGCTTCGGCCCCACCTACTCCGGCAACCCCCTCGTCAACGCCATGTGCGTCGGCATCCTCGACAGCCGCAGCCTCGTCAGCGCCGCCGCCGACGCCCCCGGCAGCGCCCTCATGCTCGTCGGCGCGCGCACCGGACGCGACGGCATCCACGGCGCCTCCGGCCTCGCCTCCCGGTCGTTCGAGGACGACCGCGAGCTGCGCCCCACCGTCCAGGTGGGCAACCCCTTCATGGAAAAATCGCTCATCGAGGCCTGCCTGGAACTCGCCGCCACCGACCACTACGTCGCCATGCAGGACCTCGGCGCCGCCGGACTCACCAGCGCCAGCGTCGAGGCCGCCGCCAAGGGCGGAGCCGGCCTCGACCTGGACGTCTCCCGCGTCCCCCGCCGCGACTCCGGCATGATCCCCTACGAGGTCATGCTCTCCGAGTCCCAGGAGCGTATGCTGGTCATCGCCCGCCGCGGCCGCGAGGACCGGGTGAAGGCCATCTTCGACAAGTGGGACCTCGAGTGCAGCGTGATTGGCGCAGTCACCGCCGACGGCATAGCCCGCGTCCGCGACGGCGACCGCGTCGAGGGCGAGGTGCCCGTCCGCCTGCTCACCGACCCGCCCCTGTACCGGCTGAAGGGCGAGAAACCCGCTTGGCTGGACGAGGCCCAGCGCCACGACCTGTCAGCGCTGCCGCTGCCCGACGACGGCCCCGGCGAGACGCTCCTGCGCCTGCTCGCCTCCCCCAATATCGCCAGCAAGCGTTGGGTCTATCGCCAGTACGACCACCAGGTGCAGACCAACACCGTCACACCCCCCGGCGCGGACGCCGCCGTGATCCGCATCCGCGGCACCCGCCGCGCCATCGCCCTCTCCACCGACGGCAACGGCCGCTACTGCTACCTCGACCCCTACGCCGGCGGCCAGATAGCCGTCGCCGAGGCCTGCCGCAACGTCTCCTGCGCCGGCGCCGAGCCTATCGCCCTCACCGACTGCCTCAACTTCGGCAACCCCGAAAAGCCCGAAACCTACTACCAGCTCGAGCGGTGCATCGAGGGCATGGCCGCCGCCAGCCGCGCGCTCGCCGCCCCCGTCGTCAGCGGCAACGTGAGCCTGTACAACGAGACCATGGGCCAAGACATCTGGCCCACCCCCATAATCGGCGCCCTCGGCCTGCTGGACGACGTCGACCGCCGCGCCGGCATAGCCTTCCCCGGCCCCGACCGCCTCGTCGTCCTCCTCGGCGTCCCCGACCCGCGCACCGCCCCCAACGCTCTCTCCGCCAGCGCGCGCCCACCCGTCGTCCACGGCGACCCCGACGACCTCGCCGCCAGCGAGTACCTGCACTTCGTCCACGGCCTCACCGCCGGCCGCCCCCGCATCGACCTCGACCTCGAAGTCGCCGTCCAGCGCGCCTGTCGCCGTCTCATCCGCGAGGGCGTCGCCGAATCCGCCCACGACTGCTCCGACGGCGGCCTCGCCGTCGCCCTCGCCGAGTCCTGCATCGCCGGCGGTATCGGCTTCCGCGCCGACTTCGCCATCACCGGCCGCTGGGACGCCGCCCTCTTCGGCGAGCGCCAGTCCCGCATCATCGTCTCCCTCCCCCCCGACCGCCAACCCGACCTCCGCCGCATCTGCGCCCAAGAAGGCGCCCCCTTCACCATGCTCGGCCACACCGCCGGCCACACCCTCACCCTCCCCGGCACAGCCATCCCCGTCGCCCGCCTGTCCGAAACATGGAACACCGCCTTGGAACGTGCGTTGGCCCCTTCCGATTAGTCCCTTCCCCCTCGCAGGGGGAAGGTTAGGATGGGGGTGACGCCCCGCCGCCGCCCTCTGACCGCGCCATTCCGAGCGCAGCCCTACCTGCCATTCCGAACCCACCTCCCATTCGTGTCATTCCGAGCGGAGCGCAGCGCAGCCGAGGAATCTAGTGTGCTTGCCCGCCAACCACACTGTCCCCTCTCCCTCAAGGAGAGGACTAGAGCCTACCCCGTACTTGATACCGGGGTGAGGGTGACCCCGCCTCCGCCAAGTCCCTTCCCCCTCGCAGGGGGAAGAGACTGCCCTGAGCCTGCCGAAGCGTCAGGATGGGGGTGACGTCGCCAGCGCAACGCTCGTCATCCCCGTCACCCGCCTATCCCACGTATGGCACACCGCCCTCGAACGCGCGCTAGCCCCTTCCGATTAGTCCCTTCCCCCTCGCAGGGCTGACAGGGGTATGTTTGAGGCGTAAGCCTTCCGAAAAGTCCCTTCCCCCTTGACGGGGGAAGGTTAGGATGGGGGTGACGTCGCTGGCACAGCTACTGCTAATCTCAACTCCTATCCCTGTCAGCCCTCAGCCTCCAGACGAGTGACGAGAATGAAAAGGCCCTGCGTCCGGCGGAGCGCATGGTAGCTCGGAAGATATCTGTTTCATTCCGTGTTTTCTGTGTTTTTCTGCTTCGGCCCCTAGCTGGGGGTGTCGGCTATATGCGCCAGTGTGAAACCGCGGAGAAACGGGATGAAACGCCGAAAGAACAGTCCGTCACAAGCTCGATGCCGGTGTCCGGAGGGCGCAAGCCGGGCGGGCGTGGTGGCGGGAAGGCGGTGTGAGTGCGTCATGGATGAAGAATAGCACGGATGTACGATAGAATCAAGAGGCCACACGCGGGGTGGCTGCTCCAGTCTCGATGATAGGGGTCTGGCTCATCCCGAGCGCGCCCCTCCATGTCATTCCGTACACACCCCTCCATGCCATACCGAGCGTAGCCGAGGAATCAAGCGCCTGCCTCCCCCGCGCACAGTAGTTCGTCGTGTTGTACAATGGCACAAATCGCAGACGCGAGGAAATGCTATGCCGCAACAGATTGAGCGTAGCGCGAACAACGCGCTAGGCGAGTTGCTCCAGGGGATGCTGTCACGGAGCCGCGTGCACTCGGAGAACACCCAGGCCATTGCCGTGCGCGGGGTGGGCGGATGGCGGGGTCGGTCCCTCGATGTGGCGAGCGCAGCACTGTTGTGCCGGGTAGTGTCAAAGGCCGCCATGACCTCAGAGAGGTGGTTGCCTAAGACTTTGAGGTAGCCGTGAATGGACAGAGCGTCCGAGAGTTCATGGAAGGTAAGTTAATGCGCGTCAACATAACACCGCAGTAAGTCGAAACTAGAGGTTTTGGAATGAGCAGTTCTCAGTACCTTGCTCGAACACTATGCAAAGGCTCATAGCAACCTACGTACTCTGCGGAACAACTTAGGCAAGTCCTGCTCAGATATCCGAAAACCAGTGCCATGATTTCGTACCGTTCCATTTGGTCGGATGTACATGCGGATGTCGATGGTGACTACCCCTTTAGTGAAACTCTCCTCGAAAGTAGTCGTATCGGGTCTAGTAAGCAGGTGCGCTCTGTTGAAATGGAACATCTCCCTACCGGCGTCGTGCTGAGAATCGGCATGAACAAAGAGCATGTTGCCCAGTTTAGACTCGAAGGTTTCGACAATTTGCTCCATGTCCCAAGAGCCAAGTAAGTCATCGTCGGGAACGTACCTTAACGACAGGTAACTGTCACCCTCAGGCACAGACAATTGAAGACCCAATGAGTTCTCTGCTAGTGCGGACACGGTCGTAAAGAGAGAAGGACGCCCATTCTCGTCAATGTATCCCCAGTCTTCGACAATCTCTTTGGCGGTGAATTGCCAAGCCCCCCGGTCGAGCGTGAACAGTGTGATCAGGTTGTTCGTATGCGCCCTTGTCGCCTTGACCTCGAACACTCCACCGAGGTCTGGTATCGGCAGATTGTTCTCCGTGATCCCTAACTGCCTTTCCAGTGTATGCCCGATACCCGTTGGCCCGGCTCTCGTAGACGGTATGTATCCCTTACCTTCCAGTTTTCGCAAGAGTGAGCGTAGTTCTGGCAATCTCATAACTAGGCGTTTCTCCTGCAAATCACTATGTATTCCGACTTCATCGTACTTCCGACCTTGCCAGGTATGTTCGTCGGCGAATTCACAGACGGCATACGCTTATTCGGGATGTTGCGCTGGAACGTGTCTACATGGTCAAAGTCATTCGCTTCAAAAAACGCGGCTGTTGCTGCCGACGTTGGAACTTGCAGACCCTTGACCGTTCTGTTACCCACGACGTAACAAGCGTGGCCGCCTGGCTTGACGACGCGAGACACGTTAGCGATTGATTTTCGGTAATCGACGAAGAATGACGCCACTTCGCAAGCGCGCTTAACGTCGGCGTTCGCTATCTCGTCAATCACTTCATCCAGCTCTTCAACGCCAAGCTTCATTTTGCCTGCTAGTTTCGTTCCACCCATCAAGGTGTTATCGACACGGCTGGCGTTCTCATAACCCAGCCATTGGGAAGACAGGCGCGAGAACTGCCCGTAGGCCACAGTCGTCTTCGAATCCCCGTATGGCGGGGATGTAACAACCAAATCCACGGATTCAGGCGCAAGAACGTGCTGTGGGACCTCAGTCACCGAGTTGAAGTCGTGAACCGCAGGTATGCTCGGAGACTCTCCCAGCACGCGGTGCAATCTCATGTACGCGACTCTGTTCTCGCTCAGAATCCCCAGCATGATGGCGAAAACGTCAGGGTTATGGGATTCCATCGCCTTGCCAGGCATACGTACAAGTTTAAACTCTGAGTTCTTTGTCCAAGACACCTTTCGCACGGTCAAACTGAAGGCGACCCTGAAGAAATCCGCTATGTCTGTTTCGTGAATGTGCTCGATGTAGTCAAGAATCGACGAGAGTCCGCGCTGTACTCTTTCGCTGAACCAATAGTCCACATTCGGAAATTGCGGCATTGAACCGGCAGGGTTACCCGCCTCGAATCCGATGAAGTCCTCGATTGCTTTGCCAATGCGAGCGGGATCCAACGGGTTAGTTTTTGTTCTTGCGATCAAGCGCGCAAGGGGATTCAAGTCAGTGCCCAATGATCTCAGGTCTGCGAGCATTCCTTCGAGTAACGTCGTTCCCGTCCCGCAGTACGGATCGAAAAGCACATCGCCCTCACGTCCATAAGTATGGATTAGCCGACGCGCCACTTGAGGAATCATCATGGCGGGGTAAGGGTGTATCCCGTGGGTGTACTCCTTAGTATCGGATGTTCGATAATCCCAGTTTGTGCCGAGCAGCGAACGCTCTTTCAGCATGAGTTACCCCCTTACACGAACGCGACGCGAATTGTCCATTTGGCCGCGTCTCAGTTTCAACCACATTGCAACCTTCTTACCCTCAACGGAGGGAAGGTTTGTTCTATGGCACCGTAATCCTATCACGAGATTCCGAGGGAGTCCACTAAATCGAGGCCCAAGACAGGGTCTTTTCATTGTATTCCTTTGCGGAGAGTTACGGGGTTGTAATATAATAGCAAGCGTTAGCACCGACAGCCTGTCCATGGTGAGCGGTGCCATATGCGGACTACAGGTGCAATTGAATTGACTACACCAATAACAGAATGCAGGATTTGGGGCTACCCGGCTGAGGGCTACTCCGTCCCTGATCCTAGTAAGGTAGTAGTCACAGAGTCCCATCGCGCTGGTGGTGGCTATGTGGCTCCAGGCAGTGTTAGCAGGCGCCTTACAGATCTAAGCGATGACGAGAAGGCTCGCCTAACATCCTGGTTGATAGATCAGCGGCTTCAAGGGAGCGAACGCCCCATCATAACGCCGGAAGTACTAGACTACGCTACAGGGAGAGACAGACTCCCGATACACGAAAGGGCAGATAGGCTGCTCAGATACATGGTTATTGAAACCAATGAGGCCGGGGACGCCGTAGACACGTTTGCTTCCACGGAGACACCCGAGATTCAACATTACCCCGACATTCAGAATGCCATGGCATGGTCAGAGTCTACGTCACCTAACGAGGTCTCGTACTTGTTACGATACTTGGAGGAAGAAGGCATGATCCAATCGGCCGAGGCGACGGTTGGCGAAACTGCAATGTTTTTTGACTCATACATAGTCACGGTCGCTGGTCATTCAAGGGTAGCTGACCAACAAGCCAAAATCGTCTCGTCTCAAGCATTTGTCGCCATGTGGTTCGATGACTCCGTAACAAGCGCATACGAGCAAGGAATAGTGCCAGCGATCCGAGCATCCGGATTTGAACCAATGAGAATAGACCGAAACCCGTCCGTGGACAAAATCGACGACGCCATAATCGCCGAGATTAGGCGCTCACGCTTCCTTATAGCCGACTTCACACACGGCGAGGACGGCGCAAGAGGCGGCGTCTATTACGAAGCAGGATTTGCCCACGGTCTGGGCATTCCCGTCATTTTCACCTGCCGCAAGGACCAGATAGATAAACTTCACTTTGACACCCGCCAGTACGCTCACATCGTATGGGACTCGCCGGAGGAGTTGCGCACTCTCTTGCGAGACAGAATCTTGGCGCGAATCGGAGAAGGGCCAAACGCGACGTTGTAAGCGTGGCTCCGATGGTGACCGAGTCGTTGTAAAGATGGCCGGTGGGCCGCCGCCCCCCCAGGGCTATCGGATACTGATCTCTCGGCCCCGAATCAGGCGTGCCCTCACACCCAACCCCCGAAATTCCGCCCCAAAACCGCGCCATCGAGTCCCCACCACTGCCATGCGCCGCCACGCAACTGGCCTGTAGCCGCTCAGTTCCATACCTGCTTTGTCCCGGCCTTACGACTGCACACCGGTACGCGACGGCATCAATCTCGATCTCGCCATGGCTCTTGACCCCGACCGCACATCCGTGCTACCGTCTCCCCATAACGCACCTAAACAACTTAATCTCCACGAGGAACACCCCGTTGGGGCCTCCCGTCTGCTGTGCCATTTGTGCGTCATTTCGGACTATTTCGGCCACAAAATCGCTCAATCCGGGACACCCAACCGCCCCAGGTGTCATCCCTCCCAGCTACGAAAAGGGCAAAACGGTGCGATATGGGGCACTTTTAGCGATTTCCCCGCTCCAGGGCGGCCCTAACTATGACTGCGGAGTAGTATGCGATAGCCCTGGGCGCTCCTCACAGCCTGTGGTGCTAGGAATCGTCGCTCTCGGGCCAGGCGCCGGGGCCGACGAGGGGGACGAACCGGCATGCGCCGAGTGAGGTCACGGCCAGGCCGCCGGCCGACTTTACGACGCGCATCAACTCCTGGGACCGCATCGAGCCGACGGGCGCGACGAGCCTGCCGCCCTCGGCCAACTGCGCTATCAGCTCGTTGGGAATCCTGGGCGCGCCGGCCGCGACGACGATGACGTCGAACGGCGCGCCATCGGGCCAGCCGAGAGTGTCCTCGGCGAGGCGTACCTCGACGTTGGCGTAGCGTAGCGACCGCAAGCGGCGCTCTGCGTCCTGGGCCAGGGATTCCACGCGCTCGACGCTGACTACGCTGGCGGCGAGCCTGGACAGCACGGCGGCCTGGTAGCCGCTGCCCGCCCCCACTTCGAGCGCGCGGTCGGTGGGGCGCACGCGTGCGGCGCTGAGCGTGAGCGCGACGATGTAGGGCTGGGAGATGCTCTGGCCGTGGCCGATGGGGAGCGCCATGTCCTCGTAGGCAAGGGCGGCGACCTCCTCGGGCACGAAGATGTCCCTGGGCACGCTCTCCATGGCGCGCAGCACGCGCCGGTCGTCGATCTCGCTTGCCAACTGCTCGAACAGGCGGCGCTTTGCCGATTCCACTCACAGGCTCCTGAACTTACTTTATGTCGCGCGACGCGGACCGCGGGGCGGCCACACCCTACACCAGACCTTACCAAGTATAGCGGCGCGGGGCACGGGACCGAAGTGGCGGCTGTCGGTGCCGTGCGCGCGGTTGTCGCTGAGGACGAAGTACCGGTCGTCGGGCAGCGTCCACTCGCTGCGCTCGATGCCGATTGAGGCGGGAAGGCCGCCGAGGTACGGTTCGGGCAGGTGGGCGCCGTCGACGTACAGCGAGCCGTCGGCGAGGCAAAGGGACTCACCGGGCAGGCCGACCACCCGCTTGAGGTCGCGCGCGTCCGGTTCGCGGGGGTCGCGCAGCACGACCACGTCGCCCCTGGCGGGTGCGCCGCGAGCGAGGCGGCGGACCATTAGTAGGTCGCCCGAACGGTGTGAAGGCTCCATGCTGCGGCCGCGAATCAGGTAGAGGCTGAGCAAGAAATGCTCCCGATGCGTGCCGAGGGCGCCGTCACCCCCATCCTAACCTTCCCCCTCGCAGGGGGAAGGGACATTGAAAGGGCCCTGTCGCACCGGAGTGCGGGACTTGCGGGAAGCGGCGTGTTGCTGTATCTTCATTGCAGTAATCATACTCAGGAAAGGAAGGAAACTGACATGAATTTTGCGTCTGCTCTCAAGCGCTTTTCTCCGGTGCGCACGGCGCGCGCGCACTGCGACATCCCGTGCGGCATCTACGACCCGATCTCGGCGAAGATAGCTGCCCAGACCGTGCTCAAGATGGTGGTGCGAATGCAGGCCCTGGAGGAAGGCGACGACCACGTGGCTTTTGCCAACACCATGTCCCGCTACATCGCGGCCAAGGAAGAGCACGCCGAACTGTGCAAGCGCGAGTTGCGGATTCTCTGGGCCGACTACGCTTGGCCCAACACGCCCGAAGGTTTTGACCTGCACGGTTCCTTCAACGCCGCGCTCAAGCTGGCCGGTCAGTGCCGCCAGACGGTTGATTTGGCCGCTTCCGAGCAGCTGGTAGCTGCCGTGGACGACATCGCCACCGCTTTCTGGGCCACCAAGGGCGTGGAGTACAGCGACCCGCTGGCCGAGGCGCGGTTCGGCGCGTAGCTCCAATCGCTGTCGGTGGCGTCCGCGCCGCCGGCAAACTAGAGGCATCGCATAAGGGGCGGTACTCCTTCAGGGGGCCGCCCCCTTCGCGTGCCATCACCCCCCATCCCCGTATCGGGTACGGGGCAGGCTCTAACCTTCCCCCTGCGAGGGGGAAGGGACTCTTCTGGAGGCCCGGTTTCCCGCCTACTTGTAGTCCTCTCGCGGCGGGCTGAAGATGTCCAGGGCCATCGACCAGCCGTCCCAGCCGGTGAGGCCGTGCTCCACGCCGCCGGGTATGACGTAGGCGTCGCCCTGGCGCAGGCGCTTGGTCTCGCCGCCGATGGTGAAGTCGAACTCGCCCTGGAGCACAATGCCCGCCTGCTCGTGGGGGTGGGTGTGCATGGGGACGACGGCGTTGGGCGCGATTTCGACCATGCTCATCATTATCTTGTCGCCCCACATGGGGCGCAGGGTGACGCCGGGAGCGAGTTCCTTGCGTTGTATCTCCGACGGGTCGTGGAAGTAGGTCACTCTATCCTCCTGTGGGGTGGTGCGTCGCCGCTCGCCTGTGGCGCGCTACGGCGGCTACAGGCCCGCCCGGCGCTGCGCCTTGGCGTTGGCGATGGACAGGCAGGCGGTTATGAAGTCGTTTACGGGCGTTTCGACGCCTACCTCCTTGCCAATTCTGGAGACCGCGCCGTTCAGCAGCATGACCTCCAGCGGGTTGCCTGCGTCGAGGTCGATGTACATGGAGGAGGTCAGCTCCTCGCTGGTATCCTGGAACTCGGCCATGGTGGTCTCAACGACGTCGGCGTCGAGGGCTACGCCGCTCGCGCGTCCCGCGGCGGCGGCCTCGCGCATCACCCGCCAGGTGAGGTCGAGCGTTTCGGGTTGGGCGAGCACGTCGGTGAAGGACGGCTCGCGCGTGATGCAGACCATGCCGCTGAGCGCGCAGATGAACACGAGCTTGTTCCAGAGCGCCTTGGAAACGTCGTTGGAGAGCTCGATTTCGACGCCCGCGGCGGCGAAGGCGTCGCGGATGGCAACCGCGCGCGCCGACTCGCCGCCGTCGGCCTCGCCGAACACGATGCGGCAGTGGCCGCCGACCTCGGCTATCAGGCCGGGGGCGGCGCGCATGGCGTGG
The DNA here is from genome assembly GCA_963667445.2 of Dehalococcoidia bacterium. Classification (GTDB taxonomy): domain Bacteria; phylum Chloroflexota; class Dehalococcoidia; order Lucifugimonadales; family CATOSD01; genus CATOSD01. Next base: position 752,123 of record CAXXGY010000001.1, on the reverse strand, counting down.
ATATAGGCCGCGCCCGCGATGACCCTGTCACGCCCGAACGCGGCGGCGAGCTGGTCGGCGCTGCCGACGCCGTTCTGTAGCGTGAGAATGGTGGTGTCGTCGCCAACGGCGGGGCGAATGACCTCAATGGCCTGGGGGTTGTGGTAGCCCTTGACGCAGAAGAGGACGAGGTCGGCAGTCCAGCCGTCGGGGGGGCGCTCGACGGCGGGCGCGCGGACGGTGTAGTCGCCCGCCGCCACGCTCTCCACGCGGAGGCCGTTGGCCTCGATAGTGTCGCGGTGCTCGCCGCGCGCGACGAACACGACATCCTCGCCGTTCCTGGCGAGCGACGCGCCGAAGTAGCCGCCGACGGCGCCGGTTCCCATTACAAGCACGCGCATGTGATGCTCCTTGCGTCGCTCCGGTGTGGGAGCGGCGAGTTGGGGCGGAGCGGTGCGCCCCGTAGAAGGTAATGATATAGGCGAGCGGCGCGCTCCGCAAACGCGAGTTTGGCAAGGCGTTGCGGGTTTGACAGGCATTTCAGGCAACTCTACACTTGGCCAAGTACCACACATCTGCCGCCCGCGAGGAGGGTTGCCATGAAATTCGGACTACTCTACGAGATGCAAAGGCCCCACGAGGACTACAAGGTGGACTACACGGCGCTCATCGAGGAAACGATTGAGCAGTGCCAGCTCGCCGACGAGGTGGGCTTCGACTACCTGTGGTTCGTGGAGCACCACTTTCTTACGACGTTCTCAGGCTCTTCGGCGCCGGAGGTAATCATATCGGCGCTGGCGCGGCTGACCAAGCGCATCCGGCTGGGGTTCGGCGTGGTGATTCTGGGGAACCACCGGCCGACGCAGGTGGCCGAGCGGGTGGCCATGGTGGACCACCTGTCCGGCGGCCGCGTGGAGTTCGGCGTTGGTAGGAGCAGCCCTTACGAGCAGCTCGGTATGGGCGTGGACCCACGGGACACGCGCGACCTCATGGAAGAGTCGCTGCGGATGGTGCCGGAGATATGGCGCACCGAGGGCAACTTCGAGTGGGAGGGCAAGTTCTACAACATCCCGCCGCGCGAGATACTGCCCAAGCCGAAGCAGGATCCGCACCCGCCTATCTGGATGGCGTGCACGCAGCCGTCGAGCTACGAGATGGCGGCGCAGCACGGCATCGGCGTGCTATCGTTCGGTTCGGGCGCGCCCGCGGGCATGAAGCAGTACGTGGACAAGTACCGCGAGGACATCAAGAGCGCGGAGCCGGTGGGGTCGGCCGTCAACAACCAGTGGGCGAGCTTCACGCTGGGGCACTGCGGCGACAACAACGCCGAGGCCCAGGAGCTGGGAGCGCGCGCCATCAAGGAGTTCTTCGGTCCCAACCGGCCCTACTCGTCCGACAGGCAGGAGACCTACGAGCGGCTGCTGGAGTCGTGGGGCGGCGTGCCCGAACACCTGCAAACGAACTTCCAGCGGTTCCTGGGCGGCGAGCAGGACCTGGGCGGTGGCGGCGTGCCGCGCGCGATGCTGGGCGGGCTGCCCGCGGACCTGCTATGCGAGCGCGGTGTGATCGTCGCGGGCGACCCCGATAGCTGCATCAACTCTGTGCGCAGGCACGAGGAGACCGGCGCCGACCAGACGCTGCTGATCATGCAGAGCGACCAGGTGCCTCACAAGAAGGTTATGCGGTCGATCAAGCTGTTCGGCGAGCAGGTGATACCGGCGTTCGAGTAGGCGGGACGGGGACACCCCCATCCTAACCTTCCCCCTGCGAGGGGGAAGGGACCTAGCGGTCAACCCTCACCCTGACCCTCTCCCAGTTTTGGGAGAGGGGACTTTGAAACGGTGCGGCTAGTCCTTGAGCTCGATTAGCACGTTCATGTAGCGGGTGTCCGAGTTGTTGATGACGCGGTGGACCTGGTGGTCGCCGTGGTAGCGCCAGGTGCCGACCTCCGACGGGTTCTGGGCCGTCTCGCCGTCTTCGTACTCTGACGTGAGGCTGCCGCCTTCCACCACCACGGTCACGTAGTCGCGCCCGTGCAGGTGCCAGTCGCTGGCCTCGCCCGGCTCAACTATCAGGTTCCAAATCTTCACGCGGTCGTTCTCGAACAGCACCCTGCTGGCTATCTCGCCTAGCGGCGCGTCTCCCCTGGGCATGTGACACCTCCAAACCGGTTGTTTTACGCTCCGTCCGCTGCGGGCGTGGGCGTGGGTCAGAAACCCAGCCCGCGCTCCTTCAGGCTGACGAAGCCTCGCGAGCCTATGATAACGTGATCCAGCAACTCGATGTCCATGGATTCGGCGCTGGTTCGGATGCGCCGGGTGACGGCGACGTCCTCTGGGCTGGGAGTAGGGTCGCCGGACGGGTGGTTGTGAGCTATGACGATGGACGGGCAGTTTTCGCGGATGGCGGGTCGCAGCACCTCGGCGACGCGCACGGCGGCGGAGTTGACGCTGCCCTTGTACACGGTCTCCTTGGCGAGCACCTTGTTCTTGGTGTTGAGCAGCAGCACGTAAAGCTCCTCCTGCTTGAGGCCGTTCAGCGTGGACCCAAGCTCGTTGACCACGTCCTGGGGGCAGCTTATGGTCCTTCGCATTACCGGCTCCGCGTCGGCGACCCTGCGGCCAAGCTCCACGGCGGCGAGAAGCTGGCAGGCCTTGGCCTCGCTTATTCCCTTTAGCTCGCAGAGCCTGCCGAAGGCCACGTCGGACAGGGCGCTTACGCCGCCGACCTGCGCCAGCAGGTGTTGGGACAGCGCGACCACGTTCTGGCCCTTGATGCCGGTGCGGAGCAAGATGGCCATCAGCTCGGCGTCGCTCAGATACCTGGCGCCGACCTCCCTGAGCCGCTCGCGCGGCCTCTGGTCTTCCGGAAAGTCGATTATACGCGCATGATACGCTACCGGGGCCTCCATTTCGACCATACGACCGCCTCCATTTCGTTCGCGTCGAGTCCGCCGCGGGACTGTTTCGAGCATTTCGGCACACTTTAGCATAATTGTTCGCAACACGCAACCAACTCGTTCTCAATTCACAACGACGATGGATGAGTGTCGGCGGGCGGCGTGCTTGACACGAGCCGCGCGGGACATAGAATAGGCTTCACGGGACAGGGCGCTGCCTCCTGTAGGTTGCCTAGCGGCACACAACTCGCTTGAATGAAGTTCACAACGCTTTCTTCGACCGCTCTTTCAGAGAGGAGTAGCGATGCGGGTGAAATACTTTCCCGACACCGACACGCTGCTGATAGACTTTGCCGATAAGGACATTGCCGAGACCACGGACATCAACGAAAACGTCCTTGTCGAACTCGATGAGGACGGCGGCTTGGTCAGCATGACCATCGAACACGCCAAGGCCAACGTAAACATCGAGGACTTCACTTTCCAGACGGCGGGGCAAGAGAGCCTTTAGCAAGCACGGCGCGGCCGGCGAGGAAGCACCACAATGATAGACAGAGACCGGCTGGTGGCCACGTTCGTGGAACTGGCGAAGATAGACAGCCCCTCCAGCGAGGAAGAGGAGATGGCCTTGCACCTCGTCGCGACGCTTGAGGACCTGGGCCTGAGCGTGGCCAGGGACGCCTACGGCAACGTCATCGGCACCGACGGCGAGGCGGACGAAGAGAGCGGCTTCGTGCTGCTTTCGGCGCACATGGACACCGTGGAGCCGGGGCGCGGCATCGAGCCTATCGTGGAGGGCGACCGCATACGCACGAACGAGACTACCATCCTGGGCGGCGACTGCAAGGCGGGCGTGGCGGCGGTGCTCGAGGCCATCAAGTCTATCAAGGAGGACGACGTTCCCCACCTTCCCTACCAGGTCGCGTTCACCCGCGAGGAGGAGATCGGGCTGGTGGGCGCCCGCAACCTGGACTTTTCGATGATCGACGCCAAGTGGGCGGTGGTGTTCGACGGCGAAGGCCCGCCCAGCCAGATAACCTCGTCCAGCCCGACTTACATAGGTTTCGAGTTCGAGATAACGGGGCGCGCGGCGCACGCGGGCGTGGAGCCGGAAAAGGGGCTGTCGGCCATACGGATGGCGGCGGAGCTTATCACGCGGCTGCCGCAGGGCCGCCTGGACGACGAGACGACGTTCAACGTGGGCACCATCGAGGGCGGCACGGTCCGCAACGCCGTTCCGGAAAACGTTACCGTCACCGGCGAGTTCAGAAGCCGGAACCTCGAAGCGCTGGACGCGATCCAGGTGCAGCTCGACGACGCGCTGCGGCAGGTGCGGGATCTGTACCCCGAGGCGAAGATAGACGTACACGTCCACACCGAGTTCGAGACGTACACCCTGACGGAGGACGACCCGGCCACGGTGCACGTGATGGGCGTGCTGCGCGGGCTGGGCCTGGAGCCGTCGCTGCGGCCCTCCGGCGGCGGCACGGACGGCAACGTGTTCCGCGCGCACGGAATCAGCTCGGTGGTGGTGGGCATGGCCGACCACGGTATGCACACCGTGCGGGAGTACGTGACGATTCCCGACCTGGTGGACGCCGCCCACCTGTGCGAGAGTGTTTTGCGGGCGTGAAGCCGCAGTCGCTTTGCAATTCCCGCCGCCCTACCCTCGCGGTCAGAACCTGATGGAGTAGCCCACCGTGCGTGTTGAACTGGCCTACGGACGGGGCGTGCTGCCGGTGGAGATGCCCGACGACCGCACCACTGTGATAGAGCCGCACTTCGCGCCCGGGCTGCCGGACCCCGAGGGCGCGCTGCTCGCCGCCATTCGCAACCCCATCGGCTCGCCGCCGCTGAGCCGGCTGGCCCGCTCCGCCGAAAGCGTCGCCATCGCCGTCTGCAACGTGACACGACCCATGCCCAGCGCGACGGTGCTGCCTGTGCTGCTGCGCGACCTGTCACACCTGCCGCCGGAGCGCGTGAAGATACTGGTGGCTACCGGCACGCACCGGGCGAACACGACCGCCGAACTGGAGTCCATGCTGGGGCCGGAGGTCGTCGCGCGCTATCCCGTTATCAATCACGACGCCTTCGACCCCCGGAATCTCGTACACGCGGGCACGACCGGCGGCGGCATACCGATTTGGCTCAACCGCCACTGGGTGGATAGCGACCTGAGAATCACGACCGGGTTCGTGGAGCCACACTTCTTGGCCGGATTCAGCGGCGGCCCCAAGATGGTGGCGCCGGGGTTGGCCGGATTCGAAACCACCATGCGCCTGCACGACGCCCGCATGATAGGGGACCCGCGGTCCACGTGGGGCGTAACCGAGGGCAACCCGATACACGACGCCATACGGGAAATCGCGCGGCTTACGGGCGTGGCGTTCAGCCTGGACGTGACCATCAACCGCGACCACGCCATCACCAGCGCCTACGCGGGCGAGCTGTTCGCCGTGCACGCCGCCGCGTGCGCCGACGCGCGCCGTCGGGCGATGCGCGCCGTGGACCGCCGCTTCGACGTGGTGGTGACGACGAACAGCGGCTATCCGCTGGACCAGAACCTGTACCAGGCGGTGAAGGGCATTTCGGCGGCGGCGCAGGTTGTGCGGGACGGCGGGGCCATCGTGTGCGCCGCGGAATGCACGGACGGGGTGCCGGACCACGGCGCATACAGGGATATTCTTTCACAGGGGGAAAGCCCGGCCCGGCTGCTGGCCGCGATACGTTCGCGCGAGATAGAGCGGCACGACCAGTGGCAGGTGCAGATTCAGGCGCAGATACAGCAGCGAGCGGACGTGTACGTGAAGGCCGACGGCGTGATGCCCGACGAGGTGCGCGCTGCGCACATGCGCCCCATCGACAGCGTGGAGGAGACGGTCACGGGTCTGTTGGAGCGTTACGGGCCGGATGCGGCGGTGTGCGTACTGCCGCAGGGCCCGCAGACGATTCCGTACGTGGCGTCACCCCCATCCTAACCTTCCCCCTGCGAGGGGGAAGGGACTGTTATTCGGCGGCGATGAGCTCCTTTGCCAGGGGGATGACCTCGGCGGCGACTCGGCGGCACTCCTCCACGTGGGGGAAGCCGGACAGGATGAACTCGTCGATGCCGAGCCGCCAGTAGTCCAGCAACTCGTTGGCGACCTGCTGGGCGTCGCCGACTATGGCGGTGCCGCAGTTCACCCTCACCGTCGATATGCCGTTCCAGAGCCGCTCGCCGACACGGTGGTCGGCCACGATCTGGGCCTGGGCGCGCTGGCCCACCATCGCGGTGCCGGCGAACTGCGCCTGGCGCTGCTCCCTCACGGCGTTGGCGGCCTGGGACAAGAGAGCCTCCGCCGCGTCCCACGCCTGCGACTCGGTGTTTCTCACTATCAGGTGGGTGCGCAGGCCGAAGGAAGCGGGCCGGCCGGCCTCGTCGAACTTGACGCGGGCGCGGTCGAAGAACGGGCCGAGCACGTCGCGCGGCAGAATCCAGGCCAGGTACACGTCGGACTGGCGACCGGCAAGCTGGAGCGCCGCGTCGGACGCGCCGCCGAGGTAGAACCTGGGACCGTCGCCCACCGGCCCCGGCGAGCAGAAGGCGCCATTGAGGTTGACGTGCTCGCCCTCGAACATGGTGGGGCCATCGGAAGTCCACATGGCGCGGCAGGCGGCGATAAACTCCTCCGCCCTGGCGTAGCGGCTCGCGTGGTCGCTGGTCTCGCCGAATCGCTCGAAGTCGCCCTGTATGCCCCCGGGCACGATGTTGATGTCGATGCGGCCGCCGCTAATCTGGTCGAGTGTGGCGGCCATCTGCGCGAAGAGGCCGGGCGAGATGAAGCCGGGGCGTAGCGCGATTAGAATGCGTATGCGGCTGGTCACGGCGGCCAGCGCGGTCGCCATGGTCCACGTCTCGGCCAGCGGCTCGCCCTCGTCGAACAGGCCGTTGGCGAAGCGCGTGGGGATGAGCAGGGAGTAGAGGCCCTCGTCCTCGGCGGTCTGCACCACTTCCCTGAGGTAGTCGAAGGTGGGCGGACGCTCGGCCTGAAGGGTGCCGATGTGCTCTCCGTCTCCGTCGATGGGAATGAACCAGGAAAACTTGGGGTCGGGCCTGTCGTTCTGGCTTGCCACTGTGTCACCTCGGCGGGGATTTCGATATTGCGCGTAGTCTAAGAGCGGCAGAAAGTGGTGTCAAGAACGCGGCCATTGGCGAACCTGTAACAGTTTAGTCGGTCAGGCACATGTAGGGGCAATCCCTTGTGGTTGCCCCCGTTGGTCATCACGCCCAGGGTGCCCACAAGGGACACCCCTACCCGTGGAGCGCCGACTAGGATGATACAGGCTCAGCGGGAAGACCCCCCATTGAATCACGCGAATACATGTGCTATTCTCCAATCAACAAGGAACCGACCCAACCGATTCGCCCGATACACTCCGTCACACTCCGGTTTCAATCAGACTCGAGCAAGTCTCACGAGGTTTCAAATTCTCATCCACGGCCAACCCTTCCAGCTACGAACGCTGAACGAAATGAGACAAACGAAACGGAATGAAACAGATGTTTTCGGCTCCCTCCCTACCGCCGCATATCCCCTCTCCCTCGAGGGAAGGGCTGCGACCTGCCCTCGATAAGTCGGGGCGGTAACCCGTGTGTCGGCTGCCCTGTAATCTGAATTAGGCTCGGAGTTGCGGTGATTGTTGACATTCTCTAGTCGTTTTGGTGTAATTTGCCGGAGTTTCGGCTGGTTCGGCCTCGAGCGGCGGACCATCATGTCAAATATCCAAAGGAGGGGAACATGACCTTCAGATGGCCGAAAGCAATCCTGCTCGTGGGCGTGTTGGCCGCTATCGCACTCCTGGCCGCGCTCGCCTGCGCCGCGGATGAAGAAGAGGAGGCCGAGCCGGAGGCGCAGCCGACAGCGGTTCGCACTGTTCCGACTCCTCCCGGATTTACGCAGCCGACCGCGACAACCGTCGTGGCGCCTGCCGCGGCGACAGCGGCTCCGGCGGCGCCGACCGCGGCCCCCGCGGCGGCAACCGCAGCGCCCGTGCCCACCACACCACCCCCAACGGCCGCGGGCAACTGGGGCGGCACACTGGAAGCCAACCAGGGCGGCAACCCTTTCACGATGGACACCATGTCCGACACTATCAGCGCCGTGACGCATCCCGCCAACCAGATGATGGAGCAGCTATTCGCGCTCAACTCCGCGCTGGACGCCAAGCCCATGCTGGCCGAGTCGTTCGTCGCCGAGGACGGCGGCGCGACCTGGACGTTCACGCTGCGCGAGGGCGTGCCTTTCCACGACGGCCAGGTAATGGACGCCGACGACGTCGTGGCGTCCCTGGACCGCTGGTTCCACTGGGACACCGTTTGGGGCAAGCGCATACTGAACCTGCTCGACTCGATAGAGGCGACGGACTCCAAGACGGTGCAGATTAAGCTCACCGAGCCGTTCGCCCCCATGCTCGCCGCGCTCAGCATGTCCGAGGCGCGCCAGGCGGTAATCCACCCCGCCGACGTAATCGCCAAGTACAAGTACAAGGACATTGCGGAGGGCGAGGAGAAGCCGCGCATCGAGGACGCCGACATCATCGGCACCGGACCCTACAAGTTCGTCGAGTGGGTCGCGGACGTCAAGATCGAGATGGCCCGCCACGAGGACTACGCGGAGCGGGACGAGCCGCTCAGCTTCCACGCGGGCAAAAAGACGCCCTGGTTCGACGGCATCGACATAAACATCGTGCCCGACGCGGGCGCGCGGCTGGCCGGCCTGCTATCGGGCCGCTACGACATCTCCAGCCCCGGCCTGGACCAGATAAGCACGCTCGAAGACGACCCCGAAGTGGAGCCGTTCATCGCAATGACGGGCCGCAACGAGTCCACCTTCAACGCCACCATACCGCCCTTCGACAACAACCTGATGCGGCAGGCCGTGGCCTGGACGCTGGACCCCAAGGAGATTCTGCAAGGACGCGCTCCCGAAGGGCTGTACGAGCTCAACCAGAGCCCGTTCTACAAGTTCCAGACCACCTGGTGGCGCGACACCGGCTGGGACATCTACAGCGAGGTCGATCTCGACAAGGCCGCCGACCTGATCAAGCAGGCCGGCTACGACACGCCCGTAGATATAAAGTACATCTACAACCCGCCCGAACAGTCCAGCGGCGGCAGGGCGACCCTGGTGGTCATCCAGCAGCTCGAGGACAGCGGGCTGTGGACGGTGAACGCCGAAGAGAACACCTGGCCCATCCACGTGCAGGTGCGCTGGGAAAAGCAGCACAACATCATGTACAACGGGTTCAACCCGTTCTACCAGACCGACCTGCTCGCGCCCACCTGGAACGACTGGGAGCACCCCGCCAGCGGCTTCCTGAAGGCCGACAGGCGCATCGAACTCATGGCCCAGCGGCAGCGCACCACCGACCCCGGCGAGGTCTCCCGCATAGCCGACGAGTTCGCCGAGTGGTGGTGGGAGGACGTCCCGCTCTTCTCGTGGGGCAACTTCGCCACGCTGGTGGGCGTTCGCAAGAACGTGCAGAACTACACCTACTCCGGCAACCCGGTGTACTTCGGCCTCTGGTTCGAGGACATACCGGAAGACAGGTAAACACCACGCGCCGCGCCCTCAACCAATCCCTTCCCCCTGCGAGGGGGAAGGGCCTGCCCTGAGCGTAGCCGAAGGGTTAGGATGGGGGTGACGGCGCCTTTCACCTTCCCCCAACAACAAGGGAACCCACAATGAACCTCGTCATCATAAACGGCAGCGTCCACACCATGGACTACCGCGACACGCTGGCCGAAGCGGTCGCGATACAGGACGGGCGCATAGTCGCAATCGGCTCGAACGACGAGGTGAAGGACTTCCGCAAGCCCGGGGTGAGAGTCATAGACGCCAAGGGCAAGACGGTGCTGCCCGGCTTCATCGAGCCGCACAACCATCTGGCCGGCTACGCCACCTCGCTGCTCGGCGTGGACGCCAGCACCACCCGCGACGACAGCATAAAGGACGTGATACAGCGCATACGCGAGCGCGCCCAGGACACGCCGCGCGGCGAGTGGATTCTGGCGCGCGGCTTCGACCAGACAGCCGTGGCCGAGATGCGCTTTATGACCAACGCCGACCTGGACGAGGCCACCACCGACCACCCGGTGTTCGTGTCCACGCGCTACGGCCACGTGGCCATGGCCAACAGCTACGCCATGCGGCTGGGCGAGGTGCACTCCGAGATGCCGGACCCGGCGGGCGGGCGAGTCTATCGCTACCCCGGCACCGCAGACCCCAACGGCGTGCTCGGCGAGATGCCCGCGCAGGACCTGGTTACGCGCCACATACCCGCCTACACACAGGACGAGCTGCGCGGCGCGTTCATCCAGGCGGTGGAGGACAACCTGAAGGTGGGCGTCACGTCCGTGCAGGACGCCGCAGTGAGCAACCGGCGCGGCTCGAACGGCTACGAACTCTACAACCGAATGTACGCCGAAGGCCATCTCAAGCTGCGTGTCAACATGTTCATCCACTACAACCTGCTGAAAGAGATGGACTACTCGGTTAAGACCGGCGACGGCGACGAGTGGCTGCGCGTGGCGGGGTGCAAAATAGTGTCGGATGGTTCCATACAGGGCATAACCGGCGCGCTGCGCTCGCCCTACTGGTGCGACCCCACCGAGTCGGCGTGGCTCATCTACGAACAGGAAGAACTGAACGAGATGGTGCTGGACCTGCACCGGCGGGGCAACCAGGTCATCATCCACGCAAACGGCGACGCCGCCATAGACGAGGTGCTGAACGCCTACGAGTACGCGCTCGCGGCAAAGCCAGACCCTAACCAGCGATTCCGGGTGGAGCACTGCCAGATGTGCTGGCCCGACCACATCAACCGGATGAGACGCCTGAATGTCATACCCAACTACTTCGCCAATCACATATACTACTGGGGCGACCGGCACCGCGACATCTTCCTGGGGCCCGACAGGGGGCCGCACATAAGCCCCGTGGGGGCGGCCATACGCGCCGGACTGCGGCCGATGCTGCACTCCGATAGTCCGGTTACGCCGGTCAACCCGCTGATGTGCGTACAGAGCGCGGTGAGCCGCATGACGGACACCGGCGACGTGCTGATGCCCGAACTGCGCGCTCCCGTACAGGAGGCGCTGCGCGCGATGGGAACCAACGCCGCGTTCGGCGCATACGAAGAGCGGCTCAAAGGCTCGCTGGAAGTGGGCAAGCTGGGCGACGTGGTGGTACTGGACTACGACCCGTTCGTGGAGGCGGGCCACACGCTCAGCGGCATACCCGTCGCGGCCACCATCGTGGGCGGGCGGGTGATGTACGCCGACAAGGAGCTTTCGATTGACTAGCGGTTTGGCGCCACGCGGGCGCGAGCCTCATGGTAAGGACGGGTTTGCAACCCGCCCACGTGGCGCGCCTGCGATTCACGCACAGAACCCAGCGGGAGGCGCAGCTTGACCGCCTACATCATCCGGCGCATCGTCGCCGCCATACCCGTGCTCTTCTTCGTCGCGCTCGTGGCGTTCCTCATGTTCCGCCTCACGCCGGGCGACCCGGCCGCCGTGCTCGCGGGCGAAAACGCCAAGCTCGAAGACATCGAGCAGTTGCGGGTCAACCTGGGGCTGCACAGGCCCTTGCACATCCAGTTCGCGCTGTTCATAGGGCGAATGTTCCGGGGCGACTTCGGTGAGTCCATCTTCCTCAACAAGCCCGTTTTGGAAGCCGTCGTGGACCGCATCGAGCCTACGCTGTCGCTCGCTATCGCCTCGGAGATAATCGCGCTCAGCTTCGCCATACCCATTGGCGTCCTGGCCGCGTGGAAGGCCAACACCATCATCGACCAGGGGCTGATGTTCTTCGCGCTGCTCGGAATATCCATCCCCGCCTTCTGGCTGGGGTTGATGCTGATATTCGGGATCGGCGTGGAGTTGAAGTGGCTGCCGGTGAGCGACTTCCGCTCGATAATCAGCGACGGGCCGGTGGACTTCTTCCGTCACATGATTATGCCCGCCTTCGCGCTCGGCTTTCTGCGTATGGCGCTGGTGGCCAGGCTGACCCGCTCCAGTATGCTGGAGGTGTTGCGCGAGGACTACATCCGCACCGCATACGCCAAGGGCCTGGCTTCCAAGGTGGTGCTGATGCGCCACGCGATGCGGAACGCGCTAATCCCAACCGTAACCATCTGGGGGTTGGGCATGGCGGGCGTGCTGAGCGGCGCGGTGGTCATCGAGACCGTCTTCACCCTTCCCGGCCTGGGACGGCTAATCGCGGCGGCGCTCATCAACCAGGACTACCCGCTAATCCAGGCCGTGCTGATGATGATTGCCGGATTGTTCATCATCTTCAACCTGATAGTGGACATACTCTACGCCTACATGGACCCGCGGATACGGTACTAGGCGCCAGGGTGGTGACGCGCTCACCCCCATCCTAACCTTCCCCCATCAAGGGGGAAGGGATAAATTGAGAGACACCTTCCCCTGTCAGCCAATCGAGGGGACAGGGACTATTGAGACGGAGGGCCAGTTGGAACTAACCAGCACAGAAGCCGTATCGCTGCGGCGGCCGCTCAAGGAACGTGTCAGACGCAACTTCCAGCGCGTGTGGGCCAGCGCCTATATGCGCTACGGCGCGGCCATCCTCATCACGCTCAGCCTGATAGCCTTGTTCGCCGACGTGCTCGCCACGCACGAGGCCACACGGCTCTATCCCGCGGAGCGGCTGCAAACCCCGTCTCCCTCCCACTTCTTCGGCACCGACAACCTGGGCCGCGACGTCTATAGCCAGACGCTTGCGGGCGCGCGGCTGTCGCTGTTCATCGGCGCGACGGTGGTCGCCATATCCATACCCATAGGCACCGCCATAGGGATGGTGTCGGGCTACAACCGCCGCGCGGACGCCGTGATAATGCGTATCGTGGACGGCCTCAGCGCCTTCCCGTCGCTGGTGTTCGCTCTCGCGCTCATGGCCGCTTTGGGGGCAAGCGTGGTGAACGTCATCATCGCCTTGACGGTGACCTACCTGCCGCGAACGGCGCGCATAGCGCGCGGCTCCACGCTGGCCGTGCGCGGGCTGATGTACATAGACGCCGAGCGCGCCATCGGCTCGTCCGCGCTTCGCATAATGCGCTTTCACATACTGCCCAACATTATGGCGCCCATACTGGTGCTGGCGTCGTTCACCTTCGCCACCGCCATACTGGTGGAGGCGGGGCTCAGCTTCCTGGGCGCGGGCGTGGGCGCGGACGTGCCAAGCTGGGGCCGCATGATTTCGGACGCGCGAGAGACCATCAACAGCCACGGCTACCTGATGGTGTTCCCGGGGGTGGCTATCGCCATAACCGTGCTGGGTCTGAACCTGCTGGGCGACGGCCTGCGCGACGTGCTGGATCCCCGGCTGCGGGGGCAGTTCCGGGCGGGCGTGGACTAAGGGGCACCGGCTACGACCACCCCCATCCTAACCTTCCCCCATCAAGGGGGAAGGACAAAATGAAGGACACCTACCCCTGTCAGCCCTGCGAGGGGGAAGGGACTTTTGGGAAGACCCTGTTCTTTGCCCCCTACCCTATCGATAGCTCGTCGTCGTTGTGCATGACCTGGCCGCCTACTACGGTGGCGGCGACTTCTATGCTGCCGATGTCCTTGGGCGCTTCAGCGAACGGGTCCTGGTTGAGCACCACGAGGTCGCCCAGCTTGCCTAGCTCCAGGCTGCCCTTGACGTCCTCTTCGAACGAGCCGCGCGCCGCGTTGACGGTCATGGTCTCGATGGCCTGACGGACTGTGATGCGCTCAGGGTCGTTCAACACCTGGCCGGAGCTGGTCACGCGAGCTGCCGCGCTCTGTATGCAGAATAGCGGGCTGACGGGCGTGACGGGGCAGTCGGAGTGCAGCAGCGGCTTGATGCCGGCCTGCACCGCCGAGCCAACCGGGTCGAGGTTGCGGACGCGCTCCGGCCCCAGGAAGCGGTCCCGGTGGCGGTCGCCCCAGTAGAACACGTGGTTGGCGAAGAAGTCGGGGATCACGCCCAGCTCGCGCATCTTGTCGATGTGCTCGGGGTGGCACACCTGGCAGTGCTCGATGCGGAAGCGGTGGTCGGCCTTGGGGATGGCGCGCAGCGCGTTCTCGTAGGCCATCAGCGTGGAGTCTATGGCGGCGTCGCCGTTGGCGTGCGTCGCTATCTGGTAGCCCCGCTCGTGCAGGTTCATCACCATCTCGTTCAGTTCTTCCTGCTCGTAGATGAGCCAGCCCTTCTGGCTGTCGTCGCAGAAGTAGGGTTCGCGCAGGGCGGCGGTTATGCCCTGTATGGAGCCGTCGGACACTATCTTGCAGCCGGCCACGCGCACCCACTCGTCGCCGAAGCCGGACTGCAAGGCGAAGTCCAACTCCTTCAGCAGCGCGTAGATGATGAACATGTTGACGCGGAACTTGAGAAAGCCCTCGCGCCGCGCGTCCTGGTAGGTCTTCAGGATGTCCACTCCCCTGCCCCGTCCGACGCCCGCGTCGTGAATGGTGGTGACGCCCTGCCGCAGGTACTCGTCCTGCGCCATGATGAAGCCCTTGCGTATCTCCGCCTCTTCGTAGGCCCGCACTATCTCTTGTATGGCCGCCTGTGCCGTCTCGTACAGCATACCGTCGGGTTCGGGGCTGCCGGGGAAGCGTCCGATGCGACCGCCGGGCGGGTCGGGGGTCTCGGCGTGGATGTTGGCCATCTCCAGCGCGCGGCTGTTGGCGGCGAGCATGTGGCCGGAGTTGTGGACTATGGCTATGGGGTGCTCGGTGGACACGTCGTCCAGGTCGTTGCGGTTGGGGTGCCTCATGTCCTCGAGGCCGGTGTCGTCGTAGCCGCGCCCACGCACCCAGTCGCCGAGCGGGGTGACGGCGGCGCGCTCGCGCAGCCGGTCCACGATGTCGCGGATGTTCCGGTTCGGCGGCGTCTTTACGTCCACTTCCAGCAGGCTGGTACCGAAGCCCACCATGTGGTTGTGCGGCTCGATGAAGCCGGGCAGCACCGCCCTGCCCGCCGCGTCGATGACCGTGGTCGCGGGGGTGCGCTCGGCCAGCACGTCGGAGCTTGTACCAAGCGCCACAAATCTGCCGTCTCTGACGCCCACCGCCTCGAAGACGCTGCCTGCGGCATCCATCGTCTCGACTCTGCCGTTGATAACTATCAGGTCCATGGAATTCACTCCCAGGGCAGGCTGTTCCGCCCGACTCACATCCTCGGATTACGGCGCCATTCTAACACAGCGCGCCCCACCGTCATTGTGGCGGCAGCTACGGCTGGCACTTCCGATCAGGCTAGATTGGCCCGGAGCGGCGCGTATGGCCTATAATGCCGCCATTCACCGCGTGACGTGAGGAGGTTTCAGCATGGTATCGAGGAGCGTTTGGAGGCCGTGGAAGGACGAGGTCGTAGCCGACGGGGGCGCGGTCGCGAGCGAGCGTCCGCTAACATCCGAAGTCGGAATCGACGTGCTGCGAGAGGGGGGCAACGCGGTGGACGCCGCGGTCGCGATGGGCTTCTGCGCCGCCGTGGTGGAGCCGCAGAGCTCGTGCGTGGCGGGACACGGCCAGATGCTGGTGCACATGAACGGTCGGACCACGGCGCTGGACTTTTCGCACCGTGCGCCGAAGGCGGCCACCCCCGATATGTACCGTATACTGCGCCAGGTGGAGCACGGCAACGGGTTGTACGAGGTGGAGGGTCACGCCAACGCGGTCGGCCATCTGTCGGTCGGGGTCCCGGGCGTCATCGCCGGGCTGTGCAAGGCGCACGAGATGTTCGGCACGCTGCCGCTGGAGCGGCTGGTGGAGCCAGCGATCCAGTACGCGGACGAGGGCTACCTGCCCGACTGGCAGAACGTGTTCGCAATCGGCCAGGCGATGGCAGACTTCCAGAAGTACGGCGAACCGGCGAGGGTGTTCCTGCCCAACGGGTTGCCCCCGCGCATGGGTGTCGATAAGGTGGTGCAGCACGACCTGGCGGACACGCTGAGGCGCGTGGCGCGCCACGGCAAGAAGGGGGTGTACGATGGCGACATTCCCCACGCCGTCGAGGAGTACATGCGGGCGAACGGCGGTTGCCTGAGCGCGGCGGACTTTCACGATTACGAGGTGGTGGTGGCTGAGCCGGCGAGCGTGACGTACAGGGGCGTCGAGATCCTGGGGGTGCCGGTGCCGAGTGGGTGCACGACGGCGTTGCAGTTGCTGAACGTGCTCGACAACTTCGACGTGGCCGCTCTGCGGCACAACTCGGCTGAGTACCTGCACCTGTTTATCGAGGCGGCGCGCCATGCCTTCGCGGACCGCTACCGATACCTGGGCGACCCGGACTTCGGGCCGGTGCCGCTGCGGGGGATTCTGTCGGACGAGTACGCGCGCGCGGTGGCCGCAGTCGTCGACACGGAGCGGGCGGCGCTGGAGGGACGGTCGGACAGGCAGCCGTGGGTGGAGTACGCGGACGAGGCGCTGCACGACCCGTGGGCGTTCGACCCGCAGACGCGCCCGCTGGTGGAGGCGGCCGTGTCGCCTCCGAGCGTGGGCGACTGCACGACGCACTACGGCGCGATCGACGGCGAGCGTAACATGGTGTCGTGCACGCAGACGGCGGTAGGAGGATTCGGATCGCGCGTCATTGTGCCGGGCACGGGGTTGCTGCTGACGAACGGAATGGTCGTGTTCAATCCCAAGCCGGGGGCGGCGAACTCGATTGAGGGATACAAGCGCGGCCTGGCGAACATGGTGCCGCTGCTGGCGCTGCGTGACGGCAAGCCGATGCTGAGCGTGGGCGCTCCGGGCGGGCGCAAGATCATGAACTGCAACGCGCAGATTATCATGAACGTGATAGATTTCGGCATGGGAATCCAGGAGGCGATAGCGGCGCCGAGGGTGGACGCGGCGGACAGGGAGACTTACGTGGACTCGCGGATCGACGCGGGCACGGTGGACGCGCTGCGCGAGATGGGGCATGGTGTGGAGGTGGTGCAGGAGACGGCGGCGCAGTCCAACTTCGCGGTGCCGGTGGGTCTGATGGTGGACGGCGACACGGAGCGGATTCACGCCGGCGTGGACGTGTTCAGGCTGGCGGAGGCGCGGGGGTTGTAGGCGTGGGTCTATTCTGAGCAGCGGAGGCAAACGTAGCTGTCGCCCTGCTCCTGGGCGATGCCGACGGCCACGTTGCGCTTGCGCCCGCACGACGAGCAGGTGACGGCGACGAGCGGGGTGTTGCCCGGCCGGTCGGGCTCGTTGGAGTAGCCCCGAAAGCCCTTGTAATCGGGATTCAGGCGCTTCATGCGTTCGTAGCGCTGTGCGTCTCTGCGTCGGCCCATGGGGTGGGGAACCTCGTTGGGGGTGGCGTGGTTGGTACGGCTCACCCCCATACTAAACCTTCCCCCTGCGAGGGGGAAGGGACTTTGAGGACGCCCTTCCCCTGGTTAGGGGGAAGGGGCTTTGGAGGCACCCTTCCCCAATCGAGGGGCGATGGAGTTTCGGGAACGGCCTCTTACTGGACGGCGACGGTGGCGCCGGCCTCTTCGAGCTTGGCCTTGACGGCCTCGGCGGCATCCTTGCCGATGGCCTCCTTGATGGTTGCGGGCGCGCTCTCGACCAACTCCTTCGCCTCCTTGAGTCCGAGGGTGGTCTCCTGCCGGACGGCCTTGATGACGTTGATTTTGTTGGGGCCGATCTCCTGGAGGAGCACGTTGAACTCGGTCTGCTCTTCCTCTTCCTCGGCGGCCTCGGCGGTGGCGGCGACGCCCTGGACGGTGGCCATGGCGACGGGGGCGGCGGCGCTGACGCCGAACGCTTCCTCGAGCTCCTTCACCAGGTCGGCGAGATCGAGCACGGAGAGTTCCTTGATTGCCTCTACGATTTCATCCTTGGTCATGGTCACGGCTGTTTACCTCCCTGTTGGTTGTTGGTGGTGGACTGTGCCACCCCCATCCCCGTGTCAAGCACGGGGCAGACTCTAACCTTCCCACTACAAGGGGGAAGGGACTTCGGGTTGCTAGGCTTCCTGCTGCTGTACGTTTTCTACGTGGCGCTGGAGCACCCTGGCGAGGCCGGCGATCGGGGCGTTCAGCACGCTCACCAGGCCGGCCGCAGGAGCGTTGATCTGACCCATGAGGCGGGCGACCAACTCCTCGCGCGAGGGAAGCAGGGCGAGGTTTCTCACTTCTTCGGTGGTGAGCGCACGATCGCCCAGCATACCGCCCCGGATCTCCATGCGGATCCTGTTGGCGCGCAGGTACTCGGACAGCGTCTTGGCCGGGTCGGTTGGCTCGCCGTAGCCTACGGCGATACCTGTTGGGCCGGAGATTATCTCCTTGAAGCCCGGGCGGTCGGCGGCCTCGGCGGCCAGGTGCGCGAGCCTGTTCTTGACCACGCGGTACTCGATGTCCTTCTCTCGGAGCGCTCGCCTCAGTCCGGTCATCACGGTTACGCCAAGACCGGTGTAGTCGGTGGAGACAGCGACGGTGCACTTCTCCATCCACTGGCGCATCTCTTCTACCTGTTGTACTTTGCGTTCCGCTGGCAATCTGCACCTCTGTTGTTGTCTGTCGCTTTGTAGATAGCCGGAGCCAGAAAAAAGCCCCGAGCCTTGGCCCAGGGCGGAGCACGCCGTGTAGTCCGGCGTTGCTTCGGGTCGGGCCTGGGCGGGCTGGTGGGTTTTAATCCGCGTTAGCGGAGCCCGCTGTCTTCGGCTTGAGTTGTGTTCGCCGGGGGGTGTTGGCACCGGCGGTTGTATCTCGTTCTTGACCCCCATCCTAACCTTCCCCCTGCGAGGGGGAAGGGACTTTTGGCGCTCCACCCATCGCGGGGGAAGGAGCTTTATCGTGGGTGTAGCTATTCTACCTTCAGGGCGGTGGCTCCCGCAACATCCATCTCGACGCTCGGGCCCATGGTTGTGGTCAAATAGGCCGACCTGATGAACTGGCCTTTCACACCGCTGGGGCGGGCACGGACTATGGCGTCCATGACGGCGGTGAGGTTGTCCATGAGCTGTTGCTCTTCAAAGCTGGCCTTGCCGATAGGGGCGTGGATGAGAGCGGTGCGATCGAGGCGGTACTCCACCCTGCCCTTCTTGGCGTCGGCGATGGCGCGGGGAAGGTCTTCGGCCTGCACGACGGTGCCAGTTCTGGGATTGGGCATTAGGCCCTTGCGGCCCAGGTGGCGTCCCAGCCGACCGATGCGGCCCATCACTTCTGGGGTGGCTATCGAGACGTCGAAGTCGGACCAGCCGCCCTCGATGCTCTTGATGATCTCGTCGTCGGCGATATAGTCGGCGCCGGCGCCCTCAGCGATGGTCTCACCCTCGCCGCTGGTAAACACCATAACGCGGATGGGCTTGCCCACGCCGTGCGGCAGTTGGGCGACACCGCGCACCATCTGGTCGGCGTGGCGCGGGTCGGCGCCGGTGCGTAGGTGCACCTCCACTGTCTCGTCGAACTTGGCCGTCGCGGTGCGCTTGGCGAGGGCGACGGCGTCGTCGGGGGAGTAGTTGCGGCCCTGCTCGATGAGGCCCTCGGCCTCCATGTATCGCTTGCCTCGCTTGGTTGCCATGGCATGGCTCCTGGGTGGGGTTCGCGGGCGCCCACAAGGGACGCCCCTACGGGTGCTTGGGTTTGCTGGCACCCACAAGGGACGCCCCTACGGATGCTAGCGGCGTTCGCGGGCCGCTTGGGTCAGCTCCTTACGACCTGAATGCCCATGCTGCGGGCGGTGCCTTCGATGATGCGGATCGCGCCGTCGATGTCGGCGGCGTTGAGGTCCTTCAGCTTGACCTCGGCGATCTCGCGCACCTGGTCGCGCCTGATGGTGGCGACTTTTTCGGCGCGGGCGTTGCCGCTACCTTTTTCGATTCCGGCGGCCTGCCTCAGAAGCTCGGACGCAGGGGGGCTCTTTGTGATGAAGCTGAACGAGCGATCCTCGAAGACTGTGAGCTCGACGGGGATGACAGTACCCATCTGCGAGGCGGTGCGCTCGTTGTACTCCTTAACGAAACCCATGATGTTCACGCCGTGCTGGCCCAGAGCCGGGCCGACGGGCGGCGCGGGAGTCGCCTTGCCCGCGCTGATTTGTAGCTTGATTATGGCCCTGACTTTCTTCGCCAAGGGTTCACCTTTCTCCCGGGGGGTTGCGCCTGCGGGCCTACTATCCCCCTCATCCTAACCTTCTCCCACCAGGGGAGAAGGGACAAAGTGGTTCGCGCGCCTCGTTATGCTCGTTCCACTTGTAGGAAATCCAACTCTACTGGGGTCTCGCGCCCGAAGAAGGACACGAGAACCCTGACCTTCGCCCTGTCGGAGAACACCTCGTCGACAGTGCCCATGAAGTCCACGAACGGGCCGTCGGTAATTCGCACCTTCTGGCCCTTGTCGTAGCCGACACGCAGGCGCGGCTTGTCGGACTCCATCTGGTTGAGGATGAGGTCGACCTCGCGCTCATCCAGCGGCACGGGCTGAGGGCGCCCATCCCTCTCGTCCTCAACCGAGACGAAGCCGGATACGCCGGGGGTGTTGCGCACGGCGTACCAACTCTCGTCGTCCATATTCCCCTCGTCGCCCAACTTTATCTGCACCAGTATGTAACCGGGGAACATCTTGCGGGCGACGGGCTTACGCTGACCGCCTTTTATCTCGACTTCGTCCTCGGTCGGCACGACCACCTGGAGGATTTCGTTCTTCATGTCCATGGCGGCTACGCGCTGTTCAAGGTTCCGCTTTACCCTATCTTCCTGTCCAGAGTAGGCGTGGATTATGTACCAGCGGGCCTCGGGATCGTGGTGCTGCATAGTCTCTTCCATATCGCTCAGCCGCCTAAGATGAAGCCGAGCAGTTCGCTGAAGCCGAGGTCGACGACGCCGAGAAACGCGCCGATGACGGCGGACACGGCGATGACCATAAGCGACAGCCGCCAGGTCTCACGGGGCGTGGGCCAGGTGACGCGGCGCAGCTCAGAAATAACGTCGCCGACCATGCGGAAGCTGAGCGCCCTGCGCGCCGTCTCCGTGGATACGCGGCGAGACGCCCCGGCGTTGCGCGCCATGCGGCTACCTCACCTCTCTGTGCAGCTTGTGCGCGCGGCAGCGCGGGCAGAACTTCTTGAGCTCCAGGCGCTGCGGGTCGCTGCGCCGGTTCTTGGAAGACGTGTAGGTGCGCTCTCTGCAATCGACGCAGCCCATGGTGATGACGATTCTGGCTTCGGTTCTGCGGGCCACGGGGTCTTACCTGATGACCTTGATTATCACGCCGGAGCCGACGGTCCTGCCGCCTTCGCGGACGGCGAACCTGAGCTGCTCGTCCATCGCGACCGGTGTGATGAGTTTGATCTTCATTTCGATGTTGTCGCCCGGCATCACCATCTCGACGCCTTCGGGCAGCTCGATCTCGCCCGTCACGTCGGTGGTGCGGATGTAGAACTGCGGCTTGTAGCCGTTGAAGAAAGGGGTGTGCCGCCCGCCCTCTTCCCTGCTGAGCACGTACACGTTGGCCTCGTACTCGGTGTGTGGCGTAATGCTGCCGGGGGCGGCGAGGACCTGGCCTCGCTCGATGCCATCGCGGTCGACGCCACGCAGGAGAACACCGACGGCATCGCCGGGCTCGCCCTCGTCCAGCGTCTTGTGAAACATCTCCACGCCGGTCACGACGGTGGAGTGGGTGTCCCTGATGCCGACGACCTCGATGGGCTGGCCGACCTTAACGATGCCCTGTTCGACGCGGCCGGTGACGACCGTGCCGCGTCCCTTGATTCCGAACACGTCCTCGACGGGCATGAGGAAGGGCTCGTCCCGTGGGCGCTCGGGCACGGGGATGTGCTCGTCTACGGCGTCCATCAGCTCCCAGATGCCATTGCCCCACTCGGAGTCGCGGCTGACGTCCTCGGCCTCCAGGGCGTTGAGGGCGCTGACGCGAACGATGGGGCAGTCATCGAAACCGTACTCCGAAAGAAGCTCTTCGAGTTCCAGTTCGACGAGTTCCAGAAGCTCCTCGTCGTCCATCGCGTCCACCTTGTTGAGCGCGACGACGATGCGGGGCACCTGCACCTGGCGGGCGAGCAGGATGTGCTCGCGGGTCTGCGGCATGGGGCCGTCGGGGGCGCTGACGACGAGGATGGCGCCGTCCATCTGCGCCGCGCCGGTGATCATGTTCTTGATGTAGTCGGCGTGGCCGGGGCAGTCGACGTGCGCGTAGTGCCTGGCGTCGGTCTCGTATTCGACGTGCTGAATGGCGATGGTGACGCCTCGGGCCTTCTCCTCGGGGGCGTTGTCGATGCTGTCGAACGGGCGATAGTTCGCCAGGTCATGCTCTGCGAGCACGCGCGTTATCGCCGCCGTCAGTGTTGTCTTGCCGTGGTCCACGTGTCCGATCGTGCCCACGTTCACGTGCGGCTTTGTCCTCTCAAACCTTGCCTTTGCCAACTCTTACCCTCCCTGGTAGTGGAGCCCACAAGCAGATTCGAACTGCTGACCTCGTTCTTACCAAGAACGCGCTCTACCTACTGAGCTATGTGGGCGGTGTATTGTGGTTTGCGATTTGGTTTGTGCCGGTGGTGGGGGGGACAGGATTCGAACCTGTGTAGTCCTTCCGGACGCCAGATTTACAGTCTGGTGGTATTAGCCGCTCACCCACCCCCCCGAAAACGGGGCCAAGCACGGCTTCAATTTTAGCATAGCGCTACATTCCAATCCAATACTTGGCAGACCAATGGCGCCGTCGAAGCGCACCTGCAGAGGCCGCGTTTGGAGTGCTCACGCCGGGGCGTTCGGCATCCGGGCGGGCGGCTTGAGGAGTAGTCGAAAAGCCCCAGAGGGGACTCGAACCCACTAACCTGCCGATTACAAATCGGCTGCGCTGCCTGTTGCGCCACTGGGGCACGTGCCGCCCTTTCGCGGTGGTTCCGGACTGCTTTGCGGGGGCCTCCTCAATGCTCCAACACCAAACAGGCTAGCCGTCAATTGCCGACAACTAGCCCGAAACTCAGGCAAGTATGGTATCAGAAGCGGGCATTTCGGTCAAGCGTGGCTTCGGCCTGGCGTTGTGTTTCGCGGTACACACGCTGCAGCGGCTCGCCGCGCTCCAGCGCCACGCGGCGGCAGTCGTCGAACTCCGGGGCCACCGACACGACGCGGCCGTCCAGGCGCTTGACCTTCACGCGCATGGCGCCGAACGTGGTATCGACGCTCACCACTTCGCGCTCGACTTCGTACCGCTTGAGCGGCCGTACGCGAACGCCCAGGGTGGAGGTCTCGGTTACGACAACGCGCAGGGCTTCGGCCTCGGCCTCTCTCGGAACGATGGCGCTCAGCATGGTTCCGGGCCGGTTCTTCTTCATCTGGATTGGGGTGAACCAGACGTCTCTGGCGCCGAGGGCAAAGAGTCGCTCCTGTGCGTATGCGAGCATCTCCCCTGTCATGTCGTCGATGTTGGTCTCCAGGAGCGTGACGCCCTCGGCGTAGGCGGCGTCGGCCTCTTCACCGAGCCACAGGCCCAGCGCATTGGGGTACTGCTCCGGATCCCGCGAGCCAAGCCCGTAGCCCACGCGCGTTAGTCTCATCTCCGGCTGTCGGAACTCCGCGAGCGTCGTCAAAATGGCCGCGCCCGTCGGCGTCACCATTTCGCCGGTGCGGCGGGCGTTGCGAGGCGCGGGGCCGGTGGGCGCGCCGGACATGGCGAACAGGGCCGCGGTGGCGGGCGAGGGCACGGGCAAGAGGCCGTGCGCGCTGTTGATCACACCTGAGCCGGTGGGCAGCGGCGAACAGTAGACACTGTCCACGCCGAGCAGATGGAGCCCCGCAACGGCTCCCACGACGTCCACGAGCGTGTCCAGTTCGCCGAGTTCGTGAAGCTGGGTCTGCTCGGGCGACGTGCCGTGCACGCTTGCCTCGGCATCGCCGAGCCTGCGAAAGATGACGCAGGAGAGGTCGACGACCGGCTCGGGCAGGTCCGAATCGCGGGTGATGCGAATGAAGTCCCGCCAGTGGCGGGGTTTCCGGGCCTCGTCGGAGAGCTGAACCGTGACCAGCGTTCCGCCGACGCCGCGCCGGTTGTCGCGTCGCGCGGCCAGCGCGAAACCTTCCGCGTCTAGCCTGGCGAGCTGGGCCTCGAGGTCGGCAAGGCGGAGTCCACAATCAACGAGCGCGCCGAGGATCATGTCGCCGCTGGCGCCGCCGATGGAGTCGAAGTACGCGACAGTCAACGCCGATCACCCAGCAGGGCACGAGCCGGCTGAGACCGGACGGGTTCTCGCGGTCGGTCAGGGAGCGCCAGCCGGAGGGCTTCGGCCAGGGTCCGGGCGCGATGCGCGTCCGGACCGCCGGTGCGTTCGGTTTCATCCGGGCCGGCCGGCGCAATGAAGGGGCCAAGACCGAGCCGGGCTACCTCCTGCGCGCGGCGTTCGAGCTGGGAGACGGCGCGCACCTCGCCGGTCAGGCCGAGCTCGCCAACAGCGACGATGCCGGGGGCGATGGGCTGGTTCTTGAGGCTGGACGCTATGGCCAGGGCCGCGCCGAGGTCGGCGGCGGGCTCGTCGAGACGGATGCCACCGGCGACGTTGACCACGATGTCCTGTCCGGCGAGGGCCACGCCGGCGCGGCGGCTGAGCACGGCGCATACGAGGAGAAGGCGGTTGAAGTCGATGCCGGTGGCCACGCGGCGCGGCTGGGCGAGCATGGATGTCATTGTGAGCGCCTGGACCTCGACGAGCAGGGGGCGGCTGCCCTTCATCGTGGCGACGATGACCGAGCCGACGGCGCCGTCGTTGCGGCCGGCGAGGAAGGTGCGGGACGGGTCCCGTACTTCCTTCAGTCCCTCGGCGGCCATGTCGAACACGCATATTTCGTTGGTGGAGCCGAAGCGGTTCTTGGTGCTTCTGAGCAGACGCCAGACGCCGTTGGAGTCGCCCTCCATGTAGAGGACGACGTCGACCAGGTGCTCAAGCAGCCTGGGGCCGGCGACGTCGCCTTCCTTTGTCACGTGGCCGCTCAGGAAGGCGGGCGTGCTGGTGACCTTGACCCACTCCATAAGCCGCTGGGCACACTCGCGAATCTGGGCGACGCTGCCCGGGGCGGCGGTCAGGCCGTCGTCGTGCAGCGTCTGGATGGAGTCGACCACAAGCATCGCGGGCCTGTGGGCGTCGAGTTGGGCGAGCACCGCGGAGAGGTTGGTCTCGGGCAGGAGGAACAGGCCGCGGCCGTCGATTCCGAGCCGGTCGGCGCGCATCTTGACCTGCGGCGCCGACTCCTCTCCCGACACGTACAGAGTGTGACCACGCGAGGCAGAGACGTCGGCGGCCAACTGAAGCAGCAGGGTGGATTTGCCGATGCCGGGCTCGCCGGATAGCAGGGCGAGGGAGCCGGGTACAATGCCGCCGCCCAGCACGCGGTTCACCTCGCCGAGCGAAAGCTCGATGCGCGGCAGGTCGGTGGTGGACACCTGGGAGAGTTCCAGCGCGGATACCGGCCGGTGATCGGACCTCGCGGACAGAGCGCGCTGGTCTACGACCACTTCTGAAAGCGTGTTCCATTCGGAGCACGCGGGACACCGGCCTTCCCACTTGGGCGTCTCGTTACCGCAGTTGTCGCACACGAATGTGGACTTGAGCCTGGACCTGGGCATGGTCAATGGCCTCGGCTGCGGCTCGTCATCACGGTAGAACCGCACACTGGAGTTCGCCCGTAGTTCGCTGCGGGCCCTCGGCTAGGGGTTGGGCGCGGCGAGGCTGAGCGAACGCTCGTCGGGCAGAGGCGACTGGACGTTGACTATGATCTCGTCGCCCTCGACGTCGATTACGGCGGTGTCGCCCACGTTGACGTCGCCCGTGAGGATGGCGTCGGAGAGCTTATCCTCCAGGTTGTCCTGGATTACGCGCCGGAGCGGGCGGGCGCCGAAGGTGGGGTCGTAGCCCTTCTCCGCCAGCCAGTACTTGGCCTCCCGCTCCACCTCGAGGCTGATTCCCTTTTCGACCAGGTTAGCGGACACTTCGGCCAGCATGAGGTCGACAATCTCCAGCATGTGGTCGCGGGTGAGGGCGTGGAACACCACGGAGCCGTCGATGCGATTGAGGAACTCGGGCCGGAAGAAGCGCTTGACTTCCTCGTTGACGTTGTTCTGCATGCGGTCGTAGGCGGCCTCCGCTCCCCTGGCGTCCCCGGACCTGTTGGCGAAGCCTATGCCGCGGTCCTGCCTGATGAGGTCGGAGCCGATGTTGCTGGTCATGACTATTATGGTGTTGCGGAAATCTACACGGCGTCCCCTGGCGTCGGTGAGGTGGCCGTCGTCGAAGATCTGGAGCAGGATGCTGAAGACCTCGGGATGGGCCTTTTCGATCTCGTCGAGCAGAATCACGCAGTAGGGCCTGCGGCGGATCGCCTCGGTGAGCTGGCCGCCGTCGTCGTAGCCCACGTAGCCGGGCGGCGAGCCGACAAGCCGGGCCACGGAGTAACGCTCCATGAACTCGGACATGTCGATGCGGACCATAGCCTCTTCGCTGCCGAACATGAACTCGGCGAGTTTCTGGACGAGGTAGGTCTTACCGACGCCGGTGGGTCCGAGGAACATGAACACGCCGGTCGGACGCTTCGGGTTCTTGAGCCCGGCGCGCGCTCTGCGCACGGCCTTGGAGATCATGGTGATAGGCTCGTCCTGCCCCACGACCTGTTCGCTGAGCACATCCTCCATGTGGATAAGACGTTCGGACTCTTCGGAGGCGAGGCGGGTAACGGGTATGCCCGTCCACATCGCGACGACCTCGGCGATACTCTCTTCGGTTACGATGACGGCTTCCCCACCCATCTCGTCCTGCCACTCCCGCTCAAGCTCGGTCAGGCGGTCGCTCAGGTTTTCCTCGCGGTCGCGCAACTCGGCCGCCTCATCGTAGTGGCGGGCCGCTATGGCGTCGTCCTTCTCCTTGCGGACGCGCTCCAGCATCTTGGTGACCTCTTTCAGGGACAGCGGCGGGGTGTTGGTGTTGATGCGCACCCGCGACGAGGCCTCGTCGATAAGGTCGATTGCCTTGTCCGGCAGGAACCTGTCGGGTATGAAGCGCGAGGCCAGGCTCGCGGCGGCCCTGAGGGCGTCGTCGCTGATGTCCAACTGGTGGTGTTCTTCGTAGTGGCCTCTGACGCCCTTGAGGATCTCGACGGTCTCTTCGACGGTCGGCTCGTCGACCCTGACCGGCTGGAACCTGCGCTCCAGCGCGGGGTCGCGCTCCACGTACTTGCGGTAGTCGTCGTGAGTCGTGGCGCCGATGGTCTGGACTTCGCCCCTGGCGAGCGAGGGCTTGAGGATGTTGGCGGCATCGACGGCACCCTCGGCGGCGCCGGCGCCTATCATGGTGTGAAGCTCGTCGATGAAAAGGACGCAGTTCTTGGAGTTGCGAATCTCCTCGATGACCTTCTTGAGACGCTCTTCGAACTCGCCGCGGTACTTGGTGCCCGCGATGGTCGCCGCAAGGTCGAGCGTGACGAGGCGCTTGTTCTTGAGGGTGTTGGGCACGTCGTTTTCCGCGATGCGCTGAGCGAGGGCCTCGACTATGGCGGTCTTGCCGACGCCGGGCTCACCGATGAGCACGGGGTTGTTCTTGGTGCGCCTGCTCAGAATCTGGGTGACGCGCTGGATCTCGGTCTCCCGGCCAACGGTGCGGTCGAGATCTCCCTCGCGCGCGCGCTTGGTCAGGTCGATGCCGAGCTGATCGAGCGTGGGGGTCTTGGCGCGAGATGAGCGGCTGGACGACTGGGACTGCTGGGGGCTTTGGGTGAGAATTCGGCTGGTCTCGCCGCGAACCTTGTCCAGGCTGACGCCGAGGCTTTCGAGGACGCCGGCGGCCACGCCTTCGCCTTCGCGCATGAGGCCGATCAGCAGGTGTTCGGTGCCGATGTAGTGGTGGTTGAGCCTGCGGGCTTCGTCGACAGCGAGCTCGATCACTTTCTTGGCGCGTGGGGTCAGCCCTATCTCACCCGGGACGGTGCGCTCTCCGCGCCCCATCACGAACTCGACGGCGGCTCGCACCTTGTCCAGCTCGATACCCAGGTTGGCCAGCGCCTTGGCGGCGACTCCATCCGTTTCACGGACAAGGCCGAGAAGGATGTGCTCGGTGCCAATGTAGTTGTGATTGAATCTCTGGGCCTCTTCCTGGGCCAGAGAAAGCACCCTGCGCGCCCTCTCGGAGAACTTCTCAAACCTACTCGCCACGTCTAATCTCCTATCAGGAGTTTGCGACCGTTACAGACTAGAGCCTAAAATCCCCAAACTCTCCCTCTTCCAAAGCCTGCTTCAGGCTGAGTCCCAATCGCCTTCTCTCTGGTTCGATCTTCAGAATCTTCAGCTTAACGGTGTCACCCTCGCGAACTATCTCCCTGGGATGGCCAATCATCCGGGAACTGAGTTCGGAGATGTGAACCAAGCCTTCGACCGAGCCTTCAACCCGGGCGAAAGCGCCGAAGTTCATCAGTTTGGTTATGGTCGCGTCTACGATGTCGCCGACGACGTGTCGCTCGTGGATAGTCTCCCACGGCTCTGGCTGAAGCCGCCGGAGGCTCAGGGCGATCTTCTTGTTCTGGGCGTCGACGCGCAGCACGAAAACGTCGATTTCGTCGCCGAGCTTGACGACGTCCTCGATGGACTTGACCGGATGCCAGGAGAGCTCCGAGATGTGGATGAGACCATCGGCTCCGCCCAGATCGACGAACGCGCCGAAGCTGCTGATGCCGGTGACCTTGCCCCTGCGAACGTCGCCCTCGGTCAGCTCCTGGATGAGCCTGGCCTTCTGAGCCTCGCGCTGCTCCTGCACCGCCTGTCGCTCGGAGAAGATGGCGCGGTTGCGGCCGCGGTTTATCTCCAGAATCTTGAGCTGGAGCACGTTGCCGACCGACTCGGCGCGGGGATCAACCGGGGGCGGCTGCCTCTCTCCGGTTTGCTCGGCCTTGGCCTCGGCCTCCTCCTGCCTGCGCTGGAACTCGCGGAACTGGTCGTGGGGTACACTGACCAGTTGCGACATCGGGACAAAGCCTTGAATCGTCTCGACGTCCACGATAGCACCGCCGCGGTTGAAGCCCAGAATGGTGCCCTGCACGGTGTCGTTGTTGCCCATCATCGCTTCCAACTCGTGCCAGGCCTTTTCGCCGATGGCCCTGTCTATGGACAGGATGGCGGAGCCTTCGTCGCTGGAGTCGCGGATGACGAACGTGACGACAGCGGAGCCGACTTCGAGTTGCTCGACGTCCTCCGGGCTGAGCGAGCGCATCTCCCTTTGGGGCACGATGCCCTCAGCCTTGTGTCCTATGCTTACGAGCAGGCCATCGGAATCGACGCGCATTACGATGCCTTCAACAACGTCGCCCCGTCGCAGAGGCTTCAGTGACTCCACGGAGTCAATGAATTCCCCCATATCCTGGACTTGGCCTTGCTCCTCCTGAGAATTCGAACTCAACAAATCAACTACCGCCGTGTTTATTAGGGCATAGCCCAATCTCTCACAATTATATGTGCATAGCTAGGGCGTGTAAAGCCGAAACATGTCGGCAAATCGGGAGGGATTGAGAGAAACGGGGCCTAAAAGCGAGGTTGTAGGGGCCACAATGCGAAGAGCCCCCTGGCAGTGACCTATTTTCCCACGTCCTTGCGGGCGCAGTATCGTCAGCGCTGAGGCGTTTCACTGCCGTGTTCGGGATGGGAACGGGTGGGGCCGCCTCGCCAGAACCACCAAGGGACGCTCATATGCGATTGTGGTATGCCGACTGGACAATCCTCGTCCGGGCGGCCACCGTCTGATATCGGAGTTTACACTAGATGGGGCCTCGGTGTCAACGAGGCGAATTGGGTCACAATTAAGGTTACCGTAGAGGGTATCGTTGCTTCAGAAGTCGTGTTACCGAGGAGGGACATGAGGAGAAGCAGCGTGAATGACTATGCAGAGGCGATGAGAGTGCGCTATAAGACCGCCGGCAAGGCAGAGAAAGGTCGTCTGCTGGACGAGTTCACCGCGATGACGGGCTACCACCGCAAGTCGGCGATACGGGCGTTGTCGGGGAGCGGTCGGAAGCGCAAGGTCGCTAAGGTTGGTCGTCCGAAGAAGTACGATGCCGAGACGATAGCGGCGTTGAGGCAGACGTGGGAGGCGGCAGACCGCATCTGCGGCCAGCGTTTGGCTCCCTTCATGGACGAGTTAGTGGCGAAGCTCCAACAGTGGGAGGAGCTTCGGGTAACCGAAGAGGTGGCCCAGAAGTTGTGCGAGATGAGCGCGTCCACGATAGACAGACTGCTTCGGCCCTACAGGTACAGGGGGCTGAGGCGCCCATTGAGCGCCACCAAGCCCGGCAGCCTACTGAGAGCGAAGATACCCATAAGGACCTTCGCCGAGTGGGACGAGGTGCGGCCAGGCTTCATGGAGGTGGACCTGGTGGCGCACTGCGGCGACACCACGGAGGGGTTCTACCTGAACACGCTGACCGCGGTCGACATAGCTACCAGTTGGGTGGTCTGCCGCGCGGTGTGGGGCAAGGGGCAGCAGCGTGTAGGCGGAGCTATCCACGAACTGTCCAGGCAGTTGCCCTTCCCTCTGCTGGGTCTGGACTCTGATAACGGCAGCGAGTTCATCAACCAACAGCTGCTCACCTACTGCCACAGCAAGCAGATAACCTTCACCCGCTCGCGCCCCTACAGGAAGAACGACCAGGCCCACGTCGAGCAGAAGAACTGGACGGCGGTGAGGCGCCTTATAGGCTACGATCGCTACTCGACCAAGAAGGCTTATGCTCAACTCGCGAAGGTGCACCGGCTCTCTGCGCTGTACCTGAACTTCTTCCAGCCGGTGATGAAGCTTCGCCACAAGTCACGCAACGGCGCCAGGGTGCGCAAGGTGTACCATGTGGCCAAGACTCCCTACCAGAAACTGATCGAGTTGGACGTGCTCTCAGCCGATGATCGCGACGCGCTGCAGCGACTCTATCGCAGCCTCAATCCCGTTCGGCTCAAGCGTCAACTCGACTCGGCGTTGGAGGCGTTGTGGGTCACCGCAGACCCACATCCGGACCGCAGACGCTCGGTAACAGTTACTTCTGACACAACGTATACCCTTCGGTAACACTTACTTTTGACACAATGCGCGCGGACGGCGCGGACGGCGGGGCTGTTCGCTGCTCGCGGGCTGGTGTACTATAGGCCGAGAACGGCAGGAAGCGGGAGGAGGGAAAGCACTATGATCTCACAGATGAAATGCGGAGCAATCGCGCTTATCGCCGCGCCGGTGCTGGCGCTGATATTCTTCGGTCTGGAGCCGGGCGGACTGGTAATCGACAACGTGGACGCGGACAATCTGGCGGAGGAGACGCGGCTGAAGATCGAGGCGCTGTCCTCCAACGCCTTCATGGCGCACCTGAGCGCCTACGTCGTTCCCCTCTCGCTCGCGTTCGCGCTGTTCGGGATGTGGATAGTGGAGAGCGACTCCAGGGGACGCGGCGAGAGCAGCGCGGTCTGGCGGGCCGGCCTGATGCTGCTGGCGATCACAATCACCGGCTGGGTCACGAGCCAGTCGCTGACGCACCAGATCGCCAACACCGGGCTGGAATCCGGCCCGGACCAGGCTACGGCTAACGCGCTGTACGCGGTGGACGTTGGGCATAACCCAGCTCTTCGGAGTGTTCGCCGGGCTGGGCTTCTTCTGCTACTGCATGGGAGCGGCGATAGCCGAACGCGCCAACAAGTGGGCGTCGTGGATCGTCGCCGCGTTCTCGGTGGTGTCGTTGGCGGCGATGCTCGTCGGTACGTTCGAGCCGGAGCTGTTCCAACCGATGCGAAACATCGTCTGGGCCATCTACATCGTCTGGACGGCATGGCTGGTCCACCTGGGCGTCCGCACGCTACGGAGCGAGTAGCGGCCAGGCCGGCACCTCGAACGGCAGTGCTTTCGTGAACGCGAACGCCCCTTATCCGTTAAGCGCGGCTCGCTCGCTCGCGCTGCACGCGCAGGGTCTGGCGCAGCAGGCGGACATGGAAGCGTCTTCCACGCCGGACGAGGTGTACGCAGCCGTGGAGCGGGTGGGCTGCCTGCAGATCGACACGCTCCAGATGGTGCGGCGCAGCCACTACGTGGCGCTGTGGAGCCGCGTCGGGATGTACGACCCAGCGGACCTCGACGCGCTGGCGTACGATCCGGACCGGCGGCGGCTGTTCGAGTATTGGCTGCACGCGGCGAGCATCATCCCGCTGAGCGAGTACCGCTACCGGCTGCGGCTGATGCGCCGCTGCGCCGAGGGCACGTGGAGGTCGCGGCTGCGCTGGCTGGACGAATCCGGCAACGCCGAGACGCTGGAGGCGGTGCGGCAGCGCGTTCGAGAAGACGGGGCGGCGCGCGTCAGCGATTTTTCCGACGAGCGTCCGCTGCCGCGAAAGGGCTGGTGGGACTGGAAGCCTGCCAAGCACGCGCTGGAGTACCTGTACGATCTGGGCGAGTTGATGGTTTCCGGGCGCGAGAACTTCCAGCGGGTGTACGACCTGCGGGAGCGCGTGCTGCCCGACTGGGTGGACACGAGCGAGCCGACAGAGGAGGAGGCCGTGCGCCACCTGCTGGAGTGGTCGATGCGGCGTATCGGCATCTGCACGCCGGGCCAGCTCCGGGACTACGCTCGAATGAAGGTGAGCGAGAGCCGGGCGCACCTGCGGGCGCTGATGGACGAGGGGGTGTTCTCGGAGGTGTCGTGCGTCACGGCGACGGGCGATGCGGAGACGTTCATCGTGCACCGCGACAGCCTGGACAGGCTGGAGCGGGCCGCGGACGGCGGGCTAACGCCGAATGCGACGACGTTCCTGACGCCGTTCGACAGCCTGTTCTGGGCGCCGGGGCGCGACGTGCAGCTCTGGGAGTTCGAGCAGAGGCTGGAGGCCTACGTGCCGGCCCCCAAGAGGCGGTGGGGCTACTTCTGCCTGCCCATCCTGCACGGCGACAGGCTGGTGGGGCGGTTCGATCCGAAGCTGGAGCGTGCGACGGGCACGCTGCGGCTGAGGGCGCTGCACCTGGAACCGGGCGTCGCGCCGGACGAGGAGTTGGCGGCTGATTTTTCGCAGGCGATGCGGGGGTTCATGGCGTTTCACGGGGCGAGCGATCTGGTGGTGGAGGGCGGGAACGGGGCGGCGGCGCTGGGGTTGGCGGGGTGAGTGCGGGCGGTTCACCCTCACCCTAGCCCTCTCCCTGGGGGAGAGGGGATACGCTGAAGCGCGGCCATTTGGTTGACTCGGGATGACTGACTCAGGAGGTATGAAGTGGACTCGGCAGTGATTGGTGAGTACAAGCAGAAGATAATCGAGGCGGGTAGGTTCGTGACCAGCTGCGGGGTGATGTCGCTGAGCAAGCACGGCAACATCAGCGCGCGGATTCCGGGGGAGGACGCCTTCCTGCTGACGGCGGGCGGGACGCTGGCGGAGCTGGGGCCGGAGAACATTGCGCTGTACGAGCTGGACGGAACGCTCGTGGAGGGGGCGGTGGAGCCGACGTCGGCGGAGATCGTGGACATGCACGGCGTAGTTTACCGGCTGCGGCCGGACGCGGGCGGCGCGCTGCACACGCACTCTCCGGCGGCGACGAGCCTGGCGGTGGCGTACGAGCCGATTCCGCTCATCTACGAGGCGATGGCGCGGTTCGACATGACGGATGGGGTGCCGCTGGCGGGCTACGGTCCGAGGGGGTCGAGCGAGTCGGTTGAGAACATCGCCCGGGCCATCGAGGAGAACCCGAACACGGGCGGTGTGCTGCTGGCCAACCATGGGGTGCTGGCGTTCGCGGCGGACCCGATGTCGTCGGTGAGGGCGAACGTGGTGATCGAGGAGGCGGCGATCCTGTACATGAACGCCAGGGCACTGGGCGGGGCGAATCCGATTCCGGCGCACATGGCGCGGTACACCCAGGAGCGGCGGGACGAGTTCGCCGCGATGGGCGTGCAGCGGTCGGGGTAGGCGACGTCACCCCCATCCTAACCTTCCCCCATCAAGGGGGAAGGGACTTTTTCGGAAGGCTTACGCCTCAAACATACCCCTGTCAGCCCTCGCAGGGGGAAGGGACTCTTGGCACCCCTATCCTGACCATACGGCAGGCGAGGGGGCCGGAATGACGAAGAAGGCGAGGGGGAAGGGATTTTTCGGACGGGGTCCTGGTGTCTTTGGACTACCCTCCCCCGGACTCTTGTCGTTGGCGGCGCAGGCTGTCGAGTTCGGTCTGAAGCCGCTCGGCGCGAGCCTCCGCCGCGAGCCGGGCGGCCTGCTCCGCAAGCCGGGCGGTCTGCTCCGCGAGCCGGGCGGCCTCCGATTCCTCCAGGGTGAGCAGCCACTGGGCGGTTGCGCTGTCCCTGAGCATGAACCGGGGAATCCCGTCTTCGACGCGATACACGAAGTCCACGCCCAGAACCTGGCTGCGGGACCACAGGTCGCCGTTGGGCTCGGTGCGCAGCTCGAATCGGCGGTACTCCCCATCCACCAGCGTCTCGCCTACCAGCGTCTCCCCGTAGTACTCGCCCAGCAGGTCCAGACGCCAGTATTCCTGCACGCCTATGCGGGCGTAGATGTCGCGCTTTATGCCGACGTCTCGGTTTGCGGTGCTCTCGGACGCCACCTCTAGAACGAACGCGGGCGTGCGGCCCCACTCGTCGATGCGGTAACTCCGACGGTGTAGCCTTATCTGGGCGGAATCGGTCTCCAGGCCGAAGACGATGAAGCCGTCGGGAGAGATGAACGAGTTGGGAACGCTGGAGTCGTAGATGACGTTGATGAGCGGGCCGCAGCACAGTATGGTCGGGTCGTTCGCGTAGCGCGCTTTGAGAATGGATATGAGTTTGAGAATAGGTTCTTCTTGTTGCAAGGAGTCCTCGGGCGGCTCGGGGTCGGGTAGCAGGTCGTACCAGGGGACTTCGACGGCTATCTCCGGCGATGGGTTGCGGTCTGCGGCTGTCATGGGGTGCCTCCGTTGGGCTGGGCGCCACTTGCGGCCAGTGTAGCATAGGGCGGGGGGCGCAGCTCGCCCCAATCCTGACCTTCTTCTTTAATTCGCCCTCACCCTAACCCTCTCCCAGAGGGAGAGGGGACGATAGGGTCAGGCCAGGCAGAGGGCGCGGGCGACTTTGAGGACGAAGTCGGGGATGGGGCGGAGGAGGCGGAAGAGGGCGAAGACGACGGGGGTGACGGCGGCGGCGATGGCGAATCCGGCGGCGACGTCGAGGGGGTAGTGGACGCCGGCGAAGACGCGGGCGAAGGCGTAGAGTCCGGCGGCGGCGAGGAAGGCCGCGCCGATGCGGCGGTCTATCCACCAGACGGCTAGGGCGATGGCGGACGCGGCGGCGATGGCGTTGGCCGGGAACGACGAGTCGGTGGGCGGGTAGAAGAGCAGCGTCACCTGGTCGGGGAACTCGACGAACGGGCGGGGGCGGAAGTTGTACCAGTTGATTATGTAGACGGCCCAGTTGGACAGGGCCATCGAGGTGAGGGCGGCGAACACGCCCACCTGCCGGCGCTTGCGTATGTCGGCGTCCCGGCCGGCGAACCAGAAGGCGACGAGGGCGAGGGCCATGGCCACGGGGATGAGGTAGTCGCTGACCACCCAGGTGATGAAGGTGTCGAGCGGCTGGAACTCGCCCGCGAGTCCGTTTATCCAGAGGAACAGTCTTTCGTCGGCGCTCACCATTTGGCGAGCCGGCGTCCGATGCTTCGGCGCAGGGCGTTCAGGTAGCTGCTGCTTCTCAGGGCGTCCAGGCCGTCGGCGGGGTCACTCTCCCCTGCCCTCATGCCCAGGTTTACGAGGGACGTGGCGAGCAGGGTGAAGACCGTCGCGGTGGACGCTCCCAGGAAGAAGAAGAGGGCCTGCGTGGGGGCGTCGAGGCCGCCTTCGTAGTCGTTGATGTTGCGGTCTTCGACGGCGAAGAACCAGACGAACGCGGCCACGATGAGGGCGCCGCCGAGCGTCCTGGCGGGGACGGGCCGCTTGAGGAAGAGCAGGCCGTTGAGTCCGCCGAGGGATGCGGCTAGCTGGAGGGCGCCGGTCGCGGCGACGGCTACGAGGATGTAGTAGTCGGTAATCAGTGGTCAGTGGGTCAGTATTTCAGTCTGTCAGTCTGTCAGTTTGTCAGTGGGTCAGTATTTCAGTTTGTCAGCCGATCGAGTCTATCAATCACCGTCCGGCTACCAACCGACAAACTGACAAACTGATTCACTGACAGACTTTCCTACCAGCTTTCGAGGGGGACGGCGGTGCACCAGTCGGAGTAGGCGGGGTCGTTGCCGCGGATGACGTCGAGGTACTTGTCCCTGATTTGGCCGGTGATGGGGCCGATGCCGCCTTCGCCGATGGGTCGGCTGTCGAGTTCGCCGACGGGGGTGACGTGGGCGGCGGTGCCGGTGAGGAAGACCTCGTCGGCGAGGTATAGCTCGCTGCGGCGGATGTTGCGCTCTACGATGTCGAGTCCGAGTTCGCGCTTGGCGAGGGTGATGGCAGAGTCGCGGGTGATGCCGACGAGGTTGTTGTCGGCGACGGGGGGTGTGTGGACGACGCCGTTGGAGACCATGAAGAGGTTTTCGCCGCTGCCCTCGGAGACGTTGCCGTCCTGGGTGAGCATGATGGCTTCGTCGAATCCGGCGAGGACGGCTTCGGTTTTGGCGAGGATGCTGTTGACGTAGTGGCCGGAGATTTTGACGCGGGGCGGGATGATGGTGTCGTCGATGCGGCGCCAGGAGGAGGTGCAGCAGCGGATGGCGCCTTCGGCGTCGATGTAGGCGCCGAAGGGGTTGACGATGAGGGTGAAGTCGCTGGCGAGTTCGTGGAGCTTGAGGTTGGCGACGAGTTCTTCGCTTTTGTAGGCGAGGGGCCGGATGTAGAGGTCTTCGCTGTAGCCGCATTTGGCGACGAGGTCGATGGTGATTTCGCAGAGGTCGTCGGCGGTGTAGGGGATGTCGAGCATCATCATGCGGCAGCCCTGGATGAAGCGGAGGTAGTGTTCTCTCATGCGGAAGATCATCATCTTGCCCTGGTCTTCGTTCCAGTTGCCGCGGATGCCTTCGAATACGGCGGTGCCGTAGTGCATGGCGTGGGTCATGACGCTGACCCTGGCGTCGGCGATGGGCACGACGTTACCACGGAAGAAGGCGAGGGCTTCAGGCATGGGACTGTATCTCCTGTTGTGCAGAACTGCTGGGCGGGCCGCTTGAGGGCTGGGGGCCATTATACGCGCAAGGCGGCGGGGTGGCAAAGCGGGGGCGGTTTGTCGGTTTGTCAGTTTGTCAGTGAGTCGGTTTGTCGGCTGTGTGCATGGGGCCTGAAGTGGGCAACGGCGGGGGTTTTGGCGGAATGTGCACCAAAGTGCACTATTGTGCGCTTTTCGTAGCTGGGGGGCTGTCCCAGGGTGTGGCGGGTGGTGTGCCAAATCGTGAGTTTTGGGGGACATCACGGGGCAAAATGGGTGTCCGACGGGGCATGGCCGGAGGGCGCCTGGGTGCACGGTAACGGGTGCGTCCGCCGCAGGTGGCCGCGGGGGTGGGTGACGTGGGCGATCGGTAGGTCGGTCCTTTGTTGGAGAGAGCGTAGCACGGGTGTGCGGGGCGGGTCAAGGGCCCTTGCGCGGGGCGATCGCGGACTGCTGCGCGGGCGGTGGGGGTGTGGCAAAGTGGGGATGGGATTGCGCGGCGGCGAGGTCGTGGTGGGGGCTGGGGTGACGGGGGTGGGATTGGATTGCGCAGGTTTGGGGCGGAATTTTTGGGGGGAGCGGAGGGCGGCGTAAGTGTGATGACCGACGGGGGCAACCACAAGGGATTGCCCCTACACGTGCATGACCGAGGGGTGTGGCAAAGTGGGGATGGGGTTGCGCGGCGGTGAGGCAGTGGTGGGGGCTGGGGTGACGTAGGTGGGGCGGGTGGGGCGGGAGATTATCCACGAAGGGCACGAAGGACGCGAAGGGGGCGAAATGGGGTGCGGGGTTGGCGTGTGTGGGGCAGCGATGGGGGGTGGGTTATTCGTCGGGCTCGTCGGCGTACTGGTTGTAGCCGAGGCCGCGCACATGGGGTTCGTTGTGGAGAAGGTGGCGTAGGCGGGCGAGCTACAGCAGCTTTCTGAGGCTTGCCAGGGCGTCGTCGATTTCTTTGCCGGTGGCTTCTATGGTGGCTAGAAGCTCCTGCGGGGTGCGGGTGTCTATCTGGGCGGCGCGGTTGGGGTTGACGGCCTTGAGGTCGTAGTTACGGGCGTCGATTTCGGCGCGGGATACTTTCCAGCTACGCTCGCTGTCCTTGCGATCCGGCATTAGCTCGAAAAACTCGTCGAAGTGCGAGAGGGTGAGGGGATTTCCCTTGTTGACCTTGACGTCGGACAGGTCGTAGTACCAGACGCTTTCGGTGGGCTTGCCCTTGTCGAAGAAGAGCAGGTTTGTCTTGACGCCGGCTCCGGCTTGGGTGAACACGCCGCCGGGCAGGCTGACTACGCACCACAGGTCGCACTCGTCCAGCAGCTTGCGCTTGGTCTGGACGAAGGCGTTTTCGGTGGTCCTGAACAGCAACCCCTCGTCCACCACTATGCCGGCGCGCCCGTCGTGTTTGAGGCTGTCTATGACCTCTTGCAGGAATAGGACCTGGGTGGAGCCGGTCTTGTAGGCGTACCGGGTGCGGGCGTCCGCGCCTTCGCGCCCGCCGAAGGGGGGATTCATCAGGATTACGTCGAACAGGTCGGGGGCACCCTGGAAGAGGCCGCCGTAGCTTTCGTTGCGCGTGAGCGTGTTGCCGTGCCAGACGTTGGGGCGGTCTATGCCGTGCAGCACCAGATTGGCGAGAACTATCGGGAAGATGAGGTTCTCTTTCTCGCGCCCGTAGAAGGTCTCGACGCTCAGGCGCTCCAGGTCTCCTGCGGTGGCCGATTGGCCGAGGTTCTCGCGCATGTATTCATAGGCTTGGGCCAGAAAGCCGCCCGTGCCGCACCCGGGGTCGTAAACCGTCTCGCCCGCTACGGGGTTGACGGTCCGCACCATGGCGCGGATGACCTCTCGCGGGGTGAAGAACTGGCCGCCGTCGTTGTTCTTCTCGCCCATACGTAGCAACAAGACTTCGTAGGCTTGGGAAAGCAGAAAGACATGGGTTGGGTCGGTCGCCTCGTTGCTAATTTCATGTACGGCATCGAGCACGTCCAGGAAGTTTCTCTCGGTGTCAATGCGGACGGACTCTACGGCGCGGAGTATCTGGGCGACCACGCGCTGGCGGGGCGTCGCGCCGGGAAGTTCGGCAAGGCCGTGAATGGTTGGCAGCAGGTCATCGTTGACGAACGAGAAGGTATCGCCGAACGAGCCGGACTGTAGTTCCTTGCGCTTTTTGCCGTTGGGCGCGGCCCAGTCCTGCCAGCGGTAGGGGTATTCCAGGGACGGCGTGAAGGGCGCGCCGACGGCTTCGGCTTCCTCGGACTCCAGCGTCTCGCGTTCGTCCAGCACGCGCAGGAAGAGAAGCCAGGTCAGTTCGGGGATGTACTGGAGGGCGGAGGCGCAGTTGGCGCGGCGCATGATGTCGCACACGGCGTTAATCTTGGCGTCTATGGCCGAGCGAGCGGCGAGCGTGGTCATCAGAGTTCTCCCGAAAAGGCGGCGCGCAAGAGGACGGAGGGGAGGGCCTCTATCTCGGCCAACTGCGCTTGGGCTGCCCTTCGCGCCGCTCTACGGCGGCCAACTGGTCGTTCAGCGTGGCGGTGATGCGCTTTTGTTCGGAGAGTGGCGGGAGTGGGATTGTCTGTTCGTACACTCGCTTGTCTGACACGGCAGGGTACATAGCTCCAGTTACGGCTCCCGACAGCGAATCTACGAAGTCCTTGTGAATTGTGGCGAAGTATAGCCAACTTGGATTAAGAATCTCAGGGATCGGCCTAAGCACACAAAGACCTGTGCTGCATACCTGCCCATCAAGCTCTTCCCCGACCAAAGCAACGGCGTTCAGATTTGGCCTGGTGGTGGCGACAAGCACATCCCCAGTTCTGACGACTCGCCGCGCTCTTGTCGGCGCGTCCTTACCGCTTAGAACGGATGGCGAAACAATCGACTTCAATTCCCTGTCTATTGAAGAAATGTCAATGTAGGTGAACTTCTTGTCGGGTTCCTTTCTGGGGTCGGTAGTGCTGATGCTGGCACACACGTCACCCAGCCGCGCCCA
The DNA here is from genome assembly GCA_963667445.2 of Dehalococcoidia bacterium. Taxonomy (GTDB): domain Bacteria; phylum Chloroflexota; class Dehalococcoidia; order Lucifugimonadales; family CATOSD01; genus CATOSD01. The sequence continues at coordinate 712,111 of CAXXGY010000001.1, read as the reverse complement.
TTTCCAGCCGGGCGGCAAGGGTGTGGAGTCTTCGGTATGAGGATTATTCACGATGTGTTCCTTGTGCTTGGCTGTGCGGGTGACAGGGGTGGATGGTGAGAATGGCAGCGTTGCGCTGGCGACGTCACCCCCATCCTAACCCTTCGGCTACGCTCAGGGCAGGCTCTTCCCCGTCAAGGGGGAAGGGATTTTGGGTTGCGGATTCGTTTCCGCACGGCGGGCAACCACAAGGGTTGCCCCTACAACTGCGAATATCTACCCTTGTCAGCGTTACGCGGTGAACATTCGCCGCTTGGTTTCGCTCATGGTTATGGCGGGCGGGCCGTGTTCTCGCAGGGCGCGTATGCCGCCTGCGGCCCACACTTCGGGGGTGCCGAAGATTTGGGGGTTCTCCAGGTCGTCGGTGCCTCCCTTGGAGAACTGGGACGCAATGGCGAGCACCGCGCCCTGTGTGCGTTCGGGTAGGGTGGACAGCCACTCGCCGTTCTTGTACTGGAACGCTGCGGCGCGCTCTATTCGCGTCTTGGGGGCCTGGCCGTAGCCGACTTCCGCGAGTACGTCGAACAGGTCGTACTCCTCCTTGTCGTCCAGCCCGCGTATAACGTAAGGAGACAGGCCGCTGTCCGGCAGGTTGCCCATCAACTCGCCGCGTTCTGGGGGACTCAGCCAGGTATCGCGAAAGTCGTCCAGCGCAGGTATCTGCTCCACGAGGCTGGCGGCGAGGCGGTTCCTATACTCTTCGAGAGTGACAGGAACAGCGTTGCCCTCGTCGTCGGTGGTCATGATGTAGGTGCCCGCGTCGGAAATCCGCACGTCCAGACCGTGCAGCATGATGGTTCGCTCGGGGTCTCCAGGCTCCGTGTCGTCGGGATCGTCCGGCTCGTCTTCCGTAACCTGCGTAGGGGTGAAGGCCGCCTTGGTGTCCTCACCAAACAGGCGGGTGGCGTCGGTGTAGTCGTAGACGCGAAACATGAGCTTGCCGGTGGTGGGATCGAGCCGAGTGCCGCGGCCGACCATCTGGTGGAAGGCGATTGGGGAGTTGACGTACCGGAAGAATACGATGTTCTGGACGCAGGGGACATCTACGCCGGTGGTGAGCAGGTCGACGGTGGTGGCGATGAAGTGGTGGGTGTTGTTCCCACGAAAGACCGGCAGGTAGTCGTTGCCGCTGCTGGCGGCGGTACACTTGAAGGCGTAGTCCTGCGGCAGTTCCAAGCCTAGTTTGCGGCACCAATCTGCGTAGAGGTTGTTCATAGCGATGGCGACGTTTTCCGCGTGGCTGTCGCTGGCGCAGAAGATGATAGTCTTCTGATCGGGGCCCCCGGTTTCAAGCAGGCGCTCGAAAAGATGGCCGCACATCTCTTCCACTCTATCAGGAATCAGCAGACTGGCCTCGAATGCTGTTGAATCGTACTTGGGTCGGGTTTCATCGACGGATACCGCTTCGCCGGTTAAGGCATCAGTGAGCGTCTTATCCACCAAATCGGAGCGATCCAGACCGGTTATTGCTTCCTTCTCTAGGTAGTCGTTGAGAAAAATATCGTGCTTGTGAATCTGCATGAAGGCAAGGTAGCCGTCCTCAATGCCCTGACCGATGGAGTATTCATAGGCCGGCTCACCGAAATACTGGATGTTGTCCCTTCTGATGCGTAAGTCATCGAAGTACTCATCCTCCATGCCCTTGTAGTCGAACTGGCGTGGCGTGGCGGTGAGGCCGACGTGCACCGCGCGGTCGTTTCGCCTGAGCACCTCCGACCACTTTCCCCACGCCGACCGGTGGGCTTCGTCGATGATGATGTGGCTGAAGAAGTCTTCGGGATAGTGCGTTCTGAGGAACGAAGGGTCGTCATCCTCTTTGGCCACGCCGAGTGTCTGGTAGGTTGCGACGATGACCCTGGCGTTCTTGGCGGGATCCCCGCCGGACGCCGCGCCTGCGTTGTCGCCGAAAACGTCCTGTAGCGCGGAGAGGGCTTGGTTGCGGAGCTCGTCCCGGTCGCAGAGGAATAGGGCGCGTCCGAGTTGGCCGGCGTCGGCTATCTTCTTCAGCAGGTTGACGGCTACGAACGTCTTGCCGCTGCCGGTCGCCATGGAGAGCAGGACGCGATTACTGCCCGCGGCGATCTTTTCGAGGGCGGCGCGAATGGCGGCGTCCTGATAGTAGCGGCGCTGGCCTTCGCCCCGGGTGTATGCCTGCGACAGCGGCTTTGCCGCTGTCGAGTCCAGCGAGAAGCCCTTGATGGCCTCGTATCGCTGACGGAGCTGCGTAGGCGAAGGAAAGTCGGTAATTGGGTTAGGTCCGTGAGTGAGGCCGGTGCTGGAGTCGAACTCGACGAACTGGTGGCCGTTGGAAGAATAGACGAAGGGGACGTTAAATCTCTTGCCGTGGGCGGCGTACTGCTTGGCCTGCTGGAGGCCGTGCGCGGGCGGGTAGCGTTCGGCCTTGGCTTCGATGAGAGCGACGGCGACGCGCTGGCCACCGTCCGTGGCGGGAAGGCGGAGGGTGTAGTCCACGCGGCCCTTGGAGTCGCGGCGGGGCTTGCCAGCGATGACGCGGACCGCGCCGGCGGATTCTTCGCGGCGTATCAGGTCCTCGCTCCAGCCGTTGGCGTGGAGCGCAGGGTCTATGAGCTTTGCCCTGACGTCGGCTTCGCTGAGGGGCATTGGGTGGGGTTTCCGTTGGGTGCTGTTGGTTGGAGATTCCACGTGTGAGTATAGCATGTGTGTCAAGGGGATGGGGGGTTAGGGCGGGCGGCGGGCACGCCCATCCTAACCTTCCCCCTGCGAGGGGGAAGGGACTAACGGGCGGCCCGTGTGTGCCGCGGGCATAGTTAATTCGATCAATCTTGCTGCGCTCGAAGCTCGGGGAAGTAGGTGGAGTAGAATCCACGGTCGCGGGTCAGGAAGGTGTCGGCGGTGGCGAGAGTGTGGGCGCCTATGAGGAAGTCTGCGATTGAGAGTGGTGCGGTGCGGTGGAGACGAAAACATCGAGCAGGACGTTGGTGTCGACCGAGGTAGTCACCTTCCTCGAATCTCCTCGATGTAGCGGTCAACGTCGCCAAAGCCGTCGAGGATTCCGCTTATTCTCTCGACCGGATGCTGCGCCGCAGATCGCTTCTGGATGAGCAGGCCGTGCTCGGTGGGGGTGATTTCGACTTCGACGTCCTTGGTCATGCCGAAGCGGTCCCTGAGTCGCTTGGGGATGGTGATTTGTCCGCGTTCGGATATGCGCATGGCTTGCCTCGTATGAATGTCGTTCCGGGATTATCATACCGCATGGCGGATGGAGCCGCTATTGAAGTTGATGAGAGGAGCGCACTCAACCCTCACCCTAACCCTCTCCCAGTCTTGGGAGAGGGGACCGATGGGCAGGCACTCTAGATTCCTCGGCTACGCTCGGAATGGCAGGGGGCGGCGATGGGGAAGGGACTACAGGGTTGAGGGGTGGACCCATTGGGCGGTGTGGGAGGAGCGGTAGATGGCGATGATGGCGCGGAGGACGGTTTCGGAGAAACGGATGTCCATCATGGGCTGGCGGTCTTGGAGGATGCCGTCGATGAAGTCGGCGGCGGCGCGGTCGAAGCTTTCGCGCCAGTCCATGGGGAGCTGGTAGGAGACGGTCTGGGAGCCGCGGTGGAGGACGAGCGGGGGAAGGTCGAGCATTTCGCCGGTGCAGCGGGTGACCCAGAGGACGCCCTCGGAGCCGATGATTTCCATGAACTCGTCGGCGGCGTAGTAGGCGGTGCGGATGGGCATATCCGGCGCGGCGGCGTACTCGATGGATGCGAGGGCGTCGCGGTCGGCGTACTTCCAGGTGGCGGAGGCGGGCAGCTCGGTGAGGAGGTTGTCGTCGGAGCGGGTGATGATGGCGGAGACTTTTTCGACTTCCCCGCCCCACCAGATGGCGGTGGCGACTTTGTGCCAGCCGTCGTCGTAGATCATGCCGCCGAGGTTGCGGTCGGGGTCTTGCCGCCACTCGTAGGCGCCCTCGGTGAAGGGGATGGGGCTTTGGCGGACGTCGCCGCGGAGGGTGCGGATGCGGACCATGCCGAGCTCGCCGATTGCGCCGTCCTGGATGAGCTGGCGGGCTTTGACGATGGGCGGGTAGTACAGGAAGTTCTCGGTGGTGCGGTAGAAGGTGGAGGCGCGGTCGGCGGCATCGGCCATGCGGCGGATGTCGTGGAGGGAGCCGGCGGCGGGTTTCTGGCAGGAGACGTGCTTGCCCGCCTGGAGGGCGGCGATGGACTGGTCGGGGTGCAGGTAGGTTGGGGTGAGGAGCTCGACGGCGTCGATGGTGTCGTCGGCGAGGACGTCGTCGTAGCTGGCGTAGATGCGTGGGGAGATGCCCCACTCACGGGCGCGGAGTTGGGCGCGCTCGGGGACGGGGTCGCAGAGGGCGGCTACCTCGCAGCGGTGGTGGGCGAGGTAGCCGGGGGCGTTGAGTTGGGAGATGGTGCCGCAGCCGACTATGGCGAGGCGTACTTTTTGCATGGTGGGTTCACCCTCACCCTAGCCCTCTCCCTCAAGGGAGAGGGGATTCTTTCACCCCCATCCTAACCTTCCCCCTGCGAGGGGGAAGGGACTGGCGGGCGGGTCACAGACCCGCCCTTACAACGCGGTGTGGGAAACGCCGGCGGACGGCCCCCTCACCCTAACCCTCTCCCGCGCGGGGGAGAGGGGACTTCTTCACCCCCATCCTGGCCTTCCCCCTGCGAGGGGGAAGGGAATTAGCGGATGGAGGCGAGGATGCGTTGGACGAAGCCGTCGAAGTGCTCGGTGGCCATCCAGCGGAGGACTACGACGAGGTCGTGGTCGGGGTCCACCCAGATTTTGTTGGCTCCGGCGCCGAGGTGGTAGAAGCTGGACTCCGGGGCGCTGGGCATGAGTGCGCGGTCGGTGTTGAGGAACCAGTTCATGAAGCCGTAGGTTGGCTGGATGGGCGTGGGCGTCGTGGCCATGTCGACCCAGTCGCGGGAGAGTAGCTGGTTGCCGTTCCACTCGCCGCGGCGGAGGGAGAGGAGGCCGAAGCGGGCCTGGTCGCGGGCGGATATCCACATGCCGCCGCCCCAGTGTCCGCCGCCGCTGACGGACCACATCTGTTCGCCGTCTACGTCCACGTAGGAGTTGCGGTAGCCGTTCCACTTCCAGGTGTCGGAGGCGTCGATGGGGTCCATGACGTGCTCTTTGAGCACTTCGGGCAGGGGGCGCTTCCAGACGCGCAGCAGGGAGAGGGAGAAGCGGTTGACGCGGACGTCGTTGTACTCGTAGGCCGTGCCCGGCTCTTCCACCGGACGGAACAGGTCTTCGTGGTTGCCGGCGGCGTAGTGCTTGTCCCAGAGGGTGCCGTCCCACTCGCTTATCTGGCGCAGGGAGTGGTCCCAGGTAATCTTGGCGTTGTGTGGGGAGTCGTAGCCGCCGTCGTGGACGTAGTCGGCGACGCGGTCGTGGACGTCGCGGATGAGTCCGCGGTCGTAGGCGAGGCCGGCGACGGTGGAGAGGAAGCTCTTGGTGACGCTGAAGGTCATGTCGACGCGCTCTGGCTCGCCCCACTCGGCGACGAGGTAGCCGTGGCGGAGGACGACGCCGGTGACGGCGCCGCGGGTCTTGGTGGGGCCGAGGGTGACGCCGTCGTCGTGCTGCTTGCCGGCGTTGTTCTGGCGAATCTGCTCGGCGAGGTCGCGGAGGTGGCCCTCGCGGTGGGGCTGGACGGAGTAGTCGATGGCTTTCCGGAGGAGGTCGGGGTCGATGCCGACCTGGTCGGGGGCGCGGCGCTCCCAGTCGGCGCCGGGGCCGGGGAAGTAGGTGGTGGTTTGGGTTGCTTGCGTGGTCATGGGCGCCTCCTGAGTGTGATGGGGGGATTGTAGCATACGAGTTGTTAGTGGTTAGTGGGAGGGGGCGACGGCAGTTTGCTGGCTGGCACCTTAGATTCCTCGGCTGCGCTCGGAATGACAGGGATGAGAACCGGAATGGTAGGAACATGAGGGGGAAGGGACTGCGATGCGGGTGCGGAGGCGGTGGAACCAGCGGCGGAGGGCGGTGTTGGAGCGGACGGCGAGGAGGGAGAGGAGCATGGTGCGGTAGACCCAGGCGCGGGTGACTTTGGAGGGTCGGGACGGGTCGAGCCAGCGGGGGTTGCGGGCGATGAGGGCGAGGGTGGCGAGTCCCATGAGGGCGGGCCAGAGGACGGCGAGTCGGAGGCGGACGCAGCGTCGGGGGATGGCGAGGCAGTAGGCCTCGGCGTCGCGGAAGTGGTCGAGGGCGACGCGGAGTGCGCGGGCGAAGACGGGCCGGGCGCGGCGGGAGTTGGCGGGGTCGAGGAGGTCGGCGGGGTCGAGGCCCTCGTCGGCGAGCCAGCCGGCGGGCAGGTAGCAGCGGCCGGCGCGGAGGTCGGCGGGGACGTCGCGGAGGACGTTGGTGAGCTGGAGGGCTTTGCCGAAGCCGACGCCGAGGGCGGACATGCGGGGGATGTCCCAGCCGGAGAGGGCGGGCGTGTGGGCGACGGTGGTGGCGGTCCAGAACTCGCCGACGCAGCCGGCGACGAGGTAGGTGTAGCGGTCGAGGGCGTCGCAGGACGCCAGGGCGCGCGGGGCGTCCGCCGTCGCACTGGCGAATGTGGTCAGGTCCATCTCCATGCCGTGGGTGAGGGTGGAGACGACGGAGCGGATGCGGGCAGCGTCGTGGGGCGGGCGGGAGTCGAGCATGGAGATGAGGGACGGGATGGCGTGGGAGAGGTCGCGCTCGGCGTCGGTGGCGGCGAACTGGGCGGCGAGGTGGGCGAGGGCCGTGGCGTCGGGCGCGGCCTCTGACCCTGGGTTCCCGTCCGCGTTTTCACGGGGGTGACGTTCTTTCGCAGGAGTGACAATGGGAGAGGGGGTGGAATGACCGCAGATGGCGCGGAAGCGGCGGAGGGCGGCGAGACGCTGGGATGCGGGCGTGTGGCGGGCGTCGGCGATGGTGTCGGCGGCGCGGGCGAGGAGGTAGGCGAGGCCGACGGGGGCGCGGAGGGGGCCGGGGAGGACGCGGATGGTGAGGTAGAAGGCGCGGGAGACGCGGCGGAGGACGTGGGTGAGGAGGCGACGGCGCTCGCGGGGATGGGGGTGGGGGTGCGTGTGCATGGGGAGTAGTTTAGCAGTTTGTCAGTGGGTCAGTATGTCAGTTTTCAGTGGTCGGTGGCGTTCGACTTAGATTCCTCGGCTGCGCTCGGAATGGCAGCGGAAGGGCGCTCGGAATGGCAGCGGAGAGGGGGGAAGGGCTTTTGGGAATGGCGGCCGGCGTTCGCCACACCTATGTCTCCGCGAGGCGGCGAGCGTCGCGGATGAAGTCCGCCGTCTCGCGGATGAGGAGCTCGATGTCCTCGATGGGTTCGCACCAACCGGTGTAGAAGCAGTTTCCGTGCAGGGATACCTGCCTCGCAAAGTAGCTGGCGCGTAGGCCGCGGTACGACGGGTCGGCGGCGGCCATAGATTGCAAGGTCTTTGTGGTGTCGGGCGACTTGGGGGGAAGTTGGCCGGTGCGCGCCAGGACGAGAGCGTCGGTGGCGCGTTTGGCGGCGCACCAGGCCTTTTCGGCGGCGTCCCGGATGTCGCCGGCGGCCATGCGATCCAACGCCGCGACGTGCATACGCTCGGCGTCCTCGAACACGACGGCGGACGTGACGGTGGTCATGGGTAGTCTCCCTGCCGACTATGATAGCACACGCAGATTATCCACGAAGGTCACGAAGGACACTAAGTGGGAGGGACCGAGGAAGTGCGGTGGGGGAATTGTCACGCTGAATGGGGGCAAGTATCATTATGCGGCGGTTGCGGGCGGGTGTGTTGGCCCGCGGCGGCCGGAGTCTCAATACTACATTCGACTGGGGTAACACTCTGTATGGCTACGGAAGATCAGATTCAGAAGGTTGTGAACAGCCTTTACGAGGTGGAGCCGTGCGATCGCTGCGGCACGCGGCTGCGGTTCGGGGACCTGGACTGCCCTCGTTGCGGCGCGGACATCGAGGACAATCTGCGGGACTGGGCGGAGCGGCTGGTGGATGACCTGTTGCTCGTGGACGACGAGAATTGATGGGCGCGGATTCGTCGGGCGGGCGCGACGACGGTTCGGCGCTGCGGCGGGAGGACGAGAGGGCGCTGGAGATCCTGGCGCGGCTTGGGTCGCGTCCGGCGGCGCCGTTCCACGAGCGGGGCGTCGCCGAGGCGGTGGAGGACACGCTGCGCGAGATCGGGCTGTCGTCGTGGCGGGACGAGTTCGGGAACGTGCTGGCGCGGTACGCGAGCCAGGGTGGTGGTGGCGATCGGCGTCCCATCGCGTTCGTGGCGCACATGGACCATCCGGGGTTCGAGCTTATCGAGGGGTCGGGGCGTCGGTACGTGGCGCGGGCGCTGGGCGGCGTGCCGGCGGCGGCGCTGGCGAAGCGGACGGCGGCGCTGGCAATCATGCCGGACGGCGAGCGTGTGGGGTGCGATCTGGCGCCGTATGACGGCCCGGAGCGCGAGGGGGCGGAGCGGCTGGTGTCGGCGACGCTGGCGGAGGAGGTCGAGGTGGCGCTGCCGACGGCGGTGGTGTTCGACCTGCCGGATTTCGAGCTGGACGGCGAGACGATCCGGATGCGGGCGCTGGACGACCTGGCGGGGTGCGCGGGCATCCTGGCGGCGGTGGAGCGGGTGGCGGGCGAGGGTGCGGAGGCGGACGTGTTCGCGGTGTTCACGCGCGGCGAGGAGGGCGGGCTGTTCGGGGCGCGGCTGATGGCGCAGGCGGGGACGCTTCCAGCGGATACGGTGGTGGTGTCGGTGGAGTCCAGCCCGGTGATTCCGGGCGTGGCGCAGGGCGAAGGGCCGGTGATACGCACGGGGGACGCAATGAGCACGTTCGACGGGGGCGCGGAGCGGGCGCTGACCGACGCGCGGCAGCGGATACTGGCACGCGACCCGGACTTCCGGTGCCAGCGTCAGCTTATGAGCGGCGGCACGTGCGAGGGGACGGCGTTCGCGATGTACGGCTACAGCGTGACGGGGGTGGCGTTTCCGCTGGGGAACTACCATAACGGGACGACGAATCTGCGGGACCCGGACGGGGGCGTGGGCGCGGAGTACATCGCCCTGCCCGACTTCCTGGGCGGCGTGGAGCTGATGGCGGAGGCGATGCGGGGGTCGGGCGGCGCACCGGTGGAGCGGCGGCTGCCGGACGTGGGGGAGGACGTGCGGGAGCGGATGCGGGCGACGGCGGGGGGTTAGTGGGTCAGTTTGTCAGTTTGTCGGTGGGTTAGTGGTTGGATGAAGGAGGAGGGAGCGCCTGTCTATGGGGCGTGTCGGTTTTGCGGCGTTGGCGGCGGGGGCGCTGGCGCTCGCGGCAGTTGTGGCGTGCGGGCAGGACGCCGCGCGCATACCTACGCCGCCGGCTACGCCAGACACGCAAGCTAAGATCGTTGCAATGCCGGCGGCACCCGTGCCCGTGCCGTCGCCTGCCCCGGTTACACTCTCACCTACACCTGCACCAGCCACGCCCAGACTCGCGCTGGAGACGGCTACGCCCGCGCCAAAGCTCGCCGGCGCTACGCGAACGCCCACGTCAAAGCCGGCCACGCCCACCGCTACGGCTACGCTCAAGCCGCTTACCGACCGGGAAATACTGAGCATCCTGTACCACTCGACGAACGGCCCCGATTGGGCCGAGAACGACAATTGGCTTAGCGACAAGCCTCTCGACCAGTGGTACGGTGTGACGACCAACGACGATGGCCGCGTCGTAGTCCTGAACTTGGTATACAACCGGTTGAAGGGGCCAATTCCCACCCAACTCGGCCAACTGTCACGTCTTGCGGAACTGAATCTATGGGGCAACGGGCTGTCAGGCCAGATACCACCCGAACTCGGCCGCCTACGTCACGTCACGTCGCTACACCTGGAAGGCAACGACTTCACCGGATGCCTGCCGAACGCGCTGTCGCTCGTACAGACACACGACGTGTGGGAACTCAGGATGCCTCTCTGCTCAGGGCTGCCATCTATACCGGGTCGTATTGCATTCCATGCCGCTGTTTACCAGGGATGGGGTAAGGAGAACTGGGACGTGTACGTTATGAACCCCGACGGCACGAACACCACGCGGCTTACCATTCATCCTGCGGAGGATGTCTTTCCAGCGTGGTCCCCTGACGGCAAGCGAATCGCGTTTGTATCCGATAGGGACGGTGACATCGAGATATACGTCATGGCCGCCGATGGCTCCGACGTCACGCGCATCACCAACAGTCCTGGTGAAGACAACCTACCCATATGGTCCCCGGACGGGCGACGAATCGCCTTCACTTCCAACAGGGATGGCAACTACGAGATATACGTGATGGCCGCCGACGGCTCAGAAGTCACACGCCTTACTGACAGCCCGATGGACGATTACGCTACCGATTGGTCACCGGACGGTAAGCTCATCGCCCTAACGTCCGGCAGCGATGAAGATTACGACATCTACGTTATGGCTGCCGATGGCTCCGAAGTCACACGCCTAACCGATATTCCGGGAATTGCCGGATCGGCCAAGTGGTCGCCGGACGGCAAGCGTATTGTGTTTGGTTATGGCGACTACTATTCAGACATCGACTCAAACATCTACGTGATGGCCGCTGACGGCTCCGAAGTCACGCGCGTCACAGATTACCCTAGTACAGACCAGGTTCCCATATGGTCGCCGGATGGACAAAGGCTCGCGTTCGCATCCTTCCGAGGCGGGAACACGGACATATACGTGATGAACGCCGATGGCACGGGTGTGACGCCAGTCAACTACGACACGACGCGCAAACATAACAACGCCACGTCATGGACGGCCGCGGCGCCGGCCGGCTACGCCCCCCTCACGCCGCGGCCTCAGCCGCGCGGCCCATACGCCATCAGCGCGGGCAGTTCCCACACTTGCGTCCTGCGCGCAGACGGCTCACCCGTGTGTTGGGGCGCGGACGAATACGGCCAGGCGTCACCGCCATCGGGCGAGACTCTTGCGGCTATCAGCGGCGGCGGTTGGCATACATGCGGCCTGCGTTTGGACGGCTCGCCCGTATGCTGGGGTACGGACAGTTACGGTCAATCATCGCCACCGCCAGGCGAGAAGTTCGCCACCATCAGCGCGGGCGGTTCCCACACTTGCGCCCTGCATGAAGACGAATCGCCCATCTGCTGGGGCGCGGACGACTATGGCCAGTCGTCGCCACCGCCAGGCGAGACATTTACGCAACTCGCCAGCAGCAACGGGTACACGTGCGGGATTCGGGAAGACAACTCAGTCCTGTGTTGGGGGGACGTTGAAGTAAAGCCCGCACTCCGGGTGCAAGACCTGCCACTCGCATCGATAAGCGGCGGCTCAAGCGTAGCTTGCGGTCTGACGACGACCCGCATGGTGGCCTGCTGGAATAAAGAGGGCGTGATTCACGGGCCGGATGTTGGAAGAGACCTTGTATATCTCGGCAGTCACATCAGCAACCTCAGCGAACAATACCTCTGCGGGATTCGCCACGACGGTTCCGCGCTCTGCTGGTGGGCCGATACCGACGGCGACGACCTGGAGCTTGAGGAACTGCCATCCAGTCTTCAGTTCGTGAGTGTCACCACAGGCTCTTCACATGGCTGCGGCGTGCAGGAAGGCGGGGCCGTAGCCTGTTGGGGCAGCAACTACGATGGGGAGCTGGACGTGCCAGCGGAGTTGCGCGCCATGTCCGCCGCGCCGTTGCCCGAAGTGTCCGTCGAGTGCGAGGCGAACATGGTGGTGAAAAAGGGCACGGGCTGTTTCGTCGAAGACTACGATGGAAAGGCCAACTTCGTTGTTACCGCACAGGGCCGCGCCGACATGTACGGTGGGGATGGCAGACTGTCGTGGTCCGGCTACTCGTGCATGGACATGGCCCAGAAGTCGGCGGGAAGCGGCGGGCAGGGCGTTTACGTCTTCATCCGTGCCCGCGCAAACACGGACGGCAGTTGGACGATATACCAGGCGAACGTCTGGCTGGAGGAGCCGCCCTACTACACCGAATGCGCCGAATGGCCGCGGCGGTAGCGCCCGACGGCACCCCCATCCCTTCAGCAGGCTCAGGGTAGGCTCTAGTGGTACGAAAACTTTGAAATGAGGGCTAGCCGGCATAGGCGAGGCTTCACGGCAGAGCGATTCCTTACCCCTCATTTCTAGGGTGTCGGTGTACTAGGCTTCCCGCTGAGAGGCGGAAGGGGCTTTTCACCCTCACCCTAGCCCTCTCCCTGAGGGAGAGGGGACTTTGGGGCGCTAGGGTTCGCTTCGGTCCCAGGTGGGGAGGACCCAGTAGCCGACGCGGGGGACTTCGACGATGGTGGGGAGGCCCTGGGCGCGCTTGAGGCGCTGGATGTTGTAGAGGTGGGTGGTTTCCTCGAAGTAGATGTGGCGGATGGTGGCCTCGAGGGTCATGCGGCCCTCGCCCCCGCTTTCGCGGGGGTGACGTTCGTGTGCCGGAGTGGGGTGACGTTCGTGTGCCGGGGTGAGGTGACGTTCGTGTGCCGGGGTGAGGCCGGTGGGGTGGGCCTGGGACATGAGCACCCAGGCGCCGTCCATGCCGTAGGGGATGGTTGCGCTCCGGACGAATCCGGCGTCGTGGGAGGACAGCACGGAGCGGACCAAGTCGATGCCCTCGCGGAGCTTGCGCATAATCACGTCGATGTCGTGGTATGCGGTATCGTCGAGGCGGCGGTCGGAGGGGGAGTCGGCCATGCCTGCTACGTCATCGACGTCGTGGCCGCCGGGGAAGAGCTGGTCGACCCAGCGAATGAGCATCCACCTGAAGGTGAGCGAGGCCATGTGGCTAAGCTGCATTCGTATGCTCCACTCGCTCCAGCCCCACCTGTCGGACACGAAGTCTAGCTGCTCGTCGGTGAGGCCGTCGACTTCGCGGGCGATGAGGTCGTAGAGGCCGTCGAATTCGGGGAAGAGGGTTGCGGCGGGGGCGTGGTCGGGGATGTTTGGGTTGGGCATGGTGGGCCTCCGGGGGGCGGTTTCTTCACCCCCATCCTAACCTTCCCCCTGCGAGGGGGAAGGGACTCTTCGATTCCGGCTCGTGGGCCGGAATGACGGTGGTGGAGAGGGGGAAGGGACTCTTCACCCTCACCCTGACCCTCTCCCTGAGGGAGAGGGGATATTAGCAGGTGGCGGGTGTGGTTGGCATGGGGCTAGAATATGGCATCTCGCGGCGGGGGGCGTCAAGGGGTCGTTGCGTGCGGGGGCGGTAGATTCCTCGGCTGCGCTCGTAATTACAGTAGGCGACAGGCGCGGAGTGGCAGTGGGTGACGGGCGGGGGATGGCGGTGGGAGACGGGCTAGGAAGGACAGTGGAGGACGGGCTCACCCTTCCCGGCCCCTGGGTTCCCGTTTTCACGGGAACGACGAATCAAGAGAGCGGGAAAACACGGAGGTGCGGTATGGACCTGGTGCTGATGGGCGGGAATGTGCTGACGATGGACGGGCGGAACAGCCGGGCGGAGGCTGTGGCGGTGCGGGACGGGAGGATTAGGGCGGTGGGGGCGAACGCGGAGGTCGGGAGGCTGGCGGGTGAGGATACGCGCGTGGTGCACCTGAACGGTCGGACGCTGCTGCCGGGGTTCGTGGACCCGCACAATCACTTCAGCCTGACGACGTTCCAGCCGGTGTCGGTGGATTGCAGCGTGCCGCCGCACGCGAGCGTGAACAGCATACTGGACGCCATCGCGAACGCGGCGAAGGACGCGCCGAGGGGGCGGTGGCTTTGGGGCTGGGGGTTCCGCAGCCGGATGATGCCGGACGGTGCGCGGCTTACGCGGGGGCAACTGGACGAGGTCGCGCCGGACAATCCGGTGTGCGTGATGGACGGGTCGGTGCACGCCTGCTACGCGAACTCGGCGGCGCTGGGGATAGCGGGCATCGACAGGCACACGCCGGACCCGTCGCACGGGCAGATTCTGCACGACGACCGCGGCGAGCCGGACGGGACGTTGTGGGAGGGGGCGATGGACCCGGTGTACAACCTGTCGATGCGCGGATTCATCGACTACTACGGCGAGGACGGCGCGGCTGAGCTGGTGCGGCAGAACTGCCTGCGGCACCTGGCGAGCGGGATTACGTCGGTGGGGGACGCGCTGGTGACGACGACCGCGGCGGGGCTGTATCGCGCCGCCGAGAGCCGGGGGATGCTGCCGATGACGGTGCACCAGATGCTGGGGGGCCAGGGGTTCTTCGCGGCGCCGGAGGAGGCGTCGCGGGGCGAGCTTGGCGACGGGAACGTGTCGGACCGGCTGCGCGGGGGCACGATGAAGATGTTCATGGACCCGGTGTTTCCGAGCGCGGCGCTGATACGGTTCCACCCGCACGGCGACGAAGAGCGAATCGGCGAGCGGTACTACACGCAGGACGAGGCGGACGCGCTGACGGTGAACGCGCACGGGCGCGGGTTGCAGGTGGCGATTCACTGCCTGGGCACGTGGGCGATAGAGCAGGCGCTGAACAGCTTCGAGGCGGCGTTGCGCGATAGGCACGTAGAGGAGCCGCGCTTCCGAATCGAGCACTACGGCTTTCCGACGCCGGGCCTGATGCGGCGGGCGGCGTCGCTGGGCGTGGTGCCGGTGGTGCAGCCGCCGTTCGTGTACACGGGCGGCGACTCGGCGGTGAGCCGCGCGGCGGAACTGGGCGGCCAGGTCGGGGCGCACCCGTTCCGGTCGATGCTGGACGCGGGGCTGAGGGTGGCGGCTAGCTCGGACTGCCCGTGCGCGCCGCTTGAGCCGTTGCTGGGGCTGTACTCCATCGTGACGCGGCGGACGCGCGACGGGGAGCCGGCGGGGGCGAGCGAGGCGGTGACGGCGGAGGAGGGGCTGAGGATGTACACGGCGAACGCGGCGTACGCGATGTCGCGGGAGTCTGAGGTGGGGTCGCTGGAGGTGGGCAAGCGCGCGGACCTGCTGGTGCTGAGTCACGATCCGACGAGCGTGGCGGCGGAGTACATACGGGAGATCTACGTGGATCAGACGTATGTGGATGGGGAGCTGGTGTGGGAGCGGTAGGGCGAGTGGTCAGTGGTTAGTGGTTAGTGGTTAGTGGTTGGATGACTGGGAAACTGGTGGGCGGCCCCACCGCTGGGTCCCGCCCCCGCTTTCGCTGGGGTGACGTGCTTTCGCGGAAATGACGGGGTGAGAGAGTGGGCACCCTAGATTCCTCGGCTACGCTCGGAATGGCACGAAGAGACCGCCGCGGGTTGGTGGATTGCGTGACTGGTGGCGGTGCCGCTCCTGGGTTCCCGCCCCCGCTTTCGCTGGGGTGACGTGCTTTCGCGGAAATGACGGGGCGAGAGAGTGGGCACCCTAGATTCCTCGGCTACGCTCGGAATGGCACGAAGGGACGGGGAAGGGACTATCGGTGGCGGGTGCGGGGGCCGTTGAGCATGGCGCCGATGGGGGTGTGGCGGACGGCTAGCTGGTAGAACAAGAGCAGGATGGCGGTGACAGCCAGGTTGATGAGGGCGAACTTGAGGTGGGAGCCGACGCGCCAGCCGGCTATCAGCTCGAACGCCACCACTATCAGGGGCAGGTGCCACAGGTAAATCCAGTAGGAGGCGTCGGAGATGTAGCGCACCCAGAAGCGCTCGCGGTGGGCTATGAGGCGGAAGAGGCCCATCAGTCCGAAGCACATGAGCCAGGCGAAGGCGACCTGCGCCACGTCGGCGAGCGGCTTCGCCCAGTCCGCCTTCACGTCGTAGAGCAGCGCCAGGCCGCCCCAGAAGACCAGCGTGAGCGCGGGCACGAGCGCGAGCGTCCACCACCGGCTGATTTGGAATCCGCGCCGGTAGATGAAGGCGCCGAACACGAAGAACAGCGCGTAGTAGGACAGCACGACGGGGTCGAAGGTCAGCTTGTCGGATGTGTCGGGGCCGAAGACGGGCTCGGTCATCAGAAGCTGCGGCAGAAGTGTGAGGGGGATGGCGAGCCACCAGGCGACGGGGTGGTCGAACCTCATGCCCAGCCTGGCGGCAACGACGAATGCGCCGCAAAGCCAGAGAAGCAGCCAGAGGAACCAGAGATGATTGAGGGTGCCGAGCCAGATGAACGGCCACCAGAAGATCGAGAACCGGACTTCTTCGAAAGCGTCGAACGCCCAGATGAAGGCTATGGTGGTGGCCGGGATGACGGTGAACGCGCCCACTACGAGGGGCAGTCCGATGCGCTTAATCCGCTGGACGGTGAGTGCGCGCAGTCCCCTGCGCTGCCACAGCAGCGCGGTGAAGTAGCCGCTGAGCAGGAAGAAGACGGGCATTCGGAAGCCGTGGATGGCGTAGAAGAGGATCGTGTAGAGGCCAGAGACTTCGGCGGGGTAGCCCTCGGCGGAGTAGGCTTTCGACCAGGCGTCGGGCATGAAGAAGAGCGCGGTGTGGAGCACGACGCCGAGCAGCATGGCGAAGGCGCGGAGGGCGTCGAGCTCGTGGAAGCGCTGGGCGGGGGCGGCGGCCTCGACTGGGGGCTGGTCGGTTAGAGCGGGCACGGTGCGTGATGCCTCCGGGCGGGGGCGGGTCTGGTATGTTGTAAGGGTACGGTAGCATAGTGGGGGTGTGGGGCGCTTTGGATTATCCACGAAGGGCACGAAGAGGGGCGGAGAGGGGGTGGTCCGCTGTCGGCACCCCCATCCTAACCTTCCCCCATCAAGGGGGAAGGGAACGAAAGGAGGATAGAGATGGCTGGAGAGTATCGAGAGAAGTTTGTGACGGTGAACGGGGTGCGGCTGCGGTATTTGGACTGGGGGAGCGAGGGGAAGCCGCCGTTGGTGTGTCTGCACGGGCATACGGGACAGGCGCGGATATGGGACGAGTTCGCGGAGGTTGCGTCGGCCAGCTACCACGTCTATGCGGTGGACCAGCGGGGACACGGGGAAAGCGCGTGGGCCGACGACGGCTACGCGCGGGACAGGTTCGTGGAGGACCTGGCGGCGTTCGTGGACGCGCTGGGGCTGGCGCGGTTCACGCTGGCGGGGCTGTCGATGGGCGGCTGGCACTCGCTGCTGTACACGGCGGATAACCCGGACCGGGTGGAGCGCATCGTGATAGTGGATATCGCGCCGGAGCCGAATCCGGCGGCTATGGGCGAGCGCGCGAACCGTCCGCCGACGCCGATGGAGTTCGCGACGCTGGACGATGCGGTGGCGTGGGCGCGGGAGGGCAACCCGTGGGCGAGCGACGCGCGGCTGCGTAAGGACATCGAGGATAAGACGCGCCAGCGCGACGACGGCAAGTGGACGTGGAAGGCGGACTCGTCGCTGTTCAATCGCGCGCTGCCGGACATGACGGATGCGGGACTGATTGGCCGGTACTGGAAGGCGGTGGAGACTATTCCCTGCCCCATTCTGGAGGTGCGCGGCGCGGAGAGCGCGCTGGTGGGCGACGAGACGCTGGCGCGGATGAAGGAGGTGGGCGCGGCGTTCGACTGGGTGGACGTGGCGGACGCGGGACACGTGGTGACGGTGGACAAGCCGCAGGAGTTCATCGAGGCGACGCGGGGGTTTCTGGGGATGTAGAGGGAGACGATGGGGCGCGAGCGGGACATGGGCATCGGCGCGCGGGCGGGGGCGTGGGCGGTATCGTTCGCGCTGACGGTGGCGGTGGTGTGCGCCGTCGCGGTGGTGGGGTGTGGGGGGGATGGAGGGGCGGAGACGGCTGGGCCGGCGGCGCCCATCGCGCCGGTGGCGACGGCGACGGTCGTGCCTACCGTGACGCCTACGGCCACGCCTGCGCCCGTCCCAACACTGCCACCTCTGCCCACGCCAACAGCGACACTCGTGCCGTCGCCCACGCTTTCGCCTACACCGACGCCTCTGCCGTCCGCCACGCCTACGCCTGCGCCTATGCCCACGCCTACGCCTACACCTGTGCCCACGCCTACGCTGACGCCCACCCCTTCGCCGCCTACCGAACGGGACGTGTTGACGATGCTGTACAGCGCGACGGACGGACCATCCTGGCTTATGGATGACAACTGGCTGTCGGATAAGCCCATCGACCAGTGGCACGGCGTGATTGCAGACGAGCAAGGCAACGTCACCGCGTTGCTCTTGGAGGACAATGGCCTGGAAGGGGAACTGCCGCCGCAAATCGGCCTGCTGTCCGAACTGCGCGAGCTCGAGTTGGGGCGCAATCGGTTGGGCGGCGAAATTCCCACTGAGCTGGGCGACCTGGTTCACCTGGAAAGGCTCGGTCTGGGCGGCAACCACATTGGGGGAGAGATACCTCCGGAACTCGGCAAGCTGGCCAACCTGCGGACGCTCGACTTGGCGGGCAACCGTCTGGGCGGGCAGATACCGGCGACGCTCGGCAGTCTCAGGCTCGGCGCGCTGCACCTGGCGGGCAACGACTTCACGGGGTGCATTCCGGACGAATTGAGCCGAATGTTGAGCGTCAGACTGGCGAATCTTGGCTTGAAGGCTTGCTCAGTCGCGGCAACGTCGCCCGGACAGGTGCCCGGCCCGGATGCGGACCGGGACGTGTTGCTGGGTCTATACTACGCCTTGAACGGGTCGGTGTGGCTCAACAACGATAACTGGCTGTCCGACGCGCCGCTCGACCGGTGGCACGGGGTGGACACCGACGGCGATGGGATGGTTTCGCATCTGCACTTGGAAGACAACGGGCTGTGGGGCGAGTTGCCTAAGCAACTGGGCAACTTGGCCGGCCTGCGAGAGTTGGTGCTGAACAACAATGACATTCATGGAAACATTCCGCTGGAACTCGGCGACCTGGCCAACTTGGAAGTCCTCAACCTGGATAACAATATGCTGGATGGGCGCATCCCCAAGGAACTAGGCAACTTGTCCAGTCTCAGAAAGCTGTACTTGGGGATAAACATGCTCGAAGGCGAGGTTCCGAAAGAGTTGGGCAAACTATCCCGCTTGGAAGAATTGGGGCTGTACGCCAACGACTTGAGCGGGCCAATACCCAGGGAGTTTGGCAGCCTTACCAAGCTCGACCAGTTGTGGCTTAGCAACAACGAATTGAGCGGCGGTGTACCGATGGAATTAGGCAGGTTGCTCAATCTGGTGCACCTTGGCCTGGATCACAACCGACTGTCCGGCCAGATTCCCGAATCTCTCGGCAACCTGCCAAATCTCAAGACCGTCAGCCTGGCAATCAACTACTTCGATGGCCAGATTCCCTTGGGGTTCGGAGACCTCGATCTGGATGGCATTTACCTTGCATTAAACTCGTTCACGGGCTGCTATCCGGACGGTTTAAGGCGCGCGCCGAATAATGACTGGCAGGAACTGCGTATGCCTCTGTGTTCGGTTGTGGGGACGGTTCCCGCAGTGCCTGTGGGAGCCTCGACGGATGTCGCAGAGGCTATCGCGGCAGACCGTCGGGTGTTGATTGCGCTGTACCAGGCCACCGACGGCCCCAACTGGAGCTACAGCGAAAACTGGCTATCCGACAAGCCTCTTAGCGAGTGGCGGGGTGTGGATACCGATGGCAACGGCCGGGTGTCGCACCTTGTTCTCAATTGGAACAATCTCAGTGGAGAGTTGCCCGCCGAACTAGGCAGATTGTCAGGACTGCTACAGTTGCAACTCAGAAGCAATAATCTGACCGGCCCTATTCCGCGCGAGATAGGCCAGGTGAGCAACCTGTTGTCGCTGGTACTTGACGAGAATCAATTGACGGGGGGCATACCGGCCGAACTTGGAAACCTCTCCAGGCTGGTAAACTTAAGCCTTTACCTCAATCCGTTGGGTGGGCAGATTCCATCTGAGCTTGGCAATCTAGCCAATCTGGAGGATCTCAACCTGTCCTTCAACCAACTGGTTGGGCCGTTGCCCAAGGAGTTGGGTAACCTCTCACGTGTCCGAGTGATGAACCTTGCGGTTAACGACTTGGAGGGACAGATTCCGACAGAGTTCGGCAACCTCTCCGCGGTGTGGGAGCTAAACTTGCCGTCGAACCAACTGAGCGGGGAGATTCCCAAAGAGATTGGCGGGCTTCACCATCTGACCGTCCTAGACCTGAGTTGGAACCAGTTAAGCGGTCAACTACCTGCCGAACTGGGCAACCTTGCCAATCTAGTTCGTCTCGAGTTGTACAACAACTTGCTGACCGGCCAGATTCCGCCGGAGTACGGCACCCTGTCAAGACTGGAAGACTTGAGGTTGCATGGAAACCTGCTTGCCGGTCCGATTCCGCCCGAACTCGGCGACATGTCCAGTATCGAGTTCATACAACTAACGGACAACCAATTGAGCGGGCCAATCCCCGCCGAACTCGGCAACCTGCCGGAACTGACCCACCTGATGTTGGCGAGCAACCGTCTGAGCGGGCAGATTCCCGTCGAACTCGGCAGTCTGCCGAAACTAGTGGAAATAGACTTGGCCCCCAACGAGTTCACAGGTTGCGTACCTGGCGCCCTTCAGGCCTTCCGGAATGACGCGGCTGAACTGGGGCTACCTCCGTGTTAGGCGTAGCGGCCACGCCACCTGGACATGGCGTTGCGCTACAATATAAGAGACCACTTCCGGGAGAACAATAGCGTCTTCGTCTGCGGCGGAGGGTTCATGTCCTACGACCCTGACGACGGCAATCACCGCGTCGCCCCGGACCTGTACATCGTGTTCGACGTGGACGCCAACGGCATCCGTGGCGAAGGCTTGTCCAACTACTTGATGTGGCGAACGGGCAAGCAGCCGGACTTCGTTATGGAGGTGACGTCGCTCAGCACGGCGGACAACGACCTGGGCCACAAGCGCAACCTGTACGCGCAACTGGGAGTAAGGGAGTACTGGCGAGTTGTACGGCCAGCCGCTGGTGGGCGAACGGCTGGTGGACGGTCGCTACGAGCCCTTCGAACTGCACACCGCCGCGGACGGCACCACCTGGTCGTACAGCGAAGCGCTGGACCTGCGTATCCACTGGGGGGAGGGCAGGGCTATCGCATACTGATTTCTCGGCCCCGAATCAGGCGTGCCCTCACCCATACCTTGAGGCTCCCCTGAGCTTTGTTCTGAGCTTGTCGAATGGATTGTTGAACCGGGCCGACCCCCGAAATTCCGCCCCAAAACCGCGCCATCGAGTCTCCACCACTGCCATGCAGATGCCCCGCAACTGCCCTGTAGACGCCCTGATCCATACCTGTTTCGTCCCACCGCCATTCCTCACTCCACAGTCATTGGCATGAAAACGGGGGCGGGAACTCAGGGGCCGCCCACCCCATTGACCCCGCACGCACATCCGTGCTATCGTTTTCCCATAACGCACCTACACAACCCAATCGCCACCATGAACCGCCTGCCCCGCACCTGATACGGGACCCCGTTGCGGCCTCCCGTTCGCCGCGCAATTCTGCGCCATTTTCACCAAATTGCTCCATAAAATCGCACAGACTGGGGCACCTAACCGCCCCAAGTGTCACCTCTCCCAGCTACGAAATGGGCAAAACAGTGCAGTATGGGACACTTTTAGCGATTTCCTCGCTCTAGGCCGGCCCTCACGTATGACTGTGGAGTAGTATGCGATAGCCCTGGGGAGGAACTCACAGCCACCTGCCGGCGTGATTCGCGCTATAATGGGGCCGCAGTGCTACGTGCCGGAGTTTGCAATGTCCGCGCAGACCGTGCTCATCGTCGAGGACGAGGAGAACATCCTGGAGGCCATCAGGTACAACCTCGAACACGAGGGGTACCGGGTGTTGGCCGCGCAGGACGGTGAAGAGGGGCTGAACCTGACGCGCCAGGGCAGTCCGGACCTGGTGTTGCTCGACATCATGCTGCCGCGGCTGGACGGGTTCGAGCTGTGCCGCATTCTTCGCCGCGAGAGCGACGTTCCCATTCTGATGCTGACCGCGAAGGGCGAGGAGATCGACCGCGTGGTGGGGCTGGAACTGGGCGCGGACGATTACGTGACCAAGCCGTTCAGCATGAGGGAACTGGTGGTGAGGGTGCGCAATCTGCTGCGACGCTCCGGGGCGGCATCCGGGCGCGAGACGCAGCCGACGGCCAACAGCGTGCTGAGCGCGAACGGGCTGGAAGTGGACGTGGACGGCCACACGGCGAGGCTGGACGGGCGGCCGCTCCAGATGAAGCCGCGGGAGTTCAGCCTGCTGGCGCTGCTGATGGAGAACACGGGCAGGGTGTTCACGCGGAGGCAGATTTTGGAGCGGCTGTGGGGGTACGACTACATCGGCGACACCCGCACGGTGGACGTGCACGTCCGGTGGCTGCGGGAGAAGATAGAGCCGGAACCCAGCAAGCCGCGCAGGATCGTGACCATACGAGGAGTAGGATACCGATTCGACGGCTGAGACTGCCCCGCTCGCTCCAGTGGCGGATCGCGCTGGCGTACACGACGCTCATATTCGTGACGATGGGGGTCGTCAGCATATATCTGGTCGGCTTCATTCGTGACGCCTTCTACGACAACCTGGAGCAGCGGCTGCTGGCGGAAGCGGGGCTGCTGGGCGAGGGGGTGTCTCACCTGCTGGAGCATCCGGTGGACTTCGAGGGGCTTGAGAGCACCGCGCAGCGCACGAGCGAGATAGTGGACGCTCGGGTCACGGTGGTGGACATGCAGGGCAACGCGCTGGCGGACTCGGTGGGCGCAGTCTCGTCCGGCGAGTCGTTCGTGAACCGGCCCGAGTTCCGGTGGGCGGCGGGCGTTGGCGAGAGCGAGGTGTCGCGCAGGAATCCGCAGACGGGGGAGGACACGCTGTACGTGGGGTCGCGGGTGGAAGCGGGCGGCTTGCCGATGGGGGTTGTCATCATCGAGGTGCCGCTGTCGCGGGCGGAGTCCGGCGTCAACCGCATAATCGCCACCGTCATCCTTGCCGCAATGGTCGTGGCCTGTCTGTCGGTGGCGCTGGGCTTCTACCTGGCGCGGCGCACGTCGCGGTCGGTCAAGTCGGTCGCGGAGGGCGCGCGCAGGCTGGCGCGGGGCGACCTGGACCACCGGGTGCGGGCGCTGTCGCTGGACGAGACGCAGGAGCTGGCGGCGGCGTTCAACACGATGGCGGCGTCGCTGCGTGAGATGGTCGGCGACCTGTCGGCGGAGCGGAACAAGCTGTCCGCGGTGCTGGACGTGATGCGCGAGGGCGTGATCGTGGTGGAGGCGACCGGCGAGGTGGCTCTCATCAACGAGGCCGCCGGCGAGATGCTCGACACGAGCGTGAGCCGCGCGTCGGGAAGCCGTCTCGTGGAGGTGGTGCGTGACCACGAGCTTCAGCAGCTCATAGCGCGGGCGTTGGCGACGGGCGAGCCTGTGCAGGGCGAGGTGGAGTTGCTGCACCGCCACCGCTTCCTGAGCGCGACCGCGGCGCCGCTGAGCGAGGGATCGCAGGGCGGGGTTCTGCTGACGCTCCACGACCTTACGAGCATCCGGCAGGCGGAGACGACGCGCAAGGAGTTCGTGAGCAACGTGTCGCACGAGATGCGCAGTCCGCTGGCGTCGGTGAAGGCGATGGTGGAGACGCTGGAGGGGGGCGCGATAGACGACCGGGACGTGGCGCAGGACTTTCTGCGTCGGGTACACCGGGACGTTAACCGGATGACCACGATGGTGAACGACCTGCTTCAGCTTTCGCGGCTGGAGAGCGGGCAGGCAGGGCTGCGCCCCACGGCCATGGACGCCACGTCGGTGCTGGAGGAGGCGGCGTCGCAGTTCCGGTTGCAGGCGGCGGCGATGGACGTTTCGCTGGTGTCCGACTTCCCGCCCGCGCTGCCGATAGTGAGGGCGGAGGAGGAGAAGCTGCTACAGGTGCTGGTGAATCTGCTGGAGAACGCGCTCAAGTTCACGCCCGCCGGGGGGACTATCAGGCTGTGGGCGCGGGACGCGGGCGGGCGCGTGGAGATCGGGGTGAGCGATACGGGCGCGGGCATCCCGCGCGAGCATCTGCCGCACGTGTTCGAGCGTTTCTACAAGGTGGACCGGGCGCGACGCGACGGCGGGGCCGGCCTGGGGCTGGCTATCGTGAAGCACATCGTTCACGCCTACGGCGGCGAGGTGGGCGTTCGCAGCGAAGAGGGCGCGGGCAGCACGTTCAGCTTCACGGTGCCGGGCGCGCTTCAGGAAGCCTAGGTTCCGGTCGCAGGGATGGGCGCGGCGCTGCTGCTTGGACTGTTGCAGGGGCTGACCGAGTGGCTGCCGGTCAGCTCGCAGGGCGTGGTGACGGTCGCGCAGACCGCGCTGCTCGACCGCACGCTGAGCGAGGCGGTGGCCTACGCGCTGTGGCTGCACGCGGGGACGGCGTGCGCGGCGCTGATCGCGCTGAGGCGCGAGGCGTGGGACGTAGTCAAGGATGCGGTCGCCGGGCCGTTGAGTCCATCTCCCCGGCTGCGGTTCCTGGTGATTGGGACCGTGGTGAGCGCGGCGGTGGGCGTTCCCCTTTTGCTCGCACTGGGCGAGGTTTCGGACCGGATTGGCGTGCTTGGCATGGGAGCGGTCGGGCTGCTGATGGTGGTTACGGGCGTGGTGCAGTTGCGCCGCGTTAGGCCGGGCGCGGACGGACAGGGCGGCCATGCAGCACAGGGCAACCACGCGACACAGGGCAACCACAAGGGTTGCCCCTACGGGCCGGATGCGAGGGGGCACACGGATTTGACGATGGTGGACGCGCTGGCGGCGGGCGTGGCGCAGGGGCTGGCGGCGCTGCCGGGGCTGAGCCGGTCGGGGCTGACCATCGCGGCGCTGCTGGGCAGGCGCGTGGAGCGGGGCGAGGCGCTGGCGCTGAGCTACCTTATGAGCATTCCGGCGAGCCTGGGCGCGGGGGTGTTCGCGTTGGTGGACGGGGGCGTGGCGAGCACGTGGCCGGCGCTGGCGGCGGCGGCGGTGGCGTGCGGCGTGGGGTTGGTGACTATCAGGGCGCTGCTGGCGTTCGCGCAGCGGGTGAACCTGGGCGGGTTCGTGGCGGCGACGGGGGTGGTGATGGTGGCGGGCGCGGTGTGGCAGGCGGTGGGGTAGCGGGGGCGAAGGCACCCCCATCCTGACCTTCCCCCTGCGAGGGGGAAGGGACTGCGGCGGGCGTTGCGGGCGAGGGCCCTAGATTCCTCGGCTGCGCTCGGAATGGACATGAAAGGGGTGCTGCGGTTGGGATGGCAGGGTGTGGGGGAAGGGACATCACCCCCATCCTAACCTTCCCCCTGCGAGGGGGAAGGGACTTTCGCACCCCCATCCTAACCTTCCCCCATCAAGGGGGAAGGGACACTACACCCTCACCCTGACCCTCTCCCATCAAGGGAGAGGGCCTAGGCAGGGGCGCCTTCGAAGAAGCGGCGGGGGTTGTGGAGCATGATGTTGTCGAGGTCGGCTTGGGTGGCGCCGAGCTCGAGGAGGCGGGGGAGGACGCGGCGGGTGATGAAGAGGTAAGCGTCGGGGTTGTAGCGCTGGCGGTCGGCCTGCATTTCGCGGCTGGCGATGCTGAGGGTGACGGACCAGTCGTGGCCGAGCATGATGCGGTGGGCGAAGCCGGCCTCGATTAGGCGCATGGCGGTCTGGGTGCGGCCCTCCCAGTCGGGCGTGCCGGGGTATCTGCCGCCGGGGTAGCGGTCCAAGCCTATCCACACGCCCTTTTCGAGCAGGCCGATGAGGTAGTCGGTGTCGGTGGTGTCGTTGCTGTGGCCGATGTACACGCGGTTGAGGTCCACGCCCTCGTCTTCGAAGATGCGGACCTGCTGCTCGCCGACGCGCTCGGGCGCCCAGGTGTGGGTGGAGATGGGGACGCCGGTGGCCTTCTGTGCCCTGGCGGCGGCGCGGAGGATTATCTCGCCTTCGGGGGTGACGCCGCCCATGTCGTTGGCGACCTTGATGATTGCGGCCCTGATGCCGGTGCCCTCGATGCCTTCCTCGATCTCGCGGATGTAGAGCGGGGCTATCATGTCCGGCGTGGCGGTCCAGAAGACGCGGGGGATGTCGCGCCAGGTGCCGGTGGCGCAGACGATGTTGACGCCGGATTCGCGGGAGACCTGCTCTATCATGCGGATGTCGCGGCCGAGGTCGATGGTGGTGACGTCGATGATGGTGCGCAGGCCCTCGGCGCGGGCGTCGGTTAGCTGGGCGATGGCGCGCTGGATGGTGCCCTCGCGGTCGATGAACTCGGGATAGACGTACTGGATGCCGGCGGAGGAGACGAGGACGTGCTCGTGGGAGAGGGTGAAGCCCATGTCGGCGGTGTCGATGGGGCCGAGGACGGAGTTTATGGTTGGCATGTGTGGGTCTCCCTGTGGGTGTTGGCGGGGTTCACCCCCATCCTAACCTTCCCCCTGCGAGGGGGAAGGGACTAGCGGTTTCGTCCCGTTCGTCACCCCCATCCTAACCTTCCCCCTGCGAGGGGGAAGGGACTAGTGGTTGCGTCCCGTTCGTCACCCCCATCCTAACCTTCCCCCTGCGAGGGGGAAGGGACTAGTGGTTGCGTCCCGTTCGTCACCCCCATCCTAACCTTCCCCCTGCGAGGGGGAAGGGACTAGCGGAAGGCGCCAGCCTATTCCCGAACGACGGGGTTGGAGAGGGTGCCGACGCCGGAGATTTCGATTTCGACTACGTCGCCGTGTTTGAGGTTTTCGGAGGCGCCGTCGGTGCCCATCCAGATGACGTCGCCGGGGTAGAGGGTGAGGTAGCGGGTCATGGCGCTGATGTATGTCTCGACGCCGAAGACCATGTCGTTGGTGGGGAAGTTGAGGACGGTCTGTCCGTTCAGCCGGACGGTGGTGCGCATGGAGTCGAGGTCGGCGTCAGTCTCTATCCAGGGGCCCATGGGCTTGAAGGTGTCGG
Organism: Dehalococcoidia bacterium; assembly: GCA_963667445.2. GTDB lineage: Bacteria > Chloroflexota > Dehalococcoidia > Lucifugimonadales > CATOSD01 > CATOSD01. The sequence goes on along the minus strand of CAXXGY010000001.1, from coordinate 685,360 downwards.
TGTTTTTGGCGCGCCACATGGTGCGGTCGGCGGCCTGCCAGGTGCGCTCGCTGACGTCGTTGCCGACGGTATAGCCGAGCACGCATGAGAGGGCGTCTTCCTCGGAGAGGTTTTTGGCCTGCTTGCCGATGACGACGACGAGCTCGCCCTCGTAGTTGACGCGCTCGGTGGCGTCGGCGGGGACGACGATGGGCTCGCCGTGGGCGATGATGGCGTTGTTGGCGCGGTAGCCGATGTCGGGCTTTTCGGGCAGGTTGGGTTCGACGCCGAGGAGTTCGGCGGCCTCGCGGACGTGGGCCTCGTAGTTGATGCCGGCGGCGTAGAAGGTGCGTGGGATGACGGGCGCGAGCAGCTTGACGGAGTCCAGGGCGACGGTGTCGCCGGACGGCTCGTGGTCGCCGAAGGGCGTGCCGGTCACGGGCTGAACGCGGTCGCCCTCCACGATGCCGTAGATGGGTTGTCCGTTGGATTCGTATCTCACCCAGCGCATGGTGGCATCGACCTCCGTGGGGAATGGCGGCACGCGGCCGCGGGATGCGGGCTACTATAGCAAGGCGTGGGCGGGCTTTCAAACGGGGGCGCGGAGGGCGGCCTCAAAATATCTGTTTCATTCCGGTTCATTTGTATCATTCCGATTCGGTCCATAGCTGGGCGGGGCGGTGGTGTGTGACACCTGGGCCGAGAGTCGGGACGTGGGTGCGTCGGAGTGAAACCGCGATGGGACGGGGTGTCACGGGGGGTGGGGGCGCCGGCGGTGGTAGCGGGTGTGTTTTGGTGGTTGAACATGGAGGGAGAATAGCACGGATGTGCGTGAGAATCAAGGGGGTTGGGAGGGGCCGGATTCTGTGGACTTCGGCGGTTGGTCCTGAGCCGTCACCCCCATCCTAACCCTTCGGCAAGCTCAGGGCAGGCTCTTCCCCCATCAAGGGGGAAGGGACAACGGCGGTACCCCCTAGATTCCTCGACTGCGCTACGCTCCGCTGGGAATGGCAGGTAAGGGTGCTACGCTCGGAATGGCGGTGGATGAGGGGGAAGGGGCTGACAGCAGAACCCTCACCCTAACCCTCTCCCAGTCTTGGGAGAGGGGACTATGCGGTGTCGTCGTGTTTGGTGGCGCGGGGGTGGGCGGCTTCGTAGACGCGGCGGGCTTCGGCGCCGGTGACGTGGGTGTATATCTGGGTTGTGGCGGGGCTGGAGTGGCCGAGGAGCTCCTGGACGACGCGGAGGTCGGCGCCGCCTTCGAGCATGTGGGTGGCGTAGGAGTGGCGCAGGGTGTGGGGGTGGACCCAGCCGCCGAGTCCGGCCTGGGTGGCGTAGGAGCGGACCTTCTGCTGGATGCTGCGCTGGCTGAGCCGGCCGCCGAAGCGGTTGAGGAAGAGGGCGCTGTCGGTGTCGTGGGCGACGAGCGAGGGGCGGACGTCGCGGAGGTAGAGCGACAGGGCGTCGCGGGCGGGTACGCCGATGAGGACGACGCGCTGCTTGGAGCCTTTGCCTACGACGCGAAGTTCGCGGGCGGCGAGGTTGAGGTGGTCGACGTCGAGGTCGCGGGCCTCGCTGACACGGAGTCCGGCGCCGTAGATGAGCTCGAGCAGGGCGCGGTCTCTTATCTTGCCGCGAGACGTCGTTTCGGCCTCCGCGCCGGGGTCGGCGGCGTGCACCAGCTTGGCGGCCTCGTTCTGGGAGAGGAACCGGGGCAGGCGGGAGTCGAGCTTCATAACGCCGCGCCGGGGGAGCGGGTCGGCGTCGATGAGCTTGAGTCGGACGAGCCAGCGCAGCAGGGTGCGGAGGGCGCTGACCTTGCGGGCGACGCTGCGGCGGACGTAGCCGAGTTCGAGGAGCCAGGCGAGGTAGGCGCGGAGGGCGGCGCGGTCGAGGGCCTTGAGGTCGGGGATGTCGTTCTTGCGCATGAAGTCGAAGAGCGGCTCGAGGTCGGTGCGGTAGTTGCGCACGGTGAGGTCGGCGAGGCCGCGCTCGACGCGGAGGTGCTGCTCGAAGCGGTGCATGAGGTCGCGCCAGTCGTGGTGTTCCATGGTGGGAGGGTAGCGCGCGGAAGGAGCACGCATCTAGCAGTGAGTGGGTCAGTTTGCGGAGTGTGGGGTGAGCGGGCGTAGGCACTCCCATCCCCGTATCGAGTACGGGGCAGGCTCTAACCCTTCGACAGGCTCAGGGCAGGCTCTTCCCCCTGCGAGGGGGAAGGGACTTTGGAAGCGTCACGGTTGGGGAAGTGGCCCTTTACGGATGCGAAAGTTGCGATATAATGGGGGCAGAGACGTAGCGGGGAGGATGACAGCCTTAGCGGAGGGTCTCGAGAAAGGAGGATGCGCATTGGACAGTAGTAGAACGAGGTGCGCCAGGTAGGTGTTCTCTGGGGCACCTCTATTCGGTGGCCCCGCCTTGTGCGGGGCCACTTTTTTGTGGGGCCAATACATACCCCTCACTTACGCAGGGGCTGATTCACCGCGTTGCCCGCTTTTTCTAGTTCTGATATACGGATTGTAACAGTCCGTATATCAGGCTATATCTTAGGAGTATGCTTTAACGCTTGTACTCCGCTCCCTGAGCATGAACTTTTCAATTCTCACGTTTGGCGTTAAGACGCTTACACAATTTATGTATAAGGTACACGCTGGCACCCGCAAGAAGACCGAATACAAGCCGACCCCAACGCGCGAATTCGATCTCTCTGATTTCTTGTGTAGTTAACAATCGGCTCTGCTCCTCGGTTACGCCTCCTCCACATACAGAGGCAATGCCCGCTAAAGCTATGAAAACACACAAGATCTGTAGCAGTCGTAGTCCGATTATAGCTATGCGTAGCATTAATAGATCCTCCCATACCCCGGTTAAGCCATGTTCTTTAGGCTCCAAGCTAGCAGCTAGTTCTGCTGACTTACGGGCGTTTGTTGGCTGTACTTTTGCTTCATCTGTAAAATTAAGATTAGTACTTTGAGGGCGCACGAATCGATTGAGACTATTTGTATAGTGCCTCTAACACGTTGAAGACGCTGACACAGGTGTCACAAAGCGGCTTGGCAGGCGGGACAAGTGACTTGCTTGACTGCCTGCTGCATAGACTCAGCGTCACTCTCGTCAAGAAAAACTACGCGCGACCAATAGAGATTCTCACCGCAAAGCGTATCATGATAGCGTCCACCTCTCCCCCCAGGTCGGGGAAAGTGGACATAGGCATTGGCAATGGCATTTTCGACCTCGCCTTGCGCATTCCATTTCGTCACAGCTCCTTGAAACGCCTCTCGCACAGAGTGATCACTGTCATATGCCGCCTGTGTTTGGAACTCATTAGCCATGAACTTTTGGAAGTTCTTGTCGCCGAGGATTGCCTCTAATGTCCTCTCCCAGCCGTTCTCTTCACTCAGCGCATCTTCGATGGGCATGCCTAACAGTGACTCGACATCGTCATCCGCCGTAAAGATCTCCAAACACCCTCTTAAGCCCGCTTCATATCCCAATCGAAAGCAGTTGCATGTCTCGGTGTGTTCGCAGTTACTCATTACTCCACTCCCTCTCCAGCCGTCTGTAGACGGGGTTCTGCTCAGTGCCGTCCAGATCGATCAGGTTCATCTAACCGTAGAACCTTTTGGCCTCTCGTTCCATTTCCTCGCGTGTGGTCGTGCTGTCGTGTGACAACATGCCCATCGCAAGAGAAATTCTCTGCTCTTCGATCTCATCCAGGGTCAGGGGACGGCTGGCGGCTTTGCGGAGCAGTTCGTCGATGTTCTCCAGTTGGGGGTCTATCTTGTCCTCAGCCATGTCAATCCTCTGGCTTTCATTTCTTGCCTGAAGCGGGTGTCCGATGGTTATGGTAAGAGCCAATCCGACAACCCGTTCATCACCCCCATCCTAACCTTCCCCCTGCGAGGGGGAAGGGACTTATCGGATAGATTCTTAGGACTAGCGTTCACCTTACATCTTGGCATTGTAACATGTTCGTGTGTCTTTATGGCGATGACAAGTTTGTGGCGAGGTGCTGACTGGGGGCGCGGGATTGTGTACCATAGTTGTATTGCAGGATTGGCAGGCGCGACACGGGGTCGGCTGTCTAGTACCAGCGGCGGGCGGGTCCGGGGTCGCGGAGATTCTGAGTGAAGGAGGCGAGCGCGATGCAGAAGGGACTGGAAGATCGATTCGGCGTGGACCTGGGGACCACTTCGGATAAGGCGGCGCAGCTATACTCGGAGGGCGTGGACCTGGCGCTCTCTCGGAACTTCGGCTCGGACGCGAAGTACCTGGCGGCGATCGAGGAGGACGAGGGGTTCGCGGTTGCGCACTCGTCGCTGGCGGTGCTGCAACAGTACGCGGGCCAGCAGCAGGAGGCGCGGCAGTCCGCCGAGCGGGGCGCGGAACTGGCGCGGTCGCAGTCGAGGCGCGCGCAGGGCTACGCGGATACGGTGGCGCTGTGGGTGGGCGGCGACGGACGCAAGGCTTACGAGCGAGTCCGGGAGCACCTGCGGGAGTATCCGAACGACGCGATGGCGTTGAACGTGGGCCATAGGCTGCTGGTTATGGGCTGCGGCGCGGCGGGGGTGCCGAACTATCCGCCGGAGCTGCTGGAGCTGCACAAGAGCGTGGAGCACGCCTACGGCGACGAGTGGTCGTTCCTGGGCAATATGTCGTTCGCGCACCACGAGTCGGGTCTGCTGGACGACGCGCTGCGGTACGGCGAGCGGTCGCTGGAGCAGCGGCCGGACAACGCGAACGCCTCGCACTCGGTGGCGCACGTGTTCTTCGAGAAGGGCGACCACGCGACGGGTCAGAGCTTCCTGGCCGAGTGGATCAAGGACTACGACCGGCGGGGGCCGTTCTTCGTCCACCTGTCCTGGCATCATGCGCTGTTCCAGCTCGCGCTGGGGCGCTACGGGAATGTGGTCGATCTGTACGGCGACGCCATCCGGCCTTCGGTGCTGTCGAAGACCGCGAGCTCGATCGCGGATAGCTGCTCGATAATGTGGCGGATGCAGCTATACGGAGAGACCGCGCCGGCCATGCCGTGGCAGGAGGTCCGGGACCAGGCGGAGTTCGCCATCGCGGGCAGAGGGCCGGGCTTCGGCATAGCACACGCGGCGTTCGCGTGCGTTGGCAGCGAGGACTTCGATGGCCTGGACAGGATGATCGAGGGACTCCGCGAGTACGGCGCGGAGGGCAACGCGCAGGCGGCGGAGGTGACGCTGCCGCTGGTGAAGGGCATCCGGGCGTTCGCGCAGGGCGAGTACGCGAAGTGCGCGGAGCTGATAGAGCCGCTGCGGCACGATATGTTCGTGCGGCTGGGCGGCAGTCACGCGCAGCGGGAGGTTTTCGAGGACACGCTGCTGGCGGCTTACCTGCGCTCGGAGCAGTTCGAGAAGGCGGAAGAGCTTCTGTACGCGCGGCTGAAGCAGCGCACCTCGGTGCGGGACACGCTGTGGCTGACCAGCGCGCAGGTGAGCACCGGACAGTCGGAGGACGCGCTGGGCGGCGTGGACAGCGTGCGGCAGGGCTGGAAGGATGCGGACGCCGACTCGCCGGAGCTTGCGGCGCTCGACACCATCGCGGCGCGGGCGTCCGGCGGCTAGGCGAATGCGGCGTCCGGCGCGATGAGAGTGCTCGTGATAAACGGCCCCAACCTGAACATGCTGGGGGCGCGTGAGCCGTCGCACTACGGCGTCAAGACGCTGGAGGAGATACTGGCGGCGCTGGAGGAGGTCGCGCGCGACCTGGACGTGGAGGTGGACGCTTTCCAGTCCAACCACGAGGGCGCGATAATCGACTTCCTTCAGGCCAACGCGCCCGACGCCGCCGGGGTCATCGTCAACGCGGGGGCGCTGACGCACTACGGGCTGGCGCTGCGGGACGCGCTTATCGACTCGCGGCTGCCGATAATCGAGGTGCACCTGTCGAACATCCACGCGCGGGAGGAGTTCCGGCGACGGTCGGTGGTGGCGGACATCGCGGTGGGGCAGATCGCGGGGCTGGGGTGGAGGGGATACCTGTACGCGCTGGAGTATTTTGCCGAGGAATTCAGGAATAGGGGATGAACGAACTATGAGCGAACGGCTGAACCGGCTGAAGGCGGCCCTGCAAGAGAACGAGCTTGACGCGATACTGGTGTCCACGCCGGAGAACAGGCGGTACGTGTCCGGATTCACGGGGTCGGCGGGCTACCTGCTCGTGAGCGAGGGCGACGCGGTGCTGGCGACGGACTTCCGGTACGTGGAGCAGGCGGGGCGGCAATCGCCGGACTTCCGGGTGCACGAGGTGCGTCCCAGCGCCAAGTGGCTGCCGGAGTTGACCGCCGAACTTGGCGTCAAGCGCGTGGGGTTCGAGTCCACGCAGATGACCTACGCCACGCACGAGGCGCTCCAGAAGTCCATCGCGGAAGCGGAGGGCGTGAACAAGGCGGAGTTGGCGCCGGTGTCCGGCATAGTGGAGAAGCTGCGGGCTATCAAGGACGCCGACGAAATCGCGCTGCTCACGCGGGCGATCCACATCGGAGACGAGGCGTTCGCGGAGGTTGCGCCGACCATCGAGCCGGGCATCACCGAGAAGGAGATAGCCTGGGAGTTGGAGAAGGCGATGCGCGAGCGGGGCGCGGAGAAGCTGGGCTACGACATCATCGTGGCCACAGGGCCGAACGGCGCCCTACCCCACCACCGCGCGGACGACACGGTGGTGCAGGACGGCGACGCCATCGTGATAGACATGGGGTGCGTCTATGAGGGTTACACGTCGGACATGACGCGGACGGTGCTGGTGGGCGAAGCGGACGAGACGTTCCGGCGGGTGTACGACACGGTGCTGCGGGCGCAGCTCGAGGCGGAGGCGCTGGTGCGGTCGGGGATGACGGGCAAGGAAGTGGACGCCATCGCGCGGGACATCATCGCCGACGCGGGGTACGGCGAGGCGTTCGGGCACAGCCTGGGTCACGGCATCGGGCTGGAGGTGCACGAGGAGCCGCGGGTGAGCGCGATGTCGGAGCAGGTGTTGGAGGACGGGATGGTGTTCACCATCGAGCCGGGCATATACCTGTCCGGATGGGGCGGCGTGAGGATCGAGGACAACGTGGTGCTGGAGAACGGGCGGGCGCGGATAATCACGACAACGCACAAGCGGGAGAGGGCTGTTTAGGGGCTGTCCGTCACCCCCATCCTAACCTTCCCCCATCAAGGGGGAAGGGACTTAGAAACCCTCACCCTGACCCTCTCCCAGTTTTGAGAGAGGGGACTTATCGGCACCCCCATCCTAACCTTCCCCCATCAAGGGGGAAGGGAATAACTGGAGAGGGGACTTAGAGGAGAGCCGCGATGACGCTTAGCTATGGAGAGCTGCGTAAGGGCATGGCCGTGGAGTTGGACGGCGAGCCGTACATAGTGGTGGATTACGAGCGCAGCAAGATGCAGCAGCGCGCGCCGGTGATGCGGATTAAGTTCCGGGACCTGGTGAGCGGCCGGCTGGTGGAGCGGACGTTTTCGGGCTTCGACGTGGGTTTCAAGGTAGCCGACGTGGAGCGTCGCAGCGCGCAGTACATCTACCAGGACGACGACTTTCACTACTTCATGGACGACGAGACCTACGACCAGTTCCCGCTGTCCGGAGACCAGATAAGCGACGAGCTTCCGTACCTTGTGGAGCAGACGAACGTGGAGCTGGTGCTATTCCGGGACAACCCGGTGGCCATCGAGATGCCGGTGAGCGTGGACCTGGAGGTTACGGAGACGGACCCGGGCTTCAAGGGGGACACGGCGCAGGGCGGCTCGAAGCCTGCGACGGTGGAGACGGGTCTGGTGGTGAACGTGCCGCTGTTCGTGAACCGGGGGGACAGGATCAAGGTGGACACGCGGACGGGGAGTTATTTGTCGAGGGTGTAGGGCCTTCGGGGAGGGATTATCCACGAAGGGCACGAAGGGTCACGAAGAGGGAGGGGGAGACGAGCGGTCGGCGGCGGCACCCCCATCCTAACCTTCCCCCATCAAGGGGGAAGGGACAATGAGGAACGGCGCAGGTGCTGTCACACCCGTCCTAGCCTTCCCCCATCTAGGGCTGACAGGGGTATGTTTTGAGAATAACAGCGTTGCGCTGGCGACGTCACCCCCATCCTAACCTTCCCCCATCAAGGGGGAAGGGACAGCGGAGTGGGGAGCAGGCGCTGTCACCCCCATCCTAGCCTTCCCCCTGCGAGGGGTAAGGGATTAGTCGGACTAACATGCCTGTTTACGCGGTTTCTCAAGTTACTTCGCATTTGCGCGACCTGCTGGACGCGGACGAGCTGCTGGCCGACATCTGGATCGGCGGGGAGGTGGCGAACGTCACGCGGGCGGCGTCGGGACACGCTTACTTCACGCTGAGGGACGAGCGGTCCCAACTGCGCTGCGTCATGTTCCGGCAGCGGTCGCGGGGTATGCGACACCTGGTGAGCGGCGCGGCGGTGGTGGTGCACGGGCGGGTGTCCATCTACCAGCAGCGGGGCGAGGTGCAGCTCGTGGCCGACGTGGCGCAGCCGGAGGGCGTGGGCGAGCTCCAGATGCGGCTTGAGCAGCTCAAGCTGAAGCTGGAAGGCGAGGGGCTGTTCGAGCAGTCGCGCAAGCGCGGGCTTCCCAGGTTTCCCAAGCGGATTGGCGTGGTCACGTCGCCGTCGGGCGCGGTGTGGCATGACATACAGACGGTGGTTGGGCGGCGCTACCCCATCGCGGAGCTGGCGCTGGCGCCGACCCAGGTGCAGGGCGCGGATGCGGCGGGGCACATAGTGGCGGCGTTCGACGCGCTGGACGAGGCGGCGTCGACGGACGTGGTTATCCTGGCGCGCGGGGGCGGCTCGCTGGAGGACCTGTGGCCGTTCAACGAGGAGCCGGTGGCGCGGGCAGTGTACGCGTGCCGCGTCCCGGTGATAAGCGCGATAGGCCACGAGACGGACGTGACTATCTCGGACATGGTGGCGGACGTGCGGGCGGCCACGCCCTCGGCGGCGGCGGAGCTTGCGGTGCCGAGCGCGGCGGAGCTTGCGGGGCAGATCGCGGGCGCGGTGCAGACGCTGCACACGGGCGCGTCGGGCCGGGCGGTGGTGGGACGGGAGACGGCGCGGCAGCTTTGGGCGCGGCTGGACCGCGGGCGCCCGGACGTGGACGGGCTACGCCAGCGGGTGGACGACGCGCTGCGGGCGGCGGGGGCGCACGCCAGGCACGGCGTCGAGATGGAGGCGCAGCGGCTGGACGGGCTGAGGTCGCGGCTGACGGCGCTCAACCCGCGCGTCATACTGCGGCGGGGGTACTCGATAGTAACCGCGCCGGAAAGTGGTAGAATCGTGACCGACTATTCGCAGCTATCGCCGGGCGACGCGGTGGAGCTTACGCTTGGGCGCGGGTCGGCGGAGGCGAGCGTTACTGACGTGCGGGCTGGAGACGACGATGCAGCAGGAAGCTAACGGCAAGTCCGACATCGAGGGCCTCGGCTTCGAGGAGGCGCTGGGCCGTCTGGAGGAGACGGTGCGGGCGCTGGAGTCCGGGGGGCTGAGCCTGGAGGAGGCGACGAAGCTGTACGAGGACGGCGTGAAGCTGGCGCGGGTGTGCAACGAGATACTGACGTCGGCGGAGTTGCGCATCTCGCGCATCCGCACGTCATACGGGGAGCAGATGGGGATGCGGGAGGAGAGCGGGCCGTATGTGGTGGGTGAGGAGGAGTTGGGTCTGTAGAAAGGGCCGTCACCCCCATCCTAACCTTCCCCCTGCGAGGGGGAAGGGACTTTTGGAAGGCGGCGGGCGGGTTTGAAACCCATCCCTACCGGCTGCATCGGAATGGGACTGCGGAGATAGATTGGAGCTATGGGGATACTGGCAAGGATGCCGTCGATATTCGTGCGGCGGCTTAGGCGCGACGGGCTGAGGATTTCGCTGCTGTGGCTGTATGGGCGCGGGATACCGGCTATCACGGGCGCGCCGATGATGCGGTACAGCGTGGTCGCGCCGGGGGTGCTGGTGGGGCCGCAGTACCGCCGGAACGGGCTGCGGCGTCTGGCGGAGATGGGCGTGCGCTACTGCGTGAATATGCGGATCGAGTTCGACGACGCGGAGCACGGGCTGGCGCCGGAGCACTACTGCTACCTGCCGACGGTGGACGACGAGGCGCCGACGCTGGAGCACCTCCGGCGTGGCGTGGAGTTCGTGGAGGAGGCGGTGTCGGCGGGCGAGAGCGTGTACATACACTGCGGCGGTGGGATAGGCCGGGCGCCAACGATGGCGGCGGCGTACTTCATCAGCCGGGGGTACACGCTGGAGGACGCGGTCGAACTGATACGCGAGACGCGCCCGTTCATCCACATCATGCCGCCGCAGCTAGAGCAGCTACGGCGATACGAGGCGTTGATGCGGGAAGGAACGGGCGAGGGTGTGTTAGAGACTTCAGGCAGGGGGAGCGAAGATGTCGTTGAGCGAGCTTAGCGGAATGGCGCAGACGGTGCTCGGGCCGGTGTCGCCCGAGACGCTCGGCCCCACCATGACCCACGAGCATCTGCTCATCAACTTTCTGGTCATGTTCACGCCGCCGGAGGAGGCGTCCGACCTGGGGCGCGTGTACGAGCCTATCACTATCGAGAACCTGGGGCGGGTGCGGCAGGACTACTACAGCTACCACGACAACCTGCTGCTGACGGACGAGGACACGGCCATCGCGGAGGCGACGCTGTTCGCGAGGCACGGGGGCGGCACGATAGTGGACGCGACGACGATAGGGATCGGGCGCGATCCGCTGGCGCTGGCGCGGATCGCGCGGGCGACGGGGCTGAACATCATCATGGGCGCGGGCTACTACGTGGACGCGGTGCATCCGGCGGACATGGACACGCGCAGCGAGCTTGAGATAGCGCGGCGGATAGTGGAGGACATCAAGGAGGGCGTGGGCTACACGGACGTGCGCGCGGGTATCATCGGAGAGATAGGGTGCACCTGGCCGCTCACGACCAACGAGCGGAAGGTGCTGCGGGCGGCGGCGGCGGCGCAACTGGTGACGGGAGCGCCTATCCTGATACACCCGGGGCGGAGCGACCAGGCGCCGTTCGAGATTCTAGACGTGCTGACGATGGCGGGGGCGAACCTGTCGCGGGTCATCATGGGGCACCTGGACCGCACCATCTTCGACGTGGAGTCGCTGATAGACCTGGCGGCGGCGGACTGTTACCTGGAGTGGGACCTGTTCGGCATAGAGACGTCGTACTACCCGCTGTCGGACATCGACATGCCGAGCGACTCGTCGCGTCTGGACGCCATCAAGCGGCTGATAGACGAGGGGTTCGGGCACAAGATTGTGGTGGCGCAGGACATCTGCACGAAGCACCGGCTGGCGAAGTACGGCGGGCACGGCTACGGGTACATCATGGAGCGGATTGTGCCGCGGATGCGCCGGCGGGGGTTCAGCCGGGAGGAGATCAGGGCTATCCTGGTGGACAACCCGGCGCGGGTGCTGGCGTTCGCGTAGGGGTTCACGCCCAGTCCCAGGCGCGACCACCCCAGCGCCGACGCCCAGCTAATGCAAGAGGCCGGTCAGCGAAATGAAAGTGAGCGTGTTGCCCTATGGTGACGCTGGGCGTTTAGCGGCGGCCGGCCAGGGTTGCGATTGCGACCATGGCGCGTTCCTGCGGGGACGCGGCGTTGAAGTCCAGTATTGCCTGTTCCGCGCGGTCAATCCAGGCGATAACCTGGTTCTGGGCAAAGTTCATGACGGGGTTGTAATCCGCGTTCTCGCGCTCCTCTTTGATACCGTCGATTACGACAGCGAAATTTTGCAGATACGGGCTGAACAGATGGGGCCAACCGTGGAGTGGGTTCTGGGCGCGGAAGTGTTGAAGTGACCGGTAGGTCGCAATCCAATCGGATTGGTTGGCGGACGTCCTGGCGCCCACGATAAGGTCGGCGTTGCTGGCCGCCAGGGCGTGAAACATGGCGTAGTAGGCTGTGCTGACGGCGCGGCGCAACGCTTCCTGGGAGGGCTGGCCTACGGTGAGGAGGCGGCTTGTCCTGATGAGTTCTATCCAATCCATGGTCACCATCCAGCCATGAGCCATTCTTGCCCCAGCTCGTCGGCGTCGCTCTGGGGAATGTACGAAATGGACGTTATGGCGTAGATGCCGACTTCACGCAGGACTTTCATAAGGTAGGGGTCGTAGGAGTTGAGCATACCGATGTCCAGGACGTCTGGCTTGCCGTCGTAAATTACCCAGACTTTGAGGAAGGGGACGCCGTCGGAGTTGGCGGCGGCTTTGGTCCATACCTCGCGGTAGGGCAATCGGCCCTGGTGGTGGGTGTCCAGGGTTTGGAGGATGATGTCTTTGGCCTGGTCTGCCTGTTCGGGTGTGATGGGCATGGTTGGCGCTCCTCTGCCCTGGTGGGCTATATTCGCCCGCGTCTTTCCGCTCACGTCGAGCTTGCTGCCCTGACAAGTTTCCGGCGGGCCTGGGACTGCAACACTGTTGCAATGGTGATAGTCTCACCGTCACGAGTCACGAACTCCGCTACAAAGCCTCCGGCGCCAGGGCCCGGATGTACGTGTACCACCGTGCCAACGTCGCCCGGCTTCAGCTCTCTCCCGTCATCTCCGAGGACGTCGTCCGTTAGAACAACCTGTTCGTGCTCCTTGAACACCCTTCACCTCCTGAGCGGATAGGCTGTTATCAGCCGGGGATGAGAGATCCCAATGTCAAACTGCCAAACCGTCTTGATATTCGCGGCGTCGCCGCTGGGAGCATGGAGCAGACCATCTACATGATAACGCGGGCCGTAGCTGTCTGCACTACCAAAGACACCTCATTGGATTCTGCTTGCGCCTTCAATGCGTTTGCCAGAATCTCCCAGGAATCCCGCCTGAACCCAAGCGCAGCAAAGAACCCCGCCTTGCCGCCGCTCCCCTGATGGGCTGGGGACAGCAGGCACTCCGTAATCTTTGCCTGGTCTATATGGGCATTACCCGCGTTCGGGAGTCTCAAAGCCTGCTTCCCAACAACCGTTCACCTCTGGGGGAAAAGTCCCTTCCACTCGCAGGAGGAAGAGCCTGCCCTGAGCTTGCCGTATGGATAGGATGGGGGTGACGCCCCGCCCAGGGCAACCACAGTGGACGTAGTTCGTGTTGTTGGTCAGCCTGGAGACAATGACTTTGGGGCCGCCGCAACGTCCGGGGCGCCGGCCAGGATCGCCCGGTCCGACGTAGCCAGTGGGACACTCAGAGTCCGGGCGAGGACAACAAACTCCGCGTCATACGCAGTGAGACCGCACTCCAAAGCGGTGTCTATCACTTGGGAGTCGCTCACGCTGACGATGCGGCCTCCCAGCACGAGCGACGCGTCATCGCACATGGCCTTGGCCTGCTCAGGGGTCAACATTCCCCTACGTACAAAGCCGAGCAGGACGTTGCGCAACTCACTGACCAGAATGCCGGGCGCCGCCCATTCGGCATCCTGTTCCAGCAACGCCGTTGAATCAGCCCCGTCCTCTCCACCCACCACGAGGCTCGCCATGACGTTCGTGTCAACGACAATCATGGCCGGCCTGCGTCCCTCATCTCTCGCAGGGTGTTCTCGCTCAGATCGATATGGCCAATGCCCTCGCGCCTGAGGCGGATTCGTTCCAGAAGCGCCTGTATGTCCACCGGCTCGCTGCGAACCGACGCCGCCAGCCTGGCGAGTATCTCTCCGTTCAGGCTCCGATAGTTTCGCCTCGCAGCCGCCTGTAGCTCTCTATGGACGTCTTCCGGAATGCCTCGCAGGGCAAGGTCTGGCATGTTCACCTCGTTCTCAAATGTAGTATCATAATGATACCATAACGGCATCATAGCGGCTACAGTGCCTTGAGCCGCGCCGTGGCCAGCGGCGTTGAGGGATCCGCCACCCAGGGCAACCACAAGGGTTGCCCCTACGGGGTACGCTAGACCAGGACGCCGAAGCCGGACTTGGTGCAGATTTCGATGCGGTTGCCGTCGGGGTCTTCGATGAAGAAGACGCGCTGGCCGTCGTTGCGGGTGGTGATGTCGGTGGTCTCCACGCCTCGGGAGCGCAGGGCCTCGGCGGCCGCGTCGATGTCGTCGACCTCGAACGCGCCGTGGTGCGATGGCGCGGAGGGCGCGTCGGGGGTCTCGACGAGGTGCACCATCGCGCCGCTGGGGAGTTGGAGCCAGATGATGTGGTCGCGGTCCACCTGGCTGGGGATCTGCTTCACTCCCAGCGTGTCCTCCCAGAAGCGGAGGGCGCGGTCCTTGTCGGACACGTTGTAGGTCAGGTGGTTCACGCTCTTTAGCCTGATGGCGTCGTCACGTGGGTTCATGGGATGCTCCTCGGTTGCGCGGCGTGACGCCGCGTGGATCTGGCAGGCGGAATGTATCACGGGAGGGGTGGCCGGCGCACCCCCGGTGGATTCCGGCTCGGGGGCCGGAATGACGGAGGGATGGGGCCGGAATGACGGAGGAAGAGAGGGGGAAGGGACTGAGGGGCGGCGGGCCTGTATCATCCTAGTCGGCGCCCCGTACGTTGAGGCGTCCGCTGCAGGCGCCATGAGTGTGATGGCCAACGGGGGCAACCACAAGGGATTGCCCCTACACGTGCATGACCGACTAGACTGTTACAGGTTCAGAGGCAGCGGGCGGTTTCACAAGGGGGCGGTTTTGGGATAGAATTGGTGGCGTTCAAAATGGTCAGGAGGTAGCGATGTCCGCGATCGAAGCGAAACTTGAAGAGATGGGGATCGAGTTGCCAGACTCCCCGGCGCCGATGGCGAATTACGTGCCCGCGGTGCGAACCGGCAACCTGCTGTACCTGGCGGGCCTGGGTCCGGCGGCGCGGGCCGACGGCACCTCGCCGACGGGCAAGGTGGGGCAGGACCTGAGCGTGGAGGAGGGGTACGAGGCGGCGCGGCTGACCGGCATCAACATACTGGCGCGTCTCAAGGGGGAGCTTGGCGACCTGGACCGGGTGAACCGGGTGGTGAAGCTGCTGTCGATGGTGAACGCCACGGCGGACTTCACCCAGCAGCCCGCCGTAGCCAACGGATGCTCGGACCTGATGGTGGAGGTGTTCGGGGACAAGGGCAAGCACGCGCGCTCGGCGGTGGGCATGGGTTCGCTGCCGAACAACATTCCCATCGAGATAGAGGTTATCGTCGAAGTGGCGGACTAGGAGCCTGTATCGTCCTAGTCGGCGCCCGGTGCGTTGAGGCATCCGCTGCAGGCGCCATGAGTGTGAGGACCAACGGGGGCAACCACAAGGGATTGCCCCTACATGTGCATGACCGACTAGACTGTTACAGGTTCGCGGACTAGCCGCGTTTCGCATCTCGCCCTTCGTTCATGTATAATCTTAGCTTCAACAAGTCTGCTAAATGATACCGGAATGAACGGAGGGTAGGTGGTTGAATGCGCTAGGAACGCATCTGTTGCTCGACCTGGAGGACTGCAGCCCGGCGCTGCTGGACGACGTGGAGCACGTCAGGCAGGCGTTGATCTGCGCGGCGAGCGAGGCCGGGGCGACCATCGTGGGCGAGACCTTTCACAGGTTTCAGCCGGTGGGCGTGACCGGAATACTGGCCATAGCGGAGTCGCACATGGGCGTGCACACGTGGCCGGAGTACGGCTTCGCGGCGGTGGACATCTTCACCTGCGGCGAGGGGTTCAGCCCGCACAAGGCCGCCGAGTTGCTGATAGACAGGTTCGAGTGCGCCAATCCCACCCTGAAAGAGGTACAGCGGGGCTTCATCGAGCGGCGAGTGGCGTCGCCCGTGCGCGTGGCCCAATGAGTGTCGAGGAGCTCCTCAGAGAAGGCGCGTGGCACTACGAGACTATCACCCCCGACCTGGTGCAAGCCGAGCGGGTGGTGGAGATTGTGTACGAAGGACGGACGGAGTTCCAGCACGTTTCGATACAGGACACGGCGTGCTTCGGGCTCGGCCTCGTCCTGGACGACAAGACCCAGTCCACTGCCGTCGATGAGTTCATCTACCACGAGGCGCTGACGCATCCGGCGATGCTGGCGCACCCCGACCCGCGCGACGTGTTCATCGCGGGCGGCGGAGAGGGCGCGACGGCGCGCGAGGCGCTGGCGCACAACACGGTGCGGAGCGCGGTGATGGTGGACTTGGACCGCGAGTTGGTGGAGCTTTGCCGGCGTCACCTGCCCGAATTCCACCGGGGGGCGTTCGACGACTCCCGCCTCGAGCTTCATCACGACGACGCCTACGCCTACCTGGAGCGGACCGACCGCACATTCGACGTGGCCATAATCGACGTGCCCGACCCGCTTGAGGAGGGGCCGGCGGTGATGCTGTACACGGCGGAGTTTTACGGGCTGCTGCGCCGGCGTCTCAATCCGGGGGGCATCATGGTGGCGCAGTCGGGGCCTACCGGGCCGGCGTTCTACGAGCAGTGTTTTTCAGCCGTGGCAAACACCATTGCTTCGGCTTTCCCCCGGTTCTACGCCTGCGAGGCGTTCGTGCCGTCGTTCGGCTCCACGTGGGGATTCGCGCTCGGCTCGCTGGGGCCGGACCCGTCGGCGCTGGGCGCGGGGGAAGTGGACGCGAAGATCGCGCGGAGAATCGACGGCGAGTTGCGCTACTACGACGGGATAACGCACCGGGGCATGTTCTCGCTGCCCAAGTACATGAGGGCCGTGCTGGCCGCCGAGACGCGGACGATAACGCGCGACGACCCCCTCTTCGTCACGTAGGGCCGGGCCATGCCTTCCGACGCTTGTGCCGGGCTGAACGAACGCCAATGCGAGGCCGTGCAGGCCATCGGCGGGCCACTGTTGATAGTGGCCGGGCCGGGCAGCGGCAAGACCCGCGTCATCACCCACCGCATCGCGTATCTCATGGGCGACGCGGGCGTGGCCCCGCATCGCATCGCCGCGCTGACGTTCACGAACAAGGCGGCGCGGGAGATGCAGTCGAGGCTGTTCGGCAGGAGCGAGGACGATCCCTCCTCTCCCCTGCTGGGCTGGCGCTGGCGAAACTCCGGCCTGGCGGTCGGCACGTTCCACTCGTTCTGCGCGCGGCTGCTGCGCACGGACGGCGAGGCGATGGGGCTGGACCGCAACTTCGCCATCTACGACGCGGCCGACCAGAACGCGGCCATCAAGCGCGCGATGGCCGAGGTGGACGTGAACCAGAAGGCGTTCTCGCCGGGCGCGGTTCTGTCCATCATATCGAAGGCCAAGAGCGAGCTTGTGGGCGTGGAGGGTTTCGGGCTTCGCAAGCAGAACTACCTGGACGAGATAGCCCACCGCGTTTACGAGCAGTACGAGCATATGCTGGCGCAGAGCTCGGCGCTGGACTTCGACGACCTGCTGTTCAGGACCTACACGCTGCTGACCGAGTTTCCCAGTGTGGCGGAGAAGTACCAGGAGCGGTACGTCCACTTCATGATCGACGAGTTCCAGGACACGAACGTGGCGCAGTACGCCATCGCGCGCAGGATAGCGGAGCGGCACAACAACCTGGCGGTGGTGGGCGACCCGGACCAGTCCATCTACTCCTGGCGCAACGCGGACATACGCAACATCCTCATGTTCCAGCGCGACTTCCCGTCGGCGCAGGTCATCAGCCTGGAGGAGAACTACCGCTCCACGAGCACGATACTGGACGCGGCGACGAGGGTGATTTCGTCCAACTCACAGAGGATAGAGCGGAGCCTGTGGACGAACAACGGCGTCGGCTCGCCCATCGTGGCGCGGGAGGAGTACGACGAGGGGGACGAGGCGCAGTACGTGGTGCGGGAGGTGCACCGGCTCACGCGGTCGGAGGGCTACGCGCTGGGCGACATCGCGGTGATGTACCGGGTGAACGCGCAGTCCCGCGCGCTGGAGGAGGCGTGCCGTCGGTACGGGGTGGCGTACCAGATAGTGGGCGGGATCAAGTTCTACCAGCGTCAGGAAATCAAGGACGTGGCGGCCTACCTGCGGCTGGTGGCGAATCCGCACGACGACGTGGCGCTGTCGCGGGTCATCAACGTGCCGACGCGAGGCATCGGGCAGCGGACGGTGGACAACCTGCTGCGCGCCGCGCGGGACCGGGGCACGTCCATGTTCGCGGCCATCGAGAGCATGGGCGAGTCTGGTGGGGGGGCCTTCCCTCTCCGCCCGGCGCAGGCGCAGGCGTTGGCAAGATTCCGCGAGCTTATCGGCAGGCTGACGGAGGATAGCCGGACGCTGGACCTGGTGGAGCTAATCGACGAGGTAATGGAGCAGACGGGCTACAAGCGTCACATCGAGGAGTCGGCGGAGACCTCGGAGAGAGCGGAGGACCGGCTGGACAACGTACAGGAGTTTCGCGGCGCGGCGCGGGAGTTCACCCATTTAGGCATGGAGGAGGGGCTGACGGCGTTCCTGGAGGGCATAAGCCTGGTGAGCGACGTGGACAGCTTCGAGGAGCAACCGGACGCGATTACGCTGATAACGCTTCACCAGAGCAAGGGTCTGGAGTTTCCGGTGGTGTTCATGGTTGGCATGGAGGAGGGGCTGCTGCCCCACTCGCGTTCGATGGACACGCCGGAGGAGATTGAGGAGGAGCGGCGGCTGTGCTACGTGGGGGTGACTCGGGCGCAGAAGCGGCTGTACCTGCTGCGGGCGTTCCGGCGGGGGTTCTGGGGCGGGTCGGGGCCGAGCGATCCGTCGCGGTTCCTGGAGGACATTCCGCGAGATCTGATCGAGGGGGCGGCGCAGGCGGCAAGCTCAGAACGAGGCTCAGGGCAGGCTGCGGCGGCTGCGTCCGAGCGACCGGCCGCTCAGAGCGGTGTGCGGACCGGGAGACCGGCGAGGCAGCGGCAGACGACCAACGGCGCGGGTGAAACGAGGCCGGCGGTGGAGCGGGCGCGCCGGAGGAGGCGGGAGCGGCGCGAGGCGGCGCCGGCGGCTGCGCCTGCATACTCCGCGGGGGACAAGGTGCGGCACCCGGCGTTCGGGGACGGCATCGTGATGAGCTGCGCGCCCGCGGCGGGCGGGGATTTTCAGATCACGGTGGCGTTCAAGGAGGGTCACGGGGTGAAGCGGCTGCTGCTGAGCTTCGCGCCGCTGGAGAAGGTGGGGTAGGCGGGTTGGCCTTGTTGGTGTGCAACACCTTTGACAAGGCAAACCCCTATCAGTTACCATCAAGAGGCGTCTGGGAGAGTCGCTAAGCGTCTCGCTTCAGGGCTACTTTAGCCCTGAACCTAGTCGCTTTTTTGTGAGGTCCGTTTTGCACCTTTGTTACATTGACGAATCAGGAACACCGGAAATACCAGGAACCACGTCCCACTACGTCCTAGCAGGTCTCTCAGTTCCCGACCAATACTGGAAGGATCACCACACGCAACTTGAGGAAATCAAACACTACTACGGGCTGGCGGATGCCGAGATTCATGTCGGCTGGATGATGCGGAAATACCTTGAGCAGCAAGCAATTCCTGGCTTTCAATCAATGACTGCCGAGAGACGACGCTCAGAAGTGAGCCAAAAGAGAAGAGAAGAGCTGTTACGGTTGCGAAAGACGAGTAGGAGTCGCTTTAAGCGGACTGAGAAGAACTATCGCATGTCTGGAGCCTATGTGCACCTCACGCTAGATGAAAGGCGGCAGGCCGTCACGGATGTTGCTAAACTGATAGGCAATTGGGGCGTAGTCCGGCTGTTTGCCGAGTGTATCGACAAGGTTCACTTTGATCCGGAGATTGCCGGCACTTCGGTTCACGAGCAAGCATTCGAGCAGGTCGTATCCAGGTTTGAGCACTATCTGCAAAATCGCAAGACGGATTATGGGTTACTCATTCACGACAACAACGAGACGGTGGCCTATAGACACACCGAATTGATGAAGTCGTTTCTCCGTAGGGGCACGCTCTGGACGCAGATAGAGTACGTGATAGAGACTCCTATGTTCGTCGATAGCCAATTGACAAGCATGGTCCAGTTGGCCGATCTGTGCGCTTATGCGATTCGGCGATACCTGGAAAACTCGGAAACAGAATTGTTTGACCTAGTCTTTCAAAGGGCAGACAGGGTGGGAGAGGCAACCGTAGGCGTCAGGCATTTCACCAGCGCTGGGTGCACATGCACGATATGTGTTTCTCATACTGCTTGAGTGAGGTAACTTACCAGCGCAGTCCTCATTCGACACACCATGTCTGTTATTGACAAGGTTTGTTGGGTTCGTGCGCAGCCCCGTAGCGAGTTGAACACGCAGTTCTCGGAGAAATTTACACTTCGGCCTGTGCTATTCTTCGTCGTAGTAACCGAAATCGACGTCTTCGGACACGAGGACGACGGCTTCGAGGGCCTTGGCGAGGGCTGCCAACTGGTCTGGCGTGACGTCGGTTACGAGGGCGCGACGCTCGGAGTCGGTGTAGCCGACGCCCAGGCGGAGGCCGTTCGGGGTCGCTTCGACCTCTACGAAGGCGTCGTTCTCGCCGAGTTCGTCTATCCTGAATCGCATCATTTGGAAATCTCCTGTCGTTGGGGCTTGCTCCGGTCGGCGCCGTCAGTCTTGCCTGTCAACCGTCGGTTGAATGTAGAGATACACAACCGCAGATGTCAAGGGTCAGGCGAGTCGGCGCTCCACAGGTAGGGGTATCCCTTGTGGGCACCCAGGGCGTGATGACCAACGGGGGCAACCACAAGGGATTGCCCCTACACTTGCATGACCGACTAAACTGTTACAGGTTCACGCATTGGGGGCGTGTTGTGGGGCTTTGGGTGATGTGCTAACATTCGGCCAGCGCCAAAGCCACACAGGGCCGGCATCCGGCCAATCCCAACCGCGCCAGGATGAGGGATATGCTCAGATTCGTTGAAGAGGTTGTTCTGCTGCTTCTCAGGGACGAGGGAGGCAGGTTCATCAACGTTCCCAGGTGGTCGCTGGACTACGCCCTCGCGGGCGGGGTGCTGATGGACCTGGCGATGGAAGACCGCATCGACACCGACCTGGACGGTCTGGTGCTGCTGGACGACACGCCCACGGGCGACCACCTGCTGGACCAGACGCTGGCGGAGATCGCAGAGGGCGAGAAACACACCACGCGCTACTGGGTGGAGCGCACCGCCGAGCGGGCCGCCGCGATTCACGAGGAGGCGCTGAACCGGCTGGTGGATCGCGGCATCCTGGAGCGCGAGGACGACCGGGTGCTGTGGGTGTTCCGCACGCGACGCTACCCGCTGGTGGACGGCCAGGCCGACCGCGAAGTGAAGCTGCGCATCATGGGCGTGCTGCTGAGCGACGACATCCCGGACCCCCGGGACGTGATGCTGATATGCCTGGTGGACGCCTGCCGTATCTTCAATCGGCTGCTGCCGCGCCAGGAGCTTGACCGCGCGTCGGAGCGCATCGCGCAGGTGCGGCAACTCGACCTCATCGGGCAGGCGATGACGCAGGCCATCTACGACATCGAGCTTTCGGTGGCGGCGTCGGCGCAGATGTACATGCCTTAGAGCATTTCCGAGGACATGGGCGTCACCCCCATCCTAACCTTCCCCCTGCGAGGGGGAAGGGACAAAGAGGAAGCTCTCTCACAATGCCTACCCCTGCCAGCCCTAGGAGGGATGGCACTTAGAAATTCGTCCCCGGAATCATCCTCGCCAACGCCGCTTCACGTATGAACACTCGCGTAAAGATCGTAGAGACCCCGGAGGAGTGGGAGGCGGTGTGCCGCCTGCGGGAGCGGGTGTTCGTGCTCGAGCAGGGCACCACGATGGAGGAGGAGTTCGACGAGCACGACGCCGGCGCGGTGCACGCGGCGGCAATCGCGGACGGGGAGATCGTCGGCACGGGCAGAATGTTCACGTTGCCCACGGGGGAGACGCTGATAGGGCGCATGGCGGTCGATTCGGCGATGCGTCGCGAGGGCGTCGGCGGGCTGGTGCTGGACTTCCTGGAGGAGCAGGCGGCGCTGAGAGGTGCGAGAAGCGTAACGCTTCACGCGCAGACCTACGTGACGGCTTTCTACGAGCGCCACGGATACGTCGCGTGCGGCGAGCCGTTCATGGAAGTGCGAATCGAGCACATCAAGATGGTGAAGCGGCTGGGGTGAATCCGGCGCGGCCGCCTACACGGCAACCCATTCGTCACCCCCATCCTAACCTTCCCCCTGCGAGGGGGAAGGGATTTATCGGAGTGGCCCATCCCTTCTTCCTGCGAGGGGGAAGGGACTTATCGGATGGGCCTTAGAGAGAGGAGCGCGCCTTGTCTTACGACGTCCAGAAGGTGCTGATGACCGGCGCCACAGGCTACATTGCGAACCAGTTGCTGCCGACGTTCCGCGAGAGTTACGAGATGACGCTGGTGGACGTGAAGGCGGAGAACCCGTGCGGCGAGGCGGTCGACGGGGTTCAGATAGCGGACCTGATCGATCCGGACCGCTCGAAGTACGAGGCGCTGTTCGAGGGCGTGGACGCGGTGGTGCACCTGGGCTACAAGCGCAGGTCGGGCGACCCGCTGGACCACTTCTTCGACGAGAAGGCGAACGTGGAGATGGCCTACAACGTGCTGCGCGCGGCCTACGACGCGGGCGTGCCGCGCGTGGTGATGGCGAGCTCCAATCACGCGGCGGACTGGTACGAGCACAACCTGATTCACACGCGCCGGATGGAGTCGCTGGACCCTTACGCGCTGCCGCTGTCGGACAACTTCTACGGCTGGGCCAAGGCGACCTACGAGCACCTGGGCTTCCTGTTCGCGTGCGGCCTGGGCGGCTTCGGCGACGCGGACGGCGGGGAGAGCCACGTGTCGGGGACGCCGGTGGGGCGCAGGATGGGCGTGGTGATGGTGCGCATCGGCGCGCCGCGGGAGCTGGATCCGGAGCTTTACCGGGGCGACCCGGCGGGGTACAAGCGCGACCTGGGGGCGTACATCAGCCCGCGCGACCTGACGCAGCTTTTCCGGCGGGCTATGGAGACGCCGAACATCGACAACGAGCACGGGGTGCCGTGGCAGGTGGTGTACGGCATCAGCGGGAACACGCGGGCGTTCTGGTCGCTGAGCAACGCGCGGCGGGCGCTGGGGTACGAGCCGGAGGACGACTCGGAGTTGAAGTACGCGGAGGAGGTGCGGGCGATTCTGCGCGAACCGGGGCGGGTGGGATAGCGTGGGGACGGGGGGTGACGCGCGCAGTCACCCCCATCGCCGCGTCGAGTACGGCGCAGGCTCTATCCCCGCACCCGGTCTATCTCGCGTACCATCCGCCGGCGTAGTCGCCGGAGGTGAGCGTCGCCGCGCCTGCGCCTGCTCCGCTCGTATCGAGGGAAGACGGCAGCGCGGTGAAACGCCGGGTGTCGATTTCTTCGGCGCAGTTGGGGTCGCTGTACGCCTTGAAGACGTAGGACTCGCCCGGCGAAAGGCCGGTCAGCTTCTCGGTTGCGCCGGTAGCGGCCTTGCAGGCGTAGTCCGTTGTCGCGCCCCTAAGCCACCAGGCGCCGGGATGCCGCACGAGCGTCAGCGTCGCCGCGCTGTCGGTCACGTCGCTCACGACGAGCATGGCGGGCGAGAGCTTCTGCTCGAACTCCACGCTGAACATCTGCCAGTCTTTCCAGGTATCCCAGTTCGCGCCGCCGTCGTCCGAATAGTAGCCCCAACCGATGGCCCAGCCGTCGTCGGACGGGGATGACGTCTGCTCGTCCGAGTAGGCGTAGCGCCACTGGAATTCACCGCCGGAAGCGGTCGCCACCACGAAGTAGGTCATGTTGGGCGAGAGCGAGCAGCGGTCGCCTTCACAGGTGTATGCCACGTCGGTCCACGCGGCCGATGGCGGGTTGGTTCCGGTAAGCGTCACCTTGCTCGAAGGCGACGGGTCGCCGTTCCTGGCGATATGGATGTCAAGCCGCAGATCGCCGTTGGGGTCAATCGCGCGCAGCGCGGCGGTCACGCTCTTCAGAGTGTAGCCGAGGGGGTTGTCGCCCGTCGTGAAAGCGCCCGCCCAGCGCCGGACATTTACCGCCGACGCTCTCGCGACTGAGCCGGAGGTGAGGTTGCTGACGTTGGACGTCAGGGCCGGGACGGAAACGCTCGTCCAGTTGACGCTGTTGCCGTTCTGGACGCCGACGGACAGGACGTAGGGCGCGTTGGTGACGCCGCCGGTTATGTCCACAGGCGAGCCGGACGTGTAGTTCGTGAGCGTCTTAGCGCGCGCCCAGACGCCATCGCCGCTTCTCAGGTTGACGAGGTATGCGGTGAACGGCGAGCCGCCGTTGCACGACGGCTGGGTCACGTCGCAGTGCGTCCAGCTTACGCTCAGCGCGTTGTCGGAGCGGGCGACCTGGACGTCGCTGACCGCGACGGGCAGGTTAACGACAGGGGCGGCCCCCTGTCCGGCGCCGGTCGTGGGGATAGAGGGCGCGGAGCTTGGGTCGGACGACGGCGCGGATGCGGACGCGGGCACGGATGACGACGTGGGCGCGGTGGTAGTCTCAGGGTCGGACGTGGACGTGGGCGCGGTCTCAGCGTCGGTCGCGGGCGCCGGCTCGGGCACAACATTGGTGTGGCAGGCGTATCCAACCGGGCAGTGCGGCTTGATGCGATTCGACATGCCCCAGGTTCCTGGGCCGTTGGCGCCCCAGCCGCGCACCCTGGCGACGTATCCCATGTGGGCGCTGACGCCTTTTATTTCAATCTTGGGGTCCTTGACTCTCCCGGCGTCAGTCCAGCCCATGTTGGGGTCCATGGTGTATTGGACTTCGTAGCCGCCTAAGGCGCCCTGGATCCGGTCCCATGAGACCGTTATGGACCTGGGCATTTGGGCCTTGGGGTTGTTGGAGTCGAAGGAGTACCAGTCGCTCCAGTCTATGGTCACATTGTTGGGAGGCGGCAACTGGTGCTGCGCCTCCGCCGGAGCGGGCAGGGCCAAAGCCCCAATCAGGGTCAGCAACGCAATCGCGCCCAGCACGGGCAATCGTCGCAGGAACAATTGAGAGCTTCGCATGACAACCTCCCCGAAAGTGGCGTGCGGAGACAAGTTTATAATGCGTTCATGTCAACCGCGGGCCGTCTATCGGCGCATCGTACACTATAATCGTGCCTGTGTCACTTAATGCGGTCGTCACAGATGTGTTTTCACGAAGGTATTATGAATGATGGCAGATGGGTGGCGCGGCGATATGGAGCGTGGGCGGACTTCAAACCCGCATCTTGGAAGTAAACAGGGGCAGGTGTGTGACACCTGCCCCTGTCCGAGCCATCGGGGGTAGCGTGAGGGGCGCTACGCCTAGCGCCAGTAGCGGGGGATGGTCTCCTCTTCCTTGGTTATCATCTCGATAACGGCGGGCTGGTTGTTCCTGGTGGCGGCGAGGCCGCGCTGGAGGGCGGGGCCGACCTGGTCGGGGGTGTCCACGCGCTCGGCGTAGGCGCCAAGGCCCTCGGCGACGGTGGCGTAGTGACCGCCCAGCTTGTTGCTGCCCCAGTGCTCGGTGGCGTGGGGGAAGTGGTCGTAGTAGTGGGTCATCACGCCGTTGTTGAGAATCACGGTGAGCGTGCCGATGTTGGAGCGCGCGGCGGTCTCGATGTCCATGCCGGCCATGCCGAACGCGGCGTCGCCCATCAGGTTCACGACGGTCATGTCGGGGCGGGCTACCTTAGCCCCCATCGCCAGACCCAGGCCGTAGCCTAGCTGGGTGGACTTGCCCCAGCCGATGTAGCCCCTGGGGCGAACGGGCTGCCAGAACGGGACTATCTGCTCGCGGGGGTAGCCGGAGTCGTGGGTGATGATGGTGTTGGGCACGTCCACGGCGTTTTGGATTTCGCTGATGACGCGGTAGGGGCTGATGGGCACCTCGTCCGAGGCCAGGCGCGGACTCCACTCGGCCATGAACTCGGCTCGAACGCGGGCTATCTCGTCCGCCACGCCCTCTACGTCGCCGCGGCCGTGCTCGCCGACCTGACGCTTGACCTCTTCTATCATCTGGCCGAGAACGAGCTTGGCATCGCCAATGGCGCCGAGTTGCACACGGTAGTCCTTGTTCACGTCCTCGGCGCAGTTGGTGACGTGGCCGAGGGTGACGCCGGCGGGCATGGGCGCGTTGAAGTTGGATATGGTGAAGCTGGTGCCCAGGCCCAGCACGAAGTCGGTCTTGTCCAGGAAGTGGCTCGCCATGAGAGTGCCGGAGGACGCGCCGGTGCCGAGCGAGAACGGGTGGTTTTCGGGGAAGGCGCTCTTGCCGGCGAGGGTGGTCATGACGGGGATGTTGGTGAGCTCGACGAACTCGATCAGCTCGGGCGTGGCCTCGGCGTAGAGCACGCCCTGGCCCGCGTTGATGATGGGGCACTTGGCGGCGAGCATGGCGGCGACGAGGTCCTGCACGTCCTCCTGGGAGGCGCCGGACTTGTACTGCCGAACTGGGGTGTAGTCCAGCGTCTCGGCCGGGTACTCGGCGAGGGCGACGTCGCGGGGCAGCTCCAGCATCACGGGGCCGAGCCGGCCGTGCTTGAGGTGGGTGAAGGCGCGGCTCATCATCTCCGGTATGCGCTCGACCATGTTGATGAAGCCGGCCCACTTGGTTATGCCCTGGTAGTTGGGCACGGACTCGAAGTTGGGGTGAACGCCCTGGCGGGGGCCGGGGTTGCCGCCGGGTATGGTGAGGAAGGGTACGGAGTCGGCGTAGCCCTGGGCGACGCCGCCGAAGGCGTTCTCGGCGCCGGGGCCGGTCTGCATCGTGAAGACGCCTATCTTCTTGCCGTTGTTGACGCGGCTGTAGCCGTCGGCCATGTTGACGCCGGCGCGCTCCTGGCGGCAGAGGATGGGGCGGATGCCCTCCTTGGACGCCTCGTCTATGAGTGTCTGGGCCGGGAAGCAGGAAAGCCATTCCACGCCCTCGGCCTTGAGAATCTTCGCGATAGCCTGGTCACCGTTCATTCGATGTTTCTCCTTGGTGTGTAGGTCAGCCGATCGGTCGGCTCTGCTCATTGCCGGTCGAGTTGTTGGCGCAGGCGCCGTATTTCCGCCTGGAGTTCTCGATTGCGGGCCTCGGCGGCCTGGGTCTGCGCCTCGGCGGCCTGCGCTTGGGCCTCGGCGGCCTGCGCTTGGGCCTCGGCGGCCTGCGCTTGGGCCTCGGCGGCCTGCGCTTGGGCCTCGGCGGCCTGCGCTTGGGCCTCGGCGGCCTGTCGCGCCGCTATCTCGTCGCCCAGGGTGTTCAGCCATTCGCCCGTGGCGCTGTCTCGCAGCGAGAACTCGCCGACGCCATCTTCCACGCGATAATAAAAGTCCACGCCCAGCAACTCGCTGCGGGACCAGACTTCGCCGTCGGGCTCGGTGTGCAACTCGAGGCGGACGTATTCGCCGTCCACCAGCCGCTCACCCACCAGGGGCTCGCCGTAGTTTTCGCCCGTCCTGTCAACTCGCCAGTACTCTTGCGCGCCCATTCGCGCGTAAATTTCGCGCTTCACGCCCAAGTCTCTGGCCGCCGTGCTTGGAGACGCAACCTCAAGGACGAACGCTGGGGGCACGCCCCATTCGTCTATGCGATATATGTCCCGCTCCAGTCTCATTACGTCAGCGTCCACGCCGAAGACGATGAAGCAATCGGGCGCGACGAAAGAGCCTGGGGTTTCGGAGTCGTATATCACGAATGTGAGCGGGCCGGACACGAACACGGTTGGGTCCTTGGCATACCGCCCCTTCAATATCTCTTTGATGTCCGATTGTAGTTCGTCTTGGACCATGCCGTCCTCAAGCGGCTCCGGGACTTCGTTTATCAGCTCGTACCAGGGAGTATCCTGGACGGCGGTTGTGGGCGCGGAGTTTGCCGTAGCGTTCGTTCTGGAGGATGTCATGGTCAAGCCTCCGATGGGGCCACGGGCCGGTCGGATGCGGGTCGATTGTCGGCACACCCACCAGCCGGTATGTCAGCCGTCGCGTCGATTGGAGCTCTGTTCATTGCCGGTCGAGTTGTTCGCGCAGGCGTTCAATCTCTGCCTCGAGTTCTGCGGTTCGGGCCTCAGCGGCCTGTCGCGCCGCTATCTCGTCGCCCAGGGTGTTCAGCCATTCGCCCGTGGCGCTGTCTCGCAGCGAGAACTCGCCGACGCCATCTTCCACGCGATAATAAAAGTCCACGCCCAGCAACTCGCTGCGGGACCAGACTTCGCCGTCAGGCTCGACGTGCAGCTCGAGGCGGACGTATTCGCCGTCCACCAGCCGCTCACCCACAAGAGGCTCGCCGTAGTTTTCGCCCGTCCTGTCAACTCGCCAGTACTCTTGCGCGCCCATTCGCGCGTAAATTTCGCGCTTCACGCCCAAGTCTCTGGCCGCCGTGCTTGGAGACGCAACCTCAAGGACGAACGCTGGGGGCACGCCCCACTCGTCTATGCGATAGATGTCCCGTTCCAGTCTCATTACGTCAGCGTCCACGCCGAAGACGATGAAGCAATCGGGCGCGACGAAAGAGCCTGGGGTTTCGGAGTCGTATATCACGAATGTGAGCGGGCCGGACACGAACACGGTTGGGTCCTTGGCATACCGCCCCTTCAATATCTCTTTGATGTCCGATTGTAGTTCGTCTTGGACCATGCCGTCCTCAAGCGGCTCAGGGACTTCGTTTATCAGCTCGTACCAGGGGGTTTCCTGGACGGCGGTTGTGGGCGCGGGATTGGTGGGCGCGTTCGTTCTGGAGGATGTCATGGTCAAGCCTCCGATGGGGCCAAGCGCCGGTCGGATGCGGATCGATAGTCGGCACACCCGCCAGCCGGTATGTCAGCCGTCGCGTCGATTGGAGCTCTGTTCATTGCCGGTCGAGTTGTTGGCGCAGGCGCTGTATTTCGGCCTGGAGTTCTCGATTGCGGGCCTCGGCGGCCTGCGCTTGGGCCTCGGCGGCCTGTCGCGCCGCTATCTCGTCGCCCAGGGTGTTCAGCCATTCGCCCGTGGCGCTGTCTCGCAGCGAGAACTCGCCGACGCCATCTTCCACGCGATAATAAAAGTCCACGCCCAGCAACTCGCTGCGGGACCAGACTTCGCCGTCAGGCTCGATGTGCAGATCGAGGCGGACGTATTGTCCATCCACCAGGCGCTCCCCCACCAGCGGTTCGGGGTAACTCTCCCCTATCCTGTCCAGCCGCCAGTACTCTTGCGCGCCCATCCGGGCGTACAGGTCACGCTTGACGCTCAGGTCCCTGCGGGCAGTAACCGGAGTCCCCACTTCGAGGACGAAAGCGGGCGGCACGCCCCACTCGTCGATGCGGTAGCTGCGGTGGTACGTCTCTATAGTATCGGCGTCCACTCCAACAACCACGTAGACGTCCGGAACGATGACGGAGCCGGGCACGGCGGAGTCGTAGATGACGTTGGTCCGCCTGGACACAAGCGTTGTCGGGTCGTCCTGGTAGCGCGCCATGAGAATGGAGGTGATGTGGAGAATTGTGCTCGCTTGCTGCATCGCGTCTTCGGGCGGCTCCGGAGAGTCGTTGATAAGCTCGTACCAGGGAATATCCTGGACGGCGGTTGTGGGCGCGGGGTTGGTGGTCGCGTTCGTTCTGGAGGATGTCATGGTCAAGCCTCCGATGGGGCCACGGGCCGGTCGGATGCGGGTCGATTGTCGGAACACCTGCCAGCCGGTATGTCAGCCGTCGCGTCGATTGGAGTTCTGGTCATTGCCGGTCGAGTTGTTCGCGCAGGCGCTGTACTTCGGCCTCCAGTTGCGCGGCGCGAGCCTCGGCGGTCTGCGCTTGCGTCTCGGCGGCCTGTCGCGCCGCTATCTCGTCGCCCAGGGTGTTCAGCCATTCGCCCGTGGCGCTGTCCCGCAGCCTGAAATCGCTGATGCCATCCTCTGATGTTCGACAGAAGAAGTCCACGCCCAGCGCCTCGCTGCGCGACCAGACTTCGCCGTCGGGCTCGGTGTGCAGCTCGAGGCGGACGTACTGGCCGTCCACGAGGCGCTCCCCTTCCAGAGGTACGGGGTAACTTTCCCCGGCCCAGTCGAGCCTCCAGTATTCCCGAACACCGATGCGAGCGTACAGGTCGCGCTTCACGCCCAGGTCCCTGGCGCCGGTGCTGCGAGACCCGACCTCCAGGACGAACGCGGGCGGCACGCCCCACTCGTCGATGCGGTAGATGCGACGGTCGCGCTTTATGGTCTTGCCGTCGGCGTGCAGGCCGAGCACGATCATGCCGTCGGGTGCGATTACCGAGCCGGGGGTTTGCGAATCGTAGATGATGTTGCTCTGGCTGCACCAGAGCGCGCCGGACACGTTCTCGTAGCGTGCTTTGAGTATGGACATCACGTCGAGTATCGTGTCCTCTTGCTGCATCGCGTCTTCAGGCGGCTCCGGGACTTCGCTTATCAGCTCGTACCAGGGAGTTTCCCCTGCCACAGACAGCGGCGCGGAGTTAGCCGTGGCGTTCGTTCTGGCGGATGTCATGATCGAGTCTCCGAATCCGTCCGGGTCGGCTATGGCCGCGGCGCGCGGCGTTGTCGCGGGGGCCGCGCTACTGCCGCACGAACTTCTGGATGCGCTGGCCTTCGAGCACTTCGCCGACGTAGATGTCACCGCGCGAGTCTATGGCGATGCCGTGGGGCGCGACGAACTGGCCGGGGTCGTGGCTGCTGTCGTCGCCCCAGCGGGCCAGGATGTTGCCGTCGTCGTCGATTATGGTGAGGCGGTGGCCCAGCTCGGCGACGTAAATCTCGTCGTTCGGGCCCACGACGGCGTCGGCGGGCTGGCGGAAGCCCTGCCGCATGTACAGGAACTCGCCGTCCTGGTCGAATATCTGGAGGCGGTTGTTCTCGCGGTCGCACACGACCAGGTTGCCCTCGTTGTCGAGCGTGACGCCGTGCGGCAGGTTGAAGTCCACGGGGTTGGCGCTGCCGGGCGCTCCCCAGGAGGTGATGAGCGCGCCGGTGCTGTTGTACTTGTGGACGCGCGCGTTGCCGTATCCGTCGGATACGAAGATGTCGCCGGTGTCTGCCGTGACGGCGATGCCGGTTGGCAGGTTGAAGGGGCCGGCGGCGCGGTGCACCACCCGTTCGGGCAGGGTGTAGCCGGTGTCCGACGGGGTGTCGCGAGTGCCGAGCGTGAGCAGCAGGCGCTCGTCGGGCGAGTACTTCAGAATCACGTGGGCGTCGCGGTCGGCCAGGAAAACGCTGCCGTCGGGGGCTATGTGGATGCCGTGGGGGTTGGCGAACTCCACGCCCCACGACTTCAGGAAATTGCCCTCGCGGTCGAATACCATCAGCGGGTGGGCGCTGCGGTTGTAAACGTAAACCCGGTCGTCCTTGTCCACGGCCACGCCAGCGACCTGGAAGAATTCATAGCCCTCCGGGAGCCTGCCCCAGTTCTCATCCAATTCAAAGGTGTAGTCTCCGCTGCCGAACGTCATGGGTGTGGACCTCCTATGAGCGAGTGCGCGGACGGGGACGCCGGAGCGGCCTCGCGCTGGGCGTAAATATAAGGCGTGGGGCGGAAGTGGTCAAGGCGGCGGAATGGCGATGGGTCAGGCGTGTTCGGGCGTTTCTTCGGTGGAGGAAGCGCCGCGCAGGTTCGCGAGGCGCTCCCACTCGGTGCGCCACACCTCCATGTAGATGAAGTCGAGGCCGTTGCGGCGGACGGGCCGAAGCTCCTTGAATCCCGATTTCGCGAAGGAGTTGCGGGCGCGCCGGTTCCACTCCAGGGTGTGAAGATAGACGCGGTCGATGCTGGTGGAGGTGAAGATGTGAGCGAGCAGGGTGTTGACCGAGTCTGTGCCGTAACCTCTGCTCCAGTAGTCGCGGTCGCCGATCATGATGCCGAGCTCGGCCTGGCCCCGCCTGAGGTCGATGTCGTAGTACATGCAGTTGCCGATGTGCTTGCCGTCGTGGGTGTCGATGGCGAAGCGCCGGGAACGCGGGCTAGGGTAGTCGATCTCCTCGCGGGTGTAGCGCAGGAAGTCGTTGTACGACATTCGGAGCGGGCGCGTGGCGTCCAGTTTGGCCAGCTCCTCGTCGGTGCGCCAGGCGTAGTCGTCCTCGGCGTCGTTCAGAATCTTCTCGCGGAGGATTACCTTTTCGCCGCCTTCTATAGTCCGCTTTTCGGTATCAGCGCTTTTGGGCGACTTCCTGAATACCCTTTTGAACAATATCGGCCTCGTTCTTGTAGGTGAGGGAGTCGAGAGCGTGTCCGAGCGAGAACCACTCGGCCACATCGAACTCGTTGTCGTGCAGCGACAGGTCGCCGCCGGTGGGGGCCATCAGGTAGAAGTGCACGGTCTTGTGGCAGATAGCGCCGTCGTCCGGGCGGACGAACTGGTACTGGATGCTGCCGATGGCGTCGAGCAGTTCCACTTCCAGGCCCGTCTCCTCGCAGACTTCCCTGAGGGCGGTCTCCTCGCGGGTCTCGCCCGGGTCGGGCGTGCCCTTGGGCAGCCTCCACATACGGGGGTTGCGCACTCCGCACAACACCACTTCAACGCCGCGTGCGGTTTCTCGGAATACGACGCCGCCCGCGGATTCCAATTGTACGACCTGTCGCGTGCTTCCCATGAACTCCCTTGCCAACTGGTGGTGGGACAATTCTATTTGCACGCTTGGCCGACAGTCAAGCGACGTTCAGTCACACGGTGGCGCGCGCGGCGGCGGAGCGGGCGTAGGGGTGAGGCGCACCACACCGGCAAACCTGGGAACTCGATCTCGCTATATGTTATCTTGAGCGTCTCATTCAGGGACGCCGACGACTGCGGATAATGCCTCTCACCCTCGAAGAGTTAGTCATAGCGACCGTTCGCATTGCCGGATCGCTGCCGGTGTTGCGGTGGCCGTTTGCGGGCGGTGTGGCGGCGGTGCTGGTCGATTTCTCCGACCTGTTCATGATAAGCCTGCTGGACGCCGGCGGGGTGGGCAACTACCAGGAGTTCGACAAGTGGGTGGACCAGGCGTACATGGTGGCGTTCCTGGTGGTGGCGCTGAGGTGGAAGGGCGTGACGCGACAGGTGGCGATAGGGCTTTTCGGCTACAGGCTCGTCGGCTTCGCGTATTTCGAGCTCGTCGATTCCTGGCGGGGCGTCCTGCTGTTGTTCCCGAATGTTTTCGAATTCTGGTTCCTGTTCGTCGCCGGCCTGAACCGCATCAGGCCGGACTACGAGATGACGCGGAAGCGCGCAGCGTTGTGGCTGACGTTGCTGACTGCCCTGAAGTTGTTTCAGGAGTTCGTACTGCACTGGGGCAGGTGGCTCGACGGTTACGACGCAGTGGACGTAGTGGTCGATTGGTGGCGGGCGATTGCGGGCCTGTTGTTTTGAGGAGCCCAGGGCATCCGGTCGGCGGGCGCGGCTTGACTGTACCGAGCGCGGTTTGAGATAGTGAACCGGCGAAACGGACCCCGGATTCTTACAGGAGCCAGTGACGCTGAACGATGGACCTTTGGGCACAACGCGCTGACCGCATCGTCCGCTCAAACCTGTTCGAGCTGTTCATCATCGGCGTCATCCTGGCGAACGCCGCGCTGCTTGGGCTGGGGACCGCGCCCGGAATAGAACTCGATTACGGGGACTGGCTGCGGTTGGGTTTCCAGGTGGCGCTGGGCATCTTCGTTGTCGAGGCGGCGCTGAAGATGTTCGCGCTCTGGCCGCATCCGCTGAGGTACTTCAGGGACGGCTGGAACGTATTCGACTTCCTGGTGATCGTGCTGGCCCTTATTCCGGCAACGGGCCAGTTGGCGCTCATCGCGCGGCTGGCGCGGTTGCTGCGGGTGGTGCGGCTCATAACCACGATTCGCGACCTGCGGCTGATTGTCGCGGCGCTGGTGCGTTCCATTCCCAGCGTCTTCCACGTGCTGATGCTCATGAGCATAGTGGTGTACATATACGCCATTATGGGCTACTACATGTTCCACGAGAACGACCCCGACGCCTGGGGGTCCCTGAGCGCGTCGGTGCTCACTTTGTTCAATATACTGACGCTGGACGACTGGGCCAAGGTGATGTACAAGGCGATGGAAGTTCAGCCGATGGCGTGGATCTACTTTGTGAGCTACGTGGTAATCGGCACCTTCGTGGTCATCAACCTGTTCATCGCTATTATCGTCAACAACCTTGACGAGGCCAAGCTGGACAGGCTGCGCGACCTCCAAAGGCCCGTGAGCAGGGACGAGCTGCTGGAGGAGCTGCGCTCCACCCAGGAGGCGCTCCGGCGCCTGGAGTCGCGGATCAGGAACATCGACGACGACTGATCCGCGGGACGCGCTTCGGTAGGCTCAGGGCAGGCTCTTCTCTCTGCGAGGGCTGACTCGGGTAGGTTCTTGGAACTCCAGAGATCGTGCCCGAATCGTCACCCCCATCCTAACCCCGTATCAAGTACGGGGCAGGCTCTTCCCCCATCAAGGGGGAAGGGACTTCCGGTCGTGCCTTTTGCCAAGCCGACGCGCTCCGCCGCCAGCGAAACTGGGCACACGATTCGCGCGCCGTTCAGGGGCGTGCGGCGCGTGCGCAATGTTCGCCTACTTTCGAGAATAGTACCAGAAAATGCCTTGAATAAGTACAGATTCATGCCATAAGGTCTTGAGCAGGCTGGTTAAGGATATTTTCCGCAGGCGGCCATCCCAGCTACCTTGAAGCTATGGCCGGTCTGCCACTTCCGCGCCGCGCTCCGTAGCGGCGGCGGGAGCGCCTACCGGCAGCGAACCGACTTACTCAGGGATTCGGGATTCAGGAGGGACGAACCGATGAAGCTTACTCGGGCAAGGGTGACCAACTTCAAGAGCATAGAAGACACCGGCTGGGTCACCATAGACGACGTGACGTGCATGGTGGGCAAAAACGAGTCGGGCAAGACCGCGTTCCTGCAGGCGCTGAGGCGCCTCAGTCCCGTGACCGGCGTGAATGGCGACTTCGACATCAAGGACTACCCCCGCAAGGGCTACGTGCGATACAAGCGCATACACCCCGACCGCCCCGCAACCGTCATCGCGGCCGAGTTCAAGCTCACGGACAGCGAGGTGGAAGAGGTCGAGAGCGTCTATGGCGAGGGCGTGCTCGACTCGAACACCGTTGTCGTGTCCAAAGGGTACGACAACAGGCTGCGCTGGGACTTCGAGGCGAACGAGCGCATGGTGATAGAGAACATCCTCGCCAACGCCAACCTGCCGGTGGAGGTACAGCAGCACGCCTGGGACTCGAACTCGCTGGAAGAGTTGACGGCGTGTCTCGGCGAGCTGCCGGTCAAGTCGGCCTCGGTGGAGTCGGTGCTCGAAGTAGTCAACTCGCGATTCTCGGGCGGCCTCAAGAGGGCGATGGTCGAGGATTGCATGACGGCGTTCTTGCCGCACTTCGTGTACTTCGACGACTACAGCGCGATGCGGGGCCGGATCTCGATACAGGACATCCGAAGCCGCGTGGAGAACGGCGAGCATCTCGACGACGCGGACCGCACGTTCCTCTCGCTGCTGAAGCTGGTGGGGGCGAAGCTCGAGGACCTGGAGCACCAGACCAACTACGAGTACCTGAAGGCGGAGCTGGAGTCGGCCTCGATCGAGATCTCCGACGAGATATTCGAGTTCTGGAACCAGAACAAGCAGCTCAGGGTCGAGTTCGACCTTTCGGTGGCCAACCCCAACGACCAGCCGCCGCTGAACCGGGGCACCATACTGCACGTCCGCATCTGGAACAACAGGCATCGCGTGTCCGTGCCGTTCGACGAGCGCTCCAAGGGCTTCGTGTGGTTCTTCTCCTTCCTCTCGTACTTCTCCACGCTGGAGGAGGAAGAGGACGCCGACCTCATCCTGCTGCTGGACGAGCCCGGCCTGAACCTGCACGCCATGGCCCAGCGGGATTTCCTGCGCTTCATCGACGACCGGCTGGCGCCGAAGAACCAGGTGGTGTACTCGACGCACTCGCCGTTCATGATCAACCTCGACAAGCTGAGCTCGGTGCGCACGGTGCAGGACGTGGACGACCGCGGCACTTTCGTGAGCGACGACACGCTGAGCAACGACCGCGAGACGGTGTTCCCGATACAGGTCGCCCTGGGCTACCAGATGGCGCAGACGCTGTTCCTGGCGCCCCACTGCCTGATGGTGAACTACGCCTCGGACCTCATCTACCTGCAGGTGCTCGGGGAGGCGGTGGCGTCCATCGGCCAGATGCGGCTGGACCCGCGCTGGGTGGTGATTCCGGTGGGCGGCGCCGACAACCTGCCCACGTTCATCTCGACGCTCGGCGAGAACTACGTGAGCGTGGCGGTGATGATGGACGTTTCGACCAAGAACCGCGTGAAGCTGGACCAGATCAACCGCAACGCCGCCGTGCAGCGCCACAACCCCATCAAGTGGGTGGAGGTGGCCAAGGTGCGCACCGCGGACATCGAGGACCTGTTCGAGCCGACCTTCTACCTGAAGCTGGTGAACGAGGCCTACGCCCACGAGTTGCTCGAGCCGGTGACGATGAAGTCGATTACCGACTCCAACCCGCGCATCGTGCAACGCCTGGACGCGTACTTCAAGCGCCAGGGAATCGCGGGCGGGCGCTTCGACCCCTACCGCCCGGCGGCTCTGCTGCTCCAGGAGCACTCGCGGCTGCGCGGCATGATCAGCGACCCGACCATAGAGCGCGCGGCATCCCTGTTCGAGCGCATCAACTCGCTGCTTCCCAGCAACGGCGCGTCGGAGGGCGGCATCAACGCCGCGGCGGCAAGGGTGCTCGCGCCCATTTCGTAGCGCGACGCCCCAGCCTGACCGTCCAGGCTTGGGACCGATGAACGAAGGCCCCCTCCTCGACAGGAGGGGGCTTTTTCGTGTTGCTGTACAAGCTTGATGGGCTTGTGCTCTCAACCCTCACCCTAACCCTCTCCCAGTCTTGGGAGAGGGAACCAGCGGCTTGCGCAGATTGATCTTCCATCATCGGCTCTAAGCAGCCAAGTCTCAAGGCACACCACTAGCCAAAACCACCTGTCTTGGGATAGAATTTCCTTCTGACGCGCAGCGCCCGGCGCACGGGACGCGCCGCCAGCATGGAGGGGGCCAGCCATTAACGCAGCCGATAGCGCGGGCGTCCCGGGTCCCGGCCCGACCGACGGCCCACTGACCTACGACGAGGCCCTCGGGCTGGTGATGGGACTGGCCGACTTCGAGCGGTCGAAGACCATGCCCGGCCATTCGGGCTTCCACCTGGAGCGGATGGGGCTGCTCATGGAGCGGCTCGGCAACGCCCACCTCGCCACGCCCACCGTACACGTCGCCGGCACCAAGGGCAAAGGCAGCACGTCCGCCATGGTGACGTCGATACTCGCGGCGCAGGGCCACAAGGTGGGCCTGTTCACCTCGCCGCACCTGCACCGCGCCACGGAGCGCATCCGGGTGGGCCTGGCGCCCATAAGCGAGGACGACTTCGCCTCGGTCGTGGCGCGGATGTGGCCCGCCGTGTTGAGCCTGGAAGAGGATGGCCCTTACGGCCCCGCGACGACATTCGAGGCGCTGACCGCGATGGCGTTCTTCCACTTCGCCAGCATCGGCGCGACCTTCCAGGTGATGGAGGTCGGACTGGGCGGCAGGCTGGACTCCACCAACATCGTGCGGCCGGAGGTGTGCGCGATAACGTCCATCAGCCTGGACCACGTGGCCACGCTGGGCGACACCGTGGAGAAGATAGCGTTCGAGAAGGCGGGCATCATAAAGCCCGGCGTGCCGGTGGTGGCGGCCCCAAACAGCGACGCGGCCATGGAGGTTATCGCGCGCGTGGCCGAGGAGCGGGGCGCGCCGCTGGTGCGCGTGGAGCGCGAGCTGGCGGTTTCCAAGCTGGACTCCGACCTGTCGGGACAGTCGTTCGTGGTCGAGGGGCTGCGCGGCACGTACAGGCTGCGCACTCCCCTGCTGGGCGACTACCAGACGGCCAACGCCGCGACCGCCATAGCCGCCGTGGAATCCCTGCCCGACCGCTACGCCGTGTCCGCGGAAAGTATCGTGAAGGGCATAGCCGACGTGCGCTGGTCGGCGCGGCTGGAGGTGCTGTCAACCAACGGCAGCACGCTGGTGGTGGACGGGGCGCACAATCCCCACTCGATGGGCCGGCTGGTGGAGGCCGTGCGGGAGAACTTCCGGTTCAATCGTGTTATCCTGATATTCGGATCGCTGGGCGGACATAGCGCGGAGGGCATGGCGGACGCCATCGCGCAGCTTTCGCCGGTGGTGGTGGCGGTGCGGTCGCGCCACCCCAGGTCCGCGCCTTCCGACGGCATCGCGGAGCTGTTCGAGGCCAGGGGCGTGGCGGTCGCGCACCGGACGGAGGACGTGGGCGAGGGAACGCGCCGCGCGCTGGAGTTGGCGCGGGACGGCGACCTGGTGCTGGGCACCGGCTCGCTTACGGTGGCGGCGGAGATCATAGAGCACGTGAGAGACATTCCCCCCGAACTGTACCCGACAATCAAGCTGCCCTCGTCCAGGGGATGACAAGGGGTAAGTGTTGGGAGTGACGGCGTTTGTACCGGCGGCGTCACCCCCATCCTAACCCCGTATCAAGTACGGGGCAGGCTCTTCCCCCATCAAGGGGGGAGGGACTTTCAGGAAGGTTCATTCTTCAAACATACCCCTGCCAGGATGGGGGTGAGGTTAGCCAAGCAGGGTGTGAACGCTATGGACAACAACAGACGGCGAGTGGTGGTTACGGGCATGGGGGCGATTACGCCCCTGGGCATGACAATCGACGAGTACTGGGGCAACCTGGTGGCGGGCGTGTCCGGCATAGCGCCGGGCGTGATGTGCGACTACAGCGACTACCCGTGCCGGATAGCGGGCGAGGTGCCGGAGTTCGACGCGGGCGACTTCATGGACCGGAAGGAGTCCCGGCGAATCGCGCGCTTTTCGCAGATGGCGGTGGCGGCGGCGGGTCTGGCGATCGAGGACGGCGGGCTGGACCTGTCGCGGGAGGACCCGGAGCGGCTGGGCGTGGTGATGGGCAACGGGAACGGCGGGTTTCCGGTGACGGAGGAGAACGCGCGCATAATGATGCAGCGCGGCGGTATGCGGGTCAGCCCGTTCTTCATCCCCATGATTCTGCCGAACATGGCGGCGGCGAACGTGAGCCGGCTGTACGGGCTGAAGGGCTATACGTCGACGGTGATTACGGCGTGCGCGGCGGGCAACCAGGCGATAGGCGAGGCGGCGGAGGCGGTGCGCCGGGGCGCGGCGGACGTGATACTGGGCGGCGGCTGCGAGGCGGGCATATGCCAGCTCGCGCTGGGCGGCTTCAACGTCATCAAGGCGCTGACGCGCAGCAACGACGAGCCGGAGAAGGCGAGCCGTCCGTTCGACGCCAAGCGCGACGGGTTCGTGCCCGCCGAGGCGGCGGCGGTGCTGGTGATAGAGAGCCTGGAGCACGCGATAGACCGGGGGGCGAACGTGCTGGCGGAGGTGGCGGGATACGGCGTGTCCTCGGACGCCTTCCACGCGGTGCAGCCGGACGAGGACGGGGCCGGCGCGGCGCGGGCGATGCGGTGGGCGCTGGAGAACGCGGGCGTCGGCATCGACGAAGTCGATTACATCAACGCGCACGGCACCTCGACGCCCAAGAACGACCACGTGGAGACGCTGGCGATAAAGTCGCTTTTCGGCGAGCGCGCCTACGACGTGCCGATAAGCTCGACCAAGTCGATGATCGGGCACGCGCTGGGCGGCGCGGGCGCGGTGGAGGCGGTGGCGTGCATCCAGTCCATCGCCCACAACGAGATTCACCCCACCATCAACTACGAGCACCCCGACCCGGACTGCGACCTGGATTACGTGCCGAACGTGTCGCGCAAGACGCGGGTGGACACGGTGTTGTCGAACAGCTTCGGGTTCGGGGGCCAGAATGCCTGCCTGGTGTTCAAGCGGTTCGAGGGGTAGATTTCGCTGGCGGGGTCACCCCCATCCTAACCTTCCCCCTTCAAGGGGGAAGGGACTTTTGGGAAGGCTTACGCCTGAAACCTACCCTGTCAGCCCGTCAAGGGAGAGGGTGATTTCGGAGATTTCCGCCAACCTCACCAGCAGCGGGTCGGCCAGCCCCGCTTCGACGAAGCCTTTGGCGCGGAGTATGCAGCTGTCGCACGTTCCGCAGGGGACGTCGCCGCCCTCGTAGCAACTCCAGGTGTGCTCGAGGGGCGCGCCGAGGCGCGTGCCGAGCGCGGCTATCTCGGCTTTCGAGAGGTCGATGATGGGTGTCTCGACGCCGATTGTGACGCCGTACTCGGTCCAGAGCTTGCTGCCGTAGTCGAGCGTCCGCCTCGCCTTGTCGTAGAACTCGGGCCGGCAGTCGGGGTAGCCGCTGTAGTCCAGAGCGTTCGGGGCCATGTACACGGACGCGGTGACATCAGACGCGGCCACGCCCTCCACCTCGATGGCGTGGAGCACGTTGCTTTCCAGGTAGGCGGCGGCGAGCGCCAGGAAGATGGTGTTGCGCAGCGGCACGTAGGTTATGGGCACTCCGTGGCCGATTTGGTCGCCGGGGCGGTTGGACGGCATCGGGAAGCGGTCGGGGTTGGTGAGCGCGGAGTACCAGGCGATTTCGGAGAGGAAGGAGATGTCGAGCAGCCTGTGCTCGATGCCCATGATGGCGGCTATCTTCGCCGCGCAGTCCACTTCCTTGGCGTGGCTCTGGCCGTAGTGGAACGTGATCGCGGCGAGGCTGTCGACGCGGTCTTTGGCGTAGGCGGCGACGGTCGTGGAGTCGAGACCGCCGGAGAGCAGGATTACGGCGTAGCTGGGCATGGTTTCAACCCTCACCCTAACCCTCTCCCAGTCTTGGGAGAGTGGACTATGGAGATTCTCCTTCACCCCCATCCCCGCATCGAGTCCGGGGCAGGCTCTAACCTTCCCCCTGCGAGGGGGAAGGGACAGTTCGGAAGGCGCACTGCCCTACCCGTCTCCCTCGTGGCCGGGGAGGCGGAGGTCGCGGAGGACGCGGGACACGGAGCGGGCGCGGTTGAGCGCGTAGAAGTGGACGCCGTCAGCGCCGTTGTCCCACAGCTCCCGCACCTGGCGGGTGGCGTGCTCGATGCCGAGCTCGCGCACCGCGTCGTCGTCGCCCTCGTGCCTGGACAGCTTCGCGTCCAGCGCGGGCGGTATGCTCGCGCCGCACAGCGCGGTCATGCGCCGTATCTGGGGCGCGCTGAGGATGGGCATTACGCCGGCGATGATGGGCGCCTCTATGCCCGCTTGCCGCGCCCTGTCCACGAAGCCGAAGAAGTCGGAATTGTCGAAGAATAGCTGCGTCACCAGGAACTCCGCGCCCAGGTCAACCTTCATCTTGGCGTACTCGAGGTCGGACTCGGGGCTGGCCGCCTCGGGGTGGGTTTCGGGGTAGCACGCGGCGGCGACGCCGAGGTCGTAGTTGGCGCGGATGTGGCGGATGAGGTCGGTTGCGTGGGCGAAGCCGTCTTCGGTGGGCACGAAGCGGTCGCTGCCCCTGGGGGGGTCGCCGCGCAGGGCGATGACGTTCTCGATGCCGGCGGACTCCAGTCGGCTGAGCACTTGGTCGACCTCGCCCCTGGTCTGGGCGGAGCAGGTGAGGTGGGCCATGGGCAGCAGCGGCGTGTCGCGCAGGACGCTCACCACCATCTCCTCGGTGACTTCCTTGGTGGAGCCGCCCGCGCCGTAGGTGACGGAGACGAACGCGGGCCGGAACACCGATAGGCGTTCCAGCGAGCGGAAGAAGGCGCGGTGGCCGCGCTCGTTCCTGGGCGGGAAGAACTCGAAAGAGATGCTGCGTTTGGTTTTGAGGATTTGGCTGATTTTCATGTGCGAATGGTAGTCTGCGGGCAGGCGTCGGTCAAATGGGGGCCGGCGGATGGCCGTTTTGCGGGGAGTTCGCGGATTTGCTGTTCCATTCGTAGCTGGGAATGACAGCGAAACAGGGCGGGTCAGGGCGATT
Source organism: Dehalococcoidia bacterium (assembly GCA_963667445.2). Classification (GTDB taxonomy): domain Bacteria; phylum Chloroflexota; class Dehalococcoidia; order Lucifugimonadales; family CATOSD01; genus CATOSD01. The sequence continues at coordinate 643,606 of CAXXGY010000001.1, read as the reverse complement.
CGAGCATGGATTTGGCCGCGAAAGCGCGGGAATGCCGCAGAAGTGGGACAGGTTGCCCGTGGTCGCAATCCGGTCGGCTGCGGCTGCTGATTGTCAAGGGGTGGTTTCATGTCGATTGAAAGGTAGCACGGATGTGCGTGGATTGCAAGGGCCCTCGCCCGTAAGCGTTCAGAGTTGATGATGCGAGCTTAACGAGGGGCCTTCACCCCCATCCTAACCCTACGGCAAGCTCAGGGCAGGCTCTTCCCCCTGCGAGGGAGAAGGAACTTACCGGACAGGCTCTAGAGGGCCACGTCGGTTTGGGTGTCGCCGGCGGCGAGGCGGGCGCGCAGGTGTCGGCGCTCTTCGGGGTCCCACTTGTACGGCTCGCCGAGGTCGCGGGCGAACGGGGCCATGTCGTGGGCGGTGTAGGTGAGGCGCAACACGTGGTCGCGGACGTCTCGACGCACTCTAACCCCATGTCGATGCCATACGCTGGATTGGCAAGGGAATGGTACGATTAGTCCGTCGACTGACCTTGCCTCTGCAAATACCATTGCTGGCATGGGCAATTCCAGCAGACAGACCTTTGGACGAAACGTTCGCCGTATTCGCCAATCTCTCGGCATGACTCAGGAGAACCTCGCTGAAACCTCCGAGTTGGACAGATCCTACATTGGTGGAGTGGAACGAGGAGAGCGTAATCCCACTCTGAAGGCGATTTTGAGCTTGGCGTCGGCGTTGAAAGTAGCCCCCGCCGCACTCTTTGCCAATATTGGTGAGAGTGTGATTCAAGCACAAGCTCCAACCACGGTGGAAGCTCTTCCTACCCCGCACGGGCTATTGTTCCAGTTTAAGTACGACCAATATGATGCAGAATATCGTCTCGACGGCGCCACACGGAGCGAATTTGATGAAGTGATAGGAGTACTCAAGGCTGGTTTAGCTTCCGGATCGAGTCGCTCTGACGTTGTAGCCAAGACGTTCCTTCAGGCCGTCAAGGTTTGGCCTGAGGCAAATCCATCCGATCTATGGACTTTTGTGATCAATCGTGCCTACTGCGACCGCTCCAATCACCCTGCCGCCAATGCTCGCCTCAATCTGGAGCAGAGCTGGAAGCGAACAAGCGGGTGGGCGTTGGAGCGCACCCTTGTAGCTCACTACGGACCTTTCTTGACGGCGAATGGAATATCCGCCAACACTTCCAGTAAGTCCGAAAAAGCGGCTCTATTGAGTGGCATTGATGATTCGCGGATCATTCCCGATAAGGCTGACATACTCCTCACCTACGATTACGGACGTGAAAAGCAGTTGCTAGGAGTGGTCCATGTGAAGGCTAGTATTGCAGAAAGAAGAACCGACGACGTACCAATGAGTCAGGCTTTACTTCGGGCTGGATACTTGTCGGTCTTTTGGACAATGGATTGCAAGAGTTTCCCAAGCACTCATCCTGTCAACCTTGGCGAGCTCGGAGATGCCGTTGGGAGTCAAGCAAGCGACAAACGCCGTGATTTTGAGGTCAACGGATACTTCTCAGCCTGCTTTTCCTACAATCGAAACACGATGCCGACAAAAGGCGAAACGGCTGCCGCTCGCATTTATGTCTGTGACTTTACAGACCCAGACGACCAGTTCTCTCGATTCCTGATGGACTCATTGAGTCAGCGTATGTAAAATTGAACTGCCCGTCTCTTTGCCGTTCTGCCTCTGTCAATCGAGATTTCGACTCCACAGCTTGCTCCGGGTCAATTTCGAACCCGACGTATGTACATCCGAGTTCAATTGCGGCCAGCCCTGTAGAACCCGATCCCGAAAAAGGATCCAGAACCACGACTTCCCTACCCGTCCGGCCATAGGCTTCTATACAACGCTGTGGAAGCTCCACGGGAAAGCGTGAGCGATGCTGTAGCCCTGGGATGTGCTCATTAGCAAACTGCCAGACACTAGGAACTGGTGGTGTGGCGCGAAAGAAATGTTGCTCGTCACGTGCCAACAGATAAATGGGCTCGTGCTTGCGATGGGGACGTCGGCATCGTCCCTCTGGCATAGCGTTCTTCTTGGCCCAGATCACTTCGCCACGGTACAGGTATCCTAAGTCGGTCAAGGAGATGAGCAGGCGTTGAGGAAGCATCAGTAGATTGCCGTATCGCAGCCAACCAGCCGTCTTGTCGATAAACGCTCTTCGCTTGAAACGAGGTTTGGTGTAGGCGGCATTGTCTGGCTTGAATCCTTTACGGTCAATTCCTAGGGTGCTGTACTTGTAGTCTTCAGAGCCCCAATTGATTGGCGTGTTATAGGCGTCACCCATGTTGAGCCACACGATCCCGTGAGGTTTAATCTTAGGCAGGAGGGACTCAAAGACTTGCCGCAAGAACCTGATGTAGTCTCTCGGATCTTCTTCGGTTCCGTTACCCAAAGATTGTCGCTGACCCCAGTACGGCGGGCTTGTGACAACGACGTCAACACTCTCATCCGGCAGTTTCGGAATTAACTGCAAGCAATCGCCTTGGAACACATTGGACTGCGTAACCAGGATCTGGTCTGAGAACGGCGTTGACATCCTCTGGTCTCCTTCGACTTTCATTATCGCCGTTTCGTCTTTGTTAAGGCAAGGCTGAGCATGTAGTGATAGAGTTGGCGGATGCTGTGCGTGAACTTGTCGAACGCGCTCTTGTGCCGGGTGGAAAGGCGCCGCCAATCGGTCGTGTCCCGTATTCCTTCTTGCAGGAAGTATTCGGTGAACAGGCTGCCGGGCATGAAGGGGGCCTTTCTGGATCGGGGTCTCTGAGCGTCCCAAGTCTATCACAGGCCATGCGCGGGGGATGAAAATGGCCTAGAATAGGCGCAGGACGGGGATGGCGTGAGCGTCGTCACCCCCATCCTAACCTTCCCCCATCAAGGGGGAAGGGACAATCTGAAGGAAGCCTACCCCCTGTCAGCACATTAAGGGAGAGTGGACAATCTGTTCGCCACCCTCACCCTAACCCTCTCCCTCAAGGGAGAGGGGACCCTTCGGCAGGCTCAGGGCAGGCTTTTGAGAGGGCCGCATGAACGCAGATACGCACGAAGAACGCTAACCCTCTCCCTCAAGGGAGAGGGGACCCTTCGGCAGGCTCAGGGCAGGCTTTTGAGAGGGCCGCATGAACGCAGATACGCACGAGGAACGCTAACCCTCTCCCTCAAGGGAGAGGGGACCCTTCGGCAGGCTCAGGGCAGGCTTTTGAGAGGGCCGTATGAACGCAGATACGCACGAGGAACGCTCGGACTTTGTCCGGAGGATAGTCGCGGAGGACAACGAGTCGGGGAAGTACGACGGGCGGGTTCACACGCGGTTTCCGCCGGAGCCGAACGGCTACCTGCATATCGGGCACGCCAAGTCGATATGCCTGAACTTCGGCGTTGCCGCGGAGAACGGCGGCATGTGCAACCTGCGGTTCGACGACACGAATCCAGCGACGGAGGACACCGAGTTCGTCGAATCCATGAAGGCCGACATCGAGTGGCTGGGTTTCAACTGGGCGGACAGGGAGCTTTACGCCTCGGACTACTTCGAGGAGTTGTACGAGATGGCCGTGCGGCTCATCAAGAGCGGCAAGGCCTACGTGGACTCGCTGAGTCCCGACGAGATACGCGAGTACCGTGGCACGCTGACGGAGCCGGGGCGGGACAGCCCACACCGCGATCGCTCGCCGGAGGAGAGCCTGTACCTGTTCGAGCGGATGCGCGCGGGCGAGTTCGAGGAGGGCGCGCACGTGCTGCGGGCCAAGATCGACATGGCGTCGCCCAACCTGAATATGCGCGACCCGGTGCTGTACCGCATCCGCAGGACTCCCCCACACCACCGCACCGGTGGCGACTGGGCGGTGTACCCGATGTACGACTTCGCGCACGGCCTTTCGGACTCGATCGAGGGGATCACCCACTCCATCTGCACGCTTGAGTTCGAGGACCACCGGCCGCTGTACGACTGGCTGCTGGACGAGCTGGGGCTGTACCATCCGCAGCAGATAGAGTTCGCGCGGCTGGAGATAAGCCGCACGGTGTTGAGCAAGCGCAGGCTGCTGCGGGTGGTGGAGAGCGGCCTCGTGTCCGGCTGGGACGACCCGCGGATGCCGACGATTTCGGGTATGCGCAGGCGGGGCTACACGCCGGAGTCGATACGCGCGTTCTGCGAGCGGGTGGGCGTGGCAAAGACCAACTCGGTTATCGACGTGGGCCAGCTCGAGCACGCGCTGCGCGAGGACCTGAACGTGCGGGCGGAGCGGCGGATGGCGGTGCTGGACCCGCTGCGGGTGGTTATCGAGAACTACCCGGAGGGGCAGGTGGAGTACCTGGAGGCGCAGAACAACCCGGAGGACGCGGGCGCGGGCGCGCGGATGGCGCCGTTCTCGCGGGTGCTGTACGTGGAGCGGGAGGACTTCATGGAGGACCCGCCGCGCAGGTTCTACAGGCTGGCCCCCGGCAGAGAGGTGAGGCTGCGGTACGCCTACTTCCTGAAGTGCCTGGAAGCGGTGAAGGACGAGGCGACGGGCGAGGTGGTGGAGCTGCGGTGCGAGTACGACCCGGAGACGAAGGGCGGCTCGGCGCCGGACGGGCGCAGGGTGAGGGCCACGCTGCACTGGGTGTCTGCGGAGCACTCGCTGCCCGCCGAGGTGCGGCTGTTCGACCATCTCTTCCTGGACGAGGAGGACGAGGGTTGGGACGCGGAGGACGACCTGAACGTGAACCCGGACTCGCTGACGAGGATTGAGGCCCGCGTGGAGCCGAGCCTGGCGGAGGCGGAGCCGGGGGAGAAGTTCCAGTTCGAGCGGCAGGGCTACTTCTGCGTCGATACGGAGGACTCCGGGCCGGGGGCGCCGGTGTTCAACCGGACGGTGACGCTGCGGGACAGGTGGGCGAGGATACGGGGGCGGAAGTAGGGATCCACGAAGGGCACGAAGGGGCACGAAGAAAGATAGGGGCGCAAGGAGACATACGATGGCAGCGTTCAATATCGAGGGCAAGGTGCAGACGGTGCTGGGGCTGGTGGAGCCGGGTGAGCTGGGGGTGACGTTTACGCATGACCACCTGCTGGTGTCCACTGACCACATGGTGGACCGGCCGGCGGAGGCGAGCGCGCGGCACCTGTACAGCGCGCCGGTGACGCTGGAGTCGCTGGCGTACCGGAAGTACCACTTCGGGCGTGTGGCGGCAGTGTCCGGCCTGGAGGACGTGGACACGGCGATCGACGAGGCCAACCTGTTCAAGCAGTACGGCGGCGGCACCATCGTCGAGCCGTCGAGCATGGGCATCGGGCGCGACCCGGTGGGGCTGGCGCGCATATCGCGGGCCACCGGCGTCAAGATCGTCATGGGCGGCTCGTTCTACGTGGACGCGGCGCATCCGGCGGACATGAGCGAGCGCGACGAGTCGGAGCTCGTGGAGAAGATAGTGCAGGACATCGTGGAGGGCGTGGACGGCACCGGCATAAAGTCGGGCGTCATCGGCGAGGTGGGATGCACCTGGCCGCTCACCGACAACGAGCGCAAGGTGCTGCGCGCGTCCGGCAGGGCGCAGCGCATCACGGGCGCGCCGCTGCTCATCCACCCGGGGCGGAACGAGCACGCGCCGCTGGAGATAATCGAGGTGCTGAGCGAGGCGGGCGCGGACCTGGGGCGCACCATCATCGGCCACCTGGACCGGACGGTGTTCGAGAAGTCCACGCTGCGGCGGATGGCCGAGAGCGGCATCTACATGGAGTGGGACCTGTTCGGCAAGGAGGAGTCGTACTACGGCGCGAACACGTCGATAGACATGCCGGGCGACGCCAAGCGGATGGACGACATAGCGTGGATCGCGTCCGAGGGGTACGAGGACAAGATCGTGGTGGCGCACGACATCGACTCGAAGGACAGGCTGACGGTGTACGGAGGGCACGGCTACTTCTACATCCTGAGCCACATCGTGCCGCGGATGAGGCAGCGGGGGTTCTCGGACGAGGCGGTGCGCAAGATACTGGTGGACAATCCGGCGAGGGTGATGGCGTTCGCCGCGCCGTCGCCGCGGGGGTAGGAACTTCACCCCCATCCTAACCTTCCCCCTGCGAGGGGGAAGGGACTTTTCGGAAGGCTCGCGCCTGAAACATACCCCTGTCAGGGAAGGGATTTGTGGCAGTCACCAAGTTGAGCAGTTACCCACAGAGTCGTCGGTGAGGAGGATAGTCATGGGCAAGGCAATCGGGCCGGACTTCGTGTATGAGCACGTGAGCGCGTCGGCGCCCAACCTGTCGGCGGACGGCAGCCGGCTGGTGTTCGTGGAGACGCGCGTGGACCCGGAAGCGATGGAGTACCGCTCCCGCCTGATGATGCGGGAGATGCCCGACGGCGAGGCGAGGGCGTTCACGTCCGGCGACAGCGACGGCGGCCCGCAGTTCTCGCCGGACGGCCAGACGGTGGCGTTCCTTAGGCCGGACGACGGCGGGATACGGCAACTCTGGCTGATACCCGCGAACGGCGGCGAGGCGGGCAGGCTCACGTCCGAGCCGGGCGGGGTGATGGAGTTCGCGTGGTCGCCGGACTCGCGGTCTCTGGCGTTCATCTCGGACGTGGACCCGGACAGGCTGCCCGACGACCACGACCACAAGCGGTACCCGCAGGCGCGCGTGGTGACGCGGATACGCTACCGCGCCGACTCGGTGGGCTGGCGCGGCAACGCCTTCCGCCACCTGTTCGTGATCGACGCGGCGGGCGGCGAGTCGAGGCAGCTCGTGGACGGCGAGGGCGACGACGGCTCGCCGGCGTGGTCGCCGGACGGCGGCAGGATCGCATTCGTGTCCAGCCGGCGTGAGGACCGTGACATACGCAGCTTTACCGAGGTGTATGTCGTGCCGTCGGGCGGCGGCGCGGTGGAGTGCTGGTCCGAGGGGCTGGCGTTCGCGGGCGGTGCGGTGTGGTCGCCGGACGGGCAACGAATCGTCACCATAGGCACGGAGAACGAGAAGCTGTCCGCGTCCAACGGCGGTATGCTGTACGTGCTGGAGGGCGGGGCCGCGCCGCACCGCATCACGGATGGCACGCTGACGCTGAAGGCGGGCGGGCCGAACACGGCGTCGCCGGACCTGGTGTGGACGGACGACGACAGGATCGTGTTCCTGGGCGACTCACACGGGGAGTCCTACGTCTGCGACGCGCCGGTGTCCGGTGAGGGGCATCGCGTGCTGGCCGGAGGCGGCGGGCAGTACAACAGCGCGGGGTTCGACTCGCGGGCGACGCGCGCAGTGGTGTCGGGGAACTCGCCGACGTCGCTGGACGAGCTGAGGCTCATCGACACGGGCGACGGCACGCAGACGGCGCTGACGTCCTACGACGCGGCGTACTTCGCCGGGCACCCGCCGGCGGGCGTGGAGCGGCTGTCCATCGAGCGCGCGGGGTACGAGGTGCACGGCTGGCTGTGGTTTCCGCCGGACTTCGACCCGTCCGGGCGCTACCCGCTGGTGGTGGACATCCACGGCGGGCCGCACGGCGCCTTCTACCACGCCTTCGACCTGCGCCAGCAGACGCTGGCGACGGCGGGGTACATCGTGCTCACGGTGAACCCGAGGGGGTCGGCGACCTACGGCATGGAGTTCATGGCGGCGGTACAGGAGGACTGGGGCGGCGAGGACTACCTGGACATCATGGGGTTCGTTGACGAAGTGTCGTCACGGCCCTACGTGGACAAGTCGCGCATGGGTGTGCAGGGGTACAGCTACGGTGGCTACATGACGAGCTGGGTGGTGGGGCACACCAACAGGTTCGCTGCGGCGATCGTGGGCGCGCCGGTGACGAATCACTCCAGCTTCTACGGAACGTCGGACATCGGGGTGTGGTTCATGGAAGCGAACATGGGCGGGATGCGGAAGGACATCCTGGACACGTACTTCAAGCACTCGCCGCTCACCTACGCGCCGAGCGTGGAGACGCCGGTGCTGCTGATGCACAGCGAAGACGACCTGCGCTGCCCGATGGAGCAGAGCGAGCAGTACTTCGTGGCGCTCAAGCGGCTGGGCAAAGAGGTGGAGTTCGTCAGGTTCCCGTCCGGCCCGCACGGCTTCTTCCGGACCGGTCACCCCAAGATGCGCGAGGAGTGGTTCGAGCGCACGCTGGCGTGGTACGAGCGGTATATGGGGGAGTAGGGGGACTCTACGCGAACCGCTCCGGGGCGAATGGAGACAGGTTAGTCCAGGCGCAGTCTTACAAGCTCGAGTCCATTCGCAGCCCCTACTTGAGAGGCAATCGGCGTGCTATGATGGAACATGCAGCACATGTCAGCGGGACGGTTCGTGGATAGTCCATACTGGTTCATTAGATGACTAGCAGGTACGACAGACTTCGCCATCGAATTGTTAGCGGCCAAGCAGACGCCAACATACGTTTCGAAGACCTCCGTCAATTCCTCCTACACATGGGGTATGTGGAGCGAATCCGAGGAAGTCACCACATATTCAGCAGGCCCGGCGTTCGTGACATTTTGAACCTGCAACGCGACGGCAGTCATGCCAAACCCTATCAGGTGCGGCAAGTGAGGCAGGCCATCGTGAGGCGCTGGTTTGGGGAGACAGGCTGATGCACAAGTACGAGGTAATCCTATACTGGAGCAACGCCGACGACGCTTTCGTCGCCGAAGTCCCTCAGCTTCCAGGTTGCGCGGCCCACGGGGACACGCAACTGGCCGCGTTGGAGCAGATCAACCTCGCCATGGACCTTTGGTTGGAGACAGCGCGAGACATCGGGCGTCCAATTCCGCCGCCTAAGGGCGAACGCCTGATGTTGGCCTGAGAGTCTATCCGACAACCCGTTCATCACCCCCATCCTAACCTTCCCCCATCAAGGGGGAAGGGACTTATTGGATAGGCTCTAAGCGGACGAGCCTGCACCGTCCAGCAGCACGGGCAGGTTAGCAACTCCACTGGTGCGGGTGCGGACTCTACGCGAAGCGCTCCGGGGCGAAAGGCGACAGGTCGAGCGACGGCTCTCTCCCCGCGACCAGGTCGGCGACGGCGCGGCCCATGGCGGGCGCGAGCAGTATGCCCTTCTTGCCCGCGCCGGTGGCGAGGTAGGCGTTGTCCCAGCCGGGCGCTCGGCCCAGTATCGGCAGCCAGTCGGGGGTGACGGGACGCAGGCAGGCGGTGTGCAGCACCAACTCGGCGTCCGCGAAGCAGGGCATCAGCCGCGCGGCTCCGGCGGACAGCGTCCGGCGCGCCCACTCGCTGGGTGCCACGTCCCAGCCCATGCGCTGCTCGGTCGCGCCGACCCACGCGAGGCCACCCGCCCTGTCGTTGAGCGACACGCCCGCGCCAGCCCAGTCGTGGGCGAGCGGCCCGCCCGGCGGCCTCATCCGCAGAATCTCGCCCTTGAGCGGCTCGACCGGGATGGGCACGCCCAGCCAGCCCTGGGCGTCGGCGCTCCAGGGGCCGGTGGCGACCACGACGGCGTCGCACGCTATCCGGCCGTCGTCCAGCGCGACACCCTCGATCGTGCCGCCGCGCGTTGCCAGGGAGGTGACGCCCGCGTGCCGGACTGTCGCGCCGAGCGACTCGGCGGTGCGGAGGAGCGCCCGGGTGAACAGGGTGCTGTCCAGCACGGCGTTGCCGAACAGCCGCAGGCCGCCGAGCGCGTCGGCGGACAGGCGCGGCTCGTCGCGGAGCAGCTCGTCGGCATCCACGTACTCTGCCGTGAAGCCGTCGGCGGCCTCGAAGATCGCTTTCGTTTCGGTCAGCGGGGCGAAGTCCGCCTCGTCGAAGGCGACGTTCACGGCGCCGACGCGGCGGGCGTGGAAGTCTATGCCGGACGCCTCCTCCAGCCGCTCCCACAAATCTAGGTGCATCTCGAAGGACACCTGGGCCATCGGCGCGAGCGGGCCGGGTATCTGGGCGCCCTGCAGCGGGTTGAGGCCGCCCGCGGAGTAGCCGGACGCATACGACGCCACCCCCTGGCGCTCGACGACGGTGGTGCGTATGCCGGCCTCGGCGAGATAGAAGGCGGCGGCGCAGCCCGCCGCACCCGCGCCGATTACGACCACATCTGAAGCCTGTGCCATGCCTAGCCTCCTCCGGGGGGATACTCAGAGTTGACGATACGAATCTGACTAAAGGGACTTCACCCCCATCCTAACCCTTCGGCAAGCTCAGGGCAGGCTCTTCCCCCTGCGAGAGGGAAGGGACTTCTTGACAATCAAGATGTCTGAACAAGTTGCCGTGTGTGCGCTATGCCGCTGCGCTGCGCTGCCGGGCGGCCTCTCGCGGTGTGCGCGGCCGCCGCGCGAAGTACATCAGGACTGTCGCCAGCGCGTAGGCGAAGGCGCCGAAGGCGAACAGCGCGGTCTGCTGGCCGCCGGTGAGCCGGTAGAGCACCGCGCTGAACGAGGGGCCCGCTCCGAGCGACGCGGTCTGGAACAGCCCGACCAGACCGATTATCGCGCCGTAGTGCGCCCTGCCGTAGTATTGCGCAAGCATCATGCTGCCGAGTATGCCGACGCCGCCGGACGCGGCGCCCCACACTATCACGACGATGGCGCCGTGGCTTTTCGCGCTGATGCCGAGCGCGTCCAGCCATCCCAGGTCGATGGCGAGCAGCAGCACGGTGGCCGCCAGCGCGAGCAGCAGCACGGCCATGGCCAGCTTGCGGGGGGAGTACTTGTCGGATAGGAATCCCCAGGTGGGGTTGGCGAACGCGCCCAGCAGCGAGGAAATGCTGAGCGCGAGCGCGGCCTGCGGGCGCGGCACACCGGCGTCCAGCAGGTAGGGTACTATCTGGTAGCCCAGCCCGCCGGAAACGAGGATGGAAAACGACTCCGCGACAACGATGGCCCAGAAGGGGAAAGTGAGCGCCGCCTGTCCCACGCGCCAACTGTACTCGCTGTCGGCGGTCGCTCGGCGCGGCGCGGCGGTCGCTCGCGCGGGCCGGGGGTTGGCCGGCCGCTGCGCGGACACGCCGTCGGGGAGCAGGCCGATGTCCTCGGGGCGTCGGCGAAGTATGAGCAGCAGCGGCAGCGTGAACAGCAGCGCGAACACGCCGAGGGCGCGGTACCCGACGCGCCAGGAGTATCCGGCGTCGGCCAGTAGCGCGAAGGCCTGGATGTTGGCGGCGCCCGCGACGGGGCGGGCCATCGAGATGAGGCCGATGGCGAAGTTTCGCTGTCGCTGGAAGAAGTTTACTGCGAGCGTGCGCGGGACGACGGAGATGAGGATGGTGTTGCCCAGTCCGCGCGCAATGATGTAGCCGGCGGAGAACTGGACCACGCCGCCCGCGCCCGCGGCGGCGAACAGGCAGACGCCGGTGAGGAGCGACGCGGCGGGCATCATCCAGCGCGGACCGTAGCGGTCGGCGAGCCTGCCGACGAAGGGAGAAATGCCGCCGCCTATCCAGGTGCCGGCGGTCACGGCGTAGGCGACGGTGCTGCGGTCCCAGCCCATGTCCTCGAATATGAGGTCCTGTATGCCGCCGAGCACCACCTGCGCGACGCCCGTGGCCCCTATGGTGGCCATGGCGGCCGCGCCCAGCACGAGCCAGCCGTAGTAGAAGGGTGCGCGGGGCCGCCAGTGGTAGAGCCTGAGTATGAGGGGCATTGGCCTCCGGGCTGTGGGCGGCCGGCGAAAAGCCGGCGGCAGTGTGCGCGCCCTATTATACTGCAATGGTACGAGAGTACCCCAACGTAAGGTACGAACGAACCTTATCCAATCGCCGAGTTTAGCGCAACATTAGACTGAGTTTCGAACCTGTGTCAGCTTCCCAGGCGGGACTGGTACCGATTCCAGCTAGTTTTGCTAATCGGGATACTGTCCCCGCCCCTGGATTCCCGCCCCCGTTTTCATAGGGGTGACGTTCTTGGGCGGGAATGAGGGCTGGGAATTCTGCGGCTAAGGAGGCTCGCCGGTGCGCTGCGACACGTGCGGCCGGGAAAACGCGGCCGACAACAGATTTTGCGTCCATTGTGGCTCGCCGCTGCCGGATGACGATGGGGCGACGCTGGAGGCGCTGCGGGCGGACGTTCGCCGGCTGAGCGCAGAGGTGGCCGAGCTGCGCCGGGCGATGGCGGAGCACGGGCTGACGGCGCAAGCAGCCGCGGAGCGGCGGGCGAGGGCGAGGCCGCCCGCCGCCGAACCACGCACGCCAGTAATGGCGGACGATGCGCCTTCAGGTAGGCCAGCGACAGAGGCGGCGTCCGATGGGCAGGCGGTAGCAGGAGCCGCACAGAGGATGGGCATCGCTAGTTCCGTCGATTGGGAGATGATTCTCGGCGGCAATTGGCTGGCGCGCGTGGGAGTGCTGGCGCTGATAGTCGGCACGGCCTTCTTCCTCAAGCTGGCGTTCGACAATAACTGGATCGGTGAAACCGAGCGGATTCTGCTGGGGATAGCGGGCGGGCTGGCGCTGGTCGGCGCGGGTGAGTACTGGCGGCGGCGCTATCCCGTGTACTCGCAGGCGCTCGCGGGCGGTGGAGTCGCCATCCTGTACCTGACCGTTTTTGCCGCGTTTGCCTTCTACGATCTGATTTCGACCTATCCCGCCATCGGCGTGCTGGCCTTCATCAGCGTGGGTGCCGCCGCGCTGGCGCTGCGGCACGAGTCGACGTCGCTCGCCATCCTGGGCATCGTGGGCGCGTACCTCGCGCCGTTCCTGATAGGCGCGCTCGACGGGACGACCGGCCAGGGCGCGGACGGCGCGGGCACAAGCTACGAGGTGGTGGCGTACACGTTGCTGGTCAACGTCGGCGTCGTCGCGCTGTCCACGTTCCGCAACTGGCGCTGGTTCACGCTGCTCGCGCTGGTTGCGTCGCTGGCGTCTTTCATGGCGTGGTTCGACTACGTGGAGACGTCCGTAGAGCTCGCGGCGTCCCAGGCGTTTCTCACCGGCATATTCCTGACCTTCGTGGCCGCGACGACGCTGTACCACGTGCTCTGGCGCAGAGTGCCGCGTCCTTTCGACCACGCGCTAATGGTGCTGAACGCGGGCGCCTATCTCGCGCTCAGTTACGGCACGCTGTGGGACGATTACCGCGAATGGATGGGTTTGCTCGCGCTTGGGTTGGCTGTCTTCTACGCGGTCCTGGGCGCGTTCGTCATGTGGCGGGGCCGCGAGCAGCACTACCTTGCGCTGATGGCGCTGGGCATCGCGGCGGTTATGCTCGCGATAGTCGCGCCCGTGCAGTTGGGTGGCCCCTGGTTCGGCGCGGCGTGGGCTGTCCAAGGCGCGGTTGTGATATGGCTGTCGTTCCGGCTCGGACGCATTCCCACGCGGCTGGCCGGATTGCTGGCGCTCTCGCTGAGCGCGTTGACGCTGCTGCTGTACGGCGTGCCGATGGCGTTAACCGAGGACTTTATGCCGTTCCTGAACGCCTACGCGCTCTCGTTCGGTATGGCGGCTGTGGCACACTACGCGGCCGCCTACCTGCTGCGGCGCGAGCGCGAGGCGCTGCACGAGCGAGAGTGGGCCGAGTTCCCTGCCGTTTTGACGACGGCCAACGTGCTGCTCGCGGCGCTGTTCTGGAGTCAGCTAGACAGCCCGTGGCTGCCAATCGCGTGGAGCGCGCAGGCGGTGGCGATGGTCTGGCTGTGGCGGTTCTGGGGACTGCGGGAGATGCGGTGGTCCGGATGCGCGCTGCTGGCGGTGGTGGCGGCGCGGCTGGTGGGCTGGGAGACGTCCATCGACTTGGACGGCTACATGGCGTTCGTCAACTGGCGTATGCTCGCGTTCGTCGGCGGCATCGCGGCGCTGTACGCCGCGGCGGTTCTGATGCGTGGGCGGCTGGAAGACACCACGGAGTACGAGCGCCAATTCCTGTTGCCCGTGCTGCTGGCCGTGGCGAGCGGTCTGACGCTGTGGATACTGTGGGCTGAGGCGTTCGCGCTGGTGGACAGCGGGATCATAGCGGTTTCGGGCGACGCGGAGTTTTACGCAAAGAGCCTGGCCGTTAGCCTGGTGCTGGCGGTGTACGCGAGCGCGGCGCTGGCGGTCGGAGTGCTGCGACGGCTGAGGGCGGTGCGAGTGGCGAGCCTGGCAATGCTGGCTGTGCCGGTGGTGAAGCTGTTCCTGTTCGACTCGTTCGCGCTGGAGCAGGGCTACCGCGTGGCGGCGTTCCTGTGCCTGGGCGCGCTGCTGCTGGCGGGAGGGTTCCTGTACCAGCGATACCAGGAGGCGATACGGGGGTTCCTGTTCGAGGCGCGGGATGCCGGGGCCGGTGAGGCTACGCAGTGATTATCCACGAAGGGCACTAAGGCCACGAAGAATTTTCTTATAGCAGGCTGAAGAGACAAGGTTTAGGACTCCGGTTCGACCCGCCAGGGGCTGTTTTTGGCGGGGACGCGGAAGGGCGGCGCGGTGGGGGAGATGAACACGAGCGGCTCATCGCCGATGTTTCGGATGGAGTGGGACGCTCCGGGCGGTACGAACACCAGCGTGCCGGGGCCTACCTCCTCGGTTTCGTCGTTCACGTGCATTTCGCCCCTACCCCGCACGATGACGTAGACCTGCTCTTCGTCGGCGTGGGCGTGGGTTGACTGCTGGCTGCCGGGCGCGCCCTCGACCCAGGTGACGAGCAGGTTCCGCGCGCCGAACTGACCGGGCGCTAGCAGCAGGTGGGACACCTGCCCACCGCGGTGGTTCTTGGGGCTGTCGGATAGGTGTTGGACGTGCATGTGTACTCCAGGAACGGGGACGGGGGTGACTTGGCGGCGCACGAAGGGGCCGTTGGCTAACGGCCCCTGGCGATTGTTTGCGTTGGTGGCGACCCCGACCGGATTTGAACCGGCGATCTCTGCCTTGACAGGGCAGTATGTTAAACCACTACACCACGGGGCCACACGCGCGAGGTGGGCACTGTGCCCACCTCACTCAATTTTACAGCCTTGAGGGGCAACGGGTCAACGGCGATTTTTGGCGCGCGACGCGGACACCCCCATCCTAACCTTCCCCCATCAAGGGGGAAGGGACTTTTCGGAAGGCTTACGCCCCAAACATACCCCTGTCAGCCCATCGAGGGGGAAGGGACTCTTCGGAATGGCTGCCGTAGGCTGGCTAGGCCATGCCGGCGGCTGCCAGCGCCTCGTCCAGCTTGGCGGGGCTGTAGCCGACCACCTTGCTGTCGCCGATGACGGTGACGGGCGTGGTGCGGTAGCCCATGCCTACCAGGTTCTTGAGCGCGTTGCGGTCGGTCGAGACGTTGAAATCGTCGAACTCTACGCCCTTGCGTGAAAGGTACACTTTCACCATGTGGCAGGGGCCTCAACCAGTGGAACTGTAAACCTGTACGGTGTTTTCCATTTCAAACTCCCTTCGCTATTCCTGTTCGCTCGTCGCGCCATCCCCGGCAGCCCGGCGGCGCTCGTTGAACTCGCGCTTGCCGCCGGTGTCGGTGAACAGCTCCTCGCCGACCGGCACGGCCTCATCGACCGTCTGCACGAAGTCCTCGCCCTGTTCGTACTTGCGAAGAAACTCTTCGCTCACGAAGAACATTCAAATGCAGAACCCGTCGCGTTCGATGTCCTCGTGGTGGCGTTCGCAGGGGCAGATTTTCTTGCGGTCCTCGACCGGATCGCCGCTGAGCGGCATTCAGGGGCAGTACCTGTAGCCGTACTTGCGCTCGTTCTCGGCGAGTCCCTCCTGGACGACGGTTACTACGTCGGCTTCGGGGAAGAACTCGTAGGGGCCTTTCTCCACGTACCGTTCGGAGAACCGGACGGCGCGCTGCATCGCCTCTTCTTCGGTCAACTCGCGTCGCTTGCGTGGGGGCATTTTGTACCTCCTGTGACGCATTCCCGGCGTTAGCCGGGCTAGCGGGGGCCGCCCGCGGCCGGGCCCAGCCTCATCCTCTCGTGCATCTCACAACTCATATTGTAGAACGCGCGGGCCTGGGCTTCAAGCCTGCCGACGAGCGAGGGCAGCGCGCGTTCCACTTCCGCGACGGTCTTTTCCTCCGACACCTCCACGCTGAGGAGGGCGACCGTGGTGCACTCGCACCTGGCGGCGAAGAATGCCTTGAGGAAGCCCCTGTTGGCGGACAGGTCCATCTTGAAGCCGCGCAGGGCGGACAGTCCCAGGTCCGGGGATACCGCGTCAAGGACGAGACGCCTGAGCGCGTCTTCGCGGATGGGTTCCGCGTCGGGGGGTTGCTCGGTCGGCGAGCCGCTGGCGCTGTCGATGGGCGTCCTCGCTGTGGGTCGTGGGGTGTAGGTGTAAGAGAGTGGTGGGCGGTATAAGATTTGAACTTATGACCTCTGCGATGTCAACGCAGCGCTCTAGGCCGCTGAGCTAACCGCCCGTCACGGATAGAGTTTAGCAATGGAGCACGGGCCGGTCAACCGGAGTTGAGCGGCCTTTCACTCTCACCCTACGGTTCCCCCGCGCGAGAGGGATAAGGATTTTTGACAATAGCCGACTCTGAGTAGTTACAGTTCATGGCCTGGGAACGTCAAGGTCGCGGCATATCTTCCTGACCATGGTCTCCAGTATCTCGGTATGCCGGGGTACAACGGTCTGAGTATTGTTCGACGGATTAGTCCATACTGAGTGTCTGCGCCCTTCACGCACGAACACACAACCTTGCGAGCGAAGGTGCGCCAGCAGTCTCCGTCTTCTCACACGGCGATGTCCACTTCTTCATATCCGACCGAGGCGGCATCCAATGCGTCGGCCTTATTCAATTCCAGCATATCTTCGAGGGCGTACCGGAGGCTGACAAGAAGCTCTTCGCGTGTTCTCTCCTGGGCGTTTACTCCTCTGACCTCCTTGACCCAACCGAGCCACCATTCGCCCTCGCGCTGTATCACCGCCGTATAAGTCCGCTTCATATCGCAGCCTCAAATCTCTCATGCACCCTACCCTTCCCCCTCGCGGGGGAAGGGGCTGGCGGTCCGGCTAGTCGTCGGCGGGGGAGGCCGCCTCTTCGTATGAGTCGTGCAGGTCGAACGGGCCGAACGGCGAGGGGTCGTCGCCGGGGAACTGGGCCAACATGCCGATAGGCTCGGGCGGGACCAGCTCCTCGTCGTCGATGCCGAGCAGCTCGCGGCCCTCCTCGGTGTTGTCCAGCCGCGCGGGAATGAGCCGGCCGATGATGACGTTTTCCTTCAGGCCGCGCAGGTAGTCGATTTCGCCGTTGATGGCGGACTCGGTGAGCACGCGGGTGGTTTCCTGGAAGGAGGCCATCGCGAGGAAGCTCTCCACGTTGAGCGAGGCCCTGGTTATGCCCAGCAGCACGGGGCTTGCCGTGGCGGGTTCGCCGCCCTCGGCGAGTACGCCGTCCATGGTCTCCCTGAACTGCTGGCGGTCCATGTACTCGCCGGGTAGCAGCTCGGTGTCGCCTGGGGCGTCGATGCGAACCTTGCGCAGCATCTGGGAGATGATGACCTCGATGTGCTTGTCGTGGATCGCCACACCCTGGTTGACGTACACCCGCTGCACCTCGTCGGTGAGGTAGCGTTCCACGTCCTCGCGCCCGAGAATGGCGAGTATCCGCTGCGGGCTGAGGTTGCCCGACGTGAGGGGGTCTCCCGCCTGCACGGTGTCGCCGCTGCTCACGATGATGCGGGCCGCAGCGGGTATGGTGTACTCGCGTATGTCCTCATCGACTCCGGCTATGGTCAGGCTGCCCTCGCCGATGTTTACGATGCCCGACTCCCTGGCTATCAGGTTTTCGGCGGGCAGCGCGAGCGCGTCGTCCTCCGATTCGCCCTCGTCCCCGGGCACCGGGGCGGCGAGCGTCGCGCCGATGCTGACGGGGTCGCCGTCGTTCACCCGAAGCTCGTAGCCTTCGGGCAGCTCGTACTCGTCGCTGTACGGCTGGATGCTGGATACGCGGATCGTGCGGGACCCGGGCTCCTCGATGACGTCGATTTCGCCCTCTATCTCGGACAGCACCGCCTCTCCCTTGGGCACCCTGGCCTCGAACAGCTCCACGACCCTGGGAAGGCCGCTGGTGATGTCGACGCCGGCTATGCCGCCGGTGTGGAAGGTGCGCATGGTCAACTGGGTGCCCGGCTCGCCGATGCTCTGCGCGGCGATGATGCCCACGGCCTCGCCCAGCATCACGGGCTGCATGGTGGCGAGGGACAGGCCGTAGCACATGCGGCATACGCCGCGCTCGGCCTGGCACCGGAGGGGGGAGCGCACCATGATTTCGGTGACGCCGGCCTCGCGCAGGCGCTCAACGGTCTCCTCGTCCACGACTTCGTTGCGGTCCATCAGAATCTCGCCCGTCTCGGGGTGGGCGGCCGGCGCGGCCAGATAGCGGCTTCTCACGCGGTCCACGAACTGCGGAAGCTGGCTGTCCCCGGAGTCGTCGGCGACCCAGACGCCGCCTTCTGTCTCGCAGTCCTCCGACATCACGATAATCTCCTGGGAGACGTCGATGAGACGGCGGGTAAGGTAGCCGCTGTCGGCGGTGCGGAGCGCGGTGTCGGCCAGGCCCTTGCGGGCGCCGTGCGTGGAGAGGAAATACTCGAGCACGCTCAGCCCTTCGCGGAAGTTGGCCTTGACGGGCCTTTCGCGGATGAATCCCTTCGGGTCGGACATCAGCCCTCTCATGCCGGCCATCTGCTTAATCTGGGCGATGTTTCCCTTTGCGCCGGATTGGGCCATCAGGTAGATGCCACTGGAGTCCTTAACATTATTGTCCTGGGCCACCATGCTACCGTAGTCCTCAACGACACCCTGGGCCTCCATGAAGTCTATGTCATTGGAGTTGCCCATGCGCCTATCGAGTCTACGCTGGATGATGCTCGTCAACTTGTCATTGGCATCTGTCCAGACCTTGACGGCGTTCTCGTAGCGCTCCTCCTGTGTTATCAAGCCGTCCATGAACTGCTCATCGAGCATTTCGACCTTGGCCTCGGCATCACCCAGAATCTGTGTCTTTTCCGCGGGCACCTCGATGTCGTTGATGGCGACGGTTATGCCGGCCTTGGTGGCGTAGTGGAATCCGAGCGCCTTGATGCCGTCCAGCACACCGACGGTGGCCTCGTTGCCCAGCCTGCGGAAGCAGTCGGCCGTTACATCCTGAAGCGCGGACCTGTCCATCTCCTTGTTCTGGAAGCCGACTTCCGCGGGCAGTTGGTCGTTGAAGATGATCCGGCCCACCGTGGTCGTGAGATCCTCGGTCTCCCCGTTTTCGTTCCGGGCCCGCACCTTGATGGGCTGGCGCAGTTTCACAATGCGTTCTCGTTCATCTGGTAGGCGAGCTTCGTCCATCTGGTAGGCGAGCTTCGCGTCCTCGAAGCTGGCGAAGCTGGGAACCCTGCCGTCGGGGTCCTCGTCCATCATGGTCATGTAGTAGCAGCCGAGCACCATATCGAGCGTGGGCGCGACGATGGGCTGACCGGAGCTGGGCGAGAGCATGTTGTAGATGCTCATCATCATGCGGTTGGCTTCGAGCACCGCCTCTCTCGAAAGCGGCACGTGCACGGCCATCTGGTCGCCGTCGAAGTCGGCGTTGAAGGCGGCGCACACGAGCGGGTGCACCTGGATGGCGCTGCCCTCGATGAGCCTGGGCATGAAGGCCTGGATGCCGAGCCTGTGGAGCGTGGGCGCGCGGTTGAGCAGCACGGGCCTGTCTATCACCACGGTCTCCAGGATGTCCCACACTTCGGGGGTAGCCCTGTCGGCCATGCGCTTGGCGCTCTTGATGTTGTGGGCGTAGCCCTTCATAACCAGCTCGTGCATGACGAACGGCTTGAACAGCTCCAGCGCCATGCGGCGCGGCAGGCCGCACTCGTTCAGGCTGAGGTCCGGGCCGGCGATGATGACGGAGCGTCCGCTGTAGTCCACGCGCTTTCCGAGCAGGTTCTGGCGGAAGCGGCCCTGCTTGCCGCGCAGCAGGTCGGAGAGCGACTTGAGGCGGTGGTTGTGGCTGCCGGCCACGGGGCGGCCCCTGCGCCCGTTGTCCACCAGCGCGTCCACGGCCTCCTGGAGCATCCGCTTTTCGTTGCGGACGATTATCTCGGGAGCCATCAGGTCCATGAGACGCTTGAGGCGGTTGTTGCGGTTGATGACGCGGCGGTACAGGTCGTTGAGGTCGCTGGTGGCGAAGCGTCCGCCGTCGAGCTGCACCATGGGGCGTAGCTCCGGCGGCAGCACGGGCAGCGTGGTGAGCACCATCCATTCGGGCTTGTTTTCGCTCTTCCTGAACGCCTCGACCACGCGCAGCCTCTTGATGGCCTTCTTGCGCTTCTGTCCCGACTTGTCGGTCAGCTCCGCCTGTAGCCTGTCGCGCTCGGCGTCGAGGTCTATCGACATGAGCCGCTCGCGCACGGCCTCGGCGCCCATGCCGGCGCGGAACACGGTGGAGAACTTGGAGCGCAGCTCGCGGTAGCGGCTCTCGGTGAGAAGCTGGCCCACGCTTATGCCCTCGAGGTCCTCCAGCTCCCGGACGAGGTCGTCTTCCAGCACGTCGCGTCTCTGCGCGACGTGCTGTTCCAGGTCGGCCAGGTGGGCGGCGGCCTCCTCGATAGCGGGGGCGTGCTCGCTATCGAGCTCAGCCTTCTCGGCCTCGATGCGCTGCTCGGCCTGTTCGAGGACCTGACTGAGTTCCTCGATCTCGGCGGCGCTCTCCTCGTCGCCCTCCAGGTCGGTCAGCCTGGCGCGCAGCGACTCTTCGTCCGCGCGGGCGGCGGCTTCGCGCTGCGACTTCGCTTCCTCCAGCGCGGCCTGTAGCTCGGCCAGTTGGGCGCGCGCCGGGCCTAGCTGCTCTTCGGCGGTGGTGTCGAACTCTTCGATCGCCTCGTCGAGCTCACGGCTGAGCCGGTCGAGCTCGAGCGTGCGCATGTCCTCGTCCACGGTGGTGACGAGGTACTGGGCGAAGTAGAGGACGCGGTCGAGGTTGCGCGGAGACAGGTCCAGCATGAGGCCCATCCGGCTGGGGGTGCCCTTGGAGAACCAGATGTGGGCCACGGGGGCGGCTAGCTCGATGTGGCCCATGCGCTCGCGGCGCACCTTGGCGCGCGCCACTTCCACGCCGCAGCGGTCGCAGATGACGCCGCGGTAGCGAATCTTCTTGTACCGGCCGCAGTAGCACTCCCAGTCCTTGGTGGGACCGAAGATGCGCTCGCAGAACAGCCCGTCCTTTTCGGGACGGAGCGTGCGGTAGTTGATGGTCTCCGGCTTGGTGATTTCTCCGTAAGACCAGGTCTTTATCTGTTCAGGCGAGGCCAACGAGATGCGTATAGCGTTGAAGTCGTTGCCGTTTTGCGCCATTTAGCACTCTCCTAAGGTTAGTGAGCGTGATGTATGCCACCGTTGACCCCCATCCTAACCTTCCCCCTGCGAGGGGGAAGGGACTTTTCGGAATGAGGGACGCGGCCGGGCTAGCTGTTATCCTCTTCCGGTTCAAGGGCCGCCGGCTCGGCGGCCGGCGGCTCCTCGGCCGGAGACTCCGCGACTGGCGGCTCCATAGCCGGGGACTCCGCAACCGGAGACTCCGGGCCAACAGGCTCCGCGGCCGGGGACTCCACAGCCGGCAACTCCGAAATCGGATACTCGGCGGGTTCCGGCGGCGGCTCTGGCAGCGGGTCGCCGGGCCAGGCGGGCTCTGGGAATATGGACGGCAGCGCGGCCTCCTCGCCGCCCAGCATGTCCAGCGTGGGGAACGGGTCCATGACGTAGCTGTCGAGGCCGTCCACCATGTCCATGGCATCGTCGTCCAGCAGCACGTCGTCCGGCTCTTCGTGTTTAAGCTCAATGGACAGGGCGAGGCTTTGCAGTTCCTTGATCAACACGTGGAACGACTCGGGTATGCCCGGCTGCATCACGTCTTCGCCCTTGACGATGGACTCGTAGGTCTTGACGCGGCCCACCACGTCGTCGGACTTCACGGTGAGCATCTCCTGGAGCGTGTGCGCCGCGCTGTAGGCTTCAAGCGCCCACACCTCCATTTCGCCGAATCGCTGCCCGCCGAACTGCGCCTTGCCGCCCAGCGGCTGCTGGGTTATGAGCGAGTATGGGCCGATGGAGCGGGCGTGTATCTTGTCTTCCACGAGGTGTATCAGCTTCATCATGTAGATGTAGCCCACCGTGATGGGCTGGTCGAACTTCTCGCCGGTGCGCCCGTCTATGAGCGTGGACTTGCCCATGATGGGTGCCGACACCTGCTCCTCGCGGTTGAGTCTTCCGGCCTCCTCGCGCAAATCGTCCGGTGATTTCCCCGCAGTGTCGAAGTTCCGCTCGGTTCTGAGCCACACGTCCAGGCAGGCCGCGCGGGCCGCGCCAAGCTCGCCGTTTTCGAACACGGTCTCGTAGTCGTGGCCATAGCCGGCCAGCCAGTCGGCCACCCTGTCGATGTCGATGACGCGGGCGCCGTTGCTGCCGTTCGGCCCCGGCGCGACCGCTCCCGACTTCTCGATTATCCAGGCCTTGGCGAGCTCGTCCTCGATGGCGACGTCCTGGGCGCCGTCGAACACCGGCGTAACCGCGCGGAAGCCCTGCTTTTCGGCGGCCCAGCCCAGGTGGGTTTCGAGCACCTGGCCCAGGTTCATGCGGGAGGGCACGCCGATGGGGTTGAGGATGATATCGACGGGGGTGCCGTCGGGCAGGAAGGGCATGTCCTCTTCCGGCAGGATGCGGGCGATAACGCCCTTGTTGCCGTGGCGGCCAGCCATCTTGTCGCCCTCTGTCACCTTGCGGGTCTGGGCGATCCAGATGCGCACCAGCTTGTTCACGCCGGTTGGCAGTTCTGTGCTCTCTTCGCGGTCCAGCACCTTAACGCCGATGACTTTGCCGCCCTGGCCGTGGGGCACCCGTAGGGACGAGTCCTTCACGTCCCGGGCTTTCTCGCCGAATATGGCGCGCAGCAGCTTCTCCTCGGCGCTGAGCTCGGTCTCGCCCTTGGGCGTAATCTTGCCGACGAGGATGTCGCCGGGGCCGATTTCGGCGCCTATGCGGATGATGCCCTCCTCGTCCAGGTCGCGCAGGCTGTCCTCGCCCACGTTGGGAATGTCCCTGGTTATCTCTTCGGGGCCTAGCTTGGTGTCACGGGCCTCCACCTCGTGCTTTTCGATGTGGACGGAGGTGAACTTGTCCTCCTTGGCCATACGCTCGCTTATGACAATGGCGTCCTCGAAGTTGTAGCCCTCCCAGCTCATGAAGGCGACGAGCACGTTCTGGCCCAGGGCCAGCTCTCCCCGCCCGCTGGACGAGCTGTCGGCGAGCACCTGTCCGGGCTCCACCCTGTCGCCGCGCGACACTATGGGCCGCTGGTTGAGGCAGGTGCCCTGGTTGCTGCGAACGAACTTGAGCAGGCGGTACTCTTCGGGCTTGTCGCCGCCGTTGACCACGACAATCTTCTCGCCCGTGGCCTCGGTCACAACGCCGCTGGTGCGCGACAGCACCACCTGGCCGCTGTCCCGCGCCACGCGCTCCTCCATGCCGGTGCCCACCAGCGGCACCTCGGGGCGCAGCAGCGGCACGGCCTGGCGTTGCATGTTCGAGCCCATCAGCGCGCGGTTGGCGTCGTCGTGCTCCAGGAACGGAATCAGCGCGGTGGACACGCTCACGAGCTGGATGGGCGAAACGTCCATGTACTCCACGCTGTCGGGGGACTCCACCGACATGTGCTCGCCCATGCGGGTTTCTATGGCGCTGTCGAGGAACTGGCCCAGGTGGTCGATGGGGGAGTTTGCCTGGGCGATGTGTACGCTCTCCTCCTCGTCCGCGGGCAGATAGGTAATCTCGTCGGACACGTAGGGGGCCACGGACAGCATCTGCTCGGGCTGGGAGGCTATCCTGGTGCCGACGCCCTTGGAAATGACGCCGCCGGCCTTGAGGATGGTCCGTCCGTCCGCGGCTATGACGTCGCTCGTAATCCTGCGGCCCTCCAGCGGCAACTGCTTGTTGGAGACCTCTCTGAGCACCTTCCGGTAGGGCGTCTCGATGAATCCGAAGGCGTTGGTGCGGGCGAAGGTGGCGAGCGAGCCGAGCAGCCCGATGTTCGGCCCTTCCGGCGTCTCGATGGGGCAGATGCGCCCGTAGTGGGAGTGGTGGACGTCGCGCACGTCGAAGCCGGCGCGCTCGCGCGACAGGCCGCCGGGGCCCAGCGCGGAGAGCCTGCGCTTGTGCGTAAGCTCCGCCAGCGGGTTGGTCTGGTCCATGAACTGGGACAGCTGGGAGCCGCCGTAGAACTCGCGCACGGCGGCGACGACGGGCCGGATGTTTATGAGCGCGGCGGGCGTGGTGTTCGCGGCGTCGAGCTGCGTGGTCATGCGCTCCTTGATGACGCGCTCCATGCGCAGCAGGCCCACGCGAATCTGGTTCTGGATGAGCTCGCCCACGGCGCGGACGCGGCGGTTGCCGAGGTGGTCGATGTCGTCGGCTTCCTCCATGCCGTTGTTGATTTTGATCATCATCCTGAGGAGGCCGACGATGTCGTCGTTGCTCAGGGTGCGAAAGTCGAAGTCCTGGCTTCGGCTCAGCCGGCGGTTGAGCTTGTACCGCCCCACGCGGCCCAGGTCGTAGCGGCGCTTGTTGAAGAACAGGTTGTTGATGAGCGTGCGCGCGTTATCCGCGCTGGGAGGCTCGCCGGGACGCAGCCGCCGGTAGAACTCGATGAGCGCCTCGTTCTGGTTCGTGACGCCCGGGTCCTTCTCGATGGTGGTCGCGATGAAGGGGTGCTCTTCGTTCGTGTCCACGTCCTCGAAAAGTTCCTGTACCTGGCGGTCGGTCTCGTAGCCGAGCGCCCTCAGCAGGGTGCTGACCGGCGTCTTGCGCTTGCGGTCCACCTTCACGGAGATGACGTCGCGGTTGCTGGTCTCGAACTCCATCCAGGCGCCGCGGTACGGTATGAGCTTGGCGGATGCGAGCGGGCGGCCGGTGTTGGGGTCGAGGTCGGCGGTGAAGTACACGCCGGGCGACCTGACGAGCTGGCTCACGACGACGCGCTCGGCGCCGTTGATGATGAACGTGCCTGTGCTCGTCATCATCGGGATGTCGCCGAGGAACAGCGTCTGCTCCTTTATCTCGCCCTGGCCCGCGCCGGCGGCCTTGATGGTGAGGGTGACGGTGACGTACAGCGCGGCGGTGTAGGTTATCTCCTTTTCCCGGCACTCCTCCTCGGTGAACCTCGGCTCCTCGAAGTAGTGGTCGTCGAAGGTCAGCTCGAACCGGTCTCCGGTCTGGTCTTCGATGGGCGAGATCTCCTGGAACAACTCGCGGAGTCCGTCCGTCTTCAGCCAGTTGAAGGAGCCGAGTTGCACCTGCAACAGGTTAGGAACGTCGAACACCGACGGGATTTTTGCGTAGGACCTCTTGTCGTCAGCGGTGTCGGGGCCAGGTCGCAAAATGGTAGATACCATCCGCAATCACACTCCTTAATTGCTTGAGGCTGAGGGTGGCTAATCCGAGACAGGCCTAGTGGCCGTGGCGGTGGAAAGGGAAGTTACTGCGGGGCGCCGTGTGGCGCGAAGTACGATGGGCGTGAAGAACCCACCGGAGCGAACCGGCGGGAGACAAACGGATAGCCGCGCGCGCGGCGATGCGGTTGGGGATCATAGATGGTTCGCACAACGTTAGCACAGGGCGGGCGGAGTGTCAAGCGAAAATTGCGGGCGCGCAGGGCCTTTTCGAAGTCCCTTCCCCCTCGCAGGGGGAAGGTTAGGATGGGGGTGACGTCGTAGGGGCAATCCCTTGTGGTTGCCCCCGTCAGACGTTACGGAGCCTGGCTAGCAGCTCCTTGACCGCGCCAATCTCGAACCCGAGCTCCGAGATTGGGCAGCCCGCTAACCCCGCGAGACCCGCCACATCAGTAAGAACGAGACCAGCAGAAGTGCTGAAACCAAGACAACGATACCGGCGGAGCCCCAAAGGCTGATTAGCCACCCGCCAAAAATCTCAGTTATCACCGCGCGACCTCCGCAAACTCTGGATAGCTATAGCAATGCCCACCACGGCGGCTATGAGCGTGCCGGCAAACATCACGCTGTCGAACACTTCTCTTGCGTTTTCCGTGGGTGTGGTGTAAGGGTCAGGGCCAACAACAACGCCGACAGCGCGAGATATGAACCCAAGAGGATGAGGGCCGTGTTGACGAGATACTCGGAAAGCGCCCTGAAACCGCCGCGCTGCCGAAAGCGCCTGCGGTTCCTGAGCCATGTATACCGCGCATACCTCCACCATCTAGGGCGTTTGAAGCGCCTCATACACCGAGTGTATCACAAAAATCTTGCCATACAGTGGCCCTTCCCCTGCCATTCCGAGCGGAGCGGAGCGGAGCCGAGGAATCTAACGCGGCTGCCCTACCGCCGCCTGCGAGCGAGCGCGTACACCACCACCGCCACCACCGCGAGCGCCGCCGCGCCCGCCACCGCCACCACGACGCCCGACACCCCGCCGTCCTCGTCCGCGGCCGCCGGCCCCCCGCCAGCGTCCCCCGCCGCGACCGCGGGCGTTGGCTCCGAAGTCGGCGAGGGCGTGGCCGTCGGCAGGGGACGCGGCGTGTGCGTAGGCGCGGGCGTCCGGGTGGCGGTCGGCGTCGGGCTGGCCGTCGGCGCGGGCGTCGGGCTGGCGGTCGGCGTGGCCGTCGGCTCGGGCGTGGGCGTGACCGTCGGTTCGGGCGTGGCCGTGGGTTCGGGTGTCGGCGTAGGTTCGGGCGTGGCCGTGGGTTCGGGCGTCGGCGTCGGCTCAGGCGTGGCCGTCGGTTCGGGCGTGAGCGTCGGCGTTGGCGTGGGCGCGCCCACCCGCACCTCGGCGTCGCCCGCTACCGGCCGCTCCTGCCTGGTCTGGTTGCTCACAACCCCGCTGAAGGTGTACGTTCCCTCCCGGGCGGGCGCGGTCACCGTGTAGGTGAAGCTGGCGGACTCCAGCAGCGTGAAGGCGACGGTCTGGCCGTCGATTGACACCGCAGCTTCCGAGAGACTGGACCCCTCGTAGCCGAATCCGGGGGGCAGCGTCTCCACCACCTGGGCGAACGCGCCGTAATCCGATGCGGATATGGACACTTCCAGGCGTCCGCCCGGCTCTACCCACGCGGAGGAAAAGCCGCGCGTGGCGGTGTGGTCCTGCGCCCCCGCCGTGCCGTGTAGCGCGAGCAGGCAGGCGCACGCGAGCAGGCAGGCGGCCAACAGGATGGCTGCCTTTCCGCCGAACGTTCTTCTCACCATCGAAGTCCTACCCGTAAATGTTCAGAGTTGATGATACGATCCCGGATTTGGGGCGGCACCCCCATCCTAACCTTCCCCCTGCGAGGGGGAAGGGACTTAGGGAACAGGTGTAGCTGCGCCGGGGGCGGCACCCCCATCCTAACCTTCCCCCTGCGAGGGGGAAGGGACTTTCTGGAATCACGAAGTCTGAGTGGTTACTCCTACCCCGCGTAGTAGGCGCCGATCACTTCTATCACGCCGTCGTAGTCCAGGGCGCCGGCGAAGTAGTCGGCGATGGCGGCGAGCGTCTCGCCCAGGTCGATGCGCCCGTCGCCGTTGGCGTCGTAGCGCGCCGCCGGCCCCGCGGCCGGCTCGCCCGCCAGCGCCTCCGTCACCGCAGCCGCGGCCCCCAGGGTTTCGCCGCCGCCCGGCTCGCCGTAGGTCACGATGACGCGCAGCCGCCTGCCCGCGTCGTGCCGCGTGGGGGTGTACCGCGCCTCGTCCGCGCCCTGGATGGCGGCCCACGTCCCGTCCGTGGTCCGCTGCCACTGCCAGCGCGGATCCACCGGCTCGCCGCCCCCGTGCGTGAGCGTGGCGGTAAGCGGCTGGCCCACCCGGGGCCGCCCGGCGGGGCTGATGGTTACGGTGCCGGACTCGGCCACGTCCGTTACGCTGATGACCACGAAGGTGCGCACCCTCGCGCTCCGGCTCGGGCCGGCCACCACCTCCACGCTGTAGCTTGTGCGGTTCGACTCGAAGTCCAGCGCGGTGCCCTCGCCCACCAGTATCTGCCCGGTGTCGCGCTCGATGTCGAACAGCGCGGCGTCGGCGCCCTCCAGCGAGTAGAGCACGTTGTTGCCGGAGCTCCTCACCACGGCCACCGGAGCGCCCACCGCGCTGCCGGGCGGGCTGTTCTCGGCCACCGAGCGGGTCACCTTCCCGGACGGGAAACGCGCGTAGGGGTTCTCCCGCA
Source organism: Dehalococcoidia bacterium (assembly GCA_963667445.2). GTDB lineage: Bacteria > Chloroflexota > Dehalococcoidia > Lucifugimonadales > CATOSD01 > CATOSD01. The sequence goes on along the minus strand of CAXXGY010000001.1, from coordinate 615,584 downwards.
CCGTCACCGTTTCGGTGCGTATCTCCGGCTCGATGGCCGACACGCGCACGCTGGCGGACCAGGGCCCGGCCGCCCCCGCGCCGTTCACCGCGCGGACGCGGTAGTCGTAGGTCTTGCCCGGCTCCACCGTGGTGTCGCGGTAGGAGCGCGCGGTGTCCCCCGAGTGGGCGTCCGTGTAGTAGCTTATCTCCGTCGTCGTGGCGATGGCCGACCAGGCGCCGGGGCTGTCCGCGCGCTGCACCTCGTAATGCTCCACCCACTGGCCGTTCACCAGCTTCACCTGGCTCCACCGGACGACGCCGACGGCGCTTTGCGCGGAGCTCGCCAGCGCGGGGCCTGCCGCGCCCATCCGCGCCGTGAGCGTGGCGGCGTTGTTGGTGTCGTCGTAGTCGAACACCGTGCCGGAGTGCCAGCTTGCGCCGCTTATGGCGCCGCACGCCGCCGAGGAGGTGGCCGTCAACGTTATGGGCACCGGCGGGGTGCTGGTCGATGCGCCGATGCAGACCTCGTAGGCGTCATAGACCACCTTCGCGCTGCTGGTCGCGCCGGCGGACACGCCGTCCACTATCAGCGTAACCGGAACGCCATCGGGCAGGGCCGGGGAGTCCACGCTGCCGGCGAGCGGCAGGTCGTGGATGTCCCAGGTCCAGGTGGGCGGGCTGGCGCTGGCGTCGAATACGCCGGTATCGGCGGGAACGGTGGTCAGCGCGGTGGTTCCGGCGGGCAGCTCCACCACTATCTCGCCGCTCTCGGCGTCCTCGTCCCGGTTGTTGACGCCCAGCACGCTGAACGCCACCTGCTCGGTTGTGGCGTGCGGGCTGACGCCGCCGTCCATCACCCCCAACTCGGCGATGGGGCCGACGTGGAAGATGGTGCGGCCCGTGCCGTCGAACACGCTCGGGGATGTTAGAGTGGCGTGCTTCATATGCGCTGTGAAGTCCACAACGTAGGTGCCGAGTTGGTCGAACTCGAACAATGTCTTGGTTACGGCTGTCGAGGCGCTGTTTAGGGAGAACGGATTGGTCCGCTTTGCGGTCGGGGTACTGGATGATAGTATGTCCCATACACGTCTGCCGCTAGATGCCGACCGTACCCCTATTCTGCCGGGAGGGTTTACCCCATCGAGTCCGCTCAGCTTGACGGTGGGATGGTAATTCGTCCAGTTGCCGATGTAGTCGTTGATCGGCGCTCGGTACAAACCCGCGAAGACTCCCGCCCGCGTGCCGGTAAAATCGTCATCCGGGGCGGTGGCCGTCTGCCATGAGACCGTTGTCAAGCTTGTAATGCTCTTGTTATTCGAGTTGGTGGGGTCGTCGAACACCCGTCCGGGCGCGTCCTTGACGTGGATGAGCGCGGTGGCGTTGGTAAAGGTGTGCTCCCCGCCGCCGCCGTGACCGTGACCGTCGTCCGGCTCGGAGACGACGGCGAACACCTCTACCTGCACCTCGGCGGCGGTGTCGCACGAAGCTGTCTTCGTCCCGTACTTGCAGGCGTGGACAGCCCAGACGTTCACCTCGCCTTCGTCGAACACGGGACCAACGGGCGGATACCCCAGGCAGTACGTCACCCGGTTGTCGGTGGGGTCGTCCAGGGCATGGTCTGGGCCTGATGGCGGCGTGGCGAATATCTCGGCGGTGAGGCACTGCTCGCTTACGGCGGCGCCGCTGGCTATCGTAACCGGCAGCGTCATGATGGACAAGTAGTCTATGCTGCCATCGGGCAGCAGGAAGAACCCGGTCGCGCCGCTCTTGTCTCCGCACGCCCTGGTTGTGGTGGTGGCGAAGGCGGCGGTGGTGGTGGCCGGATCATTAGTGAAAGTGTCGCTTGCTTGCCTGGTGAGGGTCGGGGTTCCGGTGGCGACGAGGCCAGAGGTCAGCCGGATGTTCACGCAGCCGTCGTCTATCACGCCAGACGCTTCAATGCCGTAGTTGTGGTTTTTCGCGAACACCGCGAAGTCGACCGTGTCGCCGGCGGACGGGCGGCGGTCGTCAACGCGAACCTCGACGGTGTAGTTCGGCGCAGGCAGCCGGACGTTTTTAGCCAGGCTCCAAGTCTGCCGGATCTGGTCGCTGTTGTCGTGCAGGCGCGTATCCCTCTCGTGCGAGGCGCTTGTCACTGCAACGCCGTACCATGACAGGTCAGGTCCTGTTGTACCGACCTTGGGCACCAAAATCAGGTCAATCCCCTCTTGCGCCGGCAACTGGGGGATTTTCCAGACGAAACCTATAACAGGAGTGTTATCAGCTGATCCGAGTGTGAGGCGTTTTCCGTCAGCGTCTTTACACCTAGCGTCGGTGGTGTCTTCGTCTCTACACTCCAGCCACGTGCCATCGGGAAGATCTGGACTTTGGATGGTGGGGGCGGACTTCATGCGGAGTTCTACTTCGATGCCGTGGGCTGTCCTGTTTCCCCTATTGCCCAAGTGGATGGCTGTTCCTTTAGTTTGATCTGTTTTAAGGCTGAAAAGAGGCTCTAGCTCCACCCACAGGTCCACGTACTGCTCTTCATCCTGGGCCTGCGCGGGGGGGGGGGGCGAAAACGGCGGCGGCGGCGAGGGCCAGCAGCAGCAGCGCCATGGACAGCCGGAACTCGCGCCTCATGCAGCCATCTCCTGTGCGAATCAGTGGTATCTAAACAAGATAAGCGATACTAAATATCAGTAAGCCGGATGGTGATACGGGCGTCTCACCCTGTCAGACCCCCGAATCGGGCCGCAATCGCGGCAAACACCAAACGGCCGAAGTAGATACTAAATATCGACAAATCGTATTATAACACAGGCACACATTCTGAAACATACACAATCACGCTGTCAAGCGTTCGAAGCCGGAGGAGAATTAGTTGGAGCGAATGGGCGCGCGATGCCGCCCCTAAGCGGTTTCCGCCGCGCGGAGCTTGGCGAGCAGCTCCTTCACTTTGTCGATTTCGTACCTGATGTCCGGGATTGGGACCAGGTCCATGTAGAAGTTTCTGTGAAGATTGGTTGCGACGGAGAACAGCAGGCGTATGTCATCGTCGCCCGTTTCGGCGACGAGCCTTCTGATGATGTCGTATGTGTCCACGTGGCGCTCGTATCGCCAGCCGCGAAGCTCGGCAATGGCCTTGAGTTGGTGGGCGACCGCGCCCCACGCCTTTTCCGAGGCCTGTAGTCTGTCTTCCCGGGCCAGCTCTTCTTCCGCCTGGGCTATCAGACGCCCCGCGTGAACGTCGTGCCCTTCGATGGGGCCTGCGTTCGTTGTCATGGTGGGCCGCCTCTTTCGTCCGGCAAAGTCACGCGGTCTCCGCCGCGCGGAGCTTGGCTAGCAGCTCCTTGACCGTGCCAATCTCGAACCCGAGTTCCGAGATTGGCATCGTGTCCAGGTAGAAGTTCCTGTGAAGCGCGGCGGCGACGGAGAACAGCAGGCGTATCTCGGCGTCGCCCGTTTCGGCGACAACCCTGCGGATGATGTCGTAGACGTCCGAGTGGTCCTCGTACTTCCAGCCGCGAAGGTCGGCAATGGCCTTGAGTTGGTGGGCGACCGCGCCCCACGCCTTTTCCGAGGCCTGTAGCCTGTCTTCCCTGGCCAACTCTTCTTCCGCCTGGGCTATCAGCCGCCCCGCGTGAATGTCGTGCCCCTCGATGGGGCCTGCGTTAGTCGTCATACGGAGAGGTTACACCCCATCGGTAATGCGGTCAAGATTGAGTCTCGTCCTGGTCGGCGGTCCACGAGTAGGGGTGTCCCTTGTGGACACCCAGGGCGTGATGACCAACGGGGGCAACCACAAGGGATTGCCCCTACTCCCGCTCCATACCGCTCTTGACATACGGCGCTCATGCGTTCTAATATGCTTACCCAGGGGACGGACCCACCGACGGGCGCGTCCCCGTTTCTTTGTCCGCCCGCCGCATCGTAGGCGCCTTACCTCAAACCTGGAAGGAGCAACTCCCATCATACTATTGCGAAACTCGGACCGGTCCGAACCGAAGCCGCCCCCGGCGGGCGGCGTAGTGTACGAGCGATTCGCCGACGACCCCGTGGAGTTCGTGCGCAGGGTGCTGTGCGAAGCGCCCTACCACAAGCAGGAGGAGATGCTGCGCGCCGTCGCCGCGTCGCGCCGCTCGTCCGTGGTGGGCTGCAACGCATCGGGCAAGGACTGGGCCGCCGCGCGCTGCGTGCTGTGGTGGATGCACTCGCGCGAGCCGGCCAAGGCCATCGTCACCGGCCCGACGACCCGGCAGGTGGACGAAATCGTGTGGAACGAGATGCGCTTCGCCCACGCCATGGCCGCGGACAGGCTGGGCGGAAGGATGTTCCGCACGTCTCGGTACGAGGTGGACGACCAGAGCTTCGCGCTGGGGTTCGCGTCCAACTCGCCGTTCAACCTGCAGGGATTCCACTCCCCTAACCTGCTCGTCGTCGTCACCGAGGCCCACGCCGTGGACGGCCGGGACTTCGACGCGCTGCGCCGGCTGAACCCCGGGCGGCTGCTGATGACGGGCAATCCCTTCGTGACGTCCGGGCCGTTCTTCGATTCGCACCACTCGCAGGACCACCTGTACGCGACCGTGCGGATAAGCGCGTTCGACACGCCCAACCTCACCGAGGGCGACGGGGCCGTAGAGGGCCTGGTGACCGCCGAGGACATAGAGGACCGCAAGGCCGAGTGGGGTGAGAACGATCCGCTATACGTGGGCGGCGTGCTGGGCCGCTTCCCCGACAACCTGGAGGACTACGTGGTGCCGCTGTGGGCCGCCAGGGCCGCGGGCAGGCGCGACACCCCGCCGGAAGGCCCGCTGGTGGTCGCCTGCGACGTGGCGCGTTTCGGCAAGGACAACACGGTGGTGATGACCCGACGGGGACAGCACGCCCGGATCGCGCACCGCAGGAGGGGCAACGACACGATGGCCACGACGAACTACCTCAAGGACTACTGCGAGACGCACCCCGTCCAGGCGCTGGTCGTGGACGAGCCGGGGGTGGGCTCGGGCGTGGTGGACAGGCTGCGCGAGATAGGACTGGGCCGCACGCGGCTCGTCAGATTCAACGGCGGAGCGTCCCCGCGCAACGGGGAGCGATTCGCCAACCGCAACGCCGAGGTGTGGTGGCGGATGCGCGAGTGCTATCTGGCCGAGACGCTGGACACCGACGACGACCGGGCGCTGATAGAACAGGTGTCGAGCCGCGAGTGGGACGTCGACGAGAAGGGCAGAATACGCCTTCAGAGCAAGAAGAACATGGCGCGCTCGCCCGACGAGGCGGACGCGCTGGCGATGACGTTCGCGGCCGAAGGCGGCGGCGTCCAGATATGGACGTGATGAAGGAAAGGAGCAAGCATGAAACTCATGGAAACCCTGGGCAGGGCGTTGCCCCGATTGGCCGGGCGCGAACGGGCGGGCCGCACGTCCCGCCCGCCGGCTGAGGTGTGGGAGCAGGGACTGGGACTGCCGCCGTCGTGGGCGCCCGCGACCTACGGCGAGTACTACCCGCGCTCGGCGCTGGTTTACTCGGCCATCCGTGTGCGGCAGGACGCCGTCGTTCGCGCGCCGCTCAGGGTGTACCGGCGCGGCGGCGCGGGCGAGCCTGCGTCGAGGGAGCGGGCGGCGCTGCCGGTGGGGCCGGACCACCCGGCGCAGCGCCTGCTCGACAGGCCCAACCCGTTCTGGACGCGCGGCGAGCTTTGGCGCGCCACCGAGACCTCGCTTGGGCTGTGGGGCGCCGCCTTCTGGGGGCTGGAGCGCAGGGACGGCGAGGTGGTCGAGATATGGCCGCTGCGCTCGGACAGGATGCGCGTGGTCCCCGACGAGCAGGCATACGTGAAGGGTTTCGTTTACGTCGGCGCGGGCCACACCTTGGTGCCCTACGTCGCCGAGGACGTGGTCTGGATACGTTACTTCAATCCGCTGGACGAGCTAGCGGGATTATCGCCCATGGCGCCGCTGCGCCTGTCCGCCGACATGGGCATCGAGGCGCTTCGGGCCAACCGCAACAACCTGAGCAACGACAGCACGCCCGGCATGATAATCGAGACGATGGACACGCCCACCGACTACGAACTCAAGGAGTTCTACGAACGCTGGGAGGCGCGCTACCAGGGCGTCGACCGGGTGCGGCGTCCCGCGCTGCTGGGCAGCGGCATGAGGGCCACCAACCTGGGCTTCAGCCCCAAGGACATGGAGTACATCCAGAGCCTGCGCTGGAGCCTGGAGGACGTCTGCCGCGTGTTCGGCGTGCCCAAGGCCATGCTGGGCGACACCGAGCGCATAACGTTCTCGAACTTCCGCACGGCGCGACGGGTCTTCTGGGAGGACACCATCCTGCCGCAGCTCAGCTTTTACCAGGAGGCGCTCCAGCAGTGGCTGTTGCCCAACTTCGGCGATCCGTCCCTGGTGGCCGAGTTCGACCTTTCCGAAATCGACGCACTGAGGGAGTCCGAGAACGACCGCGCCGAGCGGCGGCGCAAGTACGTCGGCAGCGGCATCATGACCATCAACGAGGTGCGCGAGGAGATGAACCTCGCGCCCGTAAGCTGGGGCAACGGCCCTTCGTGAGCGGCCCGTGTCGGCGGGCCTGGTACATGAACGGCGAAGGCAGGTCAGGCTTGCAGCGAGTCTATGTAGCTGAGGCCGTCGGCAAACCTGGTGATTAGTCGGCAGTCATACCGACCTAGTCCATCCCTGATATCCGGTATTGAGAAGTCTTTACGGTCCTTGTTCAGGAAACACTTGGGTCCAGGAGAAGTTGCCGAAAGATGGGCTAGCACCGAGGCGTACACAACCGAATCCTGTGGGGAAAGACCCAGGGATCCCTGAAGCTGGATGGCTTCCCTGAGAGTTTCTCTTTGGGGAGAGATCACTACGGCGCAGTCGAGAATCCTACTCAGAGTCACATCCAACCTGCGCTTGTCCTCATTCCCACTCCGGACCAGAATCGATGCCGGGTCCCCTAAGTCCTCAACTGTCTTGGCGTATGGCTCAGTACGTGCCAACTGGCCCATTTCCTGAACGAGGCGTTTATACAGTTCAGTCCGCTCCCAGGTACGACGCCGCCACACATGGTATGGCTCGAACAAGCTGAAGGCCGGTATTGCCAAATCAATTGTCAGAGACTCCGCAAGGCTAACAATGGATTCACAACTCCGATGTTCCTCTTGGAGGAGAGCCAGTTCCAGCACGAAGTTAGATTCAATATACACAATCACAGTTCCGATTCGACCTTTACCGAACCGTCCTTGATGCTGTCATATAGGCCCGAGTCAAAAATCCAGTCCAATTCCGGCGCCTCCTCTCTGGAAACTTGGGAAACAGCCAGTGCGTTTAGCCAGGAACTGGTCAACAATTCCAAACCGAAGGGGGTCAGTCTGTCCGGGTTGGCTGTATCTCCACGAAGCTGCAACACGTCTTTAGTAGAAAACTTGTAATCTGCCGGAACCGCATCAAGTGATTCGCATTTACGCCAGAGGTAAGAATACTCCGGCAAAACCAGCAGGAAAAATTCCGAAGCAGGGATGAACCCATCGACCAACAGGTTCCTCCGCAGTTTGGCAGCCCATTCGTCGGTCGCGTTCCTGTAGCTCTTGACCTCGACGATGAGTTTCAACCGGTCATCCGGTGAATACACGGCAATGTCAGCAATCTGTTTCATGCATTTCTCCCAAGTGCCCGATTCCTTCTGTCAAATCAGGGTAGCTTGCCCCGCGAATAGCGTCAACGGCTATGCAGTGATTAACGTCGAAGTTGATACGCAAACCGGCTTGACGCTCGCGGCGCTCCTTTGCTATATTCCGCAAAATTCAGGCCGTGCTTATCGAAGAGGGGGCGCCGATGAAAGAGCTCAAGCGTGCGTACGGTTTCGACGAGGTAGCGATAGCCCCGGGTAGCGTAACTCTAAACCCCGAACTGACGAACACGGAATTCTCGGTCGATGGCATCACTCTTCCCATACCGGTGCTCGGCTCGGCCATGGACGCGGTTTCCTCGCCCAGCTTCGCCGCCAGGATGCAGGAGCAGGGCGGGCTGGCAGTGATGAACCTGGAGGGGGTGCAGACTCGATACGACGACCCCGACGGCGTGATCGCCGAGATTGTGAAGACCTCGCAGGACGAGGTAACCGCCCGGCTGCAAAAGGTCTATTCGGCCCCGATCAAGGACGAGCTGGTTGGGGAGCGGGTGGAAGAGACGAAGAACAACGGCGCCAAGTGCGCCGTTTCTGTTACCCCCGCCAGCGCCAAGCGGCTGGTGCCCCTGGCCGCCGAGGCGGGCGCGGACGTGATAGTGGTGCAGAGCACCGTCACCACCGCGCGGCACATATCCCGCAGCGCCCGCGGTCTGCGCTTCCCCGAGCTGCTGGAGATGGTGAACGTGCCGGTGCTGGTCGGCAACTGCGTCTCGCACGACGTCGCCCTCGAGCTGATGGAGACCGGCATCGACGGTGTGCTCGTGGGCGTTGGCCCCGGAGCGGCTTGCACCACCCGCGAGGTCACGGGCGTCGGCGTTCCGCAGGTTACGGCCACGCTGGATTGCGCGGCGGCGCGTGAGGAATACTTCGACCGCACCGGCAGGTACGTCCCAATCATAACGGACGGCGGCATCCGCACCGGCGGCGACCTGTGCAAGGCGCTGGCCTGCGGCGCGGACGCGGTGATGCTGGGCACCCCGCTCGCCCAGGCCGAAGAGGCGCCCGGCGCCGGCCACAACTGGGGCATGGCGAATCCCCATCCCGCGCTGCCCAGGGGCACGCGCGTGAACGTGGGCGTTAAGGGAACGCTCCAGCAGCTTTTCTTCGGCCCCACGTCCAGGACGGACGGGACGCAGAACCTGATAGGCGCGCTCGAGGTGTGCATGGGCATGGTCGGCGCGGCCACCATCCGCGAGATGCACCACAAGGCCGAGGTGATGGTCGCTCCGTCCATCAAGACCGAGGGCAAGCACCTCCAACTGGGGTTCGAGTAGCATGACCAGCAAGACCTCCGTGTTCAGGGCAGTCTCGGATACCCTGGAGTGGTTTCCCGACTTCCCGCCGCGAGAAGACATGCAGAACCCCCTCCACCTAAGCAAACCGGCCATAATAGCGGCCTTGGACTTCCACTTCGAGGGTTCGGAAACTACCCTCGTGCTGGGAGAGGTCCCCGTCGCCATGAACGTGCAGCAGACGCGGGCCGGGGTGAGAATTCCAGACCTGATTATCGCCTTCGACGTGGATGTTCCCGCCATCATCGAGCGCAACGGGTACGCTATCAATCTCGTGGGCAAGCCGCCGGACTTCGCGCTCGAAGTTGCGTCGCCGACCACGGGGAGACGCGACTACACCGACAAACGGCGGGACTACGAACGCTTCGGCATCCCGGAGTACTGGCGTTTCGACGGAACGGGCGGGGACTACCACGACGCCCCGTTGGCGGGAGACCGTTTGGTGAACGGTCGCTACCAGCCCATCGGGGTCGATTGGTCGTCGCAGGACACAGGACGTGGCTACAGCGAGGTGCTGGGGCTGTACCTGTGCTGGGAAGAGGGCCGGCTGCGCTTCTACGACCCGAAGGCGGACGGCTACCTGCTCACCTACCACGAAACGATCGAACGCGCCGACCGGGAAACGCGACGCGCCGACCAGCAAGCGCAGCGCGCAGAACAGGCAACGGAAGAAGTACGCAGGCTGCGAGAGCGTCTCAGGGAGTTGGGCGAGGAGTACCCCCGCTAACCCCGCCGCGCCCTCTGTACACGCACACCACCCGCGCCAGGCCCAGCGCGTCCTTGCGGTGCGTTACACGCGCGCCGGGAAAGCTGCGTCGCGCGAGCCGCTGAACCTCGTCTAGCTGCTCCGGCGCTATCTCCACGAACAGCGCGCCTCCGGCGTTCAGGCGCGGCGGCGCGTCCGCCAGCAGCCGCCGCGCCACCGCCAGCCCATCGCATCCGCCATCGAGCGCGCCCGCCGGTTCGCGCCGCACCTCGCGCGGCAGACGCGCAAGCTCCGCGCTGGGGACGTAGGGCGGGTTGGCGACGACTACGTCCACGGGCGCGGCCAGCGGCGCCAGCAGGTCGCCCCGCGCCAGCACCACGCGCCCTTCCACGCCGTGACGCCGCCGGTTGGAGTCCGCCACTTCGAGCGCGCCCGCGTCGACGTCGATGGCCGTCACCTGCGCACGCGGAACGCGGACGGCCACGGCAATGGCTATCGCGCCGCTGCCCGTGCCCACGTCGGCGACGCTCACGGCCCCGTCGCCTTCCAGCGCGGCGCAGTGCTCGATGACGCAGTCCACGAGCGTCTCGGTCTCCTGGCGCGGAATCAGCGCCCGACGGTCCACGCGGAAGTCCAGCCCGTAGAACTCCCTGCGCCCGGTGATGTACGCGAGCGGCTCGCCCTCCCCCCGGCGGCGGGCGAACGCCATGGCCGCGCGCCGGACTTCGGGGGATACGTCGTCTGCTAGGGAGGCGAAGTACCGCGCGCGGTCGATGTCGAGAGCGTGGCGGACCAGAACCTCCGCCTCCAGGCGGGCGTCGGGAATGCCGCTCGCCTCGAGGACGTCGGCGAGTCGGGCGTGAAGCTCGCCAACCGTCAGAGGCTCACCTGCTCCAGACGCTGCGCCTGCTCCTGCTCGGACAGCGCGCGCACGAACTCGTCGATGCCGCCCTCCAGCACCGAGTCCAGGTTGTAGGTGGTGAGCGCCACGCGATGGTCTGTGACCCTGTTCTGCGGGTAGTTGTAGGTGCGGACGCGCTCCGAGCGGTCGCCCGACCCGACCTGCGAGCGGCGGTACGCGCTGACCTCCTGCTGCTGGCGCTGCTGCTCCCGCGCGAACAGGCGGGACCGCAGCACCGACATGGCCTTTTCCTTGTTCTTGAACTGGGAGCGCTCGTCCTGGCACGTGGCCACTATGCCCGTCGGTCGGTGGGTGATGCGCACGGCGGTCGCCACCTTCTGCACGTTCTGGCCGCCGTGGCCGCTGGCGTGGAAGATGTCGATGTCCAGGTCCTCCGCGCGCACCTCGACGTCGATCTCCTCCGCCTCGGGCAGCACCGCCACGGTGGCCGCCGAGGTGTGGAGCCGGCCGCCCGACTCGGTCACGGGTATGCGCTGCACGCGGTGCGTGCCGCTCTCGTGTTTCAGGCGACTGAAGGCGCTGTCGCCGCGAACGAGAAACACTATCTCCTTGATGGCGCCCAGGCCGGTCTCGTTGGCGTCCATCACCTCGATGCGCCAGCGGTTCTTCTGGGCGTAGCGCGTGTACATGCGATACAGCTCCGCCGCGAACAGCCCCGCCTCTTCGCCTCCCGTGCCCGCGCGAATCTCCATTATCACGTTCTTCTCGTCGTTCGGGTCGGTGGGAAGCAGCGCCATCTGGAGCTCCAACTCCGTGCTCGCCATGCGGCCCTCCAGCTCCGCCAGCTCTTCCCGCGCAAGCTCGGCCAGCTCCGGGTCGGGGTCGTCGCGCAGCAACTCTCGAACGCCCGCCAGCTCCTCGGCAAGGCTGCGGTGCCGGCGCGTGAGCGTGACCAGGTTTCGTATGGACGCCTGCTCTTTCGCCAGGCTCTGGATGCGGGTGTAGTCCGTCGAAATCGCCGGGTCCGCGAGCAGGCGGTCGATCTCCTCGTAGCGCGCTTCTACGGCCGCGAGCGTGTCTCTCATGCCGGGCTGCCCTGCCTGGCGTCGTCCGTCGCGGGCGCGCCATCACCGGCCAGCGCCTCGACCAGGCCGTTGGCCGCGTCTATGGTGCGCTGCTCGCTCCTCACGAGGTCGCGTAGCTGCACCACGCCCTGGGCCAGCTCGTCGTCGCCGATTATGATCGCGTGGGTCGCTCCGATCGTGTTCGCGTACCTCATCTGGCTGCGCAGCCCGCGGCCCGCGGGGCCGACGGTGGCGGCGACGCCGTCCCGTCTAAGCTCGGACGCGATCCGCACGGCCTCGCGCTTGGCGGCGTCGCCTATGTGCGCCACGAGGACGTTCGTCGCCGATTCCCGCGGTACGCACACGCCCTGGCGCTTGAGGTTTGCGATCACCCGCTCGATGCCCATGCCGTAGCCCACGCCCGGAGTCGGCCTGCCGCCTATCTCCTCTATCAGGCCGTCGTAGCGACCGCCGCCGAACAGCGTGTTCATGCGTCCCTCCACCGGCGGCGTGACCTCGAACACCGTGCGGGTGTAGTAGTCGAATCCGCGCACCAGCCGGTGGTCAACCTCGCCCTCTATGCCCACCTGTCGCAGGTAGTCCAGCAGGTCGCGCCAGTGGCGGCGGCAGTCGTCGCAAAGGTGGTCGGCGCTGTGCGGGGCCTCGTCTATCACCGGCTGGCAGCCGTCCTGCTTGCAGTCCAGCAGCCTGAGGGGGTTGCGCTCCAGCCGGCGGCGGCAGTCGTCGCAGAGGCGATCCGCGTGGGGCGCGTAGTGCTCGCGCAGCCGCCGCACGTACTGGGGACGGCACTCGGGGTCGCCGATGGAGTTGACGCTGAGTGAGAGATCGCGAAGCCCCAGCGACTCCAGGAACCGCCAGCCCAGCTCTATGATCTCGGCGTCGATGGATGCGTCGCCGTCGCCGTAGGCCTCGATGCCGAACTGGTGGTGCTGGCGATACCTGCCCGACTGCGGACGCTCGTACCGGAACACGGGGCAGAGGTAGAACAGGCGCACCGGCTGGGGCAGGTTGTGCATACCGTGCTCCAGGTACGCCCTGCACACCGGCGCGGTGCCTTCGGGACGCAGCGTCAGCGTATCGCCGCCCCGGTCGTCGAAGGTGTAGGTCTCCTTCTCCACGATGTCGGTAACTTCGCCGATGCCGCGCACGAACAGGCGCGCGTCCTCGAACATAGGAGTGTCGATGCGCCGGTATCCGAAACTGTGCGCGACCTGCTGCGCCCTTTCCTGGAAGAAGCTCCAGTAGGGTTGATCGTCGGGCAGGATGTCCGAGGTGCCGCGAGGGGCCTGGAACATCATACGAATAGCTGCTCCAGCAGCGCGCGGGCGTCCTCGCGCTCCAGCGGTCGCGGCAGAACGCCGGTCCGCTCCCAGCGAATGTTGTCCAGCAGCGTGTCCATGTCGTCGGGGCTGACGCCGAGCGCGGAAATCTTCGTCTTCAGACCGCACCGGCTCATAATCTGCTCGATGCGCGCCGCCGCCGCGTCCAGGTCTGCCACGCCGAGCGCGGAAAAGAGCGCCGGGAGCTTGTGCTCGATGGCCGGCGCGTTCCATCTCAGGAACGACGACAGCGTAACGCCAACGGCCTGGCCGTGCTCGGCGCCCCAGTACAGCGTGAGCGGGCTGCCCACGGCGTGGCACACGTTGGGGTGGCTGTTGGAGTAGGCGATGCCGGACATCGTGGCCGCAAGCGAGCACGCCGTGCGCGAATCCAGGTCGCCCTGCAGGCAGGAACGCTCCAGGTTCACGGCGTAGTCGGCGATCACTCTCAGGCTGATGGCGTCGGACAGCGGCTCGGACTCCAGCGACCAGTAGGACTCGAACGCGCTGGTGAAGGCATCCATGCCGGACGCCGCCGCCAGCCGCTTGGACATGCTCATCGTGAGCTGCGGATCGACCACGGCCACGGTGGGGAACATGAGCGGGCTGCTCAGTCCGAGAGAGCGCTTGCCGTCCATGTCCCAGACCGCGGCGCCGGAGGTCACCTCGCTGCTGCTGCCGGACGTCGTGGGCGCCGCGACGAAGGGCAGGCCGCGCCCGCGTATGGAGCGTTTGCGGTCGATGTAGTCCATCGCGGGACCCTCGTGCGGCGTGAGGATGGCGACTATCTTGGCGAGGTCCATCGCGCTGCCGCCGCCCACGGCAACCACAACGTCGGACCCGGACTCACGGCACCTGGCGAGGGCGTCGTCCACCGCCTCGGGCGACGGGAAAGGCGGCGTCTCGTCGAACAACGTTATCCGGGGCAGCCCGATGTCCCCGATGATGCGCTGGAGAACGCCGCGCGCTCGCAGGCTGTGGCGGCCCGTCACCAGGAACACGCGCGACTCGCTCCCCGCCACGCTGTCGACCACCGTCTTGAGGTCGCCGAGCCTGCCGTTGCCAAATATCACCCTGGTGGGATTGAGCCAGGTGAAGTTTTGCTCGCCCGGATTCGGCATGGCGGCCCTCCTCGTAGTCGGTTGTGTGCTGTATCTTAGCACAAAACTTCAAGCCGCGCTTGGCGCGGCGCGCGCGAGGCCCCTACGACCGCCCTGCCACGCTGTAGGGGCGTCCCTTGTGGGCGCCCTGGCCGTGACGGCCAACGGGGGCAACCACAAGGGATTGCCCCTACGGGCGGCCCTTTCACCCCCATCCTAACCTTCCCCCATCAAGGGGGAAGGAATACACAAAGTAGGGCGGCCCCCTGCCCATCATCCGCGAGCAGAGGGCCGCCTTTCGTTGCTTCCTGGCCGGTTGTCGGTTAGCAACCCCTGGGGGCTACTGGCTGGGTGTCACCACTCCGGCCTCGGTAGCGAACACCCAGAGGGCCTGGCCGGCGTTTACCGTGGTTACGGAGTCGGCGCCCTTGGCCTTGGGCGACATGCTGCTGAGACGTCCCGTGTCGTTGTCCAGCTTGAACGCCCTGCTCCACACGCCGGCGGGCAGGTAGTCGTCCACGAACACCCTGTCGGCGTCGTTATCGAGGATGACGACCGCTATCAGGTTCCAGCCGGCTATCAGGTCGATGGACGGCGGCAGTTCGGCCGGGTTGTCCTTCGACGTGCCGGGGATGTCCACCTCGAGCGTCGTGCCGTCCGTGCTCAGCACGTAGATGCCCAGGCCGGGGTCGATGTTCGCCACGCCCGCGGGCGACGACGACAGGCTGCCGTCCGCGCCGCGCGTCCAGACCGTCCACGGAGACACCTTGCGACCGTCGTACTGGGACACCACGCTGATGCCGCTGTCGGCGCCGAAGATGTCGTCGGCGTCCAGGCTGGCGGGCGCGCCGCGGAACGAGATGAGGTTCCAGCCGGGGCTGAGACCAATCTCTACGGGCTTGCGCTCGACGACCTTGAAGTTGATTGTCTCCTCGGCCTCGTTGCCCGCCGCGTCGGTCGCCTTGAGCGTGAACTCGTGGTCGCCGAGCGGGAGCTCCGCAGAGGGGCGGAACACCCAGCGAATGTTGTCGTTGGTCGTGAGCGCGTCCGTTATGTCCGTGCTCGTGCCGCTCGGGCCCACGTGCGTGGCCGAGTTGAGCGTGACCGTCTTGTAGGTGTCGCCCGCGTACTCGCCGCCCTCGGCCCACTTGAACTGGATCGCGGTGGCGGCGTAGTCGGTCTCGGAGTTGTCCTTCGGGACCGATGTCAGCGTGGGCGCGTCCACATCGACCTGGATTACCTGGTCGGCGGTGACGTAGCTGTAGCTGAGCGTCAGCGTGGCGTCCTTCTTGATGGTCACGCCAGCGCCGACCAGCAGTTGAACCTTGCCGGCGTCGGCGCCGTCCCAGTGGACCGTGTCAGTTGACGAGGCGACCTCTTCGTTGTTGACCTTGGCGACGACCTCGCCGGCGAACTTGCCGTTGAGGTTGGAGTCCGCCGGGGGCCAGTTGGCCAGCTTCACGCTGAACATTTCGCCCGCCGTCTTCTCGTCGTCAAGAGCGAGCTTCACGTCGTCGTCGTCCACCTTCACCGCGCCCGCACGGGTCACGTTGCCGTTCATGTCCACGGCCTGAATCATCACGCCGTATGCGCGGCTGTCGCCGAACGTGGTCTCCTTGAACGTGGCGGAGCCGCCCATGGTGTCGTCGGCCACCTTGACGGCCAGCTTCGCGCCGTTGACCGACGCCTTCGTCTCGTTGTCGCCGCTCCTGGAGCGCAGCGCCTCGTCCGCCGTGAAGCTGATGGCCTGCTCGCCCTCGTCTCCCACCAGCGTCCCGAACGGCGCGACGCTGAGGGCGGCCTTTATCACGTTGTTCGAGGTGCGCGTCGCCTTCTCTATGGCGTTGCCCGCCACGTCCGAGACGCCTTCGTCCGCCACCGTCACGCTGGGCCGCGCGTTCTTGGCCAGCTCCTCGGTGAGCGTGAGCACAACGAACCTGTCGAGATTCTGAGGCTTGCTCTTGTCGTCGTCGTTGGCGCCCACGACCTGGGCGCTGTCCACCGTGTAGCCCGCGACCGTGAAGTCGGACGCCGCCACCGTGTCCGGGTCCAGCGCCTCGCTGAACTCGATAAGCACCGAACTGCGGCTGCTGGCGCGCTTGTTCTTGTCCTCGTTCCAGCCGTTGCCCGCCTCCGGGTTGCCCATCACCACCGGCTTCTGCGTGTCGATGGTGAGCCGCGAGGTGTGCTCTGCCGTGTTGCCGGCCATGTCCCGTGACGCGATTATCAGGTTGAACTTCCCATCGTTCGCCACGTCCACGACGCTGCCGCACCTGTCGGTGTAGTCGATGTCGCTCGGCGATAGCAGGATGCGCACGCTGCCGGCGTTGCCGCCGCCGTTGGTGATGTCGTCCGCGCCAGTGTCCAGCCGGCACTTTTTGCCCGCGCCCTTGTGCGTGGTGGTCGCGCTCTCGTCCCGAGCCTGGGCATAGACCGCCGTGACGACCTTCTTCTCGCCCGCCTGTCTGAAGTCCACGCCCGCGCCCTCGTCGTTGACGTTGAAGGATATCAACAGCGCGTTATCGTTGATGACGCTCTCGTCGGCGGGGTTGAGGTCGCTTATGGTCGGCGGCGAGTTGTCGATGGTGACGCTGGCCTCGGCCAGCACGTCGCTGCTGCGGTCGGCGTTCTCGTCGAACACCTGCAGGGTCAGCGTGTCGCCGTGCTGCACATAGACGCCGGTGGCCGCACCGGGGTCGTTGGTTATCTCGACCACGCCGCGGAACAGGTTGGAGTTCGGGTCGAAGACGACAGGGCCGCCCACGGCCGCGACCTCGCCGATGGTGACCCACTGGCCGCTGTCGGAGCCGCTGCTCACGTAGGCGCGCCCGTAGCCGCTGGTGTAGTCCGGGTAGGGCGTCGTGGTGGACGCGATGTCCTCATCCTCGTACACGTCCACTATGTCGTAGGTGGCCTGGACGTCGAGGACGTTGGTGGCATTCAGGTCCGTCGGGACGATGACATGGAACGAACCGCCGGTCGGGTTGGACGCGGCGCTGTTGCCCGTGGCGTTGCTGGTGAAGGCGAACAGCTTATCGTTGGCGGAGGTGTTGGCGTCAGTCATTACGCGCGTACTGGAGATGCCCTCCCTGGCGGGGAGCAGAGGCCGCGTCGAGCCGCCCACGATGTCGCGGTTGAAGTCGGTGTCGTTGACAAAGGTGGCGCCGTCTTTGCCGCCGACCTGCTCTCCGTGCGTGTAGCGGCGCGCCGGGTTGACCTTGTCGTAGGTCAGCCACTTGGAGCCGTCCTTGTAGGTGTATTTCGCGTGGTTCTGGTTTATGGCGTTGGGAACTTCCGCCACGTTGAGGGCGTGCAACGCCTTCTCGGCGAACTCCGTTTGCTGCGCTTCGGTTAGCACCGCACGTTCGGTGACCGGTCGCACGTGGATGTCGAGCGCTGAACCGCAGTTGCCATTGCTAGTCCCGTTGGTTCCGTTGGCGTCGCGGACGCCGAAGCCGGACACGCTGATGGTGGTGGTTGCCGCGCTGGGCTGAGAGTAGCCAGTGGCGTTGGTGTATTCCACCACGGTGGTGTCCAGTTTCCTGCAGTAGGCGTCCGTGAGGGCTTCGACGAGCTTGCTCACGTTATTGGCCGGGGCTCCGGGCACGGTGAACGTGATGCTATCGTCGGGCGTCCCGTCGCTGCGCGCGTCGACTTCCACGACACGGGAAGGATACACGCTGCCGCCCACGAGCGTCACAGTCTGTCCGGAGATGAGCAGTGGACTGCCACCCAACGCTCCCGTCGTGCTGGCGGTCACCGTGGTGCCGAGCGCGTCGGACTGGATGTAGAACACCACCTTGCTGGTGGTGCCGGTTTCGAGGCCCACGTACTCGGCGAGTTGGTCGCCGTCGTTGGGGGTGTCGGTGCCTTCCCTGAGTTGGGCGAAGGCCGCCTCGCCGTCCTCCAGCTTTATCGTCTCCGCGCTAGCTGCCCCCCCCCCCGACAAAGGTGGCGCGGGCCAGCAGCAGGAAGGCCAGCGCGAGCGCGATTGCGAGTATTCTTGCCGAGCTTTTCACTTGATGCCCCCTTGACGTGCACGTTGGGAAGTATGAGTCCGGTTAGGGCACCAAC
Organism: Dehalococcoidia bacterium; assembly: GCA_963667445.2. Classification (GTDB taxonomy): domain Bacteria; phylum Chloroflexota; class Dehalococcoidia; order Lucifugimonadales; family CATOSD01; genus CATOSD01. The sequence goes on along the minus strand of CAXXGY010000001.1, from coordinate 597,491 downwards.
TATATCATAGTAGAGACGTGAGTTGTGAGTAGTTAGTGATTAGTTGTTGGCGGTGGTCGGTTGGCGGCCCGCCTTAATTTGCCGGTCCCGCCCCCATTTCGAGCGTAGCGCAGCCGAGGAGTCCAAAGCGGTCGCCGCGCCCCTCGCATTGGCCGCCAATCGAATCCTGGTCCGTCATCGGCATGAACATATAGTGATACACGGCACACATCGGCACACACCTGCGAAAGTCTGCCCCGCCGGTGCGAAAGTCCGCCACGCCGGTAAGGTGGCGCTCCATTTTCACCCCCGCCCTCCCCTTCCGTCATTCCCGCGAAAGCGGGGGCGCGCGCGCCTAACGCCGCTTCCCCGTAACCGGGTCGATCACCAGCACGCGGTCGCCGACGCTTAGCCCCAGCATATCCCGAACCTCGACCATCGCGCGCAGCGCCTGCTCACGCGTGCCCCAGCCCACAGAGTGCATGATGCCCAGAAGGTCCCGCCCCAGCTCGCACACGGCGGGACTGCGCGCCTCGTAGAGCCTGGACAGCGGCCTCCAGTCCCCGGGCGGCAGGTCCATGCTCAGCTCGCAGTACCGGATGGCCCAGGTGTAGTACCAGGGCGTGCCGCTCGCGGGCGGCGGGCTGTTGCGCACGCCGAACGTCGCGCCGCTCAACATGCGCTCCCGGATGGCGCGCTTGGTGAAGCCCAGCGGCAACAGCAGCGCGTCCACCGCCGGATGGACCACCATCTCCTCGATGTCACCGCCGATGCGCGCCTCTGCCGACAGCGGGCCGTAGCCGCGCCCGCGCGCCGTGTACGGGAAGCCGCGTCGACGCAGCAGAACGTGGGTAAGCTCGTGGGCGGCGTGGTAGGCCAAGTCGTCGTCGGGGAGCTTGGTCCACTCCGGCAGCGCGGGCGCCGTGTAGTCCGCGCCGAGCGAGCCGAACACCGCGCTGTGCCCCTCCTCGACCAGCTCCGGGGCCACGCCCGTCTCCTCGCCGTAAAGCTCCCAGAACTCGCCGAACGGCTCCACAAGCTCCCTGCCCAGCGTCTTCATTCCTCGCACTCCCTCGACACCCTCGCCTACCTCCGCCGCCTGGACCCCATCCCCAGCGCGCCCAGCAACTCCACTATGGGGTACGGCTCGTGCGCCCCGGCGCCGGGCCGCCGCGAAAACATAATCAGCGCCGCGCCCGCGAGCGCGCAGAACGCGAACGAGATGAAGGGGATGAAGTAAGAGCCGGTCACGTCGAACACGTAGCCCGCGTACAGCGGCGTTATCACCATGATGATGCTGGTGGGGAGCTGCGATATGCCCATTATGGTGGCGAACGCCTTGCGCCCGAAGTAGTCGCCGCGTATCGACGTCAGCAGCGGCCCGCGCCCTCCGAACGCTATGCCCCACAGCAAAGCGAAGAGGTAGGCCATGAACACGTTCTCGGCATACGCGATGACCACCAGCGCGGCGGACTGCGTGAGCAGGAACAGGCATATCAGCGGTGGCTTGGACATCCGGTCGGCAACGTAGCCGGACAGGAACTGCATCGGCAGGGCGATGAGCGTGTAAGCGAACAACACGAAGCCGGCGAAGGTGAGCGACATGCCCATGTCCACGAGCTTGGGCGACAGGTGTACCGAGAGCGCCACCAACGAAAGCGTGGACGACATATGGACGATAGTCACTATCCAGAACGCGGGCGTCTTGAGCGCCTGCCACGCGGTGTACTCCGGCTCGTCGTCCGACTCCGGATCGGACGCGGCTGCCGTCTCGCCGTCTCGCCCTTCGTTCGTAGTGCGTCGGGGCGGGTCGCCGTCCGGTGTCATGCCGTAGTCCTCGGGGGTGTTCCGCATCACCAACGCTACGGGCACGACGATGGCTAGCGTCAACACACCGACAAACGTTATCGAGGGGCGAAACCCCACGTTGTCTATGAAGAAGGCCAGCGCGGGCACCAGGAATCCGCCGAAGTGTATGCCCGACATGGCGGTCGCCATGGCGAATGAACGCTGCCGGGAGAACCAGTTGTTCACCATGGACATCATGGTGAGCCAGCCGCCCAGCCCGGAGCCGATGGTGATGACGCCCATGGCGAGGTAGTACTGGACCACGGCGGGGAAAGGGAGCGCGTCCATAAGCACGACGCCCTCCCGCAACTGCGACAGCAGCAGGAACCCGCCGCCCATCATGGTGAAGCCGATGACGAACATCGTGCGGTTGCCGAACCGGTCGATGAGGTAGCCCTCGACCGGGCCGATGGCCGCGCTCTGAATGCGCGAGAACGCGAAACCGCCGGAGAGCAGCGTGCGGCTCCAGCCGAATTCGCGGTTGAGCGCTACGAAGTAGGTGCCGGTGCTCTGGAAGACCGTGAGCGACATCAGGGTGAGCATGAGGCTGGCGACGCCTACGAGGTACCAGCCGTAGAAAACGCCGCGCGCAGCGCCAAAGACGCCGCGTGGCCCCGTGGGCCGAACCCGCATAGGGGGAAGCCGCAATCGCATGGCGGAAAGTGTACCAAATCGCGGGGCCGCCCCACACCCCCGCGCGCGGCGCCGCTGGGCCTTCCAAACTATCCCTTCCCCCTCGCAGGGAGAAGGTTAGGATGGGGGTGAAGTCGCCGGCATAACCGCTGCTATTCCCATCATCCAACTCTTGTTAGAATTGAGCCACACCATCCAAGGAGTTTCGCTTGGCCCGCATCTGCGTGTTCGCCGATGAGTTCGGCAACTTCGACTTCAGCCTGAAGGCTGGAGCGAGCCGATATTTCGGCCTCGTCACCGCTACTTTCTTTGACGACCAGCAGGCCAGGTTCGATTTACAGGACCTGCGGTTCGACCTTGCGTGGGAGGGGGTTAGGCATCCGGGGTCGTTCCACGCATCCACGGACCAGTGGGCAATCCGCGACCGTGTTTTCGCGGTGCTTGAGCCGCATAACTTCCGCGTGGACGCCACAATCCTGGAAAAGCGAAAGACGAACCCGCAGATTCGTCTCAGCCGAACAAGCTTTTATCATTATGTCTGGTGGCTCCACATGAGGTACGTCGCGCCACGAATCGCCAATGCTGACGACGAGTTGCTAGTGATTGCGGCGTCCATAGGAACGAAAAAGGAGCTTGGGAGCTTTCGGGGAGGCGTCAGGGACGTGATGCGGCAAGTTTCGCCATCATTCACGACGGCTATCGCGCAATGGCCGGCCAATACGGACACCGGGCTACAGATAGCGGACTATTGCAGTTGGGCCATCCAACGCAAATGGGAGAGGAACGACGAAAGGTCGTATGACCTAATCCGAGACAAAATATCTTCCGAATACGACGCCTTCAGCAGGGGAATCACGCACTATTATTGAACCCAAAGAAACAGGCCACCTATCCCGTCTAAGCGGGAAGAGCGCAAAGTGGCTCTTGTCGGCGGCCTCTCAGATAGCGATAGTAATTATAGCACAGTTGAAGCCAAAAGAATCGGGCCACCTATCCCGTCTAAGCGGGAAGAGCGCAAAGTGGCTCTTCTCAGTGGCCCATTGATAGCAATAGTAATTATAGCACTTCTTCTACCAATGTCAATTCCTTCCGAACTCTTGAGCCTGTAACAGTTTGGTCGGTCATGCACATGTAGGGGCAATCCCTTGTGGTTGCTCCTGTTGGTCATCACACTCATGCATGGCGCCCGCAACGGACGCCTCGACGCACGGTGCGCCGACTAGACAGGCTCGCCGCGAGGCCATCGCTTGCGCGGCGCGGCGTCATGGGCTAACGTAGATTGGGATACACCTTATGCAGGGCATGGGAAGACGCACATGGCGACGGTCATCAAGAAATCGGCGACTGTGGACGACCTTTACAACGTCGAAGAGGCCGGCAAGGCCGAGCTCGTCAATGGAGAGTTGCGGCTCATGGCTCCAACCGGACTCAAGCCGGGATTCGCAAGCAGCAAGATATGGCTGAGCCTCTACCGGTACGTCCAGGCCGGTCGCCCCGGCGTCGCCGTGGGCGACAACGTCGGGTTCATCGTGGATCTTCCGCACAGGCAGTCCTTCAGTCCCGACGCCGCGTACTTCACCGGCGAAGACTCCGGAATGAAGTTCGCGCAGGGCGCGCCGGTGTTCGCGGTCGAGATACGAAGCGAGAACGACTACGGCCCCGCCTCTGAGCGCGAAATGGCGGCCAAGCGGGCCGACTACTTCGCTGCGGGAACTCTCGTCGTCTGGGACGTCGACCTGCTCGGCGACGACACCGTAAGGGTCTTTCGCTCAACCGATCCCGCCGACAGCGCCATCTATCGCCGAGGCGAACGCGCCGAGGCCGAGCCTGCCGTCCCCGATTGGACGATGCCCGTAGACGAACTCTTCGCGTAACGCGCCCGCCGCGCGCGGTGTGGTATCATTCGGCCACTGGCCGCGACGGCGCAGGCCGCGCTGACGCGAATACGCGGGAACGCGAAGGGCGCCCAGAATTCACTGCCACGGAGAGCCGCAATGACTACCGTTCAGTCCAGACAAGACACCAAACTCATGGCCCACCTGCTGCGGCGCGCGGGCTTCGGCGCGACTCCGGCCGAGCTGGACCGCGCCGTGAGCATGGGCTACGACGCCACGCTCGACGAACTGCTGAACCCCGTCGCAGATGACGTGGTGCCCTACGACCTCATCCGCCGCTACCACGTCGATCAGTCCGACCTGCGCTCCGGGCCCGCCGCCGCCGCGCTGTGGGTCTATCGCATGACCAAGACGCAGGCCCCGCTGCGCGAGAAAATGTGCCTGTTCTGGCACCGTGTCTTCGCCACCGCCGCCACCAAGCTCATCCAGGCGCGGCCCGTCACCGCGCAGATAGACATGTTCCGAGAACACGGCATAGGCAGGTTCGACAACCTGCTCATCGAGCTTTCGCGCGACCCCGCTATGATTATGTGGCTGGACAACCAGGACAACCACGCGGCGTCCATCAACGAGAACTACGGGCGCGAGATACTGGAGTTGTTCTCGATGGGCGTGGGCAACTACACCGAGGACGACATCAAGGAATGCGCCCGCGCCTTCACCGGCTGGAGCGTGGTCAACCCCGACTACATGTCCATCAAGATGCGCAACAACACCGCGCGGCCCTACGGCTACATCTCCTGGCAGTTCGAGTACAACGACGACGACCACGACCACGGCGAGAAGACTCTGCTGGGCGAGACGGGCGACTTCAACGGCGAGGACGCCGTGTCCATCATCTGCAAGCAGGATGCCACCGCCCGATTCATCGCCCGCCACCTGTACCACTTCTTCGTGGCCGACGAGTTGCCCGTCCCGCAGTGGCCGCACGAGCCGCCGCGAGACCCCGATGCCATCGACGCGCTTTCGCAGGCCTACTTCGACTCCGGCTACAGCATAGAGGCCATGCTGCGCGTCCTCTTCACGTCCGACTTCTTCAAGTCCGAAGCGTCGCAGTTCGCGCGGATAAAGAGTCCGGCTGAGATGGTGATAGGCACGATGCGGCTGGCCGGCGGCGTGGAGTTGCCATCGCAGGACACCTACGCCGCGGCCGCCACCTGCGCCAACATGGGGCAGGGCCTGCTCGCGCCGCCCAGCGTGGAGGGCTGGCAGGGCGGCAGCGAGTGGATAAACACCGGCACATACGTCCAGCGCGTCAACTTCGCCAGCAAGGTGCTCAACGATCCGAGCCGGCCCGGCGTGAAGGCCGTAATAGACCGCGTGGCCCAATCCGCCGGCGATGAGCCAACCCCGGAGGGTCTCGTGGACGCCTGCCTGGACGTGCTCGGCCCGCTCGACGTGCTGGACAGCACCCACGCCGGGCTGGTGGACTTCGCCGCCTCCCAGGGCGCCGCCCACTTCGACGACGATCCCGAAGCCGCGGCCAGGACCGTCGCGGCCCTCATCTCCATCATCGTCGCCACCCAGGAATACCAGATGGCGTAGCGCACCAAAAGTCCCTTCCCCATGAAGGGGGAACACTCAAGAGTCCCTTCCCCCTCGCAGGGGGAAGGTTAGGATGGGGGTGACAGACCCGCCAAACCCCAGCGAATCGCATGAACCACAACGACACGAAAACAAAGACCCCCGGAACCCGATACTGCATGTGCGGATGCGCGCGCTGGAACAAGCCCGGCCGCCGCTTCGCGCAGGGCCACGACGCCATCCTGAAAAGGACCCTGCGCCTGATAGAGGAAGGCGAACTGGACGGCACCGCAATCGCGCCCGAAACGGTGGCGGACGTTCGACAAAACCCGCAACTCGGCGTCGGCCCGTACACCGGCGACGACATTCTGCGCCTGGCCGCCATACGCTTCAGTCACCCCGAGGCCAGCCGCAGATTCATGCGCCACGCCAAGCTCGAGTTCAAACGGCGCGACCTGCCCCAGGCGTCCGAAAAGGCATGGGGCGCGGCGGCCCACGCGATCAAGGCGGCCGCCTCTCTTCGCGGGCTGCGCCACTACAATCACAGGGAGTTGATAAACGCTATGGGCCAAATCGTCAGGGAGACCGGGCAAGCCGACCTTCGCGGGGGCTTCAACGCGGCCCAAGCGCTTCACGCCAACTACTACGAAGGTTGGATGAGCACCGAAGACGTACGGGACAACATGTCGGACGTCGAGGAGTTCCTGTCGCAGATGGAACCGCTCCACTCCGAACCAGCCGCCCAGACAAACGGAGACTAGCATGACCACGGCAACAGACTTTCGCCTGAAATACACCACCAACGTAGGCTTCTGCGCCGACCAGGGCGGGCGCGGATTCATGATGCCCACCGCCATGGCCATCCGCGGCGACGGTCGCATCTTCGTCGCCAGCCGCAGCAACACCACCGCCCTCGAGATAGTGGGCATTCAGATGGTCAGCCGCGAGCACGACTACTACGGCCAAATTGGCAACTACGGCAGAGAGCCGGGCAACATGATCTGGCCCTCCGCGCTCGCGCTGGACCGCGACGACAACCTGTACCTGGCGGACGACAACCTTCACCGCATAACGGTGTTCGACCCCGACGGCGGCTTGGCCGGTTTCTGGGGCGAGCACGGCAGCGGCGACGGCCAACTGAACGGCCCGTCGGGGCTGCTGTTCGACGCCGACGACAACCTGCTCGTGGTGGACCACCGCAACCATCGCGTCCAGAAGTTCACCAAGGGCGGCGAGTTCATCTCCAAGTGGGGCGAGCACGGCTCGGGGCGCGGCCAGTTCAACCTGCCCTGGGGCATCTGCCAGGACACCGACGGCAACGTGTACGTGTCCGACTGGCGCAACGACCGCGTGCAGAAGCTCACCGCCGACGGCGAGTTCCTGGCGCGGTTCGGCGAATCGGGTTCGGGCGACGGCCAGCTCAGCCGTCCGTCCGGCGTGGCGGTCGATTCCGAGGGCAACGTGTACGTGGCCGACTGGGGCAACCAGCGCGCGCAGGTGTTCGACCCCGACGGCGGCTTCCTGTGCGTGCTGCGCGGCGAGGCCGAGCCCAATCCGTGGGCGCTGGAGTACCTGGAGGCGCAGGCCGACGAGAACCGCGCGCGGGCCAAGTTCCAACCCGTGTTCGAGGTGGACACCGGCGACGCCCACGAAGTATCGGCGCGCATCGAGCCCTACTTCTGGGACCCGGTGGACGTGGTGGTGGACTCCGAGGACAGGGCCTACGTGCTCGAAACGCTCCGCCACCGCTTCCAGGTGTACGAGCGGGCCTAGCGCGCATCCCCTGAGTCCCTTCCCCCTTGATGGGGGAAGAGCCTGCCCTGAGCTTCCGAAGGGTTAGGATGGGGGTGACGAAAGGGTTGTCGGATAGGCCCTTAATGCTCAGAGGCGAGAGCAAAAATACGAACACACAGCGAATCCGGGGCCGATTAGCCACCGGAACAAACCCAAAACTACCCATAGGAGATGGTCCAAATGGCTGAAGGCAGAAAGCGCAAGCTGGTGGTGGTGCAACTCTCTGGTGGCAACGACTACCTGAACTGCGTCGTCCCCTACAACGACTCCCGTTACATCGACAGCCGCCGAAACGTCCGCATCACCGAGGACAGGGTGATCCCGCTGGACAACGGCTACGGGCTGAACCCGGCCATGCAGCCGATCAAGGACCTGTACGACCAGGGCAAGGTGGGCATCATCCACGGCGTCGGCTACCCCGAACCCAACCGGTCGCACTTCCGGTCGATGGACATCTGGCACACCGCCGAGCCCACCAAGGTGGGCGACGAGGGCTGGCTGGGCAACGCGATTCGCCAGATGCACCCGGACGGCGACAACGTGGTGGCCGCCGTCAACTTCGGCGCCGGACTGCCCAGGGCGCTGGTGGCCAAGGGCGCGCCCGTGGCGTCGGTGACGGACCTGGCGACCTATGGCCTGATGAACCACTTCGACGAGGACGAGCAGCGCAACGCCGCGCTGGACACCTTCCGCAACATGTACTCGCAGGCTATAGGCAGCGGCCCGGTGATGGACTTCCTGAGCCAGACCGGACTGGACGCCCTGCGCGGCGCGGACATACTCGGCACCGTAACGGAGTCCTACTCCTCGAACGTGGAGTACGCCACCAATTCGTTCGCCAAGAGCATGAAGGGCGCCGCCCAGGTGCTCCAGGCCGACGTGGGAACCCGCATCTGCTACACCCAGCACGGCAGCTTCGACGCCCACACCAACGGCATCGCGTTGCAAGAGGGCCTGCTGCGCGACGTGTCCGGCGGCATCTACGATTTCTACACCGACATGAACGAGCACGACAAGAGCGACGACGTCCTGATGCTGGTGTTTTCGGAGTTCGGGCGCCGCGTGAGGGACAACGGCAACGGCACCGACCACGGCTCGGGCGGCGTGGCGTTCGTCATCGGCGACGGCGTGGCGGGCGGCCACTACAGCGAGTACCCCTCGCTCGACGCCGACAAGCTGGTGGAGGGCGACCTGGCGTTCAACCTCGACTTCCGCAGCATCTACACCGAGATACTGGAGGATTGGCTCGAGGTGGACGCCCGGCCCGTCGTCAAGGGCGAGTACGAGCGCGTAGGCTTCCTGCGAGACTAGAGACGGGCGACACCGGCACAGTCCAACGGCGGGGTATCGTCGCCTCTCGGAGGCGCGGCGATGCCCCGCTTGAATTACGGGCACATTTGGACGTACCCGCGGGAGCAGTCCATGGAAGGCAACAAGTTCATCCAGACGATTCGCTTGGAGAACATCCTCTCCTTCGGCCCCAACACGCCCTTGCTCTCGCTGGAACCGCTGAACGTTCTCATAGGGCCAAACGCTTCCGGCAAATCTAACCTGATAGCGGCGTTGTCCCTGCTCGCGGCCGCGCCTTCAGACATACAAGCGCCCACTCGTGAAGGCGGCGGCATCCGAGAATGGCCTTGGAAGGGCGACGCCAAGTCCAGATCGGCCAACTTGGAAGCGAAGCTATCGCACCCATCAGGGGACATCCCCATTAGGTATCGTATTTCGTTCTCGGAACGTGGTGACCGGTTCGCACTGCGAGAAGAGACTATTGAGAGATCAAGGCCCTTCGATGGGCATGACCAACCATACATCTACTACCATAATCCCATTCAGGGAAACCCCCTCATCAATTTCAAAGGGGAAAATCATCCACGACGGCTTGAACCAGATTCAGTATTGTCGGACCAGTCCATACTCTCGCAACGCAAAGACCCAGACGCCTACCCCGAATTGACCTTACTCGCGGATAAGTTTTCGCGCATGGCCTTCTACCGCGAGTGGAATATGAGCCGCTTCGCGTCGCCACGTCTGCCCCAACCACCGGACCTTCAACAGGACCGCCTCTTGGAAGACGCATCCAATCTAGGCGTTGTGCTGAGCGATCTGCTGAACCATCCTGGCGTGAAAACCCGAATAGTGGAGAATATGAGGGCCTTCATGCACGAATTCAGGGACCTCAACGTCTTCGTAAGCGGTGGCACGGTGCAGATATTCTTTCAGGAAGAGGGACTCAGCGAGAACATACCAGCCTCGCGCCTATCCGACGGCAGCTTGCGCTACCTGTGCCTTCTCGCCGTACTCTGCCATCCCACGCCGCCGCCGGTCATCTGCATCGAAGAGCCGGAATTGGGGCTGCACCCCGACATGATTTCGCACGTGGCCAAGCTGCTCGTGGAAGCGTCAGCGCGCAGCCAGATATTTGTCACCACCCACTCCGACATCCTGGTGGACGCTCTGACAAACACGCCGGAGGCCATCATCGTCTGCGAGAAGATTGACGGGGCCACCCAGCTACGCCGCCTTGACCTGGAAGACCTGGAAGAGTGGCTTGAAGAGTACAGGTTGGGCGAAGTCTGGATGAGGGGAGCTATCGGGGGCACCCGGTGGTGAAGACCCAGATATTCGTAGAGGGCGGCGCTAAGGGCCGTCTGGCGAAGGATCTTCGTGTAGCCTTCGGCTCGTTCCTACAAAAGGCGAGCGCAGCCCAGGGCATTCAGATTACAGCTTGCGGCAGCCGTGCAGACACCTATCGCAAGTTCAGAGGCGCAGTCCGCAAAGGTGAGTCGGCAATGCTCTTGGTGGATGCGGAGCAACCTATCACTACCCAAGGACCGTGGCAGCACCTAAAGCAACGTGACAACTGGGACCGACCCGACGGTGCGACTGACGACCAATGCCACCTTATGGTGCAAATCATGGAATCGTGGTTTCTCGCCGATCCCGACGTATTGGAATCCTACTACGGGCGGGGATTCAGGAAGCAGGACCTTCGACAGAATCCGAGCGTCGAGCAGGTCCCAAAGCAAGATGTGCTCGACGGTCTTGAACATGCTGCCCGTAACACCACAAAAGGCCGGTACAGCAAGGGCAAGCACGGGTTCGAGATACTGGCGCGTATCGACCCCGTAAAGGTCAGGACGGCGTCGCGCTACGCCAACCGATTCATAGTAGCGCTTACCAGCTAGCGCAAGGCCAAGAGCAGATTATCAAGGACGCCGTTTCCGGGCGATCCCTACTCGAACATCTCCCCCACCGCCATCTGCCAGCCCGGCACCACGTCGTTGACCTCCAGCGTGTCGCCCTCGCCCAACTCCACCGTGTTCCCGCGCGACCGATGCACCTTGACGACGCGGCGGCTCGGATCTACGACGATGACCGCCAGTATGCCGGCTGCCAGGTAGTCGGCAATTCTCTCGTAAACGTCCATGTAGAGGTCATCAGGCGAGACCACCTCGACAGCTAAGTCCGGCGGGCCGGGAAAGAATCCTTCAACATCGGCTACCGCATCGACCCGCGCCCGCCGAACGAAAGCCACGCTGGGCGCGCGAACGTGGTCGGGGCGCAGTGCGAGGATGAACCCGGTGACGGGCAAGGCTTCGCCGAGTCCGTTTGATTTCGCGTGGGTGTAGAGACTCGTGAGCACATTCGTGGCGATTCTCCCTTGCACATGCCCCACAAACGGCCGTGACCTAAGTTCCCCTCTCACCAATTCGTACCGACAGGTTATCTCCGGCATCTCCAGCAGTTCGTCCGCTGTCACAAGTCTCTTGGTTGTGGCCACGGCTTACCTCCTCAGTCCGCCCATACGCTGCTATTGGCGGCGGCGGCTAGTCCACCTCCACCGTCGCGCCGCCGTTCTCTATCTTGATGCTGGTGCCGTACTTGGACGACATGTCGCGCATCCCTTCCAGCACCAGCTCCGCTATCTCGCCCTCGGCCAGCAGCGGCCGGCCGCGCGAGCCGCGCGAGCGCAGGAATCCGAGGTCCAGCGGGATGAGCTCGATGCCTGCCAGCTTGTGGTCCTGGAACTTCACACGCGCCATGGTGCTGCGCCACTGGAGCGGGTCGGCGGGCATTCCCTTCGTGTCCAGGGCCGAGCGGGTGTCGTAGAAGTCCGCGGGCACGGCATCCCAGTTCAGCCCCTGCCGCAACAGGTTGTCCTGCGGCACCAGCTCCACCGTGTCGTTCTGCATCACGAAGTCGCCCAGGCTGTGGAAAATCGGCTTGCCCTTGTAGACCTCCATGCCCCGGTCGCGGTGCGGGCCATGCCCCACGTACACGTCCGCGCCGTGGTCGACCGCCGCCCTGGCGAGCGCCACCGCGTGGTCGCCGGGGTCCGCGCCGGTCTCGCCGCCCTCGTGGTTGTGCATCGTCACGATGACCCAGTCGGCCATGCGGCGCGCGTCCGTGACGCGCTGAAGTATCTGCTCCATGTCGTAGGGATCAGGCACGCGGCGCTTGCTGAACGACTCTCCCAGCACGTACTTCTGCGCGGGGTTGGGGCTGTACATCGGCTGGCCCATCAGGTGGAACACCGAATCCGAGTCGCCCTCGAACCCGCGTGCGCGCTTGTGGTCCTCGAATCCGAGCTCCTCGCTCATGCGGCGCAGCGTGTCGAACGTCGGACGGTCCACGGTGAACTCCGCCGTGCTGCGCAGCCAGCTAACGCCCGGCCGGCCGAGCATGTCGCGCCGCTGCTCTCCCGCGCGGCTCTCGGCGGGGCCGGAGTCCGTCACCGAAATCAGCGCCACACGGCCCGCGTCGGTGTCCAGGTAGGCCGGCGCCCTCGCCTCCGCGAGGTTGCGCCCGCTGCCGGCGTGCGCCAGCCCGGCCTCGTCCAGGTGCTCGATGTTCTCCAGCACGCCGCCCTCTCCGAAGTCGTAGGCGTGGTTGTTGGAGCACGATACCAGGTTGATGCCCAGCCACTGGAGCTCGCGGATGTTGGCCGGGTCCGACCTCATGTACGTGCCCAACTGGTGGGGGTTGGGCGAGTGGGCGTAGTCGTGGAACAGCATCTCGGCGTTGGTGAAGGAGACGTCGCCGCCCTGGATGATCTCCCTCATCCTCAGGAAACGCTCCTCCTTGAACACACGCATCCTTCGGCTAATCAGGGACTCGCCGGTCAGCACCATCGTGATGTCGCCGGACTCGGAATTGTACAGTGTCATGTCGTTCTCCTTTCACGGGGAATGGCCAAAGCTTAAGCCAGCCCTACCGGAGCGTCAAGCGGCCCTGCCGACAGCCACAAGGCTATCGCATACTACTCCTCAGCCATACGTGAGGGCCGCCCTGGAGCGAGGAAATCGCTAAAAGTGCCCCAAACTGCACCATCTTGCCCATTTCATAGCTGGGAGAGTTAACACTTCAGGCCCTTGGGTGTCCCAGTCTGTGCGATTTTATGGGGCAATTTGGTGAAAATGGCGCAGAATTGCGCGGGGGGCGGGAGGGCGCAACGGGGCGTTCGCGGTGGGCTGTAGGTTGTGTAGGTGCGTTATGGGAAGACGGTAGCACGGATGTGCGGACGAGGTCAAGAGCCATGGCGATGTGAGTCCCAAAGGGGCCTTCACCCCCATCCTAACCCTACGGCAAGCTCAGGGCAGGCTCTTCCCCCATCAAGGGGGAAGGGACTACCGTTGGCGGCGGGACGAAACAGGTATGGATCAGGGCGTCTACAGGTGAGTTGCGGGGGGCCGCATGGCAGTGGAGGGACTCGATGGCGCGGTTTTGGGGCGGAATTTCGGGGGTCGGAGCCGTTCGACAGGCTCAGGGCATGCGTGAGAGCACGCCTGATTCGGGGCCGAGAAATCAGTATGCGGTGGCCCTGCCGACAGCCCGCCGGTCCCTCTTCCTATGTCCCGAACAGGCGCACGGCGGCGTATGCCAGGGACGACGCCCCAATCATCGAAGTGATCATCAACCCCACCATCCATTTCACCAGCTTCACCTCGAGCTGAGCAAGATCGGTCTTCGTAGCCAGGTTGGGCAGGATCGCATCGTAGAACTCCCGCCGCGTCAACGGCTGGTCTTCCATGGTCATAGTTCCCGTCCTGTGTTTTCCCTCACACTTTGCCGCGCTGCTCTATCGTGGCGTGGGGTAATTTCAGCATTGTGTCGAACAGTTGCCAACCATGCTCGACAATGTCTGTTCAGCAAACCAATCACGTAGCCTCATGCCAGATTGCCAGAAGTCATCCTCGTTCCCCGCGCAAGCGAATGCTGGGCCGCCATCATCAACCATGCTGATTATTTCCTTTCCACGTACTTGGCTAGTTGCATGCCGATGCGTATTTCTTTGCGGTAACTCTCAAGCCCTGAAATCTCAGCAACTCTTGTAATGCTGACATGGGACGCATCCAGTTCTGCCGCGTATCGGATGCCGAATAGCACGACGGGCATGCCTGTCAGCTGTTCTCCAATCGGAACACTGCTAAACATACTCCACAGTCTGTCCGCGAGTTCAATTTCCGTTCCATTAGAGGGCCTATCAAGGTGTTCAGTTTTCTTCGACAGATCTTCGACCGGTTCAGGTTCGTCCGTCTGAGGATCTGTTCTTCGCGTGGCAACCCTCATCAAGAGCAAGTCATCATTCCTCCGGTCCTCAATATCTTCCTGGTACGATGCGTAACCCATAGAGGCCTCCTTTGCTGTCGCTAACCCGCTATATCCCTTCTCTGCGCGTCTCCTCCGTCCATCGCAGTGGCGACGGCGTAGGTAATACCATTTCGGTGTGATGTGACCGCAAAGTCGCAAGGCAACTGTTCCCACCCCAAAGTAGGGGCAGAGGGATGCCTGTAAGGAAGTGCTGACCACCTGTTTTGACTTTACGCCCTCATCACGCTTAAATGGTATAACCTGGCGCTGCCAGCCGGGCAGCAAGTGCACCTAGATGTCCGACGTGATGGACACCTTGGATTGTCCGAGCCGCTCACGCAGCACACGGGAGCGGTGGATACGCGTATAGGCGTCAGGGCCCGGGCTGACTGCCTGCGCGAGGAACGTCCCCAACTCATGGCCGGCCTTCTGGGTTTCTACGACCGCCTCGATGTAACTTCCGTAAGCGCCCAGCACCTCACAGTCCTTGATGACGACGACCTTCCCGTCGTACTGCTCCACAAACTCATCCTGGTGTGCCAGATAGTAGTGGAACTCCCTGGCAAGCCCAGTTCTCTCAGTCATACGCCACACCTCATGTCGTGCTGAAACAAGCCTACTGGAATGGTGGCTCTAGGGCGTCTCTACGCCGCACCCCGCAAGCTCCCTTCCCCTACGTCCCGAACAAGCGCACGGCAGCGTATGCCAGAGACGACGCCCCAATCATCGAAGTGATCATCAACCCCACCATCCATTTCACCAGCTTGGTTTCGAGCAGATTCACCTGTCCTCGCAACAGCTCCAGATCGGCTTTAGTCGCCAGGTGGGGCAGCGTCGCCTCGATGCTAGCAAGCCGCTCCTCGATGGTCCTTGTCGCCACGTCGCAACCTCCGTTATCGTTTATCGTTGACACCTTACCTCAGCCCGCCAACTCCCTTCTCGGCGCGTCGCCCTCGTCCATTGCGGTGGCAAAGACGTCGCCAGCCCGGCCCCGCCAGCTACGAAGTGGGAGGAGGCTGGAGCGGAAGATGGGATTCGAACCCACGACCCTCTCCTTGGCAAGGAGATGCTCTACCACTGAGCCACTTCCGCCCTTGCTGCGCCGACAGCGTGTGCCGGGCACGTGCCGAGGGTCAGAATCGAACTGACGACACCAGCATTTTCAGTGCTGTGCTCTACCTACTGAGCTACCTCGGCTCACCAGATATGGTAGTGGCGCACGTGCCTCGATGTCAACCGCTTGGCAACCACTGAACCTGCTCAGAGTTGATGATACGAGCCTGGCTTTGGGGCGGCACCCCCATCCTAACCTTCCCCCTCGCAGGGGGAAGGGACTTTCTGGAATCACGAAGTCTGAATAGTTACCAACCTCAGAGCCTGCCCCGTACTCGATACGGGGATGGGGGTGACGCCGCCCTCGCTACTCCTCCACGATGGGCTGCGCGATGATCCACAGGCTGGTCGCCGTGTACAGCACCATCAGCAGCAGCATCGGTAGCTGCCCCCGCAGCGCGCGGCCCCGGTGGGCCACCCTGCGCAGCGACATCAGGTGCGCCAGGTACACCGACACCACGTGCCCCGCCACTATCGCCGCGACGGACACGTACCACGCCACACGCGCGTTGATTATCGCTATGTTCACCTTGTAGCCGGCGGTGCCCAGCAGGTCCCAGCCGTTGCCGAACGGGTCCGACAGCAGCGGTATCACAGTCTGGCCGCTTATCAGCAGCAGCGACAGGTAGTGCGCCAGGTTGTACGCCAGCGCGATGGGCACCAGCGTCAGCACGTAGCCCTTCGCCACGCCCGCGACGCCCTCCGGGTCGGCGGACAGCCGGGCGACCGCCCACGAGAACGCCGCATAGACCACCACGAACAGCGCGGGCGCCACCAGCAGCCCGAGCGTGTCGATGGTGCTGACCACGTTGGGGCCGAGCACCGCCACCTCGTCGTACACCGCCGTCTGGACGCTGACCCACGCCGGCGTCTCCTGCAGCCCGTCGAACGAGACTATCGCCAGCGCCAGCAGCACGAACGCGGACATCCCCACGCTGGCGCGGTGCGGGTTCGCCAGCCCCACGGCCCACGGACGCAGGTTGAACTCGCGCCGCGAGCGGTCGGCGCGCTCGAAGCACTCGTAGCAGTCCACGCAATCGGGCGCGCACCCGGATCCGCACCGGGAGCAGGCCCGCCGGTCGGTCACCCTCACCTCGGTTGGCGAGAAGCGCGCGAATATGCCGAACAGCACGCTGAACACCTCGCCGCGGCTGAGCCAGGTGTGCTTGCCGAACGCCGCCATGCCCAGCCAGGTCACCAGCGAGTAGGCGATGATGAGCTGCCCCAGGCTTTCCGGCAGCGTCGCGCTCGTGTACACGTTCTCCAGCCACGCGAACGCCAGCAGCAGCGCCACGGCGGGCCACACGTCCAATCGTTCGGGGTACACGAACAGCCCGCGCCCGCCGCCGCCCAGCAGTCGCTCGCCCCACTCGTAGATAATCTTCCACGGGTTCACCAGCATCCACACGTTGCCGAACAGCGCCGAGACGTAGCCCATGCCCACCCACCAGACGACCCAGACGAACGTCGGAGCGAACACCTCCAGCGGACGCCCGTTGCCGAGGAAGCACGTGGCCAGCGTCAGCCCAAACACGGCCACGGACGCCAGCCGCACCACGAACAGCGTGACCGGACTGGCGAGCGTTGCGCCCAGCCCGCGGACCGCGAGCAGGTTAAGGCGAGGATAGCCCCGCTCGCCCTCTTCGCGCCGCACGAACAGCCCGATGACGACGAACGAGAGCGCGACGGTAGCCGCGCCGCCCACGAGAAAGTAACTGAGCGGTATCGGCAGGTCGTACCGCTCGCCGAAGGCGTGCGCGCGGGCGGTGGCGGCGCAGCCCACCAACGCCAGGGCCGCGACGAACGCCGCCGCGACGATGTTGCGAATGTGCATTGGATTACCTGTACATGGGAAGGGATTCTGGATAACGTGGCTACCGGGGGCGCACCTCCAGCACGCCGAGAGACACTTCTTCGCCCTCGTCGTCCGGTACGTCCGACACGGCGGGCGGGTCGCCGCTCGCCACGCGCTGGCGTTGCTCGGCGGTGTTCGTCCACAAGATCATGGCGCCGGGTTGCACGTTCAGCATCGCGGGCGAGAACGAGCCGTCCTCCAGGATGGTGACCTCGGCCGTTCCCGACGTCTCGGCGTCCGCGTTCACCATTATCGACGCGGTCATCTTGTGGTTCATGTGGTTGTGGTAGGGGATCATCTGGTCGTTCATGGAGTCCATCACGTGATAGACGAAGCTGTCGCCCTGCTGGAGCGTATCGGACTCGAACATCACGCCGTGCTCGGTGGCGTGCGAGTGGCCGCCGACGCCGGGGTGGAAGGTGATGGTGAAACGGCCGGTGGCGTAGGCGTCGAAGTTGAACGTGGCGGTCTCGCCGGCTGTGAGTCCGGCCTCCGCATCGTAGCCGTGCAGGTGGAACGTGCCGTCCTCGTCGCTCTCCACGACCAACGAGACCAGGTCGTCCTGCTTTACGATTAGCTCGCCCTCGGCGACCTTGAGTTGCCTTTCTTCTATCTCCAGACTGAACCGGAGCGTTTCGGGCTCGCCGCCCCCGCCGCACGCGGCCAGCGCGAGCGCCATGACGAGCGCCGACAGCGACCACAGCGCGGGCCTGATTCTGCTGTCAATCAAGATTACTCTCCTTTTCGAGGCGGCCGGCGCGAACCGACCCGCATGGGCCGGGGCAGATGCCCCGCAGACTGTCGCGTTACGAACGTCTTCTGCCCCTGCTCCTCTCCCGGAGAAATACGCGCAGCGAGTATCCGAGCGCGGCCAGGAAGGCCACCAAGGCCAAGATGGTGACGATACCGATGAGCGGACTCGGCTTTCTCACCTCGATTGGGATGTCCGCCATCCCCTCTCCGTGCGGCCCGTTCACGGTCACGCTGAACCGCCACTCGCCCTGCCTGTCCACGAAGGTGTTGATGTCGTAGTAGGAGGGATCGTCGGCGTTGTGCTCCGCCGCCAGCGGCCCTATCTCCACCGCCTCGGACTCCGGGCCGGACCCGGACACGCTGACCTCGGCGTCCAGAATCAGGTCCTCGCCGGGCGGGGCCGTTATCGTCATCGTGACGTGCAGGTTGCCGACCTCCGGGTTTTCGGGAATGGTGCCCACCGCCAGCCGGTACGGGCCGGCGGTGTGGTCCTCGAACCGGATCACCCGCCCGTTGGCGTGGGCTGTCGCCAGCGGCACGGCGACCATCGCCGCGGCCGCTATCAGCCACACCGCCAGGAGCCTGCGTTTTGGGTCTGACCACATGGAATACGTTCAACTCTCGCGCGTCGCCGGGATGCAGGGGCTAGGCGAACTCCCGCGGTGGATGGTCGGGCGGCGGCGTCGCCTCGGAGCGCAGCCGCGCCACGGGCGCAACCGGAAGGTTGAACAGGGAGGAAGGTTCGAAGAACGTGAACGCCGTCGCGCCGTCGCGGTCCGTCACCACGCTCGTGACGCCCGCGAAGCCCGCGTCGCGGTCCATCAGCGCCACCACGCCGCTCGGCGCGTCCGGCGCCACGGGCCGCGCGTGGTCGTGCGGGTCCGATGCGGCGTAGTCGTGCACGTGGGGCGCCGCCGCGCCCAGGTGCGTGTGCGTGGGGTCGCGCTCCACGTAGTGGTGGTCGAGCAGCGGCCCGATGGCGGACAGTGCCAGCAGCGCCGACAGCGACACCGCCAGGAAGTATTCGTGAAATCTCCTCATCACGCCAATTATACCACCGGCCGCCCGCGCGCCGCGTGAATCCGGCCGCACGGCTTGAGCAAATGCCCATCCCGCAATATAATGGGCCTACACCATCCCCGTTTCGCGCACGGCCATCTCACCGAGGAGGGTTCCCGCCATGCAGAACCAGAACATCGCGTTGCTGTCACACCTATTCCGCCGCGCCGGCTTCGGCGCAACCCCCGACGAGCTGGACCGCTACGCCGAAATGGGATACGAGGCGGCCGTCGAGGAGTTGCTCCACCCCGAGACCATGCCGCCCGCGCTGGAGGACGAAGACCTGATACGGCGCTACCACGTGGACGAGAACGGCCTGCTCATCGTGGATAGCTGCCAGACGTACCTCGTGTACCGGATGATAAACACGCGCCGCCCGCTGGAGGAGAAGCTGGCCCTGTTCTGGCACGGCATATTCGCCACCGGCTACACCAAGCTCAACCAGCCCAAGGCCATCCTCAACCAGATAGAGATGTTCCGAAGGTACGGGTTCGGAAAGTTCCGGGACCTGCTCGTCGAGCTGTCCAGGGACCCCGCGATGATCTTCTGGCTGGACAACAAGGACAACCACAAGGACGCCGTGAACGAGAACTACGGCAGGGAGATCCTGGAGCTTTTCTCCATGGGCGTCGGCAACTACACCGAGGACGACGTGAGGCAGTGCTCCAGGGCCTTCACCGGCTGGACCATCCGCAACGCCGCGCACCACACCGTCCGCACGGCGCAGGACTCGGTCTGGCCCTACGGCCGCCTGGACTGGCAGTACGAGTACCTTCCCGACGACCACGACGACGGCGAAAAGACGTTCCTGGGCCAGCGGGGGGCTTTCGACGGCGAGGACGTCATCGACATAATCTGCGAGCAGCCCGCGACCGCCCGCTTCATCTCCCGCCACCTGTACAACTACTTCGTCGCCGACGAACCGCAGGTGCCCGCCTGGGAGACCGTGCCTCCGCGCGATCCCGCCGCCATCGACGCGCTTGTGGACGCCTATTTCGAGAGCGGCGGCGACATCCGCGCAATGCTCCGCACTCTCTTCAACTCCGACTTCTTCAAGAGCGCCCGGTTCGCCAAGATCAAGAGCCCTTCGGAGCTGGTCGCCGGCGCCGCGCGACAGTCCGGCGGCTTCGCCTTCCCCGAGGTGGAGGACATCCAGCTCGCGCTGGAGACCGGCAACATGGGCCAGCTTCTGGTCGATCCCCCCAGCGTGGAGGGCTGGCACACCGGCCCGGAGTGGGTCACCACCGCAAGCCTCGTCAACCGCGTCAACTTCGCCGTGAAGCAGTTCGCCGACGAGACGAAGCCGGGCGTGCGCTCCATCATCGAGCGCGTCCAGGCGCGGGGGTCGGGCCAGACCCCGGAGCAACTGGTGGATAGCTGCCTTGACCTGATGGGGCCGATGGACGTCTCCGCCAGCACTCGCGACGAGCTCGTGGCCCACGCCGCGGACGCCAACGGCGACGGCGTATCGACCGATTGCGTGAAGGGGCTGCTCCAGCTCATCGTCTCCACCCGCGAATACCAGATGGCCTGATGTTTGGAGGCGCGCCATGGTCACCACCGATCTGCTATACAACTACAGCCACACCATAGGCATGTACGCGCTGCAGGGGCGGGGGTTCAACAACCCCGTCGACCTGGCCTTCGGCAAGAACGGCCTGCTGTACGTGCTCAACCGCGCCGGCCCGGAGGTCTCGGCCAGGTTGCCCTACAAGCGCGTGACCATGTGCACCGTGGACGAGGACTACCTGGGCGAGTTCAGCAGCGGCGGCGTCGAGGACGGCCAGATGATGTGGCCGTCGTCTATCGCCATCGACGACGACGGCAACGTCTATGTGTCCGACGAGGCGCTACAGCGAATCAGCATCTTCGATTCGCGCGGTCGCTACCTGGACAAGTGGGGGACCAGGGGCCGGGCCGACGGCGAGTTCAACCGCCCGTCCGGTATCGTCTTCGACGCCGACGGCAACCTGCTCGTCACCGACAGCCTCAACTGCCGCGTGCAGCGATACACCCGCGACGGGCGCTTCCTCGAGTCCTGGGGCCGCCCCGGACGCGCCGACGGCGAGTTCAACCTGCCCTGGGGCATACACGTGGACGCCGAGGGCGGCGTGCTGGTGGCCGACTGGCGCAACGACCGCGTGCAGCGATTCGACGCGGGCGGGAGTCACGTCGCCACCTACGGCGCGCCGGGGGACGCCGACGGCCAGTTCAACCGGCCCGCCGGTATAGAGACCGACGCCGACGGCAACCTGTACGTGGCGGACTGGGGCAACGAGCGGGTGCAGGCGCTGGACGCCGACGGCGGCTTTCTCTTCAAGCTGCGCGGCGAGTCCGGCATATCCAAGTGGGGCTACGAATACTTCGAGGCCAACACGGAGGAGCTGCGCGAGCGCCAGAGTTCGGACATGGAACCGGAGGTTGGCCCCCTGGCGCGGGGCAGCTCGCGCGAGGAGTCGGCCAACGTCGAAAAGCTCTTCTGGGGTCCCACCGCCGTAAAGGTGGACGGGGAAGGCAGGCTCTTCATCGTGGAAAGCTGCCGCTTCCGCATCCAGGTGTACCAGCGAGCGTAGCCGCACCGCCGCGTTAAGAGCCTATCCGATAATTCCCTTCCCCCGTCGCAGGGGTATGACTCAGGCGTGAGCCTTCCGAAAAGTCCCTTCCCCCTTGATGGGGGAAGGTTAGGATGGGGGTGACGCTTCGGGAACGATCGCTGCAATTCCAAAAACCTACCCTAGCAAGCCCTCGCAGGGGGAAGGTTAGAGCCTGCCCCGTACCCCGATACGGGGATGGGGGTGATGGCCTGGCCGCACCGTCGCGCTATGCCAACTGCCTCTTCAACGCATCGAACCGCTCCTTCCGATACGCCTCCTGCGCGGACCCCTCGTACACGTGGGCCAGCAGCGCCGCCGTCTCCAGGCGGTACAGCAAGTATGCCTCCGAGTCACGCTCCACCTTTCCGCGCACCGATTCATAGCCTGCCCAGAAGTCCGCGCTCAGGCCGACACCCTCGTCGGCTCTCGCGAGGTCGAACGCCGGGTCTCCGGCCAGCGAGTTGGCCGCGTCCACGATGCCGGTGATGCTGAGCGAGCCGTCCTCCAGCGTCGCCAGCATGTTCGCCGCCCGGAAGTCCATGTGCAGCAGGCGCGGCTGAGCGAGCTCGACCGCGCCCGCTTTCTCCACCAGGGTGTCCATCTCCGCGTGCGTAATCAGGCCGTCCCTCGCGTGAGGCTCCAGGCGACGGCGCATACGGCTGCCGAAGTAGCCGCCCCACGACTCCGCCGAGCGCCGCGACAGCCGCCCGACGCGCTCGAGCCGGACGCCGTGTATCCGGCCCAGCAGCGCGCCCATCTCCCGTGCCACGGCGCGGCGTTGGCCGGCGGACGCGAGCGGAAGCACGTCGTCCAGTGGGCTGCCGTGCAGGTACGTGAAAAAGGCGAATGGGAACCCCAGCGCGGCCTCGCTCGGCTCGAAGTGGATCGGCCTGGGCACCGGCAGATCGGGGAGCAGGCGGTAGAACGCTATCTCGTCGGCGAGGATTCTGCCCCAGTCTATCCGCCCCAGGTAGGCCGACACCCGGTTTCTCTGGCCGCGAAAGACCACTGATTCGCCGTCGCGGAAGTCGATCCGGCGCACGTCGAAGTCGAAACCGGGCTTGAGGGGCTGAATGTCGCGCACGGCTCGCCCAGGGAAAGCGGACGCCACCGCCGCCTCGATCTCACGGCGCTCCAGCAACACGGTTCCGCCGCGCTACGCCAAGCGCCCGAACTCGCTCCTGTAGTACGTCAGCGGGTCGCCGCTATCGTTCAGCCTGATCTCGTCCACTTCGCCCACAAAGATGGTGTGGTCGCCGGCCACGTGATCCGCAACCACGCGGCAATCCAGGCTGGCCAGGCTGTCCTCGATGACGGCGGCGCCCGTCTCGGTGAAGCTGAGCGGGACGTCGAAGGATGCGTCGCGCCGCTCCGGGGGCATGGCGAAGTGCTCGGCTATCCCCTGCTGATCGACGTTGAGGATGTTGATGCAGAAGCGGCGGCTTTCGGAGATGTGCTCGTGGCTGTGGCGGTTGTGGCCCACACACACCAGCGCGAGCATGGGGTCGATGGAAACCGAGCAGATGCCCTGGGCCGTCATGCCGTGAACGCCGCCGTCGCGCTCGATGGACGTAACCACCGACACGCCGGTTGCGAACCTGGCCCATGCCTGTCGAAATTGCTCGGAGTCGGCCAACACGGCCACCTCCCTAGTCGTCCTCTATGCCCTGCTCTTTGAGGAAGTCGAGCGCTTCCCGGACGGTGGTTATCTGCTCGGCCTGCTCATCGGAGATCTCGAGCTGGTCGCCATCGGTGCTGAACTCCTCCTCGAACGCCATTATCAACTCCACCAGGTCAAGGGAGTCGGCGTTGAGGTCCTCCGTGAACGAAGAGTCGAGCTCCACTTCCTCGAGCTCTACGGCGAGTTTATCGGCGACCAATGCCTGAACGCGCTCGAGAACTGTTGCCATTTTGGTACCTCCAAGGCTTGAAACCGGCTAAGGTCCGGCTAGAGTGTTGCGCCCGCGCCGCCTATGGACGCCGGCGGCCCATCGGCTGACCGAGGGTGTCAGGCCCCCACCTTTCCCACCAGCGTACTCAGTACGCCGTTGACGAACCCGGGCGAGTTGTCGGAGCCGAAAGCTCTGGCCAGCTCCACCGCCTCGTTGATGGCCGCTCCGGGGGGCGTCCCACCAAACATTATCTCATAAATCGCGACGCCAAGTATATTTCTGTCCACGAGCGCCATCTGGTGAATGGGCCAGCTCGGGGCCAGCTCGGCGATACGCTCGTCGATCTGCTCTCTGTGGAGCAGCACGCCCCGCACCAAGCGGCGCGCGAAGTCCTCGGCCTGCTCGGTCAGGCCAAGCTCGGCGGACACGTTCGCGAAGGCCTCGTTGGGGTCGTGCGCCACGGCGCTGGCCTCGTACAGCGCCTGCAGCGCCGCCAGGCGCGCCATGCGTCTGACGCCGGGCCGCTCGGACGTCCCGCGCGCGTCAGTGGACATGGGGCACCGATTGTTCAGGCAACGCTTCTCTCAATCCGCTCCGCGCGGCTCGCCCGGACACGGTCGGCTAGTTGGCGTGCAGCTTCAGAATGGAGTCGATGTCGCCCACGCTCGACACCTTGGCGCGCTTGTCGATGCGCTTGATCATGCCGCCGAGCGCCCTTCCCGGCCCGATCTCCAGGAAGTCGACGATACCCGAGCCAATCATGTGATCGACCGAACGCTTCCACTGCACGCAACCGCAGATCTGGGCCGCTAGCTCCTGCTTCACGCTCTCCGCAGTGGTCAGTGGCTGGCCCGTGCAGTTGGCCACTATCGGCACCTGCGGGTCTTTGAAGTCGAGCTTGTCTATGGCATCGATGAGTCCCGCGCGGGCCGGCTCCATGAGGCCGGAGTGGAACGCGCCGCCCACGCTCAGGGGCACCACCCTCTTCGCGCCGCGCGCGGTCGCCAGGTCGAGCGCCACGGCGACCGCCATCCGCTCGCCGCTGATGACTATCTGCTCGGCGGTGTTGATGTTGGAGACGTAGGTCCCCGTCTCCCTGGCTATCTCCTCGATAGTCATCTCGTCCAGGCCCAGCACCGCCGCCATGGTCCCCGGGTTGCTCTCGCACGCCTCCTGCATCAGCAGGCCGCGCGTCCTGACAAGCTGTGCGGTCTCGGCCACGTCGAGCACCCCTGCGACGGCCAGGGCGGTGTACTCGCCCAGGCTGTGGCCCGCCATCAGCAGCGGCTGGGGCATTCGCTCGTCGCCTAGCTGTTCCTCCATGGCCTTCATGCAGGCCAGGCTCACGGCCATGATGGCCGGCTGCGCGTTGACCGTCTGGCGCAGCTCATCCTCGGGGCCGTTGAACATAAGGTCGGCGAGGGGCCGCGCCAGCGCGTCGTCCACCTGCCGGAAAACCTCTCGCGCCGCTGGCGAGCGGTCGAACAGCTCGCGACCCATGCCGACGGCCTGCGCGCCCTGGCCCGGGAACAGGAACCCGACTTTGGCCGCGTTGGCGTCTGTCTTGAGTCTCAGTGTCATGGTGCGCCTCCTGCGCCGCTCGGATGGGACCGAGCTCGGTCGCGGCCCGCGAGGGCCGGGCGATTAGCCGGCGACAGCCACCTGTCGGCCGTTGTAGTAGTTGCAGTTCGGGCAGGCCCTGTGGGGCAGCTTGGGCAAACGGCACTGGGGGCAGTCCGAAAGTGTGACCGGCTTCAGCCCGAAGTGCGCCGTGCGGCCTCCCTTGCGCTTTTTGGAATGTTTCTTCTTTGGCAGTGGGGGCATTTGGGAATCTCCAGGTTCGATCAGGCGTGGAATCGCCTGTTTCCGGCAACGGTCCGGATCAGTCGTCGCCTCCGGTCGACACCAGCTTCAGAAGCTCGTCCCAACGCGGATCGGTTCGGGGCGGCCCGCAGATGCACGCGGCCTCGTTCAGGTTTGCTCCGCAGCCGGTGCACAAGCCGACGCAGTCGTTGCCGCACGTTGGTTTCATGGGAATACCGAGATAAGAATACTGCCTCACGGCCTCCGTGATGTCAAGAATCTGGTCGGGGCCGATGAGGAATCCGTCCTCCTCGCTCTCCAGCCAAGGGTCGATTTCCACGCTCTCGTATGGAGCGGCAAACTCGTCGTCTATTGTAATGGACACCGGCTGATGATACTCGCGAAGGCATCTGCTGCACTGGCAGACCGCCGCCGTATCCAACCGGCCGATCACCCAGATTCCTTTGTCGGTGCGCATAAGCCTTACGTTGCCGAACACGCGGCCTGTGGGCACGCCACCCCCCGGCTCCGCCTGCTCATCGACCCGGTAGTGCCGGGTCGAGCCGATGCCCTCTTTCATAAGTTGGGCAACGTTAAAGTACATCGTAACCGCCTCCGCCCGCGCTGTCCCGCTCCAAAGTTTCGAGACGATATTCTAGGGCTGGCGGCACTTTGTGTCAAGGCGAACATTCGCTTGGAACCTGTAACAGTTGAGTCGGTCATGCACATGTAGGGGCAATCCCTTGTGGTTGCCCCCGGTGGTAATCACTGAGAATGCTACAGCCATATCAACGCCAGCGTGACGGCTCCCCCCAGCAGCAGCGCGACCGCCCAGAACAGGTCCACGTTTATCCAGCCCCGCCTCAGAAACGCCAGCCCCACTTTCTTGTACACCACCATTGCGATGACGAACATCACCACCAGCATGGCCAGCGTGTGCACGCCGAGGCCGATTCCCCACGCCACCGAGGTGTCGGCCAGGTCCAGAAAGTCGGCGTGGTGCTCCAGGTCGCCCAGCCGGTGCTCGCGCTCCTCCAGGTTCAGGATGATGGGCGCCAGCATCAGCCCCGCGCCGTGGGAGGTGGCCATGAGGAACGACCAGAAGACGAGGTCGCCGGAGCTGACCTGCATCCCCACCCACCGGGGATGGCGGTAGTAGCGGAACACCTTGTACGCGCCGAAGGCCAGCAGCGTGACGCCCGCTAAGACCCTGATCCAGTCGAGAGGCACGAACGCGCCCACCAGCAGCAGGAACGCGGCCACGACCACCAGCGAGGCGGCGTGGCCGACGGTGATGAACGCGAGCGCCCGGCTTACGGCCCAGGCGCTCTGTTGTTGCAGCCCCAGCGCCACCGCGAACAGCCAGCCCATGGCCGGATTGAGGCCGTGGAAGGCCCCCAGCGCGGCCAGGCCGGCCAGCGCCCCCAGGGACGCCAGCGCGGCCGGCTCAACGTGGGCGAGCGGCGATAGCAGCATCCAGTGGTGGCTTTACGGGTAGCAGAAAGAGTCGGACGAGGCGTCCCCTCCCTCGAGTCGCAACTGGTGCGCCCTGGTGCTACCGAAGTCCACGAAGAAGTCCGGGTCCAGCTCCATGCCGCCCTCGGGGTTGGTGTCCATCTTGATCATCCAGCCCGTCATGTCGTCGTAGAACACGTCGTCCCAGGAGCTGTACAGCGAGTTGGTGGCATAGACCCGGCGTCCGTCGCGGCTTATCTCCACCATCTGGGGCGCGCCCACCAGCGGCCCGGCGTTGGGATGCTCGGCCTTCCTCACGACACCGCCCGCCTGCACCGTGCCGGTCAGCTCGGGGTTGAACGGGTCGGACACGTCGTACTGGCGAAGTTCGCCCGTGCCCCAGCACGAGACGTACAGGAACTTGTCGTCCACCGACAGGTCCAGGTCGGTTATCAGCGGCGGCACCGCGCCCAGCGGCTTCAGGGCGTCGGGCAGCACGCTGGCGTCGGCCGGCTCGGCCGGAATCTCGATCACCTTCTTCGCGCCCCACTTGCCGTTCTCGCGGTACCAGGTGAACACCGCGCCCGACAGGTCGTTCGCGTTCACCACCACTCCGACGAAGCCGTAGGCCTCGGTGGGCGCGTGGGCGGGCCGAAGCTCCAGCGCCATCTGGTGCTCGGAACCCAGGTCCACCTCCTGCACGTGCCGTCGGCGGCGCAGGTCCCAGAAGTGTATCTTGTGGCCGTAGTTGTGGTTCACGATGTGTTCCAGCACCGGGCCGTTCTCGAACATGTCGGGCGTGCCCCACTCGCTGGTGATGGCGACGTCCAGGCCCATGTGCCACCAGAAGTCGTAGGACATCTGCTGGGTGCCCCGGTCCAGCTCCCAGCGGCCCAGCGGCTCGAACGTGTTGTGGTCGATGCGCATGATGCCGCCGGGCGCGCCGCCCTCCGCCGAGCCGATGCCGTTCAGGTAGATGGCGTCGGGGCCGCAGTGGACGGTGTGGAGCCGGCTGTAGCCAGTGCGCTCGAAGATGACGTCGGACTCCACCGTCTTGACCAGCTTGGGGTTGTACGGGTCCGGCTTGGTGTCCAGGATGTAGATTCGGGACGTGCGAAGCGTCGGGACGACGAGGTAGCGGCGCTCCAGGTGGGGATGAGGTGCGTATGGACAGAGCGCGGAGCTACAGGCGTTCCAACCGAAGTGGTGCAGTTCGTCGCCGACGTTGGGCATCTCGACGGTGCTGACGATCTTCGCGTAGTTTGAGGACTCGGGGTCCAGGTCCACGACCGACATGCTGTCGGGTCGACCGTCCACGTTGAGGCCGGCCACGTAGCCCAGCCGCTCGGGCGGGGCCTTGGTAGCCATCTCAGGCGACGGATAAAACGTAGGGTCCGGTTGGATCAGGGCCAAAACTGCACCTCGTAAAGATTTGGGATGTGGGCATTCTAATGAATACGGCGTAGGTGTTCAAGTCGGATGGCGGCGGCGAACCCTGTTCCAACATGCTGGGCGCGCCCCGAACCGTCTTCCTCTGAAAATAGCGGCGAATCGACCCCCATCCGTCACTCCCGCGAAAAAATGTCACCCCCGCGAAAGCGGGGGCGGGAATCCGGTGGGATGAACGGGTCGGTTACTGTCGCCCCGGGTCTCGCTGCCGCAGTCGCTCTTCCAGTTCGCGGACGCGGGTTTCGGCCCGCAAGCGGCCCTGGCGTTCGGACTCGAAGGTTGCGATGTGCCGACCCGTTGCCGGGTCGTGCCATCTCAGTTCGCCGCGCTCCCAGCGAATGTTCAGGTCGAGCGCGTGGCTGTAGCCTTGCAGAACACCCTCTTCCAGCGTCTCGATGGCGACCGGTCGGTACTCCCCTTCCACCAGTAGATCGCCCGCCAGCCTCTCGCC
The DNA here is from genome assembly GCA_963667445.2 of Dehalococcoidia bacterium. Taxonomy (GTDB): domain Bacteria; phylum Chloroflexota; class Dehalococcoidia; order Lucifugimonadales; family CATOSD01; genus CATOSD01. The sequence continues at coordinate 568,800 of CAXXGY010000001.1, read as the reverse complement.
GTAGTATTCGCCCGTCTCGTCGAATCGCCAATACTCCGGGATGCCCATGGCCAGGTAGTCTTCCCGCTTGGCATAACGGTCGCGCCGCCAGGTTCCTCGCGAAGCCACTTCCAGCACGAAGTCCGGCGGCTTGCCCTGCTCCGAGATGATGTAGGCGTTGTTGGCCTTGTACAGTACGGGGTCCGCGTCGAAGGCGATGAGCAGGTCCGGAATGCGCCGCTCGCTGGGGTGTACGCGCGGCGCGGCTTGCAAGTACCTTTCGCCCTTGACGACGGTGGTTTCGGGATTTCCAAAGTATTGAATCAGGTAGTGGGCGTTGCCGGTGGCGGAGATATGGTCGTAGCTGGTCATTTCACCTAGCTTGTGCTTCGGCGGGTCGGGGATGAAGACCGGCCTGCGGCGCGCCTGCTCGGTTTTCGCCGTGTGTTTCGTGGTCATGTGGAAGACCCCTCTGGGCCATCGGCCCGTGCGGTGCATAGTCGGGTTTGGGCGGAATTATACCGCTCTACATATCTCCTCTTCCAGTTCGCCGACGCCAACGCTGAGAGGAGACTGTTTCGGATGCCAGTCGTCCCTTCCCCCTCGCAAGGGGAGGAGCCTGCCCTGAGCCTGCCCCGTACTCGATACGGGGATGGGGGTGATCAACGTGGGGGTTACTGTCGCTCCGGGTCTCGCTGCCGCAGTCGCTCCTCCAGTTCGCGGACGCGGGCTTCGGCACGCAGGCGCGCTTGCTCGGCCTGCGAGTAGGCACGCTCGGCTCGCAATCGCCCCTGATCGGCGGCGCGGCGGGCGTGGCGTTCCGATTCGCGCCCCCGCTCGGCCCGCAAGCGGCCCTGGCGTTCGGACTCGAAGGTGGCTATGTGCCGGCCCGTTGCCGGATCGTGCCATCTCAGTTCGCCGTGCTCCCAGCGAATGTTCAGGTCGAGCGCGGGGCTGTAGCCTTGCAAGACCCCCTCCTCCAGCGTCTCGATGGCGGCCGGCCGGTACTCCCCTTCCGCCAGCATGTCGCCCGCCAGCCTTTCGCCGTAGTACTCGCCCGTCTCGTCGAACCGCCAGTACTCGGGGATGCCCATGGCCAGATAGTCTTCCCGCTTGGCATAGCGGTCGCGCCGCCAGGTTCCTCGCGAAGCCACTTCCAGCACGAAGTCCGGCGGCTTGCCCTGCTCCGAGATGATGTAGGCGTTGTTGGCCTTGTACAGTACGGGGTCCGCGTCGAAGGCGATGAGCAGGTCCGGAATGCGCCGCTCGCTGGGGTGTACGCGCGGCGCGGCTTGCAAGTACCTTTCGCCCTTGACGACGGTGGTTTCGGGGCTGCCGAAGTATTGAATCAGGTAGTGGGCGTTGCCGGTGGCGGAGATATGGTCGTAGCTGGTCATTTCACCTAGCTTGTGCTTCGGCGGGTCGGGGATGAAGACCGGCCTGCGGCGCGCCTGCTCGGTTTTCGCCGTGTGTTTCGTGGTCATGTGGAAGACCCCTCTGGGCCACCGGCCCGTGCGGTACGTAGTCGGGTTTGGGCGGCATTATATCGCATACGGCGTTAGTGGGTGAGCGGAGGTGTGGTGGCAACCCAGGGCCTTTTCAAAGTCCCTTCCCTCTCGCAGGGAGAAGAGCCTGTCCTGAGCCTGCCGAATGGATTGCCGAACGGTTAGAGCCTGCCCCGTATTCGATACGGGGATGGGGGTGACGACCCTTTGTGCAGACCCGCCTCATGAAGTCAGCCCGCGGCTACGGCCCTGACATTCCAGACTGCGAGCAAGAGCACCGGCAGCGACATCAGAAAGAACAGCCCAGATACGGTTAGCAGGCCGATTATCAGGAAGCCTGCCCCTATGCCGATAACGCTCAGTGTCGTGGACGCGACCGCGATCGACAGCACAGTTCTGGCCGTCGCGCGGTTCCTTCTATCCTTCCAAATGTGGATGCAAGAGAACGCCACAGCCCCCACGCAGAAGGCGACGACAACCAGGGTTAGAAAGCGTTCTTCGTCGCTAACTCTGTCCTGCACGAAGACGAGATCCCCCGAAAGGGCAGTACCCGCCAGGAACAGCAACTGCGGCGCAAGCACCGCCAGGACAGCCGTCGTTAATAATAATAGACGCATTTAGGATGCTTCTCAAAGCGTCGATGAGGTCAAATGACAATCTCCCAGACTCCGCTTACGGTGGCCGCCACGCCGGACACGCCCAGCCCGTCAGAAGTCCGGGGGAACGAAACTGACCTCCCAAAGCTTGTCCAGGTCGTCTCGATACTGGCCGGTGCTTATGTTGGCGATACGATAACCGGGCAGCGGCGCCAGCATCAAGCACTTTCCGTCCACTATCGCTCCCTGGCGGCGTGGGTAAAAGTCGAGGATGTCCAGACCGAAATTCTTGCGGATACCGGTCAGCGCCAGCTTGTTAGCGGGTTCCACGCGAAGCCGCACTCCGTTCTCCATGTCCTGTTCGTCGCAATTCTCTCTGAAGTAGATGAGAGAGCCGTCGGCCAGGTACAGGTCGAAGTGGTCACGGACGATGGGCTGGGCGTCTCCCACCAGGTCTTCGAGATACTGGGTCAGGGACGTTGCCCTGATGTCTATGCGGTAGCCGTTGTACGCCTCGGCGTCCCACGCGAACTCGGGATGGAAGACGGCCGCGTAGGTATCGCGCGCGCTGACCAATCCGGCATAGATCACGCAGACGGCGAAGACGGATACAACGATAGCTGGGAGCGCCCTCACCGCGCGTCTAGCTCCGCCCTCAGAGAGACCGGGCACGGCAGCGCCGTTCAGCCAGCGCGGAAGGACAAACTCGCCGCGCCTGGACCGGAGAAGGTCAACCGCCATGACCAATACCACAACCAGTGGCACGTATGCGGGAATGAACTGGCGGGAGTCCAGGAGTAGATAGCCCGACGGCGCGTTCGCGATAGTGAAGGCAATGTGCAAAAAGGCGTATGTGCCGGCCACCGTCACGCACGCGATGCGACCGTCTCCGCCTCGCCTCCATCTGAGAAAGGCCCACAGCACCAGAGCCGCGAGAGCGAGCAGAACGCCCCCCGACAGCCCGGCGCCGATCAGTCGCCCGGCGTACACGTCCACAGGCAACAGAAGAGCGCGCACGTCGACGGCCAGGGGATTCCACGCCTCCACCGAGCTCAGCCCGCGGCCAACCTGTGTTGCGAAATCCCCGTACTTCGGCGTACCCCTGGGGCCGGTGAGCGTGCCTGTGACGATGTAGTTCCGCATCAGCCACATGGCAAGAGGCGCGGCGCCGATGACGACGTACAGGCCGATGCGCTTCAGCTTATCGGGCAAGTCGGGCGTGCGTTGCAGGGCTATCAGCGGGAGCACGGCCAGTATGAGAACGATGCCCGAGTAGCGGGTCAGGCAGGCCATCGCGGTAAAGACGGCGGCCCAGACCAGGGTGGAGCGCCGCTCGGATTTCAAGTACCTGTCGGAAAAGAGCAGCGCCAGCGAGGCGAACAGTATGAAGGCGGTCTCGCTGAACGCCCAGGACGCCCAGAAGGTCACCGTGACTGAGAAGGCGACCGCCAGCCCCCCCCCACTACCAGCGGCCTGGAACGCGCGTAGGGACGCATCCACTGGCCGGCGACGAATACGGTCAGCCCGAACAGGATGGCGTTCAAAGCGCCCGCGACGTCACGCGGGTCGAGAACGAACCCGCTGGCCGCGGCCAGCATGGCGGGATAGAGTGGCGGCCAGAGCGCGGACACGTCGAACGGAAGGTACGAAGCGCCCGACAAACACGACGTGTCGTCCGGCGCCGGTTGGAGCGCCTGCCCCAACACGCAGTCCAGCCCGCGGGCGACCTCGCCTATCGCTCCGGCCAGCCCGATATGGTATGTGGCGTCGCCGTTGACGCCCACGCCGTGCCACACGCGCAGAAGGACGATTGACGCTCCGAGCACGCCCAAAGCCGCCAGGAGCAGAGTGAATCGGTCTGGAAGCAGGCGGAACATCCAATAAGGTGTCAGCAATCTCACGCACACCCCTATTGATTTGCGCGCACATCCGTGCTAATCTACCTTCGACATGGGACCGACCCCGTCGTCCGGCGGCACAGATTCGGCGCCCCTTCCCTCGGCGGGAGAGAGCTGGGAGCGTGCCAAATGGGTGAGTGGCTGCTCCCTGCGGGCTGTCCCGATTCCGTTCCGCCCCGGTCGCATTCGGTGCCATAACGGTCGCATCCGGGGGCGCAATCGTTTCAGAAAGCCGGGCGCCCAGCTAGGGGATGGGACACAAGGAACGGAATGGAACACTTATTTTGGGGTTTTGTCCCATTCGTGGAAGAGATGCGGACAGGCGGGCCGTGAGGCTTGGCCCCACGACCCGCCGGGGAACTCGGTGGATAGGCGCTACGCCGGGGCGAACTTGGGCAGCGCGATGGTGTCGGTGATGTCCTCGAACACCACCTTCAGCGCCATGCCGATCTGGAGCTTCTCAGGCGTCGGATCGTCCATCACGATGTTCGTCGGCATTCGCGGGCCCTCCTCGAGCTCCACGATGGCCGGCACGAAGGGAACGTCGCCGACGAAGCCGGGATGCGGCGCGCGGTGGACTATCGCGTAGGTGTACAGCGTCGCGTTGCCGCTGGCCTTTATCCACTCGGTGTCCCTGGAGAAGGTGTACGGCGAGATGTCGCGCGGGTAGAAGTAGGCCTCGCCGCTCTCGTTGCAGCGCCGCAGCCAGAGCTCGTGCTCCTTGGCCTTGTTCCAGTACACGTCGGACTCGCCCTGGGGCACCGGAATGGGCTTGTTGTACTGCTGGGTCATCGAAATCTCCTGTTGTTGTCGTTCGTGCGGGGGTGTCCGGATTCAGCGGGGCCTAGTCGACCGCCAGCACCACGGTGCCGGTGGACGAGAGCGAGCCGCCGGTGCCGTGCATCAGACCGATCTTGGGGTCGTCTATCTGCCGGTCGCCGGCCTCGCCGCGAAGCTGCCTGACGGCCTCCAGGATGAGGAACATGCCGTACATGCCCGAGTGGGTGTACGAAAGCCCGCCGCCGGATGTGTTCATCGCGAAGTCGCCGCCCGGCGCGGTGCGCTGGTTGGCCACGAAGTCGGGGCCCTCGCCCGGCCCGCAGAAGCCCAGGCTCTCCAGCGTGATGAGCACGGTGTAGGTGAACGAGTCGTAGATCATCGCCAGGTCGATGTCGTCGTGGGTGACGCCCGCCCTGCCCATGGCCGCGGGGCCGGAGTTCACGCCCCAGGTCTTGGTCAGGTCCGGCATCTGGCTGATGATGTTGTGCGAATGGCCCTCCGCCGCGCCCAGGATGTACACCGGCTTCTTGGCCAGGTCGCGCGCCCGCTCCGCCGTGGTGACCACCGCCGCGCCGCCCGCGTCGGTGACGAGGCAGCAGTCGAACAGGTGGAAGGGCCACGCGATCCAGCGGGATTCGTGGTAGTCGTCGAAGGACATCGGCACGTCCTTCATGTACGCCTTGGGGTTCTTCTGCGCCCACTTGCGGGTGGCCACCGCGATCTCCGCCATCGCCTGGCGGGTGCGGTCCTCGCCGTACTCGTGCATGTACCTGCGGGCGGCCATCGCGTAGTTGATGGGCGCGCCGATGAAGCCGTAGGGCGTCTCGTACTGGGATCCCGGCTCGGCAGCGTTGCCGCCGGGACGGCTGCGCGCGCTGCGGCCCGCCTCGCCGTGCGTTATCAGCGCCACCTCGCAGTAGCCGGCGTTGATCGCCGCCACCGCGTGGCCGACGTGGATGACGAACGAGGAGCCGCCCACCGACGTGCTGTCGGTGTAGCGGGGCTGTATGCCCATGAACTCGGCGGTGCTGAGGGTGGATGAGCCTGCGCAGAATAGACCGTCGACGTCCTTGATCGACAGCCCGGCGTCGGCGAGCGCGTTGTAGCCCGCCTCCGCGTGGTGCTGAAGGTTGGACTTGCCCTCGACTCTGCCGATTACGTCGGACTCGTCGACGCCGACGATGGCGCACGTTCTGGATAGATCAGCCATGCTGGACTGGACCTCCTTGGTTAGTCTGCCTTAACCGCTGACGTGGGCGTCAGCGCCGCGCCTAGCATATACGCTACGCGGGCAGCAGGGCAAATTTGGTAGGTGTGGGAGTGTGGCTTGCAGAGCCGCTTATGCCCCCTCACCCTAACCCTCTCCCACACGGGGGAGAGGGGACTGTAAGGAAGGGGGATAGGTGTGTCAGTCATTCAGAGTCCCTTCCCCCTTGATGGGGGAAGGTTAGGATGGGGGTGTCGCGCCAGACTGTACGCTTGCGCCAGACTGTACGCTTACCCCAGCCCCAGCAGCTTCTCCAGCCCCACCGTCAGCCCGCGCATCTCGGTGGAGCGACGGATGGCCAGCAGCACGCCCGGCATGAAGCTCTCGCGGTTGATGGAGTCGTGGCGCAGCGTGAGCGTCTGGCCCAGCGCGCCGAACACCAGCGCGTGGTGGGCCACGCGCCCCGTCATGCGCCCGCTGTGGATGACCACCCCGTCCAGCGCGCCGCCTCGCGTCCCGGCCAGCGTCTCCGTCTCGGCCGCGGGCGCCGTGAACGGCATACCCCTGGCTGCGGCCGCGGCCCGCGCGATGGCGAGCGCCGTGCCGGAGGGGGCGTCCAGCTTGGCCTCGTGGTGGACCTCGGTCAGGTCGGCGTAGTCGAAGAAGGGCGCGGCCACGCCGGCGAGATGAATCAGCAGCACCGCGCCCAGCGCGAAGTTGGGCGCGACTATCACGCACTTGCCGCTGTTCTCGGCCAGCCGCCCCGCCTCCTCGAGCTGCGCCTCGCTCAGTCCGGTCGAGCCGGTGACCACGTTCGCCCCGCCCGCGGTCGCCGCGCGTATCGCCGACATCGCGCCGTCGGGATTGGTGAAGTCCACCACCACGTCCGCGCCCGCCAGCACGTCCGCGAGCGAGTCGGACAGCGGCACGTCGCCTGAGCCGTCCGGCAGCGCGTAGGCGTCGCCCTTCCGGCCGCGCCTGGACACGGCGCCCACCAACTCCATGTCGTCGGCGCCGCACACGGCCCCGACGGTCTCCAGTCCCATCTTGCCGTAAGCGCCCTGTACCACAACCCTCGTAGCCGTCATGTCCGCGCCTCCTGGTGCCTGATGCTGGGAAGATTAAAGCAGCGTGTTGACCGATGCAAGCGGCGGCGTCCGGCTTTCGCTTGGGCGGCGATTCTGCAATAATGCCGACGTGCCCCCGCTTTCGCGGGGGTGACGTTCCTTTACGGGCGGCTTTAGCCGCTACTGGTATGGGCGGCGGCGGCCGCGAATACGCCGGAGGACTCGGCTACGAAAGAGGTGACTTATGGGCGGCGACCACAACGACGCATCCCACGAAGACCACCCCGGCATGTTGGGGGACTCGGCCCTGAGCGAGCGCGCCAAGCGCGCCCTCGCCATAAGAGACCTGCTGCTGGAGAAGGGGATCATAGACGCAGACGACGTTCGCAGGCGCGCCGACGACCTGCACCGCCGCTCGCCCGCCGACGGCGCGAGGGTCGTGGCCCGCGCCTGGGTGGACTCCGACTTCAAAGCGCGGCTGCTCGACGACGCAAAGGCCGCGGTGGCCGAGCTCGGCTACACGCTGCCCCACGACGCCGAGCTCGCCGTGGTGGAGAACACCGACGCGCTGCACAACATGGTGGTGTGTACGCTGTGCTCGTGCTACCCTACCACGCTGCTGGGGCCTCCCCCGGACTGGTACAAGAGCCTGGCGTACCGCGCCAGGGCCGTGCGGGAGCCGCGCGCGGTGATGGCGGAGTTCGGATTCACGCCAGCCGACGGCGTGGAGGTGCGGGTGCTGGACAGCACCGCGGACCTGCGCTACCTGGTGCTGCCGGCGCGTCCGGCGGGCACCGAGGGCATGAGCGAGGAGGGGTTGGCGGGCCTGGTGACGCGCGACAGCATGGTGGGCGTGACGGCGGCGGAGTCGCCGCAGGCGGCGGCTGTGTAGGTCTGGAGAGGAGCGCCGGCGTTCACCCTCACCCTAGCCCTCTCCCTCAAGGGAGAGGGGACTGGCCGTCAGACCGGCCCACAAAGAAGGGGGCAGCCCCGATTGGGACCGCCCCCGCCGGGCGCTCACCCTCACCCCAGCCCTCTCCCATCGAGGGAGAGGGGGTTACCCGACCGTAAGCGAGAGCTTCTTGGCCTTCTTAGACTCCAGCTTGGGGAAGCTGATGGTCACGACGCCGTTGTCGTAGCCGGTTTCCGCCCTGTCGATGTCGACCGTGTCGGGCAGCCTGAGCGCGCGGTGGAAGCTGCCGCTCCTGCGCTCTCGCATCAGGAAGTCGCCCTCCGCCGTCTCGTTCTCGGACGCCGTCTGGCCGCGGATGGTGAGCACGTCGTTCTCCACGGTTATCTGGATGTCGGCGGGGTTGACGCCGGGCACGGACGCGCGCACCTCGATGTCGTCGCCCTTCCTCACGACGTCCAGGGGCACCGCCCAGGCCTCGAATCCGCCGCTCTCCGTGGGGGTCTGGTGGCCCCTCCACATCCTGTTCATCGTGTCCTGCATCTGCCTCAGCTCGCCGAATGGGTCCCAACGCTGCATAGTCATGTGTGTAACCTCCTTGATTGTGGTATGCCTTGATTGCTGTCGAAGCACGTTTGCTTTACGCAATCACTATTATAGTGGTGCACTTTAATAGTGTCAATAGAGTTAATGTAAATACTGCAAGATTCATTGTGACCACGTTTGACCTATGCTACACTGACGGTGTAATCCCTCAAGAGTGCTGAGGCGAGTGATGGCAACCTACTACGAGACGCTGGGCGTCTCGAAAGACGCGACCGAGAAGGACATACGGCAGGCGTACCGCAGCCTGGCGCGCAAGCACCATCCCGACCTGAACCCGAACGACGAGGAGTCCGAGCGCCAGTTCAAGCGGATCAACGAGGCCTACGAGGTGCTGTCCGACGAGGACAGCCGCCAGAAGTACGACCGCTACGGCGACATGTGGCGGCAGGCCGACAACATCGAGGCGCAGCGTGCCCAGGGCGGCCCGCGCACCTACACCCGGACGACCGGCGGCCAGTCGCCGGGGGGCGTAGACGCGGACTTCGACTTCGGGGACATTCTCGGAGGGCTGGGCGACCTGTTCGGCGGCGGCGGGCGGGCGAGGCCGCGCGGCAGGCAGCGCGCCAACGCCGCCGTGACGGTGTCGCTGGAGGAGGCGTTCGCGGGCACGAAGCGGCGGGTGTTCGCGCCGGACGGCGGCGGCACCAGGCGGATCGAGGTGACGATACCGCCGGGCGTGGACAACGGCTCGGTGGTGCGCATCTCGCTGGACTCCGGCGCGGAGCTTTACCTGAACGTGACCGTTTCGCCGCACTCGCGGTTCAGGCGCAAGGGCAGCGACCTGGAGGTGGACGCGCCGGTGCCGCTGGCGGACGTGGTGCTGGGCGGCGAGATCGACGTGCGGACGCTGGCCGGCCGGCTGCGGCTGAAGATTCCGCCGGAGTCGCAGAACGGGCAGCGCATCCGGCTGACGGGCCAGGGGATGCCCAGGCTCGGCGAGCCGGCCCAGCGGGGCGACCTGTACGCGATAGTCCGGCCGCAGATGCCGTCGAAGGTGAGCGCCGAGGAGCGGGAGTTGTTCGAGCGGCTGCGGGAGATTCAGGTGAGCGGGGGTTAGCGCGATGGCGGATATGTTCAGCCGGGACGAGCCGGTCTTCATAATCAGCGTGGCGGCGCAGATGCTCGAGGTGCGCGCCCAGACGCTGCGCTACTACGAGCGGCTGGGGCTGGTGAAGCCGAAGCGCACCAGGGGCAACCAGCGGGTGTACTCGCACAATGACCTGGAGCGAGTGCGCAGGATACGGCGGCTGATGGACGACCTGGGCGTGAACCTGGCGGGCGTCGAGGTGCTGCTGAACCTGCTGGACCGGCTTCAGGATGCGGAGTCCACCATCGCGCGGCTGGAGGCGGAGAACGAGGGACTGCGGAAGCTGCTGAACGCGATGAGTTGATGGGGCGTTCACCCTCACCCTAGCCCTCTCCCATCAAGGGAGAGGGAACTTGCGGAGCACCCCCGTCCTGCCCTTCCCCCTGCGAGGGGGAAGGGACAGTCGGAAGCGGGCGGGTCTCAGACCCGCCCTACAGTGTATTCCAGCTAGCCTCTTCGCGGGCCGCCTCGTCCGCCGCCGCGGGGGCCGCCGCGTCCGCCTCTGCCGCCCTGGCGGTCGCCGCCCTGACGGAATCCGCCGCGTCCGCCGTTGGACCTGCGGCCCTGGGGCCGGTAGCCTCCACGGTCGCGGTCTCGGCCGCCGCCGCCGCGCGCGAAGGCCGGCTCGGCGTTGGGGTCGAATTCCTCGCCCAGGAGCAGCGCCTTGCGGGACAGGTTGATGCGGCCCATCGAGTCTATCTCGCGCACCACGACGGTCATCTCGTCGCCGATGTCGACCTCGTCCTCGACGCGGGCGACGTGGTGCTCGGACAGCTCGCTGATGTGCACGAGGCCGTCCTTGCCGGGCAGGATCTCGACGAAGGCGCCGAAGTTCATGAGCCTGACGACCTTGCCGGTGTAGATGTCGCCAACCTTCACCTCGCGAGTGAGGTCTTCGACCATCTGCACGGCCTTCGCGGCGGAGTCCCCGTCGGCGGAGCCTATCACCACGGTGCCGTCGTCTGAGACGTCCACGGTGGCGCCGGTGGCCTCGACTATTCCGCGTATGGTCTTGCCGCTGGGACCGATGACCACGCCTATCTTGTCGACGGGGATGCGGACCTGGAGCACGCGCGGGGCGTGGGGGCTGAGCTCGGGGCGGCTCTCGGAGAGGGTCTCGGAGATGCGCTCGAGGATGTGCAGCCGGGCCTCGCGGGCCTGCTCGAGCGCGTCGCGGCAGACGTCCAGGCTTATGCTCTTGAGCTTGATGTCGAGCTGGATGGCGGTAATGCCGTCGGCGGTGCCCGCCACCTTGAAGTCCATGTCGCCGATGTGGTCTTCCTTGCCCTGGATGTCGGTTAGGGTGACGTAGCGGCCATCGTCGCCGGTGACGAGACCGACGGAGATGCCGGCGACGGGGGCCTTGATGGGAATGCCGGCGTCCATGAGGGCGAGGGTGCCGGCGCAGACGCTGCCCATGGAGGTGCTGCCGTTGGAGCTGAGCACCTCGGTGACGATCCTTATGGTGTAGGGGAAGTCGTCCTCGGAGGGCAGCACGGACGTGAGCGCGCGCTCGGCGAGCGCTCCGTGGCCGATCTCACGCCGTCCGGGCGAGCCCACGCGGCGGGCCTCGCCGGTGGAGTAGGGCGGGAAGTTGTAGTGGAGCAGGAAGCGCTTGGTGTCTTCGGGGCTGAGGGTGTCCAGCTTCTGGGCGTCGCCGACGGAGCCGAGCGTGACCACGCCGAGCACCTGGGTCTCGCCGCGGGTGAACAGGCCGGTGCCGTGGGTGCGGGGCAGCAGGCTCACCTCGGACGAGATAGGTCGTATCTCGCGCAGGCCGCGGCCGTCGGGGCGCTTGCCGTCGTCCAGGATGACGCGGCGGAGGGCCTCCTCTTCGGCGACCTCGAAGGCGCTGGACACGTCGCCGCGCTCGTACTCGTCCACGAGCCGGTCGGCCAGCTCCTCGCGGAGTGCGGCGATTCCCTCGGACTGCTCGTCGCCGTCTGTGGAGTTGAGCAGCGAGTAGAGGCGCTCGTGGGCGTTCTCGGCCATCCAGTCGTCGAGGCTTTCGGGGTGGTACTTGGAGTCGTAGCCCACCTTGGGCTTGCCGAACTCGCAGGCGGCCTCTTCCTGGAGGGCTATCACTTCCTGGTTGGTCTGCTGGGCGCGGTCTATGGCCTCGAGCACGAGGTCTTCGGGCATCTCGGTCACGCCGGCCTCGATCATCACGACGCCTTCGCGGGTGCCGGCGACTATCAGGTCGAGGGTGCTGGCTTCGAGCTGGCTGTAGGTTGGGTTGACCACGAACCGGCCGTTCACGTAGCCCATGCGGGTGACGCCGACGGGGCCCTCGAAGGGGATGTCGGAGACCGACAGGGCCGCGGAGGCGCCCATCAGGCAGAGGACGTCCAGCGGGGTTTCCTGGTCGATGGAGAGGGGAGTGAGGATGACCTGCACTTCGTTGCGGAAGCCCTTGGGAAAGAGCGGTCGCAGGGGCCGGTCGGTCAGCCTGGCTATCAGGACGCCGTGGGTGCTGGGCCTGCCCTCGCGTCGGAAGAAGCTGCCGGGGATCTTGCCCCTGGCGTAGAGGCGCTCCTCGAACTCGATGGTGAGCGGGAAGAAGTCGATGCCTTCCCGGGGTCTGCTCATCGTGGCGGTTGCGAGAATCACGCAGTCGCCGGATCGGACGAGGACAGAGCCGCCGGCCTTCTGGGCCAGTTTGCCGCCCTCGAGGGTGATTGTTTCAGCGCCGATTTGCCGGCTGAAGCTGAACGACATGAGTGTACGGTACCTCCTAAAGGTGGGGAACCCGGCAGATAGAAAGATAGCTCCGAGTCAATCGGAGCTATCTTCTCAGCCCAAGCCTGGCAATGAGAGCCCGGTAGCGGCTTACGTCTTCCCTGTTGAGATAGCGGAGTAACCTGCGGCGTCGGCCCACCATTTTGAGCAGTCCTCTGCGGGTGGACTCGTCGTGGTTGTGTATCCTGAGGTGCTGAGTCAACTCGGTAATACGTTTCGTCAGCAGCGCTACCTGAAGTTCAGCGGAACCGGTGTCGTTCTCGTGAGTTCGGTACTCTTCGATTACGGCCTTCTTCTCAGCCTTGTCCAAACCCTTCTCCTGGGTCCCTCGATATGGGTGATTTGGTTGCGGTGTTGGTGTCGGCCGGGCGTTGGTTCGCGCTCCGGGCCGACGTTGTGTGTTGGCGAAAGGGTGTTTGATAGTTCCGATGGATTGTACCACTTGGGCGTTGATAAGGCAATTGGGGGGCGCGAGCGTCAACCCTCACCCCAGCCCTCTCCCAGTCTTGGGAGAGGGAGTTTTGGCGAAAAGTGCACCAAACTGCCCCATTCTGCACTTTTCGTAGCTGGGAACGCCTGCGGTTCGGAACTCCCGGTGTACCGACGGGTCGGGCTTTTGGCCGAAAAAGGCCGATATGCGGCGAGAATGGGACACACTGCGGAGCCGCCGGCTGGGGCGTCGTCCGGTGTCGATTGGGTTGTGTAGGTGCGTTGTACAGAGGCGATAGCACGGATGTGCGGAGAAATCAAGAGGGGTGGCGTGCGGCTTGAAGTTCCAGCCGATAATGCGTTGGATACGTCAGAATGTGAGTGAGTGAATGTCAACGAGAATGACGGTTCTCGATTCATCGTCAATGGTGTAATAGAGCATGGTGGGCCTTCCATAGACACGCAATTCAGTTACCCAGAGGGAGGTGTCCGCGACCTGGAATCCCTTGTGAGGGAATCGAGACAGGCCGTAGTCATAGCTTCGCGCAATTTCGTCCCATCTCTCAATGGTTCCTGCGACCTCTGCAGCCTTGCGGTCGAAATTGGCAGTGGTCTTCAGTTCGTATCCGCTACTCATTCACCAGCCCGTACTCCTTGGCAACCTGAAGTCCGTGTTCTATGGCCTCTATTGGTGCCGGCTCTGGCGAGAGCCAAGACAGTTCGTATGGGATGTCTTCGTAATTGTCAGTTAGCTGCCATCCCCATTCCTTGTGAGAGATATTGGTCAATTCAGTGGCGTTGTACTCCCAGAGTTGTTCGAGGACATCATCGACGATCTGCCTTTCAGGTTCACTAAGCCAGGCGATGTCGGCATCTCTCAATGCTACCAGCCGTTCCTGCTGGTAGTTGAAATATGGCTGCCACTCAATCTTTGCGTGTCCCGCATCCACCAACTGCCTTTTTGCCTCCATGATTTCAAATGGCACGGGGCCTGCCGGCAAATGTCTGTACACTGCCCCGGTAATGGGCTTCCCCAATTCCAGATAGCTCCGAGTGTCCATGTAGTAGAGCAGCTTGTTCAGCTTGGTTGCTCCAAAACGAGGGTCGTTCTCGGAACGTCTTGCGATGTACAAGACCAATTGATTGAACTTGTGCGAGTCACGGCGGAATGTACGCCATTGCGGCTCTGTGTTGGACGCGGCCATGAATGTCTCCCCGCCTAGCGGCCTTTGCTGAATCTGATCATCAAGGCGTTCTTGTGTTAGGTGGAGTTTAGTAACTGGAGTTGTTGAGTGTCAAGCATCTCCTGGTGTTCCAATACCCTACGCCTGGGCCAACTTCATTCAGACCAAGCGGCGGCTTCGGCTGCCAACCGGGGGCGACCACAAGGGATTGCCCCTACTGTTACAGACTTCGGGCCAAACGGGTTGTTTGACGATGTGGATACCCGTTGTTACACTCGCATGGACGCTTCCCAGACCATAGATGCGACTGTCTTCGAGAGAGCGCGGTTCGCCTTGGACGCATCTAGCACTTCTGAGAGCAGTGGTCATCGGATCCCTTCCGGGTACACGGCCTGATTCGGTTTGTTCAGCTTCATCGAAGTGATGCCCTATGCCTGCCAGCACAGTAAGCGAATACGGTTCGTTTCGAGACAGCCTTCGAGCGCCAATTCATCGTTGGTTCACGTACCCCGCAGGCTATTCGTACAAATTGGTGGAGGCCAAAATCGCCGAGTACGGTTTGGGGGCGGGCTCTACCATTGCCGACCCGTTTGTCGGTACAGGAACCACTTCTCTAGCCGCAAAGCTCGTGGGAGTGAACTCGGTAGGGATAGAGGCGCATAGCTTCGTCCACTGGGTCGCAAGAACCAAGTTGTTCCTTAATCACGACCTCGATGCCTTGTCGAACGCAGTCCACACGGTTACAGAAAGGGCCGAGTCTCTCGTGGACAAGGTAAAGTGGTCGGAGCTATGGCCGCCGTTAATCTATAAGTGCTTCACCGAGGACAATCTGGCTCAATTGGCCGCGTTGCGTGAGGCCATCACAGAGTCGGACTTGGAGACACACCTGCTCGACTTTCTGAAGCTGGCTTTGACGGCGACCCTCCGCGTGACCACTACCGCTGGCGCCGGATGGCCCTACATCGCCCCCAGCAAGTACCAGTCCAAGAAAGTTTCCAAACATGCTCTGACCGAGTTTCGGTCGCAGTGCCGGCTTATGATGGCAGACGTGCAGCAGGTACAGGCATTGGGGATTCCTTATTCGTCGCATGACTTGATTATGGGAGACGCGAGGAAGTTCTCCTCGTATGCGGGCGAAGAGACAATCGACCTTGTCCTGACCTCTCCACCATACCTCAACAACTACGACTACGCAGACCGTACAAGGCTGGAGACTTATTTCTGGGGCATACATGGTTCGTGGGCCGACATAACGCGCGATGTTCGAGACCATCTGATTGTGGCAGCCACAACACAAGTCCGAATGGGCTCGATGAATGGAACCATCGGATGTCCTTCTATACGCGAGCTGGACCGAGAAATTCATAATGAACTTCTGGACATCATTGGCAGACTCAAGCAGATGCGGTCGGCCAAGGGTGGAGGCAAGACCTACGACTACATGGTTGCCGGATATTTTGAGGATATGTGCAAAGTTCTCAAAGGCGCGAACGTAGTCTTGAAACCGGGTGGGCACTTCGTGCTGGTGCTCGGCGACTCGGCTCCCTACGGAGTTCACGTTCCAACCGAACAGATAGTGGGCAGACTAGCCGTCGCCACTGGGTTCTCATCCTTCACCATAGAGCAGCTTCGTACTCGAGGCGGCAAGTGGGGCCACAACCCCCAGCGTCACAAGGTGCCTCTCCGTGAGAGCATCCTGACGATATCCAAGTAGATTGACGGATAGTCTTTTGGTTGCGAGAGCGACAAGCGCACTGGGCCAAGCGGTAGGCAAGCTGTTCGAAAGGGCAGTAACCGAAACGGTGCGTGAAGAAGTTGAGGCTAGAAATCACTCAATCCGTCCGGCTCGATTGATAAACGGCACTGGCAACGTCTATCAGATCGATGCGGTGGTGTTCGATGCAGATGACGCCCCGGTCATAATCATCGACCCGAAGTATATCCGGTACACGAAGCACAACCGGGACAAGGGAAGTTGGCTTTGCACGGCCCACTACAACTTGAGAAAGACGCACAGAACAATCCGCAAGTCAATCGCTGTTCTCGGCGGCCGCTGGTCAGCGCCATCGAAGAGCCTGATCCGGAGTTTCGGAATCGAGACTCTTGAAGTGCCATTCGACCGTATCGCGGATGAATTGCGAATCTATGGAGTCGAGTTTGACTGGCCGGAGAGCGGGGGAGAGAGTGTCGCCAGAAACTCGCTGGACATATTCTCGGACCTCGATGAGGATGCCAAGGACACGATCGGCTCACGCATGATGTCCGACATTTCCCAAAAGCTCAAGGAAGAAGTGGCCCAGGTCCTAGACACAGACGTTTCGTCTATCGCTACAAGAGTGTCATCAGTCGAGATTCTGCTGAAGACCGATCAGAATGAGACCATCGTGTCGTCTTTTCCAAGTGTGCCGAACGCAATGAGGGCGTTGACTGATCTAGTGTCGGACAGGCCCGACATCAGGGCATTCATTGAGTCAGAGGCGTAAGGCCCACTCACTTGCGCGCTCCGCCAGCAGGCGGAGCAGGGTGGGGGCGGTTGCTCTTGGCCTGCGTCGAATCTGACCGGGCTGGTGGCCGGCCGTCCAAACTACTACAGCGCGCGCAGCGCGGTGGGACACACGAGTGCAAGCCAGATAGCGCGCAGCATCTTCAACACCATCGACCTGACCGCGAGCAACATCGTCGCCACCGGCGCGACCCTGACCACACCGGGCTACGCGGGCGAGTGGTGGTACCAGCGCGGCAATTACCGCCAACACGACGTACACCTACAAAGCGCATATCAACGCGACCTGCACGGTTGAGAGGGGGACGGTGAGGTTCACCACGCCGCCGACGCCCACGGCAGGCAGCCGCAACAGCAGCGAGGACTTCACGCTGGCGTCCGGCAACGACTATCCCGACGGCATCTGGTCGAACGGCGCTACCATGTGGGTAGCGGACTGGACAGACGACAAGCTCTACGCCTACCACACGAAGTAGGGTTCGGCGGCGCATAAGCGCGCCATGCGAGGGATATGGGGGCGGCCGGTCGGTCACCCCCGCGGTCGTTGGCGTCAGAATTGGGATTGCCTATAATTGTGCTGCGTCAGGCAAGCAAGCCCGCAGCAGAGAGGTGAACGTTCATGCCCATCACAGCGGAACAGGCGGAGCAAGTCAAAGACATCATCTTGAACACCCTGGATACCTATCACCAGGGTAACTTGCCCTACAAAGAGGTGTGGACCAAAGCCCCCGAAGAAGACTTCGAGGGTCTCGCCTTCGTCGATGTATGGATAATTTACGAGGGCGATCGCAGCGTCTTGGACATCGGCATGCTCAACTCCTACGGCAGCTACCTTTACCAGACTCTCATCGACGCCGGCATTCGCGCCCTTCCGTCCATTTCCTATATTACACAGAGCGATGTCGATGAATGGGGTAAGGCACGGTTGATGGCTAGGTGAACGATGGATTGGATAGAACTCATCAGGGCAAGCCGGCTTCTCGCGGACGGGCAACCCTCGCAGGAGGCGTTGCGCCGCGTCGTCAGCACTGCCTACTACGCGATGTTCCACGCGCTGACAACCAGCAACGCCGACCTTATCGTGGGACCCAGGACGCTTGCCAGCGAATCCGATTGGATTGCGACCTACCGCTCGCTTCGGCACTACCGCGCCGAGAACCCGTTGCACGGCTGGCCGCATCTATTCAGCCTGCAGATGCGGAATTTCGCCTTCGCAATCGGCAGTATCAAGAGGCGGCGCGAAGACGCGGACTACAACCCCGCTATGACCTTTATCCAGAACGACGTCATTGCCTGGATTGACTCTGCGGAAAGGGCAATCATCGACTTCAACGCGGCGTCTTCGCAGGAGCGGGCAATGGTGGCAATCGCAACCCTCGCCGGGCACCGTTGAAGGGTTAGGGCGGCAGCCGCAACAGCGGCCTGGACTTCACCACGCTGTTTGGCGCACGTGGCGAATTGGGCGGCGGGTCTGGCTTTGTGGCCTGAGGCGATGGTATCACCGGGCTTTGGTGGGGACAACGGGGTGTGATTGGTAGGGCGGGCGCTTGGGATGGCAGTAGTAGCGCGGGCGGCGTCACCCCCATCCTAACCCCGTATCGAGTACGGGGCAGGCTCTTCCCCCTGCGAGGGGGAAGGGACTTTTCGGAAGGCGCTCGCGGGGGCCGGATAAAGTGGCCTGTGGTACAATGGCGCCGATTTTCGCCGGGTTGGGTGGCGGGTGTCGGTGTGGCGGACTTGCCGCGGGAGGGCGGCGATTACGGAGGGTGTTTTCCATGGGTTACGACTTTATCGAGTACGAGTCTTCCGGCGGCGTGGGGCGGATTCGGCTGGACCGGCCGGAGAAGCTGAACGCGCTGAGCCAGCAGCTCCAGGACGAGCTTATCGAGTGCGCGCTGCGGGCCGACGACGACCCGGACGTGCGGGTGCTGACGCTGCGGGCGAACGGAAGGGCGTTCAGCGCGGGCTACGACATCACGCCGTCGGCGCCCAGCTCGCCTGAGGAGGCGGAGCGGGCGCGGGAACGGCGGGAGAACATCCGGTGGGATATGCACCGCATGAAGCAGACGCCGGCGCGATGGTCGACGCTGCTTAACCTGAGCAAGCCCATCATCGCGGGGGTGCACGGTTACTGCATCGCGGGCGGCACGGACCTGGCGATGCACTGCGACATCGTTATCGCGGCAGACGACGCGCTGATAGGGTTTCCGCCGGTGCGGTCGATGGGCACGCCGCCGACGCACATGTGGACGTACATGGTCGGGCCGCAGTGGGCGAAGTGGTTCCTGCTCACGGGGGAGTCGGTGTCGGGGGCAAAGGCCGCGGAACTGGGCTTCGCGCTGAAGTCGGTGCCGCGCGAGGAGCTGGACGACGAGGTGGAGGCGCTGGCGGGCACGATGGCGAAGATTCCGTGGGAGCTTCTGGCCGCGAACAAGAGCATCGTCAACAAGGCCATGGAGCTGATGGGGCGCAACACGTTGCAGGTGCTGGCGGCGGAGACGGACGCGGTGTCCCACCAGGCGCCGATAGTGAAGGAGTTCACGCGGCGTTCGCACACGGAGGGTCTGAAGTCGGCGCTGGACTGGCGGGACAGGCCGTTCCGGGACTACCGGGGGCGGGAAGGGTAGCCCCGGCCACGGGGGTCGGCAGTTGGCAACCCTACGACAAGCCGTTGGGCAAGCTCAGGGCAAGCTCCTAACCCTGGAGGTGAGCCGGACGCCGCACACGGCGGACGGAGAACGCTGGGATAGTTTCGACGTGCCGTTCGCGGGCGAGAGTATGAGCCTGCTGGACGGACTCATCTGGATTCAGCGCAACGCCGACCCGACGCTGGCGTTCCGGTGCGCCTGTCGCGTGGGAATGTGCGGCACGTGCGGCGTGGTGGTGAACGGCAGGGAGGGCCTGGCGTGCCGCACGATGGCGCGGGACCTGCTGGAGGGCGGAGCGCGCGTGGAGCCGATGCGTCACATGCCGGTTGTGCGCGACCTGGTGACGGACGTGTCCGCGTTCCACGCCAAGGTGGGCGCGGTGTCGCCCGGAGCGCCGGACCCGTCGGGGGGCGCGGGTATCGCGGTGGTCGATCCGGGGACGCCGGAGCGGGCGGCGGTGGACCTGCAGCGGGAGTGCATCTACTGCGGGCTGTGCTATTCGGCGTGCACGGTGGCGGGCCTTGACGAGGAGTTTCTGGGTCCGGCGGCGCTCAACCGGGCGTTCTTGTCGGTGCTCGACGAGCGGGCGGAGTCCGCGGACGCGGCGCTGGACGCGGTGGCGAACGACCGTGGGCTGTGGCGGTGCCACACGATGTTCGAGTGCGCGGCGGTGTGTCCGAAGGGCATATCGCCGACGCTGGCTATCCAGCAGCTCAAGCGGCGGGCCGTTGGGCGGAAGCTGAGGCGGCTGTTTGGAAGGCGGGGATGAATCCCAAGAACCTTTCCACGGGTCCGCTAGAGTGGCAGGATAGGTTTATGGACATCGGCGGCTACTGCAACGCTTTGTGAAGGCGATGTTTTGCGGATAATTCAAACCTCTACGTTTCGACGATGGATGCGTCGCTTGCGCGACGACAGGGCGCGAGTCATAATCAACGTGAGGATTGCGAGGTTTGAGAACGGCAATCTAGGCGATTTCAGGCCAATTGGGAGCGGCGTGTTTGAAGCTCGCATCCACTACGGACCAGGCTACAGAATCTACTTCGTGCTCGAAGACTTGAGTGTTGTCGTCTTGTTATGTGGTGGTGACAAGGGAAGTCAGGAACAGGATATCCAACGAGCATTAGGGATGGCGGATGCCAGAAGGGAGACATGAAGTGGCCGAAACATACACGCCGTGGGATGTTACGGAGTACCTTCACACTGTGGATGAAATCCGCCTTTATCTTGAGATGTGCGCGAAAGAGGACCCTGGTGACGGCAGCTTGATTCGCGTCGCACTTGACAGTCTCGCCAGAGGTCGCAACTCGGATCGTTTGGCTAGCGAAATAGGCATGAGTGTCGAGGCACTGCACGAGGGACTGTCGAAAGACGGCGATCCGAGCTTTGTTGCGGTGATGCAAGTGATCAACGCTCTTGGAATGGAACTGCGGATAGTGCCGGCGCGGAGTGTGGTGGCGAGCTAGAAACGTGTTGGCTAAATATCGCTCTGTAAGCACCGCTGCGCACGCAGCGGTGCTTACTTTCGAGTTCCTCTATGACTTGAATACTTAACTTGACCACCACTCACCTGAGAAGAGTCATGTACGACGAGCTTGAGTTGGACGTGCTGATCATCGGCGGCGGCGGCGCCGGGCTGATGGCGGCGCTGCACGTGCTGGCGCGGGAGCCGCGGCTGAGGGTTGGCGTGGCGGCCAAGGGGCTGTTCGGGCAGAGCGGCTGCACGCGCATGGTGCAGGGCGGCTACAACGCCGTGCTGAGCGAGGGCGACTCCATCGACATGCACTTCGCGGATACGATTCGGGGCGGCGCGTTTCTGAACGACCAGGAGCTTGCTTGGACGCTGGTGAACCGCGCGCCGGGCACGATCGCGGAGCTTGAGAGCTACGGCTGCCTGTTCGACCGGGGGCCGGATGGCCGCATCTACCAGAAGGCGTTCGCGGGGCAGTCTTTCGACCGGACGGTGCACAAGGGCGATCTTACGGGCATAGAGATCATGTCGCGTCTGAAGGACGCGGTGCTGTCCACGAGCGCGCTGAAGCTGGACGAGCACCGCGCCGTTGCGCTGCTGGGCGACCCGGGATCCAGGGTGTCCGGCGCGCTGCTGCTGGACGTGAGGACGGGCGGGTTCGTGGCGGTGTCGGCGAAGGCGACGCTGATGGCGGCCGGGGGCGGCGCGCGGATGTATCGCATCGCTGCGCCGTCGCTGGAGAAGGCGGGCGACGGGATGGCGCTGTGCTATCGTGCCGGCTGCGTTATGCAGGACATGGAGATGTACCAGTTCCACCCGACGGGGCTTGTGGCGGGAAGCTCGGTGCTGACCGGGGCGGTGCTGGAGGAGGGGCTGCGCGGCGCGGGCGGCCACATGCGCAACGCCGAGGGCGAGCGGTTCATGGAGCGGTACGACCCGGAGCGGATGGAGCGCTCGACGCGCGACCTGGTTTCGAGGGCGGCGTACATGGAGATCCAGGCCGGTCGCGGCACCGAGGACGGCGCGGTGCTGCTGGACGTGTCGCACCTGGGCGCGGAGTTCGTGGAGTCGACTTTCCCGGGCATGGCGGACCGCTGCCGGGAGGTTGGGTACGACCTGGCGAGGGGGCCGGTTCACGTGTCGCCGACGGCGCACTTCCACATGGGCGGGGCGCGAATCGACGCCGACTGTCTGAGCAACCTGGAGGGGCTGTTCGTGAGCGGCGAGGACGCGGGCGGCGTGCACGGGGCCAACCGACTGGGCGGCAACGGCGTGGCGGAGTCCACCGTGTTCGGCGGCATCGCCGGGGACGCCATGGCGGGCTACGTCGCCGGACGCGCCCAGCCGTCGCTGTCGCAGGGACAGATCGAGCAGGCTGTCTCCGAGTTGCTGGCGCCGATGCGCACGGAGGGCGGGGAGAACGTGTTCGCGATACGTTCGGAGATCGAGGACCTGATGTGGGAGAAGGCGGGGCTGGTGCGCGACGAGCGGGGGCTGAACGAGGCGCTGGCGGGTCTGGACGCGCTGGAGGAGCGTCACGCGCGGGCGCCGGTGCCGCCGGTGCGGGAGTTCAACCCGGCGTGGCAGGAGTGGCTGAACGTGCGCAGCATCCTGACGGTGGCGCGTCTGACGTGCGTGAGCGCGCTGGCGCGAACGGAGTCGCGGGGCTCGCACTACCGCAGCGACCATCCGCAGGCGAACGACGAGGAGTGGGTACGCAATCTGCTGGTGCGCGCGGAGCCGGACGGGAGCGAGCGGGTGTGGGACGAGGAGGTGGCGTTCACGCGGATGCGGCCGGGGGAGTGAGGGGAGCGTACTAGCTGCGGTTTTTGCGTTGACGGGCGGTTGGTTTCGCTCTACAATCAGGCTCATATTTCATACTGGTACAATTTCTGCTCGCGGACTGATGTCAGACAGCCAAGCCAGCAATGAAGGAGGTCTTCCATGACGCTTACGAAGTACAGGCTCGAGGATTTCATCCACGACATGACGGAGCTTGTGGAGAGCCAGCCAGAGCAGGACAAGCTGTTCGACCGGGGCTCGGCATACCTGGAGAGGCTCATCAACAACCCGGACGGCATACCCGAGGAGTACAGGACGCCGAGAGGTATCGGGCCCAGGCCGAACCACGGCTCGTACCTGCTGCACCACAACCCGGACAACGGCCTGCTCATCACCACCGTCGTGTGGGGTCCGGGCGACCACACGGGGCCGCACGACCACAAGACGTGGGGCATGATCGGCGTGATGGGCAACACGCTGACCGAGACGCGGTTCCAGCGCAAGGACGACCGCTCCCGCGACGACTTCGCCATCCTGGAGAGGGACCGCGTGACGAACGTGCGGCCGGGCGAGGTATCGCTGCTCATTCCGGACGTGGACGAGATTCACCAGATGGACAACCTGACGGACCGCCCGACGCCGGAGATCCACGTGTACGGCGACGACCTTCGGGGTCTGGAACGTTGCCGCTTCAACCTGGAGACGGGCGAGATCAAGTCGTTCATGACGACGCGGTACGACAACTGCTGAGGCGGTTTGCGAGTGGAGAGGGCGACGGGACAGGGAAGAATGTCCGTTAGGGGAGTTGACACACTGTGACGCCAGAATTTATCGCCATAATCAGCGTGGGCGTGGCGCTTGGGGTGTTCGGTTTTGCGGGATTCCGATTCCTGAACAAGCAACTCGCCGAGGGGCTTCAGGAAGTCCATGCCCGTGTCGATCGGCTTGAACGCCAGACTACCGAGCAATTCGATCGAGTCAACGCTCGCTTCGACCGAGTCGACGACCGCATCGACAGGCTCGAGCAGCAGACCAACGAACGATTTGACCGGGTCGACGACCGATTTGAGCGTCTCGAAATCCGGATGTCGGCTATAGAGCAGCGGCAGGCGCGGCTGGAGGGCCTTCTCGACGGGTTGCGGGAGGCGCTGTTCGCACGCGCTACGGACTGACGTCGGGGCGGGGCGCACACGGCGGCAGCCGCACCGGTGGGAGGTGAGGAGACAATGCCAGGCGAAGTTACACCCGGCGCGCTGCGGGATATGCTGTCCGGCGGCTCGCAGTTCGCGCTGATCGACGTCCGGGAGGCGGGAGAGTACAACAGCTCCCACATTCCCGGCGCGAGCCTGATACCGCGCCGCCTGCTCGAATCGCAGGTCGGCGACGCGGTTCCGCACGCGGTCACGCCTGTGGTCGTGTGCGACGACGACGGACGGCGCGCGAAACTGGCGGCCGAGACGCTGGAGCGGTTGGGCTACGGCGACGTGTCCCACCTGGCCGGGGGCATCAACCGCTGGGTGACGGAGAAACTGCCCACCGAGTGGGGCGTCAACGTGCCGAGCAAGGACTTCGGCGAGCGCGTAGAGGTGGAGAACGGCGTTCCCGAAATCACTGCCGTGGATCTGCACGCGCGCATGGAGCGCGGCGACAAGCTGGTGGTGCTGGACACGCGGACGCCGGAGGAGTACAACCGCTTCTGCATACCGGGCGGGCGCAGCGTGCCGGGCGCGGAGCTGCCGCTGAGAATCGGCGACATCGTTCGGGAGAGCGGCGACGACACGACCGTGATTGTCAACTGCGCTGGACGCACTCGCAGCATCATCGGCACGCGCACGCTGCAACGCATGGGCATGGGCAACGTGTTCGGGCTGGAGAACGGAACGTCGGGATGGGTGCTGGCCGGCTACGAGCTGGAGACGGGCGCGGACCGCTTCGCGCTGCCGGACCCGTCCGCCGAGGGGCAGGCCGAGGCCGAAGACTACGCGCGGCGGGTGGCGAGCGAGGACGGGGTGCGGTTCGTCGACGTGGACGGGCTGCGGGCGCTGATGGAGCGGCGGGCGGACGAGACGGTCTATCTCATCGACGTTCGCACGCAGGAGGAGCACGAAGCCGGACACATACCGGGCTTCCGGTGGTTCCCCGGCGGGCAGTGCGTGCAGCGCTCGGACGAGGCCGCGACCGTCCACAACGCGCCGGTGGTGTTCGCCTGCGACGGAATCGCGCGCGCGGCGGTGACGGCGTCGTGGTTCCGGCAGATGGGGTTTGGCGAGGTGTACGTGGTGGAGGGCGGCGCGTCCGCGTGGACGGAGGCGGGGCTCTCGCTGGAGACGGGACTGGCGCCGTCACAGACGCTGGGGCTGGAGGAGGCACGGGCGAGGGTGCGAACGGTCTCTGCCGCCGAGCTTAGGGACGCCGGGCCGCACGCGGTGCTGTTCGTGGACACGAGCCAGGACTTCGCGCAGGGCCACGTGCCGGGGTCGCGCTGGGCGCCGCGCGGGTGGCTGGAGTTCTGGGTTGAGGACCTTGCGCCCGTTAGAGACGAGCGGGTGACCGTGACGTGCCTGGACGGCGCGCACTCGACGCTGGCGGCGGCCACGCTGCTGGAGATGGGCTATACGGACGTGGCCGTGCTGGACGGCGGGCTGAGCGCGTGGCGTGAGGCGGGGCTGCCCGTGGAGCATGGGCTGGCTGGTGTCATGTCGTCGCCCAACGACGTGGTGATGTCGGGGCCGGACCGGAACTACGCCGACATGATGAACTACCTTCGCTGGGAGGAGGCGCTCGGCGAGAAGTACGAGCGGCTTTAGGGTATCGAGGGCGCCCACAAGGGACGCCCCTACGCTTGTCATTCTGTCTGTAGGGGCAACCCTAGTGGTTGCCCGAATGGGGGTTAATGCCGCCATGCCAATCATAAGCCACGGTGAAACGCCGCTGCCCGCGCCGGTGGACCGCGTAAGCGAACGCGCGATAGCGTCGAGCGAGCACGGACTCGCCGACCTGCGGGTGCGCCAGGTGGTAATCCATCCGGGGCACCCCGGCAGGCTGCACACGCATCCGACGGACCAGGTGATCATGGTGACGGCGGGCGCGGTGCAGCTCATAGTGGGCGACGACGTCCAGACGGTGCGCTCCGGCAACACGCTGGCGGCGCCGGCGGGCGTGCCGCACAGGGTGGTGAACAACCTGTGGGTGGCCGCCACCGTGCTGGTGATAGACGCAACGAACGATCTAAGCACGCAATACCTCGAAGACTAGGAGGCGCAGCGAAAATGGCAACCGCACAGACCTTAGTTACCGCGAAGCCCCAACTCATTCCGACCAACGCGGGGGAGCGCACCTTCGCCACGCCGCCGGAGGCGATGCAAGAGAACATCATCCCCAACGACCTGTTCTACATTCGCAACCACTGGAAGGGCGCGCCGGACATCGACGTGGACACTTTCAGGCTGGCCGTGGACGGCGAGGTGGAGCGTTCGCTGAGCCTGTCGATGGACGCGCTGAGCGAGCTGCCGCTGAAGCGGTTCGAGGTTACGTTCGAGTGCTGCGGCAACAGCATGGTGCCGGAGTACTGGGCCAAGAAGACGCGCGCGGCGATGGAGCAGCTCAAAGGTCACGGCATCATGGGGAACGCCGAATGGGCGGGCGTGTCGCTGCGCGACGTGCTGGAGATGGCCGGGCTGAAGGACTCGGCGGTGGAGGTGCTGTTCGAGGGCGCCGACCACGGCCCCGACGAGGTGAACGGCGATCCGCCGGAGGTTACCTACGAGCGCGCCCTGCCCGTCGAGAAGGCCATGCACCCCGACACGCTGCTCGCGTTCGAGATGAACGGCGAGCCGCTGCCTCCCATGCACGGCTACCCGCTGCGGCTGCTAGTTCCCGGCTGGTACGGCATGACGTCGGTGAAGTGGCTGGTGGGCATACACGTGATCGACCACGAGTTCCAGGGGCTGTACCAGAAGGAGCGGTACATGGTTATCGCCGGCCCCGAGTCGGAAGACTTCTACAAATACCACACCGAAATGATGGTGAAGTCCATCATCACCGCGCCGATGCCCGGCGAGAAGGTGCGGGCTGGCGAGGAGTACACGGTGAGCGGCGCGGCCTGGTCGGGCGAGGTGGAGATTGCGCGGGTGGAGGTTAGCGCCGACGGCGGCCGGACGTGGGAGGACGCCGAGGTGATGCCACGCAGCGGCTACTCGTGGCACCGCTGGTCGTACAACTGGCGGGCGCCCGCGGTGGGCGGCCAC
Organism: Dehalococcoidia bacterium; assembly: GCA_963667445.2. Taxonomy (GTDB): domain Bacteria; phylum Chloroflexota; class Dehalococcoidia; order Lucifugimonadales; family CATOSD01; genus CATOSD01. Next base: position 542,162 of record CAXXGY010000001.1, on the reverse strand, counting down.
ACCCTCATGTCCAGGGCGACCAACGCCAGGGGCGAGACGCAACCCATGGAGTTTCCGAACCAGTGGGACGGCCACAACTACGGCAACAACATGGTGTTCCCGCTTGAGGTGCGGGTGAGCTAGAGCCGGCGCGTAAGCGGCGCGCAAAACCGAGCGGAAAGAGGGGGCGGACGCCAAGCGTCCGCCCTTTTCGTTAATCTGGTGCGCGTGAGAGGGAACCCTTTTGGCCGTCACGACGTATAATCTAATAGAGGGGCGAGCGAGCCGGAGGCTCCGGTTGCCGCCCCACCAACGCATTTCAGGAGGATGACGAATTGAATCGCATGAAGTGGGTTGTCGCAATCGTGGGTCTGGCCGCCGCGCTCGCGCTGGCCGTGGCCTGCGGCGAAAACGACGACGATGAGGGCCACACTCCCGCGCCCGCGCCTGCGGTCGCGCAGCAGGCCGCACCCGCGACCGAGCCGCGCACGACCCAGGTGACGCAGCAGGTGTCCGGCCAACAGAGCGGAATATGGGTGTCGGGTGTGGGCAAGCTATCGGTTGATCCCGACCTGGTGGAATTCAGGGTCGGCGTGGAGACTCTCGGCGAGACGGTCGCCGATGCAAACGGGAAGGCGTCCGAGGCGATGGCGGCCATCGTGGCGGTGCTGAAAGGGAGCGGCATACAGGACAAGGACATCCGCACGAGCCGCTTCAACATCTATCCGGAGTACGACTACAGGGAAACGACCGTGGGCGGAGTGCGCAGCGGCTCGCAGGTGCTGGTCGGCTACAACGTGAGGAACACGGTAACGGTGAAGGTGCGGGACCTGGACGGGCTGCCCGAGCTGGTGGACGACGTGGTAGCGGCGGGCGGCGACAACATCAGGGTCGATTCGGTGGAGTTCACGGTCGAGGACCCGGACGCGCGCATGGACGAGTTGCGGGAGTTGGCGGTGGCGGACGCCGCGGCGAAGGCGGCGCACATGGCCGAGCTCGCGGGGGTAGCGCTGGGCGACCTGACCTACCTGAGCGAGGGAAGCGCGCCGTCCGTCCCCGCGCCCTACGCTGCGCCCGCGGCCTTCGCGATGGAGGCGAGGGCGAGCGTCGCGCCGAGCTTCAGCGCGGGCGAGATCGAGTTGTCGCTGACGGTGCAGGCGTCGTTCGCCATCGAGTAGGGTTGCGGTTGCGACGGCCCCCGCCCCTGGGTTCCCGTTTTCACGGGAACGACGTGTGGGGATGGGGTTGTAGATTCCTCGGCTGCGCTCGGAATGGTGGGAAGCTACTGGGCGGTTACGCCGCCGTCGATGACGAGCTCGGAGCCGGTGACGAACGAGGACTCGTCCGAGGCCAGGTAGAGGATGCCGTAGGCTATCTCGTAGGCGTTGCCGATTCTGTTCATCGGTATGCGGGCCAGCAACTCCGCCTCCCGCTCGGGGTCGTCGAACCGGCGCCTGGTCAGCGGGGTGCGCATGAAGCCGGGGTGGACCGAGTTTACGCGTATGCCGTCGGGGGCGTACTGGACGGCGGCGGCCTTGCTGAAGATGCGGATGGCGCCCTTGGCGGCGTGGTAGGCGGTTGAGCCGACGCTTCCCACCAGTCCGTAGATGGACGAGATGTTGATGATGGAGCCGCCGCCGACCTTTCGCATTTCGGGGATGGCGTACTTGGTGCCCAGGAAGACGCCCTTGGCGTGAACGTCCATCTGGCCGTCCCACACGTCTACCGTGGTGTCCTCGACGGTAGCGGGCGCGCTGGTGCCGGCGTTGTTGACCATCACGTCCAGGCGTCCGTAGGCGTCCAGCGTGGCCTGGATGGCGTTCTGCCAGTCCTCGTCGCTGGTGACGTCAAGCTTGACGAAGATGGCTTCGCCGCCCAGTTCGCGGATCTCGGCGGCGGACTTCTCGCCCTGCTCCACCAGGATGTCGGTGAGGACGACCTTGGCGCCCTCGCGGGCGAACAGCCGCGCGGCCGCGCCGCCGAAGCCCATCAGCTCTCCCTCGACTCCGGCGGCGGCGCCGGTTATCAGAGCGACCTTGCCTTCCAAGCGCATCGTTCGTCCTCCTTGTGCCGGCGTTCGCGGCGGCTTTGGGTGGATGATAGCCGATGGCCCCCAGCGCGGCAAGCTCTGGTAGAATTGGCGCCATGCCGCTACGAATGGCAGCCGAGCGCCGCGTCCGGTTGGGCCGATGGGCGCGGCGGATTGCCCTGTGGGCGGCCCTGGCATTGGGCTGCGCGACGATCGCCGCGCTGGCCGCGCGTGAGGCGAACTTGCTGGACAGACTGCTCGTATATTTTCCGGAGCGGAAGCTCGAGGCCACTCCCTCGGACCTGGGGCTGGGGTATGAGGACGTCTATTTCGAGACGTCCGACGGCGTGACGCTGCACGGCTGGTACGTGCCCGGCGCGGACGACCCTTCGGCAGGCCCAGGGCAGGCTGTGTGCGTGGTGTGGTTCCACGGCAACGCGGGAAACATAGGCCACCGGGTGTACAACCTGGCACTGATGCACTCCCGCGTGGGCGCGAGCGTGCTGCTGTTCGACTACCGGGGCTACGGGCGCAGCGAGGGCAGCCCGTCCGAGCCGGGGCTGTACCTGGACGCGGAGGCGGCAATCGAGCAGGCCAAGCTGAGCTGCGGCGTGGGCGATGATGGAATCGTGCTGTTCGGGCGCTCGCTGGGCGGCGCGGTGGCGGTGGAGATGGCGACGCGGCGACCGTTCCGGGCGGCGGTCGTGGAGTCGGCGTTCACGTCGGTGAAGGCGATGGCGAGCGTCTCCAATCGCGTTATCTCCCGCTTCCTGCCCTGGTTCGTGGTGCTCAAAGCGAGGTACGACAACCTGGCGAAGATTCCGAGCGCGCTGTCGCCGGTGCTGATTGTGCACGGCGACGCGGACAGCACTGTGCCCCACCGCATGGGACTGGAGCTGTACGAGGCCGCGCCGGAGCCGAAGGCTGTGCACGTGGTCGAGGGCGCGGGGCACGACGACGTGCACGTGCTGGGCGGGGAGGCGTACTTCGACACGCTGCGGCGGTTCGTGCGCGGGCGGGTGCGTTGACGCGCCCGCCTCGCGGACAATACAATCGAATCTGGATATCCTCATGAGTTACGAAAGAGCTTTCGCGCTGATGCTCAAGTCACTCGCGCCCATGATTACGGCCCCGTTCAAGCGCATACGCCGTGCATTGTCGACGTCGCGCGTGCCGGTGCTGGCGCAGTCGGACTACGACCAGATGCGTCGCGTGATGCTGAAATGAGACGATGAATATATGGCCGTGAGCGCCATATACGAGATGGCCGGGGTGAACAGGATTCCCCGCAACCTGTAGGTCTGAGTCGCGAGTTCGTGACTGCGCAGGGGTGATTCGTGGCACGCCCGCGTAGGCGTCGAAGCGCGTCACCCCATCCTAGCCTTCCCCCATCAAGGGGGAAGGAACAATGAGTCCACCAGTCCTAACCCTTCGGCAGGCTCAGGGCAGGCTTTTCCCCCTGCGAGGGGAAGGGACTTTTCGGCAGAGAGGTGAATCGTGGAGTTTGGATTTGGAGTGCCCACGCGCGGGCCGATGGCCAACCCGGACAGTCTCGCGGCGCTGGCGCGCGGCGGCGAGGAGATGGGTTTCGAGATCATCAGTGTAAGCGACCACGTCGTGATACCGCGCAGCATCGAGTCGCGCTATCCCTACAACGAGACGGGCGAGTTCGCGGGCGGGCCGACGGGCGAGTGCCTGGAGCAACTCACCATGCTCAGCTTCCTGGCGGGCGTGACCTCCAGCGCGCGGCTGCTGACGTCCGTGATGGTGCTGCCGCACCGCAGCCCGGTGCTGGCGGCCAAGATGATTGCCAGCGTGGACGTGCTGTCCGGCGGGCGGGTGATACTGGGCTGCGGCGTGGGCTGGATGCGCGAGGAGTTCGAGGCCATCGGCGCGCCGCCCTACGACGAGCGCGGCGCGGTGGGCGACGAGTACATCCGCGTGTTCAAGGAGCTTTGGACGAGCGACGATCCGTCGTATGAGGGCGAATACGCGGCGTTCTCGGACGTGTCGTTCCAGCCCAAGCCAGTGCAGAAGCCGCATCCGCCCATCTGGATAGGCGGGGAGAGTCCGCCCGCGCTGCGGAGGGCCGGGACGCTTGGCGACGCCTGGTATCCCATCGGCAGCAATCCGCGGTTCCGTGTGGGCACCATCGAGCAGCTCACGGGCTACATGTCGCGCGTGCGCAACTACGCGCGGGACGCGGGCCGGGACCCGGCCGAGGTCGATTTCGCCTACAGCGCGGGCTGGTACGACGACCGGGAGGCGCAGACCGGGCCGGACGGATCGCGCCAGGTGTTTACGGGCACGCCGGAGCAGATAGCGGGCGACGTGCGGGCGTTCGAGGAACTGGGCGTGCGGCACCTGATGGTGGGCTTGCAGGCGGACAGCGTGGAGGAATCGCTGGCGCGCATGGACCGGTTCGCGGATAAGGTGCGACCACTGGTGTAGGGCGCGGCGTTTCACCCCCATCCTAACCTTCCCCCATCAAGGGGGAAGGGACAAAGGAGTCACCCTCACCTCAATCCTCTCCCATCAAGGGAGAGGAGGACAATGTGAAACCCGTCCCTACCGATGCCTGACAACCACTGAGAAAGCGAGAACTACGATGAAAGCAGTGTATCTGACCGAACACGGCGGGCCGGAGGTGCTGACCTACGGAGACCTGCCGGACCCGACGCCCGGCCCCAACGACGTGAAGGTGCGCGTGAGGGCGTGCGCGCTCAACCGGCTGGACGTGTTCACGCGCGCGGGAGTGCGCGGCACGCGCATCCGCTTTCGGGGGCCGCACGTGCTGGGCGGCGACATCGCGGGCGACGTTGCGGAGGTGGGCAGCGAGGTCACGAACGTGAGCGTCGGAGACCCGGTGCTGCTCAATCCGCGCGTGACCTGCGCACAGTGCCAGCACTGCCTTTCGGGCGAGGACGAGTTCTGTCCCCGCTCGTATATGCTCGGCTCCCGCTACGGCGGCGGATACGCCGAGTACGTGTGCGCGCCGGCGGCCAACGCGCTTGCGCTGCCGGAGTCGGTGGGGTACGCGCAGGCGGCGGCGCTGCCGACGGTGTTCATGCCGTGCTGGACGATACTGATGCGGCGCGCGGCGCTCAAGCCGTGGGAGACGGCGCTCATCCTGTCGGCGTCAAGCGGCGTGGGCACGGCGGGCATACAGGTCGCCAAGAACGTGATCGGGGCCACGGTCATCACCACCACCAGCACGGACGAGAAGGCGCGCATGGCGAGGGAGCTTGGCGCGGACGAGGTTATCAACTACACCAGCGAGGACATAGCCGAGCGGGTGAAGGAGATAACCGGCGGACGAGGCGTGGACGTGGTGCTGGATCACGTGGGCGCGGACTTCTGGCCTGCGGCGACGGCCTCGCTGGCTAGGGGCGGACGCTACGGCATCTGCGGCGTGACGACGGGATACCGGGCGGAGTTGCAGATGGGGGCGATGTTCCTGAACTACCACACGGTGTTCGGGGTGTTCATGGGGCGCAAGGAGGACCTGCGGCTCATCCTGGACAGGGCGGCGCGCGGGGTCATCCGCAGCGTGATACACCAGGAGTACCCGCTGGAGGAGGCGGCGCAGGCGCACCGGGACATGGAGGGGCTGAACTTCTTCGGCAAGCTGGTGCTGACGGTGGGGTAGAGGCGCGAGTGGGCTAGCTTGGGCCTTCCACTATCGGTTGGCGGCCTCTGTTTGCGTGGCGTTCATCTTTCGCTATAATCGCAGCAACTGCGACGGGAAGGTGACGCCATGATTCTCGAGAGCCTCTTCAACCTCGTCAACGACCTCCGGCGGCGGATAGATGAGCACGGTTCGCAAGTCCGCTTACACGAGACCCGGACTCGATACGCACTCATCGACCCGCTACTGCGCGAACTGGGCTGGGACACGTCCGATCCTTCGCTGGTGACGCCGGAGATTTCGGCGAGCGGTGGCAGGGCCGACTACGCGCTGCTCAAGAGCGGCAGGCCCGTAGTTATGGTGGAAGTGAAGAAGCTGGGCGGAGACCTGAAGGGCGCGGTGAGCCAGGGTATTCAGTACTGCCTGGAACGAGGAACACAGCACTTCGCCGTGACAGACGGCCAGCGATGGGAAGTGTACGAGACCCATCGGCCCGTTCCGATAGAACAGAAGAAGGTGGTTTCGTTCGACATTGTGCAGGACGCGGCGGGCACCGTCTGCCTCAAGGCGCTGGCTTTGTGGCGGCCCAGCGTGCTGGACGGCAGTGTTCATGCAGGCAATGAGCCGGTTGCCGGGGGCACCGAGCAAATGCCGGTTTCTACGCCTTCACGAGTTTCCGCCGTAGCGCCATCTGCGCCGGTCGGCCCGGAATGGAAGCCGCTTGATGTGTCCAGCTTGACGCTAGATGCGGATGGTCGGTACATCCAACCCGTTGAAGTTCTGCTTCCCGATAATTCCACCCGCTCTGTGAAGTATTGGTGGGAGGTTACGGCTGCAGTCACGAGCTGGCTTGCGGAAAAGGGCATTCTCACCGCGGCGAAATGCCCCATCAGATTAGGCAAAGCGAAGAGGTACGTCATCTCAAATGCGACCTTCCATTCCGACGGAAAGCCGATGAGAAGTCCCAAGAAAGTTGGTATGTTTTATCTGGAAGCCAACCGGAGCGCGACCGCTCATGTAGAGAACGCAAAGGGGATAATCGAGCATGTGGGGCAGGACCCGTTGGGATTCAGGCTGCGCTTTGCTTAGGGGGATCCAGGCTGTCCGACGATGACTTGCAGAAGGACAGACTTGTTTTGGCCATACAACGAGAAGCTACCGTCGAAGAGTACACCGCGCAGGCGCTGAAGTTCCTGGAGCAGTCGGACGCGGAGTTTGCCGCTGGGGACACGCGGCAGGGCGCGGAGAAGCTGTACGGCGCGGCGTGCCAAATAGTGAACGCCGCCTCAAAGCAGCGCGGCTGGCGATACAAATCCCATCGCGACAACAAGAATGCCACGGCGCGGCTAGTGGATGAGTACGACGACCCATTCCTGCAAGCGGGATTCACCATCGCCGAGAAGTTTCACGTGCACTTCCATCACGGCAACCTGGAGGATTACGAGATTGCCGTCGACCGACCCGGGGTGCATCGTTACGTGCGTCGCATGGTGGAGTTGGTCGAAGGGTACGGAACGGACGGCGGTGCTTGAGCCGTCGTCCCCCTGAGTGTCCGGCGCGTTTGACGCTCTGTAGGGCGCGGAGTATCATAGCCCGAAACGAGGTTCGGGCCGCTTGCGGCGCGGTTGGCGCGTCGCATAGCCTGAGAAAGCAACGTCCAGAAAGGGAGGACTGACTTGGCAAACACCGTACTGTTCGAGGTTCGCGACAGGGTGGCGTACCTGACGCTGAATCGCCCTGAAAAGCTCAACGCCATCAACAACGAGATGATCGGCGACCTGTTCGACACCTTCAACGAGGTGAAGACCAACCCCGACATCTGGGCCGCGGTGGTAACCGGCTCCGGCAGGGCCTTTTCCACGGGCCACGACCTGGTGATGGGCCGCGAAGAGCGCGAGAACCCGTCGTCCGACAGGCCGCGCGGCAACACCGACAACCTGTACCTGTTCATCAGCCAGGTGTACAAGCCCATCATCGCCGCCATCAACGGCTACGCGCTGGCGCAGGGCGGCGGCATCGCGCTACTGAGCGACATCCGCATCGCGTCCGACAGGGCGCAGTTCGGGTGGCCGCAGGTGAAGCGCGGCATCGCGTCCATGAGCGGCCCGACCATCCTGGCGCACTACGTGCCGCTGGGGTCGGCGTTCAAGTTCCTGTTCACCGGCGAGTTCTGCGACGCCGCAGAGGCGCACCGCATCGGGCTGGTGCAGGAGGTGGTGCCGCACGAGCAGGTGCTGGACCGCGCCGAGGAGATGGTGCGAGGCATCGTCGAGAACTGCGCGCCGCTGGCCGTCCGCGCCATCAAGGAAGCCGCCATCACCGGGCGCTCGTTCCCGAACTTCGAAGAGCGCATGAAGAACGCCTCCAAGGTCAACTCCGGCATGGCCGGCAGCGAGGACCAGCGCGAGGGTCTGGCCGCGTTCGCCGAGAAGCGCAAGCCCAACTTCAAGGGCCGCTAGCCGGCAATCGCGCGGCGAGTTATGACGGCCGCTAACCGGTACACAGAGACAAGCGCGCGCTTCCTGGAGCAGGCGGAGGCCGAGTTTGCGGACGGCGACCTGCCCCAGGCGTCTGAGAAAGCGTGGGGAGCCGTGGCGCAATACGTCAAGGCCGTCTCAGCACATAATGGCTGGGATCACTACTCGCACTATCACATCCGACGCAACGCCGTCAGGTTGCTTAGGTTGACGAACGACGAGAGGATGAACCGAGATAAGTTCACCCACGCCGAGCGGCTACATGCAAACTTTTACGAGGGCGACCTCGATTACGAGGATGTGCGCCGTTATATGGACCACGCGCGCGAAGTGCTGGAGACGCTGAAGAGCGTGGCGCCCATACCGACTTCGTAGGGCGGGTCTGAAACTCGCCCCGGGGTGGTGACGGCAACTTTGGGCGCCGCCGAGGGTTAGCGTCCGACGGTCGCCGTCCGCCACGCCGCAAGGGGGTAAGCCATGGCCCACGCCCTGGAAGGCATCAGAGTCGTCGACCTCACCGAGCGCGTCGCAGGGCCGTACTGCGCCAAGCTGATGGCGCTGCAGGGCGCCGAGGTCGTAAAGGTCGAGCCGCCGGGCACGGGCGACGCCATGCGCGCCATGGGCCCCTTCGTGGGCGGCGACCCCCATCCCGAAAAGAGCGTCCCGTTCCTGTACCTGAACACGGGCAAGAAGAGCGTGACGCTGGACGTGGAACAGCACAGCGCGCGCGGGCTGCTGCTTGAGCTCGCGAAGCGCGCCGACGTTCTCGTGGAAAGCTACGCGCCCGGCTACCTGGCCTCGTTGGGGCTTGGTCACGACACTCTCATCGAGGCCAACCCACGCCTGGTTGTCAGCTCGATAACGCACTTCGGGCAGGACGGGCCGTACAGCGGATACAAGGGCGAGGAAATAGTCGACCAGGCCGTCAGCGGCCACGTGGGTATTACCGGCGAGCCTGATCGCGAGCCTATCAAGATGGGCGGCAATCTGGCGCAGTACGCGGGCGGCCAGGCCGCGTTCGCGTCCACGCTCATCGCGCTGTACCACGCCGCGCTCACCGGCGAGGGCCAACACGTGGACAACTCCATTACCGAGGCGAACGTGGACCTGCTGGATAGCTGGGGAATCAACAGCCTGTTCGGCGAGGCGCCCACGCGGCTCGGCAACGCCGCGCCGGAGGCGGTGCTGCGCGGGCGCGGCGGGCTGTACGAGACGGCGGACGGGTACATCGCGCTGGGGCAGGTGCCCGGCGGCTGGGGCGCGTTCGCGGACATGGTGGGCATCGAGGAATTGCACGACCCCAAGTACGCCGACCCCCGCTCCAGAGGGGAACACCGCGACGAGCTGGAGGCCATCGTCGCGCCGTGGGTGCGGCAGCAGGGCAAGCTGGACATCTACAACGCCTCGCAGCGGCGGCGGCTCGCCGTCGGCTACGTCGCGACGCCGCAGGACATGCTCACCTCTCCGCAGCTCGAACACCGCCGCTTCTTCCAGGAGATAGACCACCCCGCGGCTGGTAGCGCGCGCTACCCCGGACCGCCCTATCGCCTGACGGCGAGCGGCGAGACGCTCAGCCGCGCGCCGCTGCTGGGCGAGCACAACGTGGCGGTGTACTGCGACCTGCTGGGCCTGGAGCGCGCGGAGCTGGTGCGGCTGCGGCAGTTGGGGGTGGTGTAGGTTGGCTGTCTGCCGACATCCTGCCCTTGAGCGCCCTGGACGAGTGGGATGACAACTGCCGACGAACACGTGGCAATCAGCCGCCGGTTTATCCGCCAGGCGGAGGAGGAGCTCGAAAGCGGAGACCTGCTACAGGCGTCGGAGAAGGCGTGGGGAGCGGTAGCTCACCGGCTGAAGGCGATAGCACGGCAAAGGGGTTGGAGACAGGGTAGGCACGGAGATTTCTACACGATTGCCAATCTCTTGGGGCAAGAGACTGGCAGGACTGAGGAGTTGGAACAGTTGCTTGCCAATGCCGACGGCTTGCACGCTAATTTCTACAACGCCCATATGAGCGAGAGCGAAGTCCGAGAGAGCATAGATGGAGTTAAGGAGTTTCTTGCCGTCTTGGACCAGATCGCGTGATAGCTTGAATGGGCTGGGGGAACAAACATGGCATTGACAGACAACCAATTGGACGTGAGCAGGCAACTCATCCGGAGTGCGGAAGACGAGCTCGCTAAGGGCAACAAGGAACTCGCGGCTGAGAAGGCCGCCGACGCGGTGGATCACAGGCTCACGGCGATAGCGCATCAGCGAGGATGGCGGCACGGCTGGCACAAGCACCACTCCGAGAATCTGTATCGCCTCGCGGAAGAAGTCGAGAAGCCAAAGGAATTGAAGCTGATGTTTGCCGCCGCCGGCAACCTGCGCTTCAGCCTGTACAACGAACTGAAGCCGGTTGGGTTCATGCGCACTGAGATAGATAGCGTTAAGAAGCTGTTGGCGATGCTGGAAGAGGTGGAGTAGGTTCGCGCGTGGGCGCGTCAATAGCTAAGAGTAGAAGTCAGGAGCCACAAAATGCCGCGAATGCCGCTTGAGGGACTGCGGGTGCTGGACGTGACGCAGATTCGCGCCGGGCCGAAGGCCGCGCGCTGGCTCGCCGACGCGGGCGCCGAGGTGATCAAGGTCGAGTCCGTCACGCGGCCGGACGGGCGGCTCCGCGCCGCCGCGGCAATCGTCGTCGCGGGGATGGCCGCCACGAGCGCCAACGCGACGTACAACCGCCCCATCCCGGAGTCCGCACAGCGCGAGACCAACCGCTCCGGATTCGACGTGCTCCACCGCAACAAGATGGGGCTGTCGGTCGACCTGCGCAGCGAGGAGGGCGTCGCCATATTCCGCGCGCTCGCCGCCGTGAGCGACGTGGTGATGGACAACTTCAGCCAGGGCGTGATGGACAGGCTGGGCCTCGGCTACGACGACCTGCGCAAGGTCAATCCCGCCATCATCGTGCTATCCATGCCCGCGTTCGGCTCGGACGGGCCGGACAAGAGCTACATCGGCTTCGGCTGGGCGCAGGAGCACCTGAGCGGCGTGACCGCGATGACCGGCTACGAGGGCGGCCCGCCGCTGCGCACCGGCACCATCACGCCCGACCCGCTCAACGGCATGCACGCGGCGGGCGCGATCATGGCCGCGCTGCTGCACCGCGCACGCACGGGCGAGGGCCAGTACATCGAGCTGTCGCACTGGGAGTCGATGATTTCTCTCGTGGGCGATTGGCTCATGGAGTATTCGTACAATGGCACCGTGGCGGAGCGCATCGGCAACCGACACCCGGCGTGGGCGCCGCAGGGTTGCTACCCGTGCGAGGGCGACGACCGCTGGGTCGCGCTGACGGTGACGTGCGACGAGGAGTGGACCGCGTTGTGCGAGGCCATCGGCAGGCCGGAGCTGGCGGACGATCCGCGCTTTGCGGGCGTGCTGGAGCGGCGGGCGAACCACGACGCGCTGGACGAGATTATCGCCGAGTGGACGCGGGCGCGCTCCGGCGACGAGGCCATGGAGGCGCTTCAGCGCGCGGGCGTGCCGAGCGGCGCGGTGCTGGACAACCGGGAGGCGATGACCAACCCGCACGCGGAGGCGCGCGGCCAGTTGCCGATGCTCACCCACCCCGACGGGGTAGAGCACCCGTACATCAACTCGCCGTGGCAGTTCTCCCGCACGCCCCAGGGCGTGCGGACGCCGGCGCCCATCCTGGGCGAGCACAACGAGTACCTGCTCGGCGAGGTGCTCGGCATACCCGACGACGAACGCCGCCGGCTGGAGTCCAGCCAGGTGACGGCGACGTTCCTCACGCCCCCGGCGGAGTAGGCTCAGAAAGGTGACACCCCCATGAAACTGGAAGGCAAGACGGCGCTGGTGACCGGCTCGGGCCGCAACATCGGGCGGGCCACGATACTGGCGATGGCGGCCGAGGGCGCGAACGTGGTGGTGAACGCGCGCACCAACCAGGCGGAGGCGGACGCCGTGGCGGAGGAGGCCCGCGCGCTGGGCGTGGGCGCGATAAGCGTGCTGGCGGACGTGGCGGACAGGGCGCAGGTGGACGCGATGGCGGCGCGCGCGCTGGACGAGTTCGGGCGCATCGACGTGCTGGTGAGCAACGCGGCGATACGTCCGCACAAGCCGTTCCTGGAGGTCACCTACGAGGACTGGCGGCGCGTGGTGGGCGTGGTGCTGGAGGGCGCGTTCTTCTGCGCCCAGGCGGTGCTGCCGTCCATGCTGGAGCACGGCGGCGGACGCATCGTCTTCATCAGCGGCGACGGCGCGTTCGCCGGGTCGGCCACGCGCGCGCACGTGTCCGCGCCGAAGATGGGACTCACCGGCCTGGCGCGCGGCTTGGCGTCCGAGTTCGCGGCGCAGAACATCACGGTCAACGTCGTCTCCCCGGGTGCGATAGACACGACGCGGGACCTGTCGTGGTACCCTGGCGGCGCCAACCCCAGCGCGGGAGCGAGCCGCATACCCGTGCAGCGTCTGGGCAAGCCAGAGGAGATCGCGGCCACGTGCCTGTTCCTCGCGTCCGAGGAGGGCGGCTTCATCACGGGCCAGACCATCCACGTCAACGGCGGCGCGGGGTATTTTTAGGGGCCAGTCATGTATCGAGGCCTGCTGATGACCCCAGCCGGTTTTGGTGCGACTCGTACATCCGGCCGCTCTCTTGGCCCAGGGTCAGTGCTGCCAGTTTTCGTGATACACTCGGGAGAATCGGGAAAGCGGTACATGGGGAGGCAACAAATGAACGACATGTACAGCGAATTCATTTTCGCAAGGCCGTCATTCGTGGAGGGAATGGCCAGGATAGTTGACGTTGGGGACACGCTGAACGGCTACAACGCTTCTGACGACCCAGACACTGTCGCGTTGATGATGGACTGGCTTGCAGTGGGACAGGCTATGCGCCGTGCGATCGGAGAGTTTGAGGCGTCCGAGACCGATGACCTGGAGTTAGTCTGTTAGACTGATGAGCGGGCGATGCGAAAGAGCAGAGTCTGGACCTGGCGATCAGCCTGCGGGTTCGCAGGCTGATGTCGTTTTGCACAGTCAGCAGAGCGTTGAAACTACTACGTCCTGGACAGGTCCGATTCCTCCGCCGGATGCTCTCGAACGCTACGAGGCGACTCTCCCAGGCGCGGCGGACAGAATAATGAGCATGGCTGAGATGCAACTAGCCCATCGGATCCAGTTGGAGAAGAAAGTTGTCGGTGGTGATTCCAGCAGAAGCTATCTCGGACTGGCGGCGGCTTTCGTGCTGTCCTTGGTAGCAATATGCGGTAGCATCTTCATAATCGTCCAAGGACATGTCTGGGCTGGGGTGGCGATCTTCGGCATAGACATTGTTGCGTTGGCGAGCGTATTCGTCTATGGCACACGGGTTCGTCGCGCCGAACGAGAACGCAAGGCTGAGAACTTGCCTCGGATTCGCAGGTGAGTGCGATTCCGTCACTGACTACCGGCCACTGAGGAGATCTGAAATGCCACACACCACCATCAACGGCGTCTCCCTGTACTACGAATCCACCGGCGAAGGATACCCGCTGGTGTGGAGCCACGAGTTCGCGGGGGACTACCGCTCGTGGGAGCCGCAGGTGCGGTTCTTCTCTCGGCGGTACCGCGTGATAACCTACTGCGCGCGGGGCTATCCGCCGTCGGACGTGCCGGACGACCTGGACGCATACAGTCAGGAGCAGGCGGTGGAGGACCTGCGCGGACTGCTCGACCACCTGGGCATCGAGCGCGCCCACGTGGGCGGGCTGTCGATGGGCGGCAACGTCGCGCTCAACTTCGGGCTGACGCACCCGGACATGGCGCGCTCGCTGATAGTCGCGGGCACCGGCACCGGCTCGGACAGCCCGGAGTCGTTCGCCGAGAACGTGGCCGGTTTCGCGGCGCGCGTGGAGTCCGGCGGCATGGCGGCGATGGAGGACTACACGCGGGGGCCGGCGCGCGTGCAGCTTCTGCGCAAGGACCCCAAGGGCTGGCGGGAGTTCGCCGAGCAGTTCGCGGAGCACTCGCCCACCGGCTCGGCGTTCACGTTCCGGGGCGTGCAGGGCAGGCGGCCGCCCATCTACGCGCTCGAAGACCGGCTGCGCGCCCTGGACGTTCCGACGCTGATACTGGTGGGCGACGAGGACGACCCGTGCATACAGCCGGCCATCTTCATGAAACGCTGCATCCCGTCGTCGGGGCTGGCGTTTCTGCCGCAGTCGGGCCACACCATCAACCTGGAGGAGCCGGACCTGTTCAACCGGCTGGTGCTGGACTTCCTGACGGCGGTGGAGTCGGATAGCTGGGCGCGGCGGGACGGGGGCGTGGCGTCCGGCTCGTTGACGTAACGGCGCCGCCGCTACCCCATGAACCCGGAACAGTTTTCGCAGGAGGGAACACGATGACGAGAAGGGTCAGACGCTCGGGCCTGATGATGCCGGTGAACACCGAGCGTTTCGTGAAAAGCTCCTGGCTGCGCCACAGCGACAGCCTCGACTACGACCTGGAGGACTCGGTACCGCAGTCGGAGAAGGACAACGCCCGCGCCGTGCTGCCGGATGCCATTCTGATAGGCCAGAAGGGGGGCGCCGAAGTCTCGGTGCGCATCAACTGCGCGTACCCCGAGGCCGACCTCGATGCGGCGGTGCGCCCGGGCGTGAGTCGCATATCCCACCCCAAGACCGAGCACGCCGACCAGATTCGCAAGGTGGACACTATCATCACCCGGCTGGAGCGCGAGCGCGGCATACGGCCGGGCACGATCGAGGTCAACGCCATGATCGAGACCACGCTGGGCGTCGCCAACTCCTACGAGATAGCCTCCAGCAGCCCGCGCGTGAGGACCTTCGCGCCCGGAACCGGCTACGACATGTCCATGGACATGGGCCTGGAGATGTTCGTGGGATTCGACCAGTTCTTCTACAACCGCGGCGAGGGCGAGCTCATAGCCATGGCGCTGGGCCAGAACCGCGCGGGCGGCGTTTACATGTCCGACACTTCGGGCAGCGTCACCGACGGCGACCGCACGCTCCAACAGGCCATCGCCAACCGCAAGGCCGGATTCCGGTCCGGCGGCGGCCTGCATCCCAACGTGGTGCAGCCCCAGAACATCGGGCTGACCCCCACGCCGGACGAGGTGGACCGCGCCCGTCGCGTGCTCGCCCTGTTCGACCGGATAGATGCCCGCGGCGAGGTGGAGGCCGACCTGGACGGCGACACGGTGGACGCATACGAGGCGGCCAGAGCGAGAGAGCTAATCGAATGGGCCGCCGCCTGCGCCAGGCGGGACGGCGAAAAAGCCGCCAAGCGCGCCGCGTCGCTGGCCGCGGAAGAGGCGGTCGGAGGATAGGCGAACCGAAAGCTCCGCTGCTCAAGTCCCCTCTCCCTCGATGGGAGAGGGTTGCCGAAAGCTCTGCTGCTCAAGTCCCCTCTCCCTTGATGGGAGAGGGTTAGGGTGAGGGTGAAGAAAAGAACATGGAACCGTTCGTTAGACGCTCCTACCTGGTCGTATCGCCGCTGAACGAGGACGAAGTCGCGGCGTCCTGGACGCACAACGCCGACGCGGTCATCCTCGACCTCGCCGGCCCAGTGCCCGACGCACGCAAGGCCGAAGCGCGCGCGTCGCTGGCCGAGGCCGTACCGGTCGCGGGCAGGGGCGCCGCGGAGGTGTTCGCGCGCGTCAACAAGGACCTGCTGTACGCCGACGTCGAAGCCGCCGCCACACCGGGGCTGCGGGGCGTCGTGCTCGGCGGACCCGACAGCGCGGAGGACGTGGAACGCGCCGACGCGATCCTCGGCGACGTGGAGGCCCGCAAGGGCATACCCGAAAGCCACCTGCAGATTGTGGCGCTGCTGGAGACGGCCCGCGGCGTGTGGAACATCCGCGAGATTATCGCGGCCAGCGCGCGGGTGTCCGCCGTGGGCCTGGACGAGCCGGCGCTTGGCCGCGCGCTCGGCATAACTCCCTGCGAGGAGTTCGACCCGTTCGAGTACGCCAAGGGCCGCGTCGTCATCGAGACGCGCGCCGCCGGGGTACAGCCTGTGGGCGTAAGCCACCCCTACGGCCTGCTGCCCCAGTTCGACGACGCCGACGAGATTCACCGGCTGGCTCTCAGGGGTAAGAACCTGGGGTTCGCCGCCACCATCTGCCCGCACCCGTCGTGGGTCGAGCCTGTGAACCGCGCCCAGACGCCCACCGAGGAGCGGCTGGAGTTCTACCGCGAGACGCGCCGGCTGTTCGCCGACGCAATCGCCAGGGGCACGGCGGCCATACCGTATCCCGGTTCCGGCATGATGATCGACGTGCCGGTGGACGAGCGCGCCCGTCTGACGCTCGAGCTGTGGGAGCGCTGCGCCGCCCGCGACGCCGAAAAGTCGGAGGCGGTGCGCCGGGCGATAGGGGAATGATGGGGATGAATCAGACGTGTCCGCAGGCACAGCCGAGAGGATAGCCCAGTGGCCGTGAAAATCGTCTCCTGGAACATCGGGGGCATGATAGCTCCTTGGCATTGCCTGACTACAATGGACGCGGACGTTGCCTTGTTGCAGGAGGCCTCCGCGCCACCGCAGGACGTCGTCAGTCAGATATGCGTCGACCCCGCAGACTGGTACACGGCCGGGTGGCCCGGGTGGAGGGCCCGCACTGCTATCGCCAGTCTTTCCCACCGCGCCGAAGTGAAGTGGATTCAGGCCAAGCCCCTCGGAGAGACCAATTCCGGCGAACTCGGGGTGAGTCGCCCGGGCACGCTCACGGCCGCCCGGGTGGAGGCGGATGGCGTCGAGCCGTTCGTCGCTGTCTCCCTGTATTCCTTCTGGGAGAAGCCTCACTCTACTGTAGAAAGCAGTTGGATCTTTGCCGATGCTTCGGCCCATCGCCTGGTCTCGGATCTCTCCTTGTTTATCGGGTCACAGGACAGGCACCGAATACTGGCCGCCGGAGACCTCAACATTCTCTATGGCTACGGGGAGGACGGCAACGAGTATTGGGCCGGGCGCTACGCAAGTGTGTTCGAGAGGATGAAGGCGCTGGGGCTGTGTTTCGTTGGTCCTCAATTCCCGAATGGACGTCGGGCGTGCCCATGGCCGGACGAACTGCCCCGCGACAGCAAGAACGTTCCCACGTACTACCGCCGAACGACAGACCCAGCCAGCGCCACACGACAATTGGACTTTGTCTTCGCCTCGAAAGGTATGGCGGACTCCGTGAGCGTTCGCGCAATCAACGGGCTGCACGAGTGGGGGCCGAGCGACCACTGCCGCCTGGAGATAGTGGTGTCATAAGAACTGGCGTTGACAACCCGGCGGGCCGTGCTACAATAGTACCACCACCCCAGAGATCGCATCTCTGGCCCGACGTCCCCCTTGTGGGGGCGTCTCTGTTCGTGGCGCATGGCGCTTGCCCACTGAACGCGCCCAGCCTATAATTTGAACCTGAAGGATGGCGGGGTGTGGCGCAGAGGGAGCGCGCCTGCTTTGGGAGCAGGAGGCCGCCGGTTCAATCCCGGCCACCCCGACCAGATGCGAATGGTCAGTCCCCACCGCAGCCCCGTCCAGTCGCGCGCCTCAGCGCAGTACGCGGTAGATGGCTGTGCTTTCGTCCGCGTACACCCTCTCCAGTACGCCGTCCATGCCGTCCTCGAACTTGCGAATGCCCGCCTCCGGGTAGTACAGTCGCTCCAGTTGGCCCACGTACACGTAGCCCACGTCGTACTTCTTGAGCAGGCGCGCGGCATCCCGCGTGCTGTGTGTCGAGTAGATGGTGTCCACGTCGTCCACCCGGCGGATCACCTCGCGGGCGTGGACGCCGCCGCGCTGCTGTATCTGGTGCCACTCCCAGCCCACCACGCCCGGCAGGCCGGTGTACACGCTCACGCGGCCGCCCCACCTGTAGAGCGGCGTCTGCCCCTCCAGCGTGACGGGCGAGCCGTCCACGTTCTCCTGCAGCCAACGTATCCCCTCGAAGTCGGCTTCCAGGTCGATGGGGCCTTCCACGTCCCGGTACACCGTCCCCCGCGCGTACTCTGTGCCGTCCAGCGTCAGCGGCGCGTTCCGCGTGTCGAACCGGTCGGCGAGCCGCGCGCGCGTGCCCAGCGCCGGATACACGGCGGCGCACAGCACCAGCGCGGCGGCGCCGACGGCCCACGCGACCGCCGGCGTCACTCGCCGCGATCCCGACGCTCGCCAGCGGGTCGCCATGCGCCACAGCAGGAAGGCCGAAGCGAGCGCCATGAGCGTCCACGCCTGCAGGTAGAACTTGAAGACGCTGTTCATGCGCTCGATGTCGTCCTGCACGCGCACGAACTCCAGCCCGGCCACCAGCGCGAGCGCCGTGCACGCCATCAGCCCGGCGAACGCCACCTGCGCCGCGTCGCCGCGCATCGCCAGCAGTCGCGCGACGCAGACCGCCGCCGTGAGCGCCAGCAGCGCGACGACAAGCGGCGCCGTGCCGCCGGCCTCGTCCGAGAGCGCCACCACCGCCAGCAGCGCCGCCGCCAGCGCGGCCAGCACGGGCACGGCGAGCTGGCTGCGCCCGACGCCGTCGCGCAGCCGGAGCAGGCTTGCTATGCCCTCCGGCGGCCGCAGACCGGAGACGAACGACCGCGCCTCCACTAGCGCGAACGAACCTACCACGAACACGAACAGGCCGCTTATGGCGAGGAACTGCCAGATGGTAGTCGTGTTGGTGGTGGCCTCGACTCCGCCCACGAATGTCTCGTAGCTGAGGTGGAACGGCAGGAACACGACGTACCCCACCGAGAATACCAGCACGGACTTGACCGCCGCCCGTGTCAGCATTGCCAGTCCAAGCCCGCCCTGCGCGAGATACTCGGCGAGGGTAATCGCCGCCGCCGCCAGCAGTAGCTGCGTGGGGTAGTCCCAGGCGTTGATGAGCCGCAGCGCGCCCACCACGACGCCCAGCACGGCCAGCCGCGCGAGCTCGCCCGCGTCCCAGCGTCGTCCCAGCGAGCCGGACCGCCGCGCCGCCAGCGCCACCGACAGGCACAGCCCGATTGCGAGCAGCGCGAACGGAATCGCCATCATGTGGGCGTGCAGGTCCGCGAACAGGAACGAGAAGAACGGGAACTCCGTAATCTCGTGGCCGGGCGGGTCCGGCGGCATCATGCGCGTGCTCCGCCAGTAGTCGAAGCCGAAGGGAATACCCTGCGTGACCCAACGCCACGCGCCGCCGACGAGTTGCGCCGCGCCGTCCAGGTTGCCCAGCACGCACACGAACAGCGCGCCGCCCAGTCCCGCCGCCACCGCGGACCGGTCGACGCCGGACTGGGCCGACAGGCGGCGGTACACGGCCTGCGCCGCACTCGCTGGGGCGGCAGCGAGCCGTGAGCTGGCCGCAAGGCTGTACACCACGGAGAACGCGCCGCCCACCGCGAGCGCGAAGAACGTCGGCACCGCTAGGTTGTAGGCCACCGCCGGCTGGATGCCCGTCGCCCGAATCAGCGTGGCGACTATGAACTGGCCCCAGTAGTAGTAGTTCAGGTAGCCGCCGCCGAACCAGGGGTCGTAGGGCGGCATGAACGTCGAACGCACCACCGCGTTGAGGTACGCGAAGTCCATCGGTTTCTCGCCGCCCCTGTACGGGTGCCACAGGTCCGGGTTGGCCATTCGCAGCAATACGAACGCCAGGAAGGCCGCCAGGAACAACGCCTCGCAGACGGTAATCATCCGCCACCGCTCGCGCACGAACGCGCGTATCTCGCCGCCGCGCAACGCCAGCGCCGCGAACGACACCACCGCCAGCGCCAGCGTGGCCACGCCAATCGACCCCTGCGAGAAGGGCATCCAGCGCAGGCTCGCCAGCAGCCACACCACCAGGCACGCCGCCAGCAGCGCGAGCGCCTTCACGAGCAGGTAGCCCCTGTCGGGCAGCGGACGGAACATCAGCAGCGCGGCGGGCAGCGCGAGCAGCGACAGCCCCTGCACCACTATCAGCCACGCCAGCACGGGGAAGCGGTTCGTCCAACTGCCGGCGTCGATAATCTCGCGCCAGGTACCGCCCGCCTGCTGCGTGGCGGCGTCCTCCGGCGACAGCATCAGCGACGGAACGTCATCGCCGTCGCTGTCGGCTTGAGCGATTCCTGTGGTTGGCGGCACAGCAACCACCGCGACATTCAGTGGCCTGCGAACACGTTCCAGCATCTCCTCGATTTGCGAGGCATCGAGGCGTCCGACGTTCTCCAGCACGAACACCTTTGGATGGTCATAGACCGTAAAACTCTCGTCGGCGTAGCCGAGCCGCAGCGTGACGGGGAAGTCGGTCCGCTCGCGCGACGCCTCCGGCTCCGGCAGACCGGCCCAGCCGAACGTGTCGTCCACGAGGCCCACACCCAGCAGGTTGGGATAGGCCGTCTCCACCAGCCGTATCTCGTATCCGAGCCGCCCCGCAAACAGCAGCCGGTAGTATTCGCGGCTGAGCGGGTATCGCTCCGGCAGCCGCGAAATCGTGCCGTACAAGCGGTTGCTGTACAGCACCAGGTAGTCGGCCCCGGCGAGCCGCTCGGCGATGTGAAGCCGCTTGCGCGCGCCGTCGGGGTCGTACATCTCAAGCTCCCGGATGTCGTATCCCCTGAGGCGGGGCAGTCCCTCCTCCCAGTGCTCCTTGAGAATCACCGAGCCGCGCGGCGCGTTCTCCCTCACCCACTCGCCCGCGCGCACCGAAGTGAGCGGCTGGCCGTACACCCCAACCACGTAGGCCAGCGCGTACAGCGCGGTCGCGCCCACTACCACCGCTATGCCCGCCGACACCAGGGGCCGCGCCGCGCCGCCGCGCCACTCGCCCGCCCGACGCCACAGGTCGCGCAGCATTCTGCCGCCGAACAGCAGCAGAAACGGCGTGACGGGCAGGAGGTAGCGCAGGAACTTGACCTCGAACGCGCCGGTTATGAGCAGGTAGGGCACAACCCAGCTCAGCAGCAGCACGTCCACTCTGGACGACGCCGAGCGCACCGCCAGCGTGGCGAGCAGCGCGGCCAGCGCGAGGGCGGACGCGGCCGCGATTGCCAACACGCCGTCCCACAGCAGCAGCATGGCCGCGGGCGCGACCCACCCGGCGGCGACGTAGGCCAGGCCGTGCGCCCACCTCATGCCGCGCACCGCCGCGTACGCCAGCCCCGCCAGCGCCACGACTCCCAGCGGCCAGCCCAGACCCCAGGCCGCTAGCTGCCGCGCGTGGTAGAGGTACGGCGTCGTGTCCACGTACTGCCGCGTGTAGGGGTAGTCCCGGATGCGCCGCACCATCTCCGACTGCTCGGACACGTCGGACAGGAATCGGGGAAAGTCCAGCAGCGCGTATGGCTGCGTGACCACGAACACGAGGCCGATGGCGACCGCACCCGCGAGCGCGCCCCATAGCGCGTCCGACAGCCGCACTGTGAACGCCCTTGACTGGCCGGACGCGCCCTCCAACGCTCCCATCACGTGCAGCAGATGGGCGACGCCGAATGCGGCCACGATGGGAAACAGGCTGACCTTGGTGGCCAGCCCCAGCCCGATGAGCACGCCCGCCAGCGCCGAGTCCTCGATCCTCCCGTGCCTGGCCGCGCGGTACAGGAAGAAGATAGCTGCCACGCTGAACAGCGCGGCCAGCGTATCGACGGCGAAGAAGTGGCTCAGCTGGATGTGGAGCACGGCCAGCGCGGTCAACGCCGCCGCCAGCAGGCCCACGCCTCGGCCATAGACGCGCCGGCCCAGCGCGAACACCATCGCCACCGTGCCGGCGTCCGCGAGCGCGGATATGGCCCGCGCCATCAGCCGCAGGTCCCGCAGCTCGTCGCCCGTTAGAATCGAGGCGGCCGAGCGCACGACCGACAGCGCGTACAGGGGCATACTGCCGTAGGGGAACCAGCGCGGATTCCAGTCGCTGCGTTCGGCGTCCAGCAGCGAGCCGAGGTCGTCCAGGGGGAACGACAGCTGGGCCGTCTTGGACAGGATAGCGCGCTCGTCGGGGTGCGGCGTCCAGTCGAATCCGTCGTCCCACCCCAGCCCGTACAGCCGCAGGCCGAGCGCGACCGCGAGAATCGCGGCCAGCGCCCCGACGGTTAGCCACGTCGCGCGGCTTCGCCCGGCGCGAGCGGGAGCGCCGGCTCTATCCTGCCGGTCGGAGTCCATCAGCCGCGTCCCGCGCTCCCGCAATCAGTCGAGTTGAGGGTTCGTATCATCCTCTCGAAAAGCGCAGCGCCTGGTCCACTATGTCCAGCCCGACCGTCTCGCTCCACGCCGCGAGCAGCTGCTCGGTCACTGGCCCCGGCCTGCCGTCGCCCACATCCCGCCGGTCCACCCGCGTGACTGGCAGCACGCACGGGCTGGTGCCCGAGAAGAACACCTCGTCGGCGGTGTACAGGTCGTAGGGCTGTAGCTCTTCCTCGGCGATGGGAATGTCCAGTTGCCGCGCCAGATCCACCACCATGCCACGCGATACCCCTTGCAGCAGGGTGGTGTCGCCGGGAAGCCGCAGCACTCCGTCCGTCACCAGGAACACGTTGTAGCCGGTGCCCTCCGTCAGGTTGCCGTCCACGTCCAGCAGGATCGGCCAGGCGGACTCGTCCACGTCGGCGGCCTCGAGCTCGGCGAGGTTGAAGTTCATGCGGCTGTGGTGCTTCACCTTCGGGTCCAGGGACTCGGCGGGATAGCTGCGCGTGCGGGCTATCACGCCGTGCGCGCCGTCGCCGTACAGGCCGGAGAATCGGTCGAACGAGATGGGCTGCACCTCCACGCACACGCTGGGCGGCCCCGCGGTCTGCGCCCAGCGGCCCGGCCCGCGCGTGACCCACTGGCGAACGGTGAAGTCGCCCGCCTCCGCCAGGTTGCTCATGTTGCGCTCGATGGACTCCTCGCTGATGGACGTCATCTCCTCGTGTGAAAGCCCCGGATCGATGCGAACGAACTTGAGCGAGCGGTACAGCCTGTCCACGTGCTGCTTCATGCGAAAGCTCTTGCCGTTGAAGGTGCGTGCCACGTCGAACACGACGTCCGCCAGCATAAAGCCGCGGTCGTGCGGCGACACCTTCACGTCGTCGAAGGGTACCCAGTCCCCGTTGAAATAGGCTGTGTAGTCTGCCATGCGTCCCCCTTTCGCCCGCGCGCCGCCGGGCGTGTCTGCTATGTTTGGCATAGTATAGCGTTGTGCGCCAAGCGGGGGAATACGCCGCCGGTTCGCCTTACGCCAGCGTCGCCGGGTCCACGTCCACCGTCCAGCCGTTGGGCACCGCCACGGTGTCCAGCAGCCGGCGCGGCTCCGGGCCGCGCAGCAGCGCCTGCCAGCGGTAGCGCGCCCGCACCCTGGCGGGGTAGGCGGGCGTCGGTCCCAGCAACTCCACGTCCGACAGGCCCCACGCCTCGCGCTGCTCCCTGAGCAGACGCGCCAGCCTGTGGGCCGCTCCCTCGGCCGCCTGCGCGTTCAGGTGCGAATAGACCAGCCTGATGAGCTTGGTGTAGGGCGGGTTGGCCTGCGCGTAGCGGTGCGCCATCTCCTGGCGGTAGAACCGCTGGTAGTCCTGCGCCGCGGCCGCGGACACCGCATAGTTGTCCGGCTGGTAGGTCTGCACTATCACCGTGCCGGGGTTTTCGCCCCGTCCCGCGCGTCCGGCCACCTGGCACAGCAGTTGGAAGGCGCGCTCCCCCGCCCGGAAGTCCGGCACGTTCAGGCCGACGTCCGCGGACACCACGCCCACCAGCGTCACCGATGGGAAGTGAAGCCCCTTGGTGACCATCTGCGTGCCCACCAGCACGTCCGCCTCGCCCGACCCGAAGCTCTCGGCGACCCGCGCGTGCGCTCGCGCGCCGCTCACCGCGTCGCTGTCCCAGCGCGCCACGCGAGCCCCGGGGAACAGCCGCCCGACTTCTTCCTCCACGCTCTGGACGCCGAAGCCGTAGTAGGCTAGCTGGAAGCCGAGGCAGCTCGGGCACTTCTGCGGAACCCTGCGCCGGTATCCGCAGTGGTGGCACAGCAGCCTGTCGAGGCTGTTGTGGTAGGCGAGCGACACGTCGCAGCGCCGGCAGCGCAGGCTGAATCCGCACCTGCGGCACTGTCTGAACGCCGCCGCGCCGCGCCGGTTGAGAAACAGGATGGTCTGCTCGCCCGACGCCAGGTTGCGCTCGATGGCCCGCGCAAGCGCGCGGCTGAACATACCCCGGTTGCCCGCCCTAAGCTCCTCCTTCATGTCCACCAGCGCGACGCGGGCCAGCGGCGCCCGCTCGGTGCGCGGCGTGCTGTCTCCGGCGCGCACCCTGTGGGGCAGATGCCGCAATTCGATGGGACCGCGCCTGCCCATGTAGTACGTGCCCACGTCCGGTGTCGCGCTGCCCATCACCAGCGCCGCGCCGCTCAGCTCGCACAGCCTCAGCGCCACGTCGCGGGCGTGGTAGCGCGGGCTGACGTTGGCCTCCTTGTAGTTCCAGTCGTGCTCCTCGTCTATCACCACCAGCCCCAGCTCCGGCTGGGGCGCGAACAGCGCGCTGCGCGTGCCTATCACCACGTCGTAGTCGCCGCGCCGGATGCCCCGCCACTGGTCGAACCGCTCGCCGGGCGTGAGGCCGCTGTGGAGCACCGCCACGCGGCCCGGAAACCTGGCCGAGAATCGCTCGATGGTCTGGTGGGTGAGCGCGATCTCCGGCACCAGCGCGATGGCCCGCTTGCCCAGGCGTCGGCACTCCTCCACGGCATCCAGGTACACCTCGGTCTTGCCGCTGCCGGTCACGCCCTGTAGCAGGAAGACACCGGGCGACTCGGACTCGTCGGCCA
Organism: Dehalococcoidia bacterium; assembly: GCA_963667445.2. Lineage (GTDB taxonomy): Bacteria > Chloroflexota > Dehalococcoidia > Lucifugimonadales > CATOSD01 > CATOSD01. Next base: position 517,305 of record CAXXGY010000001.1, on the reverse strand, counting down.
GGACGGCGCGAATCTCCCTCGCCACCTCCTCCTGCTCCGGCGTGAGCGCGGGCGGCGCGACGGTCTGGAAGCTCCGGCCGGCGAGGGGGTCGCGCTCCAGCGTCGCCTCCTCCCTCTCCACCAGGCCCGTCGAGACGAGCCGGTTGACGGCGTAGCTGCCGTACTGCTCATTGGCCTCCCTGAGCAGCAGCGGCGCGCCCCCGGCAATCAGCCGTCTGGCGAGCGCGGCCTGCTTCTCGTTGCGCTCGGCCTCGTCGAGCCACCGGCGCAGTCCCTGCCCACCGCCATCGGTCAGCCGCAGCCGCTTGCGGCGCAGCGGCCGGGACGTGGGCCGACGCTCCTCGGTGCGACGCTCCAGCACGCCCCGGCGCGCCAGCCGCGCGGCGGACGCGCGGGCCGACTCCCCCAGCGCGGCGGCGAGCCGACCCTCGTCGACCTGCCCGCGCCTGCGCACGTAGTCCAGCACGCGCTGTTGCAGGGGAGTCAGCGACAGGCTGTCGTCGTCGGCGCGTTCGCCCGGCGAGAGCACGGCCCTGGAGCGGATGCGACGGCCGGGGGGCATCATCAGCGCGGCGGCGTCCATGAGCGGACACATATAGTAGCCGCTGATCCAGGTCGCCAGCCGGAGCTGCGCGCCCGTCAGCAGCGGCTCCTCGCTCGCGGCGGCGATGATGTCGCGCGTCTGCGGCACCTGCGGTGTGTCCTCCAGCGAGAACACCATGCCCTGCAGCCGCTGCGCCCCGAACGGCACGCGGACAAGCTGGCCCGGCCGCACGCTGAGGCCCTCCGGTATGGAGTAGCTGAACGTGCGGGCGAACCCCGCGGGCGCATCGACGGCGACTTCGGCGAATCTCATGGCTGCTGCGATTATAGAACATTCGCCCGCCTGTGGGGGAGGGGCTTTCCCAAGTCCCTTCCCCCTTGATGGGGGAAGGTTAGGATGGGGGTGAAGGCGCTGTTCAGACTCGTACCATCGACTCTGAGCTATTACATGTGGGGGAGTTCTGTTACATTGTGCGGGGTAGGCGCGTAGGGTTGTCCCAACGCCGCGTGGGGGGATGAGTTGTGTGTATGAGCGCGAGGCGGCGTCACTGCGGTGCGTGCGGGATAGAGAAGATGCTCAAACAAAGTGTGTTGGACGACGTGATAGCGCGAATCGTCGAGGTGGCGGAGCCGGAGAAGATAATTCTCTTCGGGTCGGCGGCGACGGGCGGCATGGGACGCGACAGCGACGTTGACCTGCTCATCATCCGTGAGGGGGGACACTGCTGGAAATTGGTGGGACGGATGTACCGAAAGCTGCGCGGAGTCGGCGTCGCCGTGGACGCCATCGTGGTGTCGCCGGAGGACGTGGAACGATACAAGGACTCTCACGCCCTGGTCATCAAACCCGCGCTGCGAGAAGGAAGGGTTGTGTATGAGTGCCCGTGAGCGTTACTCCCCGGACGATCCACGAGAATGGCTTAACCGCGCGAGAAGCAACCTCGCCCTGGCCAGAAACAGCCACCCGGACGCCTACCCGGAAGACCTGTGCTTCGAAGCACAGCAGGCAGCCGAAAAGGCCATCAAAGCAGTATTGTTGAAGCGCGGCGTCGAGTTCCCATACGTACACGACCTGGCGCGTCTGCTGTCGCTGCTGGACGAGATAGGGGAAACTGTACCGGACACGGTATGGAAAGCCGCGGACCTCACGCCCTACGCTGCGGCGACTCGTTATCCAGGGCCGGCGAGGCCCGTCTGCGCCGAGCAGTACGCTGCGGCGATAGAAGTCGCGGAGGCTGTCGTCCGGTGGGCCGAGGATGTCATATAATCTACTTGTCCCGCAAACACCTCGCCAAACCTGTTGCAGCAATTAGGCCATGTTGATTGACACCGATCACAATCCAATAGGAGTCTGCTATTACTGCAATGCGCCTCTAGCCCCGCAGTACGACTATTCTTGCCCAGTGTGTACGCGCGAGACCTGCGACAACGACAGCCAAGCGTGCCAGGTTGACTTTGGCTGCGACGCTATAACGTGTTTCAGGTGCGTGGACGCGCACATAGATGAGTGCCACTCGGCACTTCTGTTTCCTTATTCTCGGTAGTGGAGGTCTCGTCGTTCACCATGATTGCCGCAGACTACTTCAGAAGAAAGTACCTGGAGCCGCTCAAGGAAAAGCAGCGATTAGAAAAGGAGGCGCGGCGCGAAGAGCTCGAGCGTGTGCGCAGCGAGGCCCTGGAAAGAGCCAGAGACGAGGGCCGCAAGCAAGGCCGCGAACAAGCAGATGCCGAATGGGACGCTTGGAACCGGCGTCGCTTGGCGGCATTGGCTTACGGTGCGCCATTTGCTGAGCCGCCCCCGTCTAGTCGTCGCGCCAAGTCCGAGTCGAACGGCCCCACGCCGGCGTAAGCGCCGCCGGCTGGCGCGTGTCGATTCAGCTGGCCGAGGCGAACCTGTATCGCCTCGGCCAGCCCCCCTACGGAATCACCCCCACCTCGCGCATCATGCGCTCGGTGGGGCGCACGTCGCCGAGTTGGGTCTGCTCCACGTCGGGGCGGCTTATCTCGTCCAGCGGCGTCAGCGCGGCGTTGGGCTCCGCGCCGTCGGCCAGCGGGTAGTCGTAGGCGTGGTCGGTCAGGTAACGCTGAGCCTCCTCGGACAGCAGGAAGCGCAGGAAGCGCTCGGCGTTGGCGCGGTTGGGCGCCGTCTCCAGTATGCCCGCGCCCACCACTATCAGCAGGTTGCCCGGCCCGCCGTGCGGAAGATGGTAGTTGCGCGCCGGAAACGACTCCCCCCGTTCCTCCAGGAACCTCAGCAGGTAGTAGTGGTTCACCAGCCCCAGGTCCACCTCGCCCGCGCCGACGCCCGCGACGGTCGCGGTGTGATTGGGGTACGCCGTCGCGCCGTTCGCCGCCATGCCTGAGAGCCAGCGGCGCGTCCTCTCCTCGCCCCACAGCACGCGCATGGCCGTCACCATCGTCTGCGTCGGACCGCTGGTGGGCGACCAGCCGACGCGCCCCCTCCACTCCGGGTTGGCGAAGTCCTCGATGGACTGGGGCAGGTCGCTCGCTTCCAGTCTGTCGGTGTTATAGACCACCACGCGGGCGCGCGCAGACACGCCGACCCAGTTGCCGCCATCGGAGCGTGCCCACTCCGGCACGCTTTCGAGTATGTCGTCGGGAAGCGGCGCGAGCAGTTCGGAGACCGCCAGCAGCCCGCCCGGGTCGCGGGTGTAGAACACGTCGGCGGGGCTGTTCGCGCCCTCCTCGTTGAGCGTGGACGCTATCTCCGAGGTGCTGCCGTACTTGACCAGCGTCTCGATGCCGGTGGTCTCTCTGAACCGCTGTATCAGCTCGCCCACCAGGTTCTCGTTGCGCGCCGCGTATATCACCAGCGATTGCGATTGCGCGGTGGCGTCGTCTCGCACGCCGCCGCACCCGGCCAGCAGCAAGACGCAAAGCAGGGGCAAGGCGGCGGCCAGCAGGCGGGCGGGCAGCGGGCTATTCAATTCGACGTGCCAAGAGGCTCGCCGATTCGCCAGACGCCGTCTGGCGAATCGGCAGTTGGGGTGTCCGGCCCCTTCCGAGCTCTCCCCCCATGCCTACGCCGCGGCCTCCGGCGCGGGCCGGTAGTCGGGCGCGGTCACGCGGTCGAAGGTGACGGCCACGCTCTCGTCCGGCTCGGACGTGAGCAGCGTAACCACCACCGCCACGGCTGTCGCCACGATGAAGCCCGGCGTCGCCGCTATCGCCATGTCGAACAGGCCCAGCGGGCCGCCATCCCATATCTGCCACACCAGCGCGACCAGGGTGCCGGCTACCATCGAGGACAGCGCGCCCCAGAAGTTGAACCTGCGCCAGTACAGCGCCAGGATGAGCGCGGGGCCGAAGGCCGCGCCCATGCCGCCCCAGGCGAATCCCACCAGGCTGGCTACCGAGTCCGGAGCCACAATCGCCGACACTGCGGCCAAGACGCCTATCAGGACAAGCATCAGCCGGCCCAGCCACACGTGGCCGTATGCGCCCAGGAAGTACGCGGACGTGAGGCGTAGGGCGAGCCGCTTCACGAGCGGCAGATCGTCGGTGGCGATGGCCGAACCCAACAGAAGCTGCGAGTCCGCGGTGCTCATCACCGCCGCCACCACCGCCGTCAGCAGCAGCCCCGTCACCACCGGCACGAAGAACTCCTCGGACACGACGAAATAGACCAGCTCGGGGTCGCTCACGGCGTCCAGCATCCCGACCTGGGCCAGCGCGGGCCGCGCCACCAGCCCGAACAGGAAGCCGAACGAGAATATCGCCACTATCCACAGGGCGCCGATGTTGCGGCTGGTGACTACCTTCTCCTCGCTCTCCACCGCCATGAAGCGTTGCAGAACGCGCTGCGAGCCGAACGCTCCCAATCCCCAGCCGAGCGTCACCAGGACGAAGGGAAGCGACACCAGCGCGCCGTCGGGCTGGGTGAACGGGCTGAGGAAGCCGGTAATCCGGTCCAGGTTGCCGAACTCCGCCGAAGGGTCCGTCACCATCGTGTGCCACAGCGACACGATGCCGGTGCCCGCCTCGGTCACGTCGCCGACGATGGCGGTAGTCTCGCCCAGCCCCTCGAAGGGCGCGTCGGTGACCGCTATGAGCCACAGCGGCAGGATGACGAAGCCCGCGAGCATGATGAGCGACTGGAACACGTCGGTGCGAGATACGGCGAGGAAGCCGCCGATGAAGGTATAGGAAGCCACGGCTATCAGGGTTATGACGACGCCCGTGAAATGGCTGGTGTCGAACACCGTCTGGAGCAGTTTCGAGCCCGCTATCAGCCCCGAGTTGACGTAGAACATGATGAAGATGATGGTGAGCACCGCGGCCAGCCCCCTGAGCGTGCCCGTGCGGTCGTCGAATCGCTTTTCCAGGAAATCGGGAATGGTAAGAGAGTTCAGCTCGATGGTGTAGCGTCTCAACCGCTTGCCCATGACGGTCCAGGTAAACCACGCGCCGAGGATGAGGGAGAGGACTGTCCAAAGGTGGATCGCCCCCTCGGCGAACGCGAGCGCGGGGAACACCAGCATGGTCCAGCCGCTGGTCGTCGACGAGCTCGCGCTGAGCGCGGAGGTTATGCTGCTCATGCGCCGCCCGCCCAACACGTAGTCGGACATCCGGTGCATCTGCCGCGCGCCCACCAGCGCGATTACGATGAGCGCGGCGAAGTACGCGACGAATACGGCAATGAGCACGGGGTGGAAGGTTATCAAGTACGGGCCTCTTGTCGGCGACGCTGTGGGCTGTGGGATTCGCCGCGAGCCGGGCGCCACAGCGCGCCCGGCCCGGGTTTTCGAGATGGGCGCTAGTATTCTATACACCACCCCCAAAAGGGGCAAATGGCTTGCCCCGCGCGCCCACTTCTGCGAGAGTTACACCACGACGCCGCCCCGCAACCGCGGGCCGGCCCAACTCCAGTCCCGGCGCGGCGCGCACGCCCGCGTCGGTGCCAGAAGGTGAACGGCATGACACTACCGACTACGGCGGAAGCGGTGATTGTGGGCGGCGGCGTGATGGGTTGCAGCATCCTCTACAACCTCGCCGAGCGCGGCCTCACCGATACGCTGCTTCTGGAAAGGGACGTGCTCGCGTCCGGCTCCACCAACCGCTCCCAGGCGATCCTGCGGATGCACTACTCCAACGAGGTGACCGCGCGCATGGCGTGGGACAGCCTGCGCATCTTCCGGGACTTCGAGGACGTCGTGGGCAGCCCGTCCGGGTACGTCCGCACGGGCTACTTCATCATCGTGGACAGCGGCGACAGGCGCGCGCTGGAAGAAAACGTCGCCATGCAGCGCGCCATCGGCATAGACGCAAGAGTGGTCGGCGTGGAGGACGTTCGGGAGATAGCGCCCATGGTCGAGCCGCAAGGCGACGAGGTGTTCGCCTACGAGCCGCAGTCCGGCTACGCCGACCCCTACTCCGTCACCACCGGCTACGCCCGCCGCGCCCGCGAGATGGGCGCGCGCGTGCTCACCGAGTCGCCCGCCACCGGCATTGAGGTGACCGGCGGCCGCGTGACCGCCGTGCTCACTCAGAACGGCAGGGTGGAGACGCCCATCGCCGTCGTCGCCACCGGCCCCTGGTCGCGGCCCTTCCTGGCCGACGTCGGCGTCAGCGTCCCCCTGGACACGGTGCGCCACCAGGTGGTCATGCTGCGTCGCCCCCAGGACGTTGTCCCCGAGCACCCCATCATGGGCGACGTGGTCAACGACTTCTCGGCGAGGCCCGACGCTGGAAACCTGACGCTGGTGGGCGTGGGCGAGCAGGAGAGCGTTGGCCCCGACGAGTACAACCAGGGCGTGGACATGCCGGACGTGGAGCGGACGTTCCAGGCCATCGTGAAGCGAATGCCGGGAATGTCCCAGGCCCTGTTCCGAGGCGGCTGGTCGGGGCTGTTCACTATCACGCCCGACTGGCACCCGGTGTTGGACAAGGTGGACGGCATCGAGGGCCTGTACCTCGCCGTCGGCTTCAGCGGACACGGCTTCAAGCTGTCGCCCATGATAGGAGTGGTGATGTCGGAGCTGATTACACAGGGGCAGGCGTCCAGCGTGGACATATCCATGCTCAACCTGAATCGGTTCGAGCGCGGCGAGCTGCTGGAATCGCGCTACAGTATGCAGGTGCTGGCGTAGGCGAGTGGCCGGTGGCCGGTGGTCAGTTACCAGTGACCGGAATCGCCCCGCTTTTCCCTATTCGTGCCCTTAGTGTCCTTCGTGGATAACCTCGAATGGGGCCTCGGTTATCTGGCCGTCCTCGGCGATGTTGAACATTCGCACGGCCGGGCTGGACTTGTCCTCCAGCGACACCAGCACGTAGATAACGTAATCGCCGAGCCAGCCGCTCTCCTGGGCCATGCGCACGTCGGTGGCGGACGGATAGGCGGCGCTGTGGGTGTGCGAATGGTAAAACGCGAGCACGTCCCAGCCCTTGCGCTCCGATTCCAGCATGGCGTTGAGCTGCTCCTGCGGCTGCATCAGGTAGCGGTAGGGGCTGGCCGCTGTGTTGGTGATGCGGTAGACGCGGGCGACGCTGCCGTCGCTGCCCGCGAGGATGCCGCAACACTCGTTGGGGTCGTCGGCGACCGCATGGGCTATCATCTCGTCTACGTGGCTCTGGGATATGCTAAGCAAGTGATTTCCTTCCGGGTCTGGATTCGGGGTACCCATAACATTTTGCGATAGAAGATTTCGATTGTCCAATCAGCACGAAGAGTCCAACCTCCGGTTACTGTTCGAGAGGCGAACGGCCCTCAAGCTGGCCGCCGCCGTGGCGGTCTTCCTGGCGCTGCTTCTGCTCCCCATGCCGGAGAGCCTCGGCAGGCCGGGCCAGGTCGCGCTGGCTGTGGTGGCCCTCGTGGTGGTGCTGTGGGTTACGGAGGTTCTGCCCATAGCCGTCACCGGTCTGTTGGGCGTGCTGCTTCTGGCGCTGCTGGGCGGCGTCCCCGACTTCGGCGACGCGCTCTACGGATTCTCCCAGCCGGTGGCCTACTTCCTGCTCGGCATACTGACGCTCGGCCTGGCGGTGCGGCGGTCGGGCCTGGCCGAGCGCATGGCCATCTACCTGATTCGCGGCGCGGGCGGCAGCCCCGCCATGCTCTACGTCCAGATGCTCTTTTCCTTCGCGGCCCTTACGTTCGCGCTGCCCTCGGCCAGCACGCGCGGGGCCATCATGGTGCACGTGTACGAGCGGGTGATGGAGCGCTGGAACATCCCCAGGTCGCATCCGTTCAACCGGGCGGTGATGCTGGCCATGGGTTCGCTCAACCGGCTTGGGTCCACGGCCCTGCTGGCGGGAGGCGTCACGCCGGTGGTGGCGTCGGGTCTGCTGGGCGATTTCTCGTGGACGCGGTGGTTCGTGCTGATGAGCGTACCCTTCTACGTCTGCCTCGTTGTGGGCGGCGTCATCATCTTCCTGGCATACCGCGCCGGATTTCGACTGGAGAATCTACAGGGCGTCGCGGACATCGACCCCGGCGGCATGAAGCCATCCGAAATCAAGATGGCCGTCATCACCATGGCGACCGCGCTGCTGTGGTTCACCGACTTCGCCCACGGTCTGCACCCCGCCGTGCCCGCGCTGATAGCCCTCGTCGTCATCCTGATGCCGGGCGTCGGTATGCTGAGCTGGCAGGACTTCGAGAGCAACGTCGGTTGGAGCAACTTCTTCGTCATCGCCACCTCCCTGTCACTGGCGCACGCGCTGGTAAGCAGCGGGGCTGCCGCCTGGTTCTCGTCTAACCTGGTGGGCGGGCTGGACGTGATGACGGGCCAGCCGCTGCTGGCGCTGTTTGCCCTGTGCGTATCCTTCGCCCTCGTGCGGCTGGTGGTGCCAAACATCGCGGGGTACCTGGCGCTGGTGATTCCGGTGGCGATGGCCGCGGCCGGCGACCTGGGCCTGAACCCGCTGGTGGTGGGCATGACGGTCGTCGTGGTGGGCGACTCGCTGGTGTACTACCCCGCCGCCTCGGCTTCCAGCGTGTTCATCTACGAGCGCGCCGAGATAGAGGCCGCCACGGTCTTTCGTCTCGCCCTGGCGATGACCGTCGTGGCCATCGGCGTCGTCTTCCTGGTGGCCGTCCCCTACTGGAACCTCGTCGGCCAACCGCTGGTGGAGTAGGTGGGTGGGGCAAGGACACCTTTATCAACAAAGCGCATCGGCGCGACCTCTCGCTCTGTCGTACATCTCTTGGCGGGTCTGGTTTTCGGACATGTCCAGCCCTACGCCTCGCCTTTCGAAGTCAGCCAACACTTCGTCCAAATCCCTGGGGCGAAGCGCGGCCGTGGACTCCGCGACAATCTTTTCCCACTCGTCAGACTTGCCGCCGCGCCGTTCGACTTCCTCGATGCGCGGTTCCCCCACCGCGCCTTCAGCTACGCTCCTGAGGTAGCCTCGCACCAGACCCTCAATCGAGCAGTCCAACCTCTTGGCGTAGCGGTGGGCAGCCGCATAGACATCTTGGTCAAGCTCTACCGTTATCTGTACCATAGTCCGCTCCTCAAAAGCTATTCACCTTATACGATAGAACATGGGAAGAGGCGGCGCAATGACAGCGTGGCCTATTCGCGCTTTACGCCTACCCGCCGAACGCCTCGTCCAGCCGCCCCATCTGCTCCGGCGTGAGGCGCCAGCCGGACGCGCCGCAGTTCTCCTCGGTGCGGGCCACGCTGTCGGACTTGGGTATCACCATCACGCGGTCGTGCGCGATGCACCAGTTGAGCGCCACCTGCGCCATCGTCCTGCCCGCCGCCTCCGCCACGTCGCGCAGCACGTGCAGCGAGGCGTCGTCGTCCGGGCGCGGCGGACGGGCCAACGCGCCCTCGCCGAGCGGTGTGTATGCCATAATCGTCACCCCGTTGCGTTGGCAGTAGGGCAGCAGCTCGCCCTCTATCTCGCGCTCCGTAAGGCTGTAGAGCACCTGGTTGGACACGATGGGATGCTTGATAGCCGCCTGCGCCTCCTGAATCTCGGCGACCGAAAAGTTGCTGACGCCCACGTAGCGCACCTTGCCCTCGTCGACCAGCCGCTCCATTGCGCCCATCGTCTCGGCGATGGGAACTGTGGAGTTCGGCCAGTGCACCTGGTACAGGTCCATGTAGTCGACGTTCAGGCGCTTCAGGCTGCGGTCCGCCGCCGCCAGCACCTGGTCGTAGCGCAGCGTGCTGCCCAGCACCTTGGTGGCGATGAACACCCGGTCGCGTATGCCCTTTACGGCCCGGCCCACGGCGTCCTCGGTGTGGTACATCTCCGCCGTGTCGATGAGGTACGCGCCCAGATCGACGCCGCGCCGCAGCGGAGCATCGCCGCCGGTGTATGCCCACGTGCCGAGGCCCACCACGGGCACCATTTCGCCGGTGTTGCCAAGCTCGATCAGTTCCATTCGCATGAGTCTCCCTAAAACGGCCTGTACCTGTTCGCTATCGGCATCCGCCTGTCCCGCCCGAAGTTGCGCGGCGTTATCTTGATGCCCGGCGGCGCCTGCCTGCGCTTGTACTCGTTGCGGTCCGCCAGCGTGATGGCCCGCTGCACGTCCGCCTCGGCGTAGCCCATCGCCAGGATGTCGGCGTAGCTATGGTCGTCCTCCACGTAGGCCCTCAGAATCGGATCCAGCACCTCGTAGGGAGGCAGACTGTCGGCGTCCTTCTGGTCCGGGCGCAGCTCCGCGCTCGGCGGCTTCTCGATGACGCTGCGGGGTATGACCTCGCCGTCGCCCAGCGTGTTGCGGTACTCGCACAGCTCGTACACCAGCACCTTGGGCACGTCCTTTATCACCGCGAACCCGCCCGCCATGTCGCCGTAAATCGTCGCGTAGCCGGTGGCCATCTCGCTCTTGTTGCCGGTGGTCAGCACCAGCCAGTTGAACTTGTTGGAGAGCGCCATAATCAGGTTGCCGCGAATCCGGGACTGGATGTTCTCCTCCGCGACGCCCCAGGGCGTGTCCTCGAACCTCGGCGCGAGCGTGTCCAGGAACGACTGGAACGCCGGCTCGATGGGAAGCTCCCACAGCTCGATGCCCAGGTTGTCGGCCAGCGCCTGCGCGTCCAGCACGCTGCCCTCGGACGAAAAGCGCGACGGCATGGCCACGCACACCACGTTGTCGCGGCCCAGCGCGTCCACGGCCACCGTCGCGACGAGGCTGGAGTCGATGCCCCCGGACAGCGCCACCAGCGCCTTGCTGAACCCGCACTTGCGCACGTAGTCGCGCGTGCCCAGCACCAGCGCCGCATACACCTCGCCCTCGGCGCCGTAGCGCGCACGCTCAACCGGCGGTATGGGCGCGCGCTCCGATGCCTTGTCGGAGTGCAGTGGCAAGTCCACGACGAGAAGGTCCTCCTCGAACTGCGCTCCCCGCGCGATACACTCACCGTCCGGCCCGAACACGAGGCTCGCGCCGTCGAAGACCAACTCGTCCTGTCCCCCCACCAGGTTCACGTAGGCGGCGTGGACGCCGTAGCGGGACGCCAGCCCGGACACCAGGCTCTCGCGCTGGCGCAGCTTGGCGGCGTGGTAGGGCGAGCCGTTGATGGTGACGATGAGCCGCGCCCCACCTGCGACCTGGACCGGCACGGCGTCGTCCGTATCCTCGAACCAGATGTCCTCGCACACGTTCACGCCCACCGGCGCTCCCGCCACGTCGTGCGTGGGGAAGCTCCCGCCGGGCACGAAGTAGCGCGCCTCGTCGAACACGCCGTAGTTGGGCAGCCGCCGCTTGTGGTACACGGCGTCCAGCCGTCCGTCCCGGGCGATGGCCGCGGCGTTGCGTAGCCCGCCGGAGTCGTCCACGAAGCCGAACACCGCCGTGATGCCCGCGGTGGCGGCGGCTATCTGACGGGTTCGCTCCAGGTTTTCCCGCACGAACTGCGACTTGAAGACCAGGTCCTCCGGCGGGTAGCCCGAGACCGTGAGCTCCGGAAACGCCACCAGGTCCGCGCCCGCATCTCGCGCCCTGCCGATGTACTCGATCGCCTTGCGCGCGTTGCCCTCCAGGTCGCCCACCGTGGTGTTTATCTGCGCCAGCGCAAGCCTGAAGTCCGACATTAGGTCTCCCAGGAAGTCCCTTCCCCTTCAACAAGATGTGTCAGGGCTGAGTGTCCTTCCAAATTGTCCCTTCCCCCTCGCAGGGGGAAGGTTAGGATGGGGGTGACGACTTAGCCACAACCCTTGAACTTACCAAGACCTACCCCCGCAAGCCCTCAACGGGGAAGGTTAGAGCCTGCCCCGTACCGGATACGGGGACGGGGGTGAGCCTCAAGTCCCTTCCCCCTCGCAGGGGGAAGGTTGGGATGGGGGTGAGCTTCACCACGCCTCTCTCAGAAAGGCGTACAGGTCGTCCGCGGCGTCGGCCCTCGGCGCGCCCCACGAGAACGACGGCTCCTGCGCGTCGTCCTCGGCGATGGAGCGCAGGTCCTCCTCTGGCACGCCCAACTCCCGGACGCGCGTGGGCATCCCGACCGACGACAGGAAGTCCGCGGCGGCCTCGACCGCGGCCTCCGCGGCGGCCTCGTCCGACATTCCGGCGACACGCACGCCCAGCAATTCCGCAAGCCGCGCCTGTCCCGCCAGCAGCGCGTCGCGGTTGCGGCGCATCGTCGCGCACAGGAACGCCGCGCCGCCCGCCCCCTGGCCGACGCCCGCGTACCGGTAGCGTATCTGCCTGTCCAGGCTGGTGCTCACGCCGCCCCCGCCCAGTCCCGCGGCGTCCGACGCGCGGTTGGCGAGCAGCGCCGCCGACGCCAGCTTGAGCCGCGGCTCGGCGTCCTCCGGGATCTCCACCAGCCGCGGCATGTAGACGAGCGACAGGTCCAGCGCCTCGCGCAGGTCGGCGTGACTGAAGGCGTTGAGGTTGCGGGACTGCAGCGCGCTCACCACGCCGTTGAAGGTGGTCGTCGCCGTGTCGAGGTACAGCGACAGCGGGGCGGTCAGCAGCGCGGCGGCGTCCAGGATGATAGTAGTGGGCCGCACCTTCGGATCGTAAAGCTCCAGCCGGTGGGGACGCTTGCTGTCCAGCACCGCCGCGCCGCCCCGGTTCGCGCCGTTGGTGGGCGTGGTCAGCACCAGGATGTTGGGTAGCTTCGGCTCCATCAGCCGGGGACTGACCGGCGCCTGGCCGGGCGTGTGCTTGGTGCAAAGGTCGTACACCGTGCCCTCTTCCGCCAGCAGAATCGTGATGGCGCGCGCGGACACCACGGCGCTGCCGCCGCCCACGGCCACTATCAGGTCGGCGTCCGCCTGGGCGGCTGCCTCCACCCCCGCGAGCACGGACGGGATGGGCGACTCGCGTCCCGCGCCCGTGAACGCGCCCGCGTACATATCGCCCAGGGTGCGGGCCACGTCGTCCAGCAGGCTCGTCTCCCGCGCCACCGTCGGACTGCACACCGCGAACGCGCGCTCTGCGCGGAGCCGTCGCGCCTCGCCGCGCAGGTGGGCCAGCGCGTCCGTCCCCGAAAACACGCGGACGCCGGGGTCCCGGTAGCGGAAAGTATCGGCAAGGGTCAAGGCGTCCTCCTGGCGAATATCGGCGTTAGGCGCACAGGCGCGTTGGCCGGAATTATACATGGTTTCAGGACAGGGCCGCAGAGCAAGGCACTATCACAGCGATGCTGGGGTTGAGATGGCGCGGAGTCGCCTGCCATCCGGAGCGTCCAACCTCGTGCCATTCCGAGCGTAGCCGAGGAATCTAAAGCGGTTGATGTGCGATAGGAGACTGTCCTTGCAGTGGCGCGCCGGGGTATGTACGCAAGTAGGCTTCTGTTCGGCTTAGAGTGAGTCCGACCACACGATCAAGGCAAAGAGTGCAGCCATCACCAAACAAACAAGTGAGATGGAATTTGCCTGCCTCTTTGACACCCTCATTCGCAGCCCTCTCACTGCTGCTTGAACAACAGCGGACAGCACCACAAGGAACATACCAAGAAGCAATAGGTAGGTGATCAAGTTTCTGTGCTCTGTCAGCCCGTTTGTCGGTGAAAGAATGTTCCGACTAAGGGCCGTGCTCAATGATTTGTTCTTCTTCTTGGCAGAGCAAAGCCGGTGCTATCTCAAGGTCGCGGGTGCGCTGAGTCTCCCTCCGAACCGTGGCGCAGTCACGCCGTCACCACCGCCTCTTTGACCGCCCGAGGCGCGTCCGTCCAGGTGCGCCCGTCGATGACGGCCTGGTCCCCGGAGCGCTTGCCGCGCCGCCCGCCTAGCTGCTTGAGAAAGAACGGCACATCGGCGCGCTCGCACTGGTCGCGCAGGCTACGCGCCCAGTCCGGGTCCATCGGGCGAGCTGCGCGTCCGCTCTCGCCGCCCGTTATCACCCACTGCACGTCACCCGCGTCGAGCCAAGGCGTGAGGTCGACCGGACCCAGCAGCGGCTCGGCGGACACGAACCGGATAGGCGCCGGCACGCGCGCCAGCACCGTCAGGCGGGGCGCGTACTTCTGCGATTCGACCGACGTGCCCATCCACACGTTCTTGGGCCACGTGTCGTCGAAATGGTCACGGTACTCTTTCCACCATGCGACCGCCCGTCCCGGCCGCTTCGTCAGCACCTGGAAGACGTGGCCCCGTTCCTCGCTCGCCCGCCGCATCACGTCGAAGATGTCGTACACGAAGTCGAACGGCACGTGCGGGTGAAACACGTCCGACATGCTGTTGACGAACACGCGGCGCGGCCGCTTCCACGTCAGCGGCGCCTCCAGGCGTTCCGGCAGCCGCCGCACGTCTCCCGGCTCGGTCTCGTAGCCGCGCACTCCCATACCCCGCAAGCGCGGGTACAGCGCGAACATATAGCAGTTGTCGCAGCCGGGCGAGACCCGCGTGCATCCCGTCACCGGGTTCCAGGTCTCGTCCGTCCACTCGATCGTCGATGGCATAGCGCAAGTCCAATGTTTGAGATTGGTATGTATGTTCTGGCATTTCGGCGAGCATGTCAAGCCGCGCCTGAAGAAAAGGAACCTGCCTCAGATTACTAGGCGCGTACTCCATCCGTCATTCCCGCCCTCCCCTTCCGTCGTTCCCGTGAAAACGGGAACCCAGTAACTTGGCACAGCTTCCGGCTGGGCGTGCGTGTTGACATCTTCCGGGGGCTGGGATAATCTGCCTCTTGACTAGGCAAAAGTCGCTTTCCACGCTCGCTTGTGAGCCTTCGGTGTGGTGGTGCGCTCTGCGTGCCCCCTCTTAGGCTCACAACGTGGGAACGGCGACTTTTGCCTAGTAGCCAACCACCTGCCGAGAGGGGGTTCTTACGTGGCAAAAGCGCGAAATCTCCATTCTTCCGCCTTTCTATCTCCGTGCCCACTGCCATGCCATGGCGTCATCTCGTTTGCGTCGGTTCGGTATCTGCTCGCCACTCCTTGCCCTGGCACAGCTTTGTGGGAGGCATAGAATGATGAACCCGACGCTCACAGAATGGCTCAGATCTCCCAAATTCAAGGTGGGAGTGTGCGCCGCCATCGTGGTCCTATTGCTGTACGCGGTCTTCATCATGGGACGCCAGAGCGTCGACGCTTCCAGGGGGACACGCGCGGCAGAAGGAATCCAACACACGTCCGAGCAGGTGGAAGTGGTCACGAGGTCCGCCGATGCGGTAGCCGAACTGCTGGACGAGACATCGCCGGACACATCCCCGGAACCTATCTCCTCCGCGGACGGCGCACGGACGAACGTCGGCGCGCAGGCGCAGGCGTCTGACACAGTTTACGTTCAACGGCTTGAAGACCTGAAGGGTCGGTGGGAACCGAGGTACACCGCCGCGATAGAGGACATCGAGAGGCTGGAGCACAGATTCAGCACGGCAACTGACAGGCTGGAAGAATACTTTACCAAGCAGAGCGAACTGACGCAGGACATAAACGACCCCAACTTGCGGACGCAGTTGCAGCAGCGGGACAGCGAGGAGCGAGCCGCCTACGGGCGTTGGATGGCAAGAGGGACGACGCTGCTTGCGGAAGTGCAGGCAATGCGCCAGGACCTCGACGACATGAACACCGTCATCCTCAAGCAGGAGCTCACGGTAAACATGCTCAGCGAGTATGGCGCAATGCGTAGAATCCCGACTTCGGTCGAGACTCTGTACGCGTCTCTCAGCGTCTTTCGTCAGCAATCGGACCAACTCGCCGTCGACCTGTCCAGCCAGGTGTTCAGCCAATAAAGGCAGCGTGAAAGTTGAAGGTTTCGCTGCACACCATATTGCGGTTCCTATCCACTGAGAGGCTGTCCAGCCTTCGTTTGGACTTTGCGTTTCTCGGCACCTTCTACGCGCGAATCGGCGCCGCCATCGCGGGATGGCTTATAGCTCTGTTCGTGCCTCTGATCGCCTTCGATGTCGTCGGTGGGCAAACCGCCATAGAGATTCTGCGCTACATAGTGTTTCGAGGAATCGACCGCGACGAGTGGTATGCCGCGTCCGCAATCCTCATCGCGGGCGGCTTCCTGTCCGCATCGGCCGTGCTGCTGGGGATGGCGATTCAGACAGTGGGCTTGCTGTTCAAAGACGAGAGCTTCGGGATGATAGGGGCTGGCGTTACGCTGCTGAGCCTGCTGCTGCTGGCATGGGCCGCAAACCCCATAGCCGCCGTAACGCTCTTTGGCATGGTTGCACTGCCGCACATCGGATGGTGGCTAATGCTCGTTTACGCTCCGGTCATCTTTTTCACCTTCCACCGCGCGGATTGAAGGGGGCCTGAAAGGATCCGGCGAACAAGATGACTACACCCGTCACACAGAGGACAGATTACGAACCGGGAGGTAAACCTTGGAAGGGCTGATATTCTGGTTGATTGTGATCATAGTGGTTGGACTACTTGTCTACGGGTTCTACCGGAAGCTCCGTCGCAACCGTGAAGTTGTCGCCTGCGTCAACTGCGGCAATCGAATGACCTATCGCAGATTCAGGGAGCGTGACGGCTGCCTACAGTGCGGCAGCGACCTGTACGATAAGGTGGAATAGCCAAGCCGCAAAGGTCCGAAGGCGACCAAGTCTTCTCGTCGGGAAACCGCATCCCCCCACCCCTGGGTTCCCGCTCAGGGGCGGGAATGACGATTTCTTGCGCGCCTGGTAATCTGCACGGGCGCCCGAAAAAGCGTCACCTTCCTGCGCTATCCGTCCCCGACCCTGTCATGCACGCCCCCAGCCACGTCCCGCCCATGCCACCCATCTGCGCCAATTCTCCCCACGAATTCACCCCGGCCCCTCAATTTCGACACCGGTCTTGAAACCACCGCACATCCGTGCTACCCTCGCCTACGCGAGGGACCGACCCCGCGGCCCGGAAACCCTGCCTCCAAGCGGGGTATAGGTCCAGGCAAGAGCAGGGGCGTCCTAACCACCGGCCACTAACCACTAAATACTAACCACCGGCCACCTGTCCTCTTCTGCTACGCGGTGTGGCACTTCTGACTCAGAATGCTCACTCCGGCGTTACAGATTAGCGCAGGACCACTGGCTCTCTCAGCTACGAAACGAGCAGAATGTCGCAGAATCGAACAGATTTTGCTCCCGCGAGAGCGGGAACGACGGTATTGGGGGCATCCAGCAATCCGACACAGGCCTGCAAGCCAGCGTTGTGTTGCGTGTGAGAACGGGCGTGATATACCATCGCCCCCACCGCGCGGCGGCGCGCACCACGCCGGAAGGAGGCGCGAACGTGACTGACCTGATTCTGAAGGGCGGCGACGTGCTCGACCCCTCGCTGGGGCCGCGCGCCAGGCTCGACGTGGCCGTGACCGACGGCCTGATTTCCGAGGTCGCGCCGGACATCCAGCCGGACGGCGCCGCCCGCGTGATCGACGTCTTCGGCAAGCTGGTGACGCCGGGCCTGATAGACCTGCACACCCACGTGTACGAGGGCGTGAACCAGACCGCTGTGAACCCCGACCTGGCGGGCGTGCTATCCGGCGTGACCACCGTCGTGGACGCGGGCAGCGCGGGCTGCTACACCTTCGGCGGCTTCCCCCAATACGTCGTGCCCAACGCGAGCACGCGCATCTTCTGCATGGTGCACATCTCCCGCACGGGCCTCAACTACCAGCCCGAAATCTCGGACCGCGACGACATCGACCTCGAGGAGACCGTGCGCGTGGTCCAGGCCAACAGGCCGCTGGTGCAGGGCATCAAGCTGCGCGCCGTAGGCCCGGCGGTGCCCGTCCTGGGCATCGAGATGTTCAACCTCGCCAAGCGCGCCGCCCGCGAGTCCGGCGTCCGGTTGATGGTGCACATCGGCGACAGGTTCGCCGGCGACGGCCCGACGCTGACGCAGGGCCTGCTGCCGCTCATGGACGAGGGCGACATCATAACCCACCTGTTCTCCGGCAACGCCGGGCGCATACTGGACGGGCAGGGCAACGTGCTGCCGGAGGTGTTGGAGGCGCAGGATCGCGGCGTCTTCTTCGACACCGCGCACGGCAGGCAGAACTTCAGCTTCGACGTGGCCCGCCGCGCCCTCGACCAGGGCGTGCGCCCCCTGAGCATCAGCACCGACCTGACCATACCCGGCAGGCTGAACACCGTCCACAGCATGACCGAGATGCTCTCGCGCTTCATGGCGCTGGGCTTCTCGCTCGAAGACACCATACGCATGGCGACGACCAACCCCGCGCGGGCCATCGGCATGGACGGCGAGCTCGGCAGCCTCGCGCCGGGCCGCGCGGCCGACATCAGCGTGCTGGCGGAGGCGACCGGCAACTGGCTCTTCCACGACACCGAGGGCGACACGCTCAGAGGCGACAAGGCGCTCGCGCCGGTGCTCACCGTCAAGGGCGGCGAAGTCTTCCCCGCCGACTGGGGCCCGCACCCCTGGGGCTGGCTCCCGGAGACGAGTGGTTAGTGGTTAGTTTTTAGTTGCCAGTTGTTAGGAGTCAGTAAGCTGGCCGGGGTAGGTATTCGCAGTAGGGGCAACCCTTGTGGTTGCCCGCCGTGCGGAAACTCGCAGGGGTTAGGATGGGGGTCAAGAGCGAGAAACAACCGCCGTCATTTCCAAATCGCCCCTTCCCCCTTGATGGGTGTATAGACTGGGGACATAGGTTACACATGTTCGGGGACATGGGTAACACCTATAGTAGGCATGGAAATCCCGCTTCAGGAGAGTGTCCATGCCGTGGAAGGTGGAACCAGTCATGTCCCAACGTAAAGAGTTCGTCACCTTGGCCCGGTCGGAAGGGGTGAACATGAGCGAGTTGTGCCGACGCTGCGGGATCAGCCGCAAGACCGGCTACAAGTGGCTCAAGCGTCACGACGAGGGTGGAGACGAGGGTCTGCACGACCTGCCCAGACGTCCCCACCGGTCGCCGAACCGCACCAGCGAGGAGCTCGAGCAGGCCGTCGTCGACCTGCGCAGAGAGCACCCCACCAAGGGAAGTCACGTGATCGCAAGGATGCTCAAAGACCGAGGATACGACCCCGTGCCGGCCAAGAGCACCATCACGGCCATCCTCAGACGACACGGCCTCATCGAGCCGTCCGAGAGCGCCAAGCGCGTACCCTACAGGCGCTTCGAGCACCCGGAACCCAACGACCTGTGGCAGATGGACTTCAAAGGCCACATCCCGATGACCGGCGGCGGACGCTGCCACCCCCTGACCGTCCTGGACGACCACTCCAGGTTCTCCCTGGGCGTCAGGGCCTGCCGAGACGAGAGGGGCCAGACCGTAAAGGAGCACCTCACGTCCATCTTCTGCCGCTACGGCATGCCCGGCGTCATGCTGGTCGACAACGGCTCTCCCTGGGGCAGCGACCTCGCTCACCCCTTCACGCCGCTGACCGTCTGGATGATCCAGCTGGGGGTGAGGGTGGTCCACAGCCGGCCCTACCACCCCCAGACCCTGGGAAAGCTCGAACGCTTCCACAGGTCTCTGAAGGCAGAGTTGCTCCAGGGGCGAAGCTTCGCCGACATCGACCACTGCCAGAGCGGCTTCGACCGGTTCAGGGACTTCTACAACCTGGAGCGTCCTCATCACGCCCTCGCCCTCGACACTCCCGCCAGCAGGTACACCGTCAGTTCCAGGCCCTTCCCGCAGGCGCTCCCGACCATCGAGTACGGCGGCGACGACCAGGTGCGCACCGTGGACGTCAACGGCCGGATATCCTTCCTGGGCAGGACGTTCCGAGTCGGCAAGGCGTTCAGGCGCAAGCGGGTCGCGCTGAGGCCCGCCTCCACCGACGGCGTCTGGACTGTCTTCTTCTCTACCCAGCCTATCGCAACCATAGACCTCAGCCGATGAAATGTGTTACCTATGTCTCCGAACAACTGTTACCCATCTCCCCGGTCTGTACAATGGGGGAAGGTTAGAGCCTGCCCCGTACTCGATACGGGGATGGGGGTGAAGGCACGGGCCCCCCCCCCCCTTCCATGACTAAACTTCGTGCTCTTCGTGTCCTTCGTGGATAATCCTGGTTTGGAGATCGACCTTGGCCAACCCGCTCGACAGCGTAGATACCCTCACATTCGACATCTTCGGCACCGTGCTGGACCTGACCGGCAGCCTGGTGCCGCCCATCCGCGCCTTCCTGGAGGGCCGCGACACCGACGTGGACGCCGACGCGCTCTGGGCAGCGTGGCGCGCCCGCCAGCGCGTGGAGCAGTACCAGGACGCCCTGCTCATGGTGGGCCACTCAGGCTACCAGGAGTCCTGTCGACGCGCGTTCGTGTACTGCCTGCGCGACGCCGGCGTGCCTTACGCCGACGCCGAGGTTGTGGAGTTCATGCGTTGCTACCATGACCTTGCGCCGTTCGACGACGCCGTGCGCGGCCTCCACCGGCTGCGCGACAGCGGCCGCTACCGGCTGGTGGCGCTCTCCAACGGCGAGCCGGACTTCCTGGAGCACCTGGCTACGAACCGCATAAGGTTCGAGTTCGACGCCATAATCTCGGTGCAGGAGGGAGGCGCCTTCAAGCCCCATCCGGGCGTGTACCGCGCGGCGGCGCGCATCCTGGAGTCCGAGCCGCACCGCATCATGATGGTCGCCGCCCACTCGTTCGACATCATGGGCGCGCGCGCGAGCGGATACCGAGGTGCGTTCGTCAACCGCTACGCCCTGCCTTTCGAGGAGACGCCCTACCAGCCCGACCTCGTGGTGGACGACTTCACCGAGCTGGGCGACCGTCTTCTGGGCGCTTAGACCTGGCGCGCGCGGACGTGGCCGTTCACCAGGGCCTGACCGTGGCGGACGCCGACACGCTCGACGCGCTGCTGCGCAGGGGCGCGGTCTTCGAACGCTGCAACTTCGACGACGCCGAGTTGTGGGAACTGGATGTCCCCGAGCTCGAGCTGAGGGACTGCTCGCTGCGGCGCGCCGACTTCCGCGACCTGGTGTGCGAGCGGCTGGCGCTGTCCGGCTGCGACCTCGAGGGCGCGCGCTTCGACGGCGCGGACGCCCACGAGGCGGTGTTCGAGAGCTGCGCCTGCCAGGGCGCCAGCTTTCGCGGCGCGAAGCTGAACCTCGCCAAGCTGCTGGACAGCGACTTCTCGGCGTGCCGTTTCGAGGGCGCGAACCTGTTCGGCGCCGACCTCACCGGCTCGCGGCTGCGCGCGGTGGACCTCTCGGACACCAACCTCGACGGCGTAACCGTGCACCGCACCGACCTCAGCATGGCCTCGCTGCGCTTCAAGCGCATCGGCGGCGGCAGGCTTGCGAGCGTCAACTTCACCGAGGCGGACCTGACCGGCTGCGACCTCAGCGGCACCCGGTTCGAGGACTGCCACCTGGTCAGCGTGTACGTGAGCGCCGAAACCCGCTTCGACCGCTGCGACCTGCGCGGAGCGCACGTGTCCAACGCCGCGCTCGCCACCGCCAGCATGAGGGGCGCGATAGTGTCCGCCGTCCAAGCCCGCGAGCTCCTCTTCGAAAGCTTCGGCATAGTGGTGGAGGAGTAAGAAACTATCCACGAAGGACACGAAGAGCACGAAGGAAAATGCAAGGATAAGTTAGAATGTCAGGGTTGTTGCTGAAGGACGAAGTCTATGCCATCGTGGGTGCTGCCATAGAGGTGCATCGCGAGTTGGGCCCCGGCTTTCTCGAGGAGGTCTATCAGGAAGCGCTGGAACTGGAAATGAGTACCAGAGCGATTCCATTCGAGGCCCAGAAGCAGCTCGCGATTCACTACAAAGGACAGACGCTGAAAAAGGTGTACTTTGCGGACCTTCTCTGTTACAACAAGGTCATCGTAGAAATTAAAGCCCTGGAGCGTCTCTCTGGAATTCAACAGGCCCAGATTCTCAACTATCTCAAGGCGACCGACCACAGAGTGGGACTGCTCATCAATTTCGGAAGCCAAGGCAGACTGGAGTGGAATCGCTTCATAAACTAGTAAACGATCCACGAAGATCCCCAAGGACACCAAAGTATCCTCTGAATCCTTCTTGTCTCCCTATACTTATCCTTAGTGTCCTTCGTGCCCTTCGTGGATAACCGTTAGAGGAGGCAATCATGTCGGTACGCATTGGCATTGGCTTCGGCGGGTGGCCTTTCCCGCACAAGGACCCCGGCTTGCTGTGGGAGTACGTGGACGCCTGCGAGGAACTGGACATCGACTCGCTTTGGCTCAGTGACCGGATAGTGTCCGAGGCCATGAACGTCGAGCCTATGATCGCGCTGTCGTTCATCGCCGCCCGCACCCAGAAGCTCAAGTTCGGCACCAGCGTGCTGGCGCTTCCGCTGCGAAACCCCACGGTGCTCGCCAAGGAGGTCGCCACGCTCGACTTCCTGTCCGGCGGCCGCTCGCTGCCCGCCGTCGGCCTCGGCACCGAGGAGGAGCGCGAGTACGAGGCCTGCGGCACCCGCCGCTCCCAGCGCGTCGGGCGCACCGAAGAGGCCATCCAGATAATGCGGCTGCTGTGGTCGCAGGACAGCGTCACCTTCCACGGGCGCTACTACACGCTGAACGACGTGACCGTGAACCCCAAGCCCGTGCAGAAGGAGCTGCCGCCGGTGTGGATCGGCGGTCGCACCGAGCCCGCGCTGCGCCGCACCGCGCGGGTAGGGGACGGCTGGTTGGTGTCCCAGGCCACTCCCGACGAGGTGAGCGACGGCGTGAGCAAAATCAAGTCCTGGGCTGTGGAGTACGGCAACGACATCGAGGACGACCACTACGGCGCGCTCTTCAGCTTCAGCATAGCCGACAGCCACGAGGATGCGCGCAGACAGGCGGAGCCTTACATGCTGCGCCGGCGCACGGACGTCGATTACGAGGCGTTCTCCGCCTTCGGCTCCGCGGACGACGTCGCCGACCTCATCGACCGCTACATTGAGGGCGGCGCGACCAAGTTCGTCGCGCGCCCCGCATGTCCGCCGGAGAAGATGATGGAGCAGCTAGAACTGCTGGGCCGGGACGTGGTGCCCCGCTACCACAACTGACCACGTTGTGTTCGGACGGCCCGCGGACCGGCCGCGTGGCCGCCCTGAAAGAGGTGACCGATGACCGCACACACCATAAGCGTCGGCGACGTCGAAATCACGGCGCTCTCCGACGGCTACATCCGGTTCACGCCGGACAACTTCTTTCCGTCGGTGCCCGCCGAGCGCTGGGAGGAGTACCGCGACGAGCTCACCGCCGAGGGCAAGCTGGAGCTGAACGTCGGCTCGTTCCTGGTGCGCTCCGAGGGCCGCGTGATGCTCGTGGACACCGGCATCGGCGAGGACTCATCCGGCTTCGACGATGCCCAATCCGGCCTGCTGCCCCAGGCCCTCGCCGAAGCGGGCGTGTCCGCCTCGGACGTCGACGCCGTGGTGATGACGCACCTGCACGTCGACCACGTGGGCTGGAACGTCACGGCCTCAGAGGACGGGCCCGCGCCTCTGTTCACGAACGCGCGCTACCACGTCGCGCGAGCGGACTGGCGCGCGTTCGCACGTATGGCCCGCATGAACGGCGCGCCCTACCTGCGGACGCAGGTGCTGCCGCTGGAGGAACTGGGCGTGCTGGAGTTGTTCGAGGGCGAGGTAGCGCTCACGTCCGAGGTTGTCACGCTGCCCACGCCGGGCCACACCCCCGGCCACACGTCGCTGCGCGTATCGTCCGCGGGCGAGACGGCGATCATCGCGGGCGACGCGACCCACGTGCCGCTGCAGGCGCACGAGACGGACTGGTGCCCGCGCGCCGACCGCGACCCGAAGCTCTCCACCCAGTCGCGCCACGCGCTGATGGACCGCGTGGAAAGTGACGGCGGCCTGCTGATTGCGGGGCACTATCCCGCGCCCGGCTTCGGACGGCTGGCGCGGAGCGACGGGCGTCGCAGGTGGCTGCCCGCGTAGGAGTACCGAGCGCGCTGCGGGCTGGCGGGCAACCCGCAATCTGAAGCCGCAGTCCACGTCGCTGCGAGCGGGCACGCTTGCGGAGCGGCGGGCGCGTCCCCTAGAATCCATCCACACACCACGACGGAGGAGCGCATGTATCCCATAGACCTGGCGGGCAAGAGGGCAATCGTGTTCGGCGTGGCCAACCAGCGCAGCATAGCGTGGAGCATCGCGTCCATACTTCACCAGGCCGGCGCCACCATCGCGCTCGCCTACCAGAACGAGCGTGTGCGTGCGGGCATCGAGCGTCTCGTCGCGCAGTGGGAGGACGACACGCCGCTGATCGAATGCGACGTGAGCGACGACGCCAACGTCGAGGCCGCGTTCGGACGCGCGGGCGACGCGCTCGGCGGGCTGGACGTCATCGTCCACAGCATCGCATTCGCCAACCGCGAGGACTTGGGCGGGCGGTTCATCGACACCGGGCGCGAGGGATTCCGCATCGCGCTCGACATCAGCGCCTACTCCCTGGTGTCCATCGCCCGCTACGGCTCGCCGCTGATGACGGGCGGCGGCAGCATAGTGACGCTCACCTTCCAGGCCGCCGAGCGCGCCTTTCCCGGCTACAACGTGATGGGCACCGCCAAGGCCGCGCTGGAGAACGAGGTCAGGCTGCTGGCCGCGGATCTCGGCCCTGACGACATCAGGATCAACGCCATCTCCGCCGGTCCGCTGGACACGCTGTCGTCCAGGGTCATCCGGCACTACCGCGACATGAAGCGTGTCCACGCCGAGCGCTCGCCCATGCGCCGCAACATCACCATGGACGAGGTTGCCAAGACCGCGCTCTACCTGTGCAGCGACCTCTCCAGCGGCGTCACGGGCGAGGTCATCCACGTCGATACCGGCTACAACGTAATGGGGATCTAGGGCCAGCCACACCGGCGAGGGGGCGGAAATGACTACGCGAGGGCAGAGGACGAGAGCCACTTATGAGGACTATCTCAACACGCCGGAAGGCGAACGCTACGAGCTCCTGGACGGGGAGTTGGTGATGGCGCCATCACCGAGCATGAGACACCAGGAACTCGCCGCGAGACTTTTCGTGGCTGTTTTCATGTTCGTTCAAGAACGCGCTCTCGGAAAGTGCTATGACGCTCCGACAGACGTCGAGTTTTGGAGCGGCAACGAAAAGGAAGTTGTACAGCCGGACATCCTCTTTGTCTCGGCCGCGCGCGCGGGCATCATCACCGAGGCCAACGTACAGGGCGCGCCGGACCTTGTCGTCGAAGTCCTGTCGCCGTCCACCGAGAGTCGGGACAGGGGCTACAAGCGCGACTTGTACGCGCGGCACGGCGTGAAGGAGTTCTGGCTGGTGGACCCGGACGCTCGCACTGTAGAGGTGCTACTGCTCTGCGGCAGCGGCTTTGAAGTAGCGGCTACTTACAGCGTGGGGCAGACGCTTATTTCGCCCGTGCTGCCCGGACTCAATCTGAGGCTTAGTGAGGTGTTCCGATAAACCGGAATGACGGGATGTTTCCGAATCGCCGGGGGTGGAAATGACTACGCAACCGCAAAGGACAAGGTTTACCTATGAGGACTACCTCGCGCTGCCCGACTACGAGCGTTACGAGCTTATTGACGGGGAGTTGGTAATGGTTCCGCCGCCAAGTTGGACGCACCAGGGCGTGGTGTTGGACCTGGGGGCGTCGCTCAAGGCGTTCGCGGCGCGGCGCGCTCTCGGAAGTGTCTCCATCGCGCCGTTCAACGTCACCCTGCCCGACGATACCGTCGTGCAGCCGGACGTCCTCTTCATATCCGCCGGGCGCGAGAGCATAATCACGGAGTCAGCCGCCCAGGGCGCGCCGGACCTGGTCGTGGAAATCCTCTCGCCCTCCACGGCGCGATACGACAAGACGACCAAGCGCGACATCTACGCGCGAAACGGCGTGAGAGAGTACTGGCAGGTGGATACGGACGCCCGCAGCGTCACGGTCCTGCTGCTCGGGGACGGCGGCTACGAGCTCGGGGGAACCTACGGGCCGGGCGACACGCTCACGTCGTCCGTGCTGCCCGGACTCAATCTGGACTTGGGAGACGTGTTCGCATGAACTGGGCCGAAACCATAGCGCAGGCGCTCAAGGACGCCGAGATGTCTCTGGTCGATACCGGCTACAACGTAATGGGGATCTGACGCCAGCCACACCGGCGAGGGGGCGGAAATGACTACGCGAGGGCAGAGGACGAGAGCCACTTATGAGGACTATCTCAACACGCCGGACGAGGTTCGCTATGAGCTCCTGGATGGGGAGTTGGTGAGGCATCTGTCGCCACCGATAGTGCATCAGCGTACTTTAATGGACTTGGCCGTGCCGATATACACTTTCGTTGAGCACCATGCCCTCGGAGATGTCTTCATGAGGCCGCTTGACGTCGTATTGTGGGAAGACGGTGAGGCAGACGTAGTAGAGCCAGACATCCTCTTCGTCTCCGCCGCGCGCGCGGCCATCATCACCGAGGCCAATGTGCAGGGCGCGCCGGACCTGGTCGTCGAAGTCCTGTCGCCGTCCACGGAGTCGCTGGACAGGGGCTACAAGCGGGAGTTGTACGCGCGGCACGGTGTAAGGGAGTACTGGCTGGTGGACCCGGACGCTCGCACTGTAGAGGTGCTACTGCTCGGCGACGGCGAGTTCGAGACCGCCGGCACATACGAACCCGGACAGGCACTGGCGTCCCCCACGTTGGAGGGGTTGACTATCGACTTGAACGAGGTGTTTCCATGAACTGGGCCGAAACCATAGCGCAGGCGCTCAAGGACGCCGAGGTGTCCCTGGTCGCATACGTGCCGGACATCAGCATCCACCAGGTGACGCGGCTGCTGGAAGAGGACGACTACTTTCACGTGGTGTCCGCCACCCGCGAGGAGGAGGCCATCGGCATAGCGTCCGGCGCCTACGCCGTCGGGCGCAACGCCGCCGTCTTCATGCAGTCCAGCGGCTTCGGCAACTGCGTGAATGCCATCGCCAGCTTGTGCATCCCGTGCCGGCTGCCCATTCCGATGTTCATCAACCTGCGCGGCGAGGTGGGCGAGTTCAACATCGCGCAGGTGGCCATGGGCCGCACCACCCGGCCCATACTCGACACCCTCGGCATTCCCTACTACACCCTGGACAGCGACGACCGGCTGCTCCAGCGCGTCTCCGGCGCGCTCGCGCTGTGCTACGCCTCGCGCCAGCCGCTCGCGCTCTGCATGACCCCCATGCTCCACGGAGGCAAACTTGCATAGATACTCCGCAACCCGCATGATCCTGGGCCTGGTCGGCGACCTGCCCATAGTCGCCAACCTCGGCCCCACCACCGACGAGCTCTGGCACGCCGGCCACCGCGACCGCAACTTCTACACCTACGGCTCGATGGGGCTGTGCTCGTCCATCGCGCTGGGCATGGCGCTGTCCACCAGTGAGAAGGTCATCTCGCTGGACGGCGACGGCTCGCTGCTCATGAACATGGGGACGATGGCCAGCATTGGCCGCGAGCAGCCGCGCAACCTCGTCGTGGTCGTCTGGGACAACGAACAGTGGGCGCAGACGGGCAACCAGCTCAGTCACACCGCCTACGGCACCGACCTCGAGCAGGTGGCCCGCGGCTGCGGCATCGCCAAGACCGCCACGGTGCGCGAGGAAGAGGAGCTGCAAACGGCGTTCATGCAGGCGCTCGAAGAGGACGGCCCCTGGTTCATCGTCGCCAAGATCGAGGAAGAGCCGGAGTACATGCCGGTCGCGCCCATCGAGCCTGAGATGACGCTGTACCGCTTCCGCAACACGTTCTAATCCACGGCAATGGATTCGCGGGATGCCCGCGTCTCTCCATTGCCTTGTATGGCCTCAGTGAGCGCCGGTTATGCGAATCATCGTACTCGCCCTTGCCACCGTTGCCGCCCTGCTGCTTGCCGCTTGCGGCGAGCCGGCGGCGACGCCCACGCCCGCCACTCCGACGCCCACGCCCGCCACTCCGACGCCCGCCGTCATCGCGGCCGTCGCCACTGCAACCCCGCAGCCGACGGCTACCCCCAAGCCGGAGCCCACCGCGACACCTACGCGGGAGCCGACTGACACGCCCACTCCGCTACCTACCCCCACGCCTGAACCCACGGACAATCTAACTCCACTGTCTACCGGCACGTCCACACCCGAACCGACGCCTACGCCCACGTCGACCGTAACGGTGACGCATACACCCGAACCGACGCCTACGCCCACGCCGACCACAACACCAACGCCCACCGACACGCCAACACCAACGCCCACCGACACGCCGACACCAACGCCCACCGACACGCCGACACCAACGCCCACCGACACGCCGACACCAACGCCTACCGACACGCCAACACCAACGCCTACCGACACGCCAACACCAACGCCTACCGTCGTTCCACCGTATGCGGGAGAACCGCGGCCTACGCCCTCTGGCGTGGTGACACAAACGTCTCCCGGCGGTTACTACAGACAGAAAGCCGAGATAAGAGGCATTGAAATCAAGGCGTCTGACGATGTCGATGCTGAGGCGTTGCGTCAAGCCGAAAAGATTGTCGCCATTATGGTGGACGGGCGACAAGACATTGCCGACTGTATAGCCAACTGGCCGGGCGCAGGCTTTGCCATATACCCAAAGGGAGGCGTCGTAACCGACTTGCCGGAGTTCTCCCATCTGAGAGGACGTAGGGATATGTGGGGTCGGTTGTATGAAAGCGGGCAGATATTTGGTTTGGGTGGCGTCAAGCATAACCCCGTTTCGTCCGCATCCGAGCAGAGCCTGATTCCTGATCCGAAATATCCTGACGAGGGTTACTGGGTTGCGGTTCACGAATTTGCTCATCTCCTGATGAACCTCTGCTTCACGCGCGACGACCACCGAGAGATAAGAGAATTGCGCCTGAGATCTATGACGGTTGAAGATCTGGGACTCAAGGTGGGGCTAACCGTCAATGAGGATGAGTTCTTCGCCGGCCTATCGACGATATACTTCTCCATCGACGGCAGTACTCCCAAGCGGCGCCTGAAGAGCTTTCCGCCGGGCGTCTCAGCGTTTCTCGAAACATTCTACGGACCTTTGGTAACAGTTGCGGCGGACTCCCCCGGCTACGTGCGCCATGCGTCGTATTCCGGCGTCGCCACACCTTGGACGACTTCCGTCGGGGGCGTTTACGAACATGCCTCTTTCGAGTACACAATTGATTTGCTACCAGACTGGGGTCCCGTTGAAGAGGGAAGGAGCTACGTACGACTGGCAGATGGGCACCACTACATCAGTATCGAATATCACATCCAGTGGCCGGGAGACACTCTGGCGAGCGTTGCGGAGTCGAGACTCAACGAGTGGAACCAGTGGACAGGAAATTGGGACAAGAGCCGGGTGAAGTCGTCCGGACTCGAAACGGTTGACGGCCAAGAATCGTATTGGATTCGCTACAACGCCCACGAGTCGCCTCAATTCTGCGAGATAGACGTTGTAGATCGTTTGTTGGAGACTTCCCATGGCGGAAGCGATTACGTCGTAGTGCTGAGAGGATTCGTCTGCGGAGGCGGTCCTTTGGACGTTCAGGACATTGAGCAAATGCTTCGCAGTTTTGCACCGTAGTCGACGCCTGCGGTCATCCTGGACGGCGCGCTCACCCCATTCGCCACCCCCATCCTAACCTTCCCCCATCAAGGGGGAAGGGACTTTTTGGAAGTCTCACGCAGGCCGCAGCGACGGCTCCGCCGGTTCAGCCGCCCGCTCCGGCTGCTGCGTCTCGCGCCGCAGAGACGGCATGAACACCGCCACCAACGCCATCAGCGCCAGGCCGACCGTCGCGTTTATCCCAATCGCCGTGCTTGGCGAAAGCCAGTCCGCCACCGCGCCCGTCATCAGCAGACCCAGAGGTCCTGTCCCGATGGCCAGGCTTATCACCCCCAGCGCCCGACCCCGCATCTCCTCGCGCGACACCAGCATCACGATCAGCGACTGCATCGTGCCGAAACCCGCGCCGCCGAGTCCCAGCACCAGCAGAATCCCGAACGACAGCGCGTAGGAGCGCGACAGCGAAAACAGCAGCAGCGCGGCTATCGCTATCGTCGAGCCAATCAGGTACACCCGGCCGTGGTGGCGTATGGTGGCGGCGGAAGCTATCAGCACCGACCCCATCAGCGAGCCGAAACCGTCCACGCCCATCAGCAGGCCCACCAGCTCCGGTCCCACCCTCAGCACCTCCACCGCGATGACCGGCACCATCTGCATGTACGAGAACACGAACAGGTTCATTATGATGGTGACCATAATCGTAGCGACGATGGTGCGGTTGCCGCGCACGTACACCAGCCCCTCGGCGAGGTTGCGCAGTATGCCCTGCGAGGCCGCGCCGCGCGATTGGGCACCGCCGCCGGGCTGCTCCGGTGACAGCCTCACCAGCCACATGAGGGTCAGCGACATGGCGTAGAACGCCAGAATCACGAAGAATCCCCTGGGAACGTCGACCAGGCTGATGAGAACCCCGGCCAGCGCGGGACCGGCCATCCGGCTGGAGTGCATCGCCATCGAGTCCAGCGCCACGGCGTTGGTCACGGCGGCCCTGCCCACCAGGTTGAGGATGATCGACCGGCGCGAAGGCGAGTCCAGCGCCCAGCCCACGCCGCTGATGGAGATGAGCACGAAGGCGTGCCACACCTCCAACATTCCGGTTAGCAGCAGCGCGGTGGTGACGCCCGCGCCGGCGAAGTTGGCGAACTGCACGCTCAGCAGCAGGCGGCGCCGGTCGAACCGATCGGCCAGCGCGCCTCCCAGGATGCCCAGAAAGAGCATCGGAGCCATGCCGAAGAATCCCACCAGCGCGACCTGGAACGCCGAGCCCGTCAACTCGAGCACGTACCACACCAGCATCGTCATCTGCATCCACCGCGAGATGTAGGAGAAGAAGTTCGCGGGCCACAGGAAGCGGAAGCTGCGATTGTGGAAGGCGTCGAACGTCCGAAGGGTGCGCACCCTTCCTATCGTCCTCTTCGGGGCGCCGAGTTTTTTGTAGTTAACCAACAAGGCCCTGCAAGCCGTTATTATATGGCTGGCCAACGATACCGGCTTGGCCCTCGCCGGAACACGCGCCGGCGTTGCCGGCTGGCGTGTTGCCTACGAAACGCGGTGCGCAATGATGCGGCATTTTAGCCCCGTCGTTCGGCCATTGGAAGCCTAAAGAAGGCCCGTTTAGACGCCAAACTCGCGAGTGTGTAAGAATCTTCCGTGCAGCGGTCTGAAAAATGTTGGAAAAGCTCGTAAAACTGTTCGCCAAAGAGACGCTCGACGCGGTCTTCCCCTTCGTGTGCCTGGGCTGCGGCAGGGAGGGCAGCAGCATGTGCGCCGACTGCCTGGCCGGCGTTCCCCGCCTCGTGCCGCCGCGCTTCTGTGTCGTGTGCGCCGAGCCGGACGTGCTCGGACGCTGCGGCTGGTGCCGCTCCTCGCTCGTCGCCGTGGACGGCATACGCGCGCCCTACGTTTACTCCCGCGACAGCCTCGTGCGACGCGCGCTCATCCAGTTCAAGTTCGGGGACGTGCGGGCCATGGCCGCGGAGCTTGCGGGCCACCTGGCAGAGTGCATGGCCCGGTACAATCTCACCGCCGACGCGATAGCACCCGTGCCGTCCCATCCAAAGCGGCTGCGTGAGCGTGGCTTCAACCAGGCCGCGCTGCTGGCCGCCGAGCTGGGCAAGGCTACGGGAGTGGAGGTGCGGGAGGCGCTGCTTTCGCGCACGAGCGACGCGCCGTCGCAGCTCAGCGTCGCCGGGCGCGTGAACCGCTGGGCCAACGTCGCGGACAGCTTCGCGTGCGAGGAGCCGGTCGACGACCTGAGCCTGCTGCTCGTCGACGACATCGTGACGACGGGCGCGACCATGTCCGCCTGCGCCGCCGCACTGAAGGCGAGCGGCGCGCGCGAGGTGTGGGGGCTGGCCGTGGCGCGCACGCGGTCGGGAGGCTAGGCGGCTCTCACACTACGTGTGTACAATGTGAACACATCCTCAGTGCAAAGGGAGGCCGAAGTGGGCGAGATAATAGTTGACGTCGAACTGGAGAACCTTCGAGACCGTACGCGGTTTGAAGATGGGTATCTTGCGGAGGCCGACATTCGGCAGGCCACCATCAAGGCCGTGGCGGACACTGGCGCGATGATGCTGACGCTGCCGGCGGACCTGGTAGAACGGCTGGGAGCACGGGAAGTGCGTAGGGCGGTCTTCGTCTTTGCCGACGGACGGCGGGGCGAACTGCCCATCGCCGGCCCCCTGACCGTCCAAATCGGCGATCGCCGGATGACGACGGAATGTACCGTCGTGCCGGCGGGGGCCGACGCGCTTGTGGGTCAACTTATCATGGAAGGGCTGGACCTGGTGGCCGATTGCAAGAACCGCTCGCTGACTCCCCGGCCCGAATCTCCGGATATGCCGATGTTCCGGCTGTAGGGCCGCCGTCTCTACCCCATCTTCCCCACGAACCCCGCTATCCGCTCCAGCGCGCGCTCGATGTTCTCTGCCGAGTTGGCGAACGAGAACCGCACGTAGCCCCGCCCGTACTCACCGAACGACTCGCCCGATAGGCACGCCACGCCCGCCTCCTGTAGCAGCCGGTCGGCGAACTCGACGCTGCTGAGGCCGGTGCCCTCCACGTTCGGGAACACGTAGAACGCTCCCTTGGGCATGGGGCAGCGAATGCCGGGGATGGCGTTGAGGCCGTTCACTATCAGGCCGCGGCGGCGCTTGAACTCGTCCACCATGCCGTAGGCGTCGTCCTGCGGGCCGTCCAGCGCCTCGATGGCGGCCATCTGGGTGAAGCTGGCCGTGCAGGACACGCTGTTGGTCATCAGCCGCGAAATCGGCTCCACCAGCTCCAGGGGCATCACGCCGTAGCCCAGCCGCCAGCCCGTCATGGCGTAGGTCTTCGAGAAGCCATCCAGGATGATGGTGCGCTCCGTCATGCCGGGGAAGGCGGTGATGCTGTGGTGCTCGCCCTCGTACAGAAAGCGGCTGTAGATTTCGTCCGCCAGTACAAGCACGTCGCGCTCCACCGCAAGCTCGGCGAGGGAGCGCAGCTCCTCGCGGCTCATCACGCTGCCGCAGGGGTTGTTGGGCGAGTTGATTATCATCAGCTTGGTGGCGGGAGTAATCTGATCGGTCACCTCGTCCACGTCGACGTTGAAGTCGCTATCCTCGCGCAGCGGCATGGGGACGGCCTCCGCGCCGGCGAAGTTGATCATCGACTCGTAGATGGGAAAGCCGGGGTTGGGGTAGAGCACCTCGTCGCCGTGCTCGGCCAGCGCGAGCAGCACGAAGAACATGATGGGCTTGCCGCCCGGCGTGACCACCACGTTGTCGCCCGAGACGGAGATGCCGCGCGTGTCGGCGACCTCCCGCGCGATGCGGGCGCGCACGTCGGGCAGTCCGGGCGACGGGCCGTAGTGGGTGAAGCCGCCGCTCAGCGCGTCGACTCCGGCGCGCACCACGTTCTCGGGCGTGTCGTAGTCCGGCTCGCCGATTTCGAGATGGATTACGTCCATCCCCTCGGCTTCCAGCATCCGC
This sequence comes from Dehalococcoidia bacterium, assembly GCA_963667445.2. Classification (GTDB taxonomy): domain Bacteria; phylum Chloroflexota; class Dehalococcoidia; order Lucifugimonadales; family CATOSD01; genus CATOSD01. The sequence goes on along the minus strand of CAXXGY010000001.1, from coordinate 483,978 downwards.
GCCCTGGCGAGCACCTCGAACGCCGTCTCAGTGCCCAGTCGGCTCATTCTGCTGGCCAATCTCATCGGATGCCCTCCCTATGGGCCTCCTCTCCCTTGACGGGAGAGGATTGAGGTGAGGGTGAGGTCAGGGCGAGAACTTCGCTGTTCACCCCCATCCTAACCTTCCCCCGTCAAGGGGGAAGGGAAATCGCAAACACCCCTTGGAACGCAGAGTGCGACCCCCGCGGCTACCGCGAATGCAGGCCGGCTATCTCATGCTGCGCCTGCGCGGTGTCTAGCGCAGCCATGATGCTGTCCACGAGTTTCAGCGCCGACTCCGCGCTCAGTTCCACGGCGACGCGGGCTCCCAGTCCCTGGGCGTCGTTCACGAAGTCGATGTTGAGCGTGTGGTCGGCGGGCGAGTGGAAGGGGTGGTCGTAGTACACCCGCGCCTCGTTCAGGCTGAACCAGCCCTGTGGGCCCTTGCCGCTGCCGGTAATCTCGGCCTTCTCGATGTTGTATGTGCACACGTGGCGTCTCCTGTCGGGGGAGTGCGAGCGCGCCGTCCCGTGTGTGGGCTGCGCCGCCGCAAGCTTAAGGTTACAGTCCGCGCCGAGGGCCGGTCAAGTGGCGGGTTAGGGTAGGGCACTATGGGAGCTAGGCGTTGACCAGCGCGATCCGGTCGCTGTATCTGCGAAAGTCCGCTGTGTTGAACGTCAGGAGCCGCCGCTCCCCGTGAGCCAGCATGGTCGCCACGATGTTGGCGTCGTGAATCTGGCGGCCACCCACCGGAACCTCACGGCACAGCGCAATCAGTGCCTCCGTGACCTGGGGCCCGTCCTCGAGGACGATGAATGTTTCTCTCAGCCAGTCAACATCATCCAGCGCTGCTTCCATAGGCGCAGCATCCGCCCAACTCTGGGGCCGAGTAACGACGGCCAAGTACTCCCGCATGATCTGGCGGCTGATTCGCAGCGGATCTGTTCCTCCAGCAACTCTTTCGAGCATGGCCCTGGCATCTGAGTGCTCCGGTGCGCTGGCATTTCGAGCGTGGACAAGGACGTTGGTGTCAATGAACACGTGCGTCAGATCCTGTCCTCGTAAATGTCCTCTCGTCTCAGGCTGAGGCCCTCCGGCCATGGACCGAAGTCGCGGCCGGGCCACACCTCATCGAGGTTACTGGCGGTCAAGACTCTTGGGCGCTTCTTCGGCCTGAACAGCAGCGTCTCCGCATCCATGTCCACCTCCGCCGTCTCCCAGCCCGCGGCAGACCACGCCACCGCTTGGCTGTGGCGCGCGCCGCCATTCTCATTGGCCCACCAGGCGCTATGCTTGCGCGCCGACGCGGGCAACTCGAATCCCAGAATGGACTCGATGTTGCCGAACGTGGTGCGCCACTCCCGCCTGGGATGCGCTTCCAAGTACGCGCGCAGCTTCTTGTACTTCCCGCCGAGTGCTTCGCCCTGCCGCTTGTAGTCACGTTCCGTCGCCATTTGTTTCACCTGTCCGGGCTAGTCCGTGTCTTTGCGGTTCATACGAATGATAGCCAGTTTGGATGAAACCTGCAACGGACTTAGAAGTACGAGGCCACCGACTACGCCTCCGCAAGCCTCGCACGAAGTCGGGAAGTGTTGAGCGCGTTCGGGACGTAGGTGACGGAGGCGCTAGGCGTTGACCAGCGCGATCCGGTCGCTGTATCTGCGAAAGTCCGCTGTGTTGAACGTCAGGAGCCGCCGCTCCCCGTGAGCCAGCATGGTCGCCACGATGTTGGCGTCGTGAATCTGGCGGCCACCCACCGGGACCTCACGGCACAGCGCAATCAGTGCCTCCGTGACCTCTGGCCCGTCCTCGAGAATCTCGAACGCACCAATGAGCCTGTCTACGTCATCAAGGGCATCCACCATCGCCACGGGAGACGACCAAGACTGGGGCCGGGTAACGACGGCCAGATACTCTCTCAGCACCTGACGGCTGATTCGCATCGGTTCGGCTTCTTGGAATGCGTTGTCAAGAATAGTCCTGGCGTTCAGGTGCTCTGGGACGTCGACGTTCATATACGCTACGAGTAAGTTCGTATCGACGAACACGTGAGTTAGACCCTGTCCTCGTAAAGGTCCTCACGTCTAAGGGGTATGCCCCTTGGCCAGTGCCCAAGGCTGCGGCGAGGCAACAGTTCGTGGAGTTCGATTGCTTGGTTGACAGTCGACCGCTTCTTTGGCCTGAACGTCAGCGTCTCCGCCACCACGTCCACGTCCGCCGTCTCCCAGCCCGCGGCGGACCACGCCACCGCTTGGCTGTGGCGGCCCCCATTTTTCTCGTTGGCCCACCACGCGCTGTGCTTGCGCGCAGACGCGGGCAACTCGAATCCCAGAATGGACTCGATGTTGCCGAACGTGGTGCGCCACTCCCGCCTGGGATGGGCTTCCAGGTACGCGCGCAGCTTCCTGTACTTCCCGCCGAGCCCCTGGTACGGCGGCTTGTAGTCACGTTCCGTCGCCATTTGTTCCACCTGTGCAGTTTGGGATTCGAACCCTTGGCCTCCGTGAGAATGATAGCCAGTTTGGACGAAACCTGCAACGGGCTTAGAGGTACGAGGCCACCGACTATGCCTCCGTCCGGGAGCCACACCTAAGCGTGATACAATGATGCCGATTGACGCCATCATCGGCACGCTGGGGCGAGGACTCTCCGTGAACCGCCAGGAAACAGAATTGCAGGTTACAGGCTATCACGGAACGAGTTCCGTAATGGCGGACATTATCGAAAGGGACGGATTCCGGCTAAGCCGCAATGACTACGACTGGCTGGGCGATGGCGTGTATTTCTTCCAGGACGGCTTGCTCAGGGCATGGCAGTGGGCGCGTGAGCGTCACGGTGATGACGCGGCGGTCATCGGGGCCGAGATTCGGCTTGTGGATTGCATGGACTTGTTGGATGTTGGCAATTACGAAGTCTTGTCCAATGCATTTGACGAATACGTCGGTTTGCTTGGGAGGGCAGGACGAGCGGTGCCGACACAATCCGAAGGCGCGCATCCGCTAGACCGAGACGTGATAAACTACGCTGTCGATATGCTGGCGCGGAGAGGGGTTCGCATCACTTGTGTGCGAGCTACCTTTCAGGAAGGTCGTCCCGTCTATCAGGGCTCGGCGTTCTATAACCTCTCGCACGTGCAAATAGCCGTTCGCGAGCCCGAGGACTGCATTCGCCGAATCTGGCGTGAGAGTAAAGCCTCATAAGGCGGTGAATATGATTGACCCGAAGGTTGCCGGGAAGATACTCAAGGAACACTTCGAGAATGTCACTCTGGAAGAGTTCAAGGAGTGGCACGACAAATACATGCTCGAAAGGCAGGACGCTCAGTCGCCTGCGGATACGCCCAAGGTTCCGTTGCCGCTGCTCTATCAACACTATGCCGGGCCCCTGTTGTTGACGGCTTGCCTGGCGACTGCGGACACGGGCCGATGCGACGCTGAACGTTCGGGATTCGACGCCGTGTGTGAAATCGTGGCGTCGGTGTGCCAGGGTCTTGAAATCAACCTGCACGGGCCAGGCAAGGCGACGGCCGAGCGTCCATTCGGCATTGACCGGAAGGGCGCGCTGAAAAGCGACCTGCTGGTGTACGTGGCGGACTGCGAGGACGTCGGCGACGAACTGGACTTCGCGCTGGACGCGCTGGTGCCCGTGGCGATAGTGGCCCCCGGTGATACGAACGCAAGCCGGATAACGGCGGGCATTCCCGCGCTCAAGCTGACTATCACATACGCCGACCTCAACGGCCTTGGCGCGGAACTGGCTAAGAGTTTGGCCGAGATACGGCCCGTCCTGGAACAGCGAAAGCTGGCGTTCGCCGATTTCGACAAGAACCTGGTGGGCTACAAGGTGATGGTAACGCGCCAGGACGCATGGCTGACGAGAGAGAAGGTGGCGCGGCACTCGCGTGGCCTGCTGACGGTGGAGAGAATCCGCGAGATAGAGCTCGGGCGCGACAGGTCGTCGAACCCCACGCTGGCGGAGTTGCGGGCGCTGGCCGTGCTGCTGAAGACGACGGTGGGGGACTTGGTGGAGGCGGACTTGCGGGAGCGGGTGGTGGCGTTGGCGGGGGAGCGGAAGCTACTACCATGACTGGATGATTAGCCTTAACAGACTGTACAGCCTGTAGAAAGGGAAGGGACATTTGCGGCGCATCTAAGCCGAAATATCGTTGGCAGGCAGGCTAGGCGGTGACTCTCTCAATGTCGCTGGCCGCCGTCTCTTGAAAGTCTTCCAGCGTCTGATACTGCTTGTCGGCGTTCTTGGTGAGGTATCGGACCGATTGACGCGCCAGGTCTTCCATGTCTTCATGGACAACCAGGCTGACAAATTGCAGTCGCGCCTTCTGGAACTCACGCAGGCTGATGGTTACGTTCCTGGCCTTGTCGTCGCCTCTTACGCCGAACACGTAGAGGTTGCGGTCGCCATGTCGCAGTAGCCAGTCCACGGAGTACAGGTCATCTTCCAGGGGCGCGTGGTCGCGCATCGGTGAGAACCGTTTCATTTCGTTAGAGATGAAATCCGCCAAATCGTCGTAGAAAGCGTTGCGAACGCTCTCCCTGCTCCAATAGTCCATGCTGCACACCTTGAGAACGCAACCCGTGAACTGGAGTACGCTTTCGTAAATCATGCCGATGGGAGCGTCGAGGTACAGGTTGCCGTCGCTTTCCTGTACGCCGTTGTTGGCGAGAATGTCGCTCAATATGCGCTCATGGGTCGGCGTGGTCACGTCGAAGGTGTAGGAAAGGCGCATCAGGGCCATGCCAAAGTCGCAGATGCGAACGTACTGCTCTCCCTTCGGGCTGTCGCTGAGGTAAACGTCCACCATATCCCCGTCTTCGTGGAAGATGGGAACGATGAGTTGGTGGATCCCCTGCCTGCGTTCGTAGAAGTTGACGGCTCCGGCGGTCGCTTGGCCCAGTGTATTCCTAACTTTGGCAAGGTTCATCGGACGACCTCGGCTGGGACAGAAGTCTGAGGTTCGAAAAATACTCCAGGAACTCTTCCACGTTTACGTCGGAGAGAAACACGAAGAGCGCAGAGTCGAACGTGCTGTACCTGTCGGTTATCTGCCGATCGAGTTCTTTGGGAGAAACCCGGCCTGCGGCGATGTCCTCAGCAGTGATGCGGTGGACGTGCGTTTGAGCGAAGTGGCCGTCCGGGTCTCGGCTGTACTCCCCGTGTGGGCCATTGTATCGGACAAGAGTGACATTGCCCAATCCCGTTATTCCCGTCCGGTATCGGAGTCCGATTGAGAAATTCTCTTCGAACACGAGATTCTGTCGAATAAAGACGGTGAATTCGGCGTTAGCGCTTTCGCCTGCCGCCTTGAGATTCAACCTGCGGCGGCGGTTGCCCCGCCGTTCGGTATATCCACGTACTGGCGACGCGCTATCTATCGCCTTGGGAAGACTGATGAGTCGCTGGATGTCGTCTTCGGTCAGGGCCATGTCTTCCCCTTCTCACAGATCCACGTCGCACGCCACCCAGCGGTTCCGGAGAGGCGGCCTGGGGAGAAAGCGACAGCGTCCCCCGACCGCCTACGCCAGAGGTAGGCGTTGGGAGTGGCGACGGTTGTGCCTGCGCCGTCACCCCCATCCTAACCTTCCCCCGTCAAGGGGGAAGGGATAAAATGAAGGACACCTACCCCTGTCAGCCCATCAAGGGCGAAGGGAAAATGGAAAGGCTCTGGGACGCGAAGTCCGCCCCAACTTCTGCCTACCCGTGCGGCTCTTCGTTGGTGAACACCAGGCTGCCCGACGCCATGAACATGCCGCCCACGCCCTGGCAGAACGACACCTTCGCGCCCTCCACCTGGTGTGGCGCCTCGCCGCGAATCTGGCGTATCGACTCCTGCATCGCGTACATGCCGTACATCCCCGAGTGCGTGTACGACAGCCCGCCGCCGTTCGTGTTCATCGGCAGCTTGCCGCCCGGCGACGTGTTGCCCTCTTCAATGAACGCGCCCGCCTCGCCGCGCCCGACGAACCCCAGGTCCTCCAGGCCGTAGATGGGCAGGTGAGCGAAAGCGTCGTATATCATCAGGTGGTCCACGTCGTCGTGCGATATGCCGGACTCCTCGAACGCCTTGGTGCTGGACGTGCGGAACGCCGCCGACGTGGTCATGTCGTACATCTGGCTGACCAGCGGCGTCTCCACCGACTCGCCGGTGCCCATGATGTACACCGGCGGCTTGGGGAAGTCCTTGGCCTTGTCCGCGCTGGTGAGGATGATCGCGCCGCCGGCGTCGGTCACCAGGCAGCACATGAACAGGTTGAACGGGTAGCAGATCATCCGGCTGTTGAATACGTCCTCGACCGTGATGAGCTCGCCGAACATCGCGCGCGGCACCTTGTTGGACCACTTGCGCTGCGCCACCGCCACCGAGGCGAGCTGCTCGCGCGTCGTGCCGGTCTCCTTCATGTACCGCAGCACGCCCATGCCGAACAGCGTGGTCGGCCCGACGGTGCCGTAGGGCGCCTCGAACTGGCCGCCCCAGGTGCTGTCGCGGCGCGCGCCGCCGGTGAGCGCGCCCATCGGCGGCCGCGTCTCACCCACGCGGCTGCGGCCGCTCTCGGCCATCGTGATGAGCGCGGTGTCGCACAGCCCCTCGGCAATGGCCGCCGAGGCGTGGCGCACCTGTATGAGCCAGGACGTGCCGCCCACCGAGGTGTTGTTCACCCAGCGCGGCACGATGCCCAGGTACTTGGCCAGCTCCGCCGGGGGCACGTTGCTCCCCAGCCCGTCGATGTCGTTCTTGTCGATGCCGCAGTCCTCGATCGCGTTCAGCGCCGCGTCCACCGCGAGCTGCTGGTAAGTCATGTCGGGGACGACCCCGATCTGCGTTGTCTCGGACGCTCCGATGACCGCTACCTTGTAACGTAGTGACATGTGGTGTTCCTTTGTGTGCTGAGGGGGTTTTGGCGGAACGGTCACCCCCATCCTAACCTTCCCCCATCAAGGGGGAAGGGACTTTTGGTGTTCCCCATCAAGGGGGAGGGACTACGCCCCCGCGGGTTTCCACTTGGGTATCGAGATGTCCTCGCCGGCGGCGTCCTCGAACGTGACCTCCAGCGCCATGTCCAGCACCAGGTTCTCGGGCGTGTTCTCGATGCCGACGATGTTGGACATGATGCGCGGGCCGTCCTCGAGCTGGATGACGGCGATGGCGTAGGGAGCGTCGTCCTCGAAGCCGGGAGGCGCGCGGTGGTTGATCATGTAGCTGTGGAGCGTTCCCTTGCCGGAGTGCCTGACCAGCGAGACGTCTCGCGAGAGGCACACGGGGCATACGAAGCGCGGCGGGAAGAAGGTCTCGCCGCAGGCGTTGCAGCAGGGAATCCACAGTTCGTGCTGCCGCGCCTTGTCCCAGAACTCCTGGGTCTCCGGCGTGGGAGCCGGCAACGGCTTCCGGTAGGTTGGCTGTTCGGACATAGGCTCTTGTCCCTCCTGATGGTGTTATGCGTGGCCCTGCGTCTCAAGCCCAAACGGGCGCGGCGCGGGCGCGCCCATTATAGCTTGTTGAGACACCGAATTGGTAACGGAGGGCGTTCGCCCGCATCCCCGTATCGAGTACGGGGCAGGCTCTAACCTTCCCCCTCGCAGGGGGAAGGGACTTAGCGGAAGGCTTAAGCCTCAAACATACCCCTGTCAGCCCTGCGAGGGGGAAGGGATTCTTGGCGCTCCCCGTCGAGGGGAGGGGGCTGCCTACCCGTCCAGTTCCTCGATGAGCGCCTCGGATGGCCCGCGCTGCTCACGCAGCCGCAGCGACGTCCGCTCCGCCTGCCGCATCACGCGCAGCACGTTGCCGCCAAGTATCTTCAGCACGTCCTCGTCGCTGTACTCGCGGCGCAGCAGCTCCGCCGTCAGCTCAGGGTACTTGGACACGTCCTCCAGGCCGACGGGCGTGCGTGGTCACGCCGTCCAGGTCGCCGCCGATTCCCACGTGGTCTATGCCGGCCACCGCGCGCAGGTGGTCGATGTGGTCCGCAACCTGCGCCAGCGTCGACTCCGGCTCCGGGTTGGTCGTCTCCCACGCCCGCAGCGCCTCCGCTGCCGCCTCGCTGCCCGCGCCGTGCTCGGCGTCCAGCCTCTCCTTCTCGGCGCGGCGTCTGTGCTCGCGCTCCATCACCGCCGGCGAGATGAACGGCGGCACGAAGTTCGCCATCACCACGCCGCCGTTCGCGGTCACGCGCTCCAGCACGTCGTCGGGCACGTTGCGCGGGTGGTCGTTGAGCGCCCGCGCTGACGAGTGGCTGAAGATGACCGGCGCCTCCACGGCGTCCAGCGCGTCCCGCATCGTGTCCGGCGAGACGTGGGACAGGTCCACCAGCATTCCCAGCCGGTTCATCTCGCGCACCACCTCGCGCCCGAACGGCGACAGGCCGTTGTTGCGCGGCTCGTCCGTGGCGGAGTCCGCCCAGGGCGTGTTGTCGTTGTGGGTGAGCGTCATGTAGCGCGCGCCGAGCCGGTAGAACATGCGCAGCACGGCCAGCGAGCTGTCGATCGAGTGTCCGCCCTCCATGCCGATGAGCGACGCGACTCTGCCCGCGCGGAAAGCGCCCTCCACCTGGTCGGCGGTGTGCGCCAACCGCAGCGCGCCGGGGTAGGCGCGCACCAGGTTGTGCACCACGTCGATCTGCTCCATCGTGACGCCAACCGACTCTTCGGGACTGAGCGACGACGGCACGTACACCGACCAGAACTGGCCGCCGACGCCGCCCTCTCGCAGCCTGGGAATGTCGGTGTGCAGCTCCGGCTGGTGCTCGTCTATGTCCACCTTCGAGATGGCGCGGTCCACCAGCTCGCGGTAGCGCCACGGCAGGTCGTTGTGGCCGTCGATGAGCGGGATCCGGCGGTGCAGCGCGCGTGCGCGTTCTAGCATCTGGTCCGTCATGGGTGTACCTCCTGGGGTCTGCGGCGGCTCGTCCCACGGCGCGAGACTCTCGACCGCGCCGCGTTCTACGCTATAATGTGGCGTACAGTTTAACGCATTACGGCCCATCGGAGGCTTGGCATGGCCGCGAGCAAAGTGTCTCCCGTAACTACAGCGCTTCCGAGCATCTTCTACGAAGACCCGGAGCCGGTAGAGGACGGAATGCAGCAAGCGCCGATCATCATCGACATAGCCCACATGCTGACGGCCCACTTCAAGCCCGAACCCGAGGTGTTCGTATCAGCGGGTGGGTTCATCTTCTACGACCCCGACAACGGCAACCGCCGGATAGCTCCGGACATATACATCGCGTTAGACGTGGACGCCGAGGGCATATGGGACAATCTGCCCAACTACTTGATTTGGGAAATCGGCAAGCCGCCGGACTTCGTGTTGGAAGTGGCGTCGCCGAGCACGGCGTCCAACGACTTGGGGCGCAAGCGAGAGTTGTACGCGCAGCTGGGCATAGCCGAATACTGGCGGCTGGATCCCACCGGCGGCGACCTGTACGGCCAGCCCCTCACCGGCGAACGCCTGGTGGACGGCGAGTACCGCCCCTACGAGCTTCACGCCGACGAGGACGGTTCGATCTGGGCGTACAGCGAGGTCTTGGGCCTGCGATTCCACTGGGACCAGGAGCTACGGAACCAGTTTGACGTCCGCGATCCCGCGACGGGGCGTTCCATAGCTCCAGAGTCGGTTGCCCGCGAGGCGCTGCGTGTGGCGCGGGAAGAGCTACTCGCGGAGCGGAGCGCACTGTCGGAAGAGAGAAGGGCGCGTCTGATAGCCGAGTCCCGCGCAGGAGAGCTTCTGGCCGAAATCGAGCGACTCCGCCGCCAGCAACCGGAGGCCTGACGCCCCCGCACCTAAACCGGCCCGAACCACTCCGTAAACCGCGCCGCTTCCCGCTCGTCGCCCTCGAACGACAGCCGCCCCCGGCGCACGGCAGAGGTGCTCAAGCTCCAGCACTACGGCTGGGAACAAGCGGGCGTCTCCGCCATGTCCTTGTCCGGCTCGGTCGATTGGGACGGAGGATACAGTGCGCAGAGCAACCTGTAGTGCTTTCGTTTTGTGGTCACGGTTGCGCCTCCGCTTTACTTCTATCTCCAAAGAGGAACTCGATGGGGCCTCACTTCGCGTCGGAACCGCGCCGACCCGTGCTCAGTTTGAGGATACAGCCCGTTCGCATTGGTCGCAAGCTGCGTAAGAAAGGCCACCTAGTGCGGCGTTCAAGCTGGTACACTTGCCGCCATGCGTGAAAGTGCTCCGGCTCGTCTATCTCCGCAGGGTCTCGTTACGTCGGTTCGCGGCGTGTTCTACGGCTGGTGGCTGGTCGGCATCGCGTCGTTCATGCTCACGCTGATGTCGCTTACGGTGTTCCAGGGGCTGGGGACGCTGATGGTGGCGCTGGAGCGCTCTTTCGGGTGGAGCCGCACGGCGATGTCGGGCGCGTTCGCGCTCGCCAGGGTCGAGGGCGCGGTGCTGGGTCCGATCGAGGGCCTCCTGATCGACCGGCTGGGCTGCCGACGCATGACGCTCATCGGCTACCTGGTGATGGCGAGCGGGTTCGTGATGCAGTCGCGAGTCAACTCGCTGTGGCAGTTCTACGTGGCGTTCATCGTCATCTCGCTGGGAACCGGCTTGGGCGGCTGGCTTGCGATGATCGCCATGGTGAACAACTGGTTCAGTCGCAAGCGGTCGATGGCGATGGCGGCGGCGATGTCGGGCGCGCAGTTCGGCGGATTCCTGGTGCCGTTGTTCGCGTTCTGCATCGAGTCCTTCGGGTTCCGGACGGTGTCGCTGGGAATCGGGGTGCTGATGTTCGTCATCATCGGGCCGGTGACCAAGGCCATCCGCAACTACCCGGAGGAGTACGGGATGAGGCCGGACGGCGACCCGCCGGAGGGCGAGGGGGACGGCTCCAGCCGGGAAGCTTACGCGGCGGCGGCGGAAGAGCCGGAGTTCACGGTGGGCCAGGCGCTGCGGACTTGGGCGTTCTGGCTGCTCACCATCGCGCAGGTGGCCTCAAGCGTCTCGATTGTATCGCTGTCGCTGCACCTTTCGCCGAAGCTGACGGACATGGGGATGTCGCTCACCCACGCGGGGGTCGTCACCTTGGCTTATACCGCGACGGCGCTGCCGTCGATGATCGTGGCGGGGTTTGTCGCAGACCGCCTGCCCAAGCCGCCGCTGATCGCGTTCCTGCTGTTCCTACAGTCAGCGGCGATATTGCTGCTCGCGCTGAACGAGACCGAGACGACGTACCTGCCCTGGGTGTTCGCGTTCTTCTACGGCATCGGGTTCGGGGGACGTATGCCGTTGACGACGGCGATACGGGGCGAGTACTTCGGGCGGCGGGCGTTCGCCACTATCATGGGAGTGTCGCAGCTTCCGATGAACATCGGCATGATCTTCGCACCGCTGTTCGCGGGGTACATGTTCGACACGACGGGGACGTACATAGTGCCGTTCACGGTGTTCGCGGGGCTGAGTTTCGCGGGCGCGGTGATGATGCTGTTCGTACGCAGGCCGGGGGCGCCGGCGCGAGCGGGGGCGCGGGGGTAGCTTCTCTTCGCTACGGTCTGGCGGAGTGTCCTCGCTGGCGCCTGGGTTCACCAACCCACTGGCTTGGTTATGGCCCCAACCTCATCGCTCAACGTGTCGGGAAGCAGGCTTCGTCTCAGGTGGCTCTTCCACAGTCGTCTGACGTAGGTTGCGGCCTCGGCCAACTCCCTCGGGCTTCTGTTCCTGGCGTCGGGGTTTACCAACGTGACGCGCAGGCCCAGCACGTCCTTCACGTACCGCATTGCTCCGGCAAAATATGTACAGATTGGTAATCAATCACTGCTCCCATACAAAGACAGAGACCGCCTTGGAGGCGGTCTCGACCCTACCGTCGAATCGATAGGGGGGGTGATGGAAAGATAGCACGTGCAGAGGCGGCTGTCAACGTTCTCACGACCTCGGGAACCCGTGTCAGTTTGCTAGGTGACTTTCCTCCAAGCCCCTCTGCCCCGCTGGATTCCCGCTTTCGCGGGAATGACGATTCGGGGGTGCGCCTAGCAAATTGACACAGGCTCGGTTCCTCCCCGCAATTCGCTTTGTGGGGCCGTTTGGTGTATTGTAGGGGGGACTCGCGCCGCCGCTTTCCCGGGCGCGGGCGTCGTTCTGTTTGGAGGGCGCGTTGGCCGATTACGACGTGTTGATTCTGGGTTCGGGGCCGGGCGGTTACGTCGCCGCCATTCGCGCGGGCCAACTCGGTATGCGCGCGGCTGTGGTGGAAAACCGCGAGTTGGGCGGCGTTTGCCTCAACTGGGGCTGCATCCCCAGCAAGGCGTTGCTGAAGAACGCCGAGGTGCTCGACACCTTCCGCCACGCCAAAGAGTACGGCATCAGCTTCGATAACCTCCAGTACGACTTCGGCCACGCCGTGGACCGCAGCCGCACGGTCGTGAAGCGGCTCACCAACGGCATAGGCTACCTGTTCAAGAAGAACAACGTGGCCGTCGTAGAGGGCACGGGCGTCCTCGAAACGCCCAACACCGTCTCGATAGCCGGGACCGGCGAGAGCCTCACCGCGGACAACGTCATCATCGCCACCGGCGCCAGCCAGCGCGACCTGCCCAACCTTCCCATCGACCACGACGTGGTCATCACCAGCCGCGACGCCCTGGAGATGCGGAACGTACCCGAGAGGGTCGTCATCGTGGGGGGCGGCGCGACCGGCGCGGAGTTCGCCTACATCTACCGCGCCTACGGGGCCGAGGTGACCGTCGTCGAGCTGCTTCCGCGCATAGTGCCGCAGGAGGACGAGGAGGTAAGCGAGCAGCTCGAGCGCGCGTTCCGCAGACAGCGGATAAAGGTGCTCGCCGGCGCGAGCGTCACCAGCGTGGACGTGGTCGACGGCACGGCGACAGTGGCCATAACGTCCGGCCTCCAGGCGTCGTCCATCGAGTGCGACCGCGTGCTGGTCGCCGTAGGCGTGAAGGGCAACACCGCCGGCATAGGCCTGGAGCGCATAGGGGTGGAGACGGCCAACAGTTTCGTCGCCGTGGACGAGCGTATGCGCACCAACGTGCCGGGCGTGTACGCCATCGGCGACGTGACCGGCAAGATGCTGCTGGCGCACGTCGCCTCCGCCCAGGGCGTGACCGCCGTGGAGCACATAGCGGGCCTGTCGCCGCCGGAACTGGACTACACCAACATGCCGCGCGCCATCTACTGCAAGCCGCAGGTAGCCAGCTTCGGGCTGACCGAGGAGCAGGCGCGGGAGCAGGGCCACAGCGTCAAGGTGGGCAAGTTCCCGCTTTCCGCCAGCGGCAAGGCCATGGCCATGGGCGAGACCCTCGGCCTGGTGAAGCTGGTGGTGGACACCGAAACCGGAGAGGTGCTCGGAGCGCACATGATAGGCCCCGAGGTGACCGAGCTGCTGGGCGAGGCGTCGCTCGTGAACCTGCTGGAGGGCACGACCGAAGAACTGGGCTGGCTGGTGCATCCGCATCCGACCATCTCAGAGACGCTCAAGGAAGCCGCGCTCGCGGCCGAGGGCGCGGCGGTACACGTCTGAGAAGATAACCTGACACTCCCTTCCCCCTCGCAGGGGGAACACCAAGAGTCCCTTCCCCCTGCGAGGGGGAAGGTTAGAGCCTGCCCCGTACTCGATACGGGGATGGGGGCAAGCGAAGCCCGCAGGGATTGAACCATGAGCATTGCATCCAGAATCGAACAGAGCCAGATCACCGAGTATTACCGGATGATGCTGCTCATTCGCCGATTCGAGGAGGCGTGCGGTCGACTGTACACGCAGGGCAAGATAAGGGGGTTCCTGCACCTGTACATCGGCGAGGAGGCCATCGCCACCGGCGCAATATCCGCGCTCGAAAAGACCGACTACGTGGTGAGCCACTACCGCGACCACGGCCACGCCCTGGCCAAGGGCATGGACCCCAACGTGGTCATGGCCGAGCTTTGCGGCAAGGCCACCGGCAGCAGCGCGGGCAAGGGCGGCTCGATGCACCTGTTCGACACCGAGACGAACTTCATGGGCGGCTACGCCATCGTGGGCGGCCAACTGCCCATCGCCACCGGCCTCGCCCTCGCCAGCAAGTTCCGCGGCGACGGGCGCGTCACGGTGTGCTTCTTCGGCGACGGCGCGGTAAACCAAGGCGAGTTCCACGAGTCGCTCAACCTCGCCTCCATCTGGGACCTGCCGGTCATCTTCTTCCTGGAGAACAACCTGTACGGCATGGGCACCCACGTGGAGTTCACCCACGCCGGCGGCCAGGACATCTACCTCGCCGCCGAGCACTACAGGATTCCCGCCGCGCAGATCGACGGCATGGACGTGCTGGCCGTGCGCGACGCCACCGCCGAGGCCGTCGAGCGCGTGCGTGAAGGCAAGGGGCCGGTGTTCCTCGAAGCCATGACGTACAGGTTCCGCGGCCACTCGATGTCGGACCCGTCCGCGTACCGCGCCTCGCTCGAGGTGGACCAGTGGCGCACGCGCGACCCCATCGACTCGTTCAAGGCCACGTCGCTCGGCGAAGAGCTCATCACCGCGGAGGAGTTGGTGGCGGTCGAACGAGAGGTCGATGCCGCCGTCCAGGAAGCGGTGCGATTCGCCGATGAGAGTGACGAGCCCGACCTCCAATCGCGGTTCGACCACGTTTACGTCTAAGCCTGCCCCAAAAGTCCCTTCCCCCTCGCAGGGGGAAGGTTAGGATGGGGGTAAACAGGAGCCGCCCATGACCCAGATGACTATGCGTGAAGCCATATCCAGGGGCCTGCGCGAGGCCCTGGAAGACAACGACGTATTCCTGATGGGCGAGGACATAGGCGCCTACGGCGGCGCTTACGCCGTGACCAGGGGATTCCTGGAAGAGTACGGCGCGGAGCGAATAAGGGACACGCCCATATCGGAGGCTGTGTTCATGGGGGCGGCGGTCGGCGCGGCCATGGCCGGCATGAGGCCCATAGTGGAGATGATGACCATCAACTTCACGCTGCTGGCCATGGACCAGATAGTGAACCACGCCGCCAAGCTGCGCTACATGTCCAACGGCCAGTTCCGGGTGCCGCTGGTGATTCGGACGGTCACGGGCGGGGGCGCACAACTCGCCGCGACCCACTCCCAGAGTTTCGAGGGTTGGTACGCCTCCGTGCCCGGCCTCAAGGTGGCGGTCCCATCGACTCCGAGCGACGCCCTGGGCCTGCTCGCCACCTCGGTCGCGGACGACAACCCCGTCCTCTTCGCCGAACACGCGCTGCTCTACGGCGCGCGCGGCGAGGTGCCGGACGAGCGCTACAGCGTGCCGTTCGGCCAGGCCAACGTCTTGCGGACCGGCGCGGACGTGACGCTGGTGGCCTACTCTCGAATGGTGCACGTCGCCCTGGAGGCGGCGGAACTGCTGAAGTCGACCAAGGGGATAGATGCGGAGGTCATAGACCTGCGCACCCTGCGCCCTCTCGACACCGAGACGGTGGTTGAGTCGGTGAAGAGGACGAACCGGGCGGTGGTCGTGGAGGAGGCCTGGCGCACCGGGGGCTTCGCCGCCGAGGTCGCCAGCAGCATACAGGAAGGCGCGTTCGACTATCTCGACGGTCCCGTGACCCGCGTCGGTGGAGACGACATTCCCGCGCCATACGCCAGCGCGCTCGAAGCGGCCTCCATTCCCAGCGCGCGGCGCGTTGTCGCCGCCATCGAAAAAGCATTCGGCATCTAGCCGGCGAATTCCCCTTCCCTGCTTAACTATGCCTCGTCCGCTGCCGAGGCGCCAGGCCCCTCTGTTGCTGGATTAGTCTTATACTTTTCGCAAAACGTATCCACTACTTTCCTAGAATGACGCGGAAGCACGCCGCTAATATAATCTGACAGTGTTGCGGCCGGTATCACAGAATACGGCCGCGTATAGACAGCATACACACCTGAAGGGAGCGTCAATGACTACCGAGTTGACCATGCCGCAGATGGGCTATGACATGCAGGAAGGCGTTATAGTCCGCTGGCTGAAGGCCGAGGGAGACACAGTACGAGCCGGCGAGCCTATAGCCGAAATCGAGACGGACAAGGCCGTGGTCGAGTTCGAGGCATATACGGACGGCATTCTCCAAAAGATTCTGGTATCGGAAGGCTACTCCGTGCCGGTCGGACAGCCAATCGCCATAATCGGCCTTCACGCGACCGCGCCCGAAGGACACGCGATCGAGGCCATGAACGGGCCGTCCACACCGCTCGTCGTGTCCGCGCCCGAGCCGGAGGTCCCGCCCGAGCCGGAAATCGCGCCCGAACCGGAACCCGAACCGGCTGCCCCCGAACCCCCGGCCTCCGCGAGCCTCTTCGTGCGCGCCTCGCCCATGGCCCGGCGGCTGGCCAACCAGCGCGGCATAGACCTGTCCCAGGTCCAGGGAACCGGCCCGGGCGGCAGGGTAACCAGGGTTGACGTTCTGAACTTCAACACGCAGCCGGAACCGGAAGTAGAGCCAGAGCCGGAACCCGTCGCGGAGATAGAGCCGGAGCCGGTCCTGGAGGCCGAACCTGAGCCGGTGGCCGAGGTCGAGCCGGAACCCGAAGTAGAGCCAGAGCCGGAACCCGTCGCCGAGGTCGAGCCTGAGCCGGTGGCCGAGGTCGAGCCGGAACCCGAAGTAGAGTCAGAGCCGGAACCCGTCGCCGAGGTCGAACCCGAACCCGTGGTAGAGATCGAGGCGGAACCCGCGCAGAGGGAGAACCTGGTGCCCCTGACCCGGATGCGGCAGCAGATTGCCCGCGTGACCGTCCGGAGCAAGCAGGAGAAGCCACACTTCTACGTGGCCGCCGACGTCGATATGACCGAGGCCATGCAGTTCCGCCGGCAGATTAACGCCGCGCTGGAGGGGTCCGGCGTGCGCGTCACCGTAAACGACCTCATCGTCAAGGCGTGCGTGGAAGCCCTCAAGGCCTACCCGATGTTCAACGCCTACTACACCGACGAGGGCATACAGCTGAACGACAGCATCAACGTGGGCATCGCGATGGCGCAGGAGGCAGGCCTGATGGTCCCGGCCATCATGGACTGCGGCGACAAGTCGCTGCGCCAGCTCGCCGCCGCGAGCAGGGACCTGGCGGACCGCGCCAACAGCGGCGCGCTCACCGCGCAGGAGTACAGCGGCGGCACCTTCGCCGTGAGCAACCTGGGCATGTTCGACGTGTCCAGCTTCGTCGCGATCATCCACCCGCCGGCGTCCGCCGTGCTCGCGGTGGGCACCGTGGCCAAGCGCCCCGTCGTGCGAGACGACGAGCTGGCGGTGGCCGACATGATGACGGCCACGCTGTCCGCAGACCACCGGGTTGTCGACGGCGCGGAGGGCGCGCGCTTCCTCATCGACATCAAGCAGCGGCTGGAGAACCCGCTGAGCCTGGTGGTGTAAGACCGAAAAATCCCTTTCCCCCAACTATCCCTTCCCCCATCAAGGGGGAAGGGCCTGCCCTGAGCTTGCCGAAGGGTCAGTATGGGGGTGACGGCGCAAGCACAACCCTTGTCAGCCCTCGCAGGGGAAGGCTGGGATGGGGTGAACCGCGCCCACACGCTAAGGACTTGCATCGTGAACTACGTTACCGGCGCGAACGTTTACCTCGTGACACGACCGTCCGTCGATTGGCAGGTGGTCGAGGCTTTCCTGGAAGACGAGCGCCTTCCGCCGCTTACCGAGAGCATACGCGCGGGGAGCGACGACGCCCTGGCCGCGGTCGAGATTTCGGCGCGGCTGTGCTACATGAGCTACGGCCGGGGACGCAGGCACATCGAGGACTTCATTCTCAACCTGCTGTCGTCGAGCGACGGCAGCGTGTTCGAGCACGTCAACTACGGGTTCGTGTTCACGGGCGTGTCCCGCAGCCTGACGCACGAGCTTGTCAGGCACCGCGCGGGGTTCGCCTACAGCCAGCGCTCGCAGCGCTACGTTGACGAGACGGACGCTTCGTTCGTGGTGCCGCCCGCGCTCGCTGCGGAAGGCCCGGAGACCGAGGACGCGCGGCGTCTGCTTGAGGCCGCGCTGGAAGGGGCCGCGTCCAGCTACTCGGACATGAACCGGGCGCTGGATGCGCTGCTGCCGCGCTCCTCGTTCGAGTCCAACACCGACCGCAGGAAGGCCGTTCGCCAGGCGGCGCGCGCCGTGCTGCCAAACGCGACCGAGACCAAGATATTCGTGACGGCGAACGTGCGGGCGTGGCGACACTTCATCGAGCTGCGCGCCGCGCCCTTCGCCGACTGGGAGATAAGGGAACTGGCCCTCAAGGTGCTGCGGAAGTTGCAGACGGAAGCGCCGCTGCTATTCGGCGACTTCACCATCGAATCGCTCCCGGACGGCACCGAGACGGCCAGGCCCAAGTACTCGAAGGTCTGACTCGCGCCCGATAACGCCGCGGCAAGACGACGGCCCGTGGTGGCGGCTCATTTGCCGCCGACACGGGCCGTTTCTTCTGTGGCGGCGTCCGCGGGCTTGCGGAACGACGCCGCAGTGAGGGGCTGAGGACCGGCCCCAGCCCCCCGAATGAACACTACTTCTCTATGGGCGCTCCCACGATGCTGCCCCACTCCGTCCAGGAGCCGTCGTAGTTGCGCACGTTGTCGAAGCCCAGGATCTCCGACAGCACGAACCAGGTGTGCGAAGACCTCTCTCCGATTCGGCAGTAGGCTATCGTCTCGCGGCTTCCGTCGATGCCCTGCGCGCCGTACAACTCACTAAGAGCTTCGGCGGACTTGAAGGTGCCGTCCTCGTCGACCGCGGACGCCCACGGGATGTTGGAAGCGCCGGGGATGTGGCCGCCGCGCTGCGAACCCTCCTGCGGCAGGTTGGGCGGGGCCAGAAGCGCGCCGCTGAACTCGTCGGGCGACCGGACGTCCACCAGGGCTATGCTGCCCTCATTCGTCGCGGCCAGCACGTAGTCGCGGTAGGCGCGGATGTCCTCGTCAGGCTCCGACGCGGAGTAGCTCTTCGCCTCGTGGCTCGGCACGTCCGTCGTGAGCGGGCGGCCGTCGGACTCCCAGCGAGCGCGGCCCCCGTTCATCAGGCGAACGTCTCCGTGACCGTAGTAGGTGAGTTGCCAGTACGCCCAGGCCGCGAACCAGTTGTTGTTGTCGCCGTAGAGCACCACCGTCGTGTCGTTGTCGATTCCCGACTCGCCGAGCAGCGTTTCCACTTCTTCCTTGCTTATGAGATCGCGCCGCACGGACTGTTGTAGCTGCGTCTGCCAGTTCCAGCCAACCGCGCCGGCGATGTGGCCCTGCTCATACGCAACGGTGTCCACGTCCACCTCGACGAGACGCACGTTCGCGTCACCGCCGTGGTCTGCGACCCACTGCGTGCTAACCAGGGACTGAGAGTCGGGATAATCGGCCATTTACACACCTCCGATCCTATTGGAGACCTAATCTTTCCGACAACGCATAGTATATACGAAACCGCGTTGTTTGTATCGTGGATGCGGAACGGACGCCCGTCCCCACCGACCCGCCCCGTTGGAGTGCCGGCGCGCCGCCTTGACAATCCCTCTCGCCGCCAGTTAACTGTGTCCATCACGAACCATCCGGGAAGGGTTACGCCGCGCCCGCGCGTATTGGCGCCGGGCCGCGGTCGGGCCTCTCGCCAAAGGAGATGCAGCTAATGAAGAAAGTGCTGATAACCGGCATGAGCGGGCTGATAGGCGGCCTGCTGAAGGACCACCTGCTCGAGGCGGGCGGGTACGAGCTGACCGCGCTCAACCGTCGCCCCGTGGAAGGCATCCCCACCGTGCAGGCGGACATCGCCGACCTGGACGCGATTCGCCCCGCCTTCGAGGGCCAGGAGGTCGTGGTCCACCTGGCGGCATACCTGGGAGCGCAGGACTGGGAAGGCCAGCACGCGGGCAACGTGCTCGGCACGTACAACGTCTATGAGGCGGCGCGTGCCGCCGGGGCAAAGCGCGTGGTGTTCGCGTCCAGTGGCAACGCGATACGCGGCTACGAGCGGGTGCCTCCCTACTCGCACATAGCCGCCGGCGAGTACGACAAGGTGCCGCCCGACTTCCGCAGGCTCACCCACCACGACGTTCGCCCGGAGGCGCTGTACGGCGCGGCGAAGGTGTGGGGCGAGGCGCTCGCGCGCCACTTCGCGGACGAGTACGGCATGAGCATGATCTGCGTCCGCATCGGGTCGGTGACCACCGGCAACCGGCCGCGCACCATCCGCGAGAACGCCATCTATCTGAGCCACCGCGACGTTTCGACGCACCTTAAGGCGTGTATCGACGCGCCCTACGACCTCGACTTCGACATCTTCTTCGCGGTCTCGAACAACAGGTGGAACTACCGCGACCTCTCCCACGCCAAAGACGTGCTGGGCTGGGAACCCGAGGAGTCCGCCGACGACAAGCTGTTCACGGGCTGAGTGAAACGACCCAGTAGCCCGGCCGATCAGGCAGAAGGCTGGGGCGGAGCCGCCGCCACGTCGGCCTCCGCATCCGGCAGCACGCGCCCGCTTGGACGCGGAGAGACGTCGCCGGTGTCGTGCCGGAACATGAACATAGCCGGGATTATGGCTAACAGGCACGCCGCCATGGCAATGAGAAAGAAGCTGCTGAACAGACTCAGCCCGGCGTCGGTCATCTGAGCGCCAAAGCGTACCTGCGCCTGGGCCGCCGTCTCACCCGCCATCGGCATGATCGGAATTCCCGCAATCAGGTCCTGGAACCTGCCCGCTCCCCAGGCGGCCAGCGCCGCGAGACCCAGCGTCATGCCCACCATCCGCATGGCCGTGACAAGGCTCGCGGCCGCGCCCCGTATCTCCGGGGGAGCCGGATTGGTGGCGGCGAGCGCGATGGGCGCGATGACGAGTCCGAAGCCGAAGCCGGTGGTCGCGAGTGAAATCGTCAACTGCGGCTCCCCCACGTTCAGCGCCCAGCCACTCATCATCCAGTAGCCCAGCGCGCAGAACGCCAGCCCGGCCACGGTTGGAATCCGGTATCCGAATCGTCCGCACATGGCGCCGCCGAGCACGGCGCCGACAGGCATTGCCGCCGTCATGCGCATCAGCCGCAGACCGCCCTCCAGAGGCGTCATCTGCAACGCGGTGCTCGCCATGAGCGGAACGGTCACCATGCCGATGATGAGCGCGCCTCCCACGAGAAGGTGGGTGATGTTGGCCGCGCCTATCGCCGCGCGCCTGAACATCGCCAGGGGTATGAGCGGGGAGTCCGTGCGCCCCTGCCGGACCACGAACAGCGCCAGTGCCACGGCGGAGCCGACCAGGTACGCGACCATCAGCGCGTCCGGGGAGCCTATGCGCGCAAGGCCCAGCGTCACGGCGCCGAGCGCGACCGCCAGCAGCGCGCCGCCCGCGTAGTCGATGCGCCCCGGGAACAGCGGGCTGGGCCGCACCAGCCAGAACAGCAGCGCTATCGTGAGCACGCACAGGGGTATGTTCACCCAGAAAATCCACTGCCACTCCAGGTATCGCGCAATCAGGCCGCCCCACAGCGGGCCGATTACGCCGCCGGCCTCCGCCGAGCCGCCCACTATCCCCAGGGGAAGCCCGCGGCGCTCCGGCGGGAACAGGTCGCCGACGATCGCTATGGAAATCGGCACGAGCGCCCCGGCGCCCACGGCCTGAAGCACGCGCATGGCGACGAGCCACGACAGTTCGGTGGTGAGCGCCACGGCCGCGGACCCCGCCATGAACAGCAACGTGCACGCTATGTAGGCGCGGCGATGGCCGACAACGTCCGACACCCGTCCGATCAGGGGCATGGCCGACACGTAGCCCAGCAGGTAGCCGGTGATGATCCAGCTAGCCTGGTCGACGTCCTTCACCACGTCAACCTTCATAAAGGTCATTATCTGGGGCAGAACTGTCACCACCACGGTCTGGTCGTCCGCGGCGATGAACACGCCGAAGCAGATGGGAATGAGGGCGACGTAGGGGGCGAATCGGCTGCGGGCCACCTTTTCGCCGGGCGGGTTTCGAGAGGACAACAAACGATGGACCTAAAGCGGCGGCTCGATTTCGGGGGGCTCGTTGAATCCCGACAGGGTTATCTCGCGAACCGTGCCCGGCGGCTCTCCCGGTGTAATCCGGCCCTCCATCCTGACGCTGCGCAGCAGGTAGGTGCCGGCATCCAGCATCAGCTCCACCGACACCCAGTCTCTTGCGCTTGCGTCGTCCGATCTGATGGTTTCGCCGAATATGGACTCCAGCGCCTGGGGCGGCAGCAGACCGGCGATGCGCCAGCCGGACTCGTCGCTATCGACAAGCTCCGGCCCTTCGATACTGGCGATTATGTTGGTTATGCCCCTTTCGGGGCTGAAGAACGCGATGGGGTTGATCTCGGCGGGAACCCTTTCCCAGGCGCCGGAAAAGGGGTTGGTCATAAAGTTGTCTTCGCCGATGGAAATGAAGTTGGCCTTAATGTATATGTTGCCCCCGAACACCCCTCCGAACTCGACAGCCAGCCTGTCCGGCTTGACCACGTCGCCTTTCGCGTCTTGTATTAGCAACACGTCGAGCATGGGAGTGCCGCCCTCGGGATGCGCCAACACGAAGTGAAACGAGTCGAGCTCTCCCAACGCCTGCGACGCCTGGCGAACCAGCGCCGCCGGGTCGACCGGGGTCGGCGTGGGTGTGGGCGGCGGGCCTTGCTCGCCGCAGCTCAGGATGACTCCGGACGCCGCGAGCAACGCCGCCGCGAAGATGGTCTTGAGCAGAGGCCGCATAATCTACCTACGCAGTTGGACGAACGCTTGCCAAGCCGAAGTCTAGCACAGGCCGGGGTTGGTTGCTAAGCGGAAAGCGGGCCAGCGCAAACCGAAAAGCCCCGCCTGGTCACAGGCGGGGCCTCTCTTCTGAGTATCTACTCGCTGTCCGGCGCTTTGGCTAGCTGCGGCGGCCCCTGATGACGTGGGTCGCCACCACCGCCGAACCTCCCGCCAGCAGCGCGACCGCGGCGATCAGCGCCATCTGAGCCAGCATCGGTACCGCCGGCTCGCCGACTATGGGGCCTTCCGGCTCAGGTTCCGGCGTCGGTGTCGGCGTCGGTGTCGGAGCCGGTCTGGGCGTCTCCACCGAGAAGGTGGCCAGACTCTGGGCCGCCACGTAAGCCTGGTTGGCGCCGCCGAGACCGGAAGCGCTTACACCGTTGAGAGCGGAGCCGAGCTGACCGGTCACGCTGTTCATGATGCTCTTGGCGACCTGCAGGTTCGACGCGCCCATGGCGGTCTCGGCGCTCGCCTTGGCTTCCGTCGCCCACTCGCTGACGTTGTTCACTGCCGTCGCGACCGCTCCGGCGCCTTCGTACTCGGCCAGTACGTCGCTGGCGGCCGATGCCTCGGCCAGTACGCCGTCGTCGATGGCGTCGATGGCCATCTGCGCGTAGCTGTTCAGGTCGTCGATGGAACCGGCGGCTTTCGCCTTCTCCGCTGCTTCGAGGGCGGCCATGACCTGCTGCCTGAGCTTGGCCACCGATCCGCCTTCGGCCTCCACGACCAACATTCGCGCGAGGGCCAAGTTGTCATCGCTCGCGAGGTAACCGACGTATGGGACCTCCATGCTGGGGTCGGACGCGTCAGCCGCGGACTCCACGGAAATCGCGAACCCGCCGTAGCTCGCCAGCAGGTTGTCGCCCGTGGCCGAGACGTAGGTGTGGTTCACGGCGCCGTTCAGGTCAACCGTGAGGGCGCCGACGTTCATCTTGGCCGACTCATCGTCCGAAATGAGCCATGCGACCAGGTGCATGCCCTCCGCGGGATGGGATACTCCCTCCAGGGTGACAGTGAGCACGTCGCCCAACGTGTTGCCGTCTGATACGACCGCCGTGCCCTTGACGTTCTCCCCGTCGCTGGTGGCGTGCACCATTACGGCGGGTATGGAAAATAGCAGAATGAGAGCGAAGAAAACCGCAAGCTTGGATTTTGCCATGAAGAGTCTCTCTCCTCCCTTATCGAAAGAGTGTAGCGGCGTGCGCCTACATAACCCTACCACAAGCCAAAGGCTAAGCATAGGCCTTTAGGGGCTATTTACGGCAAAATCCTACCATATACGCGCCATATACGCGCGCCGAACGTAGCCGTCCGCGCCCTGCTTAGCCGGAAGACGCCGCTTTCCGCGCCTGCGCGGGCCGCCTAGGCGGGCGGGCGAGCAGCACCAGCGCCATAGACACGACGGTCGCCGCCGAGAATGCGAGAAACGCTATCTCGTAGCTGCCCGTCCGGTCGAATACGTACCCCGATACGATGGGGCCGATCAGGATGCCCGTCATCTGGATGCTGCCGCGGAAACCCTGTATCGTGCCGTAGGAGCGCCGTCCGAAGTATTCGGCGAACAGCGCCTGCGGCAGCACGGATATGCCGCCCTGGGCCGCCGCGTACACCAGCAGCGCGGGCAGCGCGCCGCTTATGTCCGTCGCCCGCGCCATCAAAACGATGGCGACCGTCATTAGCACCAGGGACACAGCCATCACGTAGCGCTTGTTCACGTAGTCGCCCAGCGCGCCCAGCCCAAGCCTGCCCGGAATGCTCATCCAGCCCGCGGAGCCGGCGAGGAAGGCGGCGAATACGGGCGACGCGCCCAGCCCCTCGAAGTAGGGCACGAGGTGCAGCCCGACGCCTCCGCTTACGAGCGACCTCGCGGCGATGGACAGCGTGAGATACCAGAAGCTCGACGTGCTCATCGCCTCCCGCGCCGAAAAGTCTGCGGATAGGTCGGGCGGCGCGATTCGCGACCGGCCGGAGCCGTCTGTCCGCCGCCTGGGCGCGTCGCCGTCCGGCATGTAGCCGTAAGGCTCGGGGCGGTGCCGCATGACCAGGCCGATGGGCGTGCCGAGCAGAAAGACGAACACGCCCACCACGAGCGCCGCCGTGCTCCAGCCGTACCGCTCGACAAGCCAGCCAAGCACCGGCACGAACAGCCCTCCCAGCCCGACGCCGGACCACATGATGCCGAAGGCCAGGCCGCGCTTGCGGTTGAACCAGTTGGCGACTGCCGTGGTCATGGGCATACCCATGCCGATGCTGTTGCCGAGCGATATGAGGAGCACGTACACGAGCACGAAGTCGAGGAAGTTGTCGACCCGGCTGAACATGATGTAGCCGAGGGCCATTATGGGGACGCCGATGAAGATGAGCCGGCGCGGCCCGAGCCTGTCCACGAGCCAGCCCTCGATAGGGCCGAACAGCCCGGATTCCAGCCTGGCCAGCGAGAAGGCAAGGGATATCTGCGTGCGGTTCCAGCCGAACTGGTTCTGGAGCGGGATGATGAAGTTGCCGAATCCGTGGAAGTTGACACCGGCGGAGAAGGCCATACCGAGCCCGCCGGCCAGCACTATCCACCAGCCGTAGAAGATACGCCCGCGACGTCCGCGCCCGGTCCGGGGCGGCGGAGGTGTGGTCTGCCGGCGTGCGCCGCTCCTGAGGCGGCCGAATATGTTCACGCGACGCGGTCTCTCATGCCGTCTATCCCCTTGCGCGGCCCCAAGGCTCCGTGCGAAAACGCGCCGCCGATTCTATACCACTCGCCCGAAGGTGGCTAATCTGCCAAAGCGACACGGCGTCCACCCGCCCCTGCCCGGTTAGGCCCGCCTGAGAGCGCGGACCCGCTCGACGAGCGCGGGCAGTGATTCGGCTGTCGAGCTTCGCAGCGTAACGTCCGCCAGGGGCGAGAGCGGGGTGTGGTTGGGATTCGCCTCGATAAGCAGCCCGCCGTATGCCTTGACCGTCTCGGGAAAGCTCGCGGCGGGGTACACCGTCGCCGACGTTCCCGCCACGATAATGCAGTCGCACTTCTCCGTTTCCGCGAAGCAACGGGCGAGTACGCTGCGGGGTATCGGCTCGCCGAACATCACCGTGTCGGACTTGACGATAGCGCCACACTCCGGGCAGTCCGGCCGGCCCTCGTGCATCTCCTCGAACTGCCGCCGGGTCCAGCGCGTCTCGCACCCGATGCAGCGCATCTTGGCGCGGTTGCCGTGTATCTCGGTGACGCTCTGGGAACCGGCCTCGTTGTGCAGGTCGTCCACGTTCTGCGTGATAATCATGCGCAGCACGCCTATCGTCTCCAGCTCCGCCAGCGCGTAGTGGCCCGCGTTGGGCGACGCGCTCTCTATTGCCGCGCGGAAGTGGCTGCGCTCCGGGCCGGACTCCAGCTCGCGCTGCCTCCGCATGTAGCCCGCGGGGTCCGCCAGAAACTCCTGGTAGCCCGTCATGCTCGGTTCGCCGATGCGCGTCCACAGCCCGCCCTCTCCCCTGAAAGTGGGGATGCCGCTCTCGACCGAGAGTCCCGCGCCGGTGAGGGCTACCACGTAGGTCGATTCCACTATCAACCTGGCCGCCGTGTCTATGGCGCGCTCGAGGTTTTCGTCCATTGGGTTACCTCCCGCAAGTTGTCCCAGGCGGCCTCACTCGCGCGATACGCGCCCCCGCTCGACGACGAACCGGGCCATTCCGGCGAGGAACCGCGACTCTATGACGCCGGTGTCGGCGGTGCTGACTATGCACTGCTCGTAGTTGGAAATCACCGAAAGCACGTGCGCGCGGCGCGCGGCGTCCAGCTCCGACAGCACGTCGTCCAGCAGCAGCACCGGCTGGTGGCCGCGTCGCTCGGCAATGTGAGCGGCCTCCGCGAGCTTGATGGCGAGCGTCGCGGTGCGCACCTGACCCCGGGATGCGTAGGACGCCGCGCTGACGCCGCCCGCCAGCACCAGCACGTCGTCGCGGTGCGGCCCCGCGAGCGTGACGCCCCGGGCAATCTCCCGGTCGAGCCGCTCGGCGATTTCGCGCCGAAAGGCGTCGACGAACGCCTCGGCGCTCTCGTCCTCACCCGAATCGACGCTGGGGCGGTACACCAGGTCCAGGCTTTCGGCGCCTCCGGAAAGCTCTTCGTGCGCCGTGCGCGCAAGCCGTGAAAGGCTCTGTAACGCGCTTCCGCGCGCATGGCTGACTCGCTGTCCTTCGGAGACCAGTTGTTGATTCCAGAAATCCAGCTCGTCGGGGCGCGAGCTACCGAGACGAACCATTCTCAGCAGCCGGTTTCGTTGCCGCACGATGTTCTGGTATCGCTGCAAAGAGCGCAGGTAGCCACGGTCGAGCTGTGAAATGAGAATGTCGAGGTAGCGCCTGCGCCCGGAAGGAGGGCCATAGACGAACTCGAGGTCGCTCGCGGTGAACAGCACCGCGTTGAGCTGGCCCACCAGCTCCGAGGCCCGCCGGTCCACGCCGTTGACCCGGTATCGCTTCTGGAGCGATCCCTCGCCGCCCCCACCGGTCGGAACGCCGGCGGCGGTCGCGGGCTGCGGCGGAAGACGCGCGAGGTCGATTTGCACGCGCAGGGACTCGGCGCCGCGTGCGAGCCTGGCCGCGACGCGCGTGTGCGTCGCGGCGCCCTGGGGCTGCTGGCGCACCAGCTCCCTGTCCGAGGCGGCGCGGGGCGACTTGGCGATTGCCAGCAGGTACACCGCTTCCAGCAGGTTGCTCTTGCCCTGCCCGTTCGCCCCGTGTACGAGCGCCATGCCGGGACCGAGCGACAGCTCGAGACGCTCGTAGCTTCGGAAATTTACAAGGTCCAGGTGTTCGACGTAGATGGTTCTTCCTCAGATAAGCCGTCCTTCCGCGACACCCCCTTCGGCCATGGCGAGGATTTCTTTTTCCGTTCTCACCTTGACGCCCAACTCTTCGGCGTCGTTCAGCTTGGAGCCTGCGTCCTCGCCAGCCACCAGGTAGTCGGTGCGGCGGCTTACGCTGCCACTGACCGCGCCGCCCCGTTCTTTGATGAAGTCTTGGATTTGGGAGCGGCTGAAGTTTGGCAGACGGCCCGTCACCACGAACCGCTTGCCCTTGAAGGGCTGCTCGGCCGGCTCGGCCGGGGCATCGTCGGCGAGGCGCACGCCGGCGGAGCGCAGCTTCTCGATGACGTCCAGGTTGCCTTGCATACGAAAGTAGGCCGCCACGTTCTCGGCTATCTTGGGCCCGATGGCCGGCACCCCTTCCAGTTCTTCCGGCGTGGCGTCCTTGAGCTTGTCGATGGTATGGAAGTGGCGGGCGAGCAGTTCGGCCACCTCTCCGCCCACGTGCCTTATGCCGAGCGCGGCCAGCAGACGGGCGAGCGGACGCCGCTTGCTGCGCTCTATGGCGTCCAGCAGATTGGACACGCTCTTCTCGGCCATGCGCTCCAAGGCCACCAGTTCAGCTTTGTGTTCGTGAAGGGTGTACAGGTCCGCCACGTCCTTAACCATGCCCTGCTCTATCAGCAGTTGCGCCTGCTTGCCGCCCATGCCCTCTATGTCCATCGACCCCTTGCTCACGAAATGCTCTACGGAGCGCACCAGTTGTTCGGGGCAGGCGGCGTTGACGCAGTAGTACATGGCTTCGTCTTCGGGGCGCACGATGGGCTGTTCGCACTTGGGGCACTCTGTGGGGAACGCCGGCTCTACCACACCCTCCTCGCGGCGTTCCTCTATAACGCCCACAATCTGTGGTATCACCTCGCCTGCGCGCTCCACTATCACCCAGTCGCCCACGCGCAGGTCCTTGGAGCGGATGTAGTCCTCGTTGTGGAGCGTAGCCTGCTTGACGGTTGCGCCGTTGATGTCCACCGGCTCGAGCACGGCGTAGGGGTTGATGCTGCCCGTGCGCCCGACGTTGAAGCGCACGTCCAGCAGCTTGGTGACGGACTGCGTGGCGGGGAATTTGTAGGCCACGGCCCAGCGCGGCTCGCGTCCCACGACGCCCAGGTGGGCCTGGTAGTCGAAGCGGTTGACCTTGACCACCACGCCGTCGGCGGCCACGTCCAGCGTCTCGGCGGCTTGCACCCACCGCTCGTAGTAGTCCACAGCCTGCTCCGGCGTTGATGCGAGTATGTTGTCGTCGCTCACCTTGAATCCGAGTTCTTTGAGGTATCGGAGAGCGTCCCAGTGGGTTTTGGGCGGGTCGTCGGCATCGACGTGCCCAAGCGAATATACGAAGATGTCCAGCGGCCGCGCGGCGGTGGCTTTCGGGTCCAGTTGGCGCAGCGAGCCGGCGGCTGTGTTGCGCGGGTTGGCGTAGGTGGGTTCGCCGCGCTCTTGCCGTTCTTCGTTGAACCTGGTGAAACGGGACTTGGGGAAATAGACCTCGCCGCGCACTTCGAGCAGCGCGGGCGGGTCGTCGGTGAGCAGCCGCAGCGGGATGCTGCGGATGGTGCGCAGGTTCAGCGTCACGTTCTCGCCGACGACGCCGTTGCCGCGCGTGGCGCCTTGCGTGAACACGCCGTTCTCGTAGGTCAGCGCAACGGCCAGGCCGTCGTACTTCAGCTCGCACACCAACTCGAAGTCGTCTCGCTCGAGCAGGCCGGCCACGCGCTGACGCCAAGCGTAGAACTCTTCGTCGTCGAAGGCGTTGCCCAGGCTGAGCATGGGGCGGGCGTGCTCCACCGGCTCGAAGCCGTCCGCCGGCTCCGCGCCCACGCGCTGCGTAGGCGATTCGGGCGTGACGAGCTCCGGGTGCTCGCGCTCGAGCTCGCGCAGCTCATTCAAAAGCAGGTCGTACTGGCCATCGGCGATTTCGGGGCTGTCCAGCACGTAGTAGCGGTAGTTGTGGTGCTCTATCTGCGCCCGCAACTCCCCGGCTCGTGCTTGTACGGTAGTGGTTGCCATGGTGTGCGTCACCCCTGGTCCGGCCTCGTCCGGTCGGGCGGGGCCGATTCTTGGTCTTCGAGCGTAAGTATATGCCATCGGTCTCCGGCGACGCTTGCTCTAGACTATGCTCGAATTGCTGGATATACTCTTGCGAACACGAAAGATTACTTGGAGAGCCGCATTGCCCCAATCAAGAGAATACGAAGAGTTCGTGGCGAAGTATCCCCCGCTCACGG
Source organism: Dehalococcoidia bacterium (assembly GCA_963667445.2). Classification (GTDB taxonomy): domain Bacteria; phylum Chloroflexota; class Dehalococcoidia; order Lucifugimonadales; family CATOSD01; genus CATOSD01. Next base: position 454,188 of record CAXXGY010000001.1, on the reverse strand, counting down.
CCATCGGCAACACGCCGATGGTGGGGCTGGACCTGCCCATCGACGTGGGCGACGCGGCGATAAGCGCCAAGTGCGAGCACCTGAACCCTGGCGGGTCGATAAAGGACCGCCCCGTTCTGAGGATGCTGGTGGAGGCCATACTGTCGGGCGAGCTGACCAGGGAGAAGTCCATCATCGACGCCACTTCGGGCAACGCCGGTATCGCATACGCGATGATAGGCGCGGTGCTCGGCTACAGGGTCACGCTGGTGATGCCCGAGAACGCCAGCGAAGAGCGCAAGAAGCGGCTGCTGGCGCACGGGGCCGAGATAATCTACACCGACCCGATGCTTGGGTACGACGAGTCGCTGTACGAGGTCAAGCGGCGCTACGAAGAGTCGCCGGAGTCCTACTTCTACTGCGACCAGTACAGCAACCAGTTCAACCCGCAGGCCCACTACGACACCACCGCGGAGGAGATACTCAGGCAGGCTCCCGACATAACGCACCTGGTGGCGGGCGTCGGCACGGGCGGCACCATTTCGGGCGTGGGCAGACGGTTGAAGGAGCACAACCCGAACACCAGGGTCATCAGCATCAACCCGCCGGAGTGGCCCGGGGTGGAGGGTCTGAAGCCGCTGAGCGCGGGGCACATAATACCGGAGACGCTGGACTGGTCGGTGGTGGACGAGATGCTGGACGTGGACGTGGACCGCTCTTACGAGATGTCACGCAAACTCGCCGCGGCGGGCCTGTTCGCGGGCCAGTCGTCGGGGGCCTACATCGAGGGCGCATACCAGGTGGCGGCGCGGGAGCGCGGCGGCCACGTGGTGACCATCTTCAACGACATCGGCGAGCGCTACTTCAGCACCGGCATGTGGGGCTAGCGCGGACCCTGCCTACACACCCTCTCCCTGCCGCCTTTCGCCGCGGCTATCTCCTCACCAACGGCGCTCTTGGGCTTACACGTCCAGGTTGTTGACCTCGAGCGCGTGGGTCTGGATGAAGTTCCGGCGCGGCGCGACCACGTCGCCCATAAGCATCGAGAATACGCCGTCGGCCTCGGCTGCGTCGGTGATCGACACCCGTAGCAACGTGCGCTGTTCCGGGTCCATGGTGGTCTCCCAGAGCTGCTCGGCGTTCATTTCGCCCAGTCCCTTGTAGCGCTGTATCGAGACGTTGCGCCGGCCTTTGAGCTGCGTGAGTACGCCCTCGCGCTCGCCCTCGCTGTAGGCGTAGTGCTCCTGCCTGCCGCTGGCTATCTTGTACAGAGGCGGCTGGGCTATGTACAGGTGATCGTGGCTGATGAGCGGCTCCATGTGGCGGAAGAAGAAGGTCAGAAGCAGCGTTCTGATGTGGGAGCCGTCCACGTCGGCGTCGGTCATTATGATGATGCGGTGGTAGCGCAGCTTGGCGAGGTTGATGTCGTCGTCGAGGCCCGCGCCTATGGCGGTGATCATGGCCCTGATGGCGTCGTGGCTCAGCATCTTGTCCGCGCGCGCCTTCTCCACGTTCAGTATCTTGCCCCACAGCGGTAGCACGGCCTGAGTACGTCGGTCCCGGCCCATCTTGGCGGTGCCGCCGGCGGAGTCGCCCTCCACCAGGTAGAGCTCGCACAGTTCGGGGTTCTTCTCCGAGCAGTCGGCCAGCTTGCCGGGCAGGCCGCCGCCCTCCATGGCGTTCTTGCGGATGATGAGGTCGCGCGCCTTTCGCGCCGCCTCGCGCGCTCGCTGGGCGGTGAGGCACTTTTCGATGATCCGGCGGGCGTCCTGCGGGTGGTCTTCGAGATAATACTGCACCGCTTCGGCCACCACGCTCTCGACCTGGTTTTTCACCTCGGGATTGCCGAGCTTGGTCTTGGTCTGTCCCTCGAACTGCGGGTCGGTGAGCTTGACCCCCACCACGGCGGTGAGGCCCTCGCGCGTCTCCTCTCCGGCCAGGTTCGCCTCGTTTTCCTTTATCAGATTCTGCTTGCGCCCGTAGTCGTTGAGGACGCGGGTCAGCGCCGAGCGGAAGCCGGTAAGGTGCGAGCCGCCGTCCACGGTGTTGATGCAGTTGGCGAAGGAGTGGACGAACTCGGTGAAGCTGTCGTTGTACTGGAGGGCGGCCTCGACGATGGTGCCGTTAACCTGCTTCTCCACGTAGATCGGGTCTTTGTGCAGCACGTCGCGGCTCTGGTTGAGATTGCGGACGAAGCTGGACATGCCGCCCTCGAAGTAGTAGGTCACCTCGTTTTTGGGCCACCTGTCGGGGTCGAAGTCGCTGCGGAAGTGTATCTCGAGGCCCTTGTTGAGATAGGCCATCTCTTTGAAGCGCTGTGCCAGCGTGGAGAACTCGAAGTGGATGAGCTCGAAAATGTCGGGGTCCGCGGCGAACGTGACGCTCGTGCCGGTGCGGTCGCGTTCGACATTGCGCAGCTCGCGCGAGGACAGGTCGGTGGTGCGCTCGCCCTGGCAGAACTCCTGGCTGAACACCTTGCCGTCCCGGTACACCTCCACCTTGAGCCGGGTTGACAGGGCGTTGACGACCGAAGCGCCAACCCCGTGCAGGCCGCCGGACACGGCGTAGGCCTTGCCGCCGAACTTGCCGCCGGCGTGAAGGGTGGTCATCACGGTCTCGACTGCCGAAATGCCCGTCGCCGGATGAATGTCGACGGGGATGCCGCGTCCATTGTCCTCGATGCGCACCTCACCCCCGGCCGAGATGTACACGTTTATCCTGGAGCAGAATCCGGCCATGAACTCGTCGACGCTGTTGTCCACAACCTCGTATATCAGGTGGTGCAGGCCGCGCTGGTCGGTGCTGCCGATGTACATTCCCGGGCGCCGCCGGACGGCTTCCATGCCGCCGAGAACCTGGATGTCGCTTGCCGTGTACCAACTGGAAGCGCCGTTGGCGCCGTTGCCGTTGGCGCCGTTACGGTGTTCATTTGCCATAAAGAACTCCTGCGCGCCTCCGGCCGCAACTCTCATTTCGCCGCCGGGCCGTCGGCTGTCATGTCGGGAACGCCGGTCTCGTTGGAGACCGCGCGTTGCGAAACTATGTTCTTTTCTTGTTCCGTTGCTAAGGATAGGACGGTGGCATGAATATCGTTAGAGAGGCGCCGGAAACGTGGTCCGGCGGGCGGGTGCGAGCGGTCTGAAGTGCGCCGCTCCAGCTACCCAATTGTACCACCAAGATAGGCCCAATTCAATGAAATCCGCACCAGCGTCGGAAGGGTTCCGCGCCATCGTTATGCGGCGCATCGCAAATGTGCGGGGAGGCGTCCGTGACACCGCACTACCCCACTTCAACCATGACGCTACCTATCGAAGCATGGGCATTGCAACGTGTTTTTGGGTCACTATTTCGGCAAATTGGCGTTTGCGCTCAGAAAGGACTCCGTTAGCGATTCGAGCGGCGAGTGTGGGGCGCCCCCATCCTAACCTTCCCCCTGCGAGGGGGGAGGGACTTTCTGGAATCACGAAGTCTGAGTAGATACGATCTCCCCAAAACTATTTTCAAGTCCGTTCAAACGGCGTATAATTTTGGAGACGGCATTTCCGTGGAAGTGTCCCCGCAGGCTCACGTCTCGCTGATACTACTGGCAGAGGGAGCGACACGCGCATTGAACTTCGATCCGTTGTACACGTCTGTGCCGGTCCTGCTGCTTGCGACGGTGATTGGCTACCTGCTCGGCGCGCTGCCCATCGCCGACAGGGTCAGCCGGCGCCGCGGCGTCGACATCTTCTCCACCGGAACGGGACTCGCGGGCGCTACCAACGTGCGGCGGCAGGTCGGCAACCTGCCGGGCGTCATCGTGACCCTGGGCGACTTCGGCAAGGGCGCGCTTACGGTGATAGCGGCCGATCTGCTGGGCGTGGACAAAGGCAGCGTCTGGATACTGCTGCCGGTCACGGCGGCGATCGTGGGTCACTGGAAGTCGGTGTTCACCGGATTCCGCGGCGGCGACGCGCTGGTGACTCTCGGCGGCATCATCATCGCGCTGTTCCCGGTGCACGGCTTCATAAGCGTGGCCGTGGCCAGCGTCATAGCGCTGGTGGCCCAGAGGCTGCCCTTCTCGTCCCTGCTGAACATCGTGTTCGGCTACCTGACGCTCGCCATCCTCAACTACAACGAGGTATTCACGCAGGGGCACCCGGCGCTGACGCTGGGGATTGGCGGCCTGTGCGCAATGGTGCTGGCCTACGCCATACGCGGCCACGTGGGTCGGCGCAGGCTGAGCGACGACTGGGAAGAGTGCGAAGACGCGGGCGCGGCGAACAACCAGCCCGAAGGCTAGGCGGCCGGCGCGCGTCTAGCCGCCGTTCTCCGACGACAGCTCCTCGCGAGAAAGCAGCAGCAGGTCCAGCAGGTTGCGGTTCACTACGAACACTGTGTTGCGCACGGGAGTCCTCACGTAGTAGGACAGGTCGTCGCGCTCGAGGATCCTGATTCGGGTGGTGGGATTGGACGCGCCGCTCCTGGTGACGATTCTCACGGAGGCGGTGGGGTTATCGAACGGCAGCCCCTCGGCCTCCTCGGCGGTCGCGAAGCCCTCGGCAAACAGCAACTCGACCACGCGCAGAACGGAATCGACGCGCGCCAGGTCCGCGGGCGCCTCCCCGGACTCGTCACGCACCACCCAGTCGGCGCCGGTGAACGTGAGGTCGAACTGCTCGCCGGGGTACTCGAAGGTCAGGGTCTCGATCTCGGACCTGGGGATGTTCAGTATCACCGGGTCGAGCCAGCCGTCCGGCAGCGGGTCGAAGATGTCGGCGGCGGTGATTGGGCTGGGACAGGGTATGCCGTACACCTCGTCCTTGCCGAAGCGCCGCACGTAGCAAAGGCCGACGTCCGGGCTCCAGGTGCCTACCAGCAGCTTCTCCTGCTCGAAGTCGCCGAGGAAGAAGCTCACCACGGTGGCGTTTTCGTCGGCGACGCCCATGCGTGCGTGGTTGTCGGGGTTCATGGCGATGAGCTGCGCGATGCTCTCGATGTCGTGCACCGCCTGCCAGAGGGCGTCGAGCTTGGGCTGGAACGCCGGCTGGTTGTTGACCGTCCAGGGCGCGCCTTCGCCGCGCCTCTCCAGCGTCGCCTCCAGGCCGTCCTGCGGCGTGGAGATTCTCACCCTGTTGACAACGTCCTGCGATATGGGCAGCAGGCCCGACAGCACCACTTCCTCCGGCTCGGACGTAACGACGCGCACGACGAGGCCCGCCACCGCAATCGCGACGAGAAGGGCCAGCACCGCGACCAACTGCCTGCTATTCATCGCCCCACACCCTCTGGGATATGTTCCGGCGGCGCACGAACTGGACCAGCCCGATGAGCACGAACAGCGCGGGCACGCCGGCCACGTTGGAGTACTGGACCACGTTGCGGTGCAGGTCGGAGCTGTACAGGAGCTGGCGCGAGGTGATGACCTTGGAGCGGAGGTCCGCCAGGATGTCCTCCTGGGCGAGCCAGTCCACCAGGTTCAGGGCGAGGCCCAGGTTCTCCTGGTACTGGGAGGATACCGCGTCGCCTATCCAGTCGGAGTCGCCCACCACCACCAGGCGCATCTCGCCGACCGGAGCCGGACGGGTCACCCCGACACCCATTTGCGCGCGGAACAGATCTCCCGGCGAAACGGTCGCCAGCGCCAGCGAGTTGGGGCTTACGTCGGGGCTGTTGCGGTAGTTCAGATCGATTGCGCCCGAGTCCGAAGTCTCGAGCAGCAGGATGCGCTCGTGGGGCCAGTCGGTGAGGAAGCCGACGCTGCTCGCCCAGGGCAGCACAATCGACTCGACGTCTCTCGCAACCTTGAAGTCCGCGGTCTTGACCCGCATCCAGTAGGGAAAGGGAATCGCGACGTTTCCCATCTGCGTGCCGAAGGGCAGCGTCTCGTGGGAGCGCACGTCGAAGGCGATGTCGTCCTCTACCAACACTCCGTAGCCCTCCACGAACTCCGCGAAGCTGTTGCGGTTGGGAAGCGCCGTGAGACGCTGCAGGTCTATGCTCACAGGGTCGAGCAGCATCATCGCCTTGCCGCCGCCGTCCAGGTAGGCGGCGAGCGCGGCGCGCTCGGAGTCCGCTATCTGCTCGGTGGGGCCGGCGACTATCAGCACGTCGGTGCCGTCCAGGTCGAGGGCCCCGTCCTCCGAAGGCTCCACCAGGGAGACGTCGTACTGCTGCGCCAGCACCGCTCCGAGGGTCTGCATACCGTTGGCGGGGGTCTTTTCGCCGTGGCCGCTCAGGAACCGCACGCTCTTGCGCTGCTGCTTGATCATCGCGTAGGTCAGGCTCGCGATGCGGTACTCGAAGCCGTCCACGGTGCCGATGAAGGGCACCGACTCGCGCTGGTCGGCGTAGGTCATCGAGAGGCCCAGGTAGCCGGTCTTTATCTGGAGCTCGCCCTGGCTCTGCACGTTGAACTGCATCTGGGGCACGCCCATCAGCTGCGCCTTGCGCGAAGCCGCCGCGCCCGCTTCGTCGTCCGGGTCGCTGCTCGGGTACTTGCGCACGACGCGGACCATCCCGTCGGACGACGCGGCGAGGTCGTCGAGAAAGTCGTTCACGTCCCTGGCCACTATGGCCACGTGGGCGGGCGGGTCGTTGGACTGGAAAAGCTCGATGGTGATCAGGTCGTCAAGCTCGCCGAGAATGTCCCTGGTGGCGGAGCTGAGCGTGAACAGCTTGTCCTCGGTGAGGTCCAGCCGGCCGCCGATGCTGGAGCCGAACCAACCCACGAGCAGGCTCAGCACTATGAGCGCGGCGACGCCCACCTGGAGGTTGCGGTACTGCGGCGACTGGTGGCTCAGGCTCTTGCCGCGGATCATCAGGTAGGTGGCGCTGAGCATGGTGGATACGAGCGCGACGAAGTAAATGACGTCGCGCAGGTCGATGACGCCGCGCGCGATGCTGTCGAAGTGCGTCGCCGGGCTGAGCGTCTGGAGCGGGCCGGACGCCGCCGCGGGCAGGCCGTCGGCCACGGCGTCGAGGCCCACGAGCAGCAGCGCGCCGATGAACAGCAGCCCGAGGATGAAGGCGATCACCTGGTTGCGGGTGAGGCTGGAAGTGAACAGGCCGATGGAGACGAACGCCGCCGCGAGGAACAGGCTTCCCACGTACTGCGCGGCCACCGCGCCGATGTCCACGTCGCCCGCCGTGGACAGGGCGATGGGTATGCCGATGGTGGACAGGATGAGCACGGAAACGAAGATGATGCCCGTGAGAAACTTGGCGAACAGCACGATCCAGCCCTGGATGGGCTGCGTGAGCAGAATCTCCAACGTGCCGTCGCGCTGCTCCTCCGCCAGCAGGCGCATGGTGGAGGCGGGCACGAATATCATGAGCAGCCAGGGCAGGGCGGTGAATAGGCTGCGGGTGGACGCCTCGGTGGTGGTTCCGAACGGCGTGAAGAAGTAGAGAAACGACACGACCGCGCAGAACACCACGAGGAGGATGTACCCCGTGGGCTGGTCGAGGTAGCCTCGCAGGTCCTTGCGTATGAGCGCGATAAGGGAACGCATTCGCCCTACTCTACGCGTCCTCTGTGTCGCCGCCGCCCTCGGCCGTCAGGGAGTGGAACACGTCCTCGAGGCGTGCCCGGTCTTCGTGCAGCTCCCACAGCACCCAGTCGCGCTGCTTAGCCAGCGCGAATATCTGGGGGCGCAGGTCCTCGTCGCCCTCCACGGAGACGACGTAGCGTTTGCGTCCGTCTATGGGAGCCAGGCGGTCCACCTCACCCACGTTGGGCAGGCGCTTGAGTCCCGTCTCGACCTCGTTGCCCTCGATCTCGACGTGTACCTGGCGCTGTCCCCTGGCGCGCACCAGCAACTCCTCGACGGGGCTGTCGGTGACGAGCTTGCCGCGGTTGATGAGCAGCACGCGCTCGCAGGTGGTCTCGACCTCCTGCATAACGTGGGTGCTGAGCAGCACGGTGCGCTCCTGGCCCAGCGAGCGGATCAGATCGCGTATCGTGATGCGCTGGTTCGGGTCCAGGCCCTCGGTGGGCTCGTCCATGATGAGAATGGAAGGCCGGTGAAGGATGGCCTGGGCGAGGCCGACGCGCTGGCGGTAGCCCTTGGAAAGCTGGCTGATGGGCCGGTAGAAGTACTCCTGGAGGCCGGTCTCCTCCACGGTCTGATCCATGTTCTCGCGCCGCTCGGCGCCGCTCAGGCCGCGCAGGTCGGCTACGAACGAGAGGTATTCCTGTACCAGCAGGTCGCCGTACAGGGGGTTGTTCTCGGGCAGGTAGCCTATGCTCTGGCGGGTGAGCCTGTCCTGGGCCAGCGTATCGACGCCGTCGATGAGAATCGAGCCGGTGTCCTGGGTGTAGAACGAGGTGAGCAGGCGCATGGTGGTGGACTTTCCGGCGCCGTTGGGGCCGAGAAATCCCACCACCTCGCCGCTGGCGATCTTGAACGTCAGGTCGTCGACGGCGGTGTGCGAGCCGAAGCTCTTGCTGACGCCGGTGGCTTCGATTGTGTAGCGGGCATCGCCGTTAGAGCGTTCGTTGGTAGCCAAGCCAGGAATCCTCTCTCGTGTGCGATGTCTGCGCTCGCGGCCAAGCCCTGTGAGGGCGAGCGCAAGCCTATCTCGGCGTCAATCCCTTCAGCCGAACCGCGGGCAGCCTCTTCAGGCGCTGATTCACCGGATCGACTTCGATGCCGACCGACTCCAGCGCGGTGACGCCCAGAAGCGGCTCCGCATCGTTGTTGCCGTATATGACAGTTCCGCCGACCGTCTCGCCCATGAACTCGATCTCGGCAACCGTAACTTGCATGACAAGCTCGCTTCCGTCAGCCAACTCGTACACCCTACGGCCCCTGGGCTTCAGACCTATGGCTTCCAGGTGTTTACGCGGGGCCAGACTGTCGGTGGCCCCGGTATCGACCAGGAACAGCGCCTCCCAGGTGCTCTCTGGGTCGGCCGGATTGCGTATGGTTACGGTTACGTGGGTTGCGCCCATGTCTTGATCCTCTCACCCCCATCCTAACCTTCCCCCTGCGAGGGGGAAGGGACTTTTCGGAAGGCTTACGCCTCAACCATACCTCTGTCAGCCCTGCGAGGAGGGAAGGGATAGCGGCTCTCCCGCTAGTCGTCGAACGGGGCGGGCAGCTTCATGGGGTTGAGCTCGGTGATGAGCGACTCGGTGGTCAGCACCATGCCGGCCACGCTGGCGGCGTTCTCGAGGGCCGAGCGGGCCACCTTGGCCGGGTCGATTATGCCCATCTCCAGCATACTGCCGTACTGCTCGGTCTCCGCGTCGTAGCCGTAGTCGCCGGAACCGGACTTCACGCCGTCGAGCACCACCTGGCCGCTCGATCCGGCGTTATCGACGATCAGCACCAGCGGGGACTCCACGGCCCTCAGCAGAATGTTCACGCCCGTGGACTCGTCGCCCTCGGACTCCAGCTTGGGGCCGGCGGCCTGGGCCGCGCGCAGCAGGGAGGTGCCGCCACCGGCGACGATGCCCTCCTCGATGGCGGCGCGGGTGGCAGCGAGCGCGTCCTCGAGCCGCTGGCGCTTCTCGCGGAGCTCGACCTCGGTGTAGGCGCCCACCTTGAGCACGGCCACGCCGCCGGCCAGCTTGGCCGCGCGCTCCTCCAGCTTCTCGCGGTCGTAGTCGGAGGACGTGTCCTCGGCCTGCGACTTTAGCTGGGCGATGCGGGCGGAGATGGCGTCCTTGTCGCCAACGCCCTCGACGAAGGTGGTGTTGTCCTTGTCGGCGACCACCCGGCGGCAGCGGCCCAGATCGGCCATCTCGGCGGAGTCGAGCTTGCGCCCGATGTCGGCGCTGATGACGTTGGCGCCGAACAGCACGGCCATGTCCTCCAGGATGGCCTTGCGGCGCTCGCCGAAGCCGGGGGCCTTGATCGCTAGGCAGTTGAGGGCGCCGCGCAGCTTGTTGACGACCAGGGTCGCCAGCGCCTCGCCCTCGACGTCCTCGGCGACGATGACCAGCGTGCGGCTGACCGCCGTGAGCTTCTCCAGCAACGGCAGCAGTTCGGCCATGGAGGATATCTTCTCGGAGGTGACGAGCACGTAGGGGTCTTCGAGCTCGGCGGCCATCTTGGTGGCGTCGGTGACGAAGTAGGGGGAGATGAAGCCGCGGTCTATCTGCATCCCCTCGACATACTCGACCTCGTAGCCGACTCCCTTGGACTCCTCGACGGTTATGATGCCCTCGCTGCCGACGTCATCGAGCACGTCGGCGAGAATCCTACCCATCTCATCGTCGTGGGCGGCGAGGACGGCGACCTGCTCTATCTGCTCCTTGCCCTCCACGGGCCGGGCCATGGACTCTATCTCGGTCCTGATGGCGGCGACGGCCTTTTCGATGCCGCGCTTGAGCGCCATGGGATTGGCGCCGGCGGAGATGTTCTTGAAACCCTCGCGCACGATGCTCTGGGCGAGGATGGTGGAGGTAGTAGTGCCATCGCCAACGGCGTCGTTGGTCTTGCTGGCGGCCTCCTTGAGGAGCTGGGCGCCCATGTTCTGGAACGGCTCCTTGAGCTCGATCTCCTTGGCGATGGTGACGCCGTCGCTGCACACCTGCGGCGGACCGAAGTCGTCGTCCAGGATGACATTGCGGCCCTTGGGCCCCAGCGTGACGCCGACGGCTTTGGCGAGAACGTCGAACCCTTCCATGAGCTGGCTTCGGGCGTCCTGACTGTACTGAAGCTGCTTAGCCATCTGTGAATCTACCCCTCCCAGGTCTTTATGTCAGGGCCGCTTGGGCGGCGCTGCTGCAACTGGTATTCTACCATAAAGGCTCTGTTCAGGGTGGCGGCGAACGATGCCCCGATTTGAACCCTCAATCTCCAGTGGTGTATCTTTCCGGCCATACGGAGTTGGTAGTGAAGGTACGAGGTTCGGGAGGCTTGGGCGTGCGCACACCCGGAGCGGACGATACTGACGCGCTCGCGTGGCTGAAACGGCTCAGTTTGGCCGACAAGCTGGGCGCGGCCGCCATCGCCATCGGCGTCCTGCTGGTGGCGGGCGGCATCTACTCGCAGGGCGACTCCGGCTCGACGCTGGGCGGCGCGTTCCGCACCGTGGGCGGCCTCGCCATCCTCGGCGGAATCGCGGCTATAGCCCTCTGGGAGCCGCGACGACGGGCCGTGATAGTCCGCACGGCAATAGTCATATCCAACGAATACATGGCCAGAACCGCGCACTGGCGCTGGCCGAACAGGTACGGCCTTGCGGCCGTGATAGTCGGGCTGGCGTTGGCCGTTCCCGGAGCCATGCTCGGCCTCTTGTTCGGCACGGTCCTGGGAAGTCTGGTTCTCATATCCGCCGTCGTGTTGTTTTGGGCCGGCGTAGTTATGCTGGCATACGGCGTATTCCAACAGGTCCGCGAGAGACGTAAGCAGGGGCCGCCGTACCGTGGTGGGCGCGGCGGATGGAGAGGCGGACGCGGCAGGGGCGGCGGCTGATGGCCAGCCCGAACCTGCCGGCCGGAGCCGCGACCAGAAGGCCCACGTCCTTCGCCTATTGGGGCGCGGCCTACAAGGTCGCGCTCGGAGTCATGGGCGTCGGCCTGTTCCTCGTCGTCTGGAGTCCGTTCGTCGGGAGCGTCTTCTACCAGCAGGTGGTCATGCCGCTACTGGACCTGCTGGGCGCGCCCGCGGACCGCGAGTTTCTTCATCCACTCTTGCCCGAAGCGGGCGAAATACTCATGGCGCTGATTGGCGGCTGCAACATCGCCGCCGGCGTCGTCATCTTCTGCGCGCGGCTGGTGCTCGAACTGCTGGGACTGGCGGGCGCGCCAGTGTTGACGCGCTACATGAGGCCCCACTCCAAGCTATTCTTCGGCACGGCGGCCACGGCAGCCGTCTTCATCATCGTCAGCCGAACGCCCATCATCTATCTCGACCTGCTATTCGAAGACTTCGAGTTTCCCATGCCCGGGTTCTACCGGCTGCTGGATCTTGCCTGGCAGGCGGGTTGGCTTCTGATGGTTTGTTCGCTGCTCGCCGCCTACGTCGGATGGCGAGGCGTCACCATGCTCAGGTGGGCCGACACAGTGCTATGGGGCAAGATGCGTTGGGGGTGGCTCAACCGGCTGGCGCTGGCGCTGATAGCCGGCGGGCTGGTAGGCGTGATATTCGGGTTCATGCTGCCCTTCGACGACGTGGCGGGTATGTTCGCAACCGTGGGAGTGACCGCGCTGGCGCTGGGCATAGTGCCGCAGATTGTGGCGCGCTGAACTAGCCGCCCCAACCCCGCACGGACACGGCCCAGGCCATCGTCAAGGCCAGCAGGGCGGTCACCGCCAGCACCGTCGCCAACACGCCCAGCGCCACCTTCTTGAACTGGCTCTGCGGGGCCGGAAAATAGACGGGCGGCGCGGCCGGTGGCGGCGTGGGCTGCGTCGACTGCGGGGTCGGCTGCTGGGCGCGCGTGGCGTGGGCGGACCGCAAACCCGGCGGCCCGTAGGCGATGGCGGGCGGCTGGCCTACCGGCTGCGGCGTCTGCTGCGGGCGCGTGGGGCGCGGCGGCGGCACAGGCTGAGCGGCGGGCGACGCGGACTGCGTGAGCCTGGGCGGCGCGACGGGCGCGGACTGAGCCGGCGCGGGCGGCGCGGCGGCGGGGGTATGCCGCGTTCGCTGCGGTATCGCTTGCAACATCGTCTCCAGGTCCGGCACGTCCGCGACGGGCATCGCGCAGCACTCCTCCAGTTGCTCCGTCAGCTTCGCCACCGTCTCGTCCCGGGACTTCTTCAGGCGGTCGAACAACTCGGACTTGGCCGGGTCGCCGTAGTCGTCCCGCGTGAATATCAGGTTGTCGTCGTTGAAGTAGCTCCACAGGTCGGGCTCGTCCGCCAAGGCCAGCAAGCTGAGATACACCACCACCGACGGGAAGTTGTCCACGTAGGCGTCGTAGTCGTCCGCCGTCCTCTGCGGATGCTGGTAGTTCTTGTGACCCAGTTCCGGGCTGCGCTCGCCCTTGAACTGCGGCAGAAACATCCCGTCGTAGTCCACAAGCCGAATCCGGCCGTCCTGTTGCACCATCACGTTGCCGTGTTGCAGGTCGTTGTGGGCTATTCGCAGACCGCGCAAGCTGGCGCACGGGCCGCCGCGCCACTGCGCCGCCACCCGCAACAGCGCGTCCGGGTCGTGCAGGTTGGCGCCCACGAAGTTGCTCAGCGGTTCGCCCTCCACCCACTCCATGCGGACTATGGGATACCAGTCGCCCTTCAGATTGATGCCATGCTCCAGGTACTCGAAGTGTACGAACGACAGCGGCAGCACGTTTATCAGGTACTCGCTTAGCTGGTTGTAGCGCGATTGCTGGTCCTTGACCTCGCGCGTGAAACAGCGCACCGCGTACTTGCGGCCCGCCGCCTCCACGGAATAGACGCAGGCGAACGCGCCGGAGAAGACGAGCGGCATTCCGCGCGGGTTGAGCGCCAGCAGCCCGGACTCGAGCTCCGTGCCGCGAAAGCACAGCTGTGGGTTCTGCACCGCCTCGCTGTAGTCGGTTATGCCGGGCCATGCCATTGGCGCTTTTTTCACCCTCACCCTGACCCTCTCCCATCGAGGGAGAGGGGATTTTTGTGCTACGCCACCTCTATCGCCACCAGCGTAACGTCGTCGTTTCGCATCAGCCCCGCGCCGCGCTGCTCGTCCACCCAGTCCGCCCAACTCGATGCGTCCAGCGCGGCCAGCGTGTCCCACGGCCGACCGTCCTCGGCGTGCCGCGCCAGGAACCACGCCGCCAGCGCATCGGTGACGAGCACGAGCACGTCGCCCGCCTCGCATCGGCCGCCGTCCAGCCGCAGAGCGTCCCGCGCGCCGCCGGAGTTGGCCGGATTGCTGCACAGCAGCGCGGGGTTGTTGTCGAACTCCGATGCGTCGTCCAGCGGGAACGACACCGCCAACTCGCCGTCCCGCGCCACGAACAGGCAACTGTCGCCCACCGCCATGGCCTGCCACGCGATGCCGCCGGAGCCGTCGGGCGCGGCGCTGAGCGTCAGCCCGACCAGCGTCGCGAACGCCCCCGCGCGCGCCTTGGCCTCGCCGTGCCAGGGGATGCGGTCCCAGGGCACGGCCTCGTTCCAGGCGTCCCGGGCCGGCGCGAGCCACGCGTCCAGCGCGTCGTCGTCTAGCCCGTCCGGTTCGGGCGGCGCGGACGCGAAGGCGTCGGCCAGCGCGGTGGCCCACTCCCGCGCGAAGGCGGACTCGCTCGCGCCGTCGGCTACGGCAATCCGCGCCGCTCCGCGCGGCGGCGCGCCCATGCGCTGCGGATACACCACGCGGAAGGCGTCTTCATACTCGTCCGCGCGATTGCCCGCCTTGGGAAGCCAGAACTTGGTGGGAGTCCGTAGTCTGAGCGACACCATGGGCTTGCAGCCGAATCAGCGCAGGTCCGACGCGGCCCTCGTGCCTATGTCGAGGAACTGCACCAGCGCCACCATGTCGGCGTTATAGACGTAGCCGCGCGAGCCTTGCTTTACCGGCAGTCCCATGCCGGAAGCCAGCTCTACCACCTGCTCCGGAAACTCCGACGACATACGGAACATCTGCAACGCGTAGTCGTCGGGGGGCGTCTCGCTCTCGTCCGTGGGATACTGCACGGGCATGGCGTTCATCTCGGACAGATGCGCGTTGTACATCAGCACGTTGCCGTCGTTGGTCTGCAAGTCCTTGATTTGCTCGGCCCAGTCCACAGGATTGCCGTCATTCGCCTCGCCGTCGGTCACGCTGATGACCATGGGCGGGTACGAGTCGGGGTGGTCGGTTATCCAGTCCTGGAGCGCCTGGGACGCCAGGTCTAGCGCGGCGCACATGGGAGTGCCCCACCTGGCCTCGGGGCGCAGCCACACCGGGAACCTGCGCGTGACCTCCACGATGCCGCCCGCGCCGTCGGGCTCGCTCACCTGCCGCTCTTCGACAGTGGCCGCGTCCACCACCTGGCTTATGGCGAGGAAGGGAGCGTTCGGCGTCGTGTCCGGCAGCGCAGACTGCACGTCGGGATTGCCCTGGTCGTCCGTGGTGTAGGTGATGATGCCTATGTGGAAGTAGTCGCGCACGTCCATGCCCTGCGAGCAGCGTTGCGAGATAGCGTCCAGAATGCGGTTCACGGCGTCTGCCGCGCCGTCCTTCTTGCGCAAGCCCGGCTGCCCGCCAAGCGCTCCGTCCATAGAGGCCGACTGGTCTATCAGGAACAGGAAGCAGCCGGGGTTGTTTCTGCTTATGTCTGCGCTGTAGGGCATGTGGGCACCTCTCTTCTCCGCAAAGAATGGACGTGCCCAGTGTACGTCCTTTGCGGGGCGAACGCCAACTGAGGCTCTGCCCCCAACAGGCCAAGTTGACACTTGAACGGGGCTGCCATTAGCATACGCCCGAATCGTATGGGGCCGCGGAGCTACGTGCACCGCGCCTAATTCGCACACCAAAGGAGGCTGACCATGGCCGTTATTCTGGGCGAAGGGGACTTCCGGTACGAGGCGCTCGCCGAGTGGGAAAAGCTGCCCGATGGGATGGAGCTGCTGGAGACGCCGGGCGTGGCCGTGGACTCCAAGGACCAGGTCTACGCCTTCACGCGCAACCCCGACAATCCGGTCGTCGTGCTGGACGCCGACGGCAACCTGGTGCGCACGTTCGGGCAGGGCATCTTCGGCAAGCGGTCGCACGGCATACTGATAGGCCCGGACGACTCGGTCTGGTGCGTGGACGACGGCATCCACACCATCACCAAGTTCACGCCGGAGGGCGAGCTGCTGCTGACGATAGGCACGACGAACGAGCCGGCCCCGATTTGGAGCGGCCAGCCGTTCAACCGGCCCACCCATGCGGCGGTTTCGCCGAACACGGGCGACATCTTCATCACCGACGGCTACGGCAACTCGCGCGTGCACAAGTACACGGCGGACGGTGAGCACGTGCTGTCGTGGGGCGAGCCGGGCATCGACGCGGGCCAGTTCATCCGCCCCCACAACGTGGCGGTGGACTCCGACGACTTGGTGTACGTGGCGGACAGGGAAGCCCACCGCGTGCAGGTGTTCGACTCGGACGGCAACTTCGTCACGATGTGGAACAACATCCACCGGCCCGACGGCATGACGCTGGGCCCGGACGGCAACATCTACGTGGGCGAGCTGAACGGCATGGGCGGCGTGGACGACGCGCCGGGGCTGGGCCACAGGGTCAGCATCCTGAGCCGGAACGGCGAGCTGCTGGCGCGGTTCGGCGACCCCGAGGAAGGCGAGGAACCGGGCAAGTTCATCGCGCCGCACGGAATCGCGGTGGACTCGCGCGGCGACATCTACGTGGGCGAGGTAGCCTTCACGATACGGGGCAGCCACATGGACCCGCCTCGCTATCCCAAGAGCCTGAAGAAGCTGCGCAAGCTGGACTAGGCGGCGAATGCGCGCGCGGGCCGTTATGTCGATGTCAAGGCAGCAGGAGCCTTGGGATACTGGATGGCGGCCCTATCTTCTACGACCAGAGAACGGCCGACAGAGTGGAGGGCCCTCTCGACGGACGTCATGTGTGAGCCGTACTCTGGATCCAGCAACCGACGGACCGCGCTCTCCTGTAGGCCCAAGCGGCCGGCAAGGGCCGCGTTCGTAACGCCCTGCTCCCGCATCGCCGTATAGAGCGCCAACTTTGCCGCGACGACGGGCGAAACCGTGATTAGCACCTGGCCGTCTTCCAGGGGGCTTGGCGAGGGAATGTCCTCGCCATTGCTGGCGTACATGCTCAATGCGACACGCAGGCAGTCGCCGGCCGCCTCGAGCGCATCTTCCCACGACCACGCGCCCGAATTGGCCCCGTACACGTCCGGGAACGTCACGTTGTAGGCTTCCCTTCCGGTCGCGCGTTCCTCTTCTCTGTCGCGGACTATGTTGCACGGGTAGGCGTAGCGCACGGACTAGAGCTCCTTTCTATCGAGATGCAAGTCTGCTATCCCCTACCTGCTCCGCTCGGCCAGCAGACGCTCGACTGCCTCGCGCGTTGGCATGGCGGCCTGCGCGCCGGGCACGGTGACGGCGAGCGCGCCCGCGGCCGCGCCGAAGCGCACCGATTCGCCGAGCGACTTGCCCTCGGCGGCGGCCACGGCGAACGCCGCGCCGAAAGCATCCCCCGCGGCGACGGTGTCCACCACCTCCACGGCGAACGCGGGCGCGTGGCCCGATTCGTCCGCGGATGCGTAGTACGCGCCCTGCTCGCCCAGCTTGACCACGGCGACGGGCGCGCCCATGGCGCGGAGACGGGCGGCGGCGTCCGCGGCCAACGCCGTATCCGTGACCTCGACTCCCGACAGCATGGACGCCTCGGTCTGGTTGGGCGTCAGCACGTCGGCGGCGGCGTGGATGCCCGGCGGGGCCATCTGCGCGGGCGCGGGGTCCCACACGACGCGAACGCCGCGCTGACGGGCAGCGGCGGCGGCCTGGAGCGTGAGCGCGGGCGGCGTCTCGAGCTGGAGGAGCAGGGCGTCCGCGCCGTCCAAGGCGCGCTCCACGGCGCGTAGCTGCGTCTCGTCGCAGGCGAGGTTGGCGCCGTACACGGCCACGATACGATTCTCCCTGCTGGCGTCCAGCCATATCATTGCCACGCCGGAGGCGTTGTCGGGATCTACGGCCACGCCGCCCACGTCGATGCCCTCCGCGCGCAGGCCGTCCAGCAGCGCCGCGCCGAACGGGTCGTCGCCTACCCTGCCCACCATACGCACCTCCGCACCGAGCCTGGCCGCGGCGACCGCCTGGTTGGCGCCCTTGCCGCCGGGCAGCGTGTAGAAGAGATCGCCCACGACCGTCTGGCCCGCTTCCGGAAGGGTCTCGGCAAGGGCGGTGAGGTCCATGATGATGCTGCCGAACACCACGATGACGGGGCGTTTTCGCGGTTGGCCGGTCATGGTCCGAGCAACCCCGCGTCCAGGAGCTCCTCGATCACCTGGGCCGCGCCGTCCTCCTCGATGGGCGGCGCTATCTTGTCGGCCACGGCGAGCGTCTCATCCACGGCGCCGTCTATCGCCACGGCGAGGCCGGCCCAACTCAGCATGTGGACGTCGTTGTAGCCGTTGCCGAATGCGATGGTCTCGTCGGGGCGGACGCCGAGCCGGGCGCACAGCCAGCCCAGCGCCTTGTGTTTGCCGCCACAAGGATTGAGGATTTCGCAGAAGTGGGGCAGCGACCGGGTGACGTGGAGGCTGGAGTCGAACTGGCGAAGCAGGCTCGCCTCGAGGTCGCGGATGTCGTCGTCGTCGCCCACCACCACGAGGCGGGTGAAGCCGAGGTGGGCGGCCTTGCGGAGGTTTCCGACGGAGTGGACGACCACGTCGTTGCGCTCGATGTAGCCCTCGATCCAGGGCGACGACTCGGCCACGTACACGTCGCCGCCGTGGTAGGCCATCACTTCAAGGCCCCATTCGTCCAGCGCGTCCAGGGCGTCGGAGGTCATGCGCGGTGTGAGCGTGACCTGCCAGAGCACCTCGCCGGTGGTGGGGTCGGACACCTGGGCGCCCTGGTAGGAGACTATCGGCGTGTCGATGTTGAGTTCGGAGGAGGACACCACGGCGGACTCGAACATCCTGCCGGTGGCGAGCGTGACGTGCACGCCATTGGCCCTGACCTGGCCGATGGCGCGGCGGGTGCGCGGCGAGAGCGGGTACTCGGCGCTGCGAATGGTGCCGTCTATGTCCAGGGCAATCAGCTTGTAGCCCATCGGGGGCGGGCCTCCTGTGTGCGGATTGGCGACGTGGTGTAGAATACGCGCACAGGGCGGATGCTAGCAAGTACGGGGACACAGCAAGGATCATGAACTGGCAAGACTACATCACCGTCGACCCATCCATCTGTCACGGCAAGGCGTGCATCAAGGGCACCCGAGTAATGGTGACCGTAATACTGGACAACCTGGCGGCCGGTTTTGACGCCGACCAGATTGTCGAGAGCTACCCCACCGTTTCGCGCGAGGCGGTGCAAGCGGCGCTGTTGTACGCCGCCGAGCTCGCCAAGGAGCGGGTCGTGTTCCTGAGTCGGTAGTCAGGTCGCTGTAAGCAGCCCCGCCGCTAAGCGGAGCAATGGGCCGACGCGCCGGAGGACATAGTGAAACTCACGCCTCGCAGGATATGGTGGCTCATCGTGCTGCCTGTGGCGCTGTTCGTGCTCATCATCGCGCTGAGGTCGGCTCCGCCTTCGTGAGCGGCGGCCGATGGCGCAGCAGCTCCGCCAGTCCAGAGTTGATTTCCCTGGCGATGCCGGGGCCGCGATAGACCATGCCGGTGTATAGCTGCACCGTGGTCGCACCGATGAGCAGGGCGGCGTAGGCGTCTTCGGCAGAGGAGATGCCGCCACAGGCGTTGATGGCGAGGCGCGGGCCGACCTCCTCCCGGATGTCCGCCACCATGCGCAGCGTGTCTCCGAACACCGCCCTGCCACTGACGCCGCCGGACCCAACGGCCAGACGCGAGTCCCGGGCGGGCCAGGTGTTGGAGACGGTCAGCGCGTCGGCGCCCATGTGGTCGCAAACACCCGCGAGAGCCAGAACCCGCTGCCTTGCGGCGTCGTCATCAGAACGGCCCGGCGCGTAGGGCGGGAGCTTTACGAACAGCGGCCTGGAACGGCGGTCGTTGATGCGGTCGAGCAGGTCGGTGAGGGCCGTGGGCTGCTGGAACACGCGAATTCCCTGCGTGTTGGGCGAGCTGATGTTGATTTCGACGGCGTCGCAGTGCGGCTCCACGGCGCGATGGCACGCCACCACCTCGTCGGGCGTGACACCGGACACGCTCACCACGACGGGCGCGTCCTCTGTCCGGCCGCGGCCCCGCCGCAGCCGATTGACGGCGTACTCGACACCCATGTTGGGGAAGCCCATGGCGTTGATGAGCGACTCGTCGGCTTCGTAGCGCAGCAGGCGCGGCGAGGGGTTGCCGGGCCGTGGCTGGAGGGTAACGGTGCCGCCGGTCACGTACCCGAAGCCGAGCGCGGCGAGGGACGGCAGCAACTCGCAGTTTTTGTCGAAGCCCGCCGCGACGCCCACCGGATTGCGCAGCGGCAGGCCGGCCATATCGGTGCGCAGGGCCGGGTCGCGCACCGTTAGGAAGGGCGAGAGCCTCTCCCACAGCCAGTGCTGCTTGAGGGCGGCGGCGCTCAGCTCGTGGGCCGTCTCCGCGTCGACGCGAAAGAACAGGCCCCTGGCAAGGGCGCTAAAGGTGTTGGGGTTGAGAATGAGCAAGGGGTCAAGTGCCTCCCCGCTACGGCAGGCGGGGCGCTCCGGCGTCGGGTTCGACCTGGAAGGCGTTCAGCGCGCACGCCAACATGCCGTAGTAGCCCATGGTGGCCGTCAGCTCGGTGACGCCCTGCTCGCCGAAGCGGGCCTTGGCCGCCTCGAAGGTGGCGTCGGAGACGCGCTTCGTGCGGAACAGTTCGCGCGCGTAGCCCACTATCACCGCCTCGTCCTCGGTCAGGTCGTCGAGCGAGCCGCGCTGCGCCACGACCTCCACCGCCTCGGGGCGGACGCCGGCCTCCAGGGCGAGGCCCCTGTGCGCCGACCACTCGTAGTCGCAGTCGAACTCGCGGGACGTGGAGATGATGGCGAGCTCGCGGTCGGCGGGGCCGAGCGTGGACTCGAAGCGGATGTAGGCGCCGAGGTGCGCGGCGCGTCCGGCGACCTCGGGCGAGTTGAGCAGCACCGAGAAGGGGCCGCTTATCTGGCCTCGGCTGGAGGCTATCGAGTCCACGATGGACGCCTTGTCGGCGGGGACCTGGTCTTTGCTGGTGATGATGGGAACGCGGGTCATTTGGTGTCTCTCCTGCGTATCTTTGGCGAGCGTGTGTGCGAAGCGGCGGATTCACCCTCATCTCAATCCTCTCCCATCAAGGGAGAGGAGGACAATCGGTATCACGCTAAGTGCCCGCCGGTATCACCGGCAGCAGCACGTGGGACGGGCGCTCGCCGTCGTGGTAGATGGTCTGGGCGGCTATCCGGGTCTCGTCGTCCTTGCCGAACTCGTGGCCGGTGTTGGGGTTTCGGTCGAACTGCGGGAAGTTGCTGCTGGAGATTTCGACGCCGATGCGGTGGCCCGCCAGGAAGCAGTTGCTGGTGGACCAGAGGTCTATGGTGAACTTGTACACCTCGCCCGGCGTCATCAGCTCGGGCTTCTCCCACGAGTCGCGGTAGCGCGCGCGTATGATGCCCTGGGCCACGTTGATGGCCTTGCCGCCGGGGTGGACGTCGACGAGCTTGGCGGTGAAGTCGGTGTCGGGCGCGGACGACGATGCGTATAGCACGACAGAGACCGGCCCGGTCACCTCCACGTCCTCCTCCAGGACGTCGGTGGTGTACACCAGCACGTCCGGGCGCCACTCGGCCTGCTGCTGGTCGCGCGGCCCCATCGACACGGGCGTGACGTCCTCCGAGCAGCAGGTGCTGCCGCCGATGGTCATGACGGGGTGCTGCGGGTCGTACTGGAAGCTGTCCGTAGGCTCGTCCTGCGGCGCGTCCGTGCTCAGGCCGCCGTCGCCGAACGAGGAGTTGGCGTTGCCGTCGCCACGCAGGTAGTAGGGCATGTACTGCGTGCCGGGGATGGGCCAGTCGGCGGCCCTGCGCCACTGATTTCTGCCCATCACGAACACGTTGACGGGCGGCTCGTCGGTTATGCCGTTCCTGATGCCCTTCAGCCAGTAGTCGAACCACCTGACGTGCTCGCGGCGCAGGTCCACCTTCACCTCTTCGCCGAAATCGACCTCGCCGGTGACCCTGTTCGCGCCCTTGTTTCCGCAGTTGTGGACCCAGGGGCCTATGGTGATGCGCTGGTTGCCCTTGCCGGGAGCGCGTCCGTGTTCGTTGACGCCCATGAAGTTGTTGAGCGTGGACTGGAGGAACACGTCGAACCAGCCGCCGATGCCGTATGCGGGCACCGACACGTCGGCGTAGTGCTCCTCGACGGGCCGCAGGTCGCGCCAGTAGTCGCCGTAGCTGGGGTTTTGGACCCAGTCCTTCCAGAGCTCGGAGTGGCGGCCGGCCGCCTCGTCCATGTCGATTAGCGGCAGGTGCCAGTGCAGCGTGGTCAGGTGGTTGCTCTCCGGCATCCACAGGTACTGCACCTGGTTGGTGCGGGTGTGCATCTGAATAGCGCCCCAGCGCAGGTTGAAGGCGAGCTGGAACGCGCCGCCGGTGTACACCCAGTTGTGGTAGAAGTTGGAGTAGCCCACCTGCGGCACCATCGCCTTCAGATACTGGCTGCGAAGCGGGGCGGCCTGCCACTGCACCATCGCCACGTAGGAGCCGCCGGCGGTGCCCACGTTGCCGTCGCACCAGGGCTGCGCGCCTATCCACTCCTGGGTGTCGTGGCCATCCTGGGCCTCGTGGACGAACGGGTACCACTCGCCCTCGGAGTCCCAGCGGCCGCGCACGTCCTGGGAGACGACGGCGTAGCCGCGCGAGGCGTAGTAGAGGCAGTCCTCCACCACGCCCTCGGCGTTGTTGTTGTAGGGCGTGCGGATGAGGATGGCCGGGAAGGGGCCTTCCGCATCGGGAAGGTACACGTCGGTGGAGAGGCGCACGCCGTCGCGCATAGGCACGTCGAGGGCGTACATCATCCTTACTTCGTGGACCGGCTGGGAGATTTCTACGTTTTCGACGACCATGGCCCGGGTTTCCTCCTGGTATTCGGGGCGGGCGCGCGCCGCCCTCGTGGTGGGTGTAAATGTAACACACGGGCGCGGCGCGGTGGGAAGCCGTCGCGCGCCTAGCCCGTTTCCGCGCCCGTTTCCGCTCTCATGGCCGAAATGCTGTTAAGCATGGCCTGGCCGAACCCGTCCATCGGCTTTATCGCGCCGCAAATCCGGCTCAGTTCTTCGTGCCGTTCGCGTCTCTCCTCTTCGTCGGTCACTTCCTCTCCGTAGAGCAGGTCGAACGCGGCGTCGGGATGCAGGATCGGGGCCTTGCGCGCTATGACGTGAAGGTACTGCCGGTGGGAACGCCGCACCGCTTCCTCGGCGTTGACGGCGGGATACACCGGCACGTCCAGGTCCTCCGGAATGCGTAGGAAGGAGCCGACCGTGGAAGTCTCGGTAAAGGCGAAACAGCGGCCGAAGTTCAGCGTGTACAGGAACTTCTGGATCATCTGGCGGGAGAAGTTGAGGTTGTTGTCTATCGCGTGATACTCCAGGTTCTCCCTCATCGCGTCGAAGTGTATGCCGTAGGCCCCGCGCTCCTCGAAATGACCCCACACCACGTCGATGAACTCGCGGCGCGTTGCCCACGGCAGCAGCGGAATCCTCTCGTTCTGGAGGATGGCTCGGTAGCTCGCCGTGATGGCGTCCACGGAGGAGGAGAAGTCGTAACTCGGCACGGCGGCCTGCGGCCTGGGGATGTACTGTGAAGTCACCTCTCTGGCGACGCTCAGCGTAAAGTCGGAGCCGGGAATCTCCGTAACCCGCACGTAGCCGGACTCCTGGGCGCCAATGGCCAGCTCCTTCATGGTCAACCGGTAGCGCGAGAGATCGTACGCCGGGGATAGCTGCCGCATCATCAAGTTCACCGAAGCCCCGGTCGCCACCCGTCCCTCGCGGCTCAGCGCCTCGACCGCCCGTCGCATGAGAGCGTAGGCTTCCACGGGGTCGGGAAGCGACACCGGCTCCGTCACCTCTCCGATGGCCTCGTCGGGCGCGGGCGGCACCAGGTCGTCGTAGAACACGAACGAGTCGCACGCCTCGACGAGCACCCTGCTCACGCCGGCCTCCACGCCCATGCCCATCACGAAGACGCCGTACCGCTTCAGCTTCTGCACCAGGGGAACGTAGTCCCTGTCGCCGCCGACTATGACCATGGTGTCGGGGCGCACCGGAGAAAACACCATTTCGAGCGCGTCGACGGTCAGTTGGATGTCGGCGGTGTTCTTGTGCTCCCTGCTGGCGTTCGACGTGGGAAGTTGCACAAGCTCGATAGCGTTGGCCCTGAAGTCGCCGAGCACCGGCCTCAGAAAGTTCGCCGTCCAGTCCGCATAGGCTTTCGACGACATGACGGTGCCCTGCTGCCGGGCGCGGTCGATGATTATGTTGAGCTCGAAGGGCAGACCGGAGTTCTGGGCCAGAATCAAAATGTTGTCAACGTCGATAAAGAGCGCCACGCGCCGCATCAGCGCCTGTGTGCCTGATTCCTCCATGGGTACGATACCTCCCTCGCAAAAGCTGAACGAGACTCCGCGCGTCTGGGAGCCGCGCCCCCATTGTACCAAGCTCAGGCCTTCCGTGTACCGGCCCGCGAGCCGCGTATAGTCTTGACACTTCCGCGCTCCGTGTGATAATTTTCACGCGGCGGCAGGCGGGGTCGGATTCCAACTTTGGGTTAGGAACTGTATTAAATGGATCCAGCGGCGTTGGGGCCTTCCGAGTGGAGCGAAATAAGCAAACTGCTTATCAACCTCTGGTTCGTGGTGCTGTTCGTGGTGATATTCGCCACCAACATGCTTCTGGGGCATAACTTAATACCCTCCCTGGTGGCCTCCGGCGACGTTCCCGCAAGCCTTCAAAAGGTCCGGCCGTTGTTCTACGCGCTCGCCATCGCGTCCTTTTGCGCCGCCATCTATTTCCTGGTGCAGGTCATCGATTACGCCGGCGTGCTGGAGCGCGTCTTCGACTCCTACTGGATCTAGCGAGCGGCGTCCGGCCGAAACAAGTTGAGGTTGACCTGATTTGATTCCGGGTGACTTTCAAGTCAGCAAGCCCCCGCTCAAGAAGCTGTTGGGGTTTGGGCTGCTTGGCCTCGTGGGCCTGGGCGGGCTGGTCGTCGCCGTGCTGGTGGGGATATTCGTCATCTCCGCCTGGTTCGGCAGGCCGGTCATCTTCGGCTACGATGAGGGGCCCGACCAGCCGATCGCGTTCCCGCACACCACCCACGTGCAGGACCTGGGCATGGACTGCACCTTCTGCCACCGCAACGCAACCAAGGACGCGGCGGCCACCGTGCCCGCGACGGGCCTGTGCCTCACCTGCCACATGACCGTTGGCGACGGGTTGGCCGAGGTGGAAAAGCTACGGGAGTACGGCGAGCGCGGCGAGCCGATAAACTGGGTGCGCGTGCACAGGCTGCCCGACCACGTGCAGTTCGTTCACGAGGCGCACATCAGGTTCTTCACCGAGCGCGACAACGTGTCGGCGTCCGAGGTGTGCTCCACCTGCCACGGCGACGTGGGCAGCATGGAGAAGGTGAAGCAGGTGCGCTCGCTGAAGATGAGCGACTGCGTGGACTGCCACCGCGAATACGAAGCCCCAACCGACTGCACCACGTGCCACTACTAGAGGCGTTTTAGAGCATGGCGCTTACAAGACGACAATTCCTGACGCTCGCCGGCGGCTCCGCCACAGGCGCGATAATCTTCGCGGCCTGCGGCGTTCCCGAGGAGGAGCAGTACGTACAGGGCCCGCTTCAGATGCCGGAAGACATGGTGTCGGGCCTGTCCAACTGGTACGCCACGCTCTGCCGGAGCTGCGCCACCAGCGAGGGGCTGGTGGTGCGCGTGATGGAGGGCCGCGCCAAGAAGATCGAGGGCAACGTCGACTACCCCATAAACAGGGGCAAGCACAGCGCGCGCTGCGAGGCTGGCCTGCAGGCGCTATACCACCCCGACCGCATTCGCGGGCCGCTGGTGCGCACCGGCGAGCGGGGCACGGGCCAGTACGAGGAGATTAGCTGGACCGACGCCATAGGCCGACTGACCTACCAGCTCGAACAGTTGCGCGACGTTCGCAATCAGAAGGCCGCGGTGATGATAACCGAGCCTACGGGCGCGCACATGGGCGCCGTAGTAGAGGGCTTCGTAGCGCGCTACCGGGGCCGACACATGACCTACGAGGCCTTGGAGCAGACCAACCTCCGCAGGGCCATCAAGCAGGTGTTCAACGAGGACCGCCTGCCCGACTTCGACATCGACAACGCGGGCTACGTGCTGTCGTTCGGCTCCGACTTCCTCAACACGTGGGTATCGCCCGTGCGCTACGGGCGGGGCTATGGCAACTTCCGGCAGGGCGAACGCGAGCGCGGCACGCTGGTGCAGGCGGAGTCTCGCTTCTCGATGACCGCCGCCAACGCCGACGAGTGGCTGTACGTGCGACCCGGCCAGGAAGGTCTGCTGGCCCTGAGCATAGCGCACGTGATCGTAGCCGACGGCTTGGCCGTTCCGGGGTCCGTGGAGGAGCTGACGGGCGGAGATCCGTCTATACTCGATCAGTACGCGCCGGAGCTCGTGGAGGCGAGAACGGGCGCGCCCGCCGTGAAGGTGCGCAGAATAGCCCACGACTTCGCGGCCATCGGCAACGGGCTGGCCATCGGCGGAGGCAGCGCCGGAGCGCACTCCAACGGGCTGTTCAATCTCACCGCCATCTACTCGCTGAACCACCTGGTCGGCGCCTTTGGCCGCGATGGCGGCGTGATACCCAATCCGGCTCCGCCCGTCGAGGGACTGACGGCCCCGCTAGAGGCCGCGACGTACGACGAGTGGCAGGAGTTGATAGCGGAGATGAAGCAGGGCGAGGTGCAGGTGCTGATGGTGCGGGGCGCCAACCCGATGTACGGCCTGCCCAACGCATCCGGTTTCAGGGACGCCAGCTACGACGTGCCGTTCATCTTCAGTTTCTCGGGCTTCATGGACGACACCACCGCGATGTCCGACCTGATTCTGCCCGAGCACAACTACCTGGAGGACTGGGGCAGCGACATCCCCATGGCGGGGCCGGGCTACGAGGTGGTGGGCTTCCAGCAGCCGGTGGTGCGCCCGTTCTTCGAGGGACGCGGCGAGCACCTGGGGACGCGCAACTTCGCCGACATCCTGATGACGGTGGCGCAGGGGCTGGAGCTGGGACTGGATGAGGCGCTTGGCGCGGAAACGTTCAAGGGCTACCTGCAGAACGGCGCCCGGAAGTTGTTCGATCTCGACCGCGGCTCGGTTCGGGCGGGCGCGTTCCAGGAGTTCTGGCACGGCGTGCTGCAGCGCGGCGGCTGGTGGGACGTGAACGCGAAAGCTATGCCCACACTGGCCGATCTTCCCGCGCTACCGGAGCCGCAGGAGCCGGAATTCGACACCGACGACCGCTTCAGGTTCAACCTCATTCCGTTCGCCTCCACGTCGCTGGGCGACGGGCCGGGCGCGTACCTGCCCTGGATGCAGGCCACGCCGGACCCGGTGACCACGGCCACGTGGCAGACGTGGGTGGAGATAAACCTGGAAGTGGCGAAAGACATGGACATATCAGAGGGCGACGTCGTGCGGGTAACCTCCGCCAACGGCTCGCTCGAAGCGCTGGCCTACCCGCATCCGGGCGTTTCGCCCGACGTGGTGTCGATACCGATAGGCCAGGGCCACACCGCGGGCGGGCGCTACGCCGAGGGGCGCGGCGCGAACGTGCTCTCGATAATCTCACCGTCGGTGAAGGACAGCGAGACGGGCGCGCTCGCCTGGGCCGCGACCCGCGTGAACATAGAAAAGACGGGCGAATGGATACGGCTTCCCAAGTTCGAAAACACCGTGCCGTACAGGCCGGCGGACGAACACCAGGAGGTTATCCAGATAACCCGGTTCGACAGCTAGAGGACATAACAGAGATTCCTTCCCCCTTGATGGGGTGAGGACATAATATAGGTTCCTTCCCCCTTGATGGGGGAAGGTCAGGATGGGGGTGAGTCGAGGCGACCTTTCACCCTCACCTCAATCCTCTCCCATCGAGGGAGAGGAGGATAAACTGAAGAAAGGGATAGGCATATGGCGACTCCAAGCTGGGGAATGGTAATCGACGTGGACAAGTGCACAGGCTGCCAGGCCTGCGTCGTGGCGTGCCAGTCCGAAAACAACATCCCCATAAACGAGGAGGGCCACTTCAACCAGAGGCGCGCGATCGAGTGGATTCGCATCGAGCGCTACTGGGAGGGCGAGTTCCCGGACGTTAAGGCCAGGTTCATCCCCGTGCTCTGCCAGCACTGCGGCGACGCGCCCTGCGAGCCGGTCTGCCCGGTGTACGCCACCTACCACAACCCGGAGGGGCTCAACGTGCAGGTTTACAACCGCTGCGTGGGCACCCGCTTCTGCTCGAACAACTGCCCGTACCACGCCCGCTTCTTCAATTTCTGGGAGCCTGCCTGGCCGGACACGCTCAAGAACCAGCTCAACCCGGACGTCACGGTGCGCAGCCGCGGCATCATGGAGAAGTGCACCTTCTGCATCCAGCGCATACAGCGTTCCAAGCGCGAGTCCGCGCGGGACGGCGAGGACCTGGCGGACGGCGACAGGGCCCTCAACCCGGCCTGCGTGAACGCCTGCCCCACCGAGACGCTGGTGTTCGGCGACTTCAACGACCCCGACAGCAAGGTGTCGCGGATGCGCGACAAGGAGATGGGCGAAGAGGGTCGCGGCTACCACATGCTGGAAAAGCTGGGCACGCATCCCAGCGTCATCTATCTGAAGAAGGTCGACAAGCACGCCGAGGAAGTCGCGCATGGCTAACGCCAACGGCAACGGGCCGCACGGCGGCCACACCACGCCCGACACAGCCGCGGGGGTTTCCGCGGACCTGCTGACGCGGCACGAGCGCACCAGCGACACGTTCTGGCGCGTGGTGGCGGTGCTCGCGATCCTGTTCGTGCTCGGCGTCATCGGATTCGTGATGCGGATGATGGACGGATTCAGCGACAAGGCGGTGTGGGGCTACTACGCCGCGATGTTCGCGTTCCTGCTCACCACCGCGCAGTCGGCGCCCATGGCCGCCATCGCGCCTCGCATCGCCAAGGCGCAGTGGAGGCGGCCCTTCTCGCGCGCCGCCGAGTTGTGGTCGCTGGTGGGGCTGTTCAACCTGCTGCTCTTCATCCCCATGCTGTGGCTGCTGCCCAGCCTGGAGGACAAACGCCGCACCCTGTGGTTCTTCCACCCGGGCGAAGTGCCCGCCTACTCGCCGCACGTATGGGCGACGCTGGCGCTGATCGGGCTGGTGGCCGTGGGCGTGGCGCTCGTATGGGTGTCGGCGCTGCCCGACCTTGCGCTGATACGCGACAAGGGCAGCGGGTGGCGGCAGCGCGCGGCGAAGAGGCTGGCGCGCGGCTGGATAGGCACGTCCGAGCAGTGGAACATGCAGTATCACCGGCTGGGCATACTGGGCGCGTTCTACTTCATGATGCTGGTGTTCGTCCACTTCCTGATAACGGTGGACTTCGCCATGGCGCTGATTCCGGGCTGGATCGACGCGCTGTATCCCGCCACGCACGCCGCCAACGGATTGCAGGCGGGCGCCGCGACGATGGTGCTCACGATGTTCGCGCTGCGCCAGTGGGGCGGCTACCGGGAGTACTTCACGCTGGACCAGTTCTGGGGACTGGGCAAGCTGATGTTCGCGCTCTCGCTGCTGTGGTTCTGGTTCTGGTTCTCCAGCTTCATCATCCTCTGGTACGGCAAGAAGCCCAGCGAGCAAGCCGTCTTGCAGCTAATCATGGTCGGCCCGTACCTGCCCGCCTTCTACGCGGCGTTCATCCTGAGCTTCGTGGTGCCGCTGTTCACGATGATATGGAACCCCTTACGCAAGAGCATCTGGGGGCCAACTATCATCGCGGTGTCCGTGCTGGTGGGGGCGTTCTTCGACCGCCTGCGGGTGTTCGTCGCGGCCTACACGGTGCCGGGCATCGGAGACTCGCACGTGGACAAGCACGAGATGGACCTGGACATGGTGAAGGCGCTGCCGGCCAACATACCCGACGCCGCCGACATATTCATCGTAGTGGGCGCCATCGCGGGCTCGCTGCTGGTCTTCATGCTGGCGACCAGGATATTCCCGGTGGTCAACATCTGGGAGCAGCGCGAGCTGCTGCTGTACAGGATCCACAAGCCGTTCTTCCGGACGGAAGTCCAGATACTGGGCAAGCGCGACTGACAAAGGCTCGAGTGTACGGGAAGTCACCGAGGAACCCATGCAGGAACACGTTCAACTAACGCAGAAGCAAATCAACAGAGATCTGCTCGAACCCGTCCTGAAGACACCGAGCTGGTGGCTTCCGGCGGTGCTGTTTCTGCTGCTCGTCTTCATGACCGCCGGTGGCGCGTTCGGCTACATGCTGAACAAGGGCGTCGGCGTAACCGGTCTGAGCCGTCCCATCATGTGGGGCTTCTTCATGACCAACTTCGTGTTCTGGATCGGCATAAGCCACGCCGGAATCATGATTTCGGCGATACTACGGCTGACCCAGGCGGAGTGGCGACGCCCCATTACGCGCGCGGCGGAAGTGATGACGGTCTTTTCGCTGACCGCCGCCCTCATGGCCGCGCCGCTCGTCCACGTGGGCCGGCCCTGGCGCGCCGCCCTGTGGGTGTTCCCCTACGACTTCGCGCGCGGCGTCTGGATAAACATACGCTCGCCGTTCATCTGGGACCCTAGCGCGGTTATGACGTACCTGACGGCCAGCACGCTGTTCGTCATAGTCTGCCTGCTGCCCGACCTGGCCATAGTGCGCGACCGCGTGGTGAACAAGTGGGCCAAGCGCATATACAGCGTGCTCTGCCTCGGCTGGCGCGGAACGCCGCGCCAGTGGAAGATGCAGACCGTGGCAGGCATACTGCTGTCCGCGCTGGTGCTGCCGGTGTTCGTCTCGGTCCACAGCATAGTCTCGTGGGACTTCGCGGTGCAGATAGGCGTGGAGGGCTGGCACTCCACCATATTCGCGCCCTACTTCATCATCGGCGCGATACACTCCGGCGTGTCCGCCGTGGCGATGCTGATGGCGCTCATGGTGTGGCTGTACAGGGCGGGCGACTACATACGCCCCGACCACTTCGACTCGATAGGTCGGCTGCTCATCATCGTGGCGACGACCTGGTTCTTCTTCTTCTTCCTGGAGTGGATATTCGCGCTCTACACGATGGAGCCTCCGGAAATCGTGTTGCGCGAGCTACAGGTGTTCCAAGCGCCCTACTGGTGGCTGTTCATGCTGTTCCTGCTGACGGCCTACTTCATACCCGTGCCCATGTGGCTGTTCAAGGCCGTGCGCCGAAGTCCCTTCTGGATGTTCTTCACCACGGTGTTGGTGAACGTGGGAATGTGGCTCGAGCGCTTCCTTATCATCATCCCCGGAATCGCGCGCAAGACGCCGATGGAGTTCAACTGGGGCAGTTACCATCCGAGCATCGTCGAGATTCTGATGGTGGCCGGTACGTTCGCGTGGGTGGCCCTGGGAATGTTGGTGTTCGCCAAGGTGTTCCCGCTAATCCCCTTGTTCGACATCAAAGAGGGGATGGTGTTCAGAGACGAAATCCAGATTGGCAGGCGCACCGTCGCCGCCAGCATCCGAGAGTGAGGACTCCGATGAAGAATCCGATGACGCAGCGGAGCATAATAGGGCTGTTCACGGACGAGAACGTGGCGGCCGACGCCATGGACGCGCTCAAGGAAGAGGGCTACCGGGAGTCCACCGAGTACGAGGTTCTCACCGGCACGCCTTACCCGGAGGGCACGTTCGGCGAGGCGGAGCCTGTCCACAAGCTGTTCAGGTGGCCGCTCATCGGCGCGGCCTGCGGCTTCATCGTGGGCCTCATGCTCACCGCCGGCACCCAGATAGCCTACCCGCTGGTGACAGGCGGCAAGCCGGTGCTGGGCATCCCGCCCATGGCCATAATCATGTACGAAGGCACCATGCTGGGGGCTATCCTCTTCACCATTGCGGGCATAATCTTCGAGTCCAGGCTGCCCAGGCTGTTCATGGGCGCGTATGACACGCGGATCACCGAGGGCTACATCGGAATCACCGTCACCGTGGACCAGGACCGCATCGAGCAGGCGGAGGAAGTGCTGAAGAACGCCGGCGCGGAGGACATCAAGCGCGGCTGGGAGAGCAACTGACCTTATGGCCGCTTACCAAAAGGGCGCACACGGGAACAGGGGCGCGGGCCGCTTCGGAAAGCGGGCCGGCATCGTCGCGTTCGTGGCGCTGGCCGCGCTGACGCTGGCCGCGCTGGGCTGCTACAACAACAACACCGGCGAGACCAAGATAGGCGAGTCCATCAACTTCACGCTGCCCGCCTTCCCGGAGACGGGCCCCCACGCGGTGCAGGTGTTCACCGAGATGCACTACCAGCCCTCCTACGAGGAGCAGGAGATTCCCAGGCTGCTGCCGCCGCCGGACTCGGTGCCGGTGACTGGCCGGGAGATTCGCTACGGCTCTATCGAGGAGTACCAGGAGTTGAGCGTGCCGGATGCGTCCGCCCAGTCCTACGACGACGCGCACGGGCAGCAACTCTACGACGTCAACTGCGCGGTCTGCCACGGCGCGGCGCTGGACGGGCTTGGCCCGGCGGCCACCATCATAGGCGCGGACGGCCAGAAGGCCTGGGACAAGGACCCAGTCCCCGTGGACCTGCGCCTGGCCGAAACCGTGTCGGCCACGGACGGCGAGTTGTTCGGCTACATATCGCTGGGCGGCAGGCAGGGCCTGTCGGCGCGGCTGCGTGACCGCGAGACCACCTCGCCCATGCCGGAGTTCATGAAGCTGCTCACCGAAGACGAGCGCTGGACGCTGGTGCAATACCTCAGGGCCCGCATCGGCGGCCCATAGCCGCGCCGGCCCCGTCGGGCGAACGCCAAAGCGAACACACGTAAGGGCGGGTCTCAAACCCGCCCTTACGTTTGCGCCACAGGTCGCAAGCCCACCGTCTGCGACGAACTCCCGCCAAGCGGCACCCGGCTATCCGGCCGTCGCCTGCGGCTCGGCAGGCACCTCCGTCGGCAGCACCGGCTCCACGCCGTCCTCGGCGCAACAAGCAAGATACAAGTCTATAGACTTGCGGAACTCCCTCTTTATCCCCTCAACGTCGGTCGCTTCCGCCTCCGCGACAGAGTACGGGCCACTGTCGATTACCCTGGCATAGAGCACTTCCGCTACATCGTCGTAGGCGACCTTGCCCACGTAACCTCTGTACTCCAACATTACTCATCGCCTCCGGCAGGGACACAATCTCAGACCACCTTGTGCCGGCGGGCCGGTTTGAAACCAGCCCCTACGAACCGATAGCGGCAGAGAATCTTTCGAGAACACCCTGTACGGCCGCGTCCACTCGCCACTTGAGGTCGTAGATGAGCCCGTCGCCGTAGGACTCCACGGGCCACAGGGCGAACGCGGCCACAACCGCGAGGGCGACGGCGGCCACCACCAAGACCACGTTCCTGATTCGCGTGGTGCGGCGGTGATGCCTGGCCCAGGCGTCGAATCTCTCTTGCGAGAATGGCTGATCATAAACGTGTCGCGATTCGTCGCAGTCAGCGCACGTACAGTTCGAGGGGTGACGCTGGGCGTCCGGGGAGCGTTGCGACCGCAGGATGTCCTCGACGTAGGCCGTGTAGAACTCCGCTTCCCTATCCGTCAGGTGGTCGCTGCGTCTCGCGGCCACGGTGCGGCGGCTCTTCAGCTCTTGCTCGGAGCAGGCCATGAGAATCGCGCGCGCCAGGTTCCCCCTGACCATCGCGTCGTGGCTCCCTCCCCTGTCGGGGTGGTTGCGGAGCACGTAAGATCGGTAGTGTGAGTCAACAGCGGCGAAGTCGGTGGGCCGGCTGAGTCCGAGCAGCGCCAACGCCGTCGTAACGGACATCGAGTCGTCGCCTGGCATGGCTCAGGCCGGGGAGTTTGCGGCCAACCCTGGGCGGCCGGCTAGCGCTTGGTGTACTGCTGGGCCTTGCGGGCGCGCTTGAGGCCGTACTTCTTGCGCTCCTTCTCCCGCGCGTCCCGCGTGAGAAAGCCCGCCCTCTTGAGCGGCCGCCTCAGATTCGGGTCCGCGACGGAAAGCGCCCTGGAGATGCCGTGGCGCATCGCGCCCGCCTGGCTCACCACGCCGCCGCCCACCACCTTTGCCACCACGCGGAACTGGTTGCGTGTGCCGGTGACGTCGAAGGGCTGGGTGACCAGGCGCTGCCAGGAGTTCCAGGGGAAGGCCTCTTCCATGGGCTTGCCGTTCACCACGATGGGGCCCGGCTCCATATAGACGCGGACTCGCGCGATGGATGTCTTGCGCCTGCCGGTGCCGTAGTAGTAGTTCTTCTGCTCGTTCAACTAGGCCTCCTTCGACCCGCGACCGGCCCTCACCTGCGCCTCGTGCGGATGCTCCTCGCCCGCGTACAGCTTCAGGCGGCCCAGCATCCGGCGCCCAAGCGCGTTCTTGGGAAGCATACCCTTCACGGACTGCTGAATGACCCTGGTGGGCGACTTGTCGAGCACCTGCGAAAGCGTGCGCTCCTTCAGCCCGCCGTGGTATCCGCTGTGGCGATAGTACATCTTCTGTTCGAGCTTTCTGCCCGTCACGCGCACCTTCTCGGCGTTGATGACGATCACGTAGTCGCCCGTGTTCAGGTGCGGCACGTAGATGGGCTTGTGCTTGCCCTGGAGCAGCGTCGCTATCTCCGAAGACAGCCTGCCCAGCGTCTTGTCCTTCGCGTCGATCACGTGCCACTCGGGGTTGAGATCGGCGGCCCGCGTCGTGTGCGTCTTGCCACTTGTTGCCATTTCCTTTGCGACCCTTTCACAAAGCGTTCGTTCCGCGGCCCCGCTCGACGAGGCCGCCTGCCCCGTCCGGCTCGGCGGCCGGCGGAAAGTCTGCGTATTCTACCCGCATCAGGCACAGCCCGTGCGGCGGAAGGGAGGGCGCGCCTCCGCATCCTCTCTTGCCATCCAGCAACTCGGCGAAGCCCTCCAGTGGGAGCTTGCCCCGTCCGACTTCGACCAGCGCGCCCGCCATTCGCCTCACCTGGTGCGGAAGGAATGCGTTGGCCGAAACGTCGAACGTTATCAGCCGTCGATTCCGCCGCACCTCCGTCTCGTACACCCGCCGGACCGTGCTCGCCCGCCTGTCCGGCAGCGGCCCCGCGAACCTTGCGAAGTCGTGCTCGCCGACCAGCAGAGCGGCGGCCTCGCGCATCCGGCCCGCGTCCAGGGGTTGCCCTATAAGGCAGGCCCGCCGCCTGAGCAGCGGGGATCTCGTCCTTTGGTTCAGCACCGTGTACCTGTAGGAGCGGCCCAGGGCACTGCGGCGGGGATCGAAGTCCGGCCCCACTGGGTGGGCTTCCCTCACGGCGACGTCGGGCGGAAGATGATGGTTGAGCGCATCGACTACGGTGCTGGGCGGCAGCGTCGAACTCGTGTCGAACGCCACCACCTGCCCCGCGGCGTGGACGCCGGCGTCGGTCCTACCCGCCGCCCTCACTCTCACCCGCTCGCCGGTTAGCTTGTGTATCGCCTCCTCTAGCGCCCCCTGCACGGTGGGGGCATTTGGTTGAAGCTGGAAGCCGTGATAGCCCGCGCCATCGTACTCCACGATGAGGGCCAGCCGCCGCGCCGCCATTATTCCCACCCCGCCGTCATTCCCGCGCACGCGGGAATCCACGCCACACCGGAAACTCTCTCCTCTACGGCACCAGCTCGATAACGGCCATCTCCGCGGCGTCTCCCTTGCGCTGGCCGAGCTTGACTATCCTGGTGTAGCCGCCGTTGCGGTCTTCGTAGCGCGGCGCGAGGTCGTCGAACAGCTTGCGCACCACGCTCTCGTCCGTCAGCAGCGCGAGCGCCTTGCGGCGGCTGTGCAGCGTGCCCTTCTTGCCCAGCGTAATCGTCTTCTCGGCCATGCGTCGTATCTCGCGCGCCTTCGCGTCGGTGGTGCGCAGCGACTCGAAGCGCAGCAGGTCCGTCACCTGGCCGCGCAGCATCAGCATACGGTGCGCGGTGGGGCGGGACAGCTTTCTGCCCGCGATTCGGTGTCTCATCTCAGGTTCTCCTCATTCCACCTGGCTTACAGGCTCGGCCTCGGCCGGGGCGGCGTCAGGGTCGTCGGACGGGGCATCGCCGTTCGCCAGCGCCGCGGCGGGCTGAACGTCAATGCCCTCGGTCTCTTCCGCCGGCTCGTCCTCGTCCAGGCCGTTTCCGTCGCCGCCGATAGCGATGTCGCCGTAGTAGCCCGCCATCTCCTGCGGCATCAGGTCGCGGGTTATCATGCTCTCCATTAGCTCGGAGAAGGACTTCTCGCCGAAGTTCCGTATCTCCAGCAACTCATTCCTCGTCCGTTCCAGAACCTCGCCGACGACGTTCACGCCGGCGCGCTTCAGGCTGTTCAGGGTGCGGGAGGACAGCTCGAGCTGCTCCACCGGGAACTGGTACTTCTCGGCGGGTATAGCGGGCATACGCAGCTTGGCGGCGGCGGCGCTCTCCACGATCCTATCGACGTTGGAGAGCAGGAAGAACTGGTCCACCAGCGTGCGCGAGGCCTCTCTCACGGCCTGCACCGGCGTCAGGCAGCCGTCGGTCCACACCTCCAGCGTGAGCCGCTCGAAATTGGCGAAGCTCGCGCGCCTGCCCACGCGGACCTTGTCCACGTGGTATTCGACCCTGGTGATGGGGGTGAACACCGCGTCCAGCGGCAGTTGGCCTATGTCGCGGCCCTCGCCGATTATCGCGGAGGTGTTGCCCCTGCCGAGGTCCAGCAACACCTTCTCGCCCGGCGCGTCGGCCTCCTGCTGCTTGACCAGCACCGCCTCGGCGCCCTGGCCGGCGGGCACGTAGCCCTTGCCGCGCTGCACGTTGAACTCGACCGACAGCCGGGCCTCGGCCGAGTCGAGCGTCGCCAGGTGAAGCTCGGGGTTGACCACTTCGATGTCCGAAGGCGCCATGATGTCGGCGGCGCAGACCTCGCCTTCGCCGGCGACCTCGAGCCTGAGCTTGCCCTGGCGGTTCACGTCCGAGCGCAGCCGGATGCCCTTGACGTTCAGCAGAAACTCGAGTACCTCTTCCTTCACGTGGGGCATCCGGTCGTACTCGTGGACCACGCCCTCGATCTTCACCCAGGTAACGGCGGTACCCTGCAGCGAGTTGTAGAGCGCGCGTCTCAGGGTGTTCCCCACGGTAACCCCGTGCCCCGGCTCCAGCGGTTCCATGACGAACTTGCCGTAGCGTTCCTCTGCGACCTCTACCTCGATGCTCGGGGCTTCTATTCTCTCTCCGTCTTCGTCCGCGGTCTCGATGGGGGGGAAGTCTAGCACCATATGGGGTTGTCTCCTGTCCTGTGGGATAGCTGGGTTGACGAATCGGAGGAGGAGCTACTTGGAGTAGAACTCGACGATGAGCCGGACGTCTATGCCCGTGTCGATCTCGGCGCTGTCGGGCAGCCCCATGACCTCGCCGGTCAGCTTGCCCGTGTCCATCCTGAGCCAGGTGGGCACGGGGCGCTTGGGCAGCCCGTCGGTGAGCGTCGCGATGAACTCCGGCGTGGAGTCGCCCACGCGCTTCCACGAGACCACGTCGCCCTGCTTCACCAGGTACGACGGGATGTCCATGCGCCCGCCGTTCACGAAGAAGTGGCCGTGGTTGACGAGCTGGCGGCCCTGGCGCCGCGAGTCGACGAACGCCAGCCGGTACACCACGTTGTCGAGTCTGCGCTCAAGTATCTGGAGCAGGTTTTCGCCGGTCACGCCGGGGCGGTCCCGCGCCATCTCGAAGTAGTTTCTGAACTGGCGCTCCAGCACGCCGTAGATGAACCGCGCCTTCTGCTTCTCCCGAAGCTGGAACGCCCAGTCCGAGGGCCGGCGCCTGCGCGGGGTCTGCGCCCCCGGCGGCCTTCTGCGGCGCTCGATGGCGCAGCGCGGCGTGTAGCAGCGGTCGCCCTTCAGAAACAGCTTCTCGCCAATGCGGCGGCACTGGCGGCAGACAGGGTCTGTGTATCTTGCCATGTCGTTCTGTGTTCCCCCGATTCCGGTTGGCCTACGATGTTTACAAAGTCGCTTTCACCCTCACCCTTCGGCAAGCTCAGGGCAGGCTCTTCAATCCTCTCCCATCGAGGGAGAGGAGGGCTATGGGAATTACACGCGGCGGCGCTTCCTGGGCCGGCAGCCGTTGTGCGGGATGGGCGTAACGTCGCGTATGCTGGTCACGAACAGTCCCGCCGCCTGCAGCGAGCGGATGGCCGCCTCGCGTCCCGCTCCCGGCCCTCTCACGTACACCTCTATCTGGCGCAGCCCGTGCTCCATGCCCTTGCGCGCGGCGTCCTCGGCGGCGCGCTGGGCGGCGAAGGCGGTGGACTTGCGCGAGCCCTTGAAGCCCACGGTTCCGGCGCTTCCCCAGGCGATGACGTTGCCGCGCGGGTCGGTCAGCGTGATGATGGTGTTGTTGAACGTGGACTGGATGTACGCCCGGCCCACGGGGACCGACTTGCGTTCCCTGCGCCTCGTTCGCGCTCTTCTTGGCATGTTTCGCTCTCTTTCGTCCGGCTCAAGTCCCTTCCCCCTTGATGGGGGAAGGTTAGGATGGGGGTGACCCCACTACTTGCGCGTGACGCTGTGCCTGCGACCGGCGACGGTGCGCTTCGCGCCGCGCTTGGTCCTCGCGTTGGTCTTGGTGCGCTGGCCGCGTACCGGCAGGCCCCGGCGGTGGCGCAGGCCCCGATAGCAGTTGATGTCGATGAGGCGGCGAATGTTCATGTTCACCTGGCGGCGCAGGTCGCCCTCCACCAGGTGCTCCTTATCGCCGTCCACAATCTCGCGTATGCGGTTCAGGTCGGCGTCCGAGAGGTCCCGTACGCGCGGGTTGTCCTCCAGGCCGGCCAGCGACACTATCTCGGCCGCCCGCGTGGGACCTATGCCGAAGATGCTCCGCAGCGATATGGACACTCGCTTGTTGTCCGGTATGTTGACGCCCGATATGATCGCCATGTTGTGCCTCCTTCGCCCCCATCCCCGTATCGAGTACGGGGCAGGCTCTAACCCTTCCCTTGCGAGAGGAAAGGGATTGTCAGGCTTATCCCTGCCGCTGCTTGTGCTTGGCGTTCTCGCAGATTACGAGCACGCGCCCGCGCCTTCGCACCACCTTGCACTTGGCGCAACGCCTCTTGACCGATGCCGATACTTTCATTTGCGATCTCCGCTCTGCGTGGCCTTCCGCTACCCTTCGAGCCGGGTGAGCACCTCGGCGCCCTTCGCGGTGATGGCCACCGTGTCCTCGAAGTGGGCCGACAGGCTGCCGTCCGCGGTCGCGACCGTCCAGCCGTCCGATAGCACCTTCGTCTCCCAGCCTCCAATGTTCAGCATGGGCTCTATCGCCACGGCCATGCCCTTGCGCAGCAGGTAGCCCTTCCGCGGCGGCCCGTAGTTGGGTATCTGCGGCTCCTCGTGCATGGCGCGGCCTATGCCGTGGCCCACGTACTGGCGCACCACCGAGTATCCCAGGCCCTCCGCGTAGGTCTGCACGGCGTGGGATATGTCGCCCACCCGCGCGCCCGCGCGTACCTGCGCTATGCCCCGCTCCAACGCCTCGAGGGTGGCGTCCATGAGGCGCTGGGCGTCCTCGGAGATTTCGCCCACGCCCATGGTGAAGGCGCTGTCGCCGTGGAACCCCTCCACTATCGCCCCCACGTCCACGCTCAGAATGTCGCCTTCCCTCAGCGCCCTCTTGCCCGGAATGCCGTGAACGATCTCCTCGTTGATCGACGCGCATATCGTGGCCGGAAACGGACTCATGCCGTAGGGCGCGTAGCCCTTGAAAGAGGGTATCGCGCCCAGGCCGCGAATCGTGTCCTCCGCCACGCGGTCGAGCT
The DNA here is from genome assembly GCA_963667445.2 of Dehalococcoidia bacterium. Taxonomy (GTDB): domain Bacteria; phylum Chloroflexota; class Dehalococcoidia; order Lucifugimonadales; family CATOSD01; genus CATOSD01. Next base: position 414,699 of record CAXXGY010000001.1, on the reverse strand, counting down.
CGCGGGTGGTCACGCCGGGGCGCGCGGCCTCGCGCACCCTGGCCTTGGCCTGGGCCACCACCCTGCCCGCCTGCCGCATCAGCTCGATCTCCTTGTCGGACTTGATCGTAATGCCAGTCGGTCCCACAGCCTTCATCACCCTGCTTCCGGTCCGGTTCACGATTGCCTCGCCGGCGCCGCACGGCCCCGTTCCAGCGCCTTGATGAGCGCGTGCGTCACCTCGTCCATCGACCCTTCGCCGTCGATGTCCGCCAGGTTGCCCCGTTCGCGGTAGTAGGCCACGAGCGGCTCCGTCTGCTCCTGGTAAACCTCGATGCGATAGCTCACCGCCTCCGGCATGTCGTCGGCGCGGCGGTACAGCTCGCCCCCGCAGTCGTCGCACTCGTACTCGCGCGCGGGCGGAGAGAACCTCTCGTGGTACGGCATCTGGCACCCACGGCAAAGCAGCCTTCCCGTTATCCGGCGGGTCAGCTCCTCGGTCGAAACGTCCATGTGCAGCACGGTGTCTATCGGTTCCGCTTCCCCTAGCCGGTCGTCGAGGGCCTGCGCCTGCGCCAGATTCCTCGGAAAGCCGTCGAGCACGAACCCACGCCTGCGGTCCGGGTCGTCTATCCAGTCCATCACCATCTCTATGGTAACGTCGTCCGGCACGAGGTCGCCGCGGTCCATGTACGAACCGGCCAGCCGGCCCAGCTCCGTGCCGCGCTTGCGGTGTTCGCGCAGCAGGTCGCCCGACGACACGCGCGACACCGACAGCGCGTCGGCCACGCGCTGCGCCTGCGTTCCCTTGCCCGCTCCCGGCGGCCCCAGCAGAACCACTCTCACTATCCTGTTAGTCCCTTCACCACTACCTTATAAACCCTTCGTAGTTGCGCATGAGCAGTTGCGCCTCTAGCTGCCTCATCGTGTCCAGCGCCACGCCCACCATGATGAGCAGGCTGGTGCTGCTGAGCGTGAGCGCGCGCACGTCCGTGGCCTGTGACACGAAGTAGGGCGCGATTGCCACGAACCCCAGGAACAGCGCGCCGCCCCAGGTGATGCGCACCAATACCCGGTTCAGATACTCCTGCGTCGGCCTGCCGGGACGAATGCCCGGAATGAAGCCGCCGTTTCGTTGCAGGTTCTCCGCCAGGTTCTGCTGCTGGAAAATCACGAGCGTGTAGAAGAACGTGAACAGCACCACCAGGAAGAACACCGCTATCCAGTACGGCAGATTCGTGGGGTCCAGCGTGTCCGACATGAAGCGCGCGAAACGCGATATGAAGTCGTCGCTGAGCGGGCTTCGGAAGTAGCTCGCGATAGTCGCCGGCAGAATAATGATGGAGAACGCGAAAATCAGCGGGATCATGCCCGCGGAGTTCACCCGCAATGGCAGGAACGTCGCGCCGCTCTGCCTCTGCATACGCCCGCCGCGGAACACGCTCCTTCCGTACTGCACCGGCACCCGCCGCTGCGCCTCGTTGAACAGCACTATCAGGTAGATGATAGCGAAGCCGATGAGGCCCAGCAGCAGCAGCCCGGATGCGTTGTCGCTGTCCAGGAAGCCCTGCCCGACTATCTGCGGGAACGTGGCCACGATTCCGCCGAAGATGATAAGCGAGATGCCGTTGCCCAGCCCGCGCTCGGTGATTAGCTCGCCCAGCCACACCAGGAACATCGTCCCCGCGACCATGGACGACACCATGGCGAAGGTGTGGATGTTCAGGCCGAAGTCCACTCCCGGCAGCACGCCCGACTGCCTGAGTATGGTGAGCTGTCCCCACGCCTGGAGGAACGCGATCGGCACCGCCAGCCAATGCGTGTACTGGTTGAGGCGCTGGCGTCCACTCTCGCCCTCCTGCGACAGCGCCTTGAGACTCGGTATGACCGGCGTGAGTATCTGCATCACGATGGACGACGTGATGTAGGGATAGACCCCCAGCGCCGCCACGCTCAGGTTGGCGAGCGCGCCGCCGCTGAACAGGTCCAGGAAGCCGAGCAGCGCCTGCTGCTCGAACGCCTGCGAGAGCGCCTGCGTGTCCACGCCGGGCACCGGCACGTGCGCGACGAACCTGAAGATGACCAGCATCCCCAGTGTGAAGAGGATCTTGCCGCGAAGGTCCGGAATCCGGACCGCGTCGATCATCGACTGGATAAGCTGCGGCCGCGAGCCCTGCTGCGCTCTCGCGGCCTGCGCCTGGCGCATTAGGCGATCTCCCTCACGCTGCCGCCCGCGGCCTCGATCTTGGCCCGCGCCGACTTCGAGAATCGGTGGGCCTCGACCTCCAGCGGGATGTCGAGCTCGCCGCGTCCGAGTATCTTCACCAGCTTGGCGTTCCTTCGGACCGCGCCGGTTTCGGCCAGCACGGCGGGGGTTATGCGCGTTCCGGCGGGGAAGTGCGCGAGGAAGTCCAGGTTCACCACGCTGTACTCCTTGCGGAATATGTTGGTGAACCCGCGCATCATCGGCAGGGACTTGATGAGCGGTAGCTGTCCGCCCTCGAATCCGAGCCGGACGCCTCCACCGCTGCGCGCCTTCTGCCCCTTCATGCCCTTGCCGGAGTAGCTGCCGTAACCGCTACCGTCGCCGCGTCCCACGCGCCGGCGCTTTTTTCTCGCGCCTTTGGCCGCTTGTAGTTGGTGCTGCTGCATTTTGGACCTGACTCGTTGACTTGAGATTGGGCGCCGAAACGGAACGGCTGCCGCCGGCGCGACGCCGGCAGGCCGAGCCGCCTAGCCTTCGTCCTCGTCCTCCACGTCCTCGACCTCCACCAGGTGCCTCACCTTGTGGAGCATCCCCCTTATCGAAGGGGTGTCGTTATGGACGACGGTGTGATGGAGACGCCGTAGGCCGAGGCTGTCGATAGTCCGGCGCTGCGTTCGGTTGAAGCCTATGGCGCTCTTCTTCCAGGTGACTTTGACTCTGCCCATGTCGTGCGATTCCTACGGGTCTAGCTGGACTGCTGTCGTGGCCGGCTACGCTGGTTGAGTATGCGCTGCTCGCGTTCCTGCACCGCCTGCACAAGCTGGCGACGCTTGGCCAGCTCCACCTCCGGGTCGCGCATCTGCTTGAGCGCCTCGAAGGTGGCCTTGACCACGTTTACGGGATTGGTGCTGCGGCGCACCTTGGTGAGTATGTCCTTCACGCCGGCTAGCTCCACCACCGCCCTCACCGATCCGCCGGCTATCACGCCGGTGCCCGGAGAGGCGGGCTTGAGCATGACGATGGAGCCGCCATACTTGGAGACTATCTCGTGCGGGATGGTGTTGTCCTTTATCGGCACGGTGATCATGTTCTTCTTGGCCGCCGCGGCGCCTTTGCGCACGGCGTCGGGCACGGCGCTGGCCTTGCCCATGGCGATGCCCACCCGGCCCGCGCCGTCGCCCACCACGACCACGGCGTTGAAGCGCATGTTGCGTCCGCCCGCGACCACCTTGGCCACGCGGGAGATTCGCACCACCTTCTCGGTAAGCGGAAGCTCTTCGTTTTGCAGATTGGTTGCTTGTACCATTGCTATTCCTACAGATGTCTTGCGGCGAGGGCGCTGACCCCCATCCTGACCTTCCCCCTGCGAGGGGGAAGGGACTATTTGGGCTGCTAGAAGGCCAGGCCGCCCTCCCTGGCGGCGTCGGCGAGCGCCTTCACCCTGCCATGATACTTGTACCCGCCGCGGTCGAACACGACGGACTCTATGCCGTTGCTCTTGGCGCGCTCGGCCACCAGCGCGCCGACGCGCTTGGAGACCTCGGCCTTCCTCTGCCCGTTCCGGTCGGACCGCAATTCGCTTTCGAGACTCGACGCCGACGCGAGTGTCACGCCGCGCGTGTCGTCGATCACCTGGGCGTAGATGTGGTGCAGGCTGCGGAACACGGACAGCCGGGGCCGTTCGGGGGTGCCGACTACCTTGCGGCGCACTCGCGCGTGCCGCGCCATTCGCCTCGCCTTGCCGTTGCGTGCGCGTGGCATCGCTATGCCCTCCTGGCGCTCTTGCCGGGCTTGAGCCTCACCTGCTCGCCCAGGTAGCGTATTCCCTTGCCGGTATAGACGTTGGGCGGCCTTACCTTGCGTATCTGCGCCGCCAGTTGGCCCACGGCCTGCTTGTCTATGCCGCGCACGTGGATGCGGTTGTTGCCTTCCACTTCCAGCGTCACGCCCTCCGGCGGCGTCACGTCAACGGTGTGACTCAACATCACGCTCAGCGTAATGCCGGGCCCGTTCTGCTGGGTGCGGTAGCCCACGCCCACCAGCTCCAGCGACTTGGTATAGCCGTCGGTCACGCCCGTCACCATGTTGGCTATCAGGCTGCGCGACAGTCCGTGCAGCGCGCGGTGCTCGCGGGCGTCCGACGCCCGCTCGACCACCACCTCGTCGTCCTTACGCGAGACGGTGATAGCGGGATTGAACGACTGGCTCAGCGTGCCGCGCGGTCCGCGCACGGTGACGTCGCCGCCCTCGATGTTCACCTGTACCCCGGAGGGCACGGCTACGGGTTGGTTGCCTATTCTGGACACGGACGCCCCCTTACCAGACGTAGCAGAGCAGCTCGCCGCCGAGCCCCTTGCGCCACGCATCCCTGCCGGTCATGACCCCCTGGGACGTCGACATTATCGCCACGCCCAGGCCGCCATAGTAGCGGGGAATCTCGTTCTTCTTGACATAGACCCGAAGGCCCGGCTTGCTCACGCGCTTGAGGCCCGTGATGGCCGGCTCCTCCTTGCTGCGGTAGTGCAGGAATATCCTGATATTCGGCTGCGGCCCGCCGCTCCGCACGATGTCGTAGGTGCGAATGAAACCCTCGTCCTTGAGAATCTTCGCCAGCGACACCTTCATGTTGGACGCGGGCACCTGCACGGTCTCGTGCCTTACGGTCACCGCGTTCCGAATCCTCGTCAGCATGTCCGCTATTGCGTCTGTTACTGCCATGCTCTTGCCCTATCTTAGAGTGTGTCTTCCTGTCTTCCTCCTCCCCCTCGATGGGGGAGGATTGAGAGCCTGCCCTGAGCCTTGTCGAATGGGTGGGGGTGACGTCGCGACGCATCACCAACTCGCCCCCATACTAACCTCCGCCCTTTTATGGGGAGGGGCTGAATGGGGACGTCAAGCCCTACCAGCTTGCCTTGCGCACGCCCGGAAGCAGGCCGTTCAGCGCCATCTCCCTGAAGCAGATGCGGCACAGCCCGAAGTGGCGTATGTAGGCCCGGGGCCTTCCGCACCTGTTGCAGCGGTTCCTGTACCTCACCTTGAACGGCTGAGGCTTCTTCCATCTCGCTACTTTGGATACCTTCGCCAAAAGCTCTCACCTTGCGCCCCGGCCGGGGCGTTGGAATTAGCCGCGGTCGCTGCTAGAACCCGCGCGCGGCGTCTCTGCCCCTCGTAAACGGCATACCCAGAAGCTCCAGCAGGCGCAGACCCTCGCGGTCGGTGCGCGCCGTCGTCACGATCACCACCTGCAAGCCGCGTATGCGGTCGATGGAGTTGTACTCGATCTCCGGGAAGATAACCTGCTCGCGGATTCCCAGCGAGAAGTTGCCCCTGCCGTCGAACGCCTCCCGCGACACGCCCTGGAAGTCCCGTATCCTCGGCAGCGCGGAGCTTACCAGCCGGTCGTAGAACTCGTACATACGCCGGCCGCGCAGCGTGACGCTCAGGCCGATGGGCATACCCTCGCGAATCTTGAAACCCGCCACCGACTTTCTGGCCCGCGTCGTGACCGGGCGCTGCCCCGAAATGAGCGTGAGGTCGCGGGTTGCGCTCTCCATGGCGCGCGCGTTCTGGAGCGCCTCGCCCATGCCGATGTTGAGCACAATCTTGGTGAAGCGCGGCACCTGCATGGGGCTGGTGTACCCGAACTCGCCCATGAGTTGCGTGCCGATCTCGTCCCGCAGCTTGGCGAGCACGCGCGGCGGGCCCATCGGAGCGGACGCGCCGTTAGAGCCGCCGGACTGCTGGCCGCCGTTGCGGGCTTCGGTCGTCATTCGATCACTTCCTGGCACTTGCGGCAGGCGCGGGCCTTCGTGCCGTCGGCCAGTCGCCTGCTGGCTATCTTGGTGGGCTGCTGGCAGTGATTGCAGATGAGCCTCACCTTGGAGGCGTGTATGGGCATCTCCTTCTGGATTATGCCGCCCTGCCTCACCTGCGTGGTCGGCTTGGTGTGGCGCGTCACCACGTTTACGCCGTCCACCAGCACCATGCCGGTGGTCGGCATGGTGCGCTGGATGCGTCCCTGCTTGCCCCGGTCCCTGCCCTTGGTGATTATCACGTTGTCGTTGGAGCGCAGCCGCATCACAGCACCTCCGGCGCCAACGAAACTATGCGCATGAAGTTCTTCTCGCGCAGTTCCCGCGCCACCGGCCCGAAAATGCGCGTGCCCCTGGGCATCTGCTCGTCGTTGATGAGCACGGCGGCGTTGTCGTCGAACCTGATGTGCGAGCCGTCCGGCCGGCGGTGCGGCTTGACCGCGCGCACGACGACGGCCCTCACCACTTCGCCCTTCTTCACGGCGGCGGCTGGCGCGGCCTCCTTCACCGAGGCCACCACGACGTCGCCCAGCCAGGCGTAGCGCCGGCCGCTGCCGCCCGGTATGCCGATGCAACTGATGGTCTTCGCGCCGGAGTTGTCGGCCACCCTCATGCGGGTGTACTTCTGAATCATGGCTATGCTGGCTCCTCGCCGGCGTCGGCGCCGACCTCCACCGCCGGGGCTTCCGCGACGGGCTCGGGGGCCTCAGGCTCATCGTCGATCTCTTCGACGACTATCTCGTCGGGCTGAATCTCGGCCACGTCTCCGCGCTGTATCAACTCCACCACGCGCCAGCGCTTCGTCCTGGACAGCGGCCTCGTCTCCCTGATTCTCACCGTGTCGCCGATCTTGTACTCGTTGTTCTCGTCGTGCGCCTTGAACTTGGTTCGGCGGCGCACCGACTTGCGATAGAGCGCGTATGGACGCCGCCACTCCACGGACACCACGACCGTCTTGTCCATCTTGTCGCCGACCACCACGCCCACGCGGACTTTTCGTCTTTCGAAGCTCATGTCAGGCTCTTGCCAACTCCCTCTCCCGAACCACCGTGTGGATTCGGGCGATGCGCTTTCTCGCCTTGCGTATTTCGTTGACGTTCGCCAACTGCAAGGTGGCGATGCGGAACCTGAGGTTCATCAACGCCCGGTGGGTGGCGTCGAGGTCCTCCTGGAGCTCCTCGTCGGTCATTGCCCTGATGTCGTCTATTTCCATGCCGTAACGTCTCGCGGATGTGCTAGGCGGCGTGCCTGCTGATGATCTTGGTCGCCATGGGCAGCTTGGATGATGCGAGGCGCAGCGCCTCCATCGCCATGTCCTCCGGCACGCCCGCCATCTCGAACATGATCCTGCCGCGCCTCACGACAGCGACCCAGTGGTCCACGGACCCCTTGCCGGAGCCCATGCGGGTCTCGGCGGCGCGGGCGGTCACGGACTTGTCCGGGAAGATGCGTATCCAGATTCGGCCGCCCCTGCGGGCGTAGCGCGTCATGGCGCGGCGCGCGGCCTCTATCTGCCGCGACGTCACCCACGCCGACTCGGTGGCCTTGATGGCGTACTCGCCGAAGTTCATGGTGCTTCCGGCCACCGCCATCCCCTTTCGCCTGCCTCTATGTTGGTTGCGATACTTGACCCGTTTCGGTTGGAGCATTGGTCGTCTCCGTCTCTTCGTCCGCTCTTACTGTGACTTCGATGGGGGCCATGTCTTCTATGGACGGCTCGGAGGAGGACGGCTTGAGCACTTCGCCCTTGTATATCCACACCTTCACGCCGATGCGTCCGAATTCGGTGGCCGCCTCCGCCATTCCATAATCGATGTCGGCGCGCAGCGTGTGTAGCGGCACCCGGCCCTCCATCGCCTTTTCCTTGCGCGCGATGTCCGCGCCGCCGAGCCTGCCCGCAATGAGTATCTTGATGCCCTCCGCGCCCGCCTGCATGGTGCGCGAAACCGCCTGGCGTATGGCCCTGCGGAACGCTATGCGGCGCACGAGCTGGTCGGCCACGTTGCGGGCCACCAGGTAGGCGTCCAGCTCCGGCTGGCGTATCTCCTGCACGTTCAGCCTCACGCGCCTGGAAGTGAGCCGCTCCAGGTCGCGCCTGAGCTGCTCCACGCGCTGCCCGCCCCGGCCGATGACGATGCCCGGCCGTGCGGTGTGTATCGTGACCGTCGCGTCGCTGCTGCCCCGCTCGATGTCGATGCGCGACACCCCCGCGTCCGGAAAGCGGTCGTTGATCGTCTTCCGCACGTCCATGTCCTCTTTCACGAGGTTGCGGTAGTCGTCGGGCCTCTGGGCGAACCAGGTGGTCTGCCACTCCCGTATCACGCCGAGGCGAAAGCCAATGGGGTGTGTTTTCTGACCCAAGCTAGAAGACCTCCTCCTCGTCGTCCACCACGACGGTTATGTGGCTGCTGCGCCTTATGATGCGGGCCATGCGGCCCCGCGCCCTGGCCCTCACGCGCTTGGTGCGCGGCGCCTCGTTCGCGTATATCTCCACGATCCGCAGGTCCTCGCTGCGCGCGAGCAACTCGTTCTCCGCGTTCGCCGTCGCCGACCTCACGGCCTTGGCCACGTGCGCCGCCGCGGGCGATGGCATGAACCGGAGCATGGCGAGCGCCTCCTCCACGTTCATGCCGCGTACCAGGTCCACTATCGGCAGCAGCTTCTTTACCGAGACTCCGGTGTTCTTTGCCGTCGCTGAAACAGCCACGTTTATCTCGTCCTCTTCAGTGTTTCTTTTCTATCGGGTGCCGGGGCCTATCGCAGCGAACTGCTGCGCTCGGACTTCGAGGAGTGGCCCCGGAAAGTGCGCGTGGGAGCGAACTCCCCCAGCTTGTGCCCGACCATGTTCTCGGTAATGAACAGCGGCACCATTCTGCGCCCGTCGTGAACGGCGATGGTCAGTCCGAGCATATCCGGCATGATCACCGACGCGCGCGACCAGGTGCGAATCACCGCGCGGCTGTTCGTGCGCCGCGCCGAGTCCACCTTCTTGGCCAGCTTCTCGTGTACGTAAGGGCCCTTCTTTACCGACCTCGACATTTGCTCAGTCCTCCAGGCCTACCTCTGGTACCTTCGCCGCACGATGAACTTGTCCGAACCCTTCTTGCGCTTGCGCGTGCGGTAGCCCAGCGCCGGCTTGCCCCAGGGCGTCTTGGGTCCGGGCATCCCGACGGGAGAGCGTCCCTCGCCGCCGCCGTGCGGATGGTCGCGGGGCGACATCACCACGCCGCGCACCGACGGACGCCTGCCCATGTTGCGCTTGCGGCCCGCCTTGCCCAGCTTCACGTTCTTGTGGTCTATCGCGCTCACCTGGCCCACCGTGGCCATGCACTCGCTCAGCACGTAGCGCACCTCGCCGGAGGGCAGCCTGAGCAGCGTGTACCTGTCCTCTCGCGCCAGCACCTGCGCGGAGCTTCCCGCGCTGCGCACGATCTGGCCTCCTCTGCCCACTTTCAACTCCACGTTGTGAACCATGGTGCCGGGGCGAATGGCCTTGAGCGGCAGCGCGTTGCCCGGCCTCAACTCCGCGCCCTCGCCGGCCATCACCTTGTCGCCCACTCGCAGGCCGTTGGGCGCCAGGATGTAGCGCCAGTCGCCGTCGGCGTACTTTATCAGCGCGATGCGGGCCGAGCGGTTCGGGTCGTACTCGATGGACACGGCCTCGCCCGGCACGCCGGGCTTGTCGCGCTTGAAGTCGATAACCCGGAACCGCCGCTTATGGCCGCCGCCTCGGTGGCGCACCGTGATCTTGCCGCTGGAGTTTCTGCCGCCCCGCTTCTTGATGGGCTTGACCAGCGACTTCTTCGGCTTTCGCGTGGTTATGTCGTCGGAGGTCTGGAGCACCGCGCCCCGTTGACCCGGGGTGATGGGCTTGCGCGCTTTGAGTGGCATCTTACACCCCCTCGAATATGGTGATCGTCTGGCCCGGGGCCAGCGTCACCAGCGCCTTCTTGCGGGAAGGCAGCACCGACGTGCGCGGCCCGTAGCGCTTGCGCTTGCCCCGCACGTTCATCGTGTTCACCTTTATCACCTTCACGCCGAACGCCTCCTCCACCGCCCGCTTGATCTGCAGCTTGGTGGCGGACGTGGCGACCTCGAAAGAGTACCTGCCGTTTTCCTGCATGATGGTGCTCTTCTCGGTGATGATGGGTCGTCTCAGAGTGTCCAGTATGTGCATGGCCCGTTACACCTCCACCGGCTCCCGCTTGTGGCGGGTGAACGGCGCGCCCCACAACTCCTCGGCCTTGCGCACCGCGTCCAGCGTCATCACCACCCTGCGATGGTTGAGCAGGTCGCGGGTGTTCAGCAGCGCCGCCGGCAGCGGCTTTACGCGCGGGATGTTGCCGACGCTTCTCAGCGTGGCCTCCTCCGCGCCGTCGGCCACCAGCAGCGCGGAGGACGTCACGCCCAGCGCCGCCAGCACCTCGGCCATCGCCCGCGTCTTGGGAGCCTCCGGCGCCAACTCGTCCACCACCACCAACTCGCCCTCGCGCGCCTTGTCCGAGAGCACCGCCATCATGGCCTTGCGCCTCATCCGCACCGGCGTCGCGTGCCGGTAGCTTCGCGGCGCGGGGCCGAACACCACGCCGCCGCCCTTCCAGTGCGGCGCGCGAATCGAACCCTGCCGCGCGCGGCCGGTGTACTTCTGCGGCCGCGGCTTCGCGCCGCCGCCCGACACCTCCCTGCGCGTCTTCACCTTCGCGGTGCCCTGGCGCGCGTTGGCGAGTTGTCCCACCATCACCTGGTGCACCAGGGCGGCGTTCATCGGCGCCCCGAATACGCGGTCGCTCACCTCGACGCTGCCGACAACGTCGCCCTTGGAGTTGTGCAATCTCAGTTTCACGTCGCTGGCTCTCTCTTGCGGCCTGTCCTGCGAATCATCAGGAACGAGTTGCGCGCGCCCGGAAGCGCCCCCTTGATGAAGAGCAGATTCTTTTCGGCGTCCACGGCCACCACTTCCAGGTTGCGTATCGTCACGCGCTTGTCGCCCATGTGGCCGGCCATCTTCAGGCCCTTTATCACGCGGCCGGGCGTGGTGCCCGCGCCTATCGAGCCGGGGGCCCGGTGCCGGTCCGACTGCCCGTGCGTCTTCGGCCCGCCGTGGAAGCCGTGCCGCTTGACGCCGCCCGCGAAGCCTCTGCCCTTGGTCTTGCCGATGGCGTCCACTATCTCGCCGGGCTCGAACACGCTCGCGTCGAGCTGCTGCCCGACTTCGTACTCCGACACGTCGTCGGCCTTGACCTCGCGCAGGTAGCGGAACAGCCCCTGCGCGCCCTTCAGGTGGCCCGACCGCGGCTTGTTCAGCTTGCGCACCTGCTCGTAGCCGATCTGCACGCTGTCGTAGCCGTCGGTCTCCACCGTCTTCACCTGCGTCACCGTGCAAGGGCCGGCCCGCACGGCGGTAACGCAGTACGACTCCCCGCTCTCGAGGAATGTCTGCGTCGTTCCTATCTTCTTGCCCAGAAGGGCCGATACCGTCATTTCGGTTCGCCTATCTCTCTTTACGCCGTTCGTAGGGGCGTCCCTTGTGGGTGCCCGTTTACGCGCCCCTTTGCATGAACGCCCGTGATGGACGCCGCTACAGCTTGATTGAAATATCCACTCCGGCCGGCACGTTCAGCCGGGTGAGCGAGTCGATGGTGTTCGCCGTCGGCTCCAGGATGTCGATAAGCCGGTTGTGCGTCCTCAGCTCGAAGTGCTCGCGCGAGTCCTTGTCGATGTGGGGAGACCGAATCACGCAGAAGCGCTTTATCGACGTGGGCAGCGGCACGGGTCCGGAGACACGCGCGCCGGTGCGCTCCGCCGCCTCCACGATGTGGCCCGCCGACATGTCGAGTATCTTGTGATCGAACGCCTTGAGAATTATCCGTATTTTCTGTCGATTCACCATGGATGATTCCTTGTGTACCTCCTCCCCCTTGATGGGGGAGGATTGAGAGCCTGCCCTGAGCTTGCCGAATGGGTGGGAGTGAACGCTTCGTCTACGTCTCCTAAAGCACCTCTTCCGGGGCCTTCTGGTAGCTGTCGAACTCCATCGTGTAGCTGGCCCTGCCCTGGGTGAGCGAGCGCAGCGCGCCCGCGTAGCCGAAGCTCTCCCCCAGCGGGATTATCGCCTTGATGGCCTGAATGGTCTCCCGGCCCTCGATGTTGCGTATGTTGGCGCGGCGTCTGCCCAGGTCGCCCAGAATTTCGCCCAAAAAATCGCCCGGAGTAACAATCTCCAGGCTCATTACGGGTTCAAGCAGTATGGGGCGGGCCTTGACTACCGCCGACTTCGCCGCCATGGAACCCGCTATCTCGAAGGCGACGGTCGACGAGTCCACCTCGTGATAGCTGCCGTCAACGAGCGTCACGCGCACGTCCACCATCGGGTAGCCGGACAGCGGCCCGGTGCTCAGCGCGCCTCGCACGCCGTTCTCCACCGACGACACGAACTCCCTGGGAATCGCGCCGCCCACTATCTTGCTCTCGAACTCGACGCCCGCGCCGCGCTCCAGCGGCTCGATCTCCAGCCACACGTGGCCGTACTGGCCGTGGCCGCCCGTCTGCCGCACGAACCGGCCCTCGGCGCGCGCCGGCGAGGTAATCGCCTCGCGGTACGCCACCCTGGGCGTACCCACGTTGCCCTCCACGCCGAACTCCCGCTTCATGCGGTCCACCAGTATCTCCAGGTGCAACTCACCCATACCCGACATTATCGTCTGGCCGGTCTCAGGATGGGTCGCTATCTTGAAGGTGGGGTCCTCGTCCGAGAGCTTGGCGAGCGCCTCTATCAGCTTGTCCTGGTCCGCCCTAGAGCGCGGCTCCACGGCCACCGAAATCACCGGCTCAGGGAAGCTGATGGTCTCCAGCACCACCGGCGCCTGCCGGTCGCAGATGGTGTCGCCGGTCGCTGTCTCTTTCAGACCGACCGCGGCCGCAATCTCGCCCGGCCCAACCACCTTCACCTCTTCCCGCCGCTGCGCGTGCATACGCACTATGCGGCCCAGCCGCTCGCGCCTGCCGTTCGTGGCGTTGTACACCATGCCGCCGCTCTCTATGGAGCCGGAATAGACGCGGAAATAGACCAGCCGGCCGATGAAGGCGTCGGCCACCGTCTTGAAGGCCAGCGCCGCGAAAGGCTCGTCCGGGTCGGGACCGCGGGTGACCTCGTCGCCCGTCCCAGAGTCCGTGCCCACCACGGGCGGCACGTCCAGCGGCGACGGCAGGTAGTCGCCTATCGCGTCCAGCAGGGGCTGTACCCCCAGGTTCCGCAGCGCACTGCCGCACACCACGGGCACCAGCCGGTAGTCGATGGTCGCCCTTCTGAGCGCAGCCTTGATCTCTTCCGCGCTGATCTCCTCCTCTTCGAGGAACTTGACGATGAGGTCGTCGTCGGTCTCGGCTATCTTCTCTATCATGTCGTTGCGATAGAGCGTGAAGTCCCTCATGTACTCTTCGGGCACCGGCCGCTCTTCCGGCATCGCGCCGGTCTCGTCCTCATAGACGTATGCCTTCTGGTCGATGAGGTCGATCACCCCGCGAAACTCGTCCTCGACCCCGAGCGGTAGCTGGACCACCACCGGGTTGGCCTGGAGACGGTGGGCGATGCTGTCCACGGTGCGGTGGAAGTCCGCTCCCACGCGGTCCATCTTATTCACGTAGCAGATACGCGGAACGTTGTAGCGGTCTGCCTGCCGCCAGACCGTCTCCGACTGCGGCTCCACGCCCGCCACTGCGTCGAACACCACCACGCCGCCGTCCAGGATACGCAGGCTGCGCTCCACCTCGGCGGTGAAGTCCACGTGGCCCGGCGTGTCGATGATGTTGATCGTGTAGTCTTTCCAGGCGCAGGTCGTCGCCGCGGACGTTATCGTAATGCCGCGCTCGCGCTCCTGCGGCATCCAGTCCATCGCGGCGGTGCCCTCGTCCACGCCGCCCAGCTTGTAGATGCGCCCGGCGGCGTAGAGCACGCGCTCCGTCACGGTGGTCTTGCCCGCGTCGATATGCGCGATGAAGCCGATGTTGCGCGTGTTGGCCAGCCTTCCTACGGAGGCTTTGCCCGACTCGCGTTCTCTTACGGCAGTGGCTTCCATCTGTCCTACCATCGATAGTGGACGAACGCGCGGTTCGCCTCGGCCATCCGGTGCAGTTCCTCGCGTCGCCTCACGGCGGAACCCTGGCCGCGCGCGGCCTCCAGCAGCTCCTGCGCGAGCCGTTCCGATATGGGCCGACCGCTCCTGGCGCGCGCGCCGCGGATGATCCAGCGCATCGCGAGCGTAACGCGGCGGTTGGGCCTCACCTCGGTCGGCACCTGGTACGTCGCGCCTCCCACCCTTCGGCTTCTCACCTCCAGCATGGGCGTCGCGTTCTTCACGGCCAGCTCGAACAACTCCAGTCCCGGCCGGTGCGCCTCGCGCTCGATGTTGTCCAGCGCGTCATAGACTATGCGCTGGGCGGTGGTCTTCTTGCCGTTCAGCATCACCTTGTTGATGAACCGGCTCAGTTCCACGCTCCCGAACTTCGGGTCGGGAATCACGTGGCGCCGTTCGGCCCTTCTTCTACGCGCCACGGGCTAGTCCCCCTTGCTTCCGTACTTGCTGCGCCCGCGCCTGCGACCGCTCACGCCCGACGTGTCGAGCGCGCCACGGATGATGTGGTAGCGCACGCCCGGCAGGTCCTTCACGCGCCCGCCGCGAATCAGCACCACCGAGTGCTCCTGCAGGTTGTGGCCCTCGCCCGGAATGTACGCGGTCACTTCCATGCCGTTGGTCAGCCTCACGCGCGCCACCTTGCGCAGCGCCGAGTTGGGCTTCTTGGGCGTCTGGGTGCGCACCTGCACGCACACGCCGCGCTTCTGCGGCGAGCCGGAGTCGCGCTTGCCCCTGTTCTTCAGCGAGTTGAACGAGTAGCGCAGGGCGGGCGCCTTGTCCTTCTTATGCTTGGACTTGCGGCCCTTTCGCACCAGTTGATTTACTGTCGGCATAACGTTTCCTCGGTAGGTTCGCGGCCCTGAATTTCGCTTATTCGTGCGCACACGAAAAGATGGCCGCAACAAGTTGCGACAAACGCGCATTATAATTCAGGGTTTAGTCACTGTCAAATTTCCGAGATGCGGGAAGCCTGACGCGGGCGCGGGGCGTGTGCTATACTCGTTCCGTCGAACTACATGACCCCAGGAGGGTGTTTTGACGCACGTAATGCTCCGTGATGGAGAAGACCCGGAGGCCTTGCTGAAGAGGTTTCAGACGGGGATGCAGCGCTCCGGCATACTGAGAGAGTTGCGCAACCGCCGCTTCTTCCGCTCGAAGGGCGAGCAGCGCCGGTTAGATAAGGCTCGCAGCCTGCGACGGCAGCGCCGCCGCCGCAACCGCTAGCCCAGCCGCTTACGCCGTGGCGTTCCACTAAGATAAGAGCCTGTCCAACAACCCGCTATCACCCCCATCCTAAACCTTCCCCCATCAAGGGGGAAGGGACAATTCGGAAGGCTTTCCTCTATCAGACCTGCGAGGGGGAAGGGACTTAGCGGATAGGCCTACGAGGGTGCCCGGCGGCTCCGCTCGTCCGCCGTGAGCGCCTCGATTTGGCGCACGGCGGCGTCCAGCCTGTCGCGCCGGTTTACCACCACGTGGTCGAACAGAGACGCGGCCTCCATCTCCGCCTCGGCCTCCCTCAGCCTCCGCCTCATCACCTCCTCTGCCTCGGTTCCCCGCGACGTGAGACGCCTGGCGAGCTCGTCCAGGCTCGGCGGAGCGAGGAACACCAGCACCGCGTCCGGCGCCAGGTCTCGAATGGTCTTCGCACCCTGCACGTCCACTTTCACCAGCACGTCCCTCCCCTCGGACAGCGCGCGCTCCACCTGCGCCCTGGGCACGCCGTACAGGTTGCCGTAGACCTCGGCCCACTCCAGCAACTCGCCGCCGGCTATCATGCGCTCGAACTCGGCACGCGCGACGAAGTGGTAAGGCTCGCCCTCCCGCTCGCCCTCTCGCATGGGGCGCGTGGTCGCGGTGACGGCGAAGTGGTAGGGACTGCCGAGCCGTTTCATGCGCTCGAGGACGGCGTCTTTGCCGACGCCCGACGGGCCGGACAGCACCACCAGCATCGGGCGCTCGCCGATGGACGGAGCGCCGCTCAAGACCGGCCCAGCTCTTGCAGCGTGTCCCAGAAGGCGGGGTAGGAAACAGAGGCGGCCTCGGCGCCGGTGACGACGGTCTCGCCGCGAGCGAGCAGCCCGGCGACGGCCATGGTCATTGCGATGCGGTGGTCGCCGTAGCTGTCGCACTCGGCGCCGGTCAGGGACCCGCCGCCGGTGATGACCATGCCGTCTGGGCGCTCCTCCACCCGCGCGCCCAGACGCGAAAGCCCGTCCACCGTGGCGCGAATGCGGTCCGACTCCTTAACGCGCAGCTCGGCGGCGTCCTCGATGACAGTGGTGCCCTCGGCGAAGCACGCCGCGAGCGCGAGCACCGGCAGCTCGTCGATCACCCTGGGTATCACGTCGCCGCCCATCCTTACGCCCCGCAGGCCGCCGGACTCGACTACGAGGTCGGCGGAAGGCTCGCCCGCCTCCTCGTGTACATTCTCCACGCGCACGCCCGCGCCCATCTCGCCGAGCACGTCGAGCACGCCGGTGCGCGAGGGGTTGACGCCCACGCCCTTCACGCGGACGCTCGCGTTGGGGTGGCACGCGGCGGCGACGAGCCAGAAGGCGGCGCCGCTGATGTCAGCGGGCACGCGGACGTCCATCGCCGTCAGTTCGGAGGCGCGCACTCCCACGCTCAGGCCGTCGGCCCAGGTGGACGCGCCCATCGCGGCGATCATGCGCTCCGTGTGGTCGCGGGAGGCGGCCGGCTGGCGCAGTACCGTCTCCCCCTCGGCGTGAAGCCCCGCTATGAGCACGCAGGATTTTAGCTGGGCGCTGGCGACGGGCATTTCGTAGTCGATGCCCCGCAAGCTGCCGCCCCTGATGGCGAGCGGCGCGAGCGAGTCGCCCTGGCGGCCCATCACCTCCGCGCCCATCTGCCGGAGCGGCGTCAGTATTCGCCCCATTGGGCGGTTTCTCAGCGAACGGTCGCCCGAGATGACGCTGAGGAAGGGTTGGGCGGCGAGCAGTCCCGACACCAGCCGCATGGTAGTGCCGCTGTTGCCCGCATTGAGCGGAGCGTCCGGCTCAGTCAGCCCGTCCCTACCCTGGCCGCGCACCAAAAAGCACTCGGCCGCACCCGACACCGCGCAGTTGGCGTGGCGGCGGATGGGCACGCCCAAGCCGCGCAGGCAGCGCAGCATGGACGTGCGGTCGTCGCCGACGCAGAAGTTGGACACGTGGGCCGCGCCTGTGGCTATAGCGTTCAGCAGCGCGGCGCGGTGCGAGATGGATTTGTCGCCCGGCGGGACGACCTCACCCTCGATGCGGTTCGGTGGTGTGATTAGCTGGTTCATTGGAGGGCCTGAATGGTGACACGCCCGGCGTTTACTACGTCGATGTTCAGGTTGTATCCGCGGAGGAGGGCCATACCTACGAGGGGCGTGGTGTTGGACTCGTAGGCCTCTACATCAATTGGCTGACCATCCCATAACACCGTGACGCGGTAAGTGCCAAAGGTCACTTCACTACCGTCGGCCAAGAATGCGTGAACTGTGCCCATGAAAGGAAGCTCCAGGTCCGTAACGATGTTCGGTGGTAACATCAAACGATCGCTGTAGCCCGTGTCAATCACTGCGCCCACCTCCCGCGCCCGACCTGTTGGGCCATGAACGGAGAGGGTTATCTCAGCTTCGTTTCTGGCGTTCACAACCCCTTCTATCAATCCGTCCTCCGTCGCAAACCGCCACCCATACTGGCGACCGCCCAGTATCCGACGCGCTCAAACAAGACGTTAACGGCCCCCGGGCGCTTCGCCTCCAACTTCTCCCTGGCAGGAATCAGGTCATTGCCCATGGCCCAGATTCCGCTGTCGACGTCGATTGCGACAATCTTGCCGACGTGGTCTGCCTCGACCTTGTGGCGAATGTCTCGTTCGTAAATCTCTCGGCCCAGTCGGGCGGTCTCTTCCTTGGGCAGCCGCCCGGTCGCTTTCACTTCCATAATGTGTCACCTTGTGATGAGTCTCTATGTCGGTCTAGGAGATTCCCAATCCTAGTTGCGGCGGAAGTATGTCCACGGGCTGCGCTTTCGGTCCTGGCCGCGCGTGAGCTCCTGGTAGCGCCGCAGCAGCATCTCCCCCATGAACACCGTGGCCATGGACTCGCTGGCGCTTGGCGCCTTGGTGGAGTCGTCTTCCAACACGGCGCCGGCGTCCCACTTGGCGCGCGCCTCCCACGCCCTGATGAACGTGTCGAGCAGGTTGTCGCTGCGCTCCGTGATCTGGTTGCGGTAGGCGTAAAGCTCGGTGATCATCTGGTCGATCCAGTACACCACGTCGTCCGGGTTGGCGAGGCAGGCGGACTCGATGTCCTGAGGGTCGGTTTCCGCCAGTTGCGACACCAGGTTGAACTCGCTCGCGGCAAGGCGGTGCATGTCGCGCCAGCCATCGCTGCCCGACGTCGCGGTTACGAACGCGGACGACAGCAGCATCGGCAGGTAGTTCATCGCGATGGCGTAGCTGTCGTGCTCGGTGGCGTCCATGAACAGCGGCTTCGCGCCCAGGGTCTCGGCCATGTTGACGACGGTCCGGATGGAGGTCTGGCTGGACTTGTCGGATGCCACTATGCAGTAGTCGGCGCCCTCGAACAGAGTGGGGCTGGCCTCCTCCAGTTCGACGGCCGAGGACTTGAGCAGCGGGTGGCCGCCCACGTAGCTCACGCCATCCGGCAGATACTCACCGGCCCACTGGATGACAAGCGACTTGGAGGTGCCAACGTCGGTGACGACGCAGCCCTGGCTGGCGCGCTGGCCTATAACCTCCAGGAGCTCCTTGGTTTCGGTGATCGAAGTGTCCAGGATTATGAGGCTGGCGCCCTCGACGGCGGAGGCGAGGCCGCCGACCGTGCGGTCGATCGCGCCCATCTTGTCGGCGGCGTTCAGCACGCGCCGCTCCCTGCCCGACCCCACTATCTCGGTGTTCGACAGCTTGGCCTTCTTCAGGCCCAGGCCGATGGAGGCGCCGTAGGCCCCGAAGCCTATGATAGCTATGCGTTCCAAAGTATCACCTCCGTTCGAACCCGCAAGGCCCGATGCTTGTCTCTAATCTCATAACAGTTTACCACGCCGCCTGTCCACCCAACGCGATGAAGCCGAGCGCTTTCATTATTGGCTCCACTATCCTCTGTAGCACGGACGGTCCCGGAATCCAGCTACCCAGGAACACCACGCCTAGCAGTATGAAGATGCCGAAGGGCTCGAGCCGGGCGAACTGGTTGGCGGCGGTCCGGGGCAGCACGCCCAGCGCCACCTTGAATCCGTCGAGCGGCGCGATGGGCAACAGGTTGAAGGCGGCCAGCAGCAGGTTCCAATAGACGACTTCGGAGATTACCACGCTCAGAACGGGGCCGCCCACGACCGGTGTGCTCAGTCCGCCCGGCAGAGCGAGCGCGGCGATTCTGGACGCCTGGAACACGAGCGTCGCAATCACCACGTTGGCGAAGGGGCCGGCCAGCGCCACCGCCGCCATGCCCGCGCGCGCTCCGACACGCAGGCGTGTTGCGTCCACCGGCACGGGCTTGCCCCATCCGAAGCCGACCAGGAGCAGCATCAGCGCGCCGAGCCACTCGAAGTGCGAAAGCGGGTTGAGTGTAAGGCGGCCGAGGTGGCGCGAAGTGTGGTCGCCCAATCGGGTCGCGACGAGCGAGTGGCTGAACTCGTGGAATGTCACCGCGACGACGAGCGATGCGCAGGTGGCGGCGAAGGCGAGGAACGCAAGGGCCGGGTCGTCTTGCAGCAGGTTGAAGTAGCGGAAAATCAAGGACGTTCACAAGGGAGTAACAAAGACCGCAGGCGCTACAGCGCGAGCCACGAAAGAGGCAAGCCGCTTTTTTGCCGGGACGCACGGGGGCCAAACGCAACGGCGGGACGCCATGCGCCCCGCCGCCTTTGGAATCGTGTTTGGTGAGAGAAGTTGCGCCTAGTGGCCGCCGCAGGCTCCCCCGCAACCGCCGCCGCCGCACGCGCAACCACCACCGCCTCCGCCACAACCGCCGCCTCCACCACACCCGCCGCCGCCGCAACCGCAGCCTCCCATAGCGTTCGGGTTGCTGATGACGAAGCCGCTGCGCATCAGGCTGTCAACGTAGTCTATCTGCGCGCCCTCGATGAGCGGGGCGCTGTCGGAGTCGATGAGCACCTGGACGGTCTCGGTGTCTATCACGAAGTCGCCGTCCTTGGCTTCCTTCTCCAGGCCTAGCATGTACTGCATCCCGCCGTGCTCGCCGGGCACCACCATCACGCGCAGCAGCGAGCCGGTCTCGCCCTGTTCCTGGATGATGTCGTCGAGCTTCTGTGCCGCGGCCGAGGTAACTTCGATTAGCTGAGTGGTTGCCAAGTCCCCTACCTCCGTGCGCACCCGGTGCGCGGTTTATTCGATTCGTGGCCAAGTGCGGCCATGCTAACACGGGGTGACATACCCGTCAAGGAGCGTGAGCCGTAGCTGGGCAATGGCCGTCATCGGCTTAACCCGAAGCTATCTCAACCCAACGGCAACCTCGATTACGACCCAATTCGGCGTCTTGACAGTGCCGCGCGCCTGCTGCTAACATCCTTCTGATTTTCCGTATGCTCTGTCTCAGAAAGGTGGCTGGACTGAATTGAGATTATATCTCATAAGTCCGATTTTTCGCCGGGCCGACGCTCGAGGAGTAGCGTCGAGGCAGGGTTTGGGCGATACGCCAGGAGCGTAACCGTAGTCATCGAGCAGTTCTTACCCACCACGAATTGGTTGGCGGGTTGCAGCCTCTAATTGAGATTACACCCAGCTATAACTGAGACTGCATATCTTGACTGTCGAGTAAGGCGCTTCCGCCCTCAGAAGGAGGCGGGGCGCGAATCAACGGAACGATAGCCTCGGAGGTACTGAATTGAAAGTCCTAAGGAAAGCATTCTCCTGGAAGTCGCTGCTGGCCGTGGTCGCGCTGTTGGCGGTGTTCGCGGTCGCGTGCGGCGGCGACGACGAGCCGGAGCCTACGGCGCAGCCCGCCGCGGCGACAACGCAACCGGCTCCCGCCGCTCCGACTCAGCCCGCGGGCGCGTCCGCGCAGCCCGCTCCCGCGGCTACGGCGGCGCCCCCGGCCGCGGCCCCCACGCAGCCCCCAATGAGCGACGCGCCGAAGGTGAAGGTGGTGACCACCACCAACTTTGCGGCGGACTGGGCGCGAATCGTGGGCGGCGACCGCGTAGAGGTGTTCAGCCTGCTGCCCGTCGGCGCCGACCCGCACTCCTTCCAGCCCGGCGCTGCCGACGTAGCCAAGCTCGCCGAGGCCGACGTAGTGGTGTCCATCGGGCTTGGCCTGGAGGGCGGATGGCTTGAAGAGCTCATCCATAACGCCAGCGCGGAAGACACCGTAATGATTGAGCTGGGCCACGAGATCGACCCGATCGAGTTCGCGGTCACCGGCCACGACGACCACGAGGAAGAGGAAGAAGGCGCGTTGACGGGTCGCCTGCTCATCGCGGACCGCGACCAGCCATCGCTATCCGTGCTCGACCTGACGTCATCCCTGCTCGCTCAGAACAGCGTGCAGGTGGCCGCGGCCAACGCGACTCTCTACTCCAGCCCCAGCGCCCGCTTCGCATTCGCGATCTCGCGAGGCCCGAACGACGATGACGACCGCGTGCAGATATTCGACGGCGGCGTCTACCTCGAACCCCACGAGGGACACATGGACCTGGTGACAGAGCCTGTGTCGATGCTCTCGGTCGGCACCTCGGACGATAGGCCCATACACGTGAGCGTGCACAACGGCTGGACCGCTATCTTCCACGACGGCTCCGGGCGCGCCGCTCTGTTCGAGGAGCACGACTTGGAAGAGGAGCGCGACGACTACGAGCCAATCTGGCTGGATGCCGGACTGCAACACGGCGCGGTGGTGGCACTGGGCGAAGAATACTTCATGGTGACGTCCAACAATCCCGACTATCCCGCTACGGCCGAGAGCAGCCTGCCGCTCGGCGCGGAGGTGTGGACCGCGGACGGCGAGGTCGTCTACGACGCCAGCAACCGCTCCTGCCCCGGTATGCACGGCGAGGCCGCGAACAGCCACGGCGTGCTGTTGGGCTGCGTCGGAGGCGTCCTCTTCATCGAGGGCCACGACGGCGAGTACGAGCACGAGTTCATCGAGAACCCGGCCGACATGCACGAGTCCGCACGCATTGGGAGCGTCTGGGGTCACGACGACTCCGAGAACTTCTTCGGCTCCGCGAGCTACCGGGAAGACGGAGAGCGGTATTCCGACGGGCTGTGGATGATCGACGCCGAGGGCGGTTCCATGACGCGCGTGCTACTGTCCGACGACAGCCAGCAGGTTTACGGCACGGCCTTCGACGCCCACGGCGAGGAGTTCTTCGCGCTCACGGCCGACGGCATGCTCAACGTCATCGAGGCGGCGACCGGCGAAGTCGAAGAGACGGTCCAGCTAATGGACCCGTTCGACGGTGACACGTCGCCCTACTTCATCGTGATCGGTGAAGTGCTGTACCTGTCCGACAGGGCGGGCGGACGCATCGCCGAGTTCCACATACACGAGGGCGAGATAGAGAACGAGTGGGCCATCGGCGGAAACCCGGGCCGGCTGGCTTTCGTGGGCATCGGCGCTGGTGAGGAGGGCGAGGATGACCATGGGCACGCCGATCACGGCCACGGCCCGCTGGACCCGCACTTCTGGTTCGATCCGCTGCGCGTAAAGGTTGCGGTGGAGGGCCTCGCGGAGGAGCTTGGGCATATCGATCCGGACTCCGCCGACACCTTCATGGCGAACGCGCAAGCCTACGGCGCCGAGCTGGACGAGGTCCACGCCTGGGCCGTGCAGCAGCTCAGCGTGATACCGGAGGAGCGCAGGGTGCTCGTGACCTCCCACGACAGCTTCAGCTACTTCGCCGTGGTGTACGGCTTCGAGGTGGTGGGCACGGTGCTGCCCGGCGGAACGACCGAGGTCGACCCGTCCGCGCGCGACGTGGCCGAGTTGATACACACCATCGAGGAGCACGGCGCGGCAGCGGTGTTCGGCGAGACCACCGTCAGCGAGCGCGTGGCGAAAGCCATATCGCAGGAGGCGGGCGTCCAGTTCGTCGCGCTGCACTCCGGCTCGCTGGGCGCGGCTGGCAGCGGCGCGGACACCTACCTCGGCATGTTCCGCCAGAACGTCGAGGCCATAGCCAACGCCCTGAAGTAGAGAAACAAAATGTGAGGCGCGCCTCAGTCCCCTCTCCCTTGAGGGAGAGGGTTAGGGTGAGGGTGTAGGACGCGCCTCACACCCATCCTTCACCCGGAACGGGCAGGTCACAGACCTGCCCGTTCTTCGTGGACGCGCCGCGTGCGTGCGGCGGGCGGGTTTGAAACCCGCCCCTACCGGCGCCCTTCACACCCCCATCCTAACCCTTCGGCAGGCTCAGGGCAGGCTCTTCCCCCTGCGAAGGGGAAGGGACTCTACTGTAGCGGCGAGAAATCCGTGGGCGCCCACAGGGCATTGGTGATGCGTGTGGTCAACGGGCCGTCCACCTCGGACGCGGCCCGCACCTGCTGCCACTCCGGGTCGTCCCGGAACGACGCCCAGGCGCGCTCGCGCTGGCCCTCGTCCTCGAACGCCACGATGTAGATGAGCTTGTCGTTCCAGTCCCCGACGCTGGCCGTCCAATAGCCCACGTTCTTGATGCCGTGGCGCTCGAAAATCTCCAGCGTGTGGTCGCGGAACCGCGACTGCAGCGCGGCCATCTTGCCCGGAGCCGCCTCGTAAATTCTGAGTTCGTAAATCATCGTTGCCTCCTTGCGCTGATTGATGGATTGGAGTCGTCACCCCGGCGGGCGGGTTTCAAACCCGCCCCTACCGTGTCTTCAGTTGCTCGGTAAGTCCCCGCGCTATCGTCTCGAACACGGCGTCCGGCGCTCCGTTGGAAAACACCAGGTCCACCGGCGTAATCGAGATGCGCTTGTTTCGCACCGCCCACCTGTCTGTGCCCTCCGCCGGCTGGTTGTTGATCGAGCGGTTGTGGCGAATCCAGTAGAACTCGCGCCGCCCGTCGCCGCCCTTTTCCACGTTCTCCAGGAACGCCTTGGGTCCCAGCCGCGTTAGCTGCACCATCTCTATCTCGTCCAGGGCGAGAGCGGGCAGGTTCACGTTCAGCAGCAGCGGCACGGGCACGGGGCCGGCCAGCACCGCCTTCGCCAGCGCGCCGGTCACCCAGGCCGCGGCATCGTAGCGCGGGTTCGTGAGCGACGCCACCGAGACCGCGATAGACGGTATGTTGCGAAAGTAGCCGTGGAACGCGCCGCCGACGGTGCCGGAGTTGATGACGTCCAGCCCGAAGTTCGCCCCCTGGTTGATGCCCGACACCACCAGGTCGAACCGCTCTTTCACCAGGTGCTCCGTCGCCAGAATCACGCAGTCGCCCGGCGTGCCCTGCACCGAGTACGCCCTGACGCCCTCGATGGGCGAGGCAACCTCTGAGATTCGCACTATCGTGCTCAGCGTCATTGCCGCGCTTATGCCGCTCAGGTCGCGGTCCGGCGCGACCACCGTCAGCTCGCCCAGCTCGGCGAGCGACTCGGCGGCGCTCCAGAGGCCCTTCGCGTTAATGCCGTCGTCGTTGGTAAGCAGTATTCTCAATTTTCGCTACCCTGGGAGATCTGAATTGCCGACTAGTAGTCCGGCATTATTGAAATAAATACCTGAACAGTCATGTTTCTCTGGGGGTTCGGTCTTATGACTGAACTGAGGGGAGAGCATGGCATCTGCCAAGAAGTACCGTATCAGGCTGACAACGGACGAGCAAGAGGAGCTTAAGGTGCTGGTGCCGCGCGGGCGGAGCGCCGCCCTCACCCTGAGGCATCTCGCATAGGCTGTATCCGCTGGTGCCGCGCGGGCGGAGCGCCGCCTACAAGCAGACGCACGCGCGCATCAGACTGAAGTCGCTCTACCCTTCAATACAATGATGCTGGACTACTAGAGCCTGCCCCGTACTCGATACGGGGATGGGAGTGAAGGCCCCTCGCTCAGCCTCGCATCATCGACTCTGAGCACTCACAACCTCGCCACCCCTCTTGATTTCTCCGCACATCCGTGCTGCGCTCCCTCCATCACGCACCTGCACAACTGAATCGCAACCCTCGACCACCCCCTGCCGGCATGTTTCATCCGTGCATCTTTCGGCGCTTTCCCACCACACAACCCGCCCCACGCGGCGCGCCCGACACCACAAACCGCCGACGCGCCCAGCTACGCGGTGGTGCGGAATGGTGTGAAATGGTGCAGCTTGGTGCATATTTCGCCGAATTCACCCGCCACAGCCGGCTTTTCACCCCGCCGATAGGCTCCGTCCACCCGCGATACCGGCAGGGCCGGAGCAGGCTCCAAGCGCCGCGCCGATATGGACAAGGCAACCAGTGTTGGCTATAATATGACCACGTTGTTTGGCGTGCCCCGAGCGGCCGCGCTGCCGACGCCGAATCGGGCCCCGACTGGCCGAGGTGGTGGAATTGGTAGACACGCAGCGTTGAGGGCGCTGTGGCCGCAAGGCTGTAGGAGTTCGAATCTCCTCCTCGGCACCACGACAGCCACCAGCGAGGCGACGTAGCCAAGTGGTTAAGGCGGGGGTCTGCAAAACCCCTATTCGGCGGTTCGAATCCGCCCGTCGCCTCCACCCCTCACCGCTACTAAGGAGGCCCCCGTGTCAACCGCAAGCATCGACCACATCGCCATGCCCACAGAGAACGCCGAGCGGCTCATCGAGTTCTACAAGCGCCTGGGATTCCACATCAACGACGAAGACGCCTGGCGCGCCGGCGAAGTGCCCGCCTTCTCCATACAAGTGGGCGCGGACTCCAAGATCAACGTCCACCCCGAGGGATTCGTCGCCGGCCTGCGCGGCCCGACCGCCGTGCCCGGCTGCGCCGACATCTGCTTCGTCTGGGACGGCACCGTTGAGGAGTGCCAGGCCATGCTGGACGCCGCCGGCGTCGAGGTCATCGCCGGCCCCGGGCCGCGCAAGGGCGCGCGCGGCGGCGGCGGACACCCCTCGCTCAGCCTGTACGCCCGCGACCCCGACCGGAACCTGCTGGAGTGGATGATTTACGAGTGACGCTAAAGCGGCGCAGGCTAGGCCGCACCGGCCTGCTGCTCCCGGAGCTGGGGCTGGGCGCGATGGACACGCCGCAGGGATCGGAAGGCGCCGACACCCTACGCGCCGCGCTCGACCTCGGCGTCCGCCTCGTCGATACCGCCCGCGACTACGCGGGCAGCGAGTACCTCATAGGCCAGGTGGTGCGCGAGCGAGGCGACGACTTCCGCGTCGCATCCAAGACGTTCAGCCGCACCGTCAACGGCAGCCAGGCCGACGTGGACAGGAGTCTCGCCGTCCTGGGCGTGCCGAGCATCTGCCTGTACCAGCTTCACGACGTATCTACCCCGGAGGCCTGGGACCAGGTAATGGCCCCCGGCGGCGCGTTGGAGGGCCTTCGCGTCGCCCAGTTCCGCGGGCTGATCGACCACGTCGGCATCTCCTCGCACAGCCTTGAGATAGCGGAAAAGGCCATCACCAGCGGCGAGTTCGACACCGTGATGCTGGAGTACTCCGCCTTCTACACCGAAAGCGAAGACCTGATCGACCTGGCCGCCCAGTCCGACGTAGGCGTCATCGTGATGCGGCCGCTTGGAGGGTCCGGCAGGATGAGCACCCTGCGCACGCTCAACGCGCGCGGCCACACGGAACTTACGCCCGAGCTGCTGCTTCGGTACGTGCTGTCCAACCCCGGCATCTCGGCCGCCATACCCGGCGCTCGGTTCCCCGACAGGGTGCGCCGAAACGTCGCCCTATGCCAGGACTACGAGCCGCTCACCGACGCCGAAAAGCGCCGCTGCGAGCGTGCCGCCGAGGCCCTGTACTAGGTACAGATGCCTCAAGGCGTATAAAATGGAATACACTCGGGATACTGGAGTACGAAAGATGGGTACCTTTACCTGGCCATTGCGGATCTCGGACATGGACGGCCAACATACTATTTCCTTCGAAGCGCTGGTTGACACCGGCGCGGCGTACACCATCCTGCCCGGCCGCCAGTTGCACGAACTCGGCGTCGAACCGACCGGCCAGCGCAGGTTTCTGCTTGCGGACGGCCATCGCACATACATGGATTACGGTCAGGCCTGGGTCACGATCGATGGTGAAAGCGTTGTTACAATCGTGGTATTCGGCGAGGATGATGGCCCACCCCTGCTCGGTGCCTACACCCTGGAAGGCCTTGGCCTGGCCGTGGACCCGGTGGAGCAGCGGCTTGTCCCCGCGACTCTCATCATGTACTAGCGGGGTCTCTACGGCTGTTGCGCGAGACTTGCCCACACACTAGAATGTGCCCACGCCGCGCGGCCCTTCGCCGCGCCCGACACACCAGCGACGCCGCGAGGTTGGAAAATGCCCCTTTACGAATACACCTGCACAAGCTGCGAGCACAGGTTCGAGCGACTGAGGCCCATGGACCGCATGGACGACGAGGCGTCCTGCCCCGAGTGCGAAGGCGAGGGCGAGCGCGCTTTGTCCGTGTTCGTGTCGTTCGCATCCACTGACGAAGGCGTGTACGCACCCGTCGCGGGCGGTGGCGGAGGTTGCGGTGGGTGCGGCCCCGCCGGATGCGCCTGCGCCGCCGGCTTCTAGTCCTCCAAAAGTCTCTTCCCCCTTGATGGAGGAAGATTAAGATGGGGGTGTATTGCCCGACCCCTCCACTCGAAAGGAGCACGATATGACCACCGCAGTTCGAGGCCGTCTGACACTGGTCGACCCGACCACCCAGCCCATCATCGCCGACTTCACCGGCGCTCCCAGGCTCAGGGACCTGGCAAACAAGCGGGTCGGCATCATCGACGACAGCAAGGTGAACGCCAGGGAGTTCCTTCACACGGTCACGGAGTTGCTCGACGAGCGCTTCGGTGTCACGGGCGTCAAGTACCACCGCAAGCCCTCCGCGTCCAAGCCCGCCGACCCCGCCGTCATCAGCGACATGGCCGAGGAGTGCGACTACGTGCTTGTCGGCATAGGCGATTGAGGGTCCTGCAGCGCGTGCAGTGTGCACGACGGGATCCACGTTGAGAAGGCCGGTACGCCCTCCGTTACCATTTGCACCGACCTCTTCACCCAGACCGCGATGGGCATGGCGAGCATGTGGGGAACGCCCGACTATCCCACCATCTTCACCAAGCACCCCACCGCCCCGCTCGACGCCGAGGAGCTGCGAGGCCGTGCCGAGGAGATGCTTGGACAGATAGTGTCCATCCTCACCGGCGTCGACGCCTCCACCGACTACTCCTAGAGCCAACCGCGTCCGCGCGTACTCTGTAGGGGCAGGTCTTGTACCTGCCCGAAAGGAACGGCCACATGCAGAAGGAACGCCTGGGCCGTGAGGTCATCGCAATGAGGGTCGCGCTCGAGCTCCAGGACGGCGACGTCGTGAACCTGGGGCTCGGCATACCGACGCTGTGCTCGCAGTTCATCCCCGAGGGTCGCTCGGTGATGTACCACAGCGAGAGCGGCGTGCTCAACTACGGGCCGATGGCCGAGCCGGGCGAGGAGGACATCGACCTGATAAACGCCGGCGGCCAGTTTCTGGCGATGTCGCCGGGCATGTCGTTCTTCAGCTCGGCGGACGCCTTCGCCATGATCCGTGGCGGCCACGTGGACGTGGCGGTGCTTGGGGCGTTGCAGGTGTCCGAGCGCGGCGACCTCGCCAACTGGATGCTGCCGGAGCGCGGCGTGGGCAACGTCGGCGGCGCGATGGACCTTGCCGCCGGCGCGCGCCGCGTCATCGTGGCGATGGAGCACACCGACCGCAACGGCAGCTCCAAGCTGGTGCGCGAGTGCGCCTATCCCCCCACGGCCATGGAGTGCGTAAGCCTGGTAGTCACCGACATCGCCGTAGTCGAAATCGGGCCGGACGGCGCGGTGCTCACCGAGGTCGCCCCCGGCTGGACCGCAGACGAGGTCCTCGCCCAAACCGACGCCCGCCTGTCCGTATCCCCCCACCTCAAGGAGATCACGCTCTAGCGAAACGTTTTCCTCAAGCCCCCTCTCCCCTTCGCCGGAGAGGGCCAAAGCCTGCCCCGTGCTTGAAACGGGGGTGGTGGGGCGTCACGCGGGCAGGTTGCACACGTCCAGCGCGGTCAGCGCCAGCACCTTCGCCACCTGCTCCATCTCGCCGATGGGCGCGTACTCGTCGGGCACCTCCAGCGACTCCTGGGTGCCGGCGGGGCCTATCAGCACGCAGGGCACTCCCGCCGCCCAGAGATGGCAGCTGTCGTTGCCGGTGTACGAGTTGGGTAACACGACGCCGACGTTCTCGGGCCCCCCGCCCGTCACTGCGCGAATCTGGCGGGCCACCGCGTCCACGATGTACTCGTCGCGCGGCAGGTCGAACGGCTCCATTACCACCTTGTTCGCCTTGAACACCGGCGGCGCGGGTACCTCTATCTCGTAGACGAAGTCCGGGTCCTCCGCGCCCAACGCGCCGAGCGCGCGGTCGAGGTCGGCGACCACAGATTCGGAGGTCATGCCCGGCAGGAAGCGCACGTCCACCAGCACGGTGCAGAAGTCGCTCACGAAGTTGGGGCCTTTCAGGTCGTAGTCGCGGCCCATACCGCCCATGATCACTCCGATGTTCACCAACGGCAGCGCGGGCAGGTCCGCACGGCGCTCGCACGTGAACTCGACGTCTCGAATGACGGGGATGGCCTTACGCATCTTCTCGATGGCGTCCACCGAGCCTTGCTTCCGGCTGGTGTGCCTGGACTTGCCGATGGTGTGCACCGCGATGTTGACCACGCCCGCGTGAACAGTCATAACGTTGGCCGGGCCGTGCGGCTCCGTGATGACCGCCATGTCCGTCAGCGGCCCGTGCTGGCTTAGATGGTACGAACCCACGCCGCCCTGCAACTCACCTACGACGCACGCTAAAACGAGGTCGCCTTTCAGCCGGACGCCGGAGCGTCGCACCGCCTCGGCGGCCTGCACCATGGACGCGACGCCGGCCTGCATGTTGCGCACGCCCGCGCCGTACAGCCGATCTCCCTCGATGCTCGGCTCCCAGGGGTCGCGCTTCCAGCCGAACGCCAGCGGGTCGATATCCAGGTGGCCATTGAACATCAGGGACTTGCCGCCGCCCTCGCCCTTGAGGATGGCGATAGTCTGGAATCGTCCCGGTTCCACCTCCTGGAGTTGCACGTCGTAGCCTCGCCGGCCCAGGTAGTCGGCCATGAACCGGGCCAACTCCGTCTCCTCGGTCTTGAAGCTGGGAATCCTGAGCATCTGCTTGGCGAGGTCCAACATGTCGTCGCGGTCTACCGCCGCCAGCGCCGCCTGGATATCGCTCTGTGTCACGTCGCGCCTCCTCTGATTCACCGCCAATCGCCGCGGCCAAACCCCCGCGATACCGGTCTGTAGTGGCGGTCCATCTCCGAAACGTAGCCTCTTCCCAGATCCCCACCGTTTTCGGTGAGCCAGTCGGACAGTCGGGTGTGAGCGGTAGGCTCACCGTGGGAGACCAGCAGGTCTGCCATCAGGCCCTCGACCTCGTCGCGTGTCAAAGTCACGTCCCGCACGGCAAGTCCCACGAGACCGGTCATCAGCATACCAAGCCTCTTGCCGACGTGCGTGACGCGGACGCTGGCGCCGATGGAACCGGCTATCAGTCTCACCATCTCCTCGTAGGTGAGCACCTCGGGGCCTACCGAGTCCTTATCGTAGCTGTCCTCTCGCTGGCCAGCCTCCACCATCAGGGCGGCATGGTCTCCTACAAAGACGGGCTGGACTCGGTAGTCGCCACGCCCGAACACGGGGAAGAAGGGGAAGCGCCGGAGGGTCCAGGCGATGTTGTTGAGCAGCAGGTCCTCCCGGCCGAAAATCACGGTGGGCCGGAGAATCGCGTGGCTCATCGCCGACGCGCGCACCGCTTCTTCCGCCTGCGCCTTGCCCCGGAAGTACGGTAGCGGCGAATCCGTGTCGGCGTTGGTGATGCTCACGTGCACCACTCGCCGGACTCCGGCGCTCTCGGCCGCGCGAAGCATCGTCGTGATGTTGCGCACCGCCACGTCGTGTGTCAACTCGCCCCGTGCGAACCGCACCCAGTAGGTGTTGTAGAGAGTGTGGGCGCCCTCCAGAGAGCGCGCCAGATCGTCCGGCCTGTCAAAGTTGTAAGGCGCCACGCCCACCGCGCCCCCGAACATGCGGGCGCTGGGATGGCCGGTAAGCGTTCGCACAGGGCGCCCCTGCCGCAACAGCAGCCGTGTGACATATCTGCCCGTGTAGCTGAACGCGCCGGTAACGACGTCGAAATCGGTGCGATTCATCTCCCACCCGCCTTCCGCGCACCCTCCGCCCGTGAGTGTAGTGGATGAAGCCTCCCCGCTACGGGGCATCCCTCCGTTTGGGCTATAATGTGCGCTAAGCCAACTTTACCGCAACGAGGCCGCGTTTGATACCCCTACGCCTGAGCGTCAGAAATTTCATGTGCTACCGGGACAACGTGCCCACGCTGGACTTCGAGGGTCTGCACGTCGCGTGCCTGTGCGGCGACAACGGCCACGGCAAGAGCGCGCTGCTCGACGCCATCACCTGGGCGCTCTGGGGCATGGCCAGGGGACGGCAACACCAGTTGATTCACCAGGGCCAAACGGACATGGAAGTTACGCTCGATTTCCAATCTCGCGAACAGATTTACCGCGTCATACGCAAGCACACGCGCAGAGCCGGCGCGCGGCAGGGAGCGACGGTGCTGGAGTTCCAGGCCGCTACGGACGACGGCTACCGCCCCATCACCGCCAACAGCGTCCGTGAGACGGGAGCCAAGATAGTCGATACCATCCAACTCGACTATGAGACCTTCATCAACACAGCGTACCTGCAACAGGGCAAGGCCGATCAGTTCACACAGAACACCCCCTCCAAGCGCAAGGAGTTTCTCGCCGAGGCGCTGGGGCTTTCGTACTACGAGCGCCTGGAGGAGCGCGCAAAAGCCCGCGCTTCCGAACGGCGGCAAGGGATCGGCGACGCCACCGCGCGCATCGAGAGCCGCCAGCCGGAAATCGACCGCAAGCCGGAATACGAGCGCGAACTGGAGCGGGCGAACGCGAGCATCTCCGAACTGATCCCGGCGCGGGACGGCCAGCGCATCGACTTCGAGGGGCTGCAACGCACGGCGACCGAGTTGTCGCTGAAACGGCGCGACCTGCCGGACATGGAGGCCCGGCTAGCCTACGCCAGGAGCGAGACTGAACGGCTGGAGCGCGAGACGCGGGAATTGCGCGCGCGGCTGGACGCGGACGAAGCCATCGCCGCACGCGCCGACGAGATAGACGCCAATTACGCCGCACTCGCGTCCGCAAGAGCCGAACTCGAAAAGCTGAACGCCGCCCAATCCGCGCTGAGCGCGCTGCGAAACCGCCAATCCGACCTGAACGGCCAAATCGCCGTCCGGCGCGTGGAACTTACCGGACAACGCGACCGTCTCGATGACGATGTCCGCCGCCTGCAGGCCCAGACCGGCCGCATCTCCCAAATCGAAGAGAACCTACGACTCAACGACATCGCACAGCAGCGGCTGGCACGGTCCGCGTTAGAGTTGCAAGCATTGCGTAGCGACGAACGCGACGACGCCATGCGCGTTCAATCGCTCACGCAGGACAACGAGCGGCTGCGCGACGAGATGGAGGATACCAGGCGCAAGTTCGACCTGCTCGAACAGGGCGAAGCACTGTGCCCGCTGTGCAACCAGGAGGTGGGCGAAAATGGCGCGCAACATCTGCGCGCCGAATACGAGACGCAAGGCAGAGCCGCCAGGCAACGCTACAGGTCCAACGACGCCGAAAAGCGGGAACTGGATAGCAAGCTCAAGCGAATGGCCGCCCGAATCGCCGAAATGGAGCGGGAACAAAGTAACGAAGGAAGACGTATCCAGGGCGCGGACGCGACGCTGAAGCGCGAGCGTGACGAGGCGGAAAGGGCGCGCGAGCAATTGGAGACAGTCGCGCCGCAACTGGAACTGCTGCGCGCCAGGCTCGAATCCCGCGACTACGCCCACGAAGAGAGGGCTGGCTTGGCACGGGTGGCCGCCGAAGTCGAGGCGCTGGGCTACGACGATGCCATACACCAGGCGCACGGGAACAGAGTCTTGGACCTGGAACCCTACGAAGAGTTGCACTGGGAGTTGAGGGAAGCTCAGGGCCGGCTGGAGGCGGAACGCGCGTCGCTCGACGAGAGTCAGAAGACGCTGGCGCTGCGCACCGCCGAGGCGGAGGACTACGAGGCGCGCGTGGCCGAAACGCGGAGGGAGTTGGCAGCGCTGCCGGAGGTCGAGGCGAAGCTGGGTGCTTCCGAGCGACGGCTCCACGAACTGGACGGCCGGATACGGGAGCTCGAGGTGCAGAGGGGAATACAGCAGGACCGAATCGCTCACTGCGAGGCGCTGGAGGCGCAAACTCGCGAGGACGAATCGACGCGGCACGGGCTGGTGGACGAGAAGAGCATCTACGACGAGCTGGCCGTGGCTTTCGGCAAGAACGGCATCCCCGCGCTCATCATCGAGAACGCCATCCCGCAGCTTCAGAATGACGCCAACCGCCTGCTGTCCCGCCTGACCGAAAACCGCATGAGCCTGAAGTTGGAACTGAACGAGGGCAATCGACTACCGGGCATGGACGTCCGGGCCGAGGAGTTGGACATCCTCATAGCAGACGAGATAGGCACACGGAGCTACGAGATGTTCAGCGGTGGGGAGGCGTTCCGCATAGACTTCGCGCTGCGGATAGCGCTGTCCCGGCTGCTTGCCAGCAGGTCGGGCGCGCCGCTGCCCATCCTGTTCATCGACGAGGGGTTCGGCACTCAGGACGTATCGGGCCAGGAGCGGCTGACGGAGGCTATCAAGTCCATCGAGGACGACTTCCAGAAGATCATAGTCATCACCCACGTCGAGCAGATGAAAGAGGCCTTCCCGGTCCGCATCGAGGTGACAAAGAACGAAGACGGCTCGACCTTCAGTATCGTGTAGCGGGTTCCAGAGAAGCGCCTGAGGACTTGCCCAATATCAACACCGGACGGATAATGATACGCAGAAGCCAGCACCAAGGTGGGCGGGTCGCCCGGACGCGAGGCTCGCAGCACATCCCACAGGCAGGAGGTCGACATGAGTAACATACCCTCCGAGTCCGAAGTGCTTTCGTACTTCGACTCGCTCAGCAACTGGGGCAGATGGGGCGAGGACGACCAGCTCGGCACGCTGAACTTTCTCGACCCCGAAAAGACCAGGCGCGCCGTGTCGCTGGTGCAAGAGGGCGTGAGCGTCTCGTGCGCACGGCCCGTGCTGTTCGAGGCGGCGGCCGACGTGCCGATACCTCCCATCCACTTCATGGTGGAAAGCGGCGAGGGCTGGGCGAGCGGTGAGAAGGTCTCTTCCAGGCCGAACCAGGCCTCCACGGACTTCTTCGGCATGATCTTCCACGGCTTCACCATCACCCACGTCGACAGCCTGGCCCACTTCTTCTGGGAGGGCAAGCTGTACAACGGGCGACCCGCGCACCTGGTATCGACCAGCCTGGGGGCTACCGTGGAGTCCATCGACCTGGCGCACGAGGGCATAGTCACGCGGGGCGTGCTGGTGGACGTGCCGGAGATCCGGGGCGTGGACTGGCTGGAGCGCGGCGAAGGCGTGATGCCGGAGGACATCCTGGCCGCAGAGGAGCGGTGCGGGTTCACCATCGAGGAGGGCGACGTGCTGCTGATTCGCACCGGCCAGCTTCACCGCCGCCACGTGGAAGGTCCGGTGCCGCGCGAGGCGGGTTCCACCGCGTGCCAGGCGGCGTGCCTGCCGCTGTTCCACGAGCGAGGCATCTCCATGCTGGGCACCGATACCGGCAACGACGTGTCCCCGTCGGGCTACCCCGCCCTGTCCAATCCGGTCCACCAGGTGGGCATCGTGGCGATGGGGCTGTGGATTCTGGACAACGCCAATCTCGAGGAGCTGGCGCGGGCGTGCAAGGAGCGCAACCGCTGGGAGTTCATGCTGTCCATCGGGACGCTGCGTCTGACCAACACCACCGGCTCGCCGGTCAACCCGCTGGCCGTGTTCTAGCGGCGCGGGCGCAGTACGCAGAGCGGCCACTCATGGGCGTGGAATCCCACCTGAAGCAGAGGGAGCGCATCGTCTCGCGCTTCGGGCCTTACTACGCCACCTCCACGAGGCTCATACTTCACCTGGAGAAGAACGGAGTGGAGGAGATTCACGAGATGCCGTACTCGGAGATAGAGAAGATCGACGAGGTGCGGACGTCGAACCATCCGCGCATGATGTTGGGGGCGCTGGTCACGGCAGTCTCCATCATCGTGGCGTACGGCCTGGGCATGATCACGCCGCTGCTGGGGGTGGTGGCCGGCGCGTTCCTGGTGCTGCACGGCAGCATAGGCGGGCCGGCCTACTACCAGGTGCACGGCAGGGACGTGCCCCGGGCGCAGATGTATCTGTGGCAGATACGGCACCGGGGGGCGGGCAGCCTGATAGCGTCGATTCGGACGATTATCGGTGAGCGGGTGTAACACCCCCATCCCCGTCCAGCCATGACAGGAACCTTCCCACCTCGGGTACGCCATCCAGGGAATAGTCGGCGGCGCGGAGCGCAGGCTCCGGAGTGTCGTGGTGACGGACCACCACGGACAGCCCGGCTAGCGCGTCCCCGGAGGTCAGCTCACTAACGGCGAGCATGGCGTCGACGTCGGTGGTGTCGTCGCCCACGAATAGCAGGCCGTCCAGGTCGAAGCGGCGGGCCAAGTCTCTCGTGGCGCTGCCCTTGTTGGGGCCGTTGGCGGCGCGTAGCTCCAGCGCCATCTTGCCCCAGAAGGTATCGACGCCGCGCGCCGACGGATCGGAGCGCCGGAGGGCGTCGTTCAGCTTGCGCGCTGCCCTTTCGGGGTCGGCGGTGAGCCGGAAGTGGGCGGTGGCGCTGAGACGCTTGTCCTGCCACACCATGCCGGGCAGGTCCACGGCGGCGCGCAACTCCTCGAACACACCTATCACGGCTTCGCGGGCCGCCTGTGCCTCCGGCGCAAGCTCCAGCCGCCCGTCTCGCAGAATCTCCGCGCCGTGGTTGCCGATGTAGGCCAGACCATCGACGCCCACCAGAGCGGCCACGTCCGAGGCGGCGCGGCCTGACATCACCGCCGTGAGGGGCAGCTTGCCCACCAGTCCACGCAGGGCGCGGGCGGCTTCCGGGAGCACACGCGCCTGCTCCGGCGTGGGGGCTATCTCGGAGATGGTGCCGTCGAAGTCGACAACCAGGCCGAGCCGTCGGGCGCGGAGCAGGGGGGCGACGGCGTGGAGGTTTGAGAGCAGGTTGGGGGGCGTCATTGGCTTGTTCACCCTCACCCTAGCCCTCTTCCTCAAGGGAGAGGGGACTGCTTGCCTTCACCTTATCCCCCACTCTCAAGCGACGAGGAACGATAGCCCCGTCCCGCTAGGCGTTGAACCGGAGGGTGTAGCGGTCGGAGGCCATTATCCGGGGGATGTGCGGGGCGAGCTCGCGCCAATCGTCCTGGGTGGCGGAGATGAGCCGCCCGGTGAGGCCGTCGGATGCGTCGGAGCCCAGCCAGACGGCGAGGGCGGCGGCCTCTTCCAGCGACGCGCCCCGGCCGGACTTGGTGCGCCGCACCATCGCGCCCATGACCGGCTCGATGAGGCTGTCCTCGCCCGCCATAGGATCGAGCAGTTCGGTGTCTATCTGGCCGGGGCCGAGGGCGTTCACGCTGACGTTGTGGGGTTGCATCTCCAGCGCGAGCGTCTCGGTGAAGCGGACGACGGCGGCCTTGGAGGTGCCGTAGGCGCTGATTGTCTCCGAGGCGCGGGTGACGCCCGCGCCGGAGAGGTTGATTATCTTGCCGCCGCCCTGCTCTATCATGTGGGACAGCACGGCGTGGCAGCACAGCATGAGGCCGGTCACGTTGATGTTGATGGCCTGCGCCCAGTGCTCGGCGTCGTTGAGATGCAGCGGGCCGACCGGGCCGAGGATGGCGGCGTTGTTCACCAGCACGTCCACGCGGGAGTAGCGTTCCAGGGTGTGATCGACCATGCGGCGAACATCGGCGGGGCTGGCCACGTCGACCGCGAGCGCGGACGCCTCTGCGCCGGCGGCGCGGGCCTCTTCGGCGGCGTCCTCGACCTGGGCGAGGGTGCGCGAGACCAGCACGAGCTTCGCGCCCTCATCGGCGTAGGCGCGGGCTATGCCGCGCCCGATGCCTTTGCCGGCGCCGGTTATGATGGCTGACTTGCCGTGGAGTGTCATGGTGTTTGCTCCTCACCCTCACCCTGGCCCTCTCCCTCAAGGGAGAGGGGACTTTTGGGACGGCGGCTACTGGGCGACTACGCCGCCGTCGATTACGAGCTCGGAGCCGGTCATGTAGGACGCCTCGTCCGAGGCGAGGAACAGCGCGCCGTAGGCTACGTCGTCCACGGTGCCGACCCTGCCGAGGGGGACGCGGGACAGGGAGGCCGCGAGGCCCTCTGGGGTACCGATGTTGTCGGCGATCATCTCGGTGTCTATCGGGCCGGGGTGGATGGAGTTGGCGCGTATGCCCTCCTCGGCGTGCTGGATGGCGGTGGACTTGGTGAAGAGTCTGACGCCGCCCTTGGAGGTGGTGTAGGCGCCGCCGCGCGGACTGCCGACAAGCCCGGCGATGGAGGAGATGTTGACGATGGAGCCGCCGCCGGCTTTGCGCATCTCCGGTATGGCGTGCTTGGTGCCGAGGAACACGCCGGTGGTGTTGACCGACATTATGCGCTCCCACTCCTCGACGGTGGTGTCCTCGATCATCGTGCGGCTGTATATGCCGGCGTTGTTGATGAGAACGTCGAGCTTGCCGAAGCGATCGACAGTCTCGGATATGCTCCGTTGCCAGTCCGATTCCGAGGTAACGTCCAGCTTGACGAAGAGGGCGCGACCGCCGGTCTCGTTGATTTCGGCTTCGAGCTGCTTGCCCTCCTCCTCGAGCACGTCGGCGATGACGACCGCCGCGCCCTCCTTAGCGAACAGGCGGGCCTCCGCCGCTCCCTGGCCGCGGGATCCTCCGGTGATGAGCGCAACCTTGCCTTCGAGTCTCACGATGTTCCCCCTGTTCTTTTGGCTACTGGGCGGTGCGGCCGCCGTCTATGACTAGCTCGCTGCCGGTGACGAATGAGGACTCGTCTGACGCGAGGTAGAGCACGCCGTAGGCTATCTCTTCGGGTCTGCCAATTCGGCGCATCGGCGTCACGGCGAGGCGTTGCTCCAGGACATCGCCCACGCGGGATGCGGCGAGCATGTCGGTGTCGATCATGCCGGGATGCACCGAGTTGACGCGGATGTTGTGGGGCGCGTACTGGATGGCGGCGGCCTTGGTGAAGATTCTGACAGCGCCCTTGGATGCGTGGTAGGCGGCGTTCTGGGTGCTGCCGGTGAGTCCGGCGCTGGATGAGATGTTGATGATGGAGCCGCCGCCCGCAGCGCGCATGGCGGGTATGACCGCCTTGACGCCGAGGAAGACGCCCTTGGCGTTGACGGACATCACGTCTTCCCATATCTGTTCGGTTGTCTCGAGGACCTGCTCGGTGCGGACGATGCCGGCGTTGTTCACGAGCACGTCCAGCTTGCCGAAGTTGGTGGCGGCGGCTTCGACGGCGCTCTGCCAGGCGGCCTCGTCGGTCACGTCGAGGTGAACGTATGTCGCCCGTCCGCCGGACTCGGTGATTTCGGTGGCGACGGCCTGTCCGAGCTCGTCCAGCAGGTCGGCTACGACGACGGCCGCGCCCTCGGCGGCGAACATGCGGGCCTCCACCGCGCCCATGCCTCTCGCGGCGCCGCTGATGAGGGCCACTTTGCCTTGCAGTCTCACGATTTCCCTCTCTTATGTTCGGCTACTGGGCGGTGCGGCCGCCGTCGATGACGAGCTCGCTGCCGGTGACGAACGAGGACTCGTCCGAGGCGAGGTATAGCACGCCGTAGGCTATCTCCTCGGGTCTGCCGATGCGGCGCATCGGCGTCGCGGCGATGCGCTGATCGAAGACATCGCCAACGCCCGGCGTGGCGACCATGTCGGTGTCTATCATGCCGGGATGCACCGAGTTGACGCGGATGTTGTGGGGCGCGTACTGGACGGCGGCGGCCTTGGTGAAGATTCTGACGGCGCCCTTTGAAGCGTGGTAGGCGGCGCTCAGGTCGGTTCCGACGAGTCCGGCGATGGACGAGATGTTGACGATTGAGCCGCCGCCGGCCGCGCGCATGGCGGGTATGACCGCTTTCGCGCCCAGGAAGACGCCTCTAGCGTTGACGGACATCACGTCTTCCCAGATGCGGTCGGTGGTTTCGAGAACCTGCTCGGTGCGGACGATGCCGGCGTTGTTTACGAGCACGTCCAGCTTGCCGAACTCGTCCGTGGCGGTCTGGACGGCGCTCTGCCAGGCGGCCTCGTCGGCCACGTCGAGGTGGACGTAGACGGCCTGGCCGCCGGATTCGGTGATTTCGGCGGCGACGGCTTGTCCGAGGTCGTCCAGCAGGTCGGCGAGGACCACGGCGGCGCCCTCTGCGGCGAACATACGGGCCTCCACCGCGCCCATGCCTCTGGCGGCGCCGCTGATGAGGGCCACTTTGCCTTGCAGTCTTATGGTCGGAACTCCTCGCGTCCGCTTGCGCGGTGGTGTGGGGTGATTCTAGCACTTTCGGGCGGGCGGGTGTGCATCGGGTTGGGAGGGCAGACCAGCCGAGAAGCGGCGCCACAGCGAAATATGCACCAAAATGCCCCATTCTGCACTTTTCGTAGCTGGGAGCGCCGTCGGTTTGTGGCCCTGGGTGTACCGAACGGGCCGGGTTCTTGTCCGAAAATGGCCGATATGCAGCGAAAATGGGACAGGCGGCGGGGCCGCCGGCTAGGGCGTCGGTGGGTGTCGATTAGGTTGTGTAGGTGCGTTGTACAGAGACGGCAGCACGGATGTGCGGTGAAATCAAGGGCCCTTGATTTGCACGAGGGGCTGCCGAGTGCTACTCCACAGTCGTTGGGGCTGGGTCGAAATGGGTGCGGTTCTTGGCGGATGTGGGATGGTTGCGGGGGGCTGACGTGTCTCAGGTGGTGTTCGATTGGGCGGTCTTGGGGCAGAATTTACGGCTGCATTTGTGAGAGCGCACTGGAGTTGGGACGGAGAAATCGGTATGTGATGGCACTGGCGGGGGTGCGTTTGCACGTCAGAGAATTTTCCTCTACAGTTTCAGTGAAGGCAGATAGCTGTTGCGTGGAGAATACGGCATGGGATTCATATACATCGACGTGGAAGTGGCCAATCCGGCCGCGCCCGAGGTCAAAGAGAGTGTACGGGTGCTTGTGGACACGGGCGCGACTCTGAGTGTATTGCCGTCCAGCCTATTGGACAGGCTGGGAATACTTCCAATCGAGAGACGCCGTTTCCGTGGTTTCGGCGGCGCGATAGAACGCATCATCGGGAACGTCAACATGACCTACCAGAACTCCACGTCGGGCGCCACGGTGATATTCGGCGCAGAGGACGACACACCGGTGATGGGCGTGACGGCGCTGGAGACGCTGGGTTTCGAGGTGGACCCGGTGGGGGAGAAACTGAACCGGGTGGAGATGCTGTTGCAGTGAGGGGGCGTTAGCCGGAAGCGGACAGCCGGTTTACGGGATATTGAGGCATCGCTCGGTTCCACGTTCCAATGTTGAAGACCACGCAGTTCTCGACAATCTTTCGAGTCCAGGACCCTGATTCCGGACCTTTCACAGGCAACGCTCTCTCCAGCGCATCAGTGCGGGCTATCAATTCGGGAGCGGCCAGCGCGTCATCGGCAATCAGGACGAGGTAGTGGATGGGTTTGTCCGCTCTACCAGACGCCCATTCGTAGAGAA
The DNA here is from genome assembly GCA_963667445.2 of Dehalococcoidia bacterium. Taxonomy (GTDB): domain Bacteria; phylum Chloroflexota; class Dehalococcoidia; order Lucifugimonadales; family CATOSD01; genus CATOSD01. The sequence continues at coordinate 373,670 of CAXXGY010000001.1, read as the reverse complement.
AGGAATCTCTATACTTGTACTTCAGATCTTCGTCCAGGTTGCCCGCCAGGAACTCGCGAACGAAACTCTCCCGATTTTGTCGTGGCGCGTTCGGATGCTGGGGGTCCTTGAACTCCAGAAAGAGATAGCGGCTGGGAAACTCCACGATGAAATCCACAGCCTTCATGCAGTGGGACAGACCATGTGAAGCGTTGTCGTCGAACTTCCATGCCCGCAACTCACCGTCTATGGTGAGGCTCAGGTCACCTTCCTCCAACACCTTCATACCGTCAGACCTCTCAAGCTGCGCTCGACCGTCCGGTCGTAAACGTCGGAGAACGCCTCCGCTATGGCGTTGGGATGAATGCCGAGATAGTCTCTGGACGTGTGGCAGACTACCTCGCCGTCCTCTTCGCTGTGGTGTAGCGCATGGAACGCCACCTTGTCGTCATTGGTCATCTGAAGGTCCAGTTCCTTCAGGATGACGTAATCATGGGTGGCCAGGAATATCTGCACGCCATTGCGTTGCAATTCCAGCAAGACGTGCATCAACAGCCGGTACAGCTTCGGATTGAGGTTAGCCTCCGGCTCGTCCCAGAACAGCACTGAACCTTTCGACAACGCGCCGTTTCGTATCAGCAGCCATAACAGACCCAGCTTTCGGAACCCTTCGGCCAGAAGAGTAAACTCGATAGAGCCTCCCTTCGTCACACTTAGGAAAAACTCCTCGTTTTCGATGCTGACCCTTCCTCCGATGGCTTCCTGAAGTTTGCGGAGCAAGGGTTGGAACACGGAGGATTGTTGCCGAGGCGCTGGCAGGAAGGCGCGATCAAGAATATCGGCATACACGGACTCGAAGTGGATTTGGAAGTTTCCGTAAAGTGACCTAAAGCCAGGCGCGTTCGCCAGCATTTCTTTAACGGGTATGTACACGCTTTCTATCCGTGAATCCCTCCAGCGGCGGTTCTGTTGGGTATCGGCGTAGCGGGCAATCACAGCGCGGTTAGAAAAGGAAGTACGAAGACACTGCTCTGCGCGGTGAACTTCTACAGTTGCGTTGCTCCCCTTTCTCTGGCGTTTGACCAGACGCCAATGGCCACGCCCCGACGGTAGAAAGACGTTCACCAACTTGTCCGTAAACGACTCCCCTGACTTGGACACTTCGCAAGCCGCGTAGCACACCTTCATCAGGTGCGTCTTGCCGGTGCCGTTGGCGCCGACGATGGCATTGATGCCTGGGGAGGGTTCCAGATCCAGGTCTTCGAAGGCGGTAAAGCGTTTCAGCCTTACCCTCGTGAGGGTCATGTCTCACACCTCCCGCCCCTCGTAGTCCACACCCACCACGCTGTAGCCCAGCCCTCGTAGCCCGGGCTCGACGGTGGCGCGGTCGCCGACGACGAGGATGACGAGGCGGGTGTCGTCGAGGTGCTCGTCGGCGACGCGGCGGATGTCGTCGAGGGTGAGGGCGTCGAGCGCGTCGAGGTAGGTGTCGAAGTAGTCGTCGGGCAGGTCGTGAACGACCATGCGGGTTAGCTGCATCGCGGTCTGGGACACGGTCTCGAACTGGCCGGGCAGGCCGCGGCGTATGCCGTCCAGGGCGTCGGCGAGCTCTTCGGCGGTGGCCGGGCGGGTGGAGCGTATCTCGCGGAACTCCTTGATGGTCTCGGACACGGCGTCGGCGGTCACGGCGGTCTGGACGCCGCCGCCCGCCATCAGCATGGAGGGGCCGGCGAACCAGCTTATGGACGAGGTGTAGCCGTAGCTGTAGCCCTTGTCCTGGCGGAGGTTGGTGTTGAGACGGGCGGAGAACTGGCCGCCGAACAGGTAGTTGAGCACGTTGAGCGCGAGGTAGTCGGGGTGGCGGCGCGGGATGACGAGGTGTCCGGCGCGGATGACGGACTGGGGCGCGCCGGACTTGTCGGCGACGTGGATGACTATCTCGGACGGGGCGGGCGAGTCGGCGTCGTCCACCGGCGCGGAGGGCGCGTCGTCGCCCCGCCAGTCGCCGAAAGCGGCCTCCAGCTTGCCGAGAGCGTCCGCCTCGTCCAGGTCGCCGACCACGATCAGCGTGGTGTTGGCCGGACTGTACAGCGCGGCGTAGTGGGCCATCAGGTCGTCGCGGGAGGCGTCGCGTATCACGTCCTCGGTGCCGGAGACAGGGTGGCCGTAGGCGGAGCTAGGGCCATAGACCAGTCCCCGGGACGCCCTGGCGGCGATGCTGGCGGGGTTGTCGGCGACGCGGCGCAGGTCGGTCAGGTGGCGCTCGCGCATACGCTTGAGGTCGAAATCGGGGAAGGCGGCGTTTCGCAGCGAGTCGGCGAGTACGTCCAGCGCCTGCTCCCAGTGCGAGGCGAGGGCGGCGGTGGAGACGACGGAGTGCTCGCGGGCCACGTCCACGCCGAGATGGGCGCCGAGAAACTCCATCTGGGCGGCTATCTGCTGGCTGGTGCGGCTCGCGGTGCCTTCGGGCAGCATGGACGCGGCGAAGTTGGACAGCCCGGGGCTGTCCGGCGGGTCCATTATCGCGCCTGCGCGGACGACGGCGCGGACGGCCACCATCGGCACGCCGGGCTTGCGGACGAACCGGACGGGAATGCCGTTGGAGAGCCGCAGAGTGCGCGGCTTGGGTGGGGTGAAGCGGGCGGGCGCGGCGGCGGCGGGCATGGCGGTGCGGTCAAGCGACTCCTCGGAGGCGCGCAGGGGCTTTTCGGGGGTGACCACGAGGCGCACGTGGGCGCCGTTCAGCGTGGCCTCGGCGGCGCGGCGCACCTGCTCGGGGGTGACGGCGTCGTACCTTTCGAGGTCTGTGTTGATGGCGCCGGGGTCGCCGGCGAGGGTGTTGTAGTAGTTGAGCTGGTCGGCCCGGCCGCCGAATCCACCCAGGCGCTCGAGCTGGCGCACGTGCGCGCTGCGGATGCGGTTTTTGGCGCGCTGGAGCTCCTCTTCGGTGGGCGGCTCCTGGATGATGCGCTCGACGTGCTCGCGCAGCGCCTCCTCGGCCTGTTCGGGGGAATGGCCCTCGTTGAGCGTGACCTGGAGGTGGAACTCGCCGGCTATCTCCTGGGCGTGGTTATAAACGCCGACGTCCCGCGCTATCTGCTTGCGGTAAACGAGGGAGTCGTACAGGCGGGAGCTTCGCCCGTCGCCGAGCACGCCGGCGAGGATCGTAACGGCGGCCTCGTCCGGGCCGAAGATGGGGCCGGTGGGCCAGACGAGGTAGAGGCGGGCTAGCTGCACCCGGTCGCGCATGGACAGTGAGACCTGGCCCCGCAGGTCGGACTCCATGCGCCCGACGCGGCTGATGGGCGAGCCGGGCGGGATGTCGCCGAAGTAGCGCTCGACGAGACGCCGGGCGTCGTCGGGGTCGAAGTCGCCCGCGATGGCGAGGCTGGCGTTGGAGGGGGCGTAGTGCTTGCGGAAGAAGGCGCGCACGTCGTCAAGGCTGGCGGCGTCTAGGTCCTCCATCGAGCCGATGACGGGCCAGCTATAGGGGTGCGGTGAGGGGAATACGGCGGACTGGAGCAGCAGATGGGCCATGCCGTAGGGCCGGTTTTCGTAGCTCTGGCGACGCTCGTTCTTCACGACGTCGCGCTGGACGTCGAACCGCTTCTGGTCGAGGGCGTCCAGCAGGTAGCCCATCCTGTCGGACTCGAGCCACAGGGCGAGCTCCAGGTAGTTGGACGGGACGGTCTCCCAGTAGTTGGTTCGGTCCGAGGAGGTGGAGCCGTTGAGGTTGGCGCCGACCTTTTGGAGCGGCTCGAAGTAGCTGCGGTCGTGGTGCTTGGAGCCTTCGAACATGACGTGCTCGAAGAGGTGAGCGAAGCCGGTCTTGCCGGCCTGCTCGTCCTTTGAGCCGACGTGGTACCAGACGTTGACGGCGGTCATCGGGAGGGCGTGGTCCTCGTGGAGGATGACGTCGAGGCCGTTGGGGAGGGTGAACTTGTCGTAGGAGATGGTGGTCATGGGTTACTCCGGGGTGGGTGTAGGTATCCGGTGAGTGGGTGCGGCAGAGTGCAGGCGGCTATAGAAGCCGAGCCCGAGGCAGTCTAGCCATTCTGCGGTCCAGCGTTAGGGTGTCCAGGCCGGTATGGTCGTAGCCTTGAGCGATGAGGCGGTCGAACAGGCCGGGGCCGCCGGTGGCAGAGAGGGCGTCAAGGACAGGTTGCCCGTTTTGAGGAGCGACGAGATCGCCGGTAAGCGCCCGCAACAATCCTGCTCGCGCATCCGAGCGCGCCATGCCATAGCGGAATTGTATGGTAACGAAAGCTTCCCCTATCACCTGGTTGGATGCGATCACTACTATGCCTTCATTCGCCAACTCATTCAAGCGTTCCAGGCAATAGGCGTGCGCATCCGGCGGCTGACCGGTGACCAGCCGAACGAGGACGGACGTATCAATCCCGATTGTTGTTCTGTTCGTACCACTCCCGGTACTTATCTGGGCAGTAATTCTTCCGGTACTCCTCGTAGTCAAACGTCTCCCGATACTTGACGGGATCGTATCCGGCCTCGCGAAACTGGTTTATGTCCAGAGGCGGCCAGTCATCCTTTATCTTGTCGCGCAGCGTACCGTACTTGCTCCAATCGACGGGAGTCGGCGGCGGCTTGACGTACTTCTCCGCCAGCTTCAGGGCGAACCCGTCCTCCGTCTCCTCCAGCTCCAGTGTGTCGCCGGGGCCGAGGCCGAACGCTTCGAGTAGGAACGGGGGCATGATCACGTGGCCGTGCTGGGAGATTTTGACTAGCATGGCGTTCCTCCTTGCCATGATGTTGTCCGTGCGGACCGGGCGCTAGGCCAGGTGGCGGCCGAGCAGGTCGATGGCGGCTTGGGCGGCCTGGCGCTTGTTGCCGTCGCGCTCGTTGGCGTCGGCTTGGATGCGCTCGGCGACCTCGAGGCCGCCCGGCCCGACCAGCCCGATGTAGAACGTGCCGATTGGCACGCCGGACATTCCGCCGGCGGGGCCGGTGACGCCGGTGGTGGACAGGGCGTAGTCGCATCCGGTGAGCCGCTGCGCGCCCTGGGCCATTGCGACGGCCATCTCGGGACTCACGCTTCCCTTGGTGTCGTATAGCTCGTCGGACACGCCGAGCACCTTCTGCTTGAGCCCGCCGGTGTAGGCGATGACGCCGCCGGGGAAGTAGCGCGAGCTGCCGGGCACGGAGCCGAGGATGTATCCCAGCAGGCCGCAGGTGCAGGCCTCGGCGACGGTGACGGTCTTGCCGGCGGAGGTGAGCAGTTGGGCGATCTCTTCTACTTTCATTGGATTCTCCCGTGGGCCGGCGTGGGGCCGGACTGGTTCTATGTGCCCACCTGGAGGTGGGACGTGAGCTTCTTGAGGGTGGCGAGTGCGGACAGCGCGGAGAGTATGCCTGTCCTGGGATTGGAGGGCGAGGGCACGTTCTCTATCTTCAGGGAGAACCGCCCGAACTCGCCCTCCACGATTATCTCGTGGGTGTTGCGGGTGACGGTGGGGTCGGCGTAGACGCGGGTGGTGGTCTTCTGGGGGCCGATGCCCGCCAGGCTGAGCGCGGCGGAGACGTTCACGTTGGCCGGGAAGAGGCGGCAGGCCACCTCGACCGGGCCTTCGTACAGCAGCGTAGGCTCGGTGATCGTGTCCAGGTCCACGTCCGAGCGGTCCGCGCCGGGCGAGCCGCGCAGTCCGTCGGGGGGCTTGCGGGTGACCATGGTGACGCTTTCGACGCGGCCGGCGGACGCGGAGACCACGCCGTCCAGTCCCACGATTGCGCCGGAGGGCACGACGATGGTTGCGCCGTTGCGACGGGCCATGTCGAACAGGTCGTCCCTGCCCAGCAGCGCGCCGCAGCTCAGCACCATCAGGTCTTTGCCCGCGCCGAGGGCGGCCCTGGCTATGGCGTCCAGCGCCTGGCCGGTGGCGGCCTCGACGACCATGTCGGCGGCGGCGGCCAGGTCGTCGAGCGGGAGCACGGGCGGCGGCGCGGCCAGCGTGGAGGCGAAGGCGGCGGCCTTTTGCATGTCGCGGCTGTTGAGTGCGGCGAGGCGCGCGCCGGGGACTGCGCCGCGGTCGATCTCGACGGCCATCTTGCGTCCGATGGTGCCGCATCCGACGATGCCTATGTTGCGGGGTGTCGTCATGAGGGAAATGGTATTGCAGCAGGGGGCGGGTGTCAAAGCGGATACGGGCCGCGGGGGCGGATGTAGAGACCGAGGGGTGCGCCGCCTACGACGTGGAGGTGGCCGTGCGGCTGGGTCTGGAGGCCGTCGCTGCCGAAGTTGGAGAGGACGCGGAAGCCGTTGGGGCAGGACTCCTCGCCGAGGCGGACGGCGAGCTCGCCCATGGCGGCGAGGAGATTGCCGCTGGTCCAGAGGTCACGCTGGGATACGTGGCGCTTGGGGACGACGAGAAGCATGACGGGCACCCAGTCTAGCTGGTTGTGGAACACGAGGATGTCGTCGTCTTCGTATCGGGTGCGGGAGGGCAGCCGGCCGGCCACTATGTCGCAGAAGGTGCAGTGGGGTGAGACCAACAGGCTAGCCCCTGGGGCCTCTTATCCGGTAGTCGTTGGCGTCTATTCGGACCAGGTCACCAATCGAAAAATCACGGACGCGCGAGCCAATGTGACCCCACTGATCCGAGAAGTCCTCCCTCGTGGTGATGACCGTGGGCAGCCTGGCGTTGTGGCGGCGCACTATGATTTGGTAGAGCTTCTCCTGCCCCCAAGCGCTGTCCGTCTCTTCGCCGAGTCCGTCAAGTATCAGCAGGGGCGCCACTTTGACCTGCTCGAAGAGGTCACCGTATGAGACTGTACTGCCTCGGTCGAAGGCACTTCTCAAGTGGTCAAGCAATTCCGGCACGAACGTGAAGAATACCTCTTGGCTTGCGCCAGTGCGCGCGGACGCTATCGCTACGGCAAGGTGCGTCTTGCCCACCCCTGTCGGGCCTATCAACGTCAGCCAGCCTTCAGGGTCCTTGGCGTAGTTTCTGGCCGACGCCAATGCCCATGCCAAGCTCTGACTCTGATGGTGGCTGGACTCGTTGCCACGTACATCAAACGTGGTAAAAGTCATGCGCCGTAACATCTCCTGTTCAACGGTGCCCCACCGGCGTATCCAAGGCTCATCGTACCGTCGCGTCCGAACCCTGATGCTTGCCTGAGGGTCGGTCAGCCGGGCGCGCAGGTAGGGATCCAGTTCGTGCTCACGCGCGGTGGTGGTGACGACGGTGGGCAGGCCGGCGGTGAAGCGGTGGTTGATAATCTGGCGCAGCTTCTCTTCGGCCCAGGGCGTGGCGCTGTGGCTGCCCAGTTCGTCAAGCACCAACAGCGGGGCGTTGCGCACCTGCTCGAACAGGTCGTCGTAGGAGATTTCGGCCTGGGGGGAGAATGCGGCGCGCAGATGGTCGAGCAGGTCGGGCACGTGGACGAACAGCGCGGGGCTGCCGCGCTCGATGGCGCGGTTGGCTATGGCGGCGGCGAGGTGGGTCTTGCCCGAGCCGTTGGGGCCGCTGATGAGCAGCCAGCCCTCGGCGCTCTCGGCGAATCGCTGGGCGGCCTCGCGGGCGACAGCGAACAACTCTCGGCTTTCGGGGTCGGCGGCGCGGCCGTTGGGATCGAGCGTGTCGAATGTGGAGTGGGTGAGATTGGCGAGGTTGCTGTAGCGGATGAGACGGTGGTGGCGCTCGAGTTCGATCCGGGGCTGTTGGCACCGGCACACGATGCGCCGGCCGAAGTCGGGGTCGCCGGGCGGCACGTCGGGCGTTGTCCAGCCGAGGTCGCGGCAGAGGGCGCACACCGGCTCCGGGCGTTCGAAGCCGTTGTCCAGCGCGTTGCCGTTCTGCGCTCTTCTAGTAGCGGCTAGTCTTCGCAGTACGTCTGCCAGGCTCTCCATCGTCTCTGCCCTCGTGCTTCCACCGCTCCAGGATGCGGGCTATGTAGCGCCAGCTTCGCCGGTTGAGGCTTACCGCCTCGCGCACGGCGTCCTCTATCCACTCGGCGGGGTAGTCGGCCTCGGCCCTTTCAAGCTCCTCGGCAATCATGGGGGTTATCATGCCGACGTTGTCCTCGTATATCGCATATATGTTGGGGCGCTCGGTGGCCGCCTCCCACTCCATGGGGTCGCCGGAGCGCGGAGGCGGCGCGCCGTCGCCCGCCAGCCTGGCAAGCGCGGCCCTGTCCTGCTCGCTGTTGAGCGCAAACAGGCGCTGGCCGGAATCGTCCTCGGCGGTGGCGAGCACGCCGCGGCGGACGGCTCGGGCCAGGGCGGCGCGCACGGCGTGTGGGTCGGGTGCGCCGTCGGGGGAGAGGGCCGCGGCGAGGGTGCGGTCGGCGAGGACTTCGGTGAGCGTGACGACCCTGGGGCCCTTCTTCTGGTGGAGCATCCAGACCACTCGCAGGACGCACTTGAGCTCGTCGAGGTCGTCGAACTGCTCGAGCAGCGAGCCGAAGATGGGGCCGGGCACGGGCACGTACTTCATGCCGCGCGGGAAGCCGGCGAATGCGCCGGGCCGCGCCTCGGCGGGCGGCTGCGGGCGGCTGGGGGCGGTCATCATGCGTACTCTACGGCCTGCTGCGCTCTCTGCACGCCCTCGAAGCGTACCACGTCGTTGAAGAACTCGAGGGGCACCGTTCCGAGCGGGCCGTTGCGGTGCTTGGCCACGATTATCTCGGCGGTGCGCTCAGGGTAGCGGTCGGTGGGGTTGCGCTTTTCCCAGTCCTCGCGGCTGGTGTAGACGGACTCGCGGTGAATGAAGGCGACCACGTCGGCGTCCTGCTCGATGCTACCGCTCTCGCGCAGGTCCGAGAGCAGGGGCCGGTGGCTGGGCCGCTGCTCGATGGCGCGGCTGAGCTGCGAGCAGGCGAGCACGGGGATGTCGAGGTCGCGGGCGAGCGCCTTGAGGGAGCGCGAAATCTCGCCCATCTCCTGGACGCGGTTTTCCATTCTGCCGCCCCTGCCGCTGCCGGTAATGAGCTGGAGGTAGTCCACGACGAGCAGGTTGAGGCCGTGCTCGGCCTGGAGCCGGAGCGCCTTGCCGCGCATCTCGACGATGGTCTGGATGGGCGTGTCGTCGATGTATATGGGGAGGTCGGAGAGGGCGCCGATGGAGTCGAGGAGGAGGCTCTCCTCCTGCTCGTTCACCAGGCCCATCCTGAGTTTGTGGCTTTCGACGCCGGCCTCGGAGGACATTAGGCGCATGGCTATCTGGTCGCTGCCCATTTCGAGGCTGAATATGCCGACGGCGGCGCCCGCGCCCGCGGCGTTGCGGGCGATGTTGAAGGCGAGCGCGCTCTTGCCGAGGCTGGGGCGCGCGGCGAGAATGATGAGGTCGGAGCGCTGGAGGCCGCCGCTGAGCAGGCGGTCGATGTCCAGGAAGCCGGTGGTCACGGGGGCGAGGCTCTGGCCGTCCGGCCCCTGCATCGCCGCGCTCTCCTGGAGGTAGTTGTCCAGCACGTCGCGGATGTGGGCGAAGTCGCGCGTGGAGCGGCCAGAGCGTATGCGGAACAGTAGCTCCTCGGCGCGGCTGAGGGCGAGGTCGGCGTCCGCGGCGCCATCGTAGCCGATGGTGGCTATCTGCGTGCTCACGTGGATGAGCTGGCGCATGATGGATGTGCGCTGGACTATGCGGCCGTAGTACTCGGCGTGGACCGAGGTGGGGACGGTGAGGACGAGGTGGCCGAGGTAGGCGGGGCCGCCCACGCCCTCCAGCCGGTCGTGGAGGGACAGCTCGTGGGCCATGGTGACCTGGTTGATAGCCTCGCCACGGTCGAAAAGGGCGAGGCTGGCCTCGAAGCACCAGCGGTTCTTTTCGCCGTAGAAGTCGCCTGCCCTGAGAAAGGACGAGACGCTGTTGAGGGCGCCGTTGTCTATGAGAATGGAGCCGATGACGGACTCTTCGGCGTCCAGGTCGTGCGGTGGAAGTCGTTCTGCGTACAAGGTTCGCCTACCCCGAGGGTTGCGGGTTGGCCGGGGCGGATGGGGTCGGCAGGCCGTTGGCGCCCCGGCGTCGCGCGAACGGCCTGGGTTGGCGTGCGCGGGGGCGGCTAGGCTGTGCTCGCCGAGGCCTCTTCTTCCGCTTCCGCGGCGGGCTGCGAGTCGGCGGAACCGTCGGAGTCGCCGTCTTCGCCCGATTCCTCGTCTTCCTCTACGGCGTCCGGGTCGGTGCCCATGGCGTAAACGAGCACCTGGACCTCGGCGTCTACCTCGGAGTGAAGCCGGAGCCTGACGTCGAACAGGCCCAGGTCTCGGATCGGCTCTTCGAGAAGGACGGTCCTGCGGTCGATTTCGCCGTCCACCATCTTGGAAAGCTCGTCGGCGATGATGGCGCTGGTCACGGAGCCGTAGAGGCGTCCGCTCGAGCCGGCGCGCATTTCGACCTTGACGCGGGACTCGTTGAGCGCCGCGGCGAGATCCTTCATGTCGTTGAGCCGCTTGAGGCGGACCTGCTCGGCCTCGCGCGCGAGGCGCTTGATGCGCTGGAGCGCGTTATGCGTGGCGGGCACGGCCAGGTTCTGGGGAATTAGGTAGTTGCGGGCGAAGCCGTTCTTGACCTCTTTCACGTCGCCGCCCTGGGCCACGCCTGCCACGTCCTCCAGAAATACAACTCTCATTTCAGGAATACCCCACGTGATGACTGCGCGAACGGGGCCGCCCAGGAGCGGGTTGCCGAACGCGCATTCTGATTATAGCCAAAAGGTTACTATACCACAAACGGGGCGCGTTGGGGTGGCGGTGATGTACACTCAGATGTGCACCCATAGGCTTGCCACTCGAATTCGCTTAGCATTCTAGAGTCGGAGTGTTTACAATAGTCTCGGTTAGCGGGCCAACATCGGCATGGGTCTATGGCAATGCGAAGACGAGTGAGTTTCAACCCAAAACGCCGGATAGCTGAGAACGTGAGTCCTCGCGAACTCGCAGAGCTTGCCAGCAGAGTGAAGTACGCCGGCAATCCGATGCATAAGAGAAATCCTGGCGACTTCGATCTCACTCCCCCTTCACAACCGCGACCTGACAAGACACTTTGCGATGCTGTTGGCGTAGTCTCCGTTCGTGAATCACTCCGGCTGCTCAGGGAGGGCGTGACCAGAGGTTTGATAAGCGTACAGACCCGCGGAGGCTTCCCTCAAAATGTCTGGGCCGTTACCAGCGAAGGACATCCACTAGAGGCTCAATTGGAAAATCCGGTTCAGGGCACGTACCACGGATATCCCATACCTTCGAATGATGACTTCAGAGAGCTCGTCCTACAGCGATGGGACATTCGATGAGCACGTCTTTCAGCATCGATTATGAATGGCTCCCCGCCACTCATGGTGACGAAACCGAGCGATGGACACTCGCCGATCTTGCCATTAGCGTCGGCTCATGGTGTGGCACTGAAGTAGAAGATGTTCTCGCGAAGACAGTTCGGTCTTCGGCTCGTCTCTCCGCACTCCACCTGGCAGAATGGTTTGCAGCGAACTGGTGGAGATTGCTATGGGAGCCCAGGTCGGAAACCTACGCTTGGCGCGTCAGCCACAAGATAGGAAATACGGGCCACGGATTCATCTGGCCAGACTTGTCGTTCAGCAGTGACTGGCAGTCGATTCACGTCAGTAGTCGCCCCACCGCTTCGTGGGAGGCCGAGCCAATCCGCTATCTGAATGATTTCGATCAATTCGTCTCCATCGAGGACTTTGAGGCGGGCGTCGGCGGTTTTATCGACGGGACCATCGCAAGACTGGCCAGCATCCAGACGAGTCAAACCAACCTGAGCCTCCTCTGGAATGAAGTCACGAGAGAACGCAACGACCCCGAGAGCTTCAAAGTTCGGATGCTGGAGGCGTGCATGGGGTACGACCCCGATGAAGCGCCCGAATCTCTCCTTAGCACGCTGCAACGGCACATGGAATCTTTCGGGAGTAAGGCAATAACAGAGATCGCTGCCGCCCACAAAGGTGAGGCCATAGACCATATGATGGACCTTCGGGGTAGCGCGAGCCAAAACGGTGTCTTCGTGCAAGTACCCCAATGGGATCACATCCGGTCCCGGATCGCCGCAGAGGCCGAGCACTCAGCTATGCCCTGGCAGCGTGCGGAACAGGCCGCCAAGATAGCGCGAGATGTTTGGGACCTGTCACCTCCAATACCGACGACTAGATTCTGCGATCTGCTCGGAATCTCTCAACCTGGTTTTCTGGAAGACCAGACTGCTGCCGCATGGGGGCCATTCATAGCGGGTTTTCGGGATGCTACGTTATCGGACGGATTCAGCATCTCACTGAACAGGAAGTATGGCGCCTCTCGCCGCTTTGATTTGGTGCGAATCCTGGCTGACCACCTCGTTGCCGGAGAGGAAGACGTGCTCTTGCCGGGTACGCACTCCAGGACCAGCAGGCAGAAGTTTCAGCGAGCATTCGCTCAAGAGTTTCTGTGTCCCTCGGATGCTCTACTCGAACACGTCACGGATGACTTTCCCAGCGGTGATGACATCTTTGACGCGTCGCAGTACTTTGGCGTCTCGCCTATGGTGGTTTTGACAACTCTTGTCAACAAGGGTGTGCTGGGACGCGAGTCCCTCGACAGTTGGATCCGATAGTGGGCGGACTCGAATCGCAGTCCTGGCGATGCCTCTCCAGCCGCACCGCCGTTCGTCCTAGCTGAACCGCCAGTTGCTGTTGGAGCGCATTATGCGCAGGTGCGCGAGCGTCGCATCCTGTAGGCCGTCCAACGCGTTGAGATAGAGTTCGTCGCACTGCCGTACTATCTCGGGGCAGGCGCTGTGGAAGTTGACGTTCTCTATGACTCTGCCGCGTGTGCCGGATGTCTGAGAGGCGATGTTCTCCGGCGTGATGCTGTCTATGAGCGCGCGTCCCAGTTCTCGGGCGCGGCGGTTGGTGGCGTCGTTGTCCAGCCAGGCGTCGGGTATCGGAACACTCGTCATCTCGTAGGGGTTCAGGTGGAAGGCGTCGCCCCAGATTCGCCACCACGCGAACGCTACGTGGCCGTTCAACAACGCCATCGCCAGTTCGAGCGCGTCGGTGTCGGCCATGTGCCGCACGTTTTCGCCCCGGTCGAGACGCCCCGCCGGAGCCGCCGTCACGAAGCTGTAGGCCGTCATCGGAAACGCTATCGCCGCGCCGTCAACGCCGTTGGGCGGGGCCAGCGAGTCCAGGTTTCGCCTGTGCGTGAGCATCGCGGACACGAGGTCTCGGACGGGTTCGGTGGGTATGCGCGGCCACTGGCCGGACAGCCGAGCGTCCAGCCGGCGCGGGAGCGCGGGAGCGCGCACGTAGCCGCGGTGTAGCAGGTAGAGTTCCCGTTCCGCGCTGGCCCAACGCGACGCCCCGGAGGTCTCGATGATGGCCCTGCGCCTGCCGCCCGTGACCGCCGTGATGATGGTTGTGCGCTGGCGGCTCTCGCGGTGCGCGACGGGGCTGTCGTGGAAGGTGGTGTCGGGCCGGTTGTCCTGGTGCCGCAGCCGTATGCGGCGGGCGCGCCGCTCGAACAGTTCGCGCGTGCTTCGCTTGTTCTGGCCGAACGACAGCGAAAGGGGAACTACCAGCGTGACCACGCCGCCGTCCGGCTTGGCGAGCGTGAGCGCGGTCTCGCAGAACAGGTTGTACAGGTCGCCGCCGCCCACGCTCTGGTAGTTCTTGTCTTTGCTGAGCCGCTTGCGGATTCGGGCGCGTTCCGGGGGCGTCAGGTTGCTTCCGATGCTCTCGTATGGCGGATTGCCGATAACCACGTCGAACCCGTCCCAATCGGGGTCGTAGAACAGCAGACGGGCGTCCGCACCGATAGGCCCGGTCAGTTCCAACAGCGGCGCTGACGCGAATTCGCGCAGCTCGGGGTCGTCGCCGTTGCCCGAATCTTCCAGGGCGTCCAGCAGCCGTTGGCGGGCGGCGGCGTCCTCTCGGCGCACGCGGGCCTTGTCCTCTTCGGTTTGCGCGCCGAGCCAGCGTCGGCGGACTTCGGCCAGCGCGGTCAGCGCGGACTTGACCGGCGCGCTCTCGCCCAGCAGGTTGCCCGTCCTGGCGGGGCGCCACTCCGGGCGGGCGTCGGTGGCCAGGGTGTCGGCGCAAACGATGCGTGCCTCCAGGTTGGGCAGCGGGCGGCGCGTCTGGCCGGGCGGCAGTTCACGCTCGGCGGCCATGATGGCTATGTACAGCCGCAGCCGCGTTATCTGCGTAGCCATGGGGTTGATGTCCTGGCCGTGCAGGTGATTCTCGATAATCCAACGTGTAGCGTCCCCTGTGCTTCTGAAGTCACCAAGCGTCGGAAGTGAAGTAAGGATGGCGTTCAGAGCCACATATGGAAACTCCCCAGAACCGACGGCGGGATCGAAGAGCTTGATTTGTGTCAGACGCTCGTGGATGCGCCTTTTCTCACGCGGGCTTAGCATGGAATGCAGCGTTGAGTCGGGGTCTCCGAAGAGGGTACGCAGTTCTTCATCCGTAGAGCGGCGCGGCGCGACGTCCTTAATCGCTGCCACGAGCGCATCCTTCACCATCTCGGTCGCGACGTCCGCGGGTGTGTAGTAGGTGCCGGCGGGCATCCTGTCAGGTTCGCTGAGCCAGGTTTCGGTGGCGGCTATCAGGTTCTCGAACAGGTTGCTCAGCATCTCCGGATCGATAGTCTGGTCGCTCACTTCGTGCGTGTGCTCGCTGGTGGACCAGTCGTACCTCGACATGATAGTGAACAGCCCCGGGGCGTCGGCGTCGGTACCGAAGTAGGCGTCGTCGGCCAGGGCCAGGTCGCCGTCGCCGGGGTGTACGGCGAACAGCGAACCGTTCAGGAAGGGGGCGGTGTCGAGCGCGGCATCTACGGACGGTCGCGGGTGGGATTCGCGTTCGTCCTCCGGGGTGTTGAGCCGGTTGTGGAACAGGAACGACAGCACGGAAGAGTGGTACTCGCCACCGGCGTGTAGCTTCGCGAACGCCTCTTCGAAGATTTCGGATGGAATGAAGCCGTCCTCTTTGAGTATCCACGCGAACACCGTCCGGATTAGGTGTCGCAAGACAACCTGCCGTTCTTCGGCTTCTTTGCCGGACTGCATAGCCCTGGTCCACGCTGCGACCAATTCGTAGAACTCATTCCTTATGCCCTTCGCTTCCACCGCTCTGGTAAGGCGTTCGGGCGCGACCGGCCCCGTGTCGCGGAGCGCGGCTTGTATCTGTGAAAGGCTGCGCAGCACCGACGGCGGCGGGTTGTGCGGGTCGAACTCCGGGGTCATACCGGTGTGCCGCTTGTGGTGGACGGCGACCCTTGCCCTGTCCACCACGTCGTCCTCGCCCACCTGGTACGCGACCACGACGGACGCGCGGTTGGCGGCGGCCGCCGCGAAGGTGCTGGCGGCGAACGCCACGTCGCCGCGTGGCAGTTCCTGGGGCAACTCCGGGCGTGGCGTGGTGAAGCGGATGACCGCCACGGTCAGCCGGTTGCCTTCCATGTCCGGCGTCTCGGTGGCCAGTTCCGCGCCGCGCCGCCATGCGTGTTCCTGCCAGTCGTTTTCGTCGGCGTCCAGTATCCGGCCGGTGATGGTCAACTCTTCCGTAATGGGCCGGGTGCGCTCGCTGGCGACCGTCAACAATTCCAGCAGGCTGTCCGGGCCGTGTCCGGCGGCTATGGCGTCCGCGAGGGCCGCGCCGGGCCTGTCCCGCGCCACGATAGCGGGCGGGATGCCGAGAGCGTCCCTGTGGATGTACGCCGCCAGCGTCTCTATCGGGTGGCGCTCGCCTACAAGAGCGTCGTCGAGGATGCGCCACTCGCCGATGGTCTCCACGTCCGCGCCGTGTGGGGTTCGGCGCAGCAGACGGTATCTGTCGCCATCCGTCAGCACGCCGAGCGTGCCCGGGCCGCTAGCCTCGTGGTGTCGCAGGTAGCGGGCTATCTGGCGGGCGGGGGTGTTGGCGCGTCCTGCACCCGTTTGCCGGTCGAACGCCGTTCCCAGGGACTTGGCCTCCAGCACGATGCTGGCGAACCTGTCGGGCGACAGACTCACCGGGTCGCGGTAGATTACCTCGTCTGGACGATGGCCCCTGAACTCGTGCTCGGAACGGCGGTGGGATACGTCGTGGCCCAGGTACTCCAGGAACGGCTCGATCAGCAGGGCGCGCGTGTCGTCCTCGCTGCTCGCGGACCGTCTCCGCAGTTCATCGCGGTTGGTCCGCAGCGTTCGCAGTATCTCGTCATGTGGGGCACGGGCGTTCATGCTCACAGCTTGCCACACTTCGGCAGTGGGGTTAAAGGAAGTTCGGGCGCTTCACCCACGCTACGTGAAGCCTGCGCAACGCATAATACTGAACAGGCGTTCGTTTAGCAATAGAGATTCGAACGAACTCGCAAACAGTCTCCCCGATCCCATGAGAAGAGCTACGGCAACGCTACGGCGGCGACTGGAGCCGTGACAGACTCACCTGCCACCACATCCTCTTCCCCATCCGCGAAGGCGGCTACGACTACATCAAGCGCATTCTGCGCGGCAACGAGCCCGAATAGCGCATCCCTTCGCGTCCTTCGTGCCCTTCGTGGATAATCCCCCCGCTATTGATTTCGCCGCACATCCGTGCTATTCTCTCCACATGCCAACCATCACCACGCACCCGCACCCCGCCGGACGCGGCATCACCGCGCCCCTCTCGCCGCCCGCCTCCACGGCGCCGGGCCGTGACAACCCGTCCCGCTTCAGTCCCGATGTGACGCGAACCCGTATCGACTCCACCCCCGATTGTCACGCATCGACGGCTTCCCCAGCTTGCCCACCGCTACGAAAGAAACACAAAACACAGAATGAAACAGACATTCCCCGCTTCCGTTTCACGCGCGCTCGCGTAATGCGCGCGTTTAACGCTTGCGCGCGGCCAACGCCTACCCTTACAATCTGACTCGCCCGATTCGGTTAGCGAGGTGAGTGTCACGGCGGCCTGCCAGCGGAACTCTCAGCCTACGCCAGGGTCAGTAGAGAACGAGAGAGGCGATCACGCGCGCGAAGCGTGCGGCGTCGTGGGCGTGTACTCGCGCAGCGACGACGTAGCCCGCGTCGCCTTCTTCGGTCTGCACGCGCTCCAACACAGGGGCCAGGAGAGCGTGGGCATCGCCTCGGGAGACGGCGAGCGCATCCGAGTCCGTACCGCCATGGGCCTGGTGGGCCAGGCCTTCCACGAGGACGAGGTCGCGGACCTGCCGGGCTACGTAGCCATAGGCCACACCCGCTATTCCACCACGGGGTCGAGCCGCATCTGCAACGCCCAGCCTTCGGTTTCCAGGGGACCGGGCGTGGAACTCGCCCTGGCCCACAACGGCAACGTCATCAACGCGCTGGAGTTGAGGGACGAGCTGGCCGAAATGGGCTGCCGCTTCACCTCCACCAGCGACTCGGAGATAGCGGGCCAACTGCTGGCCATGGCGCCGGAGGTGTCGTGGGATAAGCGCGTCGCCTACGCGATGCGCCGACTCCGGGGCGCCTACTCCCTCGCGGTGATGACCAAGGACTCGCTGCTGGGCATACGCGACCCGATGGGGGTGCGTCCGCTGTGCATCGGGCGGCTGGAGGACGGCTGGGTGATAGCGTCGGAGACGTGCGCGCTCGACCACGTGGGCGCGGAGTTCGTGCGCGAGATCGATCCGGGAGAGGCGGTGATGGTGGACGAGGCCGGGATGAGGACCATCTACAAGCGCGCGCCCGAGGCCGTGTCGGCGATGTGCGTGTTCGAGCACATCTACTTCGCCCGACCGGACAGCTACCTGAACGACAGGCTGGTGTACAGCAGCCGCCAGGCCATGGGCGCGGAGCTGGCCAGGGAGCATCCGGTGGACGCGGATATGGTTATCGGCGTGCCGGACTCGGCCACCGCCGCGGCCGTGGGGTACGCGCGGGAGTCGGGCATACCCTACGGCGAGGGGCTGGTGAAGAACCGCTACGCCGGACGCACGTTCATACTGCCGGACCAACGCCAGCGCGATTTGGGAGTGCGCAGGAAGCTCAATCCCCTGCCCGACCTTATCGAGGGCAAGCGGCTGGTGGTTGTGGACGACAGCATAGTGCGCGGCACCACCACGCCGCACGTGGTTAGCCTGCTGCGCAAGCGGGGGGCGAAAGAGGTGCACCTGCGCATCTGCGCGCCGCCTATCATGCATCCCTGCCACTACGGGGTGGACATGGCCACCCGGCGCGAGCTGATCGCCTCGAACATGGACGTGCCGGAGATTCGCGACTACGTCGACGCCGACTCGCTGGGCTTCCTGAGCCCCGAGGCGTTGCTGCGCGCTATCGGCATGGAGCGGAACAAGTTCTGCATGGCGTGCTTCACGGGCGAGTATCCCATTCCGGTGCAGCTCGAGATGGACAAGCTGGCGCTGGAGGTGGGGTGAGGGAATGGGAACTTTTACGGCACGAATGGGCGTAAGCGACGGGAACGGCGGCGAGCCGGTGTGGGTCGAGGCGGATGTGGACACCGGAGCCACCTACACGGTGCTGCCCGACAGGATCCTGCGCGAGCAGGTGGGCGTTCGGCCTGCCGGATACCGCACTTTCACGATAGCCGACGGCAGCAGGATACGGTTGCCCGTCAGTGTAGCGCAACTGCACCTGGAAGGCGAAGCGTTGCCCAACCGCGTGGTGTTCGGCAGCGACAACCAGTACCTGCTCGGCGCGACTACGCTCCAGGTGTTCGGCCTGATTGCCGACACCACCGACCACAGGCTCATTCCCGCGCCGCGCCTGACCATCTAGCGGGCCGCGCAAGGCGGATTTCCAGCGGAAGAGGCTTTTCGGAAGGCCCATGCACGCCAAAACCTACACAGCCGCCGGCGTCGACCTGGACGCCGCACAGGACGTCAAGAGCCGCATAGCCTCCATAGTGGCGCGCACGCACGGACCGCAGGTGTTGGGCGGCATAGGCGGGTTCGGGGCGCTGTACCAACTCGCGGGCTACGAAGAGCCTGTGCTGGTTTCGAGCACCGACGGCGTGGGCACCAAGCTAAAGCTGGCAATCGCCATGGAACGCTACGGAGTGATCGGCGAGGACGTGGTGAACGCCTGCGTGAACGACGTCATCGTGACCGGCGCGAGGCCGCTATTCTTCCTGGACTACCTGGCGCTGGACGAGCTGCGTCCGGGCGTGGTGGAGGCGCTGGTGGAGGGCATGGCGCGCGCCTGTGAAGTGAGCGGCTGCGCCCTGATAGGCGGGGAGACGGCGCAGATGCCGGGGATGTACGCCGCCGGCGATTTCGACGTGGCGGGGTTCGTGGTGGGGGCGGTCGAAAGGCACGAGATGCTGGACCCGTCCAGCGTGCGCGAGGGCGACGTGCTGATGGGCCTGCCGTCGAACGGGCTGCACACCAACGGCTACTCGCTGGTGCGCCACACGCTGGGGCTGGACGACGACCCCGCTCCGCTGTGGGAGCGCCACCCGGAGCTGGGCGGCACGCTGGGCGACGCGCTGCTGGCGCCCCACCTGCCCTACTACCCCGCCGTGAGCCGCGCGCTGCCTCACGTGAAGGCCGCCGCGCACGTCACCGGCGGCGGGTTGGTGGAGAACGTGCCTCGGGCACTGCCGGACGGGCTGGCGGCGCGCATCGACCGGTCGACGTGGACGGCCCCGCCCATCTTCGGGGTGCTGCGCCGGCTTTGCGAAATCGACGAGGCCGAAATGTTCCGGGTCTTCAACATGGGGATTGGCATGGCGCTGGTGTGCGAACAGTCGCGCGTGGCAGAGGTGGCGGCGCTGGCGCCGGGCGCTGTACCGATTGGCAGCGTGACGCCCGACGACGGGCGAGGCCGTGTCATCTTAGAGTAGCCACATGCGTACAGACGGGGGCGGCTCAGCGGCCGCCCTCGATGACCAAAGTGTGGGCGCGACGGGAGAAAAACTTGAGATCGCTGCTGAGCGTATATGACAAGACGGGGCTGGTGGAGTTCGCCCGCACGCTGCAGGGCGCGGGCTTCGAGCAGATAAGCACCGGCGGCACCTACCGGACGCTCGCCGACGCCGGCATACGCGTGGAGCAGGTGTCGGACATTACGAAGTTTCCGGAGATACTGGACGGGCGCGTGAAGACGCTGCATCCCGCCGTGCACGGCGGCATCCTGGCGCGCCGCGACCTGTCGGAGCACCAGGGCGAACTGGCTGAGCACGGAATCAGGGCCATCGACGTGGTGGTGAACAACCTATACCCGTTCGTCGATACGGTCGCCCAGGCCGACGCCACGCTGGTGGACGCGCTGGAGAACATCGACATAGGCGGGCCCGCGATGATCCGAGCGGCGGCGAAGAACTTTCCGCACGTGGTGGTTGTGGTCGATCCCGACGACTACGGCTGGGTGGGCGAGCGCGTGGCGTCGGGCAGCGGGCCGACGATCGAGGAGCGGCGGCGGCTGGCCCGCAAGGCGTTCCAGCACGTGGCGCACTACGACACGGCGGTCGCCCGCTACCTGGCCGATGGGGACACGGAGTTTCCGCGCGAGACGACGCTGGGCTATTCCAAGCTGTACGACCTGCGCTACGGAGAGAACCCGCACCAGCAGGGCGCGCTGTACGCCGACCCGCTTTCGGCGGGCGGCATCGCCAGGGCGGAGCAGCTGCACGGACGGGAGTTATCGTTCAACAACATCCTGGACGCCGACGCCGCGTGGCGGGCGGTGTCCGATTTCGACGCGCCCGCCGCCGTGGTGGTGAAGCACACCAACCCCTGCGGCTTGGCGGTGCACACAGACCAGCCGACCGCATACGCCAGGGCGTTCGAGGGCGACACGGTGTCAGCATACGGCGGCATAGTGGGTTTCAACCGCACGGTGACGGAGGCCACGGCGCGGGCGATGCGAGGCGTGTTCTACGAGATTGTGGTGGCGCCGGACTACGAGCCGGCGGCGCTGGAGCGGCTTCGCAGGCGGCGCAACCTGCGCGTGCTGCGGGCGCCGGCCGGGTCGGGGCCGGCGGCGCTGGACGTGCGCCCGGTGTCGGGCGGCGCGCTGCTCCAGACGGTGGACGCCATCGACGAGGACGCCTCAGACTGGAAGATTGTCACACAGCGCGCGCCCACGGAGTCGGAGTTGGCGGACCTGGCCTTCGCTTGGAGGGCGGCGAAGCACATCAAGTCCAACACCATCGTGCTGGCCAGAGACGGCGCGCTGCTGGGCATGGGCGCGGGTCAGCCCAACCGCGTGGTGAGCGTGCACCTGTCGCTGCGAATCGCGGGCGAGCGCGCCAAGGGTAGCGTGCTGGCGTCGGACGCCTTCTTCCCGTTCGCCGACAACGTGGAGCTTGCCGCCGAGGGCGGGGTGACCGCGGTGGCGCAGCCAGGCGGCTCGATACGCGACGACGAAGTGATAGCGGCGGCGGACGACGCGGGCATGGCGATGGTGTTCACGGGCGTGCGCCACTTCAGGCACTAGGTCGGCAATGGACGCCATAGCCGCGAAACTTCGGTTCCTTCAGTCGTGACCACCACGCTCGACGTCGTGATTCCCGTGCTCAACGAGGAGCGGGCGCTGCCCGACAGCATCGCAAAGCTGCACGGCTTCATGTCGCGTGAGATGGCGGGCTACGACTGGCGCATCGTCGTCGCGGACAACGGCTCCACCGACTCCACGCCGAGGGTGATCGAGGGGCTGACACGGCAGTTTTCCAACACGAAGGGGGAACGCCTGGAGAAGCGGGGGCGCGGGCGCGCGCTGCACCACGCCTGGTCGCGCAGCGGCGCGGACATGGTGGGCTACATGGACGTGGACCTGTCCACGGATCTTGCGGCTCTGCCGGTGCTGGCGCGCGCCGTGGGCGAAGAGGGGTACGATCTGGCTATAGCATCGAGGCTCAGGCCGGGCGCGGTGGTGGTGGACCGCCCGCTGAAGCGGGAGGTTATCTCGCGGTGTTACAGCCTGCTGTTCCGGAGCATGTTCTTCACCAGCTTCGCAGACGCGCAGTGCGGGTTCAAGGTCGTCAGCCGCCGCGTGGTGGAGGAGGTGTTGCCGCTGGTGGAGGACCTGGGATGGTTTTTCGACTCGGAGTTGCTGATACTGGCGGACAAGAACGGCTACCGTATCAAGGAGTGCCCCGTTACGTGGACGGACGATCCCGATACGCGGGTGAAGATAATCGGCACCGCGCTGGGGGACCTGCGTGGGCTGCTGCGGCTGCGGTTCGGCGGACTGCGCCGCGCGCGCCGGACGCTGGCCGCGCGGGGCGGCGGCTTGCGCTTGTAACGGGCCGACGCTATATTTGGGGGCGCATTAGCCGAGGGCGTTCCGGGGATAGTGGCGCTACCGGTTGGCTTATGGGACTCTTTCCGGAGTAGGTGATGTGATGGGCAACGCCTTGCTTGTGGTGGACATGGTGGTGGGCTTCATGGAGCCGGGCCACAACCTTTACTGCGGTGACGAGGCGCGGGAGATAGTGCCTCGCGTGCTGCGGCTCATCGAGGACGAGCTGGCCAAAGGCTCGTCGGTGTTCTTCATCTGCGACAACCACGACCCCGACGATCTCGAATTCGAGATGTTCCCGGTGCACTGCGTGAAGGGCACCGAGGAGGCGGAGGTCGTCGGTGAGCTGTCGGACTACGAGGGGGTAATCATCCCGAAGCGCCGGTACAGCGCGTTCTTCGACACGGACCTGGAGCGGCGACTCGCGGAGTTGGCGCCGGACAAGATCATCATCTGCGGCGTCTGTACCGACATTTGCGTCATGCACACCGCGTCGGACGCGCGCAACCGCGACTACGCCGTGGAGGTGCCCGCCGACTGCGTGGCGAGCTTCGACGCTTCGGCGCACGCCTACGCACTGGACCACATGGAGAAGATTCTGGGCGCGACCGTAACCCGGCCCGAGCCGGCGGCGTAGCACCCATCCTCCTTCCAACCTTGCGACCACCTCGCGCGAGACCGACGGAGCAAACGGCAGATGGTTAGCCCTGACTTCGAAATCAGGCCTTCGATACTTGTCGGCGATACGGCCGACGTGTTCCTGCACCGCACCCTCTCCATACTACGGGCTGAGGGCATAAATCCCCACGTCAGCATGGAGTTTTCGCCCAGCCGGGCGGGAATCTTCTGCGGTCTGCGGGAGGTGTGGTCACTGCTGCAAAAGGTGCTGCCCGAGGCGGGCGCGGAGGTGTGGGCGTTGGAAGAGGGCGAGGAGATGGAGGCCGGGGAGGTCGCGCTCCGCATAAACGCGCCGTACAGCACGTTCGGGCTGTACGAGACGGCCCTGTGTGGCACGCTCGCCTCGTGCAGCGGCTGGGCAACTGCCGCCCGCGAATGCGCGGACGCGGCGAACGGCCTGCCGGTGCTGGCCGTGGGAGCGCGGCACCTGCACCCGAACGTTGCCGCCGTGCTGGATTACTCGGCGGTTACGGGAGGCTGCGTGTCGTGTTCGACCTTGCAGGGAGGAAGGCTGGCGAGAGTCACGCCGACGGGAGCTATGCCGCACGCGCTGCCGTTGCTGACGGGGGACACCCTGTCGGCCATCGAGGCCTTCGACCGGCACATGCCGTCCGAGATTCCGCGCATCGCGCTGGTGGACACCTTTCGTGACGAGGCGGAGGAAGCGATACGGGTAGCGGACGTGCTGAAGGACAGTCTGAGGGGCATCACGATAGACACGGCGAAGGAGCGGGGCGGCGTCGGCGTTGAGTTCGTTCGAGAGGTGAGGGCGCGGCTGGACCAGGCCGGCCACCGCCACGTGGAGATATACGTGAGCGGCGGGTTCACGGCGGAGAAGATCCGCGAGTTCGTGAATGCCGGAGCGCCCGTGCACGGCTTCGCTGTGGGAGAGTACATCGCCACCGCGCCGCCGAACAGCTTCACGGCGGACATTCACGAGATCGAAGGCCGTCCGGTGGCCAAGCGCGGCCGTATCCCCGGACAGACCAACAACCCCAATCTCAACCGCATCATCTGAAGAGGCACGGTTCCGTCTATCCAGACCGCGTCACTTCCGCAGCTCGACGCGCACCTCAAGCTGAGTCTCGTCGCCCTGCCCCGCCCTGGCCCACTCCGCGACCCGGCAGCCTACCACCCAGGCGACGCCGCGCGGCGTGACCAGCAGGGGCACGCGGCCACGCCACTCCCGGGGTATCTTCTCGTTGACCATGAAGTCCTGAAGCTTCTTGGTGCGGGACATTCCCAGGGGCTGGAATCGCTCGCCGGGCGCGCGGGCGCGGAGCCACGCGGACGCGCCGACGCTCGCGGCGTCGAGCCTTGCGGCGAAGGGCGGGCCATTGGCCAGCTTGCGAGACGGTTCCACGTCGGACGGGGCGCTTCGCTCCGCGAGCCGCGCGGTCACGGTCCACGGGCCTGCCCGCGACTCGCCGGGAATGGTGAGCGCGTGGCAGCCGTCCAGGGGCGGCAGCGGGCAGGTGTCGCGCAGGCCGCGCGAGAGCAGGGCGCGCTCGTATTCGACCTGGAAGCGCACTCCCCCTGGCAGGTCCAGCGACGTGCCCGCACGTCCACGAATGAGCCTCGTCATCTCGTCCACGTGGTACTGCTCGAGGTCCCGGGCGCTTCCCCGGCACACCGCGAAGGCGCGGCGTAGTGAGTGAGACTGGATGGCGGTGTGCAGCCGGGAGAAGGCGTCGCGGTCTATGGCTACGCCTTCGTCGGTCCGCGACGCCAGAGTGGACATGGCGGCGTCAACCCGATCGTCAAGGTAGGCCAGGTCTCTCGCGCTCGAACGCGCCAACCGGAGCAGGGCGCGCTTGACTGAGGGGTTGTAGGCCTCAAGGTGAGGAATCAGCTCAAGCCGCACGCGGTTGCGGAGCATGTCGGTCGAGGCGTTGGATGCGTCATCGCGGGGAGTGAGGTCCAGTTCGCGGCAGAAGTCGGCCACTTCGGCGCGTGTCACTTCCAGAAGCGGACGCACCAGCGTGACGCTTTCGCCGGCGAAGACCCGGCGACTGAGCGGACTCATGCCACGCAAGCCCGCGAGGCCGCTGCCACGCAGCACGTGCATGAGCACGGTTTCGGCCTGGTCGTCGGCGGTGTGGCCGAGGGCCACGGCGTCCGCGCCCTGCCGCTCGGCCGCTCGCGCCAGGAAGGCGTAGCGAACGTCGCGGGCGGCCTCCTCGAGAGACAGCTTGCGCTCTCTGCGGTAGGCAGAGACGTCGGCGCGCTCGCAGGTGCCCGCCAAGCCAAGCCGGCGGAATTCGGCGGCGACGAAGCGGGCGTCCGCGGCGGATTCCTCGCCGCGCAGCGCGTGGTCCAGGTGAGCGCCATGCAGCCGAATCCCCGTTTCGGGGCTTAGGGAGTGCAGCGCGTGGAGCAGCGCGAGCGAGTCGGGGCCTCCCGACACGGCGACGACCAACAGGCTGCCTCGCGCGAGGCCCGCATCCTCGAGCGCGGCGCGGACGCAGGAGCGGAGGCGTGCGGCGGCGTTCATTGGTTCTCGCGCTGCCGCCCGGGTTGGGGCGCGGGCGCGGAAGGCGAGAGGCCCCGGAGATGCCAGGTCTCGTTGGAGGAGACGAGGGAAACGCGGCTTCCGGCGAACTCCAGCCGGGTTATGCAGCCCGGCTGCTGGCGCATACGGCGGGCGTTGTCCAGCGGCACGCTGAGCGCGGCGCTGAGCACGGTCTGGATGACGAAGTTGTGGGTGACGGCCACGGTGGTGGTGTCGGGGTGGCGCGCGACCAGGTCGCGGACGGCGCGCCACGTCCGGCAGCGGACATCGCGCAGCGACTCGCCGCCGGGCATGGTGGCATCACCGGCGTCCTCGGCCCAGCGGCGCATGAACGCCGGGTAGCGCTCGCGCGCCTGCGCGATGGTAAGGCCGTCGAGCTCGCCCACGTCCGCCTCGCGCAGGTCGTCGATGGTGGTCGGGAGCAAGCCGTGGGCATCGGCGATGGGCCGGGCGGTCTGGGCGGCGCGGGAGAGCGGGCTGGCGTAGAGGTGAAACGGCGCGTCGGGGGCGAGGGCGTCGGCGACCGCGCGCGCCTGCGCCTTGCCGAGGTCGCTGAGGGGGGCGTCGCTGAGGCCCTGCACGCGGCCATCGCGGTTGAGCGGCGTCTCGCCGTGCCTAACGAGTATCAGCTTCGCTGTCAATGTCGTCCACGGCGGCGGGTGGTTTGGTGACACGGACGGTCTCTATCTTGAGGTTGTTCATCTCGATGATTTCGAACTTGAGCTGGTTGAAGTCGAACTGCTCGCCCTCGGTCGGGATGTGGCCGAGCTCCGCCAGCACAAAGCCCGCCACGGTGTCGAAGTCGCCCTCGGGTATGCCGATTTCCAATTCGTCGTTGGCCTCGTCTGTGCTCATCGAGGCATCGAGCTGGAAGGTGTTCTCGTCAATCGCCTCGAACTCCTCTTCCAGGGCGACGCCCTCCTCGCCCACGGGGCCGACGACGACCTCCAGCAGGCGTTTCAAGGTGACCAGCCCGGACAGGCCGCCGTACTCGTCCACCACCATGGCCATCTGGTTGCCGGTGCTTCTCAGCTCCTCGAAAAGCTCCGCGGCCCTCTTGGTCTCGGGCACGAAGTAGCAGTCGCGGATGTAATCGGTCACGGAGTCTTCGAATCTGAGCTTGTCGGTGGAGATGGCTCTCAGCACGTCCTTGACGGACAGGATGCCGATGATGTTGTCGCCGCCGCCGCGGATGACGGGAAAGCGGGTGTGGCTATAGTCGGCGTAGACGGTGAGGAACTCGCGGAGCGTCGCGCCGTGCTCGACGGAGGTGATCCGGTTGCGTGGGGTCATCACCTCGCGCACCTGGCTGTCGCCGAAGTCGAGCACGTTTTCGAGCATGTCGACCTCGCCCGGTTCGAATGTGCCCTCCGCCTCGCCGATGTCGAACAGGGTGCGCAGCTCCGCCTCGGTGATGGACTCGCGCGGGGTGGTTTCGGCGCCCAGCGCGGCGCGGGTGCCCCTCGTCATCCACTGCAAGACCATCACGAAGGGCCACAGCACGAGCTCCACGGCCTTGAGCGGGCGCGCGTACAAGAAGGCCATCCGCTCGGAGTTGTGGACGGCGAAGGTCTTGGGCACTATCTCGCCGAAGACCAGCAGGGCCAGAGTGCCGGCGACGGTGGCGACGACGACGCCGGTGTTCTCGCCGAGCAGGTCGACGGCTATGACGGTTACGACGGCGGTGAAGGCGACGTTTACGAGGTTGTTGCCGAGCAGGATAGTGGCGAGCAGCCTTTCGGGCTGCTCCAACATACCGGCGATCCGGCGCGCGCCCGGCACGTTGCTGTTGACCAGGTGGGCGACGCGCACTCTCTCCAGCGAGAGGTAGGCGGCCTCGGAACTGGAAAAGAAGGCCGAGAAGAGCACAAAGGCGACGATGAGGAGCAGGTTGAGCAAGCCAGCGTCGGACACGGCTACACCTCCGAATTAGGCCCGGTCCGGTGCGCTGGCACCCCCGCTCTTGGCGCGTCGGCGGACACCATGCGGCTACCGGAGGCCCGCGTCCGCGGGGTGCGCGGACGCTTCGTTACGAATCTCATCCCACAGCCGGGACGCCGCGGAGCGGACGGCCGAGCTGCCGAATCCGCGGCGTTGCAGGTGGGACCAGACACGACGGTGAAATGTCTCATAGCTCTCGCCCCGCAGCCGGTCCGCGAGCCGGGACGCGGCGCGGTAGGCGTTCTCGACATCGTCGATGCCGTCTACCGCGGCCTCGACCGTGTCGGGGGAGACGCCTTTGTCCAGTAGCTCGCGCCTGATGCGCGCGGCGGCGCGGGGACGGTGGGAGACGCGGCTCTCGGTCCACAGGCGGGCGAAAGCGACGTCGTCGAGGAGGCCGGACCGCTTGAGCGAGCGCAGAGCGCCGTCGACGGCGCTGGGCGGAAAGCGGCGCGAGAGACGTTCTCTAACCTCTGCCTCCGAGCGCGGTCTGTAGGAGACGAAGCGCAGGGCAGCGGCGCGGGCGTGTCTAACGGGTTCGCTATCGTTCATCGAGTCTATCGAGCTTGTCCACCAGTTCGGCTACGCGACCGAGGTAGGCATCCACGGTTTCGCGCGGCAGCAAGCTGTCGTAGAAGTTGATGTGCAGGTTGTGCGCATGACCAAAGGAGTTGCGGATGTCCTCGTCACCGGTCTCGTCGACCAGCATACTGACAGCCTCCCACAGTTTTCGGTGCCCGTCGTGCTCCCAGTCGCGCGCCTCGGCGGCGGCCTTCACCATCTGCGCGGCGGCGCCCCAACCCTTCTCGGACGCCTGGTTCAGGTCGTCCGCGTCCAGATACGTCCACGCCTTCGCCAGGTAGTCGCGGCCGGTGGCGGTGTGGTATTGGATTCGCTCTTGTGATGGCACGGAGTTCGCTCCAGGCTCCGCGTCCCCGACGGGGCATTCCGATTGGCAGGGTATCTTACCATACCGCGCGGCGGGGACAGGGACGCCTTGTTCGCCGGATCAGCCTACGGCCACCACGTCCGGGCGGGACGCTTCGGCCTCGGCGGGCTGCTCCGGCTGTTCGGTTTCGGGGTTGATCCTGGCGCGGACGACGGCGTCTATCTCCTCGGTGACGTCGGGGTTCTCGCGCAAGAACTCCTTGGAGTTCTCGCGGCCCTGGCCGAGCCGGGTGTCGCCGTATGAGTAGAACGCGCCCCGCTTGGTGAGTACGGACATCTCGGTGGCGACGTCGAGCAGGTCGCCCTCCCTGCTGATGCCCTCGTTGAACATTATGTCGAACTCTGCCACGCGGAAGGGGGGCGCGACCTTGTTCTTCACGATGCGGGCCTTGACCCTGTTGCCGATTATGTCGCTGCCGCGCTTGATGGACTCCATGCGGCGCATGTCGACGCGAACGGAACTGTAGAACTTGAGCGCCCTGCCGCCGGGGGTGACTTCGGGGTTGCCGAAGAAGACGCCCACCTTTTCGCGGAGCTGGTTTATGAACACTACGCAGGTGTTGGAGCGGCTGATGGCGGCGGTCAGCTTGCGCAGTCCCTGGGACATGAGGCGCGCCTGGAGCCCGACGTGGGTGTCGCCCATGTCGCCCTCCAGCTCGGCCTTGGGAACCATGGCGGCCACGCTGTCAACGACGACGACGTCCACGGCGCCGCTTCGGACGAGGTACTCGCAGATTTCGAGGGACTGCTCGGCGGTGTCGGGCTGGGACACCAGCAGCTCGTTCACGTCGATGCCGCACCTGCCGGCGTAGCCGGGGTCCAGAGCGTGTTCGGCGTCGATGTAGGCGGCGACGCCGCCCTTGCGCTGGGCCGAGGCCATGATGTGGTAGGCGAGGGTGGACTTGCCGGATGCCTCGGCGCCGTACACTTCGACGACACGGCCCTTGGGGACGCCACCGATGCCCAGCGCGGCGTCGAGGGAGATGGAGCCGGTCGATATGGATTCCACGCGCGCCGTCTGATCGGCGTCGCCGAGCTTCATTATGGCGCCGCGACCGAAGTGGCGGTCTATCTGCCCCATCGCGAGTTCGAGGGCTTTGTTCTTCTCAGAGGTCATATTGCGCTACTCCAACAGCTAGTCCCGTTCTAGGGTTCGTGCCTGTGGGGCAGGGCCGGCGGACCGGGCGCGATTGCCGCCCGCGAGGTTGGCCCATGATACCACGCCAATTCTCGCCGCTTCAAGGCGAGCCGGGCGCCGCCCTGCACATATCGCGAGGCATTGTAACACGTTTGTTGCGATTTGTAAAATATTTGTTCGCATTGCGATTTACAGGCCGCCGCGGCCTCTGTATAATCCGCGCACACTCCCAGCCCGTAAGGCCGCGATTATGAGCCGCCGTATCCATCCCATTATCACCGCGCCGCGCCGTGCGCCGCTCTAGCGACGATCGGCCCGAAGCGCAGCCCACGCCGGACACGGGGACCGGCGCGACGGCCAGGCGGCTTGGGCTGGTCGCCGCATCGAGCGGCGTGTTCCTCGGCAGCCTCGACATCACGCTCAACGTCGCGCTTCCCAACATCGCCGCGAGCTTTTCTACAGATCTCCAGACAGTCCAATGGATGATCCTGTTCTACGTGGGGAGCAGCGCAGGCTTGCAGTTGAGCCTGGGCAGCGCGGCGGACGTGTACGGTCTGCGGCGATTCTTCATCGCGGGGCTCATCGTGTACACCGTGGCGGTGCTGCTGATAGGTCTCGCCCCGCAGTTGCCGATGTTGTTCGGGCTGCGCGTATTGCAGGCGGTGGGCAATGCCCTGCTCATGTCGTGCGCGCCCGCGCTGGTGACGGGGCTGTATCCGGCGAGCGAGCGGGGGCGCGCGCTGGGGACGATGGCGGGTCTGGGAACCCTGGGTATGCTGGTCGGCTCGGTTGTGGGCGGCGGGCTGGTGGACACATTCGGCTGGAGGGCGGTGTTCGTGGCGCGGGTGCCGCTGGGTCTGGCGGCGCTTGCGCTGGCGGCGGCGGTTCTGCGGGATAGCGCATCGGACGAGCCGAGGCACGGGTTCGATCTGTGGGGCGCGGCTACGATGTTCACCGGAACGGCCTCATACGTGCTGGCGCTTTCGCTGGGCGGCAGCCTGGGGTGGCGGTCCCCAATCACGGCGGCGCTCGCGCTGACGTGCGGCGCGGCGCTTGCGGCTTTCGGGTTCGCCGAGCGACGGGCGGCGCGTCCGGTGCTGGACCTGCGGTTGCTGCGGCACCGGGTGCTCGCTCCCGCGTTCATGTCGGCGTTTCTGATTTCCATCAGCGCATTCGTCAACTGGTTCATTCTGCCCTTCTTCGTAAGCGACGTGATGGGGGAGAACGCCCAGACCTGGGGCCTGCTGATGATGCTGATGCCGCTTACGATGGCGGTGTCGGCACCGGCCGCGGGTTGGCTGTCGGACCGCGTGCCGCCCGCGTACTTGACGACGGCGGCGGCGGTGATGACGGCGGCGGTAGTGTTTTCGTACGTCGGGCTGGACGGGTCGGCCCGCGTGACGGACATCGCGGTGCGCAGCGCGGCGATGGGTGTGTGCATGGGGATGCACGGGGCGGCGAACGCCAACCTCGTGATGG
The DNA here is from genome assembly GCA_963667445.2 of Dehalococcoidia bacterium. Taxonomy (GTDB): domain Bacteria; phylum Chloroflexota; class Dehalococcoidia; order Lucifugimonadales; family CATOSD01; genus CATOSD01. The sequence goes on along the minus strand of CAXXGY010000001.1, from coordinate 342,841 downwards.
GCAGCGTGCCGTCGAACAGGCTCGGAACGGGCGGGGCTATCATGACGCTGTCGCGCAGCCTGGGCACGGTTACCAGCGTGGCGCTGCTGAGCGCGTTCGTGGCGGCGCGGGAGGCGTGGCACGCCGGCGCGCTCGCGGGAGCGGAGGCCGCGGGCGAGCGGACGTTCGTGCTGGCGTTCGGGGACACCTACCTGGCGGCGGCGCTGCTGGGGCTGGCCGGGGCCGCGGTGTCCGTCAGCTTCTGGCCGCCCTTCATCCGCTCGCGCCGCTCCGCCGCCTCCGCTTAGGCTGGGGTCAGGCGACCTCCTTGCGGCTGCGCGCGCTCACGGCCAGCTTGGGCGCGGCGGTCCCGGGCAGATCCAGGTCCTCGAGGTGGCCGCACTGGAGGCACTGCCGGTAGCGGCCGTAGATGTCCTGCCCACGCAGCATGAAGCCCCGGCACCTGGGGCAACCCGTTATTCTCATCATTACGTATGCTCCTCTCTGTCTCCTTGATCGGTTCGGTGGTCGCGCGTACGGTATTTTTGCCGGCGAGGCCATCGTAGAACAGGCGTCTTGAATAGTTCAAGCGTTCTGGCGACAGTTTTTCGAACATTTTTTTGACCATGGCAAATGTCGTCCTGCGCTACACCAAGAAAATTGGGCTGTGCTAGAATGTGTTACGCACGGCGAGGGCACACGAGCCGTTGGCCGAATTGCCCGCCGACCAGGAGTATCGACCACATGGACGTACAGACACTATCGCTTTCGCGAAGACGGATAACCGGCAAGAAGGTGAAGACGCTGCGGCGCGAGGGCATCGTGCCGGTGCACATGTACGGCAGCGGCACCGAGGCGCTGTCGTTGCAGACCGACGCTCTGGAACTCCAGCAGCTATTGCCGCGAGTCGGCACCAACGTTCCGCTATCCATCCGCGTAGAGGACGACTCCGGCGAAAACATCTGCTTCGTCCGCGAGGTGCAGCGCCACCCGGTGACAGAGGAGATTCTGCACGTGGACTTTCTGCGCGTGGACGTGTCGCAGGCCATACAGGCCGAAGTCCCGGTCAACGTGGTCGGGGTGTCGCCCGCGGTACGGGACCTCAACGGCACGCTGCTGCTCCAGATGCAGTCCATTCTGGTGGAGGCGCTGCCTATGAACGTGCCGGCGTCCCTGGAGGTGGACATTTCGGGGCTGGACGATTTCGAGAAGGCGGTGTACGTGAGCGACGTCTCCGTGGACTCTCGGGTTGCGGTGATAACGGGCGCCGACGAGATGATAGCCAGGGTGAGCGCGCCGAGGATCGAGGTCGAGGAGACCGTCGAGGAAGAAGAGGAGGGCGAGGTCGAAGAGGGCGCGGAGGAAGCCGAGGAGGCCGCCGAGGAGCCTTCGGCGTAGGCCGGGGCCGCGCCTGTCGTGCCTGGGAGGAAGACGAGCTGAGGGTCAACGTGAAACTGTTCGCCGGCTACCGCGACAAGGTGGGGGCGTCCGACGTGGCGTTGGACCTGCCCGATGGCGCATCGCTGGGCGCGCTGGCGCGGGAGATGGCGCGGCTGCATCCGTCGCTGATTTCGGATCCCGCGGACCTGGTGGCGGCGGTCAACCAGGAGTTTCGCGACCACGACTACCCGCTCGGCGAGGGCGACGAGGTTGCGCTAATCCCGCCGGTGAGCGGGGGCGCGAGGTGTTCCGCATGATCGAGATTACACACGACGAGCTGGCACCGGACAAGATAACGGCGCGGGTGCGGCAGGACACTAACGGCGCGGTGCTGACCTTTCTGGGCACTACGCGCAGCTTCACTCGCGGGCGCCGCGTGCTTCGCCTGGAGTACGAGGCGTACCGGCCGATGGCGGACAACAAGCTGGCCGAGATCGCCGGCGAGATACGCGAGCGGTGGGACGTGGAGGACGTGGCTATCAGCCACAGGCTGGGCCGGCTGGAGATAGGCGACATCAGCCTGGTGGTCGCGGTGGCGTCGCCGCACCGGGAGCACGCCTTCGAGGCCTGCCAGTACAGCGTGGACCGCATCAAGCAGATAGTACCCATCTGGAAGAAGGAGTACTTCGAGGGCGGCGAGGTGTGGGTCGGGAGCCAGGAGGACGACCACCTGCGCAAGCTCGAGGAGTCCGCAGCGGGACGGACCGGCTAGAGACAGCGGCGACAAACCCTGAACGGCAACTTCCCTATCCCACGTCACCTCGCCAAGCAGTGCCGCAAATAGTGATTTATTTCACAATTGAAACTCTCAAGCCAACGTTAACAGCGCATTAACGTTTTTATTTCTCTTGTATTCACGCAGCTTTGCCTAACAGTATATGGTATCTGCCCACAGCGAACGCTATAGTTCCTATTTTCACAAAGTTTGTGCTTGCCCGGCCATTTGCGCGTCTGATATATTAGGCGCACCTGAACGCCAGCCGAACGGAGGGATCGCATAGTGGTCTAGTGCGGCCGCCTGCTAAGCGGTTAGGGGGCGAAATCCCCCTCATGGGTTCGAATCCCATTCCCTCCGCCATTCCAATAACGAGCACTCCCGCCCGCATTCGCACGCGGGCGGTTCGTCATACGGGGAAGATGAACAGATACTACATTTGGACTATTGGCTGCCAGATGAACAAGGCGGACTCCGAGCGGCTCGAGAGCGCGCTCGGCCAGATGGGCCTATCGTCCGCCAGCACCTCCAAAGAGGCCGACGTGGTGGTGCTCAACAGCTGCGTAGTGCGCCAGAGCGCCGAGGACAAGGTCGTCGGCATGGTCACCAGTCTCAAGCCGCAGAAGAGCCGCGACCCGGACAAGGTGGTCGCGCTCATGGGCTGCATGGTGGGGCCTAAGACCGACGCGCTGGAGCGGCGCTTTCCATACGTGGACGTGTTCATGCGTCCGCAGCAGTACGGGCCGCTGCTCGACCTGCTCGGCGAGCGCATGGGAATCGACCCCGAAGGCTGCGTTGGCCCGCTCACGGCGCGGCCCGACGTGACCGCCTACATCCCCATCATCCACGGCTGCGACAAGTTCTGCTCCTTCTGCATCATCCCCTACCGCCGCGGCAGAGAGGTGAGCCGCACCATAGAGGACGTGGTGCGCGAGACGCGGCTGCTGGCCCAGCGGGGCGTGAAGGAGATTACGCTGCTGGGGCAGAACGTGGACTCGTATGGCCACGACCTGCCGGGCGACCGGGACCTGGGCGATCTGCTGGAGGCGACGAACGACGTCGACGGCATCGAGCGGATACGCTTCCTGACCTCGCACCCTTCGGACATGAGCGACCACATAATCGACTCGGTGGCGCGGCTCGACAAGGTGTGCGAGCACGTGAACCTGCCCTTCCAGGCGGGCGACGACGACGTGCTGGCGTCCATGCGGCGGGGCTACACCAACGACGAGTACCGCAGGCTGATAGACAAAATCCGCGACCGGATTCCGGGGGTGTCGCTGAGCACCGACGTGATCGTTGGTTTCAGCGGCGAGACCGAGGAGCAGTTCGAGCGGACGGTCGAGTTGGTGAGGGACATCGGCTTCGACAAGGTGCACGCGGCGGCCTACTCCACGCGGGAGGGCACCATCGCCGCACGGATGATGCCGGACGACGTGCCGCACGACGAGAAGCAGCGCCGGCTGAAGCGGCTGGAGGATGTGCAGGAACAGGCGCTGACCGCTATCAACTCGCGGCTGAACGGCGAGGTGACGGAGGTACTGGTGGAGGGGCGCAGAAGGGGCCGCTGGTTCGGCAGAAACAGGAACGACAAGCTGGTCTTCTTCGACGACGAGGCGGACCGCACGGGAGAGTTTATAGACATACGCATCGAGCGCACCGGCCCCTGGTCGCTGCAGGGGACGGAAGCGTAATCCCTTCCCGATAGCCGGGACTGACAGGGGGTAGGTATTGGGAATGGCATCGGCCGCTTTCCTCCTGACCCCCATCCTAACCTTCCCCCTGCGAGGGGGAAGGGACATTTGGAACGCGCAAGGAGCCTCACATGGTTACCAAGCTCAGACAGCCAGTAATTCCCATAACCGAGATAGAGCAGTCCGCCTTCTGTCAGACGGACGATGAGCTCTCCTCCAAGACGCTGGAGGAGGAGTTCCAGGCGGGGGTGCGCTGGCAGAAGCTGCCTGTCAGCTACATGCGGATGTCGCCTGAGGAGCTGGACGACCGCATCGAGGCGGCGCGGGCGGAGCTGGGCAGCAGCCTGGTCATCCTGGGGCACCACTACCAGCGCGACGAGATAATCAAGTTCGCCGACCACCGCGGCGACTCCTTCAAGCTGTCGCAGTTCGCGGCGTCGCAGGAGGACGCCGAGCACATCATCTTCTGCGGCGTACACTTCATGGCGGAGACGGCGGACATCCTGAGCTCGGCGGAGCAGCGGGTCATACTGCCCAACCTGGCGGCGGGGTGCTCGATGGCGGACATGGCGCGCATCGACGACGTGTACGACTGCTGGGACGACCTGGAGGACGTGCTGGGCGACCACGGCGGCGTGGTGCCTATCACGTACATGAACTCCACCGCCGGCATCAAGGCGCTGTGCGGGCGCAACGGCGGCATCGTGTGCACGTCGTCCAACGCGACGGCGACGTTCGAGTGGGCGTTCGAGCGCGGAGAGCGCGTGCTGTTCCTGCCGGACCAGCACCTGGGGCGGAACACGGGGCTGAAGATGGGCATCGGGCTGGACGAGATGCTGGTGTGGAACCCGTTCAAGCCGCTGGGCGGCCACACCGAGGAGGCGCTGCGCCGGGCGAAGCTCATCCTGTGGCAGGGCCACTGCTCGGTGCACACCCGCTTCACCGTGGCCCAGATAGAGGAAGCTCGTCAGAAGTTTCCAGATGTGAACGTCATTGTGCATCCGGAGTGCACGATGGAGGTTGTGCAGGCGGCGGACCTGGTCGGCTCCACCGAGTTCATCATCAACTCCATACGCGGCGCCGAGCCGGGCAGCGTGTGGGCGGTGGGCACGGAGATAAGCCTGGTCAACCGCGAGGCGGCGGAGAACCCGGACCGCACGGTGTTCTGCCTGGATCCGGTGGTGTGCCCGTGCTCGACGATGTACCGCATACACCCGGCGTACCTGTCCTGGGTGCTGGACGGGCTCGTCGAGGGCGTGGTGGTGAATCCGATAACGGTGGACGACGAGACGGCAGGGTTCGCGCGGGTGGCGCTGGACCGGATGCTGGCGGTGGTGTAGCCCCTTATGTCCCTTCCCCCTTGATGAGGGAAGGTTAGGATGGGGGTGAAAACGAGGTTAGCGTGTTCCACCTTACGCCCGAGATCGAGTCGCTGATCGACCGCGCGCTGAGCGAGGACCTGTCGATCGGCGATCCCACCTGCGAGGCGCTCATCCCGCCGGAGTTGCAGGCGCGCGCCGTGATGGTTGCCAAGGCCGAGGGCGTGCTGGCGGGCGTCGACGTGGCACTGGCCGTGTTCCGCAGAGTCGATCCAACGCTGGATGCCTGCGCGCGGCTGGCCGACGGCTCGGCGCTGAGTCCGGGGGACGAGATCGCGGACATCAGCGGCTCGGCGACGTCCATTATGATGGCGGAGCGGACGGCGCTCAACTTCGCGCAGCGCATGAGCGGCATCGCCACGGCCACGCGCCGGTACGTGGACGCGGTGGCGGGCCACGACGTGCGGATAGTGGACACGCGCAAGACCACGCCGGGGCTGCGCACGCTGGACAAGTACGCGGTGCGGTGCGGGGGCGGCCACAATCACCGGCGCAACCTGGGCGACGGCATCCTCATCAAAGACAACCACATCCAGGCGCTGCGCGACGCCGGGCTGAGCCTGGCGGACGTGGTGCGGAAGGCCTACGCGAACGCGCCGCACACGGTGCGGGTGGAGGTGGAGGTGGAGAGCGTGGAAGAGGCGCTGGAGGCGCTGGAGGCGGGCGCGGAGATTCTGCTGCTGGACAACATGGCGCCGGCGGAGATGGCGAGGGCGGTGGAACTGGCGCGCGGGCGGGCGGTGACGGAGGCGTCGGGGGGCATCGACCTGGGGACGGTGAGGGACGTTGCGGCGACGGGGGTGGACCTCATCTCGGTGGGGGCGCTGACGCACTCGGTGCGGGCGCTTGACCTGAGCCTGGACTTCGCGTAGCGTGGTGCGCCACAACTAGACAAGGAAGATGGGCAAAGACGTGGCTACGATTGAACAACGCGTCAGTTACACCGAAGGGAAGCTGGAGTCTCTGGCAACGAAAGCAGACCTGGCGGCAACGAAAGAGGACTTGGCGAAAGAAATGGGCGCGCTGGAAGTTCGATTGGCTGACAGAATCAACCGACTCGACGCATCAATCGCGTGGAAGATGGCAGGTATTGTCGTCGGCGGCATGACCGGCGGAATGGCCGCAACCGCCGCTGTTTTGCGTCTGCTGGGGTAGCGCAGCAATCGCCCCCCTAACTCCGCCGCGGCGGGGTTTGAAACCCGCACCTACAGGGTGGCGGGAGAGGCGACGTTCACCCCCATCCTGACCTTCCCCCTGCGAGGGGGAAGGGACTACGAGGAACGCCGCGGCCGGGTTCTGTCCGCAGAATCCAGCATGATGGTGACGGGGCCGTCGTTGGTGCTGTGGACCATCATGTGGGCCTGGAAGACGCCGGTTTCGACGCGGAGGCCGGACTGGCGGAAGAGCTCGACGGCGCGGGCGAAGTCGGCCTCGGCGCGGGCGGGGGGCGCGGCGGCGGAGAAGCTGGGCCTGCGGCCGCGGCGGGTGTCGGCGTAGAGGGTGAACTGGCTGACAAGCAACAGCTCGGCGCCTACGTCCAGGGCCGAGCGGTTGAATCTTCCCTCGTCGTCGGCGAAGATGCGCAAGTTGATCGTTTTGCCGACTATGTAGTCCGCGTCCTCGCGGGTGTCGTCGGCGGAGAAGCCGAGCAGGACCAGCAGCCCCGCGCCTATGGCCCCGACGGTCTGGTCCGCGACGGTCACGGACGCCTGGGAGACCCTCTGCACAAGGGCGCGCATTAACTCTGGATCGCGTCCTCTAGGCCGAGGTGGACTCGGCCTTTGCGCCCGACTTGCTCTCGGACTTGGCCTCGCCGTCGGACTTCTTCTCGGCCTTGGAGCTTTTCTTCTCGGACTCCTGGGACTCCGCGGGTGCGGATGTGCTGCCGTTGCGCCTGCCGTAGTCGTTGACGTACCAGCCGCTGCCCTTGAAGACGATGGGTACGGCGTGGAACTGGCGGCGTGCTCTGCCCTCGCAACTTGGGCAGGTCGCGACCGGCTCGGAGTCGAAGCTCTGCTTGAGCTCGAACCGGTGTTGGCACGAGTCGCACCTGTAATCGTATCTCGGCAATTCAGCCCCCCTCAGCGCTTCAGACTTCCCCGCGCCCTCCGCCGCGCGCACTTTCCCACTGTGGACACAATCTAACAATTGGCGGCGGGGCTGTCAAGTTTGGGTTGGGCGCGGTGGCGGCCAACGATGGGTGGCGAGCTGAACGGCGGGCGGCTGACCGGCCGTGGTGCGAGGGCGGGTGAAACGGAAGTGGGGGATGTCTGTTTCATTCTGTGTTTTGTGTGCTTTTCGTAGTGGTGCGCTAGCTGGGGAGGCCGTCGATGCGTGACAATCGGGGGTGGAGCCGATACGGGTTCGCGTCATATCGGGACTGAGGCGGGACGGAGTGTCGCGGCGCGGCGCCGGGGTGGCGGGCGGCGTGATGGGCGCGGCGATGCGGCGGCCGGTGGGGTACGTTTGCGTGGTGAGGGCTGGCATGTGGGAATAGTAGCACGGATGTGCGGGGTGGGTCAAGGGCGTGGAGGGGAAGGATTATCCACGAAGGGCACGAAGGACGCGAAGGGGGGTGGGCGGAGCCTGCGCCTACTTGCGTTTGGGTCTGATGTTTCGCGGGCCGGGAGGCTTGCCGCCGTAGTCGGGCTTGGGGGGGAACTTCAGGGGTTTGTCTCCCTTGGTAACGACCGTCTTTGACCCCGTTTTGCTTCTGGGCATATCACCCTCTTCGTTCGGTCGGAGCTTTCAGCCTTACCCTTGTCATCCCGCTGCGGGCGACGTACTCATACACTTCTGAAGACGTACACATCACATATCAGACAGGCGCAGTTGGCTTATTGGAGTGTGTGAATGAACTTTGAGAATCTCACGGGTAGTCGTTTCGATATTGCCCTCGGCATCGTGCGTATAGACGTATCGGATTTCACATACGAGAATGTCATTCGATCGAAATTCAATAGCGCTGCTCCTCACGCTGGCGGCAAAACTCTCGTCCAACATGTCGTACCTGTCCGTGCGCGCTCCATCACTGAGGCTCCATTGAGCGTTGCCCTGACCGAGGTAAGGAGTTATCACGGTTAGCGTCTTCTTCTGTGGTAGTGTCTTGGGGAGGTGGTTCTAAGGTGGGCAAGTCAGCCTCTTCAATTGATTCCAAGATCTTGGATTCATTGTCAAGGAGAGAGGCACGGTCGATTCCGTTTTGACTTACAGGTCCGGCTGTGTGCCGTAGGTGTTCGAGGAAATTCCTATCTCTGGAGAGGCGGGCGATCGTCTCCAGCGCAGTTCGGGTGGTTTCGGCAGATGCGTTCGTGTTGAGTTCAATGTCACCAATCTTGAGGCCAATTGACTCCATTTCTTGAACGACTTCGTCTTCTGTCCAGTTAGTTGCGTCCTTCCCTTCCCTGTTCAAATACTTCAACCAAGTTATCGCCAAGATGACAAGTTGTCGGATGTTCAGAGCAGATACCACAATCTGCCCAGAGAATATGGTAGCGCCCATACGAACCACTTCGACAGCGAAGTCAATTCCAAAAGAACCGGAGCGAGTTGTGGTGGCCTTGATGTCAATAGTTGAACCATCTCTATTCAAGAGATAGTTAGTCCTATCGAACAGTTCACCAAGGGCGGTTATTGCCGGACCCAATTGGCGGACGCTCATGGAGTGGTCCGCTAATGCGCTTCCTTGATAGGAAAGAGTAAAGTGCGTCAAGGAAGAAGTATCGGATGTCATTAGGCTCTTTCCAACATACTGACCATTCTGCCGATGCTGCGTGGATACACTGTCACGCAGTCAATCTCTTCAAGATATTGTATCGCATTCGAAGTATGCTCATCCGGGCTTAGGCCTCGTGTGAGTCTGTATCAGCTTAGTCGGTGCTCCGTGCGTTGAGGCGTCCGTTGCAGGCACCATGAGCGCGATGACCAACGCGGGCAACCACAAGGGATTGCCCCTACATATGCATGATCGACTAAACTGTTACAGGTTCGCCTCGTGTGCATTTCCCGGCTCGCCGCCAAGCACCCGTCACACCACCAGGGACGAGCCGCGGGGCCGGGCTTTGCCGCCGTGGACGGATGGCTCGGCGCACCACTTGGCGGACAGGCGGCGGACGGCTTCGTAGGTGGCGCCGTCGAAGCCCAGCAGGTCGCACACCACGCGCTTGTCCAGCAGGGCGGCGACCCGGTCGATGCCCTGTTCCATCGCCAGCGTTGCGGCGTCCACGGCGCGCTGCGGGACGGACACGAGGCGCACCATGTCGGCCAGGTCTTCGACCGAACCCTCCAGCCAGCCGGAGGTTGGGAACCTGCTCGCGCCGTCTGATTCCTCGGTGAAGACGCAGTAGGAGAGGCGCGCCGACTTGAGAGCCTCCGTCAGGTCGTATGCCTGCTGGACAGACTCGGGGTAGCGCAATGCGACTACCGCCTCAATCACGCGCCGGCTGGACGTCTCCTCCAGGCCCAGTCGGTCTTTAGCCTCCGATTCTACGCTGTAGGCTGGCTCGAACTCCGCTTCCACGACGACGGGCGCCGCCCCGGGCGTGATGACCAGGACATCCGGATGCAGGCCGGCGTGGCCGACGATGGATCGGGTGTTCTCGGAGTGCACTGTGCTCCGGGATAGCATGTTGCGGAGCAGCCCGCACAAGGCATAGTTGGCGTTCGGCTCAGTCTGTTGCGGCATAGCACTTCCTCGCATCTGCGATTTGCGCCATTGTACAACAAAACGAACTACTGTGCGCGGGGGAGGCAGCCGCTTTGGATTCCTCGGCTACGCTCGGAATGACGTGGAGGGGTGTGCACGGAATGGGATGGAGGGGCGCGTTCGGGATGAGCCAGACCGCTATCATCGAGACTGGAACAGCCACCCCGCGTGTGGCCTCTTGATTCTATCGTACATCCGTGCTATTCTTCATCCATGACGCACTCACACCGCCTTCCCGCTACCCGGAACGCCCGGCTTGCGCCCTCCGGACACCGGCATCGAGCTTGTGACGGACTGTTCTTTCGGCGTTTCATCCCGTTTCTCCGCGGTTTCACACTGGCGCATATAGCCGACACCCCCAGCTAGGGGCCGAAGCAGAAAAACACAGAAAACACGGAATGAAACAGATATTTTCGAGCCGCCATCCGCTCCGCCGGACGCAGGGCCTTTTCATTCTCGCCACTCGTCTGGAGGCTGAGGGCTGACAGGGATAGGAGTTGAGATTAGCAGTAGCTGTGCCAGCGACGTCACCCCCATCCTAACCTTCCCCCGTCAAGGGGGAAGGGACTATGAAAGGACGCTGATGGGCGCCCGCGTCGAATTGCCTTTGGACGCGGGCGTGGGCTATACTTTGCCGTACACATTCCATCGTCCCCGCCACTTCGGAGAGATTCTTTCCCACCTGTCATGGACTACGAAATCGTCATAGGCTTGGAAGTCCACGCCCAGTTGCTTACCCGCAGCAAGATGTTCTGCTCTTGCAGCGCCGGCTACCAGGAGGCCGCCCCAAACACCGTGGTCTGCCCCGTCTGCCTCGGAATGCCCGGCGTGCTCCCCGTTATCAACCGCCGCGCGGTGGAGCTTGTGGTGCGCACCGGCCTCGCGCTCGGATGCGACATCTCCGGCCGCACCAAGTTCGACCGCAAGAACTACCCCTACCCCGACCTGATGAAGGGCTACCAGATTTCCCAGTACGACATGCCCATCGCCCACGACGGCTGCCTCGAAATCGACGTGAACGGCAACGGTAAGCGCGTTGGCATCACCCGTGTCCACCTGGAAGAGGACGTCGCCAAGCTGATGCACCGCAGCGAGCCTTTCGGCGAGGGCTACAGCCTGCTGGACGTCAACCGCGCGGGCGTCCCCCTCATGGAAGTCGTGAGCGAGCCGGATATGCGCTCCCCGGAAGAGGCCAGAGCCTATCTGACGCGCCTGCACTCGATCCTCCGCTACATAGGCGTCAGCAGCGCCAATATGGAGGAGGGCAGCTTCCGCTGCGACGCCAACATCAGCACCCGACCCAAGGGCGACATCGAGCTTGGCCCAAAGGTCGAGGTCAAGAACATGAACAGCTTCCGCTCCGTCTTCCGCGCGCTGGAGTTCGAGGCCGAGCGCCAGGCCTCCGTGCTCGACCGCGGCGGACGCATCGAGCAGGAGACGCGCGGCTGGAACGACGAGCGGGACGAAACGCTCTCGCAGCGCAGCAAGGAGTACGCATCCGACTACCGCTACTTCCCCGAGCCGGACCTGCCCCCGCTGGAGATCGACCCCTCCTGGGTGGCCGAGGTCCGTGAGCGTCTGCCCGAACTCCCTCACGAACGCGAGCGCCGCTTCGTGGTCCAGTACGGCCTCTCCGCCTACGACGCAGACCTGCTCACGTCCACGCGGGAAATGGCCGACTACTTCGAGGACGCTCTCGGCACACCTCCCAGCGTGGAGCTTGCCAAGCCCGTCGCCAACTGGATTCTGGGCGAGTTGCTGAGGCTGATGAACCTCTCCGGCGATTCCCTCGAAGACGTGAAAGTGCGGCCCGCGCAGATAGCCGAGCTAGTGGGCCTCGTTGACTCCGGCGTCCTCTCCTCCACCATGGCGAAGGACGTGTTCGAGCGGATGTACTCTACCGGCAAGTCGCCCCGGCGCATCGCCGACGAGTCCGGCGCCGCCCAGATAAGCGACTCAGACGCCATCGGGCACGCGGTGGCCGAAGCCATAAGCGCCAACCCCGAGCCCGTAGCGGAGTACCTCGAGGGCAAGGAAGCGGTGATGCGCTTTCTGGTCGGGCAGGTGATGCGCATAACGAAGGGCAGGGCCAATCCCCGGTTGGCGTCGGAAGAGCTTGGCCGTCAGCTCGACGCGCTGAAGCGCGAGAGAGTATGAGCAGCACCGGCGACGTCGCCCCCTTTGACACCCGCCCCACGTCAGCCGGCGCGGGCGCGCCCGCATGGCCGCAGTCCCAGCGCCACACCCTGCTGAAGCTGCTCTACCCCGGCCTGGGCGTCAAGCGCTGGCTGCTGCTGGGCGCCGCGGGCATATCTCTCTGCTCCATCGGGCTGGCGTTCCTCATGCGCAAGCTCTTCTCCCTCGGCTTCCCCGACTTTCTGCCGTCGTACTTCGAGGGCGTGTTCATGCTCGCGCTCGGCCTCGCAGTCATCGCGCTGGCCGTCTATGGCCTCTACCGCTCCGTCGGCCCGCTCGTACTCGCGTCCAAGACCATCGACGGCATCGCCGACACCATCTACACCCGCCGCTCGCGGGAGAAGGGGCCGCGCGTGGTCGTCATCGGCGGCGGCACCGGCCTGTCGCGGCTGCTCAGGGGAATGAAGGCCCACACCGACAACCTCACCGCCATAGTGTCGATGGGAGACAACGGCGGCAGCTCCGGCCGACTCCGCGAGGAGCTCGGCGTGCCGCCCCCGGGCGACTTCCGCAACTGCCTGGTCGCCCTCTCGGACTCCGAGCCGCTCGTCCAGGAGTTGTTCCAGTACCGTTTCGACAGGGGCAACGGTCTGCGCGGGCACAGCTTTGGCAACCTCTTCATCGTCGCCATGACCGACATAACCCAGAACTTCGAGGAAGCCCTCAGCCACTCCAGCAAGGTGCTCGCCGTCCGAGGCGACATCATACCGGCCACGGCGGACAGCCTTTCCCTGTCCGCCGTGCTCGAGGACGGCGCGGTCGTCCACGGCGAGTCCCAGATAGGGGAGAGCGGAGGCGCCGTCGAGCGGCTCACGATAGAGCCGGTGAATGCCCGCGCATCCCTGAGCGCGGTGGACGCCATTCGCCGGAGCGACGTCGTCGTGCTCGGTCCGGGCAGCCTCTTCACCAGCGTCCTGCCCAACCTTCTGGTGGACGGCATAGCCGATGCCCTCAGACAGTCCACGGCCCTCAAGGTGTACATCTGCAACGTCGCGACCCAGAAGGGCGAGACCGATGGCTTCAACGTGGAAGACCACGTCGAGGCCATCCAGTCGCACACCTTCGACACCATCGTAGATTACGTCATCGCCAACAGCAGACCCATTGACTTCGGCGACCGCTTTCTGGGCGACGCCGTCGTCAGCGACGGACGCCTCGTGCGCCACGCGAAGATAGTCTTCCGCGACGTGATTGACGAGGCGCACCCAGTAGGCCACGACTCGGCTAACCTGGCGCTCAGCATCATGGATCTTTACAATGACAATTCCTAGTGATGGAACGAGAGGCTAAATGACGGCGCTCAACATCATCCAGATACTTCTTTCCATTCTGCTCACCGTGGTGATCCTGGTACAGGTGCGCGGGCAGGGGACCGGACTCTTCGGCTCCGCCGAGGGTTCATTCCGCACGCGCCGCGGCATCGAGCGCACCCTATTCCAGTTCACCATCGGCCTGGTGGTCGTGTTCATTCTCGTCTCCATCGTGAGCGCGAGCCCCAGGATTCTGAACCTGCTTGGCATAGCGTAAGAGAACGACTTTCATTTTGTCCCTTCCCCCTCGATGGGGGAAGGTTAGGATGGGGGTGAAAAGGCATGCCACGCCCCATCATCACTCTCACCACCGACTTCGGCACGGCGGACGGTTACGTCGCGGCGATGAAGGGCGTCATGCTCAGCATCGAACCCCGTCTCATCCTGGTGGACGTGTCCCACGACGTCCCGCCCCAGGACGTCGCCCACGGCGCGTTCGTGCTCGCCGAGGCGACCCGTCACTTTCCCGCCGGCGCAGTCCACCTCGCCGTCGTCGACCCCGGCGTCGGCGGCAGCCGTAAGCCGCTGCTGCTGGTCACCCCCGATGGATGCTACGTCGCGCCCGACAACGGACTGCTCACCCGCGTGGTGGCCCGCTACGGACACCTGGGGGAGCAAGGAGCCGACTTTCTCGCGCCCGTCGTCGCCCCGCTGCCACCCGAATGCCGCGCTTACGAGCTGGCCGCCCCCCGCTTTCGCCTGCCCGAGGTGAGCCACACCTTTCACGGCCGGGACGTGTTCGCTCCGGCAGCGGCGCACCTGTCGAAAGGAGTGCCGCCGGAGGAGTTCGGACCGCCGCTAGCTGAGGTGGTCTGGCTGAACGTCCCGCCTCCCACCTGGTCCGGCGGCGAAATCGAAGGCCGCGTTGTCCACGTCGATCACTTCGGCAACCTCATCACCAACATCTCCCTGACCGACGACGGGGCGGGTAGGGTGGTTGTGGTGGACGTGGGCGGCCTTCGCATAGAGGGCCTCAGCCGCTCCTACGATGAGACTGACGGCGTACTGGCCATAGTTGGTAGCCACGGCACAGTGGAGATAGCCGTCCAGAATGGCAACGCCGCCCGCCAGTTCGGTGTGGGCGTCGGAGCGAAAGTGCGCGTGCGACGCTAGTGCGGTGTGCTACAATCGAGCGAGTCCGACAACTGGGTTTGGCTAGGACTGCCAGGCCAGGAGCGAAAGGCGATGGCATCTCAGGAACGCATCGAGTATCACAACATAACCGGCCATGAATTCATGGACAAGGCATGGAAGTATTTCCACGAGGGCGATCTGGTCCAGGCGTCCGAGAAGGGCTGGGGCGCCGCCGCGCAGATGGTCAAGGCTTCCGCAGAGGCCCGCGGCTGGCGCCACGATGGCCATGGCGAATTGTTCGGGGCGATAGATCGATTAGCGATCGAGGCCGGGGACGAGCAGTTACTTGACCTATTCCACATCGCGAACTCACTCCACGTCAACTTCTACGAAGGCTGGTTGCCTCGAGAGATGGTCAGGAGCGGGCTTGTCAGGGTCGGCGAACTGGTAGACAGTTTGGAGCGTCTCCAGTCCTGAGCGGGCGAGTCCCTACTCCACCACCACCGCCGTCCCATACGCCAGTATCTCCGACGCCCCGTTCATAATGCTCGAAGTCGTAAACCGCGCCCCGACGATGGCGTTCGCCCCCATCTGCTCCGCGGTCCTGCTCATCCGCTCCACAGCCTCGTCCCTCGCCTGCGACATCAGGTTCGTGTACTCCGGTATCTCGCCGCCCGCGATGCTGCGCAGTCCCGCCATGATGTCGCGCCCAATCGCGCGTGCGCGCACCGTGTTTCCGCGCACCATGCCCACTACGCTCACTATGCGCTTTCCCGCTATCGTCTCGGTAGTGCTAACCAGCATCTGTTGACCTCCTGCGCTGCCCGCTTCTAGCCAAGCTGCTTTCCCGGGTTCAGGATGTTCTTCGGGTCAAGAGCGCGCTTGATCTTGCGTGCGGCGTTCATGCCCGACCCCAGCTCCCGCTCCATCAGGTGGGCCAGCTTCACGCCCACGCCGTGGCAATACTCCATCGTGCCGCCCATATCCTGTGCGAGCGTCAGCGTCCTGTCAACAACCTCGCCCATGTCGCAGGAGGTCTGCCCTCCTGCGTCATCCTCTTCCAGGAACAGGAACGACAGCATCTCCGGCCGCGCCCAAAGTGACCACTCCCTTACGATGGCCCGACTTTCGCCCAGCAGCTCCTGGCAGCGGCGGCGATACTCCAGCACTTGGGACACGGGCAGCGCCACGTGCAGATATTCCATGCGATACTCGCTGCGCGCACGCCGCGCGCCAGCAACGTCGCTGCTCTGTAGCACCTGCCGCAAGTACCGCTCCCCCGGCGCGTGCCGTGTGCGCCAGAAGCGCTCGGCCTCGCCCTCTCCGGCGGGACGGCCGCCCATCGACTCGCATATCCGTATCGCCCTGCCGTCGTGCGCCTCGGCCTCCTCCGAAAACCCCTCGAACGCCAGGTACACCGTGGCGTCGGACTCCACGGACTGACCGTCGCGCCACAGCTCCTCGCCGTAGTCCAGCATGGCGGGCTGCACTCCCTGGGCGTACATCGCCACCACCGCCTCGAATCCGGCCTCGAAGCTCGGAAACTCTACGGCGCGCAGTATCCGCCGCTCAGGCTGCGGGAAGGCCCGCAGCGTCGCCTCCGTGATGACGCCGAGCGTGCCCTCCGTGCCGATGAGCAGGTGCGCCAGCGAGGGCCCGTAGGAGCGCTTGGGCACGTCTCTTGTGCGCACTATCTCGCCGTCCGGCAGCACCGCCTCAAGGCCCAGCGCCTGGTCGCCCATCGATCCGTGCTTGGCCGCGGTGTACCCCACACCGTTCGTCGAAAGCGCGCCGCCCACGGTGGCTATGGGCCGGCTCCAGGGGTCGTGCCCCAGCAGAAGACGCTCGGAGCGCAGCGCCGCCGCGGCGTCCTCCAGCACCACTCCCGCCTGGGCGCGGATGGTCATGTCGCGGCGGCTTACCCGGCAGACGCGGTTCATGCGCTGGAGGTTCAGCACGATGCAGCCGTCGTTCGATACCGCCGCCCCCATGACGCCCGTGCCGCCGCCGTATGGCGCCACCGGAACGTCCAGCCGGTTGGCGAGCCTGAGCACGCGGGAGACGTCATCGGTGGAGGTGGGCCAGGCGACCACCGCGGGACGGGCGTACAGCCTATGCACCGCGCCGAACGCGCGATAGTCGCCGAGGGCGTCTCCGGCGTAGTCGGCGAGGCGCTTGGCGTCGGCGGAGACGTTGCCTGCCCCAAGCAGGCGGGTCAGGTCCCGGAGCAGTCCGGTGTTCACCGGGGTGTCTTCCCGCGCGCGGCGGCTACGGGCGCCCGGCGCGCCAGGTGGTGCCCTGGGGCTTGTCTTCGAGCGTCACGCCCAGCTCGCTGAGGCCGTCGCGTATCCTGTCCGCCAGCGCGTACTGCCTGGCCTCCCGGAGCGCGGAACGAATTTCTATCAGCAACTCGACGTACCGCTCCACGTCCGCGCCCTCGCCTCTGTCCGGCGCTTGCAGCGTCAGGCCGAGGATGCCGGCGAGTTCGCGCAGCTCGGACTGGGCGCCCGATACGCCCGCGCCCTCCTCGTGGCCGCGGTTAATCGACCTCGCCAGGTCGAAAAGCGCCGCCAGCGCGCGCGGCGTGTTCAGGTCGTCGTCCATGGCCGCAACGAAACGCTCGCGGAAGGGGGCAGCGTCGACAGCCGGGCCGCCCGTGTCCGCTCCGCCCTCCAGGGCTAGCGCGTTACGCAGCCGGTCCAGCGCGCGCTCCTGCGCCTCCACCGCACCGTCGTTGTACACTAGCGGGCTTCTGTAGTGCGAGCTGAGGATGAACAGCCGAAGGGCCTCGCCGCTGTACTTGGCAAGCGCCTCCCGTATGGAGATGATGTTGCCCTGCGACTTGCTCATCTTGTCTTCGCCCAGCCGCAACAGCCCGTTGTGCAGCCAGAACCGGGCGAACGGCTCGCTGTCGGTGTAGGACTCCGATTGGGCGATCTCGTTCTCGTGGTGCGGGAAGACGAGGTCCTGGCCGCCGCCGTGGATGTCCACCGGCTCGCCGAGGTACGCCATCGACATCGCGCTGCACTCGATGTGCCAGCCCGGCCTGCCCGGACCCCAGGGGCTGTCCCAACTGGGCTCTCCGGGCTTCCGCGCTTTCCACAGCGCGAAGTCCATCACGTCCTCTTTGGACTCGTCTATCTCCACCCTCGCGCCCGCCATCAGGCTGTCCAGGCTCCTGCGGCTCAGCTTGCCGTAGTCGGCGTCCGAGCTTACCCGGAAGTACACGTCGCCGCCGACGGCATAGGCGCAGTCCTTGTTCTCCAGGGCGCTGATCATCTCGATTATCTTGTCTATCTCGCCGGTGGCTCGCGGGTAGTGGTGCGCACGGAGCACGCCGAGCTCGTCCATCTCGTCGAGGTAGGCGTCAATGTTGGCCTCGGCAAGCTCGCTCATGGAGGTGCCGTTTTCGGCCGCCGCCTGAATCATCTTGTCGTCCACGTCGGTGAAGTTCTGGACGTGGATAACGTCGAATCCCTTGAATTCGAGGTAGCGCCGCACCACGTCGAATGCGACGGACGACATGGCGTGGCCCAGGTGAGAGGCCGAGTATGGCGTGATGCCGCAGACGTACATTCTGACTTTGCCGTCTGCGGTTGCGAACTCTTCCCTGGCGCCGGTCAGGGTGTTGTAAAGTCTCATACCACTTTTTCGACGGTTGCCACCGCCAGGCTGGCGATTCCCTCCGAACGGCCCACGAATCCCAGCCCGTCGGTGGTTGTGGCCTTCACGTTCACGTCCTCGCAGGCCATTCCGAGCGCCGAAGCGAGCTTCTCGCTCATCCTGCCGAGGTGGGGTTTCAGCTTGGGACGCTGCGCCACAATTGTAGCATCAACATACGTGGCGCGCCAACGCCGCGCGGACAGTATGGCGACTGTTCGAGCCACCAATTCAAGACTGTCGATGCCCCTGTATTCCGGGTCGCCGGGCGGGAAGTGGTCGCCGATGTCGCCCAGTCCCGCCGCGCCCAGCATGGCGTCTATGACCGCGTGCGCGAGCACGTCCCCGTCGCTGTGGCCGTCCAGCCCCAGCCGGTAGGGCACATCGACGCCGCCGATAACCAGCCTGCGCCCTTCCGCGAGCGGGTGGACGTCCATGCCAATGCCGGTGCGCGTGGTCACGCTCCGCCCGCCGACCGCCGCGCCAGTATCGCGCCCGCAACGGCGTAGTCCTCGGGCGTAGTCAGCTTGATGTTGTCGCGCGAACCCTCGAACAGCCGCACCCTGCCGCCGATGCTCTCCACCATGCCGGCGTCGTCCGTGAACGTGCCGTCGGCGCGGGCGTGCGCCTCGGCGAGCAACTCCCGGCGGAACACCTGCGGTGTCTGTACCGCGCGCAACGCGGCCCGCTCCAGCGTGGCGGTGGCGAATCCGCCGGCGTCCACGCGCTTGATGGTGTCGGTCACCGGCACTGACGCCGACGCCGCACCTGTGCGTTGCGCGGCTCGCAGGCCGCGCGCGACCAGTTCGGGCGTGATGAAGGGGCGCGCGCCGTCGTGTACGATGACCCAATCGGGGTCGTATTCGCCAAGCGTCCGCAGCCCGACGGCCACCGAGTCCTGCCGCCGCTCGCCGCCCTCGCACACGAAGGCCACTTTGCGCCATCCTACCTCGGACGCCATCGCCATGGTGGGAAACATCCTGGCTTTCGAGACGACCAGGACTATCATTTCCACGTGGGGGCTGGCCTCCAGAGCTTCCACGCAGTAGGCGAGCGCGGGCTTGCCGTAATCATCCGTGAGTGGGCCGAAAATCTTGTCCGCGCCGCCCATGCGAACGCTGCTGCCCGCCGCGACCACGATGACCGCCGCCGTCGGCAGGGCGTCTTCGGGCGCGGCAGCGCCGTCTGCGACCACTAGGCCCTCCGCGGCCGTGCGAACACGATTGAGCCGGTCGAAGTCTGGAGCACGCGCGTTATCACCACGTCCAGGTCGCTGCCCTTGTAGTCCGCGCCGCCCTCCACGACCATCATGGTGCCGTCCTCCAGGAATCCCACGCCCTGGCCCTCTTCCCGTCCGTCCTGCAACACGGTGACCGTGGATGTCTCGCCGGGAAGGAGCGCCGGCCTGAGCGAGGTTGCCAACTCGTTGATGTTCAGCACCGTAACCCCACGGAACTGCGCCACCCGGTTGAGATTGAAATCCGTGGTGATGATGGAGGCGTCCAGGCTCTTGGCCAGATCCACCAACCGGCTGTCCACGTCCTGACCGTCGTCGGCCCCGGCGTCCATGATCTCTATCTCTACGCCGTTCCCGTCACGAAGCCTGTTCAGCACCTCCAGCCCGCGCCTGCCCCGGTTTCGACGCAGTCCGTCGCTGGAGTCGGCGACCCGCTGCAACTCGTCAAGCACGAAGTTCGGCACCACCAGGCAGCCCAGCACAAATCCCGTGTGGCTTATGTCGGCGATGCGGCCGTCGATTATCGCGCTCGTGTCCAGCAGGATCTTCGGCCCCGCGGGCGAGCTCCCGTTGATGGACACCCCCGTGGAACCTTGCGGGAAGAAACCGTGGAACAGGTCGCGTCTCGGCGAGAGCATGAACGCTCCGCCCAGGTACGCGAACAGCATGGAAAGAGCGGCGGGCAGCGCGATCCCGAACCAGCCCGGCAGCCGCGCCAGGGGTATCGCGAGCAGCAATGCCAGCAGCAGCCCGACGGCCGTCCCGACCACGCCCGAAAACAAACGCGACGTGGGCACGCCCTCGGCTTGGGAAGCCAGCACGCCCGCCAGCTTGCCGCCCACGTATGGGGTGGCCGCCAGGCCCAGCAGCGCCCCGAAGATCGCCAGACCGAACACCCAGTGGACGTAGTACTCCGGCCCCCAGGTGGTGCTTATGTAATCTCCCAGCCGCCAGCCGCCGGTGGCAAGCACCGCACCGCCAACCAGACGCCCAAGTGTCTCGACCACGGCCATGTCACACCACTGTTCACCGGCTCAGCAGCGACGCCTCGCAAGCCCGCCCCGCTTGCGGGCAAAGCATCGAAAAGCTGTAGTATAGTGAATGAGGCTAGGTTAACACCGACTTCCGAAACGTGTCAAAGCTGGCCGCTGCACTCGAAAGGAGACCGGCGCTATGCTGCCTCGCCGCCCCCGCCTGCTGAAACTGATCGCGCTGGGTTGGCTGGTGGCGCTCGGCGTCGCGCTCGCCGTTACTCCCCAAATCCGCACCGCGACCCACACCCTGATGCTCGTGCCGCAGCTCCTGCCCACGATTCCCGTCAAGCCGCAGCAGTGGTTCGTCGGCGAGCCTGCGCGCCGGCCCGTGGTCTATACGAGCGGAGACAACCTGGAGGACGCGGACCTGTACCTTCCCCCCGGCGGCGGCAGGCACGGCGCGGTGCTGCTCTTCCTCGGCGTCAACCCCGCCGGCAAAGACGACGAGCGCGTGGTGAACCTGGCCAACGGCCTCGCGCGGGCCGGACTCGTCGTGATGATTCCCTGGTCGGACAGGATGACCCAGAAGCGCGTCCACGCTGAGGAAGTGGATAACCTGGTAGCGGCCTTCCGCTACATGCGGACTCTCGAGGATGTCGATCCCGACAGGCTCGGCATGGGGGGCTTCTGCGTCGGCGCGTCTCTTGCCGCGGTCGCCGCCCAGGACGAGCGCATACGCGACCAGGTGCAGTTCGTCAACTTCTTCGGCGGCTACTACGACGCCAAAGACCTCGTGAAGTCCGTGGTGGCCGAAAGCCGCTTCTATGGCCCCAGTTCCCAGGCGTGGGCGCCCGACTCCCTCAGCGTTGAAGTCGTGACCACACACCTCGTCGAGTCGGTGCCGGACCCCGACGAGAGAGCGATCCTCTCCGCAAGGTTCGAGAACGGGTCGGCCCAACTGGGCTTCGACGAGCAGGCGCTCTCGCCCGAGGCCCGCGCCGTGTCCGCGCTGCTGTCCGGCCCCACCCTCGACGAGGCCGACACCCTGCTCGCGAAGCTGCCTGAGGGCGCGCTGGCGGACCTGGCGGCCATCTCCCCAAGCGAAGGCATCGACCGGCTCAGCGCCCGCACTCTCATCATGCACGACAGGCAGGACGAGCTTGTGCCCTCCGAGGAGTCCAGGCGCATGGCCGACGCCATGCGCGCCCGCGGCGACGTTTACTACACCGAGTTCTCGTTCTTTCAACACGTCGACCCCACCCGGCCGGCTAACCCCGCCGTCTTCGCCAGGGAGTCTTTCAAGCTGTACCTGCACCTGTACAACGTCCTGCGCGAGGCGCGCTGAGTCTGACACTGCGAATTAGTGGTACAATGGGGGCGTAGTGGCCCGCCCGCCGGACCGGATCGCGCTTCCGGCAGGGGGGCCGCCCAGCCGGAGTACAAGCCAATGGCAAAAAACTTCTGGATGATAGTCGAGACCCTGGAGAACTACGAGATCGCCAGGGAGATGGGCTTCAGCGAGTACGCCTTCGGCTCCAGGTACCGCCGCCGCGCCGAGAGGATGCAGCCGAACGACCGCTTCCTCTTCTACGTCAAGGACCTGCGCAAGTGGGTAGCCACCGCCACCGTCACTTCCCCATGCTACGAGGGCGGACGCGGCATCTGGAAGCCCAACGGCTCGATGGCGCACCGCCGCTACAGCGTCGGGCTAAGCCCCGACATCGTGTTGAAAGAAAAGGACTTCATCGACGCGCTCGTGCTCGGCCCCAGGCTGGAGTACGTCAAACGATGGGCGCCCGAGGACTGGCCGCTGGCCTTCTTCGACGTGTTGCACCTGCTGCCGCAGAGGGACTTTCGGCTGATAGAGGGTGAGATGCGCCGGCTGCTACCCAGGCGTCGCAATCGCGGCGGGCGCGGTGGCAGGCAAGGCGACCGCAGGTCCGGCGGCGAGTCGCGCGGCGGCCGGCCGCGCCGGCACTTCTCGCGCAGGTCCGCCGACCGTAGCTGACGACGCCGTAACTCAGATGGTCGCGCCGCGCGGCCCATGAGCGTCCGGCAGGCCGCCCTCGTCGTAAAGCTCTCTCAGACGCTCCACGAACTCCTCCGGAATGTCCTCACCGTCCGGCGCGGCCGCGAACTCGTCCAGTTGCTCCGCGCCGCCTATGTTCGGCAGCGCCGACGCAACCACCGACTCCGACAAGGCGAACTTAATCGCCAGTTGGCCCATCGTCATGTCCAGGTTGTTGGTCAGAAAGCCAAGTCCCGCGACCTCGCCCTCGCCGGGTATTGGCGCGCCGTGCTCCAGGTCTCCCTCGTACTCCTGCTCCTGTCCCTCGGCGGGCGCGGGGCGCGCCGCCGCCAGCGCCCCCCGCGCGTGCGGCTCTCTCGCAATCAGCCCGGTGTTGGTCTCCACCGCGATGGGGAACAGGTCGCGCCCGGGCCGCTGCTCCAGCATGTTGTACACCAACTGCAGCGCGTGCCCGTCCCGTTCCCGCATCGCCGCCTCCGCCTCCTCTTCCCACCTGACCTCCGGTTCCGGCGCGAAGCCGTAGTACCTTATCTTCCCCTCTCGCACCAGGGTCTCCAGTGTGTCGAACAACTCGTCGTCCTCCAGCGCGTACATGGTGGGATTGTGAAGCTGGTACAGGTCGATGTAGTCCGTGTCCAGCCGACGCAGGCTCTGCTCGCAGGCGTAGCGCACGTAACGCGGACCGAAGTTCAGCTCGCGCGGAACGGGGTCTGTGCTCAACACCGTCGTGTACATGTCGTACCCTGCCTTCGTCGCGATGACGATGTCGTGGCGTTGCCGCCCGAGCGCCCTGGCCAGCACCCTCTCCCCGTAGCCGTCGCCGTAGGTGTCCGCCGTGTCGAAGAACGTGATCCCCAGGTCGAACGCACTCACCAGCAGGTTCACCGCCTCCGCCTCGCTCACCACCGGCCAACCCCCGGACGCAAGCGTCCACAGGCCGAACCCGACCTCCGACAGCTCCAGTTCGGTGTCGCCAAGCGTCCTGTATCTCAATCCTTGAACTCCGGCGGGCGCGCCGAGCGCCGGTTCGCAGCCCTGCCTATTCCCGTTCCGTATCTGCCGCGATTATATGCCAACCCGCCTATGCAGGACAGCCCGCGTTTGTCCCTTCTCTCGCTTGCGCCGAGTTCCGCGCATTGCCTACACTGTCCCGGCAATCTACGATACCAGGAGGGTGCTATGGTCAAGAGCGACGCCGGCACAGTGCAGGACTACCTCGACGAGCTACCCGACGACCGCCGTGAGTCCATGGAGGCGGTCCGCCGGGTGGTGCTCGAAAACCTGCCCGACGGCTACGAGGAGATGATGCTCTACGGCATGATCGGCTGGGCCATCCCCCTCGAGGTCTATCCCGAGACCTACAACGGCCATCCGCTGGCCTATGCCTCGCTGGGCAACCAGAAAAACTACATGTCGCTCTACCTGATGAACGTCTATGGCGACGATGTCACAGAGGAGTGGTTCAAGGAGCGGTACGCCGCCAGCGGCAAGAAGCTGAACATGGGCAAGTCCTGCGTGCGCTTCAAGCGCGTCGACGACCTCCCCCTCGACCTGATAGGCGAGGTCATCTCCCGCACGCCCGCCGAGGACTACATCCGCTACTACGAGCAGTCCCGCGCCAACATGAAGAGCAACCGGCGCCGAAAGAAGCGCTAAGGGCCTATCCGAAAAGTCCCTTCCCCCACTCAGGGGCATGATTCAGGCGTGAGCCTTCCGAAAAGTCCCTTCCCCCTCGCAGGGGGAAGGTCAGGATGGGGGTGATGAACAGGTTGTCGGATAGGCTCTAGGCGGGCGGCGCGTCCTTCAGCCCGCTGCCCGTGATCGCCACCAGCACGCAGTCCTCCACGCCCACCACGCCGCGCGCCGCCAGCGCCTCCAGCCCCGCGAACGCCGCCGCGGACGTCGGCTCCGCGTAGATGCCCTCCTCCTCGGCGAGCAGCCGCTGCCACCGCGTCATGTCCTCGTCCCCCACCGCCAACGCCGAGCCGCCCGACTCGCGCAGCACGCGCAGCACCTGCGCCTTGCGCGGCGGCGCCGACACCGATATGCCGCCCGCGATAGTCCGCCCCGCGTCCGCGTCGCTCCACGCGCGCCCCGCGTACGCCGCGGCCACCGGCATCACCGCCCGCGCCTGCACCGCGTGCACCCGCGGCCTCTCGCTGACCAGCCCGGCGTCGAACAGTTCCTGAAAACCCTTCCACGGCCCAGTCGCCAGCGAGCCGTTCCCCACCGGCGCCACCAGGTGCCGCGGCGGATCGCCGACCAGCTGCCGCACCGCCTCGTAGGCGAACGTCTTGGTGCCCTCCAGGAAGTAGGGACTCAGATTGTGCGACGCGTACACCATCCCCCGCGACTCGCAGTACGCCACCGCCGCGTCGGTCGCCGCCTGTCGCGGCCCCTCTATCAGGTGCGTGTGCGCGCCGTACACCCGTATCTGGCTCAGCTTCGCCGCCGGCGCGTCCGCGGGCGCGAACACGTGCGCCTCTATGCCCGCCCGCGCCGCGTATGCCGCAACCGAGGCCCCCGCGTTCCCCGACGAGTCCTCCACCACCGCGCTCACTCCCAACTCCACGGCCACCGACACCATCGCGGCCGTGCCCCGATCCTTGAACGAACCCGTCGGATTCTGGTACTCCGCTTTGCCGTACACCCGCCGGACGCCCAGCAGCCGCGCGACCGCCCTCAGCTCCACGCACGGCGTGTCCCCCTCGCCGAGCGTCACCGCCGCCGTCCGGTCGTGGTACGGCATGGGCGGCTCGCCACCAGCCGTCCCCGCGGCCTCTGTCGTGTAGCGCACGTCCAGCGGCCCGCCACACCGCTCGCAGCCGAGCGTGTGCATGTCGGCGGGATGCGCCGCGCCGCACGCGAAACAACACAGGTCGAAGTGGGACAAGAAATACCCTCTCTGGCGCGGACTGATACGAACGCACGGATGCTACTGGCGGGCAGGGGAGTTGTCAACGCGGCCCATGCTTGACATCGGGCTTTGGCGTTGGATAGGATTTTGCTAAGTCTCACTCCTCAAGCAAGCGAGCGTTTGGCGTAGAGTCAGGGCAGGTAGGCTGGCCCGTCGGATGAAGGGCCGGGACTGAGAGGTGGAGGATGTCGGACAAGTACAGGAAAGAAGTAGAAGATATTCTCGAACAGGCGGGAGTGCCGCCCGGGCGAGCTCCGGTTCCCCGCCGCAAGCCCGGCTTCTGGCGGCTCCTCTGGATGTACGCCGGAAAGGCGTTGGGCGGCCGCACCTGGGCCATAACTCCCGGCCGCGTAATGATCGCCGCCGTCGTGGTCCTGCTGCTCGCGCTCGTCCTGCGCGCCGGCCCGATCATGGGGCTGATAGGCCTGTTGCTGTTCATCGTCGCCTACGCCATGTTCTTCATGCGGCCCCGCAACCGCGTCGAAAAGCGTTGGCGCGGCCGCTCCGTCGAAGAAGAAGACGACAGCGACTGGTGGGACCGCATCCGCGGCAGGTAGCCCTCAAAAGTCTCGCCCCCGCACATCACTGCCATTCCGAGCGGAGCGCAGCGCAGCCGAGGAATCTAAGACGGTTGCCTTGGCCTCAGCCGCCCGCGCTGCTACAGTCCCTTCCCCCTCGCAGGGGGAAGGTTAGGATGGGGGTGTCGTCCTCTCGACCCACACCCCCACCACGTATCGCGCTACCGCCCGTCCCCTACGCGTCGTCCACCGGGAACTCCCGCTCCATCTCGCCCATCGACGTGTCCAGAATGTCGATGATGTCGTCCACGATGTCCTTCGTAATCGTCAACGGCGGGGACAACACGATGGAATCGCCGGCGCGCGTCGCCAGCCCGTTGCTCCGCAGCTTCTCCGTGAACGTCTTGGCGTACTCGCCCTGCGGCCCGCCCGGATACGTCTCCTTCGTCCTGCGGTTCTTCACCATCTCGATGGACATCAGCAGCCCCATGCCGCCGCCCACGAAGCCGACCGACGGGTGGTTCTCCTGCAACACCGACATGGCCCGCTCGTACAGGTAGTTGCCCATGTCGTAGGAGTTCTGCACCAGGTTGTCCCGTTCCATTATCTCCAGGTTCTTCAGCGCCGCCGTCATCACCGCCGGATGCCCTCCGTAGGTCACGCCGTGCTGGAACGCCGAGTTGGCGCCTTCGGTGTTGTCGAACGCCTCCGCCACCTTCTGGGACGCCACCACGCCGCCTATCGGAAGCTCACCGCCGGTCAGCGCCTTCGCCACCGTCATGATGTCGGCCTGCACGCCGAAGCGCTGCATCCCGAACCAGCTCCCCAGCCTGCCGAATCCGCAGATTATCTCGTCCGCTATCAGCACCACGTCGTGCCTGTCGCAGATTTCGCGTACCTCAGGCCAGTATTCCTCCGCAGGAATCTGCGAGCCGTTGGGTATCGGCGTTGCGATGAACGCCGCCACGCTGTCCGCTCCCTCGCCTGTGATGATGTTCTCAAGCGACCGCGGGCTTTGCATACAGCAGTTCCCGTTGTCCCGGTCCTTGAAGCCCCACGGGCACCGGTAGCAGAAGGGCGGGTCCACTTGGATGTTGCCCGGCGGGGTCATCGCCTCGAACAGCCCCGGGCTGCGCCGCCCCGCGACGCCCACGCTCATCGCGCCTCTCGTGGAGCCGTGGTACTGGCCCCTGCGCGATATGATTTTGGTCTTCTGCGGCCTGCCTGAGATGTACTGGTACTGCCGCGCCATCTTCAGGGCGATCTCCACCGCCTCCGAGCCGCCGCCGCAGAAGAACGACCTCGTCATGTCCCCCGGCGCCAGCTCCGCCAGCTTACGCGACAGCAGAATGCCGGGTATGCTGCTGTACGCGCCGGAGTTGCTATACGCGAGCGTGGTCATCTGCTCGGCGACCGCGGCGGCAACCTCCGGGTGGCGGTGTCCGATGTTCTTCAGGAACAGCCCCGCCATGGCGTCGATGTACTTGTTGCCCTCGATGTCGTACACATAGCAGCCCTCGCCCCGCGCCATGATGTTGTAGCCGCCCGGGGCCACGAGGTCCGCCATCTGGTGATTCTGCGTCCAGAAGTGGTCAAGCCCCCACTGGACGAGTTGGTCGATCTCCTCCCTGCTGTAGCTGTCCTTTATCCACCATGCGTGCTTGTCGGTGTTCGGAGTTACCATGCGGCCTTGACCTCCTGATTTGCCCGTGACGGCCCTCTTGCCTTGAAACCCCGGAACCGGACGCCGCAGCGCCCCGTCCCGCGCCCGAATCGTAAGCGGAATATATCCCTTCCCCACGCAAAGCACAAGCACCACTCTTTGCGCCTCTCACCTCGTTCAGCTATAGTTATCCCCGTGTCAAACCCAATACCCATCACACCGCCGCCGCCCAACGGCAGCACACCATGAGGAGGAACCAATGACCAAGTTCGCGAGATACGAGGCGCACGGAGAAATCGCCTACGGCGTGGTTGAGGGCGACGTGGTGAAGCAGATAACCGCGTCGCCCCTGGAAGACTACGAGGTCACCGACCACACGCACGCGCTGTCCGAGGTGCGGCTGCTGGCCCCGATAGTGCCCGGCAAGATAGTGGCCATCGGCCTTAACTACAAGAGCCACCTGGGGGACCGCGAACCCCCGTCGGTGCCCGAGCCGTTCCTGAAGTCCGCCACGTCGCTGGCCGGGCCGGGCGACGACATCGTAATCCCCCGCGAGGCGCTCGAAGAGGGGGTCACGATGCAGGAAGAGGGCGAGCTTTCGGTGGTCATCGGCAAGCGGTGCAAGCGGGTGAGCCGCGAGGACGCCATGAGCGTGGTGCTGGGACTCACCTGCGGCAACGACGTGAGCGCGCGCCAGTGGCAGCGCGGCGATCTCCAGTGGTGGCGCGCCAAGTCTTCGGACACCTTCAGCCCCATCGGGCCGTACATCGTCACCGACCTCGACCCCGGCGACCTGCACCTGGTGGCCCGCGTCAACGGTAAGGTAGAACAGGAAAGCAGCACGTCAGACCTTCTCTACGACGTACCCACCATCATCGAGTTCGTCACCAGGGTGGTCACACTGGAGCCGGGCGACGTCATAATGACCGGCACCCCGGGCCAGGCGGGCGACCTGCATCCCGGCGACACCGTCGAAATCGAGATTGAGGGAATAGGCGTCCTCAGCAACCCCGTAGTCGCCGAATCCTAACTCTCTCCTGTAGTCCCTTCCCCCTCGCAGGGGGAAGGTTAGGATGGGGGTGCTGCGCGCTCATTCCTCCTAGACGCTGTAGGGGGCGGGTTTCAAACCCGCCCCTTATCGGCGCCATTCCGCCCCCGTATCATCGTGCCATTCCGAGCGTAGCCGAGGAATCTAATGCAGTTGCCTGGCGAGCACACTAGATTCCTCGACAAGCTCGGAATGGGAGGGATGGGTGGTGCCCTAAAACACCAAATCGCCGATCGTCAGCCAGTAGAACACGATGTAAGCCCCCGCCACCACCATCAGCCACGACCCCACCGTCCCGACAACGGGCATCGCCCTGCCCAGCGCCGCTCCCATCGCCTCCTTGAACAGCGCCATGCCGACCGTCAGCGTCACAATCACCAACCCCATGCCCGCTGCGTACAGCACGAACTGGCCGAACGACTTGGCCAGCGTGGACGCCGCGAACGAGGTTCCGATCACCGCGAAGAACGGCCCGAGCGCACAGCTCAGCGACGCCACGCCGTAGCTGACGCCGAACAGGAAGTAACCCTTTACGTTCGTCTCGCCCGGGTCCCCCACGCGGTCCGCTACCCGCTGCGCCAGCTCCGAATACAGCTTGCCTCCGGCCACCAGCCAGGCGCCCAGCACGCACAGCGCGACGCCTATCGCCAGCCCGAGCCACGGCAGCACGCCCGCAACCACCGACCGCGCCCCCAGCCCGATGACCAGGCCCGCCGCGCCGAACAGCAGCACGAACCCGGCGGTCACCGTCAACCCCACCAGTACGCCCTTGCCCAACCTGCCAAGCACGCCCCTCTCGGAGTCTCCCTCATCGTCATCGCCCAAGTACAGGCCCATGTAGGCCGGCAGCAGCACGAACCCGCACGGGTTAAACGCCGCCGCGATGCCAAGTCCGAACGCGAACCCCAGCGGCGCCAAGTCACCCAGGTCGCCCGCGAATCCGCTGGTGCTGCCCGACAGCGACTCGACGAAGAAGTTGATGGCGTCGATCCCCTCGACGTTCCGCATCCTCACGACCGCCGCCCCGGCAATCGCCGCGCCCAGCGCCAACGCGCCGATCAGCGCCGGCAGCCCCGCGCTGCGCCAGATGCCGAGCCATCCGCCCATCTTGGAAACGCCGTTCACTTCTGCCTCCCGGCTTGCCGCCCGCCCGATGCCCTGTTCGCGCCGGCCGATTCATACGCTTCCACTACAAAAATCGTATCAGCTAGCTCCCGCCGCTTTCAACCAATCCACTCTCGCTCCCATTTCTTGACAGCCCCAGGCTTCGCGCTTAAACTTGCCTCACAACCAGCATAACCCACCGGAGGAGATCCCCTATGACCCAAGAGCAGGACTCTGTCATCACCCAGGAGATGCGCGACGCGATTGGTGTGGAGTCTGACCCTGTTAGCCACGAAATCGAGAAGGGCGCGATCATCAAGTTCGCCCAGGCTATCGGCGACGACAACCCCCTGTACAACGACGAGCAGGCCGCCCGCGCCAGCCGCTACGGCGGACTCATCGCGCCGCCTACCTTCCTGCGCTCCACCCCGTCAGGCCCCATGAAGGTCAGCATCCAGAGCCCCTTCTCGGCCAACCTCGACGGCGGCAGCGAGTGGGAGTACTTCGAGCCTGTCCGCCCGGGCGACACCATCACCGTCACCCAGAAGTTCGCCGACGTGTACGAGCGCAATGCCCGGGCATTCGGCAAGATGATGTTCACCATCCGCGAGACCAAGTACGTCAACCAGTTCGGCCAGACGGTCGCGCTCCAGCGCAGCACCGGCATAAGTTACAACCCGCCCTCATAGCGGACGCCGTCGAGAGACCGGCCCGCAATCGAAATTCGCGACACGCCCCGCAAGGAGGAATAGATGGGAGACCAGGTGTATTTCGAGGACGTCCAGGAGGGGATGGAGATCCCCACGCTGCGCAAGGACCCCACCACGCAGCAGCTAGTCAAGTACGCCGGCGCGTCCGGTGACTACTACCAGATCCACTACGATCAGACCTTCGCCCGCGGCAACGGCCTTCCCGACGTCATCCTGCACGGCGCGCTCAAGAACGCCTTCCTCGGCCAGTTCGTTACCGACTGGATTGGCGAGGGCGGCACCCTCAAGAAGCTGAGTTGCCAGTACCGCGGCATGGACGTCCCCGGCACCCCCGTGTTCGTCAAGGGCAGCGTCACCAAGAAGTCGTCCGAGGACGGCGAGAACGTGGTGGAGTGCGAGCTCTGGATGGAAGACCACGAGGGCAAGAAGACCACGCCGGGCTACGCCACCGTCTCCCTCCCCAACCGCGGCTAGACGGCCCCAAAAGTCCCTTCCCCCTTGATGGGGGAAGGTTAGGATGGGGGTGACTGCCCAGTGCCGGGGAGATCCCCCTCACTCTAACCCTCTCCCACTCGGGGGAGAGGGAACTTTTAGGCCGCCCACCGTACCTGCCACCGCCAATCGAGCAAGGGAGCCACGCGACATGAGCAGCGGTACGCCCGATTCAAGCGCCACCGGAGAGGTGCTCCTGGAAGCCCGCTTCGACAGGCGTATCACCGCCTATACCAGGTTGTGGGTTACCGGACTCCTCTTCATAACCGTCGCCGGCATCCTGCTCATCCCCTTCTGGCTGATATTCAGCCTGTGGTATCTGCCCGAACACTACCGGCGCCTCTCCGCGCGCCTCACCGCCCGCGCCGTCGAGGTCCGCAAGGGCGTCTTCTTCCGCAAGGAGTCCACCATTCCCCTCAACCGCATAACCGACGTTCGGCTGCACGACGGCCCGCTGATGCGCCACTACAAGCTGCGCGGCCTGCACGTCGAAACCGCCGGCCAGTCCGGCCAGAACGCCAGCAGCGAGGGCGACCTCGTTGGCGTGATAGATGCCGTGGAGTTTCGCGACGCCATCCTCCGCCAGCGCGAAGCCGCGCTCGGCGGCGAAACCTCCCCCGCGCCCGCTCAGCCGCCAGCCGGCTCGTCCGAGTCCACCGAGCTACTGTCCGAAATCCGCGACATCCTCACCCGCATAGAGGCGCAGGGAAAGGGGTAGCGGCGAGTTAATGGCGGCTTGCTCCGTAGCAAGCCGATGGGAGTTTGATACATGACGTTAGAACAGAGGGTCAGCAGGCTGGAAGGCGCGTATGAGCAGGTCGATGGGCGACTCAGCGACCTTTCCTCTTCGATGGATTCGCTGCGCGCCGACATGAATGGCCTACGCACAGAGGTGAACAACCTGCGCTCTGAGACGAACGCTCGGTTTGACAATATGCAGGCTCGAATCGACCAGAGGTTCAACAACCTCTACATTCTTATGGCCGGGATGTGGGTTACCATCATGGGAGCGCTCATCGGCATTGCGCTGGTGGACTAGGCGTCCTCGCCGCCCCCGTCCTCCCTCGGCCTGACTCCCCACTGGTAGATGGCCGCCCCGATAGGCCCGCCAACCAACGGGCCTACGATGTATATCCAGAACCCGGCGGACGGCCCCGGTATCGCCTGCGCGCCCCAGCCCGCGAAGTACGCCACCAGCCGCGGCCCCAGGTCTCTCGCCGGATTGAACCCGCCCTGCGTGAGCGGCGCCAGCAGGCTGATGAGCACCGCCACCGTGAACCCCACAAAGAACGGCCACATGCTCCCCCGCGCTATCCGCCCGTTCCGCCTGTCCGTCAGCGCGAATATCATGAACACCAGTATGGCCGTGCCCAGCGCCTCCACCGCCGCCGCGCCCACCGGCGAAATCAGCGACCGTGCCTCCGCGTCCACTCCCACCGACGCAGGGTTGGGGAAGTACTGCCCGAACACCATCGCCGAACGCTCGCTGCCCTCCGCCCCCCGCGCGATTCCTTCCTCCCCCTCGAATCGCTCCAGGAACGGCCCGAACATCGCCAGCAGCGCCAGCCCTGCGACCACCGCGCCCGCAAGCTGCGCCGCCCAGTACGCTGGAATCCGCCGCGCCGGAAACTCACCGCCCCGGAACAACGCTATGGAGAGACTCACCGCCGGATTCAAGTGCGCACCCGACACCGCCGCCGTCGCGTAGATGGCGAGCGAGACCCCGAACCCTATGACCGCCGCCACCTGCCACAACCCCACCTGCGAGTCGGTCAGTACGGCGGCCGCCACGGCCCCGATGATGAACAGCGTCAGCAGGAAGGTGCCGACCATCTCGGCTATCATCTGGTGAAGCAGCTTCAACTTCACTTCCTCGGCGACGCGGCCCAAATACGGCGTTCGCGACGGGCCGCAAAAAAGCGCCCCAGTGGTCGCCGGGGCGCTCTCGTTCTGCGCTGCGTCCGCGTTGCTCGCGCCTAGATAGCGTAAGACGCGAGCAACTCCTCCGGTGTTTTGGCCGTCTCTTTGCCCGCCATCTCGCTCGAGCGCTGGTCGAACGTCAACCGGGACTCGTCGCGGTAGAGCACTCCAACCGGCACGCCGGGCGTGCTGGCTATCTCGAAGGCCGCCATCTGGTCGCTCTCGTCGTGGTCGTCCGGGATGTCCCACGCCAAGGGCGCGATTCCCTTCCTGGGATTGCCCTTGAGCACCTCGAACGTGTTGTTGTACGTCGTGCAGGGCGACTGCACGTGGACGACCGAGAATCCCTTGTGGTTCATCGCGTCCTGGATCATCGTCCCCAGGTCCCTGACTTTGGTCGAAATCGTGGACGCCACGTAAGACGCGCCGACGGTCAGGTACAGCCGGAGCGCGTCCAGCGCCTCCTCCGGCTTGCCGTAAGGCGTAGAGCTGGTGATGGCGCCCAGGCCCGTCGTCGGCGAGCTCTGGCCCTTGGTCAGCCCGTACACCTGGTTGTCCATTATCACGGCGGTGACGTCCAGGTTGCGCGCCGCCTGCGGCCCTATGTGCTCGAGGCCGATGCCCAGGAAGTCGCCGTCGCCGGCCACTATCACCACGTTCAGGTCCGGCCTGCCCATCTTCACGCCCATCGCCAGCGGCAGCGTCCTGCCGTGAATGCCGTGCAGCCCGTAGGGCATGTCGCCCTCCAGCAGATGGATCATGTTGCCGGAGCAGCCTATCCCGGCCACCACGACCGTGTTCTCGGCCGGAAGCTCCGTCTCGATGGACCTCTGGGAAAGCGCCGTCTCCAGCGCGCGGCGCACGCCAAAGTCGCCGCAGCCGGGGCACCACTTGAAATCGTACTCGGGATTCTTCGCGCTCATGCGGTTACTCCCTCCTTCTGCATCTGTCCGACTCGCTCGCCCACCTGGCGCACCAGGTCCTTCTCCTTGAAGGGCAGCCCGGTTATCTGGGTTATGGACTCGGCCCGCACTCCGTAGGAGCGGAGGATGGACGAGAACTGGCCCTGGAAGTTGAGCTCCGGAACGATGACGAGTTCCTTGCTCCTCAACTCTTCCAGAAGCTGGGGCGGCATCGGGTTTAGGAACATGGTGTAGTACCAGCCTATGTCGTGGCCGGCCTGCGTCAACTCTCTGTAGGCTGCCAGCGCCGGACCCTTCGAGCCGCCCCACGGCAGCAGGGCGATAGGGGCGTCGGCGTTGTCGCTTTCGTAGTAGCCGTCCTCCAGCAGCCCGATCTTGCTGAAGCGGCGGTTGGTCATCTGGATGTGGCGCTGCGGCAGGTGCGTCGTATCGCCCATGCCGTCGTGCTCGCTGCCGTTGGCGACGTAGCTGCCCGGATTGCCGGGTATGGGCATCGGCGAAAGCTCCCAGCCGTCGTAGCGGTTATAGCCGTTGGAGCCTTCGTAAACCTTGCGGTTTTCGACGCCTACCTTGCTCAGGTCGGGCCTGGGGATATTCTGGTTGCGCTCGGATAGGGCGTGCTCGCTGAGCAGCACCACCGGGCCCTGGTAGCGCTCGGCCCAGTTCACCGCGTGCACGGCGGCGTAGAAGCACTCTTCCACGGTGCCCGGCGCTATGATGGGCAGCTTGACGTCCCCGTGGGCCGGGAACATCGCCGCCATCAGGTCCGACTGTTCGGTCTTGGTAGGCAGGCCCGTTGCCGGTCCGCCGCGCTGGATGTCGGCGACAACTACCGGAATCTCCGCCATCCATGCCAGGCCGAGACCCTCGCTCATCAGCGAAAAGCCCGGCCCGGCTGTGGCGGTCATCGCCTTCTTGCCGGAGAACCCCGCTCCGACGATAGAGTTGATGGACTCGATCTCGGAGCTTGCCTGATAGCAGAACTTGCCCGGACCGACCAGGTTCTGCTCCATCCACACGAGTATGGACGTGGCTGGCGATATGGGGTAGCCGACGTAGAACTCCAGCCCGGCCGTGTACGCCCCCAGCGCAACGGCCTGGTTGCCGTTGAGCAGGATCTGGTCCACGTCGGGAGGAATCGCCGGGGCAAGCTCGCCGAGGCTGAATCCGCTCTGCTCCGCTTCTTTTCTCCCCAGCGAGAGCGCCTCGATGTTCGAGCTGATTATCTGCTCGTCGTTGGGCCGTCCCCTGGTGAAGCGCTTGGTTACGAACTCCTCCAGGATCACCTGGGGCATCTCCACAAGATAGGCGAGCGCTCCGATGACCACCATGTTGGCGGCCCTGTTGTTGCCCGTGGACCTCGCCAGCTCGTCAAAGGGCATACCGAAGCTGTTGCCCGTGTACTCCAGGTCGAAGGCGCCGGAGTCGTATATGACCACGCCGCCCTCGCGGACTTCCGAGCCGTGTGTGTCGTAAGCCTCGCGGTTGAAGGCTACCAGCACGTCGAGGTCATCGCCCGAGCTGAGCACCTCGGCGTTGGAAATGCGCGTCTGGGTCCACGTCGGGCCGCCCATTATCTGCGATGGAAAGGTGGCGAAGGTCTGAGCGTGGTATCCTCTCTGGGTTGCCGCTTGAGCGAGACCCTCGGCAGAGGTCACGACACCCTGGCCGCCCTCTCCCGCAAATCGCACCACAAAGTCACTCTTTTTCAACTACTACCTCCGGAAAGCCAGGGAGTGGGGGACGGCTAACCTAACTGGATCGTCACCCCCAAGAACATCACCAAATATAGCAGTAAGCCCCCATGCTGTCAATTTTGGCAAGGGACGCGAAACCGCGCGTTTCGCCCCCGTTTCATAGACTCCAGCGGCCCGCTCACTCCTCCACAATCAGGTTGAATCCCGCCGGGCAGACTACCAGAAAGATCGCGTCGAACACCACGAGGAAAGGCACCCACAGCGCCGGGCTTTCCCCGGCGAACACTCCGCCGGTCGCCTCCACCGCCGCCACGATGGCCGGCAGCACAACCGGCAGAAAGAGCACGGGCAGCATTATCTCCCGCGACCTGGTGTTCACGGCCATGGCGGAGAACAGCGTGCCCACCGCCGCTATGCCCAGCGTCGCCAGCAGCGCGATCGGAATCAGCCACAGGTCGCCGGGCGTCAGGTTGAACAGCGCCAGGAATACGGGAAATACCACCACCTCGACCGCCGTCATGAACAGGAAGATGGACAGCACCTTGCCGAAATAGACCGCGTCGCGCGCCACCGGCGCCAGCAGCAGCCCGGTCATCGCGGCCCCGTCGCGCTCGATGGCGAATGACCGGCCCAGTCCCAGCGCGCCACTGAAGGCTATGGCCACCCACAGTATGCCCGGCCCAACCGTGGCCGCCGTACGCGGCGTAGGATCAATGGCGAAGTTGAAGACGACGACCGCCAGCAGCGCGAACACCAGCAACGAGACCGCGATTTCCTTGGTGCGAAGCTCGAGCAGCGCGTCCTTCCACACCACCGCGAGCGCCACTCTCCAGTAGGCCCTCAAGCGTTCGTCTCCCCTGTCAGTTCCGCGTATCGCCCCCGCAGCCCGGCCACGCCAAGCGGCGCGACCGAATCGTGGTAGGCGATTCGTCCGCGAGAGAGGATGGCGGCTCGCTGCGCCAGCGCCGCTCCCCGTTCGAGATTGTGGGTAGTCATGACGACCGTCCGGCCCGATGCCGCTCTGTCTGCGACGATGCGCTCCAGGATAACCAACGCTTCCTGGTCGAGGCCGCTCTCCGGCTCGTCCATCAGCAGTATGGGAGGGTCGTGCAGCAGCGCGCGCGCAATCGAGAGGCGCTTGCGCATTCCGTGCGACATCGTGCCGACGCGCTGCGAAAGCCTCGAGGCCATGCCCAGCCTGTCGGCTGCGCAGGCTGCCCTTTCCTCCACGTCGTCGAGATCGAACATTCTCCCGAACAGCTTGAGGTTCTCCAGGCCGGTGAGCTGCTCGTACAACATCGGGTCGTGCGTCACTACGCCTATGGCGGCGCGCGCGCGCTTGCCGTTGCGCGACACGTCGAGGTCGGCGACCCGGACGCTGCCGCTGTCCGGGCGGGTGAGCGTAGCCAGCGCCTTGATGAGCGTCGTCTTGCCGGAGCCGTTGGGTCCGAGAATGGCCAGGGTTTCGCCCCACCCGACCTGTAGGTCCAGCCCGCGCAGCACCGCCGCGCGCCCGTAGGACTTGCGCAGGCCGCGCACGTCGATGGCGGGTGGGGGCGGCCCGCTCGCGCGGGGCCGTGTAGTGGTGCGACGCCAGTTCATGGGGGCTATTATATGAGATGCGGGCCGCACGCCCACAACCCCGGCACAAAGCAGGCGCGGCAGAAACCATGCCGCACATGCTTCAGGATGCACTTGATGGCGCTGATGGGAGTATCATGGGCTTGCACCGGACAGGACGACAAAAATGGTTTTGGAAAATGAGAGAAGTTTAGAGGAGTCGTGATGGCTACCATTGAGGAGTTGCGCGAACGGTACGAGGGGCTGGAGCTCAGGGAGCGGACTGACATTTTCCCGGAGACGGAGGCCGCGGTCGACGCCGGCTGCCTGCTGGCGTTCGACTACGAGTACGCGGGCCGGGACGCGGAGGTGGTCATCGACACGGACGAGTTCACCGCGGTTTGCCCGTGGACGGGGCTGCCCGACCAGGGGACGCTGAGGATTAGCTACGTTCCGGGGGACTCCTGCATCGAGCTGAAGTCGCTCAAGTACTACCTGCTTTCGTACAGGAACGTGGGCATCGTGCAGGAGCACGCGGCCAATCGGATTCTGGACGACCTGGTGGCGTGCTGCCGCCCGGCGCGAATGAGCGTGTTTTTGGACTACAACGTTCGCGGCGGGCTTCACACCGCGGTCACGG
Source organism: Dehalococcoidia bacterium (assembly GCA_963667445.2). Classification (GTDB taxonomy): domain Bacteria; phylum Chloroflexota; class Dehalococcoidia; order Lucifugimonadales; family CATOSD01; genus CATOSD01. The sequence goes on along the minus strand of CAXXGY010000001.1, from coordinate 305,257 downwards.
CGGAGTACGAGGCGCCGTAGGGCCTATCCAATAAGTCCCTTCCCCCTCGCAGGGGGAAGGTTAGGATGGGGGTGTGAGGTCAGGTGGCGACCTTGGCGGCTCCGGCGAGGCGGCCGGCGGCGTGCGCCATCGACGCGGTGGCCACCAAGTCGGCGGCGTAGTCCAAGCCTACCTCGCTGACGTTGATCACCATGTGGAACAGTTCGGGCGCGTCCGGGTTATCCAGGCCGAGGAAGCGCTGGAAGTAGTAGGCGCGCGCGGCGTCACGCGCGGCGACGGTGCTCTCGGCCTCCTCCTTGCTCAACCGCTCCCGATTCATTATGGTGATTATCCTGTCTTCGTACTCGGAGACCACGCCAACGCGCAGCACGTTCGACAGGTCACGCAGTATGACGTGGCTGCCTCTTCCCACGATAACGGTGTTGCCGCTCTCGGCCATCTCCTCCAGCACGTTGTGGACTGCCTCTATGTAGGCTTCGTCTTCCAGCTCGTGGCCCTTGGTAATGGTGGGTTGCGGCAGGTCTTCGTATTCTTCGGTGAGAAACGCGGCGACGCCCGGCCCGAAATAGGGATCGCCGCCGGCGCCCGACACGGCGGAGCGCTCCAGGATGCGCTGGAGCAGCCGGGAGAACCGCTCGCCCCTGGTGGGTGGGCGCTCCTCGCGCTCGTGCAGCGCCGCCACGGTCGCGCCGACCTGGCGGGCGACGTTCGTTAGAATCAGACGGTCTACGTAATCGGCCTCCAGGCGTTGTGCCACCAGAGGCCCCAGCGATCTGGGCCCCGCTCCCGCGAGTCCGGCCAAAGTTACCACTGTCATAACCCACCTCCCCAGCTTCATGCTTCGATTGAAATCCGCGACGCACGGCCCCGCGGGAAGTCTCTACTCCTGGCTTCGGATCTCCTCGACGTGGGCGTCCCAGTGCGCCCGGATGCGCTCCAGGCGCTGTATCGTGGAGGCCTCCGAGCCGTCGCCGCGCACCATGATAACCGCGTCGGGGTCCGGGACCTGCCTGGCCGCCGCCGATAGCCGGGCCTGGAGTTGGCGCGCCTCGTCAGCCAGCCGGGCGACGCTCTTGCCCGACGCGCGGCCCACGGCGCGCGCGTTCATCTCGTCGGTGTCGGCGTAGATGCGGTAGGGCGACTGGCCGGTGGTGACCGCCTCCATGCCCTCGACGGTGGCCTGGTGCCAGTACACCATGTGAACGAGCACCTCGCGTGGCGTCCAGAGGTCGATCCTCAGCTTGGACTCGGCGCCGGGGCCCTCGAAGTACGCCAGCCCCGCCTCCACGGACTGTTCTACCGACGATATGAGGGACTCAAGGTTGTTGGTCGTGGTCATGTGGGCACCTCTCTGGTTTCCGGTTGCCGGACTGTCCGGGGACCTCAAACGATAGGAGCTAGTACTCGATTACGGAGTGAATCTCGTAGTCTGAAAGCTTGGCCCTTCCTCCAAGCTCTGTCAGCTCGATCAGCACGGCCACGCCCGCCACGCTCGCGCCCGCCGCCTCGACAAGCTGTCCCGCCGCGACGAGGGTGCCGCCGGTGGCGAGCAGGTCGTCCACGATTACCACACGCTGTCCGCTGCCGAAGGCGTCGGTGTGCACCTCGAGGGTGTCGGTACCGTATTCGAGCGTGTAGGACACGGTGTGGGTGGTGTAGGGGAGCTTGCCCGCTTTCCGGATGGGGACCAGCGGCTTGGCGATGCGCTGAGCGAGCGGGGCCGCGAACAGGAAGCCGCGCGACTCGATGCTCGCGATGGCGTCGGGGCGCACGCGGTCGCAGAACTCGGCCATGCGGGAGATGGCGTTGTCGAACGCCGCGGCGTCCTTGAGCAGCGGCGTGATGTCCCGGAAGAGGATGCCCTCCTGGGGAAAGTCTGCTATATCCCTTATGTAGTCCTCCAGCCGCATTGTGGCCCCCGCGCTGCTAACCGTCCAATACTTGGGTGAATGATAATTGGCGGTAGTAGGGTGGTCAAGTGGCAGCTACGGGAAGAGCCTCTGTGAGCCTGGCCGGTTTCCCATTGGTTGGGGTGGCTGCGGAAGCCGCACCCCCATCCTAACCTTCCCCCTGCGAGGGAGAAGGGACTTTGGTGGCTTGCGGGCCGGTGGCAGGGGCCAACTGCCGCAGATTCCTCGGCTGCGCTGCGCTCCGCTTGGAATGGCTCAATGAGCGGTGGCGGAGGAAGGGGCTTATCGGACAGGCTCCGTGGGCGATCGACGCTCGGACGAATTGACACGCGGCGAAGGCCGTCGATAGAATGACGCACCATCGGGCAGGGGGCCGAACCGGCCCGCACATCGGGAGAATGTGGACGCGAAGATATGGTAGCAATCCGTGAGGCAATAACACAGGAGCGCCTGTACTCGGTGGCCTACGAGGCGAACAAGCGCGCGGCCATCGCCGTGCCGCAGGACGGCATCGAGGCGTTCGAGCAGGCGTTCAGCCGCGAGACGAAGCCAATGGCCAGCTTCATTCTTGGCCAGGTGCTGGAGAACGCCCAGCTCGCCATCGCCGAGGAGCGGCCCATGTGCGGCGACACGGGCCTGCCGCGCTACTACGTGAAGGTGGGCAACGAGGCCAGCATCGAGGGCGGCTTCGTCGCGCTGGAGCACACGCTGAGACGCGCGGTCGCCGACGTCACGCAGGACGTGCAGCTGCGCGCCAACCGCGTGCACCCGCTCACGCGCCAGAACCCCGGCAACAACGTGGGCATGTTCGCGCCGAGCGTGGACTACTCGTTCGAGCCGGACGCCGACTGGATCGACGTGACCGCCGTTCACAAGGGCGGGCTGTTCGGCACCGACTACCGGATGCTGTTCCCTGCCGACGGCACGGACGGCATCAAGCGCTTTCTGCTGGACAACCTGGCGGCGTTCGCCCGCCGTGGGCTGTCGTGCCCGCCGGTGGTCGTCGGGGTGGGACTGGGCGGCTCCAAGGACCAGTGCGTCACCCTGTCCAAGGAGGCGGCCTGCCTGCGGACGATGGGCGACAGGCACCCCGACCCGGAAGTGGCAGCGCTGGAGGACGAGCTGAAGGAGCTCGCTAACCGCACCGGCTTCGGCGTGATGGGCGTGGGCGGCGACACCACCGCGCTGGACGTGCACGTGGAGATCGCCTATACCCACACGGGAGGGCTGCCCATCGCGATTTCCCAGTTCTGCCTGGCGTATCGCAGGTCCACGGCGCGGGTTTATGCCGACGGCAGCGCGGAGTTCCGCGACGATCCGCTCTGGTTCACGCCCTACTATCGCCGCGCCGGTCTCGAGTAGGGGCGGGTTTCAGACCCGGCCGCGAGGGGGAATACGACCGCCATGATGGACAGTGTGAAGTACCTTGACGCGCCACTCTCGGACGAGGCCGTGCGCGACCTGCGCGCCGGTGACGTGGTGTATCTCAGCGGCACGGTGTACACGGCGCGTGACGGGGTGTATCGCCACATGCTGATAGAAGGCAACGAGCCGCCCATAGACCTGCAGGGGCTGACCAACGTCACTTTCCAGTCGTCCCCCGCCGGCGTGGAAACCTCCCCGGGCGCGTACAACGTGGCGTCCTTCCAGGCGACGGCCGGATTTCGCTACGCTCAGTACATGCCGGCGCTGCTGGAGCGGTTCGGGGTGAAGGCGGTGGTAGGGAAGGGCGGTATGTCCGAGGACTTGTACCGCGACCTGTTCGCTCGGCACGGCGCGGTCTGCCTGACCACGATGGGCTACGGGCTGGGCGCGATATACGGCAGCGCAATCAAGCGCGTGCTGGACGTCTACTGGGAGAAGGAACTGGGCATATCCGAGGCGCTCTGGATACTGGAACTGGACAAGCTGGGTCCTCTTCTGGTGGAGGGCGACGCCCGGGGCAACAGCTACTTTTCGGGCGTGAACGAGCAGATAAACCAGAACCTGGGTGATCTGTACGAGGGGCTGCGTGAGCCGGTCTATCGGCGCATCGGCGAGGAACGGCGGCCGGACAAAGAGCTTTTCTAGGTGTCCTTCAATTTATCCCTTCCCTCTTGATGGGGGAAGGTTAGGATGGGGGTGACGGCGTTTGGCTGTACGGCTCAGGTCCGCGCTGCTGCACCCCGGCGTGCCGCGCGAGCTGCACGCCCGGACGCGCGTGGGTTGGTGGGCGTGGGCGCTCCAGAGGGTGACGGGCGTGGCGCTGGTCGCGTATCTGCTGGTGCACATATGCGTCATCTCCACCTCGATCCTGGGAGTCGCCGCGTTCGACTCCACGCTCAGCTTTGTGCAGCACCCGGTGTTCGAGGCGCTCAACATCGGGCTGATAGCGATTGTGCTCTACCACACCTTCAACGGCGTGCGCGTGGTGCTGTTCGACGTGGGCATTGGCATACGTCAGCAGGCGGCCGGGTTCTGGGCGTGCGTGGCGCTCACCGTGATGGGCGTGGTGGCGTCGTTCATCCTGAGCGTGCCGTTGATATTCCGGTAGCGGCGTCACCCCCATCCCCGTATCGAGTACGGGGCAGGCTCTAACCTTCCCCCATCAAGGGGGGAAGGGACTTTTCGGAAGGCTTTCTCACAAAACCTACCCCTGTCAGCCCATCAAGGGGGAAGGGATTTTAAGACACGCTCCGGCTTGAAATGGTATGAACATCTACGCTCGAAACGATAGGGATGACGACCGCCCCGCGCCGGGCGAGCAGGGTTTCTGGCTCTGGTTTCTCCAGCGCATCAGCGGCGTGCTGCTGCTGTTCTTCGTGCTCGCCCACGGCGCCATCACCCACTTCGTGCCCATTGCGGACGTGCGCGCGGGGTCGCAGGAACACCCGGTGACGCACGAGGCCGTCGAGCGGCGGCTGGCGCAGGGGGCGATGCTCGCGTTCGACTTCGCGCTGCTTGGGCTGGCGCTCTATCACGGCCTGAACGGGATTCGGGGCATACTGATGGAGTGGTCGTTCACGGCGCGCCACAAGACCGCCGTCACCGCCGTGTTGCACACGGTTGGGCTGTGCGCCTTCCTGCTAGGGGCAGCGGGGCTGCTGGCGTTCGTGTTGTAAAATCCCTTCCCCCTCGCAGGGGGCAGGCTCTCAATCCTCTCCCATCAAGGGAGAGGAAGTTCATAGGAGAAAGTACATTGCCTAGAATGACAGCCGGACAATCCGTGGTGGAGGCGCTGAGGGCCGAGGGCGTGGAGTACATCTTCGGTGTTGTCGGTTCGGCCTTCCTGGAGATACTGGACGCCATGTATGGACGCGACGACATCCGCTTCGTGGGCTGTCGCCACGAGCAGGGCGCGGGCTTCATGGCCATGGGCTACGCCCGCGCCACCGGCCGCCCCGGCGTCTGCCTGGTGCAGAACGGGCCGGGCGTCACCAACCTGCTGACGTGCGCCGCCGGCGCGCTGGTGTGCCACGCGCCCATGGTGATACTGGGCGGCGCGCCCATGGCGGGCCAGATGTACCGCGACTCGTTCCAGGAGCTTGACCAGCTCGGTGTCTTCCGTCCAGTCTGCAAGGCGGCGATCCAGATCAACCGCGCCGACCGCGCGCCCGAAATCCTCCGCCACGCCTTCCGCGTGGCGACGTCCGGCAAGATGGGGCCGGTGTACGTGGACCTGCCGCGCGACCTGCTGAACGCCCAGGACGTGGACGTGGAGATACTCGAACCGGCGGCGTACCGGCCCCCGCAGCGGCCCGAGGGCGACGTCGAGCGCGTGCGGGAGGCGGCGGAGCTGCTGCGCCAGGCCGAGTCCCCCGCCATCGTCGTGGGCGGCGGCGTGGTGTGGGGCGAGTCGGGCGCGGATGCCGTCCGTCTGGCCGAGCAGCTTGGCGCGCCCATAGTCGCGTCTTACGAGCGCAACGACGCCGTGCCGAACGACCACCCGCTCTACGTGGGCCCGCTGGGGCGCGCCGGCTCCCCCGAGGCGGCGGAGGCGACGCTCGCGGCGGACGTGGTGCTGGCGCTGGGCACGCGGCTCAGCCACTTCACCTCGTTCTACGACGGGCGTTTCTTCTCCGAGGGCGTGAAGCTGGCGCAGGTGGAGATCGACCAGCACGAGATAGGCCGCAACATGCCGGTGGACGTCGGCATCCTGGGCGACGCGGGCGCGGTGGCTCGCGCGCTGTTGGCGTCGCTGGAGGAGGCGATGCTGCCCGCCGCGCTGGAGCGCCGTCGCGGCGCGGTGTCGGCGCTGCGCGAGAAACGCCTGCAACGGCTGGACGCCGAGGGCGCGCTGGAAGATTCGCCGATGAAGCCGCAGCGCGTGTATGCCGAACTGCGCCGCGTTCTGCCTCCGGACACCGCCGTGGTGTTCGACGCTGGCGGCTCGCCGGCCTACGGTTACGACAGGCTGCACTTCAACGCGCCGCGCACCATGTTCGGCACGCTGGACCTGGGCTGCATCGGCGCCGCGCTGCCGCAGGCCATCGGCGTCAAGATGGGAGTGCCGGGCGCGCCGGTGGTGAGCGTCAACGGCGACGGCGCGTTCTTCATGAACGCCCAGGAGCTTGAGACGGCGGTGCGGTGGAAGGTGCCGCTGGTGAACGTCGTCATGAACAACGGCTCGTGGGGGTCGGAGAAGGCGTACCAGAAGCTGCTGTACGGCGAGCGGTACATCGAGGCGGACATCGGCAATCCGCGCTACGACAAGCTGGCCGAGCTGTGCGGCGGGCGCGGGTTCTACGTCGAGAGGCCGGAGGACGTAGGCCCGGCTATCACGGAAGCGCTCGCATCGGATACAATCTCGGTCATAGAGATACCCATAGACCCGGACGAGCTGCCCTATCCGGCGCGCGCCGCCGACGTGTTCAAGTCCAACGACTGAGGGCGGTGCCAAAAGCCTGCCCTGAGTAGTCCCTTCCCCCTCGCAGGGGCGAACACAAAAAGTCCCTTCCCCCTTGAGCTGGGGGAAGGTTAGGATGAGGGGGAATGAAGGGCGGCCCAAGCCACCAACGGAGGAACCCACGACATGGCACAGTACATCATGCTGCTCACACTGACGCCGGAGGGCCGCCAGCAGATACTGAGGGACCCGGACAACCTGCTGCGAGCCGAGAGCGAGATCAACATTCCCGACGTGCATACGCTGGGTGTGTACGCGCTGCTGGGCGACTACGATTACGCGTGCATTCTGAGCGCGCCGGGCAACCGCGAGGCGGCCCGCTTCTCGCTGGAGCTGGGAGTGAAGGCGGGGGTGCTGATAACCACCATGCCCATCATACCGCTGGGCAGCTTCGACCGCCCGGAGCGCGAGGAAGCGCCCGCCGAGGAGGCCGCGCTAGAGCCGCAGGCCGACGACTGACGGGTGGGGGGCGTTTCGTAAACCGCCCGCGTAAGGCGGCGACCTTATGTTTGTTGGAGGGCCGCATGGCAGATTCCAACAGGCTCCCGCTGGATTTCCGCCAATGCGGGAACACTGGATGTGGTAGCGTATAAGTGCGACTCACACCCGCGTGCAACAGATTTGTGAGACTTAGGCCATGCTCACCGAACTAAAGCTAACCAACTTCCGCATCTTCGACGATGAGGTAACCGTGCGCTTCCGGCCAATCACGATTTTGATTGGGCGCAACAGTTCGGGCAAATCGACCGTCATCAAGTTTCTGTTGATGTTGCAGCAGTCCTTGGGAATCTACAGTTCGCAGTTCATCGTAACTGATGGGGATAACGTGAACCTCGGAGTCTTTTCCGAGTTGAAGAATGCGCTGACCGCAAAAGCCGACTTGCGTTTTTCTCTGACTGCCAACGACACTCCCAATGGAACAGAGGATGCCGTGCTGGAGTATCTGAATTTGCTCGGAGATGGGAGCGTTGCCAGTGTGGTAAGCAAGGCGAACGCAACTGTGTCCTATAGCGGGAGGGGTGCTACAGGTTCTGCCAATTATTCTCTCTTCGATGATGGTGAAGGGCGTGAACTCTTGAGCGCCCCGACGGGAGTATCAACAGACACTCGATTTCTGGGATATTCGCCCCCTTGGAGATTCGACCTTCCATCGCCAATCTCCAGCGCGGCTTGGCTGACCCCGGACAGCTTCAACCGGCGCGACCAGAAACTTGAACGGGATTCAATGCAGGGAGACTCTGAATTCCACATGATGGCGACACTTAGGTTTTCGGTAAGTTCTCTGCGCCACCTGGCCTCCGTCCGGGCTGAAATGCGCCGAGTGATTGAGCTGAGCTCGCCACCTACGGACTATGTTGGGCAACGGGGGCAGTTTACTCTATCCCATCTGCAGCGCATGCTGACTGAAGACCACGAGAAGTACGACTTCCTGCTGCCACACTTGGGCAGCGTGGCAGACGTGAGTGGAGTTGAGTTCAGAATGTCGCCAGGATACATAAGCAGGCCATTCGCCACAAACAGTACCACCGGCGCCGACGTGCCCGTGGCGGACTTCGGGTTCGGCGTCAGTCAGAGCCTGCCGGTACTGGTGCAGGGCGCGATCATGGAGCCTTACACGACTCTAATGGTGGAGCAGCCCGAAGCTCAGCTTCACCCCACTGCGCAGTTGGAGATGGGCGGTTTCTTTGCCGACCTGTGGAACAAGCGCAAGGTATGCTCGATTATCGAGACCCACAGCGACAACATACTGCTCAGGCTGCGTCGGCTGATAGCGAAAGGGGACCTATCGCACAAGGATGTATCGATAGCCTACTTCACGTTCGACGAGGAGAGAGGGAACATGCCGACGGTCAAGAACCTGGACATCAACGAAGACGGCTCGCTACAGCCGGGCCTTCCGATGATGTTCTTCGGCGCGGATATCGAAGAGGGGTTCTTGCTCGGGGCGCGTGAATGACCTCCGAACCGTTCGCCGACTGCGTGGCGATAGACACCAACGTCTGGGTCCATCTAATGAATCCGCAAAACAACGTAGAGTCCCATATATTCACGCTGCTGGACTACATCAGGCGGATGCAAATTCAGCTTATCACCGATGACAAGGGCATCATAGGCAGAGAGTACCGACGCTCCGTGTATCCACGCTACTCTGGACTCGACGAGACACGCAACGAAAGATACCTGCTGCGCTACTGCTTGAACGCGCCCCGCCGCATCGTCGAGTTGGACGCATTAGACGACTTGATGAAGGCCATTGAATCAGTGATAAATGAACCCGGCAAAGACGCTGACCGTACATTCGTGTACGTCGCGTTCAAGATTGGAAGGATACTCATTACCAACGACATGAGAGACATCGTAACAGGCACAGCCTCCGAAAGTCCCCAGCGCCGCCATCGGTTACTGACGGCCACGGTTGGCATTCGACCTGAAGGTGCCGACATACTCACTTCCCAAGAAGCGTATAGCAAAATCTAAGGACATGTCGCCAGAACAATCCCTTTGTTAAATGAGGCCGCTGCGCCGCTGCGGAGGAGGCACTTATGGAACACACGGAGAGACTCGCAGAGAAAGAACGAGTCAATCAGCTCGATGTTGTAGAGATGCGCGCGGCCTACCGCAGCGACCGCACTCTGTACGAGATTCTGGACGACTTCGCCGAGAGGATTCCCCAGGAGGTAAAGGACCAATTCTCCGAAGACTTCATTGAGAATATGGATCATTACTTGTACGGCGCGAGCAAACGATGGCCGCCGTCTTCGTAGATACCGCGTTCTTTGTCGCCAGCCTGGTGTCGCGGGACCAGTGGCGCCAACTTGCGATGGACGCCCGCGAACGCCTGGGTGATACTCCTCTGCTGACTACTGACGAGATACTTGTAGAAGTTCTGACCAGCGATCATAACTTCGAGCAGGAAGGCTTTGTTATTTTGATGAAGCAGAACGTCTAGTTGTGTCCCACAATCCCAAGGACGTGAGCGCCATACTGAAGAAACACGCGAGCGCTTCCGGCGGCGAGTCGGTGTGACGCCGCTCCAGCGCCGTAAAGCCGGATAGCCAACGCAAGAGGAGGCCAAAATGACCGCCAGAAAAGGTTCCGCGCTGCTGATGGTGTGGTGCGACGTGCCCGCCAGACAAGGAAGACGACTTCAACCGCTGGTATAACGAGGAGCACCTGGCCGAGCGGCTGGCCGTGCCGGGCTTTCTGAGCGCGGCGCGATACGAGACCGTCACGGCGGGCGCGCCCAAGCACCTGGCCGTCTATGAGGTCGAGAACATCGACGTGCTGGACTCGGACGAGTACAACCGCGTGCGCGCCAACCCCACGGAGTGGACGCTGCGCGCCGAGCCGCAGGTTGTCGCCACCACGTACATACGCAACACCTACGAGCAGATATTCCCGGCCGAGGTCACCCCCGACGCCGCCGCCAGCGGCATGGCCCCCGCGCTCCAGATAGGCCGCATGACGGTGCCGCCGGAACTGGAAGACGAGTGGAACGAGTGGTACAACACCGTCTACGTCCCCAACTACATGAAAGCGCCCGGCTGCATCCGGGGCCGCCGCTACCGCGCCGTCACCGGCGAGCCGAAGTACGCCACCGTGTACGAGCTGGAACGCCCCGACATCTCCCAGACGCCGGAATGGCTGCGCCAGCGCGCCATCCACCCCGACAACGAACGCTGGCAAAACACCATGCAGCACGCCCCCGGCTCGCCCGGCGTGTGGGTGAAGACGTTCGAACTGGACTAGGAAGCCGCGCCGCTCTTCTCGAAATTTCCGCTTGAAAGCCGTTTCCCCAAACCCATACAATAGTTAGACGCACTCTGCGCCGAGGCTATTCTTTAGTAAGGGGGCAACCGGCATGGAGATACAGATACTTTCGAGAAACGTGGAGCTGAATCCCGAAGCCCACGCCTACATTCGCAAGAAGTTCGGGCGGCTGGAGCGTCACCTGCGCCACATGACGGACGCGAAGATAGAAGTCTCGTGGACGAGCGCCCGCGCCCGCGGTGGCAGGGTCACCGCCCAGATGACGCTGGCCGCGGGCGGCTCTACGCTGCGCGGCCAGGAGAGCGGCGTCAACCTGTTCGCCGCCGTGGACGCCGTGGCCGACGTGATGGACCGGCAAATCCGCCGCTTCAAGGGCCGCACGTATCGGAGCGCCCAGGCCCGCAAGGCCGCCGGACGCGCCGCGTCCGAGGCGGACGCCGCGGTCGCCACGGAGGTGCTGGACGCGGTCGATGAGGAGGACGAGGAGCTTTTCGAGCAGCTCGGCAGGGTGGTGCGCACCAAGCGCTTCGCGATGAAGCCCATGTCCGTGGAGGACGCCGCGATGCAGATGGAGTTGCTGAGCCATGACTTCTTCCTGTTCTACAACAACACCAGCGGCGAGTACAACGTGGTCTATCGGCGCAGCGACGGAGACTACGGCGTAATCGAGCCCGAGCTGGCCTGACCCCAACCTGGCGCGCGCTTCAAAATCGACAGAAGGGACACATGAGCACCATAGCAGTCCAGGACCCGCAGGTCGCCGAGGCGCTGGGCAACGAGCAGCGCAGGCAGCGCGAGGTAATAAACCTCATCGCGTCGGAAAACTACGCCAGCGCCGCCGTCCTGGAGGCACAGGGGTCGGTGTTCACCAACAAGTACGCCGAGGGCTACCCCGGTCGGCGCTACTACGCCGGCTGCGAATGGGTTGACGTGGTGGAGCGCCTCGCTATCGACAGGGCGAAGGAGTTGTTCTCCGCGGACCACGCCAACGTTCAATCGCACAGCGGGGCGCAGGCCAACATGGCCGCGTACTTCGCCACGCTGTCCCCCGGCGACACGGTGATGGGCATGAGCCTGGACCACGGCGGACACCTGACGCACGGCAGCCCGGTCAACTTCTCCGCCAAGCTGTACAACTTCGTCTCGTACGGCGTGGACCGCGAACTGGAGACGATAGACTTCGACGAGGCGGAGCGTGTCGCGAAGGAGCACCGCCCCAAGCTGATAGTGGCGGGCGCGACGGCATACCCCAGGACGATAGACTTCGCCAGGTTCCGGGAGATCGCCGACGAGGTGGACGCGCTGCTGATGGTCGATATGGCGCACATAGCCGGCCTGATAGCCGCGGGGGAGCATCCCTCGCCGCTGCCGGACGCGGACCTGGTGACGTCCACGACGCACAAGACGCTTCGAGGACCGCGGGGCGGCCTGGTGCTCACGAACAGGAAGCACGCGCGCAGCGTGGACCGCGCGGTGTTTCCGAACGCGCAGGGCGGGCCGATGCAGCACGCGATAGCCGCGAAGGCGGTGGCCTTCGGCGAGGCGATGACGCCCGAGTTCGCCGACTACCAGCGGTCCATCCGGGCCAATGCCTCCGCTCTCGCGAACGTGCTCGGTGAGGGTGGAATGCGCCTGGTGGCGAACGGCACCGACAACCACATGGTGCTCGTCGACGTCACGCCGCTGGGACTGACCGGACGGGAGGCGGAGGAGGCGCTCGGCAGGGTCAACGTCGTGGTCAACCGCAACGCCATCCCCTACGACCCCAGGCCGCCGCGGGTGGCGAGCGGGCTGAGGCTGGGCACTCCGGCCATCAGCAGCAGGGGGTTCGGCGTGTCCGACACCGAGCACGTGGCGCGGCTCATACTGCGCGCGCTGTCCAACGTCGGCGACGAGTCCGTCGAGCGCGAGGTCCGCGACGAGGCGCTGGAGCTGGCGTCACGCTTCCCGGTGCCGGGCATAGATGGGTAGGTGATGGGGGTAGTGGAGGCAAGCGTGCCATTTTGGGAGGATAAGCCATTCGCGCCCCAAGACGGCGACGGCCTCGAAAGCGCGTGATACACGTCCCGCCAAACGTGGACTTGGACGACGTGGCAAGCAGAGTGAGCTACGTGGGAAGTCCGGAACACAAGGACTTTCCCAGCTTCGCCGGGCGACCCCGTCCGCGCGCCGACGCATCGCTTTGCCCCCGAGAAATCAGGGATGCGGAAACGGTCACTGAATGGCTTCGCTCGGCAATTCGGAGAGGCAGCGTTGGCGCGCCTTGGGAAGGTGGTTTTCCGCGCTACGTGTGGCACAAAGAAGGCGATACGGTCTATGAAGGTCGACTCGTGAATCGCGGCGACGGCTCGTACAAAGGCTATCCGCTTGGCATTGACGAGTGGCCTCACGGAATCGAGGAACTGTATGCCTGAACTGAATTTCGAATTCGACTGGGTGGACTCTGAAGGCGTAAGAGGAGCCGAGTTGTCCGCGACGTGGGCCGCGCTCAAGATTTCGGCGAACGATTCGGTAATAACGCGCATCCAAGACGAAAGGGCCAAGACCGTTCGCGACTTCGTGTACGTTCCGCTATATCCGCTTGCCGAGTGGCTCGCCACCAACTGGTGGTTTCTGGCGAACGAATACCAAAACTCCGACAGACAGGCAGACCGTGAGTTCCGGCGGAGACACTCGCTAAGCACGAACCGTGAAGGCTACGCTTTTCCTAACCTCGATGTGATTTCATCTGGCGCCAGAACAACGCTCACCTGGGAACCTTACGCGCCGCAGTGGAGCAGGGTCGAATTCCTGAGCGAAGGCCGCGCATCCGTGGACGGGCTGGAGTTTCGCCAGGAGTGCGCCGACTTGATAGATTCGGTAATTCGGCGGCTGGCGTCCCAAGGCATAGAAGACACCCTTCTCGAACAAGAGTGGGCGGCAATTGAGGCTACGCAGTTGGACGAGGAGGAGCTACAGTTCTGCGAGACCGCCGCCGGGCTTGGGTGGGACCCTTATGACCTGGATGACTCGCGACGTGACGACGTCTTGCGGCTGGCCGATGAGCTTGGCTCTTTCGTCAATGAAGCCGTGCAAGCGTTGAATGCGTCCGAACTTCGCGCCCAATCCACGGCCATTGCGTCGGCAATCAAGGAAGCTGGACAGAACGGCTTGTTCCTCCATAACCTCAGGGACTTTCCTATAGGCCCTCTGAGCGAGTGGAATAACGTTCCGCCGTGGAGAGTGGGTTACGATTGGGCGCGAAATCTGAGACGAAAGCTGGATCTGGGCGATCAGCCGCTGGCTACCATAAACACGCTGGCGGCGGCCTTGGGCGAGGAAGAAGCCCAAGTGAATGGGGCTGCCCATCCAGTTGCGACCTTGAGCAGGGCACCTTTGGTGGACGGTCTAGTCGCCGTCAACGGCGACCAATCCGCATCGTTCGCGTTTCGGCCCGCTGGCGAGCGTGGTAGGCGGTTCATCTTTTGCCGTGCTCTGGCCGAGTATCTCGCGTCGCCGCAAGTGGGTTCGCTAGTCACGAAAGCAGATTCCGAACGTCAGCAGTTCAACCGCGCGTTCGCCGCGGAGTTTCTCGCGCCTTCTCACGCGCTGAGAGCGAGAGTAAGCCGTTCGGTGGTGCATGACGACGAAGTCGACGAACTGGCGGAGGAGTTTGGCGTCTCGCCGTTCGTGGTCAGATATCAACTCGAAAACCACCGGATTGCGCAGGTGGCGGAGCCGGCGTTCCATCGGTTTGGCTAGCTCGCGACGCCTAGTCCACCCACGGTATGAACTCGCGCCACTCGTCCAGTATCTGCCTGTGGTGGAACAGGTAGTAAGGGTTCGGCTTCATAGGCCGAGGCACTCGCAGCAGCCGCATGTTCGCCTGCTGGGGCGTTCTTCCCGCCTTGCGATGGTTGCAGGGTATGCACGCGCTCACCACGTTTTCCCACACGTGCGGCCCCTTCTGCGAGCGGGGCTTGATGTGGTCCAGCGTCAGGTTCTTGGTCGCGACGCCGCAGTACTGGCAGGTGAAGGCGTCCCTGTAGAACACCGCGCGGCGCGAGAGCCGCCGGGTGACCATGGGCCGCTTGACCATGTACACGAGCCGGATTACCGACGGAAGCTGGAACGAGCTCGACACGGTTCGCACGACGTCCCGCCCGTCCACCAGCATCTCGGCCTTGCCGTTGCCCAGCAGCACCACGGCGCGCCTGGCCGTGCAGATGTTGAGGGGCTGGTAGTTTTGGTTGAGTATCAAAACAGGCGAGGTTAGCGACACGCTGCATACCACCCGATTCGGCGCTTGAGAACTACTGCCGTCCCTCTATCCGGTTTTCCAGGGTCTCCAGCGACACCTTGAAGTCGCCCGGCACGATGCCGAGGGCGTTGCCCGGCAGGTGTGTGTACACCCTGACCAGGGCGGGCGCTACGTTCGAGTCGGCAATCGAGTCTTCGATCGCAGACCTGGTCTCCACGACTTCGGGGAGCTTGACAATCGCCTCGCCCGCCACGCCCTCGCTGGGCAGCTCGGTATCGTAGGCGGCCCGCGACAGCGCCAGGAGCAGCGCCGACGCCAGGATGAACCCTATCAGCAGACCGACCGCCGCGCCGCCTATCCGGTCCACCATCGTCGAAACGCCCAGCGTGGCGACCGCGGAGAGCCCTTTCACGAACTTCGAAGCCTGTTCGGCAAGCGTTATAGCCACAAACATGACCACCGCGTAGAGCAGGGTCGTGACGATAGTGTCGATGGCCGGAACGCGGTCGAAGATGCCGCCGAGGCCGGGCGCTATGCGGCCCGCGACGTACCAGCCGACCAGCAAAGACAGGGCCATCACCGCCGCGCCTATCAGGCCTGTGCGCAGCCCGATGACGACTCCGATTACCAGCACGACCAAGAAAGCGATGTCGATCCAGTTCACTTACGCCACCCTCCGTGTTGGCAGACAGTCTATCACAAGGCGCGGGGGCGTGAACGGCGATAGACGCGCAAGGCCCTTGTCGGGTATGCTGTTAGGCGGCGCGCGCGCAGCCGATTGCGCCGTGTCCAAAAGGAGCGGAGATGAGCATGACGGAGAGGCATTTTCAGGCGTGGTCGGACGGCGGTTCCATCGTGTGCCGCGGGCGCCCGCTTGGTCCGTTGATGCGACCCCAAATGGCATAGGTCCGGCGGCGCACGCCTCCGGGGCCGTACCTTCAGGTGCAAGATGAAGCAGGGTGTGCTCGAAAGGTACAGGGATTACCTGCCGATAAACGGCTCGACGCCAATTCTGAGCCTGGGCGAGGGCGACACGCCGCTGGTCAGGTCACGGGCCATCGAAGGCGTCACGGGCTGCGGCGAGCTTTACTTCAAGCTGGAGGGGTGCAACCCCACCGGCTCGTTCAAGGACAGGGGCATGGTGGTCGCGGTGGCCAAGGCGATGGAAGCCGAGTGCACGAGCATCGTCTGCGCCTCCACCGGCAACACCAGCGCTTCCGCGGCCGCGTATGGCGCCTACTGCGGCATGTCCACGACTGTGCTGGTGCCCAAGGGCAACGTGGCTCGGGGCAAGCTGACGCAGGCAATAGCCTACGGCGCGCGCGTGGCGTTGATCGACGGCACCTTCGACAGCGCGCTGAAGCTCGTCAGGGTCCTATCGGAGCGCCTGCCGCTTGTGGTGGTGAACTCCGTCAATCCGCACCGGATACAGGGACAGAAGACGGCCGCGTTCGAGGTCGTCGAGGACCTGGGCGGCGCACCCGACGAGGTATTCGTACCCGTTGGAAACGCCGGAAACATCACCGCTTACTGGCTGGGCTTCAAGGAGGCGCACGCGATGGGCTGGGCGTCGTCCAGGCCGAGGATGATGGGCGTGCAGGCCGAGGGAGCCGCGCCTATCGTCCGGGGCGAGCGCGTGGATAACCCCGAAACCGTGGCTTCGGCTATTCGGGTCGGCAGCCCGGCGAGCTGGAAGGGCGCCCTGCAAGCGAGGGACGAATCGGGCGGAGACATCGGCATGGTCAGCGACGACGACATCATCGAGGCGTACCATCTCATGGCCAAGCGAGAGGGCATCTTCTGCGAACCGGCCTCCGCCGCCTCCGTGGCGGGCCTCGTCAGGCGCGCCAGGCAGGGGGAGTCGTTCGAGGGCAGGCGGGTCGTATGCATCATCACCGGCTCCGGGCTGAAGGACCCCGACGTCGCCGAGCAGACGAACGCCCCCGTCATGGAAGAGTTCCCCGCCGAGTTGGAAGCCGTCGAGCGAGCGCTGGCTTTTGTGTAGGCGCGCCACAGCAGTCGCACGCTTCAACGGGCCGTATGCGCCCGTCCTCTTCACGCATTCCCCGATGTTTCCTGCCGTACCGCCGCGCGGGTACGCTTCCACCTCGCCTCTCGCGTTTGCCGGGCGCGCCCATACACAACTCTTGGAGACTGCTTGATGGCCTACGACGTTCAGGTCGAGTGTTTCGAGGAAATCGAGTCCGAATGGGAAGAGATTCTGCCCCTGTGCGGCGCGAACACCATCTTCGTGACGCCCCTGTGGCAGCGGCTCTGGTGGCGGCACTTCGGCGGCGACGACGGCCTGCGCATCCTGAGCGTGCGCGAGGACGGCGAGCGGCTCGGCATAGCGCCGCTCGCGCTGGGGCCCGACGGCGCTATGTCGTTTCTGGGCGGCACGGACCTGTTCGACTACCACGACTTTCTGGTGATTCGGGGTAGGGAAGGGGCCTTCTACGAGGCGCTCTGGGAGTACCTACAGGGCCTTGACTGGCGGACGCTCGACCTGCTGTCGCTGCGTGAGGGATCGCCGACGCTCGAGCTTATCCCGGAGCTGGCGACCGGCGCCGGCCTGGACGTTGAGATAGTGGAGGAGGACAGGTCGCCGAGGAAGGGCCTGCCCGAAAGCTGGGACCTTTACGTGTCGTCGCTTCGTAAGAAGGACAGGCACGAGCTGCGCCGCAAGCTGCGGCGCCTCGAGGCGTCCGGGGCCGTCCGCCAGTACACGTTCGGCACTCCCGACGAAGTCGCAGCCGGCATGAGCGATTTCTTCGCGCTGATGAGGGCGAGCCGCGAAGACAAGCACGATTTCATGACGGCGGACAGGGAGCGCTTCTTCCGCGACGTCGCCGGCGAGCTTGCGTCGCGGGGGCAGTTCAGGCTCTTCTTCATGGAGGTCGAGGGCAAGCGCGTCGCCTCCTGCATCTGCTTTGACTACGCCGGCTCGTATTTGCTATACAATAGCGGCTACGACCCGGCCTATTCCGCCCTCAGCGTTGGACTTCTCAACAAGGCGCTCGCCCTCAAGGACGCCATCGAGGCGGGCAGGGAAGAGTTCGACTTTCTGCGCGGGACCGAGCGCTACAAGTACAACCTTGGCGGGGAGGACCGGATCGTCTATCGGCTGGTGGTGCGCCGCTGAAGCGCTGCCATCCGGTACCCGTTGCCGGCAGTTCCCCCATCGGAGTGACTCAATGGTAAGATTGGCGGCCCTGAGCTTTCACGGGTGTCCCGTGGCGCGCCTCGGTGAGAAAGACACCGGCGGCATGAACGTCTACGTTCTACAGATGGCGCGGGAGCTCGCGGCCAAAGGCCACAGTGTTGACGTGTTCACCCGCTGCCACGACCCACACGACGACACGATAGTCGAACTGTGCGAGGGCGCCCGCGTCGTTCACCTGAACGCGGGGCCGCTGACCGAGTCCAAGCAGGGCCTGTTCCGGCACATCCCCGAGTTCGTGGACAACCTGTTGGACTTCGTGGGATCCGAGGGCCGTTCCTATGACCTCATACATAGCCACTACTGGCTGTCCGGACGCATCGGGATGGAGGTCGGCCGGCTGTGGGGCGTGCCGCACCTGACTACGTTCCACACGCTGGCGCTCGCCAAGCTCCGGGCGCATCCCGCGGAGGACGAGGCGGAGATGCGCCTTTCGGTAGAAGGCGAGGTGATGGAGGCCGTGGACGGGGTGGTCGTGTCCACCGAACAGGAGAGCGAGGACCTGCGCAGGCTCTACGGGCTTACATCCGAAAGGGTGCACGTGGTGACCCCAGGGGTCGACCTGGACCTGTTTCGCCCCGGCGACAGGGCGCGGGCGAGGGAGCGCCTGGGCCTGACGAATGAGCCGGTGATTCTGTACGTGGGACGAATCGAGCCGCTGAAGGGGCTGGACATACTGCTGGAGGCCGTGTCCATGTTGGACGCCGCCGACTCCAGGCTGCTGGTGGTGGGAGGCACTCCCGGCCGAGACGCCGAGTTGGAACGGCTGAGGAGGCGCGCGCGGGAGCTGGGAATCGCCGAAAGGGTCACGTTCACCGGCGCGCTGAAGCAGACCGACCTGCCCGACTATTATCGCGTCGCCGACGTGTTCGTGCTCCCGTCGTATTCCGAGAGCTTCGGGCTGGTAGCGCTCGAGGCGATGGCCTGCGCCACGCCCGTCGTGGCGTCGCGAGTGGGCGGCCTGAAGACGTTCATACTGGACGGGCACACGGGTTATCTCATCCCCTGGCACTGCCCCGAGCCGTTCGCGCAGCGTATCGACATTCTATTGAGCAATCCTCCTCTGCGAGAGACGATGGGAGCCGCGGCTGCCGAACACGCGCTTACCATGAGCTGGGGCATCTCGGCGGACAGCCTCTCGCGTTTGTACTCTTCGCTGCTCGCGGCGCCGGTGGAGAGCCTGGCAAGGACGTGAAGCGTGAACGGCAACCAGGATGGATCGCCAAACGGGCGGCAAGAGGACTCGCCGGCTGAGCGACGCTCCTTCTATCAGCGCCTCGAGAGCCACTTCTGGCGGCGTATCGGCGCGGGTCTGCTCGCCCTCATCCCCCTGCTCGTCACCATCCTGATACTCCGGGCCGCCTTCACCTTCATCGACAACATTTTCAGGGGAGACGGCGGTATTCTAACCCCTATCATCGGTGGCACGATATTCGACCGCACCGGCATCGGCGTGGTCGCGACGATTGTGCTCCTCTACACCGTGGGATCGCTCTACGCCAGCAGGGTCGGCCAGGTGCTGCTGGGGTGGCAGAAGGCGGTGCTCACCCGCATTCCGGTCGCGCGGCGCATCTACACGGTCGCCCAACAGGCCGCGGACTCGCTCTCCGCGGGATCCCAGCACCAGTTCAGCCGCGTCGTGTTCCTCGAGTGGCCGCGCCCCGGCGTCATAGCCATGGGGTTCGTGACTGCGCGATGCGTCCACCCGAGTAACCCGGACGCGGAGTTGCTGGCCATCTACATTCCCACCATCCCCAATCCGACGTCCGGTATGCTCGCGTTCGCGAGGGACGACGAGGTGACCGACACCAACCTGACCGTAGAAGACGCGATGAAGGTGGTCTTCTCGGGCGGCATCGTAATGCCGGATTCGCTACAGGCGCGTCGGATCGAGGAGTTGCTGGGGGAAGAAGAGGGGAAGCGGTAGAGCGGCGCTACTTGAGCCGCTTCTCGTACCAGAGGGTCTGGCTCACGGTCTCGAAGCCGAGCTTGAGATACAGTTCCCGCGCGGGCGTGTTGTCGTAGTCGACCTCCAGCTCTATCGCCTCCACGTCCCTGGAGCGCAGGTACTCCATGCCCGCCAGCACCACGGCCTGTCCCAGGCCCCGGCCCCTGAACGCCGCCGACACGCCCGTCATCGACACCCAGCCCGTGCGGCCCGACCGCAGCGTCCAGTTGTAGCCCGCCACCACGTCGTCGTTCGCGATGAACACGATGCCCTCCGGGTCGCAGCGATTCACGCGGACACGGGCGCTTATCTGATCGACGGTGTTCGGCGAGAACCCCCAGTTGAGACCGAAAGCTTCGTTCTGCAGCGTGGTCAGGGTCGGCTCGTCCTCGCACAGCCTGAAACGACCTCAGAGAGAAACCGCTGGGCAGGGCCAGCGGAGGTAGGTCGTCGTGCTGCCAGCGCATCTGCCAGAAGCGCTTGACCGGATAGAACCCCTCGGATTCGAGAACGTGGTGCGACGCGGCGTTGTGGGCGGGCGTCTCCGAGTGAATGAGCGAAACGTCCAGATGGCGGGCGCGCTCGATGCAGGCGCTGAGGAGGAGCGGCCCCGTGCCGCGATTGCGGTGGGAGGGCAGCACCGCCGTTGCTGGCCACGACGCGGTCCAGCGGCGGCTCAGGCGTTACCAGCGAGAAACCGACCAGCCTGCCGTCGTGCTCGGCGACGAAGCAGTTATCTTCCGGGTCGCAGGTGGGGAGCGACAGGAACTGCCGCATGTACTCGGGGTCGTACTCTTTGTCGGTTCCCGTGATTCCGCTGACGTCGTTGAACAGCCGCCTGAAGTCCTCGATGTCCTCCCAGCGGAAGCTCCGTATCTGAGCGTACGACGTCATACATCTGCCCCCATGGGTGCGGACTGCCAGCGCCCGGTCCGAATTTGCGAGATTGTATCAGAGCGGCCAACGGCGCGACAATTGGGATGCAGGATGGCCCTGGGCGCGGCATCCACGAGGTCAACGGCCCTCTCGTCGCCGACGATGGCGCTGGCCGCCTCGACGCCTTCCTTCAGGCCGGGCCAGCGCGGGCCTGTCGGCGCGTGCGTATCCGACGCCATCACGTGCGCGAGGCCGCGCCGCAGCAACTCGCCGGTGAAATCCCGCACCCAGGGGCCGAAGTGTCCCAGCAGGCTGCCCGCCGTAATCTGGCCCAACATTCCATCTCGCACGAACTCGGCGAGCAGGTCCGGGTCCTGCTGGAACGCCTCGATGCGCTCCGGATGCGCCAGCACCGGCACCAGACCGGCCGCCTGTACGCGCCGCAGCGTGGGCCGGACGAAGCCGGGGTTGCCGAAGAACGGCATCTCGATCAGCACGTGGTCTCCCCCATCTATGGTGAGGGCGCGCCCCGCCTCGATCTCGTCGGGAAGGTCGGCGTCGAGGTGATTCTCCATGCCCGGCAGCACCTCCAACTCGATGCCCTCGGCGCGGATTCGCGCGTTCAGCTCATCAAGCAGAGCCTTGGCGTGCGCCACCGAGTGGAACTCGGTAACATCCTTGCGGTGCGGCGTGGCGACTATGGCCTTCGTGCCCTGGGCGGCGGCTACACGGGCCATCTCCACGGACTCTTCCATGCTCTTCGCGCCGTCGTCCAGGCCCGGCAGAATGTGGGCGTGCAGGTCGTACAAGCGGGGCTAGCCGTGAATTTGCACGCGCCGAAACGCCTCGGCGTAGGGCACGTCGGCCCGCTCGCCGGAGCGGCGGGCGTGGCCGCGAATGAACTCGTCCACTTCGGCGGGGTCGTTGTCACCGAGCTGGCTGGCGTGCTTCTTCAGGGCGTCGATTTTGGCCTGGATGGTGTCGGAAACGTCGATGTAGGTGTCCGGGTTTTCGGTTCCCCAGAACAGCACGTCGGCCACCTTGTACGGCTCCAGGCCGTCGGCCTCGTGTTCGGGGTAGTGAAGCCTGTCGCGCGCGTAGGGAAAGACCGCGTCCATCGTCACCATGCCGCAGATGCGGTGGTCGCGGTGCAAATAGAAAGTGGTGCGGTGCGGGTCGGGGCAGAGCGCGACCTGGGGGCGGAACCGCCTGATGGCGCGCACCAGGTGCCCGCGAAACTCCGACGTATCTTCCAGCCCGCCGTCCGGGTAGCGCAGATACACCACCTCTTCGACGCCGAGCGCATCCGCGGCTTCCGCCTGCTCGCGCTCCCGAATCTCCGCCAGCCGCTCCGACGTCATGTCGGGGTCGCCGCTTCCCTTGTCGCCGTTGGTGCAGAGCACGTACAGCACGCGGGTTCCCTCGCGTATCCAGCGGGCGATGGTGCCGCCGCAGCCTATCTCGGCGTCGTCGGGATGGGGCGTGACGACCATCGCCCTGTCGGGTCTGTCAATCATGGGTAAAGTGCCTCCGAGTGGTCAGTGGGCATTATACACCGTGGGGGCGTCCCTTGTGGGCGCCCCCGACGCAAGGCGATTTCAGGACATCTTTCAGAGTATTGTATGAGTTTGAGAAATAGATTAGGATATGGACAATCTTTGTTAGGCGACGGACGTCCCCGCCACGGCGGAAGCCGCCCGTCGCGTCGAGAGGGTCGCCCGTGCGCTCGAACTCCCCCGCGCCCGATACAATCGAGCAGAAGCTGGACCGCGCGCTCGGCCGGCGGATGCCGCCCTCGGAGAGCCGCGTTCCGGCCCACTACCGCGAGACCACCATCTGCTACGCTTACATGTGCCCTTACGCATACGGCTGCAACGAGAAGAGCAGGCGACCCGCGCAGGTGATGACCCGCCGCTGCATGAGGTATATGCCCGAGGGGCTGCGGATACGGCCGGGCATGTCCGACCTCGCACTCGACCTGCTCGCGAGGCAGCGGGACGCCGGCGTCGCGCTTTCCCCGGCGACGACCACGATACTGGACAGGTTCAGGCCGAACGGCCCGCTGCGCCGGACTGCGTAGGCGGCCGCCAGGCTAGACAGGAGACTTCGCGATGGGTCCGGGAATGTTCGACTTGAGCGGAAAGACGGCGGTTGTGACCGGCGGCAACGGCGGCATCGGGCTGGGCATCGCCCTGGGCCTCGCCGGATCGGGCGCTAACGTGGTCGTTGCGGCCCGAAACGAGGCCAAGACCGCCGCCGCGGTTTCCCGCATAGAGGCCGTCGGCGTGAACGCGCTCGGTGTGCTGACCGACGTCGCGGACGAGACGTCCGTGGCGAACATGGTGGAGCGCGCCGTCGAGCGGTTCGGCGGCGTGGACGTGCTGGTGAACAACGCCGGCGTCAGCGTTCGCAAGCCGCCCCAGGACTACGCCCTGGAGGAGTGGGAGCGCGTTATCGACATCAACCTGAACGGCATGTTCCTGTGCTGCCGCGCCGTGTATGCGGGCATGGCCGCCGGAGGCGGCGGCAAGATTATCAACATCGGCTCGATGACCTCGATATTCGGCAGCGACTGGGTGGCGCCCTACTCGGCGAGCAAGGGCGGCGTGGTGCAGCTCACCAAGAGCCTGGCGGTGGCGTGGGCGAAGGACAACATCCAGGTGAACGCCATACTGCCGGGGTGGATTCACACGGACTTGACGGCGGTGATACGCACCGACAACCGCCCGCGCTACGACTTCATCGAGGCGCGCATACCGCACGGGCGCTGGGGCGAGCCGGAGGAGATGGCGGGCACGGCGGTGTTCCTGGCCGCGCCCGCATCGGACTACGTTACGGGCGTGTCGGTCCCCGTGGACGGGGGGTACAGCGTGTTCTAGGACGTAGCGGGACTGGAGCCGCCCCCGTCGTGCATCTCGTAGAAGCCCTCTTCCCAGCCTATTCCACGGATCGCTTCCATCTCTTTCGGATTCGCAAGGATTCGCGCGCGAGCCTCTTCCATTCTCCTGCGTTGCCCGGCTTGCGTTCGCAGCGCGAAGTTTATGGCTTCGGCCTGCGTCGAGAAGCCACAGAGACGCATCAACTCTTCGCACGCCTCTTGGTCTATGTCCACGTCCATTCTTACCATGTTCGAACTCCAAGTGGCGGGTCGCGGAAACTCAAGTGTGAGTGTGAAAGCCCCGCTCCCAACCGGCCATCATGTGTAGATTTGCAATTCCGTATGCCGTGCGAGCGCGTCGAAATCGCGGTCTCTGTGCAAGACCGGCGCATTGTTACGTATTGCGACCGCCGCTATCAGGCAGTCCAGGAGATTGCGAATCGTCTCGCCCCCCGCCCGGCAACGGCGGTAGAGCGCGGCGGCCTCTTCATAGTCCTCCTGGATAGTCTGAATGACGACTACATCATTAAACATGCCATGGAGGGTTGCGAGATGAGCCTCGCTGCGCCCACCGGCCAACACCTCCAATCGCACGGCGTCGCATATAGCCGCATCCCTTGCCAACGAATCTCTGACGAGCTCGCAGACCTCGGATCCCGTGTCACGCAGGTACTCTATCCAGGCCGACGTATCGATTAACACTACTCTGAACACCACTTCGACCGCCAGCCTCCACGCATCTCGTCCAGGTCGCCTTCCCAGCCTATTCCACGGTACGATTCAATCTCTTCTGGAGTCATGCGCCTTTTAGGCAAGCGAGCCCCTTCGAGCGCTCTGCGTTGCTTCACTTGCGTTCGCAGCGCGGCGTTTATGGCTTCGGCGTGCGTCGAGTATCCGCAGAGGCGCATCAACTCTTCGCACGCCTGTTGGTCTATGTCCACGTTTACGAGTACCATGTCTTCATCCTACACGAGGGGACGCGGACGCTCAATGGAGAGGAAGACGTCACCCCCATCCTAACCTTCCCCCTGCGAGGGGGAAGGGACTGACGGAGCGGCCTAGTCGTCGGACGCCACCGCCGCGCGGCGCGTGAGGTCCAGCCGCTCCAGGTCCGCGACCAGTATCGCGCGCTGCTCAGGCGTGAGCGGCAGTCCCGGCGGGCGAGGGTCGCCGCAGTCGATGCCCAGCCGCTCGGTCAGCACGGCCTTGAGCGTGGAGTGCATACCGAACTGTCGCACCGCGATTCCCACCTCGCTGGCCCTGTCCTGCGCCTGCTCGGCCCTGGCGAAGTCGCCGTCGTTGTACGCGCGCCAGATGTCCACCCACAGCTCGGGCGCCACGTTGGGCGGCCCGTCGATGCAGCCGGTGGCGCCGATGTTCAGCGCGGGCAGCATCATCATGCAGTTGCCCACGAAGCAGTCCAGACCCATCTTCGAGAACGCGCGCACGTTGTGGACGATTGGCGCGGAGTGTTTCAGCCCGCGAAGCTGCGGCACGCGGTCCTGTATCCTCGCCATCAGCTCGGGCGTTATCTCGACGCCGGTGGACTGCGGCAGGTTGTACACGAAGAAGGGCAGGTCGGCGGCGGCGGCCACTACGCGGTAGTGCTCCACGATAGCCTCGTCCGGCTGGCGATAGAAGAAGGGCGGTACGCAGCAGATGGCGTCCACGCCCGCCTTCGCGGCGTGCTCGGCCATGGCCGCCGCTCGCCGGGTGTTGGGCGCGCCCACGTGCATGATGTTCTTGATGCGGCCCCTGGCCTGGTCGGCGGCTATCTCCGCGATTCGGTTGTTCTCGTGGTCCTCCAGCAGCACGCTCTCGCCCGTGCCTCCCGCGACCCAGAAGCCGTGCACTCCGGCCTCGATGTTGAACTCGATCACTTCTCTGAACGCCGCCTCGTTCAGCTCGCCGTCTCTCGTCATCGGCGTGATGATCGCGGGATAAACTCCCTCGAACTCTGCCATATGTGCGCTCCTTTCAGTTCAGATGGGTGCTTTGTCGATGGCGAAATTGTAGCACATGGCCGGGCGCGCCTCAGCCGCGCATCAGCGCCAGTATGCCGGCGGTGGTGGCCAGCCACAGCGCGATGGCCAGCAGCAGGGGAAGGTCGCCCACGATAACGTCCTCCGGCCGCTCGCCCAGCCCCCTCGAATGTACCAGGTACAGATAGCGGAACAGCCCGTACACCACGAACGGGATGGTGAGCATCATGGCGTGATTTTCGGGCAGGTTGGACGCGGTGAACGTGTAGAGCGAATAGGCCACTATCGTCGAGGTGGCGACGACGCCGATGAGCTGGTCCAGCAGCGGCAGCGAGTAGCGGGCCAGGGTGTCTCTCTGGCCCGGCGCTCCGTCGCCCGACGCGGCCAACTCGCCGCGTCGCTTGGCGAGCGCAATGAAGAGCGATCCCAGTCCCGCGCAGATGTAGAGCCACGGCGAGACGGGCACCTCGATGGCGACGGCGCCGGCCACCGTCCGCAGCACGAATCCCAGGCTGATGGTGAACACGTCCAGCAGGATTAGCCGCCTGATGCCCAGCGAATATGCCGCCATCGCGGCGAGATACACCGCGGAAACGACCCCGAAAGGCGGCTGCAGCGCGAACGCGCCCGCGAGACCGGCGACGGCGAGCGCGAAAGCTCCGGCCCACGCCGCGCCGACGGGTAGGCGTCCCGACGCGACCGGCCGGTGGCGCTTGACCGGGTGCTCGCGGTCGCTTCTCCTGTCCAGGATGTCGTTGGCCAGGTAGACCGCGCCGCTCAGGGCGCAGAACACCACGAACGCCACGGTCGCGTCGACGGCCAGCGCCGCCGCGCCCGCGAGGTCGGTCGTCTGCCAGGCCTCGTTCAGCGTGAACAGCAGGGCGAGGTACACGACGAGATTCTTCGTCCACTGGCGCGGGCGCACCGAGCGGACGAGCTCCAGGGGCAACGCTGCCGGCGCGCCGCGCGGCCTGTCTCGGTTGGCCTGCTGCATGAGTTGATGATAAGAGCGCGCCTTAGTTCCGTCAACGACCGACGCGCTCCCGCAGTGCTCCTCAAGAAGAGTCGAATATACTTCAACTCCATCGGAGCAAGTCGCCAGAGCAAGCCGTTGTTGACAACCGCGAAAATGTTCCGCTATCATGGCTTAGCAGTCTAAACGGAAGACTGCTAACTAGCGACGGTTGGTTTCAAACACACCAGTTTCAAGGAGGATGTCCCGGATGACGACAGAGACGGGAGTTTCGTTCAAGCCCCTTGGCAACAGGGTTGTCATCGAACCCCTGGAGTCCGAGGAGCAGGTGAGCGCCGGCGGGATCTACATACCCGACACGGCGAAGGAGAAGCCCCAGGAGGGCAAGGTAGTGGCCGCCGGCCCCGGCAAGCTCACGGACGACGGCAAGCGCATCGCGATGGACGTCGCGGTGGGCGACGTCGTGGTCTACTCCAAGTACGCGGGCACCGAGTACAGAGAGGGCGACGTGGAGTACCTGGTGCTGAGAGAGGACGACATCCTCTTCAAGAAGTAGCGCCGCCCACCCACCCGATCCGTCATTCCCGCGGAAGCGGGAACCCACCAAAGCGCGAACAAGACCGGCAACACAAGGGGAAAAAGGAGAACGATGCCAAAGCAGTTGACTTTCAGTGAGGAAGCCCGCGCGGCCATGAAGCGCGGCATCGACCAGATGGCCAACACCGTGGGCGTAACGCTTGGCCCGCGCGGCCGAAACGTGGTGCTCGACAAGAAGTTCGGCCCTCCGCAGGTATGCAGCGACGGCGTGACCATCGCCAAGGAGATCGAGCTCGAGGACCCGTTCGAGAACATGGGCGCCCAGCTTCTCAAGGAGGCGGCGAGCAAGACCAATGACGTGGCCGGCGACGGCACGACGACCGCGACGGTTCTCGCGCAAGCCATCATCCACGAGGGCTTCAAGAACATCGCCGCCGGTGCCAACCCGATGGCGCTCAAGCGCGGCATCGAGAAGGGCGTAGGCACCCTGCGGGGCGCCATCGACGAGATGTCCACGCCGGTCGAGGGCAGGACCCAGATAGGCCAGGTGGCCTCCCTTTCCGCCCATGACGACGAGATGGGCAACCTGATCGCCGACGTGATGGAGAAGGTCGGCAAGGACGGCGTCATCACGGTCGAGGAGTCCAAGGGCCTCAACTACGAGCAGGAGTTCGTAGAGGGTATGCAGATCGACCGCGGCTACATCTCGCCCTACTTCATCACCGACCAGGACCGCATGGAGGCGGCCATCGACGACGTCCACCTGCTCATCACCGACAGGAAGATCTCCGCGGTCGCGGACGTTCTGCCCGCGCTAGAGAAGATTCTCCAGGTCGGCAAGAACGTGGTGATAGTGGCCGAAGACATCGAGGGCGAGGCGCTGGCTACGCTGGTGGTCAACAAGCTGCGCGGCACCCTCAACTGCCTGGCGGTGAAGGCCCCCGGCTTCGGCGACCGCCGCAAGGCGATGCTCGAGGACATGGCCATCCTCACCGGCGGCGTCGTTATCAGCGAGGACATCGGGCGCAAGCTCGACTCCGTGACCTCCGAGGACCTCGGCAGGGCCCGCAGGGTCGTGTCCAGCAAGGAAGAGACCACCATCGTCGACGGCGCGGGCTCCGAGGACGACATCCAGGGCCGCATCAAGCAGATTCGCGCCCAGGCCGAGGAGACCACGTCCGAGTTCGACCGCGAGAAGCTCCAGGAGCGCCTGGCCAAGCTCTCCGGCGGCGTCGCCATCATCAAGGTGGGCGCGGCCACCGAGGTCGAGCTCAAGGAGAAGAAGAACCGGGTGGAGGACGCCCTGTCCGCCACGCGCGCCGCTGTGGAGTCCGGCATCGTTCCGGGCGGCGGGCTCGCGCTCATCCGCGCCAGCTCCAAGCTCGACGAGATGGGCCTGAGCGGGGACGAGGCGACCGGCGTCGGGATCCTCAAGAGGGCGCTCGAAGAGCCGCTCAAGCTCATCGCCGAGAACACCGGCGTCTCCGGCGACGTCATACTCTCCGAGAGCCGCAAGAGCGAGGGCGACTGGGGCTACGACGCCGAGGCCGGCGAGTTCTCCGCGCTGCTCGAGCGCGGCATCATGGACCCCGCCAAGGTCACCAGGGCGGCGGTAGAGAACGCCTCCAGCGTGGCGGCCATGGTGCTGACCACCGAGTCGCTCATCACCGACATCAAGGAGAAGGACGCGGCCGCGGCGCCCGCCATGCCGCCGATGGACTACTAGTCCACGACCGCAGCCTGTAACGAGGCCCCGGACGATTCGATTCGTCCGGGGCCTTTTTCTGTCCCGCCCGCTAGCAACCGCCACCGCCAAGTGTGTTAGCATTACCCCAGCCTTACCGGCCGGCCGCCGGAGCGTGGAAACTCGGCGCCGAAGTGTGCAGCGGAGGACGCTTGTTCACCCACCTTCACGTTCACACCGAGTACAGTATGCTGGACGGCCTCAGCCGCATCGACCAACTGGTGGAGCGCGCCGAGCAGCTTGGCATGGACAGCCTCGCCATCACCGACCACGGCGGGATGTACGGCGCCGTCGACTTCTACAACAAGGCCCGCGCGCACGGCATCAAGCCCATCGTGGGCTGCGAGATGTACGTCGCGCCGAGCAGCCGCCACGAGAGGAACCCCGGCGACAAGAGCCCCTACCACATGACGGTGCTGGCCCGGAACGCCGAGGGCTACGGCAACCTCATCAAGCTCGTGACCAAGTCCCACGTCGAGGGCTTCTACTACCGGCCCCGGATCGACAGGGAGTTGCTCGAGCGTCACCACGAGGGCCTCATCGTGCTGTCCGGCTGCCCCAGCGGCGAGGTGCCCGGCCTGCTGGCACAGGGCAGGCACGACGAGGCCGCGGATGTCGCGGGATGGTACCGCGAGCTGCTCGGCGAGCGTTACTTCCTCGAGGTGATGCGGCACGGCGGCGTCCCCGACCTGCCCGCCATAAACCGCGGACTGCTCGCCCTCAGCGACCGCGTGGGCGTTCCCGTAGTGGGGACCAACGACTCCCACTACGTGAACCGTGACGACGCCCACCTGCAGGACATCGTTATCTGCATTCACACCAACACCAATATCAACGACGAAAAGCGGCTGAGGATGGAGGAGCCATCCTACTATCTCAAGAGTCACGAAGAGATGGCCGAGCTCTTCGAGGACGTGCCCGATGCCGTCACCAACACCGAGCGGATCGCCGAGATGTGCGACCTCAGGCTCGACTTCTCCCAGCTTCGGCTGCCGCAGTTCCCAACGCCCGA
This sequence comes from Dehalococcoidia bacterium, assembly GCA_963667445.2. Taxonomy (GTDB): domain Bacteria; phylum Chloroflexota; class Dehalococcoidia; order Lucifugimonadales; family CATOSD01; genus CATOSD01. The sequence goes on along the minus strand of CAXXGY010000001.1, from coordinate 275,281 downwards.
CGGCATGACCGCCGACGACTACCTGACAAGGCTGTGCGAGGAGGGGCTGCGCCGCCGAACTGGCGGCCCCACGCCAGCGGAGGAGGAGAGGCTGCGGTACGAACTGGGCGTCATTCGCCACACCCAGTTCGCCGACTACTTCCTGGTGGTGTGGGACATCGCCAAGTTCGTGCGCGAGCGCGACATCTTCTTCGCCGTGCGCGGCAGCGCCGCCGCCAGCCTGGCCCTGTTCTGCCTCGGCGTCACCGACGTCAACCCGTTGGAGTTCGACTTGGTCTTCGAGCGCTTCCTGAACGTGGAGCGCAAGGAGATGCCCGACATAGACATGGACTTCCAGGACGACAGGCGGGAGGAGGTAATCAACTACGTCGTCGCAAAGTACGGCCGCGAGCACGTGGCGCAGATAATCACCTTCGGCACGCTGGGCGCGCGCGCCAGCATCCGCGACGTGGGCCGCGCGCTGGGCATGTCCTACGCCGACGTCGACAGGGTGGCGCGGCTGGTGCCGTTCAGGCCCAACATCACCCTTCCCGACGTGATGAAGGACAACGCCGAGTTCAGCGAGGTGTACGGGGCGGACGAGAGCATTCGGAAGCTCATCGACACCAGCATGAAGCTCGAGGGCCTGACCCGCCACTCCAGCACCCACGCCGCGGGCGTGGTCATATCCGGCGAGCCGCTGGACGATGTGGTGCCGCTCCAGCGTCCGTCGAGGAGCGACGGCGAAGGCGTGCTGACGACCCAGTACTCGATGGACCCGATCGCGGAGCTCGGCCTGCTCAAGATGGACTTCCTCGGTCTCGCCAACCTCACCGTCCTGGCGAAAACGCGGGACCTGATACGCGAAACCCGGGGCGAGGACATCGTGCTCCAGGACATTTCGCTCGACGACGCAAGGACGTTCGATCTGCTGTCGCGCGGCGACACCGTGGGCGTGTTCCAGATGGAAGGCTCGGGCATGACCCGCTACATAAAGGAACTGAAGCCCTCCTCCCTCGGCGACGTCGCGGCGATGATCGCGCTGTACCGTCCCGGCCCGATGGAGCACATTACCGCCTTCATCGACGCCAAGCACGGGCGCGCGCAGGCCCGCTATCTGCATCCGGCGCTGGAGGACATACTCCGCGAGACCTACGGGATCATCGTGTACCAGGACCAGGTGCTGCAGATCTTCCGCACGTTCGCCGGCTACTCGCTGGGCGCCGCGGACATAGTGCGCAAGGCGATGGGAAAGAAGATCGCCGAGATAATGGCCGAAGAGGAGCAACAGTTCATCCAGGGCTGCGTGCAGAACGGGCACACGCGCGAACTGGCGACGACGCTGTTCGAGCTGATAACCCCCTTCGCCGGCTACGCCTTTAACAAGGCCCACAGCGTGAGCTACGGCCTCATCTCTTACTGGACGGCGTACTTCAAGGCCAACTATCCGGTGGAGTACATGGCCTCGCTCCTCAACGCGAACAGCGCCAGCACCGACAGAATCGCCAATGCCGTGAACGAGTGCAGGCGCATGGGCATAGAGGTGCTGCCGCCGGACATTCGGCTGGGCGAGGAGGTGTTCGCCATAGAGGCCGGGCGGGACGACAAGCCCGCGATACGCTTCGGTATGGCGTCGGTGAAGAACGTAGGCGCCGCCGCCCTCGAACCTGTCATCGCGGCCCGCAAGAAGGAAGGCCCCTTCGAGTCCATCGAGCAGATGTGCCGCGTCTCGGACTTCAGCGGCGTGAACCGCAAGGCGTTGGAGAGCCTGATACGGGCCGGCGCCTTCGATTCGTTCGGCGAGCGCAACGGCCTTCTCAGCGTGATCGACAGGATTATTTCGCTTGCTCAGAGCGAGTCCCGGCTGAGGGACTCCAACCAGTCCTCGATGTTCGATATGTTCGGCGAGAGCGTGCCCGCGCCCCTGTTCGACCTGCAGGTGCCGGCGGACCCCACCAGCGAGGCTGAGAAGTGGCGCTGGGAAAAGGAGCTTCTGGGCGTCGCGGTGTCCAACAACAGCCTGCTCGCCTCGCTTTCCGCCGACGGCGACCCCAGCGTGTACGTGCTGACGAGCCAGCTCTCGGATGCCCCGCGGAACTCGACGGTTCGCGTCAGGGGACAGGTGGCGTCGGTCGATCACAGGAGCACGCGCGACAACAAGCCCTTCGCCATAGCATCCCTGGCGCTGATGGACGGCCCCGTGGAGGTGTTCGTGTGGGAGGAGGCGCTGCGGAGCACGCGCGGCCTCTGGCAGGAGGGCAATCTCGTCACCGTGACCGGCACCGTGAGAGTGCGGGAGGACGAGGTCAGCGTGAGCTGCAGGGCGGCCGAGGAGTTCCGCATCGGCGAAGAGCCTGCGGAAGCGGACGCGAGACCGGCGCCCGCGGCCGTGTCCGAGGCGCCGCGGCCAACGTACTCGCCGCCCGCGCAGTCGCCTTCCCAGCCACCCGCGCAACCACCTCCGCAGCCGCCCGTGGCGTCGGAAGAAGTGGCGAAGCCTCCCGCCGCGCCGCCCGCGCACGCGAACGGATCGCGGGAAACGGCCCCGCAGCCGGCCGATGAGCAGCGAAACGGCCTGCGCCTGACGGTGCGCCTGCGCGAGACCGGCCAGCAAACCGACGACAACAACCGCCTCCAGGACGTGAAGAGAGCGCTGCTGAACTTCCGCGGCGAGCACGAGGTGGGCCTGCAGATAGTCTATGACGGCAAAGTGGTGAACATGGACTGGCCCCAGGTGCGGGTCACCGTGTGCGACGAGTTGGCGACGGAACTGGAGGAGGCGCTGAGCGGGCAGGGCGAGGTGATCGTGGGGCCGGCGGGATGGTGAAGTGGGCGCGCCTGACGACCGCGCCCAACCAGCTTACCGCCGAGATGTGGCGCGACCTGCTGCTGAGCGAGGGCATCCCGGCCATGGTGCGCGGCGGGGACACGTCCTCGTACTTCGGCGTCACGCCGTTCCCGCGCCCCATCCTGGTCGACGAGAGCATGACGTGTGAGGCCAGGCAGACCCTCGAAGGCTACCTCGGCCGCGAGCTAGACGCCTAGCCGCCGCGCGCCCCGCTCCAACTCCAGCAGGCGGCGCTTCAGGTCCAGCCGCGTTGTGCCGCTGCCGTATCCGCGCAGCGAGCCGTCCGCCCCGATCACCCGGTGGCACGGCACCACGATCGGAAGCCGGTTGCGCGCCATAGCCTGCCCCGCGGCCCTGGACGCGCCGGGGCTGCCCGCGCGAGTGGCGAGCCACTTGTACGAGCGAGTCTCCCCGGACGGAATGGACCGGCAGGCCAGCCACGCCGCGCGCTGGAATGCGGGGGCGTCCTCCACGTCTATGGGGACGTTTGCGAAGGCCTCGCACCCGTCCTCGAAGTATCGCTCGAACAGCGTCGCAAGCTCGCTGAACCGTTCTGGCGCCGGAACCCCAATCTCGAAATCGGCCCCAAGCTCATCGACGCACGCTCCCGGATCGTCTTGGGGCAGCGTGCAGCGGCGCAGCCCGCGCTCGGACGCGATGGCGCCGATCCAGCCGAGCGGCGTCTCGAATACGGCGCGATAGTTCATCTCTACGCCCTTCCCCGCAGCGGCACAAGCCGCGTCACCGCGTGCCCCAGCAGCCTCAGCCGCATCTCGCGCCACGCGCCGTCTATCTCGTCTTCCTCGCCATCGTCTTCGCCGGCGCCGCCGCCGTACCTGCCCACCGCGAACGCCCAGCCGATGCGCTGCGCCGCCGCCGCGACAGCGGGCGCCGCCGCTCCGACGCGGCGGGCGTACTCAAGCGGCGTCTGGTTGTCGCCCCGGCGCAGTCCGGCGACGGCCCCAAGCCGGCTCATCTTGGTGTACGCCTTCTCTGCGGGCGTCGCCCCGCCGAGGTTGCGCGTCCACGCGAGCCACAACAATAGCCACACGACGCCCACAGTGCCCAGGACTATAGCGGTCGGACGCAGCAGCGCCACCACGTCGATGTCGAGACCGCCGGAGCCGCCTGGCCCGATGAACGGATCGCCCACGTCCTCCAACGCCTGGTCGAAAATATCCTCCAGCGCCTCGTCGATCGCCTCGGCGTCCTCGCGGCCCGTTCCGATTGCGATAGCGGCCGGGTCGCTGATTAGCTGTCGCTCGTGTCTCGGCCAGTTCGGGGTCGGCTCGAAGTCGATCCATCCGTAGCCGGGGAAATAGACCTGGACCCAGCCGTGGCTGTCCAGGTCGCGCACAACGTGCATTCCCGTCTCGGAGTAGTACAGGCCAGGCCCGTAGCCCGCCGCCAGTCTGGTGGGCACGCCCACCGCGCGCAGCATCACCGCCATTGCGGAGGCGTAGTAGTCGCTGTATCCGGTCCGGGACTCGAACAGGAAGTGGTCCACGCCGTCGGCGCCCGCCGGGGGAGCCTCGATGTCCTGGGAATAGGTGAACCTGTCGCTGCGCAGGAACTCCTGTACCGTCACCGCCTTGTCCAGCGGCGTCTCCGCGGTCACCGTAATCCGCTCCGCCAACTCGCTCACTCTATCGGGCAGGTCGGGCGGCAGCGCCAGGTAGTGGTCCCGGATGAAGCCGTGGTAGTCGGCGCCGGCCTGCCGCAGGTCGTCATCGGTGGCCAGCGAGACGTAGGACACCATGGTGTAGGGATTGTTCCTGGGCAGCGGGTCCGAGAAGCTCCAGGCCACGATCTCCGGGGCGATTGGCTCTTTTCTGGCGACGGTCACCGTTTCGACCGCCTGCGGAGTGTCTATCGTCGCGTGCCGGTAGGTGACGTCTTCCAGCACCATGTCGGCCGGCAGGCTGCGAGATATGAGCGACTCCTCGACCGACGTTACCGAGCGTTCCTCCAGTTCCTCTCTCAGCGTCTCCGCAAGCTCCCGCATGTCCTCGGGTAGCGCCTCGTCCGTCGTCGGATCGAGTAGGTCGAGCGTGTACTTCTTGGGGGCTAGCGTCTGCAGCGTGGCGCCGTGGCTTACCCAGTCCAGGCCGCCGCCCGACAGGAACGCCTCGGACTCGAAGTCCAGTTGCAGGAGCTGCTCCACCGGCTCGCGTTTGAGATCGTCCACCCTGGGCGGGGGCACTATCTGCGGCCCTACTTCGATGGGCTGCGTTTCGCCCGCCACCCAGCCCTCGGCTGTGTACTCGCTGTAAGTCCGCGAGACCCAGTAGGACGGATAGTCGGACTCCGCCCAGAACACCGGCTCGCCTCCGAAGGAGATGGAGCCCAGGAAAGGCAGCGTGTCCCCGAAGAGCCGGCCGGGCAGGTCTTTGCGCGACGGGATGGCGGAGAACAGCCTCGCGAACTCGCCCTCCAGCGCGCTCACCGGCGAGCGCGCCGTTCGCCAGATGTCCGCCAGCGTCGGCGAAACGTACACGTTCAGCGGCATAAGAGACGCTATCAGCAGCACCACTACGCCGAAGACGAAGGTGTTGTTGAGAGTCATCCAGCCGTTTGAGCGTTCGTAACCGATGCCGGCCCTTGTCCACTCCTGCTGCTGGATGACGATGCTGAGCCGCACTATCAGCAGGATGGCGACGAATGCGAACACGAAGAACTCGTAGGCGCGGCCGATGGGCAGAAAGCTGAGATTCGTGAGCAGGGCCGTGCCCATGAGCACCACGCCCACCCACACGTTGTCGCTCCTGAAGATGAACCAGGAGCTCACGTAGGCGATGATCCAGGCCGCGGCGAGCAGAACGAGCGAGACCGGCAGCAGGTCGGTGCTGATGCCGCCGGTGGTCGCGGCCTCGTACCACACGCTGAGCCGCTCGTACGCGAGGCGCTGCTGCTCGAACAGCGTCTCGCCCTCGGTGATGGAGCCGATGCGCCACATCACCATCACAAAGCCCACCGCCAGCCCTATGGGGTGCAGGAACACGGCTTTAACGCGCAGCTTGGCGAGCGCGAGTCCCAGCACGGCGCCCCACAACATGACCGCCAGCATGGACGGCGTGCGCGCCCAGCCGGCCGCGGACACCGACTGGCCCAGCACGAGAAGCGCCAGCATGAGCAGCACGAACGTGGACCAGCCCTGTGAGGGAGTGTAGCGGTGGTACAGCCGCAGCAGCGGGTGACGCTCCCGCGTGCCGACCCCGCCGCGGCCGGTGGGGTACAGTACCGACGTGGTGTCGGAGGCCACTACGCGACCTCCCGCCGGGCGCGCTCGGCGTCGGCGATCAGGTAGGGCCGGCTCATCGCTATGGGTATCGACTCGCCGGAGCGAACGGCGTAGGTGGGAATGCCCGCCTCGTGCAGCGCGGGCGCCACGCTCAGCGTAGGGAAGACCCCACCGAAGGTGACGCCGTCCAGCAGCACGGCCACCACCCTGACACGACGCCGGGTCAGCTCGCGCAGCCCCGCCACCCAGGCGGGCCGGTGCGAGGGCGTGATTACCACGAGCGTGCTGTGGTAGCCCCACAGCGCCTCTTCGAGTGGCAGAGCATCCGCCAGCGAGACCCTGCCCTCGGCCTTGCTCCGCGCCAGGAACTCCATCACGCGGTCCATCTGTCCCGAGCCGGTCTCAGCCGGCAGGTAGTACCGCTGGTCTCCGTAGGACACCAGCCCCACCGGCATGTCCGACGACAGGTACTTTCTGGCGAGAGACGCGGCTATGGAGACCCCGTACTCGTCGGTGCTCTCCTCGAGCTCCCCCGCCTGCACGTCCCTGTGCAGGTCCACCATAATCCACACGTCGCTGGACTGTCCCAGGTCGAACTCCTTGGACATCAGCCGCCCCAGCCGGGCCGTGCTGTTCCAGTGAACGCGGCTGATGCTGTCGCCGAAGGCGTAGTCGCGAACGCTCGAAGCGTGCGGGCTAAGGTCGTGGCTGCGGCGTCGCGCCGTGCTCTCGCCCGTAAGGTCGGCCGCCGGTATGGAGAAGCCCGGCAAGTCGTACACGCGGGGATAGACCACCAGCTCGTCGGTGCCGCAGAACTCGCGGCTTCGCCGGAACAGCCCCAGGAAGTCGGTGTTGGACACCCGCACCGGGCCCATGGTGTACACGCCCCTCTTGCGCGCAGGCGTCAGCGTACGCCAGGACCGGAAGCTCTTCGCGCCCAGCGCGACCGCCATTCCGCTGGAGTAGCCGGGCAGGTCCGTGAGGTCCTCGACCTCCAGCACCGGCTTGGGCAGCGTGCCCACGTTGCGAATCGTGATCCGCTCTTCCACGTCGTCGCCCACGCGCACGCGGTGGCTTCGCCGGTCCACCTCCACGTGGAGCGACCGCACGCTCATCCAGTTCCACAGGAAGCCGAAAACCGCGGCGATGCCGAAGATGTACAGCAGCCTGTAGAACAGCGCGAATCCCGTCGCCGCCCCCGTCACCGCGGTCACGCCCATCAGGGCGGCGACTAGGTAGAACCGCTTGAGGACGAACACCCTTACGGCGTCGATGGGCTACCTCCTGACCCAGCCCCTGGCTTCGGCGCCGGGGACAGGTATCTCGCCCGCGAGGCCGGAAATCACCTCGCCGCCCTGGACGCCGCGCATACGGGCCGCGGCGGACACGATGATGCGGTGGCCCAGCATCGGCACGGCCAGCTCCTTCACATCGTCCGGCAGCACGAAGTCGCGCCCCCGGATCAGCGCCAGCGCCTGCGCGGCCCTGTACTGCGCCAGCGACCCGCGCGGCGAGCTGCCCAGCGCAACGTCGGGGTGCTCGCGTGTCGACTCGGTGATGGTCACGATGTATCGCTTGATGGCGTCGTCCACGTAGACCTGCTTGACCGCTTCCTGTAGCTCGACGATCTCCTCCGGGTTCGTCACCGGCCCCAGCGACTCGATGGGGTGCTCCATGCGCTGGCCCTCGACGATGGCAAGCTCTTCCTCAATGGTGGGGTAGCCCAGCCTGATCATCAGGAGGAACCGGTCCAGCTGCGCCTCCGGAAGGGGGAAAGTGCCCTCGTACTCGATGGGGTTCTGGGTGGCCATCACCATGAACGGGCGGCCGATGGCATGGGTCTCGCCCTCCACCGTCACCTGCCGCTCGTCCATCGCCTCCAGCAGCGCCGACTGGGTCTTGGGCGTTGCGCGGTTGATCTCGTCGGCCAGCACGATCTGGGAGATTATCGGCCCCTGTCGGAACTCGAACTCGCCGGTCTTCTGGTTGAAGATGGACACGCCCGTGATGTCGGTGGGCAGCAGGTCGGGCGTGAACTGGATGCGCTTGAACTCGCTTCCCGTCGAGCGCGCGATGCTCCGCGCGAGCATGGTCTTGCCCACGCCCGGCACATCCTCGATGAGCGCGTGGCCCTGGCAGGTGAGCGCCACGACGCCCAACTCCACGGCCTCGTCCTTGCCGATGATTACCTTCTTCACGTTTTCGACGATGCTGTGGGCTACTGCCCTGGCCTTTTCCAATTCGGTGGCTAGTTGCTGCAAAACGGCTCTCCTATGCGAGATGGACAGGTCGCCGGAGCGGGACTCCAGCGTCGTCGAAAGGGATGGCGGAAGGCGCGGATGCGGACACAGAGGACCGGGCCGCGCCTGATGATGGCGAGGCTACACCACCAGCGGCGTGTCCTGCAGGTTGGCCCACTCCGCCATGGAAGCGTCGTAGTTTCGGGCGTCGCCGTATCCCAACAGCTTGAGAACGAAAACTCCGTGCGCCGCACGGATTCCGCCCTGTCAATAGGTCACCACTCGTTTGTCGGGCGTAACCCCAATCGCTTCGAGCATGGCCCTCAACTCCGAGGCGGGCTTCACCGTCTGGTACTCGCCCTCGGACAGGAAGTTGAGCCACTCCAGGTGGACGGCGCCGGGGACGTGGCCGCGCCTGTCGTTGCCGCGGTCGTTCGAGCCGTCCCACTCGCCGTCCGAGCGCACGTCCAGGAACACCACGTCGGAGTTGCCCACGCTGGCGACGCCGTCGTCGAGCAGGCAGATGACGCTGTCGTCGATCTTCGGCGTGAAGGTGGCGGCCTGCGGCTCCGCGGGCGTGGCGGAGATGGGCCGCCCCTCGCCGAACCACTTGGCCCAGCCGCCGTTGAGCATCTTGACGTTCGTGTGGCCGTAGTAGTTGAGCACCCACCAGAAGCGGGACGCGCTCAGGCCCCAGCCGCTGTCGTATGTGACGATGAGGTCGTCGTCCCCCAGGCCCAGGCCGGAGGCGAGCTTGGCGAAGTCGTCCGCTTCCATCACGCGGGGGCGATTCGGGTCCTTGATGTAGGGGTGGACGCTGATACCCACGGCGCCCTTGATGTGGGCGCGCCGGTAGGCGTCGAAAGGTTCGCAGTCCACGATGCGAAGGTTCGGGTCGTCGAGATGGGCTTCCAGCCACTCGGTCTCGGCGAGAATGTCGGGGTTGGTGTAGCCTTCGGTAGCCACGCAGTCACCTCAAGGCGCCGGTAATATCGTCTCCAGCGGCGCTTGGCTGCGATTATACAACAAAGGGCGCAAGCGGCGCGATTTTCGAGGGAGGGCAGGAATTGATTTACCAGCTTGGCCACAAGGATAGATTTCTTCTACCCTCAATCGGAATGGTCGCCCCGCATCGGTCCTATCCCAGTTGCTCTAAGCTGGCGTTCCGAGAGTTCATCGATAGTAGCTTGAATGCTGCCAATCGACTTGTATGACAGTACACAGCGTTCGTTTGACGCAATCAGTGGGCTTGCGAAGGCTATCCTACGAACAGGGCTGTTCGGTTTCGGCGCGATACGTTGCGCTTGGCCTAGCAGAAGCTGCGTCAAGCGTTCATCCCTGACTTTTTCGTCAAGTTTCTCAATCCCCTCGGATGAAGCTATCCAGTTGACCGTTTCAAGAATCAGTTGAAGCCCGCGCTTGGCCGGCTGTTGGCTGTCCTCCGAGTCGTGGTCAAGAGAATCCGGCAGGTTCAACCTCAAGCTTACGCTGCCGCTGGTTGCTCCAATGAATTGGAACTCGCAAGTCTCGGCTATCTTGTTCGGCAGACGGTCCGCCCTCGGAATGTCGCCGGTAACCAGATAGGCGGTTACCTTCAGCAGTGCGGTATGCAGGTTCGAGAGCGTATCCGCAATTGCTTTTGCCGGCGCGGTGCCAATCCCAATGGCGGGGCCGCTCAGCGAAACGATCAAGTCGCACGGCTCTTCTGCAAAGCCCATTGCGGCGTCCAACTCCGCCCGAAGACGTAGGATTTCACGGTATTCAACTGCGGCGATAGCCCCTTGCACCTCTGGGGAAGAACGGTCAGATTGTCTTAGAGCAAGTAGACCGCGTTCCAGTTTCGCTATCTGTTCTGCCGTGAACCTGTAGTCAGTGTCATCTCGCGGCATTGGTCCTGTCATAATGGCAGCCTCACCCGAAGCAGTCCTCGCAAATTGCGCGCTCTATCCCTGCTGAAGAATGCGAGCCGCTCGTGGTAGCTCTCCGAATCAATCCCTTCCACTGGAAACGCCTCGCAGCCAAACTCCTCTTTGGTGGCGTCTCTGTCGTAGCAGAGCCACTGTACCAGTTCTGCAAAAGCCGTGCTATGAAGCACTTCCAATTTTGGCACTACCAGAATGTCAATGTCTCCAGGTTCGACCTTGTCGGTTACGAAGCTGCCATCGATTATGACACTCTCCAACACCTGGTAGCGATCCCAGGCTTGTAGATAACTCTCAAGGCCGTTGATGAGAGCCATCCTGCGTTCTGAGAAACCCATCGTCCGACGGATCTCCCCCAGCGTGGTATCGTACAGGCCTTCAGGCAACATGCCTCTGTCGTCAAAAGATGGAATCAACGGTTGCGGTTGGCTTTACTGAATGGCGCCGATGTCCGGCCCACCCCCTAGTGGTGGCACCCACGCGCCGTAATCGGCATCACCACCTCCACCACGCCGTTGCGCACGCCGACCATGTTGTCCCAGCGGTTCACCATGATGTCGGACTGGCCGCTCAGCAGGTAGAAGTTGTCCCCCACCTCCAGCGGCATGTCGCCGTCCGAACGCAGCACCACGTGGTGTTCGTGCAGCGCCTCCACGCGCACGCCCGCCGGCCCCACGAGGTCGGGCAGCACCCCGTTCGGCGATCCCAGCGCGCGATGCCCCGCGTCGCCTATCGCCACTCCGGGACGCGGCGTGCTGATGACCGTGCCCAGCACTCGGCCCGCGCGCTCGAACTCGTCCATGTACGTGTAGTTCGACCCCATCAGCGCGTAGGTGCCGCCCTCAACCTCGGTCACGCCCTCGATGGTCGCGGCCACGTCGTAGCTCCACGACTCGCCGGACGACACTATCTCCACCGGTATGCCCTCCGCCTCGATGGCGTCCTTCACGTCCAGGCACATCTGGATGTACCTGCGGCCCTCGATCATCCGCGTCTCCTTGTCGGGCCGTCCCGGCAGCGTCTGGTGGCTCATCACGCCCTTGAAGTCGAGGCTCGGCAGCGAGTGGGCGAGCTTGGCAAGCTCCACGCCGTGCTCCACCGCGCGTATGCCGGCGCGGCCCATCGACGTGTTCACCTCGATCACCACGCCAACGTTCGCGCCGCTGGCCTCCGCGATCTCGGACAGCAGCCGCACGTTGCGCGGGTCGTCTATCGTCACTTTCACGTCCGCCCGCCGCGCCAGCGCGCACACGCGCTCCAGCTTGTCGGCGGTGGGCACCTCGCTTGTGATGAGGATGTCCTCGATCCCGCCCTCGATCATCGCCTCCGCCTCGGCGGTCTTGGCGGTGCACACGCCGCCGACCGTGCCGCCCGCGCGCATCTGCATCCGCGCCAGCAGCGGCGTCTTGATGTCCTTGGCGTGCTCGCGCATCTTGCAGACGGTGTCCGCGTAGGTGTCGGCGACCACGGCGAAGTTGTGCTCAACCAGATCCAGGTCCACGAGCAGGCAGGGCGTATCCAGTTCCTCTATCGGCGTACCAACCGCCGGTCTGTAGTTCTCCATGTCTTTCTCCCTTTCAGGTGGCGTGGTCCGGTGTGTTATCGGCGCCGCCCTTCGCCTAGCGATACCGCCCCCGCGCGGATACGTCCCACACGACCTCCAGCTTGCCGCCGCGCACTCCGTTCACGTAGTCGTAGATGTTGGCCGTGGTGCCTATCTCCCACGGCGTCAGCCACACCTTGTCGCCCAGGTCCACGCTGTCCCGCGCCTCCGGCTCCAGCATCAGGAAGCCGTGCTCCGCGCTCATGCGCGCTATCTCCGCGCCGTCGATGTCCTCCACCGCGGGCAGGCCCGTGTCGATGCCGATGGCCTTCTGCCCGCAGTCCAGGAAGGCCCTGTCCTCCTCCGGACGGCTCATCACCGTCGTCAGCACCCGCGCCGCCTGCTTCAACTCCGGCCTGCGGAAGCTGTAGCGGTAGTCGAGCAGCGCATACGAACCGGCGGGCACCTCAGTCACTCCCGCCATGTCGCCCACCACGTCGTAGTTGTGGGTTCCGCCCGCGCTCACCGTCTCCACGCCGATGCCCGCCCGCTCCACCATCTCCCGCGTGTCCAGCAGCCGCTGGACGCACGCCCTGGACTCGGCGGCGCGTTCGTCAGAGTCCTCGGTCAGTATCGCGCCCTCGTAGGTCATCAACCCCGCGAAACGCAGACCATCCGCCTCGTGGACCTGTCGCGCGAGCGCCACGGCCGGCTCGCCCGGGGCGACGCCGCAGCGCTCCAGCCGCGTGTGCACGTCCACCAGCGCGCCGATGACGACTCCAGCGTCCCGCGCGGCGAGGGCTGTGCGCTCCACCACGCGCGAATTGTCCACCGCGACCGTCACGCGGCAACTCTGCGCCAGCGCGCACAACCGCGCGATCTTCTGGGCGGTCACGACCTCGTTGGCCACGGTGATGTCGGTGATCCCCGCCTGCGCGAAAACCTCCGCCTCGCCCACGGTGGACACGGACACGCCGCCGACGGTCCCCGCGGACGCGAGCTGCCGGTGCGCGATGCCGGGACAGCCGTGCGCTTCCACGTGTGGGCGCAGCTTCGCCTCCCGGTCCCTGAAGAACGAGTGGACCGTCTCGATGTTGTGCGCGAGCGCGTCCAGGTCCACGACGAGCGTGGGGGTGTCGAGCTGTTCGGTTGGTGTGCCGATGGGTTTGAAAATCGGGCGTTCCATGTGCGTTCCTGTCTGCTGGGCCGCTGAGCGCGGCCGGCCTGCAACTGGCTGGCAGAATACCACGCGGGCGCGCGGCGCGTCTATCGCGCACTTGGACGCCGGTTGCGCGCGTGATAACATTGCGCCGTGACACGTGCAACACTACTCAACCGGGGAGGCGCGCTATGAAGGCGATCACCGGCGCCACTCTAATCGACGGCAGGGGAGGCACGCCGGTGCCCGACGCCACCGTGCTGATCGAGGGCGGAAACATCGTCGCCGCCGGGCCATCGGCAAGCGTGTCTGTGCCGGACGGGACGGAGGTCGTCCGGGCCAACGGCCTGACCCTTCTACCGGGGCTGATCGACTGCCACGACCACCTGGCCAACTTCGGCTACGAAATCGCCAGCCGCTGGGGAATCACCGAGACCCGCGCCCTGCGCGACATGCGCATCGCCGCAGTCATGCGTCAAACTCTCGAAACCGGCTACACCACCGTGCGCGACGCTGGTGGGCTTGCCGCCGGATTCCGAGACGCGGTGGACGAGGGCCTCGTGCCCGGGCCGCGGCTCCAGGTGTCGCTCAACATCATCTCGCCCACCGGCGGCATCGGCGACCACGTGAGCGCCTCTGGCCACGCCAACCCGACCGACCGCGATCCCGCGCTGCCGCCAGGCGTCGCCAACGGCCCGGACGCGATGCGCGCGAAGGTGCGCGAGATGGTGCGCATGGGCGCGGACGTTATCAAGACGGCGACCACCGGCGGCGCAAGCTCCCGCGCCGGGCTTGGCCCCAAGGATATGCTGATGACGCGCGCCGAGTTGGAGGTGCTCATAGACGAGGCGCACGGCTTCGGACGCCGCGTGATGTGCCACGCGCTGGGTGGGCCGGGACTCCGCGCCGGCGTGGAGTTGGGCGCGAACTCCATAGAGCACGGCGCGTACCTGGACGAGGACCCCGACCTGCTGCCGCTGATGGCCGAGCGGGACTGCTTCCTCATCCCGACCTTCAGCGTGTACACCTTCCACGCCACGCGAGGCACGCCCCACGGGCGCGCGCGCTCGGCGCAGCTCCGGGAGCACCACGTCAGAACGCTCGCCATGGCCCTGGACGCGGGTGTGAAGGTGGTCGCGGGCACCGACGAGGGCGGCTGGGAGCACGGCAACAACGCCCACGAGCTTAGCTGCCTCGTGGAGGCGGGAATGACGCCCATGCAGGCCATCGTCGCAGGCACCGGCCTGGCCGCCGACTGCCTCGGCCTGGACGGTGTAACCGGGTCGATCGAGCCAGGCAAGGCCGCCGACCTGGTCCTGGTGGAATCCGATCCACTACAGGACATCACCACACTCGAACGCGGCGAAAGCGTCGTGCTGGTCATGAAGGACGGCGAGACCTTCGTGGACAGGCGGTCCGATGGCTGAGGCGTCCTCGCGGGGACGGCCTTCCGCGACACAAGGCGCAGTCACGGCCCAGCCCCTCGGCGGCGAGCACGCCGGACGCGGGTCGCAGGGATTGGACCTGCTGGACGGCGAGAGCGTGGAGCGGGCGATTCGGCTCGACGACGCCTCCGAAGAAGATGCTTCCGGGACGGTCCTGCTGCTCACCGACAAGCGGGTCATCTACCTGAGCGGCGAGGGCAAGCGCAGGCGCGCCATGTACGCCTCCGTCCGGGACGTGCAGGCCGTGGAGATAGGCTACCACGCCCGCGGAAGCGGCGCCTACGTGTGGGCCGGGCTGGCGTTTCTGGCCGCGTTCTTCCTCTTCTTCGTCATCGAAAACACGCTCGGCCGCGTAGCCGGGCCGGTCGTGGTCGCCGGACTGGGCATCTACCTCATCGTGGACAACCTCCTGACCCCCAACAAGCAGTTCGTCGTCTTCCGCGCCGCCGGCAGCCAGCTCATAGTGGACCTCGACGGCGATGGCGCCACCGAAGCCGTCAACGACTTCATAGCCAGGCTCTTCCAGCTAAAGGAGGGCGCACCCCCACCGCCGAAATACGGCTGGGTCAACCACTTCGCGCCCCGGTAGAGCGTCTCTATCGAGAGCGTAATTGTGCTACAATCCCAACGTTGGTACATTTGCAATCCCTTGACGCATGATGAATGAGGACGGTGGCATTGTGAAGACAAACATTCTTAACCCACAAGCGTTGTTTCAGATGCCCGTTCGATACACAATTCCGCCATTCCAGCGGCATTACGTGTGGAATCAAGAGGACCAGTGGGAGCCACTCTGGGAGGACGTGCAAAATGTAGCCGAGGAGTTTCTTCAAGCACTTGAAAACACTGGTGGCGACTCGGTCGAGGCTGAACGACACACTTCGCCACACTTTCTCGGGGCAGTTGTATTGCAACAAGTGCCGGTTCCGGTTAACGAGATTGGT
The DNA here is from genome assembly GCA_963667445.2 of Dehalococcoidia bacterium. GTDB lineage: Bacteria > Chloroflexota > Dehalococcoidia > Lucifugimonadales > CATOSD01 > CATOSD01. The sequence continues at coordinate 259,960 of CAXXGY010000001.1, read as the reverse complement.
CGAAGGGAAGTCATAGACGGTCAACAACGCATAACCTCTCTGCAACTTCTGCTTGATGCGGTTCAGCTTGTTTGCGAGCAAATGGATTTTAGGCAGCCGGCCTTCCGCCTCTCACAGTTGGTCTTGAACAACAAGGAACTGGCTGGAGAGAACAGCAGTCATGTTTTCAAGCTCTGGCCAACTAGAACCGACCAAGAAGCATTCAGGCACGCCATGGACAACGGCCGCGCGGTGGACGACTTCAAAGATTCGCTCATTGTTGAGGCGCATGAGTTCTTTCAGCAGCAGGTAGTGCACTGGCTGGAGACTGAGCCTACAGCCAGCGGTGAGGTTGACAGTCGCCGCGTCGAGGCACTGGAAACTGCTGTAACCAACATGCTCAATCTAGTTGTGATCGATCTCGGCCCCAGAGACGACCCCAACGTCATATTTGAGACTCTAAACGCCCGTGGTACGCCTCTCCTTCAGTCCGACCTCATCAAGAACTTTGTTCTTTCGCGTCGATCTGACGATGCGAAATGGCAAGAAGTCTGGAACTCACTGGATGACGTCTGGTGGCTCCAAGAAGCTCGGCAAGGACGCCTTCGAAGGCCTCGGATCGACATGCTACTGAACTACTGGCTCGCTATGAGAACTGGTAAAGAGGTCCCGCCGAGACGCGTGTTCTCTACCTTCCAGTCGCACGCGGAGCACAAAGAGATTGATTCAGTGATGCGAGATGTCAACCGCGACATGGCGAACTACCGCCGATTCGAGGAGGGGCATCGAACCAAGTACGAGAGCCTGTTTTACTATCGAACACAGGACGTTATGCAGATGCGCGTCATCACACCGGCACTGCTCCAACTGCTGCTGGCGGAAGAACCGGTCCGCGAAAGGGCCTTCCGTGCTCTGGAGAGCTTCCTTGTCCGCCGCATGATTTGCAGGATGACGACGAAGGACTACAACCGGCTCATCCTGGAACTCACAAGTAGGTTACGGAAGGCCGGAATAGAGCAAGCTGATACAGTAGTCGCCGGGTTCCTCAAGGAGCAGGACGCGAACTCCAGGGAGTGGCCGAGCGACCAGACTATCGCTAGGTCCTTGTCGTGGTCTCCCCTCTACCGCCTGCTGACAAGGGGCAGGCTGAGACTGGTACTGGAAGGCATCGAAAGTGTGCTGCGCACACCAATGTCCGAGACGGGTGACGTGCCGAGAAACCTCACCATAGAGCACCTGATGCCGGTGAGTTGGGACAAGTGGCCGCTTCCAGCAGGTTTAGACAAAGAGGAAGCGACCGAAACTCGAAACGGCCTGGTTCACACCATCGGCAACCTTACGCTCGTAACCCAGCGGCTCAACTCCCGCCTGTCCAATGCGACTTGGCCTGAGAAGCGGACGGCAATTCAGAAACACGCCGTGTTGAACCTGAACAGCGAACTGGTCACCAAATCCGCTTGGGACGAAGACTCCATAAGAGCCCGCAGCCGGCGCATGGCCGAACTGATAGCGAAATGCTGGCCCGGACCAGATTCCGACGTGTGGGGCATCTAGCGCCGCTCCCAACTGCTTAGCTCCCCTTGGTGCCCTTCGTGGATAGTACCGTAGCCCCCTACCCCAGGCTCAGGTTCGGCACCACGTCCACGTCCCACTCGTACCGCGCCCCCTGCCGCAGGTGGAAGTACGCCGCCGCCCCTATCATCGCTGCGTTGTCCGTGCACAGCCCAGGGCGCGGCACCACCACCTCGACCGGGCACCGCGCCGCCATCTCCTTGCGCAGCAGGCTGTTCGCCGCCACGCCGCCGCCCAGCAGCACCCCACGCACGCCGTGACGCTCCACCGCCTGCAGCGTGCGACGCACCATCGTGTCCACGATCGCCTCCTGGAACTCGCGCGCCACGTTGGCGACCTTCTGCGCGTCCGGGGCCTCGTCCGGCTGCGGCGGGTACAGCCCCCGTTCCTCCGCGCGGCGCACCAGCGCCGACTTCAGGCCGCTGAAGCTGAAGTCCAGCGAGTCCCTCACGCGCGGGCGCGGCAAGCGCGGCTCGCTCGCGTCGCCGCCCTCCGACACGCGCTGAATCTCCGGCCCGCCCGGAAAGCCCAGCCCCAGCACCCGCGCCGCCTTGTCGAACGCCTCGCCCGCCGCGTCGTCGCGTGTGCGTCCGATTAGCGTGAACCTGCTATGGCCCTCCATCAGTATCAGGTCCGTGTGTCCGCCCGACGCTATCAGGCACAGCAGCGGGAAGCCCGGCTCCGTCTCGGGGTCCAGGTCCTCCAGCCACGCCGCGTACACGTGGCCCTCCAGGTGGTTGATGCCCACGAACGGCAGGTCCTTGGCCATCGCGTAGCCCTTGGCCGCGTTCACCCCGATCAGCAACGCGCCCGCCAGCCCTGGCCCGTGCGTGACCGCCACGCCGTCCAGTTGGTCCAACTCCACGCCGGCGGACTCCAGCGCCTGCTCCACCACCGGCACGATGGTCAGGAAGTGCTGGCGCGCCGCCACTTCCGGCACGATGCCGCCGAAGCGCGCGTGCATCTCAACCTGCGTCGCCACCACGTTCGAGTGTATGATCCGGCCGTCCTCGATGACGGCGGCCGCCGTCTCGTCGCAGGACGTCTCTATTCCCAGAATCTTCATAGCCAGACCATTCTAGCAGGCGAGGGCGCGCCATGCTTGCGGCATAGCGTCTCATTGAGATATAACAGGGGCGGCGCCCAAGCCTAACGAAAGCAGGGAGAGTGACCCGATGAAAGCAGCCCGGATCAGCGGCCCCAAGCAGTTCGAGATAATGGACGTGGATATGCCCGAGGTCAAGGATGGCGAGTGCCTGGTCAAGCTGGAGCGCTGGTCCATCTGCGGCAGCGACATCCGGCACGCCTACGGCCCCGTCCACCCCGAAGAGGAGTACCCGATGCGCGTCGGCGGCCCCTGCCACGAGTGCGCCGGCACCATCGTCGAGAGCCGCTCCGACCAGTTCCAGGTCGGTCAGCGCGTCATCGTGTTGCCGGGCGGTGACGGCCCCGGTGGGCTGGTCGAATACATCTCCGGCGACCCCGGACGCATGGCCGCGCTGCCCGACGACGGCGATCTGACCGAGTGGGTCATGTGCCAGCCCTCCGGCACCGTGCTCTACTCCTGCCAGCAGATGGGCGCCATCCTGGGCAAGCGCGTGCTGGTGTTCGGCCAGGGCGCCATAGGACTGTCGTTCACTGCCATCTGCGCCAGGGCCGGCGCCCGCCAGGTCATCGCGGTGGACCTGCTCGACTACCGCCTGGAGTACTCCAAGAAGTTCGGCGCGACCCACACCATCAATCCGACCCGCGACAACCTGGACGAGGCGGTCGCCGAAATCACCGGCGGCCAGATGCCCGACATCTCCGTGGAGGCCGCTGGCTACCCGGACGCGCTCAACAACGCCATCCGGCTCATCCGCCAGTTCGGCCGCGTCATCGTGTTCGGCATACAGGAGAACGCCGCCGAGGGCGCGCGAACGCCGCTGAACACCCACTGGCTCATGCAGAACGCGCCCACCATCGTCCCCACCACCGGCGCGCGCAGCGGCGATCCGATAACCCACATCAACAACATGGTCGCTCTCAGGGAGCGCGGCTGGTGGGACCCCGCCGAGATGATCACCCACCGCCTGAGCTTCGACGAGGTGGGCAAGGCCTACGACCAGTACGAAAACCGCAAGGACGAAATCGTAAAGGTCGTAATGAGCATGTAGGCTGGAGAGAGTCCCTTCCCCCTCGCAGGGTGTACAGACCGGGGAGATGGGTAACAGTTGTTCGGAGACATAGGTAACACATTTCATCGGCTGAGGTCTATGGTTGCGATAGGCTGGGTAGAGAAGAAGACAGTCCAGACGCCGTCGGTGGAGGCGGGCCTCAGCGCGACCCGCTTGCGCCTGAACGCCTTGCCGACTCGGAACGTCCTGCCCAGGAAGGATATCCGGCCGTTGACGTCCACGGTGCGCACCTGGTCGTCGCCGCCGTACTCGATGGTCGGGAGCGCCTGCGGGAAGGGCCTGGAACTGACGGTGTACCTGCTGGCGGGAGTGTCGAGGGCGAGGGCGTGATGAGGACGCTCCAGGTTGTAGAAGTCCCTGAACCGGTCGAAGCCGCTCTGGCAGTGGTCGATGTCGGCGAAGCTTCGCCCCTGGAGCAACTCTGCCTTCAGAGACCTGTGGAAGCGTTCGAGCTTTCCCAGGGTCTGGGGGTGGTAGGGCCGGCTGTGGACCACCCTCACCCCCAGCTGGATCATCCAGACGGTCAGCGGCGTGAAGGGGTGAGCGAGGTCGCTGCCCCAGGGAGAGCCGTTGTCGACCAGCATGACGCCGGGCATGCCGTAGCGGCAGAAGATGGACGTGAGGTGCTCCTTTACGGTCTGGCCCCTCTCGTCTCGGCAGGCCCTGACGCCCAGGGAGAACCTGGAGTGGTCGTCCAGGACGGTCAGGGGGTGGCAGCGTCCGCCGCCGGTCATCGGGATGTGGCCTTTGAAGTCCATCTGCCACAGGTCGTTGGGTTCCGGGTGCTCGAAGCGCCTGTAGGGTACGCGCTTGGCGCTCTCGGACGGCTCGATGAGGCCGTGTCGTCTGAGGATGGCCGTGATGGTGCTCTTGGCCGGCACGGGGTCGTATCCTCGGTCTTTGAGCATCCTTGCGATCACGTGACTTCCCTTGGTGGGGTGCTCTCTGCGCAGGTCGACGACGGCCTGCTCGAGCTCCTCGCTGGTGCGGTTCGGCGACCGGTGGGGACGTCTGGGCAGGTCGTGCAGACCCTCGTCTCCACCCTCGTCGTGACGCTTGAGCCACTTGTAGCCGGTCTTGCGGCTGATCCCGCAGCGTCGGCACAACTCGCTCATGTTCACCCCTTCCGACCGGGCCAAGGTGACGAACTCTTTACGTTGGGACATGACTGGTTCCACCTTCCACGGCATGGACACTCTCCTGAAGCGGGATTTCCATGCCTACTATAGGTGTTACCCATGTCCCCGAACATGTGTAACCTATGTCCCCAGTCTATACAATGGGAGAGGGCTAGGGTGAGGGTGACGCCCCCACTTCCGAAGTGTCCCTTCCCCCTCGCAGGGGGAAGGTTGGGATGGGGGTGCCTCCGCGGTCTGCCCAGTCCCCTCTCCCTCAAGGGAGAGGGTTAGGGTGAGGGTGGAACTACGCGGCGCCCCCTCAGTCCACCCCCGCCGCCATCCGCCTCACCGCGTCGACCACTTCCCCGGCCGGCACCGACGCCGCCTCGTCCTCGCTGCGCCGCTTCACCTCCACCACGCCCTGCCGCAGGTTGCGCGCGCTCACCACCAGCCGCAGCGGCAGGCCGAGCAGGTCGGCGTCGTTGAACTTCACGCCCGCCGACTCCGCCCGGTCGTCGTACAGAGTCTCCACGCCCGCCCGGCGCAGCTCGTCGTACAGCGAGTCCGCCGCCGCAGCCACCTCAGCGTTCTCCACGTTCAGCGCGGTAAGGCAAACCTGGTAGGGAGCGATGGGCGCCGGAAACACGATGCCCCGCTCGTCGTGGTGCTGCTCGATTGCCGCCGCCAGCAGCCTGCCCACGCCGATGCCATAGCAGCCCATGATGATCGGCCGCTGCACGTCCTGCTGGTCCGGGAAGTAGGCCTCCAGCGCCTCGCTGTAGCGCGTGCCCAGCTTGAAGATGTGGCCCACCTCTATGCCTCTGCGTATGACCAGCGGCGTCTCGCAGCGCGGGCAACCGAAGCCCACCTCCGCCAGCGCCAGGTCGGCAATCACGTCCGCCTCGAAGTCGCGGGGGTAGTTGGCGTTGACCAGGTGGTAGTCCTCCCGGTTCGCGCCCACCGCGAAGTTCGATCCCATCTGTATCGAGTCGTCGGCGAACACCCTCACCCCGTCCAGCCCGACCGGCGACGCCGACCCTGCCACCAGCCCGGCCCGCTCCACCTCCTCCGGCGTGGCCAATCGCAGGTCATTGCATCCCAGCGCGTTCCGCAGCTTGATCTCGTTGACCTCTAGGTCGCCGCGAATCACCACGAACACCACCTCGCCGTCGGCGGAGTAGAACACCGCCTTGAGCGTCTCCGAGGTGGGTATGCCGAGTAGTTCCGCGAGACCCTCTATCGTCTTCACGCCCGGCGTGTGCCGCTCCTCCAACGGCCGCGGCTCCTCGATGGGCATGGGCGGCTTGGTGAACGCCGCCTTCTCCACGTTGGCGGCGTACTCACACGACTCGCACAGTATGATCGAGTCCTCGCCCGCGTCCGCCAGCAGGATGAACTCGTTGGAGTCCTTGCCCCCAATCGCGCCGCTGTCGGCGTCCACCATGATGGCCGACAGCCCGATGCGGGCGTAGATATTCCTGTAGGCGCGCGCCATGGCCTGGAAGCTGTCGTCCAGGCCCGCCTCGTCCACGTCGAAGCTGTAGGCGTCCTTCATGTCGAACTCGCGCACGCGGATGAGGCCGCCCCTGGGTCTCGGCTCGTCGCGGAACTTGGTCTGGATCTGGTACAGGATGAGCGGCAGGTCGCGGTAGCTGAACACGTTCGCGATCACCATCATGGTGAGGATTTCCTCGTGCGTGGGTGCGATTACGAGCGGACGCTCGCGCCTGTCCTCCAGCCGGAACAGGTCCGGGCCGTATGCCTCGTCGCGGCCCGACTGCCGCCACAACTCGCGCGGCTGGAGCGCGGGCAACCGCAGCTCCTGGCCGCCCTCGGCGTCGATCTCCTCCCGAATTATCTGCTCGATCTTCCTGAGCGAGCGCCACGCGAGCGGAAGGTAGCCGTACACGCCCGATGCGGCCTGGTATATCATGCCCGCCTTCAGCATAAGGCGATGACTCGCCAGTTCCGCCTCGGCCGGCTCTTCCCTCAGCGTCTTTCCAAACAGCTTAGACCAGCGCATAAACAGTCCCCGTGCCTAACAAGGCCCTGTGGTTTTGCGTCACTCCTCCAGCAGCCGCTTCAGCGCATCCGCGTCGACGCCGCCCTCACTGTCTTTGAGAGCGTCGATGAGCGCCACCATCAGCCGGTCAGAACGACGCTGCGTTTCCTCCGACCGCGCGTGCGCCGCCTCCGATCGCGCGTACGCTTCCTCTGACCGTTGATGCGCCGCCTCCAACTGCTCCTGCGCCGCCTCCGCCCACTCCTGTGCCGCCTTCGCGCGCGCTTCAGCCGCTTCAGCCTGCAGACGCCACATTTCGGCCATTTGAGCCCTGGTCTCGGCGGCGACGGCTTTCGCTTCAGCGGCAGTCGCCTGCGCCTGCGCTGCGACCCTTTCCGCGCGCTCGCCCCGAACAAACATATCTGCGAAAACCATGTTCGGAATCTCCAATGCCAGGAATGTCAGGAAAGCCACCGACGCGCCGGTGGATATCGACTCCGCCCAACTCGACCCTAGCGACAGGCTGTAGTATAGCAGAGTGGACACGCCGCCAAGCAAGGCAATCGAGGGAGACGCCAACCGCCGCGCGAGCGCGAATCTCTCGGCCCGGCGGCCCCGATTGGCTATTCTGCGTCGGCGGGCGCGGGCGCGTCTCAGACGCCATCTCGCCCGGCAGTAGCGTATCCTCTTTCTCAAGCCAGAATTCGTCGGCTATGTCAGCCCGCCGCGCCGATCTCCGCCTCCGCCCGGCGGACCTCCTCCATCAGCGCGTCCAACATGTCCGCCTCTTCCACGATCCGGGACTTCTGCCCCTTGCGGAATATGATCGCCCGGCCCGCGCCCGCCGCGATCCCCACGTCCGCGTCCTTCGCCTCGCCCGGCCCGTTCACCTCGCAGCCCATCACCGCCACCTTGATGGGCGTCTTCGTGCTCTTCAGCAGGCCGTCCACGTCGTTCGCCAGCTTGCGGATGTCCACGTCGGCCCGGCCGCAGCTCGGGCAGGCCACCATCACCGCGCCCTCCTTGCGGAGCCCGAGCGCCTTCAGTATCTCGAATCCGGTGTACACCTCTTCCCGCGAATCGTCGCTCAGCGACACGCGGATGGTGTCGCCGATACCCTCGTACAGCAGCGCGCCCAGCCCTATCGCGCTGCGTATGCTGCCCGACCTCGCCGTACCCGCCTCGGTTATGCCCAGGTGGAGCGGGTAGGGCACCAGCCGCGACATACGGCGGTACGACTCGATGGTGGTGTCGACGTCGAACGCCTTGAGCGAAATCTTGATGAGGTCGAAGTCCAGGTCCTCCAGGATGCCGATTTCCCACAGTCCGGTCTGCACCATGTGATCAACGACCGAATACTCGCCGGCATCCGTGTCGCCGGCCTTCGGCAGCGTGTTCACCCCGTCCCTGTGGCGGGAGAGGCCGCGCGTGACCCCTATGCCCCCCACGGGCGGCAGACTGCCGAAGTTTACGCCGATGCGGATGGGCACCTGCCGCGCCTTCGCCTCTGTCACGACCATCTCCACCTTCTCCCGGTCCCGTATGTTGCCCGGGTTCAGCCGCAGGCAGTCCACCCCGCTCTCCAAGGCCTGGAGCGCGAGCTGGTAGTGAAAGTGAATGTCGGCCACGAGCGGGATGGATATGCGCCGCTTGATTTCGGCGAGCGCGAGCGCCGCCTCCATGTCCGGCACCGCGCAGCGGATAATCTCGCAGCCCTCCTCCTCGAGACCGTGAATCTCGGCGACTGTGGCGGCCACGTCCCGCGTGTCCGTCTTGGTCATGGACTGCACGCTGATAGGGGCGTCGCCGCCTATCTTTACGTCCCCAACGTGGATTGCCTTGGAAACCCGGCGTTTATTCATAGTGCGCTCCTTCAGAGTCTGCCCCGTACTCGATGCGAGGATCGGGTGACTCTAGTACCGTTTCCACCTGATTATGGCATGTGACGCTGGCTTGCCGTCATTCCCGCGAAAGCGGGAATCTAGGGGCGGGGGCAGCCCCACAAATGGCAAAACTAACTGGACTTGGTACTAGCCTATCTGAAAAAACTGTCGCCATTCAAGATGCGGGACACGTCGAAGTAGGTTATCACCACCACCAGCCCTATCAGCGCCACGAAACCGGCGAAGTGAATCAGCCCCTCGCGCTGCGGAGAAACCCGCTTGCCTCCGCGCACCCACTCCAGCGCCACGAACACGAGCCGCCCGCCGTCCAGACCCGGAATCGGCAGCACGTTGACTATCGCGAGGCTCAGGCTGATGAACGCGGTCAGCTCCAACACCGGCAGCAGCCCGCCCGCGCTCGCCGCCTCTCCCGTTATCTGCGCGATGCCCACCGGCCCCGCGAGGCCGGGGTCGTCGCCGCCTACTATCCAGCGGTGCAGCCCGTTCTTGGTGATGGTGAGAATCTCCCACATGCTGCCGAACGACATAGGCACGGCCTCCCAGACGGGATGGCTGCGTCTCACGACTTTGGGGTTGGCGGTTCCCACAATGATGCCCACCGCTCCCTGGGTGAGCGTGTCCCCTACGGCCAGCGAGCCATCGTAGCGGCGCGCATCGCTGAGCGACACCTCGCGCTCCGGGTCCGTCACTTCCTCCACGACCAGCAGGTCCGGCGGGTCCAGGCGCGGTGTCACCGTGACGACTTCCACCACCGCGTAGTCCGGCGACCCGCCCAGCCCGCTGATGAGCGCCCCCCGGCGCACCGTAAGCTCGCTTGAGCTGCCCAGCCTTGCCATTATCTTGCGTATCAGGTCCGCGTGATTATCGACCCGCTGGCCCTCCACGGCGATTATGCTGTCTCCGGCCCGCAGCCCCGCCTGCGCCGCGGGCGAGTTGGGCGCGACGCCGCTAATGGTGACCGCGCCGACGACCGTGTCTCGCCCGACCACCAGCAGCGCGGACAGTATCGCCGCCGCCACGATCAGGTTCATGGCCGAGCCTGCGACCAGCACAATCGTCCGCGCCAGCGGGCTCTTGCGCGCGAAGCTGTCCGGCGCGCTCGGGTCCTCCTCGCCCAACATTCGCACGAATCCGCCGATCGGAATGGCGTTCACCGAGTAGATGGTGCCGCCGCCCTCGTCCGCCAGGGCGTGGCCATCGTAGTTGCGGGGGGAGTCGCCACGCCCCAGCAGCCGGCGAATCGGCCCCGGCGCCACCAGCCGCAAACGGCCGCGTCCCACCGGCTGCACGCCCACCAGGCGGGGAGGGAAGCCAAAGCCGAACTCGATCACGCCGATGCGGAACCACTTCGCCGTCACGAAATGGCCCAGCTCGTGGACGAATATCAGAAACCCCAGGATGGGGACTACCAGCAGCCAGGATGGTAGGTCGAACACCTTCGCCTCTACCGCGCCGCGGCCCGCGCTCGGTCCATGGCCGACTGCGCCGCCGCGATGGTATCCGAGATCGAGGGGTCGGGCACGTCACTATGGCCGGCGAGAGCCTCCCGTATCAGCTCGGGAATCTCCATGAAGCCGATTCGCCCCGCCAGGAACATCTCCACCGCCGCTTCGTCCGCGCCGCACAGCGCGGCGGGCCAGGTGCCGCCGCGCCGCGCCACGTCTATCGCCATGCTGAAGCACGGGTAGCGTTCGGGGTCCCAGTCCGCGAATGTGAGCGATCCGACCGCCGGCAGGTCCATGCTCGGCAGGCTGTCGTTACGCACCCGGCGCGGGTAGAACAGCGCGCACTGTATGGGCAGCCGCATATCCGGCAGCCCCATCTGCGCCTTGACCGACCCGTCCAGAAACTCCACCAGCGAGTGCACCACGCTCTGCGGGTGGATGACCACCTCGATGTCGTCCCACGCCACGTCGAACAGCCAGCGAGCCTCTATTACCTCGAACGCCTTGTTCATCAGCGTCGCGGAGTCCACGGTAATCTTCGCGCCCATGCTCCAGGTGGGGTGCTTCAGCGCGTCGGCGGGCGTTACGTCGGCCAGCCGGTCGATGGGCGTGTCGCGCAGCGCGCCGCCCGACCCGGTGATTATGAGCCTCTTGACCTCCGGCGCTTCCCCCCTCATGCACTGCCAGATGGCGTTCGGCTCGCTGTCCAGCGGCAGAATCGCCGTGCCGTGCCGCGCCGCGAGACCCGTCACAATCTCGCCCGCCATAACCACCGTCTCCTTGTTGGCCAGCGCGATGTCCTTGCCCGCCTCGATAGCCGCGCACGTGGGCGCGAGCGCCACGTCGCCCGTCGTCGCCGTCACCAGCATGTCCACGTCGGGATGCGAGGCCATCTCGTCCAGGCCGCACTCGCGGCAGCCGTGCGCGAGGATAGGCCCCTTCTCCAGGGGGGTCCCCTCGCAGGAAACGAGGTCGGGGCCGAACTCCCGCACCTGCTCTTCCAACAGCGCCAGGCTCCTGCGCGCCGCGAGCCCGACCACGCGGAATTCGTCGGGGAAAGTGCGCACGATGTCCAGCGTCTGCGTGCCGATAGACCCCGTGGAGCCTAGTACGGCGAGTCTCTTTGTGGTGGGGGTCATAACACGAAGTAGTATAACACGACGAGGTTGAACATCAGCGAGTCCAGCCGGTCCAGCACCCCGCCGTGGCCGGGCATCAGCCTGCCCGAGTCCTTGACGCCGGCTATGCGCTTGATTCGGGACTCGGCGAGGTCGCCCAACTGCCCTACGACGCCGAAGGCGATTCCGAGCATCGCCGCCTGCCACCACACCGCCGGCAGGCCCAGCGCGGCGTCGAGCGCGACGCAGGCGACCACCGCGGCGACCAGACCGCCGGCCGCGCCCTCGCGCGTCTTGGACGGGCTGATGTTCGGCGCGAGCGGCGTTCGCCCAATCGCTTTGCCGACGAAGTACGCGCCCGTGTCGCAAGCGAAGGTGGCGAGCACCAGCAGCAAAACCCACTCGCGCCCGTACTCGGCGGCGCGCAGCAGCGGCGCGTGAAACAGCAGGCCGCCCACGAACATGGCGGGCGCGGCGGTGGCCGTCCACATGGACGAGACCGCGGCGCCCGTGGGTATGCGCCGCAGGAACCAGACCAGGGCGACAGCCGCCCCCAGCAGCGTAGTCGATTGAAACAGCGTGGGCAGAATCGTTTCGACCCTCGCGTCGGCCGCCATCGAGAGGAGCGACGATAAGACCAGGCCGGCTGAGGCCGCCGCCGACAGCAGCGAGATGGGACGGTCGCTCCACTCGCGCGACATGACGCACAACTCCCACGCCGCGACGGCGGCGGCGATGGCCGCGAGCGCGGTGAAGGGCAGGGGGGTGTCCAATCGGACGTCGAGCAGGAATACGACAAAGAGTAGGAGCAGCCCTACGGCCGCTGTGACGGTGCGGGTCGCCATCTAGTGGGCGGACACGTGCGGACGCGGCCTAGCGTCGGCTCTCGACCGGCGCGCGCCCGAACCGACGCCGACGTTGGGCGTAGGCGGAGAGCGCGGCCAGGGCTTCCCGCTCGCCGAAGTCCGGCCACAGCACGTCGGTGGTGTAGAACTCCGCGTAGGCAGACTGCCACAACAGGAAGTTGCTCAGCCGCATCTCCCCCGCGGTCCTGATGATGAGGTCCGGGTCCGGCAGGTCGCGCGTGTGCAGGTAGCGTTCGAACAGTTCGTCTGTCACGTCCTCGAGCGGCACCCCGTCCGCCACGATGCCCCGCACCGCGTTCAGTATCTCGTCCCGCCCTCCGTAGTCGAACGCCACACTGAGCGTCATGCCGGTGTTGTCCCGGGTAAGCTCCAGGCTCTCGCCCACGAGCGACCGGAGCTCCGGGGACAGCCTGTCCAGCCTTCCCAGGTGCCGAATCCTGACTCCGTTGTCGTGAAGGTCGCGCAGGTCGCGGATGATGACCTCGCGCAGCAGGTCGATCAGCGCGCTCACCTCGTCGCCCGGACGGAGCCAGTTCTCGGTGGAAAAGGCGAACAGCGTAAGATAGCGGACGCCGCCGCCGGAGAAGGTCTCGATCACGGTGCGCAGGTTCCGGGTGCCGGCGCGGTGTCCGTCCGAGCGCGATCCGCCCCGGCTGCGCGCCCAGCGCCCGTTGCCGTCCATGATGATCGCCACGTGCTGCGGGGCCGCAGGCTCCGACGCGATGCCGGCGGCGTCGGCTTCAGCCATAGCCCGCCTCAGACCTCCATCACCTCGGCTTCCTTCTCCTGCCGCTCCGCGCCGTTCTGCCCGATGTAGTTGTCGGTCACCTGCTGTAGCTGCGTCTGCGCGCGCCTGCTCTCGTCCTGGGAGATGTCCTTGCTCTTCTCCATGCTGCGGAACGTCTCCAGCGAGTCGCGGCGGATGTTGCGCACCGCTACGTTGGCCTCTTCCGTCTTGCGGCCCACCAGCTTCACCAGGTCGCGCCGTCGCTCCTCGGTCAGCGTCGGAATGTTGATGCGAATCACGTTGCCGTCGTTGTTGGGCGTCAGCCCCAGGTCCGAACGAAGAATGCCCTTTTCGACGTCCTTCATCGACTGCTTGTCCCAGGGCTGTATCATCAGCATCCGCGCCTCTGGCACGGAAATCGAGGCCAGCTGGTTCAGCGGCGTCGGCACTCCGTAGTAGTCCACCATCAGGTTTTCCACCAGCGCGGGCGACGCCCGCCCCGTGCGGATGGTGCTCAACTCCCTCTTCAGCGCATCGACCGACTTGCTCATCCTCGTTTCGGTGTCCGCTATGACCTCTTCGACCGTTGCCATGGCATCACTCTCCCGTCTGAATCTGTGTTCCGTACCGCCGCGCGGTCGCGGACGGGTGGGCGCGTCTCGATCGCCGCCGTTTCGCCGCGGAGCTCAGCCGTCCGCGCTCACCACGGAGCCAACGCTCTCGCCCTGTATGATGCGCTCCAGGCTTCCGGGTGTAAACAGGTCGAATACGATTATGGGCAGGCTGTTCTCCATGCACAGCGAAAGGGCGGTGCTATCCATCACACCCAGCCGCCTCTCCAGCGCCTCCAGGTACGTCAGGTTGTCCAGCTTCTCCGCCGTCGGGTCGAGATTGGGGTCCGTGGCGTACACGCCGTCCACCCCGTGCTTGGCCATCAGCAGCACCTTGGCGTTGATCTCGACGGCTCGGAGCGCGGCCGCCGTGTCGGTGGTCATGAACGGGTTGCCCGTTCCCGCCGCGAACAGCACCACCCGCTCCTTCTCCAGGTGGCGAATCGCGCGCCGGCGAATGTACGGCTCCGCCACCCGCTGGATAGTCAGCGCCGTTTGCGTCCTGGTGGGAATGTCGAACTTGCGCTCCAGCGAGTCCTGCAGGGCGAGGGCGTCTATCACTGTGGCCAGCATACCGGCGTAGTCCGCGGTCGCCCTGTCCATGCCGGCGGCCTGCGAGCCTCGCCAGATGTTGCCGCCCCCCACCACGACGCCGAGCTGAACGCCCATGTCCCGCACCGCCTTTATCTGGCGGGCCATGTAGCTCACCGCCTCGGTGTCGATTACCGCGCCGCTCTCGCCCTTGAACGATTCGCCGCTGAGCTTGAGCAGAATGCGGCTGTACTTGACATCGGCCATGCTGTGAGCGGCTGCCGCCGGGCTACTCGCCGAGGGCGAATCTGGTGAACCGCCTGACCCTGATGTTCTCTCCCAGCTTGCCGACGGTCTCTTTCAGCAGATCGTCTATCGTCTTGCTGGGGTCCCTTATGAAGGCCTGCTGCAACAGGCAGTCCTCCTGCGGGTTCACCTCCGCGCCCTCCGGCAGTTCCGCCGCGTCCACGTGCTGCGGGTCCATCGCCGCCACCTGCATGGCAAGGTTGTGGGCCAGCTCGCGGAACTCCGGCGTGCGCGCCACGAAGTCCGTTTCGCAGTTGACCTCGACCAGCACCCCGATGCGGCCTCCGCTGTGGATGTACGACTCCACAACGCCGTCGTTCGTCGCCCGCGAGGACTTCTTCGCGGCGGAGGCTATGCCCTCCTGCCGAAGGATGTCCTGCGCCCTGCCGACGTCGCCGTCCGCGGCCTCCAGGGCGCGCTTGCAGTCCATTACGCCGGCGCCGGTCTCATCCCTGAGCGCCTTGATGGCATCAACGCTTACCAACGCCTGCCCTCCTACGAGTCGCTGGGAGCCGCTGGCGCGGCTGCCTGGGTTTCTCCGGTCGGGGCCGCCGGGGCCGGCTGAGCGGCCGGTTCCGCCTGAACGGCCTGGGGAGCCGGTGCGGCCGCCGGGGCCGGCTGAGCGGCCGGTTCCGCCTGAGCGGCTGGGGCCGCCGGTGCGGCTGCCGGCGCCGCTTCCGTCGGGGCTGCCGGGGCCGGCTGAGCCGCCGGTTCCGTGGCAACGGCCTGCGCCACCGCCACCGCCTCGTCCACCTGGCCCTCGGTCTCCTCGGCCACCTCTTCGACCTCGAACGCGAGCCGCTGGTTGTTGCCCTCGATGATGCCGTCGGCGATCCGGCCCGTAATCAGCCGTATCGAGCGGATGGCGTCGTCGTTGCCCGGTATGGGATAGTCGATCAGGTCCGGGTCGCAGTCCGAGTCCACCAGCGCCACGATGGGCACGCCCACGCGCCGCGCCTCGGCTACGGCGATGGACTCCTTGCCCACGTCCACCACGAACAGCGCCCCCGGCATCTCGGTCATCTCCTTGATGCCGCCCAGATACCGGTTGAGCCGCGCGATGCTCTCCTCCAGCTTGAGCGACTCCTTCTTGGGAAGAGCGGTGAACTCGCCGCGGTCGCGCCGCGTCTCGAGCTGCACCATGTAATCGATCCTGGATTGGATGGTCTTGAAGTTGGTGAGCGTACCGCCCAGCCAGCGCGTGGTTATGTGGAACGAGTTGCTCCGGGCCGAGTCGTTGAGAATGGTATCCTGCGCCTGCTTCTTGGTGCCCACCATCAGGATTCGCTTGCCCTCGGCCGCGGTCTCGCGCATAAACGAGCAGGCCTCTTCAAGCATACGCAGCGTCTTCTGCAGGTCGATGATGTGGATGCCGTTGCGCTGGGCGAAGATGTACGTCTTCATCTTCGGATTCCACCGGCGCTTCTGGTGCCCGAAGTGTACGCCCGCCTCAAGCAGGGACTTCATCGTCACCGGGGCGGACCCCGACGGCATGATTCCCGCCTGTACCATCTGTTGCTGCATATACTCTCGCCTTCCTCCAGGTGCGTTTTTCTGGCGCACACGCGGCCCAGCCGCCCGAAAACGGCTCCTCGGTATCGCCGCAGAGTATATCATAGCGCGCGCGGCTTGAGCAATGTATCAGAACACGCCCAACGTATCTACTCGGACTTCGTGATTCCAGAAAGTCCCTTCCCCCTCGCAGGGCTGACAGGGGTATGTTTGAGGCGTAAGCCTTCCGAAAAGTCCCTTCCCCCTTGATGAGGGAAGGTTAGGATGGGGGTGACGTCGGTAGGAGCCTGTAACAGTTTAGTCGGTCATGTACGTGTAGGGGCAATCCCTTGTGGTTGCCCCCCTATGGTCAGCACACGCATCGTGCACGCAGCGGACGCCTCAACGCATTGGGCACCGACTAGGATGATACAGGTTCCGCCGCCGGGCGCACCTTGACACTCCAACCGGCCCGCCTATACTTCCACACATGCACCTTCGCCGCATACCACCTACAGCGCGCGCCATTCCGCTCGCCGCCGCCCTCCTCGTCGCACTCGCGGCCGCCGCCTGCGGCGCGCCGCCCCCCGCTGCCGCGCCGCCTCCGCTGCCCGACGTGAGCACCGTGTTGGTCAGGAGCGACGACGCCATCACCCTCCCCCTGAGAATCGACCGCGACACCCGCGACGTGCCCGATTACGACCGCGACGAGTGGAGGCACTGGCGGGACGAGGACCGCGACTGCCAGGACGCCCGCCAGGAAACGCTCATCGCGGAGGCCGATGGCCCGCTCACCTACGAGACCGAGGAGCGATGCCGCGTCGAGACGGGCAGGTGGGTGGACCCATACACCCTGGAGGTATTTGAAGACCCCAGCGACATGGACGTCGACCACGTGGTGCCGCTCGCCAACGCCCACCGCTCCGGCGGCTGGGCATGGTCCCGCGACCGCAAGGCTGCCTACGCCAACGACCTCGATTTCCAAGGCCACCTCGTCGCCGTGTCCCCGTCCGCCAACCGCTCCAAGGGCATCCGGGGCCCCGAAGACTGGCGCCCGCCCAACCAGTCCCACTGGTGCGACTACGCCATGGACTGGATCCGGATAAAGGACAAGTGGGAGCTCACCGCCACCGACCGCGAGTGGATCGCCCTCAGAGAGATGCTCGACACCTGCGAGCAAGACGTCCACGTGGACATCATCAGCCGCGCCACGCCGCTTGTCCCTTCCCCCTTGATGGGGGAAGGTTAGGATGGGGGTGCCGGATTAGATTCAACCGCCGCAGTCCCCTCTCCCAAGACTGGGAGAGGGTTAGGGTGAGGGTTGAGCCTCCCGAAAAGTCCCTTCCCCCTCGCAGGGGGAAGGTTAGGATGGGGGTGAGTCGCCCTACTCCTCCATCCACCCGAACCTGCGAAAGCTCACACGCCCCTGCTCGTCGAACTCCACCCCCTCGTCCTCCAACAGCACCCTCTGCATCTCGCTGCCGTGCCCCGTACTCCGCGGGCTTATCCCGCCCTTGTAGTTGATCACCCGCTGCCACGGCACGTCGCTATCGTGGTCCAGCGACGCCAGGCAATAGCCCACCATCCTCGGCGTACACCCGCCCGCTATCAACGCGATCTGCCCATACGTCGCCACCTTCCCGTAGGGAATCCGGCGAACCACGTCCAGTATTCGCCCGTACACCGGCCTGTCCCCACGCTTGCGTGCCATATAGCCCCTGTGATTCCGCGTAAAAGCCTATCCATAAGTCCCTTCCCCCTCGCAGCGGGAAGGTAACATGGCTTCAGATGCCATCCGATAAGTCCCTTCCCCCCTGATGGGAGAAGGTTAGGATGGGGGTGAAGGCCCCTTATCCAAAGTAGGATGGGGGTGTTGAAGGGGTTGTCGGATTAGCCGTCAGCCGGCCCAATTCTACCACGCCCCGACCGCGCCAGCGCCGCGCTCGATTATGCTAGAATCGGGCCATACTGCACGCAGCCGTAAATTCTCGGTGCCGACCGCCTCCGGTGGTGACAATGCCAAACTACGACGTGGAGAAGCTCGAAAAATTCCTGCGCCCACCCCGCACCGCGGTGGTGGCGACCGTCCGCCGGGACGGCGCGCCCCAGGTCACGCCCGTATGGTACGCCTACGACGGCGGGCGAATGACCATCGCCGCGAACGAAAGCAGCGCCAAGGTCCGCAACCTCCGCCGCGACCCCCGCATATCCGTGTGCGTTTACGAGGGCGACCGGGGCGCGGAGTACGCCGCGCTGTACGGGCGCGCCGACGTGGACACGGGCGATGGCGTCTGGCCGCGCGTGCGCGCAATCGTCGAACGCTACGAAAAGCCCGAAGACGTCGAGGACTACATGCGCGAGCTGATGTCCGAGCGATTCGCCATCATCACCCTCACCCCCGACCGCGTCCTGTTCGGGCCGTAGCCGCAGCACCCGACACGCCGAACGCGATGAGCGCAGCCACATACGACATAGGCCGGCTTCTCGACACCGCGCGCGAACTCGCCGCGGAGGCGGCCCGGCACGCCGACCGCATCGACGACGCCCGCGAGCTGCCGGCGGAACTTGCCCACGCAATCGCTGACAGCGGATTCTTCCGGCTGCTCGTTCCGCGCTCGCTCGGCGGCGGCGAGCTGGAAATGCCCGACTACCTCCGCCTGGTGGAAGTGTTCGCCGAGGCCGACGCCAGCGCCGCCTGGACCTTCAACCAGAACAACGTCTGGGCCACCAACTCCGCGCGCTTACCCCTGCAAACCGCGCGCGATATATGGGCCGACCCCCGCGCCGTGGTCACGAACGGCCCGCCGCTCCCCGGAGCAAGGGCCGAGCCGAAGGACGGCGGATACCGGATTTCGGGCCGTTGGACCTTCAGCACCGGCTGCGACCACGCCACCTGGATAGCAGCCCTGGCTCCTGTGGCGACGAATGATGGAGCAGACACCCTTCCCGCCGACGACCCGAACACCCCCGTGATGCTCGTTCCAAAGAGCGACGTCAGGGTAGTGGACGACTGGCACGCGAGCGGGCTGCGCGGCACCGCCAGCTACGGCTTCGAGGTAAACGACCTGTTCGTGCCCTCAGTCCGCAGCTTCAGCGTCACCTGGCCGCCCCGGGAAGACGGCCCCCTCTACGTGATTCCCACCACGCTGCTGTTCGCGTCCGGCTTCTCCACCATAGCGCTGGGGGTGGCGCGCGCCGCCCTGAACACCGCCATCGACGTTGCGGGCGGCAAGGTTCCCGCCCGTCTGCGCGGCAAGCTGCGCGACTACACCACCACCCAGCGACAGGTTGGAGAGGCCATGGCCACTTGGCGCTCGGCAAAAGCCTTCCTGCGCGAGGCCGTCGGCCAGGTCTGGCGAAGCGCCTGTCGCGACGGCGCCCTCACGACCGACGAGCGCATCGACCTGCGAATAGCAACCACCCACGCCATACAACTCGCCGCCCAGGTCGTGGACTCCGCCTACAACCTCTGCGGCTCCGGCGCCATCTTCAAGAGCCACCCCATCCAGCGAAGATTCCAGGACGTCCACGTCATCACCCAGCACCTCCAGGGCCGCATGACCCACTACGACACCGCCGGCCAGCACTTCCTCGGACTCGAGCCCCGCGGCCAGTTCTAGCCGTCGGCCGCGTTCAGGGCAGCTTCAACTCCGGCAGCTTGAACGGCAGGAACACGCCGTCTGTCGTCTCCGCCCACCGGACCACGCCTGAAAACCCGGTATCCCACCACACCTTCGCCTCGCAAGCGTGCAGCGTACCGGCCCAGTTCCGTTCCTGTATCTCGATTACCTTCACCACCTCGTCCTGGACGCCAGGTATCGTCTCCCTCAGCAACCACCGGCTCCAGCCCTCGCACCACTCCAGCGGCGTAGGCGTTGGCTTGGGCGTTGGCGTCGCGATGTGCGCCACAGTGGGCGTGGGCGTCGCGGCGGGCGCCACGGTGGGCGTCGGCGAGGGCATCACCCGCGCCATCGAGTCCACCACCGACAGCGTCGGCGGGCCTCCACAGGCGACCGTGGCGGCCATCAAGGCCGTCACCACCAACCTCATCGAACACCTCCTGCCAGCGGCATCAACGCCGCCGCCAACCGCTCCGCTCCATCGTCGTTCCCGCGAAAGCGGGAACCCAGGGGCATGGGTGGGGCCAGTCCCCTCAGCCACCCGACACCCACTCCCTCAGCGCCCTGATATGGTCCGGCCTCGTCCCGCAGCACCCCCCGATAATCCGCGCCCCCTGCTCGCTCCAGCCCTTCGCGTACTCCAGGTACCCCTGCGGGTCCAGCGCGTTCGGATTGGGCGTCACGCCCCCGCCGTACCGGAAGTGGGCGTAGGCGCCGAAAGTGCCCGACCAGTGCTTCCTCACCACATCCAGCCCCGGCGCCGTCTCGTCCACCGGCGTATGCATCACGAACAAAGCCGACACGTCCCTGTCCTTTAGCGCTTCGATGGCGTCCTGAAGCGTCTCGCCTCCGTGCCTACCCTCGATTCCCAGGTACAGTTCGTCGCCGTCCGGCACCAGCGACAGGCCCACCCACACCGGCAGGCCCACGTCCGCCGCCGCGTCTATCGCCGCCAGCGTGTCCGAAATCCGCACCAGCATCTCCGCCACCGCCACGTCCGGTCCGCCCTTGGCCAGCTCGCCAAGCTGCTCCCGGTAAGTTTCGAGCGCCCTATTATAGGGCACCGGGACCTCCCCGTGCGACTTTGGAGCCATCGTAGAAACCGACGCCGCGATCACCACCGAGTCTTCCGTCCCCGTGTTCCTCCGCGCCCGCACCGCCGCCTCTATGCCCAGCCTGTTGGCCTCCGCCACCCTGTCTCCCAGGCCGTTCGGTTCCAGCACGTCCCGCCCCGTGCTGAACGTATTGGTGATGATGATCTCGGACCCTGCTTCTATGTACTCCTCGTGAATCTCCCTCACCACTTCCGGATGCGTCATCATCGGGTCGCCCGACCACGTCGTCGAAGTCGTCAGCCTCCGCCTGCCCAGCTCCGAGCCTGTACCCCCGTCCATCACAATCGTCTCCCCCGCCGCCAACCGCGCCTGCAATCTCTCGAAGTTGTTCATGTGACCCTCCTCGTACACATTGGTCCCTTCCCCCTCGCAGGGGGAAGGTTAGGATGGGGGTGATGAACCCGCTGTTAGACAGGCTCCATGACTCGCAGTTTTGCTATTCCTACCCTCAACTCGGCCGAGCCTTCCACCCTCCGGCAGGGCAGTGTCTCATTTTAGCGGAGACCGACGCCACTGTAACCATATTCGCTCTTGTCAACGATTCCTTGACTACGCCAATCCGCCCGACTTAGCCTAAGCTGCACGCCAGCGGTATCTCCGACAGCGAGGACGGTCCGATGGACTGGAAAGAGCACTACGAAAGAAACACGGTCTCGGCCGACGAAGCGATCGCGCTGGTCAGCCCGGGCGACAACCTGGCGATCAGCGTGGATCCCAAGCCCACCACCCTGATGGACGCGCTCGCCTCCCAGCACGAGCGCCTGGCCGACCTGCGCGTATTCGACGTCGCCCCCATCTACGACCCCGGCTGGCTCCGTCCCGACTTCGAAGGCTCGTTCAGGTATAGCCCCTCCATGTTCCTCGGGCCGCTCGCCCGTTCGGCCTACCACGAGCGCCGCATAGACTTCGCCCCCGTCATCTTCACCACCGACCTTCAGCCGTACCGAGAGCCAGACAGAGGCCCCCGGCTCGACGCGACGCTGATGTCCGTCTCGCCGCCCGACGACCACGGCTATTGCAGCTTTGGCAAGGGCCTGTGGAACAAGCGCAGCTTCGCCAGGTACGCCCGCGTAGTGCTCGCCCAGGTGGACGACTCCCTCATCCGCACCTACGGCGACAACTACATCCACGTCTCGGAAATCAACCGCTTCGTCGAGCACTCACAGCCCGAGCTGTCCCTGGAAGTGTCGGAGGAGATGGTCGCCAACGTGGAAGACCCACTCATCCGGGCGGAGCTGGAGCGGGTGCTGCCGCTGCTGAACGGAAGCAACAGGTACGAGTTCCTGCCCAACCTGCTCGGCGGCACCCTCAGGCAGGTGCGGGAGTTCTCCAGGCTCTGGGCCACCGCCGAACCGAGCGAGGTCGACAGGAAGATTTCCCAGAACGTGGCGGAGCTTGTCAGGGACGGCGACACCATCCAGATAGGCGTCGGCTCCCCGAGCTCCTACCTCCCCCGGCTGGGCACGTTCGACGACAAGCGGGACCTGGGCTGGCACTCGGAGATGACCGCCCCGGGCATACTCAGCCTCATCCGGGATGGCGTCATCACTGGCGAGCGCAAGAACGTCAACCCCGGTGTCGCGGTGTTCACGGCGATAACCGGCTGCGCTCCCGACGAGATTCCCTACGCCCACAACAACCCCCTCATCGAGCTGCGCGACGCCGAGTACGTGGTCAACATCAACACCATCTCCTCCCAGGACAACTACGTCTCCATGAACAACGCCCTCTCCGTAGACTTCTCGGGGCAGATCAACGCTGAGACGATAGGAGACCGCCAGTGGAACGGCACCGGCGGCCAGCCGGAGCTTCACATGGGAGCCGTCATATCCAGGGGCGGCAGGGCCATCACGCTGCTGCGGTCCACCGCGATCGGCGGCGCCGTGTCCCGCATAGTGTCCCAGCATCCGGCAGGCTCCGCGGTAACCATTCCCCGCACCTTCGCCGACACAATCGTGACCGAGTACGGCGTCGCTCAGCTTCTCGGCAAGACCATCCGCGAGCGGGCACAGGAGCTGATAGCCGTCGCCCACCCGGACTTCAGGGCCGACCTCAAGAGGGAGGCCCAAAGGCTCTACTACCCCTAATGGCCTACTAGCTAAGTCCCTTCCCCCTCGCAGGGGGAAGGCTAGGCGCTAAGTCCCTTCCCCCTCGCAGGGGGAAGGTTAGGATGGGGGTGACGTTTTGACTCTCAGATACCCCCTAAGGAGGACCGCATGGCGGTTATCGAGTACGAAGTAAGAGACAAGATCGCATACGTGACCCTCAACAGGCCCGAAACCCTGAACGCCATCAACAACGAGATGGCCGGCGCCTGGAACGGAGTCTGGGAGCGATTCCGCGACGATGACGACGCCTGGGCCGCCATCCTCACCGGGGCCGGCGACAGGTCATTCTGCTCCGGCGCCGACCTCAAGGAGATGGGCGCCAGCCACGAAAGCGGCTCCAACGGCGGCAACCCCTTCGGCGGCGGCCCCAGGCCCAGGCGACCCTCGGAGGAGTTGGGCGTCTGGAAGCCGATAATCGCCGCCATCAACGGCTACGCTATCGGCGGTGGCGTGGTCTTCGCGATGGACTGCGACATACGCATAGCGTCCGACAGGGCCGTGTTCGCCATGACCGAGGTTGAGTTGGGTGTAGTCACCACCTGGTGGGGCACCGTAAGGTCCCGTGCCCACATGCCGTTCGGCAGCGCGCTGGAATTCCTGCTCACCGGCAACCGCGTCACCGCCCAGCAGGCCGAGCGGTGGGGACTCGTGAACCACGTCGTCCCTCACGACGAGCTGATAAGCAGGGCCGAGGAGATGGCCCGCAAGATCAACAGCAACGGCCCCCTGGCGGTGCGGGGAATGAAAGAGGTTCTCTACAGAAGCCTGCTCGACGGCATCCGCGAGGCGGGCCGTCTCGAAGACGTCATAAGCGTCGTCGCCTCCCAGAGCGAAGACGTCCAGGAAGGCGTCCGCGCCTGGCTCGAAAAGCGCCCGCCCCACTTCAAGGGCCGCTAGCGGCGCTGCGGTTAACAGCCTGCGGTCGACCAAGAGCGGTTTGGGGCGTACAAAACCGAAGGTTGGCTATTGCCGGTTAACGCGCCCTGGAGCGAGGATCTACAAAAGGCGTACGCACTGCCGAAGTCGCAGTGGCTTGGTCGGTATTTCCAAGTCAATCGAGAGTGTTGATATCCGCTGACCAGATTATGAGCCGAAGTTCACTGTCATCTATCAGCGTGTACTCCGGATAGGTCCCCGATAACTTGTAGCTCTCATCCAGAATGATCGGGACGCCATCTCCACGCCGCTCCATCATGTGTGTTCGGTCAATCCCGGAACTGCCAGGCACCGCGCAACGTGCCAGGAGCGAGACTATCAACTCATTGCGGCTATACTGCCGCAAGTGCATACTGTCCGGCGTAAGCGTGTTCGCCAGCGCCCCCGGCACATACAGTTCAATCCGATCTCGAAACATATGGAGCCGAACGCGCGCGCCTGCCATCGAGTAGTCCCTGTGGGCGACGGCGTTCACCAGCGCTTCGAAGACTGCCCGCTGGCTGAACTGTGGCCGATCTCGGCGGGCTACTTCCTTGACCGCGCTTATCAGCATGTTGCGATTCACGAAATGCAGCGCTTCCACAACCTGCGAGTCCAAGGGCCCGTCCAGGTCGCGAGCATCAGTCTGATAATTGACGTCGCTTCGTTCCCCGGCATAGCTGACTGCCTGAATCTGCGCGTGCGGCAACCAGTTGACTGGCGTGCTCGTGCACATTAGCACGCCGGCGACTGTCAAGCGCGAAAAACCGTCCTCGTCCGAAGCCACCACTCGCAGCTTTCGCAGGCCATCCTCGTCCAGCATACTGCCAGGGCGCAGAAACCGGCTGGCCAGCGCTACCTCCAAGTCGTCGACAGAAGTTCCGGGAACAACCGACTCGTCGAATCGAATCATCCTACTCTGGCTGCGTTCCTGAAAAAGCCGGGCGAGCAACTCGGGCGACATCTCACGCTTGGAGCTTCCAATCCTTCTGAAGTAGCCCCCAGGACTTCTATGAATGAACAGGCTGCGGGGGACGTCTATACGAATCACCGCAACCAGGCTTCCGGTAGCATCGGGAAGTTCCGTCTTTCTGATGATTGCGTCCAGAGGGGGGCGAATGGAATCGTTGCAGATTTCCCGCACCCAAGATTCGACGGCGTCCAGCCTGTCGAGGGGGATTCCCAACACGTCCCGGCTTGCGTCGTCGACTCCCAGCAGCACGGTTCCCCCCCATCCATTCGCCATGCCCCCCAATTCGTCGGCAAAGTCCCTTCGTTCCGGACCTGTGACCCGTGAACCGGACAACAAGACGCGCTTCAACTCAAGCGTTGAGTCCTCTCCCAAGCGAATACGTAGGGCCAAGTCATCTTGGGGAATCAATGTTCCGTTCCGGTCGGCGGGATTATGCGATGATAGCGAGATTGGAACGCCTCTCTGCCGCCTTCCATCACCCTGAATCTGACACTCACCGTGTCTTCGGGTGCGTAGAGTGCCAGCCGGTCTATCCGCTCGGGCGGTATTCTTCGCAGCGCGGCCTCGAAACGGGCGTCGCGCGTCTCCCCCACCGCCAACCGCCCCTGCAACCTCTCAAACCTGCTCATGTGGCCCTCCCAAGTAAGTCCCAACCTGCCATTCTCTCCGCAGGCTGTAAGTATATCCCAGCGGCTTGGGACACGGTCTGTCGCGCGTCTTGCCCACGATGCGGCGGAGTCTCCAAGCGCTGTACTCCGAGCCGATGCGTCGGGTTGTTTGACGTTGAGCACTTCTGTCTCCCCTTTTAGTACGGAGCACCTTTTTCAATTTTCCTGGAGAGCTTTTGAAGGCTTGAGATAATCTCCTCAAAGCGGCCCTGACGCTTCAACCAGGATCCTGCGGACCCCATTCTCTTTTGGTCGATAGACTTCAGTGCGTTCTTCTTGGAGACCTTACTGTAGTGTGCCGCGTAGTTCCTCAGGGCACAGAGTCTATTTAGCGAGGTTCTGTACTCAGAATCCTTGACTGCCTGAACCAAGTAGTGGCTGTCGGGTACATATCTTTTGATCTCGCTGATCAACCCGTCGCGTCCTCGAAAGTTGAAGTAGCCTCTTCCGATGATGATGTACTCGCATACCTCATCCGACAGGTGCTTAGGGAACTGGACACCAATGGTCGCACTGAGTTGGGGCATATCATTGTTTATGGCCCCAGTGAGTGCCCCAATCATCATCCGCTCGAAAGCGGCGTAAAGGTTGATAACTGCTCCATCATATACCAGACTTACATGGGCATCAGACAAATGCCTTTCAGCGTCCCTGCAGAACTCGAGCAGCTTTCTCGCATCTCGCCTGAACTCCTGTGCGCAGAGTCGGACACTCTTTTTCTTAGGCAACACCTACCTCCAGAATGCACTTCTTGGTGGGGACAGTTTTTTCATTAGGGGACTTCAGCCTCTCCCATGTCGGAAAAGTTCGTGATCGCTACCTCTCCCTCGGGAAACTCGGCTACTATCTTCAGCTTCCCGCCCACGGCCTCGATGTAGGATCGAAGGCTGGAGACGTACACGTCGGCCCGCTGCTCCAGCTTGGACACCGCGGGTTGGTTCACCTTCAGCATCTTCGCCATGTCCCGCTGGGTCAGCGCCCGCGCCCGGCGAAGCTCGTGCAGCGGCATCTCTGCGAGCAACTCCCTCTTCATGCCGTCGATGCGCCGTCGGCGTTCCGGCGTGAAATCTCTGGTCAGTTCGCTGAACGGATGGCGTCCACTCATTCTATCAGCCCCTCCTTTCGTAATTCTTCCAGATGCTCGTCGTAGAGACTGTCGGCCACAGGCACGTATTCCTCGTAGAACCTGTCGTTGCCCGTCTTGTCGCCACCGATAAGCAGAATCGACGTTCGCCTGGGGTCGAAAGCGTAGAAGACTCGGATAGGCCTGCCGCCGCTCTGCACTCGAAGCTCACGCATGACTCCGTGACGCGAACCCCTGATGTCCGAAGAGTAGGGGTACGGTAGGTTGGGACCGTGCTCCATCAGCAACTCGACCCTGGCGGACACTGCATCCTGCTGGCTCTCCGAGAGTTCCTGCCACCACTGCCCGAACTCGTTCGTATACTCGACCTCCCAAGACATGCGTGTATTATATTCCCAATACGGAATTATGTGCAAGAGACGAACAGCCCGCTATTCTGTACGCCCGCTCCTGCCAATCCCAATGCTTCCCTTAAGTGCTGGCACATTGAGGCCACAAGCTCTCATGCCCCCCTTGACCCCCTCCGTACATCCGTGCTACTCTCCCTCCATGACACACCGACACCCCCACCCGTCAACCGCGAACGCCGGCCCTGTCCCGACCCGCGAGGTAGTGCACAATTGTGCCGTTTGGTGCAAAATCCTGCGATTTCCTCTCTTTCGCTGCCCCGATCCGCCGCTCCCAGCGTCCCGAACACCCTTGCCCAGCTACGATTCGGAACAGAACGGAACGTTTTGGAACACTTTTCCCTGGAAACCGCCCTCGCGGGCGGCCTGCGCCCCTTCTCTCGCCTACCCAAAGTCCCCTCTCCCCCGCGGGGGAGAGGGTTAGGGTGAGGGGGCCGTCCGCACCACCCGCTTTGCAAACCGCCCCACTCTTGCTTTACCATAACCCCACCTTCGAGCATCTATCGACACGCCGTGCCAACACACGGCGCGGACGCCAAATGGAGGCAGCACCTTGGCCAACGCAATCGTCTTGTACACCCACCCCGATTGCTCGTTCTCGGACGCCCTCAAGGACGAGCTGGACACCGCCGGAACCGAGTACGACGAGATAAATCTCGCCCTGCGCCCGGAGGCCTGGCTTGACCTGGAGAAGCTCACCGGCGGCGAGCGGATCACCCCCGTTATGATCGAGGACGGCGAGGTCAGCGTCGGCTTCCACGGCGTCGGTTGAAGCTTCTAGCCCACCCGGAGCCGTTGGCTCCCATCAACACCCAGACCCAATCGATCATGAGGAGGAGCGCATGGTACGCGCCACCACAACCGGCGTGAACGTCGGCGACGCCGCCCCCGACTTCACGCTGCCGTCCCTCGATGGCCGCGAGGTCAGTCTATCCGACTACGCCGGCCGCAAGGTCATCCTGTTCTTCTGGGCGTCCTGGTGAGCCTGCCGTGAGCAGCTGCCGGTCTGGCAGCAGGTGCACGAGCGCCACGGCGACGCCGTAGAGGTTCTATCCATAGCCGTCGACGCCCAGGGCGCGGACAAGGCCCGACCCTTCGTCGAAAAGGCCGGCGCGACGTTCACCACGCTGGTGGACGAGCGCAATCTCCTGGGCCGGACTTACGGCTTCAAGGCCATCCCCAACGGCTACCTCATAGACCAGCCCGGCGTGGTGCGCTACAAGCGGCTGGGCGGCTTCGATGTCCGCCGCGCCGACACCGCCCAGGTCGTCGAGCGCTGGTGCACGGGCCAGGCCCTGGACGAGGACGCCGCGCAGCCCGCCCAGCCGGAAGGAGAGATCGACCGCGTCCACACCCTCTTCCAGCGCGGCCAGGAGCTATACCGCCAGGGCAGCGTGGCCGAGGCGCTGGAGCGGTGGCGCGAGGCCGCCGCCCTCGAGCCCGCCAACTGGATCGTCCGCAAGCAGCTATGGGCTGTCGAGCATCCCGACCGCTTCTACGACGGCCCCGTCGACTTCGACTGGCAAAAGCAGCAGATAGCCCGCGAGGCCTAAACCCTATCCGAAAAGTCCCTTCCCCCTCGCAAGGGGAAGAGCCTGTCCTGAGCTTGCCGAAGGGTCAGGATGGGGGTGAAAACGTGGCTGTCGGATTAGCCCTTAATCCAGCGCCACTATCGCCTCAATCTCCACGTCCAGGCCCGGCTCGGCCAGCGCGGTGATCTCCACCAGCGAGTTCGCCGGGTTCTGCCCCCCGAAGTAGCCGTACATCACCGCCTGCTGCTCCGCGGACGCCGGAAACCACTCCCGCATATCGGTTACGAACGTCGTTATCTTCACGATGTCCGTCGCCGTGCCCCCCTCCGCCTCCACGATCCGCACCAGCCTGTCCCACACCACCTTGAACTGCTCGATGGCCGGCCCGCCCTGCGCGTCCGTCCCCCGCGCCGTGCAGCCCGAAATGTACAGCGTGCCGCCCACCTGCACGGCCCTGGCGAACGTCGGCCCCGCCGGCGCGATGTCGGGGTATTCCTTGCGCGTCTTGTCCATCTGTCGGCCCTCCTGTTCGGGTGACTTGGCGCGGAGCCTCCGCGCTATCGCTTGACCGCCTTGATCGAGTACATCAACGGAATCTCCCCAGCCCCGCCCGGCATCCGCCACCACCCGTCCTCGCAAAGCTCCAGCATCGGTAGCTGCTGGTAGGCGCTGAACGGGAACTCCCGCAGATGCTCGATTCTCAGCCCCGCGTCCGCCAGCGCGCTCACCACGTCGCCCAGCGAATGTGTCCACTCGTAGCCCTTCGTGGTCACGTCGGCGGTCGGCTCGGCGTAGCTGCCAGTGCTCTCGAACTCCATCGGCTCGTCCGAATGAAAGTAGGGGTATCTGATGCTCAGGTCGGCCCGCCCCTCGTCGTCGTCGAAAATCCCCGCGAACGGGTGAAACTCCACGATGTGGAACGCCCCTCCCGGCCGCAGAAAGTGCGCCGCCACCCGCGCCCACGCAGCCACGTCCGGCAGCCAGCACAGCACCCCGTAAGACGTGAACACCACGTCGAACCCGCCCGGCTCGTCCAGGCGCTCCGGCAGATCGTACACGTTCGATTCCACGAAGCGCGCGGGCAGCCCCAACTCCGCCGCCAGCGAGCGCGCCACGTCGAGCGACGCCGCCGAGAAGTCTGCGCCCGTGACCCGCGCCCCCAGCCTCGCCCACGAGAGCGTGTCCACTCCGATGTGGCACTGGAGGTGCAGCAGCGAGCGCCCATCGACGTCCCCGACCTCCTCCAGCTCCACGCTCTTCAGCGAGGACTGCCCGCCCCGGAACCCTGCCAGATCGTAAAACTCCGACCGTGCGTGGATAGGCGCCAGCGCGTCCCACTGGCTGCGATTGAAATTCATGTATCTGTTCATGCGGTCGTTCGACCCTCTCTCTAACCTGCCCGCGAATCCGGACCTACCGCCGCTGGCGACCATTCTAGCCCAGCGCGGAGGGCTTTTGAACTGCGACGCCGCCGTTGTGTATACTTGATCCTCAGGACAGCGCGAAAACCGGGGGGTGCCAAAATATCCACACAGGCCGGGGGAGACCAATTTTTGCTTCGCAGGGTGCTCTCCTTCGTTGTGGCCGCGCTTCTGGCCCCGTTGCTCGTGCTCCTGATTTCGCTGGCCTTCGCCTGCGGCACGGTGTTTCAGCCCGACTACCCCGCCGACCGCTTCGAAGAGGCCGGAGCATACGACTTTCTACTGGACCGCCTGCTGCCCACCATGCTGGATGACGCCCGAAACGCCGAGGGCCTCTCGGCGGACGGCGCTCTGGACAGCAACCCGCTGGTCGTGCTGGGCGTCTCCAACCGCCACCTGGTGGCGTGGACGACCAGGGTCGTCCCTCGCGCCTGGTTCGACGAGACCGCGCGTGCGTCCGCGACAGACGTGTGGAAGTACCTGACCGGCATCAGCGACGAGTTCACCATCAACCTGCGCCTGCCAATCGAAGACGATGTGCTCACCTCGGAGACCTCGACCCTCCTCCGGCGCTCCCATCTCTACGACTACGCGGTCGATTCGCACCTCGCGCCCGCCGCCGAAGAAATCCTCGCCGCCGAGGTGCTGCCCTTCGGTTCGGGCCTTAGCCCCGCCCGCGTCGAGTCCGCGGTGCGCCAGGTCGTGTCCAAGGCCTGGTTCGACGCCCGCGTCGCCGACGCCGTGGCCGCTTTCGTGCCCTACGCCACCGGAAGCGAGAACGGCTTCGAGGTGCGCATGGACTTGGCCGAGCTTGCGCCGGTCGCCACGGCGGAATACAAGCTGCTGCTGTACGACACGGGCGCCTACGATTCGCTGTACGACTCGATAGTAGAGCCGGCGGTGCTGGTCCTGCACGGCGAGCGCATCGACCTCGCCCCCGGCGTAGCGCTCCACACCGAAGACGTGGTGACAGCCATACGGGACGCGGGCAGGGGACAGTGGGCGATGGTCGAAGTCGATAAAGCCGTGGACGAGGTCGCCGGATACCTGTTCGGAGAGACCGACTCTTTCTCGTTCGTGGTGAGTCTGGACCCGATAGCCGGTGAGGTGACGTCGAGGCTGGAAGAAATCATCCACGGCAGAATTCTGGCCCTGGCCACCGTAACCGGCGGGAGCGCCGCGGACGCGCAGGTGAGACGCGCCGTCGCCGGTCGAGCCGACGTCATCGTGGCTGGCATCGGGCCGTTGATAGTCCAGCCTCTGAGCGGCGAGGTGACGTTCACGGAGTTCGACCTCCGCGACTCGCTCTCCCGCGAAGACAACGAACGGCTCGACGACGTCCGCTCCATAATGAAGGACGGCTTCCTGTACACCGAAGAGGACCTCCGCGGCGACATCGAACGCAATTTCGATGACCCCGAAAGCGTCGAACAGGCCATCGAGACCATTCGCGATCTGTTCTCCGACGGCTGGACGTACACCCACCTCGACCTGCTTGAAGACCTGTCGCCGGACTCCGGGTCCTCATCGGACATAGAGGCGCTCCGCTTCGCGCTGTCGGGTATGCGGGCGGCGACGTGGGTCGTGTCGCTGCTGGTGCTGGTCGGACTCGCCGTCCTCTGGTTCGTGGCCGTGGGCGAACGTCACGTGAAGACGGCTTGGCTTGCCGCGGCGCTCGCGGCGGGTTTCCTCACGGCGCTTCTGCTCTTCACGGTGGGGTACTTCGCCACGGACGCCGCTATCGAGGCGGCGCGCGCCGCTGCGGTCGACGCAATCGACGGCAGCGGCGACTTCGCCGACACGCAGGCCGTGGCCGTGCCCTGGATGCTCGACATTCTCCAGCGCGGCGTGAGCGACTACACTTCGGGCGTCGCCCTGGCAAGCGGCGTGCTGGCCGCCCTGGCTTTGGCAGGACTGGTCGCCTCGCTGCGCTGGCCGCGGCTCAAGCCGCCGGCCCGACGCCACCTGCGGCCCCGCCGCGAGTGACCGGCGCCCGGACGCGGGGAGGCTGGGGTTTCGCGCGGAATGATGTATAATGGCCTTGAGTCGCCGCTTGCAGTTGGCGGCGCGGCGATTGGCAGACACGCTTAGCGACCCGGGGAGTACCGCAAATGCAGCAGATGACACGACGCACGCCACCTCAGCCTCTCACCATCAACATCAGCGAAGAAGCCGCCACCCACGTGCGCCAGTTCGCGGCGCAGGCCGGCAAGCCCGATTCGAACCTGCGCGTCGGCGTGAAGGGCGGCGGATGCTCGGGTCTGACCTACGTGCTCGACCTGGTTGACGAGCCGGGCGAGAACGACAAGACCATCGAAGAGCACGGCATCAAGCTGTACGTGGACAAGAAGTCCTACGTCTTCCTTGCCGGCACCGTGCTCGAGTACTCCGGCGGCCTCAACGGCAAGGGCTTCGTCTTCAACAACCCCAACGCCAGGACGACCTGCGGCTGCGGCACCTCGTTCAGCGTATAAAAGCCCTCCGAACTGTCCCTTCCCCCTTGATGGGGGAAGGGCCTGCCCCGTACTTGATACGGGGTTAGGATGGGGGTGACGACCCGATTGTCGGATAGCCGCCTATGCCGGGCGTCACCATTCTGACCCTCTCAGTGAGTAGAACCCGTGTCCACCAGTACACAAATCGAAACACCGCCCGATAGCTACACCACACTCCGCGAGGAGTACGACGCCCTCACCGGCGCCGCCGGCCTCGTGCGCCGGTCCCACGTCGGCCGCCTAGAGCTTACCGGCGACGACGCCCTCGACCTGCTCAACAGGCTCAGCACCAACAAGCTGGAGGACCTGACGCCCGGCGCGGGCATGGGCAGCGTGCTCACCTCCGCCAAGGGCCGGATCGTCGACCTGCTGCTCGTGCTGATGCTCGAAGACCGGCTGCTGCTGATAGTCAGCCCGGACGCGCGCGAGCGGGTGGCCGAGTGGATCGACTTCTACACGTTCGTCGAGGACGTGACGGTGCGCGATCTCACCCCCGACACCGCCATGTTCTCCCTGGTCGGCCCCAACGCCCCTGCGCTCGTAGAGGAGATGGCCGGCGAGGAAGCCGCGACGCTCCCCCAGTACGGAGTCCTTGCGGCGAACCTCGGCGGCGTGAACGTGACTGTGGTCCGCGACGACTTAGGCGCATTGCCCGGATTCGACGTCATCGCCCCCGTGGCAGAAGGCGAGCGCCTGTGGCGCTACCTGGTCGAGCGCAGCGCCGGAGACGGCGCCAGGCCAGTCGGCGCGCTCGCCCTGGAGTCCGTCCGCGTGGAGCAGGGCGTGCCCGCGCCCGGCCTGGAGCTCTCCGAGGACTACAACCCCCTGGAGGCCGGACTGGGCCAGCATATCAGCTTCAACAAGGGCTGCTACGTCGGGCAGGAAGTCATAGCACGCCTGGACACCTACAAGAAGGTATCCAAGCACCTCGTCGGCCTGTCGTGGGACGGCCAGGACCTGCCGCCCTTGGGCGCGAGCCTGACAGCGGACGGCAGGCGCTCCGGTGTGGTGACCTCCGCGGTCG
Organism: Dehalococcoidia bacterium; assembly: GCA_963667445.2. Taxonomy (GTDB): domain Bacteria; phylum Chloroflexota; class Dehalococcoidia; order Lucifugimonadales; family CATOSD01; genus CATOSD01. Next base: position 226,751 of record CAXXGY010000001.1, on the reverse strand, counting down.
CATCCGAGCGTCTGGGACGAGGCATTGGCCTGGGCTACGTGCGCAAGGCCCACGCCGAGCCGGGATCGAAGCTCACATTGGAGCAAGACGGCAGCGAGGTCGAGGTTAGGGTAGAGGCGCTACCGTTCAGATAGTCAGCGAAACCCCGCCGTCCACCACCAGCACCTGCCCCCTTATCATCCGCGCCGCGTCCGTGCACAGGAACGCCACCACGCTGGCGATGTCCTCCCCGGTCACCGACCTGCCATCGAGCGTGCTCTTGGTGGCGCTCACCATCTCCTCCCGGTTCGGAAACGAGTCGAACGCCCCGGTCTCCACGTAGCCGCCCGACACCGCGTTCACGGATATGCCCTTTTCGGCCAGCTCCACCGCGAGATAGCGAGTCATCGACTCCAGCGCCGCCTTGGATACCCCAACCGAGAAGTAGTAGGGCAGCACCTTGTGCGATCCCTGGCTGGTGATGTTGACCACGCTTCCCCCAGGGGGCATGAGCCTGGAGGCCTCGATGGCGCACAGCCACGGAGCCTTCGCGTTGATGCCCAGCGCCCAGTCCCAGTGCTTCTCGCGCAGTTCCCCTGCGGGCCGCTGGACCCCTGAGGCGGCGTTGTTCACGAGCACGTCGAGCGCCCCGAACTCGGCCTCGACGCGGGAGAACATCTGGCTGATCTTGGCCGAGTCGCCCAGGTGCGCCCGGATGCTGACACACCGGACCCCCTCGCTCTCCACGTCCCGCCGCGTCTGCTCGGCGGCCGTGGAATTGGAACGATAGTTGAACGCCACGTCGGCGCCCCGCCGCGCGAACTCCAGCGCGATGGCGCGCCCTATGCCGCGAGACCCGCCCGTGACGAGCGCGGTCTTGCCCTCGAAATCTCTCATCTCGGCCGTCCCGTCCCCAGTGGCGGTTGCAGCGCTAAATCGCCATACCGCCGTCGACGCTTATCACCTGGCCCGTCATGTAGCTCGCCTTCTCGCTGGCCACGAACGCCGCCAGGTGCGCCACGTCGTCAACCTCGCCGAAGTGCCCCTGCGGTATCCACGTCATGATCCGGTCCTTCTGCTCCTGCGTCAGGCCGGCCACCGTGTCGGTGCTGATATACCCCGGCGTGATCGTGTTCACGGTGATGTTGCGGGTGGCTATCTCCTTGGCCAGCGCCTTGGTGAACCCGATGAGTCCGGCCTTCGAGGCCGAGTAGTTGGCCTGGCCCACGTTTCCGCGTATGCCGACCACCGAGCCGATGTTGATTATGCGCCCCCAGCGTCCCCGCATCATGCCCCGCAGCGCCGCCCGCGTGCAGTAGAACGTGCCGGTCAGGTTGGTGGCCAACACGCGCTCCCACGCCTTGTCCGACATCCTGACCAGCAGCCCGTCGTCTATGATGCCTGCGTTATTCACCAGGATGTCGATGCGTCCCCACTCGCTGTTCACCTCATCCACCATTGAAGTGACCTGCTCTAGGTCGCTCACGTCGGCGTGAATTGCGAACGCCTCGACGCCGGTGTCTTTGATGGTGTCGACAACCACGTTCGCCTCGTCGTGCGAGGTGTTGTAGTTGACAGCCACCTTGACGCCCTGTTCCGCCAGCCGCAGGGCGATGGCTCTGCCAATCCCCTTGGAGGCGCCGGTCACAAGTGCGGCTCTTCCTTCTATATCCGATCTGCTCAACTCGCCTCCCTGATTAGAAAAGCACTACTTCCGGAAGTCCCTTCCCCCTCAAGGGGGAAGGCTAGTACGCCGTCAATCTGAATATGCTAGACACGTTTTCTTAATCCGTCATTCCCCCGAAAATCCGTCATTCCCGCCCTCTATTCGTCATTCCCGCGAAAGCGGGAATCCACAAATGGGCCAGCCTACGTTCTTTGTCAGAACCAGATTGACCTGGTACTAGGATGGGGGTGACTCGACCCTACTCCTGACGCTGGCGAGCTCTTCGTTCAGCTCGCTCACGAACTGGCTGTCCACGGCCCTCTTGGCCGTGGAGATGGCGCGCTTGACGGCCGTGCGTCTGGCGCGGCCGTGTCCGACTACGCTCACCCCGTTGACCCCGAATATCGGGCCGCCTCCCCAGGTCTCGACGGCATTGTTCAATTCATAGACCTCGGTTACGAGACGCTCCAGGTCCCCGGCGGGCAGGCTGTCGCCCAGCGCGCCGCGCAGATGGTCCGCCAAAGCCTGTCCCATCCCCTCCGTGAGCTTCATCACCACGTTGCCCACGAACCCGTCGCAGACCACTACTTCCGCGGGACCGAACGGCAGCTCGTTGGCCTCGACGTTGCCGATGAAGTCCAGCCCGCTCTTCTCCAGAAGCTCCGTGGCCTCTTTCACCTGGTTGTTGCCCTTGCCCGCCTCGCTCCCCACGCTCAGAATCCCCACCCGCGGCCTCTCGATGCCCCAGAACTTGCGGGCGAACACCTCGCCTATCACGCCGAACGTGAGCAACTGCGCCGGACGCGAGTCCACGTTCGCCCCCAGGTCGATGATGGCAGTCTGCGGCGCGAGACCCACCACCGGGCCGCCTATGGCCGGACGCTCCACGCCCTCCGGCATTCCAAGCACCACGGCTGCGGCGGCCATGGCTGCGCCGGTCGATCCCATCGACACGCAGGCCTCCGCCAGCCCGTACTTGACCAGTCCGGTAGCCACGACGATGGACGCCCTGGGCTTCTGGCGCAGCGCGAGCGCGGGCGATTCCCCCTCCCGCACGTAGCCCTCGGATGGCACGACCCTTATCGGCAGACCCTCCACGTCGTGGTTGGCCAATTCCTGCCTCAGCGTGTCCTCGTCTCCAACGAGACGCACGTCCACGTCGAGCTCCGAGACGGCCTCCACGGCGCCCGCTACGAGCTCGGCCGGCGCGTGGTCGCCGCCCATCGCGTCCAGGGCTATCTTGGTGCGCCTCTGCCTGCGGCTGGTCAAGTCGCCTTCACCACCTCACGATTCGGCCACGACGCTGGTGTCGCCGTTTATCACAACGTCCCCGTTCTGATTGGTCACGCCCACACCGCACCGGATTACGGTCTGTCCGCCTTCCTCCGCCACGCTCTTCACCTTGCCATGGGCCGTCAGCGTGTCGCCGGGATAGGAGGGCGCGCGCAGCCTCAGTTTCAGCTTGCCCGTGGATGCCCAGTCATCCCCGTAGGCGCGCGTCATCATCTCGGATATGAAGGCAATCACCATCATGCCGTGCGCTATCGTGCCCCCGAACTGGGTCGTCGCGGCGAACTCCCGGTCCAGGTGAATCGGGTTGAAGTCTCCGGCTGCGTGCGCGTACCGCTCGATACGCTGCTGGGTGATCTCCCGTTCGATGGTGGGCAGCTCCGCGCCCTGTGTCGTGTAGCCTCGCATCATCCTCGCTGGGCCGCTACGTGGGCAGCATAACGGTGCTCTTGCCAGTGAGCGCCGTCCGGCCGTCGGCGTCCGCCGTCTCCAGGCTCACCACCAGAACCCGCATCCCGCGCCGCACGGAATTCTGAAGCACCTCGGCGCGGCATTCGAGCGTTTCGCCGATAGCTACCGGCCGCGCGAACTCCAACTCCTGGGCGAGATGTAGCGAGCCGCCGGGCAGGTCGAGCGCGCGAATCACGCCCCGGAAGCTCAGCGCCGCCACCGCCATAGCCGGCGCGAGCCGCGGGCCGTCGCCCGAAGCGACCGACGTCTCGTCTCCCACCGCGTCCAGGTAGCGCGCCACCGTCTCGTCGTCGAGCGACAGCGTGTCGTGCGCCAACTGGCTGCCGGGCGTAAGCGAAGCGTAGTCCACCGGCAAATCCATCCCCCTCCAAGATGATTTTAGGATTATAGTAGCGTAGGCGTGGCAAAGCAACGAATGGGGAAGCGGGAACCTGCAACAGTTTGTTCGGTCATGCACGTGTAGGGGCAATCCCGCTGTAGCTCTTGCCGCCAGTCCACGCGCCGCGTTGGTCATACGCAGGTAGGGGCAATCCCGCTGTAGCTCTTGCCGCCAGTCCACGCGCCGCGTTGGTCATACGCAGGTAGGGGCAATCCCGCTGTAGCTCTTGCCGCCAGTCCGCGCGCCGCGTTGGTCATACGCAGGTAGGGGCAATCCCTTGTGGTTGCCCCCGTTGGTCTCCCGCGGCCCGACCCCGTGTCGGTCACAGGGTAAGGCTGTCTCAAAGTCCCTTCCCCCTCGCCCTCATCCGACCCCAGTCGCGCCCTCACACCCCGAAAAAAGCGTCACTTTCCTGCGCCTTCCGTGCTCGGTTCTGCCAGGCGCATCCCACGCGCTCGCCCAGTTCCATCCCCACGCCTGCGCAATTTCTTCCCACGATTCCACCCTGAATCCCGCAATTTCGCCATGGCCCTTGAAATATACGTACATCCGTGCTATTATCTTGTTCGGTGGGGGGGTCAAACCCGCCCCCGCGAGGAAGTAGTCCCCTCTCCCAAGACTGGGAGAGGGTTAGAGCCTGCCCCGTACTCGATACGGGGGAGAGGGTTGAGTGTAGGGGCATCCCTTGTGGGTGCCCTGTGGCAGCGAAGACAAGCCCGGTAGGCCCGTCCGCCCCCCGTCCTCTTCTGCCACGCGGCGCGACACTTCTGACCCGAAGTGCCCACGCAGGCATTACAGAATTGGGCACGACCGCCGCCGCTCCCAGCTACGAACACAACGGAATGTCGCAGAAACTAACAGAATTCGCTCCCCCACCTTCGCGGGAGAACGACGGTGCTCTGGGATCGCCGCGTAAACCGACGCGGATTCCGCCCCAATTCGGGGCCTTGCGTGCGGGTTGTCGCCGCCTTACAATGCCCAGCTAGAAGCCGATTGTCAGCGGAGTTAAGGAGTTTCCAAGTGACCAACATCTACGAGCAACTGGGAGCCAGGCCGATTCTCAACGCCCACGGCAACAGGACGCTGCTCGGCGGCAACACGCCCAACGCCTCGGTGCGGGCGCTGATGGACGAGTCCGAAGAGTTCTACGTGGACATGGGCGAGCTGATCGAGAAGGTGGGCGAGCACATATCCGACCTGCTCGGCGTCGAGGCCGCGCTGGTCACGCCCGGATGCGCGGCGGCGCTTACGTTCGGCGCGGCGGCGTGCATCACCGGCGACGACGTCGACAAGATTGAGAGTGTGCCCGATGTCACCGGTATGCCGAACGAGATTATCATCCAGCGACAACTCCGCGTCCAGTACGACCGGACTATGACCGTCGCCGGAGGCAAGCTCGTCGAGATAGGCGACGAGGACGGCACCACCGCCGAGCAACTGGAAGAGGCCATCGGTCCCAACACCGCCGCCATCCACTATCTGGCCCCCGGCGACCGCAACCCCGGCGCGCTTCCCATCGAAGAGGTGATTCGCATCGGCCACGCCCACGGCGTACCCGTCATCGTGGACGCGGCCGGCCAGGTGTACCCCACTGACCGGCTCAGCAGTTACGCGAAGATGGGAGCCGACCTCGTGGCCTACGGAGCCAAGTACTTCGGCGCCGTCAACTCCAGCGGTATGCTCACAGGGCGCAAGGACCTCGTGGAGGTCGCGCGCAAGCACAGCTCCATCGGCTTCGAGTCCGACGGCATCCGCTCCATCGGCAGGGGCATGAAGATCGACCGCCAGGAAGTCATCGCCGTGTACGCCGCGCTGCGCGAGTGGCTCACCATGAACCACGAGGACAGGTTCGCGGCCTACGAGGCGCGCATAACCGCACTGAGCGGCGACCTCGCGGGCGTGGGTGGCATCGGAATGTCCAGCTTCCCCGCGGACGGCCCCGCCGACGGCCTGCGAATCGAGGTGGACGCTGAGGCCACCGGCAAGAGCGCCGCCGACGTGGACGCGGAACTGAAGGCAGGCAATCCCAGCATCTGGGTCCGCTACAATGCCGACGACCCCGACGCCTTTATTGTCAGGATGGGTACGCTCAAGGATGGCGGCGAGAAGATAATCGCCGAGCGGCTCAAGGAGATACTCTAGTCAGCGGGCCAACCGCACGAAGGGGCGCCGGAGCCGCCCGCACCGTCATTCCCGCGAAAGAACGTCACCCCCGTGAAAACGGGGGCGGGAATCCATCGGGGGCGGGAGTGGTGGCAAGTAGGGGCCACTGAACACAACGAAAGGTGCAAACTATGCCGGCAAACGACGCCTACACCCTGATCACCGGCGCGCGCCTGATAGACGGTCTGGGCGGCCCGCCCATCGAAAACGGCGCTGTGCTGCTGCGCGGCGACAGGATAGCCGCCGTCGGCCGCGCCAGCGAAGTGGCCGCGCCGGAGGGCGCGCCCGTAACGACGCACGACTACCCCGGCAAAACCGTCATGCCGGGCATGGTCGACTGCCACACCCACCACAACGGCTTCGGCGACGGACGCCCCGGAGAGGACGTTGCCGCCCAGCCCGACGAGGTGCTCATGCTCCAGTCGGCCCGCAACGCCAGGGCCAGCCTCGTCACCGGCGTGACGACCATCCGCGAGAACGGCCCCAAGAACACCACCATGTTCAGGCTGCGCGACGCCGTGAACAAGGGCATACTCACCGCGCCGCGAATGTCCATCTGCGGGCGGCCCGTCGCCATCGTCGGCGGGCACATGGGCTACTTCGGCACCGAGGTGACGGGCGAAGTGGAGGCGCGGCGAGAGACGCGGCGGCTCATCAAGGAAGGCGCGGACTACATCAAGATAACCGCCACGGGCGGCAGTACGCGCACCTCGTTCCCGCTGCGCCCGTCCTTTACGCTCACCGAGCTTTCGGCCATCACCGAAGAGGCGCGCAACTACGGCAAGCTCACCGCCACCCACTGCCTGTCCACGCAAGGCATCATCAACTCGCTGGACGCCGGCGTGGATATGATAGTGCACTGCGCCTACATGGACGCCGACGGCTCCAACAACTTCCGACAGGACGTCGCCGAGCGCATCGGCGAGCAGGGCGCGTTCGTAAATCCCACCATGCACGTGGGACGGGCGCGCGCCTGGGTGCTGATGCTCAAGCGCGAAGAGCAGGGACTGACGGCGGAAGAGACGGCGCGGTTGGACGAAAACCTGCGCGCCTACGATGACAAGCTGAACGACTGCCGCCGGATGCAGGAGATGGGCCTCAAGGTCATCACCGGCTCCGATTCGTCCTGGGGCGACTACGCGCTAGGCAACACCTTCTTCGAGACCGAGTGCCTGGTGGACGCGGGCTACTCGCCCATGCGGGGCGTGGTGTCTGTGACCAGCGAGGCGGCCAAGGCGCTGGACATGTTCGACGAGGTAGGCTCACTGGAAGTGGGCAAGGCCGCGGACGTAATAGTGGTGGACGGCAACCCCGCAGAGGACATCGGCGCGCTCTGGAACGTCGAGGACGTCTTCTTCGGCGGCCGGCTGCTCGACCGCGGCGTCCCCGAGTCCGTGGACGCCTACCGGCAGCCCCGGCCGGGGAGTTCGCCGATATAGGGCGCGCCAACTCCATGTCAAACCCAATGCCCGACTTCACCCTGATACGCGCCGCCCGCCTCATCGACGGCACGGCGCGGCCGCCCATCGAGCGCGGCGCGATTCTGCTGCGCGGCGGCGAAATCGTTGCCGCCGGGCCGGAAGAGCAGGTCGTCCCCCCGGAAGGGGCGAGCGTCCGCGAAATCCACTACGAGGACAAGACGGCGCTGCCGGGCCTCGTGGACTGCCACGTACACCTGAACGGCTTCGGCGACGGGCGCTCCGGCGACGACCTGGCGACCCTCCCGGACGAAGTGCTCACCTTGCAGGCAGCGCGCAACGCCGTCGCTCACCTGCGCTCCGGCGTGACGACGGTGCGGGACTGCGGCGCGAAGAACCGCACCACCTTCATGCTGCGCCAAGCCTACGAGATGGGCGTCGCGTCCGGTCCGCGCCTGTCGCTGGCCGGAAGGCCGCTCGCCATCGTGGGCGGCCATCTTTCGTACTTCGGTATTGAGGCCACCGGCGAGGTCGAGTGTCGGGCGCACGTTCGCCAGCTTGTCAAAGAGGGCGCCGACTTCATCAAGATTACCGCTACCGGCGGCAGCACGCGCACCTCGTTTCCCACGCGCCCGTCGTTCAGCGTTAGCGAGCTGACGGCCATAGTGGAAGAGGCCCACAACTTCGGCAAGCACACCGTGGCGCACTGCGGCTCTACTCAGGGCATGGTGAACGCGCTGGACGCCGGCATAGATACCATAGTTCACGGGATGTTCGTGGAACCGGACGGGTCGTGGCTGTACCGCCCCGAAGTGGCCGAGCGTATCGCGCGGCAGGGCGTGTTCATCAATCCCACCATCCACAACGGGCGCGGGCGTCTGCTCGCACTGGAGAGCAAGCGGGCCGCCGAAGGTCTGTCTGAACGAGAGCAGGGAGAGCTCGACGCGCTGCGCCGCCGCGACGAGAACCTGATGGCGTCGTTCGCCGCTATGCGGGACGCCGGCGTGCGGCTGGTGTGCGGGTCGGACTCGGCATGGGCCGCCTATCCCATGGGCGGCTTTCAGCACGAGATAGCGGCGCACGTAGAGGGCGGCATGTCGGCGATGGAGGCGATACTCTCCGCCACGTCCGAGTCGGCGCGCTCAAGCTGGCTGGACGCCGACGTGGGGACGCTGGAGCCGGGCAAGCGCGCGGACGTGCTGATCGTCGACGGAGACCCGACGCAGGACGTGGGCGCGCTGTGGAACGTGGCGGACGTGTACCTAGACGGCGATCGGGTGAGCGGAACTGCCTTCAGCGTTAGCTGATTGCCGGCGCGCCGCAGAACGCCTCGTAGTCGATAAGCTCCGTCACGGTCGGGCTGTCGCCGCAGAGCGGGCAATCGGGGTTGCGGCGCATCTTCAGCGTCCGGAAGCTCATGTCCATCGCGTCGATGATGAGCAGGCGGCCCGACAGCGATTCGCCCAGTTCCATGATGAGCTTCACGGTCTCGGTGGCCTGGATGGTGCCCACCAGACCGGGCAGCACTCCCAGCACGCCGGCCTCGGCGCAGCTGGGCACCTCGCCCGGCGGCGGCGGCGTCGGGAACAGGCAGCGGTAGCAGCCCTGCCCCGGGATGTAAACGGTCGCCTGGCCGTCGAACAGCAGGATGCTGCCGTCCACCAGCGGCTTTCCGCTCAGGTAGGCGGCGTCGTTCACAAGGTAGCGGGCGGGGAAGTTGTCCGCGCCGTTGATGATTACGTCGTAGCCGGAGATTATCTCCAGCGCGTTGTCGGAGAGCAGCGGCTCTTCGTGGATGATGACGTTCACGTCCGGGTTGTAGGACAGCAGCGTCTCCTTCGCCGACTGCACCTTGGGCCTGCCAATGTCGTCGTTCTGGTGAAGGATCTGGCGCTGGAGGTTGGTCACGTCCACCGTGTCGAAGTCGACGATCCCGACGGTGCCCACGCCCGCCAGCGTGAGATATATGGAGATGGGGGAGCCGAGGCCGCCCGCGCCGACCATCAGCACCTTGGCCTCCAGCAGCTTGCGCTGTCCGGCGCTGCCCACCTGGGGCATGATGATGTGGCGGCTGTAGCGCTGCACCTGGTACGGGGTTAGCGGCTGCGTGGCGGTAGCGGTAGACGTGGCCATCTTGCGTTATCCTCCGGGGGCCGGTTGGAGTGTTCCCGCCGTCGAACGGGCGGTCAAAAGTCGCCGCGAACGCGCGGGTTTCCGGTTTGTAATCGTGGGTCGAGTATAGCACGGCGCGCGCGACGCCTTCAACCGAAATCGGCGCCCGCCGACTACTTGAACGCGGGCATCACCTTCTCGCACAGCAGTTGCAGGGAGCGGGCTATCTTGTCGGCCGGAATGAGCTCGCCGGCGTTCAGCTCGGCGACCACTCCCGACAGGCTGAGCGTGTCTTGCATCTTGTGAAGCTGCTCGATAACCATCTCCGGCGTTCCGACTGCCACCTTCTCCTTCTGCACCTCTTCCCACGTCAGCACCGCCAACTCCTCGCCGCGCTCCGCCCGCTGCTCGCGCGGGTCGGTGCCGGCCCGCGTGACCGAGCTGGCGAGCTGCGCGCCGAGCCGCCGGAACTGCTTCATGAAGCTTTCCTCCGGCACGGACAAAGCCTCCTCCTTGCTGTCCGCGACGAAGACAGGGACGCGCAGCGACACGTCCGCCGGCCCCTCGTGCCCGGCGTCCTTCCAGGCCCGCTTGTAGTCGTCAACCTGCTCGGCCACCTGGCTCATGCCCTGGCCCCTCACGCCGATGAACACTGGATAGCCCATTTTTGCTATCACGGGGAACGTGTCGGGAGTGGTGGCGGCGATGCGAATGGGCGGGTGCGGCGACTGGTAGGGCTTGGGCACCAGGCACACGTCGTCGAACGAGCAGTATTTGCCTTCGTAGGAGAACCGTTCGTTGGTCCAGGCCTGGATGATGACGTCCAGGTACTCGTAGAATCGCTCACGGCTCTCGCCGTAGGGGATGTTGTAGCCCTCGTAGGCTCCGGGCAGGCCGCTGCGTCCCACGCCGAAGTCGAATCTGCCTCCGCTCACGTGGTCGAGCGTGGCCGCCTGCTCCGCTATTCGCAGCGGGTTGCCCAGGGGCAGCACGTGTACCGAGGTGCCGACGCGCAGGCGCTCGGTGCGCGCCGCGATTGCGGCCGCCAGAATCAACGGCGACGACAACACGGACCTCGCGGGGCTGAAGTGGGACTCCGCAAGCCACACCGAGTCGAGGCCGAGCTCCTCGGCCAAGTCAACCTGCTCGAAGGACTCGCTGAACGACTGGGCCTGGCTCTCTCCGGGCCGGCAGTGAAACTCCATGAATGACCCGAATTGCATCTGGACCTCCCTGGCGCTCGGCCCCTCCGGTGGACGGGCCGCGGTGTGTGGCGTGCGATAGCGAAGCGCGGCGATGCGCGCAACGGGTAGCCTACGCCCTAGAGGGCATAGGGTCAAGTGTGGCGCCCCCATCCTAACCTTCCCCCTGCGAGGGGGAAGGGACTTTTGGAAGGCCCCGCAACCGCATCCGCAGTTTGACAACTTTGGGCGCGAATCTTCACAATGGTTAGCTGGGCAGGGCGGTTTCGCGCCGGCCCAGACCAAACACGCAAACTCATCCGCTTGGAGTTCTGATGACACAGACCGATTCGGACGCCATGGTATTCGCGAGGGGCGTCCACAAGATTTACGACAGCGGCAAGGGCGTTCGGGTGCACGCTCTGCGCGGCGTCGACCTGACGGTGCGCCGGGGTGAGGTGGTCGCTATCATGGGGCCCAGCGGCTGTGGCAAGACGACGCTGCTGAACTGCCTTTCCGGCATCGACGACATCGACGAGGGGGACATCGACATCGACGGCGTGTCGCTGCGGGACATGGACGACAACACCCGCACGGACTACCGCGCCAGGCAGATGGGTTTCGTGTTCCAGCTTTACAACCTACTGCCGGTGCTCAGCACGGTGGAGAACGTTGAGCTTCCCATGCTCATTTCGGGGGCGAAGTCGGTGGATGCGCGGCAGCGGGCGCTAGAGGTGCTGGCAATGGTCGGGCTGTCCGACTGGGCGGCGCACAAGCCCGCCGAGCTTTCGGGCGGCCAGCGCCAGCGGGTCACCATCGCCCGTGCGCTCGCCAACGACCCAGCCATCATCTGGGCGGACGAACCGACGGGCGACCTGGACAGCGAGACGGCGCAGGAGATAATGGATCTGATCCTGAGGCTCAACCGCGAAAATCGGGAGACGTTCATCATCGTCACCCACTCGCCGGAAATCGGCCGGCAGTGCGACCGCATCGTGAGGATGAGGGACGGCCTGATAGTGGACGACGGTTTCTCCGGCTAGCGGGATAGAGCCTATCTGGCAATTCGTTAATCACCCCCATCCTAACCTTCCCCCTGCGAGGGGGAAGGGACTTTTCGGATAGGCTCTTACAGGAAGCCGCGGATCTTCGCCACTCGGGCGACGCGCTCGACGCCAATGGTGAAGGCCGCCTCCCTGAGCGTGATGCCCTCGGTTTTGGCCAGCCTGCTCACGTTCTCGTAGGCGGCGGTCATAGTGTCAAGCAGTTCCTGGTCGACTCGGTCTTGCTCCCAGTGGTGCTGGTACAGGTTCTGGACCCACTCGAAGTAGGAGACGATGACGCCGCCCGCGTTGGTGAGGATGTCGGGGAGTATGTGCACGCCCCGCTCGCTGAGGATGGCGTCCGCCTCCGGCGTCAGCGGGTGGTTGGCGGCCTCGACGACCACTTTCGCTCGCACGCGGGGAGCGTTGTCCTCGGTTATCACGCGGTCGATCGCGGCCGGTATCAGGAAGTCACACTCCAACTCCAGCAGGTCGGCGTTGGAAACCGGCTCCGCGCCGCCGAATCCGGCCATGCCGCCCGTCTCCTCGACGTGGCGGCCGAGCGCGCCGATGTCCAGGCCCCCGGCGCGGTAGACGCCGCCGTGCACGTCGCTGACCGCGACCACGTTGTAGCCCTCCTCCCAGAGCAGCCGCGCGGTCCACGAGCCCACCTGTCCGAAGCCCTGCACCACGACACGCGCGCCGAGAAGGCCGATCCCAAGGTCGCGGCCTATTGCGCGCACCACGTATGTCGCGCCCCTTCCGGTCGCCGAGTCGCGGCCGACGGAACCTCCGAGCTCCACGGGCTTGCCGGTCACGATGGCTGGGGTGAGTCCGTGGAGCTGGCTGTAGGCGTCCATCATCCAGGCCATGACCTGGGCGTTGGTGCCGAGGTCGGGCGCCGGTATGTCCCTGTTCACGCCGAGGAAGTGTTCGATGTTCACGGTGTAGCGCCGGGTGAGCCGGTTCAGCTCGCCTTCGCTCAGCGCGGTGGGATCGCACTTGACACCGCCCTTCGCGCCTCCGAACGGCACGTCCACCAGCGCGTTCTTCCACGTCATCAGGGAAGCGAGCGCCTTGACCTCCTCCTGGTCCGCGGTCGGGTGGTAGCGCACGCCGCCCTTGTAGGGGCCGCGCACGCCGTTGTGCTGGATGCGGTATCCCTCGAAGACCTCGATGCGGTCGTCGTCCATGCGCACCGGCACGGCGACCTTGAGCTCGCGCCAGGGGCGGCTGAGCAGCTCGCGCACTCCCGTATCCAGTCCCAGCCGGTCGGCGGCACGGTTGAAGAATACGGTTATCTCGTCGAAGGTGTTTTCTGCCGTCTTGGTCATTTCAGTGGTCGGTTCTCCTTCGTCACCCCCATCCTAACCTTCCCCCATCAAGGGGGAAGGGATTTACGTATTACGCGTCGGCGAGGTCGGAGTGGAACGCGTCGCACCAGCTGTTTTCGGTGTGCCGGCGGACCACGCGGGCGAGGGAAGTCCAGCGCTCGCGCCGCTCGGTCAGGGTCATGCGCAGGGCGCGGTATGTGGCCTCCGCGGTGCCGTCCACATCGTAGGGATTGACTATCACAGCGTCGGTCATGGAGCTGGCGGCGCCGCAGAACTTGGAGAGCAGCAGGACGCCCGGAGTGTCGCCCTGTGAGGCCACGAACTCCTTGGCTACGAGATTCAGCCCATCCCGCAGCGGCGTAACCATGCACACGTCGGCGAGCGAGTAGAAGCACGCCAGCTCGTGCTGCGGGTAGGACCGGTAGAGGTAGCGAATCGGCGTCCAGTCCGCCTCGGAAAAGCGGCCGTTTATCTGGCCGACCAGCTTATCGACCTCCTCCTTCTCGCTGATGTACTCGGGCACCCGCGTCCGCGAGGGCGACGAAATCTGCACCAGGCTCACTTTGCCTCGCACGGCCGGACGGTGTTCGAGTAAACGCCGGAAGGCCCGGAGACGCCCGGGGATGCCCTTGGTGTAATCCAGCCTGTCCACGCCGAGTATGAGCTGGTGCTCGGGCGACAGGGGCAGCGAGAGTTGCTTGGCGAGGGCCTCTATCTTGCCGGCCGGCGGCTCGCCGAACACGTTCACGTCGATGCCGACGTTGTAGGTCTCCAGTCGAGTGGTCCCCTCTTCGCCGGAGTAGACCCAATCATTTACTGTGCCGGCCAGTTCCTGCTCCAGGGTATCGGCCAGGTTGCGACGGTAGCGCTCGGTGTGCACGCCCACGAGGTCGTAGCTCATCATGCCCCTGAGTATGGACGGCGACCAGGGCAGTATGGAGAAGATGTCCGGCGACGGGAACGGCACGTGAAGGAAGAAGCCGATCTTGCCGCGCCAGCCCAGTTCGCGGAGTTCCTCTCCGACGTTGAACACGTGATAGTCGTTGACCAGTACGAGGTCGCCCTCTCGCAGCATGGGGTAGAGCGCCTCGGCGTAGCGGCGATTGATGCGGCGGTAGGCGCGGTAGGTGTCGCGGCGGATGACGACGTGCTCGGTGAAGCTGTGCAGCAGCGGCCACAGGGTGCGGTTGGCGAAGCCGGTGTAGAAGAGGCTCACGTCGTTGGAGGAGAGGTTGAGCGTGGCCAGCTCGATGTTGCCCAGCGTGGCGACGTCGGGGGTCGTCTGCGGCTCGCCCGCGGCGCTTCTGCCGCTCCAGCCGAACCACAGGCCGCCGAGCTCTTCCATGGTGGGCCTGACGGCGCTGACGAGTCCTCCGACCGGCACGGAGCGTCCCTCTTCGGGAGATACCTCGGACGGGGAGGGGACGCGATTGGAGACGACTACCAATCGGGAGTTGTGGGCCATGTCGCTCGCCCCCCATGCGGACGGTGAAGAGGTGTGGGGCGACGGCACGGACGGGGCGCCGCAAACCCAGAAGCGCGGTGTCGCCCTACAGGCTATGTTACTTGCCACGCGGAAGGGGTGTCAAACGAGGTGTGAGGGTCGGGCCAGGACCCGCCTCGGGGCTGAGTTTTCGTGAAATCTGCACCATTTTGCACCATTACGCACTTTTCGTAGCTGAGAGACTGGTAGATTCGCGTCACTTGGATGTCCTTTCGTGTTCGAAACTACGTGATTATGTGCCGAAATTGGGTGGAAATGGGACAGGTGGGCGAGGGGGCGTCGGGGGCTGCGCCTTCACTCCCATCCCTACGGCCGGCTCAGGGCAGGCTCTTCCCCTATCTAGGGGAGGGCCTTGAGGTGGTGGGTCTGTCCCTTGTTGAGAAGAGAATAGCACGGATGTGCGGAGAGAATCAAGAGGGGTCAGGAAAATCGCTTTGGGCGGTCGAGTGCCGGTCGATTGTCGTTAGAGGTGACACAAGACAGATATGCGATTGCGCGGCTGTGGGTCGACTGTGGGGGGTTCACGTGGGACAGCGGGTACTCGATTGCGCGGTTATGGGGCGGAATTTTGGGGTTGGGAGTGAGTGCGGGCACGGGTCATGCGTGAGTGCGGGCACGATTTGGGGGGCTGTGAGAATAGTGTGTGACAGCCCTGGAAAAGGGACTTGATGGCCGGACCACCGAACGGCCATTCTGATATAATGGCACTATTGTGGCACGACCCATGGCCACCCAGATCGATGTAGGCAAACCCAAGGCCGCTGATTTGACAGATCCAATGTTGCAATACGTAGAATTGGACGACTTTGCACGCCGTTTCTCTATGCGCGCGCAGAATCTGATGTGGCTACTCGGTGCGGGTGCGTCGGCATCTGCGGGCGTTCCTACGGCAGCCGACATGATATGGGACTTCAAACAGCAGTTGTTTGTCAGCCAGCGTCGGGTGCCGCGACACGAGGTATCAGACCTTTCCAACCCAATTGTACGCACCAGGCTCCAAAGCCATGTTGACTCACTTGGACGGCTGCCCTCCGTAGGAGCTCCTGACGAGTATGCGGCCTTGTTCGAGGCAGTTTATACCACCGAGTCCGATAGGAGGGCTTATCTGAACGAGAAGTTAGTTAGTGCGAAACCTTCCTATGGACACATCGCGCTAGCGACGCTCATGAAAGCAAATCGGACACGAATCGTGTGGACGACCAACTTCGATGCCCTAGTGGCTGACGCCTGCGCCACCGTCTTCGGCAGTACAGGCAATCTGACTACGGCTGACTTGGACTCCCCAAGTCGTGCTTTACAGGCGATTCAAGAAGAACGGTGGCCTGTGGAGATCAAGCTGCACGGTGACTTCCGAGCCCAGCGGCTTAAGAACACGCCGGGTGAACTGCGAGGACAGGACTCAGTGATGAGGCAGATATTGGTGGATTCCTGCCGGCAGAACGGGCTTGTGGTGGCTGGTTACAGTGGCCGCGATGATTCTGTAATGGACTCGCTCGATCAGGCTATTGCCGAACCCAATGCATTTCCGGCTGGGTTGTTTTGGCTTCATCGGGGTGAAGATTCGCCGTTGCCACGTGTTGTGCGTCTTCTGAGCCGCGCTAGGGATGGCGGGATTGAGGCGGCTTTTGTGCCAATAGATAACTTCGATGAGGTGATGCGGGATTTGACTCGGATGATTCGTGGACTCGAGACGACCACGCTCGACACCTTTGCGCAGGCTCGGCAAGTCTGGAGCCCCGCGCCTATTCTGACGGGAAGAAAGGGTCGTCCAATAGTCCGGCTTAATGCGTTGGAGTTGAAGAAGGTACCCAGTGTTTGCAGGCTCGTAGACTGTAAGATCGGTAACACCGCTGAAGTTCGCGAAGCCGTTAGACAGGCTGGGGTAAACCTCATTGCAGTTCGTTCGCAGCATGGTGTACTAGCATTTGGCGCGGATGAAGATGTGCGAACTGCTTTTGAGCGGTTTGGAATAGAGAGAGTCGACATCCATCCTTTCGACCGGCGGAAACAGCGGTACGATTCGACTGAGCGGGGAATCTTGCGAGAAGCTTTGACCAGTGCATTAGTGAGGCAATGTAACATGGACGCGATCAGGCGGCGACAATCGGACCTACTTACTCCACGCGACCCAATGCATGCTGAATGGGCCAACCTTAGAAGTGTAGTAGGTGCGCCGACTGGAACAGTATCAGGATATCCGAACCTGAGTTGGCGGGAAGGCATTGGTATCCGCTTGGGTTGGGCGAACGACCGTCTGTGGGTGTTGTTCGAGCCTCGAATTGTGTTTGACGGCATTGATGACGCTAATCGGTTTGCGGCAACTGACTTCGCCCGTGAGCGAACCGCCACAAGATACAATAGAAAACTCAATGACATACTTGATTTCTGGTCTAAGCGTCTCTCTCAAAATGGTGACGAACTTCGTGCGATTGGAACGGTTGATGGCATTGATGCGGTGTTCCGGTTGTCCTCACGAACCGCTGGTTCAAGGAGAGTAGGAGCATGAAGAGCAATAGGACACCGGAAATCGCTCCGCATGTCTGGTTACCCGAACCCAAGCTGCTGTTTCGTGCCAGTGGAACCTTGATCGGCGAAGCTCACCCCCTGAGAGGGTTGCTGAGGCACGGGCCGTTCTCAAGTGGGCTTGTGCCTGACCCTATCAGGATCGCAACGATCGTGCCGAGCGGAGAGCTTGGGCGACTGCAAGCTCTTATTGGTGAATTAGACTCCACCCGTAATCCTCTTGAACGGAGGGACTACTTGCCAGCTTGGCCGGGATTCAACCACACCTTCAGGCTTCAACTGAGCTTAGCAGGTGGTAACTGCGATGTTGAACTCGATCCCAGTGTGGACATGGAACTGCGCCGTTCAGGTACACCTCACCTCGTTCTAGTGGAAGGTCTGGTTCGAGCAATACAGCGCCTATACGCAGTGAGAAATGACTTTGATGTCGTCGTAGCCTACCTCCCAAAACGTTGGGAAATGGGTTTCCAGGGAGAGCCGGACGAAGACTTTGATCTTCACGACCATCTGAAAGCTACTACTGCATCGCTAGGGATACCGATTCAAATCATACGTGAAGACAAAGCGCTGGCGTATAGGTGTAGAGCGAGCGTTGCGTGGCGCATTGGGTTAGCACTATACGCTAAGGCTGGCGGAGTCCCATGGAAGCTGGCAGAAACTGACCCCGAAACCGCTCATATCGGGATTTCCTATGCTATCCGTTCGCAGAGTTCCAGCAGTTCCCGGTTCGTGACGTGCTGTAGCCAAGTTTTCGATGCAGAGGGGGCCGGGGTCGAGTTCGTCGCCTACGACACACACGACTTTGAGGTCCATCAGCGCAATCCATTCTTATCGAAAACCGAGATGTTTCGGGTGATGACTCGTTCTATGGACCTGTACCGCCGTCGCCATGCCGGCCGGTCACCTCGTCGAGTAATAGTCCACAAGACCACCGAGTTCAAGTGGGAAGAAGTAGAAGGCTGCATGGATGCTTTCCACCTCTGCGAGTCAGTTGACCTAGTACAGATCGTCGAGGATGTCGGCTGGCGGGGCGTGAATTTTGATAGGCAGCGCGGGTCTCACAATCCCACCCCCACCCCATTTCCTGTCTCACGAGGTACTTTAGTCGGTCTTGGGCCGCGCGAGGCATTGCTGTGGACTCACGGCAATGTGCGTGGTATTAGCAACAATGGACGATCTTTCTTTAAGGGCTCGAGGAGTACGCCTCGACCGCTTCGTTTGGTTCGACACGCAGGACACGGGTCTTGGGACGAGACGGCCCTATCTATACTCGGTCTATCCAAGATGAACTGGAACAATGACTCTCTATACGACAACCTCCCAGTTACACTGTCCTACGCGAAGGTGCTCGCCCGTGTAGTCAAGCGGATGCCAAGTCTAAGGCGCTCGCCCTACCAGTTCCGGTTCTTCATGTAGTGAGTGGCGCTGCCAGTTCACCGTCCCCCTCAAAGGGGAACAAGGATATGACTACGCAGATTGACATAGAGGACCCGAAGTACGGGGAGGCTGCGCGGCGGATGCTGTGGCGGCACGACCAGTTCGAGGCGGAGGCGAACGTCACCAGCGCGGTGCGGGATTTTCTGATTACGACGGGGCTGGCGGCGAGCGAGGAGATCGTGGAGGAGAACCCGCCTTCGGAGGGGTCGCGCAGGGCGGTGGACCTGACGGCTCTGGATACGTTCATCGAGGTGAAGCGTCGCATCAGCACGGCGGCGAGCGGCGAGCCGAATCCCGTTTACGTGAAGCAACTGGACGACTACCTGGCGCAGTCCGCGAAGGACAATCGCGTTCGGATGGGCGTTCTGACCGACGGCAAACACTGGCTGCTGCGCTGGCCGGACGCCGGAGAACCCAGGCTCACGCGGCCCTACTATTTCCGGCTGGAGGACGCGGAGGGCTGGTTTGCGCTGTACGAGTGGCTGCGCGACAACGCGCTGTTTTCGCTTGAGAACATAGACCCCGACCGAGACAGCGTGGATAGCTACTTTGGATCCGACAGCCCTTCCAGCCAGCGCGACATCGCCGCGCTCAAGTCGCTGTACCGCCAGCACGCCGATACCGGCACCGTCCAGGTCAAGCGCAACCTTTGGCGTGACCTGCTGCGCGCGGCGCTGGGCGAGGTGGCGGGCGCGGGTCGCGTCGATACTATGGACGACCTGTTCGTGCGTCACACCTACCTTTGCGCCATTCTGAGCATGGTGGTGCAGTCGTCGTTCGGCATAGACATTCGCGCGCTGGCGGAAGCCGACGCCGCCGACCTGCTGGACGGCAGGGAATTCCACGACAGGACGGCCTTGCGGGGCGTGCTGGACTCGGACTTCTTCAGTTGGCCGAACGAGGTTGGCGCGAATCCGCTGCTGAGGACGATGGCGCGGCGGGTGGCGCGCTTCAAGTGGGCGGACGCGCCGCCGGACATCGCGTCCACGCTGTACGTCACGGTCATTCCGGCGGAGGAGCGGCGACAGCTCGGCGAGTACTACACCCCGGCCTGGCTTGCGCGAACGATGGTGCGCGAGCTGGTGGACAGGCCGCTGGAGCAGCGGGTGCTGGACCCGGCCTGCGGCTCCGGCGCGTTCCTGGCCGAGGCGGTGTCCCACGTCATAGACGCCGCGCGGGACGCAGGCTGGGGCGCGGGCAGGACGTTGAACCACCTGCGCGACGCCGTAGTCGGAATCGACGTACACCCCGCCGCGGCGCAGCTCGCCCGCACCACCTGGACGCTGGCCGCGCGGCCCGCCATCGCCGCGGCCAACGAGTCCGGCGTGGAATCCGACCTTTCCATCCCCGTTTACTTGGGCGACGCCCTTCAGCTGCGCTATCGCACCGGCGACCTGTTCGACGAGCACGAAGTGACGATCCAGACCACCGACGACGTGGACGCCGAGTTGGTGTTTCCGCGCAGCCTGGTGGAGCGGCCCGAAAACTTCGACGTGCTCATGGGCGACATAGCGGAGCACATCGTGAACGGCGAAGACCCTTATCTCGCGCTCGACGACAATCACATCTACGACGAGGGCGAGCGCGGCACCCTGGGCAAGACCATCGCCACCATGATGCGGCTGCACAACCGGGGCCGCGACCACGTTTGGGCCTACTACGCGCGCAACATGGTGCGCCCGGTGGCGCTGTCCCGCGCGAAGGTGGACGTGGTGATAGGGAACCCGCCTTGGATAAACTACAACCAGACGGTGGACGTGCTGCGGCAGGCCTTGGAAGGAATGAGCCGCAACCGCTACGGCATCTGGCCCGGGAATCAGTACTCCACACACCACGACGTGGCG
The DNA here is from genome assembly GCA_963667445.2 of Dehalococcoidia bacterium. GTDB lineage: Bacteria > Chloroflexota > Dehalococcoidia > Lucifugimonadales > CATOSD01 > CATOSD01. Next base: position 206,407 of record CAXXGY010000001.1, on the reverse strand, counting down.
GGGCTGTTCTTTGCTCGCTGCGTTGACTTGTACCTGCAAGCGGGCGGCAGGATCGGGTTCGTGATGCCGCACAGCGCGTTGCAGGCGGGGCAGTATTCCAGGTGGCGCGGCGGGGCCTTTCGCGACAGAACGGGCATATCCGTCGGGGTCGATTTCAGCGTCAAGGCGGCGTGGGACCTGGAGCGGCTGCAACCCAACACGTTCTTTCCGGTGCCGGCGTGCGTGGTGTTCGCCGGTCGGCTGCGAGACGACGCCAAGCCCAGGCCGTTGGCGGGCACGGTGGAGCGGTGGTTCGGCACGGCCGGCTCTGCCGGCGTCACCCGCTCCCCGGCAACCATAATCGATACGGGCGTGGTGGGGAATTCGCCTTATGCACCAAGGTCACGCAATGGCGCAACCATATTCCCGCGCGTACTACTCTTCGTCAATGAGACGGACAACCCCGCCATCATACCGGCGGCGCGGACGGTTACGGTCAACCCGCGCCGGGGCGTACACGACAAGGCTCCGTGGAGGAACTTGGACCTGACCGCCATCACAGGACAGACCGTAGAAGACAGTCACCTCTTCAACGTCCACTTGGGCGAGACGGTCGCGCCTTACGTGACTCTGGACCCGCTGAAGGCGTTGCTGCCGCTCAAGCGCGGCGACGATGCCATTCCCGCCGACGAGGACGGGCCGGGCGGCGTGAAGTTGGCCGGGCTGGAACGCAGGATGCGCGGACGCTGGCGGACGGTCAACAGTCTTTGGGAAGAGAACAAGGCGAGGGCTAACAAGCTGAACTTGTTGGGTCAACTGGATTACTACGGCAAGTTGTCTTCACTATTGAATTGGCAGTATGAAGAGAGCCAAAGAGCAGTGAGGATTGTTTACAACCAATCGGGTAATCCGACAGCGGCATTGCTACACGACGACGCCAGCTTGGTGGACTACACCTTGTACTGGGTTACTTGCAAGGACCTCGACGAGGCCAACTACCTTCTGGCAATCATCAACAGTGATGCGCTGACAAAAGCCGTAGAGCCGCTAATGCCCAAGGGTCTGTTCGGGGCACGGCATCTGCAAAAGCACTTGTGGAAGTTGCCGATACCGGAGTTCGACGCGGGCAGCGAGTTGCACGCGGAGATTGCGTCGGCGGGCGCGGCGGCGGCGGCGGGCGCGAGGGACGAACTGGCGGGGGTGCGCGCGAGGCGTGGCGCGGACGTGGGTGTGGCGATAGTGCGGCGGGAGTTGCGGGCGTGGCTGCGAGGGTCGGCCGAGGGGCGCGCGGTGGAGGATGCGGTGGGGCGGTTGCTGGGGGGTGGGTAGGGGCACCCCCATCCTAACCTTCCCTCTGCGAGGGGGCAGGGACTGTTCAGAAGGCCAGCTTACGGCGGTCGGAAGCCGATAGGGCCTCTGTCTTCAACCTCTGCCGTTTCCTCTACCCTCACGTCGTAGGCCAGTCGCACCACATGGTCGGCCCTGTAAACGACAGTCGGATTTGCCAGCCGCAGAATGGGAGTAATCCCGGCGAAAGCATCTAATATCCTTCGAAGGATGAGGTCAATCTCTGACTCCACTTGCCCGCTTTCGGCGCCGCGAAGAGGATAGATGTGGTTGGTCGACACTCCGTCTGAGGTCGTAACGCGGACGTGAAGGGCAAGCTCAGCGTTGCCGTATGCGCCTTCATCTTCCATCAACGGCTTGAGGTTCCCAATCCGCCAAATACCCTGTCAAGAGACCTTTCGAGAATCGCTTGCAAGTCGTCTTTGGTCGGCTGTCCGGGACGCCGCTCTGGAACGCGCAGGACTCCGTCCCGCTTGTACTCTCTCAGCCAGCCCGCAAGCATCGACAATCTGTGTCGCGATACAGTGTCGAAGCTCGGCTCGTCGCTGAATTCGTCCAGCCGCGCCAGGGCCTCGTCTATGTCTTCGTACTCCTCTTGGCGACGGATGGCCGCGGGGTCGAAGTACTCCCTATCGTCCCAAATCTTGATACGGACACGGCGGAAGTGTTGCTTTCCCTCGTCATCCGTGAAGTATTCGCACTTTGGTCTGCAATGAAGCACGATGTGTCTCCTTTCGGGGCCTACACCACGGCTCCCCACGCAGCGAAGCGCAGCCAGCTTCGTGTGTGTTGATGGTAGCACCTTCCGGCTCCATGCGTAAACGGAGCGGGGACGCCCGTAGCTAAACATACTTGTGAGACGGGCACACTCAACCCTCACCCTAACCCTCTCCCAGTCTTGGGAGAGGGGATGCCCCGTTACAGGGCGGCGGCTTCGCGTATGAGTACCACCGCGCTGGTGGCGGCGATTACGGCGATGGCGGCGATGCGGAAGACGCGCTCGTTCATGCGGCGCGCGATGCGGCTGCCGAGGAAGAAGCCGACGATGACGGGTCCCAGCGTCGCCGCGGTCAGGGTGAGGCGCTCGGTGTCGTACAGGCCGTTTACCGCGTAGCCGGCTACGGCGGCGGGCATCACGAAGAGGAACATGAGCGACATCGAGCCGCGAATGGTGTCTCGCTGCCACTGGCGCGCCAGCATGTAGAGGGCGAGCAGGGGGCCACCGACAGCCAGCACCGTGAGCATGAGGCCGACCAGGAAGCCGATTATCGGCCCCAGGAAGCGGGGCATGGGCATCCCGGCGCGCAGGTTGAGCGCGGTGACGACGGTGAGCACGACTATGAGCACGATGATGCTGATGCTCAGAGGCCGCTCGGGGAACGCGGCGAGTACGAAGGGTCCGACAATCGCGCCCACTAGCCCGGCTATCGTGATGGGGAGTATTTCGCCGCGCTCGAGATGGCGGCGGTTCTGCCACACCATGAGCACGGAGAGGGGGACCTCGACCGTGTTCAGCATTACGACCGCGGTCTCCGCCTCGAAGGCGAGCAGCAGAATCGGCATCGACACCATGCCGATGCCGAAGCCGATGGCGCTGAAGACGGTGGAGCCGACGAGGGTGGCCGCGGCGGCTATGGCGAGCTGTGTGAGGGTTAGCGAGGGCATTGTGAGTGAATGTTCAGGCTTGACGAGATGTGCGCTCTCAACCCTCACCTTAACCCTCTCCCAGTCTTGGGAGAGGGGACTAACGGCTTGCGTGGATAAGCCGGGCTAGGGGACGGCGCGGCCGGCCAGGACGCCGGTGCAGCGCTCGTGGTCGACGGCGACCTGACCGTTGACGACCACGAACGGGATGCCGGTGGGGAACTGGAACGGGTCGTCGTAGGTGGCGTTGTCCATGATGCGCTCGTCGTCGAACACCACGAGGTCGGCGAACCAGCCCTGCTCGATGCGGCCGCGGCGGGTGAGACCGAAGCGGCGGGCGGCGTTGTCGGTCATGCGCTGGACCATCTGCTCGAGGCTCATGATGTCGAACTGGCGACGCAGCCGGCCCAGGAAGCGGGGGAAGCAGCCGTAGGCGCGCGGGTGGGGCATACCGCCCATGGGGATGGCGTCGCTGCCGACCATGTAGTCGTCGCGGGAGAGAAGCTCCACGCAGTCGCGGCTGACCTGCTGCCACAATCGCACGCTGGCGGGCGGCGCGCCCCGGAAGCAGATGCGCAGGGACTCTTCCACCAGCAGGTCGCAGAGGGTCTCGCCCTTGGACTTGCCGCGCAGGTCGGCGACGTCGGGCAGGCTCATGCCGACGAGTTGGGTGTTGACGGGCAGGTGGGAGAAGACAACGTCGTCCAGGGAGCCGAAGTAGTCGTTGTCCAGGTAGTCGGCGAGGCGGCGGCGCTCGGCGGGGTCGTTCAGCCGGCGCAGGACGGCGTCGGGCCCGCCCTCGTGGGCCTCGCTGGGTAGGAAGCTGAGCGGGTAGGTGCTGCCGGTGGGGTAGGGGTACAGCTCCAGGCTGCAATCCACGCCCTCGGCCTTCGCCTTGTCGATAAGCTCCACGCGCTGGGCCACTTGGCCGGCGTTGGATGCCTGGGTGCGGTAGTGGGAGAAGTGGACCTTGATCCCGGAGCGGCGGCCAATCTCCAGCGCCTCGGGCACGTCGCCGCCGCCGAAGGCGCGGTCGGTGTTCACGTTGCGCAGGTGGGTGACGTACACTCCGCCGTGCTCGTTGGCGGCCTTGCAAAGCTCGATCAGCTCGTCGGTGTCGCTCCAGGAGTTGGGGAAGTAGGACATTCCGGTTGCGAATCCGACGGCGCCCTGTTCCATGCCCTCCCTGACCAGTCGCTTGGCCTTCTCCATGGCGTCGCCGACCAGCGGGGCGTCCTCGAATCCGACCGCCTCCATGCGCACCGCGGCGTGGGCGACGCAGTAGGCGGTGTTGACGGAGACCTTGTTGTCGTAGTGGGAGCGGAAGGCGGCGATGCTGCTGAAGTCCAGGTCGTCGGGCGGCTCGCCGAGGATGCCCGCCAGGTAGCTGCGGAGCATCTTGTAGTTGTCGGGCGAGAGGGGCGCGTAGGAGAGGCCGTCCTGGCCGAGGATCTCGGTGGTGATGCCCTGGCGCAGGCCGTTGGCGTGCTGGGGGTCGAGCAGCAGCGCGCCCTCGGAGTGGGCGTGGGTGTCGATGAAGCCGGGGGAGACGACGAGGCCGGTGGCGTCGATGACGCGGGCGGCGTCGGCGGCGGAGAGGTCGCCGATGGCAGCGATGGCGTCGCCGGTGACGCCGACGTCGGCGCGGTAGGCGGGAGCGCCGGTGCCGTCGACTACGGCGCCGCCGGAGATTACGAGGTCGAACATGGGGGAGCCTCCTTGCGAGGTGGGTGGCGTCGGATGACGCGCCGGGGCGCAGCGGAGGCTATCAGCGCGCGCGTGGGGGTGTCAAGGCGAGGGGTGGTGAGCGGGCGGGACTGTACCCGGTGGTCTTGCCCGCGAACGTGCACACTTGTAATGCTGCCAGACCTTGGGTTTACGGGAGATGCCGAGCTTGAAGCCTCTCAAGAGGGATGGTACATTACTCCAACCGAATGATCCCGCTTGCCATTCGAGTTGATGTCAACATAACTTCGTCAAGACGTGAGACTGACATGACTGATAGAATGTCACTAGGTCAAATTGATCCTGACCAATTCGATAGGCTGATAAGCCTTTTGATGGACTGGGTATCCTCTGATTCAGTGAGGATTCGCGTGAACCCCTCCACAATTGGACCATTTGATGTTGTTTCATTCAAGTTCGAAGAGGATGAAGTAACCGAGCAGTTGGAAGAGCACCAACTGCCGAAGACGTGCGTGTCTCAACTGAGATTCGATGTCCCTCTCATGCTCTTCGGCGTTCTTTCCGGTCAGAGAAACTATGTGACCAGAATTATAGCGGACCACGAGAGTCCGGAAGATGAAACCGATCTTGACTTCGAGAAGATCAGAAACGAGATTTCGGCCCGTACCAAAATCATTGAAGAAAAGATAGCGGATGCAAAATTGAGACGCCAGTACGCGATCAAGAACACGGCGAACAATCCTATCTTCCTGGATTCATCCTGGGAGGTGCTCGAGAAGAAGAATGCCGACGGAGGCCCCCCTCTGTCGAATCTTATATTTGCCAATCTTCGCATCCAGGTGCAAAAGCCTACCAGAGGAGGGAGTGTAGAATCACACTTTGTCTTTGGGGTACCTGGATTTGACTCCTTGACTGTAACCATGACTCCAGAGGACATCAGGGACTTGTCTGAGAGTATCAACAATCTGATGAACGCCATGAATCAGGCAAATCCAGGCGAGTCAGAACAATAGCATGTTCACTCCAAAGGACAAGCAATGGGGACGCGCATCCAGAAGCGTCCAGCGTGGAGAACACAGGCCACGTCGGCCTGTGTCGACAGGTCTCTCATCACAAGAGGGAGAACCTGAAAAATTCCACACAGGTAAAGCGCGTTTCAGTATATCTTCCAGATGGCCTCGCTCCCGCGGGATGTTCATTAGCCACACGCACAGGGCTTCCCGTGAGGAGATTGCGGTTCTTCTCGCTCGGCTTGGCGACACTGCTCTGGCACGACGACAGAAACTGACGGAAGATCGCCTGAGTCAGATAGAAGTCTATTTGGAGCATGCTGTTCGTCCGGTGTTAACTCGCTTTGCCCGGGAGATTGAGTGGTCCGGTGAACCCGACGCGATTCCGGCTGCCGCATCTGTCCAATATGAGTGGATGGAGGGCGTGGACAAAGTCTTGCGTATCGTTGACGCGATGATGGCCGAGTTCAACGACCCACCAACCCGACTGTCCTACCACGTCAAGACTATCGATCGCTTGGCCGCCCTCCTGAAAGTTGCGCGTTCTCATGGGAATCGGAACCTGACATTTGCCGTGCTGACGGTTCACGACGCTATGTACTCTGTTTACAGCGAAGATATGACCAATGAGCAAGCTGTGACCGTCAGGGATGCGGTTGCCAGACTTCAGAACATGGTTTGGGACAGAGACACGCTTCGCGCTCTTGACAGGTTTCTGAGAAACGCCGGCTTTGAGACAGTGCCGTCCGACAAGTTCCTGAGTTCTCACGTTGCCCCAAGAAGCTCCTGACGACAGCCCGCTTTTCCTCGAAACGACGGTCCAAATTGACCGAGTAATCGGTACGGCTGAACGCAGGCGGGAGATAAGGGCTAGTACGAGAGACAGAACACTCTGTACGTCTGGTCACGCCTTGGGCGAATTCAACAGGACCCTCATAAAGGACGCCATCATCTTCCGTGATTTGCTCCTTACCTCCCCAAGCGTGGGAGATGCCGTAAAGCGGCTCCCGAGTTTTACTCCCCGACGTTACAAGCGCACTGTGGACTTGCTCGCCACCTTGGGATTCGACGACGACAAGCAACGCACCATAGAACGGCTGGAGTCTTTCATCGAATGGCGTGCCCATGAGCATTTCTGGGATTCGATAGATACCCATACGGATGAGGTTGGCTGCGTCTTGAAATCCTGGACGCCGGATTCCGATGGAAGCGGCGGCTACGATCTGGATGGCCTGAAGTGTTTGAAGAACAGTCCTCCCCCGTGCAACGTGATTGCATTCATCGAAAGAAACAGGGGAGTATTGGAGAGTTTAGTCGACGCTATAGGGCAGGGCGACAGGAAAAACGTAGTCTCTGCCGCGAACGCCTTTGAGCGCATACTTTCCGGCAAGGACATCCCTTTCGGCGAAAGGTCCAACTGCTACCGCATTGCAGACACGTTAATTGCGCTGGAGTCGCCTGATGATGCTGAGATTTACAGCACCGATGGCGACGTTAAGTCTATTTGCGAGATTCTAGGCAAAGACATCTACGAAGATAGCCCTCGAACCGCTTGAATCTCCAATACGTGAAGGAGAGATAGACCCGGTGAAGCGCGCCCTAACGCGCTACGCGGCGGATGTGTACGTCGCGGGGCTGGCGAGGAACTTGTTGCGACAGTCGAGGCTGCACAGGTAGTACCACTGGCCCTCGTGGAAGCGGCGCGTGCCCTTGGTTGGGTCAACCTCGGGCGCGCCGCCGGGGACGGTGCCCACGGGCCGGTTCATCTCGTCGGTGTCGAGCTCGCGCCCGCAGACGGGGTCGTACACAATGGCCATGGTGTGCTCCTATTCTCACCCTCCCCCTAACCCCCTCCCATCAAGGGAGGGGGGATGAAACTGCCTCGCCGAGAAGCTCGTCGGCCACGACCTCCAGGTGGTCGTCGACGGTGCCAAGCCGGAGGGCCATGCCCTGCATCTGCCGGGTGTACATTTGGAGGTCGAACTCCTGCATGAAGCCGACGCCGCCGTGGAGTTGGTGGGCGGTGAGGGTGACGAACTGGCAGGCGCGGCTGCAGAAAGCCTTGGCCATGGCGATCTCGCGGCGGGCGGGCAGGCCCTGGGCGAGCCGCGAGACGGCCTCTTGCGCTGCGAGCGTCGCGCCGTCGCAGTTGATGGCCATGTCGGCGCAGTGGTGCTGCACCGCCTGGAGCGAGCCGATGGGGCGTCCGAACTGCACGCGCATCTTCACGTAATCGACGGTGCGCTCCAGCACCTTTTCGGCCATGCCCGCCATCTGCATACAGGTTAACGCCGTGGCGACGTCCAGCGCGCGCCGCAGGTGGGGCCACGCGCCGCCGACCTCGCCGATGACGCTGCGGGCCGGCACGAGCGCGTCGTCGAAGGTCACCTCGGACTGCTTGTCGCCGCCTATGGTGTCCAGCGGCGCGATGGTGACTCCGGGACTGGATGCGGGTACGAGAAACAGCGAAATGTCCTCGGTTTCGGGGCCTGTGCGCGCCGCGCAGAGAATGAAGTCGGCGACGTTGGCGTACTCCACGAACAGCTTGACGCCTGAGAGTACGAAGTGGTCGCCCCTGGCGCGCGCCTCGAGCCGGATGGACTCGGGGGCGTACTTACCGGTCTCCTCCAGCAGGGCGAGGCTGAGCAGCGCCTGGCCCTGCGCGACGGTGGGGATGATGCCGTGCCGCTGCTCCTCGCTGCCCGCGTACAGCAGCGCCAGGCCGCCCAGCGCGACGGTGGCGAAGAAGGGGCCGGTGTACAGGCCGCGCCCCATCTCGTCGAAGATTACGGCCAGGTCCGTCAGGCTGCCGCCCGCGCCGCCGTACTCGCGTGGGAAGGCGGCGTTGACCAGGCCGGTTTCGACCATCTTGCGCCAGACTTCCGGCGAGTGGCCGCGCTCGTCGTGCTCCAGATCGCGTGCGAGAGTCGGGGGAAACTCGCGCTCCAGCAAGTCTCTGGTCAGGCGTTTGAGCATCTGCTGCGCTTCGGTGAGGGCAAGGTCCATAGTCCCTTGTTTCTCCAGTATTGTGGTGCGCTGGGACAGGGGCGTTCACCCCCATCCCCGTATCGAGTACGGGGCAGGCTCTAACCTTCCCCCATCAAGGGGGAAGGGATTTCTCCGCCTTTAGCGGGGCAGGCCGAGGCCGCGCTGGGCGATGATGTTGCGCTGTATCTCGTTGGTGCCCGCGCCGAAGCGCATGAGGGGCGTCTGGCGGTACATGCGCTCGAAGCGGCCCCGCAGGTAGGCCCACCTGGAGCCGCTCTTTAGCTGGCCGCGCGGCCCCATGATTTCGAGCGCGATTGAGGCCATGCGCTGCGCCAACTCGGAGGACCAGACCTTGGCTATCGACGCCTCCTTTGTGGGCACCAGGTCGTTCTCGATCATCCAGGCGTTGCGGTACGAGAACAGCCTGAGCACGTCCACTTCCACGGCGAGCTCGGCGATCCTGCGGCGCACGACGGGTTCGTCGGCGAGCGCCACGCCGTTGCGGCTGGTGTCGCGGGCGAACTGCGCAAGCTCATCCAGGCTGCGCTGGAGCGGGCTGATGGGCGCGACCGCCGCGCGCTCGTAATCGAGGGCCATGGCGACCACGTAGAAGCCCCGGTTCTCCTCGCCCACCAGGTTGTCGCGCGGGATGCGCACGTCCTCGAAGAAGACCTCGTTGGTGCGGCCATCGCCCATCGTCCAGAGGGGGCGTATGGTTATGCCGGGGGAGTCGAGGGGCACTATCATCAGCGAGACGCCGCGGTGCTTGGGTTCGTTGGGATCGGTGCGCGCCGCCAGCCAGATGTGGGTGGAGTAGTGGGCGGCGGAAGTGTATATCTTCTGACCGTTGATTACGTAGTCGTCGCCGTCTGCGACGGCCCTGGTCTGGAGGGAGCCGAGGTCGGTGCCGGCGGAAGGCTCGGAGTAGCCGAGGGCGAACTCGAACTCTCCGCTGAGTATGCCGCCCAGGTACTGTTGGCGCTGCTCCTCGGTGCCCGCGCGGAACAGCGTCGGGCCGACGGAGGTCAGGCTCAGGCCGCCGTAGGGCAGGCCGTGGTAGCCTAGCTCTTCGGTGAGGATGAACTGGTGCAGCAGGGACTTTCCGCCGCCGCCGTACTCCTCGGGCCAGCTTATGCCGAGCAGCCCTTTGTGGCCGAGCAGACGCTTGAACTCGCGGCCCGCATCGGACGCCGAGCCGTCCGCCGCGGCCTGAATCTCGGCGACCATCTCGGCGGGCACCTCGTCGCGGATGAAGGCGCGGACGTGCTCTCGAAACTCTTCCTGTTCGGGGGTAAATCGAAAATCCATCGGGTGTATCGCTCCACGAGCGGACCGGCGGCGGCCTTATGGCGGGAGGCTAACAGCAGGCGCGAAGGGGTGTCAAGGCGCGGGCCAGGAGCTCGTGCACGTGTGACGCTCCCAATCAAGCCCGACGCTCGCATTCGTCTTGACAGCGCGGCGAGGCCGGTGCGACACTTGACGCACACCTCGCGCCCCGGCCCGGAGACACATTTGATAATAGACATCCACACTCACACCTACCCCACGTCGATTGACAGTGAGTTGACCCCGGAAGAGCTGATCACGGAATCCAAGAGGCTTGGCCTCGACGGCATCTGCATCACCGACCACGACGGCTTCTGGGACCCCGAGGAGATTCACCAGCTTTCGCGAGACTTCGACTACCTGGTGATTCCGGGCTGCGAAGTGACCACCGAGGAGGGGCATCTGCTCGTCTACGGCCTCTCCGAGTACGTCTTCGGGATGCACCGCGCCTCGACGGTGAAGAAGATGGTGGATGAGGTCGGCGGCGTCATGGTTGTGGCGCACCCCTACCGGCGCACCTACAGGGAGGAGGCGGACAGCGGCGGCGAGGCCTACGACGAGATGCTGGACCGCGCCGCCCGCAACGAGGTGTTCGGGCGCGTCGACGCCGTCGAGGTGTTCAACAGCAGAGGCTCCGACCCGGAGAACGAGTTTTCCCACGGCATCGCCCGCCGATTCGGCCTCAAAGGCACCGGCGCCAGCGACGCCCACAAGCTGTCGGACATCGGCACCTACGCCACCGAGTTCGAGCGCCCCATCCACTCCCTCGAGCAGTTCATCCACGAACTCCGGGCTGGACGGTTCAGCCCCGTCGCCCTCGAAAAGCGCGCCCGCCTCAAAGTCGCCCCCTAGCCCAGGACGGAACTATGCCCGAAACCCTGCTGGAAGTGCGGGATCTGCACACCTACTTCATGACCAAAGAGGGCACCGTCAAGGCGGTCAACGGCGTCTCGTTCGACCTCGAAGAAGACAGCGTGCTCGGCATCGTGGGCGAGAGCGGCTCCGGCAAGACCGTAACCGCCCTGTCCATACTCCAGTTGGTGCCCTTCCCCGGCAGGATCGTGGAAGGCAGCATCACCTACGACGGCGAGAGCCTGCTCGACATGTCCACCGAGCGGCTGCGCGCCATACGCGGCCAGGAGATTTCGCTCATCTTCCAGGACTCCGGCGCGGCCCTCAACCCCGTTATCCCCATCGGCCGCCAGGTCGAGGAGATTATGCTGGAGCACACCGACATGGGGAAGCGCCAGGCGCGCGCCACCGCCGAGGACCTGCTACGGCAGATGGGCATTCCCGACGCCCGCCGGATGCTGGACCAATACCCCTTCCAGCTAAGCGGCGGCATGGCCCAGCGCGTGATGATGGCCATAGGCGTCGCGCTCAACCCCCGCGTCCTCATCGCCGACGAGCCGACGTCGAACCTCGACGTCACCCTCCAGGCCGAGATGCTCCAGCGCCTGCGGCGGCTGCGCCAGGAGAACCACTCCGCCATCATGCTCATCACCCACGACCTGGGCGTGATAGCCCAGATGGCCGAGCGCGTGGTGGTGATGTACGGCGGCACCGTCGTCGAGCAGGCCACGACGCGCGACCTGTTCGCCCGGCACTACCACCCCTACACCTGGGGACTGTTCCAGGCGCTGCCCAGGCTCGACGCGCCCCAACGTTCGCTCATGCCGATGCGCGGCGCGCCCCCCCAGATGATGGACCCGCCCGACCAGTGCCCGTTCCTGCCCCGCTGCTCCAAGGCCACCGCCGAGTGCCGCACCAGCCCCAGGCCGCCGCTGGAAGAGATCGCCGCCAACCACTGGGTCGCCTGCTACAACACCATCGCCACCGACTAGCGGTGGCTGTTGGTGCACATCAAATGTTCCTTCCCCTTTGCAGGACTGATAGGAGCAGGCATCAACAGTAAGCCTTCCGAAAAGTCCCTTCCCCCTCGCAGGGGGAAGGCTAGGATGGGGGTGACACCGCCCTCCCCCGGCTCACCGCCACCAGCGACGCTGCCAGCATCTCCACCGCTACCCGCTCGTCCACCTCGCTCCGCTTGATACTCGCGTCCGTCTCCAGCAACTCCCGGTGCATCGCCGCCAGTTGGCCGAAGTCCAACCGCCGCTCCTGACCCATCACCCGCCGCGCGGCGAACTCCGGTATGCCCAGCGAGCGGCCAATCTCTGCGGAGTTCAGCCCGCGCCCGCGCATATCCTTGGCCAGCAGCAGGTGCCGCACCTGCCTCGCCAGCATCGCGATGACGAAGCTCGGCGCCGCCCCCGAGTCCAGCGCGCGCAGAATCTGCCCGATGGCGGCGGACGCCCGGCCCTCTATCACCGCGTCCACCGTCTGAAAGATGTTCGCGTCCCTGGTATAGACCACCGCCCGCCGCACGTCGTCGCGCGTCACCGTCTCGCGCCAGCGGTACACGGCCAGCTTGTCCAGCTCGCTCGCGAGTACCCTCAGGTTGCCGCCCACGGAGTCGGCCAGCTCGGTCGCCGCGTCCGGCGCGATGGACATCCCCTGCGACGCCGCGCGGTCCAGTATCCACCGGCTAAGGCCGTCGCCTCTCGGCGTGCGGAAGCCGCGCAGAGTGGCGTGCTCTCGCACCCTGGCGAACAGGGGGTTGCGGTCGGCCAGCGGCCCATCCACAAAGACGAGGTCCGTGGTTGGCGGAATCGCCGGCAGCAGGTCGCCCAGGCCCTCCCACTCCCCCAGCGCGGCGCGACCGCCTCTGCCGCGCGCGCCGCCGCGTCCCCGCGCCTCGAACCGGCCCAGAAGCCCATCGACCGACACCAGCCGTTTGTTCGCCATGAACGGCACGGCATAGCACGCCTGCGCGAGTTGGTCGAAGCTCGCCTCGGCGCCCAGCAGCGCCGTCACGTTCGAATCGCGCATCTCCTCCGGCGTAACCCGCTCCCTCAGCGCGGCCAACTCCTCCCGCACCGAGAACTCGTCGTCACCGTAAAGCACGTAAATCAACCGCCGGTACTCCAGATTGCGTGACGTATGCTAGAATGGCCCCACACCCACCGCAAGGAAAGCGAGGCGATCTTGGGCAGAGCGCTGCTGATGCTCCTGTCGTGGTCGGGCATCCCCCGGCTGCTAGGCCGGCTGCTGAGGGACAGCCGCGTCCCGCTGCGCGCCAAGCTGCTCGTGCTGGCGACCGCCGTCTACATCCTTTCCCCGTTCGACCTCGTGCCCGACATAATACCACTGCACGGTTGGATAGACGACGTGCTGGCGCTGCTGCTCTCGTCGGTGATGTTCCTGGGCATGGTGCCGGGCGAGGTCATGTGGGAGCACCTGCGTGGCCTGAACTCGCCAACCCCGCCGGACCCGCGCGCCGGCAAGCCGAGCCGTGACGGCGGCGACGTGATCGACGGCAACTACCGCCGCATCGACGACGAATAGTGTTGTCTGCCCACTGACGACATGCCGACAACTGATCCGATTCCACCGGCATACAGCCCAAACGGAGGCTTGACCATGACCACCACCGGCGCCGAATCCGCCGCGTCGTCCACCGCGCGGGCCGCAACCGCCACCGAGGAAACTCCCTGGTACGAACTCATAAGCGACGTCCCGGAGCCGCCTGAAGACGCGATGCAACAAGAAGAAACCATACTCGAAGTGATGTCCATACTCAAAGCGCGCTACGACGACGTCCCCGGCGCGCTCTGGTGCAGCCAGAGCAACGTCATTTACGACTCCGCAGTACCCGGCTCGGTGCTGGCGCCGGACGGCTGCGTCGTGTTCGGACTGGAAACCGACGCCAGGGACATAAAGCGGGCGCGCCGCAGCTACCGAATAGACGAATGGGGCGCAACGCCCGCGTTCGTCCTCGAGGTGGGGTCTCCGAGCACCGCCGGTAGAGACTTGGGAGAAAAGCGCGAGATTTACGCCAGAATAGGTGTGCAGGAGTACTGGCGGCTGGACAGATACGGAGAGAGCTACCCCGAGCCGCTGCTGGGCGAGCGTCTCGTAGATGGGGAGTACGTGCCATTGGAGTTACACACCGAGCCAAATGGCGACGTGTGGTCGCGCAGCGAGACGCTGGGCCTGGACTTCTTCTGTCGTGTAGAGGATGGCGAAGCCAGTTTCTTTCTGCGCGACACCGCGACGGGCGAGTGGCTGAACACCCTGGGCGACGAGATTGCGGCGCACGCGCAAACCAGGGCCGCGCGGCATGACGCGGAAGCGCAAGCTCGCGAAGCGCGGGCGCAGGCGCAAGCGGCCGAGGAGCGCAATCGCGAGCTTCAGGCAGAACTCAAGCGGCTGCGGCGACAGCTCGACCGGCAATGAGCAGAGCGCCAACCGACACGGCGGCCGGCCGGCTACCACTGTCCCATCCTTCTGACACATCATGCAAATCGGCATAGTGGGCCTGCCCTTAAGCGGCAAGACCACCCTGTTCTCGGCCCTCGTGGGCAGCGTCCCCCAGACCGACGGGCGGGCCAGGCCCAGCGTCGGCGTGGTCAAGGTGCCCGACCCCCGACTGGACGCCCTTGCCGGCATCTTCGGATCACGGCGCGTGGTCCAGTCCGAGCTCACATTCGTTGACCTGCCGCCCGCCCCGGAGGGCTTCGGAGAAACGCGCGGCATCGGCGGCCAGTTTCTCAACGACCTACAGGCCGTCGACGCGCTGTTGCTCGTAACCCGCGCCTTCGACGACCCCTCCGTGCCGCACCCCACCGGCAGCGCCGACCCAGTCCGCGACGCCGAGACGATGCTGTACGAGTTGGTATTCTCAGACCTCGAAATCGTCGAGCGCCGTATCGAGCGCCTGAAGGCGGGTCTCAAGGGCGCGAGGGCCGCCGAGCGCGCGGAGATAAACGGCGGCCTGGAGCTGATGGCGCGCCTGAAGGCAGGCCTGGAGTCCGGCGCCGCCGTCGGCAGCCAGCAACTGTCCGATTCCGACGGCCCGGCCATCGCGGGCTACCGCTTCCTAACCGCCAAGCCCTGCATCGTGGCCGCCAACGCCTCGGAGGACGCCGCGCCGGAAGACCTCGCCGCGCTGGAACGCGGCATCATCGACGGCCTGGATTGGCCCAACCTGATCGGCGCCACTCTCCGAGCCAAGCTCGAAATGGAGCTGGCGCAGATGGAGCCGGACGACGAGGCCGAGTTCCGCGAGATGATGGACGCCCCGGAGCCGGCGCTCCAGGCAGTCATCGGCCTGGTGTACGAGGCACTGGACCTGGTCACATTCTTCACCGGCAACCAGCGGGAGCTTAGGGCCTGGCCCGTGGTCGGGGGCACTCCCGCGTCCAGGGCCGCGGGCAAGATACACTCCGACTTCGAGGCGGGCTTCATCCGCGCCGAGGTGGTGGGCTTCGACGACTTCACGCGCTGCGGCGGCTACGCCGAGAGCCGCAGGCAGGGCCTGCTGCGCCAGCAGGGCCGCGACTACGGGGTGCGCGACGGCGACGTGATACACTTCCTGAGCAATGTCTGAACGCCGACTTCTCGACACATCCCCTGGCCAATCACACGAGTCCCCGCTCGCCCTCTACGTCCACATCCCCTTCTGCGAGACCAAGTGCCCCTACTGCGACTTCAACACCTACACCGCCATCGAGCCGCTCATTCCGGCGTATTGCGACGCCCTCTGCCGCGAAATCGCCATGTGGGGCCGCGCCCTGGGCCGCCCGGCCCTGTCCAGCGTGTTCTTCGGCGGCGGCACTCCCTCATACCTGCCCGCCCAGCGCATCCGGCAGGTGATGGACGCGGTGCGCCGCGCGTTCGAGATTCGCCCCAACGCGGAAATTACGCTTGAAGCGAATCCGGGCGACCTGTGCGAATCCAAGCTGGAGTCGTACCTGCGCTGCGGCATAAACCGCCTCAGCATCGGCGTGCAGAGCTTCGACGATGGGCTGCTGCGTATGCTCGGGCGCAGGCACTCGGCCCGGCAGGCGGCGGACGCCTACGCACTGGCCGTGACCGCCGGTTTCGAGAACGTGAGCATCGACCTGATGTACGGCCTGCCGCACCAGACCCTCGACCACTGGCGGCGCACCCTCGAGCGTACCGGCGAGCTCGCGCCGCCGCACGTGTCGATGTACTGCCTCACGCTGGAGGACGGCACGCCCATGCAGCGCTGGGTCGACGACGGCGTTCTGCCCGACCCGGACGCCGACCTCGCCGCCGACATGTACCTTCTGGCCCAGGAGACCATGGCGGGGCTGGACTACCGCCACTACGAAATCTCCAACTGGGCCGTCCAGGGCCGCGAAAGCGCCCACAACCTCGCCTACTGGCTCAACCATCCCTACATCGGCGTCGGGCCGGGCGCGCACTCCCACTACGCCTCGTGTCGCTTCTCCAACATCCGCTCACCACGCGAGTACGTGCGCAGGCTAGGTCCCGACACGACATGGCGGCCGGACCGCCTGGACAGCGCGGCGCTGGACTCCATGCCCGTGGTGCGCGATGTGGAGACCATCGACCGCCGGCTGGCAATGGCCGAGACGCTCATGATGGGGCTGCGCCTCGACCGCGGCGTGGAGGATGCGGAATTCGAGCGCAGGTTCGGAGAAACGCCCGGCAGCGCGTATGGCGAGACCGTGTCCGAGCTTGCCGTGCTCGGTCTGCTCTCCGCTAGCGACGGCCGGTTGCGGCTGACCCCGCGCGGGCGTATGCTGGGCAACGAGGTGTTCAGCCGCTTTTTCGAATAGCGGCGCGCCTGGCTCAGCAGGCCCTGATAGGCGCCCAAATCCGTCTTCGCTTGCCGTATAATGTCGGCGGCGTTCCATCTTGCGATCGAGAGGTATCACGAACCCAATGGACCTGACTTTCGAAAACGGCAGCCTGCAAACACCCAGGGGCCACGCCTTCCTGGTGTTCGACAACTCCGCCAGCCCCAGCGAAATGTGGGCGACGTACCTCGTAGTGCTCCCCATCTCCATAGACCTCGCTAAGTACGTCCCGCCCTTCCTGATGGGCCAGCTTGGCGACGCCGCGGACCACGATCTGTCGGCGTTCGCCTTCCCGCCTTTCCCCGAGAAGATCGAGAGCTACGACCAGTTGACTGAGTTGGCGGCCGAGCGCGAGGACGACGTCATCCTGGGTGGCTCGATAGACCCGTCGGACGTCGTTACCGCCATGTCGACCGTGAGCGAAGCCCTGCAGCAGTACACCGACGCCTGCGCCAGCCTGGATCAGGAAATCGAGGAAGAAGTGCAGGCCATCGAGGAACCCGAGGGGTTTGGCATCAACGAGGTAATGTACAGCCTGATGAACGACGGCGACAAGCTGAGCGAGCTCACCAAGCTGGTAGGCAGACTCCGCTACGCCGTCGAGGGTGGCGAAGACGTGATGGTCAGGGAAGCCGAGTCCGACATCCTCACGCTCTCAAGGCTGTTGCCGGAAAACCACCAGATTCCGCGCCTGCTCGAGGTCGCCAAGGCCGCCGGCAACGCCAACGCCGAGCTGGCGCACCTTTACCTTCAGCGATGCTTCTTCATACTGCGCGAGGAGTACGCCAAGCTCAGCGAGCTGGACTCGCGCATCAGGACGCTCGAATCGCGGTAGGGACCGGCGTAGCCCGTACCTGTCGCTACGCGATAAACGCGCCGCCTAGTCGGCCGCCCCCACCTGCAGCGCCGCCCGCAGGTGCGCCAGCGTGATGTTGCCGCCGCTCGCCACCAGCACCACCTTCTTGCCCGCCAGCCGGTCGCCCAGCTTCACCGCCGCCGCCAGCGAGGCCGCCCCCGCGTGCTCTATCAGGTTGTGCGTGTGCTGGAGGTGAAGCACGATAGCCTCGTTCATCTCCGTGTCGCTGACCAGCACGAAGTCGTCCAGCAGGTCGCGCAGTATCCCCTGCGTCAACTCGAACCCCAGCCGCGTCGCCAGCCCCTCGGCCACCGTGTTGTTCTCCGACTCGACGATGCGGCCTTCCTTCCAGGATAGGTAGGCGGCTGGGGCGCTGTCCGCCTGCACGCCGATGACCTCCACGCCCGGATTCACTCCCTTCGCCGAAATGCAGACGCCGCACGCGCCGCTGCCGCCGCCTACAGGCACGATGATCGTGTCCACGTCGGGCAGGTCTTCCATAATCTCCAGGCCGTAGGTGCCCACTCCGGCTATGAGCGCTGGCTCGTTCGCCGAGTGTATGTAGCGGTACCCCTCCTCCCTCGATGCCCGCTCCACGTACCCCCGCGACTCGTCGAAGTCCCTGCCGTGGAACACGATCTCGGCGCCCAGGTTTCGTATCGACTCAACCTTGTCCGGATTCGCGCCCTCCGGCACGACGATGACCGCCTTCACACCGAACACGCTCGATGCGTAGGCGATGGATTGGCCGTGGTTGCCGGTGGACGCCGTAATCACCCCGCGCCGCCGGTCCTCATCGCTGAGCTGCGAGATCAGGTTGAAGCCGCCGCGCATCTTGAACGCGCCCAGCCTCTGGTGGTTCTCGTGCTTGACGTACACCTCCGCGCCCAGCAGCTTGTCCAACGAAAGGTAACGGTGCAGAGGCGTCCTGGACACGTAAGGGGCTACTCTAGCCTTTGCTTCCATTATGTCCAGGAAAGTCGGTCGTATCGTCAATGCTCTCTCCATTCGTTCAAATTGGTTTACAGCGAGCGTGCCATCCCGTCAGCACGCGATCTCAACGGCCACGTCGGCGAACGCGTTGGCGTATGCCGCCACGGCGTCGACGTCCACCGCACGCGGCCACCGGTCGCTGCGCATGTGGAAGAATGCGTGCCCGCCCGCCATCGCCACGCAGCGCGCGCCCAGCGCGTGCACCACGTTGGATTCCGCGCCCACCATCACGCCATCTCCCGCCGCCGGCGTATCCGGCGCGCCCCGGTGTTGAAGCGCCTCGCTCGCCGCGCTCTCTAGGCCCGCGTCCGACGCTCCCAGCCGCACGCCAGCGTCCACTGCCGCACCTATGGACGCGCCGAAGTGTATCCACGCCTCCGCCCCCTTCACCAGCCCCTCTCTCTTCGACAGGAACTTGTGCACGCCCAGCAGGCCCAGCTCGTGGCCGGTCGTCGCCACGAACGTGACGTCCCTCGCCCGGTCGGACTCGGAAAGGCGACGCATGACTTCAAGCCAGCCCGCGATTCCTCCGCCCCGCTCGGCGGCACACTGCCACCACCCGCTGCGCGGCG
Source organism: Dehalococcoidia bacterium (assembly GCA_963667445.2). Taxonomy (GTDB): domain Bacteria; phylum Chloroflexota; class Dehalococcoidia; order Lucifugimonadales; family CATOSD01; genus CATOSD01. Next base: position 187,317 of record CAXXGY010000001.1, on the reverse strand, counting down.
TCATCACCACCAGCGGAGCGAGCGACGGGTCCCGGCCCGGCATCGACGCCACCACGTTGTACGACACCGCGGGGCTGCGCGTCGCGCACGCCAGCAGCCTCGCCCGCGTTCCGTTCCGCGCCGCCTCGTGCAGCCAGCCCGCCGCCTCGTCGCTCACCTGCAGCACCGGCGGACCGAACGGCGACAGGAACTCCGGCGCGTTGCGGCAGGCCAATCCGGCGCTGCCGCCTCGGGTCACCACCACGTATGCTTCGTGACGCGGATTCGCCCGCTCGGCGTCGAAATCGTCCTGGAACTCGCCAACTCCCACGTCCAGCAGGCCGATCTCAGCGTCCGAGCCGACCGGTCCCAGCCTGCCCTCGACGCCGCCCGTGCCGGTCAGTCCGCCGTCGAACAGGGGCAGCCCTCGCACGTGTCGGCCGCCGACCTCGATGCGGCACGCGCCGAGCGCCAGGCGGTCGAGCGGTACTTCCTCCAGTTCCACGTCCGGCGCGTACGTGCGGGCCAAATCCGCCAGCCACCGCGCCGACACCACGTCGGCGTCGGTGCCCGTACGGTGGTAGCCCTGGGCGTCGTACTCACGGATTACGTCCGCTACACGTTCGTCTTGCGTCATGTGTCCAAATGACCTTCATATTATCCCTTCCCCCTTGATGGGGGAAGGTTAGGATGGGGGTGACGTGCGCGACACAACTCCCTATATCGCCAAATCCCGCCGCTCGAAGGTGTACGCCGCCACGCCGAACAGCGCCGCCGTAACCGCCGCGAGAACCAGCGCGTGGGCTATGCTTATGCCGTTGGTGAGCGGGTCCACGGCGATGTAGTAGTGGAACAGCGACAGGTACTTGAGCGGCTCCAGCGCGTCGAATAGCGGCGCGAAGGTGTGGAGAAGATAGGCCGCCGCGCCTGCCGCGCTTGTGACGGCGAACGTCATCCCGGTCTTGCCCGTCGCGCTGCCCACTGCCAGAGCCAGCGCGCCGAACGCCCAGCCGAACAGCGTCAGCGAAACGCACGCCTGCGTCACGCGCCACAAGTCCAGGCCCATGCCGAACAATGCGGAGCCGACCAGCAGCGACACCCACACCGCGCCGGTCAGCGCGAGCGTGGACATCAGCAGCGCGCCGAACTTCTGCGCCAGCGCGGACACCCGGCTTACCGGGTTCGCCAACAGCACGTCTATCGTGGCGTCCCGTTCCTCGCCCGCTATGGTGTTCGTCCCAAGCCTTATGACGAATATCATCACCAGCACCGGCATGAACGCGGCCAGTAGCTGCGTGTTGACGAAACCCTCGCCCGAACTGAGGCTCTCGAATCCGCCGGACAACGCCTTGAGAAACTCGGAATCGCCCAGGACGTCGTCGAGTTGAGTGTTGTCCTTGAAGCTCGGATAGGTGGCGCAGGTGATGATGGACACGACGATTATGCCCAGTTCCCACCAGACCATGGAGCGTCGCTGGTCGCGCATCGACTTGAGGAAGATGTTGTTAAGCATCCTGTTCGTCTCCGCTGTAGTAGGCCAGGAAGATGTCCTCCAGCGCCGATTCGTGCGTGAACAGCTTGGTCACGTGGTGGCGGGCCAGCGTCTTGATGGCAGCGTCCGGGCTGCCGATGACGTCGAACGTCAGGGTGTGGCCGGATACGCTGACGGCGGCCACCCCGGGCAGCCCCTCGAACTCGGACGCCGAAAAGTCGTCGGCTATGTTCGCCTCGAACCTGTGGAACGCCTTCTGCATGATGTCCGAAACGCCCTCCACGGCGATGATGCGCCCGCCGCGTATGAACGCCACGCGGTCGCACACGCGCTCCACTTCCGGCAGGATGTGGGACGAGAAGAAGACCGTTCGCCCTTCCGCCTTGACCTCTTCTATTATCTCGTAGAAGTTCTGCTGCACCAGCGGGTCCAGCCCGCCCGTGGGTTCGTCCAGCACAATAAGCTCCGGCTTGTGCATGAAGGCTTGAATCAGCCCCACCTTCTGCTTGTTGCCGCGCGAAAGCTGGGAGAACTTGCGGCCCAGGTTGGCGTCCAGCCGGTCGGCCAGTTCGCGCGTGTAGTCCCAGTCCACGCCGCCGCGCAGGTTGCCCATGAACTCCAGCAGTTCGTCGCCGGTCATGCTGTCGTAAAGCGAGAACTCGCCCGGCAGGTAGCCCAGCCTGCGCTTGATGGCAACGCTGCCCGCACGGCTGTTCAGGCCGAACAGCGTCGCCGAGCCGCTGGTGGGGCGTATGTGGTCCAGCAGCATACGGATGGTGGTGGACTTGCCCGCGCCGTTGGGGCCCAGGTATCCGAACACCTCGCCGCGCCGCACCTCTATGTCGGCGTCCGTAACCGCGGCCACGTCGCCGTAGCGCTTGGTCAGCCTGTCGGTGCGGATTACTACGTCGGACTCGGCCATGCCGCTACTCTTCCAACGCCAGCGTAGCCTCCGCCACGCCAATCAGCTTGCCGTTCTGGTTGAACCCCTTTATCTCGCAGTCCACCAGCTTCAGCCCGCCCTCCTCGCGCTTGCCGGTCACGGTGCCGGTGAACTCCACGGTGTCGCCAGGACGGAACGGCTCGATCGCCTTGAACAGCAGCCTGCCGTTATCGTACAGCGAGCCGTTGGGCAGCCAGCGTTCCAGCATCTGGTTCAAGTAGGCCATAGTAGTGACGCCCGCGTTCAGCGTGCCCCCGAACATGCCCGTCTTGGCGAACTCCGGGTCCGTGTGGATGTTGCGGGGCATCTCCATGTCCTCGCCCTCGGACAACCGCGCGTTGTCGATCGTCTCCTGCGTCTCGCCAATGGTGAACGGCGTCAGCGGGTCGCCCGGCGCAATATCGTCGAATGTCAGCTTGCCTGCGGTTGTAGCCATGTGATGTCGCCTCCCTAGTCCGGCCTCTTCTGCCCCTGCGCATACTCGAATATGCACGTGTAGTCGTACTCGCCCACCTTCTCCCCCGCCTGGTTGCTCGCCTCCACGCGGATAGTCACGAACTTATTGCCGCGCCGCTCGTACTTGTCAACCACGTGGCCGAAGCTGGTGATGGTGTCGCCCTCGCGCATCGGCGCGAACCAGCGCACCTCGCACTTGGCGAACGGCGTCTGGAAGGGGTTCTCCTTCGCGTGCTCCTGCGCCACGAACCCGTTGTTTGCCGCGATGTCGCCGCGCCGCAGCGGCGCGACCCGGAATATGGCCGACGGCATGGCCTGCGCGGGCACCTTCCCCTCTTCCAGGCTGTACGCGGCGTTGTCGTTGCGAACGGCGCTGGCGTAGGCCGCTATCAGTTCCCCCGTCACGTCCACCTGTACCTCCGGCGACGCCTGGCCGACCTCCACGACCGAGTACTCCCACCTGCGCTCCTGCTCGTCCATGTCGCCCTCCTGTCCAGCATGACGAACCGATGGTAAATGGCGGTTTGCGGGCTTGTCAATCTGGCGCGCTTTCGCGAGCCTGTGTCATCCCAGTCGGCGCCCCGTGCGTTGAGGCGTCCGATGCAGGCGCCATGAGTGTGATGACCAACGGGGGCAACCACGACGACCAACAGGGGCAACCACAAGGGATTGCCCCTACAGGTCCCTCAGGACCGGACGTGCGCCAGTTTAGTGGGTGGCCTTTCAATCAGGCCACTCCGCCCCTGGGTTCCCGCCCCCGTTTTCACGGGGGTGACGTTCTTTTGCGGGAAGGCCGGGGGGTGGCGTTCTTTTGCGGGAAGGCCGGGGGGTGGCGTTCTTTTGCGGGAAGGCCGGGGGGTGGCGTTCTTTTGCGGGAAAGACGGAAAGGAGCGCGCCGGACATGCGGATGAAGTCCACGCCGTCGCCCCTGTTATAGACGGCGTGGCGGTACCAGCGAGCGTCCAGGAACTCGATGAAGTCGGCGAGGGCGAGTTCGGCGGCGTACTCTTTTTCGACTCTGCGGATTGTGCCTTCGATGCGGCGGGTCATTGGGGGCTTCTTTCTCTACCTGCGGGAGGGGGACTTGCCGAAAACTGTTTCATTCGGTGACATTTGTAGCATTTGGGCACTTTCGCGGTGTGTTTCGGGGGTTTCGGGGGCCGATTTCGGGACGGTGCGATACAGTTGCGGGCCGGTTTGGGCCGTTGGCGTGTCAAGGGTGTCTCGCCCGGGTGGGTTGGCCTAGGGAGGGTTGGATGTGGCTGTGGTCGGGTTGGCAGGGTGCATTGTCTGGCATCCTTGTTGGGATGGGGGAATGTTAGTACGTGTGTTCTGTGGTTGTCAATAGGGGTGGCGACGTCACCCCCATCCTAACCTTCCCCCATCAAGGGGGAAGGGACAAGGCGGCGTCACCCCCATCCCCGTATCGAGTACGGGGCAGGCTCTAACCTTCCCCCATCAAGGGGGAAGGGACTTTGAAACGGCCCTGCCCTGTGAACCGACACGGGGTAGGGCCGCGGGAGACCAACGGGGGCAACCACAAGGGATTGCCCCTACATGCGTATGACCAACTGAACTGTTACAGGCTCCGCTTTCGCTAGCGCGACTGCGGGCACAGAGGCCGCCCCGGTAAGTGATATACTACCCCCGTTCGCCGCTCTCGCGTGAGTCCGGCGGCCCCGAACGCACAAACACCTCTCCGGCAAACGACACAAGGAGCGCTCATGTTCCGCATAGGAATCGACGTTGGCGGCACCTTCACCGACTTCGTGGTAGCACAGGACGGCCAGCCGCCTCGCCAGTACAAGACCGCCTCCACCCCGCGAGACCCCTCGGAGGGCGTGCTGCGCGGCCTGCAAGAGGCGGCGACAGCCCACGGCCTGTCGATTGAAGAACTGCTCGCCCAGACGGAGATGCTGATACACGGCACCACCGTGGCCACCAACACCCTCGTCGAGCGCAAGGGCTCGCGTGTCGGCCTCATAACCACCGACGGCTTTCGCGACCTCCTCGAAATGCGCGAGGGGCTGAAAGAGGACCGCTACAACCTGCGCATGGAGCCGGTCCAGCCGCTGGTGCCGCGCTACCTGCGGCTTGGCGTGCCAGAGCGCGTGCGCGCGAACGGCGAAGAGGAGCTTCCCCTGGACGAGGCGGCGCTGTCAGACGCGCTGGACACGCTCGCCGACGAGGGCGTGGATGCGCTCGCCGTCTGCTTCCTCTTCTCGTACCTCAACCCCGACCACGAGCGCCGCGCCGCCGAGCGGATTCGCGAAAAATTCCCCGAAGCATACGTCTCGCTGTCCCACGAAGTCATCCCGCAGATAAAGGAGTTCGACCGCCTCAGCGCGACCGTAATCAACTCATACGTCGGCCCCGTTTTCGGCGAGTACCTGCTGCGTCTCAGGGAGCGTCTCAGCGCGTTCAGCCGCGTGAGCGAAATCCTGATCATGCAGTCCAACGGCGGCGTGGCATCCATCGAGGATTCCAGCCGCCTCGCCGTCGGCGCGATCCTGTCCGGCCCGGCGGGCGGCGTCAGCGGCGCGGCGCGCTACGGCGAGGGCCTGGGCGAATCCAAGATCATCGGCTTCGACATGGGCGGTACCAGCGCCGACATCTCCCTCATCGAGAACGGCTCTCCCCACCTCACCAACGAAAAGTTCGAGGCCGGCTGGAAGATCGCCGTGCCCGCCATCGACATACAGACGCTCGGCGCGGGAGGCGGCAGCATCGCCCGCGTGGACACCGGCGGCATCCTGCGCGTAGGCCCCGACAGCGCCGGCGCGGACCCCGGCCCGGTGTGCTACGGTCGCGGCGGCGACGAGCCGACCGTCACCGACGCCAACCTGTCGCTGGGCTACCTCGACGCCGGAAACTTTCTGGGCGGGCGTGAGCGTCTGAACGTCGAAGCCGCGCGGCAGGCCATAGAGGACAAAATCGCCGACCCGCTCGGCCTCGACACCATGGAGGCCGCGCTCGGAGTCCACAAGGTCGTCTCCACCACCATGGCAGAGGGCATACGGCTGATGTCCGTGAAGCGCGGCGTCGATCCGCGGGACTTCGCCATCCTCGCCTTTGGCGGCGCGTCCGGCCTGCACGTGAGCGCGGTGGCCCGCCAGCTCCAGATAGAGAAGGTGTACGTCCCCGCGGCGGCCCCGGTGCTCTCCGCGCTCGGTATGCTCTCCACCGACCTCCAGTACGACTCCTCCCTATCGCATCCGGCCAGCCTGGACGGTATCGACCTGGACGTCGTCCGCGCTATCGTGGCGCGGCTGGAGGAACAGGGCCGCGACAGGCTGCGGGCGCAGGGCGTGGACGATGCGGAAACTACCATCGCCGTGTCCGCCGACATGCGCTACCTCGACCAGATTTACGAGGTGAACGTCCCCGTACCCGACCTGTCGCTCCCCCGCGAGGAGCTTCTGCGCGAGTGGGCCGCGAACTTCCACCGCCGCTACGAAGAGCTCTACTCCTACCGCCAGTCCGACCAGGAGATACGTCTCGTGACGCTGCGAGTGTCGGCGCTTGGCCGGCTGCCCAAGGCGGACCTCTCGGCGGACACGCCCTCGGGTGGCGCGGTCGCGCCGAAGGGCCGCCGCCGCGTGTTCCTGGGCGAGTGGCGCGACGTGCCCGTGTACGCGATAGACGCGCTTACCCGCGACGCCCGGATCGAAGGCCCCGCCATCCTGGAGTCCGACTTCACCACCGTGCTCGTCGACGAGGGCGACACCGCCACGCTCGACCGATTCGGCGGCGTGGCGGTGCGCGTCGCCGTTGGCGAACGCCGCGAGTGCGCCGCGACAGCAGCCGACACCCCCGACCCGGTCACGCTCGCCGTGGTGGAAAACCGCCTGGAGTCCATCGCGATGGAGATGATGGAGGTGATGCTACGCACCTCCATGTCGCAGATTCTCAACTCCAGCCGCGACTTCTCGACCGCGATTCTGGACGCCGACTGCCAGCTCGTCGCCCAGGGCGAGGGCATCCCCGTGCACATCAGCGCGCTGCCCATAGCGGGCGCCGCTGTGCGCGACTACTTCGGCGACGACATTTCGCCGGGCGATCTCTTCGCCCTCAACGACCCCTACTTCGGCGGTAGCCACCTGCCGGACATCACCGTCATCCGGCCCATCTTCCACGATGGCGAACTGCTCTTCTACTCCGTCAACCGCGCCCACCACAGCGACGTCGGCGGCGCGACCCACGGCGGCTACAACCCCTCCGCCAGCGAGATCTACCACGAAGGGCTGCGCATCCCGCCCTTGCGCATCCACGACCGATGGGAGCCGCGCCGCGACCTGCTGCAAATGCTCTCCGCCAACGTGCGACACCCCGAAAACTTTCTGGGCGACCTGAACGCTCAGATTGGCTCCGTGGACATCGCCGCCCGACGCATCGGCGAGCTTCTGCGAATCTACGAGCCGGGCGCGCTCAAGCGCATCATCGCGGACATACTCAACGCCACCGAGCGGCAGGTGCGCCGGTTCGTCTCCGAGTGGCCCGACGGCGTGTACCGAGGCGAGTCGCTAGTCGACGACGACGGCTTCGAGTCGAAGATGGTCCCCATACGCGCCACCGTCACCATTGATGGCTCGTCCATGGACATCGACCTGAGCGAGTCGGCCCCGCAGGTGACGGGCTTCATCAACAGCGCCTACGCCAACACCCGCTCGCTTGCCCACGCCGCGATCATGTACATGGCCCCCTCGGACGTGGCGAAGAACGAAGGCTCCATGCGCCCCGTCACGGTGACGGCCCCCAGGGGCCTCGTCGTCAACGCCAATCCGCCCGCGCCGGTGTGCATGAGCACCAACCACTGCGCCGAGGAGATAGTCGAGGCGGTGTTCAAGGCGCTCGCCCCCGCCGTGCCTCACGCCGTGAACGCCGGCTTCTCGCGCAGGTTGCGTTTCGCCATAACCGGCGTGGACCCGCGCAGCGACCGCGCCTTCATCTGGCACTTCTTCATGGCGCGCGGCGGTGGCGGCGCGTCCCTCGCCCACGACGGCTGGCCCAACGTCGGCGAGGTCAACGTCGCCGGCGGCATACGCTCTCCCAGCGTCGAGGTCACCGAGGAGCGATTTCCCCTGTTCGTCCGACGCCACGAGCTCCGGCCCGGCTCCGCGGGCGACGGCGCCATGCGTGGCGGCCTCGGCGCGGTGTGCGAGATGGTGTACGAGGGCGCGGGCGACGCCCGCCTCAACACCGCCGGCGACGGCACCGTCAATCCGCCCTTCGGCCTGTTCGGCGGCAGTCCCGGCCTGCCTCACGTCTATAGCATCATCTCGAACGGCCAAGAGCGAGTGCTGGGATCCAAAGAGACGGGCGTAGTGGTCAAGCCCGGCGACGTCATCCTGTGCCTGTCCGCAGGCGGCGGCGGCTACGGCGATCCTGGGCAGCGAGACGCCGCGCTCGCGGACTGGGACGCCAAGAACGGGTACGTTACGGGGTAGCGCCTATCCGATAAGTCCCTTCCCCCTCGCAGGGGGCAGAGCCTGCCCTGAGCCTGTCGAAGGGTCAGGACGGGGGTGAAGGCGCAGCCACAATCCACGTTGTGAACCGCTGTGTGAGAGTGTAGAGTAGATACACCGCTTTAACCTACACAGGGGAAGTCCAATGAGCCTCAACATCAATAGTGAAGAGACCGTAAGGCTGGCCAGCGAGTTGGCGGAACTTACCGGCGAAACGGAGATGCAGGCGGTCACCGCCGCGCTCAAGGAACGCCTTGAGCGGGAGCGGGACATCCAGGAACGCCTCAAGCGTATGCGGGCCATCTCAAAGCGTATCGCCGCGTCGCTGATAGACGGACCGTCGGCGGTCGAACACGGCGACGTTCTCTATGACGAGAGAGGGTTGCCAGGGTGATAGTCGATACGTCCGCGGTATTGGCAGTACTCTTCGCCGAGAGTGACGCGCTACGGTTTGACGATGCCATAGTGAGAGCTCCGATTCGCCGCATGTCGGTTGCCAACTACGTGGAAGCGACCATCGTCTTGGAGGGACGTCGCGGCCCCGGTTTCGGGGACAACCTCGACACCTACGTTGAGGAAGCGGAAATTGAGTTGGTATCGGTCACGCTTGAGCAGGCGCTGGCCGCGCGTAGTGCTTGGCGTCGCTACGGCAAAGGCAACCACCCGGCGTCGCTGAACTACGGTGACTGCTTCGCCTACGCGCTGGCAGAAGTCACTGGCGAACCCCTCTTGTACAAGGGGCGGGATTTCACTCTCACGGACATTGAATCGGCCTAGCGCCTATCCGACAAGTCCCTTCCCCATCGCAGGGGGAAGGTTAGGATGGGGGTGGCGTCTGAAGCGGCCTCAGATTCTCCCGAGTATCCCGTCGTGATCCAAAGGTCGTGTCAGTCCCGCGCGATGCGCTTCTACAGCCTCGTCGGCCAGCCGTTCCAGCAGATCCTCGGATTCGGGGCGGCTGAACAATTCTGCCCAACGCAATTCCGACTCCAGTTCGGATAAGAGGAATCGCGCGAACCTGTCCTGTTCTTCCCGCGGAAGCTCGGATGCTTTCGCAAAGGCCTTTTCAAGCAGTTCCGTCATGCTCTCTTCCTCTCTCCGTTTGGGTGTACATCACCGCGTGCGCGGGTTGAGCACGTCGTTGAGCGAGTCGCCCAGCAGGTTCCACGCCAGCACGATCGTCCACGCCGCCGCGCCCGGAGCCAGCAGCATCCACGGCACCTCGCGCAGCGCGCTCAGCGACCCCGCCTCGAGCAGCATCGTCCCCAGGCTCGGCTTGGGCGGCTGAACGCCAAGCCCCAGCCAGCTCAGGATGATCTCCGCGCCCACCAGCGCCCCCATGGACATGCTAACCGTCACCACGATGGGGCTTATCGCGTTGGGCAGTATGTGAACGAAAAGTATGCGGGGCGTCGATGTGCCCGCCGCGCGCGCCGCGTCCACGAACTGCGACTCCTTGAGATACAGCACCTGGCCCCGCACCAGCCGCGCCATGCCTATCCACCCGAACGACACCAGGGCGACCGATATCACCAGGTAGTCCGCCGCGCCGCTCCTCGCCAGCCCGTCCAGGAAGGTGTTGTCCTCGATCCACCACACCATGTCCCGGATGCGGCCGCCCAGCGTCGCGGCAATCAGTATTATTAGCAGTATGTCGGGGAAGGCGCTGAACAGCTCTCCGGTGCGCATAATCAACGAGTCCACGCGCCGCCCCAGGTAGCCGGCCACCAGCCCGAGCGTGACCCCAAGCGCGATTCCGCCCGTAGCCACCACCACAATCGTGATTATCACGGTCGTCTGCACCGCCCAGACCACCCGCATCAGCACGTCCCGACCCTTCAGGTCCGTGCCCGCCCAGTGGGACGCGCTCGGCGGCTTGCGTATCGCGGTGTAGTCCTGCTCCGTGTACCCGTACGGCGCGAAGTACGAGACCACCGGCGCGCCTATTCCCAGCAGATATACGAAGGCGAGCGCCGCCATGCACGCCAGCGCAAGCCGCTTGCGCACCAGGCGCGCCCACGCCAGCGACAGGTGCCCCCTGGTGGGACGCCTCAGTTCCCGCTCTAGGCTCAGTTCACCGGTTGCCAATCCGTTCCCGTCCTACCAGTCTTGACGATACGCCGCTCCGCTAGCTGTAGCGAATCCTGGGGTCTATCAGCGTGTACACGATGTCGGCCACCAGGTTAGCGAGCACGAACGCCGTCGCGCCGATCAGTGTTATGGCCATTATCACCGGGTAGTCCCTGTTGAAGATAGCGTCGATCGCAAGGTTGCCCATGCCCGGAATACCCAGGATGCGCTCGGTTATGATTCCGGTGCTCAGCAGGCCCGGCAGCGAGAGCGAGATCACCGTCACCACCGGAATGAGCGAGTTCTTGAGCACGTGCCGCGCGTCCACCACGACCTCCGAAAGACCCTTCGCCCGCGCGGTGCGTATGAAGTCCTGGCCCATCACGTCCAGCGTGCTCGCCCTCATCAGCCGCGCCAGTCCGGCCACCCCCGGTATGCCCATGGTGATGGCCGGAATGATGATGCGCACGTCCCAGAACCCGCCCCAACCGGAGCACGGCAGCCAGCTCAGCTTCAGGCAGAACGCCCACAGCATGAACGGGATGGTCACCATGATGGGAATGGACATAAGCACGAGCGACAGGCTCACCGTGGTGGGGTCTTCCCATCGCCCCTGCTTGTGCGCGACCCAGAATCCGAGCGGCAGACCCAGCCCCACGCTCACAATCAGCGCGGCGATGCTCACCTGGAACGACACCCATATCTTCGCGCCCAGCAGCTCGCTCACCGCGCGGCCCCGAAAGCGTATGCTCTCGCCCAGATCGCCGCGCATGGCCTTCCAAACGTAGTCGCCGTACTGGACGAAGAAGGGCCGGTTCAACCCGAGCTGCTCGCGCAGCCGGTCGGCCGTCTCCTCCTCGTAGCGAGCGCCCAGTATCACCTGCACCGGATCGCCCGGCCCGAACCTGCCCAGCGCGAACGTCACGAGCGACACCGCGAGCAGCAGCACGGGGAGCCATATCAGGCGCCGGGCAATGTAGACCCACATGGACAGGACAACTCCAACATCAGGCTGGCGGCAACGCGCCATCGGCAGCGCCCATGGCCGTCACTCACAATGTGGCAAGGTTAGCGAGTGCGCCGCCACAAGGCAAGCGCGCCGCCGGTGTGTACGCCGGGCGCGGTTTGCGCCATAATGGGCGCATACGCCCGAATACCTATCCGAGTAACGCCCGTGAATACCGTAGTGGTCGCCATAATCCTCACTCTGCTCGCTCTCGCCGGAATACCCTGCGAGACGGCGGGTACGCCTGAGCCTGAGCCGGGCGGCCAGCCACAACCCGACCGCGAGGTGGTGTCGTCGAACATAGACGATGCCGCGCTGGTAGCGGCCGATGGCGCGGCAGAACTCGTGCTGCAAGTGGGTCTGCCCAACGCCTGCTACGAGTACTTGGGCTACGAGGTGAGCCAACAGGCGGGGCAGCCCGTCCGCGTGGACGTATTCAGCATGAAGATAGTGGGGCCTTACGCCTGCGCCGAGATCTATCTGACCGAGGAAGTGCGGGTCGCGCTGGAAGGCATAGGACGGGTGGAGCTCTGGGACGAGCTGGAGTTTGTCCTGAACGGCGAACCGCGCCGTCTCACCGCCCAAAGCGACGCTGGCCCGCGCTGATACCGAAGCTGTCTCAGATTATCAGGTGCGCATGAAATCGTCTTTCCCGCGAAAGCGGGAACCCGGGCGGTGGCCACCAACGACGTCCTCTATCACGTCTCGGAGCGCCACAGGCTTCAGAACGCGCTGGTGGCGGCCTCTCTCAACATCACGATAGACGAGGCGCTGCCCACCTGCACCCCAACAATCACCTGTACCTGAAGTCGCCCGCCCAGATGGAGCGACTATTCAGGCACCGTCCCGACGCGCTCGCCAACACCCTGCGCATAGCGGAGCGGTGCGCCTTCGACCCGAGCACGGACCTGGGCTATCGGCTTCCGTCACCGGACGTGCCGCAGGGAGTTGAAAAGCCTCGTCATCCTGGTCGATGGCGAGGTGTCGAGATGGCACGGCACCACGAACGTCATAGCGTCGGAAGTCCGGGCCATACCCTCGGCGGTGCGTATGCCCCAGTCCCACGACTGGCGGCAGGACCGGACGGGATATGCGCGGACAGGACTTTGACGCCGTTGGATGCCGATGCTACGATTTGGCCATGCGTACCACGTTGACCATTGATGACGATGTGCTTGCAGTGGCCCGCGCGTTTGCGGAGCGTAAGGGCATTAGCGTAGGCCGGGCCGTTTCGGAACTGGCGCGGCGCGGCTACGAGAACACGGCTGCCGACAGGGGACGTGAGGCCGGCGCCGTCTTCGACGTTCCCGCTGACGCAAAGACCATCACCACCGAGGATGTGTACCGCGCCCTGGAAGACTGGCCGTGATAGCGTTGCTGGACGTGAACGTCTTGATTGCGTTGGCTTGGCGCAGCCACATGCACCACTTCTTCGTTTGGGAATGGTTCGAAGAGCAGCGAGAACAGGGATGGGCCACATGTCTGCTTACAGAGGCGGGCTTCGTGCGCGTATCCTGCAACCCGGCTGCCGTGGGACGAACGGCAACGCCGTCTCAATCAGTTAGACTGTTGATGCGGCTCAAGCAATTGGGCAAGCATTCCTTCTGGCCCATGGATACGCCTATTGCGGAGCTTCTGCCTGAGTCCGTCATTGGACGACTTCAGGGATACCGACAGGTCACCGATGCGGTCTTGCTGGCGACCGCGATACGGCGCAACGGGCAGTTGGTTACGCTTGACGGCGCGCTTCCAAGGCTTGTCCCGGAAGATGCGCGCCGCCACGTACATGTTGTTCAGGTGTGAGGCGCGGGCGAAACTGACAGAGTGGCCCCACACCTACCGCTCGGCGTAGACTTCCTGGGCGACGCGGACGGCGTTGGCGGCGGTGGGCCAGCCGGCGTAGAAGGCCATGTGGACGATGACCTCGGCTATCTCTTCCTCGGTGACGCCGTTGTCGAGGGCGCGACCTATGTGGCCGCGTAGCTGGTCGGTGCGGTAGAGCGCGGTGAGGACGGCGACTGTGATGAGGCTGCGGTCGCGCTTGGATAGAGCATCACGCTCCCAGACGTCGCCGAATACGACGTCGGCGGTTAGCTCGGCGAGCTTGGGGGCTATTTCGGCCATGATTTCGCGGGATGTGGTCATGGGGAGTCTCCAGTTGTCAGTTTTTGGTGGTTAGTGGTTAGTCTGTCAGTTGGTCAGTTTTTCGGTTTGTCAAAGCCGGTTTCGGCGGCCCAGGCCTGGACGCCGCGGCGGAAGGCGAGCGCGCCCATGGGGGCGATGACGGCCTGGAGGGCCTCGAGGATTTCGCGGGGCGTGGCGCCCTCGTCCAGGGCGAGGCGGACGTGTAGCTGAATCTGCTCAACGTCGGCGCGGAGGGCGGCCTCCACTACGATTTGCAGTAGCTCCTTCGTCTTGCGGTCGAGCGTGCGCTGGCCGGTGTAGGTGGCCTCGATGAACTCGCCGTACTTCTTGGCCCACTCCAGGTCGGCCTCAGCCATGATGCGGTGCATCTCCAGGGTGTAGCCGCGGCTCTGTTGCGCGCGGGCGAGGAAGTCTTGTGCGTCTTCTGTGGTCATGTAGATGTGCTCCCGGGGCTCACTCCCATCCTAACCTTCCCCCATCAAGGGGGAAGGGACTTTTGGCGCTCCCCCATCAAGGGGGAAGGCATTTTGGAATTTCTTCCTTACAGCACGACGACGGAGCGTAGCACTTCGCCGCGCTCCATCTTGTGGAAGGCCGCCTCGACGTCGCCTAGGCCGATGGTCTCGGAAACGAAGCCGTCCAGGTCGAGCCGGCCTTGCAGGTACAGGTCGATGTACAGCGGGAAGTCGCGGGTGGGGAGGCAGTCGCCGTACCAGGAGGACTTGAGCGAGCCGCCGCGTCCGAAGACCTCGATCATGGGCAGGGTGATGGTCATGTCCGGGCTGGGCACGCCCACCAGCACGACGGTTCCGGCGAGGTCGCGGGCGAAGAAGGCCTGCTCGTAGGTGGCGGGGTTGCCCACGGCCTCTATCGCCACGTTGACGCCGTTGCCGTCCGTGATTTCGCGTATGGCCTCCACGGCGTCGGCCTGGGTGGAGTTGACGGTGTGGGTGGCGCCGAAGCCCTTGGCCCACTCCAGCTTGCGGTCGTCGATGTCCACGGCGATTATGGTGTGCGCGCCCGCCAGCCGCGAGCCGGCGATGGCGGCGTCGCCCACGCCGCCGCAGCCTATGACGGCCACGGAGTCGCCCCGGGACACTCCTCCGGTGTTGATGGCGGCGCCCAGACCGGCCATGATGCCGCAGCCGAGCAGCCCGGCAGCCTCGGGCCGCGCACGGGAGTCCACCTTCACGGCCTGGCCGGCGTCCACCAGGGTCAGCTCGGCGAAGGCGCCGATGCCGAGGGCGGGGGAGACGGGCGAGCCGTCGGCGAGGGTCATCTGCTGGCGGGCGTTGAGACTGTCGAAGCAGTACCAGGGCCGGCCGCGCAGGCAGGAGCGGCAGCCTGTGCACGGTGACCGCCAGGCGAGGATCACGGAGTCGCCGACGGACAGGTGAGCGACGCCGTCGCCGATCTTCTCCACGACGCCCGCCGCCTCGTGGCCGAGGAAGAAGGGGAAGTCGTCGTTGATTGCGCCCTCGCGGTAGTGGAGGTCGGTGTGGCACACGCCGCAGGCCCTAACGCGAACGAGCGCCTCGCCCGGTCCGGGGTCGGGCACCAGGATGGTTTCCAGCGTGACTTCGACGCCCTTCGCACGGGCGACTACTCCCTGTACTTGGTTGACCATGCGTGACCTCCGTTCGAGGCTTTTTTGCCGGTGTGGTTCGGACGCTACTCGTGGCCGTCGCCGACTGCCGGTCTGCGGGCGGTTCGCGCGCTGTCCGCGCCCGGGCTTTGGGGCCGCCGGGCCGTCGTCGCCTCGCCAGCGCGGAGGCGTCCACCGCCGATGACGTATCCTAGTGGATTTGCGGCCCGACCGCCAACCGGCGCGGCCTCGCGGCGGCGGGAGGTCTGGGGCGGCGTGGGCTTGCGCGCGAGCAGGAACAGAAAGCCGCCGATGCAGTTGAGGCCGGCGAGAATCATGAAGGCCAGCGTGTAGTCGCCGTAGATGTCGTACAGGTAGCCGGGGAAGACCGGAGCGGCGAGCAGCAGCACGTTCATGGGCACCTGCGATATGCCCATGATGGTGCCGAAGGAGCGCCGCCCGAAGTATTCGCCGCGTATGGAGGTGGTGAGCGGGCTGCGTCCGCCGAAGCCGATGCCGAACAGCGCGGCGAACGCGAACGCCATCCAGACCTCGGTGGCGAAGGTGAGCACCAGCAGCGACGCCGCCTGCACCATGGTGAAGATGAACAGGCCCACGTTTTTGGGAATCGAGTCGCCGATATAGCCTCCGATTATCTGGAACACCATGGACGTGACGGTGTAGGTGGACACCACCCAGGCGGCTTGGGGCAGGGTGAGGCCCTGGTCGGTGAGCATGGGGGCGAGATGGGCCATGATGGCGATTATCGCCATGGAGGTGAAGCCGTGGCCGATGGCGATGAGCCAGAAAGTGCGGGTGCGGAGCGCCTGCGACGCGGTGAACTCGGTCGTGGGGGCCAGCGTGGTCGGGCGGCCCGGCCTGCTGCTGCGCGGCGCGGAGTCCTCGATGCGTTCGCCGTCCGGCAACATGCCGTATTCCTCGGGCCGGTTGCGGATGATGCGCGAGATGGGGAAGGCGAGCGCGATAGCCACCATGCCGATGATGGCCGCCGTCAGGCTCCAGCCCAGGTTGTCGTCCTGCGGGTCCACTGCCCAGGCGATGACGGGGATGAGCCAGAGAGCGCCGAACTTCGCCACGGAGGCGGACCAGCCCATGGCCTTGGAGCGGTTGCGGTTGAACCAGTTGTTGAGCATGGCGTTGAGCGGCAGCCAGCCGCCGATCCCCTGTCCCAGCGCCATGATGAGGAACGCGACATAGAACATCCACAGAAAACGCACCTGGGACATGAACAGGAAGCCGCCGCCCATGATGGTGAGACCGATGAGCACCATGCGGCGCGTGCCGAGCCGGTCCACGAGCCAGCCCTCTATGGGGCCGAGGATGCCGCCTTCGATGCGGGTGAAGGCGAAGGCGAGGGATAGCTGGGTGCGGTTCCAGCCGAACGCGCTCTCCATGGCCACGAACCACATGCCCATGGAGTGGAACAGGGGCACGCTGGTGATGATGTGGGTGAAGCCGGTGGCGGGTACGAGCCACCAGCCGTAGTAGGTGCCGCGGATGCGTTCGGCGAACAGTCTGTACAGACTTAGCAAGGCTCTGTCGGGTCCCTTCCACGTTCGGAGGTGGGATAGGCGGTGGTCGCGCGCCAAGCGCAGGCCAGTATAACACAGGCAGGTGGAGGTCTCCCGGCGCCATGCGCCATTGCACCCTCACCCTAACCCTCTCCCATCAAGGGAGAGGGGACTAATGGGCGGCTCACGCGTGGCAATGTGGCCCGTTTCGCCGGAAATGGCTATACTTGAGACAGGCTGAAAGACAATGCAGAGGGGAGGTACGGTCGAAGATATGATTATGGTTCGGCGAGTGTACATGCCCAAGCCGGGCGAGGGCGGCAAGCTGCTCAGAGTGGTGAGACAGATCAGAGCGGAGACGGCGAAGGCCGGATTCCCACCGCTTGCCATCTACACGCAGACGCACGGCCCGCACGGGATGGTGGTAACGGAGCAGGAGTGGGAGTCGCTGGCGGCCTACGAGGAGTCCCGCGATCAGGTGCGACAGACGCCGGCCATTACCGGCACGTTCGGCGAGGCGTACCCGCTGCTGGCGGAGACGCACGTTACGGAGATCTACCGGCAGGTGGAGTAGGGTAGGGTCACCCTCACCCTAGCCCTCTCCCTCAAGGGAGAGGGGACTTTTCGGCAGCAAGCTCTTACTTCCCCCATCGAGGCGGACGGGAAAAGCGAAAGGAAAGCGAAATGGCGATTCAAGAACACATCGAGATCAGGGAGATTGTGAAGGAGCGGTACGCCGAGGTGGCGCGGGGCGCGAGCGACTGCTGCGCGGACTCGTGCTGCGAGACGGAGACGAACCTGTACACGCTACAGGAGGTGGAGGGTCTGCCAACGGAGGCGGTGATGGCGTCGGCAGGATGCGGCAACCCGACCGCCATAGGTGCGCTGAATGCCGGTGAGACGGTGGTGGACTTCGGAAGCGGGGGAGGCATCGACTGCTTCCTGGCGGCGAGAGCCGTGGGGCCGGAGGGCAGCGTCATCGGCGTGGACATGACGCCGGACATGGTGGCGCTGGCGCGCGAGAACGCGATCAAGCTGGGCGCGACGAACGTAGAGTTTCACCTGTCGGAGATGGAGAGCACGCCCATCGACGCCGAGAGCGTGGACGTCATCATCTCCAACTGCGTCATCAACCTGTCCCCGGACAAGGACGCGGTGTTCCGGGAGGCGTTCAGGATTCTCAAGCCGGGCGGCCGGGCGTACATATCGGACCTGCTTCTCGTCGATGAGTTGCCCGATGAGGCGAAGGCCGACATGAGCAACTGGGTGTCGTGCATCGGCGGGGCGGAGCCGGTGGACGTGTACCTCGGCAGGATGCGGACCGCCGGGTTCGAGCGGGCCGAGATCACGGCGGATACGCCGTGGGAGGGCAGCGAGCAGTGGGCGTCCTACGCGCACAGCATGAACATACTCGCCCATAAGCCGGGCTAGGCCGTCCGCCGTATCGCGGGGCCGGCGCGCGACATTCGCGAACAGCCTGAACAGAAGAGGGAGAAGCGCCCCATCGGGCGCTTCTCCCGTTTTGCTCCGGTCCAGGTTTCCCGGCGCGCTAAGCGACGGGCCGACGTCGGGCTAGACGTGGACTTCGTTCCTGTTGGAGCCCTGCGGGGCGTAGTTGGAGTTGGCGGCCTGCCCCCTGTTGTCCACGCGCAGGGAATCGATGCCGCGGCGCACCTGGCCGAGAACGTCGGCGAGGTGGGACTCCAGGTTGAAGAGCACTTCGCGGGCGTACTGGTCGGCGCCCTCTCTGCGCATGGCGGCGGAGATGTCGGACTCGCCCATGAAGCGCTGCGCTCGGCGCTGGGCGTCGTCGATGATCTGGTTGGCCTCCTGGCGCGCCTTCTCCTTCATCTGCTCGGCCTGCTCGTGCGACTCCCTGAGCACCTCGGTCTCGCTGACCCTGGCGTTGAACTCGGACTCGGCGGAGCTGGTGAGGGACGTGGCCTGCTGCTCGGCGGCGCCTCTGATGCGCTGCGCCTCGAGATAGGCCTGGCTGATGATGCTGTCCTTCTGCTTGATTATCTCGTCGGATTCCTGCATGTTGGCCGGCATCGCGCGGCCCGCCTGCTCGGCAATCGAGGCGAGGCGCTGCAGCTGGTCCACTTCCACCATCACCCTGCCCCCGAAGCCGGGCACGCGCCTGCCCGTGGTCGCTATCTGCCTCAGTTCGTTGGTTACCTCGTTGATGTTGCTGATGATGCTCCTCCTTTTGCTAACGCTGTTCCTTCGCCTATCGCGTTCGTTACGTTAAGAGTTTTGCCTCGAGCGCCTCCGCGACGTGCGGCGGCACGAGGTTATCGACGTTGGCCCCCAGCGATACGACCTCTTTGATTCGGCTGGAGAACACGAACTGGTAGTCCAGCGAACTCATCATGCACACCACGTCGATTTCGGGGTCGAGATTGCGCCACATCAACGCCATTTCGAACTCCAACTCGAAGTCGAATCCTGCCCGGAGACCCCTGAGAATGAACTGGGCGCCGTGGCGATGGGCCACTTTGGGCGCGAGTCCCGTGAACGGGACGACTTTTACGTTCGGCAGATGGCTGACGCTGCGCTCGAACAGATCCACGCGCTCCTCGGTGCTGAACAGCAGCCTTTTCGTGGGGGGCGAGTCGTAGACGCAGATGACAAGCTCGTCGAACAGGTGCGACGCCCTGGTGGCGATATCGACGTGGCCGTTGTGGGCCGGATCGAAGCTGCCCGGGTAAATCGCTTTAGCCACCGCTTTCACCTACCTTGTAGAACGTAATCGAGGTATCGCCGTACCGTCGGCTGTCCACGCGCCTCAGGTTGCCGTAGCCGGTTTCCAGGGGCTGGCCGCTTCGGTGTTCTGCGACCACCACGCCGCCTTCGGCCACGAGGCCCCGCTCGGAAAGCTGCGAGAGCGTCGTGTGCCAGGGCGCCGCCTGGTAGGGCGGGTCGGCCATCACGAGGCCGTACTCTCCGCACATGCCGCTCAGCATACGCTCCACCCTGCCGCACAGAACTCGGGCTCGGTCGTCCAAGTCCAGTTCGCCGAGGTTACGGGTCAACTGGCGGCACCTTCTGCCATCGGACTCCACGAAGTCTGCCCAAGCCGCTCCTCGGCTGAGCGCCTCTATGCCAAGAGCGCCGGTCCCGGCGTAAAGGTCAAGCACTCGCACCCCCTCGATGGCTGACCGACCCAGAATCGAGAACAGCGCGCCACGCACCCTTTCGGACGTTGGCCGCAGGCCTCGTTGGCGATCCGAGCGGATCAGTCTGCCTCTGTGCGTTCCTCCCGATATTCTGACGCTCATGGGCCGTTGGGCCCTCCACGTGTGACCTGCCGCGCCGCTTCGTCCCAGCGCCGGCCGCGATAGCGAGCGAAATGCGTGAGCCACGGTCGACAGGCGAGGTGGCCGGGCGGGACTCCGCGACGCTAACAAAGATTAACAACGGATAATTTCGGGATTAAAGCATGTTTTGGACTTATTTTTGACGAGTTACATAACTGAGAGGCTCTCTTCAGCTTGGGCGTGGGGAACGAGAAGCCGGTGGGAGTTTTACATTGATTATGGGTCGGGTTAGAATACTCCGGCTTAGGGTTTGTTCGAGACGGGGCGCGCACTTCGGATTGTCGTCGAACGCGCAGGTCGGAGGGCACGGACACGCTATGTTGGAAGATAACGAACTGGTGAGCGTTCGCCTGGCGAAGCTGGGCAGGCTGAGAGACAGGGGCATAGACCCGTACCCGCACCGCTACAAGCGGACGCATACCAGCGGTGAAGCGAAGGCGCTTTTCGAGGGGCTGGAAGAGGACGCCGATTCTTCGGATGCGCGCACCGGCGAAGTCTCGGTAGGGGGGCGCATCGTCGCCATGCGCGGCATGGGCCGGGCCAGCTTCGCCGACCTGCTGGACGGCGACGGGCGCATCCAGGTGATGTTTCGCCGCAACCTGCTCGGCGACGAGTACGGCATCCTGCAAGACCTGGACATGGGCGACTGGCTCGGCGTGAGCGGGCAGGTGTTCCGCACCCGCGCGGGCGAGATAACCGTTGAGGTACACGGCCTCACGGTGCTGTGCAAGTCCTTGCGGCCGCTGCCGGAGAAGTGGCACGGGCTGGTGGACGTAGAGGCGCGCTACCGCCAACGCTACCTGGATCTGATAGCCAACGACGAGGCGCGCCACACCGCCATGCTGCGGCCCCGCATCGTGTCCTCCGTGCGCCGCTTCATGGACGGGCGCGGCTTCCTGGAAGTGGAGACGCCCGTGCTTGTGCCCGTGGCCGCCGGCGCAATGGCCCATCCCTTCGTCACCCACCACAACGCGCTCAACCGCGACCTGTTCCTGCGAATCGCCACCGAACTCTACCTCAAGCGGCTGATAGTCGGCGGCATAGAGAAGGTCTATGAGATAGGCAAGGTGTTCCGCAACGAGGGCGTGGACCTGGACCATAACCCGGAGTTCACCATGATGGAGAGCTACGAGTCTTTCGCGGACTATAACGACGTGATGGCCATGGTGGAAGAGCTCGTGTCCGGCGTCGCCCAACAGGTGCTCGGCAGCCCGGTGGTGGAGTTCGGTGGCGAGACCATAGACTTCACCCCGCCCTGGCCCCGGCTCAGGGTGCGCGAGCAGATAATCGAGCACAGCGGCATAGACTTCCTGGACTACCCGGACACCGAAGAACTTAAAGAGGTGATGCGGCAATCCGGCGTGGACGTGTCGCAGCAGGTCAGCAGGGGCGGGCTGCTGGACAAGCTCATATCGGCCAAGGTGGAACGCCACCTGGTGCAGCCCACTTTCCTGATAGACTACCCAATCGAGATGTCGCCGCTCTCCAAGAGCCGCGCCGACAATCCCATGCTGGTGGAGCGGTTCGAGGGCTACGCCGCCGGCATGGAGTTCTGCAACGCCTTCACCGAGCTGAACGACCCGGTTGACCAGCGCCAACGATTCGAGGACCAGGAGGCGGTGCGGGCGGAGTTCCAGGAAGAGGAAACCGACAGGCTGGACGAGGACTTTCTGGTCGCCATAGAACACGGAATGCCGCCCACCGGCGGCCTTGGGCTTGGCATAGACCGCCTTACCATGCTGCTGTCCGGCCGCCCCAACATCCGCGAGGTGGTGCTGTTTCCGCAGTTGCGGAGTCGTTAGTAGTTAGCTCTTAGTGGTTAGCGGTCGGTAGTGAGGTTTGATGCCGAAATCGGTTGACGTCGCGGTTGTCGGCGGTGGCGTGATTGGCAGCGCAATCACTCTGTACCTGTCGATGCGCGGCTACACCTGCAAGCTGTTCGAGCAGCGCGAGTTCGGGTGGGGCGCGTCCGGCGCGACGGCGGGCGTGGTAGGCCCGCTGTGGCACGTTCCGCACGCGAACGAAGCGGCGATGGAGCTCGGACTCGCCAGCCTGCGAGAGTTTCCGCGACTGACCGAGGCGCTGGCCGAAACCGGCGTTTCAACCGGTTTCCGGCGGTCCGGCATTCTCAACGTGGCGCGCACCGAGGAACAGGCACAAGAGTTGCGTGAAGGGCTGGCGTGGCAGGGCGAGCTTGGGCTTGGCGTGCGCTGGGTTGACGCGGGCGAGCTTCTGGAACTGGAGCGGCACGTCGCGCCGGGAGCATTGGGAGGCGTCTACTCACCCGAAGAGGGATTCGTACACGGCCGGTCGTTCGTGCGCGCCATGGCGAATGCGGCGTCAAGTGTGTTCGGCGCGCGCCTCGCGGAGGGCGTGGAGGTGGGTGGACTCATCACCGAGGGCGACCGTGTCGTTGGGGTGGAATCGAGCGAGGGCCGGTTGTATGCCGAGCACGTGGTGCTCGCGGCGGGGCCGTGGAGCGGACTGGCGGGCCGCTGGCTGCCGGAGGCGCTGCCGGTGCGGCCCGCGAAAGGTCAGCGGTTGCTGCTCCGCAAGCCCGGCTTCATGCCCACCATGCCGGTGCGCGACTACGGTCGCTACGTCATGCCGCAGCCGGACGGCAGCATACTGGTGGCCGCCACGCGGCACGAGGGGGAGTTCGATACGCGGGTGACGGCGGACGCAGTGGGCGAGCTGCTGACCGACGCCGCGCGGGCGTTTCCGCTGTTGCGCGACGCCGAGTTCGCGGGAGCAATGGCGGGCGTGCGGCCCGCCTCGCCCGACGGCCTTCCCATCATCGGGCCGGTTCCTGGACGGGAAGGGCTGATAGTGGCGGCCGGCCACGATTCGGCGGGCGTCATGCTCGCGCCCGGCACCGCGCAGATGGTGGCGGACTACGTGATGAGCGGGGACGCCGCGCCGCTGGAGCCGTTCGGCGTGGGGAGGTTTGGCGGGTAGGGCCTGCGTAGTCACCCCCATCCTAGCCTTCCCCCATCGAGGGGGAAGGGATTTTTGGTGTTCCCTCTGCGAGAGGGAAGGGATTTTGGAAGACCCTACACCCGCACCAGCCCCATCGTAATCTCTTCGCCGTCCACGTTCAGGGTGGCGGTGTGCGCGTCGTCCGGGGCGGGGCCGTCCACCAGGTCGTCGCTGAGCGTCTCGCGGCGGATGTAGTCGCCGTGCGCGGCCAGCACTTCTTTGAGTTCGTCGCCGCACTGGTGGTAGGCGATGATGTGGTCGGCTATGTCGAATTGGGCCTCGCGGCGCAGGTTCTGCACCTGGTGGACAAGCTCGCGCGCCATGCCTTCCAGCGCCAACTCGCGGCTGACGGTGGTGGTGACGGCCAGGGTGTAGCCGCCCTCTTCCACGACGGAGTAGCCCTCGCGCTCGGCGGCGTTCACCAGTATCTCTTCCGGCAGCAGGTCGTAGCCTTCCACTTCCACGCTCTCGCCCGCGAGCGCGCTTGCGCGCAACGCCCTGGCGTCTGCGTTCTTCAGCCCCTCTATGATGTAGCGCAACTCCATGCCGTACTTGGGGCCTAGCAGGGGCATGTTGGCCTGCACGCTGAAGTCCATGACTTCGCCCATGTCGGCGATGGTGGACACGCTCTTGACGTTGAGCTCGTCGCGCACCTGGGCGACCACCGTGTCCAGCCGTCCCGCCTCGGCCGGCGAGCGCAGTAGCGCCAGCGCGCTTTCGAGCGGCTGGCGCACCTTGAGACGCGCCTTGCTGCGGGCGGCGCGGCCCAGGCTGGACAGGCGCATGGCGAGCCGGGTGGCCTCCGCCAGCTCTTCGTCTATCAGGCTTTCGTCGCAGAGCGGGTAGCTTTCCAGGTGCACGCTTTCGCGCCCCCCGGCGCCGTTTGACGCCAGGTTGCGGTACATGGACTCGGAGACGAACGGCACGATAGGCGCGAGCAGCCTGGTGAGCGTGAGCAGGCAGTGGTACAGCGTGGCGTGGGCGGCGGCCTTGTCGTCGTCCGCGTCGGACTTCCAGAAGCGGCGGCGGCTGCGTCGCACGTACCAGTTGGACAGGTACTCCACGAACCGCTCCGCCGCGCGGCTGGCGCGCTCCGGCTCGAAGTTCTCGAGCGCGTTGGTCATCTCGCGCACCAGGATGTTCAACTCGGATAGGATCCATCGGTCCAGTTCGGGCCGCTCGGCCGCGGCCGGCGCGGGCGCGGACGGGTCGAACCGGTCGATGTTGGCGTAGGTTACGAAGAAGGAATAGACGTTCCAGAGCGGGATGATGAAACGTCGGCGCACTTCGTCAACCGAGCGGTAGCCGAAGTTGACGTTGAGCGCGGGATTGCCTCGCGAGTACAGCCAGCGCATCGAGTCCACGCCCATGCGCTCGGCGGCGTCCTCGAACCAGATGGCGTTGCCTTTGCTCTTGTGCATCTCCTCGCCGTTTTCGTCGCGCATCAGCGCGTAGCTGAACACCGTCTTGCACGGCTCCGAGCTCTCAAGCGCCGCGCTCATGGTGAGCAGCGAGTAGAACCAGTTGCGGAACTGGCCCGGGAAGCTCTCCGAAATCCAGTCGGCGGGGAACCAGTCCTTCCAGTAGTCCTTGTCCTGGCGGTAGCCGAGCGTGGAGAACGACACGATGCCGGCGTCCAGCCAGGGGTTGCCGACGTCGGCTATGCGGGAGACGGCCTTGCCGCACTTCTCGCAGGCTATCTTCACGGCGTCTATCCATGGGCGGTGCGGCGAGTGGCCGCTGAACTCGTCCCAGCCCTCCACGGCGCGCTCCTGTAGCTCCGTCTCGCTGCCGACGACCTCGAAGTGGCCGCAGTCGTCGCACTTGAAGATGGGCAGCGCGAGACCCCAGTAGCGCTTCTTGGAAATCATCCAGTCGTCCATGTTGCGCAGCCAGTCCAGCTCGCGCTCAAGGCCGAACGCCGGTATCCATCGGATGTTGCGGGTTACGTCGGCTATCTGGTGGCGCAACTCGTCCATGGAGATGAACCACTCGTCCACCAGCCGGAAGACAAGCTCGGAGTCGCACCGCCAGCAAACGGGGTAGCGGTGCGAGTACTGGTCCAGCCGGTAGAAGGCGCCCTTTTCGCGCAGGCTGTCGTAGATGGGCTTGTTCACGTCGTAAACGCTCATGCCCGAAAGCGGGCCGAAACCGTCGATGAAGTCGCCGAACTCGTCCAGGGGCGCGATGGTGGCCAGCCCGTGTTCCTTGCCTAGCGCGAAGTCCTCTTTGCCCGCGCCGGGCGCGATGTGGACTATGCCGGTGCCTTCGGATTCGCTCACGTCGTCCCAGGCTATCACGCGGTGCTCCACGCCCTGCTGGACGGGGAGCTCGTCGAACGGCCCCCGGTAGGCGCGGCCCACCAGGTTCGCGCCGGGAAACTCCGCCAGCGTCTCGGTTTCGCCGCGCAGCAGGGGCAGCAACGCCTTGGCCAGGTACAGCGTCTCGCCGCCGTTGCGCGCCTTGGCGTAGGTTTTCTCCGGGTGGACGGCGGCGGCCACGTTTGAGGTGAGCGTCCAGGGCGTGGTGGTCCATACCAGCAGCGACGCCTCTTCGTCCAGCAGGGGGAACCGCACGAACAGGCCGGGGTGTACGACTTCCTTGTAGCCTTCGGTGACTATCTCGTGCTCCGACAGCCCCGTGCCGCAGCGGGGGCACCAGGGCATCACGTCACGGCCCTCGTAGAGCCAGCCGCGCTCGTGGCACGTCTTGAGGAATTGCCAGATGGTGTAGTTGTTCTCGTCGGCCATCGTGTGGTAGGAGTCGTTCCAGTCCATCCAGTAGGCGAGTCGTTGGGACTGGGAGGAGATGACGTCGGAGAAGCGGCGGACGCGCTCTTTGCACAGATCGACGAACCTGTCTATGCCGTAGGCTTCGATGTCGCGCTTGGACTTGAAGCCGAGTTCCTTTTCGACCTCTACCTCTATCCACAGCCCCTGGCCGTCGAACCCGTTCTGAAAGCGTTGCCTGTAGCCCTGCATGTTGCGGAACCGCAGGAACAGGTCCTTGTAGGTGCGGCCCCAGGCGTGGTGTACGCCCATTGGGTTGTTGGCGGTGATCGGCCCGTCGATAAACGAGTAGCGCTTGTCAGCGTCTTCGTTGCGTTCGCGGTACTTGCGGGGGATGTCGTTCCGCTCCCACCATTGCAGAAGCTCCCGCTCCATCTCCGGAAAGTCCACCCTGGCGTCGACCTGCTTGAACATGATGAAGACCTCTATTTGATTTTGTGCCGTCGCCGCGGCGCTCGCGGGAGCAACAAAAAAAGCCCCCGTCCCCTAGGGACGAGAGCCGTTACGCTTCCCGCGGTACCACCCTGTTTCCCCGCCTGTGTATCGTGGCGCGGCGGGGCGCTCGGTTCGCCCA
Source organism: Dehalococcoidia bacterium (assembly GCA_963667445.2). GTDB lineage: Bacteria > Chloroflexota > Dehalococcoidia > Lucifugimonadales > CATOSD01 > CATOSD01. The sequence goes on along the minus strand of CAXXGY010000001.1, from coordinate 160,982 downwards.
GAGGCACATGGCGTCCGGGCCGCCCTTGTAACGGTGGGCGAGTCCGTCGGCGCCTACAGCCGCGCGGAGTTCCGCGCCGGTTTCGGGCCGAGGCTCGGGAGTGATGTTCGGCGCCGCGCTCCGCGTCCGCTCTCACCGCGGCCCCGCAATCGTGGGGCCTGCTCGGACTCGCTGTGCGCCCGCTTCGCGCCTACTCGTCTCCGTCTTCGCCTTTGTGCGTTGTGTTGGGCGACGCCCCCGAATGGGACCGATCGCCTGGATAAGAGGATAGGGCAGGGCGGGCCGGACTGTCAACAGATTTCATTTGTTCATGCTCCGTCAGCAACGATTCGGCGGATGTCCTGCACAAGCTCTTCAATCTCAAACATATCGTCAAGCCTCTTGGTGAGCTTGTACGTCACCGCCTGCCCTTCCGCCATTCGTACCAGTGTGCCCGCTCGACCTTCGGCTACCACTCCCTTGCGCCACATGTTATAGACAACGTTGTGCGGGCAGATTCCGAGGCATAGCAGGTAGTCATACATTCGGTCCAGCCTGACGTGATTGAACTGGAACGTTCCGTTTGCGCCGAGAGAAGCCGTCTTGACCTCGAACCGAATGTCGCCTACGCGCAGGTCGATTTGAGAGGTTCGACCACCATTGCCTGCTTCAATCCCGTGCCGTGAGAGATAGCGGCGAATGAACTCTTCGCCGATCTCGCCCCGATTGGTATTGCCGAGCATTCGGTAACCTATCAGAGGCGAATCCCGCCATATGTCTTCCGGGGAATGCTCCCGAATGATTTCTTGAAGCAACTCGACTGCGGTCATGCCGGAGGCGCCCACACTCCGCGCCCGTCTCCACGCTTCCAGAATACCAAAAAGTATGAGTGGTTCTTCCGGGCATGAACCTGCTTTACAGTGCGACTAACGCCCGGCCTATTGCTTCGCACCACTACGAAGAGGTCTTCCGCCACAAATCCGATCCGCTCATAGGCTTGCAGGATTTCGACGTGGGTAAACCTCTGTCGATTTGAACACACTTCGTCCTGGCACTTTACGATCAGGACTCCTCGGTCTCGTAGAACTCTGTGAGCTTCCGCTCCGGCCTCCTCATAAAGAGCCAGCACCGCCTCATGGTACTTCTTACCGGTTCTGTTGCCGGTGCTGTTGTTCCTATAGTGACGTTCGAAAGCGGGGTGAGCCGTGTGCGCCGTGCCGCCCGGTGAGTGCATGTATGGCGGGTCCAGCACCAGGCAGTCGATTTCTCCGTCCCGGTACGGGAGATTTCTGCAATCAACGCCGTTCCGAATGTCGGTAGGGAGAACCCGATACCTACCCTCCGGAACATTTCTCCAGAACACTCCTTCTCCATACGTGACATCAGCGACGACGCTGTGCGGAGCAACATAGAGGCTTAGGATCTGAGGAAACACGTCCTCATTTCCTCCCACATATGCGCTCTGCACGAGGTTGTTTGTGGGCTTGCCGTTGCGAACACGGCGGTGAGTCGGTCCGTCAGCGCCATCCTGGGCTTGCGCGTCGTGCGATACGAGACGGTCTCTCTCATCGGCGGAATTATGTTCTGGAGACGCGCCGGGGAATTGCCAACTGCGTTGGTAGGACGTCCGCAAGTCGCTTTCCTTCACAATTCCCTCTCTTTTTATCGAACCCCCGTATGAACCTCATTCTAGGTTCCAACAGGCGGGTATGTCAAAGTTGAACTGAGTAAGGAACCTGTATCGTCTACTTGCGGGCGGGGGACTTCCCGAAAACTGTTTCATTCGGTGACATTTGTAGCATTTGGGCACTTTCGCGGTGTGTTTCGGGGGTTTCGGGGGCCGATTTCGGGACGGTGCGATACAGTTGCGGGCCGGTTTGGGCCGTTGGCGCGACAAGGGTGTATCGCCCGGGCGGATTGGATGTGGCTGTGGTTGGCTTGGCGCATGGTATGGCGTCCTGGTTGTTGGGATGGGTGAATGTTAGTACGTGTGTTCTGTATTTGTCAATAGGGGTGGCGGCGTCACCCCCATCCTAACCTTCCCCCATCAAGGGGGAAGGGACAATGTGTGAGGGGGAAGGGACTTTGAAACGGCCCTGCCCTGTGAACCGACACGGGGTCGGGCCGCGGGAGACCAACGGGGGCAATCACAAGGGATTGCCCCTACACGTGCATGACCGACTAAACTGTTATAGGTTCCTGAGTAAGTGAATATGGTCAGCCGAGTCGATGGTCGCTTGACGGGCGCGGCGCGTGTCGCAGCCTTCGTTTGAGCTTGTAATGTTGTCGCTTTGGCGCAAGTTGGCGTGTTGATACGGAAGGCTCGCTCTGCTACGCTGCTTTGCCGTTGGCCGCGCGTGGCCAACTCGCAGAAACGGAGGTTGCTGTCGATGTCCTCAACCACACAAACCGCGCACTTCACGCCCGCCCTGTTCGAGTTCCTGGCCGAGCTGGCGGGGAACAACAACCGCGAGTGGTTCAATGCGAACAAGGGGAGGTACGAGCGAGACGTGCGCGACGCGCTCGTGGCGTTCGTATCCGACTTCGGCGACAGGCTGTACGACATCAGCCCTCACATGGTCGCGGACCCGCGCCCGTCCGGCGGGTCGGTGTTTCGCATCTACCGGGACGTCCGGTTCTCGAAGGACAAAAGCCCGTACAAGACGAACGCGGGCATCCACTTCCGCCACGAGGTCGGGCGCGAAGTCCACGGGCCGGGCCTGTACCTGCACCTGCAGCCCGGCAGCGTGTTCGCCGGAATCGGCATCTGGCGCCCCAACTCCGCCACGGTCGGCAAGATTCGGGACGCCATCGTAGCCAACCCGGGCAGGTGGAGCCGCATCGTGGACGAGCGGGAGTTCGCGTCGGTCTATTCGCTGGAGTCCGAATCACTGAAGCGCGCTCCCAGGGGAATCGACCCTGAACACCCGCTTATCGACCATCTCAAGCTCAAGTCGTTCGTGGCCGTCACCAACTTCACGGAAGACGAGGCGTGCTCGGCGGACTTCATGGACGTGTATGCCCAAGCCTGCCGGACGGCCGCTCCGTTCGCCGAGTTCATCACCACGGCGGTGGGCCTGGACTGGTGACGGGCGGGCGGGCAAAGGGCGCGTGAATCCGCGAAGGAACGCGCTGCGGGGGCGCGCCCAGACCGGCATTTTGTCTTGACCCCTATGGCGCCTTGTTGCTAGAATGTGACGGATTTCTCAGAATGTGGGGCGCGATATGCTTGTAATCGGCCTGACCGGTGGCATAGGCACCGGCAAGTCCCTGGTTTCCCGTATGCTCGAAGAGCGCGGGGCCACGATTATCGACGCCGACCTGGTGGGCCACGAGGCCTATACGCCTCACACGGAGACGTGGCAGGTGGTGGTGGACACTTTCGGGGATGTGCTCGCCGAGGACGGCCAGATCGACCGCCGAAAGCTGGGCGCCATCGTGTTCAGCGACCCCAGCCAACTGGAAAAGCTGAACGCCATAATGCACCCCCGCATGTACAAGATGATCGAGGAGCGCATACAGGGGCTTCAGTCCGGGGGCGCCGAGACGATCGTCGTGGAGGCCGCCATCCTCATCGAGGCCAAGTGGACGCCCCTGGTGGACGAGGTGTGGGTAACAACCGCGCCCGAGGACCAGGTGATCGACCGGATCAAGGGGCGCAACAACATGGGCGAGGAGGCGGCCCGAGCGCGCATCAATTCGCAGATGTCGTCCGAAGAGCGGGCGGGGCACGCCGACGTGCTGATAGCCAACAGCGGTTCCATGGACGAGCTAAGGGAGACGGTGGACAGACTGTGGGATGACCGCGTGTCCGCCAACAAGGAGAGTAGCGACTAACGATGACCTCAACGACCAGGACGCTATACCGCAGCTACATCATCGAGGAGTACCACCTCGTCGACGAGCCTTACTACGTTTCTACCGGCGACGAGGTGGAATTGTTCGAGGCCGCCTATCTGCAAAAGATTCCTCTGCTTTTCAAGGGCCCGACGGGTTGCGGCAAGACGCGATTCGTCGAGTACATGTCATGGAGGCTGGGCCAGCCGCTGACGAAGGTGCGCCCCGCCGACCAGCAAGCCGACGTGTCCCAGAACGGCGACAACGTGCCGCTGGTGACAATCGCGTGCCACGAGGACCTGACCGCGAGCGACCTGGTGGGCCGCTACCTGCTGGAGGGCGACAGCACCGTGTGGATCGACGGGCCGCTGACGCGCGCCGTCAAGGCGGGCGGCATCTGCTACCTCGACGAGATAGTGGAGGCGCGGAAGGACACCACCGTGCTCATCCACCCGCTCACCGACCACAGGCGAATGCTGCCGGTGGAGAAGAGGGGCGAGCTGCTGGAGGCGGCCGACGGTTTCCTGCTGGTGCTCTCGTACAACCCCGGCTACCAGAGCGCGCTGAAGGACCTGAAGCACAGCACGCGGCAGCGCTTCCTGGCGATAGAGTTCGACTACCCGCCGCGCGACATCGAGGCCGAGATAGTGCAGCACGAGTCCGGCGTCGATGCCGGCACCGCGATGCAGCTAGCCAGGCTCGGCGAGAAGGTGCGCAACCTCAAGGAGCACGGCCTCGGAGAGGGCGCCAGCACGCGCTTGCTCATCTACGCGGGCAAGATGATCGCCCAGGGCATCAGCCCGCGCCGGGCGTGCCAGGTGGCCGTGAACTGGGCGGTCACCGACGACGCCACGGTGCAGCGGAGCATCGAAGAGCTCATCTTTTCGATTTTCGAGTAGGAGCCTGCCCCCGTCCATGCGCCTTTCGTCACCGCCTCACCCTAGCGGGCCGTCTTAGATGGAAGATTCGCCGATTGCGGAGATACGTCGGCTGCTGTCCGAACACGGCGCGAAGGAGATCGACGACCCCACACTCGCTCCCGCCGGGGTGATGATACTCATCTACCCCAAGGACGGCGAGTACTGCGTGCTGCTCAACAAGCGGTCGGAGAAGGTGGAGCACCACAAGGGCGAAATCTCCTTTCCCGGCGGCGGCAGGGACCCGGAGGACGACTCGCTCGAGGCTACGGCGCTGCGCGAGACCCACGAGGAGATGGGCATACGGCCCGAGGACGTGCAACTTCTGGGGCGCATCGACGACATGGCCACGCGCAGCCGATTCCTCATGCGCCCATACGTCGGCACCATTCCGTATCCCTACGACTTTCGGCCATTCGAGGCGGAAGTCGCCGAAGTGCTGGAGGCGCCGCTCTCCACGCTGATGGACGAATCCAGCTTTAGAGAAGAGGTCAGAATCGTCGATGGCGAGTTGTCCATTTCGCCGGCATACGCTTACGACGGTCACGTAGTTTTCGGAGCAACCGCGCGAGTTCTCAGCCAGTTCTTGGGATTGCTCCAGGCGGCGCCCGGACCGCTCAAGGAGGCCCTGTGGAAAACAAGCCAGCCCTGACGCTCGAAGACATCAAGGAAGAGGTAAGGCGCTTCCCGGCCTCGGTCCTGGAGGAGATGGAGAGGGCAGAGGCGGCGATGCCCGATTCCATGACAGAAGCGCAGAGCCGCGACTGGGCGTTTGCCGGACTCGAGATCGCGCAGCAGACCGTCCGCTCCTGGGAATCCGCGGCGCAGTACTACAAGGTGAGCCCGCAGGTCATCACCTTCATGCCGTTCAACTACTTCGTCAAGTGGACGGAGTGCGGCAGCGCGCTGTGCGGCGAGTCTCCCACCCTGGCCACGGCCTACTTCCTGGCCAGCCCGGGGGCGATGGCGAAGCTGAGGTCGCGCCACATAGAGAGCTGGTCCAAGCTGGGGCGGTCGCTGTACAAGGGCACTTGGAAGTCAAGCACGCTGGCGTGCAAGTTCTTCGACAGCAGCCCGGCGCTGATGGAGAGCCTGACGTTCCAGGAACTGGAGAACTTCGTCGCATTTCTCGACGCGCTTTCGCACCGTTCCTACGACCTGGCGTCCGAGTGCATAACGCTGGGCCAGCAGCTGTTCCCGTTGATTGGCGAGGACAAGCTCGCGTTCATCTCGCTTGCGTCCACGCTCACGGAGACCGGCTGGCGCGAGGTCAAGAGCTTCTTCGACGCGGGCACGAGGGCGCTGCCAAGGATCGAGCCGGACCAGCGGTTGCGGTTCCTGCGGCTGGCGGAGCAGCTCGTGAAGAACGGCGGATCGAACATTCCGGCGGTGATGCTGGACACGTCGATGGCGCTGAGCCAGCTCGAGACGGACGACCACTCCCAGGTGCTGAACATGGCGGAGGCGCTGCTGCGGCTGTCGCCGCCCTCGGTTCCCGAGTTCATCAAGTCGGCGCCGTTCGCGCTCGAGAACATCAGTATGCCGCAGATGGAGAAGTGGTTCGAAGAGGGCGCCCGCATCCTGCAACAGAACCCGGACGGCGGGCTGGCGTACTTCAAGATCGAGTCGGCCCACTCGGAGGCGGTGCTCGAAATGCTGTCGTCCAGCGTCGAGTTCACGCGCATCAAGGACATCATGGAGATGTACTGCCGCGCGCTGGCGGGAGCGGAGGTGAAGCTCTCCGCCAGCGAGGAGCTGGTCGAGAAGAACGTCGGCTGGGTGTCCGGCGAGTCGCCCTCGACCGACGGATCGACGGTGTACGTGCCGGTGGCGGTGGACCGCTATCCGAGCAAGGAAGAGAACTTTTCGTGGTTCAAGGTGGTGTCCACGCACCAGGTCGCGCACCTGGAGTTCGGCAGCTTCGACTTCCAGTTCGACTCGGACGCGGAGGACGCGCTGTTTTCCAACCTGCGTCACGAGTTGGAGACGGCGAAGGCCCAACGCGCCGAGGAGGCGCGCCTGGACAGGCAGGAAATGCAGATGCCCGAGATCGACGCCGCGAGCCTGGAGCAGGGCTGGGTGACCGATATGCAGCGGTTCTTCAACCTGTTCGAGGACCGCAAGCTGTCCCTGGACATTTTCACTGTCGTCGAGGACAGCCGGCTGGACGCGCGCGTCAAGGTTGACTATCCGGGCATTCGCCGCGCCTACAACCAGGTGCAGGGCGACTCGCTCACCTCTCGGCCGGAGATGCAGTCGCTGCCGATGCGCGAGGCGATGGTGGAGTTTCTGGTCAGGCTCAGCCTCCAGCAGTACAAGGACGTTCCGGTGCCCGAGGACTGCGTGGACGAGGCCCGGCGGGTGGCGCGCATCGCGCGGCGGATGCTGAATCCCGAGGCGACCGTCGAGGACGCCGCGGAGGCGACGCTCCGCATCTATGCCATCATTTCGCAGATTCCGAACGAAGAGGTGCCTCCCGAAGAGTGGGAGGACATGGACATCGACGAAGAAGACGAGAACGAGCAGTACCAGGACTCCGAGGAGATGATGGAACTGGTGCAGCAGATGGCCGTGGGCATGGAAATGGACATGCGCCCCGACGACGAGCAGGAGTACGACTCCGTAGAGGAGGTGGACTACCGGGGCGACTTCAAGCCCGAGCTGACGCAGCTTCTGGCGCAGCTACGGATGCAGCCGCAGGACCAGCCGGCGGACGGCGCCAGCGAGCCGATCACGCAGGAGATGCTCGAAGAGCTGCTCAAGAACAGCGCCGAGCTGGACCTGCAGGCCGTGGAGGGCGAGATACAGGACGCCAGCGGGCTGTTCGCCAACAACCTTCTGAAGGAGGCGGGCGTCAACCTGGAGCAGACGCCGCAGTTCGGGCAGGGGCCGCTGGTGCACGTGGACGAGGAGGGCGCGTCGCTCGACCCGGACGAGCCTCAGACGTTCGTGTACGACGAGTGGGACTTCCGCGCCGAGGACTACAAGCCGCGCTGGTGCATCGTGCGCCAGAAGGTGATGCAGGAGGGCGACCCTGCTTACTTCGGCACTACGCTGGCCAACTACGGCTCGCTGGTGACCAGAATCCGCCGGCAGTTCGAGATGATGGTGCCGGAGATGTTCCGCAAGGTGCGCAAGCTGGAGGACGGCGAGGAGATCGACATCGACGACCTCATCGAGTTCATCGTGGACATCAAGACCGGCTCCAGCCCCAGCGACAAGTTCTACTGGCGGCGCAACAAGGTGCAGCGGGACGTTGCGGTGGCGTTCCTGATGGACACGAGCGCGTCCACCGCCGAGGCCATCGACGACACGAAGCGCACGCCGGACGACTGGGACGCTCCCGACGATCCGGTCGAGTACATGGTGTGGCTGCGGACGCGCCGCGGCGAGGCGATGCGGCGGACGTACAAGCGCATCATCGACGTGGAGAAGGAAGCGGTGGTGCTCATCATCAACGCGCTCGAGGCCATCGGCGACGTGTACGGCATCTACGGCTTCTCGGGCTACGGCAGGGAGAACGTGGAGTTCTACACCATCAAGGACCTGGACGAGAACCTGTCGGACAGGGTGAAGAAGCGGATCGACCGCATCGCGCCGCTCCACGCCACGCGCATGGGGCCGGCCATACGGCACGCGACTTCCAAGCTGGCCAAGCAGGACGCGCGCACCAAGCTGCTGTTCCTAATCAGCGACGGACGCCCGCAGGACAGGGGGTACAGCCGCGAGGGCGTGGAGAAGGAGTACGCCGTCCACGACACCAAGATGGCGCTGGACGAGGCCAAGCGGCAGGAGATCAACGCCTTCTGCCTGACCGTGGACAAGAACGGTCACGACTACCTGAAGACGATGTGCACCGATATGGGCTACGAGGTGCTGGACGACATCTACACGCTGCCGGAGAGGCTGCTGTACCTGTACAAGCGCCTGACGATGTAGTCCAAGCTGCACAAGGTCCGTGAAACGAAAGACGCCGCCCCAACTTAACGGAGCGGCGTCTCTTTTGGATTTCCCGAGTCGTTATCGATCAGCCGAGTTCGGGCGGAGGCTCGTCGAAGGGTGTGCCCTCTTCCTCGGCTTTCATGCGGCGTGCGTTCCACTCGCGCCATGCGGCGTTGGCAGTGCTGCGACCCTGCTCACGGAGTCGCTCCTTTGCCGGTTCGACCAGCTTAACCCTGATGTAGTTCGCAAGTACCATGGGCAACTGTATCCCTTCCATGATCGCGACGGTGGTTACGGCAAGCGCTAAGCCGGTAACCGACACGCCTTCCGCAATTGACAACAGCACTTCGACAGGGTGCGAGTCGCCGCGGTTCTCTATCTCGTACCATACTATAACGCATGTCGCGAGCAGGTGTAGGATGCTGAACAGGGCGAAGTAGGCGACCCGCCAGCTTACCGGTATGCTCCAGATCGATTCCCTTCGGTCCGTCGGCTCTCCGTCACTCTTGGCGCGGCTCATGCAGTTGCTATCTTACCACAGCCATCAGCCGGCGATTTCGGTAATGCCCGATTCGCGGCGCGCGTCGTTGATGTGCTCCAGGACGCGCATACGGAGTGGGGCGAGCTCGTAGCCGATGTCGGCGAGCATACGGGAGTTGTCCACCAGGTAGACGTGAGGGACGAACCGGTCGCCCATGCTTATGCGCGCGTCGGGCAGGTAGCCTCGAACGAGATCGGCCATCTCACGCACAGTGGCGAGGTGGCCGCCGCTGTGATAGACGTGGTGGCTTAGCGAGTCCGAAAGCGCTACGCGCACGAAAATCTCGGCGGCGTCCTCGGCGTGGATCATGGCGGACTTCTCTTCCGGGTGGAACGGTAAGTCCACAGGCTCGCCCACCGCGGGCAGCGATGCCAGCAGGCCGCCGATGAGGCCGGTCATGCCTGTAACCCTGCCGTGGCCGAACACGGTGGCAATGCGCACGCCGCGCAGATCGACGCCGTGGCGCTCACGATACGCTCTGGCGGCGACGTCGTTGGCCAGCTTGGTCATGCCGTACACGTTCACCGGGGCGGCCAGGTCGTCCTCCACGATGGGACGTTCACCGAACGGCTCCTGTGTGCCGTACACGGCGATGGAGCTCGCGTACACGACGCGCTCCAGCCCGCCGTACACTGCCGCCTCGAAGACGTTGGACGTGCCGATTATGTTGACCTGCATCCCCAGTTGGGGGCGCGTCTCGGTGTCCGGGGGCAGTAGCGCGGCCATGTGAATCACGCGGGTGACGCTGTGGGTTTCGATGGCATCGAGAAGCTGGGGCAGGCGGGTAACGTCGCCGCGGTAGTGGTCGAACGTGTCCGCGATGGGGCGCAGCGCGGGGCCGGGTGGCGCGAGGTCGAAGCAGACGGGGCGTTGGCCGCGCTCGACCAGTTTGCGCAGGATGCGCCCGCCGATGAAGCCGTTGCCGCCGGTCACCATAGTTGTCATCGCGTATCGCCTCCGTTGGTAGGTCGCGGCCTACAGCGCCTGCCAGTACCTGCGGCCCTGTCGCCTCACCACGTGGCCGTAGCTTACGCCGGGGTGGAAGTGGCCCGCCGCGACCAGCAGTCCCTCGCGCTCGGCGCGGGCGAGCACGGCCTCTCTGGTCGCGGCGCTGGCGGTCTTGTCGGTGTCCACGCCCGCGCACCAGTCCGGGTTTTCGATCTGCTCCTTGGCGTGAAGCATATCGCCCACTATCAGCGCCGTCTCGCCCCCGGAGGTCACCGCTATCACCTGGTGGCCGGGCGTGTGGCCGGGGGCGGGCAGGGTGGTGATTTCCTCGGTAACGGCGTGCTCGCCCTCAATCAGCTCCAGCAGGCCCATCTCGTGCAGCGGGATGACGTTCTCCTTGACTTGCGGTGCGGAGTCCAGCACGTCGGGGTGGGTGAAGTGATGCCAGTCCAGGGCCGGGGCGTAGTAGCGGGCGTTCGGGAAGTTGGGGACGGGCGTGTCGCTGGAGAGGTCAATGTTCCAGCCCACGTGATCGGCGTGGAGATGGGTGTGGACAACCGCGCTCACGTCGCCGGGCTGCACGCCCTTTGCGCGGAGCTGGTGCAGCAGGTCGCCGGTGCGGTTGCCACGGCTGGTGTGCGGCCCCGGGCCCATGCCGGTGTCGACCAGCACGATGGTTCCCCGCGTCGCGACGAAGAAGCTGCCGTAGTAGAGTTGCAGCATCCCGCCCGTCAGCGCGTCCTCGTATGGTTGCCAGTTCTCCTCTGGCACGGCGGGGAAGAAGTCCGTCGCGGCCCTGGGCGGCGGCACCATGTCCAGCACCGAGACTATCCGGGCGTCGCCAACGGTTATGCTTGCAGGCATAGTGTCGCTCCTGTGGGTTCGTTCTGCATTTCCACCAACGGGCGGGTTTCAAACCCGCACACGCGGTCATTAGACTGAATAGTCGAGCGGGGGCATCATGAACTCGTACTTCTCGGCGTCGCTGTAGCCTTCCATGGGCGCGGGCGCGATACCCCGGCTGTCTATGGCAGCCTTCACGATGTCGCGCGTGAACTTGCCTATGGAGCTTTCGCCCAGTACCTCTTCGACCGGCATCCAGACGCAGGCCTCTATCTCCTCCTCCTGCATGACGATTTCGCTGCTGAGCGGGGAGAGGCGGCACACGAAGTAGATGTCGGACTTGCCGTAGCGGTAGCCGTGCCAGTGGCGGAAGCAGACCAGGGACTCGAAGCGTGTCCTGATGCCGGTCTCCTCGTACACCTCGCGGACGGCGGCCTCGGCGACGTGCTCGCCTCGCCGCAATGCCCCGCCCGGCAGCTTGAAGGAAAAGCCCTTGCGGCCCGGGTTCCACTCCTTGTAACGCTCGGATACCACCAGCAGCTCGTTGGCGTCGTTCACGACAACGCCGCCCACGCCCACGTAGTGCGTAGCGTACGGCGGGATGAACGCGCCCCGCTCCAGCCGCAGCGTAAGCAGCACGTTGGAGGAGTCGGCGTGGTGGTAGGTGAAGCCGGCGTCGACCGCGACAGGCACGAGCGCGGCCCTGGAGATGGGCACCTCCAGCCAGACCACCTTGTAGCCCTCGGTCCGCCACGCTTCGAGGGAGTGGGCCAACTGGTCGCGGAATCGCGCCGCGTCGTCGACCAGCGCGCCGGGGTCGACAACCACGCCGCCGAATGGATTGGGTTCCGCTTTAATCAGGTCCATTTTCGTACCTCTTCACCCCCATCTCAATCTTCCCCCATCGAGGGGGAAGAGGCCTTTTGGGGGTCTTGTTCGGGTCTATTCGTTCAGGCTGTACTGCACGGCGGTCGATGTAACGCGCCCTTCTTTGGCTAGCTTGTCCAGGTGCGTCGTAACGTTGCGCTCCGCGGCCTGGCGCAGCCCGCGCTTGAGGTTGCGCGGGTATATGTCGCGCGTGATGTCCGAGACCTCCGTCAGGCCCTTCTCCAGCGCGTCGAGCACCTGTCGCTCTCGCTCTTCGCGGTGGTCGATGTACCACTGGACGAGCCGCCTTCCTCGCGGGGGCGGGACGACGGGGCCGTGCGCCGGGCCCACGGTGTCGTGGGGGAACCTCGTCAGCAGTTTCAGCGACTTCATGTAGCTCGACAGGTCCCGCACGGTCGAGGACGACGCTCCCAGCACGCTGTCGCCGGTGAACATTATCCTGTCCTCTTTGAGGTAGTAGCAGACGTGATCGATCTCGTGGCCCGGCGTGAAGAGCGCCCGCAGCGTGGCGCCGCCGCCGGTGCGGATGACTTCCCGCGACTTGAGGGGCGACACCGTGCCCTTGCCCACCATCTTCTCCAGGCGCTCGGCGAGCTTGGGGTGGCACCGCACCGGCGCGCCGGTGGCGTCGTGGACGCGGTCCGCGCCGCCGACGTGGTCCTGGTGGCCGTGCGTGATGAGGATGGAGTTTATCTTCGGGCGGCCAAGCTGTTCGTAGTAGTCCAGGATCATCCCGGTCCACTCCCTGTCGTGCTCGCCGGTGTCGATGATGGTCATCTCATCGTCGGGGTCGCCGACGAAGTAGTTGTTGCTGCCGCCGGGGTGGGCGACTCCCCCGTCATCGATGTGCATGACGTAAACGTGCTCGCTGATTTGCATTGTTCACCCCCATCCCCGTATCGAGTACGGGGCAGGCTCTAACCTTCCCCCATTAAGGGGGAAGGAACTGCTAGAAACACGCGCCCGCCTACTGGGGAGGGGTGGGCGACGAGCCGCGCGCCGCTTGTAGCGCATCGAGTACCTTGCCGGGCGACATGGGCAGCTCGGTCATGCGCACGCCGACGGCGTCGTAGATGGCGTTCGCCACGGCGGCCATGGGCGGCACGATGGACACCTCGCCCACGCCTCGCACGCCGTATGGGTGGCCGGGGTTGGCTACCTCCACGATTACGGTGTCGATCATGGGAAGATCGAGCGACGTGGGCATTCTGTAGTCCAGGAAGGTGGGGTTCACCATTTGGCCATCATCGTCGAAGTAGTATTCTTCGTTGAGCGCCCAGCCGATTCCCTGCACGGCGCCGCCCTGCATCTGGCCCTCCACGTAGCTGGGGTGGATAGCCTTGCCCGCGTCCTGTATGGCGGTGAAGCGCAGGATGTCCACCTTGCCGGTGTCGGGATCGACCTCCACGTCCACAATGTGGAAGGCGAAGGCGTTGCCCACGCCGCCGGGGTTTACTGTGGCGCGTCCCACTATGGGGCCGCCGGTGCCGTTTAGCTGCGCCGCCAGATCCCCGAAGGTCATGCTCAGCTCGGAGTCCTGCCGGTGCCGCAGCTCGCCCCCGTCGTACTCGACCTCGTCCGGGGACACCTCCCAGATGCGGGCGGCGCGTTCTATCATCTGCGCGCGGATGTCCTGGGCGGCCTCGTAGCAGGCGTGGCCCATCTTGAAGGTGACGCCGCTGCCGCCCGCGCCGGAGCTGTAGCCGATGGAGTCGGTGTCCACGATGGCGGGCTTTACCAGGTCCACCGAGATGCCGAGCGCCTCGGCCACGTGCATGGCCATCACGGCGCGGCTGCCGCCGATGTCCGGCGAGCCTTCAACCAGGCTGACGGTGCCGTCGGGGTTGACGCTGGCAACCGCGCTCGCTGGCCCGGATCCGTTGAACCACGCGCCGCTCGCCATACCGCGCCCGCGGTTCGGCCCCTCCAGGGCGCTCTTGTTGTGGGGGTGATCCCGGGACGCCTCCAGCATCTCCACGTTCCCTATCTTCAGGAACACGGGGCCGGCGGCCTGGCGGGTGCCTTCCTTGGAGGCGTTCAGCAGACGGAACTCGATGGGGTCCATGGAGAGTTTTTCACATAGCTCGTCCACGATCGTCTCGGCAGCAAAGGCGGCGGCGGGGGAGCCGGGCGCGCGGTACGCGGCGGTCTTCTGGGTGTTGACCACGACGTCGAGACCCTCGAGGGAGACGTTGGGAATGTCGTAGGGCGCGAGCATCGTGCGGCAACCCGACGACACCGGCGAGCCTGGGAAAGCTCCGGCTTCGTAAACCAGCCGCGCTTCGGCGGCCGTCAGCCGGCCGTCGCTCGTCGCGCCTATCTTCACCCAGATACGCGAGGCTGAGGTCGGCCCGGTGCCCTGAAAGACCTCGGTGCGGGTCATGGTGAGCTTCACGGGATGGCCGGACTTGCGCGACAGCGCGGCGGCCACCGGCTCCAGGTAGCAGCCGCCCTGGCCCTTGCCGCCGAAGCCGCCGCCGATTTCCATGGGCACCAGCTTCACCCGCGAGACGGGGATTCCGAGTATTCGCGAGGTGTGGTCGCGCAGCGGGAAGTGGCCCTGGCTGCTGGTCCAGACGGTCACGTAGTCGTCGTCGCCCCAGTAGGCGGTCGCCGAGTGGGGTTCGATGTAGCCCTGGTGCACGGCCTTCGTGCGGAACTCGCGCTCCACCACCACGTCGGCCTCCGCGAAGCCCTTGCCGGGGTCGCCCATGCTGAACTCGAACCTGTTGGCGAGATTGGTGGGACTTTCGGAATCCGTCTCGCCCCAGCCGCCGGCGCGCGACGCCGCGCTGGTCATGGTGAGCAGTCGTTCGTGGAGGGCCGGCGCGCCGTCTTCGAGCGCCTCGTCCGCGGTGAGCACGGCGGGCAGAACCTCGTAATCGACGTCGATGAGCGAGAGCGCCTGCTCGGCCTCGTGGGCCGAAACCGCGGCAACCGCGGCGACGGCGTGGCCGGCGTAGAGCGCCTTCTCGCGCGCCATCACGTTGCGGCTGTAGAAGCCGTAGTTGAGGTTGGCGCCGGGCTGGGCCTGCGCCGAGATTTCGGGCAGGTCCTGGGCCGTCACCACCGCGCGGACGCCGGGCATGGCCAAGGCGCGGCTGGCGTCGATGGACCGGATGCGGGCGTGGGCGTGGGGGCTGCGCAGCAGCCGCGCGTACAGCACGCCCGTGGACGGGGTGTCAGCGGCGTAGCGAGCGCGGCCGGTCACCTTCTCGTAGCCGTCGTGGCGGATGGGCCGGGTGCCGACGACGTCGTATTCTTGCGTGGCCAGCACCACGTTAGGCTCGTAGGTGGTAGTCATTGCGAATCCTCCTGTGGGGGATGCGCCAAATGTACCACAAACGGCGGGTTAGGGGATGGTATCAGTAGCTTATCGCCGCCCGCCTAGTTGTCGCTGAACGAGAATAGCGGCAGCAGTTCTCTGCGGATGTAGTCCACTCCCTGCCGCTCGCTCTGGACGGCCCGCCTGCCGATATGCCGGCGTTATCCGCTATCTCGGTCAACGCCGATGCGGAAGACGCGGAGCGAACGGAGCGAACGCCGGACCCGGCGACGCTGAGCCGTATCCTCCCCCACGCGCAAGGCAAGAGTGTGATGTTCCTGGTCGCGCTGGGCAGACGCGCGCGGTAGGGCGGGCTAGTTGGCTTGGCTTTTCACCCACAGCGCAGCCAGCGCCGCAACTACTACAGCGAAGGTGATAGACCCAACCGCCACCAGCAAAGCGTTGTCCGCCATCACGTCGAAGAGGCCGAGCATATCAGTCTCCCACGGCTGGCGTGGCCCCTAGCGCGTCAAATATTCTGGCCAACTGGCGGGCGTGTTCGGGGCGCATGGTCACGCGAGATATTTGCGTCTGATGGCCCGAGTAGCCACCCCCGCCTTCAATGTACGCGGCCCCTGTCAGTTCCATCTCAATCAAGCCGTCTTTCGTTGTCTTGAGTAGAACGTGCTCGTCCCGGCGCGCGTTCTTCCCCAAATCTACGTCAACTTCCATGCTTACACCTCCGGCATGGGCCGCGATGGACGGCCCCGCTCAGGCTCATCTGCCACGTCTAGTCCCTACTGCCAAAGCCGAAGTATTGCTACGCCGGCACCCACACAGACTACTATCAGTCCGCCTAGACGCCACATTAAGCGTTCAACGTCAGCTTTAGTAGCCAGGTGTGGCAACGTGGCCTCAATACTGGCCAGCCGTTCCTCAACTGTGCTATTGGCCATGTTGAATTCTCCTTTTCAATGTGGTCAGTATGCGGCTTGATCTGCCGGTTTGTCAACACGCTGTACTTGTGTAAAGTTGTGCCCGATACGGTAACTGTTCAGAGTTGATGATACGAGCCTGGCTTTGGAGCGCCACCCCCATCCTAACCTTCCCCCTGCGAGGGGGAAGGGACTTTCTGGAATCACGAAGTCTGAGTAGATACCCGATACGGAAGTCCAACGCACTACGCGCGCCAATGGGCGGGATGGGATCATTCCGTCCCCGTTTGTTTTGGGTATATGATTCCAAAAGGAAGGCCCCGCAAACAAGTTGCGGGGCCTCTATCATCGGCCTTGCTTATCGTCCGCTCCGTTGCGGGTTACCGCTACTGGCGGGGGGCCTGTGGCGGCGCGGGGTTCACGAGGTCCATGCCCAGCGTGCCCGGGAACATGGCGGCTATCTCTTCCACCGTCCAGCGGCCGGGAGTGGACAGGGTGCGGACCGGCTCGGGGTTGCTCATCAGCGAGACCTCGCCGCCGGTGACGTGGAACACCTGGCCGTTGACGTCCTTGGCAGCGTCGGAGGCGAGCCAGGTCACCATTGGCGCTATGTCCTCGGCCTCGCGGCGCAGGCGTATGGGCTGCGCGCCGGACGCGCTCTGTATGCCGCTCGCGGCGCGTATCTCCCGCGCGCTGTCGGGCACCGTTGCGGTCATGCGGGTGTCGGCGCCGGGCGAGATGGAGTTGGCGCGCGCGCCGTAGCGGCCCATGTCGCGCGCGAAGCAGCGGGTGAGGCCCGCTATGCCGTCCTTCGCCGCGCCGTAGTTGGCCTGCCCGGAGTTGCCGTACAGTCCGGACGTGGACGAGAAGGTTATGAGGCAGCCGCTGCGCTGCTGCCGGTAGAGGATCGAGGCGAACTTGGCGACGGTGAAGGTGCCCTTGAGGTGGACGGCTATCACGGCGTCCCACTCGTCCTCGGTCATGTTGAAAATCATCCGGTCCCTGAGGATGCCGGCGGGCGTCACCACGACGTCCAGCTTGCCGAAGGTGTCGACGGCGGTGCGTATGATGTTCTCGCCGCCCTCCATGGTGGCGACGGAGTCGTAGTTGGCGACCGCCGTGCCGCCGGCCTCGGTTATCTCGTTCACCACCTGGTCGGCGGGCGCGGCTGCGCCACCGGAGCCGTCCACCGCCGCGCCGAGGTCGTTCACGACCACCTTGGCGCCCTCTTCGGCGAACAGCAGCGCGATGCCGCGGCCGATGCCGCGGCCCGAGCCGGTTACGATGGCTACCTTGTCCTTGAGCATGTCTCCCATGTGTTGCTATCTCCTGAAGCCATTCGAGTGAGGCTGAGTGTGGGTTGTCGTGGCTACTGCCTGGGCGGTTGGGGCGGCGATGGGTTCACCAGCCCCTGGGTGAGCTTGGTGGGCGCGAGCCTGCTTATCTCGTCCAGGGTCCACTGACCGTTCTTGAAGATGGTGCGGATCCGGCGCGGCTGGGACAGCAGGGTTATGTTGCCGCCGTACACGAGGAACGTCTGCCCGTTGACGTTGGCGGCCATGTCGCTGGCGAGGTAGGCCACGAAGGGCGCGATGTCGTCGGGGTCCATGGTCTCCTGATCGGAGGGAAGCTGGTCTTCCTGGCCCTGGCGCGCTATGTCGGGGATGGTGGCTATCATGCGGGTCTGGGCGCGCGGCGCTATGGAGTTGGCGGTAACGCCGTAGCGTCCCATGTCGCGGGCGACGACCTTGGTGAAGCCGGCGATGCCGGACTTGGCGGCGCCGTAGTTGACCTGGCCGGTGTTGCCGACAAGGCCGGACTCGGAGCTGAAGGTGATGACGCGGCCGCTGCGCTGCTGCCTGAAGAGTATGCAGGCGTGCTTTACCACGGAGAACGTGCCCTTGAGGTGGACGTCGATTACCGCGTCCCATTCGTCTTCGGTCATGTTGAAGACCATGCGGTCGCGGAGGATGCCGGCGGGCGTGACCACGATGTCCAGCTTGCCGAAGCTGTCGAGCGCGGCCTTGACGATGTTCTCGCCGCCCTCCATGGTGGCGACGGACTCGTAGTTGGCGACGGCTGTGCCGCCCGCCGCTTGTATCTCGCCGACGACCTGGTCGGCGGGGGCGACGGACTCGCCGGTGCCGTCCACCGCGCCGCCTATGTCGTTGACGACGACGCTGGCGCCCTCGGCGGCCAACTGGATGGCTATGCCGCGTCCGATGCCCCGGCCCGCGCCGGTGACTATCGCCACCTTACCTGTCAAAGTGTCTGCCATTTATTCTCCTTTCGAGGGTCGATCTCTCTGTTGACTACTAGCTTGGGTGCTTGCTGAACATGATGAAGCCGCAGCTGTCGGGGGTGTTGCAGCCCGCGAGGGCGGTGTCGGCGCGGACGGTTACCTGCCGAGGACCCGCCGTGCCCCGGAGCTGCTCGAGGCAGTCGGAGTAGATGGCGGCGCGGTTGCGTCCGGTGCCGTTGTTGCCGCCGCTGGACATGAAGGGGTGCGGCCCTTCGACCCTGATGTCGTCGGCGTAGAAGTCGTGGGCCTCGCCCCACCCGACGCCGTGCCACTGGAAGCCCTCGAGGAACTGCTGGGTGAAGGTGAGGTAGCCGTCGTAAGGGTTGAAGATGTCGACGTCGGCGGGGCCGAGGCCGGAACCCTCCCACATCTTGCGCGCGAGGCTGGCGACGGCGTCCTGGTGTTCGTCCAGGGTCGCCATGGTGCTTCTGCCCCGGATGTTGTTCTGGGCGTGGTTGAGTACGTAAACGGGCTTTTGCCTCAGGTCTTTGGCGCGCTCGGCGGTGGTGAAGATGAAGGCCACGCAGGTGTTGATGGGCCTGTCGCAGTCGTAGATGAGCAGCGGCTCCTCGACCACGCGCCCGTTCAGGTACTCCTCGCGGGTTATCTGGTGGGGTTCGTGCAGAGCGTAGAAGCTCCAGGGCGTCATCAGGCCGTTTCTTCGCAGGTTCATACAGAGAGGGGCTAGCCCGTCGTGGCTCTTGCCGTACTTCTGGCAGTACTGGAGGAAGACCGTGAGGTTGTTGAACATCGCGCCGCTCTGGTATCCCCAGGGGAGAGAGAAGGCGCTGTTGCCGGGGGCCACTTCGCTGACGTTCTGCGGGTTGTTGTGCCCGTAGCGGCCGGAGAGGTTGACCATCGGGTACCAGACCAGGGCGGTCTCGCAAAGGCCGTCGCCGACCGCCTGGGCGGCCAGGCCCATCATCGGGCCGATGTAGGGGGAGTCGGACTTGCGGTACTTTACGTTCGGGAGACCCAACTGCTTCTCAATCCACTCCGCCGAAGCGTAGGTCAGGCCGTCTTCGGTGTCGTAGGGAGGGTCGAAGTAGGGGCGGGGCGCCCAGGTCTGTTCGGCGCGCGTCTCCGCGCTGGTGATGAGCCCGTCGATGTCGTCGAGCGACAGGCCCGCGTCCGCGATCGCCTTGAGGCAGGCCTCCTTGGTGAGGCCGCCGCAGCTCCTGTCCATAGTGACGCCGTCCCAGCGCCGGTCTATGTGGGACTGGCCCCAGCCCACGACGGCGACCTCGCCGCGGTGTTCCCAGACTCCCAGGCCTTCCTGGTCTCTCATCCAACCTGTTTGTGCAACCATATCGGCTCCCTTATGCTCGGTGTGTTTTCGGGATTCGGGTCGGTTTAGAGCTCATCCGACGACTCGTTCATCACCCCCATCCTGACCCTTCGGCAAGCTCAGGGCAGGCTCTTCCCCCTGCGAGGGGGAAGGGACTTATCGGGGGCTAGGTGACGACCCGCCACTCGTGGACGAGCTGGCCGGTGCTCGTCTCTTCGAAGATCAGCTCCACCTGCGCTCCGACCGGGACTTCGCCCGCGGGCGTGCCCGGAAGGTTCGACAGAAAGTTGATGCCGGGGTCTTCGTCCAGAGTGATGACCGCGAAGTTGACGGGCTGCGCGGACTGGAACCCCCTGATGCGGGAGTCGCGTATCACCATGTAGACCTCGATGTGTCCCTTGCCTTCCACCTCTCGCCACTCGAAGGTGTCGGCCGCATCGCAGTCAGCGCACTGCGGGGTGGGCGGGTACCTCAGTCTCTCGCAGTAGGTGCAATACTGTAGAACGAGCCGCCGCTCGTTGCAGGCGTCCCAGAAGGGTTGTGTCAGCTCGTTGGGGACGGGCGCGGGTCTGACCAGGCCTGGAATGGTGGACATGGTTCTCGTCTCCTGTGGAATTTTGGTGGGAGCGTGATGCTCAGGGTCTCAGCGGGCAAGTGTGTCGTTTGGGCCATGCTTGCCCACGCTCGATTCATTCCGGCGGTATTGTATCACGTTACGGCGCGGGCGCGTGTGCGGTGGTGATGCGCTCATGCTAATCGTCGAACCACACCTCGGTCATGCGGGTGCGGTGGTAGTAGTCGTGCACACCTTTCAGGTCGGCGTCGAGTACCGTGTAGGGAAACACGTTGCCCGGGATTCGGTGAGTCACGTTCTCGTAGTAGGACTTCTGCACCGCGTCCACCAGGCGCTTCTGCCCGGCCGGATCGATGGTGCGCGAGTACTGCGTCTTGAGCTCCTCGATCTCCAGGTTGTCGTGCCAGCCGTAGGTATAGGGATTGAGGGCCCAGTTGAGCACGGGGTTGTTGAACGGCACACCGCAGCAGCCGGTGTGGAACAGGTCCCAGTAATCGGTGTCCTGGCGGAACGTGATCGCCGTGGCCCAGTCGGGCTGATGGAGGTACACGCTGAAGCCGATGTCCCTGGCGGCCCGCGCGTTCACGATGCTCCTGTCACGGTGAGTGGTGTAGCTGGTGTCGCCCAGGATGACTATCTCGGTGTCGGGGTCCCAGCCGGTCTCATCAACGAACTGCCGGAATAGCCGCCTGGCCTTCTCCATGTCGTTCTGGTTGTACAGATCCAACGACACGTCGCTCTCGTTGGGCGTGCCGCAGATGAAGATGGCTCCGCACAGGCTCCAGAGTTCCCGCGGGTTGTGCGCGGCCATGATGGACTCGGCGTCCATGGCGGCCTGCATGGCCCGGCGCGCCTTCAGGTTGCTGAACGGCAGCTTGGTGTGGTTCATCAGCAAAACAGGCGTGTAGCCCACCGGGTACACGAAGGCCGACAGCTTGGAGTCGTCCTTCACTTCGGGCAAGAAGTGCGGCGGAATGCCGGTGGTGTAGTGGATCCTGCCCGTCTTGAGGCCGGCCAGGATGTTGGTATTGTCCGGAATCTCCACTATCTCCAGCGCGTCCAACAGCACGCGCTCACCTTCTGGATAGACGCCCGGCGGGAAGCCCTCGCGGGGTACGAGGTCGAAGCGGTGGCCCGGCGTCCAGTTCGCCAGCCGCCAGGGGCCGGAGGCCGTGAATTCGTCCACCCGGTCGTGGGAGCTGACGGTTCCGGCTATCTCGGACTTCATCATGAAAGGAGCCTGCCCCAGCCCGATGGAGGTAACGGCAAACGGATTCAGCAGGTGAATCCTGAAGGTAAGGTCGTCTACCATTGCCATGCTTCTGGAGGAGTAGTTACCCGCCACAGTGTTTTTCATCAACTCGATACCCGCCGTGACGCGGTCGGCCCACCGGAAGGTGGAGGCGATGAAGTCGTAGGAGGTGAGCTGGTCGCCGTCCTCGAAGCTCATGTCGTCACGCAGCTTGAATGTCCAGGTGAGCTGGGCGTCGCTTATCTCCCAGCTATCGAACATGTTGTTGTGCAGCGCGCCGTTCGGGTCGAGCCTGAACGGGAACTCGTAGAGGTGCATGGCCACTTGGTGGATGGCGGCTTGGGTGGACCACACCGGATCGATGGTCTTCACTGACGCGCCCAGGGCGAACGTGACCTTGCCGCCCTGCTTCACGCTTGGTATGGCCGTGGGGAGCACTGGCGTGGCGGTTGGCGGCGGCTGTGTGGGTGTGGGCGGCGGCTGTGTGGGCGACGGCACCGGTGTCGGCACGGCGGGGATCGGCGTAGGCGTGGACGGCGCCTGTGTGGCGGTTGGCGGCGGCTGAGTGGGCGTGGGCGGCACTGGGGCGGCGGTTGGTGACACTCGCATGGCCATGGGCAGCGGCGTCGGTGAGGGCGGTACTGGCATGGCCGTGGGTGGCGCTGGTGTGACGGTTGGCGGCGCCGGTGTCGGTGTGGCAGGGATCGACGTAGGCGTGGGCGTGTTGGCCGCCGCCTGAGTTGGCATGGCGGGCGTAGGCAGAGCGCGGTCGCCGCCGCACGCCGCGACCGCGGCGGTCGCCAGCAGGCACACCAGCCCGACCCAAGCCATACGCAGGCAAAAGACCATCTTCATACCGTCCGACTCACAATCGCAAAGACCTGGCTGGCAGGACGACCGGCCAGAGACTTCATTTGTGGCTACGGAACGAGGATTGTGAGGATTTTCGAGTAGGGGGTTTGGCGGGAGCGAGAGGGAGTCGAACCCACCATCCCGACCGCAGGGCCGGGACCGTCGGATTTGAAGTCCGCGAGACCCACCAGGGCCCATTCGCTCCCCTGTAATGTGCCGCCGCTCTGCGCGCCGCATGGGGCAGGCGGCGGCTCGGTGAGGGGCTATGCCAGCGACTCTTCCAGCTTGCCCTTGAGCACGGACTTGGGCACCGCGCCCACGACCTGGTTGACGGGGCTGCCGTCCTTGAAGATGAGCAGGGTAGGGATGCCCCGCACGCCGTAGCTCATGGCGGTCCTGGGGTTGCTGTCGACGTCGAGCTTGGCGAACTTGACGCGGCCGTCGTACTCCTCGGCGAGGTCTTCCACTATGGGCGCGATCATCTTGCAGGGCGCGCACCAGTCGGCCCAGAAGTCCACCAGCACGGGGGTATCGGCTTGAAGCACGTCGGCGTCGAAGGTGTCGTCGGTTACGTCTATGGGATGCGACATGTAGTTCCTCCGGATTCTATCATCGGCTCTTGCGGCCTGGCTGCACCGCAAATTCGTCTCGTGTTATCTATAACTTCTGCGAAATCTCCGCCAGAAGGCGTTCGACTTCTCTTTCGTGCTTTCTTCTACTAACGGCCTGTTGAAGTGCGATTAGCCCACTGAACAACAGGGCTGCCAAGGCGACCCTCCACGGGGTATTGTTCTCGCCGTACAACGCAATTGCGGCAACAAACCCGACCGGTACTGCGGGCGAAGCCCAGAACAGTCGAGCGGCAAGAACGCCGAGAGTCTCAGCAAGTCTCTCCACTACCGGGTACGTTCTGGCGCGACTGACCCATTTCCTGAATCGGCCCATACACGATCACTTCTCCTTAGTCAGTTCCAGTAAGCCATGCAACATGAATACAGCCATTCCGAACGCTATCCAGGGAATCCAGCCATACTTGAGTAGCCAGCGCAGAAACCCGGTCAGTTCCGACAACTCGCCTTGCACAAGCGCTGGACCTAGCAACCACCACACGAAGCCGGCGACGCACCATGCGAGTATGCCCCTCAGCGCCTCACTCATTTCCACCCCCCTTCTCCGTCATTGCGTCCCTACCTGTGGTAGTCGATGTAGTCAAGCAGGATGTCGTCCACTTCGTTCCACCAGAGGGTGCCCAGCGTCATGCCCTGGGGCACGTCGAACACCATCCAGCCGCTCACCTGCGTTTGGCGCGCAAGCTCGATTTCGCCCCACAGGAACGGCACGTACAGGTTGGAGTCGTCGCCGGCGCTGTCCAGGAACTCGGCCGTTTCCACCGGGTCCACCGCCTCCACGCGGCGGGAGCGCCGGTCGCCTATCTCGGCGGCGGTCTCGTCCACCAGCAGCGGCACGACCGTCGTGGTCCTGTTAACGATGGTCACCTGTGCCACCGCAATCCGGCGGTTCGACGCGATGGGGCGGATTACGCGGTGGCGACCGTCGGCGCCGGTGTAGGCCACCCTCTCGACGACCTCGGGAAGCGTGGAATGTATCTCCAGGCTGCGGCCCCGCTTGGCGACGAGGTCCGAATCCTCGCCTCCGCATCCGGCCGCCACAAAAAGCAGCGCGGCGGCGACAAGCGCCATCAGGATCACGCTCAGGTACGTTCTCGGCGCTCCGGCCAGCGGGAAACGTTGTGCGCTCATTCGCAGGTTCATTCCACCGCCGAAAGCGAGGGCATGTTTCTGAGACTTTGCAACATGCCCGGCAGCACCGAGAGGACGTAATCGACGTCCTCGTCCGTGTTGTCGCGGCCCAGCGTGAAGCGCAGGCTGCCCTGGGCCAGGGTCGCCGAGCGTCCGATGGCGACCAGGACGTGGGATGGTTCGAGGCTGGCGGACGAGCAGGCGCTGCCGCTGGAGGCGTACACGCCGGAGAAGTCGAGGCTGAGCAGTATCGGCTCGCCCTCCACTCCTTCGAACGAGATGTTGAGGTTGTTGGGCAGCCTCCGTGTGGGGTGGCCGTTGAGGTGCGCGCCGGGAACGGAATCCAAGATGCCGTGTTCCAGCCTGTCCCGGAGCGCTTCGCAGTGCGCGGAGACGGACTCCCGTTCCTGGTTGGCGAGCCGGAACGCCTCCGCGAATCCGACGATAAGGGGCACGTTTTCGGTGCCGGAGCGACGCTGGCGCTCCTGGCCGCCGCCCTGCTGCTGCGGTTCGAAGGGCGTGCCGCGCTTGACGTACAGCGCGCCGACGCCCTTTGGGCCGTAGAACTTGTGGCCGGACAGGCTCAGCATGTCCACGCCGAGCTTCTTCACGTTCAGGTCGAGGAATCCGGCGGCCTGCACGGCGTCGGTGTGCATGACGATGGTGCGGCCCCTGCGTGCGGCCTCGTCCTTTACGATGCGCGCGATCTCGGGCACCGGCTCGATGGTGCCTATCTCGTTGTTGGCGAGCATCACGCTCACCACGGTCGTCTGGTCGGTGATGGCGTCGGCGACGTCGCCGGGGTCGACGAGGCCGTAGGAGTCGGTCGGCAGATAGGTTACGTCGAAGCCGAACTGCTCCAACTGGTGGCAGGTGTGCAAGACGGCGTGGTGCTCGATGCTGGTGGTGATGATGTGGTTGCCGAGGCGTCGCAGCGCGAAGGCGGCGCCCTTGATGGCGGTGTTGTCGGACTCGGTGCCGCCGCTGGTGAACACTATCTCGCCGGTGCGCGCGCCCAGCGCACGCGCGACCACCTCGCGGGCGTCGTCCATGGCCATGCGGGCCTGCTGCGCCAGCGTGTATATGCCGGACGGGTTGCCGAAGTTGGCCCCGAAGTAGGGGAGCATGGCCTCGAGCACCTCCCGGCGCACGGGGGTCGTGGCCGAGTGGTCCAGATAGATTGCCTTTTCGCCTGGCGTCATTCCTATTGGCCTCGATCGCGCCGGCGTCTGTGGTTCGCCGGGCGCGTGAGGATATTTTAGCACGTGCGGGTGGCGGTGTCTTGTGTTCGTCGTCGGCGCGGACGAGCCTGGGCGGCGAGCCGGTCGAGGGCGGCGAGCTCGACGTCGGCTGTTGTGGTAACTGCGGCTGCAGAAAGCTGCCCATCACGAATCGGCTAGTTAATCGGCTAGTTAAATGGTCGACGACAAACCGGACGGCCATTAGGCACCCCCAAAGCGTTGGCGTTACCGGCGGCCTATTGATGCCCTGCTTTTCTATTTCAGAAGACTTCCAACACTCTGACCTCTCACGATACCGGCCACGGCAGCAACACATCCCACTGTACGGCAAGGGCCTGAGTCTCTCTGCGAAGGGCCAATCGATCTTGTTGTCGAGGGCGCAACCGCTCTATCACCCATTGTGTCCTTCCTGAACAACTACGTAGTCCTGCTCGATCTCCTCGTGGAAGCTCGGAGGCAAGCGCGCCCAGTCGTGGACTTGCACCAGAATAGGGATGTTAGATTCTTGGAAAGCATCCACCAGGTCCAAGAACTCGACACCGAGCGGGCCCAGCACGGGACCGCGCACCACCAAATCAAGGTCGCTCCCCTCATGGCTCTGGCCGTTGACGCGGCTGCCATAGGCCCAGACTTCGGCATTGGGCACGTGTTCGCGTAGCAGCGCTTCTACCATGTTACGGTAGCGTGTAGGCAACGACAGCCGGTCAGTCATCCGCGCCCTCCGCAATCACGCGCGCCAACTGCTTTGAATCAGCGATAAACTCCGGCAGTAGCTTCAATGTTGTCTCGGCGAACCCTTCACCGTAGCTGTGCGCCGTATCGTTCCGGTTGTCCCTGTAAAGGAACCATCGCTCGCTGGCTTCAACCGTGATGAGGCCGCGCTTGGCTGCGTGCCGAAAAACGTCCTTGAAGGTCAACTGGTCCGCTTGCCTATTGCTGGCGAAATAGGGCCGAAGCCGTTTCCTCAAAAGGCTGCCGCACTGCTCCAGGATGATCTCGAACTCCTTCACGGCGGCAGCCCTGAAGATGTCGTAGTAGGTATCATCAGGCCCACGTCGTCGCAGTTCCTCAGAGGCCGACTCCAGGGTGTCTATGCAGCGGTTGAGGAAATCGGTGTTGATGGGCATACCCTACTCTCCAGCGCCAAACCTCAACCGCTTGAGGTTGGCCTCGATTTGGGCGTCGGCCATGCGCCAGTACTCGGCCTCGTGGCCTTTGTTAGTGGCGTCGTCTTTTGCGTTTGCTGTCTGGGTGGTAGCCACCGCGCTCACCTCGACGAACCGTGCACATGGTCCTGGATACGCCCCAAGATATGCCTTGAGTACGGCCTCAGTCAATCCCAACAGGGCGTTTCGAGGCGTCGCTTGGCCTTGAACGTTGCGCGGCGCGTGTTATACAATTAGCTGCTGTGAACGCCGTACTTTTACGGCAATTCAGCTTGAGGAGCGCGCCGGTGGGCGCGCTTTTGAGGCCAGGCAAATGATAGACCTGGACAAGGTATCCAAGTACTATGGCGACTTTCCGGCCATCCAGGACATCTCGTTCCGGGTGGAAAAGGGAGAGGTGCTGGGCTTCCTGGGCCCCAACGGCGCGGGAAAGTCCACGACGATGAAGATTATCACGGGCTTTCTGCCGCCCACTTCCGGGCGCGCGACGGTGGCCGACTACGACGTGGTCACCGAATCGGTGGAGGCGCGACGCCACATCGGCTACCTGCCCGAGACGGTGCCGCTGTACGCCGAGATGTCGGTGCGCGACTACCTGGGCTACATGGGCAGGCTTCGCGGGATGTCCACCGACTACGTGCGGAAGCGCACGGACGACGTGGTGGCCATCTGCCGGCTCGAGGACTACCGCGACTCGTACATCGGCAAGCTGTCCAAGGGCTTCCGGCAGCGCGTGGGGATAGCCCAGGCCATCCTGCACGAGCCGGACGTGCTGGTGATGGACGAGCCGACAATCGGCATCGACCCGGTGCAGGTGGTGGAGACGCGCCAGCTCATACGAGACCTGGGCGGCGAGCACACGCTCATCATCAGCACCCACATCCTGCCCGAAGTGAGCATGATCTGCGAGCGCGTAATCATCATCCACGAGGGGCAGATAGTGGCCGTGGACAAGCCCGAGAACCTGAGCGCGCGGCTGAGCGGCACCGAGCACGTCGAGGTTGACGCCAGGGGGCCGCGCCGACACGTGACCCAGGCGCTGCAGGCCGTGGAGGGCGTGCGCGAGGTAGAGCAGACCGACTCCCTGGGCGAGGGCCTGTTCAGCTACTCCATAGTCGCCAACCCCGAAGACCGCGTGCCCGCAAAGCTGGCCGAGGCGGTCGTCGGCGGAGGATGGGAGCTGGTGCGGCTCCAGTCCATCGGCATGACACTGGAGGAAATCTTCCTGCGGCTGACCACCGTGGAAGAGGAAGGGGAGACACCGGCTTGAGGAACACGCTGACAATAGCCTGGAAAGAGACCAAGCTATACTTCTCGACCCCAACGGCCTACATCGTCGGCGCCATGTTCCTCGCCCTGACCGGAGTCTTCTTCGTCGACGGGGTGACGCTCCCGTTCGCCGAGGCCAGCATTCGCAACCTGGTGCTGCGCTCCAGCTTCCTGCTGCTGTTCCTGTCACCGCTGCTGACCATGCGTCTGCTCGCCGAGGAACAGAAGCTGGGAACGCTGGAGCTGCTGCTCACCGCGCCGGTGCGCGACTGGGAAGTGGTGATAGGCAAGTACATCGCCAGCTTCGTCATACTGGTGGCGACCATCGCGCTCACGTCCTACTACGCGGTGCTGCTGTACGTGTTCGGCAACCCCGATACGGGGCCGATGCTGAGCGCGTACCTGGGCCTGGTGCTGTACGGCGCCGCCGCGCTGGCCGTGGGGCTGATGGCCTCGTCGTTGTCGTCGAACCAGATAGTCTCGGCGGTGGTCGGAATCGCCCTGCTGCTCATCCTGTCGTTCGTCGACCAGATAGGCGGCGTAGTCACCGGAGCCGCGTCCGAAGTGCTGACCGGCATGTCCATGAACACCCATTTCGTGGACTTCACCCGCGGCGTGATCGACACCAGCCACGTGGTCTATTTCATCAGCCTCGCGGCGGTGTTCCTGTTCCTGACCGTGCGCTCTCTTGAGACGCGGAGGTGGCGCTAAAGATGCGAGGCAATTCGAGACAGGCGGAATCAACCCGCGACATCCTCCTCTCCACCGTAAAGTCCGTCGGGTTCTGGAGCGCCGTTGTCGCGATAGTCGGCGTGATTTCCGTTCTCGGCGGAGGCATCCTCTACCTTACGATCGCCGAGCTCGAGAACTTCGCGGTGAGCGTGCTGGTCATCGGCCTCGCGCTGTTGCTTCTCGCGCTTATCCTGTCGCCGCGGGCGGCGGCGTTGTTCCTGGTCGGGCGAAGGGGCAGGTACGGCTCCAACGTCCTGATTATGACGCTGGCGTTCTTCATCATCGCCATCCTGGTCAACTTCCTGCTGTTCCGCAATCCCACGCGCGTGGACACCACGGCGACGCAGGTGTTCACGCTCGCGCCGCAGACGATAGACATTCTCGAGAACCTGGATACGACGGTGCGGGCCAACGCGTTCTTCACGCCGTCCAGCGCGTCCACGGCGGCGGCGAGGCAGCAGGCCGAGGACCTGCTGAACGAGTTCGAGCGGTACAGCGGCAACTTCGTGTCCCGTTTCATCGACCCGGAGGTCAGCCGCGCTCTCGCCGAACAGTACGACGTCACCAGCTACCCCGCGGTCGTGTTCGAGGACGTGAACCGCGGCGTGCAGGAACACGTCACCGCTCTCACCGAGCAGGGTTTCGTTACGGGCATACTGATTGCCACCGGAGTCGAGCGGAAGGTCGTCTACTACCTCACGGGCCACCAGGAGGCGGCCATCACCAGGGACCCCGCCACCGACCAGGTGGAAGAGACGGGATTGGATTTCGCGCTACAGGGAATGCAGCGGGACAACTACGTGGTGCTGCCGCTCAATCTCACGCAGTTCGAGGTTGTGCCGGCCAACGCGGCGGTGCTGGTAATCGCCGGGCCGAGGTCGGACCTGAGCGACGTGGAGCGGGAGGCGCTGATAGACTACATCCTGGGCGGCGGCCGCGTTGTGGCGCTGTTCGATCCGGCAACGCCCGCGTCTTACCTCGAGTTGCTCGGGCTGTGGGGCTTGACGCTCGGCGAGCACAACGTCGCCGACGCGCTGAGCAACGTCGCGGGGCAGGACTTCACGCCGCTGGCCCAGCAGGCCAACTCGCAGTACGTGCCGCAGAGCCTGGCCCAGGACATAACCATCGCGAACCAGATCGACGTAACCTTCTTCCCCGGCGTCACGTCCATCAACGCGACCATGAATCCGGCCGACTTCCCTCCGCACGTCCAGATTGTGCCGCTGGTGCTCTCCACGCCGGTGAGCTGGCTGGAGACAGACCCCGAAAAGGCGGAATACGATCCCGCCGAGGATGTGCGCGGCCCGTTCAATCTCGCCGCCGTCATCAGGGGCAGAGCCACGGTCGCCCATGACCCCCAGGAGGCGTTCGGCTACCCCGAGCTCAAGCTCGTGGTGTTCGGCGACTCGGACTTCGCTCGCAACAAGTACTTCTACAGCAGCGACAACCAGGACCTGCTTCTCAATTCCGTGAACTGGCTGGCCGAGGACTACGACCTGATTTCGATTCGGCCCAAGCTGATACCTATAAGGGAACTCGTTCTCAACAGGCGCGAGCGCGAGTTCGTGAAGTGGTCGAGCTGGTTCCTGCCGCCGGCGATCATGCTGCTCGCGGGCGGCTACGTGTGGTGGAGAAGGCGCTGAGCCGGCGACCCGGATGAATGTTCGCGTAACAATCGGGCTGGTCGTGGTGGCGATCGCGGTCGGCGTCGTAGTCTACATCAATCCCTTCCAGCCCGATGCTGAACCGAAGGACGACTCCCCCTGGTTCTTCCAGCTTGCCGAAGAGGACATCCAGTCCATCGAGGTAATCCACCGGGTCGAGAACGGCGAGGAAGAACAGGCCGTCAAGACCGTCAGCTTCGTGAAGACCAGCCCGGAGCACTATCTCTGGGAGTTCGTCGATCCGCAGGGCATACCCCCGGACCGCAACCGCTGGGGCGGCATAACGCTGCTGCTCAGCGGCCCCAAGACCCGGCGCGACCTCACTCCGCAGGACATCATCATCGAGGACCCCGCCGAGTACGGCCTGGACAATCCCGCCACGGTGGTGAAGGTGGGCCTCACGCTCGACAGGGACCTGGAGTTCCGATTGGGGCACGAGACCACCGACGGTTACCACCACTACGGCCAGGTCATCGGCTTTCCGCAGCTATTCATCATCGCCGACTCCTGGGGCGACGTTATCGCGCGGCTCGCAGTGGAGCCGCCCATTCCCCGATGGTACGTGGAACACTCCTCCGAGGACATCGTGGAGGTCAACGTTCACGACGGCCCGCGCTTCGGCGACGAGACCCGGACGCTCACCTTCGACTACGACGAGGACGACGGATGGACCGTCCAGCTACGCCCGACGGACGAGGAGAAGCGGCCGATCGACGAGGAACGCTGGGCCGAGGTGCAAAAGCTGCTGGGCAGACCTCTGGGCGTGGCGGTGGCGGTGCCATACGTCGATGACAAGGACACCACGCCCTGGGGCATAGGCGAAGACTCGTCGTCCGTCATCGAGATACGCTTCCCGGGCACCAGCCAGGGCGACGTCAACTTCACCGACGGCGACACCTACCTGATCGGCCAAAAGGTGGAGTGCGAAGACAAAGACGGTCGGCCCGAGGCCTGCGGAGCCGGCACCATGGCGCCGGGGCCGGAGCGGTACTACGCCCAGCGCATATCCGAACACCTCATCAACCCCATCCTCTACGTGGACGCCCTGTGGGTGGACTCGCTGTTCGCCCTGTTCGACGACATCCCCTACGGCGAGGAGCCGGACCCCGAGGCGTAGCAGAGGGCGAGCGCCAGGGATCGGTGATCGCGACGGCAGGGGGCGGGGTGTGGAACCCGGCCTGGCAAGGAGGCGCCCTTGAACGCCGAAATCATCGCCATTGGCACCGAAATCCTGTTTGGCGAGATCGTGGACACAAACTCGGCCTACATGGCGGCCGAGCTCGCCAAGCTGGGTATCGAGGTGCACTGGGTCTCCAAGGTGGGCGACCACCCCGACAGGCTGTACGAGACCATAGACCGCGCATCGCGCCGCGCCGACGTCACCATAACCTCCGGCGGGCTTGGCCCCACGTCCGACGACCTGACGCGCGAGACCGTGGCCAGGGTGATGGGCGAGGAGATGGAGGTGCAGGACGACCTGCTCGAGCAACTGAAAGCCATCTTCGCGGGGCGCGGCGGCGAGATGCCCGCCACGAACATCAAGCAGGCGACGCTCATACCCTCCGCGGAGGTCATTCCCAACCCGATGGGTACCGCGCCGGGTTGGTGGGTGGATAAGGGCGGCCACGTTATCGTGTGCACGCCTGGCCCGCCGCGCGAGCTGGAGCGTATGTGGACCTACGAGATCGCGCCCAGACTGCGCCAACTCAACCCCGACGTGGCTATCGTCACCCGCACCATCAAGACCTTCGGCATATCCGAGGGCGGCCTCGACGAGATGCTGACACCGCTGTTCCAGAGCGAGAACCCCACGCTGGGCATCTACTCCAAGCAGGACGGCATACACCTGCGCGCCATAGCGACCGCGGGCACGGAGAGCGAGGCGGCGCGGCTGATAGAGCCGATGGAGGCGGAGATACGCTCGATTGTCGGCGATGCCGCCGTGTGGGGCGTGGACGACGAGACGCCGGAGTCCCAGGTGGCCGCGTTTCTGGCCGAGCGGGGAGAGACGCTCGCCGTGATGGAGAACTTCACCGGCGGGCTGCTGGCGAGTACCCTTGCCGAGATGCCGGAAAGCCGAGGCTTCCTTCGCGGCGGGATGGTGCTGTTCGGCGACGAGCAGCTAGAGGACCACGGCGTTGACGCCGACCTTGTGGCCGAGCACGGCGCAGCGAGCGGCCCGGTCGCCGAGGCGATGGCGCGGGCCGCGCAGCGGGCGTTCGGCGCGGACTACGGCATAGGCGTGACCGGCACGGTCACTCGGCCCACGCCCACGAGCGGCCCGCTCGGCACGTCTCACGTCGGGTACGCGCTGAGGGGCGGGGCGGCCTCGACCGCGGGGCGCTATCCGACGAATCTACGGAGAATCAGGGCGCGGGCGGTCACGCACGCGCTGCTGGAGTTTCTGCGCCACGCCGGCCAGGACGACGGCCCGTCGCGTCCACGCAGGCGGCTGTTCGGGCGGTAGGGGCGTAGGCGTCGGCCAACCGCGTCACCCCCATCCTAACCTTCCCCCTGCGAGGGGGAAGGGACTTTTCGGAAGGCTCACTTTCGACGGTTACGCCTGTCAGCCCTGCGAGGGGGAAGGGATTTTTCAGTTGCCAGCCCATCAAGGGGGGAAGGGATCCCCACCTTCTTAGTGCCCCTTCGTGTCCTTCATGGATAGGGACTACCGCCCCGGCGTAGGGGCGGGCAGGGGGAAATACTCCTCTACGGGTATCTCGATGACGCACGGCCTGCCCTGCGCAAGCGCGTCGGTGACGGCCTCGCCGATGTCCGACGCGCGCTCCACGTAGTAGCCCTTGGCTCCGTACACCTCGGCCAGCCTGTCGAAGCGCGGGTTCTGAAGGTCCACGCCGATGTAGCGCTCGTCGTAGTTGCGCATCTGCTGGGCCTTTTCGGCGCCGTGGCAGCTGTTGTTCAGAACTATGCTCACCAGCGGAATGTTCCAGCGCACCGCCGTGTTGATCTCGCCGGATGTGTACAGGAAGCCGCCGTCGCCCTGGATGCTCACCGCGGGCCTGTCTGGCCGTCCCAGCTTCGTGCCCAGCCCCACGCAGTAGCCCATGCCGAGGCCGCCATGGTCGGAGTAGTTGAACATGGTGCGCGGTAGCTCAAAAGACAACCGATCGTAGGACAGGCCGGGCGCGACGCCTGCGTCGATAGTGACCATGCAGTCCTGCGGCAGCGCGCGGTTCAGCTCGGGGTACACCTGCTGGGGCATCATCGGCTCCGCGCTCATGCTCCGCTCGGCCCGCAGCCGTTCGCGCCTCGCTGCCGCTAGCCCCTCCACCTCGGCGCGCCAGGCCGGGTTGCCGCGCCCCTCCGGGAACCGCGACCTGAGCTCGTCCAGAAGCTGCCCCGCCACGGCCCCGGCGTCGCCCACGATACCCGCCGAGACTGGAAAATTGCGGCCTATCTGCTGCGGGTCGTAGTCCACCTGCACGATGGTGGTTCCGGGCGCGATGACGCTGTTGTTCCAGCCGGTGGTCTGCTGGTTGAGGCGGGAACCGAGCGCGAGCACCACGTCCGCGCGGTGTATCGCCTGCGACGCCTCGCCGGAGCCTCGGCCACCCGGCGGACCAACGTACAGGGGGTGGCTGTTGGGCACGGCGTCGTGGTGGCCGTAGGACGGCACAAGCGCCATGTCCAGCAGTTCGGCGAGAGCGACGGCCTCGTCCGTTGCGCCGGACTCGATGACTCCGCCGCCGGCCAGCAGCAGCGGACGCTCGGCGTTCGCCAGCAGGTCGGCGGCGCGGCGCACCGCGTCGGCGTCGCCGGGCGTCCGCGTGTTGACGGCGCGGTAGCTCTCCGGCGGCCGGATGTCCCAATCGACTTCCAGGTCGTCCATCAGGTCGCGGGGAATGTCCACGAACACGGGGCCACGCGGAGGGGTGAGCGCGACGCGGAAGGCGTTGCGGAACGCCTCCGGAATACGCGCCGTCGTCTGCACCTGCACGGCGGAGTTGGTGATAGGCTTGAAGAGGTTCACCAGGTCGAACGCCTGGGTGCCGTCCCGCCCGACGAAGTCGCGCGCGGTGTCGCCGCCGATTACGACCACGGGCGCGCGGCCCTTGTAGGCCAGCGACACGCCCGTAATCAGGTTGATGGTGCCGGGTCCGGACGTGGTGATGCACGCGGCGGGGCGGCCGGTGGCCTTCGTGTAGCCGTAGGCCATGAACGCCGCGCCCTCCTCGTGGCGCGTGTCCACGAACTTGATGTCGGAGCGTTCGTACATCTCGGTAACGATGCTGTTCGTGGTCAGCCCGACCAGTCCGAAGGTGTACTCCACGCCCTCGGCGCGCAGCAGCTCGATTATGCCCTGGCCGGCTTTCATCCGCGTCATGTAGCTAGACCTCCATTGCTATATCGTCCGCGCTGGATTCCCGCCCCCGCTTTCGCGGGGGTGACGGTGAGGGAACCGCGCTACGCAAGCCCGTACAGGCGGGCGGCGTTTTCGCCAAGCACCAGGCGCTTTTCCTCCTCCGACAGCCCCAGCCCGTTGGCCGCGTGCTCTTCGGGCACGTTGCGGTACATATCCAGGTACCAGCCGTTGGATGGCGTCATCGGGTTCGTCCAGTCGGTCGCGTACATCACGCGCTCGGCGCCGAGCACGTCCACCGCGTTGCGCAGGTGGCGGTAGAACGCGCCCGGGTCGCGCCGCGCCATGCCCTGCCAGAGCGCGGTGTCGATGACGATGTTGCGGTGGACCTCGGCGACGGCCAGCATGTCCTGGTACCAACCGAAGCTGTTCCGGGAGTGGCCCACGCCGCCGTGTCCGGCGTGTATGGTGAGACCGGGAAAGTCGACGCTCACTTCCTCAAGGTGCAAGGGATGGGCGTATTTGCTGAGCATCGGCGGCGTGGCGACCGGGCCGACGTGGAACATGACGGGCGCGCCGGCATTCTGGAGGACTTCGTAGATGGGATAGACCAGCCGGTCGTTGGGGTAGTAGCCGCCCGCGCAGTAGAGCTTGAGTCCGCGCGCTCCCCACTCATGGACTGCCTTGCGCACGAAGCCGGCGGCGTTCGGGCGGCGCGGGTCGATGCTGGCGCACCACGCGATGCGGTCGGGGTGCGCCGCCGCCAACTCGGACGTGAGCCGGTTCTGCTCCTCGATGGGAACGGCGCTGTCCTGGCCCGGCACCACCGCCCCGTAGTCCACGCGAAACACGAGCGCCTTGTCCAGGCCGATGAGGTCCATCTCGGCAATCAGGCCGCTGGCGTCCGGGTCCCAGGTGCGCCGGACGAACGCCTGCGCCTCGTCGATCGAGATGCCCCGCGCGCGGGCCGCGTTGGCGAGCGCGTGGTCCTGGTTCCACTGCGGACGCCACCCCTCGGCCCACACGTGCACATGGGCGTCGACAATCATGGCGCCTCCTTTTTGGCGGCATTTAGGGTTAGTCGATGTAGCTACTTTAGAATTGCATGATAATCTAAAGTACCACTTTAGATTATCATGGTCTCCAAGCTTCTAGTTCACCAACCCCAGCGATCAGGACCAAGTACACTTTTCCGTCACCAGAGTATCGTCAGCACGTACTCGGGCGGGAACTCCGAGTCGTCCATCGGGTCTTCCGGCTCGATGCCGAAGCTCCTCAGCACGAAGTAGAGCTGCCGCAGATGCTGCGTCGAGTGCCCGGCAATGAGGTCGAGCTGCTCGGCGCCGGTACGCATTCCCTCGCCGCGCGACTGCCGCAGCGTGTCGTGGTCCGCGCCCGCAGCCCACTCGCGCAGCTCCGCGCCGACTTCCGCGCCGAAGTCCGCAATCAGGCCGAAGCTCTCGTACGAGAGGCCGGGACGGTCTATCGTCGCCGCGTCTTCCAACGCGAACACGCCCGTTTCCACGCCCTGGATGGTGCGCTGGATCATGCGGAAGATGTGGTATCCGAACTCGCGCATCGGCCTGTCGCGGTCCGGGGCGCGGTAGTCCAGCTTGTCGTCCGGCATCTGCCGCAACGCGCGCTCGACCGCTCCGGCTATCCTGACCAGCAGCGGCAGCGTCTCAGCCGGGTCGCGCGGCTCGGACTCCTGGCCCAGGTTGAGCGCCTTGGACAGCTCGTTGGGACGGAAGCCCGCAATGCCCTTGCCGTCGATTACGGTGACCGGCACGGTGCGGAATCCCAGCTCGCGTAGCTCGTCGAGCGCGCCGGGGCTGTTCTCGATGTCCCTGTCCTGGTAGGGAACGTTGTTGTTCGAAAGAAACTCTTTCGTTCGCGCGCAGGTCGCTCAACCTATGCGCGCGTAGACCTTGACGTCGGCTTCCAGCATGGTTTCTCGTCCTTTCACTCAGCGTGTACGGAATGGTGGGGGCTATGATACGCCAATGCGGAATCGGCGTAAACGGCCCGGTGGCGCACGGCGGCCTACCAGGGTGTGCCGAAGCGCTCCCTGTGGGCGATGGTGGACATCTCCTTGCGGCGGACGCCGCGCCGCTTGAAACCCTCCTGCCGGTATCCGAACGGCAGCAGCGTTATCAGCTCCACGTCGGCGGGGATGCCCAGCAGTTCCTTCACCGCCACCTGCTGCTCGGCCTGGCGGACGCCGACGAAGCAGGTGCCCAGGCCCTCGCTCCAGGCGACAATCTCCATCTGCTGGATGGCGCGGCCCGCGTCCAGGTGGCCGCGCGGCGCGTCGCCCACCACGCAGACGGCGATTACCAGCGGCGCGCCCGCGAGGAACGGCCCCTGCGTGGCTATCTCGCCCAGCTTGTCGATCGTGTCGCGCTCCCGCACGACCACGAAGTGCCACGGCTGCGAGTCGCTGGAGCTGGGGGCCATGCGCCCCGCCTGGAGCAGTTTCCTCACCAGCTCCTCGGGCACCGGCTCGGCGGTGTAGTCCCTCACGGTACGCCTGCTAATCACTGTCTGATAGACGCTCATGCTCTCGCCTCCTGGGTGGTGGATTGACGGCCGGTCCAGTGTGGCCGCGTCGGTCTCTCTCTATGTTGTACAATCCTAAGCCGCAAGCCATACGTTAGGCAAACTCCGCGACTGGAAGGCGCAATGACCACACCGAAGAAGACCCCGGACGGCATCGAGATTCCACCGCCCGGCCCGGACGACGTGCTGTACGAGAAGGCCGACGTTTACGCCCGCATCGTGCTGAACAGGCCGACAATCCTCAACGCCATGAACAAGAACGTGCAGCGGCTGCTGATGGCCGCGTTGGAGCGCGCGGAGGTGGACGACGAGGTGAAGGTGGTCGTGCTGACCGGCGCGGGCAGGGCGTTCTCGGCGGGCGGCGACCTGTACGCCTACCTGTACCCGGACGACGACCCGGCGCCGAGCGGGTTCGATGTCCAGATGAAGATATGGTCGTTCCCCAAGCCGGTGATCGCCGCGGTGCGCGGCCACGCCGTCGGCCAGGCGTGCGAACTGGCCGGGGTGTGCGACTTCACCATCGCGGCGGAGGGCGCGCGATTCGGCGAGATACACATCCGCCACGGCTTTCCGCCGCCGGTGCTGATTACGCCGTTCCTGGTGTCGATGAAGAACGCCAAGGAGCTGCTCATGCTCGGCGAACTGATCGACGCGCGGGAGGCGCTGCGCATGGGCCTGGTGAACCGCGTGGTGCCGCCCGACGAGTTGGACGCCGAGGCCGAGGCCATGGCGCACAAGCTGGCGGCGCTGCCGCAGACGACGGTGCGGCTGAACAAGCTGCTGGTCAACCGCGCCTACGAGCTGATGGGATTCCGCGAGGCGATCGCGTACAGGGACGTGCCCGAAATCGCCGCCATCGCGGACGCCACACGCGGCGACGAGGTGGCGGCGTCGCGGCTGGCGCTGTTGCAACAGGCGGGCTGGTCCGCGTTCCTACACACGCGGGACGCGGCGTACCGGGAGCGGGGCTAACGGCACCCGCGAAAGGAGGAAGACATTGAAAATACTATGGCAATGGATTGATATACTAATCAATATAGAGCATACCCAACAGAAACTAGAGGTATGGGGACGGGAATACGACAAGCACTATATGCTCGTCAACAAGTTGACATCTAAGGACGTCTCCCTTGGACTAACGGCCCTAGAAACTTCTACTCTGGTTAAGTCGGTACGCATCATGGACCAAATGCGACAGCGCGAACCACTCTTCCGCTGGCTACTAGATAGAAGACCGTGCCCGCCAGAATGTGGGTGCGGCAAGACAACTAAAGAGATGCATAAAGCAAACGTTGAATGGTGTTCTGCAAGAGGGTTGTGGCCCTAAACCCTTGCGGCGGCTGACACTCGCGGAACTACGGCTAGAGATGGGAAGAGACGAGCGCATAAATTCAGCCTACGGCTCACCAAGCAAAGCTAATCTGAGGAGGTGGAATTGTGCTAACCAAAACACGTGCAGGCAACGTCAGTGAGTTGAGAAAGGACTCTGGAGACTGGATTTTCGTTGACATTGGATTTTCGGCTACCAGACCGTCATGCGGTGTAGCCAAGAATTCCGAAGGACCGCAGTCATTCACTTTCGGCAAGACTGTGGACTACCTGAAGGCGGAAGTCGCAATAGGCTCTCGCCCACTGAACTTGATGATTGAGGCCCCTCTGTCTGTCGCGTTCGCAGACAATGGCAACCCGGTTGGGCGGCACACCGACAAAAGAGGTTCGCAGGTGCGATACTGGTACATGCAATCTGGCACCCTAACGATGGTGGCTGCTACGTCCCTGCTGGGTGAATTGCTCAAGTGCGAGAGCAGAAGGGAAGTGAGGCTGTTTGAGGGGTTTGCGTCATTCAAATCCCCGGGATACAGGACGTCTCACGAAGATGACGTGGAGAGGCTGAGGCGCGCCGCGTGGAATCCAGAGAACCATTGCGTAGTTCGCCCTCCCAAGCTCAAAGTCAGCGAGTCTGACACACTAAGATTTGCAGTTCAGTTCGCCGACATGGATAACGAGATACCCCCAGTCGTGTTCGCGTGCGACCATGTACTTGGCGACCCGAATTGCTTGCTATGACGATGTGTCCGGTGACTCCTAGCCGCGCTCGTCCGCGCTAGATAATCCCGAAGGCGCGCGCCACGAGCTCGTAGGACTTCACCCTGTCGGCGAAGTCGTAGCACATGGTGACTATGCCAACGTCGGTGGTTTTGTACTCGGCGGCCAGCGCCTCGATGCGCTCGCGAACGTCGGCCGGCTCGCCGTCGACGTAGTTGGCCTTCAGCGACTCGATGTAGGCCAGCTCCTGCGGGTCGTACTCGTACTCCCGCGCCTCCTGGATGCTGGGCACGCCGGTGCGGTATCCCTGCACCGACTTCACTCTGGCGAGGTTGCGGCTCAGCGCGAGCTCCTCCGCCTTCTCATTCGTCTCCGCGCAGAGCACCTGCACGGTGACGTTCACGAGCGGTTCGTCCAGGTACTGCGACGGCTTGAAGTTGGCGCGGTACATGTCCGCTATCATCGGGCCGTGCTCCACGGACAGCCCGAAGAAGTGGGCGTAGCTGAACGGCAGCCCCATGTCTGCGGCCATGGCGGCGCTGTCGACGCGGGAGCCGAGCAGCCACACCTGCGGCGCAGTGGAGATGCCGGGGCCGGCGCGCACCACGGCGAAGGGGTGCTCAGGGGCTATGCTGTCGTTGAGGTAGCCCAGCAGGTCCACTACCTGCTGCGGATAGTGCCGCACGTCGTTCGGCGGGCGCGGGTAGGACAGGGCAGCGTTGGTGCGCTGGTCGCTGCCGGGCGCGCGGCCTATGCCGAGGTCGATGCGGCCGGGGTAGAGCGCCTCCAGCACACGGAAGTTCTCGGCCACCTTCAGCGAGCTGTAGTGGGGGAGCATGACGCCCGCGGAGCCGACCCGGATGCTGGACGTGTTCGCCAGCACCTGTCCGACCATGATTTCGGGGCTGGTGCCGGCGAGGTTGCCGAGGTTGTGGTGCTCGGTGACCCAGTAGCGCGAGTAGCCGAACGACTCGGCGGCCTGGGCCAGCGCGATGGTCTCGCGCAGGGCGTCGCCCGCCGTGCCTCCGCTGCGGACGGGCGACTGGTCGACGACGCTCAGCGTGTACTTGGACTCGTTGGTAATCGGGATGCCTCCTGCGGCGTCCGCGCCTCATCGCGCGGGCCGGTTTCAATGTACCACAGCGCCCGTCCTCGGTGTAGTTCAGTGTGTCGTCCAAAGTTG
This sequence comes from Dehalococcoidia bacterium, assembly GCA_963667445.2. Lineage (GTDB taxonomy): Bacteria > Chloroflexota > Dehalococcoidia > Lucifugimonadales > CATOSD01 > CATOSD01. Next base: position 120,678 of record CAXXGY010000001.1, on the reverse strand, counting down.
ACACGGCCCGAAAACAGGCCATATACTCGCCGCACCGCGAGAGGGCCTCTGACGGCCTTCAGCACGTTCCCAAAGGAGGCGGCTATGCCGGTCTCGACCCCGACAATCAAGTACGAAAAGCGCAACAAAATCGGGTACATCACGCTGAACCGGCCGGAGGTGCTGAACGCGCTCAGCCGCGAACTCAGCGCGGGGCTGCGAGAGGCGCTGGCGGAGGTCCGCGACGACGACGACGTGCTCGTGGCCATTATGACGGGCGAGGGAGGGCGAGCCTTTTCGGCGGGCATGGACCTGAAAGAGCGCGCCTCGCTGGACGCCAAGGGCGAGCGACGCTCTCCCGCGAGAGGGATAGGCGGCACGTTCATAGACCAGCAGGTGTTCAAGCCCATCATAGCCGCCATAGACGGCTACTGCGTCGCGGGCGGCCTGGAGCTTTCGCTGCAATGCGACATGAGAATCGCCACCGCGAAGTCCGAGTTCGGGCTGCCGGAGCCGCGCTGGAGTCTGACCGCGGGCTACGGGCTGCACAACCTGTCGCGCATGATACCGCTCGGCGAGGCGCTGAGTATGCAGCTTCGCGGCCACCGCATCGGCGCGGAGCGCGCCTACCAGATTGGGCTGATACAAGAGGTCGTGCCGGACCGCGAGACGCTGTTCGAGACGGCGGACCGCTACGCCGAAGAGGTCAAGCTGTGCGCCCCGCTCGCGGTGCAGGCCATCAAGCAGATAGTCTATCACGGCCGCAACCTGCCGGTGGAGTACTCGCAGAAGCTGGCCGTGCCAATCAACGCCCGCATCGGGGAGACGGCGGACGCCATCGAAGGCCCCAAGGCCTTCTCCGAAAAGCGCGCGCCTGTGTGGAAAATGGCCTGAGCGATTACGCGATTATCCACGAAGTTCACGAAGGGCACTAAGGGAGCCAAAAATGTTCAAGAGGCTATACACCGGAGACGACGGCCAGTCCCACCTGGAGGACCTGGACCTGGACGGGACGAACGTCCCCAACTGGAACGACCTGCACGGCGGAACGGGCATCATGTTCCGCAGCACCTCGCCGGACGCGCCGGTCACCTGGCACGTCGCGCCGCGCAAGCAGTACTGCATCACGCTGTCGGGCCAGGTCGAGATCGGGCTGGGCGACGGCTCCAAGCACTACTTCGGTCCCGGCGACGTGATGCTGGCCGAGGACCTCACCGGGCAGGGGCACACCACCCGCGCGGTTGGGCCTGAGCCGCGCGTGGTGGCATACGTGCCGGTGGAGTGAAAACTGATCTTCGCCAGTCTGGTATCATCGACTCTGAGTAGTTACCCGTAATAACGACAAGGACAAACTGAGATGACACCCGAGTTTTGGGCCATTGTTGCGGTAGGTGTCTCCCTGCTTGTATTCGGGCTGGCTTGCCTGCAGCTAGTTTTCAGGCGCATAGACCGTCTGGAGTCACGCACGGACGAACGGTTCAATCGAGTCGATGCACGGTTCAGTCGACTAGAGGAGCGCCAATCGGTGGTCGAGAAGGAGTTGGCGCATCTTCGCGGCGTCCTGGAAGGCCTGCGAGAAGCCCTGTTCGAGCGCGCCCGCTCCTGATCAAGGCACCCTTCTTTTAGAATAGCGTCTGCAAAACCCCAAAGGAGAAACGCATGATTCAGACGGCGCAGCCCACCCGGATGAGGCTAAGCAAGGACGAGGCCCAGGCCTCCAAGGGCATGGTTGCCACGAAGGACAGGCTCGCCACGGAGGCGGGCGTGGCTATGCTGGAGGCGGGCGGCAACGCCGTTGACGCCGCGGTGGCCGCGTGCTTCGCCATCGGCGTGGTGGAGCCGATGTCCAGCGGCATAGGCGGCGGCGGCTACCTGAACTACCAGGTGGACGGGCAGGGCGGCGTGGTCGGCTTTCCGATGCGCGGCCCGCTCGCGGCGAAACCCGATATGTACAAGCTCACGGGCGAGGCCTACGTCGGCAACTTCGGTTGGGCAGGCGTCGAGAACGACGCCAACCTTGAGGGCTACCTGTCCATCGCGGTGCCGGGCGCGGTCGCCGGGCTGTGCGAGGCGCACCGCCGCTTCGGGCGGCTGCCGCTGAGCGAGGTCGTCGCGCCCGCGGCTGCCCTCGCCCGCGACGGCTTCACGCCCAACTGGTACCTGCTCTTCTCGCTGGGGCGCAGCGCGGGCAAGCTGTTCCAGTACCCCGAGCTTCGCCGAGTGTTCATGCCCGGCGACAACATGCTGCCCAGCGGCGACATGGGCGACGACGTGCGGCTCCGGCAGCCCGACCTGGCCGAGGTGCTCACCGGCATCGGCAAGCACGGGCCGGACGCCTTCTACAGGGGCGACGTGGCGCACGCCATCGCGTCCGACGTGCAGGCCAACGGAGGCATCCTCTCCGAGGAAGACCTTGCGCAGTACAAGCCGTTCGTGTGGGAGGGCGGCCTGGAGATCGACTACCGCGGCCTGACGGTGCGCGTGCCGCCATTCGCGTGCGCGGGCAGCACCAGCGCGATGACGCTCAAGCTGTTCGCGGGATTCGACGTGTCCGAGAGCGGCCACAACAGCGCAGAGACGCTGCACGCCTACATCAGCAGCGCGCGGCTGGCCTACGCCGACCGGTTCGAGTACTTCGGCGACCCCGCGTTCGTGGACGCGCCCTGGAAGGGGCTGCTGTCGGACGCCTACGCTGACCGCCGCCGCGCCGAGATCGGCGACCATGTGCCGGCCTCGTTCCTGCCCGGCGACCCCTGGCGGGAAGAGGGCAGGGCGCCGCGCGAGAAACTCCCCGCGAGCCTGCCCGCGTTCGACGCAGGCACCACTCACCTGTGCGCGATGGATAAGGACGGCAACGCCGTCTCGCTGACCAACACGCTCATGGCCGGGTTCGGCTCCGGCATCGTGGCCAAGGGCACGGGCGTGGTGATGAACGACGGCATGATGTGGTTCGACCCTCTGCCGGGCCGCGTCAACTCGATCATGCCCGGCAAGTTCCCGCTCAACAACATGACCCCCGCGCTGGTGCTCGACGGCTCCGGCGTCCGGCTTGCGGTGGGCGCATCCGGCGGACGGCGCATCACCAACTGCGTGACGCAGCTCATCTCCAAGGTAATGGACTTCGGCATGGGGCCGCAGGAGGCGATAGACTCGCCGCGCGTGGATTGCAGCCTGCCCGCGACCAGCGTCGACCCCCGGCTGGACCCCGACGTGATCGCCGCGCTCGAGGCGCGGGGATACCGCATCTCCGTCGCGGGCGACGGCTTCATGGAGTCCGGCTTCTCCAGCTTCGCCAGCCCGTGCGCCATTACCCTGAACGGCGGCGACGACTTCCGCGCTGGCGTGGACACGTTCCACTCCGCCTACGCCGCAGGCCCGGCGTAGGCGGACGGGCGCGGCGGTGTACAATGACGCCCGCAGAACGACGCATCCGAGGGTGAACCCGAGAAGTGCAACATGACCACGCCAAAGACCGCGAAACATGCAAGCCGCATCGTGTTCCCGGACCCGCCTGACCGTACGCCCGACGAAATGTCCACTTTCAAGCCCCTGGCGCTCGACGGCAACGCCTATCGGCTTGCCGATCACCTCGGGAACCCCGAAACGACTCTCGTGGCAGGCGATCATTTCCTCGCCCTCGCGCCGACCGGAAACATGGCCGGCGTGCGCTATCCCGACCTGATGGTGGCGTTCGACGTGGACCCGGCGGCCTACTATGCCAGCAACGCCTACGTCATATCGGAGCAAGGCAAGCCTCCGGACTTCGTGCTGGAGATAGCGTCTCCGAGCACCGCCAGAGAAGACACCGGTCCGAAACTGCAGTACTACGAGACGTTGGGCGTTCGGGAGTACTGGCGGTTCGACGAGACGGGCGAGCGTCACGGCGTTCGTTTGGCGGGGGACAGGTTGGTGGACGGGGAGTACGTCCCCATAGACATCGAGGAGCTTTCGGACGGGAGCTTGCGGGGGTATAGCGAGGCGCTGGAGCTTGACCTGCGCGCGGAGGGAAGCGAGTTGACGTTCTACGACCCTGCCACGGGCCGTCCCCTCCCCACGCTGGCCGGCGAACGAGAGGCCCGTGCCGCCGCCGAGCGAGAAGCCCGCGCCGCCGCCGAAGCCCGCGCCGCTGAGCGAGAAGCGCGCATGATAGCCGAGTCTGCCGCCGCCGCCGAGCGAGAGACCCGCGCCGCCGCTGAGGCCCGCGTCCGCGAGTTGGAGGACCGGCTGCGCCGCCGGAACTCCTGACGCCGCCGCCCCCCGCCAAAGGAGAAACCATGCCCGGCCTGAGCCAACAAACTGAACTGCACGACTTCCTGACCAGCGGCCGCCGGCTGCTGAAGCTGGCGACGCTGACCGAGGACGGCGCGCCCTACGTGGTGCCGCTGTGGTACGACTACGACGGCGAGGCGTTCAGCGTGGCCGGCCGCCGGCGCGCCAGGTGGGTCGCCAACATCCGCCGCGACGGGCGCGTGGGCGGGCTGGTGGACACCGAAGAGGCGGCCTACGTCCGGGTCGTGTTCCAGGGTCGCGCCGAGATACTGGACGACGCCTGGCTCCACTCGTCGCCCGCGCGGGCCATCCGGTACCTGGGCGAGGAGGCCGGACTGCGCTACTACGAGGAGACGCACCGCGAGCCGCGCGCGCTCGTCCGCATCACGCCGACCTCGGTGCAAAGCTGGGCTGGGCCGGGCTGGCACCCGCGCTACCGAAAAAGCTGAAGGTTTAGCTCAAGCCTGAGCTTGGAGTTCAGGTGGCTCACGAAATCATCTTTCCTGGGCATACCCGGATTGTTCCGCATAGCCTGGTAAACTTCGTCAACCGTGGTCGATACGTACCGACTCAATCGCAGCGTAATGGAATCGCCGCTTGGGACGAGGTCGTACAGCGCGAACCGCGAGGCGTGCTCAGGCGAAAACCCACCGGCCTTAAACCCGTACCTGTTGACAAGGTTCGCGTAAATGTACTCTTGTATCACCCAGTAGCACTTGGTGTCCCAGGCCTCGTACACTATGCCCTTGTTCATTAGCTGCGTTATCGCCCGCTTTAGCGAGTCGTAGGTGTTCATTCCGAATCGATATGACCTGGCGTTGACGTCGTGTCCTGCGGCGGAATCACGCACCGCTTGAACCAGTCCGCCGGTGCTGGTCGTAGAGTCGGATTGGTACTCGACCGACACGAAATCGTCCACCTCCGGCTTCATCGGCTTGTGTCGGACCAGAACATGGTCTATGGCCCCGACGTTCGGCAGTCTGACCTCTGAGAATGTGACCACGTTGTCAAGGTCGCCGAAGTAGTGAGACGCCACATCCTCCAGCACCTTGGATACTCCCTCGATTGATCCGGATTCGTCAAAGCGGTGTGAGCAGATGGCCCGGAGTCCGTCGCCATGTTTTACAGAGCAGACACCGAACGGGAAGTCGATTAGCCGACTCTTCTTGTTGCATGTGCGGCCCTGGAACGGACACCAGTGCTTGCGGCGGGCCTCCTGCGCCTCGGCCGATTGATTCCACGTAGGATAGCCGAACATCTCCGACGGTCGATTACCGGAACTTTCCACCATCAGATTTTCCCTTGTATCAGATCCCGCCACGCTTGCCGTATCTCCCCTTCCGAACGCTCGCCCTCCAGCAGCCACCCCAGCGCCGCGCCGCACTGCCGGCAGAACGTCTCGCTGTCGTTCGTGTCGATACGCTCCGGAGGCCGCCAGTTGACGGGCGGCCCGCCGCCTAGCGCGAACACCAGGATGCTGTCGTGCTTGATGGCGTTCAGGTCTCGGATGTGTACCGAGATGGGGTGCTCGGAATGTACGGCGTAGGCTTCGGTGAGCCGGAAGCCTGCGGACTTCAACGCGATGGTGAGCTCGGCCCAGGCGTCGGGGTCCCAGTGGTGGAAGGTGAACGCCATGCGGCCCACGTTGGGCTTGAGCACGCGGGCGCACTCGGCGAATATGCCGCTCAAGGCGTCGGTGAAGCTGCCGCCGCTGCCCCCGGTCTCCACCGCGCTGCGGGATTCGTCGTAGGCCCACTCCAGTTCTTCCGGCAGCATCCTAGCCAGCCACACGCGGAAGAACGCCGCCAGGTCGCTGTACTGGACGCTGTCGTAGTAGGGCGGGTCGGTCACCACCAGGTCAACCGAGCCGTCGTCGATGGGCAATCGTCGGGAGTCGCCGTGAATGAGCCAGAACTTGCGTCGTTGGCCGGCGAAGTCGGCTTGGGCGGAGACTTCATCGCCGCCGTCCACTTCGCCCGGGATGGTCACCGTCTCGGTCTTGCCGTCCGGCGTGATGCGTCGCTCTATGGGCAGCGCAGCCCACTTGCGCCCGCGCTCGATACGGTCTCGGAACAGCAGCCGCACATTGCCCGACGTCCTGCGAGGGTTGACGGGGTTGTTCTCCAGGGCAGTGTAGGGGAACGAGTAGGCGTGCAGCGCGAACACGTGCCTTATCGCGCCGGGCCTACGTTTGTACCAGCCCTTGTAGCCGCACATCATAGAGTTGAACTCAAGGGACGTGGACACCAGCATGGCTAGGTTCAGTTTCTCCACGCCGCGATAGCCTTGTAGTGACTCGATGGCCTCGTGAACATAGAGAAGCTGGCGGGAAGAGAACAGGTCCAAGTAGGAACGAACTCCGCGCCTGAGCAGGTCGCCGGACTTGGGGCCGTTGGCTATGGTGAAGTGCTGTGGCGGGCCGAAGTCCAGTTCGGCGCGGCGCGTGTTCGCGTCAGCGATTCGGGCATGGTCGCGCTCGCTCGGCGCGCGGAAGAACAGCCCGTGAGCGTCGCACACGGCGACGATGGCTACAGGCGCGTAGCGGGCGTAGAACGGCACGTCCATCAGGTCGGCGTACTCGCGCCCGCACGACTGGCACACCCTATCCGCCTTGGTCACGATGGCGGCGGTTGAAGGGGCGAGCGTAGTTTCGCCGCCGTTCTTCAGGATGTCGCCGGTCTGCGGACAAAGGCCAATCGTCTTTTCGCTTTCCTGTCGCAGTAGGTATTGGTCAACTTGGACGACTTCTCGGCAGGCGCAGGACTTGCGGACGCCGTGAAGGGTGTATTGGACGTCGGTGAGGCTATCGCAGGTCGGACACTCGGTCTGGAAGTAGTGGCCCACGCTGTCGCACACGTTGGTATGGAATCGGTCGAAGGCGGCTCTCAGGTCGGGCAACTCCGCATCGGTGAGCGAGGCGCGGGCCTGCGCCACCGGGATGGGGTCAATGTCCGCGCCTATGACGTTCGCGCCCAGCCGTATCGCTTCGTGCAACGTCGTGCCGCCGCCCATCATCGGGTCGAGAACTACCGCGCCCTCCAACCCGCCGGGGGCGTAGTAGTCGCGCCGCTCGCTATCCGGGGAGAAGTGCTTGAGTATGGCGCGAAACATGGTGCCGCACCGCCGCGCCCACCACTTGTGCAGGTATGTGTTGGGGCGGAATAGGTGCTTGTTGAACACCTCTCGGCGGGAAAGCTCATCGACGAAGCTCTCTGGAAAGGGGTGGTCAATCTCTATGCCGCGGGCCGTCCGAGTTGAGAGCGTCCACTCGTCCAGGGCAATCTGTCGGTCGTCGCGGATGGCGTGTCCTGAAAGGTCTTTTCTCTTTGGTCGGTACTCAACCATCTAGTGGACATATCTCCCCGAATCTGATTACTTCTGGGTTTATCGTACACAGATTCGTTCCGCCCCTCTACCCCACAATCACCATGTGCACTTCGCCCGGCCCGTGTACGCCCGTCACCAGCTGGTACTCGATGTCCGCGGAGCGGCTGGGGCCGGTGATGATGTTCATGTAGCTGTCCATGCCTTTGTCCAAGCCGCGCGCCCGCACCAGCGCGAACAGCTCGTCCAGGCTGGGCAGCGTCTGGCCGCGCTCCACGATGGCGACGTGGACCGGCGGCAGCAGCGACACCAGCCGGCTCGCGCCCTCGCGCGCGATGATGGCGCACGAGCCGGTCTCGGCTATGGCGTAGTCCACGCCGGTCACGCCGATGCCGGCGTCTATCATGGCGCGGCGATTGCGCTGGCGTTCGTCGTCGCGCTCCGATTCGGGCGCGTCGTCCAGGGCGATAGGGCGCACGTCTATGCCGCTGCCGCGCAGTTCGCGCTCGATGCCCAGACGCTCGACGGCGGGGTGGGCCGAGCGCACGACCGACCGCGCCTCCACGTCCCGCGCGAGCTCGGCGACGTAGCGCGCCGCCTCCTCGTGCGACGGGACCACCGCCACGCGCCAGCCGGCGGCCTCGGCGGCCTGCGCCAACTCGCGCGCCAGTTCGTCGGCGTTGTCCTCGACGTGCCGGCGAATCTCGGCCGCCCGCGCCTGCACGTCGTCGGCGTCGCTGGCGAGCGCGGACTCCGGCGCGGGCTGCGGCGCGGGCGCGTTCGGCTCTCGGCCCAGCGAGCGGCGGAGCGTGTCGAAGAACTGCGAACGCTCGGTCACTTGCCGGAATCCCCCGTGCGCTCTTCCAGGTCTCGCCACCGCTTGCGGAAGGGCTTGGCGGCCAGCTTGGGCGCGGCGCGGTGCTCGGTCCAGCCGGACAGCGGGCCGGGCGCGCCCTTGCCGCCGGTCACCGGGCCTTGCACCACACGTGCGGCGGTTCGGGCCGCGCCCATTAGCGCGGGGTTGGACATGGCGGCGCGAAAGCCCTTGAACGCCAGGCGCTCGGCGAGCGGGGAGCTTCGCTCCTGCGGGTAGCGGTCGCCTTCCGAAATCTCGTGGCGCAGCTTGAGCAGCATACGCGGGATGTTTATCTTGACCGGGCAGGCTTCCTTGCACGCGCCGCACAGGCTGGACGCGAACGGCAGGTGCTTCGCTTCCGAGATGCCGGTGAGCGCGGGCGACACCACCGCGCCGATGGGGCCGGGATAGACCCACCCGTAGGCGTGGCCGCCCACCTTGCGATAGACGGGGCAGGCGTTGAGGCACGCGCCGCAGCGCAGGCAGTTGAGCGACTCGCGCAGGTTCGGGTCGGCCAGCAGCCGGGAGCGTCCGTTGTCCACGATGACCAGGTGAAACTCCTCCGGGCCGTCCTCGTCCTGCCGCTTGCGCGGGCCGGTGACGGTGGTAACGTAGCTGGACAGACGCTGCCCGGTGGCCGAGCGTATGAGCAGCCGCAGGAACACGGCCAGGTCTTCCAGCGAGGGCACCACCTTTTCCATGCCGGTGACCGCTACGTGGATGCGCGGCATGGAGGTACACATACGCCCGTTGCCCTCGTTGGTCACGAGCGTCAGCGTGCCCGTCTCCGCGACGATGAAGTTCGCGCCGGTGATGCCCATGTCGGCGTCGATGAACTTGTCGCGCAGTTGGCGGCGCGCCTCTGCCGCCATGTCCTCTATCCGTTCGTAGCGGGGCGCGTTCAGCTTGTCCTCGAAAAGCTCGGACACGTCCTCGCGGTTCTTGTGGATGGCGGGCGCGATGATGTGGTAGGGCGTTTCGCCCGCAAGCTGGATGATGTACTCGCCCAGGTCGGTCTCGACGGGCTCGATGCCGTCGCGGATGAGGCGGTCGTTCAGCCCAATCTCTTCCGTGACCATGGACTTGCTCTTGACCGCCAGCTTGACGCCGCGCTTCCGCGCCAGCTTGGCCACGTACTCGCGCGCGGCCTCGGCGTCCTGCGCGAAGAACACCTTGCCGCCGGCCGCCTCCACGTTGCGCGCGGCCATCTCCAGGTAGTAGTCCAGGTGCTCTATGACGTGCGTCTTGATGGCCCTGCCGCGCTCGCGCAGCTCCTCCCAGTCGGGCGTCGCGGCGGCCGCGACGTTCTTGGCCTGGTGCAGGCCGTCGTACAGCCCCGAAAGGCTGCGCTGGATCTTGGGGTCGGCCAGCGCGACAGCCGCGCCCTGCCTGAACTCCGCCGTCTTGGGTTCCATGGACAGTTACCTCTTGCCCGTTCCCCCTCCTCCGTCATTCCGGCCTCCGAGCCGGAATCCAGGGGAGACAGGGGGTGACTACCTAGCCAATAACCTCGTCCAACAACTGCGCCAGGTGCAGCGGCCGCGCGGCCATGCCCTGCCGCTCCATGCCGCCGCCGATGTGCATCAGGCAGCTGCTGTCGCACGCCACCACCGCGTCCGCGCCGGTGTCGCGGATGTTGTCCAGCTTGTCACGCAGCATCGCCCCGGAGATGTCCGGGTACTTCACGGCGAACGTGCCGCCGAAGCCGCAGCAGACCTCGCTCTGGCGCATCTCGGCCAGCGTCACGCCGTCCAGCGAGCCAATCAGCGCGCGCGGCTGCGTGGTCGCGCCGAGCTCGCGGCGCAGGTGGCACGTCTCATGGTAGGTGACGGTTAGCGGGGAGTCCCCCCGACCTGATCCCTTCCCCCTCGCAGGGGGAAGGTTAGGATGGGGGTGAGAGCGGCCAGCATAGGGCCCCAGGTCGGTCACGCCCAGCACGTCCACCACGAACTCCGAGAACTCGAATACGCGCGGCGCGAGCGCCTCGGCCCGCGCCAGCAGCTCCGGCTCGTCCTCCAGCAACTCGTGGTAGAACACGCGCACCATGCTGGCGCAAGAACCCGATGGGACTACCACGTAGCGGTCGCCCTCGAACGTCCGCAGCGTCCGACGCGCGAGCGGCTTTGCGTCGCTCCAGTAGCCGGAGTTGAACGCGGGCTGGCCGCAGCACGTCTGGCCCTGCGGGAAGTCCAGATCGACGCCGAGCCGGCGCAGCACGCGCACCACGGCCTCGCCGACTTCGGGGTAGAGCTGGTCGATGATGCAGGTGGCGAAGAGCGAGGCCCTTACCGGGGCGGCGTGTGCTTGCACTTGCGGCGCTCGCGCCTAGCCGAAGTTCAGCAGCCCGCGGACCACGAATCCGGCGAGCCACGCCATCATGAACACCGGCCCCGCCGCGAACAGCCAACCCTCCGTCTGCTGCCGCGCCGCGCCGTGCAGCCACAGGTAGATGAGAAAGACTCCCAGCCCGATAGCGACCAGCCACACCGACAGCGTGGTGACGCCGAGCGCGGCGCCGATGGCGAACCCGACCACTCCCCACGGCAATGGGGAGTCGACCAGCCTGATCCAAGTGGTTCGCCCGTCTTGCAAGTTTCACGCTCCGCGCCGGCGGGCGTTCGGGCGCCCGCCGACAGCGTACAGCTTACAGCATGGCAGGGCGCTCCGCAATTGGAGTCGTCACCCCCATCCTAACCTTCCCCCTGCGAGGGGGAAGGGACTGCGGGGGCGGGCGATGCGTAGGGGCGTCCCTTGTGGGCGCCCTGAGACCAACACGGGCAACCACAAGGGATTGCCCCTACTGCCCCTACGCGCTCGCGCCGCCCAGGCCGGTCACGATGCCCCACTCCTCGGGCGTCACCGGCTGCACCGACAGCCGCGAGTTCTTCACCAGCGCCATGTTCTCAAGGCCCGGCGTCTTGCGAATCTCCGCCAACGTCACCGGAGCGTCGAACGCCGCCACCGCCTGAATGTCCACCATGAACCACACCGGATTGTCGGGCGTGCTCCTGGAGTCGGGGTTGTCGGAGTCCGGGTCCCACGCGGTGTGGTCGGGGTATCCCCCGCGCACTATCACCGCCGTGCCTATAACGGCGGTGGGCTTGGCGTTGGAGTGGTAGAAGAGCACGCCGTCGCCTTCCTTCATGTCGTCGCGCAGCGTGTTGCGCGCCTGGTAGTTTCGCACGCCGTCCCACTCGGCGGTGCGGTCCGGTTCGGCCATCAGGTCGGCGAAAGAGTAGGTGTTCGGCTCGGACTTCACGAGCCAGTAGCGGCGTTGTTCATCAGGCATCGGCGTCGCCTCGACAGTGGATTTGGGGCGCGGACGGCCCGCCCCCATCATAGCACGGCGGCATGGGGGAGTGGCGCGGAGCGCGCCGCGAAACCCTCCCGGCCTTTTTCGAGCGGGGGGACTCCCGAACGCGCGCAATGGTTCCTTAACGCACGTGGATGGGAAGTATGCACAAGCCATAAGCACTTTAGTTTAGGTTGGATACATGTAAAATACGCGTCACCTATCTCTCTGTGCTTAATCGCCAAGAAAGGCGACCAGGATGGATAACTCCGACGGCTTCGGCGGCTTTAGCGCAGTCGTGTTCCTGACGCAATGGCTGCCGACGCCCGACGCCGCGCCGGTGGTGGGCCAGGACAAGGGTGGGCCGGAGTCGACGGTGGCGCCGGACGACGATTGCATCCAGTTCCCGTATAAGTGCGACCCTTGCTACGACCCGGTAGCCTGTACGCCCACGCCCGTACCGCCAACTGCTACGCCTGTGCCGCCCACGCCCACTCCTTGCCCTTATCATCCGATACACTGCACGTACGGAACGCCCACGCCGCCCGTACCACCGACACCTACGCCTGTGCCGCCCACGCCGACGCCAACGGACACGCCAGAACCAGATCCACCTACGCCAACGCCCACGCCGAGGCCGCCGGACGTGTACGCCAACATCTCGCGCATCGACGACGACGTGACAGTCTCCTTCGGGTGGCGTCCGGTCCAATCCCAGTCCACCCAGTGGTGGTCGATAGCGCTGCGAAGGTCGACGTCACGGAACGGGACTTACACCAGTTACAAGAGTACGACGAGTTTGAGTCCGGGCAGCGTGTTATTCGAAGACGTGACCCGGAACAGGTGGTACATGGCGAGCGTCATGGGCTGCGACGAAGACGACGTCTGCTCGTCGGTATATTCGGGCAAGCTGCGGGTGCCGCCCACGCCACCACCACCGCCCGTGGACACTCCCACGCCCACGGCCACACCAAGCGGCAGGCTTTCCGCGCCGGTGGAGATCGTTCAGTACGGCACCACCACGGTAACGGCGTCGAACCTGTCTCCCTCGGGCACGTCTTTCAAGATAGCGTATCCCGACACGCTCCGGCTGGGTAACAGTTGCGGCGGCGGTGGCGGCACGAAGGCGACCGTCGCGACGCTCTTTACCAGCATATTCAACAAGACCTCCGGCTTCGCCTTCATAGGGTGCACCTTGGGCATGCACACGCTGAAGCTGCTGACGTCCACGGATACGAAAGACGCCACGCCCCTGGCCACGACCACGATAAACGTGGTGACGCCCACGCCGACACCGACACCCACGCCAACCCCCACACCTACGCCTACGCCGATACCTATATCGACTCTGTTTGACGTTCAAATCCTGTATGAGAAGAAAAACCCTATTCAAGATGCCGCGCGTACTCACTGGAGCGTGCTCCACAGCGCCCCTGTTGAAATCAAGATAACCCCCAAGCCCGGCAGGAACGTCAACCTGAGCGACTATAAGTTCAAACTCTACCTGAACTCTACGGAGACGGGATTCTACGAAGCTGTTGGAAGTGACGCCAAGTGTTCGACCCACACTTCGGTCAACGTCTCCGGCGGGCAGGACACCATCACGCTGATTCGCTGCGGTTTGGGCAGCACCTCCAACTCTGGGATGAGAGTGGTTGCCTGGCTGAGTTCGGGCGCGAACAACCCTGAGCATACAATCTACACCACTGGCTACATTGAGCAGGGGTGGCACCGCAGTGACCTACGGACATCATGCTATGTCGATGTCGCCAGCCTCGATGGTCATAAACAGTCGGGTTTCCCTGACTACACCAGCGCGGACCGCACGTTGTTTGAGACCGAGATAGCTGATGGCGCCGCCGCGTGGAATGCAGCCACTGGCAGAACTGTGTTTGAGAAAGTTCAGGACCCTTCCGAAGTTCCTGATGTGACAATCAAGGTCTACTGGTACGAATATAGCGGTCACTGCCGCCCGCCGCCGCCAAGGTTCATTTTCGTTCTTGGATGCACTCTTGCAGGCACAGGGCAGTACCCTCATATCGGACAACAATCCCTGTGGTTGAAATTTCCGCCAGCGGGCTCAACGACGGCGTGGACAACCAATCTGTCCAAAGCCGCAATTGACCCAAATCTTTACTATTTGCCCCAAATAATGAAGCACGAACTCGGCCACTCGGCAGGGTTGGGACACCTGTTCACAGGCACGCTCACCATGAGCGAGCACGCTCTTGTGAGCAGTCTCCAGCCACGAGATGTTGACGCTATGCTCGAAGTAACGAATCCGCACTAACGCTCCGCGCCAGTCCATTTGGAAGGAAATCGTCATGCGCTGCGCTACCCTGCTTCTACTATCGAGCATATTCCTGCTCTTCGCTTTCACATCGTGCGGAGATACGGTGGAATCTTCGGACCCGACCGTTACGCCCCAGGCGGAGCCGGCCACAGAACGCGAAACTCCAACGCCTGCACCCACCGCTCATGCGTTCGCTGTGTACGGACCACCCGGAGGAACTGCGGTTGCCTCGCTTGAGGAGCGGATATACGTCTCTGACGTCGTCGTGGTGGCGCGATTTCTCTCTGCATCGGGGGACCGGTTGCGGTTCCGGGCCATCGAGTATCTCAAGGGAACCGGCGCATCCGAGTTCACTGTGCGTGCGACAGGGCAGAACACTCAACAGAGTGGGCAACAGTCGGTGTTGTTTCTGACGACGCCCGAGTCCGGTGGAGGTAGCGGAGCATCGATCAACTCCGCCACCGGCACCGCGCCGTTTGACTTCACAGACACCACAACGTGGGATTGGGATTCGTATGCGACAAGCAGTGGCAGGACGACGTCCTACGCGGGCAACCGACCGGAAGGCTATGATCCGAGTTCCAACAACCCTGTTTGGCTGCCAGTTGAATCATCATCGTCGATCGGAGGGGCTGTCGGCGGCGCGTCCAGTAGTTCGACGGACATTGTCCTGATAGAAGTCACTCCGGGCGGGGCCACTCCCTGCTCCCAAGACGGCTTCAACTTTGGGTTCAGGGACTTTTGCACGCCAACCGTCGCCACCAGCAGCTTGACCGCCTCGCTCGCCGAGCTTCGCGCGAAGGTCGCGTGGGTCGGCGGCGGCGGCGGCAATCAGAGGTACTCAGATTGCGTCCTGGGGAGTCTGGGGTACAGCCGGTATGCCCGCGACTGGGAAGCGTATCACGGGACGCGTCTGACCAAAAACAGCTTTGAAGGAGAGATTGACTCCGGGAAGGGCGCGGGCGAGGAAGTCAATGTGTACCCAGGGGGATGGCCAGGGAAAGAATCCGCCTGGACGTATCACAAGATGTGGATTACCGGCGAACACGCCGACCTGTTCAGCATCCGGATAGTTGACGACGACACCATTCCATCAAACGGGTCGGATGACGTCATCTCAACTACACGTCCCTTGCCGCAGGGAACGTACAGATTCACTGATCATCTACAGAAGCACTTCTTCATCCCCTGCGACTTCATCCCATTCTACACCGGGTTGAACTGGACGGTAACCGTAACCGCCCCCGCCGGCACCCTGCACGAGGCGTTCTTCGACCCCATCTACGCCACCTCCACCGGCGAGTACAAGGCCGACGCATCCCTCGGCGTCCTCAAGCCGGCCGGCTACCGCAAGGCAGGCGCGAACGCAACCACCACCATCAGCTCGATAGCGTGGAAGTCGCAGAAGGCCACGCTGACGCTGGGGCCCCTGCCGCTGCCGCCCGAGAACCACCACATCGACTTCATCGCGCTGGACGGCTCGGTCAAGCTGCGGCTGGACATCGAAGACGCTACACGTGGCGAGACCGTGGGCGCCTACAGCTATACATGGGGCGTGTGCGCCCAGCCCTGGAAGGCGGGCGACCTGCTCATGCTGCGTATCGCCCAGAGACCCGCCAACCTCACCGGCGCGACCAACGACACGTCGTGCGCCACGCCTACACCTACGCCGGTCGCCACCAGCACGCCACCTGTAGCTACGAGCACGCCCATCGCAACCAGCACACCGCCTGTTGCTACGAGCACGCCCCCTGTGGCCACGAGCACGCCGCCCGTCGCCACCAGCACGCCGCCTGTTGCTACGAGCACGCCCCCTGTCGCCACCACGACTCCACCAGTCGCAACGTCAACGCCGATAGCGACTTCCACGCCCACGCCGGAGCCTACGCCGCCGCCCGCGCCGCCGCAGGTGGCCGGCTTCCAGGTCACGTCCTCAGGCGGCGGCAGCATCTCGCTTAGCTGGCAATCGCGGGACGGCATAGCCAGGTACCAGCTGGACTACATGGCGCGGGGCGGCAATTGGCGGATGGTGAGCGACAGTCTCACGGGCACGAGCCACACCGAATCCGGCCTTCCGTGCGGCGGGCGGGAACAGTTCTTCCGCATACGCGCCTACGGCGACGGCGCCACCTACGCCGCCCAGTGGGGCGCGTGGACCAACCTGGCCCACGTCATGCCGTGCTAGCGGGGCGTTTACGAACCTGCAATTGGTAGGGGCGTCCCTCGTGGGCGCCCTGGACGCTGCTCACGCCGGCAGGGCTATCGCATACCGATTTCTCGGCCCCGAATCAGGCGTGCCCTCACGCAAGCCCTGAGGCTCCCCTGAGCTTTGTCCTGAGCTTGTCGAACGGGCCCGACCCCCGAAATTCCGCCCCAAAACCGCTCAATCGAGTCCCCACCACTGCCATGCGGCACCCCGCAACTGCCATGTAGACGTCCTGATCCATACCTGTTTCGTCCCACCGCCAACGGAAGTCCCTTCCCCCTCGCAGGGGGAAGGCTAGGATGGGGGTGAAGACCCCTTTTGGATTCGCCATGGCCCTTGACCCCACCCGCACATCCGTGCTACCGTCTCCCCATAACGCACCTACACAACCAAATCGCCGCCACGTCTCGATAGTCCCTTCCCCCTCGCAGGGGGAAGGTTAGGATGGGGGTGAACGCCCTCCCTCCCGCCGCGCATTTCTGCGCCATTTTCACCAAATTGCCCCATAAAATCGCACAGACTGGGGCGCCCGACCGCCCCTGGTGTCACCCCTCCCAGCTACGAAAGTCACGGAATGGCCCAGTTTGACACACTTTTCGCGGCCCCCTCGCTTTTAGTCGGCCCTCACGTATGCCTGTAGGGGCAATCCCTTGTGGTTGCCCGTGTTGCCAATCGCGCCCTGGGCACCCACAAGAGACGCGCCAACCCCGACCTGTTACAATCAACCCCATGTCATCAATCATCAGCCCGCGGGCGCATCTCGGCTTCGATGTGGGAGAAGCGCGACGCCTCGCCGATTGGCCCCGGGTCGTGGACTACTTCCGCATCCTGAACGAGGCTTCCGACCGCCTTGACCTGCGCGAGATCGGCAAGACCACCGAGGGCAGGCCCTTTCTGCTGTGCCTCATCTCCTCGCCCCGCAACCTCGCGAACAGCGAGCGTCTGCGCGAGGTGCAGGCCAGGCTGGCCGACCCCCGCAAGATAGCAGGCCGGGCCGAAGCGGAGGCGCTGATAGCGGAAGCCAGGGCGGTGGTGGCCGTCTCGTGCAGCATCCACGCCACCGAGGCGGGCGCGACCCAGATGTCGATGCTGCTCGCCCACCACCTGGCGACCAGCGACGACGCCCGCGTCCGGCGTGTGCTCGACAACGTGGTGCTGCTCCTCATCCCCTGTCTGAACCCCGACGGCCTGGACCTGGTGAAGGAATGGTACGACTCCACGCTGGACACCCCGCACGAGGGCGTCATTCCCCCGCGGCTCTACCACAAGTACGCCGGCCACGACAACAACCGCGACTGGGCCGCCTTCAACCTCGTCGAAACCAGGCTCACCGTCGAGCACTGCCTGAACGCCTGGCATCCCCAGATAATGTACGACCTGCACCAGACGCGGACGCAGGGAATGCGCATGATCCTGCCGCCCTACGAGGACCCTATCGGCCCGAACGTGGACCCGATACTCCAGAGCGAGCTCGCCATGCTGGGCGCTTCCATGGCCAACGACCTGACCGCCCAGGGCAAGGCGGGCGTGGCCATCAACGTCGTCTATGACGGTTTCAGCCCGAGCCGCTCGTACCTGCACTACCACGGCGGCGTCCGCGTGCTGTCCGAGGTCGCCAGCGTGCGCATCGCCACGCCCATCACCCTCAAGCCCGCCCAGCTCAAGTCCATCCGGCGCGAGGACCCGCTCAAGCCGTCCTGGAACCACCCCATGCCCTGGAAGGGCGGCGAGTGGAGCCTGCGCGACATAGTCGATTACGACTTCGCCGCCGTGATGGCCTGCCTGGACAACGCCGCCAGGTATCGCGGTGAGTGGGCGCGCAACTTCTACCGCGTGGGCAAGCGCGCGGTGTCCCGCACGGCGCCGCCGTTCGCCTACGTGCTGCCGCCCGGCCAGCGCGACCCCAAGGCGGCGAGCGAACTGCTGGACGTGCTGGACACGGCGGCCGTAGAGGTCCACGCGGCGACGTCCCGGTTCACGGCGGACGGCATATCCTACCCGTCCGGCTCCCGCGTGGTGCTGATGGCGCAGCCCTACGGTGCGTTCGCCAAGACCGTACTGGAGTCCGCGCGCTATCCCGACGTGCGCGAGTACCCCGGCGGCCCGCCCAAGCACCCCTACGACGTGACCGCGCACAGCCTGTCGCTGCTCATGGGCGTCGAGGTCGCCGAAATCCGGCGGCCTTTCGAGGCGGAGCTCGAACCGCTCGCGCGGCCTTCTATGCCGCGCGCGACGCCGCCGCTCGCCGGCGCGCCCCGGTCCGAGGGACGCGCCGCGGCCTACGTGCTGGGGCCGGAGAGCAACGCGGCGGCTCGCGCGGTCAACCGGCTGCTGGCCGAGGGCGTCGACGTGCGGCGCGCCGGCGAGGGCTTCAGCGCCAACGGCACGGTCTACGCGCCGGGCGCGTTCGTCGTGGACGGCTCGGCGTCCCGCACGCTGCTGGTGGAGTTGGCCGAACGGGACCTGCTCTCGTTCGCGCCGGCGGACTGCGCCCCGGAAGTGCCGCTCGCCCGGCTGCGGACACCCAGGGTCGGCCTCTACAGCAGCTACGTGCCCAACTCCGAGGAGGGCTGGACACGCCTCATCTTCGAGCAGTACGGCTTCGCGTTCCGGACGCTCACCGACGAGGACGTGCGGGCCGGCGGCCTGGAGGACGAGTTCGACGCCGTGGTGCTGCCGCACCAGCGCTTCCGGCAGCTCCACAAGGGCTACAACCCGGCGACCTACCCCGAGCGGTACGCCGGCGGGCTTGGCGACGAGGGGTCGGAGAGCCTGGGCCGGTTCGTCGAGTCCGGCGGGACGCTCGTCGCCTGGGACGGCGCGGCGCGCTACGCCATCAACCGGCTGCGGCTGCCGGCGAAGAACACGCTCAGCGCCTACGCGCCGTCGTCGTTCTTCGCGCCGGGTAGCCTGCTCCGTGTAGCGATGGACTTCGGCCACCCGCTCGCCTACGGGATGCCCCGCGACGCGGCGGTGATGTTCGTGAACGGCCCCGCCTTCGAGCTGACCGAGGGCGTCGCGGTCGCCAGGTTCCCCCGCTACAACCCATTGCTCAGCGGCTGGCTGATAGGCCAGGAGAAGCTGCACCGGAGAACGGCGCTGGCCTGCGTGCCCCTGGGCCAGGGCAGGGTGGCGCTCATGGGCTACAGGCCCCAGTTCCGGGCGCAGGCCCGGGGCGCCTACAAGACGCTGTTCAACGCGCTCTACTGGGCCGCATCGGAAGAGGAATCTCTACCACCCTCATCCTAACCTTCTCCCATCAAGGGAGAAGGGACTCCGAAGGCCCCAGCTAGGGCTTGCGCGCCCTGAACACTATCGCGAACGGCACGCGGGACAGCCGTTCGGCGTGGTCGGCCCAGTAGGCGCCGGAGTAGGGCGTATCCCGGCCCGGGGGCGCCGGGTACGGCTCCACGACCCGCTCCACCACGAAGCCGCTTTCGGTCAACAGGTCGTGCAGCTCCTGGAAGGTGCGGAAGTGGGTGACCGCCCGCCGGTCCGAGTCCTCCCACACCTCGACGGGCGGGTTGAAGTAGTCGGTGACGATGAGCGCCCGGTCCTGGTCGTCCCACTCGAACGCCGACAGCGGGTGCACCGTGCAGACCACCAGCAGCCCGCCGGAAGCGAGCAGCCGGTGGCACTCGCGGAAACAGGCGTCCAGGTCGGGCACGAACTCCCAGCCGAACGACGACAACACCAGGTCGAACGACGCCGCCCTGAACATGGACGGACGCTCCATGTCGCCGCGCACCAACCGCACGTCCGCGCCGCACTCCGCGATCAGCCGCCGCGCGTGGGCCAACTGCCGCGCCGAGAAGTCCATCGCGGTGACCCGCGCGCCCCACCTGCTGAGCGCGATGGCGTTCTGTGCCGCGCCGCACGCCAGCTCCAGCGCGCGCTTGCCGCGCACGTCGCCCAGCAGCCGCAGCGACCGCTCGCCGGGGGCGAAGGGCGCGTAGTGCACGTCGTCGACCGAGATGCGGGACTGCTGCTGGTAGGAGTCCGACATCGCGTCCCAGCCGAGTTGTACGGCGCGTTTCAGATCGTTGGACATGGCTGCGGGAACAGATGGAGGGTGGCGGCCCCAACGGAATTCGAATCCGTGTTTGCGGCTTGAAAGGCCGCTGTCCTAGTCCACTAGACGATGGGGCCGCGACTAAACCGCCTACGGGTAGAGCGCCAGCTGTTCCAGGCCCCGGCGTTCGGGCAGGTCGAACATGAGGTTCATGTTCTGGATGGCCTGTCCGGCCGCGCCCTTCACCAGGTTGTCCAGGCAGCTAACCACGATAAGCCGGTTGGCGCGCGTGTCCACCGTCGGGAACAGCACGCAGTCGTTGTTGCCCAGCGTGTGCTTGGTCATGGGCGGCGCGCCGACCACCTTGGCGAACGGGGCGTCGGCGTAGTAGTCCTCGTACAGCTCACGGACGCGCGCCCTGGAGGCCATGCCGTTCGCGACCGCCTCATCCGTCAGGGGCGCGTAGCAACTCGCCAGGATGCCGCGCGTCATCGGTATCAGGTGCGTCAGGAACGTGAGCCTAAGCTGGGCGTCCTCGTCGATAGCGCCCAGCTCCTGGGTTATCTCCGGCAGGTGCCTGTGGCCGTCCACCGAGTAGGCGAGGACGTTCTCGTTCACCTCGGAGTAGTGGGTGGTGAGCGAGAAACCGCGGCCCGCGCCGGACACGCCCGACTTGGCGTCCACGACCACGTCCGGCTCGATGATGCCCGCCTCCACCGCCGGCGCGAGCCCGAGGATCGCCGCCGTGGGATAGCAGCCGGGGTTGGCCACCAGGTCGGCGGCGGCCACCTCGTCGCGGTGCAACTCCGGCAGGCCATAGACCGCCTCCTCCAGGTACTGGGGGCAGGGGTGCTCGATCTTGTACCAGGACTGGTACTCGTCGAGGTCCTTCAGCCGGAAGTCCGCGCTGATGTCGATGGACTTGACGCCGTCGCTGAGCGCCTGCTCGAGCCGCTCCGCGCTGGCGGCGTGGGGCAGCGCGGAGAACACCACGTCCACGCTCTCGGTAATCTCGTCGGTGATGGTGATGTCGATCTCCGCGAGGTGCGGGAACACCTCGGCCAGTTTCTTGCCGGCGGCGCTTCTGCCCGTGACCGAAGCTATCTGCGCGTCGGGATGTCGGTGCAGGATGCGCGCGAGCTCGACACCGGCGTATCCCGTTACGTTGAGTATCCCGACCTTCATGGCGTAGAGAACCTCCGAACTGAAATGGGGTGGTATCAAGTATAAGGCCGACAGTCTCTTTTCACAATAGCGCAGCGCGCCGTAGAACCCATAGCGGATAGCTCTTCCCCATCGACTCTGAACTGTGACAGTCACTTCACTTGAGTTGTTTCGTATCAAGTCACGTGATACAATACCTCCAAGCGCCGTGAGCGGCGCTCAGGAGGCGAACATGGTACTACGTCCGGAACGGTTCACGGAGCAGGCGCGCGATGTGCTGGCAAGGTCCCAGGAGATAGTGCGCCGCTACAGGCACAACCAATGGGACAGCGAACACGTGCTGCTCGCGCTGCTTGAGCAGCAAGACGGCGTGGCGGCCGAGGTTCTGGCCGAGATTGGCGCGCCCGTCGCCGAGCTGCGCGACCGGCTGGAGTCGATGCTCGCGCAGTCTCCCAAGACACAGGGCAGCGCCAGCCAGATTTTCGTGACACCTGGCGTTACAGAGATGCTGGCCCGGGCCGAGGAGGAGTCGCGCCGCTTCAAGGACGAGTACGTCGCCGCCGAACACCTGCTTATCGCGCTGGCGCAGGAGGACGCCGGAGGCGTGCCGCTGCTGCGAGAGTTCGGAATCGACAGGGAGAGCGTCTATCGCTCGCTGCAGTCGGTACGCGGCAGCAACCGGATAACCGACCCCAAGGCGGAGGAACGCTACCGCTCGCTGGAGCGTTACAGCCTGGACCTGACCGCGCTCGCGGAGGAAGGCAAGCTCGATCCGGTCATTGGGCGCGACGCCGAGATAGCGCGCGCGATGCAGACGCTCATACGCCGGACTAAGAACAACCCGGTGCTAATCGGCGGCGCGGGCGTGGGCAAGACCGCCATCGCCGAGGGCCTGGCGCAGGCCATCGTGTCGGGCAACGTGCCCGACGAGCTCAAGGGCCGGCGCCTGCTCGCGCTGGACATGGGCGCGCTGGTGGCAGGCGCGAAGTTCCGCGGCGAGTTCGAGGAGCGGCTCAAGAGCGTGATGGACGAGGTGCGCCAGGAAGAGGGCGACGTCATCCTGTTCATCGACGAGCTCCACACCGTCGTTGGCGCGGGAGCCGCCGAGGGCGCGCTGGACGCCAGCAACATGCTGAAACCCGCGCTGGCGCGCGGCGAGCTGCAGTGCCTGGGCGCCACGACGGTGGAGGGATACACCAGGCACATCGAGAAAGACGCCGCCTTGGAGCGCCGCTTCCAGCCCATCCTCGTGGAGGAGCCGGACACCGAGACCGCACTGGAGATGCTGCGCTCGCTGCGTCCCAGGTATGAGGCGCACCACAAGGTGACGATCGAGGACGCGGCGCTTGACGCCGCCGTGCGCCTAAGCAGCCGCTACGTGACAGAGCGGCTTCTGCCCGACAAGGCGGTTGACCTGATCGACGAGGCCGCCAGTAAGGTGCGGATCGAGTCCCAGATGCTGTCGCCGGACCTGCGGGACGCCGAATCGCGGCTGCGTCGCTTGGAGGACGAGGAGCAGGCCGCCTCCCAGTGCGTGGAGTACCAGAAGGCCGCCGAGCTCCGCGCCGAGCGGCTGAGGCTCCAGGAGGAGTTCGAGCGCGCGCTGGCGGAGTCGGGCAGGGATGCGGACGGCAACAAGACGGTTGACGCCGAGGCGATAGGCGCGCTGGTGTCCACCTGGACCGGCGTGCCGGTGGACAGGCTGCTCGAGAGCGAGGCCGACAAGCTGGTGCGCATGGAGGAGCGGCTGCACGAGCGCGTCATCGGCCAGGACGCCGGCATAACGGCGGCGTCCGACGCCATACGCCGCGCGCGGGCGGGCCTGAGCGACCCCAACCGTCCCTACGGCAGCTTCATCTTCCTCGGCCCGACGGGCGTCGGCAAGACGGAGCTTGCGCGCGCGCTGGCCGAGTACCTGTTCGACGACGAGGCCAACATGGTGCGCATCGACATGTCCGAGTACATGGAGAAGCACACCGTGTCCAGGCTCATCGGCGCGCCGCCGGGCTACGTCGGCTACGACGAGGGCGGCCAACTCACCGAGGCGGTGCGGCGGCGTCCCTACAGGCTGGTGCTGTTCGACGAAATCGAGAAGGCCCATCCGGACGTGTTCAACGTGCTGCTCCAGATACTGGAGGACGGCCGGCTGACCGACGGCCACGGCAGGACCGTGGACTTCCGCAACACGCTGGTGATAATGACGAGCAACCTGGGCACGGCGCAGCTTGGCAGGCCGACCGCCGGGTTCGTGCGCGACGAGAGCGCCGCGCCGCGGCTGCGGGCGTCCATCGAGGACGCGCTGCGGAAGGCGTTCCGGCCGGAGTTCCTGAACCGCATCGACGACATCATCGTCTTCGAGCCGCTCACGCAGGAGCAGATTCTCCAGATAGTGGACCTGATGGCCGCGGACATGGCCGCCCGGCTGGCCGAGCGCGGCGTGGGCATCGAGCTGACCGACGCCGCCAAGCAATGGCTGGCCGATACGGGCTACGACCCGGTGTACGGCGCCAGGCCGCTGCGCCGCGCGGTGCAACGCCACGTCGAGAACCCGCTCGCCATGAAGGTGATTTCGGGCGAGTTCGCAGAGGGCGACACGGTGGTCGTGGACTTGGACGGTGACGGCCTGGGCTTCCGCAAGCAGCGAGAGAAGGTGGCAGTGCTGGCGTAGGGACAGAATCCACGAAGAACACTTTGTGCATTGGGAGTCCACTAACCACTGACAACTAAAAACTGACCACTCAGATTATCGCGCCCGCCTCCTTCATGGCGGTGATGTCGTCCCAGCCGTAGCCCAGCTCCAGCAGCCGTGACTCGGTGTCCTGGCCCAGCTCGGGCGCGGGCCGCGTGGGGCGCGCGGGCGTGCGGTGGAACCCCATCGGCGCGCTCACCACCTCGAACTCCCCCTCCTCGTCGTGGGTAAGCGTGGCGGTGTAGCCGTTGGCACGCACCTGCGGGTCGTCGGCCACCTCGTCCAGCGTCTGCACCGGCGCCCAGATGCACCCCTCGGCGTCCAGCCGCCCGGCCCACTCCGCCCTGGCGCGCGTGCGGAAGCGCTCCCGCAGCAGCGCGGTCAACTCCGCGCTGTTGTCGATGCGGCGGAAATGGTCGCTGTAGCGTGGGTCGTCCACCAACTCCTCGATCTCCACCGCGCGGCAGAAGCCGTCCCAGAAACGCTCCGACTCTATCATCACGAGTTGCATCCACCTGCCGTCAGCCGCCTCGTAGAAGTTGAACAGCGGATTGGCGGACTGATCGCGGCGGTTGCGCTGTGTGGGCCGGCGCTCGCGCAGAGCGGCCACCGCGTCGGCGCCGATGACCCACAGACCGGTGTGCAACAGCGCGCAGTCGATGCGCTGGCCCTCGCCGGAGCGCTCGCGCTCGAACAGCGCCATGCCGATGGCCGCGGTCATGGCGAGCGAAGTGGTCTGGTCGCCCATGCCGGGGCGCTGCTGCACCGGCGGCTCCCCGTCCTCTCCCAGCGTGCCCATGATGCCGGAGCGCGCCCAGAACGCCGCGTAGTCGAAGCCGGAGCGGTCCCGTTCGGGGCCTTCCATACCGTAGCCGGTGAGCGCGACATAGATGATGCGTGGGTTGACGGGTTGCACGTCGTCGTAGCGCAGGCCGTAGCGCTCCTGGCGGTGCGGAGTCAGGTTAGTGACCATCACGTCGCTCCGCGCGGCCAGCTTGCGCACCGCCTCCTGGCCGAGTGGGTGGCGCAGGTTGACGCCCATGCTGCTCTTGCCCCGGTTGAGTAGCTGGAAGCCGGTGTTCAGGCCCCCATCGCTCGGGATGATGCCCCGCGTCGCGATGGCGATGTTGCGGACGGCGTCGCCGGTCTCTGGGTGCTCGATCTTCACCACGTCCGCGCCCATGTCGGCGAGCATGGCGCACGCCGACGGCGCGGCGACCCAGTTGGCGACTTCCAGCACCTTGATGCCGTCGAGCAGTCCGGGCATGGGGCACCTCCGTGAGTGGGGTAGGGGATTGGAGCGCGTGAGCGCACGGCTAGGTTATGAAGAGGCGCGCGGCCTGTCAAGAATTTTGCGGATGGGTAACTGTTCAGAGTCGATGGGGAAGATCTGTCCACGCTGCGCGTTAGTCCCCTCTCCCAAGACTGGGAGAGGGTTAGGGTGAGGGTTGACGGCTCGCGCCGCTTGCCGGAGCTACCGCCTTTCCATATAATAGGCGGCGCACCTGACAGCGTACCGAAGACCACACGCGCCGCCGACGCCGGCGGACCACCACGGAGGACAGCGCGGCTATGGACAAGAAGACGGACGGCAAGCGCGGGCTATCCCGCAGGGACTTCCTCAAGGGCCTGCCCCTGGGCATCGCGGGCGCGCTGGCCGTCGGGGCGCTGCTGCCCAAAGTGATCCGCAGGGGCCGCCGGTCCGAGTTGCCTCCCGATTCCATCTTCACACCCGCCGACGGCTCGGACGCGGCTTAGATGCCTGCACTCTCACCCCCATCCTAGACCTTCCCCCGTCAAGGGGGAAGGGATTTTCTGCTCTCGTCACCCTCACCCTAGCCCTCTCCTTCAAGGGAGAGGGGATCCCGTTTCGGCTTCGCGCCCAGCTTGGCCGCGAGCCACTCCACCAACAGCGGCGCCAGTTCCCCACGTGCCTCCCGCAGGCTGTGCGACGCTCCCCGCATGAACCGCAGCTCCTTGGGCTGTCGCGCCCACGAGTAGATTTGCTCCGAGCAGTAGGGCGCGAGCCGCTCGTCCTCCGTGCCGTGCACAAGCAGCAGCGGCCTGGGACTTACAAGGTCCGCTCTCGCGGCGCCGTAGGTCTGGCTCGCCAACGCCGCCACCGCGACGACGCGCTCGCTGCGGGGCGCCGCGGATATGACCACCGCGCCGCTGAAGGAGTGGCCCACCATCGCCACACGCGCAATCCCTTCGCCTTCCAGGTACGCGACGGCGGCCAGCGCGTCGGCAACGCACGACGGCAACTCGTAGGGCGCGCGGTAGCGCAGCAGCAGAGAGGACACGCCGCGCCGCAGCAGCGACTGGGCGACGTCCACCGGGAGGCCGGCAGGCTCGCCATCCCGCCATCCGCCCGCCCACAGCACGGCGCGGTCGCCGCCAGGGGAGCGGTAGAGGAGCGCCTCGGCGGAACCGTCGGCGGTGGGTATCGCCACCTTCTGCGGCGTCATCGGACTACCCCGCCATCACCCGAACAGCATCGGCGGATCCTCTTCCAGCACCTCGGCGCGGCAGGACTCGCGGATGCGATCCCACGCCGCGCGCTGGTCGTCCTTCAGATAGACCAGGTAGCCCTCGGACTCGCGCGAGTAGTCTATGCCCGACGCCTCGAGCGCGTCCATGAAGGCCATGCGCAACTCGAACGGCGGCGGTTCGACCAGGTACGTTGGCATGACTACGGCCCCTGAGCACCCCCATCTTGACCCTTCGGCAGGCCCAAGGCAGTCCCTTCCCCCATCAAGGGGGAAGGTTAGGATGGGGGTGACGGCTCAGGTACACCGCCCAGATCCCGGAAACCTGCGCCTGTCAGCCCCGCAGGGGGAAGGGATTCCAGGGATGGTCTCGGCTAAAGCTCCAGCAGCCTGGCCATGCGCGCCTTGTGGTACTGCGCGTCGCCCAGGTAGTGCTGGAGCGTGCGGGCGCGCTTGGTGTACTGCGTGAGGCCATACTCCAGGTCGGTGCCGATGCCGCCGTGGACGTGGTGAGAGGCGTCGCAGGCGCGCGGGAAGCCGACGCTCACGATGGACTTGGCCATCGATACGCTGACGGGCGCGCTGTCCATGCCCTCGTCGAGCTGCCACAGCGCCTCGAAGGCCGACCACTTGGCGGAGTCTGCGTCGTTCAGCGCGTCGATCACGTGGTCCTGCACGCGCTGGAACGTGCCGATGGGCACGCCGAACGCGATGCGCGTCTGGCTGTACTCGCGGGCCATATCGTAGACGCGCTGGGTGCCGCCCGCCATGAACACCGAGATAAGCGCGGTGCCCCTGTCGCGGGCCGCCTCCACGGCGGGCCACGCGCCGCCGATCTCGCCCAGCGCGTTCGAAGCGGGCACCTCGACGTTCTCGAAGTTCACCTCGCACACCTTGGGGCCGATCCAGCCGGTCTGCACGCGGACGGACACGCCGGGCGAGTTGCTGTCCACCACGAACATGCTGATGCCGTCCTCGCCGGTGCCCTCGGAGGTGCGCGCCACGACTATCATCTGGTCGCACACGTTGGCGTCGGGGATGAACAGCTTGGCCCCGTTGAGCACGTAGGCGCCGTCCCGCTTGGTGGCGGGAAGCTGCACGACGCCCGGTCCCCAGCCGTAGTCCGGCTCGGTGTAGGCGAACGCGAATATCTGCTGGCCAGAGGCAATGGCGGGCAGTATGGACTCCTTCTGCGCGCTGCTGCCGGCCTCCAGGACGGCGTGGGCCGCGAGCACGGCGGAGGAGTGGTGGGGGCTGGGGCAGGCGTAGTAGCCCATCATCTCATAGACCACGCCCATGTCGGTGTAGGAGTTGCCGGAGCCGCCGTACTCTTCGGGGATGAGCATACCGGCGTAACCCAGCTCGGCTATCTGCTGCCAGATGTCGCTCGCGAAGCCCGACTCGCTGTCGTCGATTTCGAGCACCCTGGACTTCGGCATCTGGTCTTCCAGGAACTCGCGGGTGGAGTTCTGGAGCAGGTTCTGGATTTCGGTAAGGGTCAGGTCCATCGATAGCCTCCTGGGTTCAGGCCGGTTCTTTTCAAAGTCCCTTCCCCCTCGATGGGGGAAGGTTCAGGCCGGTTCTCTTCAAAGTCCCTTCCCCCTCGCAGGGGGTTAGGATGGGGGTGACATGCCCGCGCCGCAGAGATTATATCCCGTATCGCCGCGCGCGCGCCACCGCGCGCGGAGGTGGTCAGGGCCTTTTCATTATCCTGTCTGGGACAGTCTGTTGCATTGCGGAGTGGTGGTTCCTGCTTCGACGCTTCAAACAGCAGTTTCTTGCACAACCGTAACGACACTCTGGCTTGCAGCGACCTATCAGGCCTTCACGCTAGGCCCCCGCCTCACGATCACGACGGTAAACTATACTTCCCGAATCATCCCGTCCTGCATAGTTAGCACTCGGCTGCATGCTTCGCTTACTCTGGGGTCATGGGTGACTAGAACCATCGTCTGTCGCCTCTCCGCGTTGCACTGGCGTAGCAGTTCCAGCAACTCGCCGGTGTTCTCCGAGTCCAGGTTTCCTGTAGGCTCGTCTGCCAATAGGAGCGCTGGCTCTGTGACCAAGGCCCGGGCGATGGCCACTCGCTGCTGCTGCCCACCCGACAGTTCCATGGGACGGTGGCCCATTCGGTCCCCCATTCCCACCATATCCAAGACCTCTGCGGCAGTAGCTAGCGCCGTTTTTCGCCGCTGGCCGGCGTACTCGGCCGGAAGCGCCACGTTTTCAACAGCCGTTAGCGTCGGAACGAGATTGAACGATTGGAATACGAAGCCAATCCGCTGCGCCCGCATCCTGGTGCGCTCTCGATCCCGCAACTCAGTTACGTCTGTGCCGTCGAACACCAGGCTTGGCGGAGGGTCGTAGCCTCGGTCTGGCGAGTGCAGCAGGCCAAGAATGTGCATCAGGGTGCTCTTACCCGATCCTGACGGTCCAACTATCGCCACCATATCGCCGACTTCCACCGTCACGTCCACCCCGCGCAGAGCTTGCACCACATTGTGCCGACTGAGGCGGTAGGTCTTACGGAGATTGCGGGCTTTCAGAAAAGCCATACCTCACTCCTACTCATACCTCAGCGCCTCAATGGGATCCAGTCCTGAGGCATTCCATGCCGGCAACGCCCCGGCCGCAGTTCCAAGCGCCGTCGAGAATGCCACCGCCAAGACGGCGATCTCGGGAGTTAGCAGAAACAGAACGGTCCCCGATGTTTCACCGACCTGATTAGCTCCGTATATGAATGCGGCTCCCGACGCCAGTCCAAACAGACCGCCGATCAGGCCGATGACGGCCGCTTCGGATAGCAGCTCTCGCATGATCCGGGCTCGCGATGCTCCGACGGCTCGCTTGATGCCAATTTCCCTGGTTCTTTCCGCCACGCTGATCGTCATCGTGTTAATGACGGACAGTCCGCCTACCACCACGCTGATCAGTGCCACGCTGAGGATTATCGTGTTAAAGATCGCCAGAGTAGACCCGAACTGGTCGTCGAAATCGGTGCTGGTGCCAGCCCGCACCGTCGGAATGTTCTCTTCGATCCTCTGCGCCACAAGGCCTGTATCCATCCCATTGTCCGGATAGACAATCACCATAGACGTCAATTGGCCCGGATCCAGTTCTTTCCCGACTACGATGGGGGCCTCATGGTATAGCATCGCCTGGGCTTCCGTTAAAGGGATGACGACAGATGTGTCGAAGGTCATCAGCCTAGGTTCTCCGACACCGACGACCGTAAACTCGATCCCGCGGATCTCAAAAGTGTCGCCTGGCACCTTGTCGAATTGCCGAGCCAAGTCCGAACCGAGAAACGCCACTTGCTGCCCTTCATCTCCTGGCCCTGTGGCTCGCCCCTTCGCAACCCTCATTGGAGAAGTCTCATGGCCCCGGTCCGCCCCTTCAGTGTATCCCACGATGTAGGCTGGCAGTTTAAAAGCGTTGCCCGGGTCGTCCGGGTTAATGGGAAGCATTATTCGGGGTAACGCGACGGCAACGCCCGGCACTTGTTCAATCTGTTGGACGACGTCGATGGTCAAGGGTGTCAATGCCAGCTGCGCGGAGAACGGAGTGCTGGCTGCGTCCGTCACCACGACCTTGTCCCGAAAGTAGGTGGACGAACTCTCCACAATGGCGCTGAGCTTGGTCGCTAACGCGGCCATCACGACCAGGGCCCATATCCCGACCGCAATGCCGATGACGGTCAACGCGGTACGCAACTTCCGCCTCGTAAGGCTGCGCAGCAGATTCATGGGATAGTTGCTCATGCGATTGCTGGGGAACTAGTGCAGTAGCATTCAATTAGCGGCGGAAGGACTGACTTTGGACTAACTGCCAACCCAATAGTACACCATCGGATACCGTGACTACCACTCTCCCCGTCCACCACAGGGCTATCGTAAAATCTCAAATCCGCTCATATTGAGCTTGTCGAAGGACGCGATTCCTACTTGCAGGATGGTTTGACAGACTCGCTATGAGCGGGGCGTAGCGGATTTTGCGATAGCCCTGCCGTCCACCAACCAGGGCCTTTTCGTTATCCTGTTTGGGACAGTCTGTTGCATTGCGGAGTGGTGGATTCCCACTTGCGTGGTAATGACGGTTCGGAGTATTGGGCAGTGTCCATACGAAAATGAAGAGACCCTGGGAGGTGGCGCGCTCCCCTAGCCGGCGGCTGCGATGTTGTATCCGGCGGCGTGCGTCGCGCAGCGGTTGCCGTGGCGGCTGACGTACTCGTAGGCGGCGGTGGCGGCGAGCGCGCCGGACGCGGCGGCGGTGATGGTCTGCTTCAGGTCGCCCGCAGCGTCGGTCAGGTCGCCCGCGGCGAACACGCCCTCCACGTTCGTAGCGCCGTGCTTGTCCACGCACACCTCGTCCTGGTCGTTCAGATCCACGCCTAGCTGCCGCGCCAGATCAACGCGGGGGTCTGCGCCTATCTCGATGAACAGGCCGTGCAGGGCTAGCTCGCTCGATCCGGCGTGGGGACGGTCGAGCGCCACGCCGTCCAGGCCGTCGTCGCCCAGCAGACCGACCACGTTGGTGTTGAAGAGCGTGGTCACGTTCTCGCTCGCCTCGAGGTTCCGCAGGTTGACCGGCTCGGGTCGGGTGAAGCTGCCGCGCCGGTAGATGACGTACACCTGGCGGGCGTACTTGGAGAGCAGGGCGGCGCCCTTCACGGCGGAGTCGCCCCCGCCCACCACGCCCACCACGTTGTCGCGGTGCAGGGGAGCGTCGCACGTGGAGCAGTAGGACACGCCGCGTCCGGTCCACTCTGTCTCGTGCTCCAGGCCCAGCGTGCGGCGCTCGCGGCCTACCGCAAGAATCACGGACGCTCCCAGGTACACGTTGCCCTCGTCCGTGGTCAGCTCGAAGCAGTCGGAGCGGGGCGTGATGCTCGCGACGTCCTCGTTCACGATCGGCACGTCGTACTTCTCGGCGTGCTCCCGAAACTTCATCATCAGCTCGAAGCCGTCGATTTCAGGGTAGCCGGGGTAGTTCTCGATAAGGCCGCCGGTCGCGGTCTCGCCGCCGAATACCGCGCCGAACACCACGGGGCGAATCTGGTAGCGCGCGGCGTACATGGCGGCGGCGTAGCCCGCCGCGCCCTGTCCGGCAATCAGCACGTCGTAGTTTGTCTCGTTGGCCATCTGGTCAGTCCCTCCCGGTCGCGTCGTCGTGTCCGAAGCGGCGCAGCAGCTCGCCGATGCGGACGCGGTCCACGTTGCCGCCGCTGAGCACGCACACCACCGTGCCGCCCTCCGGGATCGCCACCTTGCCGGTGAGCAGCGCGGCGAGGGTGGACGCGGCGGCGGGTTCGGCCACCACCTTCGCCCGCTCGATTATCTGGAACATCGCTTCCACGATCTCGGCGTCGCTCACCACTACGACGTCGTCCACGAACCGCCGCACGTGGTCCAGGGTGACCTCGCCGGTGAACGGCGCGGCGAGCCCGTCGGCGATGGTGTCCACGTCCAGAAACGCGGGGCTGCCCTGGCGCAGGCTGAGCGTCATGGTCTGGGCGCCCTCCGGCTCCACGCCCACCACCCTGGCGTTGGGCAGCGACTGCTTGACGGCCGCCGCGACGCCGGACACCAGGCCGCCGCCACCGATGCCGCACAGCACCAGGTCCACGTCCGGGCAGTCCTCCACAAGCTCCATGCCGAGGGTGCCCGCGCCGGCGATGATGGCGGGGTCGTCGAACGGGTGCACCATCGTCAGGCCCCGCTCCTCCTGTATGGCCGCCATGCGGCCCAGGATGTCGTCCGGCTCCAGCACCACCTCCGCGCCGTATCCGCGCGTGAGATCCACCTTGACCTGGATGGCGTTCGCCGGCATGACGACCGTGGACGCCGCGCCGGACAGCGATGCCGACCAGGCGAGCGCCTGGCCGTGGTTGCCGGACGACACGGTGATGACGCCCCTGGCCTTCTGCTCCGGGCTGAGCCGCTCCATCTTGTTCAGCACGCCGCGCACCTTGTACGCGCCGGACTTCTGGAACATCTCCAGCTTGAACAGCACGCGCGCCCCGAACAGCTCGCTGAAGTAGTCGTTCCGCACCAGGGGCGTCCTGGCGATTCGGCCTTCGATTGCGCGGCGCGCCGCCGCTATATCGTCGAGTCCTGTCATGTCTGCGCTCCGTTGTTGTGGTATTCTCATCTCGATGATACACAATTTGGAGGAACGGAGGGAAACGATGGCCGAAGTACAGAGGACTATTCTGAACCCGCACCCGCCCATAGGCGCATATTCGCACGCGGTGCGCGTGAGCGGCGGCGGCGACCTGCTGTTCATCGCGGGCCAGGTGTCAGTGGAGAACGGCGTCACGGTCGGCGAGGGCGACGTGGCCGCGCAGACGCGGCAGGTGTTCGCCAACCTGCGCAAGGTGCTGGACGGCGCCGGCGCGACGTTCGCGGACGTGGTGGAGTTCACCACGTACCTGGTGGGCAGCGAGTCGTTCGAGCCGTTCGCCCAGGCGCGAACCGAAATCTTCCCCGAGATTTTCCCGGACGGGCAGTACCCGCCCAACACGCTGCTCATCATCAGCGGCCTCGCCCGGCCCGAGCTGCTCGTGGAAATCAAGGCCGTGGCCGTGCTGGGGTAGGGGGAAGAGGGCGCGTCGAAAACGATCCACATTTGACCATCAGCGTCGCTCACGGATATTCTTGCGGTGACTGCGGTTGGACTAACCAGTCTCGAAGTCTTCGTGTCTTAGACGAGGTCAAATGTGCTCGTTCCGACTATGCCGAAGATATACCACATTGTTCATGTGGACCGTCTTGAATCGATAGTCTCAAGTGACTGCTTATGGTCTGACGCTAAAATTCGTGATCTGAATCTTGGCGGAACCACGATTGGTATGAGCAGTATCAAGCAACGAAGGCTCGGCTTGCCGCTTTCCAGCCACCCGGGCCTTCACGTTGGCGAATGCGTCCCATTCTACTTCTGCCCTCGTTCCGTGATGCTCTATCTCATTTACAGAGGCAACCATCGAGAGCTCGAATACCGAGGCGGCCAGGCGCAAATCGTGCACCTAGAAGCTGACCTGAACCGGACGGTAACATGGGCAGAATCAACAGGATTGCGTTGGGCGTTTACAACGTCCAACGCAGGATCGGGCTACTTTCAGGACTACGCGAACCTCCACGACTTGAACAAGATAGACTGGGACGCTGTGCAATCAAACTGGTGGTCAGACCCACCGGTCAGGGAGGGTAAACAAGCCGAGTTCCTGATCGAGCGTTCATTCCCGTGGCACTTGGTCGACAAGATTGGAATTAGAACTTCCATTCTGTACAATAGGATTCAAGACGTCCTGAGCCGAACGGACCAT
The DNA here is from genome assembly GCA_963667445.2 of Dehalococcoidia bacterium. GTDB lineage: Bacteria > Chloroflexota > Dehalococcoidia > Lucifugimonadales > CATOSD01 > CATOSD01. Next base: position 86,781 of record CAXXGY010000001.1, on the reverse strand, counting down.
CGGCCCACGATAGCTATCAAGCCGGGTTGGTACTACTGACCGAGGGAGGTGGCATGATCAAGCTGAAAAAGGGCGACATCTTTCAGGAGGACGTGGAGGCGCTGGTGAACAGCGTAAACTGCGTCGGCGTGATGGGTCGCGGGATCGCGCTTCAGTTCAAGAATCTCTTCCCTGAGAACTTCAGAGCCTACAAGAGGGCTTGCGACCGCAATGAAGTCAGGCCGGGCAGAATGTTCGTGTACCAATCGGTCAAGATGATGAACCCGCGCTACATAATAAACTTCCCGACCAAGCGCCACTGGCGTGGCAAGAGCCGTATCGAGGATATCGACTCAGGACTGGAGGACCTGGTACACGTTATCGATGAACTCGACATCAGATCAATAGCCATCCCTCCCCTGGGCACTAATCTGGGCGGGCTTAGCTGGTCGGAGGTGCGTCCACGTATTGAGGCTGCGCTGGCTGAAAAGGGGAACTTGGAAGTCATTCTGTTTCACCCTGGCAGCGGTGCTGCTGACGGCCGTCCGAACCGCTCCACCAGAGTCCCGAAGATGACCAAGGGCCACGCCGCACTGATTTGCCTCATCGACCGCTACTTGCGGGGTATGCTCGATCCGTTCGTGACCCTCCTCGAAGTCCACAAACTGCTGTACTTCATGGAGCAAGCGGGCGAGCCATTGCAGCTAGGGTTCGTGGAAGGCCACTATGGTCCATACTCCGAAAAGCTACGGCACGTGCTCCGCAGAGTAGAGGGCCACTTCGTATCGGGCTACAGGGATGGCGGTGATTCCCCGGGCAAACACTTGGAATTGGTTCCAGGTGCGGTAGATGACGCTAACGCGTATCTTGAACGGCGGTTCGCGACGAAGGAACGCCTCAAGAGAGTGTTCGATCTCGTCGACGGATTCGAGACGCCGTTTGGGCTTGAACTGCTGGCGTCGGCACACTGGGTAGCTTCTGAGAATCCTTCTGTGGGTGACGATGGAGTGACTGAAATCATCCACGCTTGGAATCCGAGAAAGGGCCAGTTCTCGGAACAACAGATAAGCACGGCACTTAAGGTCCTTAGAGCGAAGGGTTGGCTGGTAACTGCTCCATAGGCTTGGAGGAGGCGATAGTGGGGCGGCCAGCCCGCCCCCGAAGTGTGGTACAATGAGAGTGCCATCACCGTTCGCCCCCGCACGTCTGCCGCGTTACGGTGTGCACGCAGCCCCAGGAGCCACCCAAAGTTAGCCGAAACCCCGCCATCGCCACAGTTCCCCGGAGCTCGGTGGCGCGCGGCCTCATCATCGAGGAGCGCGAGCAGCTTCTGCCGACCTACGCGGTACAGTTCCCGACACTACCCAAGACATGAAAATCTACGTGGCTTCCAGTTGGCGCAATCGCCATCAGCCGTCCATCGTCAAGCTGCTCCGAAGCTGGGGGCACGACGTCTACGACTTCCGCAATCCCCCCAACGGGAGCGGGCTTGGCTGGGAAGAGGTAGCGCAAGACTGGCAATCCTGGTCAACCGACGAATACATGGAGGCCCTCGCCCATCCTCTCGCGGAGGACGGGTACGACTCCGACTTCAGGGCCATGCAGGACTGCGACGCGCTGGTGATGGTGATGCCCTGTGGCCGTTCCGCGCATCTGGAAGCGGGATGGGCCGTCGGAAACGGCAAGCCCGTCGCTATCCTGCTCATGGAGCTTTCCGAGCCTGAGCTGATGTACAAGATGGCCGACATAGTGCGAGACACGGAAGAGCTTTCCGCATGGCTGAAATCCATATAGCCACCCCTCGGAGAACGCTGTAATGGCGGTTTCGCCGCAAGACAGAATCCGAGCGCGCGCCGTGCGCAACGCCCAGAAGCGGATCAGCGAGCACCTGGAGGCGATGCAGCGCGACGCCCACGGCCTGGAGTTCGCGCCGTGGCACGCGGAAGTCGACGACCTGTGGAAGACCGTATTCGGCAACATCAACCGCATGAGCGCCGGCCCGCAGAGGGAGGCGCTCGAGTCGATACGCGAGCTCTGGATGAACTACATCACTCACTACAGCGCGCGCTAGCGGGGCTACACGCGAAGACCCGCCCGCGCGGCCGCCCAGCGAGGTCAGTATGGCAAGCGCGCTCGAACCGGACATGGACCACGCCAGGGAGACTTCGCTCATGGCGCACAGCGTGGTCATGGACCACTTCTCGAAGGCAGATGGGCAACGTTCGTGGCCCGCTGACGAAGCTCACGACGAGACGCTACAGCGCTGAAGTCGATCAAGCTTCTACCTCCTCTCCCCAGGTGGGAGAGGACTGAGGTGAGGGGGCCTTCCGAGATGGGGCTGCCCGCGGAGTACGACGAAGCGCTGGCGCGGGTGTCCACGGACCTGGGCGACATCTGGGGCGCGCACAAGGCGCTGTGCGAGGGGCTGGAGGGATCTTATCAGGGAGGGCGGACTGGCAGGGTCCGCCACAAGATATCAGGGCAAAGGCCAACCCCGCTCGAGCGTAGCTGGGAAGAGGTCGGCGACAGCCTCGTGGACCTGCGGGCCAGTATCGACCACTTCTCGTGGCACCTGGGCAACGTTCGCGGCCCGCTGACCAAGCTGACGCGCTGGAAGACGCCTACCGCGCCGCCGACGACCAGCAGACAAACGACACGTAGGGGCGTCCCTCGTGGGCGCCCTATGGCACAAGGAACCTTCGTGAGCGTAGTTGACGACATAAAGGCCCGGCTGGACATCGTGGACACGGTGTCCGGCTACGTCGCGCTCCAAAAGGCGGGCCGTAACTTCAAGGCGCTCTGCCCGTTCCACACGGAGAAGACGCCCTCGTTCGTGGTCAGCCCCGAGCGCCAGTCCTGGCGGTGCTTCGGCGCCTGCACGACCGGCGGCGACGCCTTCTCGTTCGTCATGCGGTCTGAGAACCTGGAGTTCGGCGACGCCCTCAGGCTGCTCGCCCGCAAGACCGGCGTGGAGCTTGGCCCGTCCTCCGGCGAGCGGCGCGACGGCCTGTACACGGCGAACGCCGAGGCGGCCCGCTTCTACCAGGACGCGCTCAGGTCGCCCCAGGGCGAGCGCGCCAGGGAGTACCTGAAGCAGCGCGGCCTGTCCGCCGAGGCGGCCAAGCGCTTCCAGCTCGGCTACAGCCCGCCGGGCGACGCGCTCAAGGCCCACCTGGCGCGGCTGGACGTGAGCGAGGACGACGCGCTGAAGGCGGGCCTCCTGCGCGAAAACGAGGAGGGCGGCCCAACCCGCGACTTCTTCTACAACCGGATAATGTTCCCGATACACGACCGCCAGGGGCGAGTTATCGGCTTCGGCGCGCGCGCCCTCGGCGACGCCATGCCCAAGTACCTCAACACGCCCCAGACGCCCGTGTTCAACAAGAGCGACACCGTGTACGCGCTCCACCTGGCGTCCGAGCGCATGAGGTCGGAGGGCGTGGGCGTGGTGGTGGAAGGCTACATGGACGCCATCGCGGCCCACGAGTTCGGCTACGCCAACGTGGTCGCCTCGATGGGCACCGCGCTCACCGAGCGGCAGGTGTCGCAGCTGCGCTCCCTGGCGTCGTCGTTCGTGCTCGCGCTGGACGCCGACGCCGCCGGCCAGGAGGCGACGCTGCGCAGCCTGGAGTCGTCGTGGCGCATCATCAGCCGCCAGCAAACGCCCACCGGCGGCGCGATGATACGGCGCGAGAACGTCATACTGCGAGTCGCGCCGCTGCCGCCGGGCACGGACCCGGACGCGCTCATCCGCAGCGACCGCGAGGCGTGGGAGCGCGTCATCGAGCAGGCGACGCCGCTTGTGGAGTACCTGATTCCGGTGATGGCGTCCAGGTTCGACCTGACCACCGGGCAGGGCAAGTCCCAGGCGGCCGAGGCGGTGTTCCCGTTCATCGCCTCGACCGGCAACACGTTCGACCAGGAGCGGTACACGCGGCTCCTCGCCGACGCCCTCGGCGTCTCCAGGGATGCGTTGCTCGCCAGCGTAGCGCCCGCGCGCCGCGCGCCGGCCGGCCGCGCAGTCGGCCAACGCCGGGACGCCGCCGCGCCGGGAATGAGCGCCGGCAGGCTGGCGGTCGATTCGAGCCGCTCGCTCGACGACCACACCCTCGCGCTGCTGCTGAACAGGCCGGAACTGACAGAGCACGCGCGGGACATCTCGCCCCGAGCTGTTCCGGCACACCGAGGACCGCGAGCTGTTCCAACGCCTGCGGGACGGCGCTACCGCGGAACAACTCGAGGAGGGCCTGGACGAGACGCTGAGAGAGCGGCTCGCCCAACTGGCCCGCAAGGAGTTGGAGCCTACCGACCGGCGGCAGAGCGATGCCGCGTTCCAAGAGTGCTTGAAGAGGCTCAAAACGCGATACTGGAAAGAACACCAGGAGTCGATCATAGCCAGCGAGGATCAGGGCCAGCCACTCCCCAGGCATCTGGAGCGGGAGATCGAGAAATCAACGCAGCCATCAGGACACTTGCGGGCTAGCGAGAAAAGACATAGCGCGCACGTCCGCCACTAGACGCGGGCGGCGCGCGGCTCTATCCTTCAAGTGAGGATGGCGAATAATGAGGCCGGATGCATCGACGCATCCGAGCGAACGAGAGAGAGAACACGAGGAGGGTGACATGAACGGAGCTATGGACACCTTCAAGCAGGCGACTTCCCCGCAGGACATGGCCGATATGCCCAGGTCCCGCGAGGACGGCTTTCTTCCGAACGATCCCGACGGGGAGCTGAACGCGGCGAACTCCGCGGCGGCGACGGCCACGGCCACCAAGGCTCGAGACGCGGAAGCGGCCGCCGTCGACGCCTGGAAGCAAGAAGTGGACACGTCGGAGATGATCGACGACCCCGTGCGCATGTACCTGCGGGAGATCGGTCGCGTCAGCCTTCTGAAAGCGCCCGAGGAGCGGATGCTGGCGCGCGAGATGGAGGCGGGCAAGCACTTCGACCTGCTGGACGATGAGCTGGGCATAACCGCCGCGGACAGCGCGCGCTTCTGGCGCTACGTGCTCCACCTGCTCAAGAGGATTGGCGACGCCCAGCCGCTGGAGAACGCGCTGGTTGCCTATCTCGGCGTCGAAGGCGACCCGCCGAGCATACGCGACCTCATGTCGTCGCCGGAGATGCGCGACGCCCTGGACGGTGAGCTGCCCGAGGAAATGCTCGCCTACATAGCGGAGGCCATAGACAAAGACCCCGAGGACGTGAAGGCCGACCTGCGAGCCTTCTCCCTCGACACCCGGCTGCTGCCCGACGAGGTGCTGCACGTGCTGGAGGCCGAGCCTTCCGAGCCGGACGAGGCCCGCGCCGCCCTGGACGACGCGCTGTCCCGCTACAACGGCCCCGGCGAGCGGTACGGCACAGTCCCGGAGATGATGGCCGACCCCGCCTCCAGGCGCATGGTGCTCTACGGCGAGCTTCCCGAAGCGCTGCTCAACTTCGTCGCCGAGCTGCTCAACCGTGAGCCTGAAGAGGTTAGGGCAGACCTGATGGACTACGCCTTGGACCTGGCGAAGGGCAGGCCCACCTCGGCGGACATGCACAGGCTCATCGAGTCCGACGAGGTGCTAGAGGCGCTCAAGACCTACGAGCTCCTCTTCAAGCGCCACGTATCCATCATCCGGGAGCGCGGCGAGGGCGCGCAGCGCCACCTCGCCGAAGCCAACCTGCGGCTGGTGGTCAGCGTCGCCAAGAAGTACATCGGCCGGGGCATGTCGCTGCTCGACCTCATCCAGGAGGGCAACATCGGCCTCATCCGCGCCGTCGAGAAGTTCGACTACCGCAAGGGCTACAAGTTCAGCACCTACGCCACCTGGTGGATACGCCAGGCCATCACCCGCGCAATCGCCGACCAGGCGCGCACCATCCGCATTCCCGTGCACATGGTGGAGACCATCAACAAGCTGCTGCGCGTCAGCCGCCGGCTGGTGCAGGAGTACGGACGCGAGCCGACCAGCGAGGAGATAGGCGAGGGCCTCGAGGTTGTGCCGGACAAGGTGCGCGAGATAATGAAGATCTCGCAGGAGCCGGTCTCGCTGGAGACGCCCATAGGCGAGGAAGAGGACAGCCACCTGGGCGACTTCATCGAGGACAAGAGCACGCTCACGCCCTCCGAGGCCGCCTCCTACCAGCTTCTCAAAGAGCAGATCGCGGACATCCTCTCCACGCTAAGCGACCGCGAGGCGCGCGTGCTCACGCTGCGCTTCGGTCTGGAGGACGGGCGAAACCGCACCCTGGAGGAAGTGGGCCGCGACTTCGGCGTGACCCGCGAGCGCATTCGCCAGATCGAGGCGAAGGCGCTCCGGCGTATGCGGCATACCACGCGCCGCAAGAAGCTGGAGGACTTTCTCGAGTAGGGGCGTCCCTTGTGGGCGCCCGCCAAAGTCCCTTCCCCCTCGATGGGAAGCGCCAAAAGTCCCTTCCCCCCTCGATGGGGGAAGGTTAGAGCCTGCCCCGTACTTGATACGGGGATGGGGGTAACGCCCCCGCCCCCTCGTGGGGGAGCGCCAAAAATCCCTTCCCCCTCGCAGGGGGAAGGTTAGGATGGGGGTGAGGATGACCAACCGCACCACTCTAACCGGAAGCCACCTTATCGCCAGGGCGCTCAAGCTCGAGGGCGTACAGAACGTCTTCACCCTGGCCGGAGACCACATCCTGCCCGCGCTGGACGTGATGGCCGACGACGGCTTCCGCTTCTACGACACGCGCCACGAGCAGGCCGCCGTCCACATGGCCGACGCCTGGGGCCGCATAACCGGCGGGCCGGGCGTCGCCATGTACACCACGCCCGGTTTCGCCAACGCCATCCCCGGCCTGTCCAACGCCACCCACTCCGAAAGCCCGCTGCTCTCCATAAGCGGCTGCGCCGAGTCGCTGGAGCTCGGACGCGGCGCGATGCAGGAGATAGACCAGGTCGGCATGGCCGCGCCCACCACCAAGGGCGCATGGATGGTGCCCGACGCCCGGCGCATACCCGACATGATCGCCCACGCCCTCCGCGTAGCCTACAGCGGACGTCGCGGGCCGGTGCACCTGACCATCCCCGTGGACGTGCAGCAGCAGTCCGTGTACGAAGACGAGGTCAGCTACTTCGCGCCGTCCGAGTACAGGGGCGCGCCCCCACCTGGGCGCTATCCGCCGAGCAGGCCCGCCGGATAGTGGACCTGCTGCGCATGGCGGAGCGTCCGCTCATCGTCGCCGGCAGCCCCGCCGCCTACGCCGAGACGGGCGAGGCGCTCCAACGCTTCATCGAGACCACCAAACTGCCGCTGATGACCGAAGGCGACGCGCGCGGCCTTGTCTCCGACGACCACCCCTACTGCTTCGGCTTCTACGACAGCGGCCTCAACCGCGCCGCCAGGCTCATACGCGAGGCCGACCTGGTGATGCTGCTGGGCCGCAAGCAGGACCTCATCGTCGGCTACGCCCAGCCGCCACAGATAGCCGCCAGCGCCACGGTGGTGCAGGTCGACCCGTCCGCGGCCGAGATAGGCCGCAACCGCGGCGTGGCCGAGGGCGTGGTCGGCGACGTGGAGCCGGTGCTCGAGCAGCTCACGCGGGAGGCCGAGCGTCACGCCTGGCCCACGCTGCCCTGGCTGGACAGGCTCGGCGACGAGTTGGACGCCCAGCGCGAGCAGCTGGAGACGCTCGCCGTGGCCGAGATGCCGATGCACGCGCTCTACGTCCACAGGGAGCTGCGCAACCACCTGCGCGAGGGCGACTTCGTGGTGTACGACGGCGGCGACTTCTGCCACTTCGGCAGGGCGTCCACCCCCGCCCTCAGCCCGCGAAGCTGGTTCTACGTCAGCACCTCCGGCATGTTGGGCCCCACGCTGCCCACCGCGCTCGCCGCCAAGATAGCCAATCCCGACCGGCGCGTGGTGATGCTCACCGGCGACGGCGCTTTCGGCTTCAACGGCATGGAGTTCGACACCGCCGTCCGCCACAACCTCGCCATGGTGGCCATCATGGGCAACGACTCGGCTTGGGGCATCGACCGCCAGATACAGCTCGGCGTGTACGGCAAGACCGTCGCCACCGACCTGCTCCCCACGCGCTACGACCTGGTCGCGCGCGGGCTGGGCGCCCACGGCGAGTTGGTGGAGAACCCCGAGGAGCTCGCGCCCGCGCTGGAGCGCGCCTTCCGCCTGGAGCGTCCGGCCCTGGTGAACGTCCGCGTGCGCGGCGAGGTCAGCCCGCGCGGACAGTCCGCCATCGACCGCTGGACCAGCGAAGAGGTCGTGCCGCTGTAGCGAGCCTAAGTTACGCATCCAAAGTCCCTCCCCCCTCAATGGGAGAGCACAAAAAATCCCTTCCCCCTCGCAGGGCTGATAGGGGTAGGTATTGCGAGAAAGCCTTCCGAATTGTCCCTTCCCCCTCGTAGGGGGAAGGTTAGGATGGGGGTGAAAGATGCCCGACAACGAAATCTGCTTTGCAACCGCCCACGATCTCGCCCGCCTCATTCGCGAGCGCCAGCTATCCGCCCGCGAAGTGATGGAGGCCCACCTGCGCCAGATAGAGCGCGTGAATCCCAGCGTGAACGCCATCGTCACCCTGGTACCGGAGCGCGCCCTGGCGGGCGCCGACGCCGCCGACGCCGCCCTCGCGCGGGGTGACGACGTGGGCGTGCTGCACGGTCTCCCGGTCGCCCACAAGGACCTTGTGCCCACCAAAGGCATCCGCACCACCTTCGGCTCGCCCATCTTCGCCGACAACGTGCCAGACTTCGACGCCCTCATCATCCAGCGTCTCAGGGCCGCCGGCGCAATCACCATCGGCAAGACGAACACGCCCGAGTTCGGCGCCGGCTCTCAGACCTACAACGAGGTGTTCGGCGAAACGCTGAACCCCTACGACACCACCAGGACCTGCGGCGGCAGCAGCGGCGGCGCGGCCGTCGCGCTCGCCTGCGGGATGCAGCCCATCGCCGACGGCAGCGACACCGGCGGCTCGCTCCGCAACCCCGCCAACTTCTGCAACGTCGTCGGCTTCCGCGTCTCCCCCGGCCGCGTTCCCGCCTGGCCCGGCGGCGGCAGCTGGAACCCCACGTCGGTGCAGGGCCCAATGGCGCGCACCGCCTCCGACGCCGCGCTTCTGCTCAGCGCCATCGCCGGGCCGGACCCGCGCGTGCCCATTTCCATCACCGAGCCGGGCGAGCGTTTCCTGGAGCCTCTGGAGCGCGACTTCCGGGGCACGCGAATCGCCTGGAGCCGCGACCTCGGCGGCCTACCCGTGGACCCGCGCGTAACCGCCGCCATCGACGCCCAGCGCGGCGCGTTCGAGTCCCTGGGCTGCATAGTCGAGGACGCCGAGCCGGACTTCACCGACACCGACGCCATCTTCAAGGCCTGGCGTCACTACGCCCGGGCGATGGGCCAGACCCAGCTACTGGCGGAGCACCGCGACCGGATGAAGGACACCGTCATCTGGGACATCGAGCAGGGCCAGAAGCAGACCGGCCCGGAGGTCGGCTGGGCCGACACCAAGCGCGCGGAGCTGTTCCAGCGCGTCCACGACTTCATGGAAACCTACGAGTTCCTGGTCTGCCCGGTCAGCCAGGTGCCGCCGTTCGACGTGAAGCAGCGCTACGTCACCGAGATCAACGGCGTCCGGATGGAGACCTACATCGACTGGATGAAGTCCTGCTACTACATCACCGCCACCGCGCACCCAGCCATCTCCGTGCCCTGCGGCTTCACGCCGGAGGGCCTGCCGGTGGGCGTCCAGATAGTGGGCCGCTACCGCGACGACTTCGGCGTGCTCCAGCTCGCCCACGCCTTCGAGCAGACCACCGGCGCCTGGAAGCGCCGCCCGGACGTGGCCCAGTGAGCCAGCCCGAACCGGCCCTGCCCCGCGGCGCGCCCATCGACAGATAGTCCCTTCCCCCTCGGATGGGGGAAGGTTAGAGCCTGCCCCGTACTCGATACGGGGATGGGGGTGAAGGCCCTTTGGAAGGTTCGTACCATCGACTCTGAGCAACTACTCGGCGCGCCCACCGAGACTACCATCGGCGAGCTGGTGGCCCGCTACTCGGTGATCCTGTTCGACTCCTTTGGCGTCCTCGCCGATTCCCACGGCTCCTACCCCGGCGCGGTGGAACTGATAGGCGAGCTCAACCGCGCCCGCAAGCCCTACTACGTCCTCACCAACGACGCCTCCGCGCTGCCCGAAACCCGGTCGGGTCGCTACAGGCGCATGGGCCTGGACATCGCGCCCGACGCCATCATCACCTCCGGCTCGCTCCTGGTGGACTACTTCCGCGAGCAGCGCATGGTGGGCGCGCGCTGCGTGGTGCTTGGTCCGGACGACAGCCGCCGCTACGTCACCGACGCGGGCGGTCTCATAGCCGGGCCTTCCGAGCAGTTTGACGCCATAGTGATAGGCAATCAGTCTGGCTTCCCGTTCGTCGACACCATCGACGAGGTAATGTCGGCCCTCTTCCGGCGCATCGACGCGGGCGACAACGTCCGGCTCGTGCTGCCCAACCCAGACCTGATATACCCCACCGCGCAGGGCGGCTTCGGCATCGCCAGCGCGAGCGTCGCGCTGCTGTTCGAGGCGGCGCTGGAGCTACGCTACCCCGGACGGCCCGAGCTGCGCTTCGAGCGGCTGGGCAAGCCGCACCCCGCCATGTTCGAGGAAGCGCGCCGGCGCGCCGGAACCTCCGACATGGTGATGATAGGCGACCAGCCCGAGACCGACATCCGCGGCGCCAACGCCTTCGGCATCCACTCCGCCCTCGTGGACACCGGCATCGCCGGCCCCGCCGACGCGCCCCTCCCCCCGGAGTTGCGCCCCACCTACCACCTCCGCGGCCTCACGTAGCGTCCAAACCGTCTGTCCCTTCCCCCTCGCAGGGCTGACAGGGATATGTTCCAGGCGCAAGCCTTCCGTAATAGTCCCTTCCCCCTCGCAGGGCTGACAGGGATAGGCCTCAGACGCAAGCCTTCCGATAAGTCCCTTCCCCCTCGCAGGGGGAAGGTTAGGATGGGGGTGCTGCTTCAGGCACGACCGCTACAATTCGCCCGTCCGCCGCAGATGCGCGGCCACCATGCCGGACACCCCGGCGAATTCCAGTTCCGGGCGGGTGGCGAAATCCAGGAACGCTTGACGCTCTGTAGCGGGTAGGGCATCAATAGCGGCTGTCAAGTCTCTGACCCGTTGTATGCGAAAGTACAACACGTCGAGGGCGTTCAGCCCTATGTCTTCAATCGTGTTCTGAGCCTTGGCCCTGGCCGCCTGCGTCAAGCCGGACTTTGCGATGACTTCGCCCGTCCTGTCATCGACGTCCAGGTAGCTTTCCGGCCGTTCCTCGACGGGAATGGCGCAAGGGTCGATGTACCCCGATTCGGGCCAGAGATTGGCCTTTCGCTGGTTGCAGCGGACGCAAGCGAGAAGCCAGTTCGCCCATTCGTAGGCCAATTCGGGAAACCTGCTGATGGGGCGAAAGTGGTCGACGGTTGGGGCCTTGTTGGTGTCTTGGACACCACCGCACAGCATTTCGCAGTAGCCGCACTTGCCGAAGAAACGATTGGATAGTTCGCCCCTGAAGTCTCGCCAGTGGCCCACCAGGTCGGGGCCGCGTTCGCCCATCCGATCGCGGTAGTGGTTCACCCAGTCTTGGGTGTAGCGTTGGCGGTAATCCTCGACTTGGGCGGGTTCCGGCCCTCTATCCACCCAGCGCACTTAGGGCGACGCCTCGTCAGGCGGCGTATCGGCCAGCCGAGCCTTCAGAAATTCCTTCACCATGTCGGCGAACCTTTCGCGCTGAGCGTTCAGCATCCCGCCCCGTGCGAGAATGTCCGCGCCGGCCTTGGTCCGAAGCTCCTCCAACTCGGCCTGCTCCTGGTCGTCCAGCCCTTCCAGCGCGTCCTTGCGGCGCAACACACGCAGCCTTTGAGCGTTGGTAGCCGTCAACTCGTCGGTTGGTTCGGCAACGCCCATGAAGGTGCGAAGAATCTCGTCCGCCGTCCAACCCACGATGTCCTGTTCATTCGTGGAGGCGATAACCGTTCCCTCTTCGTTCCGGCTTAGCAGGTGGACCTGACCCTTCTTTAGTCCAGCGATGACGAAGGGCGAGTGCGTGGTTGCGAAAATCTGCAACCCGGGGAAATACTTCAGTAGCGCCGGTATCACACGCCGCTGCCAGGTTGGGTGTAGGTGGTTCTCAATTTCATCGATCAGCAGAATGGCCGGTAGCTTTTCCCACTCTTCACTCTCGGACCTGACTCGCCCAAATGCTCTGGGTCTGCCACGTCTGATATCCTCAAATTCGTAGAAGTCGGCGATGCGAAGCGCCAAGTACCATATCCACAGCAACGTTCCTTGCGTGCCCGCGCTCAGGTCTCCCATAAAGACCGGCTTGTTAGTGCCGTCGAGCTTGTCGTAGGCAGTGGGAATGGCCATATCATGATGTACGGTCGTCACCACATAGTCGTCGTCACCAACTTGTTCAATCGGCAGCTCTTGCACCCAATCGGATTGTTCACCTTCGCCGTTCAGCACGTCAGAGCAAATGGCCTGCGCGCACGCGTATGGAAGGCGCGAGACCCTGAGCATCTGTCTGAGCAATCTGCCGCTATAGCGGCCTAGTTGCAAGCCGTCGGTGATTTTCTTGGTAGCGCGATATACCAGGCTGCCGTTGAACACGCTTGTTGACCGCAAGTCAAACAGGATTTCCGTCAGGTCGTCTAGTTCGTTCAATTCGCCCAGCATACCCCGTATGCCTTGCGTGTCAGTGCTGAGTGGAATGTTGAGTCGAGAAGCCGGAATGTATATCAGTGGCAAGTCGTCCAACAGGTCCAAAGGTGACGTGCCCAAATTGTCCAACCTTTGCTGTATAAGTTCCTCGGTGAGTTCCTCAGTCTCTTCAAGCAGTCCTTCGATTGCAAGGTCCCGAAGTCTGTGCCCTTCTCCATGATAGGTATTAAAGTCAAACTTGGACTGATTGTCCCCATCAAGATCGGGCTCCCCCTCTGCCAACTTCCTGAGTAATGTAGACTTGCCCACAGCATTAGGCCCGATGAACACATTGACGCGCTCATCGAACTCAAACTCTACGGTCTCTGAGAATGGTGGGGTATCGCCAATTGCGGCCCACTTAAACACTGATTTCACCTAGCAACGCTGATTCACCTAGTTGGCATTGGACTGCCAAGTTAGCACAGACTGGTTGCCACGAGCAAGGGCACAGCAGACGAGGAACCTGCCTCAGATTACTGGGTGCTCCCAACACCGTCCCTCGCGCGTACAGTCCGTGGCCCCCCGACCGCCACGGTGCGCATCCCGGCTGTTTTCCTCGCCGTCTCCAACCCATTCCCCATCCCCGCCCCCCGAAAATTCCGTCACTCTCCCGCGCCATCCGTCCCCGGCCCTGCCACACCCATCTCCACCCACGTCCTACCTCGTCCCCACGCCTGCGCAATTTCTCCCCACCAATCCCGCCCCGATCCTCCAATTTCGCCAACGCTCTTGAAATACACGCACATTCGTACTACCATGCCTATGTGGTAACGGCGCCCCCCGTGGCCCTCCCGGCGCTCGTAAGCCCATATCTGGAGCCACTGAAACACTGACAAACTGAAATACCGAAAGACTGACATACTTCATTCCGCCACGCGGCGCGACACTTATGCCCCAAATCGCGCACTCCGGCAGTACGGAATGGCGCAGATCCGCCGCCGCGCTCAGCTACGAACACAACAGAATGTCGCAGAAACTAACAGATTTCGCCCGCTCGCATTCACGGGAACGCGGGAACGACGGCGTTGGAGACACCCGACAAGCCGACACAGGTCCCTCCAACCACCGCCAACCCCCGACTTGACGTGGTGTGCTAGAATATCCTGCGCTCATGGAATCGAACCAACTCAAGCACTGGATAGCCTTCAACAAGATACCCGGCATCGGCCGGTCGCACTTCGCGCTGCTGGAACAGCGTTTCGGCGACCTGTCCGAGGCTTGGCGCGCCGGCGCGGGCGAGCTCCGCGACGCCGGCATGGACGCCGGCGCGCTGGCCCAGGTCGCCGAGCGCCGGCCCGCCATCGACCCCGACCGCGAGCTCGAACGCCTGGCCGAGTTCGGCGTCCGCGCCGTCACCTGGCACGACGACGAGTACCCGGCGCGGCTCAGGGAGTTCACCGACAAGCCGCCGCTGCTGTTCGTGCGCGGCGAGCTGCTGCCCGAAGACGAGCGTTCCATCGCCGTGGTCGGCACCCGCAGGGCCACGCCCTACGGACGCGAGATGGCGCAGAGACTGTCCGCCGACCTCGCGCGCGCCGGGCTGACAATCGTGAGCGGACTCGCGCGGGGCATCGACGGCATTGCCCACCGCGCCGCGCTCGACGCCGGACAGCGCACCATCGCGGTGATGGGCAGCGGCGCGGACATCGTGTACCCTCCGGAACACACCAACCTGGCCTCCGAAATCGCGGCCAACGGCGCACTGTTGACGGAGTTCGCGCTCGGTACTAAGCCCAACGCGGGCAACTTCCCGCGCCGCAACCGCATCATGGCCGGCATGACCCTGGGCACGCTCGTCGTCGAGGCGCCGGAAAGCAGCGGCGCGCTGTTCACCGCGAAGTACGCCATCGAGGACAACCGCGAGGTGTTCGCCGTGCCCGGCAACGCGCTCACTCCCAACAGCCGGGGCGCAAACATGCTCATCCGCGACTCGGCGGCCAAGCTGGTTCTGGACGCAGACGACATCCTCGAAGAACTCAACATCGACTCGGTCGGCGAGCAGATGGAGCTTGCGGCGCTGATTCCACAGGACGAAGACGAGGCGGCGGTGTTCAGCCACGTCTCCTACGACATTGCGCACATCGACGAAATTGTAAGAAACTCCGGGCTCCCCATTACCACCGTGAGCGGCGCTCTCTCGATGATGGAGCTAAAGGGACTCGTAAAGCAGGTCGGCGGCATGAACTACGTCAGGATCATGGAGCCGCCGGCGCAATACACCACAACAGCAGGATAGCATGGCAAAAAACCTAGTAATCGTAGAATCACCCACCAAGGCCCGCACCATTGGCCGCTTCCTGGGCAACGGCTACGTCGCCATCGCCTCCATGGGGCACGTGCGAGACCTGCCCAAGCGAAAGATGGGCGTCGAAATCGACGACGACGGCTTCCGGCCCGAGTACCTGGTCATGGAAGACAAGAAGAAGGTCATCTCCCAGGTGGCGAAGGAGTCCAAGCAGGCGGACACCGTCTATCTCGCCACCGACCCCGACAGGGAAGGGGAGGCCATCTCCTGGCACATCATCGAGGCGGCCAAGATACCGGAGAACAAGGCGCAGCGCGTCGTGTTCCACGAGATAACCCGCGACGCCATCGAAAAGGCCTTCGCCGACCCCGGCCGGCTGGACCGCAACCTGATAGACGCGCAGCAGGCGCGCCGCATCCTGGACAGGGTCGTCGGCTACCGCCTCAGCCCGGTGCTCTGGAAGAAGGTGCGCCGTGGCCTCTCCGCCGGCCGCGTGCAGTCCGTCGCGCTGCGGCTGATAGTCGACCGCGAGGACGAGATCGACGCCTTCAAGCCGGAAGAGTACTGGACCATCGCCGCTAACCTCGCCAAGCGCGGCGAGAGCGCCTCGCAGCGCATCAGCTTCAAAGCTGGCCTGCACTCCATCAAGGGCCAGAAGCGCAGGATCAAGGTCTCCGACGGCGAGCGCGCGAACGAGATTACCTCGGACCTCGAAGGCGCGCAGTACGCCGTGGACGCGGTGCAGAAGAGGGAAACAGTCAGCAGGCCCAAGCCGCCCTTCATCACCAGCACTCTCCAGCAGGAGGCCGCCCGCAAGCTGCGGTTCAGCGCCCGCCAGACCATGCGCGTGGCCCAGCAGCTGTACGAGGGCATCAACATCGGCGCCGAGGGCGAGGTCGGCCTGATAACCTACATGCGCACCGACTCCACCAACGTCGCCCAGAGCGCGGTCCAGGAGGCGAGACAGGTCATCGAGCGGAAGTTCGGCCCTGAGTTCATGCCCAAGTCGCCGCGCTCGTACCGCAAGGTGAGGGGCGCGCAAGAGGCCCACGAGGCCATCCGCCCCACGTCCATAGGCCGTGAGCCCGAGGCCATTCAGCGCCACCTGAACCGGGACCAGCTCCGGCTGTACCGCCTCATCTGGCAGCGTATGCTCGCGAGCCAGATGGCCGACGCCCGTTTCGACTCCACCAGGGTGGACGTCGCCGCCCCCGGCGCGTCCGACGCCGTGTACCTGTTCCGCGCCAACGGCCGCGTGCTCAGGTTCCGCGGACACCTTGCGCTGTACACCGAGGGCATGGACGACTCCCAGGCGGACGAGAACGAGGAGACGCCGCCGCTGCCCGTGCTCGAAAAGGACGACGCGCTCGACTGCCTGGGACTGGCCGCCGACCAGCACTTCACCAAGCCGCCGCCCCGCTACACCGAGGCGACGCTCATCAAGCAGTTGGAGCAGGCAGGCATAGGGCGGCCCAGCACCTACGCCCCGATAATGTCCACCATTATGACCCGCGACTACGTGGTCAAGGACCAGGGCCGGTTCGTGCCCACCAAGCTGGGCAAGGCCGTCGTCGGCCTACTCAAGCAGCACTTCCCGGACATCATGGACGTGGGCTATACCGGCGAGGTGGAGAAGTACCTGGACGACATTTCCGAGGGCAAGCGCCCCTGGGAGCCGACGCTCAGGGAGCTTTACGTCCCGTTCGACGAGTCGGTCGAGCGCGCCCTCAAAGAGGCCGAGCGCGTACCCCGCGAGCTAATCGACGAGGAGAGCGACGAGGTCTGCGAGAAGTGCGAGCGGCCCATGGTCATCAAGTCCGGCCGGTTCGGGCGATTCCTGTCGTGCAGCGGATTCCCTGAGTGCAAGGAGTCCCGCCCGCTGCTGATGCGCGTGGGCGTCGAGTGCCCCGAATGCGGCAGCGACCTCGTGGAGCGCCAGCAGAAGAGCGGCAAGAGGCGGCGCTTCTTCGGCTGCTCCAACTATCCCGCGTGCGAGTTCACCACCAACCAGCGCCCCATACCCGAGCCCTGCCCCGAATGCGGCAACATGCTGGTGGCGTCGGGCCGCGCCAACGCCAGGTGCGCCGCCTGCGGCTACTACGGCCCGCGTCCCCAGGTCGAGCTCGCCGCCGCCGAGGTGTAGCCTTGCCACCCGAAATCGCCGTTGTGAACGCCGTCATTCCGGCGCCCGAAACCGTCGTTCCCGCGCCCGAAACCGCCATTCCCGCGAAAGAACGTCACCCCCGTGAAAACGGGGGCGGGAACCACCGCGCGCAACCCCAATGGCGATAGTGGACGGCGTTGCCGGAGTCATCGTCTGGACGGGCGACCTGGACCGCCTCGCGGGCTTCTACCGCGACACCCTGGAACTGACGCCCCATTCGGTGCGCCCGGATTTCGTGGCCTTCCGCTGGGGCGATATGCGCCTCAGCGTGGGCGCGCACTCCGATGTCGAAGGCGACACCCGCGAGCCGCACCGGGTCATGATCAACCTCGCCACGTCCGACATCCACGCCGCGTTCGACAGGCTGACCGCGCGGGGCGTCCGCTTCGTGCGCCCACCCGAGCAGGAGCACTGGGGCGGCTGGGTCGCCACCTTCCAGGACCCGGACGGCAACACCCTCCAACTCCTCCAGCAACCGGGAATCCAGAATGTCCCTTCCCCCTCGCAGGGGGAAGGTTAGGATGGGGGTGCCGAAGAGTCCCTTCCCCTTCAATGGGGGAAGGCCAGGATGGGGGGTGCCGAAGAGTCCCTTCCCCCTTGATGGGGGAAGGTTAGGATGGGGGTGACGCCGCGCCCCCCTACACCGGCGGGCGCCGCTCGAACCAGCGCGCCCGCTGCTCGTAGGTGTACGCGGACCGCAGCACCGTCGGCTCGTCGAACGGCTTGCCCGCGATCTGCAGGCCGACCGGCAGCCCCGCGGACGTGAAGCCGCACGGGATGGAGATGGCCGGCATTCCCGTCAGGTTGTACGGCCCGGTGAAGCTGGGGCCGCGTGGCACGCCGAACCGCTCCACCGCGTCGAAACGCGGCGGCTGCGTGGACGAGGTAGGCGACACTATGACGTCGTACCGGCGCATGGCCTCCGCGAACTCGCGCCTGATGACGCCGCGCACCCGCTGCGCCTGCACGTAGTCGCCCGAGCCGAACATGCCGCCCACACGGAAGCGCGCGCGCACCATCTCGCCGAACTCTTCCGGCCGGCTGCGCAGGTTCGCCTGGTGGTACGCAAACGCCTCGCTGAGCATGATGACCGGCTGCGACGCCCCCGCGTACTCCAGCGACGGGATGGTTATCTCCTCGACGCTCGCGCCCATGTCCTCGAACACGCCGAGCGCGGCGTCCACCGTGGCCAGCACCTCGCTGTCCACGTCCTCGCTATCCGGGAAGAAGAAGTGGCGCGGCACGCCGATGCGAAGCCCCGACACGTCCGCCACCAGCGAGCGGGAGTAGTCGGGAACCGGCGCGCGGCTGGTCGTCGGGTCGTTCGGGTCGTACCCCGCGATTGCCTGGAGCATGATGGCCGTGTCCTCCACCGTCCAGGTCATCGGCCCGCAGTGGTCCAGGCTCCAGCTAAGCGGCACCACTCCGTAGCGGCTCACGCGGCCGTAGGTGGCCTTCAGGCCCACCATGCCGCAGAACGACGCCGGGCCGCGTATCGAGCCGCCCGTGCACGAGCCGAGCGAGCCCATGCACAGCCCTGCGGACACCGCCGTGCCCGAGCCGCTGCTGGAGCCGCCGGGGATGTGGTCCAGGTTCCAGGGGTTGCGCGCCAGAGGGAAGCCGTTCGTCGGGTCGGGGCCGCCCAGCGCGAACTCGTGCATCGCCAGCTTGCCCAGCAGCACGCTGCCCGCCTGCCGCAGCCGCGCGGTGGTGGTGGCGTCCTCGTCGGGCACCCTGTCCGCCATCACGCGGGAGCTGGCGGTCGTAAGCACGCCCGCGGTGTCGTACAGGTCCTTCAGGGCGATGGGCACGCCGTGCAGCGGCCCGCGATGGTCGCCGCGAAGTATCTCCGCCTCCGCTG
Source organism: Dehalococcoidia bacterium (assembly GCA_963667445.2). GTDB lineage: Bacteria > Chloroflexota > Dehalococcoidia > Lucifugimonadales > CATOSD01 > CATOSD01. The sequence goes on along the minus strand of CAXXGY010000001.1, from coordinate 67,790 downwards.
TCCTCGCCTCCGCCAGCGCCTCGTCCGCCAGAACCGTTATGTAGGCGTTCAGCGAGGAGTCCAGGCTGTCGATGCGCTCCAGGAACGCGCGGGTAAGCTCCACGGGAGACAGTTCGCCGCCGCCCAGCAGGGGCGCCGCCTGTCCGATGGTGAGGTGGCAAAGCTCATTGGTGTTGTTGGACATCTGTCGAACCTCCGCGCCTGTGGGCTAAGAGAAAACCGAGTTCGGTGTGAATACCACCGCCAGGTCCTCGGCGTCGAGCGGCGCGTCGTGCAGACGCGCGGCCTCCGTGGCGTACCGCTCGTAGATTGGCTTCAGTTCCCGTAGCTCGTCGTCGGAAAGCTGGAGTCCAGCCCTTTCGGCAACGGCTCTGATGGCGTCTAGCGGCTCCTGTTCTCCATCGCGTGTCATCGCAACCTCCGTAGGTCTGGCTTAGCAGTGGGGTAGGGCGGCGCGCCCCTCGCGGCCAATGATAAGCGCGAGCGGGCTTGGGGGCAAGCGCGAGACGCGCGCTACTCCAAGTCGGCTCCCACTCGCCGAAACGAGAAGGCGAGCGGGCAGGCCGTGGGGGTTTTCCCTACTTCCGTTCACGTCTTGTTCGGCAAAATTCAAAAAAGATTGCAAGACTATTGACACTTCATTGTGAAGGAATTTACAATGGGCCATCATGTTTGGACCGCGAGGTCATCGCCCCCGTGGATGCTGGCAGTTCACCGGTACATTTACGACCGGTTGGGGTCTTGCGTGTCCGCCATTCTGACAGTTTTCGCTTAAACCAAAGGGCAGCCCGGCAGACCCCAACCGGCAAATCGGTTGGGGTTTTTTGCGGGCCTCGCAGCAGTGAGTGACGCGCCGAAACCCCGGCACAAGGAAGGACCAATGCAACCCTCACCAACGAGAGATGTGAACGTGAGCAGCACCGAACCTCTAATCAGTCCTGTTTCGCTCGTCAACCGGCTGCCCATCACGCCAGCGGCGGAGCGGTCGGTGCTGGAGGGGCGCCGCCAGATCCAGGCGATTCTTCGCGGGGAAGACAAGCGCATGATGATGATCGCGGGCCCCTGCTCCATACACGACGAGCAGGCCGCCATCGAGTACGCCGAACGGCTGCTGGAGCTGTCGAAGCGGCTCGAAAACCGCCTGCTGGTGATCATGCGGGTGTACTTCGAGAAGCCGCGCACCACCGTCGGCTGGAAGGGACTGATCTACGACCCCCACCTCAACGACACCTTCGACATAGGCGAGGGCCTGTACCGCGCCCGGTCGCTGCTGCTGCGTATCGCCGAGATGGGCGTTTACTGCGGCACCGAGTTCCTGGACCCGATCGTGCCGCAGTACCTGGCCGGGCTGGTGTCCTGGGCCACGATCGGCGCGCGCACCACCGAGAGCCAGACGCACCGGCAGATGTCCAGCGGGCTGAGTATGCCGGTTGGCTTCAAGAACGGCACCGACGGCAGCGCGCAGATCGCCGTGGACGCCATGATCGCCTCGCGCTCCCCCCACGCCTTCCTGGGCATAGACCACTACGGCCAGACGTGCATCGTTCACACCACAGGCAACCCCGACGGCCACCTGGTGCTGCGGGGCGGCAGGAGCGGCCCCAACTTCAGCGCCGACACGGTGGCCGACGCGAAGAGGCTGCTGACCGGCGCCGGGGTGCGCCCCCAGCTTCTCGTCGATTGCAGCCACGGCAACTCCAACAAGGACCACACGCTCCAGTCGGTGGCGATGAGAGACGTTGTAGCGCAACGCGTGGCCGGCAACGACGACATCATCGGCTGTATGCTGGAGAGCAACCTGTTGCCGGGCAACCAGAAGCTCGGCAGCGACCCGTCCGAGCTCCAGTACGGCGTGTCGATAACGGACGAGTGCATCGGATGGGACGAAACGGAGGAGTTGCTGGAGTCCGCCTACGATATGCTGGGAGAGGCGGCGTCGCCCGTAGCGGAGAAGGAGCCCGCCGCCGTCGAGGCCGACTAGCGGCCCAAGCCGATTGAAACGAGCAGTTGGCGCTGGAATGGCAAGAACAGGAATCTGGAGCACAAGCGGATACCTGGCAGCCGCGGCCGTACTTTTCCTGGTTCTTGCCTGCTCGACCACCCCATCGTCTACACGAGCGCCAACAGTTGCGCCGGCCGATCCGACGTCTACACAACCGCCAACGGCTGCGTCGGCCGCTCCCACCCCCACGCAAGTGCCAACGGTTGCACCGACCGCCACTGTTGCCTCTGCGACTCCAACGCATGAGCCGGAGTACATTCCTGTAGAATTCGACGCCCGGATTGCGCTGATCAGAGAAAAGATGGCGCCGCTCGAGCCGGTGTGGACGGTCTACTTCCACAACAGCGACTGGCTGACGCCCGGGAGAAACACGTTGATGGGCGAGGTGTTCGAACTGCTCAAGCTGGACAACATCGCCACCCACGAGGGGTACCGGGAGATCGCCCCCGAGACGATCATTGCCGCTGAACCGGACATCATCATCGCGGACTCGGTTGAGAGCATAGTGGAAAACCCCGCGCTGTCAGGCCTCCACATGGCGCAGGACCCCGATCACATCCAGCACCACATCTTCGTGCTGAACAAGGGGCTTTCCTTCGATGTGGACGATCACCATTTCATGGATGCTGTAGAGGAGCTGGCCGCATTCGTCTACCCGGATGTGTTCGACCAGAAAAAAGGGGGCCACTCGCACTAGCGACCTGCCTTGATATCCTCTGGTAGCGTGCAAAGCGCCACTTTGTAGTCGAGGCACTCGGTCCGGGAGGTCACATCAATGCGCGCCGGGCTCATCGCCGGTTCTGTAGCGGCCGTCGCCGCGTCACTCGTCTCGCTTCTGCTTCGCTCGCCGAACGACCTGTTATTCAACAGTGCGACGGTGTCGGTGGCCGCGATAGCCCTGGGCATCGTAGCCGGGGCGGCGTGGTCGCGACTGGCTGACACGACGAGGCCAGCCCTCTACTTCTCGCTGCTGCTCGCCGCCGCGCTGATCCTCTTTGCGCTGGCCTCCCTGCTGTTGGATGCGTTCCTGGAGCGGAGCTTCACCTTCTCGGTTCCGCCCGCGGCGACTGCCGTGGTTATTGTCGGAATCATTGTCCCGTTACTGGATCGCCGCGCGGTCGCCCCGAACCGTTGGGTCGCGCTGGCGGTCCTCGGAATCGCCGCGGCGGCAGGCATCGGTCTCGCGGGCCAGGGGGACAGGGAGAGCGGGGATCTTGCCTTGCCACTTCCATCACCGACGGCGGCTCCGACGGCCACCGCCATCCCGGCTGCGCAGCCGTCGCCCGTGGCGCAGTCCCCCACAGCGGCCGCTCCGTCCGGCCATACTATCTACGTGGTGGGAGAGGGATCCGAGACGACTTTCACCGTCCGTGAGGAGCTCGTGCGGGTCCCCACTCCCTTCGACGCTGTGATCCGCACGACAGAGCTTTCCGGAGAGATCAACCTCACTGGTGGCCGTTCTGTCGTGACTATCGATCTGCACACGCTCTCCAGCGATGAGCGGTTCCGGGATCGCTACATCCAAAGGGCTATGTTTCCCAACTCCCGTACAGCCAGCTTCACCGTAGATGGCATCGATGAGGTGGTCGACAGATTATCCGAAGGTGAGACGATAACACGTTCCGTAGATGGGACACTTGGCATCAGGGGGATTGAGGCGCCGCTGACGTTCGAGGTGGAGGCGAGGCTGGATGGAGAGGTCCTGCACGTCCTTGGACGTACGACCTTTACCTGGGAGCAACTCGATATTCCCGTGCCGAGAGCCAGGTCGGTCGTATCTGTAGCCGACGAGGTGAGGGTAGAGGTATTGCTCAGGGCGACGCTGGAGGAATAATGAGCCGTCTGACACGGTGGCCGAGGCCAAGCGACCCCTCTTCCCACGCGCCGGGGCACGCTCAGTTCCGCAGCAGCATCCCCGGCTGGCAGCGCCGGCAGTAGCTGGTGATTCGCCTGTTCGCGGTGAGCTGGCTGATGGCGTTGCCGCACCTGGGGCAGGGCGAGCCGCCCTTGTTGTGCACCAGCAGAAAGTCGCGTACCTTCACGTGCATCCTTTCGCCCATCCGATCGCGAAGTACGCCGATGGCGCGCTCCACCACCTCCGGCAGCGTTCGATGCAGGCGCTCCAGTTCGTCCACGCTGAGCGCCTTCACCTTGCGAAACGGGTATATGCCCGCCTCGAACAGCACCTCGTCCGCGTAGGCGTTGCCGACTCCCGCGACCACGCGGCCGCGTGTAATCACACCCTTGATCTCGCCTCGGAAGGGCCGCAGCCGCTCGCGGAACTCGTCGAACGTGCAGCCGTCGAGCACGTCCGGCCCCTGCTCCAGCAGCCCCGGAACCTGGTCTAGCTGGCTCTCCGCCACGTAGTAGGCCCTGCCCATCTGGCGCTCGTCCACGTACCGGATTTCGCGGTCGTTGGACAGCGTTAGCGTGAAGAACGTGCGCTTGAACCGGCGCTCCCCCGGCGCGCAGTACTGGAAGGCCCCCGCGAGCATCGGGTTGACGACCAGCCGCCGGTCGCCGGACAGCCGCAGCGTCAGGAACTTGCCGCGCCGCTCGATGCCCGCCAACTCGCGCCCCGGGGCGTCGGCGGCCATGTCCCCGCACAGCGAGCGCAGCACGCCGGGCCGCGTCTCCTCGGCGCGCTCCACCCGAGCGCCCACGGCGCGGTCCTCCAGGAACTCGCGTATCACCTCCAGGTCGGGCGCCTCCGGCATGGTGTCCTCCGGCGTTCCGCCATGATGTTGGTCAGGCGGACGTTTCGAGGCAGGGTAGCAGCTTGTTCAGAGGGGTTAAAGGCAGGCGTGGGGCCGGTTCGCGCGGGGATAGCGGCTTGCGCTGGGTGTGCCCCTGGCGTTACAATTTTCGGCAACGATAAACTGGCAAGACTAGCCGAAACAGGACTATTTGATCATGGAAGCGCCGAATCTCATCAGCCTCGATCCAAACCCCAACATCGAGGAGTTTAGGCCGGGCGACACCGTCCGCGTAAGCGCGAGAGTCACCGAGGGCAACCGCACGAGGACCCAGGTCTTCGAGGGCGTGGTCATACGCGACAGGGGAAGCGGCCCCGGGGCGTCATTCACCGTGCGCAGAGTCACCCACCAAGTCGGAGTGGAGCGCACCTTCATGCGCCACTCGCCGAACGTCGAGGGCGTCAAGGTCGTGCGGCGCGGGAAGGTGCGGCGCGCCCGGCTCTACTACCTGCGGGGCCGGTCTGGACGGGCCGCGCGCATCAAGGAGCGGCGCTACTAGCCGCGTTCAGCCAAGCGCATCCCCAGGCGAGCACGCACTCGTCGCAGCGCGGACGCTGCGCCTTGCAGGTGTCCCTGCCGTGGCGGATGAGGTACATGTGGAAGGCGAACACGTCCTCCTCCGCGACCATCGGCTCCAGGATGTCGTGCGCTTTCTCCGCGTTCGTCTTCTGGTCTATCAACCCCAGCCTCTTCGACACGCGGTAGATGTGCGTATCGACCGGCATGGCGGGCATACCCAGCGCGAAGCACAGCACTATCGCGGCGGTCTTCGGCCCCACGCCGGGCAGCGCCTTGAGCCACTCCTTCGCGTCGGCCAGGGGCATTTCGGCCAGAAACCACAGGTCGAACGACCCCACGTCTTCGGCTACCTTGTCCAGTATGGCCTTGATCCTGGGCGCCTTCACGCGCGCCAGGCCGCCCATACGGATCGCGTCCTCGATCTCGTCGACCGGCGCGGCGGCTACGCCCTCCACGCTGCCGAACCTGGCCATGAGGTTGTTGAAGGCGCGCTCCGAATTGATGTCGGACGTGTGCTGCGACAGAATCGTGTAGACCAGCTCCGAGGCCGGGTCGTATCGGCGCTCCCGCTCGACCGGCCCGTACCGGTCCCCTAAACGTTCCATCACGTCTTGCGCTGTGACCTGGGCAGCCTGGTCGTGAGACATCGTGCCAAAATTTCCTTTGCATTAGAGGGCGCGGCGTCCGCGCGTGTCCCCGCAACGGCCACTTCGCGGCTAGACTATCATAGACTGGCCGCGGCAGACAGGCCGGCGCGCCGGCGGCACGAGAGAAATTCAGGCTCGAATGGCCTATACTGAACGGGCTGGCCGCCCGCCTGCGGCCAAGAATGTCTAACCGAAGCGAGTTGAGTGGATTGCGAAAGCTCGGTTCCATAGTCCAGGGTTTCGACTACGACTTCAACACCTTCCGCGGCGACGTCTTCGGCGGCGTCACCGCCGCCGTGGTGGGCCTTCCCGTGTCCATCGCCTTTGGGATCGCGTCCGGTCTCGGCGCACTCGCCGGGCTGTACGGCGCAATCGCCGTCGGTTTCTTCGCCGCCGTGTTCGGCGGAACGCGCTCGCAGATATCCGGCCCCACCGGCCCCATGTCCGTGGCCATGGCGGTCATCGTCACCGCCAACGCCGACGACCTGTCCAAGGCGTTCACGATTGTCGTTATGGCCGGCGCCATTCAGGTCCTGCTCGGCGTGCTCGGTGTCGGTCGGTTCGTGTCGTTCACGCCCTACTCGGTGATTTCGGGTTTCATGTCCGGCATCGGCGTGATCATCATGGTCATGCAGACCCTACCGTTCCTCGGAATGGCGGTGGCCGCCGCCGGGCCTCCGGTGGTCATAGGCCACTGGCCGGACGCCATAACCAACGTCAACCTGCACGCCCTGGCCATCGCCTTGGTCACGCTCGGCGTGTGCGTGGCCTGGCCCGCCAGGCTGGGCAGGTACGTTCCCGCCACGCTGGTGGCGCTCGTCGTGGGCACCCTGCTGGGACTGTTCTGGTTGATCGACGCGCCCGTTATCGGCGAGGTGCCGACCGGCCTGCCGGACCTCGTACTGCCGCTCTTCACCGTCGACGCCGTCGTAAGCGCCATACAGCCTGCCCTCGCCATCGCGCTGCTCGGCTCCATAGACAGCCTCCTGACGTCGCTGGTGGCCGACGCGATGACCCGCACCCGCCACAACGCCAACAGGGAGCTCGTGGGCCAGGGAATCGCCAACATGGTAGCCGGCCTCTTCCGGGCCCTGCCCGGCGCCGGGGCCACCCTGGGCACCGTCGTCAACCTGAGGGCCGGCGGACGCACACAGCTCTCGGGAGTGGTACGGGCCGGGCTACTGCTCGCCCTCGTTCTCGGGCTCGGCAGGTACGTCGAAACGATTCCGCTCGCGGTGCTCGCGGGCATCCTGATGAAGGTCGGCTGGGACATAATAGACTGGCGATTCATCACGCGGCTCCACCGCGTGCAGAGAGAGCACCTGATAGTAATGGTGGTCACCATGGGACTCACGGTGTTCGTCGACTTGGTGACCGCCGTGGCCATCGGCCTGATAACCGCCGGCATGGCCAGCGCGCGCCAGTTCGAGCGCCTGGAGCTCGACAGCGTGATTTCGGTGCCGCTGCTGGACCAGACCTTCCTGGAGGACGGCGATCCAGCGGCGGACGACTTTGCCGCCCGCGTCGGCCTCGTGGCGTTGCGGGGCAGCTTTACGGTCGCGTCCTCCATACGCCTGGTCAACACCCTCAGCATCGACATACGAGACCACGAGGTCGTCATACTCGACTTTACCGATACCGCTTACGTGGACGACAGCGCCGCCCTCGTGGTCGAGCAGATGATAGACACGGCGGCCGCCGAGGATACCGACTGCATAATCGTCGGCCTCACGGGCCAGCCCGCCGAGAACCTTCACGCGCTCAACGTCCTCCGGCGCATTCCGGAGAACCAGTTCGCCGAGACCCTGGACGAGGCGAGGGAGATTTCGCGGCGGCTGCTTCAGGCGAGCGCGTAGCGGGCGGCGCTCGCGGCGTAGGCGTTGTAGCGGAACGAGCCGGGCGGCCGGACTCTTTGCCGATTTCGAGGCAAATAATCCGCTTGACAACCTTCCCCTTCCAACTTAACTTCAACAACAGAGAGGCGAATGCCTCGCGGAGAGGCTTCCAATGACCATTCAAAGTTGCTTCACGGAGCTTTCAGACCAATCGAAACCGCTGCGCCACTCCGGGCTGCTTCAGCTTTCGGGCCTGACGTCGGACGAAATCGCCGAGTTCAAGACAGAGTGGGGCGGTGTGGACGTCGACCGCAGGCGCGAGATTCTGGCCCGCATGATCGAGCTGAGCGAGGACAACCTCGAGTTCGACTTCGCCTACGTGTTTCGCGCCTGCCTGAATGACACAGACGCTCACATCAGGGAGCAGGCGACGCGCGGTCTGTGGGACTCCGACGACCGCGTGTGCATCCGCCCGCTCATCGCGCTCCTGCAAAAGGACCCGTCGCCGAGGGTGAAGGCCGCCGCCGCCGCGGCGCTCAGCAAATTCGCCTCGATGGCCCAGGACAGCAAGCTGATAGCGCGCGACGGCGACCGCATACGCTCGGCCCTGCTCGCCGTGATCGAGAAGGACGACGAACACCCTGAGGTGAGAAGGCGCGCCATAGAGGCGGTTTCGCACTTCGACACGCCCGAGGTCAGCGGGATCATCCTGTCCGCGTACTTCGACGGCGACCCGAAACTGAAGCAGAGCGCCGTCTACGCCATGGGCCGCAGCTCCGATAGCCGCTGGCTGCCCTACGTGCTGCGCGACACTCAGGACGACGACCCGGCGATTCGATATGAGGCCGCCAACGCCATAGGCCAACTCGGCGACGAGACGACCGTGCCCCACCTGATAATGCTCGTGAAGGACGACGACGACCAGGTGCAGCTATCCGCGGTGCAGTCGCTGGGGTACATCGGCGGAATCCTGGCCAAGCAGGCGCTGGTACAGTGCATGAAGCTCGGCGACGACGCGATGGAGGAGACGGCCAGAAACGCCCTGCGCAGCATCGAGTTCGACGAGGATCCGCTGGGCTTCCGCTTCCAGTAAGGACCCATCCGATAGGTCCCTTCCCCCTGCCAGGGGGAAGAGCCTGCCCTGAGCTTGCCGAAGGGTTAGGATGGGGGTGATGGACTGACCACTAGCCACCGACCACTCGCTCCCCCCTGTCGTATGCATCGAACGCCAGCGCCGCGGCCCCCAGCAGCCCGGCGTCGTCCCCCAGCTCCGATACCACCACCGGCGCGCCCCCTTCGAACGGCACGATGGCCCGCTCCTCGATGGCGCGTATCGCCCAGGGCAGCATCAGGTCCATGCTCCCCAGCACGCCGCCTCCCAGCACCACGCGCTCCACGTCGAGCGCGTTGAGCAGGCTCAGAATCCCCACGCCCAGGTGCGTTCCCGCGTCTCGCATGATGGATAGCGCCAGCGCGTCGCCGTCCCTGGCGGCATCGGCCACCGCCGGACCCGCCACCCGCTCAGCCTCGCCGCCCGCGTAGGACGCGATGGAGCTGCGCTCTCCGCTCGCGAGCCGCTCCCTGGCGATGCGGCCCAGCGCGTCGCCCGACGACAGCATCTCCAGGCAGCCCCTGTTCCCGCAGAGGCACTGAGGGCCGCTGTGGTCGATGGAAATATGGCCCACCTCGCCCGCGAATCCGCGCGCGCCTGTGTAGACCCGACCGTCGATCACGATTCCGCCCCCGATTCCGGTGCCCACCGCCACGTACAGCAGGTGGCGCGTCCCCCGGCCGGCGCCGTAGGCGTACTCGGCCAGCGCCGCCGCCGTGGCGTCGTTTGCGTGTGACGACACCAGGCCCAGCCGCCGCTCGAAAGTTGGCTTGGCCGAAAACCCGTCCCACCCCGGCAGGTGCGGCGGATTGTATATCGTGCCGTCCTCCGAGTTCGTCGGCCCGGCCTGCGCCACGCCGATGCCCGCAATCGACCGCCGGTCCACGGGAGCGGCGGCGCGTTCCAGCTCCCGCACGAACAACTCCAACACGTGGTCCCGCCCGCGCCACGCCTCCGCGAGCACCGAGTTCCGGTACACGATGTTGCCGTCGCGGTCGACGAGACCCACCCGCAGGTGGGTCCCCCCGAGGTCCGACGCCAGGGCATACTGGCTCATGATTCTCCTCGCACAATCCGGGGCGCATTGGCCCCTTGAGTGTGAGGATATATTATAGTGTCGTGTACGGAACATGAAGCGTCCTGGCCGCACGGTCGAAAGGAGCGATGCACATGAACTTCAGTTCGCGGCGGTCCAACGTCGTGGCCCGCAACGGCATGGTGGCGACCACGCAGCCGCTGGCCGCCATGGCCGGCGTGCGCATGATGATGCGGGGCGGCAACGCGGTGGACGCCGCCGTCGCCACGGCCGCCGCGCTCAACGTGGTCGAGCCGCACTCCACCGGCGTGGGCGGCGACGCCTTCGCGCTTATCTGGCTGGCCGACGAAAAGCGCGTGCTCGCCCTCAACGCCAGCGGTCGCGCGCCTCAGGCCGCCTCGCGGGACGAGTTGCTGGCGAAAGGCTTGCTGGCCATCCCGCCGACCAGCGCCTACTCCGTCACCACTCCCGGCGGCGTCGCCGGCTGGGAGGCCGCGCTGGAACGCTGCGGCACGATGACGCTCGCCGAGGTGCTGGAACCCGCCATCGAGTACGCCGAGCGCGGATACCCCGTCTCCGAGATCATCAGCGGCCACTGGGCCGCCAACGCGCCCAAGCTGCTCCAGCACCCCTCCGGCGCCGAGCTACTGTCGAACGGGCGCGCGCCCGCGCCGGGCGAGGTGGTGCGCCTGCCCGAGCTCGCCGGCACGCTGCGCGCCATCGCCGAGTGCGGCGCGGACGCCTTCTACAACGGGCCGCTCGCCGAGCGCATAGCCGGCCACGTGCAGAAGATGGGCGGGTGGCTCACGGCGGACGACATGGCCGCCAACCGGCCCGAATGGGTGGAGCCGGTCAGCGTCGACTACCGAGGCGTGACCTGCTGGGAGTGCCCGCCGAACAGCCAGGGCGTCAACGCGCTGATGGCGCTCAACCTGGTGGAGGGTTTCGACCTGGCCCGCATGGGCTACCAGTCCGCCGATGCCTACCACCACATGATTGAATCCATGCGGCTGGCGTTCGCCGACGGGCTGCACTACGTCAGCGATCCCTCGGTCGTGGACGTGCCCGTGGACCGGCTGCTGTCCAAAGACTACGCCGATGAACGCCGCCGGCTCATATCTGACGAACGCGCGATGGCGCTCGCCCCCGCCGGGTCGGTCGCCGTCCACTCCGACACCGTGTACCTCGCCGCCGCGGACGGGCAGGGCAACGCCTGCTCGTTCATCAACAGCGTCTTCCAGGGCTTCGGTTCGGGAATCGTGGTGCCCGGTACGGGAATCGCGCTGCACAACCGCGGCGCGTCCTTCTCGCTGGACACCGACCACGCCAACTCGCTCGAACCGGGCAAGCGCCCGTTCCACACGCTAATTCCCGGCATGGCGACACGGGACGGCGAGCTATGGCTGACCTACGGAGTGATGGGCGCGATGCAGCAGGCGCAGGGCCACCTCCAGACGATTGTGAACATGATGGACTTCGGCCTGGACCCGCAGGCCGCGCTGGACGCGCCGCGCTTCAGCGTGCGGCTGGGGCAGGGGATAGCCATCGAAAGCACCGCGCCTGTGGACGCCATACGCGGCCTCGCCGCGCGCGGCCACCGGCTGATGGTCGAGCGGCCCCACGGCCTGCTTTACGGTAGCGGCCAGGTCATCGAGCGCGACCCCGACACCGGCGTCCTGCGCGGCGGCAGCGAGCCCCGCGCCGACGGCTTCGCGGTGGGGTGGTAGAGGTTGGAATGAGCGGTATCAGTACCGTCTCACGCCGCTACAATTCAGAGTGTTTATGAGGGACACAAGCGCACGGCCGCCGCATGGCTAGTCCTGCTCATCCAAGGCAATGTCTTCCAAGTGGATGCTCCGCCCCTTCTTTAGGCCATCGACGACCACCTTCATGTTCCACATTTCCCTAACCACGTCATTCATGATTTCTGCCGACGCGTTCACTGAGATGTGCTTTCCATTGCCGTCGACAATTTTGATTTGTGGCGATTGGCGGTCTGTGTAATCGACGAAGCGCAGCGTTCCGCGAATCTTGACATGCCTTGCCGGTTCAACGTTCGTTCGTGGACGTGGAGAGAAGATTTGCAAATCTTCTGCTCGGGTCACCGACACTTGTCGACGGGAATTGCCCCTTCCCGTGGTGAAACCCACTTGCGACACTCGCTCTCCATCTGGTGCAATTTCTTTCGCGCTTTGAATGAAATTACTCAGGTAGAGACTCTCCGGTACGCGCTCACTAAGCCCATGAATGTCTGAACCGTTTGTCATCTCCATCAGGTCCATGAAGTCGTTGATTGCCGCTTGAATCTTGATGGGATGTCGTGGTTCGACAGGGTGCCCGACCTTCAAGGTGACCGCGAAACTGGCGGCTCTGGGCGCGGAGACGAGTATGGGAAACTCTTCCTTTGTCTTTTGTCTTGCACCTCTCTTACCGAAGCTCAACTTCTGCTGCCACTCAACGATTCGCTGTATTAACTTTGCCACGTTCTGAATTCTGCCTGCCCATGCATCTACGGCGACCGTTCCATATCCCACTCCCTTGCCGGACAGGCTCATTTGCAGTTCGTCCGGACCGAGTTCTACCCCACGCAGGCTTAGGTGCCGCTGAAATTGCGCCTGTTCCAGGACATCGCGAAGTTCTTCTGCGATTTCATTCGGGGGTTCTTCGGCGAGGGCTTTTGCCGCAAGCTGTTCCGCCAAGCGATGCTCGCCACACTGCAGCGCTATGGTAGCGGCGCTGCGGTGCAAGACGGAGAAAGTAGGCTCTATCCGATCCGTAAGTGCTTGCGTAGCTGCGACCTCAAATTCAAGGGCCTGCCGCGCGTAGCCAAGCTCAGCTTCCGGGTTGCCCCTCAGCCGCTCGACTAGACCAAGTTCCGCCAGATCCATGGCCCGATTGTGAAGTTCGTTAACCTCGCTCATATCATCTGCACCTCGCAGAGAGGACTGCCGAACTCGACGACAACCACATAAACCGGCAAAGATCCTCCAGCTGATTGGGCTTGCCTCCGCTTCTCCCTTACCCGTCTGGCGACGGCCCTTTCCACAGCGGTCGAGTCGCCTTCAATCCTCAGTATGCCGGATACTTCCAACCTTGCAGTTCTCCGAAAGGGTGCACCATCCGTTTCCAGGCCCAACCAATAGTCAAACCCCGTACCCTTCCTCGCCCTCTCCAGCGCCAAGTACCCGGTTTCCAATTTGATTAGCAGCACGGCTACGGCGGTAGCGCCGTACTCGGTCGCCTCTTGACTATCCGCCCATGTCCTCAATGTTTGTTCCGAGACATCCGGCCAAACCAGGCTGTGCGTGTCATTCACATAGCCCACAATGCGAAGATGAACACCTTGCCGGTGGCCTTGCGAAGTCAGACACACGGCGGCCGCTTCAGCAAGCGCACCGCCCAACGTGGGCGTGATGCCCGGAAGCCCGTTCGCCAGTTCGTTCAAATCAAGCACGTGCGCACATTAGAGACGGATTGACGAACTCGCATTCTGTGAGTTTCTTCTCTACCAGAGCCGATTCGGGTACTATCAGTACGTATCGCAACCCCAAGTACCCCATAGCGGGGTCCAGCTTTGTGGGAGTTGACACGGTAACACCATAAGGCAAGGTTTGTAGAGCGTCAAATCGAGACGGTTGATGGCCGCAAACGACACGCGCGGCGGCAGCGAACCCCGCGCCGATGCCGAAGCCGTCGGCTGGTAGCGCCTACCCCCCGTCCTCCATCACCGTGTCCCCCATCACCATGTCCGCCACCACGTTCCCCATGCGCACGCTGTAGTTGGTGCCCCGGTCCTCGGGGTATATCTGCGTGGTGTTCGCCAGGTACAGCCGGTCTATCGGCGTCCGGTGCGAGGGTATCCGCGACGAGTAGTTGACGCCGATGATTGGCTGCGCGGCGTCGACGCGGTGGTGGTAGCTCTCCACAATCCACGAGCGGTCGAACTCCGCGTTTATCTTGCGCAGATGCGGCAGGTACGTCTCCAACAGTTCGTCGTGGCTCATCCCGTACATGGGGTCGTCCGTGGTCAGGTAGTTGGACAGATAGACCACGTGGTTGCCGCCGTAGTGCTCCGGCCCTATCAGGTTGGTGTGCTCGATCACCCCGACGAACGGAATCGACCTGTCGGCCACGTTCAGCCAGTACACCCGCGAAAGCGGCCTGTCGAGCACCAGCACGATGAGCACGGCGGCCATGTAGTTCACGCCCGTCAGCCGGTCCAGGTAGTCCTGCGGCAGTCCGGGGGCGATTCGCGGGAAGATGTACGACGGCGTTGTGGCGATAACCGCGTCGTACTCCCTCCGCTCGGCAGTTGAGCCGCCCACTGACACGTCCAGCCCGCGCGCCGCGCCGTCCTCCACCACCACGCGCTCCACCGGCGCGGACAGCGTCACTTCGCCTCCCTGCTCGGCCACGCGCTCCGCCAGCACCTCGAAGATCTCGGCGAAGCTGCCGATTGGGTATCCCAGCTTCTCCTTGACCATGCCTTTGCCCCGCGACGCCACCCGAGTCTGCACCTTGCCCCACACCCACGGCATCCCCACCTCGGCGTAGTGGGCCTCGCCGAACTTGCCGCGCAGCATCGGCCCCCAGAACACCTCGTATGGTCGCCGCCCCGCGTGCTTGCGCAGCCAGGCGTCCGCGGTGACGCCCTCGTAGCCCCGCCAGTCCCTCTTGCGCTGCAGGTACAGCGTCACCAGGCCCAGCCGGAAGCGGTCGAACAGGCTCAGCGGCGTGAACCTGAGCAGGTCCATCGGCGTCACGAAGTCGTAGATTTTCCCGTCGTACAGCGTCCCAACCGTGGAGTCGATCCACCGGATGCGGTCGCCCAAGCCAATCTCTTCCACAAGCTCGATGATGTCGGTGTCGTTGGTGAACCAGTGATGGTAGCCGCGTTCGAGCCGCGCGCCGCCCACGTCGAACGTCGAGGCCTGCCCGCCCAGGAAGGGCGCGCGCTCGAAAACCTCGGCGACGTGGCCGCGCTTGCCCAGCCGGTAGGCCGCGGCCAGTCCTGCCGCGCCCGCGCCTATGACGCCCACCCTCATCGCGCGCCGTCCTCGTCCGCGCCGCCGGATACGCTCGCGCCCGCCGCGTCTCGCGCCGTGGCCGCGCCGCCGCGCGACAGCCTGTGCAGCGAAACGTTGTTCGCCCACAGGTACACCTGCCCCAGCACGATGGTCGGCATGAGCAGCGCGAAGTGGGACACTGCCGCGAACCCCGCCGCCGTGGACTTGTCCACCACCGCCAGCGGAAGCAGCACCAGCGTCTCCCGCGCCAGTATCTCGAACAGCCCGATGCCTCCCGGCGCGGACGGGATGGAGCTGCCGATGTTCGCTACCGCTGTCACCAGCACCACCGCCACCGCGAGGTCCACGAGGTTGGCATACAACAAGTCCAGCCCGAACGCGAACCCCACGAAGAAGAAGAGACCCGCCTCGAACAGCCATATCGGCGCCGAGAGCGCGAAAAGCCCCGCCAGCTTTTGCGGACTGCGCAGGGGCAGCAGCCCCACCATGAACATATCCAGCAGTATCTCCAGCCTTGCCGAAAAGCGCGCCGGCAGCGGACGGATGACCGCGAGGCCAAGCGCCCGAGTCCGCGCCGGCTGGTACGCGAACAGCAGCAGCGTGCCGAACGCGGCGATGAACAGCGCGCCCAGTCCGGCCACGAACAGCGGCCACGCTATCATCGCGCTCTCGCCCAGCGCCTCTACCACGCCCGACAGCGGCACGAACGCGGCGATGGCCGCGATGAAGAACAGCAGCGTCAGCGCGTCCATCACCCGCTCTATCAGCACCGTCACCAGCGCAGACGTCTTGCTTATGTTCTCCCGCTCCCCTACGTAGTAGCTGCGCACCAACTCCCCCAGCCGCATGGGCAGCAGGTTGTTGGCCATGTATCCCACCACCACCACCGGAAACAGCCTGCCCACCGGTATCGCGCGGATGTGGCCGAGCATCAGCTTCCACCGCAGCGTGCGGAACAGCAGCGAGACGAAGTACATTGCTATAGCGGGCGCGAGGAACCAGTAGTTGGCGTGCGCCAGCTCGCTCCACAGCCGGCGCAGGTCCACCGTAAACAGGAAGATACCGAGCAGCACGGCGCTCAGCCCCAGTCCGATCCACAGCTTGCCGTTGCCAATCAAATCGTATCTCCAAGTGTCCCTTCCCCTTGATGGGGGAAGGTTAGAGTCTGCCCCGTGCTCTATACGGGGATGGGCGTGAGTCCCACCCTATTCTCCCGCCCGGTACTCGATGGGCAGGTCGCGCGCCACGTACAGGTAGGAGTCCTCGCTGCCCAACTGGTCGCGCACGCCCTCCCTGTGCATGAAGTAGTCCATCGCCCTGCGCCACGCCTCCCGATCCGTCAGCGAGCCGAGTATCTTGCCGGGCGTGAGACTGCGGTACGTCGTCTCCGGAAACCACCAGCGGTGTCGCACCCGCTGCGCCTCTCCGTAGTCGGCGGACGACAGGCTGCTGTTGACGTCGCTCCGATTGTTGCGGTGCACCACCACCACCGGCGGCTTGTCCGGCCCGTCCATCTGGTCCGGCTTGAACTCCATGAATCTCACCTGCTCCCGCCCTCGCAGGTACCACACCCACGGCCAGCTGAACCCGCTCGTGGTGTCGATTGCGATGGTCTGGCCCGTGCCGGCGCGCTCTATCTCGCTCAGCAGCCGCGTAACGTCGGGCGAAGTCTGCGTGTACACCAGCATCTCCACCGGCACGTCGCCGTTGTCGAAGCTCGCCCGCACTCCGGTGCGCACCGTCAGCGCCAGCAGCACCGCCACCACCGGCAGCAGCGCGAACGCCGCCGACCCCCGCCAGCCGTATCGCCTCGCGACGAACACCCCAGCCGCAGTCAGCGCGACCAGCCCCGCCACGATCAGCGCGAGCGCGACCGGCCCGGACGCCGCGCCTTCGCCGACTTCGAAGAACGCCAGCATCCACAGCAGCCACAGCGCCGCCGGCACGATGGCTGCCAGCGCCACCGCGCCGCTGCGGGCCAGCCGGCGCCAGTCGATGGACTCCACCACCTCGCCCAGGAATTTCCCCGACACGATAATCAGCGGCAGCGTCACGTTCACCAGCAGCCACGGCATCTTCTCGCTGGCGACGGTGTAAGCGCCGAACGTCGCCACCGACCAGAACAGCAGGAACCAGGTGAACGCCTCGCCGCGAAAGTCGTAACCCTCATCGCTGTACAGGCGCCGGATCATTCGGAAGAGCCAGTATCCGCCCGCCACCAGCGCCAGCAGCAGCGGCAGGAACTCGTACAGCGACGTAATCACGAAGTAGTAGTGCCACGGCTGGTTTCCCCGCGCCACCTCCTGCTGTACGATCCAGTAACCCAGCGAACGCCAGATCCCCGTCAGCAGGCCCGCAGGATTCGTAAAGAACGTGGAGTACAGCAGCACCCATATCCCGTAGAAGATGGCCGCGCACTTCCACCACACCGGCCATCTCCAGAGCGCGCCCGCGTACACCGACGCCCCCACCAGCGTCCCGACCACCAGCGCCGCGATGACCAGGCCGCCCCCGCTCGGCGCGCCGATGGCGGGCGATCCCACCGGGCTGGCCAGCACCAGTCCGGTGTCCCGCAGCAGCGGCGTGTCCTGGAGCAAGCCGACCATAGCCGCCCACTGCGGCAGCGTCAGCGTCGCCAGCAGCGCCAGCAGCGTACCCTCGCGCGTGCCCAGCGCGTGCCGGGACTCCCACGCGGCGCGCCACAACCCGCGCGCGGCCGCCCACAGCGCGGCGGGCGTGGACGTCCGGCCGTCCGCGGTCGGCAGTTCCGCGAGCGCGAGCGGCGGCAGCGCCAGCCGCGCCACCAGGAACGCGCCGAATATGGCCGTGACGATGAACGCCGTCTCCTTGGTGGCGAACGCCAGCGCCAGCAGCGCGGCGGCTGCGTACAGGTAGCGGTTCTTCCCCTCGTCCACGTAGCGCCACGCGCAGACTATAAGCCCCAGCGTCCACACCGCCATCAGGATGTCGTTGCGCGAGAACCGGCTGAAGTACAGCATCGCCGGGGACGCCACCAGCATCGCCGACGCGAACAGCGCGCCCAGCCTGCCCATGCGTCCGCGCAGCAGGAAGGGCATCGCCACCAGCGCGATTCCGGCCACCGCGTACAGCAGCCGCGACGTGTAGTCGCTGTCGCCCAGCACCAGGAACACCGCCGCGGTCGCCTCGAACTGGAACGGCCCGTGCATCATCGGATCGTGCCGGTAGCCGGAGCCGTTGGAGAGTATCCACGAGTAGTAGGCGTGCAAACTCTCGTCGTGGTGTATCGCGCGCGACCCCAGGTCCCACAGCCGGCTAATCGCCGCCGCCAGCAGCAGCGCGGCGTACGCCGCCAGCTCCCACCGCCGCACCGGCGGCGCGGCCCTGGCCGCCTCGCCTGCTTCCGCTGGCGTATCCGGTTCCTCTGCCACCACCGCGTCGCCATCGGACGCCGTACCCGTCGTCGCGTCCGACTGCCCCTCCGCGTATGCCGCGTCCTCGTCCTCACGCGCCTCTTCCTGCCGCGCTTCGTCGCCAGCCTCCGCCGCGCTCACGTCGTCGGACGCGACGTCCTGCGCCGTATCCTCCGGCTCGCGCCCCTCCGACGCCCCCTCACCGCGCGGCGCGGTCTGCTCGCCGTCTGTGTCCTTGTCGTGTTCCAAGCTAATGCCTACGTCCTTTACACACTGGCTGTGTAACGCCCAACCCGCCGTCGCGTTAGCGTTCTCACCGCCGCAGCCGGTATATCGTAACGTCGCCCTCGCTGAACGCCACGTCCATGAACTCCGCGAACTTCGCGGCCCCCTCCTCGCCGTACTCGTTCCGCTCCCTCGGCCCCACGTACACCAGCTCGATCCCGTACCTGTCGAGTACGCGCCGCGCCTCCGATGCGTCCCGCGTCGTGTAGGCCAACTCCACGTCCGCCTTCCTCTCCGTGATAAGCTCGGTCTCGCCCCGCCACTGCGCCTGGTGCCCCGGCCAGTTCAGCGGCGTCGGCGCCCCCGCGCCGCGCGAGATAAGCCCCGCGTCGTGCCACTCGCCCACGGCCTCCAGGATCACCGCGTCCCCCGCGTACTTCCGTAGGTAATATATCGCGTCCAACTCCGCCTCGCTGCCGTATCGCAGGTACGCCAGACCGTCCAGCGTCGGCTGTCCCCCCGGCGGCCCCGCCTTGCTCGCCGCCGCGGCCGGCGCGTAGTACAGCGCGCCCAGCAGCAGCGCGGCGAACACGACCCCCCACAGCGTGGTGAGCGCGCGCCGCCCGGAACGCTGCCCGGCCCTCAGCGACGCCCAGAAGTATATTGCGAAGCCCGAAACGGTCGCAAGAATCACCCACGCCTGGTAGTACAGCTTGAACACAGTGTTCATCCGCTCGCTGGGCGGCCCGAACGAGTCGTCCACGTACAGCAGCTCCGGCCCCATTATCAGCAGCAGCCCGAACGCCGCCGCCAGCATGACGAACGACGCGATATTGTGGATGTCCTCCCGCGCCAGCCAGAGCGCCGAATACACCGCCATCCCGACCAGCGCCGCGAACGGCAGCACGTGCAGGAACCGACCCACGACTCCCCCCAGTCCGCCGTCGCCCGCCAGGTACAGCGCCGCCCACACCACGAACGGCCCGAGCGCCGCGAACAGCGCCGCCGCGGTCATCCGCAGCCAGTCCGCCGTCAGCGTCGTCCGCCAGAACACCGCCGCCACCATCGGCGCGGCGGCGGCCAGCAGCAGCCCCCACACCGCGAACAGGTGCACCGGCCGCGACGACGCCCACGACACCGCGCCGATTCCGCCGACGCCGGCCCGGAACGTCAGGTAGTACGGCAGGAACAGCAGCACCGCCAGCGCCAGCACCGCCAGCGCCGTCGCCCCCGCGCTCAGCGCCGCGCGCCGGGACAGCCCCAGCCCCGAGGCGTAGGCCCGCAGCAGCGCGGCGCACGCTATCAGCGCCCAGAACACCGGCAGGTCCCACGCGTTCGTGAACGCCAGCGCCCCCAGCAGCACGCCCAGCGCCACCACGTCCAGCGCGCTCCGCCAGTGACTCCAGAACATCCCCGGGTAGGGCGTCCGGTAGAAGTTCAGCGCCGCCCCCAGGAACATCGCCACCAGCGGCAGCGACATCACGTGCGGGTGCAGGTCGCCCAGCATGAAGCTGAAGAACGGGAACTCCTGGATGGTGTAGTCGATGCTGGCGCCGGTCACGCCGAAGGTGTTGATCACGCGCGTGGCGTCGAACCACCACCAGTTCTCCTCCGGCCGCCAGGTGGCGGTTGTGCTTCCGATGGGCCACCCCATTCCGTCTATCGCCAGCCACGTCCAGAAGCCCTCGGAGCCTACCGCGTTGGCGTGCATGAACTCGAACACGCCCGCCAGGTTGCCCGCCGCCACCGCCAGCAGCGCGGCCGCGCCCCCGCCCGCCAGCGCGGCGGTCACGCGGTCCGAGTCCGCCCGCACCAGGTTGTACGCCACTCCCGCCACGCCCAGCGCCGCCAGCGCCGGCACCAACGCCATCGCCAGGTTATACGCCACCGCGGACGGCACGGCGGCGAGCTGCGCCAGCGCGCCCATCGTCCAGTAGCCGAAGTAGTAGTAGCTCACCGGCTGACCGCTCAGCCACAGGTCCTCCGGCGTCCCCGTCTCCGTGCGCATCGAGGCGTTCAGGAACATCAGGTCCATCGGCTGCTCGGTGTGGTTTATGGACGGGTCGAACGACCGGAACACCACCCACGTCGCGAACACCGCCAGGAACAGCGTCTCACCCGCGATGAGCGACACGCGCTCCCGTGACACGAAGTCGAGCAACTCGCGCCGCCGCCTCCACGCCCACCAGCCCGACAGCGCCGCCAGCGCCACCACCAGCGCCGCGATGGTGATGCCGGTGCTCGGAAGCACGCGCGCCTGCCCCAGCGCCCAGGACAGGTAGGCCACCAGAACGATGCCGAGAGGCTTGCTGAGGCTGTAGCCCCTGTCGGCCAGCCTCGGAAACAGGAAGTAGGCGAGCGGAAAAGCGGCCAGGCCGATAACCTGCACCGCCACCAACCACGATAGGACGTCGACCATGACTCAATTATATACGCAAAGCGCGGCGGCGGCAGGCGCCGGAGGGAGCGTGTTCGACTCTCAAAGCCTATCCGATAACTCCCTTCCCCCTCGCAGGGCTGAGAGGGGTATGTTTGAGGCGTAAGCCTTCCGAAAAGTCCCTTCCCCCTTGATGGGGGAAGGTTAGGATGGGGGTGACGCCCCAAAGTCAGGCGCGTATCATCAACTCTGAACAGTTACAGAGAGGCGCGTCCGTACCGGGCCGTTGTGTTGGACTCCGCAGCCTTGAAGCCTCGTCCAAGTGACTGTACTATACTACCCCAAATCCTCCTACGCGTGAGGGAGAACACGCCAATGACAACGGACAGACAATTGAGCGAAACCGATCGCCCCTCGCCGTCCCTCACGGACATCGAAGAAGGATCCCTGCCCGCGATTCGGCGCGCTATCGCCAACCTGCCAGAAGACGACTACCGAAAGCTGAAATCCTGGCTCGTCGAACACGACTGGGACAGGTGGGACAAAGAGATAGAAAGGGATTCTGAGAGCGGCGCCCTGGACTATCTGGCCGATGAAGTCCGCAGCGACAAGAGGGACGGCCTGCTCACAGACCTCTAGTGCACCGAACGAACCCCCGCTTCTGGAGACACCTCGACGCCCGCCTACCGCAAGAAACAGGGCTATCGCATACTACTCCACAGTCATACGTGAGGGCCGCCCTGGAGCGAGGAAATCGCAAAAAGTGCTCCAGAATGCACAATTACGCACATTTCGTAGCTGGAGGCGCTGGTGGTTCTGTGTCGCCGGTGTTCCATACTGCCCTGCCTCTTGCCCCAAAATGGCCGGAATGTAGCGCGGATTGTGACAGTCGTTGGAGGTCGACATCCGGGCGTCGGTGGGTGTCTATTGGGTTGTGTAGGTGCGTTGTACAGGGACGGTAGCACGGATGTGCGGTAGAATCAAGGGCCCCCTCGATTTGATTTGCACGCGGGGCTATCGCGGGCTACTCCGCAGTCGTTGGCGCTGACACAAACCAGGTACTTTCTTGCGCGACCATGGGCCAGTCGTGACGCACTTAACATGGCACAGGCGGGAGTCGATTGAGCGGCTTTGGGGCGGAATTTCGGGCTTCGGAGCCGTTCGACAGGCCCATTCGACAAGCTCAGGGGAGCCCCAAGGGCAGACGTGAGGACGCACCGGAGTTGGCGCGAGAAACAGTGTGCGATAGCCCTGGTTTGAGTGACCAAGAAGCCAAAAGATACCAATGCGCCACTACCACGTTCGTCACCACCCCAAGTGCAACATCACCACCTCACCTTGCCACGGCAGACCCCTGACCCAGCGCATGACTTCGTGCGCGTCAGTCGCCGACAGCCGATTTAAGCCAATATACGCCATCGCGTGATTGGCCATCGTCTCGAATTCTAGCTCTATGAAAACTTGGCTTCCAGACGACACCCTCCAGCAACTACCGTAATCGTCATCGAAAGCCGCCAACTCTCGCGCATACCTGTAGGCCGCTCCGTACGGTCGCGCCCTCACATAGTCGATTTGCACAACTCCGACGTCAAGTACCACGTTGAGCCTCCTCCATAGAATATGGTCCAACATAATAACGGACCATGGAGAGCATGTGTAGGTTGCCACGCTCCTCTCCCATCCGTCCTGTGTTAACCTACTCCCACACCCAACCGAAGGAGCACCCACCCCCATGACCCCAGCCGAGATCGACGCCTTCCTCACCCGCCCCCTCGTGGCCGTCATCACCACGCTCGACGCCCAAGGCCGCCCGCGCGCCACGCCCATCTGGTACGAGTGGCGGGACGGCGCGGCCTACATGTTCACCAGCCGCGACTCGCTCAAGTGGCGCAACCTGGAGCGCAACCCCCACGCCAGCTTGTGCGTCGACTGGCGCGAACCGCCCTACGCCGCCGTCACCATGGACGGCCCCGCGTGCGAGGTCGACGTGGACCTGTACGAGTTGGTGCTGGGCATGGCGCTGCGCTACTACGGCGAGCAGCAGGGCAGGGAGTTCGCCGAGTCCTACCGCGACGCACCACCCGGCACCGTCGCGTTCGCCCTCACCCCACGCCGCATTTCGTCCTTCCGTTCCTAGCGGTGAGGGTGTGTGCACGCTGGAACACTTTGGAGCCTCTGTATAGAATGGGCGTAAGAAAGCCCCCGGCTTTTCGTGAGGCTTGATGATGGACTACATCGACACCATATTCGCCGGCGACTGCGAAGAGGTCCTTGCTGGTCTGCCCGATGACTCAATCGACTTGATTTTTACGTCGCCGCCTTACGCCGATCAACGCAAGCGAGTGTATGGCGGGGTTCATCCCAACCGCTACGTTGAATGGTTCATACCCAAGGCTGACCAGTTCAAGCGTGTGCTCAAGCCCACTGGCACCTTCGTGCTCAACATCAAGGAACGAGTTGTCAACGGTGAACGTCACACCTACGTAATCGAGTTGATACTTGAGATGCGTAGAAACGGCTGGCTTTGGACCGAGGAGTTCATGTGGCACAAGAAGAACTCCTACCCGGGGAAGTGGCCCAATCGCTTCCGTGACAACTGGGAACGGCTGATACAATTCAACAAGCAAAAGAAGTTCAATATGTACCAGGAAGCGGTGATGGTGCCCGTGGGAAGCTGGGCCAAGCATAGACTGAGCAATCTGAGCGAAACGGACAAGATGCGGGATGAGTCTCGTGTTGGAAGCGGCTTCGGCAAGAATGTGTCCAACTGGGTTGGACGCGACCTCGTGTATCCGAACAACGTCATCCACACCGCTACCGAGTCGCAGAATAAAAGCCACAGCGCCGTTTTCCCGCTAGATTTGCCGCAGTGGTTCATCAGGCTTTTCACCGTACCCGGCGATGTAGTCTTGGACCCATTCATCGGATCCGGCACAACCGCGGCGGCTGCGGTCACGCTGGGCAGGCGTTTCGTCGGAATAGACGTCAACACCGAATACGTTGAACTTAGTAGAGAACGGATTAGGGATTTACAGACCCGTTTTTCCGCAATGAAGGAAAAGGGTGAACGCTACGCCGGGTCGACTGGCGTCAGTTGAGAGGACTGCCGTGGAGCCTCTAGACATCGCATTAGTCGAGGAATTCGTCAACGAGAATGTCGTCGATTTCCACACGAGACGCCATAACTCCCTGAGTGCCCTCACGCTTCGCAAGTTGCTCAGAAAGAACCCTTACCTTCTCAGGGCGAAGAACGTCATGTCGGCGGGACAATTGATAGATGGCCTGTTAGCGGCGTTCCTGTCGTCGTCCGAGGAACAACTATTTGGAAGATTCCTGGAAGAGTTGGCTGTCTTTATAGCTCAGCAGACTTCTGGCGGCCACAAGTCTACCGCCCAAGGCGTTGATTTAGAGTTTTTCAATCGAAGCACGCACTACGTGGTGTCGATTAAGTCAGGCCCCAGTTGGGGGAACAGTTCCCAGCACAACCAGCTTGAGCAAGATCTCAGGGACGCGGTTCGGAGGCTTAGGCAGTCGAGGCAGGGAGTGAACATTCAGCCGGTACTGGGGATATGCTACGGCAAGACGAGGACAGCGCACACCGCGCGAGGATACCTGAAAGTTGTCGGCCAGAACTTCTGGTACCTGATCAGCGAAAACAAGGAACTGTACACCGACATCATCGAGCCTATCGGGTACAAAGCGAAGGAATTCAACGACCAATTCCTGGCTGAAAAGGCCAGCATTGAGAACCGGCTAACTAGGTTGTTCATCGACGAGTACTGCACTGAATCCGGCGAAATAGACTGGCCCAAGCTCGTTCGTCTGACCTGCGGCAACTACGACATGGACGATTTCATGCCGTCCTAGCGACCGCCCCCCTCACCCCTGGAACAGCCCCGCCGCGAACGCCTCCGCGTCGAACGCCGCCACATCCCCGGGCCTCTCGCCCGTGCCCACGTACAGCACCGGCAGGCCGAGCTCGTCCGCCACCGCGATCGCGATGCCGCCCTTCGCCGTGCCGTCCAGCTTCGCTAGAAACACCCCGTCGCACTCCACCGCGTCCACGAACGCCCGCGCCTGGTACAGCCCATTCTGGCCGGTCGTCGCGTCCAGTGTCAGCAACACTCGCTGCGAATCCTCGTCCACCTGGCGCGACAGCGCCCGCCGTATCTTCTTCAGCTCCTCCATCAGGTTGGACTTGGTGTGCAGACGCCCCGCCGTGTCGATTATCACCACGTCCACGCCGCGCGCTCTCGCCGCGCTCAGCGCGTCGAACGCCACCGACGCCGGGTCCGCGCCGGGCCGGTGCGCCACCACGTCCACCTCCAGCCGGCGGCCCCACTCCTGTAGCTGGTCGATAGCCGCCGCGCGGAACGTGTCGGCGGCGCCCAGCAGCACGCTGCGCCCCTCCTCAAGGTAGGCGTTCGCCAGCTTCGCGATGCTGGTTGTCTTGCCCACGCCGTTCACGCCCACCACCAGCAGCACCAGCGGCGACTGCTCGGACTCCAACCGCGGCGCGGCGTCTCCGGCCTTGAGCAGCAGCGCGATCTCCCGCTTGAGCATCTCCAGCGCCTCGGCCGGGTCCGACACCGACTCCCGCCGGACGCGCTCGCGCAGCCTGTCCAGGATCTTCTGCGTCGTCGCCACGCCCACGTCCCCCAGGATGAGCGTCTCCTCCAGCTCGTCCCAAAGCTCTTCGTCGATGCCGGAGCGCCGGAACAGCGTCGCCACCTGCCCGAACCACGAGCGGCGCGTGCTCTCCAGCGCCGCCTCCGTCTTCTCCCTGTCCCGCTCTTTGTCCCTGCCGAATATACCTCTAAGCAACTCTCTCACCAACCTGCCAGTGTCGTTCTCAGCTAGAGATTAGCACGCCCCACCACGCCCAACAAGCGAAAGGGGCGCTTCAACAAGGCCCTCTCAAAATCCCTTCCCCCTTGATGGGGGAAGGTTAGGATGGGGGTGACGTCGCCGGCGCAACTACTGCCGTTCCCGACGCCCATTTCTCTGCCGCGCTCGAAATAAAGAAAGGGCGCCCCGCACAATGCGAAGCGCCCCTCTTTCCGTCTTGGTTAGCTCTGGATCACGCCGGATCTATGTGACCCGGCGCCGACGCTAGCGAAGCGGGTAGCCCGCCTCCTGCTTGGTCGCGTTCAGGAAGTCCTTCCTGGCCTCCTCGTACGTCGGCTCCCCCGCCAGTCCGCGCTGGTGCACGCTGTTCAGGTAGCCGTCGAACCCCGCCGGCTGTGTGACCTGGCGAACCAAATCCACGAATCTCTTAAGCAGCATCTGTACCTCCTTCGGGGATCGTCCCCGTGCCGCTAGTTCGCCTGTAAACGTTCTACAATCTGAATTGTACGCACGAACACCGTATCTTGTGAAGATATGTATTACAATAACGATAATCGAGTTTACCAATACTACTGCCACCCTGAGCGTAGCCGCCGCCACCCTGTCACCCTGAGCGTAGCCGAAGGGTCTAAGGTGCTTCGACCGTCTCGGCATAACAGGGGTAGGTACAGGGAACGAGCCTTCCAATTTGTCCCTTCCCCCTTGATGGGGGAAGGTTAGGATGGGGGTGAAGAAATGGAACTACGCGAACTACGCAGCTTCTGCATGGCCGCCCAGCTCAGAAGCATGTCCAAGGCCGCCGAAAGACTGGACGTGGGCCAGCCCACCGTTACCGGCCACGTGCGCAAGCTGGAGGCCGAGCTTGGCCTCACCCTGTTCGACCGGCTGAGACGCCCCATCATGCTGACGCTCGCGGGCGAGAAGCTCGCCGAGCTCGCCATGCCGCTGGTCGAGGGCATCGACTCGCTCGCCGCACTCACGTCCACCGCCGAGTCCGCCGGGCCGGTGTCCATCGCCTCCACGCCCGACATCATCCCCCACACGCTGCTCAGGGTCGTGAGCGCCTACCTGGACCTCAATCCCCACGCCCACCTGCGCGTCCGCTCCGGCACCCGCCAGGCCGTCCTCCAGATGGTGCGCTCCGGCGAGGTGGACATGGGCATCGTCCAGCACGCCGAGCGGAGCGAGGACCTGGCGTTCGAGGGCCTGTTCGTCTACGAGAACGTCCTCATCGCGCCCAGGGGCCATCCCCTTCTCTCCGAGGAGTTGACGTCGCTGGCGCAGTTGGCCCCGTACCCGCTCATCCTCATGGGCGGAGAGTCTCAGACGCGGGAGTTCCTGGAGAGGGAGCTTTCCCGCCGCGCTCTCGAATACGAGGTGCTGCTGGAGCTGGACAGCATGGACATGATCAAGAAGTACGTCGCGCTCGGCATGGGCGTCTCGGTAGGCCCGCGCCTGGCCATCGAGCCGGAGGACGAGCGCGACCTCGGCGTCGTCAGCCTCGCCAACCTGCTGCCCGTGGACCAGGGCGGCATCGTCGCCCTGGAGGGCAAGACCTTGTCCACCCCCGCGCGCCGGTTCATCACCACCATGCGCGCCGAACTCCGCCGCGTGTCGGCCTAGTTCACCGCCCCGCCCGGCCGAAACCCCACCAGCGTCGCCGTCACCACCTGCCGATAGTCGTAGTGCGGGCGGTTCGCGCACGTCACCAGCGTTATCGTCGCGTCCACGGAATCGTACCACCCCAGGTCGGTGTGGTGCATAACCTCGGACTCCACGACCTGGTACAGATACACGCCGCCCTCGCTCGTGACGCTCACGTACACGTTGTCGCCGTTGGTGAGCATCCGCGCGATCTCCGGCAGCCGCTTGAACACGTTCCCTTCGCCCGCGACCGGACTCTCCAGGTGGCCGAAGAACCAGCCGTTGCCCTGTTCGCCCGGATTGGCGGTGCCCGGTATGTGGCCCACCACCCGGTCCGGCGTCTCGTACCTGCGCCTGTCGCCGAGGTCCAGGATGGCGAGCTCGCTCACGTCCGAATAGACGCCTATCGCCGGAATGGCGAGTCTGAGCGCCGGAGCGTTGGAGCCTTTCGGTACGCTCTCCAGTTGGGCCGTCGGAATAAAGCCGTCGGTCGCGCTCGTATCCAGCGCCGCATACACGTCCGTGCCCGCCCACATCGGCTGATGCCAGTATTTGGGGTGCACCTGCGTCGCCGGGAACGACGCGTAGGTGCTCACGCTCTCGAAGCTCACGGGTGACGCGCCGGACTCCGAGGCAACTCCCGGCGCCGCCTCCGGCAGGACGCTCGGCATCGACAGCGCGACCATGCTGCCCACCGGAGAGGTCGTGTCCAGGTGCGACTGCAGCGGCAACTGCGTCTGCCGGGCCGGCGGCTCCGACGTTGCGGTAGCGGATACGGCCGCCGCGGGTACGGCGGCAGGCGCGGGCGCGGCAGTGGCGGGCGCGGACTCGCTCGCTCGCGCCACGCTCGTGTCGATTCGCGGTAGGGAAGGGGCCACGTCCAGCGAGGCGTTCAGTTCGTCTAGCTGAGTGGACGAGTAGAACCCCAGCGCGTGATAAGCTCCCACGGCGCCGAGGAGCAGCCCGCCCACGAGCAGCATAGAAGCGCCGAAGGAGGCAACGAGCGTAAACGGGCGCCGTTGGCGCGCGCGGGCCGGGTTGCGTTCTTCCATGGTAGAAACGCTCGCGCCCCCGGCGGCGCGCCGCCGGAGGTCTGTGTCACGTGGGTCCGATTTGCCCGGGGAGGGCGTGAAGTAGTCCAGAAGTTCCTTCCCCCGTCAAGGGGGAAGGCTGGAATGGGGGTGAAGCCCCTTGTTCAGATGATGAGGCTATCGCATCCTGGGGGCGTGCATCGCGCCGCTGGCGATAGGCTCGTTGAGGTAAACGTCGCCGTTTCGGATCTTGATGTTGAATCCGCAGGTCGGGTTGCTGCACACCCACGCCTTGTAGTGGATGGGCGCTCCCTGGCTTCCAAAGTCACTCAGCGGCAGCAGGCTGCCCTGGGTGCAGTCCTGGCATTCGGGCCAACCGTTCTGTTCCAACGTGTCATCCTCACTTTCCGCCCCGTGGTTGTTAGGCGGCGGCAAGTATACCACCCACACGCTCAAATTGCCAAGTCTCACTCCGAGCGCGAACCTGTAACAGCTTAGTCGTCCATGCACGTGTAGGGGCAATCCCTATCCTGAGCATCGTGAATATCAACACGCTTAGTCGGTCATGCACGTGTAGGGGCAATCCCTTGTGGTTGCCCCCGTTGGTCATCACGCCCTGAGTGCCCACAAGGGACACCCCTACCTGTACCTGTGGAGCGCCGACCAGGGTGTTACAGGCCCTCCGGGCGCCCTCACCACCGTGTCATTCCGAGCGCCCCTGCTTCTCCCTGTCATTCCGAGCGCCCCTGCTTCTCCCTGTCATTCCGAGCGGAGCGCAGCGCAGCCGAGGAATCTAAAGAGCCTGCCTTCACCACGCCGCGCCCACGTTTCAGTCCCTTCCCCCTCGCAGGGGGGAAGGTTAGGATGGGGGTGAACACCCCCTTGAAATCCTCGTACATCCGTGCTACTCTCAAACCACCATGAAACCGAACCCGCCAACGCACGGCAGCCTACCATTGACCCCATCTCCCTTGATGGGTGAGGGTGAACCCGCCAACCAGCCCGAAACACTCCGTCCCACCCAGGTTTCAATCAGCCCCGATCGCGTCTCGCGAGCGTTTCAATCCACCGCCAAATCCAACCCTCCCAGCTAGGGACCCTGAACAAAACGGAACAAATGAAACAGTACGGAACACATATTTTCGACTTTCCCCTCTCCCAAGACTGGGAGAGGGTTAGAGCCTGCCCCGTACTTGATACGGGGGTGAGGGTTGAGAGTGCATTTCCCATCAACTCTAGACATTCACACCCCCGCCCGTGTGCTACAATGACGCCGTCCAAGCCCGTTCACCCGGAGGTTATGACCCCATGACATCCAACATCGTCCTCTCCAACCAGGAATACAACGTCGTCGGCAAGCGCCCGATTCGCCACGACGGCTACGACAAGGTCACCGGCAAGGCCCTCTACGGCGCCGACGTGGACCTGCCCGGCCTGCTCCACGGCCAGGTGCTGCGCAGCCCCCACGCCCACGCGAAGATTCTCAAGATAGACACCAGCCGCGCCCGCGCCCATCCCGAGGTCCGCGCGGTTGTCACCAGCGCCGACCTCCCCACGCTGCCCAACGAACCCGTGGCGATGGGACCCGGCCCCAAGCCCAACGGCAGGGAGCTCAGCAACAACGTCCTCGCCGGCGAAAAGGCCCTCTACAAGGGCCACGCCGTCGCCGCGCTCGCCGCCACCAGCGCCCACGCCGCCGAGGAGGCGCTCGACCTCATCGACGTCGAGTACGAAGTGCTCCCCGCCGTCATCGACGTGGAGGCGGCCATGGCCCCCGGCGCGGCCCAGCTCCACGACAAGTACGAGGGCAACGTCGCCAGCCACGCCCAGCTCCAGCAGGGCGACATAGAAGAGGGCTTCCGCGACGCCGACGTGGTAGTTGAGCGCGAGTACCGCACCAAGACCGTCCACCAGGGCTACATCGAGCCGCACTCCGCCACCGCTTGGTGGACCTCCTCCAACAACCGCCTCACCATCTGGTGCAGTTCCCAGGGCCACTTCGCCATCAGGGACCGCACCGCCGGCGTGCTCGGCATACCCTACTCGGACGTCAAGGTCGTCCCCATGGAGATTGGCGGCGGCTTCGGCGGCAAGACCACCATCTACCTCGAGCCGGTCGCCGCCGCGCTGTCCAGGCAGTCCGGCCAGCCCGTCAAAGTCACCATGAGCCGCGCGGACGTGCTCGAGGGTTCCGGCCCGACCTCCGGCTCCTACATGAAGGTGAAGATGGGCGCCACCAGCGACGGCAAGCTCACCGCCGCCCAGGCCGAACTCAAGTACGAGGCCGGCGCGTTCCCCGGCTCCCCCGTGGGCGCCGCCTCCATGTGCATCTTCTCCCCCTACAACGTGGACAACATCCTCATCGACGGCTACGACGTGGTCAACAACAAGCCCAAGACCACCGCCTACCGCGCCCCCGGCGCGCCCGGCGCCGCCTTCGCCGCCGAGACCGTCGTCGACGAGCTATGCGAAAAGCTGTCAATCGACCCGCTGGAGTTCCGCGTCGTCAACGGCGCGAAGGAGGGCACCCGCCGCGCGAACGGCCTCGTCAACCCGGTCATCGGCTGCATCGAGACCGCCCAGGCCGCCAAGGACCACGACCACTACGCGGCCGAGCTTTCCGGCCCCTACCGCGGCCGCGGCGTCGCCTCCGGATTCTGGGTCAACGGCGCGGGAGCCGCCTGCGCCACCGCCAACGTCAACTACAACGGCACCGTCAACCTCACCATCGGCTCCGTGGACATCGGCGGCAGCAGGCCCGCCTCCGCCCAGCAGTTCGCCGAGGTGCTCGGCATCCCCGTCGAGGACGTGAACCCGCAGGTCGGCGACACCGACTCCATCGGCTACACCTCCGTGACCGGCGGCAGCGGCGTCGCCTTCAAGACCGGCTGGGCCTGCTACGAGGCCGCCATGGACGTCAAGCGCCAGATGATCGAGCGCGCCGCCCTTCTCTGGGAAACCAACTCCGACCAGGTGGACCTGGAGGACGGCGTGTTCCGTCACCAGTCCGACCCCGAGCTGAGCATCGAGTTCAGGGAGCTGGCCGGTATGCTGCCGGACACCGGCGGCCCCGTCGTCGGCAGCGCCAACCTCGATCCCAAGGGCGCGGGCAGCGCCTTCGCCACCCACGTCGTCGATGTCGAGGTCGATCCCGACACCGGCAAGGTGACCATCCTCCGCTACACCGCCACCCAGGACGCCGGCAAGGCCGTCCACCCCAGCTACGTCGAGGGCCAGATCCAGGGCGGCGTCGTGCAGGGAATCGGCTGGGCGCTCAACGAGGAATACTACATGGGCGACGACGGCCAGATGCTCAACGCTACCTTCCTGGACTACCGGATGCCCACGTCGCTGGACCTGCCCATGATCGACACCGTCATCGTGGAGGTGGCCAACCCGCTCCACCCGTTCGGCGTCCGCGGGGTAGGCGAGGTGAGCATAGTGCCGCCGATGGCCGCCATAGCCAACGCCATCTACCACGCCACCGGCGCCAGGCTCCGCAGCCTGCCCATGAACCCCGCCGCCGTCCTCGAGGCCCTAAACGAGGCCAACGGCTCCTAGTCGTCCCTTCCCCCTCGCAGGGGGAAGGTTAGGATGGGGGTGCCTTGAATGTCCTCCTCTCCCCCGGTGGGAGAGGATTGAGGTGAGGGGGAAAAGACTCAGGGCCAAGGTCCGCGCCTTCCAATAGTCCCTTCCCCCTCGCAGGGCTGACAGGGGTATGTTTGAGACGTAAGCCTTCCGAAAAGTCCCTTCCCCCTTGATGGGGGAAGGTTAGGATGGGGGTGACGTCGCCAGCGCAACGCTGTTATTGTCAAAACATACCCCTGTCAGCCCTCGCAGGGGGAAGGTTAGGATGGGGGTGCCTTGAATGTCCCCTCTCCCTTGAGGGAGAGGGCTAGGGTGAGGGTGAGCCGCCGCCCCCCTCACCGCGCCCGCTCCACGCTCAGCCGGTAACTCGCCCGCTGGTGCGTGTGCCGCGTCGCCGGCGACACCACCACGACCGCCCGCTCGATCCGCGACCCGAAGCCGCGCACCACGACCTCCCCCGCGCGCTCCGCGTCCAGCGCCAGTTGCCGCACCGTCGCCGCGCCTTCCGCCGGAATCTCGATTATCTGCACCAGGTACCACTGCGGCAGCCTGTTGTCGATGAGTGCGAACCCCCGCGCGTCCCACGCGCCCTCACTCTCGGCGTCGTCGCTGTAGCCAAGCTCCGGCACGCTCAAGTCGTCGATGAGCAGCCCGTCCAGGTACACCGCGTCGTCCGTCACGTACTCGAACCGCACCAGTACCCTGCCGCCCGCGTAGGGCGTCAGGTCCACCCGCTCCCTCACCCAGCCGTCGCTCGCGCCGGTGTAGCCGGGCCCGTAGCTGTTGCCCACCGGATCGTGGGTCGTGGTGTGGTCGCCCTCCAGCACGCTCCACGTCCGCCCGCCGTCCCCCGACGCCTGGACGTAGGCGTAGTCCCACCCCTCCTCGATGTCGAACCATGCCCAGAACTCCAGTGTCGCCGCCTCAAGTCCAGAAAGGTCGAACTCCCGCGTCAGCGTCGTGTCCACCGAGTCCCCTCGATTGCTCCACCAGCACCGGCTTCCGCTCCGGCAGTCCTCCGCCGTCTGCCGCACCGTCGGCTGCCCCTCGAAGCGAATGTGCGCGTCCCCCTCGCCCAGCCGCACCTCGAAGTAGCGCGACCCGAACTGCGCGAGCGTGCCCTCCCGGTCGCCCGGCCCCGCCATCCTGGCCACGTTCAGCACGCGGACGTCGCGAGAGGGATAGCCGTGAATGCCCTCGTCGCTGTCGAGGTAATTCGCCACCACCCAGTCCCGGAACACGTCTTCGAATCCCATGCCGAACCTCGCCATGTAGGCGTCCACGCCCTCCTCGGCGTCCTCCGGGAGCATGTACATCTCGCCGACACCGGCGTAGCCGCCGTAGTGGTCGGCCAGGTAGTGAACGAACAGCTCCGCCGCGCCGTAGTGGGGAATGGTGGCCCTGCCCGAGTCGGGCCAGAAATTGAGCTGCGTGCCCGGC
The DNA here is from genome assembly GCA_963667445.2 of Dehalococcoidia bacterium. GTDB lineage: Bacteria > Chloroflexota > Dehalococcoidia > Lucifugimonadales > CATOSD01 > CATOSD01. The sequence goes on along the minus strand of CAXXGY010000001.1, from coordinate 34,312 downwards.
GCCACCAGAAACCTGTCCACGAACGACTCCGAATAGCCCGCCTGCTGGGTGGCGTACTCGGCCAGCCCCTCGTTGATCCACGAGTCCTCCCCGCCGTCCTGGTTCCAGCTCACCGCGTGCTGGAACTCGTGCGTCAGCACCCCCATGTAAACCTCCGTGCCCGGCTCGATCGCGGTGTTCATGTAGATCATCTCGCGCTCGTTGCTCCTGGGATGCGTGGCCTTCGTGTACTCGTCACGCGAGCCGAAGTAGCCCGCCGCCGCCACTAGCGGCGTGTGCAGCACTGTGAAGCGCGGGTCGTTGTCGACGCCCGGATTCCACACGTCGCCCGTCGCGTCCGTCAGCAGCGGATGCACTCGCTCCTCGAACTCCGCCGCAGCCATGGCCAGCGCCTCGGTCGACAGGTCGGCCTCCACATCCACGTACCAGTAGGCGTGCTCGGTCACGACTGCGATTCTGGCCTCGATGGCGTAGGATATCGGCTCGTCGTCCACCTCGTCGCTTATCCAGAAGGTGTCGGTGTGCCCGACCCGGCGCGTCGGGGGTGTTGTGGTCGCCGTTCGCGGAAGCGTGCCGGTGCCCGCCTGCCTCAGCCGTTGCGCCAGCTCGTGCAGGTCGCGGTCCGGCGGCCGTACTTGCGGCGGCACGATGATCGTCTGCCCCGGCGCGGTAGGGTCGGGAAGGGCAGTCGCCCGCACCGTCGGCGTGGGCAGGTCGGCAGGCGGCGACGAATCGAGTGTGGCAGTAGCAGGTGTTGGACTGACATGGGCCGCCAGTTCGCCCCCGGATTCCGACCCCACGAGCGAGCACGCCACGCCCGCAAACACTGCCAGCGCAAATGCGCACGCCAACGCGAACGGCGCGCGTCGCCGCGGAAAATGCTTGCTGGCAGTCAGAAAACCCACGTCAGTTGAAGCGGTTCATCGCCACGTCGATGCCCTCGGTCAGCAGGCACGGCAGCAGTCCGACGGCCCGCTCCAGCGCCTCGTCGACGGCCGTGCGCTCGCTCCTGGGCAGCCTGCCGAGCACGTGGCTGACACGGTCGGCGCCGCTCGCCGCGTTCCCCACGCCGATGCGCAGCCTGGCGAACTCCTGCGTGCCCAGCGCGGCGATAATGGACTTCATCCCGTTGTGTCCGCCCGCGCTGCCGCCAGGGCGCAGCCGCAGCTTGCCGGGTGGCAGCGCTATGTCGTCGTACACGACCAGCAGTGAGGACGGGGTTGACCTGTAGCGAGCGAGCAGGTACGTGGCCGCCTGCCCGCTCAGGTTGACGTAGGTGCGAGGCTTGGCGAACGCCACACGGAAGCCCTCCACCTGGCCCTCGCCGGTGAGCGCGTGAGGATTGCGCCTCCGGAACCGCACCGAGAACTCGGACGCCAGCCGGTCCATGTACCAGAAGCCGGCGTTGTGCCGGGTCTGCTCGTACTCCTTGCCCGGATTGCCGAGACCCATGACGACCGCGGCGGGCGCGGGACCTCGGCTGAACCGCTTGGCCAGGAAGCTGCCGACCGACGATCCGGGTCTGCCTCGATGCGCTGGGCCGGTCCGGGAGAACCCGCGCCCGCCGCTGCCACTCCGCGACACCCCCGGCTACTCCGCCCTGAAGTCGCCGCTTCTGCCGCCGCTCTTGCTCACGAGACGAACCCCCTCGATTCGCATTCCGCGGTCCACGGACTTGCACATGTCGTAGATGGTGAGCGCCGCGACGCTAACCGCCGTCAGCGCCTCCATCTCGACGCCCGTCTTCGCCGTCGTGCGTGCAGTCGCCTCGATATTCACGCGGCCGGCCTCGGCGTCGAAAGAGAAATCTACGTCCACCCCGTCCAGCGGTATGCCGTGGCACAGCGGTATCAGGCTCGGCACCTGCTTGGCGGCCATGATGCCGGCTACGCGGGCGATTCCGATGACGTCGCCCTTCTCGAACCCGTTGGAGCGAATGAGCCGAAGGGTGTCGTCGGCCATTTCCACCCTACCCCTGGCCACGGCCACCCGTTGCGTCTCCGGCTTCGCGCCCACGTCCACCATGCGCGCCGCGCCCGACTCATCCAGGTGCGTAAGCCTCTGCCGGGTCTGTGCTGTCGCGGTCGCCGCACTGGAGGACTGCCTCTGGCGCGAGCGATACCCGGCGTCGGCTTGCTTCTTAGCCTCCTCGACCGCGAGCCTGTCGGCCTGTTCGTTGTACGGATTGCCCGCGTGCCCTCGCACCCAGCGCCACTCCACGTCGTGCCTGGCGACCTCGGCGTCGAGCATGGCCCACAGGTCCGTGTTCGCCCTGCGCTTCCAGTTGCGGGTCATGGTGTTGACCACGTACTGGCTGTCGGAGTGTATCCTGACGGACTCGCCCGCCGGGACCGACTCGAGGCCCTTGATGGCCGCCATAATCTCCATGCGGTTGTTCGTGGTGCGCGGCTCCCCGCCCACTATGTGGGTGACGTCGGAGCCGTCCATCACGATGGCGGCCCAGCCGCCGGGGCCGGGATTGTCCAGCGCTGAGCCGTCTGTGTAGATGTCTATCACGTTTCCAATTCCGTGAGCGTTGCCGGCAGCAGTGTAGTTCGACTAGCCACCGATCCTGTACATTTCCACCTTCTCGCGGTTGCGCAACTCCTCCGTGAGCGAGGCGCGCTCCTCGGAGTAGCGGTCCTCACGCACGCGCCAGACACCGCCCGCGAGCGAAGCCAGCTCCTCGTCGGTAGCGCCGTCCCGCATCGGGCCGCGCAGGTCCGTGCCCACGCTACCGAACAGGCAGGTGAACATCTGGCCCTCCGGCGAAAGCCTGAGCCGCGTGCAGTCCCCGCAGAACGGCTTTGTGACGGAGGCGATCACGCCGATTTCGCCTTCGCCGTCCGCGAAACGGTAGCGGGAGGCCACCTCGCCCCGGTAGTTGCTTTCCACCGGCGCCAGCGGCATCTCCGCGTCGATCAGCGCCACAATCTCTTCCGCCGGAACGACGTCGTCCATGCGCCATCCGTTGAGCGTGCCGACGTCCATGTACTCGATGAATCGCATGATGTGGCCGCGCTCGCGGAAGTAGCGCGCCAGGTCGACGATGGTGTGGTCGTTCACGCCGCGCTGCACGACGCTGTTGACCTTGATGGGGTGAAAGCCCGCGCGCTCCGCGGCTTCGATGCCCTCCAGCACGCGGTCGACGCCGAAGCCGCGTCCGTTCATCCGGCGGAACACCTCGTCGTCAAGGGTGTCGAGGCTCACGGTGATTCTGCCCAGCCCCGCGTCCCTGAGCGTCTGCGCCTTCTGCGGCAGAAGATAGGCGTTGGTCGTCATGGTCAGGTCGTCCACGCCGTTCACGCGCGCCAGCCGCTCGACCAGGTGCTCGACTTCGTTGCGCACCAGCGGCTCGCCGCCCGTCAGCCGCACCTTCTGCGCGCCCATGCCCACGAATATGCGCGTCAGACGCTCGATCTCCTCGAACGTCAGCAACTGCGACTTCGGCAGAAACTGGTAGCGTTCGCCGTAGATCTCAGCGGGCATACAGTACGTGCAGCGGAAGTTGCACCTGTCGGTTACGGAGATGCGCAGATCCCTGAAAGGGCGCCTGAACTTGTCGGTAATCATGGCCGTATTCTAGCACATCGCCGCGTCTGGCTCGTGCGCTAGCCCCCTGCGGAACCGCTCTCGGCCAGCTCCAGGAGTTGACGGGCGCGCCGGACGACCGGCACGTCGATCACCTGGCCGTCTAGCGACGTGGAACCCCGGCCGTTGCGCTCGGCCTCCTCGAATGCGGCGACCACGCGGCGGGCGTGCTCGACCTCTTCCGGCGATGGCGAGAACGCCTCGTTGATGATGTCTATCTGCGCGGGGTGAATGGCGAACTTGCCCTTGAAACCATAAAGTCTCGCCTCTTGCGAGTTCTCGCGCAGGCCATCCGGGTCGCGAAAGCCGAAGTATGGCGTGTCCAGCGCGAGCACGCCCGCGGCCCTCGCGGCGATGCAGATCACCTTACGCGGATAGTCGACCTCGGCGCCGTCCTGCGTGCGCTCGATGGCCATGTCGTTGGTGAAGTCTTCGGCGCCGAACGCGACCGCCACCACTCGCGGCGAGGAGGCGCATATCTCGTAGGCGTTTACGATAGCCAACGCCGTTTCGATCCAGGGGATGATCGACACCGAACCCGCTTCCACGCCCGCGCAGCGCTCGAGCTCCTCTATGATACCGGACACGCGCTCGATGTCCGCCGCGGACTGGATTTTGCCCACCGATACGCCATCAATGTGCGGGCCGACGACTGCCGCGAGGTCGTCGGAGAGCAAACCAGTGTCCAGCGAATTCACCCTGGGAACGACCAGCGCTCCCGTCTCCCTCAGCCGCGGCAGGAAAGACGCTGTTACGGCGCGAGCGTTCTCCTTCTCGTCCGCGGGCACGGAGTCCTCCATGTCGGGAATGAAGGCGTCAGGGCGAAGGCCCGAGGCCCTCTCCAGCATGTTTGCGCGATTGCCGGGAACGAAGAGCAGGCTCCTGAGCGCCTTCATGTTTCAACTCCTTGGGTGTTTGTCTGGAGACGGAGTGCGGGCGAGGACCCGCCCACGCGGACGCCGGCAGTATATCACGATGGCGCTGGCGCGGGAGCCTGTCCCAATTTACTAACCAATGGTGCTAGTTGAAGAAATGGTTGAAATGGCCAGGGGATTCGCTCATTCTGTGAGTTGGAAGCTTGCAGAGGAGGAATCCCGTGACCATAGAGGATATTATCACCGAATTGTTCTGCATGATAGACGACAATATGAAAGATGTGCCCAACCACAGCCAGGCGGCGCTTCATCCGAGCGAACTGGCGACCATCGGCGTCCTGTTCGCCATCAAGGGTGTCGGGTGCAGGGCGTTCTACCGCTGGCTGTCGGAAAACCACATCGACAAGTTCCCCAACCTGCCCGAACGCACTCGGCTCTTCCGCCGCCTCAAGACGCATCGCAACTGGACGACCTACTTTATGGCGTCCCCATCCATGCTGGGCGTGGTGGACACCTACGGCATAGAGCTGATACACCCGGTGCGCGAGGGCAGAAGTCCTTCGCAGATAGGCAAGAAGGGAAAGTCCAACCACCGATGGATAGTCGGCGCCAAGCTGTGTCTTGTGCTGAACAACCTGGGGCTGGTGGTAGCCTGGGACTGCGATACCGCGAACGTGTACGACGCCACGTTCCATCCTGTGATAGAGAAACTCGCAGACCGGATGGTGGTGCTGGGCGACACTGGGTTCCACAGCGCCGCGGGCGATCCTGCCAATCTGAAGGTGTGTCGGCGTGGCGAGTGGAACGAGCGCATGAAGGTGGAGACCGTATTGTCGATGCTCACGGTCATCTGCCACGTAAAGAAGATGCGCCATAGGGTTTGGGACTATTTCAAGTCTCGTCTGGGGTATCTGATGGCCGCCTTCAACATCATGGCGCAGTGGAATGGCCTCAAACCCGATGAGAAAGGCGTGGTCCGCCTCTCCATCAAACAGTTCACCCTCTAACCTTCAACTAGCACCATTGGTTACTAGGCGCCACCAGTTTACACTTGTCCTAACCAAAACAAAGACAGGTGCAAAGCTGATGGCGACAACCAGCGTACACGAGTGGATTGGCGACGAACAAGGCGCAGACGTGGAGGAGACGGCATACCAGGCGGGATGCGCGTTCGCGCGCGAGGTGATGACTTCCCGGCTGAAGGCCATCGACGACGACCTGTTCAGCCGAAAGCCCTTGGGCTTTCGGGTGATGGGTTCTCACGACAGGACCTTGATGACGCGCTTCGGAGAGATCACCATAAACCGCAGGCTGTATCGAGACCAACAAGGCCAGAGCGTCTTCGCGCTGGACGAGCGCATGGGGTGGAAGCCCCGGCAACGGGCGAGTCCGTCCATCGCCGAGCGCGTGGTGGAGATGGCGACGTACATGCCGTTTCGGAAGGTGGTGGAGACTGTGAGCGCGCTGACGGCTGGGGCGCTGTCTGCCAACACGGCGCATCGGCTGCTGCAAGGCGTGGGGGAAGAGGCGCTCTTGGAGGAGCGAGAGCGCGTAGAGGCGCAGTTCGGGCGTGGGGAGGAGGTGTGCGAGGGGGAGCAGAAGGCGGGCGTTCTGTACATGGAGGCCGACGGGGTGTGGGTCCCTCTTCAGAGAGAGAAGGCCAAACACTACGAGGTGAAGTGTGCAATAGCCTACACGGGATGGAATGAGTTGAGCGAAGGCCGCTACGAACTGGTGGACAAGAGGGTGTACGCGCACGGCGCGCCATCGGACGTATCCTTCTGGGAGGGTGCGAGCCTGGGGTGGGGCAAGCGGTTCGCGCTCGGCGAAGTCGAGCTGTTCGTGGTGGGCGGCGACGGCGCCAACTGGATACGCGAGGGTGTGCGCGACTTCCCCAACGCCATCTTCCAACTGGACGGCTTCCATCTCGCTCGCGCGTGCGGCATAGGCTATGGGAAAGAACCAGGACATGCAATCTACGAGGCGATACGCTCGGGGGACGCTCAAGGCGCCCTGGGCCGGATGGCGCAAGCCGCTTGCGCAGAGACCAGGAGCGCGGTCAAGAACAGGAGGTACGCCGAGAACAACGTAGTCGCCGGAGTGGACTGGCGCAACGTGGTTCCCGACGCCCCTGCCGATGCCCGGAGCCTGGGTACGATGGAGTCCAACGGGGACAAGCTGACGGCCAACCGGATGAAAAAGCGCGGCATGAGTTGGACGATACGTGGGGCGAACCACATGGCCAAGGCGATACAGCTATGCCGCAACGGGGAGTTGTCCATGCGGCGACGCAAGAGCGAGAACACGGAGAGGTCGGCGGTGGGACGCCGTTCTCGCCACAGGCGCGCGAGTGCGGCGCGGGAAGGCGGCTTGCCGGAAACGGCAATGCCCGCGCTGACAGGCCCCCACGCATCGAGACCCTGGGCGACCTCCCTGCGACGCCTCACGCAATCCCGCCTAGTAAACTGACACAGGCTCCTGGCGCGGTTTCGCGTTGGCCTTTTACATTCGTTTGGGTTATACTCTGCTTGGATAGATGCCCCTGCCGTTGACCCGCAAGGAGAGACCCATGGCGAGTCAAGACTTCACCTTTGCCAAGTTTTCCAGCAACGAATTCTACTCGGCGCTCAACGCGCGCCTGGTGGACATGGCGGAAGTCGGCTCCGAGCAGCGCATCGTCGACCTGGCCTGCGGCACGGGCGGCGTGACGCAGCTTATCCTGGAGAGGCTCATCGGCGCGCGAGACTCGATGGTTATAGGCATCGACCAGTCCGCCGCGGCGCTCAAGCAGGCCATGGACGACCTCGTTGGCGCCTACGACGCGGCAGTCGACTTCGTTCAGAGCGGCGTAGAGAGGTTCTCAGAGGCCGTGAAGGACTCCGTGGACACGGTGTTCTTCTGCAACGCCATTCACTACATCCCGGACAAGGGTTTGATAGTGGAAGAGATTTCGAGGTCGCTGAAGCCGGGCGGCAAGTTCGCGTTCAACACCTCGTTCTTCGACGGCGGCCAGCCTCCCGAGTCCGTCGGCTTCTATCGCAAGTGGATGTTCAAGTCCGCCAGGGTGCTCCGGCGTGACTTCGGCCTGTCACCGTCCAGGTCGGCAAAGGTCGAGTCGCGCAGGCAGCTTACCGCCGACCAGTACCGCAAGCTGGTGGAAGACCACGGCTTCATGGTGGTGAGGCAGGAGATAGACACCGTACAGGTGCCCATAGAGGGGTGGCTGGACATCAGCGACTTCGAGGACTTCATCGTCGGCACCATGCCGGGCGTGCCACTGGACAAGGCCAGCGCGGCGCTCAAGCGCGGCGTGCACCAGACTTTCGAAGAGATGAACCTGGAGTACGTGCCTCGAAACTGGCTTGGCATAGTGGCTGTCCGAGTGTAGCCGGACGGCCCGGGGCAAGAAGAGGAGCCGTGCCATCACGACGCTGTTTCTGACCGACGCGGACGTCGACGGGCTCCTCAGCGTGAGAGAGGCCATCCCTGTCGTCGAGCACGTGCTGCGCCTTCAAGCGGACGGTGAGGCGACGAACCAGCCCCGCGGCCACGACTACGCCGGCCCTGGCGCATACCAGGCCTGGATGCAGGCCGCCGCCTACGGCTTGGGCGTGTGCGGTTTCAAGACCTACACCATCGTGCAAGGGACTGGCCGCGCCTTCGTGTACCTATACGACATCGAAGGCGGCCCTCCGCTTTGCGTCACGGAGGCCAACCGGCTCGGCGAGATTCGCACCGGCGCCGCCAGCGGCGTGGCGGCGCGGCACATGGCTAACGAGGATGCCTCGGTCATTGCGCTGCTCGGCAGCGGCCTGCAGGCCGGCAGCCAGCTTGAGGCCCTCTGCGCCGTCCGCCCCGTAGAGCATGTCCGCGTGTACAGCCCCACACCTCGGAACCGGGTCGCGCTCGCCGAGCGCATGACGGCGAAGCTCGGTATCCTCGTCGAGGCTGTGGACTCGCCTGAACAGGCGGTGAGTGGGGCCGACGTGGTCGCCACCATCACCACGTCCAAGACGCCGGTGTTCCGGGTGGAGTGGATGGAGAGGGGAGCGCACGTGTCCGCCGCGGGCGGCGCGCATCCCTACGCCACCGAGCTGGACGAGGCCACCATCAGCCGCGCCGACGTGGTCGTGGTGGACGATCCCGACCAGGCCCGCATAGAGTGCGGCGAGTTCATGATGGCCTCCGCGAGCGGCGTGCTGCTCTGGGAGCGCGTCAGGGAGCTTTGCCACGTGGTTTCCGGCCGCGTTGCCGGGCGCACGAGCGAGCGCGACGTCACGCTGTTCAAGTCGCTGGGCATGGCGCTGTGGGACGTGGCAGCGGCCAAGGCTGTGTACGATAGGGCCACTGAGCGCGGCGTGGGAACGCGGCTGTGATCGGACGTGGCCATGGATCTTGAGATCCGCTCCGTTGGTCCGGATGAGCTCTATGGCTACATCCGCTCGACCAGGCGCGTGTTTGGCGACCCCATGGACGAGGAAAGCGTCCGGCTGGAGGCGTCGTTCGTGGAGAGGGGCAAATCGCGGACCAGGGCGGCTTACGACCGCGGCGAGATCGTTGGCACCACGACCTGCCACTACTTCGACATGAACGTGCCGGGCGGCCTGCATGCGCTGGCCGGCGTCTCCGACGTGACGACGCAAGCCACCCACCGCAGGCGCGGCGTGATGTCTCGGCTGATGAAGCAGACGCTGTACGACGCGAAGGAGGAGGGCCAGCCGCTCGCGGCGCTGTGGGCGTCGGAGAGCAACATCTACGGGCGGTTCGGGTTCGGCATGGCGATGCTCCAGGATGACTGGACCATCGAGCGCAAGGACACCGCCTTCGTGTTCGAGGACGAGCTGCCCGGGGAGATTCGCTTCGTGGAGCCGCGTGATTCAGCTAGGGCCTTTGCCTGCGCCTACGATACGATGTGCAGGATGCGGCCCGGCATGATAGACCGCAACGACCTGCTCTGGGAGGTCGCGCTATTGGATACCGAAGAGTTCAGGGAGGGAGCGAGCGAGTTCTACCACGCGGTGTACGAGTACGGCGGCCGCGTGGAGGGCTACGCGCTATACAGGCTCGACCCAAAGGGGCGTCTGCTGCGCGTGACAGAGCTCGTCGCGGCGACGGACGAGGCCTACTCCGCCCTTTGGCGGTTCTGCTTCGGAATCGACCTCATGGAGACCTTCCGAGCGGCGAATCAGCCGATGGACGCCGCTCTGCCCTGGATGCTTGCGGCTCCGCGCCAGTTGCGGAGAGCGACGGGTGAGGAACTGTGGCTGCGGATCGTGGACGCCGATGCCGCGCTGGCGGAGAGAGCCTACGCGATTGAGGACCGGCTCTCCATCGAGCTGCGCGATACGCTGTGCCCGTGGAACGATGGCGTGATCGAGCTGGACGGCGGGCCGGAAGGGGCGGTGTGCCGGCGGTCCGGGGCGGGCGCGGACCTGGCGATGTCGGTCGCCGACCTGGGCGCCGTGTACCTCGGCGCCGTCGGATTGTCCACCCTTGCCCGCGCGGGCCGCGTGGACGAGCGGACGGAGGGCGCGCTTCGCCGCGCCGACGCCATGTTTGCCACCGAACTGAAGCCGTGGTGCGTCGTTCATTTCTAGTCCGCTCGGTTGTTGTATAATGTGGTGCCATCAATAAAAGAGGAGGCTGTCCAAAATGGGGTATCTCACCGGAGGAACAAGGTAGCTCTGGCGCAAGAGGATACGGAAACGCCGCCCGGGGAGGAGGGCGCTAAGCCCGAGGTGGGACAGCGATGGGTGCGCTCGTTCCACGATTACGCCGGCGAATCGAGGGAGCTCCTCGGTGGCAAAGGCTACGGCCTGGCGGAGATGACCTCCCTCGGCCTGCCGATTCCCGAGGGTTTCACCATAACCACCGAGGCGTGCCTGGCCTACTTCCGCGCCGGCAATCAGGCCCCTGAAACGCTGTGGAAAGAGGTCGAGCGTTCGGTTCGCGCCCTCGAAACCAGGCGCGGCCAGCGCCTCGGCGACCCCGAATCTCCGCTTCTGGTCTCGGTGCGGTCGGGCGCGGCGGTGTCGATGCCGGGGATGATGGACACCGTGCTCAATCTGGGCATCAACCGCGCAGTCGCCGAGGGTATCGCCCGGCGCAGCGGCAACCCCGCCTTCGCCTACGACCTGTATCTGCGATTCATCCAGATGTACGGCGAGGTGGTGATGGGCGTCGAGTCCTCGCGCTTCTCCGGCGTGCGGGACGAGTGGCTGGGCCACGCGGGCGCCGCCAGCACGTCCCAACTCGATTTCGAGAGCCTGGAAGCCATCATCTCTGAGTACCGGGGCATCGTGTTCGACGCGACCGGCAGAGAGGTGCCCGAGGACCCCGAAACGCAGCTCAGGAGCGCCGTGCTCGCGGTGTTCGATAGCTGGAACTCGGCCAGGGCCGTCGATTACAGGAACCACTACGGCATTTCGCACGACATGGGCACCGCCGTAAGCGTGGTCGCGATGGTCTACGGTAACATGGACGACCGGAGCGGCACCGGCGTGTGCTTCACCCGCGACCCGGCGACGGGGGAGCGGACGCTGTACGGCGAATACCTCGCCAACGCCCAGGGCGAGGAGCTTGTATCCGGCGCATCGACTCCGAGCGACATAGCGGAGTTGTCGAACACGATGCCGGAGGTCTACTCGCAGTTCGTGGAGTGCGCGCAACTCCTTGAGAAGAGGTTCGGAGACGCCCAGGACATCGAGTTCACCGTCGAGAGCGGCAAGCTGTACCTGTTGCAGACGCGCGCGGCGCAGCGAAGCCCCCGCGCGGCGGTGCGAATGGCGGTTGAGATGTCCGGCGAGGGCCTGATAACGAGAGAGCAGGCGCTGGCCAGGGTGAACCCGGACCAGGTGTACAACCTGCTGGTGCCGCGCCTGGACGAGAAGGCGGCAGAGGAGGCCCGTGAGGACGGGCGGCTCGTGGCGGTCGGGCTGGGGGCGTCGCCGGGCGGCGCGACGGGCCGGCTTACTTTCAACGCGGACGAGGCGCAGCGACTCGGAAACGAGGGAGTTCGGGTGGTGCTGGCCAGGCCCGAAACCAGCCCGGAGGACGTGCACGGGATGCTGGCCGCCGTGGGCATAGTCACCAGCCGGGGCGGCACCACGAGCCACGCGGCGGTCGTGGCGCGCGGGCTGGGCAAGCCCTGCGTCACGGGCGCGGAGAGCCTGACGGTCAACCCGGAGAGCGGCTACATCGAGAGCGGCGACGTCGTTGTCCGCGAGGGCGAGGACATCAGCATCGACGGCGCGACGGGCGAGATATTCCTGGGCGAGATAACCACGCTTCAGCCGTCCATTTCCGGCGAGCGGCACATGGTGGAGCTGCTGTCCTGGGCCGACGACGCCAAGCGGCTGGGCGTGTGGGCGAACGCCGACTATCCGCGCGACGTGCGGACGGCGCTGGAGTTCGGCGCGGAGGGGATAGGTCTCTGCCGCACCGAGCACATGTTCTTCGAGCCGGAGCGTCTGGACATGGTTCGCTCGATGATTCTCGCCGCGCACGACTGCGCCGACAGTCCGGAGGGCGAGTGCGACACCGAATTTCACGCCAGCCTCGCCGTGTTGGAGGGCTATCAGACGGCGGACTTCGAGGCGATATTCAGGGTGCTGGAGGGCCGTCCCGCCGTTATCCGGCTGCTGGACCCGCCGCTCCACGAGTTCCTGCCCAGCTTCGCCGAGATACTGGAGGACGTGGCTGAGTTGAAGGCCGCCGGAGGTCCGGTGGAGACGCTGGCCGCCAAGACGACGCTGCTGACTCACCTGGAGGAGATGCGGGAGGTCAACCCGATGCTGGGGCTGCGTGGCTGCCGGCTCGGCCTCAAGTTCCCCGCCATCTACGAGATGCAGACGCGGGCGATAATCGCCGCCGCCTGCAACGTCTCCTCGGAGGGGATGGCCGTGCACCCGGAGATAATGGTGCCGCTGGTGAGCCACGGCAACGAGATGAGGATGCTGCGGCAGAACCTCGAGGCCACCATCAACGCCTACTTCGAGGATACGGGCCGATCGGTGGAATACAAGATCGGCACGATGATAGAGCTTCCCAGGGCGGCGCTCACCGCCGACGAGATCGCCGAGACGGCGCAGTTCTTCAGCTTCGGGACGAACGACCTGACGCAGACCACCTACGGCTACAGCCGCGACGACGCCGAGGGCAAGTTCCTGATGAAGTACTTGGAGCGTGGCATCCTTCCTGAGGACCCGTTCCAGGCGCTGGATCGGAGCGGCGTGGGGCGGCTCATCGAGATCGCTACGCGGCTGGGGCGCGACGCCTACTCCGACCTCATCCTGGGGATTTGCGGCGAGCACGGCGGCGACCCGTCGAGCATCGAGTTCTGCCACAATGCCGGCCTGGACTACGTGAGCTGCTCGCCGTACCGGGTGCCGGTCGCGCGGCTGGCCGCGGCGCAGGCGGCGCTGAACCACACGCCCGCCTAGCGAGCGAGCCGATGCGCGCTCACCAGAGTGGGCGCCGAACACGAGAACGCAGGGCACGCCCTGCCTGAGGCCGCCATGCCCGAACAGACCACACCGCCCAGGGTCGAAGTCATCGGCGTCACCGGCATTCCAGAGGTGAAGCCGGGCGACCCGCTGGGCGCGCTCATCGCCGGGGCCGCCGAGCGCCAGGGCACTCCGCTGCTGGACGGCGACGCGCTGGTGGTGACGCAGAAGATAGTCTCCAAGTCGGAGGGCCGGGTGGTGGACCTGCGCACGGTGACGCCATCGCCGTTCGCGACGAGCTGGGCGGACAGGGTGGGGCGGGACCCGAGGCTGGTGGAGCTGGTGCTGAGGGAGAGCCGCGCGGTGGTGAGGATGGACGAGGCGAGGGGCATCCTGATTACGGAGACCCATCACGGTTTCGTCTGCGCGAACGCAGGCATCGACACGTCGAACGTGCCGGGCGACGAGATGGTGGCGCTGCTGCCCGTGGACTCGGACGCATCGGCGCGCGCGATCCGCGAGGACATTCGCGGCCACGCGGCGGGGGCCGAGGTCGCGGTGGTCATCTCGGACACGTTCGGGCGGGCGTGGCGAGAAGGGCACGTCAACTTCGCCATCGGCTGCGCGGGCATAAACCCCATCAAGGACTACAAGGGCACGCCGGACGCGCACGGGATGATCCTGAAGGTGACCGCAATCGCGGTGGCCGACGAGCTGGCGGCGGCGTCTGAGTTGGTGCAGGCCAAGGCTATCGGGGTGCCGGTGGCGATCATCCGGGGCTACGAGTACGACGCGGCGCCGGACGGTGTGGGGCCGCTGATACGGGAGAGCTCGCGGGATTTGTTCAGGTAGGGGGTCGCTCTTCTTCACCCTCACCCTAACCCTCTCCCAGAGGGAGAGGGGACACCGGGGACACCTCCATCCTGACCTTCTTCACCCTCACCCTAGCCCTCTCCCAGAGGGAGAGGGGACATTCGGAAGGGCCGCTAGACGGGCCAGTCTTCCATGCGGTGGGCGGCGTCCCAGAACATGTACTCGTACTGGCTGCCGCGTATGAAGGACGACTCCATCAGCTCGAGCTCCCGGCTGCCGCTGACGTCGGCCTCGCGGTCGATGAAGGAGCGGAGCCAGTCCGCAAGCTCGGCGAACTCCGGCGCGTTGTACATCTCGATCCAGCGCGCGAGGAGCGGCTGACCCTGCGGAAGGCCCCTGTCGTACAGCATCTTGCCAATCTCGCTATAGCCCCAGGAGCAGGGCAGGATCGCGGAGGCGATGACGCCGGCGGATTGGGAGAAGGCGGTCTGGAGCAGGAAGCGGGTGTAGGCGAGGGTGGTGGGCGAGGTCCTGGTGGCCAGCAGCTCCTCCTCGGTGATGCCGAAATCTTCGCAGAAGCTGACGTGCAGGGCCATCTCGGTGTTGAGGGTCTCGTGCAGCAGGCGGGCGAACCAGCCCATGTCCTCGAGGGTCCTGGCCTTGGCGGCGGCGAGGGCGACGGCGCGGCTGAAGTCCACCAGGAAGAGGTAGTCCTGCCGCATGTAGTATTTGAACTGGTCTAGCGAGAGCGAGCCGTCCCCGATTCCGGTCACGAAGGGGTGGCTGTGCTCTTTATCCCAGATGGGCGCGGCCTTGCTCCTCAGTTCGTCCGAGAATCCCATGTGTGGCCTCCGTGAGCGGATGGTGGCGTGACTGCGCCCTCAGCGTAGCACGAACGGGCGGGCGCTGTCTTTGACTTCACCCCCATCCTAACCCTACGGTAAGCTCAGGGCAGGCTCTTCCCCCTGCGTAGGGGGAAGGGACTAGCGGTTTCGCAGAGCCGCCTGGTGAAACATCCGGCGGTGTTTGTATCATGCTGTTCTTTCTGTCTCATTCGTCCCGTTTCCCTAGCTGGGGCCGCGTGATGTGGGCCGATTTCTGAAACATGCCGAAACGTGGCCGCTACCGAATGGGACTTTGGCGTGACAGTGGGTCGGAGGCGGGCGGCGGGCTGTCGGTCGGCGTATGTTGGCGTGGCGGTGTTCATGTTGGAGGGATGGTAGCACGTATGTGCGGGGGAATCAAGAGGGATGGCGTGGAGAATGTCACGGCGGTAGGGTAGAATGAGTTACCGCAGTTCTACAAGGAGGAACCTGTGAGTTTGAACATCAAGAGAGAAGAGGCGCATCAGTTGGCCAGAGAGTTGGCGCAACTGACCGGAGAGACTATGACGGGCGCGGTGACTGTCGCGCTGAGGGAGCGGCTCGCCAGGGAGAGACGCGAGCGCGATGTGGAGGCAGGCGTCCAGAGACTTCTCGCCATAGGGGAGCGCTGCGCCAGCATGATGGGGGACGGCCCCTCCGCGGTCGAGCACGGCGATTTCCTGTATGACGAGCGGGGGCTGCCGAGGTGATAGTGGACTCGTCGGCGGTGCTGGCGATTCTGTTCCACGAGGTGGACGCGGAGCGTTATGCGAGAGCGATAAAGTCGGCGTCCTCCCGCCGAATGTCTGTCGCCACCCTTTTGGAAACCACCATCGTCTTGGAGAGTCGTAGCGGCCCCGCCGCAGGTTACGAGCTTGACGCTTTCCTTCAAGAGGCGGAGATTGAGTTGGAGCCGGTCACCGTTGAACAGGCGCAGGCGGCAATACGAGCCTGGCGGCGTTTTGGCAGGGGCAACCATCCCGCCGGTCTGAACTTTGGCGATTGCTTCGCGTATGCGCTGGCGGAGGAGACTCGCGAACCGCTTTTGTTCAAGGGCGCGGACTTCGGGCTGACGGACATCGAGCCCGCGCTGTGATTTGCCGCTTAGCGCAGGAGGATGTTGCAGCGGGGCTGCCAGTCGCGGACGACGCGGGCCTCGAGCTCGCGGGTCTGGGCGTGGTCGTCGGTGAAGGCGACGCTGAATTGCACGTCGTCGCCGAACAGGGACAGCTCGCGGCGGAGCTCGTCGTTGGTCTCGTTGTACAGGTGGGACAATAGGCGCTGGCGCACGCATGTGGTGGAAATGCCCACGTAGAGACATTCGGGGAAGTCGCCGGAGGGGAGCCATAGCGCGTAGACGCCGCTCTTGTCCGCAGGGCGGCGGCGGACCTCGTTGGTGCGGAACGGGCGAAGCTGCCTTTCGAGCTGGTACTTGAGGGCGAAAAGGTCCACTGGACGACCACTGGGGAACGGCTAAAGGAGCCTGCCCGTCTCGACTTCCTGCATCCTCTTGGTGATGTCCTGCCAGGATGTTACGAGGTTGTTGTAGATGATGGCGTTCTGCGAGTCGTCGCGTCGATCGTAGTGGTTGTAGAGGATGCGGGCGAGCCGCTCGACGGATTCGACGTCCGCGCCGAGGCCGGCCATCTGGCGGGCGACGCTGGCGGCGCCGTCCACGCCTTCACCGGCTTCCCAGTTAAGGTGCCAAGCCATTCTCATGCAGCCCTCCCAGGCGGTCATGCCTAGCGAGAGGGGTCTGTCGGCGTCGAATTCGTCCATGCGCCGTAGCTTGACCGTGCCCGCCTCGGCGGTGAGGAGCCCGCTCATAGAGTCGGACTCTATTGCCACGTTTCGGGCTTGCGAGAGCACTTCGGCTTCGCCAAAGCCTCCAACAGTGAATCCGTGTCCCTTCAACCAATCGACACAGAAACGGCTCTCGGTGTCTATCTCGCCCTCCTGGGCCTGGAAGTAGTCGTCGATTGCGCGGTTGATTGCAGCTAAGGCGTCGCCTACAGCCACCGGCTCGCCGCTGATGGTGCTGACGCTGCTGTAGCGAGAGTATATCTCCATGCCGGGTCCGATGGCGGCTTGAGCCAAGTCCGTGGGCGCGATGTGGCCCTCGCGCGTAAGATGGTCCAGCGCATCGGGCATCTCTGCCTGCAGTGCACCTAGAAACTCGCGTCGGGTCGCAGCGGGAGCATCGTCCGGGCGGGGCCGGCACACTAGGATGACCGAGGAAGCGAGCGCATTGGACCCTACTTCGCGGAGGCGCCCTCGTCGCTCGGTTCTAATCGGCCAAGTGCCCACAATCTGAAAGCCAGATTCCACCAAAGCCGTCAGCATTGTCTCCCATCCTGTGGAAGACTTGCCATCCTTCTGCTCTTCCTGTTGCTTGTAAGCGTAGAAAATAGAAGATGGGAATTCGGGCGAACAGCGTTCTCGAATCAAGCGCAGCGAACTAGTCATCAAATCACTAAACCGCTCCCTAGGGTCATCGAACCTCGGGGCTGCAACCATTTCCATGGCTTTGGGTGTTGCTATACCCGCAAAAACATCGGGGTATATGCTACGTAGAATAGGTCGCAGCCAGACGTAGAAGAAGTCGGACAAATCGGCGTAGCCGATGTTGGCGTAGTAGGGAGGGTCCGTCACGATTACAGGACCAGTGTCGGATCTGATTGTCTTTGATGCGTCATCCTGACTGACTGACCCGACGTTGACAGTCTGAGGCAGGCGCAAGATGGCCCGGGCGACTCCATCTACTTCTGACATCCAATTGCCAGACGAGTTTGAGAACGGGTTGCATTCAGCAAAATCCCACACCATGTTAAGCGTTGCGCGTGCGAACACTTCTACTGGTTTCTCCGTACCACTTCGCCATCTCGCAAAACTGGAACTAACTTGAGCATATCTGCTAACAGCTAACGCTAGGTATGTGCATACGGCATCAGCGTAAGCGGTTGGGCTGCCGCCACTTACGATCGAGTGATGCACATCTCGGACTAACTCGCTGAATGTCTCAAGGGCAACCAACTGACGATTAGTGAATAGTTGGCGCCATTCAGAGAAGCCATACGCCTGTATCCTAAATCCCAGCGCCTTTTCCGGCAGAGAACCACTGGGAGGAGACTGTGGATCCGCCAATCTGACGGCCCAACTTTGTTGCGCCGTGACTGAGATAAACTGTTGTTTATGCTTACCATCGGCGACGATGGCGGTCATCGACTCGCCCATGTTGCCAGCCCTAGCTTGCTCTCGCACATACGACAGAGGTGCCACAGCGTTGCAGATCACGCAGGTAGCTCCATTGCGGTTCACGGTTTCAGCGTTAGGCACACCATCACTATGGTTCTGCACCGTGAATGAAATCGTGTTGGTATCCCGATCGACAATCGGTCTTGTCCAGTGCCGGTTGTTCTTCTTCGTGGATATCTGGAAGGACTTGATCAACGGCATATGCACGTTGCAGGCGGGGTTAGGGCACGGAATGGTCCTCGCCCAGAGCCAGGCTATGACGGTAGCCTCGCCGCCGTCTGGCAGCTTTGCCTTTGGGTACAAGTGGCCGATGCGCTTGAAGGCCTCGTCGCGCATCCACTTGCCGTAGTAGCGTATGTCGTCCGCGAGACCGGCGGTGCCTCTCCAGGGGATCTGCTGAGGCTTTCGGTTCTTGCCCCTGCCGACATGTTTGCCGGTGAACATTCCCGTCTGGTCTGCATCTGGATTGACGGGGTGCTTGCCGCTAAAACTCGGCGGCACTTCTATGAGCGCTTTGTTGATGAGTACCGCCACGGGGTTGAGGTCGGAGGCCCTTGCAGTCAGTCCGAGGCGCTGGGCCTCGAGTGGAATTGAGGCGCCACCCGCAAAAGGGTCGTAAAGGGGCAACGCCCTGTCAGCAAGATAACTCAACACAGCTGATGGGTTTGACTTGTTGGGAGGGTCGTCTTCGCGGGAGCGGGCCACTGAGCGGGCTATCTCGTAGCGGGCGTTTGCGATGAGTTCGTGTGCACCGGGGTGGTTGCCTTCAACGTTGTTCGTCTTCAGCAAGCTGCGTATCATGTTATGCAGCCGCTCACGTTCAATCTGTTGCGACTCCTCGTCAGGAAATTCTTCTGGGCAGGAAGTCGGGTCGTCCACTAGGCTAGCGAAAATGACGGCGCGGCAGGCGGCGAGCGGACGGCGCGCCCACCATTTGTGAAGGTTCAAATGCCTTTGACCCGCGGACTCGCGGTTAATGTCGTCGAGCGGCAGGTCCACCTCGATGAGCTTCTTGCGGTAGGTGGGCTGGCTCACTCTGCACCCTCCTCGAAGTCTAGACCGAGCTGCTGGCTGTTCTCACGGACGGCGCGTGCGATGTTTTCGGGGAAGCCGTTGTCGTTGGTGGCGGACACGGTGAATGAGACGGTTACTTCGCCGCCGCCGTCGGTGAGGCTGCGCACGATTTCCTCGTATATGGAGCTTATGTCGTCCAGGGAAAGTTGGCCCTGGACGACCTTGTTGACCTGGATGCGCTTGACGGTTGGCGCCCTGGTCGGGGGCGGGGGTTCGGAGGGCGGGCGTGTGGGCGGATCGTCGTCAGGACCAGGGACCTGCGGCGGAGCGTCGGGTGTTCGCTGGCGCTGCTGTTCTTTGACCATTTGGGCCATGACCGGGTTGACGAGCAGGCCGTCGCCGCGTTCTGCGATGCCAGCGCCCTCTTCACCAAAGCGGAGGTTTTGGTACTGGTCGTCGGAGTCCGCGGTATGGCTCTCGGCGTAACCGAACTTGGACTCCGGGACTCCTTGACGGACGCACGCCAGCAGCACGCTCTTGTCGCGAAGGCGCGGCATGTAGATGTTGGTGGACATCAGGTTCCACAAGTCGTCGATGGCGATGTGGTCGTGGGAGTCCCAGATGTAGCGGTCGAGAATGGATTGTAGCGCGTTGGGGGAGAGCTTGTCCGCGAGCGCCTCCTCCTCCAGGAACTTGGCAAAGGTCTTCTCAACAATCTGTCCGGTGTCCTGGGCGTTTATCTGCCAGCGTGACAGCTTGAAGGTGGAAGCGTCCTGCGGATCCGGCTGGAATGGGGCAAGCGCCCATCTGTAGGCGTTGACAAGGGCGGTGTTCATTTCGCTTCCGTAGCGTCTCACGCTGTTGTGGACCTGAGTTTGGCGAGCACCCGCAAGGTTGGAAATGGCGCGTTCTCCCGTGCGGATCGATTGCCAGGCGAGGTAGTTGCGGGCGGCCGTATCGAGTAGGCGTACCTCGTCCCGCCTGGCTGCGAGGAATAGGAGGGAGTTCTTGTGTATGCGGGGCGCGTCTCCGCGGTTTCTGAGCACGTCTAATGCGAAAGCCTCGGCGTGGTCGTCTTCGGCGCTCCGGCTGGGCAGTGACTTGTCGCGTGGCAGTATGACCAGCCGAACGTTTTCCGCCTTCGGCACGTCGCCGGAGCTGGCGGGGAACAGGACGACGTCCGACCTGCGAGGTATGGCCTCTTCCATCGACATGCGGACCTGGTCGGCAATCTCGCGGGAGGTGACGGTTCCGGCGCGGTCGGCGGCGACCTTGTTCAGGTTCTCTTCCGCGTGGAAGTAGTATCTGTCGTCGCTGCTGTAGAGGTAATGCAGGTCCGCGGTCATGCGGCCTATGGCTTCGTTGTAAACGGCGACTCCGTGTCCGGGCTGGACGGTGCCGAGCCGCACCTGGCGCATGTCGATGCCGCGGGCACTGCCCGTGGGCGCGCTGCCCAGAAAGACGGTGCGCGCTATCCGCCGCGATGCTCCTCCAACGTCCGCGAACCTTCGAACGTCCTTGTCTATGCGATCCGTCCTCGATTCGTCGCTGTCCACCTCGGACATTACGGAATTCCAGTTGCCAGCCAACAAGTTGACGAACTCATTGGATAGGGCGGGGTCGTCGAGCGTGAGGCTGGCCGGCAATATCAGGGGGGACGGATCGTTTCTCAGGTTGAGGCGGCTTATGCAGGCGGCCATCATCCTGAGCACGCCGCGGGTGCGCTGGAACCGCGCAATGGAGGACCAGTCGGAGTAGAGGCGGTCGAATATCTCGGGGTGTATGGGGTAACAATCCTTCATGCGTTGCAGGTAGAGTTGCTCGGCGACACCCTGGGGGTAGTCTGAGCGACTTCGGCTGTACATGGCGGAGAAGGCCTCGCAGGTGCGGTCTCGCTCCGACCCGTCCAGGATGGCGCCGAACAGCCTGCGGCGGACAACCTCGAAGGCCTCGTAGATTTCTAGCGGTTCCCAGGTGGCCTCGATGCGGCCGAGTATGTTGTCCAGCCTGGCGAGCACTTCGGCGCCCAACTCGCCACCGGCTTCCACCGCGTGCTCGGGCAAGGTGATGACAAGCGACACGCGGCCGCTGCGGCGTGCGGCCTGGGTGAGGTTTTGAACGAAGGTGTAGTTGCTGTCGATTGCGCTGCCTGTGTTTCGCACGTAGGCCACCAGCTCGTCGATGAGGATGACGCAGGGGCCGACGTGCGCAAAGAGCTCGTCGAGTTGGCCCGCGGGCGCGGTGCCCTGGCGGGCGGCCTCCCCCACGATGTCGTAGCCTTCCTGCCCGCCGAGTTGGTAGGCCATTTCGCCCCAGAGCGTGTTGAGCGGATCGCCGTTCTCGGTCGTTCTGGAACTCGTAGGCGAGAGGAACACGCAGTCCAGCACGGCCACCTTGGCGCCCTGCCACTCGTCGGGGTCCAGGCCGGCCTCTCGCATGATGGCGCGAATTTCTTCGCTGGTCTTTCGCTCGTCTTCGGTGTCGCCCGCGGGGTTGATGAGCACATTGGCGCTCTGGATCAGGTGGTACAGCGCGATGAGGCTGTGCGTCTTGCCGCCGCCGAAGCCTGTTTTTGTCTGAATGACGGGCTCGCCGCCGTTGCCGGCCAATCGCCTCAGCGTGTTGACTAGCAGCGTGCGAATGCCAGGCGTGATGTAGGTGTGGTTGAAGAAGCTGACCGGGTTGCCGTACTGGGTCGCGTCGGCGCGTCCGTCGTGCACCTGCTGGAGGTCTGCGGCGAACTCGGCCTGGCTGAATACGCCTTGCGCCACGTCCTGGTTTATGCGCACCACTTGCCGCCAGGGAGCCAGGGCAGTGGAGGTGCGCTGGGTGCGAGCGGGCGGTTCGTCGTGGGATGGGGAATCCGTAGGGGGCGGCATCGCGTCGGGCAGCGTAGGCGCGGCTGGGGCAGCGAACAGCGAGTCCCGAATGCGCTCGACCTCTGCCCTTTCGTCTGGCCTGCCAATTTTGCCGAGCACGTCGATGATGTGGAACAGGTGCGCCCTGGCGAACTCGGGGTCGATGTCTTGGGTGGACGGATGGGACGCCTGATTCCTGGCCTCCTTTACTTGCCACAGGGCGTTCTGAACAGTCATGTCGTTGCCAAGTGCGTTCCTGAAGCCGTCTCGCCAGTAGTCCCTGATTAGGATTGGGAAGTTGTTTATGTCCAGCAGGGACTCGACGTCGACATTCCCCCTGGCTGTGTTCGCGCGATAGTCGTCCGGCGTCCACCTCTCCAGTGAGCCGCGAATGCGGTCGTCCGGCCTGCCGCCCGGTATGCTCCTCAGGTTGCGCACAATGAATGGACGCATGGCGTCGCGGAATATGTCCAAGGCCTTGGTGAGCGCGTCCTTGTTGGGCCTATCGACGGTGGTCATTGGCGGGGCTCCGTTCGCGGCATTTGCGTGATACGTGTGGGCGGAGTGCAACTGCGGTGATGGCGGCATTTTAGCAAAACACGGAGTCGAATGGGGAGCGTGAGGTTGCCTTCTGGGTACGGCGCGGGGCGCGGAAATCGGCGGGGAATGTGTTGACAGCGTGAGCGGCCTACACTATAGTATGTACACCCCCCCAGTGATCGTATCGCTGGGCCGACGTTCCCCATGTTGACATGGGGGACGTTTCTCTTTATAGTGTATGTACCCCCCCAGTGAGAGTATCGCTGGGCCGACGTTCCCCATAGAAATGTGGGGGACGTCTCGTTTTTTGGGGATTCCTTTAGTTCCACGATGTCGGGCGCGTCAACACGAACCCATCTTGCCTGACGAGGCGTTCCGGCAACTGGCTTTTCCTGATGGTTGCGCGACCTATGGTGAATGCCGCATCCGCAATCTGCTTGAGATGGATCGAGAAGCGGTTGGGTGGGAAGGCGACGATTAGGCGCTTGTCGGGGAACCGCTCTCTGATTGCGGTGATGGGGCGGGAGAGGTCGCTGTCGGCGGAGACTATTATCGCGGCGTCGAACAGGTCTTCGTGCGCGTCGCGGACCAGTTCGACTGCTATGTTGACGTCGGTCATCTTTTCCTCGTAGGTCTGCGATAGCTCGCCGCATTTGGGGCAGCGCCGGGTTCTGGGCAGGAAGTGGCCGTAGTGGGCACTCAGGCCCGCGATGGTGCCCAGCGCTTCGAGGTAGGTGTTCTGGCGGGCGACCTTGCCGGGGTCGTTGGCGTCGGGGTACACGCGGGCGGTGAAGTATCTGACCGCGGCGAGGGTCTGGCGCGGGCGGAGCAGGTTCTCGGCGAGCTTGCGCACGTCGAGCCAGTAGTAGCGCCGCCAGCCCTTGTCTCTCAGGCCGTAGAAGAGGTTGAAGCCGTCAATGTACACGGCGACCCGCTGGTCGAAGTGTCTCAAGAGGCGGGCCTCCGTTTGCGGCGTTCGGGTGATAGGTGTGCGGGGAGCGCGACTGTGGTGATGGCGGCATTTTAGCACATACGCCTTCCGGCGAAACCTGCTAGACTTGGCGGCAACGCTGATACAGGACAGGGAGGTGCGCATATGCCTACGGTTCAGGCCGACCGGCTCGAGGTTATCGCCAGCAGGCTGCTGCAGGCCGCGGGCGCGAGTGAGGAGGAGGCGGCGATCACCAGCAGGCACTCCATCGGGGCGAATCTCGCCGGCCACGACTCGCACGGCATCATCCAGATTCCCACGTACATCGACCGGGTGAAGCAGGAGCACATCGTGCCGGGCGCGCCGTTCGAGGTGGTGCGGGAGACGGCGACGACGACCGTCATCGACGGCCACTGGGGGTTCGGTTACGTGGTGTCCGAGCGCGCGATGAACATGACGATCGAGAAGGCGCGGCAGAACAGCATCGCCGCGGCGACGGTGTTCCGGCAGAGCCACGTGGGGCGGGTGGCGGACTATCCGATCATGGCGGCGCAGGCGGGGATGATCGGGATGATGACGGCGGACTCCGGGCGTTCGTCCAAGTCGGTGGCGCCGTTCGGCGGTCGGGAGGCGCGGCTGGGCACGAATCCCATCTGCATCGCAATGCCGAGCGACCTGGACGGGCCGTTCTTCATCGACATGGCGACGAGCGCGGTGGCCGCCGGGAAGCTGGCGGTGGCGACGGCACGCAACGCGCCCATCCCGGAGGGCTGGCTGCTGGACAAAGACGGCAACCAGACGACGGACCCGGGCGCGCTGCGCCAGGGCGGCGTGATGCTGCCGCTGGGCGGGCCGGAGGGTCACAAGGGTTATGGGCTGTCCGCGATGGTGGAGATTTTTTCGGGCATCCTGACCGGGCTCGGATTCGGCATCGACCCGTCGGGGCGTCACAACGACGGCTGCTTCATGGCGGCGTTCAGCGTGGACGCCTTCCGCGACTTGGACGAGTTCAAGCGCGAGGTGACGGAGTTCGCGGAGTACCTGACGGGCACGCCTCCGGCGGAGGGGTTCGACAGGGTGTACTATCCGGGCGAGCTGGAGCACCTGCGGTCGGCGCAGAAGCGGCGGGACGGCGTGGAGGTGGAGGACGCGACGTGGGGTCGGCTGCGCGCGCTGGCGGAGGAGTATGGGTTGGCGGAGGAATTGGGGTTGGAGTGAGCGTTCTCTAAGGCCCCCTCACCCTGACCCTCTCCCCCGCGGGGGAGAGGGGACAATGCGGCAAGGGCCGTCACCCCCATCCTAACCTTCCCCCTGCGAGGGGGAAGGGACAAAGGAGAACATCCGAACATGGCAGAGCCGTTCAGGATTGATGTGCCGGAAGAGGACCTGGTCGATTTGCGGCGACGGATCGCGGCTACGCGCTGGCCGGACGCGGTGGATGGTGCGGCGTGGGACTATGGCTCGAACCTGGGGTACATGCGGGAGCTTGCGGACTACTGGCTGAATGGGTTCGACTGGCGGGAGCAGGAGCGGCGGCTGAACGGGCTGCCGCAGTTCACGGCGGAGGTGGATGGGCAGCTCCTGCACTTCGTTCACGTCCGGGGGCAGGGACCGGACCCGACGCCGCTGCTCATCACGCACGGCTGGCCGAGCACGTTCTGGGAGATGTACAAGCTGATTCCGCTGCTGACGGACCCGGCCTCGCACGGGGGCGACGCCGCGGATGCTTTCGACGTGGTGGTTCCGTCGATGCCGGGGTACGGCTTCTCGGGCAAGCCCACCGCGCCGGGGATGAGCTATCGGCGCGTCGCGGAGCTGTTCGCGGGGCTGATGCGGGACGAACTGGGCTACGCGCGGTACGGCGCGCACGGCGGCGACTGGGGCGGCGCGGTGACGGCGAGCGTGGCGCACGCGCGGCCGGACGCGGTAATCGGCGCGCACGTGACGCTGGTGATTGGCGCGCCGCACCTGGGGGACGGGGCCGCGCCGCTGTCCGAGGCGGAGGAGGCGTTTATGGCCGAGCGGGAGCAGTGGCGGCACGAGGAGGGCGGGTACGGTCACATCCAGGGCACGAAGCCGCTGACGCTGGCCTACGGACTGGCGGACTCGCCGGTGGGCCTGGCGGCGTGGGTCGTGGAGAAGTTTCGCACCTGGAGCGACTGCGGCGGGGATGTTGAGAGCGTGTACACGAAGGACGAGCTGCTGACCAACATCGGCATCTACTGGCACACGGGTACGATTGGGTCGTCGGTGCGGCTGTACTACGAGTCGCAGCGCGATCCGCTGCGACTCGGCGGGGACGAGCGGATTCGGCCGCCGGCGGCGGTGGCGACGTTCCCGAAGGAGATCGCGCATCCGCCGAGGGAGTGGTGCGAGCGCATCTTCGGCGACCTGCGGCGGTTCACGGACATGCCCTACGGTGGCCACTTCGCCGCGATGGAGACGCCGCGTGAGCTGGCGGAGGACATACGGGGGTTCTTTCGGGAGCTGCGGTAGGAGTTGCGGCCGGCGGGAGTCACCCCCATCCCCGTATCAAGTACGGGGCAAGCTCTAGCCTTCCCCCTGCGAGGGGGAAGGGACTTTAGAGGAGCCCCCTCACCCTAACCCTCTCCCACGCGGGGGAGAGGGGACTGCAATGAAGGCGAGTGAGAAGGAGGCAGGCAATGGATACGGTGCATGAGCAGTTGACGAACAGTAAGACAATCGCGGTGGTGGGGATTTCGCTGAACCCGGAGAGGCCCAGTCACTACGTGTCGAAGTACATGCAGGAGCAGGGATACCGGATCATCCCGGTGAATCCGCTGATCGACGAGGTGCTGGGGGAGAAGGCGTACCCGGACATGAAGTCGGTGCCGGAGCCGATCGACATGGTGGACGTGTTCCGCCGGTCTGAGCTGGTGGGGCCGGTGGTGGACGACGCGATAGAGGCGGGGGCGCGGTACGTGTGGATGCAGGACGGTGTGGTGAACGAGGAGGCGGCGGAGAGGGCGCGCGCGGCGGGGATGAGCGTGGTGATGGACAATTGAACGCTGCGTGAGCATCGCCGCCGGTTCGGCGGCGCGGCGGGGGAGGGTTCGACAGACTCGGTCTAACCTCGCAATGAAGTCCGTCGTGGTTGACGGTTGGCACGACTTTGGCAGATAATTTGTTCCAAGACTTGACGGCGAGGCGAGCTATGTCACGGGCACCTTCAAAGCTGTACTTGGACTCGGACGCGATTGCAGCAAACGGTGACTTGCCGAAAGGCGTGATTAGGCGGCGTGCGCGCCGAATGATCGCGTTCGGATGGTATGGCGGAAAGTTCAGTCAACTCGATTGGCTGCTGCCGCGATTGCCGGCGGCGCATCACTACTGCGAGCCGTTCGGGGGCTCCGGCGCCGTGCTGCTCAACCGAGCGCCTTCGCCGGTTGAGACGTACAACGACCTTGACGGGGAAGTCGTCAACTTTTTCCGCGTCCTGAGAGAGCAGCGCGATGAGCTCGTCGGCCAGATCGCTCTGACCCCTTTTTCGCGCGAGGAATTCTACATCGCCATCTCGGACCAAGACGAGACAGTTACGGCCCTGGAACGCGCCAGGCGGTTCTTCGTCCGGGCGCGCCAGGCCCGGACCGGATTAGCTCAGACCGCGACACTTGGCCGGTGGGCGAACTGCAAGAACACCAGCCGCGCCGGAATGTCGGGCGTGGTGTCGAGATGGCTGGGGAGCGTGGAGTCGCTGCCGCAGGTCGCAGAAAGGCTGATGCGGGTGCAGATAGAGAATCGTCCCGCGGCGGACGTCATCAGGCTGTACGATGACGAAGGGACGCTGTTCTACTGCGACCCTCCGTATCCGCACGGCTCGCGCGGAGACAGCCGCGCCTACGGCTACGAGATGACAGATGACGAGCACGCGGAGTTGTCCGAGTTGCTCCACGGCGTGAAGGGCAAGGTGGCCCTATCCGGGTACAGGTGTGACTTGCTCGATGAACTGTACGCGGACTGGAACCTTTACTTAGCCCCTGTCAAAAAGTCCCACGCCATCAAGAAGAACCGCCAGGAAGCGCTCTGGACGAACTACTAGGCGACCATGCCTATCGACTACGACAGCGCCAGGGGAGACCTGCTAGCCGCGTTTGGCGCGGCTGAAGAGGCGTTGCTGTCCGGCGGCGCGGCCGGTAATCTGCCTCAGCGTTTCTCAGATGTTGCCGACGCCGTGTTCGCGTCCAGAACTCAGGCTTTTCGAGAAGTCCTGCTCGGTTGTGTTCTCGCCCGCATCCAGGACAAAGGCATAGACATTCGGCTGCCCTACGTT
This sequence comes from Dehalococcoidia bacterium, assembly GCA_963667445.2. GTDB lineage: Bacteria > Chloroflexota > Dehalococcoidia > Lucifugimonadales > CATOSD01 > CATOSD01. The sequence goes on along the minus strand of CAXXGY010000001.1, from coordinate 6,837 downwards.
TCGCAGGGGGATAGCGCCTACAACGGCAGAACGCTTGATGAGCGCGTCGTGAACCCTATGCTCCAGGAGAAGCGTGTCCCGTCGTCCAGAGGCCCGTTCCTTAGTGTGTTCAGGCGCATGGTTTCGTTTGTTCCTGCTACCCGAGACGGGTTGCGTGACAAGACTGCATACGATGCTTTCTTGGCGATGGTCGGATTCGTCGAGGAAATCGATGATGACGAAGGGTTGCGAGCGATTCTAGAAGCTCTCGCGTTCCGCTTCGTAGAACTACGCGAAGCGTCTGACGTGCCGTTGACCAGAGTGCAGCGCATGAGCCTGGAGCAGGTCGTTGAGTTGACCGCTCGCCTCCTTGATACGCCTAGCGGAGGGAGACTGCCCGTTTACGCTGTGGTGGCGATGTTCCAGGCCATCAATCGGAGGTTTCAGCTTGGCTGGGACATTCAGTGGCAAGGTATAAACGTCGCGGACACGGCCTCTGGTGTCGGAGGCGACATTTCCGTGATGTCCGGGGACTCTGCGATCTTGGTGGCGGAAGTTACCGAACGCGCGGTTGACAGAAACCGGATTGTCGCGACGTTTAACTCCAAAGTCGGCCCGCATGGAATCAGGGAGTACATCTACTTCGTAGGGGACAGGTCGCAACCGGAAGAAGCTGTCCAGCAAGCGCGACGATACTTCGCTCAGGGGCACGAGATAAACTTCGTCGTGGTCATCGACTGGATTGCCGCGGGGTTGGCTACGCTTGGAAGCGAAGGAAGATCGCATTATACGGAAGCTCTACTCGATCTGATGGGGCAAGACGACACTCCAGCAGCGTTGAGGGCAATCTGGAATGACAACGTCAGCGCCATCATTTCGGGTTAGAGCCGGCACGCCGCCAGCAGCGCATCCAGATCGTCGCGCGTGGTCATGGTGTGGCAGAGCTCGAATATGCGCTGGGCCGTGCCGGGCGGGGCGACGTCCTCGAGCAGCCAGGTCATCTTGGCGAGCAGCTCGTCGTCGGACATGGGCGCGTCGGGGTGGCCCTTGGGCTGGTGGACGATGGCCTCCTCGGAGCGACCGTCTGTAAGCTCGGCCACGAGTCGCACGCCCATGATGCCGCGTTGGGCGTAGGCCTCGTCGCGCTCCGGCTCGCGCACCAGCTCGATGCGGGACGCCAGGGACTTGTACTCGGCGGTGTCCCAGGGGTCGCCCTCGTACTCGCGCGCGGTGAGCCTGCCGCGCAGCAGCGCCATGGCGACGACGAACGGCGTGCTGTGGTCGGCGGCCTCGCGCGTGGCGGGGGAGTAGGCCTCGGGCGAACCCTGCACGCCGCCGCAGACGCCGTTGTGGCCGTACACGGTCAGCTTCGCGACGGACTCAGGACGCACGCCCGCGCGGTGCAGCGACAGCGCGGCCTCGACGGCGGCCTGGGTGGAAATCTGGGACGGGTAGGACTTTATGACGTTGCGCGTGGTGGTCCAACGCTCGCCGAGTTGGTCGACCCGGGCGAGGTCTGCGGGCGCGTCGTGGAGGGGCGCGAGGCGCTCGAACGTGGTCTCCAGGGCGTCCTCCGACGCGGTGACGCCCAGCGCGGCCAGCTCCGCGGACTGCACCGCGCGCTGGGACGCGAGGCCGACGGCCACTGCCTTGATCATGGGGATCGAGGGCGATGGGCGGAGCCAGGTGTTGAGCACCATGCCGGTCGCGCCGGCGAGTCCGCAGGCGTGCACGGCGGCGTCCGGGCCGGCGCGCAGCAGGCGGGAGGCGACCAGGGCGAGCGTCCACGGCTCGACGGTGATGGCGTGGTAGCCGCGGCGGGAGAAGTGGTAGGTCTCGGAGAGCGCGCCCAGCAACTCGTAGTTGGCGACGACGGCGGTGACGAGCTCGTTCGCGTCGTGGCCGCGCGCCTCGGCGAGGGCGGCCAGGGCGGGAATCACGTCGCTGAAGTGGCCGCCCTCGCGTCCGGGAGTGGGGGCGAAGATGTCGTTGGCGTCCAGATAGCGCACCATCGTGCCGTTGACCAGCGCCGCGACGTCGGCGGGGGTCTTGTCGGCGGCGCCGATAAGGGTGGCGTCGGGGGAGCCGCCGCGGGCGAGCGCGTACTCGCGCGCCTTGGCCACCGGCTCGGCGTGGTAGGCGGCGAGGGCGCAGGCGAAGCTGTCGGCCAGGTAGCGCCTGGCGGCTGCGACCGCGTCGGGCGGTAGCTCCTCATAGCGGAGGCCGTGGACGAAGTTGGCCAGTTTTTCGGCGACGAACACTTTTCTTCACCCCCATCCTAACCTTCCCCCTGCGAGGGGGAAGGGACAATTCGGAAGGCTATGCTATTCCAGCACGCTTTCTTCGTACAGCTCGAAGCGCTGGCGGATCATGTCGCAGGCGTGGGCCACGCCCTCAAGGGTCTGCTCGGGGGTGAGGCCCTCGTGGAAGGCGCCGGTTATCGCGTTCTCGTCGAAAGTGGCCGATACGCGGGCGCGGACGAGCCAGCGGCTGTAGCCGCGCACCCAGTCGGCGAGGGGGCGCGAGGCGTCCACGCGGAATGGGATGTCGCGTCCGCCGTCCGCGTCGGTAACGGACAGCCGGAACGCGGTGGCGCCGCCGTCGGCGGGGTCGTTCGCGCTGACTTTGAATGCGACGCCCGCTGCGGGGAAGGCGAGGTTGACGCTGACTTGCACCCCGGATGAGTTTGCCATTGAGGTTCCTCCGTTTGTTGCTGGTGTTGAGGAGAGGGATCTTCACCCCCATCCTAACCTTCCCCCTGCGAGGGGGAAGGGACTTCTGGTGTTCCCCCTGCGAGGGGGAAGGGACTTTTGGCGCTCCCCCGCAAGGGGGAAGGGACTTTTGGCGCTCCCCCGCGAGGGGGAAGGGACTTTTGGCGCTCCCCTGCGAGGGGGAAGGGACTTTTGGCGCTCCCCTGCGAGGGGGAAGGGACTTCTGGTGCTCCCCCTGCGAGGGAAGGGACTTCTCGGAATGGTCCGGTCTATTCGGTGGTGACCTTGTGGGCGCGCCTGGCGTGCAGGAAGGGCATGTTCTTGGAGGGGTCGATGGGCCGCCGCTCGATGAAGGCGAGCCGCCGTTCCTCGGACTCTTCGGAGCTGCTGTACTCGGGCATGAAGGTGGCGGCGGGGTTTGGGATGCCCTCCATGTAGTCGGTGACCTCGTTGAAGGTCATCTTCTGCAACTCCAAGATAACGGGGCTGTTGTTCTTGATGAGGGCGCAGTAGCGCTGGACCTCGGCCTCGAGCTGATCGTGTGGCACCACGGAGTTGGCGAGGCCCATTTCGTAGGCCTGCTGGGCGCTGTACTGCTGGGTGAGCATCCAGATTTCGCGGGCGCGCTTCTGGCCCACGACGTGCGCGAGGTAGCCCACGCCGAACCCGGTGGCGGGGCTGCCGACGCGAGGGCCGGTCTGGCCGAAGATGGAGCGCGTGGAGGCGACGGTGAAGTCGCAGGTGTAGGCGAGGATGTTGCCGGAGCCGATGGCGTAGCCGTCCACCTTGGCGATGACGGGCTTGGGCATGTTGCGGACCATGGCGTCGATGTTTTCTTCGCTCTCGCCGGAGTACTCGGGGCTGGTGCGGTCCTCGCCCTGGTCGCGGCCGGAGCAGAAGGCGTTCGGGCCGGCGCCCTCGATTACCAGCACGCGGACGCTGTCGTCGTTGTGGGTGTCCTCCATCGCGACGACCATCTCGTCCGTGGTCTTGCCGCGGATGGCGTTGTAGACCTCGGGCCGGTTGATGATGATGCGGGCGATGCCGTCGCTCTTCGAGTATAGGATGTCGGTGAACTTCATGGAGCAGGCCTCCGTGTGGGTTCGCTTTTCGGGCTGCGCCCGGATCCGGCGCGCTGGGGGCAATATAGCACAGGCGACGACGAGGGGCCACGCGCCGGACGGAGACGCGGCCGAACACGCGGGGTGTGTTATCATTTGTGGTGGGTTGAGTATGCTGCAAGTCTTGAACTTATCCAAGCACTACGGTTCCGAGACCGTCCTCGAGGACGTGTCTTTCGTCGTGAATCCCGGTGAGCGCGCGGGGCTGGTCGGCCCCAACGGGTCCGGGAAGTCCACGCTGCTGCGGATAGTGGCGGGCGTCGAGCCGGCGGATCGGGGACGGGTGGTGGTAGGCGGTGGGACGACGGCGTGGATGCCGCAGGGTTTCGAGGCGGACTCCGCGCAAACGCTGGGCCAGGCGGTGCGGCGCGGGCTGGTCGAGCACGCGGATGCCTACGAACGCATGGCGCGTGTCGGGGAGCGGATGGCCCGCGCGTCCGGCCGGGGACTCGACGCTCTGATCGCGGAGTACGGGCGCGCATCGGAGGAGTTCGATGCGCTGGGCGGCTACGAGGTGGAGCAGCGCGCCGCCGCCGTGCTACAGGGCTTGGGGCTTGGCGACGTGCCGGAGGACACGCCCCTGTCGAATCTCAGCGGCGGCGAGCGTACCAGGGCCGCGCTGGCGGGCGTCATCGCGGCGAACCCGGGCGTGCTGCTGCTGGACGAGCCGACGAACCACCTGGACATCGCGGCGCTGGAGTGGCTTGAGACGTACCTGGCCGGATACTCCGGCGCGGCGCTGGTGGCGTCCCACGACAGGGCGTTCCTGGACGGCGTGGCGACGGGCATACTGGAGCTGGGCGGCGAGAAGGCAGGCATCGCGGCCTATCCGGGCGGCTACTCGGCGTACCGGCTGGCGAAAGAACGGGAGCTTGAGAAGCAGACCGCGGCGTGGAAGGACCAGGAGGCTGAGCAGAGGCGGGTTCGGCGGGACATCGAGCGAACCAAGCAGACGGCCCTGCGCACGGAGAGGAACACCACGCACGACTTCTACCGGAGACGCGCGAAGAAGGTGGCGCGCAAGGCCAAGGTGCGAGAGCGGCGGCTGGAGCGGATGCTCGACTCCCCGGACAGGGTGGAGCGTCCCAGGGCGGCGTGGAAGATGAACCTGGACTTTGGCGAACCGGCCCGCGGCGGGACGCTGGCGCTGCGGTTCGAGGGGGTCGGACACGGCTTCGGCGGGCGGTGGCTGTTCCGCGACGTGGATCTGGTGCTGGAGCACGGTGAGCGGGTGGCGCTGCTTGGGCCGAACGGAAGCGGCAAGTCCACGCTGCTCGGAATCGTGAACGGCGACGTCACGCCGGACTTGGGCGACGTGCGCGTCGGGGCGAACGTGAGGACGGGCTACATGCCGCAGGACCAGGCGAGGCTGGACTGGGACGCGACGCCGCTGGAGATGGTGCGTCAGGCGGCGGAGGTGACCGAGACCGAGGCGAGGACGATGCTGCACCTGTACCTGTTCGAGGGGGACGAGGCGCTGCTACCGGCGGGCCGATTGAGCTACGGCCAGCGCACGCGGCTGCTGCTCGCCAAGCTGGTGCTGGAAGGGGCCAACCTGCTGGTGCTGGACGAGCCGGTGAACCACCTGGACATTCCGTCCAGGGAACGGTTCGAGCAGGCGCTGGATGCTTTCCCCGGCTCGGTGCTCATGGCCGTGCACGACCGCGACCTGATAGAGCGGTTCGCGACGGCTATCTGGTCCATCGAGGGCGACACCATCCGGCGGTACGAGAAGCTCAGCGAGGTGGGCGGCGGGCGGGTCTTGGTAAAGGACGTTTCACCCTCACCCCAGCCCTCTCCCTGAGGGAGAGGGGGCCGGTCGTGCTACGCGCCGGTGATGTGGGTGACTTAGCGGTAGGTTGGACCCTCGGGGTCAATCAGCTTCGCTATGCGTTCCAGTTGATCAACTATGGAGTCCAGAGTTTGATCGCGGTCGGCGCCAAGAGGTAGTTCAACAGGCAGGTATGCCTCGCCACTGCGCCACGCCATTCCTGTATGCAACCGGCCCTCAAGCCTGCCGCGGACTTCTTCCAACGTCACGCTTGTATCGTCCCCAGAGTATTCTGAAAAGATTAGCCAGAGAGGTCTTTCCGGCATTTGCCTCAAGGCTCGGTACTCGATGCCTAGCCATGCCATGGCGCCCGCGAGTCGCAGAAAATGTCCGAAGTACGAGCCACGGCTTTGACCCCACGCCAGCCCACGGGCGTCCGCCCATTTCGATTGCTCAAGCCGCCTGACGGAGTCCGCGATAAGTTGTTTCAGGTTCTCGTCGCTGGTGGGTCTCTCATCCTCGCTAGCGCTGGTGGCAAGCCCTCGCAGTTCGGCGATCTCGAAGCAAGCCTGGGTGTCGCCATCCTCCCTGGCCCGTGTTGCCATCCTGTCGAGAAGCAACTGCCAGGTTGTCAGCATCAGGCGCCGTTGGTCGCCCCTGGATCGTGCGGCAATCAGTCCAGGGCGCCTGTCGGCAGGGCCCAATTCGTGACCCGCGTCGCGCAACCTGGCTTCCAGTTCCTCCCACAAGGTGCCTTGGTCGACGCGATAGTCCGGCGCCAGGAACAGGAGCACGGCACGTCTGTTAGTGGGAAGTCCCTCCCAGTAGGTGACGGGCTGGTTACTCGTTAGTGTCGCCCAGAACTTGGACTCGATCAATGCGACCTTATTGCCGTCTTCGTCCAAGCAGGTCAGGTCAGGTCTCGCTCCATAATCGTCTGTCACCTGGCGTTGCACTTTTGCGATTGGCAATGGCCCATGTTCATCCCCCAGAAACTCGGACAACGCCTTTCTGGCAGAAGTGCGTCGGGACAGGATGAAACACAGCGCGTCTGTTGCTACGTCCTCGAGCACTGTGTAATGGTGTTGCGCGATGAAGCTGAGCAGGGTGGGATCTTGTGGCATTGTGAGGTTCTCCGCTGGGCCCAATTGGGCCGGATTGGTCGGATAGTCCTCCCGCATCCCCGAATCGCCGGGCTGGATCACGAAGTCCCGTCGGTCCCGGTACAGGCGGGCGCGGTTAACCACGTTATCAT